>NZ_JBSSBM010000002.1:5947500-8829559 GCF_054058795.1 Bradyrhizobium sp. USDA 4506 | reverse complement strand
GGCAATGACATCATGCCATTGCGACAAGGGGACCTGACTTGTGATCAACAAGGATCCCTTGTCGTAACGATCATCGACAATCTCGAGCAGATCGCGGCGCTGGTCGGCGGTGAGCGGTTCGGGTCCCCAGTCGTCGAGGATGAGGAGATTGACGCGTTCCAGGGTTGCGATCAGGCGCGCCAAGCGGCCTTCGCCGCGCGCCTGGGCGAGATCGGCGAACAGGCGGGATGTTCGCTTGTAGAGGACGGAGAAGCCGTCGCGGCAGGCCTTGTTGCCGAGCGCGCAGGCAAGCCAGGACTTGCCGGTGCCGGTTGGGCCGACAATGACCAGGTGGTTGGCATCGCGGATCCATTGGCAGGTGCCGAGGTTCTGGAAGAGCGAACGATCGAGACCACGGGCGGTGCGATAGTCGACGTTCTCGACGGTGGCAGCCTGGCGGAGCTTGGCACTGGTCAGGCGGCGCGTGAGGCGGCGGTTGTCGCGGGCGGTGACCTCGCGATCGACAAGGAGGCCGAGCCAATCGGCGTGCGGCATCTCGGCCGCCTCGGGATTGTTTTGCAGTTCGACGAAGGTATCGGCCATGGCGGCAAGGCCGAGGGCGCGCAAGCGATCGACGGTGGGGTGAACGAGCATGCTGTCTCTCCTGATCAATTGTAGTAGCTGCGGCCACGGATGTTGGCGCGGAAGAGGATGGGCGCCTCCTCGGCGGGAGGAGCGGTTCTGTCGGTGCCGTTCTTGAGGATGGCAGCGACCGATTTGTACGAGCGGGCGTTGAGCAGCAGCGCCCGGGCGCAGGCGGCGTCGACACGTTCCTGGCCGTAGCGCTTGACCAATCCGAGAATGCCGATCGCCGAGCGGAAGCCCTGTTCCGGATGCGGCCGCGACCGTAGGATGACGTCGATCAGCGTCTCGACATCGGGACCGACCTTGGCGGCTTCGGAACGAATGCGCTCATGGTCCAGTCGCGATAGCGGCGATGTGAGCTCGGCATATGGTCGGGAATCGTCGTCGGGCGATGCGGCAAGGTGCTGCGCAGATGCGACGCCACTCGCTTGCCGCGGACGAAAATCTCAACGGTCTTTTGGGTGATGCGACTCTCGACCTCCTGATGCACGAGGTTGTGAGGAACGCTGTAGTAATGCTTGGCGATCTCGACGTGATAATCGAGGTTGACCCGGCAGCGCTTCCACTCGGCATACTCGTACGGCTCATCCGGCAATGGGGTCAGCGACGGGCAATCGAGCTCCTCGAACAGGTCGCGCCGACTTCGTCCCCAGCTGCGCAAAGGTCGATCGTTCAGCTCGACAAGGAGCGCGTGGATCGCTTGGTTGAGGGCGGCGAGCGAGAAGAAGCGGCGGTTGCGCAGGCGTGCCAGGATCCATCGCCCCACGATTTGGACGCCGACCTCGACCTTGGCTTTGTCGCGCGGCCGATACGGCCGTGCCGGTACGATGGCGGTACGGTAATGGCGGGCGAGATCGGCATAGGTCCGGTTGACCATCGGCTCGTGAAAGCAGGCCCGGGTGATACCGGCCTTCAGATTGTCGCTGACCGTCTGCCGGGCCGTGCCGCCGAAAAAGCAAAAGGCCCGGACGTGCGAGGCGATCCAGTCCGGCAGGCTCTGTGTGAGGCTGGCCTCAGCGTAGGTGTAGTTCGAGGCGCCGAGCACGGCGACGAAGATCTGCACGCTGCGAACCTCGCCGCTGAGCCCGTCCACCACCTCCATGGTGTGGCCGGAATAGTCGACGAACAGCTTCTCGCCGGCGACATGAACCTGGCGCAGGGTCGGCTTGAGACGGCCGGCCCATTCTCTGTAACGTTCGCAGAACCACGCATAGCTGAAGCTGTCGGAGTTTGCGTCGCAATACTCCTCCCACAACAGCATCAGCGTGGTACGCATACGACGAAGACCGCCTGACGAAGACCGCCTGATTGACGCATGCGCGCGGACACAGTGAGCTCTATGATCGGTTGGGTGATGGTCAGGCGGCCTGCTGACCGGCAGGTTTATCGGCCTGGCGCAGGAGCTTCCATTCCCAGGGCAGCAGTTCGTGCAGGCGCGACGCGGGAAGATCGGCGATCCGGGCGAGGACCTCGGCGAGCCAGGCCTTGGGATCGACGTCGTTGAGGCGACAGGTCGTGATCATCGTCAGCATGATGGCGGCACGGTCGGCGCCACGCTGGCTACCAGCGAAGGTCCAGTTGCGCCTTCCCAAGGCGATGCCTCTCAATGCGCGCTCAGCGCAATTGTTGGTCAAGCAGATCCCGCCATCGTCGAGGAAGCGGCCGAAGTCGTCCCAGCGCCTGAGCATGTAGTTGATCGGCTTCAGGACCTCGGAGGAGCGCGAGAGGGTTTCGCGCTCACGCAGCAGCCAAGCGTGCATGTCCTCGAGAAGCGGCTTGCTCTTTTCCTGGCGCACGGCGCGCCGCTCGTCGGCGCTGCGGCCGTTGATGGCGCGCTCGATCTCGAACAACGCATCGAGGTGTCTGACCGCCTCCAGCGCGATCGGAGAGACCGGCCTGCCCTTCTTACCTTCCCGGGCATTTTTCTCGATGTCAGCCAGCTCGAAGAAGCCCCGCCGCGCATGGGCAAAGCAAAACGCCGGCGTCATCGGCTGCTCTTTCCGCTGCGGGTCGAACAGCGGCTCGAAGCCGCTGTAACAGTCGCACTGCAGGATGCCCGTGAAGGCGGCCAGATGCTTCTGGGGGTGCTCGCCCCGTCGGTCGCTCGAGGCGTAATAGACCGCCGCCGGCGGCGCAGGCCCGGCGAAGGGCCGGTCATCCCGCACATAAGTCCAGATCCGCCCGGTCGTGCACTTGCCCTTCGCCAGGATGCGGATGGTGGTGTCATCGCCATGAAGGCGCTCGGCCGCGAGCACATGGCGTTCGATCAAGTGGAAGAGCGGCGTGACGGCGAAGGTCCCGTGGCCGACCTGGTCGGCCAGCGTCGACAACGGCAGGTCGATCCCCTCGGCCTTGAAGCGCGCACTCTGGCGGTTGAGCGGGATATGCATGCCGAACGTGTCGAACAGCATCGTCGCCAGCAATTGTGGGCCGATGAAGCCACGCGGCGTGGCATGGAACGGCGCCGGCGGCTGGCTGATCTTCTCGCAATCGCGGCAGGTAAACTTCTCCCGTACCGTCTCGATCAGCTTGAAGCGCCGCGGGATCTCCTCCAGCGTCTCGGTTACATCCTCGCCCAGCTTCGCTAAACGCGATCCGCCGCAGCAGGCACAGCTCTTCGGGGCCTCGATAACGACGCGCTCGCGTTCGATGTCGTCCGGCCACGGCTTGCGCACCGGCCGCTTGCGCATGAAGGGGCGGACGTTCTGGGTCTTCGCCGCTGCGGCCTGCGCGGCAAGCTCATCCTCGCTCGCTGTGGTGACGAGCTCTTCCAGCTCCAGCTCCAGCTGCTCGAGCAGCCGTGCCGTGCGTTCGGAGCGTTGCCCGTACAGTTCGCGTTTCAGCTTCTCGATGCGCAACTCGAGATGCGCGATCAGCGCCTCGGTATCCGACAGTTGCGCCTGCGCATTCGCGGCTTGCGCCTGCCAGTTGGCAGCCACCGCCTCAGCTCGCAGCCGTGCCTCACGCTCGGCCTGCAGCGCCGCCAAGGCACTGACGAGGTCCGATGGAAGATCGTCCGGCTTCGATATCATGAAGCCATTGAATCAGATCAAGCAGCAGATTCAAACTGCAAAAGCGGCTATCCGACCCGCGTCGGCCGATGGGTTTCTTGAGGTAGGGTCGAGGACTGGCGCGCCGCACATCCAAGAGCCTTGGATGTGTACGTTTCCAGCCCCCGCCTCATCGCACGCAGCATGCGGATTTCCCGCACTACGCGCCCCCATTCGCTTCGCATCAAGGTTTATGGGACCTATCACGCTGGGCAGCTTTCGTCAGCCGTGTTTTACCCGGTAGTCGTTGAACAGCTTCAGGGTATCGTACAGCCATGATTTACTCCACTGCTCCCAGCCGAAGCCCTTTCGTTGCCGTGCCCGCGCCAGATGGCGCCTGACCTTCTTCTCCACCCAATCTCTGATGTAGCTGAAACACCTGCCAGAGTGTCCAGCCGAAAAGTAGTTCACCCAGCCCCGGAGCTTCGGATTGATCAGGTTGATGACCCTGCCAATCGGTTGCGATCGGTGCCGACGAAATACTTCCTTCAGATCCCGCAGTAGCGCCGTTCGCTTCTTCAGCTTGGGCGTGTAGTGCGGCCGCATCGCTCCCCGCAAGCTGCGGATGTAGCGAAAGTCAAAACCCAGAAAGCCGAAGCTCTTGCCTCGCCCTAGATCGACTATGCGGCTCTTCTCATCATTGATTTCAACCTGCAGCTTGTCGAACTCCTCTCGGAGTCGCTTGGTCACAGCACCAATCAGCCAGTCATGACGTTTGTGGGCGTCGATCAAGACCACCAGTCGAGTCGCCCGGGGGAGTTTCACCCCCAGGCGCTCACAGATCCGGACGTGAACGTCTCCGCTCATCCGGCTCTTACCGTCCAGCCGCCGTCTTGTGCAGCATCGGCCAATGGGCCAACAGCGTGGGCGTGCGGCACGCAATGTCCCGTACCCAGTGCTCTGCCCGTCTTCGATGTCGCCGCAGACGTTTGTATTTCGACATCGCCCATCGCGCGAGACATCGGTCGAGATGGCGTAGTGTCGGATAAAGCGCCGACTTGTAGTACCGACCATAGTAGTTCATCCAGCCTCGAATGATCGGGTTGAACATCCTCGCCAGGTCGTCGATCCTCTTATCCACCCGGCAGCGTAGTTGCCAGGCACGGATTTCCTGTCGGATTGCCTTCGTCGCGGCATTGCTGACACCGGGGCTGAAGTTGACGAAGTGCTTTCCCCAACGATTCTTCGACCGACGGGCACGGAACGTGTAACCCAAAAAGTCGAATTTCTGTTCAGGATAATCACCTCGCCGGTCGTCATCCTTACAATAGACTACCTTCGTCTTGTTCGGATGAAGCTCCAGTCCGCATTCGGCAAAGCGCTTCGCAAGCGCCTCCTTCAGTTCTTGTGCCTGCCGCTCACTGTCGCAATGGCAGAGAATATCATCGGCATAACGCTCGAACGGGATGCTCGGATGATTTCTTCGCATCCACATGTCGAACGTATAGTGGAGAAAGAGATTCGCCATCAGCGGTGATACCACCGAGCCCTGCGGCGTGCCCTTCTCTCGGGGTTCAAGGGTGCCGTCTTCCAGTTGAACGGGAGCTTTAAGCCACCGTTCAATGTACAACAACACCCAGGCGCAGTCCGTGTGCTTCCGAATCGCCTTGAGCAAAAGTTCATGCGATATCGAGTCAAAATAGGCCCGAATGTCGAGATCGAGCACGAAGGGATGCCGCCAGCATCGCTGGCGAGCAACCCCAACGGCATCGAGCGCCGATTTTCCGGGTCGATATCCGAACGAGTCTGGATGAAAGTGTTTCTCCAAATCCGGCTCCAGATATCCTTTGACGACCGCCTGAGCAACGCGATCCGACACCGTAGGAATTCCTAGCGGCCTCTTCCCGCCGTCGCGTTTGTCGATCTGCACACGCTTGACCGGCGGTGGAAAGTAGCTGCCCGAAGACATTCGATTCCAGAGCTTGTACAGATTGCTCTGCAAGTCTGCCTCGAACACCTCGATCGACTGCTCGTCCACACCGGCTGCGCCCCGATTTGCTTTAACCCGTTTGTACGCCTCCCAAACCCAGCGCTTGGGGATGTCATACGGCTTTGCTTGACGCAAAAGAGTCCTCCCGTTTCCGGTTGTTCTTCCAATCAAGCGGGACAGTGCCGTGCCTTCGCTCCGCCACCATTACAGTGCCTTCGTCACTACTACACACGGCTCCGTCCCTGCATCGCGCATTGGTACTCAGACTCTTGTGGGGCTTCCACTTGAACCATTCCCTTGGCATCGCGATACAGGTTCCCACGTTCCGCACAGAAGCCTGAACCGAGGTCACGCCACCTCGCCTGCCGGACGCCGCCTGAGCCGTAAACAGGTATCGCTCAGACTGATCCCAAGATAACGACTACCCCTTGGTTTTGACGTCTTCCCTACGCTTTCGACAGTTCATCGGTGGTTCGCTTGCGCTCGTCTCCTCGATCCTTACCTGACAGAGTCTTGCTCTGCCTTTTCCGGTCTCGCTCACCACCTCGACCATTGGGCCGAAGCAGCAGCCGGTGGTTTGAACCCTGATCCTGCAACCCGAGTTCGAGGGGCCGACCCCCATCTTCTGTGCAGCAAGGCTGCTCAAAGGTGCTCTACATCACACCTCCTCCGCGCCGTCGTGGCGCACGATCGTCCGCGAAACGCGCGTATTCGACATTGATGTACTTGCCGCTCCGTGTGACTTCTCGCGCTCGCTCCAGCATCTTGTCAACCTCGTTGAGGTAAAGATTACTGAGCAAGGGCGAAAGCACACCGCCTTGCGGAACTCCCTTCTTGCCAGCGGCTTTCAGCATAACTTTTAGGAGATGCATGACGTCCGCGTCGTTGATCCGCTGCGCCACCTTCGCCAATAGCCGGTCATGCCGGACGTTGTCGAAATAGGCTCGCAAATCAAAATCGAGAACGCGCGTCTTCCTTTGAGCTATTGCATCTGTCACTCGCTTGATCGCATCATGCGCTGTCCGCTTAGGCCGATACCCAAACGATCCCGGTTGGAAATCCGCCTCGAAGACAGGTTCGAGTATGAGCTTGAGCGCACCTTGAACCACCCGATCACGGACCGCCGGAATCGAGAGGATGCGAACTTTATTCCCATCCTTCGGTATTTCCTGTTTCCGTGCCGGAAGTGGCCGATAGGTATGCCCGGTCAGTTCGTCCCGCAACTGCTCAAGCAGAGCGTCTACGCCTAGCGCTTCAATGGCCTCGAAGGTCACCCCGTCTATTCCCGGAGCGCCGTCGTTTTCTTTGGCCATCTCATACGCCGCGCGTAGCGTTTCCACTTTGCAGACGTGAACGTATAGACCCCAGAAACGCCAGGACGGTTCAGCCTTCGCCTTGACGTATAGTCTCCTCCTCAGGTCCTGCAAATCAATGGACGCCTTTGTCATCTCGTCCTTGCCTTCCTTACGTTAGAGACGTCACAAATGGCAGGGCCCCTTCGCTCCACGGGGGTTACTCCGCTTCACAGCTACTGCGGACCCGGCCGCCACCCTCTCGTCTTCGGCCGCTTTCCCGGTGTCGCCGGTTATACAGCCTACCTTGCTCCGACAATTTCTCGCCGGGGACGAGGAGGGCTTCTCCAGTTGCTCAGCATGTCCTTGTCATCGTGCTGTCGCTTCCACCCCGCCGAAGTGAACAGCCGCATCGGTCAGATTTCGGCTGTCTATGCTGCCTTCGCCTTGAAACCGCGGGCTCGGCCTTCGGGTTGCTGACTTTTTCGAGGCCACAACGCGTTCTCTCTCGATACGGCCCGATGACTCGTGATCTCCCTTTCCGGAGACCTTGTCGATAGGCTTCAAAAATTCGGTTTCCCTCTCTGCTATCCAAACTACAGGGCTCTGACTTTTACCCTGGTGGGATTGCCTCCCACTGGACACGCCAGCCTTTGCTGGACACACGGTTACGCCAATCGATCCCGGACAGCAGATAGCTCAACTGCGCCGGCGAGATCGTTACCGATTCACCGGCAACCGATGGCCAGATGAACTTTCCTCTCTCGAGTCTTTTTGTGAACAAGCAGGCTCCCTGGCCATCGTGCCAGATCGCCTTCACAAGATCGCTGCGGCGACCGCGGAAGACGAACAGATGACCGCTGAGCGGGTCTTTGTGCAGCACCTCCTGCACTTGGAGTGCCAGCGACGGAAAGCCTCTGCGCATATCCGTGTAGCCTGTCGCGAGCCACACTCGCACATTCCCCGGTATCGCAATCATCGGCGTCCAAGCACATCGAGGACCCGCGCCAGCGCCTCCGGATCGACGTGCGCATCCACCCGGATGCACCGTCGGTTGCCGAGATCGATCTCTATCAATCCAGTACGCGCGGCTGCCACGGAGCGAACTCGGCCATCAACCGTAGGCAAAAGCTTCGGAGTTTCCTCAGCCGATGCCGCTACGGCAGCGATCTGCACCGGCGTAAAAGATGGTACAACTTGTTCCGATGTCCGTGCTTGTCGACGCCAGGTAAACACCAGGCTGGCCGCTACTCCGTTGCGACGCGCAACCTCAGTCACCTTCGCGCCCGGCGCCAACGTCTCCTCGACAATCCGTGCCTTGTCGTCCTGCGACCAGCGCCGCCGCCGCTCCAGCCCGCCCAAAACCTCGACCCGCATCGCCTGATGACCTTAAAGCTAGACTTAAGGTCACACGCTTCGCGAATTACCACCCGGCACGCAAGACGGCCCCCGTCGGATGCGTACTCAGCGTGACGTTCGGGCGCCGCAGCTCGCGATGCACGAGCGCCCAGTTCGGATGCGGACGCTCCTCGCTAGGCCGATCAGACGGCGGCGGAAACAGGCGGTTCTCGAGCCGAACGTCGTCATCCAGCTCCGGCGGCAACGGCCAAGTCAGGCTGGCGCGGCGGGCTCGGTTCACGTACTTGCTGACCGTGCCCTGGGCCAGACAGAGGCTGCGGGCAACGGCGCGTTGCGACATGCCGACGCTGTAGTGCAGGCGTAGAACTTCGCGAATGTGGCGCATGGACAGTCTCTCGGTCGGCATCTCGATCCTCTGCGGTTAGGCAAAAGACCAAGCTACCCGGGTTGCAGACTGTCAGCAGTGCGCGCCTCCTGCTTGCCCCCGATCGCGATCACTGGAAATAGTTATCACGATCGGCTGGAAATGGTGATCACGATGCTCTGGAATGGGTGATCACGATGGCCTGGAATCGGTGATCACGATCGCCTGGAACGCGCACACCTAGGTTCGTCCGCTGCCGGCGAAGAGGCTATTCTTTCTCGTGATTGTTAGTGGCCTGATGGCGCGTTCGACGACGTTGGAGTCGAGCTCGATGCGACCATCGGTCAGGAAGCGTTCGAAGAGGCACGGCGCGAGACGGCATAGCGGATCGCTTCAGCGAGTTTTGATTTGCCGGAGATCCGCCGCATGGTCTGCTGCCAGAGATCGAAGAGATCTGCGACGATCGCCGCGGAGGCTTGCTGGCGCGCGGCGACGCGAGCGTCGGGGCTTTGAGCGCGCACGGTTTTCTCGACCTGCCAGAGCTTCGCCATCCGTTCGACCGCCGCCGTTGCCACTTCCGAGTTCCCCGCAACATGCAGCTCGTAGAACTTGCGTCTGCAGTGTGACCAGCGGCCAGCCAATGTGATGCCATCATTGCCGCGATCGGATCGCGCGAGATTGTTACAGGAGGCATAGCCATCCACCTGCAGGATGCCTGCGATAACCATTGAGATGCCAGACCGCGTATTCGCCGGCGCGGCTGTCTTCGAAGCGATAAGCCACCATTGGCGGACCGTTGCGGCTAAAGGTTCGGCCATCTTGGGCATAAGCCCATAAGTAGGCCGTCTTTGTCGATCCGGAGCCGGGAGCGAGGAGCGAGCGTCGGCAAGGTGGTTTCGTCGGCAAAGACCCGTTCGGCCTTCTTGACCTCGCTGAAGACGTAGTCGGCCATGATCTCGAGCTCGAAGCGCCGAGCTTGCCCATCCATATTGCGCCATCAGCTGGCGGTCGAGCTCGACTTATCGCGGGCGTAGATAGCCTCCTGCCGGTAGAGCGGCAGGCCATCGGCATATTTGGCGACGGCGATCTGGGCCAGAAGCGCCGTCGGAATGCCTCCTTCGATGAGGTGGGCCGGGGCCGGCGGGATGACGCCGCCCGCGTTCTTGAAGGCATACCTGGGACGGCGCGTGACGATCACACGGAACTTCGCCGGCACCGCATTCCAGACGCTCCGATACATCCTCGCCGATCAGCACCTTCTGCTTGCCGGCATGCTCAGCCAGCTCTTGCGGCTCAATGACAGTTTCGATCCATTCCAGATGGGGCGCAAAGCCCTTGCGCCGACGCGGTGCACGCTTGCCATGCGCCTGCGCACGGCCCTTGCTGACCTGGGCCCTGATCGCAGCGATGCCGGTCTCGATCTCCTCGAAGGACAAAGGCCTGCTGTTCATCGTCGCCGTTCGCCGAGCCGAGCTTTTCCGATCGTCGGCCGAACCGGGCACGGTCGAAGGCCTTCAGGAGTTCGATGCCCGCATCGGCGTCGCGGGCCTTGAGATCGGCGACTTCGCACGCCAGAGCATCGGCGCGGGCCGCTTTCCCGGCCATGGCAGAACCATGGCCTTCAGCGTCTCTACGTCATTCGGGAGGCTGAGATCGGGCAGCGCCATTGACCCGACCAGAGCACATTTTGCCCCGGTTCTCCTGCCCTTCAGCTCACTGATTCACTTCGCCGCAGTGCTTTACCCAACAATCTCCGGCGGCTTGACCGCCGCGGTCCGGACCCGCTTCCAGCATCCCATCGACCGGGGCCATCAACTGCGCAGCATTCAGCTGCACCCGATGATGTCCGATCCGCGGCCAGCAGAGCCTTCTCAAGCCGTTTTAAATAGAGGCACACGCCGGAGCCATCCTACCATACGATCTTTATTCGGTCGGCCCTTTTCGCCCGGAACACGTAAAGCGCACCGTCGAACGGATCTGAGCCCGCATCGCGCACCAGCGCAACAAGCCCATCGATACCCTTGCGGAAGTCGACTGGATGGCTGGCCAGGAACACCTCCGCGCCGGACGGGATCATGCCGAACGGACGCCCGGATCACCCGCTGCAGCTGCGCCTTCGTCGACGTCCACCGGCGCGCACGATCACCTCGCCAATGGCAATTTCGATCACAGCGCCTGTTTGGCAGAACCTATTCGTTAGAAAAGCCGCTGGGCTGAATCGGTCAAGCACCAGATTTCAATTCGCTGGCCGTTCTTTTTCTCGACGGACCAAACAAGCTTAACGTGAGCGGTTAACACCTTCAGGATGCCGGTAAACATGGCGAGATACGCGTCGAAGATCTCGTCAATTTCGTTCTCATGAAGGGGCGAAAATGTGGATCGCGTGATCTCATATGTGTCGCCGCTCTTCGCAAGCTCCGCCTCATCGCCAATTGTATGTAGGATCTTGACGAACATCCTAGCGATCCCGCTCGCGGTCCACTCTGAAACTCCCATTCGATCCGCGATCGCTCGCGCATACTGCGTGCCCAACCCTAGCATCGCCTGCTCAACCATATATGACGCACAAGGGACGCCGTAGAGTTCAATGAGCACTTGCGCCGGGGCTGCTGCATAACTCTCCGCATAACGGCGACGAGCCTTGAGCAACCGAGTTTCCGGCCACACTGCCGGATCAAGTTTAGGCGCTGCCTCCCTATCAAATGCTGGCGACGTTACTACAGGTTCAAACCTGAACGCCCGTTCAAATGGCACATTCGCTTCATGCTCGATGAAGTATCCTTCGTCATAGGGCTCGCCATACTGATAAAGCTTCGTGCAAACATAAGCGAGCCTTGGGCATCCGAGCCACGTGCCGTTGTTCCGATGCCAAGCTTGAAACGCCGAGAGTTGCGCAGATGCGGGGCATGCCAGAAGACCCGATCCCGGATAGGCCCAAGCCGGAGCTAGATAGCGAATCCAGACTTTGCGATCTGTTTCCCGGATATACTCCATCGGGACATCGCCGATAAGATCGTTCCCCATGTAGTGATATTTGGCTGCCGCCACCGCTGGCGGATCGTTCCGAATACCAAGTTTATCGAGTCCCGCAAGAAAATGCTTCTTTCCGTGCCCATTCATGAAATTGTACTTGAGGCGCTCAATGCCTTCGACGCCTTTTTCTCTCAACGTTACCATCTGCAGCGCAGCGTACGCTCTAGACCACAGATAAGTAGAGAATTCGACATTCTTGTACGTGGCTGCTTCTTGAACCATTAATCCGCCTCACCCGTGCGATGCACTTCGATAGATAAAACTCTTTTGTCCACTAGGTCGCCGTAGAGGTCAGCCATCTCGGCACAATCCTGAACGTCAGGTAGATCGTCTCTCTTAGAGGGCTCGTCGGGCATAAAGCGACTTTGCGCGCGACCGGCCACTGAAGCTGCTAGAGGGAAAGCGCCAGAATAGCGGGGCTATGAAAAGCTCGATGCTCTGCTGGCCCTTCGATAGTGTTCAGTTGCTCAGACCAAAGCGCCCTTGCAAGCGGGATCAGCGACTTGCAGCTGATCCAACAACTGTACGTCGGCTCCTTTACCTTTCTCACCTGATGGATTGTGAACGAAGCACCTCCAGCAAGGCCAATACCAATTTTGCTGAGATCAATGCCGGATCGGAATAATCAGTATCCTTGCCTGCGAACTGCCTCCCCGTTTGACCGGACACCAGCGCTAGCCCGTTGGAGCCAAGCCGCAACCTGTATGATCTCTCACGTCCGCGGTGAACCAGCGTGTGCTTGCGTCGCGGACGAGCATCCAACATTGGCGCAGCGCGTCGGCGGCCGCTGAAATCTTGGCGAAGGCGTAACGGCCGCTTGCGGCGGTTCCAAGCGGCTGACGGTCCTAATCGTGGCACTTGTGCAGCAGGAGGGGCAGCAGCAGGGCATGGTTGACGTTGCTGGATGTCCGGCAACGACCCCTCGTCTACAAGCTGAGCTACATCACGCATAGAAATGCAGACACTAAGGATGCGGATCGGCGTCGCCAGTACGCATACGACGAAGACCGCCTGATTGACGCATGCGCGTGGGCACGACGTGCCCCATGATGGCGTTGAGTGAAGGTGAGGCGGCCTGTTGATCGGCGGGCTTTCGGCTTGGCGCAGGAGCTTCCATTCCCAGGGCGGCAATTCGTGCAGACGCGACGCGGGAAGATCGGCGGATACGGGCGAGCACGTCGGCGAGCCAAGCCTTGGGATCGACGTCATTGAGGCGACAGGTCGTGATCATCGTCAGCATGATGGCGGCACGGTCGGCGCCACGCTGGCTGCCGGCGAAGGTCCAGTTGCGCCCTCCCACCGCGATGCCTCTCAATGCGCGCTCGGCGCAATTATTGGTCAAGCAGATCCTGCCATCGTCGAGGAAGCGGGCGAAGTCGTCCCAGCGCCCGAGCATGTAGTTGATCGGCTTCAGGACCTTCAGGACCTCGGAGGAGCGCGAGAGGGTTTCGCGCGCACGCAGCAACCAGGCGTACACGTCCTCGAGAGGTGGCTTGCTCCTTTCCTGGCGCACGGCGCGCCGCTCGTCGGCGCCGCGGCCGTTCATGTCGCGCTCGATCTCAAACAACGCATCGAGGCGCCGACCACCTCCGGCGCGATCGGAGAGACCGGTTTGCCCTTCTTACCTTCCCGAGCATTTTTCTCGACATCAGCCAGCTCGAGGAAGCCCCGCCGCCCATGGGCAAAGCAAAATGCCGGCGTAATTCGGCCGGCGTCGAGGTCGGCTGTGAGCTGATCGGCGAGTTCGGCCTCGCAGCCACGCTCATGAGCGAGCGCGAGGAGATCGACCATGATCCGGCAGGCCTTCTTGTCCGGTAATCGCTCGCGCAATCGGTCGAAGGTTCTCCGATAGCCCTCGCGCGGGAACAGCCTGTCCCGATAGACCAGATTGAGAAGCGCCATTGGCTTGCGCCGCAGAGAATGGATCACGTGCCGATAATCGACGACCTGATCGTACTTGCCATTGGGATGCGGCCGCCCGCGCGGCAAGGTAAGGAGATGCGTGCCGCCGACGAACACGTCGAGGTGATCGTCGTAGAGGCGCGCCCGCAGCCGGTGGCCGATCAGGCGCGATGGCACGGTGTAGAACACCTTGCGCAGGGTGAAGCCGCCCGACGACGTCACGCGGACGATCACCTCTTCGTAGTCGGAGGTGCGGCGATCAGGCAGCTCCTGCAACACCACGCACTATCGATCCGCTTGGCGTTGCGGGCATTGCGGCGGCTGACGATCTCGTCGATGAAGCCGCGATAGGTGGCAAGATCGTCGAAGTCGGCAGTTCCGCGCAGCAGCAAGGCGTCCGCGATTGTTCCCTTGAGATGACCGTGGGGGCCTTCGATCGAGCCATTCTCGTGGGCAACGCCTCGATTGTTGCGGGAAGGCCGCATGCCGTAATGGGCACAAAGGGCCTCGTATCGCTGCGTCAGATCGTCCCGTGCATCGCGATCGAGATTGCAGAATGCGGCCGACAGGCTGTCGGTCCGATGCTCCCGCGGCGCCCCACCGAGCGACCAGAGAGCATTCTGCAGGCCTTCGGCCAGGGCAACGAAGCTCTCGCCGCCAAGCACGACGTGGGCGTGCTCGAACCCGCAATAGGCCAAACGGAAGTGATAGAGACGATGAGCCAAGGGTGCGCCCACGATCGTAACACCCGACTCGCTATGTCTGTGAAGTCGGAGAGGCCGAGTTGGCCAGGCTCGTGGGTTTGGCGGAAGATCACCTCCTGCTCCTCGCCGTGGATCGCCCGCCAGGCGCGGATCCGACGCTCCAGGGTGCGACGGATACCGGTGCCCAGATCCGGATGACGTCGGAGCATCTCCTCGAAGACCGCCACCGGGCGTAAGCCAGGTGCCGACTTCAGGATCGGGACGATCTCGGTCTCGAACACCTCGCTCAACGGATCCGGCCGTCGTCGGCCGCGAGGAGCTTTCTTTTGCGATGGACGTCGGGGATCTCTCTCGATCCGATAACCGGTCGACGCACTGAACGACGCCTTGGCCGCCGCCACTGGCGGGCTATCGGTCTGACGGTACTTCATGTAGAGCCTCATTTGGTGATCTGTGATGTGTCGGCCGGGCAAGCGAGTGATTCCTCTTGGCGGAAGAACCACTTGCATAACCTGCCGGCCGCGATCACCGCTCGTTACTCCGGTCGGGCTACGCCCTCCCTACGTCACGAGCCCGGCAAAACTCTCTCTCCTTGATTGGGTTCTTCTGTACATTTGGTGCAGAGTGCAGGATTCACGGACAGTGCGAATAAGGGCATAAGGTCGGAATCGCAGTCGACGCCCGTGATTCGCCTTGCTCCAAGCCTTCCGCTCGCTGGTTTCCCCCGAGCTTTCGATTGTGCAGATCCTTCCGCGGGCGGATGGGGTGGTGCTCGTGGCTCGGCCGAAGTCAGCGGTCTCGCTCTGTCCCTGTTGCGGCTGCCAGACGGGTCGCATCCACAGCCATTACGTGCGACGCTTAGCCGATCTGCCGTGGCAGGGTCGGGTTGTCGAAATCCGGCTTCACGCGCGACGGTTTCGATGCGCGAATCCGCAATGCCCGCGTCGGATATTCACCGAGCGGCTACCGGCAACAGTGCGGCCGAAAGCAAGACGCACAACCCGCCTCGGCGAGAGCCAACTGGCGATCGGCTTTGCGGTCGGCGGTGAGCCTGGCGCGCGCCTGTCGCGCAAACTGGCCATGCCGATCAGCGGCGACACCTTGCTCCGAATGATTCACTCGGCTCCCTTGCCGGATTTCGTTGCCCCGACCGTCGTTGGCATCGACGATTGGGCTTGGCGTCGTGGCCAGCGATATGGAACGATCATCTGCGATCTGGAGCGCAATTGCGTGCTTGATCTGCTTCCCGATCGTAACGCCGACAGTGTTGCGAGCTGGCTGAAGCGCTGGCCGGGAATCAAGGTCGTCGCGCGTGATCGTGCGGGACTTTATGCTGATGGCACATGCTGCGGCGCGCCCGACGCGGTGCAGGTGGCGGACCGCTGGCACCTGCTCAACAGTTTGGGTGAGGCCCTGCGCCACGCGGTCGGCCGCCATCGTCACAACGTAGCCGCCGCCGTGCAAATCCTGGCGTCCGCGCAACGAGCGAAGACCGGCAGTTCCACGCGGCCGCCCGGCCTTGCACAGTTGCGGGCGGATCGAAAGGCTGCGCGATGCGAACAATGGGATGAAATCTGTCGCCTACGCGATCAAGATTACCCTACATCCAGGATCGCCCAACTGCTCGGCGTCGACAGGCGCACCGTTCAGCGCTGGCTGGCCGCCGGCGGCGAGCCGGAGCACTCGCGTCCTCACAGACCTTCGCATCTTCTCGCGCCCTTTGAGGCATGGCTCGAAGCGCGGTGGGCCTCCGGCTGCCAGGTGGGCCAGCAGCTTTGGCGGGAGCTTCAGCAATATGGTTATACTGGAAGTCGGGTGACCGTTGCGCGATGGGCCGCTGACAGGCGTGCACATGCAGACTCGGGAGGAGCAGCACAACCGCACCCGACCTGGAAAGCTCCCACGCGCCGTCGCTGTGCTTGGTATCTAAGCCAAGATCTGGATCAAATCGATGCTGAAGCCAGGCTGTTCCTCGGTCACCTGTTTGCGCAAGCTCCGGAACTCGCAACGGCGGCGGATTTGGCGAAGCGGTTTGTGTCCCTTCTCAACGGTAGCGACGTCGCCGAGCTCGATGAATGGATCACGCAAGCAGGCAACAGCGAGCTGAAGAGCTTCGCCAACGGCATCGCGCGCGACATCGATGCGGTTCGAGCGGCGATAACGACCTCCTGGACAACCAGTCCAGTCGAAGGTCAGATTAGCAGGATCAAAGCCATCAAACGTCAAATGTATGGCCGGGCAAGCTACCCGCTATTGCGTCGACGCGTCCTTCTGGCTGCCTGAGAACGACCGAGCAACGTATCCAACCCCAATCGCTCAAGCTGCACCAAATGTGCGGAAGAACCCTTGATTGACGCGCTCTTCCATCCTGATCGCCGCGCGACAAGGAGGTGTCGAATGCAAGGTCGTGAACGTCGGTCATTCACGGAGGACTATAAGCGCCAAGCCGTTGAGCTCGTGATGTCGAGCGGTCGCTCGGTCCCGTCGGTGGCCAAGGAATTCGGTCTGCGCGATTCGGTGCTGCGACGCTGGGTAGACAAGGTCCGGCAGGAGCCCACATCGGCGGCGTGGCGCCCCACCACGCAGGCGACGCCGATGTCGGCGGACCAGGCTGCGGAGATCGCCCGGCTGCGCCAGGAGAACGAACGGCTACGCATGGAGCGCGACATTTTAAAAAAGTCGATCGCGATCTTTGCCGGAACCCGGACATGAGCTTCCGCTTCATCGAGGATCACCGCAACATGTATCCGGTTCGTCTGATGTGTGAGGTGCTCGAGGTCTCGCCGGCCGGCTATTACGCTTGGCGCACGCGCCCGGTGAGCGAACGGACACAAGCCAATGCCACGGTGCTGGCTGAGGTCCGGCAGGTCTATCAGGACAGTGGCGGGCGCTATGGCAGTCCGCCAATCCATGCCGCTCTGACGTCGCAGGGACGCGGCACCAGCCGTGGCCGGATCGAGCGGATGATGCAGCGGCATGGCATCCGAGCCATCATGGCGCCACCACGCCGGGTTCGCACCACCGACAGCCGTCATGACCTGCCGATCGCACCGAACCTGATCATGCGCGACTTCACGGCGCCTGCTCCGAATCGGGTCTGGCTCGCCGACATCACCTACATCCCGACCGCGGAAGGCTGGCTGTACCTGGCGGCCGTGATGGACCTCTTCAGCCGTAAGATCGTCGGCTGGGCCATGGGCGATCACATGCGCACGGAACTCGCCTCGTCGGTCCTGACGATGGCGATCCAACAGCAACGACCGGAAGCTGGATTGATCCACCACTCCGATCGCGGGGTGCAGTATGCCTCACACGCTTACCGCCAAGCCCTCACCACCGCCAGGATCACCGCATCAATGAGCCGCAAGGCCGACTGTTACGACAACGCCCCGATGGAGAGCTTCTTCCACACCCTCAAGACCGAGCTCGTCCATCATCGTGACTACCGCGCCCAGGCAATGCGCGACGTCTTTGCCTATATCGAGGGCTTCTACAACCGCACCCGGCTCCATTCCGCCATCGGATATGCCACTCCGATCGAGATGGAGCGAAAAGCAGCTTAACCCCGTCTACTTTTTTGGGGGAAGATCAGCCCTTTGCTCATACCAAGAATGGAGCAGTCATCGTGCACGAGAAGGTTGATCCAATGTTTGATTTCCGACCCGGCATGCCTTACTGGTGTTCCTGTTACTCGCAGCTTGGTACGACGTCGCTAGCCTTGACCATGCCAGCGAAAGTATCAAAGTTTGGGAATCCGTACTTCACGGCGTAGAGTTCTTTCAATCTGCCGTTGCTCCTCAACAGGTTCAGCTGCTCGTTGAATGCGTCCCGAAAGCGTACATTTTCCTTGCGGAAGGCCACGCCGCGCGCATTCATTGGCGCCCCTTCGTCAACGACTAGCTCGAGACCTTTCTCCGCCGGGCTAGCGATAGTGAACTGACCGAGCGCGAATGCATCCGCCCGACCGCTAAGGACAGTCGCGGCGCCGGCCTGAACGTCGGGAACCCTTACGAGTTGCTCGGGTTTGATGCCCCTGCTTAGAGCGTATGCTTCCTGACTTGAGCCCGCAGTCACCGCCAGCTTGACGTCAGGGTTTTGCGCAACGTGTGAATAACCCATCAGACGCTTGGGATTTCGGGGTAGAACGTAGAGCGCATCCTGCATTGCGAAGTAGGGAGCCGAAAATATCGTCCCGCGCTTGCAGCGCGCATCAGAGATTAGGTCAAAGGCCAGAAAGTCCATTTGATGCGCTTGCAATGCCGGGAGCTGTGCGTCCCATGCAATTGGTACCGGCGTAAGCTGGGGTAGCTTCATGCCGTGAAGCACGAGGTCGATTACGTCAATCGCATAGCCCGACATCTTCCCGTCGGGAGATGCAACTACGTAGGGGGGAGCCACGCCCAGTTCCACCTTCACTTGGCCGGCTTTGCGAATCGAGGCAAAAAGAGGATCTTCTGCTTCTGCAAACGCTGGAAGTGAATAGCCCGCCAAAGTAAGCAAAAGGAGGAGGCGAAGCTCTAATCTCACACGCATGTACCTTTTTCTCCAAAGTTCATCACTTTGACGGATTCTGGCCACCGATGCGTGGCAGGGACCAATACCAATTCTGGAAGTATCAAGACCGGACTGGAATAGCGTGCCAAGTTGGGAGGATAAAATCAGCTGCGGCAGCGCTCCTCCCACGAGAACTCGGCGCAGGCCGATCCGTTGCGGCTGCCGTAGCGCACGTCCAGGAAGCCCTTCAGAGCCCCAAAGGCGATTTCACCATCGGACTTGCCGCCGAAGGTGAGATGCGCCTCTTCGACAAGGTCGAGGAAGTCGCTGTCCCAGTTGTCCATTTCGACGATGCGCCAGTGGCCGGCAAAGGCCTTGGCGAAGCTGGGCACCTTGGCCATCAGCCAGCCTCCGCGATCAACTTGGGCAGCCGCACCAGATTGTAGGCGGCCGCAGCGAAGGCAAAGGCCCATCCGACTCGATCACGGCCACGGAAGCTGGTCTTCTCTTGCCCGGCGACCGTCTTGATCCAGCCGAATGCCTCCTCGATCCGCTTGCGGATGCGCTGGCTGACGGCATAACCGCCGTGCCGAGCTGGTGTTCTGCGTAACATGCGGCTTCACGTTCATCGAGCGCAGCTCGTTGACGAAGTCTTCTGCATCGTAGGCTTTGTCGGCGCCAAGCGTGATCGCTGTCGGCCGATCGGCACGCGGCTCGATCATGTGTAGCGCGGCCCCCCGTTCGGCATGCCCGTTCGCCTGCGTCAGGCAGGCGTCGACCAGCAGGCCGTCGCGGTTCTCCATCAGCCCATGCCCGATGAAGCAAAGCTTCGTCTCCTTGCCTTTCCCCTTGCGGTACAGCCTGGCATCCGGATCGGTGGTCGAAGCATGGGTGTCGTTGGAGTGTTTCTGGCCGTGGAAGTCCGCTTCGGCATTGCGCCCGCCGCCTGGCGCCGGTGGCTCGCCGGAGCCATCCTTCGGTCTGACGCTCTTCATCGAGGCCCAGGCCTCGATCAGCGTGCCGTCGACCGAGAAGTGGATCGCTCGACAGAAGCCCCTTCACCCTGGGCTGCGCCAGCACCGCCGCGAGGAACTTGGCCGCGATGTCGCCTTCCAGCAGCCGGTCGCGGTTCTTCGAGAACACCGAATGGTCCCAAGCTGCATCGTCGACGCCGATTCCGACGAACCAGCGGAACAGCAAATCATATTCCAGCCGCTCCATCAGAAGCCGCTCCGAGCGGATCGAATAAAACGCCTGCAACAGCATAGCCCGCGGCAGCTTCTCCGGCGGAATCGACGGCCGCCCAATCGGCGAATAAAGCGCGGCGAGCTCGCGTTCCAGCACCGCCAGCGCCTCGTTCACGATCGTCCGGATCGCTCGCAGCGGATGATCACGCCGCACTCGTGCTTCCAGATCGACGTAGCTGAACAGCTCGCCCGTCCGATTGTCGTCGCCGCGCACGCACCGTCTCCGAATCTCGTCGGAGCCAATGAATCATGGTCGCAGGTCGCCGGCGAGCGCCTTTTTCAACAGCCTGCTAGGTCTTTGGCATCGCCGACAACGCCGCGCCTTACAGAAGAACAGCGTCCGGCTCGTCTGTCATAGCACACTTGGCTCGAGCGGAATGCCGAGGCCCTTCCGCCTCGAATTGGCGAGCGCGCGAACCCCCAATGCCACGTCAAGAACACCAAGACCGCCAAGGTACAGGTATATTTTAGTTTGGTACTCGGGAAGCCGAAGGTGACCGGACATCAAGCTGCCGACGTGGCCTGCGATTCGACCCCACCCAACCCCACCTTCGCGGAAATTTCTGCTCCGCATTCTAGCGCCGTCTGGGTCATCGACGACGATCCAGGCACTGGCGATCAGGTCGATGTCGACTTCTCGCCGGGAGCCGAGGGAGCAAACGATCGCGTCGTCTTTAAGCCACCTCGCGCGGACAAGATCGCTATTCTTTGGAGTGGAAGTAGCAGTGAAGACGACATCAGCATCACGAACGGCCAAGCAAATGTCCGCGGTCGCGCGAAGGATAAGATTCGGCGGAACAGACGAGGCCACAAGCTCGCACGCATATCGCGCGCTTGACTCTGTTAAGGACCCTAAAGTGATGTGATCGATGGACTGGGTCATCGCCGAAAATTTTACCAAACCGCGCCCGATGTGCCCCGCGCCAATGACGGCCACGTTCTTGAGCGGACGCCGTGCGCACGCAAATGCTGCCGCAACGGCCATTGCCGCTGTCCGATCACACGTGAGCTGCGTTGCATCGAGCACGCCGTCCAGCAATCCTGTTTTTGCATCGCAGATCAGGATGGTTGCCGGCACTCGCGGCAAACTCCGCACGCGGTTCTTGCCTGGCAGGACGAACCATTTGAGCCCAGCGGCAGAGCTTGGGAGTAGGCACGCGGAAATACTACCCATGTGAAGATGATCGCCATCGAGGCTTATACCGAATTCCGCTATCGGTCCATTAACAACGTCGGCTGAGTTCAACTGTCGCAGCGTTCGGCTCACGATCTCGTAAACTTCTTCGTCGGAAAGACTCGACTGAACGGCCTTGGCATCCAGATATAGAGGCGTTGCTGCAACCATGTTTTGGTCCATCACTTGGCATAACTTTCGGCGCGCCGCCGCATTTAGAAATTGATCAGTTTCCTTTTGGAGGTGCCGCACGCCGCGGGCACGAAAGGCTTGTCGCGCACCACCGGTTGGTAGTTTCAAGTGGACTGTAAGACAGTTGGGGCACCAAAGCCGGCAGCATCGTGATCGAGCCTCGCAAGTGGTCCAAAGTGTTACTCATACCCGACGCTCTCTTCCCCTCCAGTATGGCTCTCTCAATTCCTTCTTGAGTACCTTGCCCATGGTGTTGCGCGGCAGGTCATCGACGATTTCGATCGACTTCGGACATTTGTACGAGGCAAGGTGAGCCTTAGCGTGATCGAGGATCTCATCCGAGGAGGCGGTTGTGCCCGGCCTAAGCTCTACGAAGGCCTTCACCTGCTCGCCAAAGTCGTCGTCGGGAATACCTATCACTGCGGCATCTTGCACAACGGAATGCCGTAGGAGCACGGCCTCGATTTCTGCCGGGTAAATGTTCACCCCCCCTGAGATAATCATGTCCGTGGCGCGGTCAGTGATGAAGAGGTAACCGTCCTCATCAAGATGACCGACATCGCCGACGCGGAAGAACCCTTCACCATCGAGGGTCTCGGCGCCGAGCGGACCGCTGTTTAGATAGGACCTGATAATCGTCGGAGTACGGACCCAAATTTCGCCGACGGAGCCAACAGGCAGATCGGCGCCGCTGTCATCGCGGATGCGGATGTCGACATGCTTGTATGGCAGGCCGCTGGATCCTAGCTTCAACGGGTGCATGTCCGGCTCGAGATGTGTGATCATACCGGTCTCAGTCGCCCCATATCTCTCCCTGAGTTTACCGTGCCCGAAGTAACCATCGATCCACTCTTTCAAAATGATCGGAACCGGCGCAGCGCCAATGCTCAGCGCTCGAATGAATGAAACGTCGTACTTCTCAAGCTCGGACCTGCCGAGTGCAGCAATCCGCTTATACATGGTCGGCACTCCAAACCAAGCCGTCACCTTGTGCTTGTCTATAAGAGCGAGCGTCGTCTTAGGATCAAACCGACGTAACAGCACGATCCGATTGCCCAGCCGAAGTGCGTTCCAGAGTTCGGTGGGGCCCGCCCCGTGGTGCATTGGAAGCGTTATCAGAACGACATCACCCGCGATGGCCCCACGGCTGGCGGCAACCTCCTGCACGTATTCAGCGACCTCGCGATCGCTCTTGATCGACTCGCGCGACTTCGCGACGACCCCTTTTGGCAGACCGGTGGTTCCAGAGGTGTAGATGATTAGCGACGGATCGCCAGCCGAGAAGCGAGGCACGGGCGGCGATGCCATTAGCTCTCGAAATGAAACGAACCCGTCGGCTGAGGTGTCGATCGAGACGGCGACCTTGATGTTTAAACCTGCGAAAATTGGTTGCAGTCGAGTGGGATCGGCGTCATCACAGATGAATACGGCCGCACCACTGTTGTCGAGCACGTACTCCACTTCGCCTGGCGTAAGGCGCCAGTTCAGGCCAAGCAGGGAGCAGCCCGACTTGGCCAGCGCGGAGGCTAGAATCGCCCACTCGCGCCTGATCTGCGTTCGCAGAACGACGATGTCGCCGCTCTGCACGCCAAGGCGTGCAAGCCCCTCCGCCACGCGGTTCGCAGCCTCGTTCCATTCGGCATAAGTTAGATAACAGTCGCCATCAATGAGGCCGATGGCGTCCGGATTTTCGTGTGCCCAGTATTCGAGCGTATTCAGCGCAGCTGTCTTCAAGTCAGAAGGTTGTCCCGAGGGAAGCAATTCGGGCTCGCCAACAACATCGACGTAATCCGAGCCCGACCGCCGCAGCTCCACACCCGAAGGCGACTTACCGCTATTCTCGACGGCGCCTCGCGAGCCCCGCCCCGAATTTTTGCGACTCCTGTCGCGAGGCGCCATTTTAATTGCTCCAATTCCGATTGCTCCGTTTGGACGGAATTACGGTGCCTCCCTCGACCGGGCAAATACCAATTTCAGAGGCCGCAATACCGAAGTGGAATGCTTGACCTTATACAGTTAGCTCGTATTGCGTTGCGTCGTCTTGACGGATAACATTTCTGTAACTCAGAACAGACCCAGCCGAACGGCCCTTTAGTTGCTTTGTCCTCGGAACAACAGATTGGCTCCCCTGGTCCGGCCTCAATCGAAGGATACTAACAGCGCCCTATTCTTAACCTATGCTTGCCGGCGCTCTCTCGGCGCGCGTCGAGGTGATCGTTGTCTTGCGAGACGCAGGCGAAGTGCAAGGGTCCAGCGGTACTTCGCATCGAAGCGGACCGGGCTGAAGTTGAAATAGGAGTAAACGTAGTTGTCTCGCCTGTCGTCGCGAGCCCGGAGCGTAAACCCGAATTGATGGAGGATCGCATTCCCCAAGGCGGCCCCTGATCCAATCTTACGGGCATTCGCGTGTGAGCGGACAAAGGGATCGAGTCCAAGGCATATCAGCGACCGCGATGATCTTGGGCAAGACCTGGTGTATTTGGATGCGGATAGGGATGAGGTCGTTCGGTATACTCACGCTCATAACGCGCGAGCAACGATTGACTGCATTGCGACCACTCAGCCGCAAGCCGATCCTCCGTCACATAGTCAAAGGAGTCACCAAGCCGCCTTTCAAAGTCCGCGGCCAAAACGTCGCGGCGTTTAGCATACCAATTCGCTGTCGTTGCCATGGCCTCAACAGCGGGAATGACATCCCGGTACCCGAGCTCGCGCTTGATCTTGTGGGTGTCGTACAACCGATGCCAACTACCTTGCGGGTCGTTTATCATCATGGGCCACGATGGTATTGCCAAAGAGGCAGGAAGACTCACGATGTTCCACTTGTGATCGAGCGCGCTCGCGACTATTTCGGCGAGCTGACGGTATGTCAGTTGATGTTCATCGCCGCAGTTGTAAACCTGCCCACCCGACTCCTGCGGTCGATCGACCGCACAGAGAACGGCCTGAGCCATGTTCACTGAATACCCGCGCGTGATCATCCGGAGACCGCCGTCTGGAAGAATGATAAACGGACGGCGATCCAACGCCCGTCGCACAAGGCACCACTCCACGGGCACGAGCTGGTTGGGACCATAAATTATTGGGTAGCGCAAGATTGTCGCGCTAGGGTGGAGAGCAATGATTTCGCGCTCCGTCTCGGCTATTCGCCAAGCAAATCGCCCATCAGCGTCAGCCTCGGCTTGAACCGCAGGTTCGATCTCGGCCGCCGGGATCGGCAGTCCGGTGGGAAACAGCGCTTGTGGAGCGAGGTGGCCGCGCGTGGCGGCCAAGGAGCTGATCGCAATGAACCGCCCTGCCCGTCCCTTGAGGTGTCGTGCCAGCAAACGCGTTCGCCCATACATCGCTACGACGAGGTCAAACTCACGCTGACCAAGCGCGCCTTCAATCGTTTCAGTGAAGTGCGGGTCGCTGTGTACGTGCTCGACAGAGTCCGGAATCTCATCGCTTTCGTGAGTGCCGCGGTGGAATAAGGTCACCTGAAATCCCCGCGAGATCAATCCATTCACCACGTGGGGCCCAGTGGGGCCTGTCCCACCAACGACCAAGGCGCGCGGGACTTTATGCACGACACAGCTCTCCAACAGTGGGGTTTCGGTGCGAGGTCTTCGAATCGGTTGCAGCCGAATCCCAAACATCGCATTTCGGTTTGATGAATAATGAACGAAGCGCCCGGGGCGATGCCAATACCGTTTTGGGAGGGGTCAACACCAAACCGGAATTGCGGGCGGTGTCAAACGCCATCCGGAACTGCTCCCCTTTTCGTCATGAAGAACTGCCGCCACCCTCGGGTTTATGGTCCGGTTGAAGGTTTGGCTCCGCCGGTGACGGGATGGAGGGAGGCGGAGCCGACCGGAGGGCCGTCACCGGCGGGCGACTTGATGAGGCCGCTCTTCCGCTTGGTGGGGAGCCCCGTAGCTGTCGCCGCGGATGGTCGTAAGCGCTCAGCCAATACCCTAGCTTCGAGGTTGGATTAGATGTGCGAAGAAGCCTCCGGCTTGAACGGAGGTTTGGATGGGATTGGACAGCAAAAAAGACGCCCATTTTGCACAGCTCGTCAGTTGAGTCTGGAGCAGTCAGCCGGCTTGAAGTGCTTGAGAGATCGTCCGGACGTCGTGTGCGTTCAGAGCCGAGCGGGCTCGGATCGTCGGCGAAAGTCTGCTGCCCGGCGCTCAGGTGGCGGAGGTGGCTCGCAAGCACGGGCGACGCGCTGGCAAATTTACGACTGGCGACGACGCTTCCGACAGCGCGGCGAATTACCATCGTGCGAAGCTCCGCAACCGCCGTTCGCCCCGCTGGTCCTGGAGGGCCCGTTAGAGGAGCGTCACGTTCCGGCAGTCAAGCTCGAGATTGCGATTGGCGACGTCGTCGTACGGACGGACGCGGCGATAGGTGTGGAGCAGCTGTCTCGAGTGATCCGAGCGGTGCGGGCGTCACGAAGTTTGTCCCCGGCTCCGAACTGAAGATTTACATCGCGACGCGGCCCGTCGATTTCCGCTGTCGGCACGATGAGCTTGCTGCGAGGTGCAGGAGATGCTTGGTCTCGATCCGTTCAGCGGATCAGCCTTCGTGTTCCGGTCGAAACGGGCGGACCGGATCAAGATTTTGATGTGGGATCGAACGGGCCTGGTGCTGGTGCACAAACGCTTCGAGGGTTGCAAGTTGGTTGGCCAAAGATCCGCTAGGGAGAGCCGGTCTGCACGATCCAAAGCATACCTTCCACGAACATCCGGTTGTCAATCTTTTCTGGTCGGGCCGGCCGATGATCAGCGGCGCAATGCGCTCCTAAGGCCGTGTCGATCAATACCAAACGATCCATAACACCCAAGGCTGCCTCCCCAAAAGCAGCCTTGAATCTGATTTGCTCCCAAAAGGGGAATCCTTGGAGTCCACACTGCCTAGCCGCCTCACCGACTCGTCCGGTTGCACTGAGAGCGCGGCTCCTCAGGTCGGGTCGCCCGCAGCTTCTGTCACGTGTATGGCACGATGCGAATGCGGGTGATTGGCATCGATGTCCAGCAACTTTCGGGCAGGTGGTATTCTGCATACGGACTACATTGATATGGCTGGGACTGCGATTGAGGGATTTGGCAAGACCTGCTGGCAGCTGGCAGTGATGAGATGTGAGGTTGAAGCGACCGAACAGCCTAGCGGTGCCGCGGGTTCTGGCACCATTCGTGGCACGGGTGATTATCGTCAATCCGTTCCAGGTGCCGGCAATCGCCTAAGCTGACGTAAAGACCGACAAGACCGAAGCTGGCACGCACGTCAGTCTGCAGTCGGCGGGGCACCCGCCGCAGATCTGGACGCCCGACGCGAAGACCGGACGCAAGCGCGGGCTGGTGGCGCGCAGGTACTAGGGCGTGCGCGCAGTCGGCCAAAATCGACGCGCCGGGGCAGTGTCCTTGTCTTCAGTAAGCGGCAAAGAGACCCCGTCTGGCGCAGGGGGTGAGCAATCGGCTATCGGCTGCTGAGTTTGTGAGCCGATGTGAGCTTCTATGTCTGCGCCTAGTTCTGGAACTAGAACCTTCCATATGATCGAAGCGGTCGCCGACCGTCTTGAGGGAGCGCCGCGGCAGCTTCGCCGACGCTGGTCGGACGAGTTTAAGGCCAAAGTCGTGACAGAGGCGCTGGAGCCTGGCGCGAGCGTCTCGGCGATCGCTCGCCGGATTGGCATTCACCCGTCGCAGCTGTTTGCCTGGCGCCGTGATGCTCGGGCGGAACGACATTATCGCGAGCGGCACTCGAGTTGCGGGGGTGAGATGGCGTCTTTGTCAGGCGCAGTGATCGAAATTGCCATTGGCGAGGTGATCGTGCGCGCCGGCGTGGACGTCGACGAGGCGCATCTGCAGAGGGTAATCCGGGCGGTACGTTCGGCATGATCCCCTCTGGCGTGAAGGTGTTCCTGGCCAGCCATCCAGTCGACTTCCGCAAGGGTATCGATGGGCTTGTTGCGCTGGTACGCGATGCCGGCTCAGATCCGTTCGACGGTGCGCTTTATGTGTTCCGGGCCAAAAGGGCCGACAGAATCAAGATCGTATGGTGGGATGGCTCTGGCGTGTGCCTCTATTTAAAACGGCTTGAGAAGGCGAGGTTCTGCTGGCCGCGGATCGGGCATCATCGGGTGCAGCTGAATGCTGCGCAGTTGATGGCCCTGGTCGATGGGATGGACTGGAAGCGGGTCCGGACCGCGGCGGTCAAGCCGCCGGAGATTGTTGGGTAAAAGCACTGCGGCGAAGTGAATCAGCGGCCTGAAAGGGCAAGAGAAACGGAGCAAGATGTGCTCTGGTCGGGTCAATGACGCCGCCCGATCTCAGCCTCCCGAATGACGTAGAGACGCTGAAGGCCATGGTTCTTGCCATGGCCGAGAAAGCGGCCCGCGCCGATGCTCTGGCGAGCGAAGTCGCCGATCTCAAGGCCCGCAACGCCGATGCCGATACGCGCATCGAGCGGCTGACGCAAATCCTGAAGGCCTTCGACCGCGCCCCGTTCGGCCGACGATCGGAAAAGCTCGGCTCTGCGAACGCCGACGTTGAACGGCAAGCCTTTGTCTTCGAGGAGATCGAGACCGGCATCGCCGCGATCAAGGCCTAGGTCAGCAAGGGCCGTGCGCAGGCGGATGGCAAGCGTGCACCGCGTCGGCGCAAGGGCTTTGCGCCCCATCTGGAACGGATCGAAACTGTCATTGAGCCGGAAGAGCTGGCTGAGCATGCCGGCAAGCAGAAAGTGCTGATCGGCGAGGACGTGTCGGAGCGCCTGGATGTGGTGCCGGCGAAGTTCCGTGTGATCGTCACGCGCGGTCCCAAGTATGCCTTCAAGAACGCGGACGGCGTGATCCAGGCGCCGGCCCGGCCCACATCATCGAAGGAGGCATTCCAACGGAAGCGCTTCTGGCCCAGATCGCCGTCGCCAAATATGCCGACGGCCTGCCGCTCTACCGGCAGGAGGCGATCTACGCCCGCGACAAGGTCGAGTTAGACCGCCAGCTGATGGCGCAATGGATGGGCAAGCTCGGCTTCGAGCTGGAGATCCTGGCCGACTACATCTTCAGCGAGGTCAAGAAGGCCGAACGGGTCTTTGCCGACGAAACCACTTTGCCGACGCTCGCTCCGGGCTCCGGATCGACCAAGACGGCCTACTTATGGGCCTATGCCCGAGATGACCGAACCTTTGGCCGCAACGGTCCGCCGATGGTGGCTTATCGCTTCGAAGACAGCCGCTCCGGCGAATGCGCGGTCCGGCACCTCAATGGTTATCGCGGCATCCTGCAGGTGGATGGCTATGCCGCCTATAACAAGCTCGCGCGATCCGATCGCGGCAATGATGGCATCACATTGGCTGGCTGCCGAGTAGGCGGGGATGTTGCCATCCCCGCCCCTCACAGACCCGGACGAGCGGATTACCCGCATCCGGTTCTTCACGCGTAAGCTTCGCTCACGAGACGGCATATTGGTGGACGATCTTGGCTGTCGGCAGCGGGTGTCGCGCGAGCATGGCCCGGAAGCGTGACCACGGCAGATTGCTGTGGCGACCACGCCGCGCGAGCCATTTCTTCCATATCCGCGTGAGCTGGTGGTGATACCATCTGATCCGTCGGCCGTTGCCGGAGATGCCGTAGTAGGCGCAATGCCCCCGGATAACCCGCGACAAGTGCGCGTGCTGTTCCCGGAACGGGCGATGCAGGTTGAGCCGACACCATTCTGTCACGGAAGCCAGCGCGCGGGCATAACGGTCTTTTGCCGTTATCTGTCGGACGACATTCTTACCCTTCCTCGATTGACCCCATACATGGGTGAAGCCAAGGAAGTTGAATGTGGTCCCCGCCGTCGCGGGATGACGCCCACCGGGGCGTTTGAACCGGAAGTCTACGAAGCGGGTCTTGGTCGGATGGAGTTGAAGCCCGTACCGACCGAGCCGCTTAACCAGCACATTCAGCAATCGCTTGCCGGACAGATGGTCCTCGAAGGCGATCACCGGTCGAGTCGCCCGGGGGAGTTTCACCCCCAGGCGCTCACAGATCCGGACGTGAACGTCTCCGCTCATCCGGCTCTTACCGTCCAGCCGCCGTCTTGTGCAGCATCGGCCAATGGGCCAACAGCGTGGGCGTGCGGCACGCAATGTCCCGTACCCAGTGCTCTGCCCGTCTTCGATGTCGCCGCAGACGTTTGTATTTCGACATCGCCCATCGCGCGAGACATCGGTCGAGATGGCGTAGTGTCGGATAAAGCGCCGACTTGTAGTACCGACCATAGTAGTTCATCCAGCCTCGAATGATCGGGTTGAACATCCTCGCCAGGTCGTCGATCCTCTTATCCACCCGGCAGCGTAGTTGCCAGGCACGGATTTCCTGTCGGATTGCCTTCGTCGCGGCATTGCTGACACCGGGGCTGAAGTTGACGAAGTGCTTTCCCCAACGATTCTTCGACCGACGGGCACGGAACGTGTAACCCAAAAAGTCGAATTTCTGTTCAGGATAATCACCTCGCCGGTCGTCATCCTTACAATAGACTACCTTCGTCTTGTTCGGATGAAGCTCCAGTCCGCATTCGGCAAAGCGCTTCGCAAGCGCCTCCTTCAGTTCTTGTGCCTGCCGCTCACTGTCGCAATGGCAGAGAATATCATCGGCATAACGCTCGAACGGGATGCTCGGATGATTTCTTCGCATCCACATGTCGAACGTATAGTGGAGAAAGAGATTCGCCATCAGCGGTGATACCACCGAGCCCTGCGGCGTGCCCTTCTCTCGGGGTTCAAGGGTGCCGTCTTCCAGTTGAACGGGAGCTTTAAGCCACCGTTCAATGTACAACAACACCCAGGCGCAGTCCGTGTGCTTCCGAATCGCCTTGAGCAAAAGTTCATGCGATATCGAGTCAAAATAGGCCCGAATGTCGAGATCGAGCACGAAGGGATGCCGCCAGCATCGCTGGCGAGCAACCCCAACGGCATCGAGCGCCGATTTTCCGGGTCGATATCCGAACGAGTCTGGATGAAAGTGTTTCTCCAAATCCGGCTCCAGATATCCTTTGACGACCGCCTGAGCAACGCGATCCGACACCGTAGGAATTCCTAGCGGCCTCTTCCCGCCGTCGCGTTTGTCGATCTGCACACGCTTGACCGGCGGTGGAAAGTAGCTGCCCGAAGACATTCGATTCCAGAGCTTGTACAGATTGCTCTGCAAGTCTGCCTCGAACACCTCGATCGACTGCTCGTCCACACCGGCTGCGCCCCGATTTGCTTTAACCCGTTTGTACGCCTCCCAAACCCAGCGCTTGGGGATGTCATACGGCTTTGCTTGACGCAAAAGAGTCCTCCCGTTTCCGGTTGTTCTTCCAATCAAGCGGGACAGTGCCGTGCCTTCGCTCCGCCACCATTACAGTGCCTTCGTCACTACTACACACGGCTCCGTCCCTGCATCGCGCATTGGTACTCAGACTCTTGTGGGGCTTCCACTTGAACCATTCCCTTGGCATCGCGATACAGGTTCCCACGTTCCGCACAGAAGCCTGAACCGAGGTCACGCCACCTCGCCTGCCGGACGCCGCCTGAGCCGTAAACAGGTATCGCTCAGACTGATCCCAAGATAACGACTACCCCTTGGTTTTGACGTCTTCCCTACGCTTTCGACAGTTCATCGGTGGTTCGCTTGCGCTCGTCTCCTCGATCCTTACCTGACAGAGTCTTGCTCTGCCTTTTCCGGTCTCGCTCACCACCTCGACCATTGGGCCGAAGCAGCAGCCGGTGGTTTGAACCCTGATCCTGCAACCCGAGTTCGAGGGGCCGACCCCCATCTTCTGTGCAGCAAGGCTGCTCAAAGGTGCTCTACATCACACCTCCTCCGCGCCGTCGTGGCGCACCGTCATCAGCGTATCGGACCAGTTGGCATCGCCCCTTGAGCCGCGGTCGCGCCACCTGCTCGAACCATTCATCCAGCACATAATGCAGGTAGATGTTTGCAAGCAGTGGCGAGATCACGCCGCCTTGGGGCGTTCCACCAGTCGTGCGGCGCAGGACGCCCTTTTCGAACACCCCCGCCTTCAGCCATTTATCAATCATCCTCCGGACGATGCCGTCCGAGACTCGCTGATCGAGGAATCGGCGCAGGTACGTGTGGTCGATGGTGTCGAAGTATTTCGAGATATCGACGTCCACCACCCAACGCAGCCCTTGCTCCATGAACCCATTGCGCAGAGCGTGTAGGGCATCATGGGCCGATCGTCCCGGTCGGAAGCCATACGAGCACGACAAGAAGTCGGTCTCGTAGATTGGCTCCAGCAGCAGGAGAATCGCCCGCTGTGCCACCTTGTCTTCCAATGTCGGGATGCCGAGTGGCCGTTCGGTCCCATCCGCCTTCGGGATGTAGTGCCGTCGCACCGGCGGCGCGATGTAACGTCCGGATTTGATGCGCGCCAGGAGATCACCGAGATTGGCCTCCAGGTTCGCTTCATAGTCCGTCGCCATCATGCCGTCGATGCCGGGCGCGCCATCCTTGCGCGTCAGGCGATAGGCCTCGAGCATCCATTCACGGTCGATCAGGTGATGCAGCGAGGTCAGCACCCGCTTGGGATTCTTCCTCGCCAGATCGGCTATCCATTGTCGTTTCGTGGACAGGTTCGTGGGACTCAGCGTTCCCTCCCGTGTTTCTCGTCAATGGGTCTTAGCGCGTGACGGCTCCCTTCCCTCGAGCGGGTCCCGGTGAGCCCAGTTCCCCGCCTTCCTCGGTACTACGAAGCCGCTACGACTTCCCGCCGCGCGCGTCCGTCGGCTTATGTCTTCACCTCGGGATTCCACATGCCTTGGTGTTTTCGTGTTCGCGTGCGCGCTCCCGATGCTCGCCAAGTCGGTCATCGGGCCTGGAGCGTTGCTGTGGCCGGTGCTCCGTGCCGGCTTTCCCATGTGGGCACAAACGGGACCTCTCAGGTTTCCTGGTGTCCCATCCCGTACCTTTGCCCTGCTCAGAGACCCCGGCCGAACCGGTCAGCCTGGCCATAGCGGCTTTCCCAGTGCTGCCCCCGGATCCAACACGGCGAAGGCTTCAGCACGACCGTGATTTCGAGGCTGGTCACAGGGCTTCAGTACCCGCTGTCTACGCTTCACGAGTGACGTTGCCGTCACCCATGCAAGACTCGCTTCCGGCTGGCGGGCTCCGCCTTTGCCGGGAGGGCGTCGAACCCTCTGGGTCACGTTGAAAGGTTTCAGATTACATTCTTCCTCCTTTCCAGGACTTGTCCTGACGCAAGCTGGTCACACTGCAGACGCAAGTTCTACGAGCTGCATGTTGCAGGGAGCTCAGAAGTGGCAACGGCGACGGTCGAGCGGATGGCGAAGCTCTGGCAGATCGAGAAAACCGTGCGCGGTCAAAGCCCCGACGCTCGCGTTGCCGCGCGCCAGCAAACCTCCGCGGCGATCGTCGCAGATCTCTTCGATCTCTGGCAGCAGACCTTGCGGCGGATCTCCGGCAAATCAAAATTGGCCGAGGCGATCCGCTATGCCGTCTCGCGCCGTGCCATCTTCGAACGCTTCCTGACCGATGGACGTATCGAGCTCGACTCCAACATCGTCGAACGCGCCATCCGGCCACAAACAATCACGAGAAAGAATAGCCTCTTCGCCGGCAGCGACGGCGGCGGACGAACTTGGGCGACCATCGCGACACTGCTGCAGACGGCGAAGATGAACAACGTCGATCCGTTCGCCTGGCTCGCCGTAACACTTCAGCGTATCGCCAACGGTTGGCCGAACAGCGAACTCGACGCGCTTATGCCATGGAACCACGCCGCCTGACGGCCTCAGCTTGCCCCTTACTGTCTTCATGTCGGCCAGGACGACACACAAGGAGGTGGGTCAGGCTTAGAGCTATTAAGCCCTGATACCCGGATCGCGACATCTCGACCGTTCTGCGTCCGCATATCTGGGAGATCCGCAAGCTAAAGTTGCGACCGAGGATTGGCCCATCGCAGCAATCGTAACAAGGGCGATATTTAGGTTACAGGTGAACCGCTCATGGAAAAGCGAGACCTCCGCTGACGCTGATGACCGCGCCCGAAATCTGATCGGACTGAGGACTGGCGAGGAAGAGAACGGTATTGGCGAGATCGAGGGGAACTGTCATACGGAATGGGGTGTTCGCCTCCGCCTTCGCGTAAGCTCTAACGTGGACGGGACTGATACTGGCGTCGCCGCTCTTATATTTATTCCAATCCTCGGTCTCGGCGGTCAGTGGTACACCTATGCAATTGAGCCGTATGCCTTTCCGTGCAAGTTCCCTGCCGCCGGCTCGGACGAAGAACATGAGGCCGGCTGTGGCGGCGCCGCTGATTGATGAGCCTGGACTCGGGGTCCTGCCGGCATCGGTGTTGAGGAATACAACCTTGCCGTAACCCGCGGTAATCATCGGCTTGAGCGCCGCGTGCAGACAGTTCAACCGCGAAATGATCTGCGATTCCATGATGCGGGAATAGTCTGCCGGAGCGGTGATTTCGAACAAGGCGGCGCTGTAGGTGGCAGGCGCTCCGCTGACTACCAATATGTCGAGCTTGCCATAACGCTCGACCACCTGATCGACGGCAGAGACCATGGCCGCCGGATCGAGCATATCCGCCGGCGCCCACATCGCCTCGCGGCCCCGCCGGCGGAGTTCTGCGAGGATTTCGGGTGCCTCCTGCCGAGGCCGGCTACAGATCGCGGTGGCGGCGCCCTGGTCGGCAAGTGTGATGGAGATGGCGCGGCCGATGTCTTCGCTGCCTCCGACAACCAAAGCCACTTTATCTTTCAGGATCATGGTTCAACTCCTAGACTAGTGCCTATTGAACTTGAGCGGCGTCGCGCGATGACAGCTTTCGTTCCTGCCGGACCTGACCTCGATCGGGGTCAAAGTCCTCACCGCACGGCGGCTGACGACCATTACCTGCAGACGCTTGTCGAGCCCATTCGATTATGAGTGAAGCGCTTCTGGAGAAGGCACCAATACCAACTTCGGATTGATCTATACCAGAGCGGAACTAGGTGTTCAGTCCCGAGGTCAAGTGGACGGGATCGGTCCTGAAGCGGTTTGGTTCGTTGGCCCATGCTTTGCAGATAGCTTCATAGGGCGTGAGACCGCCTAGGGTCTTAAGGCGTCTGGCGAAGTTGTAGGCATCAAGGAAGGCGGCGAGGTGATCTTCCAATTGCCGGCTGGTCTCGTAGTGGTATCGCCGGACGGTAGCCTCCTTGAGCCCGCGGTTCATTCTCTCGACCTGACCGTTAGTCCAAGGATGATTGGGCTTGGTCAGGCGATGCTCAATGCCATGTCCCCGGCAGGCCCGATCGAACGGATGGCGGCGCTGGCTTGCAGTGGCGCCTTTACGATTCTTGGGCAGGTCGGCAAACTGGATACCGTTGTCGGTCAGTACAGTGTGGATCTGGTATCTGGTAAGGGACAGCTGCCGCTAATTCGTCGAGGAAGGCCCTAGCCGCGGCACCCGTGGCCTTTCTCACCAGCCGTGCAAAGGCATACTTGGCGGTCCGGTCGTCCGGTCCACCGCCACGAAGAGACAGAGTTTGCCTTCTTCGGTACGAACTTCGGCGATGTCGATGTGGAAGTAGCCGATGCGATAGCGCTTGAAGCGTTGCGTAGCAGGCTTGTTGCCGGCGATCTCGGATCTCGGGCAAGCGGCTGATCCCGTGGCGTTGCAGGCAGCGGTGCAAGGACGAACGCATGAGATGCGGGATCGTTGCCTGCAGTGCAGTCATCCAGAGGCAGCAACGTATGCTTGCGGAAAGCGACGACCATCGCTGTATCGCCGCTCGGATGGCGTGCGTGGTCGTGGCTACAGCGCGACAATCAGGGGTTCTTCTGTACATTTGGTGCAGAGTGCAGGATTCACGGACAGTGCGAATAAGGGCATAAGGTCGGAATCGCAGTCGACGCCCGTGATTCGCCTTGCTCCAAGCCTTCCGCTCGCTGGTTTCCCCCGAGCTTTCGATTGTGCAGATCCTTCCGCGGGCGGATGGGATGGTGCTCGTGGCTCGGCCGAAGTCAGCGGTCTCGCTCTGTCCCTGTTGCGGCTGCCAGACGGGTCGCATCCACAGCCATTACGTGCGACGCTTAGCCGATCTGCCGTGGCAGGGTCGGGTTGTCGAAATCCGGCTTCACGCGCGACGGTTTCGATGCGCGAATCCGCAATGCCCGCGTCGGATATTCACCGAGCGGCTACCGGCAACAGTGCGGCCGAAAGCAAGACGCACAACCCGCCTCGGCGAGAGCCAACTGGCGATCGGCTTTGCGGTCGGCGGTGAGCCTGGCGCGCGCCTGTCGCGCAAACTGGCCATGCCGATCAGCGGCGACACCTTGCTCCGAATGATTCACTCGGCTCCCTTGCCGGATTTCGTTGCCCCGACCGTCGTTGGCATCGACGATTGGGCTTGGCGTCGTGGCCAGCGATATGGAACGATCATCTGCGATCTGGAGCGCAATTGCGTGCTTGATCTGCTTCCCGATCGTAACGCCGACAGTGTTGCGAGCTGGCTGAAGCGCTGGCCGGGAATCAAGGTCGTCGCGCGTGATCGTGCGGGACTTTATGCTGATGGCACACGCTGCGGCGCGCCCGACGCGGTGCAGGTGGCGGACCGCTGGCACCTGCTCAACAGTTTGGGTGAGGCCCTGCGCCACGCGGTCGGCCGCCATCGTCACAACGTAGCCGCCGCCGTGCAAATCCTGGCGTCCGCGCAACGAGCGAAGACCGGCAGTTCCACGCGGCCGCCCGGCCTTGCACAGTTGCGGGCGGATCGAAAGGCTGCGCGATGCGAACAATGGGATGAAATCTGTCGCCTACGCGATCAAGATTACCCTACATCCAGGATCGCCCAACTGCTCGGCGTCGACAGGCGCACCGTTCAGCGCTGGCTGGCCGCCGGCGGCGAGCCGGAGCACTCGCGTCCTCACAGACCTTCGCATCTTCTCGCGCCCTTTGAGGCATGGCTCGAAGCGCGGTGGGCCTCCGGCTGCCAGGTGGGCCAGCAGCTTTGGCGGGAGCTTCAGCAATATGGTTATACTGGAAGTCGGGTGACCGTTGCGCGATGGGCCGCTGACAGGCGTGCACATGCAGACTCGGGAGGAGCAGCACAACCGCACCCGACCTGGAAAGCTCCCACGCGCCGTCGCTGTGCTTGGTATCTAAGCCAAGATCTGGATCAAATCGATGCTGAAGCCAGGCTGTTCCTCGGTCACCTGTTTGCGCAAGCTCCGGAACTCGCAACGGCGGCGGATTTGGCGAAGCGGTTTGTGTCCCTTCTCAACGGTAGCGACGTCGCCGAGCTCGATGAATGGATCACGCAAGCAGGCAACAGCGAGCTGAAGAGCTTCGCCAACGGCATCGCGCGCGACATCGATGCGGTTCGAGCGGCGATAACGACCTCCTGGACAACCAGTCCAGTCGAAGGTCAGATTAGCAGGATCAAAGCCATCAAACGTCAAATGTATGGCCGGGCAAGCTACCCGCTATTGCGTCGACGCGTCCTTCTGGCTGCCTGAGAACGACCGAGCAACGTATCCAACCCCAATCGCTCAAGCTGCACCAAATGTGCGGAAGAACCGCTGATCGCCGCCGCGCACGTGGCGCTGCCATGGAGTATCTGGCTTATAGGTCCTCCCGGAATGAGCGATCAGCATGGCTGATTCCCCACACTCCGGGACTAGACACCTAGTGCCGTGCTTGCCGCCTGCTGCAACATGATTTATGCGCTGGCCGTGAAAAAACTTGAAAGGCCTCCGGTGGGCATACCGGAGGCCTTTTTGGAGGTCTAACGTAAAGAGCCGCTTTTTCTCCTTCCGCTATCTGATGAAGACTTAGAAGTTACGCTGAGCGCGGAGCAGCAACGTCAGGCTGTGCTGGTCCTTCAGCTCATAAAGCGCGCCCGGCTTGGCGACCGCCGATTGTAGCGGGAGCGTCACCGTGCTTCCACTCGCATACTTCTGGTCGAGCATCATGTAGGTGAGGTCGGCAGAGAAGGCTAGGTTCTTGACCGGCGTCCAGATTGTGCGTGTACCAACAACCGCATAGTTGAAGTCGGGGTTACAACCGCCAAGTCCGTTAGAGAGCGCGAGGCTTGCGACGAAGGCGCCGCAGATGTAGCCCTTAGCCGTGTTGTTGTAGCGCACAGCAGCCCACGCGCCGTAGATGCTGCTGCTCCAGTGTGGATCCCAGTTGTGGTTGTAGCCACCGTTGAAGCCGTAGGTCGTAGTCAGCTGCTGGCCGGCGCCCGCGACGAACACCGAATCGGATACACCACCAATTCCAAGACTCTGGTAGACACCCGGCAGGCCTGAACCGCCGTACATCGCGAAGGTTGTACTCGACATATAGTCGTGGAAGTTGTAACGGCTTGCGCCGTTCGTATAGACGCCCTGAATGTTGATGCTGTCGCCTGCGCCCGTCGGGATGTTCTTGATGGACAAGGCCAACTGTCCAGCCCAACCCCACTTATCATCCGGATGACCGGTCAGCTCGCTGGCGCCGTAGTAGGCGGCGTGGTTGTCATGCGCAGCGAATGAGGCTTGAAACAGGCCCCAAGCCTGATCAACGCGAAGCATTGCGACGAGGTCTGGAGCTCGCGTACCGCCGATGTCGTTGGCACCATAGGCACCTGTCGCGAGACCTGCGGCCGATGCCGCGCTCACGTTCCAGATGTTTGTCGTATAGTTGGTGACCTGATCTTGGGCCGAGACCGAAGCTGTAATGCCCTGGCCGAAGTCGGCAGTATAGGTGACCTGGTTCACGGTGTCCCAGCCGCCACCGCCAGGCAGGCCATCGAAGCTGTTCGCCGGATAGTTGGTCCAAGGAGCGGAGAACTCCGACTGGGTCCTGCCAAAGGTAAATCCAGCGAACTGGATGAACGCGTAGTAGACGGAAAGGGCATTGGCGCCCGAGGTGCTAAGGACTGTTGAGCCGTTCACGGCAGTCGTACCGGCGCCCGAATAGCTGCCGCCGGTCCACGTGAAACCAACCAGCCCGTAAGAGCGCAGCACGCCGTATTCAGTCGCGGTGCGTGTATCAACGCCGAAAACCAGACGGCCTCTAGATGTATAGTAGTTGCTGAGACGATTGCGAGCGCCACCCACACTGGTGTCAGCAGGTAAATCGATACTGTTTGAGGCGAAGAGCGCGTCGCCACGCATAAAGCCATGCAGCTTGATGCACGTGTCGGTGCCCGGGATGTAGTAGAAGCCCGCGCCGTAAAGCGAACAGACCTTCACATACTCGATTGCCTTCACCTTACTCGGAAGATCGGCCGCTTGTGCTCCGACACCTGCAAACATGGCCGCCGCAAATCCGAAGATAACGCTCGTTCTCAGTTTCATGGATTGAACCTCCAAGCTGGAAACTTCCTTCAAAAAAATCCGCCGCTACGAGCCTCGCCTCGTCGGCGGGTGCTTGACGGAACGACTTCGAGGCGCCCCCTCGCTGTCCAACGCAAGGTAATTTCTTTGATAAATTACTGCAATCAATTAATTGAGGCAATCACAACTTGGTTGAAATGAGTTGCCGTTAGGCAACACCGATCCCAACCCACTTAGCTTTGATCGAAATAGATAAGAAAAAAGCCCTCGGGGGGCATCCCGAAGGCTCCAACTTGGAGGTTAGCAGCTTGGTGGTCGCGTGGTCGTCTTGGTTGGTCGCCTTGGTTGCGGGCGAGACCATACATTTAGTCAATTGTAAACGTCAATTGTTTTTTGACATCGCGACTGTGTCGTGCAAACACTATTTCCGGTCGCCGAACGGGAATACGTACGTTCGCGCTAATGCGGAATCAGGTGTGCTGCCTACCGGGCACATCAAGGAATTGGCGGAAAGACCAACATGGCCGAAACAAAACAACTCGATAAAGCCGTAATCGACTTCATCTGGAACATTATCGAGATTCATTCCCAGCTTGAGGACATTCATAAGGGTTGGGCCCAGATGCTGGGCATATCCGAGCCGCAGTGGCTAATCCTGATGGCTGTCGACGAACTCGATCAAGGTCGTGGGGTCTCGGGAATAGCGGTTGCGAACAAGCTGCGAATCCACCCGGCCTTCGTCACCAACCAGACCAAAAAACTTGAAAAAATGGAGTTTTTGGCACGCATAACCTCTCCTGAGGATGCGAGATTCCTGCAGATTTCACTCACTCAGAAGGCGCGGGACGAAATCACGAATCTTTCGATTAAGCGAAAGGCCCTCAACTCGACAATGTTTAGCGGGCTCGATGAGGAGTCTCTCCACTACCTCAATAAACGGCTGGCCTCGATCGCCAAGAATAGCCAATTGGCATCTCAAAAACTCAGCATCGGCATTATGTAGGCGATCGAGTGATGCAGAACTAGCTTGGCGGGGTAGTTTGCGTTCTCCCCTCTCGAGCGCTCTATGGAGCTAGACCGTGCGCCAGCTTATCTTCTAGCCATCCGAAGATGTGATCGTCGGAAGCGACGAAGTTTTCGATCTCCCCCAGAGACGAGCGAACCATTCGGGAGACGACCAGTTCCAGGTCAATGCGCGCTGCAACGCAATCAGCGTGCAGGGTCGTCGCCTCTGGTATATTGACAATGCCACGGCCGCCGGCGACTAGGAGAACTGGGCATTTCAACTGCCTTGCTAATCGTAGGCGACGGACCGACGCAGCGTCCTCATCGATTACATTTGCTGTTGTCGTCAACCAGCCGACAGATGCAAGTGTCCGAGCCCAATTCCAAAGGCCTCCGTCACAAACTGCCGCTGTGATGCGGCGATCAGACAGAGCAAAATCGGTGGCTAGAACGGCAGACAATCCCTCTCCATAGACGCCGATCCGGGTGTCATCGACATCGTGCCGAACGGATAGGTAGTCCAAACAACAGGACAACGACATTTCCGATTTGACGTGAGGATGATTAGAAACGTCGGCATGAGAGACGACGAGAACGGAGATGTCTCGGTTGATCACCACAGGCAGCAGCCTTCCGAGCAGCGTCACTCCTGCTTCTTCTTCCCTGCTGATACAAATGACTGCTGGGGCGCGTGAACCTGTCGGCCCAGGCACGTAGTGAGCTGGAAATCCGGCCCGATCCCAGCATTCGATTTGGACCGGCTGTGGCCTCCGCGCCAGCGATGATCCGAACGCACGAATTCCGGCCTCGATTTTGGCCGAAAGGTCTCCATTTTCCGGATCGTCTTCATCAACCAGCCGCCTCGCAACTTCAAAGCTTGTTAATGCGCAAAGCCAAGCCTTGGTCGCCTCATCGAACGCACCTGTTTTCTTTTTCAGCTCACCAGCTCGCTGGTGAGCATCACCAATCTTCGTCCATTTTGCGACCCAGTTCTGCCGAGCCATGGCCTCGTGGACATTCCGGAGATTCTCCAAGAACGTAGCTGCACTTTGTCTTGTCGACGCAAGATTGCCCTTTACACTAGGCCAAGTAGCATCCTCCATCCGATTTGCTCCCTTGGTGGAGATCTTCGCCCTCTGCGCTGGATGGACTTGATCCAAATGGTTCGCCTGAAGATCGCGAACACCCACTTTGAGTCGATCACTGCCGGACATGATTGATGCCTCCCCTGCGCCTATTGTGACTTCAACATGCCTACCGAAGAAGCGGAGCCGTAACCCATGCTTCTTCTTCAGATCACCATAAGTGTGCCCCGCTTCGGAGTAACCTCCTACCCGGCAGTTAATCCCAGCCCGCCCTCACATAGGTTACGGCCAAAGCCGATCACTTCACGAATCCTAAGCATTCGAGAATGGTAAACACTTTGAATTTGTTCGCACTGAATGACGTGCGGATGTCATGGACGTCACACTCATCTCCTTAGTGCTCCGAGCTTGCTCCAGCGGGGACTGGTATTCATTGGATTAGCGTGTTTACCGCTTGCCTAAACGATCACCGCGTCGTACTTGCACGACCTACGCTAAAGCGAGAGAGATGCTGAACGGCGGACCAGTTGCTCCATGGCGCTGAGAACTTCTCCAACTACAGCGAAAAGGGTCTTGAGGCATATGAACCTCAGTAGCTCTGTCCATAGAGCCGATCTAGGAGAGGCTCTGGTTTCTGTAGGCGTCGAAGCGAGCTTTTCTCCAGCAGAAGGAACGTAACATGACTCCCGAAGAGACATGCCGTCCCTCCTTGATCGACTTCAATAGAGACAAATTCTTGATGAACTTCCTCCTGTGAGACCAATACCAATTTCGAAGACTTCAACACCAGATTGGAATTGCCGCGCGCCTACATGCGTCCTACGGAACACATCCTGCGTGTTTCGCGCTGAACCTCCTCCGAATGAGTGGACACCTGTAGTAGGCTCGGAGAGCCAGGAGGTGTCGAATGCAAGGTCGTGAACGTCGGTCATTCACGGAGGACTATAAGCGCCAAGCCGTTGAGCTCGTGATGTCGAGCGGTCGCTCGGTCCCGTCGGTGGCCAAGGAATTCGGTCTGCGCGATTCGGTGCTGCGACGCTGGGTAGACAAGGTCCGGCAGGAGCCCACATCGGCGGCGTGGCGCCCCACCACGCAGGCGACGCCGATGTCGGCGGACCAGGCTGCGGAGATCGCCCGGCTGCGCCAGGAGAACGAACGGCTACGCATGGAGCGCGACATTTTAAAAAAGTCGATCGCGATCTTTGCCGGAACCCGGACATGAGCTTCCGCTTCATCGAGGATCACCGCAACATGTATCCGGTTCGTCTGATGTGTGAGGTGCTCGAGGTCTCGCCGGCCGGCTATTACGCTTGGCGCACGCGCCCGGTGAGCGAACGGACACAAGCCAATGCCACGGTGCTGGCTGAGGTCCGGCAGGTCTATCAGGACAGTGGCGGGCGCTATGGCAGTCCGCCAATCCATGCCGCTCTGACGTCGCAGGGACGCGGCACCAGCCGTGGCCGGATCGAGCGGATGATGCAGCGGCATGGCATCCGAGCCATCATGGCGCCACCACGCCGGGTTCGCACCACCGACAGCCGTCATGACCTGCCGATCGCACCGAACCTGATCATGCGCGACTTCACGGCGCCTGCTCCGAATCGGGTCTGGCTCGCCGACATCACCTACATCCCGACCGCGGAAGGCTGGCTGTACCTGGCGGCCGTGATGGACCTCTTCAGCCGTAAGATCGTCGGCTGGGCCATGGGCGATCACATGCGCACGGAACTCGCCTCGTCGGCCCTGACGATGGCGATCCAACAGCAACGACCGGAAGCTGGATTGATCCACCACTCCGATCGCGGGGTGCAGTATGCCTCACACGCTTACCGCCAAGCCCTCACCACCGCCAGGATCACCGCATCAATGAGCCGCAAGGCCGACTGTTACGACAACGCCCCGATGGAGAGCTTCTTCCACACCCTCAAGACCGAGCTCGTCCATCATCGTGACTACCGCGCCCAGGCAATGCGCGACGTCTTTGCCTATATCGAGGGCTTCTACAACCGCACCCGGCTCCATTCCGCCATCGGATATGCCACTCCGATCGAGATGGAGCGAAAAGCAGCTTAACCCTGTCTACTTTTTTGGGGGAAGATCACGAGCAACACCTTGCCGGAGAGCAGTGCCCCAGTGTGAGTAAGACGTGTCGGCCTCTTTTCGTCCACAACCTCTGGCGAGGCCAATACCAATATCAGGAAGCGTCAACATCATATTGGCAATGCTATCTCTTACAGACGAAATGTAACACTGGACGGCAGATGACGATGGACCATGGCTGCGGATTTCGACGATGTCGCCCGGGTGTACCGATTTGAAGTCGCCCGGGGATTCCGAGACGATGTCGCCCACTTCTTCGATTTGATCTCGCCCGGGGCGAGGCGTTCTGGCCGGCTGGTTCTCTGGCATCGAGCAAGCCGCGTGGTCAATCTGGAATCGCGGCTCAAATCTGTTTTTTCTTCTGCTGCGGTTGCTGTGGGCATGTGGGCAACGCCTTGGGCGTTGTCCAAGCGCAGCGGCATGTCCACAGCGCCACGGGCTCAGGCCTTTCGGGCGGATTGCCGGGTTCGACGCAAGCTTTCGCCGGAGAGATCGAGCCGATGGGCGTTGTGGACGAGGCGATCGAGGACGGGGTCGGGTGGGTGGGTTCGCCGAACACGTCAGAGTACCCCTATTTTTGAGCGGGTCGTGTCTCACGTCACGATCACTGACCCGCATCATTTTCTTTTTGGGCACCGGCTTGAGGTGCTGAAGGAGCGGTCGGGGCGCGGTCCCGCCTACGTCGTTGTCGCGCTGCCGGACGGCCGGCCGCGGGCGGTTCGGATCGCGTCGACGGATCTTGCCGAGACGATCACTTCCCGCCCGAACGCCGCCGATCTGCCGCGCATCAGTGCACGTACGCTGATCCCATTGATGCAACATTTGAGCGCGAGTCTGAGCCTTCTCGACGAGAAGGTGATTCGCGATGACCCACCGACCGCTTCCAGGTCGCGTTGCGTATCGACCCCTACCGACATTGGCAAGTCCACCTGGCCGTCCGATGGCCGACATTCCGCGCCTGTGGCCGAATCTGTCGACCGCGACGCAAACCCAGATCGCTCAAATCCTCGCGACGCTGCTGCGGCGAATGCAAGCGGTTCCTGGCAGGCCCGGAAGGGGACTGGGTCGTGCTGATCAGCTTGAACGTCGCTGACGAGCGGCTCACGACTGCGCACCGAGCCAAGTTGGCCTATGTCTACGTGCGGCAGTCATCCGTGAACCAGGTGCGCCAGCACCAGGAGAGCACAGAGCTGCAGTACCGCCTCGTCGATCGCGCCATCGGACTAGGCTGGCCGCCGGAGCGCGTGCAGGTCATTGACGAGGACCTGGGCAAATCCGGTGCTGGCGGTGTGGATCGTCATGGTTTCCAGAAGCTCATTGCCGAGATCGGCCTTGGCAACGCCGGTCTCGTGGTGAGCCTCGACGCTTCGCGCTTGGCCCGCAACAATCGGGACTGGCATCAGCTTCTCGAACTGTGCTCGGTATTCGGCGTGCTCATTGCGGATGGCGAGCGGCTTTACGACCCGCGCGCCTATCACGACCGCCTTCTACTGGGCTTGTCCGGCATCATGAGCGAAGCGGAGCTGCATCAGCTTCGGATGCGCCTTCATCAAGGCGAGCGCCAGAAGGCGGCACGAGGCGAACTGCGGCTGCCCCTGCCGGCCGGGCTTGCCTATGATAGGGCGGGCGCAATTGTTCTCAATCCCGATGAGGAGGTGCAGGCCCGACTTCGGCTCGTGTTCGCCAAATTCCAGGAACTGCAAAGCGCTCGCCGTGTGATGCGTTACTTGGATAGGAACGGATTGTCCTTGCCGGTTCGACCGCTGCTTGGACCATCTCCACACGAGATCGTCTGGCGTGCGCCAGATAGTGCACGCGTCCTTAGCATCCTTCAAAATCCGGCCTATGCTGGGGCGTACGTTTATGGCCGCCGGCAAAAGGATCCGAGCCGATGCCGGCCGGGATCGCTGACGGGAACGGTCAAGGTGGCGATTGAGGATTGGGCGGTTTGCCTCCACGCCGCTCACCCAGGCTATATCAGCTGGGAGGAGTTCATGGCCAACCAGGGGCGACTGGCGGATAACGTCTTCCGCCATGAGGCAGGACATTCTGGCGTACCGCGCAAGGGGGCAGCCCTGTTACAAGGAATTGCGATCTGCGGCCGTTGCGGACGGCGCATGAGCATGCGCTACACGGGCCCGAATGCTGACTATCCGGTCTATTGCTGCCGCTCGGATCGGGACCAGCAAGGCAGTGCACTTTGTCAGGAAGTCCGGGCGTTGGCGGTTGACGCGCTGGTCGAGCGAGTGGTCCTCGATGCCCTGGCGCCGGATCAGATTGAGATCGCACTCGCAGCGGCAGGCCAACTGGAGCAGGAGAGTCGTCAGCTCGAGCGCCAGTGGGCGCTTCGCGTGGAGCGTGCCCGCTACGAGGCCGAGCGCGCTCGGCGTCAGTATGACGCTGTCGAACCCGAGAACCGTCTTGTGGCGCGCTCACTTGAGCGGGCTTGGGAAGAGAAGCTGCGTGTCGTCGAGGCGGTCGAGCAGCAGCATGCGCGTTGGCGCGTACAAGAGCCGCTTCTGATTGGCCCGGCGGAACGCGCTGGGCTACAAGCGCTCGGAGAGAACCTGCCGCGGATTTGGAACGCGACCACCACGTCGGTAGCCGATCGCAAGCGCATTCTACGATTTGTCATCCGCGAAGTCGTTCTTGATCAGAAGCGGGCCCGAGGTCAGGTCTGGCTCAAGATCGTCTGGCAGACCGGCGCAACCAGCGAGTATCACGTTCAACGGCGGGTTCACACCTACCGCAATTACATCGACATTGATCGGTTGCGGCGACGGATCATCGAGTTGAATGCTGAACACAAAATGGACGCCGAGATCGCAGCCATACTCAATCAGGAAGGCTTCGTCGCAGCCCGAGGCTGCGCCTTCAAAGGCGAGAACGTCTGGGTACTGCGTACCCGCTGGGGCATTCCAACCGTCAAAATCAACGGTGTGGACAATAATCCGATGCGCTGGCCCGACGGGAGCTTCTCGATTCAGGGCGCGGCGGCTGAGCTTGGAGTAACTCCGCAAACAATCTTCGATTATCTTGCGCGCGGATTGCTGGCAGGTCGTCAGTTGGCCAAGGGCCAGCCATGGCAGATCGAGCTCTCAGACGAGCAAATCAGTCGACTTCGCAAGCGGGTGCGACGCACCAAGCGTTCGAAGAAGGAGGCATCATGAAGTCATCGGCTCTCCGATCATGTCATGCCATTGCGCAACGGGCAGCTGGGCGGTAATCAAGGTCGATTTGCGCCTGTAGCGCTCTTCGAAGATTTCGAGGAGATCAAGGCGCTGCTGGTCATTGAGGGTGTGGGTGCCCCAGTCGTCGAGGATGAGCAACTGGACCCGTGCGAGCTTGTCGATGAGGCGCGGGAAGCGACCATCGAGACGGGCCATGGCGAGGTCTTCGAACAGGCGCGGCATACGCAAATAAAGGACGGAATGATCGAGCCTGGCCGCCTGGCGTCCGAAGGCGCACGCCAGCCAGGTTTTGCCAGGATGAAGTTCTCATGGGCTTTCAGCCAGGCGCCTTGCGCCAGTTGCAGGGTGTTGCGCCGGTCAAGGCCGCGGCGGGACGCGAAGTCGACGTCTTCGATACAGGCGTCGACGAAGCGCAGCTTGGCTGCGGCCAGCCGATTGGTCAGGCGCCGGTCGGCGCGCATGGCGGCTTCACGATCGAGCATCAGGCCGAGCCACTCATCGCGGCTGAGATCAGCGGCATTGTCCTGTTCGGCCAGTTGCCGGTAGGCGGCCGCCATTCCGGCAAGGCCGAGCGCCTGCATCTGCTCGAGGGTCGGGTGGGTCAGCATCGCGATGTTCCTTTCCTTCATTGATAATAGCCCCCACCACGGATGTTGGCGTGCGAGGGGGTGGCTTTGACGGGTGCGGCAGCAGGGCTCGCGCGGTCGAGCCCGGATTTGAGGATCGCGCTCACCGAGGAGTAGCTGATCGCGTTGATGACGAGTGCCCGCTCGCAGGCCGCTTCGAGCCGATCGCGCTCGTAGCGCCGTGCCAGGGCGATGATCCCCATGGCGGACTGCTCGGGATGCGGGCGCTCACGCATCATCCGCTCGACCAGAGTGGCGGTGTTGACGCCGATCCGCGCTGCCATCTTGATCAAGTTCGCCGGCGTCATATTGGCATAACGCTGATGGGCCTTGGGCATGTGCTCGTTCACGGTGACATGGCCGCTGCGCTGAGAGCGGCGCACATGGCTGGCGACACGCGTGTGATCCTGGAAGATCTCGACGGCTCGATAGGTGAGCCGGATGTCCACCCGACGGCCGATCAGCCGGTGCGGCACCGAGTAAAAGGTCTTGTCGACTTCGACGTGATAATCGGGATGCACCTTCGCCGTTTTCCATTCGGCGTATTCGAACTGTTCGCTCGGCAGCGGCGTCAACGCAGCGCGCTCGATCTCCTCGAACAGCTGCCGGCGGGATTTGCCGATATGGCGCATCGGCCGATGGTTCAGCTCCTCCAGCAAACCGCCGATCGCAGTATTGAGATCGGTCAGGTTGAAGAACCGCCGATGGCGCAGCCGTGCCAGAATCCAGCGCTCGACAATCAGCACCGCGCCTTCAACCTTGCCTTGTCGCGCGGCTTGCGGCTGCGGGTCGGCAAAATCGTCGTGTCGTAGTGCTCGGCCATGGCCGCAAAGGTTTGGTTGAGCGTCGGTTCGAACCACAACGCCCTGACGACCCCGGCCTTCAGATTGTCGCAGACGATCGCCTTGGGAACTCCGCCGAAGTACGACAAGGCCCGGGTCTGGCCTTCGATCCAATCTGGTAGTCGCTGACCGAAGCTCCCCATAGCGAAGGTCAGCGACGAGGCCCCGAGCACCGCGACAAATATCTGCGCCTGACGGATCTCGCCGGTTTGCGGATCGATCACCTCCACCGTCGGACCGGCATAGTCGGTCTGCATCACTGCACCCGCCGCGTGGCGATGACGGAAGGTCGGGTTCGCCCGGCGCCGACAGGCGTCAAACTTCTCGCAGAACCACGTGTAACCATAGCCGTCGGGATGCGCCGTCCGGTATTCCTGCCAAAGCAGCGTCAGCGTCACGCCCTTGCGCTTGAGCTCCTGCGCCACCCGCGGCCACTCGGGCTCGCTCAAGTCCTGCGGAGGCCGCCCGACCCGCCGGAACAGAGCCCGCTGCAACGCCGCCTCGCTCGCGTAAATCGGCGGCAGCGGCCAGCTTAAGCCCGCCTCGCGTGCCCGCAACAGGTAGGTGGCAACCGAGCTCTTGCTGATCTGCAGCCGTTCCGAGATCTCCCGAACCGACAGGTCCTGCTCGTACGTCAGCCTCAGGATCGATCGTAGGTCCTTCACAGTGGTTCGTTTCGCTTGCTTCCGTCTCGGCATTGCCCCTCTCAAACTCAGCTTGAGAGAGAACATTTCCTGAACGGCGCTTCCGAAAACCAACCTCCCGCAACTGTCCGCGATTTAGCGGAATCCCTGTCCCGGAATTACTGAAATCGCTGTCCGCGAATTACCGAAATCGGTGTCCGGAAATTGCCGAAACACGCACGGATTCATGTGGGCGGTCGCGAGGCAAGTGCGGACGGCCTAATCAGGTAACCCTTCTTATCATCGTATCATCGTGCATCGGGACGCGGAACGCGGCATAGGGCCATGCCCGTCAGACGCTTTGTGGCCTGCAAGGGCGCCGACGCCTGTTGTAAGATAGGAGTAGACCCCGGATGCACAATCGGGAATGCGGTAGCCAACCCGCGCATCAGGGCTTGATCACCGACTTCCTTCGATTCCGCTCCACCCAGCACGATCGTTTCTATGAACGGCCGTAAGCGCGATTTTCCCCGCACGTTGACGCCGGCGGTTTTGATGGGTTGCCCTAGGTATCGGGCGATACCGGGCCGTTCAGGCAGTGGCGGCTTTGTGGAAGTTGGCGGGCAGCAGGTCGGTAATATCGGCGTCGCCGGCGCGCTGAGGCAATTTGGTGAGGACGTGACGCAACCACGCTAACGGCTCGACGCGTGAGGTGCAGCAGGTCAGCATCAGGCTGTAGACGACGGCACTGGCCTTGGCTCCGTCCACGGTATCGCTGAACAACTAACTCTTCCTGCCAGTTGCAAAGACCCTGATGCCGCGCTCCAGAAGATTGTTGTCGATCGGCATGCTGCCGTCCCCGGTGTAGCGCGTCGGATATTCCCATTGGTTTCGGGTGTAGGATACGGCGTCGCCGAGCTTGCTATCAGGCAAGACCTTCGGGGCCATGTCATCGAGCCATACCTTGAGAGTATTGAGAATGGGGACACTATGTTGCTGGCGGAAGCGGCGAATGCAGTCGGCCTGTGTTTCATCCTTCTCCGGTGCTCCGTCCCGCGCCTGCCTTTCAACCCGGTAGAGCTGGTCGAAGAACCGCAGCGCCTGCTCGGGCGGACCGTCGCCCTTCTTCCTCGCCCTGAGGGCATCAACAAAGCGCCGCCGGGAGTGGGCCATGCAGCCGATGTGGGTAGCCCGTTCCAGCGGGCGCCATGCGGTATAGCCGTCACTCATCACGATGCCGCGGTAATCGCCGAGGAAGGCCTGCGGGTGGATTTGGCGGCGGCCCGGCTGATAATCCAGAAGAACGATGGGCTCGTGACTGCCCTTGCCGCTGCGATAAGCCCACATATACGACGTGCTGGTGGCCTTTTTGTCCCTCTCCTTGAGGACCAGAACCGTTGTCTCGTCGCCATGGATGAGAGGCTGCGATCTGAGCCGCAGCTTCAGGGCGTCATGGATGCGGGAGAGATGTTTCTCGCTTGAGCCGATCACCCAGCGACCCAAAGCGCCGCGGCTGACCGGAACGCCGGCGCGTTCGAAGGCCTGCGCCAGGCGGTAGAGCGGCGTGCCATCGACATATTTATGAACCAGCGCGAACGCCGGCGTTGAGGCCGTGGCAACGCTGCCCGGCAGCGGCTGCGTCCGCATCGGCGCGGTCACGACAGGGGCGTTGATCCCGGTGCGATCGCAATGGCGGCACGCGTAGAAGCGTACGTTCTGTAAAACCTTCGTCATACGCCTATGTCTTCACCCTCCATCGCACCGCGCAAGGCGGCCCTCGCCGGAGCGATACACAGCGCCTGACACAGACGCCACCTCACCCCCGCAACTCGAGTGCCGCTCGCGATAATGTCGTTCCGCCCGAGCATCACGGCGCCAGGCAAACAGCTGCGACGGGTGAATGCCAATCCGACGAGCGATCGCCGAGACGCTCGCGCCAGGTTCCAGCGCCTCCGTCACGACTTGGGCCTTAAACTCGTCCGACCAGCGTCGGCGAAGCTGCCGCGGCGCTCCCTCAAGACGGTCGGCGACCGCTTCGATCATATGGAAGGTTCTAGTTCCAGAACCAGGCGCAGACATAGAAGCTCACATCGGCTCACAAACTCAGCAGCCGATAGCCGGTTGCTCACCCCCTGCGCCAGACGGGGTCTCTTTGCTGCTTACAGTCATACGCCTATGTCTTCACCATCCATCTCACTCTGCAAGGCGGCTTTCGCCGCAGCGATACACGGCGCCGAGCGGACCGCCGTGATGTCCACGCTCATCATGACAGCGCGTCTCGACGACATCGACCCGAAAGCTTAGCTTGCCGACGTTCTTACGCGCATCGCCAACATGCCACAGAGCCGCCTGCACGAGGTGTTACCCTGGAACGGGACGCCTCCTGTATCGACACCCTCCATCCAAGCGGCGTAGCCTTGCACGTCAACAAAGTTCATGCCGTCTTTACCATCGATCGCGTTGCCAAGGACCTCGGAGAGGACGGACTGGCCCTGGGATGTCGCAAACGGAATGGAAAAGGAGGACCCGGCGCCATCTGGGTTTGCGGCATAGGTGAAGACGGGCGTCATCGCGTTCACCGACTTCGGCATCGAAAACCTGATAGAACTCATCAGGATGTACAAGGAAGGCCCCGGACTCCTCAAGCGGTAAAATCCGTAATCCATCGTCCGCGGCTTAGCTCGGTGGATACACTCCACCACCCCAATCGAGCGTCTCAGGGAAGAGATCAAGCCGACGAGCCGAAGTAGTTCGCCTGCGTTATCGGTGCGATCTTCGCCGGAAACGCGTCGGCGCGATCACCCCTCCAACGTGATTGGAGGTACAGAACTCTGGTTTTGAACTTCAGCCTCGTCGCAGAAAACTTCTTGGACCTCTAACCGCTGCCGGGTCAAAAACAGCACGATAAGGCGGAAACTACCGTCGGCGCGCAAATCGTGCACCATGCGATGATCGTAGCTAGTGCGTTAGCACATGATTAAAGTGTTGTTCGGCGGCTCCGCTCGCAAAACCTGCAACATGTGCTTCTTTCGTCTCCATCGCGATGTTGCGCAAGCCCGCGACGAACCGCCGATTTACTGATTCTTTTGATCGCCGAAAAGTAATCTCCGGAAATTCACCGAGAAACCGCGCCCGCGCGATCGCCCTCTCCACGAGGCTGCTCGGATGAACCACTTCGTGAAGCAACTTGTGATCCGCCGCCCAAGAAATCGGAACGGCCTCGCACCCATAAACGATATCAGACATCGCCGCTCGACCCACGAAGCTTTCAAGCATATAAGCGCCGACAGTGCAGGCGAGCCCGTGTTTCAATTCCCACATAAGGAGCTTTGTTTCCGGCGAGCCGACGCGCCAATCGCAGACTAGCGCGAGCTGAAACCCAAGGCCTACCGCATATCCACCGATTGCAGCAACAGTTGGCTTCGTGACGCTGAGGATGGTAGAGTACAAATCAATGACTCTGTCGATAAACGCCTCCACTGCCGTGCGCTCCGAAAGCTGGATCACTTCGTTAAAGTCACCGCCGGCGCAAAACGATCTGTCGTTGCCTCCTGTCAATACCAAGGCGCGTATCGCCGTATTATCCTCCGTCTCTTTGCATGTGGAGCGAATGGCTTTCTCCAGCTCCAGACTCATGGGATTATTAGCGTTGGCATGATTGAACCGCGCGACCAGTACCGAACCGCGAGTTTCCATTTCAAGAATCGCCATGCCGTCTCCAATCAGCCGTTTATGTCTGCTATGTCTGCAAGCCCACATATCCCGGCAATACAGTTAATGAGAACTCCGCAATCATAATGATTAAGATCGGGCATCAACGCTCTAGCCAAAATCGTCATGTTTACCGACCTCAGAGAGCTCGCAGGCTATGCCCACATTTTGAGCGATATCGACGATCGCCGCTCGCAAGAGAACAACTGATGTTTCAAGGTTAAGCTCGGAGAGCTCGGCCTCCGCATAGCGAAGCAATTGAAGAGTGCTCACTAGCTTCCTGTGGAGCTGCTGGTCGACGAGAGGGCGATTGTCGTCTGCGGCAACCTCGCGTTTGCTGCATTCACTTTGCCGATGCGATGACTTGCAAACTCTCGCACCAAAATGCGCCTTAGGAGAAATAGAAGAAGCATAATTGATCGCGCTACCGCCCACCGAGACAAACGGCATCGACTTATTTCTCGTTAACCGATTTAACCGATTTACGAGTCGGCGCTGACCGGTATTCATTGTATGTCGAATGGATGCAGACGCAACTAAGATGAAATCTGACCAGTGTCCGGCAAAACGCATAGCGAGTCCGAATTCGACCGAAGGTAGATGACCTACCGATCGGCCTAACTTCCGCAAATCATTTAAATAACGTTCTGCGACTGATATCAGCACTAATCGCCTGCGAGAGCTTCTAGGAAGAGAACAGTCAATCGAAATTGAGCCTGCGGCTGATAACAGGCCGCTCTCTGCGAATCTTTTTGGGAGACCTGCTACCACCATTTCCAGGCTGATCCTCTAACATACGGCTCTCATTAAGAGCAGTTGGTTGTCACGAACTATACTCTTTTCATCAAAAAGCTTTCCGCCCGCGCCCTGAGCCGACTGTCTGGCCCTACTCGTTTGGCTCCCGTGTCATACCTAAGGAGTTCCTTTTCTCGATCATCCGATCGCGGCGCACCTCAATTCAATGACACCAATACAGTAATGGCACGCGGAGATCAGCTACCAATTCTTGCAGGCAGCGCGAGAGCGATCATTTTTCGTTCTAGTTTGGAGAATCTTCATTGAACGTGCGACACCAGTAAGCATCTTCGCAGCGCCCTCTGATCCGGGCATGGTGGCGGAGGACATAACACTCAGGGTCGCGCTTGAGTGCTCGACTCGATTTGTGTCCTGCCGGATTTGGACACGCCCGGCTCTCCCACTAACTGGCTTAGGTCATATCCGAACAATGTACTGAGTTCGTCGAGGAACTTACCAATTTCGGTCTGCGTTTTCGATTCGCTCCAGTTCAATGTCCCTGCCACCGCGCTTGCGACCTTGCGAATGTCAGTGGGCTCGATTCGTTCAAACCACGCGACGCCCAATCGGCGAAAGAATAGATCGGAAAGAGTGCGAACGCGCTCCTTCAACAGGATTTGATGCAACTGCTGATGCGCCCTTGGCTCGTTCGCGAGTAGCCTTTGCAAGAGGTGTCGGTCAACGGCGAAGCGTTCCTGCGGGACTAGCTGCCGCTTTTCACTGATACTGCCAGTCAATCGGTCGACTGCCTCTCGTACCTGCCTGCCCGCGGATCTGTGGGAGGTCAACGGCCCCCCCGTCAACGCAAGTATCCCAGCCAAGCCATCCCCAGAGAGTTCGTGCAGCAACCGATGGCGATTGCCCATCGGCAGATCTTTATCGAACGTTAACGGTCGCACTCCAGCCCACGTTTGCACAATCTGTGAGGTGTTCAGCGCCTGTGAAGGAAACAGGCGATTTGCCTCGGCCAACAAGAATTCGATCTCCGTCGCATTGACAACCACATGTTCCTTGTCACCGTTATACAACGTTTCCGTGGGCCCAAAGTAGTGATGATCGCCCCAAGGTAAGCAATAGAACGGTTCACCTTTAGAGTTGATGGTAGCAATGCCCAGTGATCTGCACTCCTCGGGCATCTGCACGAGGATGTGAGCGCCTTTCGTCCCCAGCACGCGCTTTGCTGAGCGAGGATTAGCCGTGCGCAGAATGTCGTCGATCCAGATTCCCGCCAAATTCAAGACCACGGGCGCTCGAATCTCGACATTTCCTTCCAACTGAATGCGCCAGTTGCCGTCTTGCGCTTTCGCACACGATTCCACGCGCGTGTAGTTCAGCACCGTGGCGCCCGCGGCTTCAGCATCCAGTATCGCGTCAACGCAAATGCGCTCGGGCCAAACGAACGAGTATTCGCGATAGGAGGCCACGGCCTTCAGTTGATTCTGCGCGCGCAGCATGCGCAGCATTGGAACTCGCACCACTTCATCATGTCGAAGCATAGAATAGTCCAACGGAATACCGCCAATGTTCATCGCACCTAACAGGCCGAAAGCTGCACGAACTTGGCATTTGGTGTACGGTCCATCCTCGAATATCGGAAAGTGAACCGTGATCGCGCTTACTCGGTGCGGTTCAGCACGTACAAATTCGCTGCGCGCGGTGACTGCTTGACGGGCCATCTTCAATGCACTTGCAAATCGCTGGGGCCGCTGAACGAACTCCCAGAGCGATCGACCTGGCGCCAAGTAGCGAAGGCCGCAATGAAGTAAGCGGCTCGACCTCGCGGACGCGCCTGACCCAAAATCGTGCATGTCAACGCCCATTACCGAGTAGCCCGCCAACGCCAACTCACGAAGGGCGGCAGCTCCGTTGATGCCCAATCCGATTACGACAGCGTCATATCGCCCACCCTGCAATTCACAAAGCTGACTGATCAACTTGCGACTCCTTATTTCGATTATTCCAAATACCTTGGCGAGCCAGCCAACGAGTCTGCTGGAGCGGGGCCTTCATGAGCGCTCCGCGTGCCTCCTCCTTAGACCAGACCGCTAACAAATACCCACTTCTTTCGAATCAAGGCAAGTAGTCGAACTCCTTATTGATGTATTTTATTCGGTTGATAATTCTCAATATATGTGTATTCTTCAATTCCGTTTACACAGAGGGACAGATGAGTGAAATTAATCAGCACAATGATCGTGTCGTCACAGACCATGTAAAGGATCTTTATGAAATTGGAGAAATTCCGCCGTTGGGTCATGTACCGAAGTACATGAATGCTTGGGTGATACGGAGGGAGCGGCATGGGGATCCAGAGAGTGCAATGCAAGAAGAGGTCGTTGATACGCCGAACATAGGCCCCGACGAGGCCCTGGTTATGATTATGGCGGCGGGGGTAAACTACAATTCTGTTTGGGCTGCCCTCGGACAGCCGATTTCGCCCTTCGACGTACATGGGCACTCTCATCACATCGCCGGATCTGATGCTGCGGGAGTCGTTTGGGCGGTCGGGAACCGCGTGAAGAAATGGAAAGCCGGCGACGAGGTCGTTCTCCATTGCCATCAGGACGATGGCGATGACTTGGAGTGTAATGGCGGCGATCCCATGTTCTCACCTTCCCAGAGAATTTGGGGTTATGAAACTCCTGACGGATCCTTTGCACAATTCGCACGCGTTCAATCGCGTCAGCTACTACTTCGGCCTACTCACCTAAGCTGGGAGGAGAGCTCCTGCTGTACGCTAACGCTGGCCACTGCATATCGGATGTTGTTTGGTCATCGCCCCCACGTCGTTCAACCAGGTCAAAACGTTCTGGTGTGGGGGGCGGCTGGCGGACTTGGCTCGATGGCTATCCAACTCGTAACCGTTGCTGGCGCCAACGCGATCGGAGTCGTCTCTGACGAGGCAAAACGTGAGTTTGTAATGTCATTGGGAGCAACAGCAGTCATCAACCGAAGGGACTTTGATTGTTGGGGTCGAATTCCCGATATCAATGATACCGTCACCACGTACGGGGATTACATGAACCGGGTCCGCCGCTTTGGCAAAGCCATTTGGGCGGCTACAGGAACGGGAAATGACGTCGATATTGTCTTTGAGCACCCGGGAGAAATGACGTTCCCCGTGAGCTGCTTTGTGGTTAAGCGAGGCGGAATGGTTGTGTTTTGTGCCGGAACCTCAGGCTACAACCTGACGATGGACGCGCGCTTTATTTGGATGCGGCAGAAAAGAGTGCAGGGCAGCCATTTTGCCAATCCATACCAAGTGCAGGAGGCGCATAGGCTTGTTGTCGAGCGGCGCATAGATCCCTGCCTATCCGAAGTCTTCACGTGGATCGATCTTCCGCGCGCACACGCGAAAATGCTGAGGAACCAGCACCGGCCTGGAAACATGTCGGTTCTCGTACAAGCGAACTCTCCGCGCAGTTAATGAACCAGAGGAACCGCCGGACCGACAACGGAAAGCTGGCGATCAGATTCCTCGCCAACGGAGATAGGAATTCAATCTTTCTATCGATAGTGGCAGATATTGAACGCCACCTTTTCCGAAGTGCCATTCACCGAAATGACGTAACCGCCGGTCGCGGCGACCGTCCCGTAGCAACTCATGGCGTTCGTCGAGCTCTTCGGAGCCGAATGTTGCGTGAAGTCAATCCGCGCCAACAGCTGGCCAGCGTGCACGTGCTCATTGTCGCCGACCAGTACTGTCTGACATACTCAAAACTCTGGTCGGTCCGGCCGGGAAGGCGAGATGGATTCCGGTTTATTCCGGCCGGGAATTGAATGAACCCGCTGCGCGGGAGTTTGGGGGGAGCCTGCTGAACTGAGGTGTCCTGTCTGAGAGGATGTTGGTCTTCGCACCACCCCTCTCAAGACAGGAGACCCAGATGGCTACGATGAGCCCTCTTCGCCAAGCGCATGATCGAGGACATGACAGTCCGCAATCTGTCGCCGTCGACCCAGCAATCCTATATCTATGCGATCGCAAAGTTTAGCCGACATTTCGGCTGCGCCCCGGAGCGGCTGAGTTTCGAGCAGGTCCGCGCCTACCAACTGCATCTCATCAGCCATAAGCGTTCGTGGTCCCACAACAATCAGGTGGCCTGCGCGCTGCGGTTCTTCTACGGCGTGACCCTCGGGCAGGCGGAGGCATTCAAGCGGATCATCGGGGGCCAGAAGCCTGACAAGCTCCCGCTCGTCCTCAGTGCCGAAGAGATCGAGCGCTTCCTCGGGGCGGTTACAGGATTGCGCAACCGCGTCGTGCTGACGACCACTTACGCGGCGGGCTTACGGGTTAGCGAGGTCGTCCGCCTGAAGGTGAGCTCGATCGACAGCAAGCGAATGTTGCTCCACATCGAGAACGGCAAGGGCGGCAGGGATCGCTACGCGATGCTTTCGCTGCGGCTGCTGGAGATTCTGCGTGCGTACTGGACGCGAACACGGTCGGGCCTGTGGCTATTTCCAGGCCAAGACCCGGGTGAACATGTCAGCATCCCGGCCATCCAGGCCGCCTGCCGGGCCGCCCGTCGCCGTGCTCGGATTGCCAAGCCGATCGCTGTCCACACGCTCCGGCACTCGTTTGCCACTCATCTCCTGGAAGGCGGGATCGACATCCGCATCATTCAGGTCTTGCTCGGACATGCCTATCTGGGATCGACCGCGCGCTACGCTCAGGTTGCGACGAATTTGCTCGCCCGCACGACCAGCCCATTCGACCGACTCTCCATCACGGTGATCCCACCCGACTGAGCTGCGCAGATGCGCCCCGTGCTCGAGGTGGCGGACATCTTCCGCCGCCACGGCGCCGCATTCCGTGCCGCACAGAGCTCTCGGCTTTCATCCGACCAGCGCCGTGTGATGGCGGCCATCGAGGCGTGCCGCACAGCGACGCTCGGCGGCCATGTCGAGCGGTGCGACGACTGCGGCCTGGTTCGCGTCGCCTATAACAGCTGTCGCGATCGGCACTGTCCAAAGTGCCAAGCGCTCGCGCGCGCCCAATGGCTCGCCGATCGCCAGGCCGACCTGCTGCCGGTGCTCTATTTTCATGTCGTCTTCACCGTGCCGGCGCCCGTGGCCGCCATCGCGCTACAGAACAAGGCGGTGGTCTACGACATCTTGCTCAAGACGGCAGCCGAGACGATCCGTCTCATCAGCGCCGACCCAAAGCATCTCGGTGCCGAGACCGGGATGATTGCCATTCTCCATAGCTGGGGCCACGGCGAGAAGAACCCCGAGCGGCTTGGCGCAGCGCAACGGCTACCGCGACCGGACTTGGAGACCCGCGCCGGCACGGTCGAGCTGCGCATTCCCAAGCTGCGCAAGGGCTCCTACTTCCCCGGCTTTCTGGAGCCGCGCCGGATGGCCGAGAAGGCGCTCACCGCCGTGGTGCAGGAAGCTTATGTGCAGGGCGTCTCGACTCGCTCCGTCGACGATCTGGTGCAGGCGATGGGCATGAGCGGCATCTCCAAGAGCCAGGTCTCGCGGCTGTGCGCGGAGATCGACGACAAGGTGAAGGCGTTCCTCGCTCGCCCGATCGAGGGCGATTGTCCCTATCTGTGGATCGACGCCACCTACGTGAAGGTGCGCCAGCAGGGGCGCATCGTGTCGGTCGCGGTGATCGTCGCGGTCGGCGTCAACAGCGATGGCCGGCGCGAAGTTCTCGGCATGGACATTGGTCCCTCGGAGGCCGAGACATTCTGGACAGCGTTCCTGCGCAAGCTCGCCCGCCGCGGCCTGCGCGGCGTCAAGCTGGTCGTCTCCGACGCCCACGAGGGCATCAAGGCGACCGTCGCCAAGGTGCTCAACGCCAGTTGGCAGCGCTGCCGCGTGCACTTCATGCGCAACGCGCTGGCCCATGCCGGCAAAAGCGGACGGCGTGTCGTCTCCGCCTTCATCGCCACTGCGTTTGCCCAGGACGATGCCGAGGCCGCACGAGCGCAATGGCGGAAGGTCGCGATCAGCTCCGCCCCAAGCTACCCAAGCTCGCCGGCTTCCTCGACGAGGCCGATGTGCTGGCCTACATGGCGTTCCCACCGCAGCACCGCACCGAGCTGCACTCGACCAACCCGATCGAGCGCCTCAACGGCGAGATCAAGCGCCGGACCGAGGTCGTCGGCATCTTCCCCAATGAGGACGCCATCGTCCGCCTCATCGGCGCGATCCTGCTCGAACAGAACGATGAATGGGCCGTCCAGCGCGCCCGTTACATGACGCTGGAAACCATCGCGCCGTTGAGCGATGATCCAACCGTCAGCCTCCCGGCTATCGCCAGCTGACCAGTCCGGCTCCTGCCGGCGAACGCGGTGTCCCACCGCCAGTTACACCACGCTCAGGGACACGATCGACGCCGTTCGTGAACGGCGCCTATTTGCCCACGCCGGCGTGAGGCGCGGCTTCCGTCGGCGCGTCGAGCCAGATTGGGCCTCGCTGGCCTGCGAACTGAAGGGGGCTGGCGTCAATCTGATGCTGCTCTGGGAAGTGTACCGCGCGGTTCACCCGGAAGGATATGGCTACAGCCGGTTCTGCGATTTGTTCCGGGAGTTCGAGCGGCGCCTGTCTCCGACGATGCGGCACGATCATCCGGCCGGCGACAACGTATTTGTCGATTACTCCGGCAAGAAGGTCATGATCGTCGATCGCGAAAGCGGGTTTGTGCGACGCGGAGATCTTCGTCGCCGTACTTGGCGCCTCGAATTACACCTACGTCGAGGCGACCTGGACGCAGACACTTCCGGACTGGATAGAGGCCCACGCCCGCATGTCCGTTCTTTGGCGGGTACCACGCCTGGTCGTTCCCGACAATCTGAAGTCCGGTGTCCACCGGGCTTCGTTTTACGATCCTGAAATCAAGCGCAGCTACGGGATGATGGCGTCCCATTATGGCGTCGGTGTCCTTCCGGCACGACCACGAAACCCCCGGGATAAGGCAAAAGTGGAAGCCCGGGTGCGTTTTGCCCAGACCTACATCCTCGGGCGGCTTCGCCGGCAGACCTTCTTCTCGCTAGTCGAGGCCAACGCGGCAATCGTCGCCGCGCTTGAGCGGATCAACGCGTATGTTATGCGCCGGCTCGACGGTAGCCGTCGACGATTGTTCGAGACGGTCGAGATGCCTGTCCTGGCGCCGCTGCCGGATGCCGATTATCAGTTCGCGGAATGGCGCGTGGCCCACGTCTCGCTCGATTATCATGTCGAGATCGACGGGTTCTTTTACTCTGTTCCCCACGAGCAGATCCGGGAGCGGGTCGACGTTCGCGCCACCACCCGAACCCTCGAGCTGTTGCATCGGGGTTCGCGTGTTGCGGCTCACCATCGCCGTTACGGCGGCCGCCAGCACGGCACCGATCCCGACCACATGCCCAGCGCGCATCGACGTTACACCGAGTGGACTCCCCGAGCGGTTCCGTCGCAGGGGACAATCGATCGGACTAAACACCGAGGGTCTCATCCTCGCCATCCTGGCCAATCGGCTTCATCCCGAACAGGGATTTCCGGACCCGCCTGGCGTGCTTCGGCTGTTCAAGGAGTCGTTCGTGAAGAACTGACGCTGCGCCCGGCTCAAGCGGTGTTTCGGGCCGGGACGGTCTCGAAGAAGGCTCGGATGATGACACGCAAGAACTCTGCGAGCCATCGCAGCAGCAGGCCGAAGTTATAGCCGGCAGCGGCGAGAACGGCGTTGATGCGGTCGCCGAGGCGTCCCTTGAGATAATTTCTGTCCATGCGATGCTCGGCCTTGACGTGGCCGATGACGGGCTCGACGGCCGCGCGACGCTTCATCTCGCGACGGATGGAAGCTGTGACGCGGCGGACCTGACCCGAGATCCAGACCCTGAACCGATGCGGGTGGTTGTGACCGCGATATCCTTTGTCGACGTGGATACCGCGAGCCTCCACCCCGGTGAGCTTCTCCATGTCGGCGATTACGGGACCGAGCGTGTGCCCATCGAAGGGATTGCCATGCAGCGCCTTGGCATGGAGCACGAACTGGCCGCCCTTCGGAGACGTCACAGGGGTGGCGATGCTGACCTTGCAGCCGAACTCGTAGGGTGCGCGGGCTTTACCCTTGCCGATGCACTCAACTCCGGAGCATGTAACGCATAGACCTTCGGACCGCGCTGATGCTGATCCTGGCTGCGCACCTGCTGCGCTAAACCGAGCAACGGGCCGAAGCGAGCTTCCAGTACCGTATCGCCATTAATCTTGCGGCGGATGTCGCGGATGATCCGGCCAAGCCGTGTCCGCAGGAACTTGAGCTGCCGCCGGGCGCGTTTGAACTGGTGGGCGTGGGTATAGCGGCCGGTCATGATGACGGCGCGCTTGGCCAGGCGCAGATAGCTCTGGCGTACCGGCACACGGTTGCGCTTGGCGAGCCCGACCAGCTTGATGATTGCTCGATGCAGCAGCCGCGCGTCGGTCGGATGCGCAACCGCCTTGGGCTGCACCGTGGTATCGACCACCACGCGCTCCAGGTCCTTCGGGCCGAGGGCGCCTGTCTTGTGCGCCACCGACAGACTTTCCTGGATTAGCGCAACGAGCTGCTCCTCGCCGAGCCGCTGCCGCCAGCGCGTCATCGACGATCGATCGAACGGCAGGCGGTGGCGGAAGCTCAGCTCGCCGCAGAAGTATTGGTAATAGGGGTTCTCGATCCAGCGAGCGCACAGCACCTCATCTGACAGGTTGCGCATGTGCTTCAAAATGAACAGGCCGGCGACTAGCCGCGTCGGCAAGCCCGGCTGTCCCGACCCTGCTTGGCACACTGAACTGAATGGGCGATTCGGCGTCGTCGACATTGGGGATTGCGATGAGCAAGCCGCGGGATGATCGCCAGAAAGACCTGTTGCTTCCGGCGCTTGATCAGATCATCGACATGGGTCATCCGCTGGTGCGGTTGGCAGCGGTGATCGACTGGAACATCCTGAATGAGCGCTAAAAGCAAAACCCAAAACGCAAGAAAGCGAGGTCCAATACCCCCGCTTTCCTGCAAAATCGAATACTACATCAAGACCAATTCTGCTTATTTCTCAGGTCAATCCGCATTCTTCACGGACGACCAAGGATCTCGATCCGGAACGCGCCGAGTTGATCGCGGCCCGAGCCGTAGCGGTCCGCGCGCTGACATACAAGAGCATCGCCTCGATTATTGCCAACAAGCTCGACCGCAGCGCTCGCGCCACCGATGACGCTGTCGTCGACCATCCCAATCTCCGCGGCCCAAGCTACTTCCATTGAAAGGACAATCCGGCATGCTGCCCCACCCCACGCTTGACCTGCTGCAAAATCTCGGTCTCCACGGCATGGCCAAAGGCTTCAAGGCGCTTGATGCCAGCCCGAAGCGCGCAGTGCGCGGCGGCGATCAGCGTGAGACCCCATCGGCGTCGCGCGTTTTTGGACCCGTCTGGCGGCCGGGCGGGGCTGGTGCAAGCCGTTGATTCGTCTCGACAAGAGGGAATCGATGCCTTGCCTGGCCTTCACATCACCGACCAGCAGATGAGGCTGTACATGACCTACCGACTGACATTGTCCCCCCAGGCCGCGGCGGCCAAGGCGGGGTTCTCGAACGCGAGCGCGTATCGGATCGAGGACGATTCGCGCCTGCCATCGCAAAAGAAAGCGCCGAGGGGCCGCGACCTCATAGAAGCCGGATTGAACGAAGCTGCGGAGTTGTGGGCGCTATCGGAATAATGCAGCGGTGCGGCTGCGGGGAACGCTCGCCTGTGGTCGCCGCGCGTTCACAGAGGTCATTCATCGGATGTGAGAGGCGCGATTGATCGGGCCAAGGGCGCGATCCAGCGAGCGATTTTCTGCGCTGGAATGCATGGCCGAACGATTGGCCGGGCGTTCGGTGACGAGCGCGGCCACGGTGACTTCGGACGTTGCCACCGCGAAGGTGATCACAGAAGGGGTGGATAGTGCAGGCGCTGGTCATGACGTATCACAATGAAACGGATGGTCGTGGGCGCAGGCTCGCGGGACGACATCGACGCGCCGCACGGTGCCGCCACAATGCGGGCAGACGGGATCTCACATTTGGTGAGGGGATCGTCGCTGGCTTCTTGATCAGTCGGAGCGTTGCGGACAGCAAGGAGTTGACGGCAGAGAGCGATTTTATCATTGCGTTCGCGATTGGCGAGGAAGCCATAGTGGCGGATGCGGTGGGAGCCGTCCGGGAGGGCGTGCAGGGTAAGCATACGACGAAGACTTTGGCGGAGGGATACTCCCCGTCGCAACCAGATGAACCTAGAAGGCAGGGATATCCTCCAGGTCGAGGCGGTCCGGAGAACGACCGAAATATCGGCTCAACTTAGCTACGGCGTTGAGGTAGGCTGCGTCGCCGGTGACAGATTGAAGGACCGTCATGTCCTCGATCATGCGGCGGCGAAGTGGCCTGATCTCAGCCATCGGAAAACCTCCTGTCTAAAGGGTTAGGCTTCGAAAACCCGCAATCCTCTCAGACAGGAGGCAATCTTTGCTATGACTCCTTACATGCCGCGCCAGCGGCTTTTCAATCCCTAATCGATTCAACCTGACCCCATCCCGCTTCACGGAGTTGATTCGGGGAACCGACTGGCGACCGCAGCAGTGTCGCTCGCAGAATTTAAACAGCCCAAAGGCAGTAGCCGAAGGAGCTACATGGTCACCCTTACGTCGATGCCGTCCGGTTACTGAAGCTAGCACCAACTCTATCGCCTGACGCTTGATTTCGATAGTTTTGCGATCAACGAAATAATACTTGCACGGGCATCTTCATCCTTGATCTTTATGAAAGCTCTGACAAGCTCCAGGACCTGCTTTCCCAGTTTGCCCTTTTGCGCGCCAGCTATCGCAGAAAGTTCGGAAATTGGCGACGTCCTTTTCGGCCCTTCATGTTCGTTAACGTCGAAAAAATGCGAGATGGGCGCGTTCAGTGCCCGAGCAATTTCGTAAAGCCGACTGGCCGGCACTCTACTTGTGCCATTCTCATGCTTCTGCAGTTGCTGAAAAACTATGTCCAGCCGACTGGCGAGTTCCTTCTGACTGAATCCGACTCGCTTTCGCTGGTTCCGGATACGTTCGCCAATTCTCGTGTCAAGATCGTTGTAGGGCACGATTAAGTCCGGCCTTTGCTTATGTAACCAAATAGTTATAATAACATTTCTCAGTAGCTCGTACAACCGAGTCTCCGGTTCGTGAAAAACAAGAGCATTCCGCGGACGTCACCTGTTTTCGTCGCGAGTGATCTTTGTAGTAAATGTCATCACTGGGTAAGCGACGTCTATGTCCCATTCGCAAAGATTTGGAGAACGGATTGCAACGCGTTGGGCGCAAGGGATTGCAATCTGTTGATTAACGCGTGCAAATCGTTGAAGTCGCGTGTAGAGGGGCAACAGAGGATTACGGGGTTCGGCCGAACGACCAGGGCATGAGTTCGTCGATCCGCGCCTGTGGGTGTCCGGCCGCGATCGCTTCGAGCGTCGCCTTCATCCAAGCGTACGGCTCGACGTTGTTGTTGATCTTGCAAGTAGCGATGAGCGAAGCTATGCGCGCCCATGAACGTCCGCTTCGTCGTAACCTGCAAACAACGAATTTTTGCGTGTCAGCACCAGCGGCCTGATCTGATTTTCGACCGGCAAGGTAAGCCCATCCCAATGGTTCAGGAGATACGCGATCGCCTTGCCCATCTCGCTGCCGGCGACAGGCGGGCGGCTTGCTCGCGCAGGAACTTCTTCAGTTCGACGACGAGCGGCCGTGATCGTTCGTTGCCTTTTGTCGGACCGCGGCTTCGGCGCCACGGATCTCCTTCTCAATTACATAGAGCGTGGCGATGCGCGCGAGGACGGCTTCGGCGATGGGTGAGCGGGCCTTCGGAGTCGCGGCAATGACCTCGCGCCCGGTGTGGGACCAGCATGCGGCCAGCCGCAGCGGCGCGCCGCCTTGACGCTCGGGTCGTGCGAGCCTGTGATAGCCTTGGGTATCCATCGACCTGAAGGATGCTGTCGAAGCCGTCGAGGATATGCTCGGCATGTTTGCCACTGCGTCCTGGCGCGTAGTGGGTATACCACGATTGGTGGATCAGCGCCGCCGTGGCCGCGATCGTCGTGCAGGACACCCCACAGATAGCCGGTCTTGGTTCGGGCCCGGATCGAGCACGGGCGCCCTGGTCTCGTCCATGAACAAGCGGTCCGATTACTTCATCACGACGCTCATGCGCTCAACCAGCGGCGCGAGGGGGAAGGCGACCGTTCCCATCCAATCCGCCAGAACGGCGCGATCGATGAGGATGCCATGCCGGGCCAGAACCCGGGACTGACGATAGAGCGGCATGTGCTCGCTGAACTTGGCGACCGCCACCTACGCCAGCATCGCCTGGGTGGGGAGGCCACCCCTCCACCAGATGGGCGGGCGCCGGCGCCTGGCGCACGCCGGCGCATCCTGTGCGCAGGCGTAGCGCGGTCGCACCGCCTCGACCACGCGATACTGGGCCGGCGTCACGTCGAGGCGTCTGGAGCGATCCTCGCCGATCCGGACCATCTGGCCGCAGCCGCAGGGACACTCGAGGTTCTCGGTTCGATCACCTGCTCAATGCGCGGCAGGTACGCGGAAAAGGCGCGGGCGGTGCGGCTGGCCCGGCAACCCGACGGTGCCACGCCGGCCCGGCGCGCACGATCGTCCTGGCGCTCCTGGACTTCGGCGATGGCGATCTCGATGTCTTCGAGCACCAGCTGCATCTGATCGGGCACTTCTCCGTGCGTTTGCCGAGGCGTGCGCGCTCGTACTCCTTCACGAGCAGTTCGAGACGGTCGACGACAATGTTTGGACGCAGCTAGTTCGTTCTCGACATGAAGGCGCGCCGTCCGTTCGTCATCAGCGCGACGACGCTCGGCTTTGAGCATCGCTTCCTGCGCGCTGAAGAGCGCTCGCAAATCGGCGGGCAGCGCTGCAAGACGGGCGGGATCAATCGCGGACGGCGACACATCCGCAAGCTATCATCCCAAGGTGCCGCGCGAAACAAGTCGTCAGCCCTGAGTCAGTTCGCTGCAGCTGGCGTCGGGACGATCCGTTCGCCCACGCGCTTCCAGTTCAGCCCGTCAAACAACGCTTCGAACTGCGTCCGCGTCAAACGCATGACGCCGTCACTGATCCGCGGCCATCCGAAATGGCCGCCATCGCCAAGGCGCTTGTAGACCAGAACAAGGCCCGTGCCGTCCCATAGCAAAATCTTAAACCGGTTGGCCCGCTTCGAACGAAAAACACGATCAGGCCCGAATGCGGATCAAGCCCGAGCGTGTTCTGCACGAGGCCGGCCAGCGCGTCGTTCCCGCACCGGAAATCGACAGAACGTACAGCAAGCACAATCCGCAGTCCCTGCGCCGGAATGATCATGCGCCGCGCTCGATCGCAGCTACGATCTCCGCGATCCGCACCGCGGACACGTCCGCGTCCAAGCGAACCGAAACTTTGCCGATCCTAATCTCGACGAGCCCCTCGGTCTTGCCTGACGCCGCTGGATCGCTCAACTCGATCGACCCGAAATCCGCCGCTTCGTCCGTGACGAATGCGAGCCAGCCAGTACGCACCAATCTGCGCCACGTCGTCAACTGCTTGACACCATAACGCCGTGCGACCTCGCATACGCGGGCGCCAAGCTTCATGCTCTCTAAAACAGCACGCCCCTTGATCTCCGCAGACCATAACCGGCCTCCAGAACGCGTACGGCGCGCAAGCTTCCCCGCAAAACCGTCAGCTACGGCCTACTCGCTCGATAGTTCCATCGCCATCAGTCTCCTCCTGGCTGCCCGAACAGCCAGGAATCGCAAAGCACAAACCTAGCGGAAACCCGTCAATCAAATGGGAGAAAAGCTTCGCTTACATCACCGGACCGCCTCAGAGATGAAATATTCGACCAACAACCTCTGCGGCGGGCTCATATGATTTCGCCCACGCGGCCTCCGCGGGAACGGATCCTAGCCGCTACTCGTAAGTAGCGGCTCTCTGTCGGAGAGCGCAAACGGCTCCCCGTGAAGAAGCGGCCAGCTCCCATCTATCGCGGGAGAGTAATTGCGACAAGGAATTCTCAGGGATTGATCAAGTAACGACCTGATCCAAAAAGGTCCCCTCCACTTCGGCGCTGCCGAACTGTCCGACGCGCCACCGCGTTTCCATGTTACGCTAAACGGTTCGTCGCAAGGGCAATCCGCTTACACGCTTCCTCAAGCTCGATAATCGACGTGGCGCAGGAAATCCGAAAATAAGGCGAGAGCCCGAATGCCGTTCCTGGAATGACCGCCGCGCCGACGCTGCGCAGAAGATACTCCGCAAAATCGGTATCGCTGTTGATGCACTGCCCATTTGGCGCTGTACGGCCGATCAGTCCTGCGCAACCGGCGAAGATATAGAACGCGCCCTCCGGGGCCCGACAGTTAACACCTTCGATATTGTTCAAGGCAGCCACAACAAAATCACGTCGCGCCTGAAAGAATCGACATCTTTCCATCACAATGTCCGCTGGGCCGTTCAGCGCTGCGATGGCGGCAGCCTGACTGACCGACGATGGGCATGACGTCGATTGACTCTGAACGGCGGCCATGGCGCTAATGAGTGCGCGCGGTCCTCCTCCGTAACCAATTCGCCAGCCAGTCATCGCGTAGGCCTTGGAGACGCCGTTGATTGTCAGAGTGCGGTCGCGAAGTAACGGCTCGATCGCCGCGGGCGTTACGAAGCGGATACCGTCGTAGATGATGTGCTCGTAGATGTCGTCCACCATGAGCCAGACGTAAGGATGTTCGATCAAAACGTTCAGAATGGACCGGTAATCTGTCTCCGAGTACACCGCTCCCGACGGGTTGGACGGCGAATTCAACATCACCCAACGCGTGTGCGGCGTGATGGCCCGCGCGAGGTCCTCCGCGGTCATGCGAAAACCGTTCTCTTCACGGCATGGCATTCGCACGGGCTTGCCGCCCGCGATCACAACGATGTCGGCATAGGTTACCCAATATGGCGTCGGAATGATCACTTCGTCGCCGGCTTCGAGCGTTGCCATCATGGCATTGAAGAGGATCTGCTTAGCACCGGCCGACACGGTGATTTCGTCTTGTGCGAATTCAAGACCGTTGTCTCGTTTGAACTTCGCGCGGATCGCTGCTTTGAGCTCAGGCGTCCCATCGAGTGCAGTGTATTTGGTTGCACCGGCATCCATGGCACGCTTGGCTGCTTCCTTGACGTGCTCCGGCGTGTCGAAATCGGGCTCGCCGGTGGCGAGGAGGATGATGTCCCTGCCTTGACGCTTGAACTCTGTGGCCAGCGCTGTAATTTTCAGGATCTCCGAGACACCGATCGAGCCTATGCGGCTCGCCGGCCGGAACGAAGATGATTGTAGTTGGTCGCGAGCGTTTACGTCTGATCCTCGCTCATGCCACATCGAACTTGACCCCTTGGGCGAGCGGCAGCGTTCGGCCGTAGTTGATAGTGTTCGTCGCGCGCCGCATGTATGCCTTCCACGCGTCGGACCCGGATTCGCGCCCGCCGCCGGACTCTTTCTCGCCACCAAACGCACCGCCGATTTCCGCACCTGACGGACCGATATTCACGTTGGCAATGCCACAATCGGACCCCCGCGCCGATAAGAACGTTTCCGCTTCGCGCAGGTCGTTTGTGAAGATCGAAGATGAAAGGCCTTGTGCGACCGCATTATGGAGTTCGAGCACAGAATCAAAGTCGCGGTACTTCATAACGTAGAGGATCGGCGCGAAGGTCTCCTGTTCGACTGGCCCGCTATGCCTAGTCATTTCGACTAGGGCAGGACGCACATAGTAGGAGTTGGTGGCCGCCTCCACGGCCACGCGCTCACCGCCATGAACGATACCACCTACGGCCTTTGCAGATTCAAGTGCCTCTTGCATCCTGCGGTGGGCTGCACCGTCGATCAGCGGGCCAACCAAGATGCCGGCTTGTAACGGGTTGCCGACCGTAGCGGAGGTATAGGCGCACTTCAGGCGAGGCACGAAAGTATCGTAGACGCTCTCATGCACGAAGAGGCGGCGCAGCGTTGTGCAGCGCTGGCCGGCTGTGCCGATCGCAGCAAAAGCAACACCGCGCAGCGTCAGGTCAAGGTCCGCGGTGGACGCAACAATTGCGGCGTTGTTGCCGCCGAGCTCAAGGACAGCCCGCGCGAAGCGTTTGGCGAGCCGCGGCCCAACGTCGCGGCCCATCGCGGTTGAACCGGTGGCCGAAACCAATGCCACCTTTGAGTGGTCAACGAGAACTCCCCCGATCTCCCGGCCTCCAAACAGCACCGCAGAGAGCCCCTCTGGCGCAACCCCACCTCCATGGTTAAAGCGCCTCAAGGCACGTTCAAGCAGCGCTTGTGTTGCTAGCGCCGTCAACGGCGTCTTCTCCGATGGCTTCCAGACGATGCTATTGCCGCACACCAAGGCGAGCGCCGCATTCCAAGCCCACACTGCAACCGGAAAATTGAAAGCCGAGATTATTCCCGTTACGCCCAGCGGATGCCAGCTTTCGATCACCCGATGCTCAGTGCGCTCCGTTGCAATAGTGAGGCCATAGAGCTGGCGAGATAGCCCGACTGCAAAATCGCAAATGTCGATCATCTCCTGGACTTCACCAAGACCCTCTGAGATGATCTTGCCGACCTCGATCGAGACCAGTCGGCCCAGAGCCTCTTTGTTGGCGCGCAATTCGTCGCCAAGGAGCCGGATGAGCTCGCCACGTTTGGGCGCCGGCACTAGTCTCCACATATGGAAAGCCGCATGCGCCGATTCGATTGTCGCGGCGGCCTCACCGGAGATTGTTTCCTTGACCTGTCCGATCGTTTCGCCCGTGATGGGCGTATGTACCCTAAGCGCGCCATCTTGATAGCACGATCGGCTCACGGCTAGATCGGCGAGCAGCCTATCGACCTCGGCCGCGAGGCCGAGCTTCTGGACTCGCGTCTGCACTTTTGTTGAAACGGACATAGTGATTTCCCAATGTCGGATGATGAGTTCAGATGACTTTAGGCATCGCGGAGCACCACAGCCTGGGACTGCAAATCCCAAGCTGCTTCAGGGCCCGCTCGAACGAAGCCCTCTCCTCTTCCACATAAAGCTCGAATTCATCGCGAACGACAACGCCGAGCGCCTCTTCGAACTCGGCTCGACCGGATTGCGCGGCATAATAGCTTCTCTGCTCATTGCTGCCGAGATTTGACTGGAATATACCGGCTGCACTGACCGGCAGAAAATCCTCGTACACGATCGGGTCGAATCGCACGAGGCCGTCGGCGATCAATTCGCTCACGTTCCGCCTTAACGCGCCATAGGGACTTGATGCGAGCGCGGTCGGAGTTGCCGAGTAGCGGAAGAAGGCAAGCCCTCTGGAACGCAGTTCAGCCCAGTCGTCCGGGAACGACCTGAAGCACTCCGAAAGCTCGGCATCGTACGTCGCCCTCTGCACCCCACCGGGCTGCGCATCGCGACGGACGGCCCCGAGCAACTTATCATAGAGCCCACGTCCCTTCGCCGTCAGTGCGACGCCACGTTGCTCGATCTCGCCGAAGCGCGCTGAATGCGCTCCCGACGCAGCCCCGCCCGCGCTTTGCCTGAAGGAAATCGGCTCCTCCAACGCCTTGAAGCTAGTCTGACGCAGCAGGATCGGACAGTTGCGACGTGGCGCCCCTTCGATCACCGCCTTTGGCGCCAAGCCACGTCGCGGCATGCCAGCCTGGATGGCATCAATATCCAGAGTCCTTGGCGTGAGATGATTGATATGCGGCCCTTTGAAGCCGACGATGTCAGCTATCAACCGGTGGGCTTGATGCAGCTTTCGATATGTAGCGATATCCACGGACGCATCACTGTGCCAGCGGAAAGTTTCCAGCGCCTCGCGAACGAACTCTTCTGCTTCCGGGCACGTCAACCTGCCCTCGACTTCAAATATGCTGACGAGTTCGAGAACACGCGGCGTGAAAATCCGGCGAGCAGCCAGGATCGTTGTGGCCTCGGCGCGCAGCGCGGGATCTTCGATCAAGTCGAGGCGAAGCAGGGATGTAAACACGCGGAATGGATTACGGCAAAGAGCTTTGTGTTCGATCGGGCGAAAAGCGGTGGAGTGAACCGGGACGCCGGCCACTGAAAGATCATAGTAACCGACAGGGTGCATGCCCATGACTGCGAATACTCGGCGAATGTCGAACAGCTCCCGTGCCGCGCCGAGCCGGACAGCACCGTGACGCTCGACGCCCAATCTTTCGATTTCGCCGCACTGCTCGAGACTTGCACGCAAGCGAGAATCGACGCTCAGGGTCTCTGCATTGACGTCAGCGACGAGATCCAAGAGCGTCCCATATTGTGGAACCTCGGCGCGATACATGTCGGACATCGCCCGCGAGAACAGACTACGAATTTGATCCGGGCTAGCGTATCGTCGGAGCATCAACACCTCTATGCTGGTTGCGCGCCTCAGGAGCACACCCAGATTGGGCTTTTTTTGATATGTAACGAGGATGATTATTCTTGTGTTTTCAACGCAATCAAACAATGTTTTCTCAAGAGATCATTCTTGCTTGGAATGAGTATGCACAGACCTCGCCGATTCCTTCCCTCAACCGCGCTGCTGGCAGCTTTCGAGTCGGCCGCCAGATTGGGCAGCGTCACTCTAGCGGCCGGAGAGCTCAGTTTGACTCAGAGTGCAGTCAGCCGCCAGATCAAGCTTCTTGAGGAGCAGCTCGAGGTTGAGCTCTTTGCGCGCGAGCGACAGGCGATGCGCCTGACGGCTGCCGGCGAAGCCTATGCGCGCGAAGTTCGAGAGGCGCTGCGAAAGATCACCACAGCTAGCTTCAACGTTCGCGCCAATCCCAGGGGCGGCACGCTCAATTTGGCGATCTTGCCAACTTTCGGCACGCGCTGGCTGGCACCACGCCTTCCCAAGTTCTTGGCGCAAAATGCTGGTATCACCATCAACCTCGCAACGCGCCTGACCTATTTCGATTTCCGCACCGAAGTATTGGATGCTGCCATCCATTTCGGGCCGCAGGACTGGCACGGCGTTGAGATGGCCTTGTTGCGCTCCGAACAGGTTGTCCCCGCCTGCAGCCCCGAGCTGAAGAAGCAGCACAGGTTTCGGACGGCGGATGACCTCAACAAAGTACCACTACTCAGCATCTCGACGCGGCCTAATGCCTGGGACCAGTGGTTTTCGATTCAGCACATAGTCGGACAGCCCGGACAGACGATGTATTTCGATCAGTTTGCAACTGTTGCCAGAGCTGCGATGGTCGGGGTCGGCGTGGCTTTGCTGCCGACTTTTCTAATCCAAGAGGAGTTGGCGAGCGGAAAACTTGTGCGCGCCGTCAATCTGCCTATGGAAAGCAGCGAGCGATACTATCTGGTGTGGCCGCCCGAGCGATCGACCCACCCACCCCTTATCGCATTCCGTAACTGGCTGCTCGCAGAGGCTGCCACGGATCGATGAAGACAATCGAAGCTCGGCTCATCTGTGACCAAATGCGCCCGACCTAGCCATTGGTCCACGGAAGCTTGCTCTTGGTCAGGCTGGCGTTTGAACCCGTTCTTCTAGGCCACTCATATCGAATATATGGGTGGCGTATCTTGTCGTGGGGTGGCCCGCGTAGCGCTTCGGGAAGATGAGCTGCATTCCTCTCCCGGTGGGCACCCTGCGAATCTTGGCTGATGGCGCTCGCCAATGTTGCTGGCGCCGAACATATCCGCTTCCAGCATGCGCTCGGGGCTGTCCTGTTAATTTGAATGCGGCTCTCCAAGCAATCTTGGCTATCAGGTAGCGCCGACACCAATTAATAGCAAATCGGTTGATCGAGCACTGTCAAATCTTCTTACCACGTGAGCTCGGGCTGCAAACCGCTGCACCCGTTCGCGTAAACGGGCCTAGGATAGGTAAGTAACTCGGCCGCAATCCGACGGCAAAGCACAGATGAAAAGCCCCCTCGTCCGCGTCAGCAAGATGCGTCTAGAGTGCCGAACTTACGACGAACCCACAAGCGCGTCGATCATTAGGCCAATCAATTAATCAGGCCTATTCTGGTATAGACTTGCCCCGCTCCGAGCTGCTTCCTGCTTCCCTCGATCTTGGGGTCATCCAGCGTCGTCAGCACCTATTGCGACCATCGGCTTAGAACCCCGCTCTGCCATTGCGAATACGAAAGTAGACCCCGGCGCCGCGCGGGATGAGCTTTCCCGCCACGAGAGTGGTCTGGGCCTAGGTAGCCAAGGTAACAGCTAGGAGAGTTGTCGAGTAGGCGATCAGTCAGTCCGCTTATCATAGCAGGTTGAGATGCATCTAAGCCATTGATCAGAAGAATATTCTCTCCATTACAGTGCGCCTCTTGTGGGCGTTTTTTAGGCGGTAAGGATGCCTGCGCCTCCGGTTGGTTGCTCGGATGAAGGCCCTTATGCGCCGCCGCCCGGCAGGCCTCCCCCCTCAGACTCTTGCGATCAGCAGAAGCCTCTTCGGCTGTTGTTCCCGTCGCCAGTAGGCGCGGCCCCTCGTGTCATGGATGTTCCTGGCCGCGATCAACAAAGCACTCGGGCGGCCAATCTCATTGCTCAGAGCGTGGATATTGGTCGTTTGCCACTATGCGAGCGGCCGATCGCTTGTTGAACGAGACCTCGTTTCTGCCTGCCGCCGAACGATGGGCCTTGCGGGTGGAATCGACGGAGGTCGATCCGTGACAACTCAAGCCCGTTAGAACCCCTGACGGCTCCAGCGGTTGAAGCGAATGCAGATCACTTTGTAAGGCCCACGGCCCCCGGGCAATCGCAACAGCGCGTTCCGCAACGCAACCTATGAACGGACGAGCCGCTTATTCCTCAGCGATCATCGAGCCGGTGCGCCCCACGCCGCCCTCACGGCAGCAAAGGTTTAATCCGTCGCCACTGCGCATCGCTCACCCATGCAAATCCGGCTCGTCATCCAAGAGCAATCCGGTGGAAAACTTGAATCACGATCCCTCCTTCGCCGGAATCCTTAGACCCAAGGCCGAACGGGGTCCTCGCCCAAGGTTAAGGATCACCGGCAACATGGCAACCCGCAACAAGCTCCACGCTGACCTTCCGGCCGGCCAACTGGACGAATTTTGTTGCGCTTAACTCATTTCAGATGCTAGATTGTTTCAATGGACATTCGGCATCTGCGGTATTTTGTGGCGGTAGCTGGGGCCTTGAGTTTTGCAAAGGCCGCGCGCGACTTGCACATGAGCCAGCCTCCCCTATCCAAACGGATCGCCGACATGGAAAAAGAACTCGGCGTACGTTTGTTTGATCGTTCAAGCAAGCACGTAAGCCTGACGGCAGTAGGGCAAGGTCTATTGCCTCAAGCTCGCGTTGCCGTTCACGCGTTTGATTGCGCAATATGTGCTGCGCGTGCTGCGTCGCCAAACAAGTCGAATCGCTTGCGAATCTCTTTGCCCCCCGAGACTTCACGCGGCGTGCTACTCGATGTAGTCGATCAACTTCGTCGGGAGAACGTGCAGGTGAACATGGTTGAAGCTACCACGGCCGAACAGCAGCGGCTGTTAGCCGCGGGCGAAATCGACGTCGCGGTACTTCGGCATCCCTTCGACGCAAGGGGATTGAGGGTATCAGCGTCCTTGGGCCAGAAGTTCGGCGTGCTGATGCACACCAATCATCCGCTAGCAAGACGAGAAAACTTGCAATTGGTGGATTTGCGCTCATATCCACTGGTCATGTTTCAACGCGACCTTGCCCCAGGCTTGTACGACGAGATTTTAGAACTCTGTCGAGCTGGCGGATATGTCCCTCCGAGACTCCTGCATGGTGTGAGGACGACCGCAGCGCTACTGACTACGGAGCAGGCGGTAACAATCACAACGGAAAAGCAGCTGAAGCGGCGCGGTCAGGCAGGCTCAGGAGAACTGACCTGGAAGCCGCTCGCGGGTTCGCCGCTCCATTATTGGACGTCCGCCGTTTGCCGCTCCCAGAACTGGGATCGCCTCACGCGACTCGCCGTTGCTGCGATCCTAGACTCTCTTCAGGAACACGAGAACTGGGTTCCGATGCCCCGCCCTGTCGCAAAACGTCGTCGAGCGAGACGAGTGGGCAAGTCAGCCGATACGGGTTTGGTCGCGTAAGAATCGTCACAGTGGCCGGCCGCACGAAGCTACCCTAAACTCTGGTGCCCAGTCCGCCGAGCGGTGAAGCCACCTAGCATCTCAAATCGCTTCGTTAATATGCTCGATTGTCCGTCAAACCGCCTGCCCTGCAATTAACAAAACTGAATGGCCAACCAATTTCTTCGGGTCTCCTTTGCATTGGGGGTCGAATGTGCGGTAAGGCGCAACATCAAGAACCTCAAAGGAGCAAGATAGCTTATCTTCGGGAGGCAAGTTAGCGACCAGCTGACTCGCCACTTTACATAGCTCTCGTCCACCGTAAGCGGCAAGCTAAGGCCGTCAGGCAGCGTGGTTCTACGGCATAAGCTCGTCGATTTGGCTGCTCGGCCAGCCGTTGGCGATACGTTGGAGCGTGAGGGCAAGCCAGGCGAGCGGATCGACGTTGTTCATCATCGTCGTTCTGCAGCAGCGTTGCGATGGTCACCCAGGTTTGCGTATTTCGCAAAAACGGGACAGTGGTTTCGCTAACGGACGGACAGCAGTTTCGCTAAATCGCGGACAGCGTGGCGGCGCTGGCTTTTGGTTGCCTGGTTGTTGAAGTCAGTTGGTATTGGTTTCGCTGTTTTCAACGTCGGTCAAGGGGCGCGCGGCTTTTTTCCTTCGCATGCTGTCGCCTTCGAGAGCGATGCGGTGGGAGTAGTGGATGATCCGGTCGAGGATAGCGTCTGCGATGGTTGGCTCGCCGAACACGTCAGAGTACCCCTATTTTTGAGCGGGTCGTGTCTCACGTCACGATCACTGACCCGCATCATTTTCTTTTTGGGCACCGGCTTGAGGTGCTGAAGGAGCGGTCGGGGCGCGGTCCCGCCTACGTCGTTGTCGCGCTGCCGGACGGCCGGCCGCGGGCGGTTCGGATCGCGTCGACGGATCTTGCCGAGACGATCACTTCCCGCCCGAACGCCGCCGATCTGCCGCGCATCAGTGCACGTACGCTGATCCCATTGATGCAACATTTGAGCGCGAGTCTGAGCCTTCTCGACGAGAAGGTGATTCGCGATGACCCACCGACCGCTTCCAGGTCGCGTTGCGTATCGACCCCTACCGACATTGGCAAGTCCACCTGGCCGTCCGATGGCCGACATTCCGCGCCTGTGGCCGAATCTGTCGACCGCGACGCAAACCCAGATCGCTCAAATCCTCGCGACGCTGCTGCGGCGAATGCAAGCGGTTCCTGGCAGGCCCGGAAGGGGACTGGGTCGTGCTGATCAGCTTGAACGTCGCTGACGAGCGGCTCACGACTGCGCACCGAGCCAAGTTGGCCTATGTCTACGTGCGGCAGTCATCCGTGAACCAGGTGCGCCAGCACCAGGAGAGCACAGAGCTGCAGTACCGCCTCGTCGATCGCGCCATCGGACTAGGCTGGCCGCCGGAGCGCGTGCAGGTCATTGACGAGGACCTGGGCAAATCCGGTGCTGGCGGTGTGGATCGTCATGGTTTCCAGAAGCTCATTGCCGAGATCGGCCTTGGCAACGCCGGTCTCGTGGTGAGCCTCGACGCTTCGCGCTTGGCCCGCAACAATCGGGACTGGCATCAGCTTCTCGAACTGTGCTCGGTATTCGGCGTGCTCATTGCGGATGGCGAGCGGCTTTACGACCCGCGCGCCTATCACGACCGCCTTCTACTGGGCTTGTCCGGCATCATGAGCGAAGCGGAGCTGCATCAGCTTCGGATGCGCCTTCATCAAGGCGAGCGCCAGAAGGCGGCACGAGGCGAACTGCGGCTGCCCCTGCCGGCCGGGCTTGCCTATGATAGGGCGGGCGCAATTGTTCTCAATCCCGATGAGGAGGTGCAGGCCCGACTTCGGCTCGTGTTCGCCAAATTCCAGGAACTGCAAAGCGCTCGCCGTGTGATGCGTTACTTGGATAGGAACGGATTGTCCTTGCCGGTTCGACCGCTGCTTGGACCATCTCCACACGAGATCGTCTGGCGTGCGCCAGATAGTGCACGCGTCCTTAGCATCCTTCAAAATCCGGCCTATGCTGGGGCGTACGTTTATGGCCGCCGGCAAAAGGATCCGAGCCGATGCCGGCCGGGATCGCTGACGGGAACGGTCAAGGTGGCGATTGAGGATTGGGCGGTTTGCCTCCACGCCGCTCACCCAGGCTATATCAGCTGGGAGGAGTTCATGGCCAACCAGGGGCGACTGGCGGATAACGTCTTCCGCCATGAGGCAGGACATTCTGGCGTACCGCGCAAGGGGGCAGCCCTGTTACAAGGAATTGCGATCTGCGGCCGTTGCGGACGGCGCATGAGCATGCGCTACACGGGCCCGAATGCTGACTATCCGGTCTATTGCTGCCGCTCGGATCGGGACCAGCAAGGCAGTGCACTTTGTCAGGAAGTCCGGGCGTTGGCGGTTGACGCGCTGGTCGAGCGAGTGGTCCTCGATGCCCTGGCGCCGGATCAGATTGAGATCGCACTCGCAGCGGCAGGCCAACTGGAGCAGGAGAGTCGTCAGCTCGAGCGCCAGTGGGCGCTTCGCGTGGAGCGTGCCCGCTACGAGGCCGAGCGCGCTCGGCGTCAGTATGACGCTGTCGAACCCGAGAACCGTCTTGTGGCGCGCTCACTTGAGCGGGCTTGGGAAGAGAAGCTGCGTGTCGTCGAGGCGGTCGAGCAGCAGCATGCGCGTTGGCGCGTACAAGAGCCGCTTCTGATTGGCCCGGCGGAACGCGCTGGGCTACAAGCGCTCGGAGAGAACCTGCCGCGGATTTGGAACGCGACCACCACGTCGGCAGCCGATCGCAAGCGCATTCTACGATTTGTCATCCGCGAAGTCGTTCTTGATCAGAAGCGGGCCCGAGGTCAGGTCTGGCTCAAGATCGTCTGGCAGACCGGCGCAACCAGCGAGTATCACGTTCAACGGCGGGTTCACACCTACCGCAATTACATCGACATTGATCGGTTGCGGCGACGGATCATCGAGTTGAATGCTGAACACAAAATGGACGCCGAGATCGCAGCCATACTCAATCAGGAAGGCTTCGTCGCAGCCCGAGGCTGCGCCTTCAAAGGCGAGAACGTCTGGGTACTGCGTACCCGCTGGGGCATTCCAACCGTCAAAATCAACGGTGTGGACAATAATCCGATGCGCTGGCCCGACGGGAGCTTCTCGATTCAGGGCGCGGCGGCTGAGCTTGGAGTAACTCCGCAAACAATCTTCGATTATCTTGCGCGCGGATTGCTGGCAGGTCGTCAGTTGGCCAAGGGCCAGCCATGGCAGATCGAGCTCTCAGACGAGCAAATCAGTCGACTTCGCAAGCGGGTGCGACGCACCAAGCGTTCGAAGAAGGAGGCATCATGAAGTCATCGGCTCGCCGATGAGCGCGTGCCACTGGTCGACCGGAGGTTGGCTGGTGACGAGGGTGGAGCGGCGGCCGTAGCGATCCTCCAGGATCTCCAGGAGGTCGTGGCGGGCGCCGGCATCGAGTGGGCCAGGCCCCAGTCGTCGAGGATGAGTAGATGGACGCGGCCGAGCGCGCGCAGCAGGCGCGGGTGGCGGCCATCGCCGCGGGCGAGCGCCCGCTCGTCGAACAGACGCGGGACGCGCTGGTAAAGGACAGAGCGATTGTCGCGGCAGGCCTTGTGGCCGAGCGCCGAGGCAATCCAGCTCTTGCCGACGCCGGCCGAGCACGCGACATAGTACCCAAGAACATCCGTTCGAAGTTGTCATTCAATATCGACATCATCCACGCGCTGGTGAGCGCGTCATTGCTTTGAGGCGCGTCATTCACGGGGCTCGCCATCACTTCGTGATCGAACAGCCCGACGGCTCTCGCGCCTTGCTGCCGGCATGGATGACAGAGAATTCCGCCGCGGCACTGCCGACGGTTGAAGTCCCTCGGCTTCCCCTGGATTCGTTGCGCGCACTTCGCGGCCTCGTTGATGCACAGCGCGTATCGTCGTCACCATCATCGGGAACGAGTCGGACGGTTGGAGGTGATGATGGAACAGCAATGGCGACAGCTCGATCTGGCGGCGGTCACGGCAGGCACAGTCCAGCACCAGCGGCTCGATCCGCTGATTCGTTTGGAAGTCACAAGTCTGCTCAAACTTCTTCTCGACGAATGCAGCACCGCCCGCGCAAAGGTGACGGAGGCGGACAATGAATAAGATAACGTCTGATCATTTATCACGCAGCGCCTATGTCTATGTGCGGCAATCGACCCGGACCAACTCGTCAATAATCCTGAGAGCCGTCGGCGTCAGTACGCGCTCGCAACTCGCGCACAGCTGCTTGGCTGGGAAAACGTCATCGTCATCGATGATGACCTTGGTCGCTCGGGGGGCGGCACAGCGCGTCCCGGCTTTGAGCGCTTGCTGACCGCGATCTGCACCGGAAGCGCCGGCGCTGTGCTGGCCGTCGAGGCTTCCCGCCTGGCCCGTAATGGCCGCGACTGGCACACACTTCTGGAGTTCTGCACGCTGGTGAACAGCCTGATCATTGATGAGGACGGCGTTTACGATCCAAAGCTCACCAATGACCGACTGCTGCTAGGTATGAAGGGGACGTTCAGCGAACTGGAACTAACGATCTTGCGCCAGCGCTCACAAGAAGCACTGCGCCTCAAGGCAGTACGTGGCGATCTTCACACGAGTGTGGCCGTCGGCTACGTGCGCAGCAGCGACGACAGGCTTGAGCTGGATCCGGACAGGCGGGTGCGCGAGGCGCTCCATTTGGCGTTCCGTAAGTTTGCCGAGTTTGGCAGCGTGCGCCAGGTCGCGATTTGGTTATGCGATAACGGCATCAAGATGCCGATTGTCGTGTATGGTCCACGCGGCCGAATGGTGGAGTGGCGGCTGCCACGCTACAATACGATTCACCGGCTGCTGACCAATCCGATCTATGCTGGCGCCTACGTATTTGGTCGGACCGGCTCGCAGGTTCGAATCGAAGCCGGCCGCAAGCTGGTCACCCGTAATGTACGGCGAACGCAGAAAGACTGGGAAGTTCTGATTCGTGATCATCACGACGGCTACATCTCCTGGCAGGATTACGAGAACAATCAACGGACCATCAACGGGAACGCTAACATGAAGGGCGCGATGGTGCCGGGATCGGTGCGCAATGGCGGTGGATTGCTGGTCGGCCTGTTGCGTTGTGGACGTTGCGGTCGCAAGCTCAAAGTGCAGCATAATGGGCTGCGAGGTGTTGCGCGCTACCTTTGCAACGATGCCAGCGTTAATCACGGAAGACGAACGAAGTGCATTGCGTTTGGCAATGTGCGAATCGATGCAGCTGTGTCGGCCGAGGTATTATCGGTGATTGCGCCTCTCGGCCTTGACGCTGCTCTGCAAGCAATCGCGGACCGCGAGCGCGCCGGCCGAGAGCGGCTGCAGCACATAGAGCTTGCGCTCGAGCAGGCACGCTATGAAGCGGCTCGCGCACACCGACAATATGATGCGGTTGATCCAGAAAACCGCCTGGTCGCTGGAGATCTCGAGCGGCGGTGGAATGAACGGCTTGCGGAAGTGGCGCGCCTCGAAGATGATCTTCGCATTGCCCGCGACAAACAGCCGCCCACTCTAACCGACGCAGAACGCGCAGAGATTCTTGGACTAGGGACAGACGTGGAGCGCCTGTGGAGCCATCCGGCAGCCTCGGCTGCGACACGAAAGCGGATATTGAGAGCGGTTCTCGAAGAGATCATCGTCACCGTCGAGCCACGAATATTGCACCTAAAATTGCACTGGAAGGGGGGCGACCACACTGCGCTCGAAGTTGTGAAGAACCGGGCCGGACAGCATCGGTGGAAGACCGATGCTTCAACTGAACAGCTGATCTGTGATCTGGCTCGTTTGCTGCCGGACGGGAGCATTGCGTCCGTTCTTAATCGGCTTGGCACACGCACGGCCAAAGGCAACACGTGGACCCAGCAACGCGTTTGCGTCTTCCGCAACGACCACAACATCCCTGTCTACCGAGATGGCGAACGCGCCGAGCGTGGAGAGCTGATCCTGCACGAGGCTGCAAGCCGTTTGGGTCTCAGCAAGATGACGGTGGTACGACTAATCAAGGATGGTATCCTGCCGGCCAAACAGAGTTGCGTAGGCGCACCGTATGTGATCCGGGAGATTGACCTGAATCGGCAGGAAGTCCGTCATGCGGTGACCAATGGTCGCGCAGTATCACAAGATCCGCGGCAACGAAGCTTCGATTATCAATGACATAGCGAGATGTGCATCATGCCACCAGCCCGGCCGGACCGCAGATCAGCAGATTGGCGTGGTCGTCGATCCAGCGTCCCTCGACGAGGCCGGCGAATAGCGCGCGATCGAGACCGCGCGGGGTCCGGTAGTCGACATCCTCAACACAAGCCTGCTGGCTCAGCCTGGCGTGACGCAGGCGGGTGGCGAGCCGCTTGTCGTGACGCAGCGATACTTCGCGTTCGAGCAGCAACGCGAGCCATTCGGCGTGACCGAGGCTCGCGGCCACGCCAGCGGCCTCGATGTCGACAAAGGCTTTGGCCATGCTGTGGAGGCCGAGCGCGTTGAGCCGGTCGAGGGTCGGATGGATGAGCAAGGGATCATCTCCTAATTGTAGTAGCGCGGTCCGCGGATGTTGGAATGCGGGATCGGCAGGTCGTCTGTGGAACGCTGGGGAGCAGGACGCCGATCGAGGTTGTTGGCGAGGATCGACTTGACCGAGCCATAGAAGCGCGCGCCGATCTCGATCGCCCGCGCAGCTGCCGCGTCCAGGCGCTCGCGCCCGTAGGACGCGGCGAGCCTGAGGATGCCGAGAGGAACCCCTGCTTGGGGTGCGAGAAGACACGGTGGCGCAGGCGGCCGAGCAGCCAGCGCTCGACGATGAGGACAGCCTGCTCGACCTTGGCCTTGTCGCGCGGCTTGCGTGGTCGCGCCGGCAAGACGGCCGTGCCGTAATGCGCCGCCATCTCCGCATAGGTGCGATTGATCTGCGGGTCGTAGAGGCTCGCCTTGATGACCGCGACCTTGATATTGTCAGGCACCAAGAGCGCCGGCACGCCGTCGATCGCCGCCAAGGTGCCGACGTGGGCGCTGATCCAGTCGGCAAGCCCCTGCGTCCACGTCGCCTGCGCATAGGTGAAGTTCGAGGTGCCAAGCACGGCGACGAAGACCTGCGCCGTCCTCCGCTCGCCAGTGAGGCGATCGACCACCACCGGCATGCCGTCGCCCGCGTAGTCGACGAACAATTTGTCGCCGGCCGCGTGCGCCTGGCGCATCGTCACCGACAGGCGACCCTCCCAGGCGCGGTAGAACTCGCAGAAGCGCGAGTACCGGTATCCGCCGGGCTCGGCGGCAATGTACTCCTCCGACAGGATCGACAGCGTCACGTGCTTGCGCTCGAGCTTGCGGTGCACCGCCGCCCAGTCGGGCTCGGCGATGCGGCGGTGACCCTGCCGGTTGCCGTTGCCGGTCTTGGCGAACAGACGGGCCTCCAGGGCCGCGTCCGTGAGTTCTCCGGGCAACGGCCAGCTCAGGCCTGCGGCCTCGAACCGCCGGATGGTCAACCGCAACGTCGGGGGCGCCGCGCCCATCCGCCGCGCAATCTCGCGGCTCGGCAGCCCAGCCGCCTTCATCCTGATCACATCGCGCACGCGGCGCATCGCAAGCCTCTCCATCGGCATCCAGGGTCCCCCTTCGCAAAGCCGAAAGGACGGACCCTATGGGAGCCAGAAGAGGCCTCGTCACCCGGGCGAGATCATCCCGGAATGGCGGGCGAGATCGTCTCGGAACGGGTGGGCGACTTCAAATCGGAATACTGGAGGGCTCAAATAGGCCCCGCGTTAAAGATCTCGCCGCAAGTCGAGCGCGGGACCCTATTTGAACCCGGATTGAACGAAGACGCGTCTTGTGGGCGCGGAGCTACGGGCGCTCGATCCGAGCGTCGGCTGGCGCAGCTGAGCCGATGTTGGGCCCGCGGGCGAGCGAGGCGGCAGATTGCCGCTGATATTGGCAGCGAAGGTAGTCGCCGACAATAGCGGCAAGCCGCGCGTTGTGCGTGAGAGGCCGATTCCGGCTCGTTCGCCGGGCGTTGTGAGTGTGCTTGATCGCTCCGACGGAGAAGGTCGGCATGGCGATGCACCTAACGGGAGCGATTAAGTCGAGGTGGTTGGTCATGATGTGTCGCAGCGAGGTGTTTGCGAGCGCGGCACAAGCCCAATCTCGACCATGCGGCCTCCGCAGAAGGGACACAAGTCGAGGCGGTGACCAGTGAGGACGGTATAGCGCTCACGATAGTCGACAGGTTCGGCACGCGGAGGCGGCTCCGGCGCCTCAAGCGCCGCTCGGATGCGCGCCGTTTGGCGGCGCGGCAGGCGTTCGCCAAGAAGCCAAAATGACGGATGCGGCGGAACCCCTTCGGCAAAACGTGGAGCAGAAAGCGACGAATGAACTCCTCAGTGTCGAGCGTCATCACTTTGGCTTTGTTGCCGGCGATAATCCTTCCACCGGAAGCGGACGTGGCCCTGCTCACAGGTAAGGAGCCGGCCGTTGGCGATCGCAACGCGATGGGTGTAGCGCCCGAGATAGGCCAGAACCTGCTCTGGCCCGCCGAAGGGACGCTTGGAGTAGACGACCCATTCGACCTTGCGTAGAGCGTTCAGATAGCGGCCGAATGCGGCTGGCTCGACGAGGTGCGTGAGGTGGCCGAAGAACTGGAGCTTGGTATTATCGAACGCCGCCTGCAGGCGCTCCAGGAACAGCCGACGATACAATTGTGACAGGACGCGGACGGGAAGGAAGAAGCCAGGACGACAAGGAACCCAGCTTCCGTCAGGGGCAATCCCGCCGCCCGGCATGAGGCAATGGGCATGCGGATTATGCGTAAGGGTTTGGCCCCAGCTATGGAGAATGGCAATCATCCCGGTCTCGGCACCGAGATGCTTTGGGTCGGCGCTGATGAGACGGATCGTCTCGGCTGCCGTCTTGAGCAAGATGTCGTAGACCACCGCCTTGTTCTGTAGCGCGATGGCGGCCACGGGCGCCGGCACGGTGAAGACGACATGAAAATAGAGCACCGGCAGCAGGTCGGCCTGGCGATCGGCGAGCCATTGGGCGCGCGCGAGCGCTTGGCACTTTGGACAGTGCCGATCGCGACAGCTGTTATAGGCGACGCGAACCAGGCCGCAGTCGTCGCACCGCTCGACATGGCCGCCGAGCGTCGCTGTGCGGCACGCCTCGATGGCCGCCATCACACGGCGCTGGTCGGATGAAAGCCGAGAGCTCTGTGCGGCACGGAATGCGGCGCCGTGGCGGCGGAAGATGTCCGCCACCTCGAGCACGGGGCGCATCTGCGCAGCTCAGTCGGGTGGGATCACCGTGATGGAGAGTCGGTCGAATGGGCTGGTCGTGCGGGCGAGCAAATTCGTCGCAACCTGAGCGTAGCGCGCGGTCGATCCCAGATAGGCATGTCCGAGCAAGACCTGAATGATGCGGATGTCGATCCCGCCTTCCAGGAGATGAGTGGCAAACGAGTGCCGGAGCGTGTGGACAGCGATCGGCTTGGCAATCCGAGCACGGCGACGGGCGGCCCGGGGCGCAGCCGAAATGTCGGCTAAACTTTGCGATCGCATAGATATAGGATTGCTGGATCGACGGCGACAGATTGCGGACTGTCATGTCCTCGATCATGCGCTTGGCGAAGAGGGCTCATCGTAGCCATCTGGGTCTCCTGTCTTGAGAGGGGTGGTGCGAAGACCAACATCCTCTCAGACAGGACACCTCAGTTCAGCAGGCTCCCCCCAAACTCCCGCGCAGCGGGTTCGTTCAATGGTGGGCGAGAACATCTCGGAATGGTGGGCGACATCGAGCGGAATCCGCATCGAACGTTTCCGGGCGGCGTTGCCCCCGGCGTGCGCGGCGCTCGGCCGCGTACCGTCCAAATTCCAGAATCCGTGTCTTCTCCTCATTCAGCGAGAGACCGAACTTCGCCATCCGCTCACGCAGTGCATCGAGAAAGCGTAGGGCCTCGGACTTTGTTTCGAAGCCCACGACGATGACATCCCCTTTCGCCGTTTTGCTTCGCCACTGGTGGATCCAGAGGTCGAAGACCTAGTGCAGATAAATATTGGCGAGGAGCGGCGAGATCACCGCGCCTTGCGGCGTACCTATCCGTGCTACGGACTTCGATCCACTTTCGACAACGCCAGCGGTCAGCCACTTGCGTATCAATCGCAAGAGCCGGCGGTCTGCAATCCTGTGCTCGAGGAACCGCATCATCCATTCGTGATCGATCGTGTCGAAGGAAGCGGCCACAGACTACCCATCACCATGATATTCCGGCTTCGGTAACGATCACGCGCAAGCGTCACGCTTTCGAAGATCGGACGCTGGCCATCATCAGTACCATCAGGCGACGCGGCATCCGCTATCTCCTCACAGTCCTGCCGGATGGCAGTCGGTCGTTGATTCCGGCGAGCTGGACCGATTGGCAGGTAGAGCCGCTTGGAGGCATGCCGCCAATCGATGCCGATGACGCTGTCCACGATCTCGGCAGGCTCGGTGATTTGCTCCACTTACGCAAGCTGGTCGACGCTCTTTGCATCCGGAGTGCCGAGTCGGCGCCGTGCAAGGAGAGCCGCCATGCAATTGAACCTGGACGTTTTCGATCAGCCCGATGTTCCACCAAGCGCGCCAGTCGCGTGGGAGCAAATCGACGAAGCCGCCCGCATCGCGGCAATCGAGATTCTGGCGCGCCTCATCTCACGCCTGCTTCAGAACGGCCCGGCGACGGAGGCAAGCGATGAATGAGCGCGTCAAGATTACGCCAAGTCATCTCTCTCGACAGGCCGTCGTCTATCTGCGCCAATCCAGCGCCGCACAGGTCGAGCACAACCGCGAATCGACGGAGCGGCAATATGCGCTTGTCGGCAAAGCGCGCGAGCCGGCTGGCCCGATGACAGCATCATCGTTATCGACGAGCTTGGCCTCTCCGGTTCGGGCGCGGTGGCGCGTTCGGGCTTTGCCCGCCTCACCGCCGAAGTGGCGCTCGCGCGCGTCGGTCTGGTGCTCGGTCTCGAAGTCTCGCGGCTCGCGCGCAATAACGCCGAATGGTACCGCCTGATTGATCTGGCCGGATTTACCGACACGCTGATCGGCGATGCCGGCGGCATCTATCATCCGGCGCTCTTCAACGATCGCCTCTTGCTCGGGCTCAAAGGCACGATGAGCGAAGCCGAACTGCACGTGCTGCGGGCTCGCCTCAACGGTGGAATCCGCAACAAGGCGGCGCGCGGCGAACTACGCCGCGGTCTGCCGGTCGGCTTCGTCTGGGGCGAGGCTGATGGCGAGGTCCGCTTCCATCCCGATGAGGCTGTCGTTACCGCCATTCGCCACGTTTTTGCGCGCTATGCCGAGATGGGATCGGCACGTCGCGTTTGGCTCTGGTTTCGGTCCGAGGGGCTTACGTTCCCGCTGCAGCTGCACGCCCGTGCCGACATCCTCTGGGTCGAGGCCAGTTACACCGCCATCCACCAGGTCTTGACCAATCCCGTCTATGCCGGCGCCTATGTCTATGGCAAAACGCGCCAAGAGACGATGCTCGATGGCACTGGCGCGCGCAAGCAGCGGATTCGATCCTTGCCGCGTTCCCAATGGCAGGTCTTCATCCCCGAGCATCATCCAGGCTTCATCGATTGGCAGACCTATGAAGCAAATCAGCAACGTCTCGCCGAGAATACGCGACCTCAGCCGCACAAGGGCGGCGGCGCCGTGAGGGAGGGCGGCGCTCTCCTGCAGGGTCTTGCCAGTTGCGGCCATTGCGGCCGCCGCCTGCATACCCACTATCGCGGACGCAATGCTTCGCCAGGCTATCACTGTGCTGGCAAAGTGCTGGTCGAGAACCGAGGCGTCTATTGCCTCAATATCGGTGGCGTTCAGATCGATCACGCCATCACCCAGGCGTTCATCGCCGCCTTAGAACCCGCAAAGCTGACCGCGACACTCACCGCCGCGGAACGGCTTGAAGCGGATCGCGAGGCGGCGCTCAAACAGTCGACCGTTAAGAAGCCGGATTGAGCTGAGCTGGACAGTTGAGCGTGCGCCAGAGCGAGACCAGCAACAGGCGCAAAAGTTCTCTGAACCAGGCGAGGATACGGCGAAAGTTGTGGCCGGCAGCTGAGAGGACGACGTTGGCGGCATCGCCGGCGCGGCCTTTGAGGTAGCACCGGCCGAGGTGTCCTTCGGCCTTGAGGTGTCCGATGATGGGCTCGATGGCGGAGCGGCGGCGCAGTTCGCGCTTGATGATGCCGAAGACGCCGCGCTTCTGGCCGGAGATGAAGACGCGGCGGGGATTTTGCGCGTCGTGGCCGCGGTAGCCCTTGTCGACATAAGCCCGCTCGATCGCACAGCCGGTCAGTGCCTCGGTGCGGTCAATGACGTCCCGCAAGGTGTGACCGTCGTAGGGGTTATTGGGCAGCGACCTGGCATGCAGCACGAACAGGCCACCGGGAGCCCGGCGATTGTTGGTGACGATGGAGGCCTTCACGCCGAACTCGTAAGGCGCGGCGGCCTTGCCCTTGCCGATGCACTCCACCTCCGGGGCGTGGAAGGAATAGAGCTTGAAGCCGCGCTGGCGCTGTTGCTGCGAGCGGATCTGCGCGGCCCGGCCAAGCGGGAGGGCGAACGCCTGCTCCAGTGCGGGTTGGCCCTCGATCTTGCGGCGGATGTCGCGGATGATCCGGCCCAGCCGGCTGCGCAGGATGCGCAGCTGCCGCTGGTGCCGGTTGAACTGCTTGGCATGAGCGTAACGGCCCGCCATCATCGCCGCGCCTTTGGCCACGCGAGCATAGGATTGCCGCAGCCTGACCCCGTGCTTCCTCGTCAGGCGGTTCAGCCCCCGGATCGCTGCATGCAGCAGTTTGGCGTCGGTCGGGAAGCTGATGGCCTTCGGCTGCACAGTCGTGTCGACCGTGACCCGCTTGAGGTCCTGGCTGCGTAACGCACCGGCCTCGTGCGCCACCCGAAGGCTCTCGGCCAACAACCGCTCCAGCCTGTCGCCGAGCCGCTTGCGCCAATGGCTCAGGTCCGAGCGCTCGTGCGGGAAAACGTGCTGGAAAAACTCTTCGCCGGTGAAGAACTGGAAGTACGGATCGTGCACCCAGCGCTCGCACACCCCCTCATCGGACAGCCCGTAAATGTGCTTGAGCAACAGCAGCCCGATCATGAAGCGAGTCTCGATCCCCGGCCTGCCGTTCTCGCTGTAGAGCGGGGCGATCTCAGCGTCGATCCAGTCCCAGTCGATCTTACCGGCAAACAGAACGAGCTCGTGCTTCATGTTGATGATCTGGTCCAGCCGTGCCCGGAACAGATCGTTCGATCCCGTCGTCTTGTGCTTCTTCGGCCGCATCGTCCCTCCGATGCACCACAGAAGCACGGTTCGCAGTGACGGGGAATCCACAAAACGAATTTGCAAGGTTTGCGGCCATCAAGCCTCAAATCCCTGCAATCTCAAACGCCGTCAAATCCCAAAAACAGACTCCCGCTCAATCGCTTACAGGCTTGTTCACAGCCGACCAAACAATGGCGACTTGCCGTTGAACGCGCCAGCTACGAAGCCCAACGCGCAGAACGCCGTTATCGCGCCGTCGATCCCGACAACCGTCTCGTCGCGCGCGGTCTCGAGCGAGAGTGGGAAGCATGCCTGAAGGCGCTGGAGGCCGCCAAGGCCGATCTTGCGCGTCGTGAGGCCGCTCGCCCCCATATGATCAGCCAACAGGAGCGTGACCGCCTGCTCGCGCTCGGACCTGATCTCGTCTCCGTCTGGAACGCAAGCACGACGACGCCGCGCGACCAGAAGGAGTTGCGCACGCTCCTCGACGAGGTCGTCATCAAAGTCGATCGCGATGCCTTTGCCGCCCATTTGACGCTGCGCTGGAAGGGCGGCGCGCTGACCGAGATCGATCTCGCCCTGCCCCGATCGCGGCCAGCGACGATCCGCACCGACGAGGATACAGTTGCGCTCCTGCGACGACTGGCAGTGCATTATCGCGATGCCGTGATCGCCGGCATCCTCAACCGGCAGGGCCGCACAACGGCCTACGGCCACCGCTTCGACCGCAACCGCGTCGGTAATTTACGCCGGCACTGGAAGATCCCGAGCTTCCAAGAAAAACCGCGAGCCGACGGCGATCTTCTGACCATCAAGCAAGCCGCCAACGCGCTTGGTGTCGCTCCCTCGACGATCCACGTTTACTCAACGACAGTATCATCGTCTTGCCAGTTCACGTATAGCTTCGAGCCTCGTCGACGCGCTGGTCCGGCTCAGGGTCCGGGGCGCGGGAGGATGTTTGCTATTGCCCTTGGCTGCCCGCCTTCCCTCCAGACCTTCCGCGAGCAACGGTGTGGACCCGTCGCTTTTGTTCAGGTCGTTCATTGGTACTATGCGGACATCCGACTTCTCGTCGACGATGACGCTGGGCTTATGGCATTCGCCTTTCCCCAGTCTGCCCGAAGGCTGTTTGTCTTCGGGCGACGACGAGATCTCCCACTTCCTGTGCGAAGAATTTCCCCGCATGCTCAGGCTCTCCGACCGCGTGGAGCCGTTGAGCGGCTCGCGATGTGCGCCGCCCAACTTGTTGCCTTCCGCTTAGGATAACAGCGTCGGCGCTCCAGACTTCCGATTTCGCGGCTCAATGGCTGGCCTGCGGTTTCCCCTGTCAACGCTTCGAAGTCGTCCTCACGAACGCCTCCGCATGACTCGGGGCCAAGGTAGGTCGCTACTCCTTTCCTGTATCGAACTTGCATCGACTATCCTTCGCCAGTTTCACTGGCGCACTATCCATCCGGCGTAGGCCACAGACGGGCCGTCACGCGGCAGTGCCATCAGCGTCGCAGATGACGCCGCTTGGGTGGCAATTGCCGAGCCCGGCGCGCAATTCGAAAGTAGCAGCACATCCAGCGGATGAGCTGGGAACGCGCGATGCAATCGAGTGAGTTGGAAAGCCAAGGCTACGGATTGATGCCATTCATTTTGGCCGTAACGATCGGGCTATACATACGCGCCGCCCGCCGCGACCAGAGCCCCAGAGCAGCCAGAGCTTTCGGCCGAGCGCGATGTCTCGTAAGCCCCGTTACGCAGCGCTTTCTGAAAGGTACGGCCCTTACCCCGCGAGGAACAGAATGAAGCTCGCCTCCCGTTTCAGGATGGAATCAAATGCCTTCGCCAGATCCTGCCCGCGGAACGCTTGGCGAGCAGCTCACACATATAGATCCCAAAGAAGCCAAAGGCCGGCTCAGCCGTCTGTCGCATCTGAAGGTGTTCTTCGGGGCTTTTACCATTGGCGCAGCGTTCGATCTCGAATGGTGTATTGACCTTAAACGGCGCTTAGGACCCTTCAAGGAAGAGTGTTCCGTGGGGAGGATGAGGATCGACGTCGAACAATCAGCCCCTTAACGCGATAGTGACGCGAAGCCCTAGCTAGTGTCCCGAGTCACAAGTTCGCATCATTAGATTCGCGTTAGGGTCGCATCGCTGTGGCATGTTTTGCAGGGCAACAGCGATGGAGCATTGGATGGCGCGGCTGGCACCCCTGATCCTAACCGGGGAGGAACGGACTGAGCTGAAGGCGTTGACAGGCCGCAGCAAGACGGCCGGCCCAAGCCCTCGCGTTGCGGGCCCGGATCATTCTGGCCCGTGCAGGGGGCAGCCAGAACAAGGAGGTGGCGGCGAAGCTCGGTGTGATCGAGACCACGGTCGGCAAGTGGCGCAGGCGCTTTGTGCAGGATCGCGTGGAAGGCCTGCGCGACGAGCCAAGGCCCGGAGCCCGCGGACGATCGATGATGCGCGCATCGAAGCTACCATCGTAAAGACCCTGGAAAGCCTTCCGAAGGATGCGACCCACTGGAGCTCGCCGGCATGGCAAAGGAAAGTGGACTGTCGGTCTCAAGCGTGCAGCGCATCTGGCGAGCCTTCGGTTTGCAGCCTCATCGGATCGAGACGTTCAAGCTCTCGACCGACCCGGATTTCGTGGCCAAGGTGCGCGATGTGGTCGGCCTCTACGTCTCCCCGCCCCAGCATGCCGTCGTCCTGTGTCTAGACGAGAAGCCGCAAATCCAGGCGCTCGACCGCAGCCAGCCCATGTTGCCGATGCACCCCCGGTCAGGTGGCGCGGCGCAGCCATGACTACACGCGCCACGGCACGACCTCGCTCTTGGCGGCGCTCGACATTGCGACGGGCAAGGTTATCGGCAAATGCTTTGCCCGCCATCGCGCCGCCGAGTTTCGCAAGTTCCTCGATGAGATCGAGGCTGCCGTCCCGTGCGGTCTCGATGTTCATCTCTTCATGGACAACTACGCCATGCACAAGGCCCCACTGATCCGCAACTGGCTCGCCAAACGGCCGCGCTGGCATGCCCATCTCACCCCGACCAGTTCTCCTGGCTCAATCAGGTCGAGCGCTTCTTCGCCCTCATCACCGACCAGAAGATCCGGCGCAGCATGTATCGCAGCGTCCAGCCCCTGCGCGTCGACATCATGGACTTCATCAGCCATCACAATGCCGACCTCAAGTCATTCCAATGGACCAAATCCGCCGATGATATCCTCGCCTCCATCGAGCGCTTCTGCCGTTACAATACTCAAGCACAACAATCGTAGTGTCGCGAATTTCTGGTTCAGGACACTAGCTTTGAGTGGTCCACGATTCGGTCTCGCTGTCGCTCCCGGCACCTCCAAGCGCTGCGGAATTGAAACCCGGTGACCGGTTAGGCTCATCTGGGGCGTTTTAGCGTTTGCACCAAAGATTCTTCGAATATGTCGATGCCGTGATTTAATGTCTTTGGGTCGATCGTGAGCGCGGGTAGAAATTTTACGACCTCATCACTGGGTCCGCATCTATCGATAATCAATCCCCTCTCAAATGCTCTTTGTGCCACCGTCTCTGCGATTCCAGCAACGTGGCAATCAAATCCCAAGGCTAGGCCGCGTCCTCGAACTGCAAAACCGTTTCCATGTTCGGATGCAATGGCTTCAAGCCGGCGGTGCATCAATTCCCCCATGCGCTGAACCCCTTGTGAAAACGCTTGGCTGCGCCAATAAATGTTTATAGCTGCCGTAGCAGATACAAGCGCAAGGTTGTTTCCTCTAAACGTGGCTGTGTGCTCTCCTGGCCGCCAAGCGTCGCGCTCCTCCTTGATCAAGAGCATCGACAACGGCAGGCCATACCCACTTAGCGACTTCGACAGCACAACAATGTCGGGCGACAATCCTGCGAACTCGAAGCTGAAGAATTCGCCTGTACGGCCACAACCCATCTGGATATCGTCAACTATAAAAAGAGCGCCAATATCTTTTGCTATGGCCTGCAACGATTGCAGCCATTGCTTGCCAGCTACATTGATTCCCCCTTCCCCCTGCACCGTTTCGACGAGAATGGCAGCTGGAGCATCGATACCACTACTCTCGTCCAGCAACACCTTCCGCAGGTAGTCAGTCGTATCAACGGTTGGCCCCAGATAGCCGTCGTAGGGCATGAAGGTCGCGCCAGATAATGACACGCCACTGGCTATGCGAAAAAGACGACCGCCGGTCACGGCGGTGGCCCCCAAGCTCAGGCCATGATATCCATGCGTAAACGAGATGACGTTCTGACGTCCCGTGATTTTGCGCGAGAGCTTCAAAGCTGCTTCAACGGCATTGGCGCCCGTCGGCCCAGTGAACTGAAAGCGATAATTCTGCAGACCCCGTTCGCGAAGTACAACAGAGTCGAAGGTCTCCATGAATTCGCGCTTTGCAGGAGTCGCCATATCAAGCCCGTGAATGACGGCATCCGACGAGAGATACTCAGTAATAGCAGCTTTGATTTCGCGATTGTTGTGACCGTAGTTCAGCGCTCCAGCACCGGAGAGGAAGTCAATTACTTCCCGGCCACCATCCGTTAGCATGATGGAACCGTGCGCCTGACTAAAAACACTCGGAAGCGAACGTGAGTACAACCGGACGTTCGATTCCAGCGTTTCGAACGCACGCATGTTAGCTGCCCCTCCAACTATCTCACCCATCGTCCGTCTCCTTTCCAAGCAAGAGGTCCACATTAGCAAGCACGGGCGTGTCAGGTGCGGACCGTGGACGCATCGCCCGAACGCACGCATGTCACTGCGCGTTTCGACGCGCATAAAACGCCTCGCACGTTTCTTACATGAGAACGGAAAATTGCAGGCCTACTAAGACTAGCAGTATCCTTGAAAGAGCCGGCGGACGAGAGCCACACACTTGAACAAGATAAGGCGCGTCAGGCAATTGACGCGACGGGAGGCCAGAGCACCTATCAAGAACGAAGATTGACTTCCTTGCAGGGCCTTTCCCGCGCCGGCCCAAATATCGCCGCAGCGGAAGATGCACCGAGGCGCGAACGCATGAACGTATAGTAGACACCCAGCGTGCCGCCAGCGACAGTCGCTCCACTATAGGCGGTCGAACCGTTCGCGGCAGTTGTGCCGGCACCGGCATAGCCGCCCGAATTCCAGGTGAATACGCTGTCGAAGAACGTGCGGACCGGGCCGTAGTCCGTCTGCGTGCGCGTGTCGATGGTCAGATCTTCACGCGAGCCGGTGCTGTAATAGTTGCGCAGGCGATTTTGCGCGCCAGCCGTCCCGCTGTTGGCCGTTGGCCGCATCATAGAGAGCGTTGGTTGCCAGCCCCGCCTGGACACGCAGATAACCACCGAGCCTGATGCAGGTATCAGTGCCCGGAATATAGAAGAACCCGGCACCATACAGGGAGCACGTCTTCACGTACTCGATGGCTTTGGCCTTCACGGGAAGATCGGCGGCCTACGCTCCGGCGCCGAACATTGCAGCAGAACAGACGACAATACCCTTCGTCAGTTTCATCGATGACCCTCCAGGATCGAAAAACGTGAGTCCCGTGCTCCAAAGAACCATCGCTGCTGATTTCGTCGCGACGGACTGTGCTCGACGGAACGACTCGAGGCCCCCTCGATGTCTGACAAAACGTTACCTAGGTACCGAAGTCGGGGTTCATCAATCCGGGCCCACCCAACCTCCAAATTCTGCGCGTGAGCGGGAGCATTCGCAGCTTTTGTGCGTTCGAGCGGTCAATCTTACCTCTACGGTCCTGGTCGATGGCTGTCTGCCGGCCGGGTGCCATCCACGAACCGCCGGTACTTCAATGAAGCGTTGATATGGAGCACTTGCTGACCGCGTGGCCAGATTGATTCAGGCGTCCTGCCCCGGGGCACCGGGACTCTCCCGGGGTGCAGCACGCCGATGAGTGGTTCGCCTTTGCAAGCCTCGCGATGGATACAGGATTGCGGACGATCGAAAATCGGTTGGCAGACCGGCTCGAGGCCTCCTGCCCTGAAACCGGCCGGACGGCAGCGAATCCATCCGGCTGCGGAGGCCCCGACCGGCGCGACCCGCCTGGCGGCGCTCGACAAATCCGGCCGGACCGCCCCCGGCCGCCCTTACCGGCCATGTTATCTGAACGACGACGACCGGATCGGAAGCCGTCGCGGCGGCACGACGTACGACGGCCCGACATCGCAATCCAGATCCGGGACGCACCCGTCACAAGGCCTTCCCAGGCGAGGGTCATGCGCGCTTCGCTATTGGTGAAATGGATTAGCATCACTGTGCGTGAGAGCGGACAATCAGCAAGATCTGGCGAGCCCTTTCCCCCTTCCCGTGCGGGCGACCTCAGGTTCGTCGTGGCTTCAGGCTCTCGTTCGGGCCGGGCGGGCAACATTGAAACGAACGGCGATGCTGCCTGGAAATGCGGACTGCTCCGCTTCCGGCGCCCCTGAAGACGGCACCGAACGAAGCAACCAGAGAGCGGGTGCGAACAGTACGGAATGGACGAACGCAAAGGGGACCAACAGCAACTAAAGATTGCCGACGACTGCAACGTGTGGCAGCTTTACGCGGCAGCTTTGAATTCAGTTATTTGAACCAGGCGATATTTCATCAGCGGGGATGTGCTTTCGTATTCCCTGCAAGCCAAGACGAGCAATAGTGGATGACCGTTCATTGCGCCGCTCCACGCAAGGAAGCCCCGGCAATTTCTGACGTTGGCGATGTACTGCTGGATGAGCTAGATGCGGTTCGCAGGCGCCGGGATTTAGACCCGCTCCAGACGGCAGAAATCCCCAAGGGGGCATCGACGGCGGATAAGGTCAAAGCCTATCAGGATGGCGTCAAGGAACTGCAGGACCTTTCCGCGTTGTGTCTGTCGGGTGGGGCATTCGCAGTTGCTGCATTTGCGCTGGGCGTCATCCAGGGACTTGCCGACCGCAGGATCCTTTCGAAGTTCGATTATCTGTCCACCGTTTCCGGCGGAGGTTATGTCGGCTCGTTATTGACTGCCTGGGTACAGCGCGCCGGTTATGATCAGGTCGAGGCTGAACTGCGGGGCGCCCTGCCGGCCAACTCGAAGATTTCACCGCTGCAGCATTTGCGCCGATATACGAGTTATCTCGCGCCACGTGCCGGCCTTCTGTCCACCGATACACTTACTCTCTTCGCGCTGTTCGTGCGGAACCTGCTGCTGAACTGGCTTATCCTGATCCCCGCATTGCTTGCCGGCATTGTCGGAGTAAAGCTGCTGGTCCAGCTTTGCCTGATCATTCCAAACGACAGCGCCTCCTGGATCGCCACTATCGGCGGCTTCGGTATCGCCATGATCGGAGCAGCGGTACTGGATTCCGTCCAGCAACGTCCCGGGTGGGGCGACGAATCGTCCGGCCGTGAGCGCTTTATCTGGTACGAGATGCTTCCAGTCCTGTTAGGCGGAAGCCTCATCAGCATTGCTGCACTGAAGTTTTACAGGTTTTCGTCAGAATCTGCGATTAACGCGACCGCTGCCGTGACCATGATCGGCGGCAGCGTGTACCTGATCGCGGCCGTGCTGGCATTGTCCTTCACGCGGCCCAGGCAGAGAGACGACACTTCGACATTCGAGAATATTCGCACGCTGTCCGCGATACGTTCGTCTGCAATAATCGCAGCCTTCACGGTATCAGGTGCCCTGACGGGCTACATTCTGGCTGTCATGGTCGGCGCCGTCGTATCATCGCAGATGTCGGTGGCTGACCTTTTGTCGGTCAGCCATCCGTCCTTCGTACAATTCGTCCTGATCTGCCTTGGACCACCGCTCTTCGTAGGAGCATCCTTTGCCAGCGAACTGCTGTACTGCGGTGTCACGAGCTATGTTCGATGGGGGGACGCCGAACGGGAGTGGCTGGCGCGCGCTGCCGGGTACCACGGACGGGCGGCCGCAAGGCTGGACGATCGCAATGCTGCTGATTTTCGGCGGTGCTTACCTGATCCTGCATTTTTTTAACAGCAAAGGCGGACAGTTGCCTACCATAACCACTTTGGCGGTCGGGGGTGGGGGTGCAGGTCTTGTTGCGAGCCTGATTGGAAAGGCCTCATCAACGGCAGCAGTTATCAAGAAGGGCTATGCGACAATCAAGGAACAGATCAGCGGCCCTGATTCTGGCGGTTTCGGTCCCGCTGTTTTTTGGGGTGCTCGTCAGCACACTCTCGGCGTTTGTCGACGGAACAATCCATGATGGCAAATTCATCGGTTTCGCAAAGTCACTCGAAAGCAGACCGCTGAACCAGCTGATGACATTCTTTGGCGCGGCGTTCGGGCTCGCCATTCTCGCATCATGGGCGATCAACACAAACCGCTTTTCCTGCACGGCATCTATCGCAACCGGCTTATCCGGACGTTCCTTGGCGCATCGAAGGCCGACCGAAGTCCAAATCATTTCACCGATTTCGACCAATGGGACAACATCCGGCTGAACGAACTCTGGCCTGCGGTAAAGGGCCCGGGCAAGCCGCCCCATCTGCACGTGATCAACATGGCGCTCAACGTCGTCGCCACCCGTGAACTCGCCTGGCGCGAACGAAAGGCACTGTCTTTTACGGCGACGCCCCTGTCGGTTGGCTGCGGTGATCTGCGGGATCCCGCGGAGCCGCCGGCAACTGACTTGCGATGGGCGAGAGGTTATTACCGCTCCACGGCGAAGTACGGAGGGCAACTGGACCTCGGAACCGCGATGACGATCTCGGGCGCGGCCGCAAGTCCCAACATGGGCTATCATTCCTCCCTCGGACTCAGTTTCTTGCTGACATTCTTCAACGTGCGTCTGGGCGCATGGCTGGGCAATCCTGGTCCGGCCGGCAACCACACGTTCGAGCATCGCGGTCCCGTGATTGCGGCCAAGCCGATGTTCGAGGAGGCGCTTGGGCTGACTGACGAAGGCAAGGCTTACGTCAACCTGTCCGATGGTGGCCACTTTGACAATCTCGGTCTTTACGAGATGGTGCGCCGCCGGTGCCGTCTGATCGTCGTCAGCGACGCGGGAGCCGATCCCAACTGTGCATTTGAGGACCTGGGCAATGCCTTGCGCAAGATCTCGATCGATCTTGATGCTGAAATCGATTTCCGGTCCCTCAAAATGGTCAAGCGCACGAATCCTCCGGCGGCGAGCGGATCCTACTGCGCAGTTGCAGATATTTCCTATCGTGAAGGCGGAGCCGGACTTCTTCTCTACCTGAAACCGGATTTTCAGGGAATCGAACCCGCACCGGTTCGAAGCTACGCGATCAAGAACGCTCAATTCCCTCATGAACCGACGATCGACCAACGGTTCGGGGAAACCCAGTTTGAGGCCTATCGAGCGCTCGGCCGCTTCGTTGTCAACAGCATCGACGGCGCGCCGGCCGGCACTTACTCCGATATACGCAGCTTCATCGAGGCGGTCGCAACGCGGAATTCGCAAATGGCCGCTGCTTCTGGTGATACTCGCAGCCTGATCGAGGCTGCAGTGAAACGCGCGACAGACGCGCTGGCAGGATTCCGGTCCGACGTGCGTGATCTCGCTGAAAAAGCGGCAGAGGGTTTGGTCGAAGCAGTTCCCGGCGAACCGGCCGGCAAGTAGGAATGGAGGGCTCCATGATCGGGTCAAGGCTTATTTTTACTCTGGCGGCCTGTATTCTCGGGCTGCCTGGCCAGGTTCACGCGCAATCGGTTGACGCTGATCAGCTTTGTCCCCGACTGCAAACATCGGGACTTTACTATGCTTACATGGGTTCTGACGGACAGGTCGTCACGCGCCTCGTAGGAAGTGGAAAACTGCACTATTCGGTCAACAGCAGGTTCATTTACTCACCGCCCGGGCCCCCGCCCGGCGACGGTGACGAGGGCGTGTGGCATATTCGGACGCAGACCACTGCAGCCGCCGCGCCTCGCGCAAACAGGGTTTATGTGTACCGGCCCCCGATCCTTTCGCGCTGCTCTGGCGGAAACCCGTTGCTGTCGTTCAATCGCGATGACCGCTTCGTTGAAATCAACAGATACGTAGACTATCACGCCGCGGATGGAAGCCGTGAGCAGGAACGTCAGCTGCACGATTACTTCCACTTCAAGATGCAGAACCCGGAGAACGGCGATTGCGCCAAAGGCATCCGGACGGATGATGCCAGCCTGCTGGGTCACTATGTCTTCCAGACAGTAAGAAGAGAGGACACGCCCACGGATTACGAGGTCGCAAGCACCATCGCGCCTCCGGCACATGCCGCTCCGAAGCCAGAACTTACCAGCCGCTACCAGGGACTTTCGTCGGAATTCGCGTACCGTGAAACATCTGGAATGGCCTGCGTCAGCTTCAGTCCGCCTCTGCCTACGGGACCTGTCCGGAGAACGGGCTGGTTCTCCGATGCCGAGTCCAATGCTGTCGAAGCTGCCACGGTCTGGAAGCCGAGAACCACATCGGTCGTTCTGAAGAGAGTTCGTGGCCGCAGGGTTGTTGAGCTGGTTAATCAGGTTATCAGCTGGAACGGACAATGATTTCTGTCGCGACGATCACCAGAGGTTATGACGAACTGCTGTCGTGGTCGCGTTTCCCGGTCAATCTGCTGGTGGCCGGTTACGGGCTTCGCCGGTGGGTGCCCAAGTTGATCTGGTTGGTCATTCCTCTTGAATATTACGTTATCACACGTTTCGCTGGCGGCGTTTCGACCGAAAGTTACCTGTCCGCGGTGATCTTTTCCGTGATCTGCGTATTGAGCTTTCTTCTGGCCGGGTTTGTTCTGGCGGGGATACTGCCGGCCAGAGTTGATCTGCAGAGCCGTCGTCGAGGGGCCGTTGCTGCGTTACTGATTGTCTGGGGTACCTCTCTGCTCCTGCTGGCATTGTCTTACTGGCTGACCCATTTGTGGTATGGGTATCCAGAGGATATTCTTGCAGACTTGGTTTATTACGTGTGGCCGTCCGGCCATTCGCCCCATAAGCCCGGCCCCCAGAATTTCATCTCACATTTCGGATATGCGGCTCTCGCCGCCATCATTGATTCGTTGGTCATTCACGGGATTTCGAAGCTCCGCCTGTCCGGTCGCTCTGCATTCGGGACGGCGGAAAGGTCTCCGGCGATCGAATGGATCTACGAACCCAACCTGGTTTTCATTGCGGTTGTGGTCGCTCTGCTGATGATGTTTCTCCACGCCACGACAATAGCGGAATTCACTGACGTCCTGAAGGATTGGGGCGCATAGACGAGCCTTCCGGCGCCTCGCAAGGGCGGGCACGAACTCAACTCCGCACGATCATTGTGAAGATGCACGGGTTGGGGCCTGCTTCGCCGGACACGCGCAAAAGTGTGCACATGAAGGGCTGAACGTCCATCTCGCGATATGTGCGGCGACACGCTGCGTCATCGGCATCCGCTTCACACCTAAAGAAGGAGACGGCGATCGCTCTCCTGCGCTTCAACTTTCGGGACGAACGTTCGTTAGCTAGCCACCGAGGAGAAGGCCAGTTACGATCCTGTCGCACCTGCACTTCTCTTCTCTGGGAATTCTGATTTCGCTTCTGCGTCCCCTTTTTCCGGACAAGCTTTACCCCCGGATGAAGAATGTCCCGTCAGCGGCGGCGCCCCCGGCGCACAATCACTCCAGCGATCAACGAAACGGTCGACCAGAGCTGCCGACGCCCCAGCCGCGGAGCTGAGGTCCACTTTCAGGCAAGGGCCGATTCCTTGGAGAGCTCGTCGAGCACCTGCCTTGTCGCTCCGTGCGCGAGTTCAACAATCTCGTCGATCTCGGCTTCCGATACGACGAGGGGTGGAGCAAAACCAAGAATGTCCCCGTGCGGCATCGCGCGGGCAATCAGCCCGCGATCACGGGCGGCTTTCGAGATGCGGGCACCGACCTTGAGCTGTGGATCAAATCGCCGTTTCGTGTGGCGGTCTGCGACGAACTCGATCGCGCCGAGCAAGCCAACGCCTCGCACTTCCCCGACGATCTCGAGCTGCGCGAAGCGTTCGTTGAGCTTCTTCTGGAAATGCGCGCCGACGACCTTGGCACGATCGCTCAGTCGCTCCCTTTCGACGATATCAAGAACCGCGTTGGCTGCTGCGGCCGCGATGGGGTGTCCGGAATACGTATATCCGTGTGAAAATGCCCCGACCCTGTCCGCGGCTTCCTCCATGACCGCGTACACCCTTTCACCAACAATGGCTGCCGAGAGCGGTACGTAGCCGGAGGTCAGACCTTTGGCGACGGTCACGAGATCAGGCTCGATCCCGTAGAGCGTGCTGCCGAAATCCGCGCCGGTACGCCCGAATCCACAAATCACCTCATCGGCAACCAGAAGCACGTCGTGCCGTCGAAGCACGGCCTGGATTTCATGCCAGTAGCCCGCCGGCGGCGGCGTGATGCCGCCCGTCCCCAGCACAGGCTCGGCGATGAAGGCGCCGACTGTTTCGGGCCCTTCCCGCAGGATCAGCTCTTCCAGCTCGGCAGCACGCCGCCGTGAGAAGGCCTCCTCGGTCTCCCCTAGCTCGGCGCCCCAATAGTGGTGCGGTGCACCTGTGTGCAGGATGCCTGGAAACGGAAGGTCCATATGATCATGGTAGAACGACATCCCGGTCATCGACCCGGAAACGACCGAACAGCCATGATAGCCGCGCTCACGCGAGATGATCTTTTTCTTCTCTCGCTTGCCGCGCAGGTTGTTGTAGTACCAGACGAGCTTGGCCTGGGTTTCATTGGCGTCCGATCCGGACAGCCCGAAGAACACCCTGGCCGGCTTGCCCGGCGCCATTCGCACGAGGCGATCAGCCAGCGTTGCCAGCTCTTCGGTCGTGTGCGCAGCATATGTATGATAGTAGGCCAGCTTGTGAGCCTGCCGCGCGATGGCCTCGGCCACCTCGGTTCGACCGTACCCGATATTGACGCAGTAGAGGCCGGCAAAGGCATCGATATAGCTGCGACCTTCGGCGTCCTCGATGCGAATGCCCTGGCCGCCCGTGACGATCGTGGGATCGCCAATCTTGCCTTGGGCGAATTCCTTGAGCTGGGTGAATGGATGCAGGACACTCGAGCGATCCCGTTCAGCGATGGTTTTTATGTCATTCATTTCAGTTTCTCCTAAGCTGCCAGATCGCCGAAGCAGACGTATTTGAGTGCCATGTATTCTGCCAGGCCGTGTCGCGAGCCCTCGCGGCCGAGGCCGGACTGCTTCCATCCCCCGAATGGAATCGGCGGTCCCGTGAACGAGGCCGTATTGATACCGAGCATGCCGCACTCGATCTGTTCGGAAAGACGAAGTGCCCGACGCAGATCGTCCGTGTAGACGTACCCGGCCAGCCCCATCTCATTGGCATTGGCCCGGGCGACAACCTCGTCTTCAGACCCGAACGGAAGTACGGCAGCCACCGGCCCGAACGTTTCCTCACGCGCAATGAGCATGTCTTCAGTGACGTCGCCCAGCAGCGTCGGCGTAACGAAGTTTGGACCCGCACCGGCCTCCTGATGAGCACAAACAATGCGCGCGCCCTTCTTCACTGCATCATCGATCTGGGCTCTGCACTTGTCGGCGACCGACAATCTGGTCATCGGCCCGATGTCTGTTGCAGCTTCCAGACCATGGCCGACTTTCAGGTGAGCCATTGCGTCGGCGAACGCCTTGAGGAAGTTCGCATAGATGCCTTTCTGGACATAGATGCGGTTGGCGGCCAGACAGTCCTGGCCTGACGTGGCAAACTTTGCGGACATCGCCCCCTCGACTGCCTTCTCAAGATCGACGTCATCAAAGATCAGGAAAGGAGCATGTCCTCCCAGCTCAAGAGAGACCCTCTTGATCGTGTCGGCAGCACCCTCAAGCAGCAGACGACCGACCTCGGTAGATCCGGTGAATGAAAGCGCGCGTATCCTTGTGTCGCGTAGCAGCGGCGTCGAGAGCTCGACCGGGCGACCAGTCACGACCTGAAATACACCACGGGGAATGCCGGCCTCTTCGGCCAGCCTGGCCACGGCAAGGGCAGAAAGCGGCGTTTCGGGTGCGGGCTTCACAATGACCGGACAACCGGCCGCAAGAGCGGCCCCCGCCTTTCGGGTCATCATCGCAACAGGAAAATTCCACGGAGTAATCGCTGCCGCGACACCGACCGGCTGCATTCGCACCTGAAGCAGGCTTCCCGGCTTGTGGCTCGGGATTGTCTCGCCGTATGCACGCTCTCCCTCCGCAGCGAACCAGTCGAGAAATCCGGCACCATATGCAATCTCCTGGCGCGCCTCCTTGAGTGGCTTGCCCTGCTCGCTCGTCACCAGAACGGCGAGTTCTTCGGAATGCTTGAGCATCAGTGACGCCCAGGACCTGAGGATCGCTCCACGCCTTGCCGGCAACGATCCCCGCCACGCAGCAAACGATTGATCAGCCGCCGCAATCGCAAGCCCCATATCCAAAGCTGAACAACGGGCCACATCGGCGATCTCTTCCCCGGTCGCCGGATCGACCACCACGTCTCTGTGGTCGCTCGCAACCCAGCGTCCGTCGATCAGCGCATCTCCCGCCACAAAATCGCGACGGCGCAGGTTCTGCAGGTGGCTGGCAGCAAGACCTGGCAAACCAGAGCTTCTGTGCCTGACAGTTTCAAAGTCCATTCAAAGGTCCGAATCGGTCATCTTGTTGAAATTTCCTGTGCATTCAGGATACTGATGCCGCACAAGACATTTGCATCGCATTTTCTGAAGCCCGGATGATTTCCTGCATCGCGCAGGCATTTTGCGACGAAATTCACCTCAAGGCTGGAGACGACCATGCAGTACGATCGGATAGACGCCCGAATCCTCGAGATCGTGCAAAAGAACAATCGTTTGACATCCGAGGTGATCGGCGAGATGGCGAACCTTTCAGCGACCGCATGTCAACGACGACTGAAGAGGCTCCGTTCAGAAGGCATCATCGAGGCCGATGTCTCGATCGTTTCTGCGAAGGCGGTCGGAAGGCCTATTCAAATGCTCGTGCTGGTTAACCTCGAGCGCGAGCGTTCGGATATCATCGACAGGTTCAAGAAAGCGATCAAGTCGTCCGTTGACGTCGTCAATGGATTCTACGTCACCGGTGACGCCGACTTTGTGCTGTATGTTACCGCCCGTACCATGGAAGAGTATGAGCAGTTCACCCGACGATTCTTCTATGAGAACCCCGACATCAAGGGCTTCAAGACGATGGTCATCATGGATCGCGTCAAGGCGGGCTTTGCTGTTCCAATTGAGTCTCCGCCCGAGGATTAATGCTGCCGTTCCGCTTCACCGATCGTCAGGCGTACTGATCTCGCGACAGGGCGCCGATCATTTGATCTCAAGCCAGAACTCATCTCGCCTTGCGTGCGCGGCCGGTCATATCCGCGCCTCGCGCTTGAAGTCCTGGCTCACGGCGTCGGACCCGGCACGGGAAGCTCGTATTCGCTTCGCACATCGACTGTGCCGACGCAGACGATGGTGCCGACGCGGCGAGCGAGCCTGTCGACGCTGTCGCGGATCGCTGATATCAATGGAAGCCGAAATCCGGAACTCGTCCGCGAGCGCCCGGACGCTGATCGCAGCAAGTCCAATCCCGGCAACGCGCGTCTGGTCCAGCAGCCGGCCGAGCGCGGCATGCATATCGCTCGTCTGCAACTCGAGAATAAACATGCTGGCTTCCTTTTGCTATTGTCTGCGCCGCAAAGGAAGGGTGCTGCATGCCGGATTTCCGGGCAATGACCGCAAACGCATGATTCCCTTACCCAACGGGCGGCGTCCTCGGGACTGCTCACTTTCATCCATTCTGCAGAGCACCGCAGTTCCGCGCCGCTCGTTTCTTGCTTGCGAATACACTCACGAGTTTGAAGCTGGCGGATATACCCGCGAGTTTGAGGTAAGAGGCATCGCTCGTGCTGCGCATCGGAATGCACCTGGCCTTCATTCACTGTCGAGGTCTCTCGATAGCAACGCCCGTGCCACTGCATTCAGAGCCTCAAGTTTGCGGCCGGCCTTTATGCACGCCGGCATCCAGGCTGTTTCGAAGCCGACAGTCCGTCGTCGCTGTCTAAACCTGGACAAAATCAGCCGTGTCGGCGCGCAAAGATCGTAGCCGGCTGTTCCTGGGCAGTCGCCGGAACAGAAATCACGCAGTATCCTTGAAAATCGCTAAGGATCTGCCGGGAAGATTTCTTCTCTAATCTCGGGCAGCGGGCTGCCGGAAGCGTGTCGCGCAAGGCCGCGTGCCCGGCACCGCCCCACCGGATATGGTTGCCCATGCCCGCCACAGGAGCGAATAAAACTTTTCGTTCAAAGCATGACACACCTTTTTATTTGACTATTTTTTTTCACAGCTGGTAGGGTGGAACAGATATCCCGTTCTTCAGCTTCCGCAGCCATCATGACCGTACGTGAAACGATAAGGCGTGAAAGTGCCAACCTGACCGCCAGCGAGCGCAAGATTTCGAATGCAGTGCTCGCGGATTATCCCTTCGGCGCCCTCCAGACCATCCAGGAACTGGCCGAGCGCACAGGCGTCAGTGCGCCCTCGATCACACGCTTCGTCACCAAGATCGGCTTTGCCGGCTATCAGGAGTTCCAGCGCCAGTTGATAGCAGAATTGCGGGAAAGCCGGCGCTCGCCGCTGGAGCTCAAGGCCACTGAAAAGCCCGGCAGCCGTCGTGCATTTCTGGCCGACTACGCACGGCGGGCCTCCGACCGGATACAGGAGATGAGCGCAAGCGTTCCGCAGGAACTCTTTGACCGGATCCTTGAGCTCATTGCCGATCCCGCCCGCGCAGTGTTCGTCCTCGGCGGGCGCGTCAGTGACAGCATCGCCGGTTTTCTCTCGGTACACCTCAAGCAGATTCGGCCGAAGGTATATCATCTTCCGCCCAATCCGGAGCACTGGCCGGACCAGCTGCTGGCAATCCGCAAGCAGGATGTCGTGGTCCTGTTCGACTTTCGCCGGTACCAGCCCGACCTGCAGACGCTCGCAGATATCGTCGCAAGGGAGTGCCGGCCGTCGATCGTGCTGATCACCGACAAGTGGATGTCGCCGATCGCCCGTCACAGCGACCATGTCGTTGCCCTGCCAATCGAAATTGAAACAGCGTGGGACACTCTCGTCTGCGCACTCACCCTTGTCGAGGCCTTGATCGTCAAGGCATCGGAATCGAACTGGTCGACGACGAAAAAACGGCTGGAGGCCTGGGACAGACTTCGTCTTGTGCCACCGGATCAGCCTTCGGAGGAAAAAGATGATCGCTGAGGAAATGCTGATTGCATGCTGCACGGATCTCGCCGGCAAGGTTCGTGGCAAGGCGTTTCCCGCTGCGCAGTTCGACAAGCGCGCAAAGCGGGGCATTGGCTGGACGCCGACCAACGCCCAGATCACGTGTTTCGACACCATTGCCGAAAGCCCGTTCGGCTCACTGGGCGACCTCGTCCTCATTCCCGATGAAGCTGCAAGGGTGCGCGTACAATTGAGCGAGGATTTGCCGGTGGAGCATTTCGCGCTCGGTGACATCCGCCACACTGACGGTCGGCCTTGGGAATTCTGCACCCGTTCGATCCTCAGAAGTGCTCTAGAGCGCCTTGATCGGGTTACCGGGCTGACGCTGCTCGGGGCTTTCGAGCACGAATTCCAGTTCCGCAACGAAGCGGGCCGAATGGGAGATGCATACAGCGTTCACGGCTTCCGCATCGAGCGCCGCCTGGCGGAAGCACTCGTTGCAGCCATGCGCGCCGCAGGTCTGGAGCCGGACACATTCATGAAAGAGTTTGGCGCGGGGCAGTATGAAGTCACGATGGGACCCTCGCGTGGGATCGCCGTAGCAGATCAGTCTTCGATCCTGCGCGAGCTCGTCCGCCTCGTTGCCAACGTTTACGGGAAGGACGTTACGTTTACCCCCATCAGGGATCCTGCCGGCGTAGGCAACGGCGTCCACATTCATCTCAGCTTCCTCAATGCCGAGGAGCCCGCAACGTGGGATCCGAACGGCAAACATGAGCTTTCCAGGATCGCAGGCCGGTTTGTTGCCGGCATCCTCAAATATCTTCCCGCGATTGTCGCGATCACGGCGCCGAGCGTCATATCCTACCTGCGGCTTACACCACATCGCTGGAGTGCGGCCTTCAATAACCTCGGCTTCCGCGACCGCGAGGCCGCCGTACGGATCTGTCCCGTTTCTGATCTGAGCGATATTTCCAGGGCAGCTCAGTTCAATTTCGAATTTCGCGCTGCCGATGCCACGGCAAGCCCGCACCTGCAACTGGCCGCCATCGTACACGCCGGCGTCCAGGGCATTGAAGAAGAACTGCCGACACCGGACGCAACCACCGAGGACCTCTCGCTTCTTGATCCGTCGGCTTTGGCGGCGCGTGGATATGTTCGCCTGCCAACATCCCTGCCCGAAGCACTTGATCGCCTGCTGGCGAATCCCGCGGTAACCGGCTGGTTTCCCGCCGGGTTCACCGAGACATACGCAAAGCACAAGAAGGGAGAGATGGCGTTCGTTGAGGGGAAAACCCAACAGGAAATCTGCAGCCTGTATGAGCAGGTCTACTGAAGGACGGAAAGCTCCGTAGCTCTACGGCGCGTGACGGCCGAGGACGCTTCAGGAAACTGCTATTCCTACCCTGCATCCGTGAAGCGTGGACTGCATGCCGGCCGGGTCTGCACATGAGAAATTAGCATCAATTGCGCATGATATTTGGCGACGAGTCAAAGTTGCCCGCCGGAACAGGGATCGCCGCCCCGATCGACGTGACGGCAAACGGTCATTGAGGGTCACGCAACACCTGTCTACCCCCTTGCCATTGCGACATGCGGGCGCCTCTCCGGTGATGCCGGGATGCTTTGTTACGCCTTCACCTGCGCCTTGCGGTTGAACAGGCCATCTAGAGGCCTGGGCCGGAAAGCCTTCCTGATAAGGCCATGCATGGCCATGATCCCGAACGGGTAGCGCTGCCCCAGCTGAAGAAAGCAGTTCGTGCCAACGGCTGGCAGGACGCAGCCATGACGGGGCCGGCCGACCACGTTTTTGATATCGAGTTGTCGGCCCGCGCGGCACGCCAGGTCCTTTTTGTCCGGAAGAAGACCTTTGACGATCGGGAATCTGTCCATGTGTTGCAAACGCGACAATTACCCCGAAATTCCGCAGCAGTCTCTGTCGACATACCTGGCCCAACTCGTGCACCGGAACGAAGCAGTTCAATCCGCCAGCCGGAGCCGCGCAGCGCCTTGCGCCGCACCTGGGCAGATGCCTCCGCCCGGAAGGCGAGCGGATATGCGCCCGGACAGGGCACGCAAGGAGAGGTGGCGCCATGATGATCGAGACCGTTACGGGGGCGATCCCGGTCGAGAGCCTCGGACGCACCCTGATGCATGAGCATCTGTTCATTGCTTTCCCGGGCGCCTGGTTCGATCCGCTTGCCAGATACAGCCGCACGGAATTGATCGCGGAGGCCGTCCGGCGACTGGTGCAACTGCGTACTGAACATCAGGTGCGCACGTTCGTCGACCCCTGTCCAATCGAACTCGGGCGCGACGTCACCCTGATGAAAGAGGTTTCTGAAAAGGCCGGCATGCAGATCATCTGCACGACGGGATTCTATTACGAGGAACGCGGGCTGCCGTTCTACTGGCGCGCCCGTAGCGAAGACGAGATCGCGGAGCTTTACATCCGCGAGATTACCCATGGGATCGGCGAAAGCGGCGTGAAGGCGGGCGCTCTCAAGGTCTCGACGAGCGCGCCGGCCATCACCGGTCAGGAAAAGAAATTTCTCGCCGCTGCGTGCATTGCACAGAAAGCGACGGGAGTGCCGATTATTACCCACACGACAGATGGCTGCGGCGGGCCTGAACAGCAGCAGCTGTTCGCAGTCGGCGGTGTTGCCGCCCATCGATGCCTGATCGGCCATTGCTGTGGCAACGCCGATCACCTTTACCATCGGCGGATCGTGGATGGCGGTTCCTACATCGGGTTCGATCAGATCGGAGCCAACCACTTCCAGCCTGACGATGTTCGCGCCAGCAATGTGGCGAAGCTCGTGCGCGATGGCTTTCGCGCGCAGGTCATGATGAGCATGGATCGCCTCTGCGGCCACCTCGGCAAGCCCAGTGCGCGCCGGATGACTCCCGGGGAGATCGCCAGGATCGAAGAGCAGAAGTCGCGAAGGCTTTGGCAAGAGCATACCTACATGTTCACCGACTTTATCCCGATGCTGCGCGCCCGCGGCGTGAGCGAAACCGACATCACCGCAATTTTGGAAGACAATCCCCGACGTTTCTTTGCCGGTGCGGTTCCGCCGGGAAACCCGGCAAACTAGAGCGCGCGCGCCACACTGCATGAGGCGCGGGCGAAGCCGTTTCGCTGCACTTCGGCTGAATGATTGAAGCTGCACCAATGCAGCGCGGTCAAGCCGTCGGTCCAGGGCCAACTGGTCGGTGAGTTGATCTGACGTCGGCAAATTGAATCGCTTTGGCTGGACTTTTTGCCACCGAACTCTCTTCGAAGGCCCAAGAGGATGACGACTTGACTGGAAGTACTCATCCTGGAGCACCGCAATGATGGACCTGTAGCAGAGTTCCACTGCAGGTCGGGATCAGCCAGCCTGGGGCAAGAGGAGGCACGATGGGCAAGTGCCGACAGAGATGCTGCCGTCGAGACAGCCCGGAGAGGAATACAGGCTGGAGAAGCTGGCGGCGGAGATGTCACCTGACCTGGAAATGCTGCTGCACGTGATCCTTCGAAGGCATGGTACCCGCCGGAAGGTGTGTGCAAGGTGGCGATAACGTCGCAGCGGCTGGCAGATGTCCATTCCCGGCCAGCCCGGCGAGGAGTTTGCCCCCAGGAACCGGCGCCTTCGAACAGCAGGGCGGAGCAGTGTCATGGCCGGCCAGGCTTAGCCCGTTGGCGAACACCGCAAGTCGTCCCGTCCGCACGTCGATACAGAGCGATCGCCGCTGCTCGCGCGTCCTGAAAACCACAATGAAGCAATGCCCCTCACGAGGACGCGCATGGACCTGAAGGTCAACCCGATCGACGCCGACTTCATTCCCGCTCAAAGCCGCGCTGACTATCATCGGCGATCCCTGCTCGGTCTGTGGCGCAAGGCAGTCCGGCATCCTGCCACGCGGCATCAGTTTCCGGCCGGGGCTGCACAACCGACGCTGGCCGACATCCCGTCAGCCTGGGGAACGGTGGGCGTGAGGGATGTCTACGATCACCTCGAGCATCTGAATTCGTCTGCTCTCCCGGAGGCCGGCCGATCATGCCCCCGCTCTGACGTTATCCTTTCCGCAGAGGGCACAGCGAGAACGACAAGGATCCTCATCGGAACGCATGAAGAGATTCTGTACAACGCATGCTTCGATGGAAAGGCATACTGCCTTTCGGGCATCACCAGTGGAGACAGGGTGCTCGTGCTGGGCGGCAGCGGGACCTGGCTGGTGGATGATTGTAGTTTCTATGCTTTGTCACGAACGGCGTGCACGATCATACCGGTCAGGGATTACAGGAGAGGAGGAGAGATTGCTGAAATCATGCGGGCGCTGCGGGCAACCGCAATCCTCGGATCTCTGGGCGCTCTCCTTCCGCTCCTGACTTACCTGGAACTTCGCGATCTGACTTACCCCGGGATTACGCACATTGTTCAAGGCCGGGAGCTGCTGTCCCGGCAGCTTCGATCGAGACTCGTGCAGCGGTTCGGGGAAGATTTATCCTTCCACTCTGTCTTTCAGACGCCGGATCACGGCGCGGTCGGCTTCCAGTGCCCCTCGTGCAGGCCTGGCGAATACCACCTTCATGAGGGCCTGATCTACGCCGAGCTCAGTCCGAGGGACGATGACAGCGCGACAGAGCTCGTTATTTCAAACCTGCACCGCTCCCGCATGCCCGTTGTCCGGCTCCGGACCGGCGACTACGCTGAATGGACTGATGCCGAGGGATGCTGTCCGTGCGGGCTGACCTCCAGAAAAATACGAATTCTGGACAGAACAAGCGAACAAGCGACGACGCGTGATAACGCGGTAGATGCGCACCCGATTACGCAAACCGGCAAAATACCGCCTTGATGGCATCGATCCTGGCCAGGCGCGGCCCGGAATCATCATCACGGAACGCACCAACCGTAAGCCTCGCTGGCGCATTTGTTCATCACCGCGAGCACCTCTTGCCGGGCGCGGCAGGCAGACAAGCAGCAGCAGCGATCTCCTCAATCAGCGGATTTGTACAGACCTGGCGGCAATACCCCGCGGTCACCCGCAAACTGCTGTCGTGGCGCTCCTGGCTGTAGGTGGCGCAGGCATCCGGCACCAGCGTCACGAGGTAACCGAGGTCACAAGCGTCACGCACAGCAGATTCCACGCACTCGTCGGTCACCACTCCGGCCAGCACCAGTTGCCTGACGCCAAGATTGCGCAGCAGGTAGTCGATATTGGTGGACACAAAGACACTCGAAGACGATTTCGGCAGTACGATTTCATCATCGCCAGGCGCAATCTCGTCAATGACCTTGCCATCCCATGAACCTCTCGGGACGTTGAAGCCAACGATCTTGTAATTCAGACCACGATCACGACCATCCTTTGTGAGGCTTTCGATCGTCGTATAAAGTACTTCTATGCCCGCCACGCGGAACGCCGCCTGCAAGCGCTGCATGTTGGGTATGGCAACGCTTTTCAAGCGGTCAAAATAATAGCCGTACTTGCCGGCAATCTCGGCCCCCGGCACATCCTTGAATTCGCCGCCACCACGTCGAACGCAAAAATTCTGCACGTCAACGAACAATAGCGCCGACTCGTCCGGATTGAGCGGCATCTCGCGTGTCACCGGGAGTTCAGCCTTTGACATCCTTTGTTCTCGCAGCGATCCAACCCATCCCATTCAGTCCCGATTTGCCAAGTCCCGATTTGCCAAGTCCCGATCTGCGTCGCCGGCCGGAAGAGCCAACGAGACAATCTACGAGTTCAGACGCAGCTAGCGGAGCGCCCCTCACCATGTTCAGAAGGACTTCAGATGACTGGACTTGCGAGTTCTCGCATGTGAGGCCGGCAACCGGAACAGCACCTTACTAGCCTGCCCTTGCGGCCGGCCGGGATCGGCCGGATCCGAGTTCGTACCAGGCTTTACACATCCCGATACGCCGGCGAACGTCACGAGGCCAACATCAGCCCGGCTTTCTCCTGACGAACAACACGGCTCCTCAACTCTTCGCCAGTCAGCCAGATCAGCCAGTCATCATCAACAATGTCCTCTTGGACCAACCGCAACACCGAGCCGGCTCTCTCGTGGTGAGCATAGCCGTACTGCGAAACAACGCCTTTGTCGATCAACCAGTGCGCCACCAGTCCACATACGAAGTCAGGAGCCCACATGGCAAAGGACACGCCAAATGCTATTCCTGCCATGATCCTGGGCATGCCCGTCCCCCTGAAGTCCCTGCGCACCCAACCATCGCCGTGATACGCAACCTTCCCGGACATCTTCCTCGCAATCGGCGCCCTGCAGGTGCACGCGTCGTCAGGATGGGCGTGCCTTGCCGGATCGGCGTAGAACGCTTTCAGGGATTCAAGATGCTCTGCAAAGTTGCTGCGCGAAAGATCATAAAGCCGAACAGCCTGCAGGACCGCAACTTCGTTGTTCCTGTCGACGCCGACCATCCAGAATCCCTCACCTGGCCCAATTGGCGACCGGTCCGGCCGGAAATTCGGATATGTAGGCCCCTTCGTGGGAGTCGCCCGCGTGATCGAGACATACTCATGAAAGTCGCCTCCCAACGAAAGCATTATGCCTTTTTGGGCGGCAGCAGCGACGTAGCCCTGGGTGAAGCGCGATACGTTCAGCAGGTCCACTACGCTCATCATTGCTGCACGTTCTCCCGTTGCGATACGCCAGGCTCCAGTTGCTACAGCAGTGATGCAGATCGAGACACTACCAATTCTGACAGGGAAGATTCGATCCGGCATCTGATGAAGCGGTCTTCAGCGGCCGGCGGCGACATCGCGGTCCCCGACAATCAAGGAGCAAGATAACGATCGCCGAAGGGCCGCATCGCAGATATTCCTTCCATCCGGGCAAGTTCGCAGAAGTCGCAATCAAGGCGTTGATGCGGACGGGCCTGCTCCAGGAGCAATTTAAACCTGCCCTGCGTCAAACGCGCAAGGCGCATGATGCTGCGCTATCTTGCCAGGATTACCTCGGGAAACCTGGATCTTGAGCCAGCGCGCTCTGATTTCAATTCAACTGCTGACGTGGTGGTCAGCTGGCTCGCTCGGAAGGCAGAACAGGCGCGTCACCGTTGGTTCGCCGCCGACAGTGACAAGCTCGAAGTGACTGCGGGAAGGACGTGTCCCGATAGCCGCACGCGGGCGAGTGACCGCGAGTTCGAGACAAGGCACTAGCGAAGCCACGTCATCGGCACGAGCTTTATGCCGTCGCGCCAACGTTGAACCGTTGAAGTGCGGAACCACTCCTGGAGAAGATCGACGTGGTCAGCCACGATGAGCTGCATGTTTGGGGTCAACGTCGTACAATATTCGAACAGCAGCCTGTACAAGCGGGCAACCGCCGCCTGATCCTCGTCTTCGGCGCCGGAAATCTCACCGACGTCCTTGTCCTTTGGATAGTGAGCCTGGGAAGGCTGGTCGAGCATCAGGAATGCCGGTACCGGCCGATCAAGTGTGCGGAAGAGCTTGTGCAGAGCCAGGTGCGCGGCGACATGATAACCGACCCAGTTCTCACCGCTGCCGATCTGGGGCAGAGACAGCGGCCCGTGCACGGTGTCCGCAACGACGGTGAGGTTCTTCCGGTCCAGGCGGAGGCTGTTCTCACCATGCTCCAGCTGAAGCTGGCTGGCGTAAACGGTGATGTCGCGACCGACCAGGCCGAGGGCGGTCGTCAAGCGCTCCTCCATCGCTTCCCGGTCCAGGACCGCTTCCAGCTCGACCACTTCGGCTCGCACCCTGGCGATCTGCAGGCGAAGCCCCTCCTCGTCCGAGAGCGTGCGTGCATTCTCGAGATAGTAGCCGATGCGGCCCGACACACGGGCCTGCTCGGTGAACTGGTCCTGTTCGATGCGAAGCCGCTCGTTGTCAGCGATCCGCATCGTGATGTCCCGCTGGATGACCGTCAGCTCTTCTTCCAGAGTCGTCCGCCTGGTTTCGAGCTCTGCGATCTGGCCCTGCAGACGCGGATTGTCCCGTCGCACGGTGCTGAGCTGGCGGTTTAGTCGACCGAGCGAACGCCGAATCTCGTCCACCGAAGGCACGGCCACCGCCAACAGGCTGTCGCACAGTGGACAAGTCTCATGCCCGTCTGCGCCATCTCCAACCAGGCCGATCGACGCCAGTCGGGCCTGCTGCTCGCGAGCCTCGGCCTCGAAGTCCGATGCCTCGCGCGTCAGTCGTTGCAGATCCTTGATCTCGTCCCGCAACTCCTGAAGTTCAGTGCGAATACGGCGGCGACGATCCTCCAGATCAGTCAGGTCAGCCGCCGGATCGTCCGTCTTCGCATATTCCAGAGACCGTGGCGCGGCTGCTCGAGCCAGCAGGCTCCGGATCCCTTCGAGGGAGTCCGCCGGAACGTCGAGCGGTAGCAACCCGACGCGCCTGGCCTCCTGAAGGAGGTTGCGGGCCGTCCCGGATGCTTCGTCGGCCAGCACCCGGGCGTCGGCATAGTCACGCTCCATGCTCCTCAGTCGGCGGCGAGCGTCCTCGTACCGTTTTTGCTTCAGGTAATGGTCTTCGCCCATGGCGCCGACGAAGTACGGGAGCGTGTCCTTGATGGCCTGCGGGATCCGCTCGTCGCCTTGCCGGTGGAAGAGCAGACGGCGGTTGGCGATTTCGTCCTGGTTTTGAAGGCAGAAGAAGATCGCCTGGCTGGCCGATGCCTCGAGCGGACGACGCGTCGCGCCAGGCTCGGGCACGTACAGGTTTTCCGCCACACCAAGGATAGCCGAAAGCCTTTGCCGCAACCCGTCGGCCGTGGAATTTTTCACAAGCGTTGCGGCCGTTTCCGGAAAGTCGCCGGCATTGCGCTCGAAGTAAATTTCGTCGCTGGCCCTGCCTGCCGGGCCGGGATTCCGCCTTGCGATCAGGATACCCTCGCCATCGCGGTCGAAGAGCACTGCAAACCAGGACACGCCCCGCCGGATTTCACCCTCGGCGATCGTGCACTCTGAACGGCCCCAGCAATAGTCGACGATGTCCAGAAGGGCCGACTTGCCCGTTTTGGACGCACCGGTGACGATATTCAGCGCGCCAAGATTGAAGCGGATGTCTCGCCGCTCACCGTCGTGCGAATAAATCGCGATTCCTCTGATCTGGACGGTCAAACTCGTACTCCCAGGGTTTGCAGGACAGCGGCGGATTCCGACTGGTTGCCGAGCCAGCGTCCCAGCAAGCCGGCGGCTCGCCGCATCGCGTCAACCTCGTCCGTTGTCGCCGAAGGCCTCGTACCCAGCTTGATGGGTCGCTTCCCGACCATCACGCCATCCGGATTGATCGTGATGGCCTCGAGCTGCGCGAGAAACAGGAGTGCCTCCCGCGTCACAGGCCTGAGCCGCAGAGTTCGCTCGGGAAGAATGCCGAGCGTGGCAGCGTTTTCGCCAGCCCAGGAAGCGAATGCGGTATTGGCCCTGCCGGGGAGTGCCTTTCGGGCTCCGGGATGGAGGACCAGCGGCAAGACAACAAACGCGTAGGCAAGTGGCATCGCACTGCCCGCCTGTTTGCGAAACTCGTTGATCGCCCGGACCAGCAGTTCGCCGCAGAATGCCGGATTGAAGTGAGTCGCTTCCTCTTGCGGTCTGTCCCGCCAGGCGAGTTCGAAGCGCGTGAGCCCAGCCATCTCACTTGTTCTCCGCGCAAAGCAAGACGTAGTTCCGGTGCCAGCCAACCCGGAGATCATTCGCCAGGATGTGGTAGGACCCCACGTTCAGGAAGCGGGCCGTCAGGGAGCGGAACGGAAACCGGGCTTCATTCTCGACCCATTGGTAGAGTGCCTGCCCATCCTGCCTGAGCGCCGGCCCCTCCGGGGGCGTACCATTGTGTCCCTCGCACATAGCCTCAAATCGCGGTTGCCATTCCTCGACCAGCCGCTGCTCGAACCGCCCAACCTCGTCGTCGACCACGACATGCTCACGTGTCCATTTGGAACGCTGCGCAAACGCCCGATAGAAATCGCGCTTCGCAAAGCGCAGACGGATCCCTCCAAGTCCGATGAGCTGCAACTGATGCACGAAGCGAAAGCCTTCATACTCCGCATACTCCGCCTCACCAGGCTCGGCATGTTCGAAATCCGCGACCAGGGCATCTCGCTTCAAGGCGTCCCGTATATCGTCGAGCTTCGCTTCCAGGAGGCCAACCGGAATGGGCTCGGAAGGGCTCTTCATCAGCGCGGCGCAGACCTTGGGCCACCACCACCCCTCGAGTGCTTCACGTGCGGCAGCCGCTTTGCCGGCGGGGGCAACCAGCCTGAGAGCATGCTCCAGCTTGTAATCCAGGTCGGCTATCAAAGGCTGATTGTCGAGGACCTCCACCGCACTCAGGAGCGCGGACCGCATCGGCTCAGCCAGCGCGAGGAAAGCTCCGAACGCTGGCGCCAGGGCCACGTTTGCTGATGTCTGTGCGATCTGGGTCAGGATTTCGTTTGCAGATTTCGGATTGCGCTCTAACCCAACCGGGCAGGCGACAGGCGGCCGAAGCAAGGCGGCCGCCGATCCCGCGGGGGCTGCGGCGGTGGTGACCAGGACCAGCTTCGCGCGCGACGGCAGCGATGGATCGTCCTTGGCCGCCTCGGCCCAGATCCGGAGGGTTTTCCAGAGATCGGGGCTCGCATTGCCAAGGCTCGCGACGCGGTCAATGTGATGCTTGGTTTGAAGAAGCTCGAAGGCAGTGCCGTCCTTCTCGAACGAAATGTCGTCAAGACGCTCGATCGAAACCTCGACTTCCGCACCACTGTTCAAATGAGGAATACACAACAGTAGCGCCAGGCGAGCCTGATAAAGATATCCGACGGCTGATGCCGCAGCCGTGAAGTGATTTCCCCCTTCGCCCAATTCACCCCCCTATGGGGTCAGTTTGACCGCCATGGCAATTCAAAAACAAGGAGCCGCAATATCCTGGCGAGCAATTGTCTCCGGTTCGCCCTTTATGAGCGCGGCACAGCCGGGCTTCCTGCACTGAGCGGATGGTCGAGAGCCGGCCGCAGACAATCCCCAAACTATCCCGTAAATCGCTGTTTGTGCGACGCTGTTTCTCAAAGCCCTCTGCACGCTTTCCTCGTTGAAATAGCTCATCTCACTGCTCCCGCGAAGGTTCGAACATGGTGCGGACCAGCAGCGGCGCAATCAGATCGAATGGTCATGAACGAAGAACTGTCGTCCTCGCACGGAGGCGATGGCACATTCGGGGCGCCTTCTCTCCGGCAATCACCGTACGTTACGAACAAACAACCTCCCTTCTTGCCTGACTGTGTCGCCTCGGCCTCAGATTGATGCGTTTCGTACGATAAAGCTACCAGCTGACCTTGAACCTGCGGCTCTGTTGCAACAGGCACCCACCGGGGATCAACGCTCCAATGACCTTCATTGATGTTTGAGAAAGATTTTGACGACCTTTCCTCGCCGACCTCCAGGTCATGGGGTTACGCGCTCTTCGTCCAGGAAGTGCTTTGGACGGGGCGGAATGACACCATCAAATCCAATTGGATTTCTACTTCTCACTTGAGAAAGGATTTGCCCCATCAAGTATTCTCAAGTCGACATGTACACGAAATGGCCGCGAGCATTGCTCCGTTTGTGATACCGCGGCCCCGAAACCAGCGACCAGCTGCCACACCGGCGCCATTGACTCTTTTGCCGGAGCAACCGACCTCATCACAAAATGGAGCACACCGGCTGATTGATTGCTATTGTGACTGACCGATTGGCCATGAAACTACATCCGTCGGGCACATCCGGGCGGTTACGCATGGCATTCCAGAAATCATGAGACTAGTCGAGCACCTCGGCCACCATAGGGCTCTCCTCGTAGAGCTGCCCCACCTTTTCAAGCGCCTTGCGACGGGCGTTTGCAGTTGTAACAAAGGCGGTTAGCTTGTCGAGATCGGTCCTGATATCTGTAAACTTTGGAAGATCGGGCGGGACGCCCGCTGATTGGTCATGTCCGGAGAACTTCGAACATCGCGTCATTCCGCCGTACACCGCTTCATAGTCTGCTTTGTCGACATGGGCAGCCCTCAGTCTCAAGGTTGCAACATTTGGCCGCAAGCGGCCGACAACTCCGGCGAAGAGAATTTCCTCGACAGCATGCTCCCACGTTTCGCGCATCCTGGTGTACACGTCCGTCACAAACGAGCGCTCGGCCTCATCGGTCTCAGAATATGTCGCCTTTTTCTTTTGGAGCAGGCCCTCGATTATCGCCAGCCGCTTTGTGACACCCATGGAAATCCACGGCTGCTGGTTGTTGTCGATGATGCCGAATCGTCCGTCACCGTGTTTGGCGATCCATTCCTCCCGTACCCGGACCTTCATGTCCTTCGCCGCCTCAACTACGGCGTAGTGAAAGAACAGGTTGTGCGTGAAGATTATGACCTGCCTTCCCGCGGCTGCCTCCTTCACAAGGCGCTTCGCGACCGCCTCCATCCGGGCATGATCCAGCGATGATACCGGATCATCGACCACGATGCCGTGCCTTGCCCCCACTTCCTTCAACTCGGCAAGGAACCCGGCAAGGGCGAACGCCCGCTTCTCTCCCTCGCTCAGGATCTCACTGTTCTTGCCAACCTTCTGTTGCGCCTCCAGTCCGATATGGACCTTGCTTTTGCCAACCTCCCCGCGGTCGGCAAGCTTCAACGGCAGGTGCTGAAGGTCAAGGGCAACAATTTCGGCTTCAAGGCTGGCCTGCAGGGAGGCCGTCAGAACCTTCCGTCTCAGGCGGGTGATGTAGGACGTGATACCGGCGACGGAACAGGCCGTGATGCACGCCTTCGTCTTCAGAAGCAGATCGAGGGAATTCCGCCGTGCCACGAAGATCTCGATGTCGGCCGAGAATTTCTTGCGCGCTTCCAGTTCATCGAACTCTTGCTGGCGCCGCAGTCGCCTGGCGGTCTCGTCCGCCGTTGGTTTCAGGTCATCGATCTCCTTCGCAAGCAGGGTCACTTCATCCGACAGATTGTCAACGACTGACCTGTCGAGGTCCGCGAGGCTGTCCAGACTTGCATAGTCGACAGCCTTGATGGCCGTCAGGACCAGGGCATGACGCTCCTGGCTGACAGCGGAAAGTTTCTCAATCCGGTCTGCCAGTGCCTGACGCGATGGCGAACCCTCCACGAAATTGACGAGCCTGTTCTTGATGTCCTGAGCGCTGGAGATCTTGAGATCACGGATCGCTTGCGCGGTTTCTGCGAAATGCTTCTTTGCATTCTCGGCGTCCGCATTGGCGCGGCCTTCGACATACGCATCGAAAGCCGCCAGTCGCATGCGCGCCTGCGCATTGAGAGGCTGATGGCAGAGCACGCAAGTATCGGCCGTGGCCAACTGGGGCGGTTCAAGGGCCGGGTATGCTTCGGCGGCGAAGTCGCGCGCATACATCAGCATCTGCCGCCAGCTCTCGCTGCCAAGCTGTGGCACTGCCGAATCCGCCGCCAGGGCCGAAGCTGCGGCCTTGGCCGCATCGCGTGTTGCGGCAGCCTTCTGCTGCGCTTCCTTCAGTCTCGCGAGGCCGGCATTGCCGATCGCATCGAAGACCGCGTTTGCATCGGTAACCAACGTCTCGATTGCTGATTTGGTCGCTTCCTTCACCTTCGTCAGAAGGACCGGGTCCTTGCTCAGCTCGAGTGTGAGCGCTTGCAAATCGGCCTCGTCCTGCTCAGTCCAGGCCGCCAGCGCCCGCATCACCTCCTCGGCAGGGAGATGCTGATCCGCCTTCATATCTGCAAGCATCACCGCTACTTTGGTGCGCTTCTCGTATCCAAGCGGCAGTGGCGCCTGGTGCGCCTTGTTCAAACGTGCTTCTTCAGTCCTGAAGCGGCCGTCCAGCGTGCGCAGAGCCTCAGCGAGATTGGTCAGCAGCGCAAGCTCGAACGGCAGGAACTCGATGTTGCGCTCGGCATCGACATACAGGCCAGCCGCATCACTGTCGAAGACGGAAATTCTGCCCAGTTCAGGCGGCGGAGCACTCCGGTCATCCCAGACGACCCTGCGCTGTTCCTCGCCATCGACGCGGAAAGTCAGGGTAACCTCGCGGGGATCAGACGAAGCCGGCTCGAACACGTTGCCCCGCAGGGTGACGTCGTGCAGGCAATGACAGATCTTCTTGGCGATACGGCAATAGCCGCTCTTGCCTGAACCGTTTGGACCGAAGATGAGTGTTACACCGTTAATTGCAAACCTGAGAGGCGGCTGCTCTGCAGCCAGACGGTCGATATTGCGCAGCGGCCCGATGGCCCCGAGAACAGTTACCGGCGCAAATCGATTGCCCGTCTTCAGATGGGTCTTCGTAAGCGCAGGCCAGGCGGGTGGCTCCCCAACCGAAATTCCCGCATCTATTTTGACGGCTTCCTCAAGTTGATTGAGTTCTTCAGTATCCAGGCCTGGTTTGGCGATCAGGAGCCGTACGGCTTCCTGTTGCCAGCGCGGACGTGCAGCGCACCATTCAAACAAATCACTGTCGTTCGCCATGATCACTCCGGAGGCAATTGTAGATCGGTCAATGCAAAGTCATTGATTGCAGCAATAGTGATGCGCGGTTTCGGTGGTCAAGACATCCTTGGGCTACCTTCGTGGGAAGGTGTTGACATGCGCGCGGTCAAACCCACAGCTTTCGTGGGAAAGACCTGCGGGCCTTTCCCGCAGCTGTCGGAAGCGAGATCGGCCGGACCCTTTTTTGAAACGTAGCTCGGTGAACACCCGCGCAATGCAAAGCACCTGAAGGGCTTTAGCTGTGTTTTGGAAATTCGTGACAATTTTGACGGTAATGCCTGCCGCACCGTTTCCACAACGCGTTTAGAGGCTACCCCGTACGTTCCGTACGCATTTTAAAAAATTCCACCAGCGGCATTGCCAAGCCGGAGGCACATTGACCTGGTCCCGCAGCGCCTGCGCGACACCGAGGCTATCCACAAGTCAACACAGGGACCTATGATGAGCACGAAGAAGAAGCTGCCCGCCGATAGCCGGAGCTCCGGCAACATTTCCGCTCATCTCGGCCTGCCGAACGCCGAGGAGCACCAGCTCAAGGCCGCGCTCGTTGTTCAGGATGGCGGAGCAGGAGATTACCCAGACAGAAGCCGCTAAGCTGGTCGACATGAAGCAGCCCGATCTGTCCAAGCTGTTTCGGGGTCATTTCAAGCTGGTTTCAGTGGAAAAGCTTCTGCGGATGCTGACGGCGTTCGACCAGGACGTTGAAATAGCGGTAAAGCCACATCGGAAGCGCGGGGAAGCCGGCCGGATCACGTTCATTCCGGCCCAGGACTGCTGAACGGGAGGGTTTATGAAATTTAACACTACAGCGACCAGTAGCGCGCATGAACCGACCCTTCACTGCCCCAATTGCAGCCACGAGATTCGGCTGACTGAATCGCTTGCCGCCCCCCTTCTCGCGGAGACCCGCCAGCGCTTCCAGGAACAACTCGCGAGCAAGGACGCCGAGGTCGCACGAAAGACTGAAGCGCTCCAGCGCGAGCGGGAGAAACTCCAGAAGGACCGTGAACAGGTCGAAGACCAGGTCACCAGCCGGCTGGCAGCTGAGCGCAGCCAGCTCGTCGCTGCGGAAGCGAAGAAGGCGCGCGAAATGGCTGCCGCCGAAATTCAGGCCAGGATGAACGAGGCGGCCGAGCTTCGGCAGATGCTCGAAGCGAACAACGCCAAATTGGCGGCAGCGCAGCAGGCGCAGGCCGAACTCATCCGCAAGCAACGCGCCCTCGACGATGAGAAGCGCGAGCTTGACTTGACGATCGAGAAACGGGTTCAGGCGCTGGTTGACCCGATCAAGGTCAAGGCCAGGCAGGAGGCCGACGAAGGGGCACGGCTGCGCGTTGCAGAAAAAGACCAAACCATCGAGTCGATGTCGCGCACGATCGAGGAGTTGAAGCGAAAGGCCGAGCAAGGCTCGCAGCAGTCGCAGGGCGAGGTACTCGAACTGGAACTTGAAGAGCAGCTGCGCGGCCGTTTTCCAACCGATTTGATCGAGCCGGTCGGCAAAGGTGAGCTTGGCGCCGACGTTATCCAGCAGGTAAACGGATCGATCGGCCAGCCTGCCGGCATCATCCTTTGGGAAACCAAGCGAACCAAGGCCTGGAGCGACGGTTGGCTTGCCAAGTTGCGCGACGACCAGCGCCGCTCCGGCGCGGACGTCGCTTTGATCATCTCCCATGCCCTGCCCAAATATATTGAGCAGTTCGACCTGGTGGACGGCGTCTGGGTGGCTCATCCGCGATGCGCGCTGCCTGTGGCGGTCGCGCTGCGTCAGGGTCTGGTCGACGTCAGCACTTCACGGCTGGTCCAGCAAGGTCAGCAAACGAAAATGGAGCAGGTCTATCACTATCTGACGGGCACGAAATTCCGCCAGCGCGTTGAAGCCGTTGTCGAGAAATTCAATGACATGCGTGAAGATCTCGATAAGGAACGCAAATTTATGGGACGCCAGTGGGCAAAGCGCGAGACGCAGATACTGGCCGTAATCGATTCGACGGTAGGCATGGTGGGAGACCTTCAGGCCATCGCGGGCAAAGCCATGCCAGAGATTCCGAGTTTGGACATGCCACTGCTGGAGAATGGCGCCGAACCAGAGCGAAAGCCGGGATGAACGCCCCGCCACCCCGGAGCGCTGTCTGCTTGAGAGGCTATCTCATATCGTACTGGTTTACTATCAGTCCTCCCGCTCCCTCCTCGCGGCTCCCGGATGGCAGCCCTCACACCGGCCGGCCAAGTTGTTGAACGCGGGCGCGGGACTCAACCTTAGCTGACCGAGGCTTTCCGCTGTTGATCGCAGGCGACTTCCCTGGCGCTGTCAATAAACCGGAATGGCTATACGTATCGACGTCCAGTTTCGCGCTCTCCCCCATGACATCGATCAGCCGTTCGAACATGCCGCGTCCAGAGGGCCTTCCGACCCGAAGGACATGGCCAAGAAGGGATAGCTCGCAACGAGGAAACCCGGACCCTTCTCCAAAGTCCGGGTCAACAAACACCACTAGAACTTTTTAAAGCGCTGGTGGCCCTAGCTGCTGATCGGGGTCGATACCGCCGCGATAGCGGGATCGCGGAGGTTGCCGCTCGTTCGGTCCCACGAGGGTACTGGCCAAAACAGGCCACTCCCCTCGGGCCGGCGACGAGCCATGAGTGAACGCTGTTCACCACGGGCTAACTATAGCGCGAATCATTTTGCAGAGAACAACCTCGGGTTAGGACAGGTGGAACTGGTTGTACCGGACCATCCGCTCCCGTGTCAGGGCGGGGGTTCTGTTGTGTCCAAGTCGCGTATATCTAACCAGCTATTCTATGGCGATAATCTATATTACTTGCGCGAACTGCAAAGCGAAACGGTCGATCTGATTTATCTCGACCCACCCTTCAATTCGAAGGCCAATTACAATCTGTTGTATCGCACGCCGCAGGGTGATGCCGTTCAGGCCCAAACGACAGCTTTTCGCGATACGTGGCAATGGGACACGCCGGCAGCTCGGGCTTTCGATGACGTCGTGGCATCCGGCTCTCAAGCAGCTCCGATTCTGATTGCCCTGAAGAGTCACTTAGGCGAGAGCGATTTGATGGCCTATCTGGCGATGATGGCCGTTCGTTTGGTAGAGATGAGGCGCATCCTGAAGCCCAACGGCAGCCTCTATCTGCACTGCGATCCTACCGCGAGCCACTATCTCAAAATCATGCTGGACGGCATCTTCGGATTTGATCGATTCCAGAACGAGATTATTTGGAAGCGCACTACGACGCATAGCGACAGCAAAACGTGGAGCAGGATTGCTGACACAATTCTTTTTTTCACGAAAGGCAGGCAATTTACATGGAACACACCACGCGAGGCACACTCATCAGAGTATCTGGCATCAAAATATAACAATGATGATGGCGACGGACGGCGATACATGCTCGACAACATGACCAGCCCGAACCCGCGCCCGAACATGATGTACGAATGGAAGGGCTTTCCATTTCCGGCCAAGGGCTGGCGCTATTCAAAAGAAACCATGACCAAACTCGATAAAGAGGGCAGAGTTTGGTATCCCAAGCACAAGGATGGCACACTAGATCGCACCAAACGCCCGCGCCTCAAACGATACCTTGAGGAAATGGAAGGCGGAGTGATGGGATCTATCTGGACAGATATTTTCCCCGTCAACAGTCAAGCCAAAGAGCGTATGGGATACCCGACGCAAAAGCCTGTGGCGCTGCTTGAGCGCATTTTGAATGCCTCCACCGAGCCTGGTCAAACGGTTCTCGATCCATTTTGCGGATGCGGAACCACGATTGAAGCCGCTCAACGCCTCGGACGCAAATGGATCGGCATCGATGTCACTCATCATGCTATCGACGTAATAGAAGGCAGGCTTGATGAGAGATGCCCCAAAGCTGATTACAGGGTTAGTGGCCGGCCCGAAAACATCAGTGAAGCGCGCGCTCTTGCGAAGCGAGACCCGTATGAATTCCAGTGGTGGGCAAATTGGCTTGTCGGCGTTCAAAATTATCTCGAACAAAAGAAAGGCGCAGATAAAGGCATCGATGGCATTATCTATTTTCGGAATGGGCCGCGCGGGATTGGCAAAATAATTGTTTCGGTCAAGAGCGGCGAAAATGTCGGCCCCGAAATGGTGGCGGCACTCTCCGGAACCGTGCAGAGAGAGGAAGCTGAGCTTGGCGTTTTCGTTTGCCTGGCAGATGCTACGCGAAGAATGAGACAGGACGCAGCGGGCTCCGGAATGGTTAGTACGTCTCATGGGCGCTTCCAAAGAATTCAGATCGCAACTATTGGCGAGTTGCTGAGCGGAAAGCGGCCTGAATTGCCGCCAGCAATCGAAACTGAGGCATTCAGGCATAGCCTGAGGCCAGTCAGGCCGGCCGCAATTCAAGCTCCCTCCGAACAAATGTCGTTCACCTTTGAAATCAAGGGCGGAAAGAGGTCGGAGAAGGAAACGCATTGGTCGGGCAAAGTGCTTGCACGACTTGCTGCACACTAAGAGACTGTTTGAAAAGCTAATTTAATTACGTGAAGCGAACAAGAAAAAGGCTGCGAGACGGTGATCTCGCAACCAGTCAGAAATACTACAGGAAATGTTCTTCGCCAGAATAAGCTTCAAACTCAGGAGGTCGCTTACGAGCGACTTTTTTTGTACTCACCGCAGATTAGCGGGCGTCGTCGATATCACCTGGTGTTGGCATATGACGAAGATCCCTCGTCAACTTGACCAACAACAGCTTCAGCTCGATACGCCTACGCTTTTCTTCTTTGCTCATAGCGAACCTCCTATCAGTGAGCATTGAAGATCGAGGCAGGTCGTTGGCGCGACCTGCCTCAACTATCTGGTGCTCGCCTCAAGCAACATCAAGACCATCACGTAATCCGTACTTGTGGTGCGAACGAACGAATCAAGCTCAAAAACTGATCTCTCTTGTTTTTGGTGTGAAAGACAATTCGCCGTGAACCAAAGTTGCCCGACAGATTCACGAAATAGCGTTTCGTGGTGCCGAGTTGCGATTTGTTGAATTTCCTCGAGAGCATGAGCCGCACGTCCCGAATTCCGATCATGTGAGAAGCCTGCGCAATTCGGTGCAGCGCGTCACTCGGCAGGTCCCGGCAAAGAGCTGTGCCTTTTTGCGATAAGTCACGGCGGCCCTGCCAATGTTGCGACAGGAATTGGGTTCAGCATCCCACGTTTTATCAGAGATCTGGGGAACTTCTCGCGTTCGATGGAGCCTATCAGAATGCAGTAACAGCCTATGATCGCGTTGTCGCCGCAGACGACGTAAGTCTGGGCGGTCTTGCCCTGACTCTTGCGGGCCTGCTTCTTCAGCCAATCGTTCGGGACTTCATTGCCACAGTCTAAGCGGCTGGAGTAGCGCCCGGACGTCAGAGACGCGGGCAGTGTAACGTTCCCACGTCTTGCCAGATGCAGAACTACTTTTGCCAGGCGGGCTTACGCATCATCAGTGCCTTGAGATTCCCGGCCGGCGGACGCGGATTATCCAGCGCATGGACAAATGCATCGTATTTGTCGGGATCGAGCACGAACAGACGTTTGTCCAGCAGGACGTTGATGGCATCCTTATGGGCGCTATCGAGCACGAACTCGCCTAGAGTCTTGCCAACAGAACTTGCGGCCGTCTGTATCAGCTGCTTGAGCTGAACAGTGGCTCGAATATGGATACTGGCTTAGCTCCGGACGCGGCGTGACCGCGCGGAGTGCTTTGTCTCGCCTGCTTCCATTGCTGACTCCTGTTATATCCTTACTGTTTGAGCGGCTAGACTGTATGAGCGTATGTGCAGACAGGCTACGGCGCATATTTCCGGCTCTGAAAAGTCGACCAAGTACATATTGTATACTTATGTTTCAGATAGGCCCCTGCAATCCACCCAGGAACTCCGGTGTGGCGTTCATAAGCCGCCATCTATAGCAGATCGGTAAGTGCATGCCCGCGCGAGTGGCCGGCGCCATACACGCGCATCTCAAGGATTTCACCCTCGCTGCCGAGGTCTGACCAGTGACGCAGCCGCCGCCCCTGATCAATATCGCAAGCGCGCCAACATCGGCCTTGCTCGAGCTTCACGGCGATATTCTGGTCGAGCTGCGGCGCCGCGCGATCGTCCGCAGCGCGAACAATCCCACCGGCGACTACGGCGAGCTCCTGTTCTCGCGCGCCTTCGGCTGGACGCTCAACGGCAATTCCTCGGCTGACGCCGACGCGATCGATACGGAAGGGCTGCGCTATCAGATAAAATGCCGAAGGCTGGCGACGTTGCGGGGCTCGCGCCAGCTCGGCTTCATCCGCCGCCTTCCGCAGCGGCCTTTCGACCACCTGGCCGCCGTGCTGCTCGACAACCGCTTCCGGGCGTTGCGCGCGGCGATCATTCCCTATGAGGTCGTCCAGCTCCGCGCCGCCTATGTCGACAGCATCAAGGCGTGGAAATTCATGCTGCGGGATTCGGTGTGGGAGCAGCCAGGAGTGGCTGATGTGACAGCAGAGCTGCAAGTCGCCGAACTCGCCCTCTGACGCTTCAAGCGAGAAAAGACCGGGCATTTTGCCGGCCTTTGTCATTGATGCGACTAATTCCGGCCGCCTCAGTGCGTCTCGACGTCTCCTCTTGTGTGTGTGTTTCCGGAAAGGGCGCGCACGGACGGACCGGAGCGCCGCAGGTGCCCGGTCATCGCGCACGTCCGGCGCTTCGGAACCTTTTTCAGGACCAAATCCTGGGTGCCGCCGAAATCGTTCCGGACGGCAAGGATGACACTTGTAATTTGAATCCTTGAAACTGGTCCGCCCGCCGGCTGTCGCGGGCCGGCGGGCGGTTCGGACGTCCATCGTCTGCGAATGTGGTCAACCGGTGATCTCCCCAAGTCCTGACACACGCTTTGGCATCCTACGTCCCACCCTGGCGCTTCGACTTGATGTGGCTCGCCGCGATGCGGTTGATCGCCTGCCCCACCGGACCAGTTGGCGTCGACTGCTGGATGAAGGACGCGACGGCCGCCTTGTCCGCAACCTGAAGTCTGTGACGATTTCCGAACTTCCGCTCCTCCAGCACGCCCGTCCTGATCAGCTCGTCCAGAAGGTCGTGGCCCACGAGCGAGGCCTTGGCGGCCTGGTTGCGGATGTCGTCGTAGTTTCGGTCCCTGAAGCGCATCTGCCCGATGTGGAACGGCTTGAGCGTGTAGTGGCAGGCGTCCTCGATGTGCGACCTGTCGATCGGAATTCGTCCGACCTGGTTCTTGTGCTGGCGGAAAGTCGCCTTCGCAGCCTCCGACAGCGTGCAGTTCTCCACCACCACGTCTCCCAGATGGCGGTTGCTCGAGGTTGCTCCGAATTCTCCTTCGAACACGCAGTTGTCGAAGCGGGTCGCCGCATCGAAGGTGCAATGCTCGAGGTGGACATCCTTGAAACACGAGTCGGTGATGCTGACGCCTCTGAGGTCCAGCCTGGAGATAAGACCTGAAAAGAAGGCGTCCCTGATGGATTTGCCGGAAGGATCCCCGAAGTATACACATATCTCCCTTGTGATCTGGGCGGCACCCAGACTGGTGTCCCGCAGCACCCGGAACAGGATCTGGACGAGACCCGCCCGTTCCGGCTGGACGTCGCGGCCGGTCACTCCGACGTATCTCTCGCGCTGCTTCGAAAGCGCTAGCAATATCTCTTCGGAGGACATCCGCCATCTCAAAAGAAGCGAGATGAAGTCCACGAGGCGGGTCTGCTCCACGGCGCACTTCCTGAACACGTCGTCGTCGCCGATCGCGACGGGTGCGCCGCCGATCGATTCGACGGCCAGGCGGGCGCGTAGATAATCCTGCACCTCGGGATATTCGAACCGGCAATTGTAGGGCGTCTCGTTGCCAACGATACGCAGAAAGCCGTGTTTGCGCAGGAATTCAACGTGTTCCTTGCGGTTGGGATAATCGGGCTGTTCCGAGAGGAGCTCGTGGATCGAATCCACCTGATCGATCGAGAAAAACTCGTCGCAGAGAGCAGCCAGCGTGCTGAAGAATTTGATCTGCCCATCGGAAGACATCGAGATTCCGATCCGCTGCTGCTCGCGGCGGCAGAACTGCCACAGCACGTGTCCAAGCGGATCGGCTTCCGGCGGAGCTCCCATGGAATCAAAGGCCGAACGGGACATGACGGCGTCGCTGATCGCCTCCGCCGCGAACTGAACCACCCAGGGAAGAAAGGACAGATTGTGAAGCTCGTCGCCCTGCCCGCGGGTGGGCGCCCGGCGGATACTCGCGATTTTTTGCAGGAGGGAGATGGTCTTGTCCTTGCTGGACCTGGTCTCCGGCTGGTGGAAACGTTTCGAGAGATATTCGTCGCGCTGATCCTCGGAAAACGGACTGAGACGGAATGCCGTCACCTGGGACTGCAATCGGACGTCGACGTTGTCGTGCCAGAAGCTTTCCCGGCAGGTGAGAAGAATTCGACTGCCTTCGACACCCTCCAGCGCGGTGATGAGGCCGGCGATCGTATCGTCGGCGTTGAAGTCCGCTGGTCTGGTCGCACAAAGCTCGTCAAAACCGTCGAGAATGGGACAGATCGCTCCGTAGCGAAGACATCGTTGAATGCGCTCGATCGACGGCTGAAAGCCGGATTGCTTGTAGATGGCGTGGCCGACCAGATCCGCCAGGTTGTCGGAGGCATCGCGAAACTCATGGTTGATCCATGCGAAGCGGTCGATCAGCAGAGGGTACGGCGGTTCGGTCGTACGGAGCGTTCTCGGATCTTCGGGCTTGTTCTGCAGAAAGTCATTGAACAGTTCCCTCGCGAGAGCCGTCTTGCCCGTTCCGGCGGGCGCCAGCAGGACGCCGACCCGGCTCGGTGCGGCATTGCCCCCGATTCCACCCCGCATCCAGCGGAGCAGCGTGAAGATGGCCCCCCCTTTTGGCGTCTGCCCGGACGCCGTCATGATCGTCGGCGGGACATAGAAATTGATCGGAGAAGGGTCGCCGGGCTTCTGGCCTCTGAAGATCGATTGACGCAGTCTCGCCCCGACTGTCATCACGCGGGCTTCGGAGAAGGTCGACTGCACCCTGGAAATGAGCGCGAACGCGGGAGTGCTGTCTTCGAAAAGGACGAGATGAGGGGCCGCCGATCCGAGGGAAATGAGCTTCTGCCTGGCCGGCGCGAGGTGCTCTTCCGCGAACTGCGAGTGAAGGATGAGCGTACGGACCGCCTGGCTATGCGAGACGTAGGAATCATCCTCGCCCAGCCAGAGCTCGCATCGCACGAGGTGCGGAGGCTTCTGTATGGACTGGACATTCGTAATCCCGATGTCCATCAGGATACCGGGAGCGTCGAGGGGCTGGGTCATGACAGCTTCAATGGTGAAATGGCCGAAACGACCGCGTCTCGCGTGGCCAGAGGGTGGATCTTGCGCTGCTTCTCGATCGATTCGATCTGGAGGACGGCAAGTGCAGCCGACTTGCAGGCCCATTCCGCCACGGGAGGCTGTGAGAGGATTTCTTCCCACGGCCCGCGCCGGGATGAGGCGGACAGACCCGTGGCGGTTCTGACCGCGTCGCAGGCGCCCAGGAGAAATTCGGAAGGCTTGTCGAAGTCGTGGTGAACGATCGCATTTCGAAGGGTGTTCAGGACGAAGACGGTCGAGAACTCGGACTCAAAATCAATGATCAGCTTGTGGGTTCGCTCGGGACACACGATCAGAAGCAGCGCCTGCAGTTTTTCGCCAATGCTCATCTCGCGCACGTCCTGATATCTCTTCTTCTCTTCCTTGCTGAAGCCGGTGAGCGAGACGCGTGCTTCGGCGACCAGACGCCAGCGCTGCTTCGAGAGCCGCGGGCGGGAGGAAGGACCTTCCGCGAACTTCACCATATGGGGAAGGCCGCGCAAGGCGAAGAGCTCGTGAAGATAGGCGTCCAACGCCGTCCTCGCCATGATGAGTGCCGTGTGCACCTCCGCGGTGCGCGCCAGCGTCCTGGAGCGGGCACGGACCGCGGCCTGCGCCGCAGCTGACAGCAATGTCGGCCAGACGCGGGTCGCCCGCCTCGCGTAACCGGTTGCCGCGTGAGCTCCGTTGGATTTGGTCATCTACCGGTCCGAAGCGTTGTCATGCGTATGACATGATCGCAAAAGATATCGTTCGTGCAAGGTACACCTGACAGCTGCCGACCTAGTGCTTTCCCTGGGTTTGCGGGACAGCGCCCGTCCCCGGAACTTTCCAGCCTGCTCGTGTGATCGATGACCCGGCACACCCGGCTCCGTCAGGAGATGGTGACTTTCATGAAGATCGATCGATCGAGGTTCGAAGCCAGCGTGGAGGCGAGCCGGCGGAGCTGGACCGCCGTGAGGCAGCCGAAGACCTGCGTTGACGCGGTGAGGTGACAGGTTTTCGCATTCGCCCGCCAGGCCTGCTTGCTCGTTCCCGGTCCGGATCGATGCGTCGCGTCCAGTGCCAGCGGTTCAGGAGGCTCGATCACGCCGGACATAATGCTCGCAGGACCAGGAGGAGCCGCTTGTGCGGGGATCGCTGTACGAGTCCCGCTTTCGGCCTCACCATAAAGCGCGCATCGAGGGAATCGACGTGTTGCGGGTTCTTGCCGCCCGTCGCATTTCGAGCGAAGACCCGTGAATGCGACAAGACCTGTTCTTTCCGGAATTGAGCGCTCAAGCCACACCGTCTCCGACGTGATGATGGTCGTCGGCCGGTCGCGCGATCAAGGGTGCATCGACAGGTCTGAGATTTCTGTAATGGCGCTGCACCCTGGCAAGGAAGTCGCTCCAGCCGTTTTCCTTGTGCCGCAGGACCCGGGGGCAGTCCTTTCCGGACCAGTCGTGGTGCTGGTAGACGCCGCTCGGGACGTGAATCCCCAGTCGATACGCCAGCCAGGCTGTCAACAAGGCGGCCCGGTCATAGCAGGCGTCGACGTTGCCGAGATCCGCATTCATGCAGATCTCGATTCCGATGCTGGTCGCGTTACCTTCCCTGGTCGCCGTGTGCCAGGCCACCTCGTTCGTCGGCAGGCTTTGATAGACGAACCTGTCGTCTACCGTGAAATGCCAGGAGACCTTGCGCATCTGCGCATCCGGCCCCTTCATGTAGCGGGCATGCGCCGCTGCGTTTGCACCGGGAGAGTCGTTGTCGGTGTTGTGGATGGTGATCGACGTCGCGGCCATTTGCGTGCCCGGGCGGTTGCTGTTGCCGACCGGCACGTAGTCCTGGACGATGTTCAGCTTGAGCTGCGCCGTATCGAGGTTCATGGTTTCTCCCGTCTGCGAGGTGATGCGTGCGGACTCCCCTCCAGGGTGATCCGCCAGCAATTCCCAGATCTCGTCCGGCGCCGTATCGGCACACCAGAAGCTGCAGGATCGGAGTCCCTGGTTTGCGACGAGTTCGAGAAATTTCGAGGTGGCCGAAAGGCAGGTGGCGACGTCGGGGAAACGGACGTCCTCCGTCATCGTGATGTTGCCGGTCGGCTTGTAGCGGGTAGCGAAATCGGCGGCAGGAATAATCGCCTTGTAGTCGCGGATGGACTTGCGCAGACGCATTCCGGGATCCGCCGTGGTATAATAGACTTGAGGACAGACGTCCTCGATGTGATCCAGGAAGGGTGCGAAAGGCATGTCAGCATGCAACGACGGCTGGTCGTGGCTGGAGAAGGCGATGCCGCGTCCCGCGGATTCGAGCCCCCGCCGGAGCGGATCGAGATAGGCGACAGCCTCGGCTTCGGTCCCGCGGAATCTCGGACTTTGGGGCGTCCGCTCGGCGTCCACCACTACTCCCGCGAGGTCTGCTTCGTCCGTCCAGCCCAGCACGTTCGATGCTTCGCGAACGGCGGCACTGCGGTCAGCACAGAACGGAACGTGCCATCCCCACAGCTGCAGGTCGCGTCTTGACAGTTCATCCGAAAGTGCCGCCAGCTTCGCATGCCGCAGGTTGCCGTCCCGGTCTGCGCCCCGACCGATGCGGATCCAGACCCCGTCGAAATGCGCAAGAGCACATCTCTCCGCAAATTCCGCCGGGTCGGCGCTCCGCAGAACCTGCGCCAGGCTGGTGATGAAGAGGTTGCGTCCTTCGGTTCGCTTCATGGTGGCCCTTCGCCGGCCGTGCCGTCACCGGACAAGATTGAGCCATTTCGTCGGATCGGCGCACCAGGGATTCGCCTGGGGCGGTGCGCACGGAAATCGCTCGACTATCCGCGGTGAGGGCGCCAGTGTCGCAAGGAAGTTCGGCCCGTCGGCGCAGCCCGTATCCTGACGCATGATGATCGGAAGGGTGCAGCGCTACCCGTGATCTCTTGCTCCTGAACGGTGGATCTCATGACCATTCATTCGTCGGCAGTCGCGGTGCTCTCATCTTTGCTGGCGATCGGCGTAGCGCTGCCTTGCCGGGCGGATCCCGAAGTGAAGCCGCTCTCCGGACCGTGGGAAAACGGCCAGTTCACTTTTTCCTCGCACGAGGACAAGACGCGCAGGTCGCTCAGCGGAATCGCTTGTCCGGTTGTCGGATCGAGCTGTCTTGTGGTCTTCGATGAGGGCACGACGGCCCATTACGTCACGATCTCGGGCGATGGATATTCGATCGACAATGCGTTTGTGGAGCTGGTGCCTTCCTCGCCAGGCAAGGAGCTCGATGCGGAAGGTGCGACGACGGACGGGAAGTACTTTTTCGTCACCGGCTCTCACTCCGTGAACCGCAATTCCTGCGACGACAATCCGGACAGTCGATATGTCCTGAGGTTCGCGCTCGATCCCGCGTCCGCAAAGGCACGCATGGATGGCCCGTCCGGGCTTTCAGGGTACAAGGCAACCGGTGCGCTGTGGGAGATGATGGCTCGTCATCCCCTGCTCAAGGATAGTGTCGGCAAGGGAAAATGCCTCGGTACCGAATCTCCACGCGATCGATCCGATCTGACGGGAAAGCGGGGCGTCAACATCGAGGGAATCGCAGCGCGGGATGGACAGCTGCACTTCGGATTGAGGGGCCCCGCGAAGGATGGCCACGCACCAATCTTCACCACCGGCTCTCAGGACCTGTTCGAAAGCTCCGCTCCTGACGGGAGGGTGACGATGCTGCGGGTCGGAGAGGGACGCGGCATCAGGGATCTGGCGCCTGTAAAGGACGGAATCCTCGTGCTCGCAGGCCCCGACGATGACAAGAAAAACGCAAAGGCCGGCTGGATCGTCGGTCTGTGGGACGGAGCACCGGCAGCCCGGGCGGAGCTGAAGGAGCCCGCCTACCTGGCGCTCGAGAGCGTGAAACTGCGGGATTGTGACAAGGATCTGAAGCCGGAAGCCCTGGCCGTCATTGGCGACAGACCGGAGGCGTTCGATATCGTCGTCCTGTCGGACGGCATGTGCGACGGGGGCCCGCTCAGGTTTACCATTCCCCGGAAACGCTAGAACGCGTCTCGCGCGACGGGTTCTCGGCTGCTCGCCGATCGGCCGCCAGGATCTGGAACAGCATCCTTCCGGCAGGCCGGTCCGCAGATTTCTGGTCCGAACGGACGCTACTCGCCGCCAGGATCGACTGGCCGCTTCAGGAGGTCGGACCTCGATGCGGCCAACAGGTCGTTGGCCGGCACGGCAGTTCAGGTGTGGCCGGACGAAAACGGCGCGTCGGCCCATCCGGCGCTCGAACGGGGCCTCCGTCGCGATCAACGTGTGGGCGTCGACCTCAAACCGGCTCGAGGCGCCCGGCGGAATCTGCTGCGAAGACTGCAAGGTTGCCGGGACCGCGATGAGGCCGAAAGGTCCTGGACGGCTTTCGGTGCGGCCGGGGCAGATCGACCGCCGCGAGCATGAGTCTGCGCCTCCAGTCGCGCCGACTGCGGATGCGCTTCATTCGGAAACGAATCTCAACGCCGCCTCGAGGCCATCGAAATTCCCGTCGATTCCATCAGGCCCGTGCTCGAACGCCCTCCACTGCTCGCGGCCCTGAACGACCAAGCTTCCGCCCTCTCGGGCTCGTTCGCGGCGGCGCAGCACCGCCAGCCTTCCGCTGCGACGCCTGACCCGCCGGCGGGCAGCCGCAACGGCAGCGAAGGAGCAACCGCCTTGCCCGAGACCGCGGTGACAACGCAATGCTCCTTGAGCCCTAGAAACGACGCGGCACGTTGGGCAATCGAGGAACGTTGATATTGGGCGTCTTGGGAACATTCAGGCCATCCGCAGGTCGAAGGGCGTTCGTGCCCTCGCCGCCAGTGCCCTTCCTCGAACCAATGCCGCCGGAATCGTCGGCCCCGGAGCCGCGAAGTCCGCTGCACACGTCGGGATTGCGGTCGCAGATACCGCCTGGACCGGGTGTCTGCGCCTGTGCGGAGAGCGAGCAAAGCAGTGAAACAAGCCCCGCACCAATGAATGACGTCCTCATCATGAGCCATCTCCCGGAATCCACCTTACGCTTCGATACCCGAACGCCACCGGCCTCTGAAGAATGTCTACGGTCGAGATCACGGACGAGTTGCCGAACTGCAAGGAAGTCGTCACTCCTGGTGAAGTGGGTGCCGGCTTCGCCGTCTCGCCCGTGACGTCACCTTCCGGCTTGCCGGATGCAACCGGGGTGCCTGCCGAAGCGCTGTTGTCTTCCAGCCTGGCGGTCGGCAGCGGAACCGGCGGCATCTCGGCGCCACCCGAGGCCAAGGCACTTCCTCTCCCGGCCCTTCTGATGGTGGTGTGCATTGAACGCGTCAGAAACACACGTGAGACCAGCGCGATTTCCAGGGCGTAGCGAGGCCGCTTCTTTTTCGTCCCGGGATCCTCAACCTGGTCGAAGATCTTGCTGCCGACCACTATCGACATTTGCTTGCGGGCCTCCGCATCGGTGCACTGCAGTTTCATCACCGGATCCCTGCAAAATTTCGTCAGCTCGTGCTCGGCCATGAGACCTGGCAGGCCGTAGGATTCGGCGGCCGAGATCCTGACTTCCGTCGTGACGTCGGAAGCTGCAGAGCCGCCGAACGCTCCGCCAAACCAGCGGGGCGTGTTCGCGCGTATATTGGCCGCCCGGGTGCTTGCGATCGTGAATCCGGGAAAAAGAACGAGCGGCAGGTCACCCCGGGTCGTCTGCGTTCCAAAGATCGAGTTTTGGGAAGAAGTGAATTTCCAGGGCTTTCCATCTCCTGGCGGGTCGGGTGTCTCCGGAAATTTGTACATTTCGGCATAGGTCTGCTCGAGCTGCGCGGACAGATCAAGGTGCCACAGTTTGAGCGCCTTGACTGCGATCGGCTCCTTTTCCAGGTTCTTCAGGGCATCGTCGGTGATCAGGACGAACACGTCCCCCACCGCGATGTCTTCCTGAGGAGGATAGACCGGCTCGATACCAAGACGTGCGATCGCTTCGTTCCATTGCTGTGCGACGGACATCTCTGCCGGGACAGGTTCGACCCATCTGAAAGAGAAATACGCCGCGGCGCCAAGAGCCCCCAGCGCGACCACTCCGATCGCTATTCGCTTCAGAAACAGATGCCCGTTCGCCGGGGACGGCCTGCCGTCTGTGACGCTCATCCGTCAGATCCTCCACATCGCAGCGGACAGCATGTCCGATGCCGGAGAGTTTCTGAACCAGGGAGATCACCGGGGTGGCCTTCACCTGCACCTTTGCGCCTTGGCCGCCAACACTGCGACATGGTCGATAAGGAAGCGGAAGAAGGCCCTGTCGGCAGAAACGCGGTGTGGAAAAACGACCTCAACAAATTGCGGGCCTGGCGACCGAGCAGGTCTGGAAGGCGAACGCATTCGGCTCGTTCCTTTGCTCGCATGAGGTCATTTTCGCGATGCTGGCGACCCGTCCCCCTTGTTGTCTTCGAAGGAGCACCGAGCCTTAACGATCGTGGCGAACGCTTGCTTTCCGCCATGCGCGGCCAGGTGCCGCACTCGACCTGCTCCGCACACTCGCGAGCCCACGGCCATGCCTGGATCGGGGGCGCACGGGGATATCAATGTCTGGGGCAGTTCTTTTCAGCGACGCATCTGACGCACTGGATCGCCCAGGTCTTCAAGTTCTCGGCTGTGGGTTGGCGGATGATCACTCCCCGAATGCGAATGTTTTGCCACGCCCGCCCCTCTCCAGGTCCTTTGCCATCACATGCAACGGGCACGGTAACCGTCCGATTGTCCGCCGATATTTTCGGTTGACCATACCTGCCGTTGTTCTGACTTATATTCTCGACGGTGATCGCATCGAGCGAGCGGTTTTGAATGATCGTTCCCGCTGGTGCGGTGTAGGTTACTGCCCCACTCCTGTCGTCCCGGCGAATGCGGGGCGGAAAACCCACGACATCCCCGGCCGGGCAAGTGATTTCCCCTTCCTGGGTGAACTGTTGCGGGCTTTCGTATGCGGCCTGCTGATCGGCCATGCATTGATCGATCTCGTCTGACCAGGCAGCGCGCGTGGAATGCGCCATGACGAGCAACAAGGCTGCAACTGTCGCCGCGCGGCGACGCACTGACCTCGGCATATTGAGTGCTCCCTTCACCTGCCGGCCTGCAGGCACTGACGTGATTGGACCGTCACCTCCGCCACGGACAATTTTTCCTTGTCGATCGCGTTCAGGCAGGCGTTGACACGCGCCACATCGACCTGCGGCCCCTGCCCGGAAGGCGAAGCAGCAGGCGTTTCCGAGCGTGGTACCGGCTGGATGACCGGTGGCGACTGGGTCGGCTTCTCGGATTGGGAGACAGCGACCGACTGACCGAACGTGACGAGTTCTGCAAATGAACCCGGCCATCGGAAAAAGAAACAACTAATGCAAAGCCCCAACACCACGCAAATGCTGAGGGTGAAGGCCCATACGATTACGAACACCGGCAGGCGCAGGATGACGAGGCCCTGGCGCTCGCGACCGAGGATCCGCGCTATGGCAGAAACGATGAAGAACAGGATGAGCAATACGAGAATGACGATTGCGCCAAGGGCGGCAACATTCCAACTGATACGGAATGACTCGATGATTGCCAGCACTGCGACGATGGCGATCGCGGGCCATACAATCCGCGTGGCGGGATACTCTCGATTTGCCTCGCGCAAGAGTTCAAAAGGCGAAACCATGCGAATTCCTCAATTCAACAATCATTTCGCAAGACCAAGGCGATCGCCGACCGCGTTAGACGCAATATCATGTACCTAAAGAAGCAACAGAAAACTTTTTGATTATCCAGGCTTGGGCAGCCTACAATCTAGAGATGTGATATCGTTGTCAAGGTGAGCAATGGCGGCGCTTGTGACTCAAAATCAACCCGATGTATGAGACGTCGTGCGCGATTCCGCAGGAAGGTCGATGACTCCTTACAATTTCGCATTGGATACGTTTCTCGATCGCCGCGAGATGCGATCGCTGATCATCAGCGATACGAGGCTTCAGCCAGACCATTTCAAGTTTGACAAGGATCAAGCGAACGCGCTCATTGAGCAATTTCGCGCCAGCGCCCCCGACTTCTGCCGGACATATGACACCTTCATTGCCATCTTCGATGATTTGCGAAGCGCACTCGCGTCCTATCGCCTGTCCGCGCAACACGCGGAGCCGATACGCCGGTCCGCGGTTCTGTTGTCCCTGCTAGACGGTTTCCACATATTCGACCAACCATTCATTCGACCATCGGATTCCGACACGATCCCCGAATCCGACCTGATGAACCTTCGCGCCCTCCGGACAGCCGACGGCAACAACTATTCAGCCGACGATCTCCTGGAGGGCATTTTCGACGCCCTCAAGGGTACACTGGATTATTGCGCATTCCTCAGGACGCAAGCAGATCGAGGCGATAGTGCAAGGCCGGATCTTCGCTTGTTATTCAGAGTGTTCAATCAGTTCCGGGTTTACAAGAACGACTGGTTTGAATGCCTTTGTCTCGGCAATGAGGTGGACGTCGAGCCGGAAGCGCTCGCGGATAATGCTATTGAGATCGCCCAACGAATTGGTCTGGCGCGCGAGAGCTCGCTGAGAATGCAGCACGTCTCCTTCGGTGCATTCAAAGGGTTCGCGGCCGCGCAACACCGGTTTGTCGACGGTCAGTTACGCGTGGGGCGGAAAAATCGGCGGGATTTCGCGAAATTCCGCGCGAGCATGCACGATCACATCGCCTACCCGTTCCTGCGCCACGTCATTCGGGATATCAGCGCGGATAGTCCGGCATCGTGTACCCTCGATATATATCTTCTTCTCAGTTTCATTTCACTCGGAAACCTCACTCGGTACGGCCTCAAGGCCGAGAGCGGCTCATATTTGTTCGATACGGCCTCGTTCCGGAAGTTCGTCGCGGCCATTCTCGGCATCGACGAGAAGTTCGCCGTTGAGCAGTTGGCGCGATTTGAGTTCGTACCAGGTCAAAAGCACGACATATGGTTCACGCCACTCGTTCCTCTCGGGACGAACTACGCGCTCCTCTCGCCAATGTGCGCTCATGCGAACTTCGAGCGTTTCGTCGAACATATGATTTCGCGCGCCGACGGCATCGACCTTGGCAGGCGCTTCGAATCCTACGTCGCCGACCTGACGGCACGTGCCATTAGACGGGCGTCGCTGCCTTTCTCGGTCCAGGGACGCGGAAAGCTTTGGGCGAACGCGACGACTTTCGAAGAGATCGATCTCCTGATCCTGGCCGATAAGGCGATCTATGTCGGGGAAGTGAAATACGATGCGTTCTCGGCCGAACCGCTCACGATTTTTCAGCATGTGGAGAAGATGGCGGGCGCGTGCAGACAGGCGGCAAAAAAGGCCGACTTCGTCAAGGCCAATTGGTCGATACTCAGTTCTGACCCGGGTTGGCCGGCCGACGTCGAAAGGGTGATTCCGTTTGCCCTGACTGAAAAGACTTTTCTGAATGGCTTTTCGTTCCGAGGTATCCCCATCGTTGCTCTCAGGGATTTCGAGGACTTTTTTGACGGCCGGATCCTGTTCAATGTGAGCCTGGGCAAGGGTGGCAGTATGTCCGGCGGGGCCTTCCAGAAAACCTTCCAGAGTCGCCAGTCCGCGGCCGTCGATCTCGAAACGTATCTGAACGAGTCCCTCAGACGACGGGAATTCGCAAGCGCCTCAAAATCCGGGCTATCGACCGCAGACCGACACAAGAGGTCAGAACTTCCTACCGCAGATATGAATTCGAAGTTGTTAACGTGGTTTCGTCCACCGATCGGGATTCGCCTTAGCGTATCCTGCCGATGCTGGGTGGCGGTTCAGGACGGCTTGTTGGCTCGCGTTTCAATGTCCGCACAGCGCCGCATCAACTCATCGAACTTGTCTGGCGTATCGAGCAAAAGACCGTCATCCACCATGTGCTTGTAATCTTGCTCCAGGACGTCTCGCGTCTCTCCCTCAGGGACGAGCCTCAATGCACCACCGACAGCTGCGCGATAGTCGATGATCGAGCCTGCAGCATCCTTTTCCGAGAAGAACCAGGATTTGTGCTCCGCGACGACCCCAGCAAGCTTCCGGTCTTTCAGTGCCTTCTCTGCAATTCCGGAATCGTCCAATCGAACAAGATCGTACCAGTGGCGAGCGAAACGCTCGCCTTTTAATTTGCCTTGAACGCAAAAGACATGGATCGCGGTAGCCTTTCCCAGAAGGTACGCTCTGCTTTCATGGTCTTCGGCTTGGCCGTGGGAAATTCGAGCGTCTCGAGATATTGGCCGGCGTCGCAAACGACCTCGTGTATCTCGCTCGGCTCGCCCGTCGATCGTGCGCCGAATTCGAGCATCACCGCAGGACTTACATAACCGCTGCCGGTCTCCAAAGGATCGTATGTGACGAAGATCTTGTCGTCCTTGGCTTCAGCCTTTGCGTTAAGCTTGTCATCCTTCAGGCGCTGGTTAATGACGGGCAGCGCCTGGTCTCGAACCCAGACGGGAAGGCGCTCTCGCGCCTGCGCGCTCCATTTCTTGCCCTGACTGCGATTCTGAGGGACAGGGTTGTCGTCGTTCGTGTTCACGAGATCCGGAGCTATTGTCCGGATATCGTAGGTCAGATCGACATCTTCCGAAAAACGGCGGATGGCACCGTAGGCCTTCGAGAGCGACGTTCCGCCCTTGAAGACGAGATGCTCGCCCAGCGCCGAGGAGAAAAGCGCGTTCAAACACCAGACGACCCAGACGTCCTTCTCGAGCAGATGGGCTGGCCGTCCCGAGTTTGAGGCAGCAACGCCGAGCGCCTCTCGACGCTCGGCGTCCGATAGATTTAAGAACTTATCCGACACGCAGTTCGCTTACCGGTCTGGCAAGCCAAGTCGGCAATGAAGAGGCGGCGGACTTCAGCTCGCTCACTTCAGTCGGAGTGAGTTTCTGACTGACGGACCGCAGCGCTTGTCGTGCCGTCTTTGGACCAACCCAGGCAAGCGCGCGCACCACCTCGCCTGCTCGACGGTTTGCAAGGGTGAGCTGCCAACCAGGTGCATGCTTGAGCTCCACGATTTGCTTGCCGAGGTGAAGCTCGCGAGACGGACCGGACGTCAGGTAAACTTGGCGAACAGGTACCTGCGTTGTCAAGCCAAGACGGTTAGCCGCCGCAGCTCCGCTGGACACGATGGTCTCACCGCTACGGACCCTGGTTTCCTCGACGACCTTCTCGACCGACGGAGCTCTGACTCCGAAACGGCTTTCGACCGGACGCAAATAGATCCCTCGTCTCGCGCGCAGGAGTTTTCCTCGCTCGGTAAGACGCGACAGAGCCTGATCGATGGCGGCCCGCTTTCCAAGATGCAAAAGTGCCTTGGCAGCAATCGGCGCGCCTTCCGGCAGCTCTTTGGTGAATTCCAGAATCCGGGTGCTCAAGGTGGTCATGGCGCATACTCCAGTGTCAGAAACATAGGCGAGCTTCTGACACTCTACAAGCACCAGCCTCAAAAATATCTCTAAACAAAATCAATGGCTTGCCGTAATATGACCGATTCGGCCCTTCTTGGGGCGGGCAAATGGAGCCATTTCCCCCCTCCCCCGGGAAAGCGACCTATGCCAATCCGCCCGATGGTTCCCGCCCTGGAGCTGGGCGGGCGGCTCCCACGCTTCAGATATTGTGGGGACTAACGAGGAGCATTACGCGCCGGTTTGCATGAGGCGACGTAATTCTGCTCGTCGACAACGCTCAACAACCGATGCAGGCCGCGTCCCTCTCGGTGATACGGGCCGCGGCGTTAGGCGGTCATCCACAGCAGAAGCTGGCCATCGCCTTCACGCAGTTCGATCAGGTCAAGGGCGTCAACCTTCCGGGCTTCGCCGAAAAGCGAGCATACGTCATGGCGTCCGTGACGACCGAAGTCGCGCTTTCGTCGATCAGACAGCAGGTCTACACCGATCTTCACCGGATCGTCGAACGCAGGTCGGTGCAGGACCACGACGATTGGCGCGCGGCGTACGATCTGCGCGGCCAGAACTCCACGTTCGGCCGCGCTCAGGAAATAAATGCAATCTTCGAAGCGGGCGCGCCGATCGCGCCTACCGTGATAAATTCGGTCGCAGCCGAATTCATTCAGGAAATGCGGCGCCTCGTCTATCAGGCGATCGTTGCCAATGGAGGCGCAGGCCGACGATCCTGGTTAGTGCTCGCTGCCGCGTTCTGGTGTGGCGTCGACTGTTTACGCGGGCAGATTCGCCTGGAAACCGGAATCGTTCTTCGAACAGGAGCACAGACCAACGCCCGGTCAGGCACTGCCTCATGGAATCGGGCGTGACCCGGAGCTGGCGCAGCTTCCAAATACCGCATGCGGCAGGAGGCGTTCCGAATTCTGCCAACCCGGTTTGCCCGGGGCATTATACAAGGTCCGGCGCCCGACTTTGCCAATCTGCGAGCGGAGTGGAGATGATTGCCTCGTGGCCGACGGGAACACCGTCGCGATCCCTCGCGATCGGGAGACGGGCTCTTCCACCCGGACCTCATGCCGAAATTTTTCCTGCCGGTGATCCGGGCCCGATGGAGATCATGCTCGGGATTCCCCTGGTTTTCGCCTCGTCGGCCGGGTGTCACACTTGGTTCGGGGAGGACCAGGGATGGGCACGAAACCGGGGAATAAACCAAAGGCAGCAGCGACGCCGTTCGCGCAGGCGACGGTTCAGCACGCGCAGGCTCTGCAGGCCAGGACGATAAGGGATGTCCAGATCGTCTCGCGGATCGTCACGGCTCTCGGGCTGAGACCGCCGATCAAGCCGGCCACGCCTCTGTCCAGGCTTCTCGGCGGTGATGCAAACAACTGGGATATCGCGCTGATGCTGATGGCGTACCCGTCGTTCAAACACGATGGTCTCGTCCTTCAGAAGGGCGACGCGATGAACGCGGATACGCTCGGCGATATGGGGGATCTGGTATTCGCATGGTATGCCTCCGATGGCTGGACGATCCAGACATGAGAAACCGTGCCGCGATCGCGCTTTTGCTGCTTGCGACCACACCGATATCGCTCGCCCGGGCCGCAACTCCCGATATCGAGCACGCCAGCATCGACGAATTGAAGAAGCGGGATGCTGCTCTCGAAAAGGAGAAGGCGGCCATCCAGAAGCGTCTCAGGGAGCTCTCCCACAAGCAGGGAGGCGCTTTCGAGCGTGGCGCCGCAAAGCTCTTTCCCAATCCGCCGGACAGTCCGGCCGCGGATCCGGAGAAGACCTCATTCTGCAATCAGGACCAGCGTCTGTTCGTCAGAGCCGACAGCCTCGACAATTTTCTCTACATGGCACCGTCGGTCGAGAACGCGACCGGCGCTTCCGTCAGCTACACCGGCGACACGGTCGCCAGGACCGGCACGCTCGCGGTCGACGGGCAGGTATCCTACGTACTCTTCCGCGACCTGTGTCCGGACACTCCGAAAAAGTACATTCCCTTCGTATCGGGCTGGGCCGTCGTGCCCTTCGTCTCCGCCACCGGAAACCTGACCTCGCCGCGCGCCAGGAGCGAAGAAAGCTCGACCAAGATCGGCGTCGATACCCAGTTCGAGCTGGCGCGAAGTTTCGGCATCTTCGGCGACTTTCCGCTGCGCCAGGTGTTCACATTCTCCCCCTACTACCAGACGGATTTCCGCGGCGAGGCACGCGCCTGGGGCTTCAACGGCTATTGGGACGCGTATGACCTGCGGTACCATCTGGGTGGCTATCTCAAGACCGATCCCTACCTCGGATGGTTCGTTCAGCTGCGCGGAGAAACCGACATCCGGCAGGTCGATATTCCGGGCGTGACCGGGCTGACGAGATCGAGCTACGAGTGGGCGGGAGCGACCGCGAGGCTGACGATGGTCTTCCTGCCGTTCGCGGACGTCCCGGACTGGCTGCAGAACAGGTTCAGCTTCGTCGCCACCGCGAAATACTTCCACGACTTCAATTCCGGAATGGACGTCAGTCTGTACCAGGCCCTGCTGAAATACAAACTCAATCCCTATTCCTCGATCGGGTTCGAGTACACGAACGGCACTGACAAGGACACGCTCACCTACTCCCGGAAGTACCTGGTCAAACTTCTCTATGCGCAGTGAGCTGGGCCGTGACTGACAACGAGCCCGGGGACGGCGCGGGATCGCGCCGGTTCTGACGCGATATCTTCGGTCATGCGTCCTCCCTCCGGCCGTTTCGTTCAACGCGCAAATTCGGCCGGAGGCTGCGTACCCGGAAAACGCCCGAAAGATGACTGACAGCTTTCTCCCGGATATATGCCTACGGGCTTGTGATCGACATTTCGATATGTCGCGCGGAGATTTGAGATTCGCAGCGACATATCGTCGGATCAATCGTTTCACAGTCTGCAGCGCATGATCCCGAAGAGGTTCTCGCCCCCCTCGGTCGCGGGCTGCAAATAGCCCCCTCCATTCAATCCCAGCGGACGCTTCGTGACCGAGTCGCCAACGTTGCCACCTACCACCTGCACCTGACCGGCGGCGACCTCCACCACGACGTCGCAATGGCCCGCATAGTGACCACCGTTCTGGTGCTGGTAGTCGATGCTCGCCTGTCGCGCCCAGCAGACGATATCTCCCGCCTGGGGCTTCCATTCGTTCAGTTGATAGCAGTAATAGCCTGCCTCGGAGTTGCCCTGCAGCAGGTCCCTGATCGCGCGGAAGATGTAGAACGAATGCTGCGGATAATAATTGAAGCGGTCCCCCGCCCCGGCCGTCTTCATGACCCAGGAAATGAATGCCGCGGACCATGGAACGCTGCGATCCCGCCCGGTGAGAGTACCGTCGCCAACCCCGTCCTTCCAGTATTCGCCCACATACCGGTAGTACGGATCCTCTCCTTCCTTGTGTCCGATATGGGTGGCGTGTCCGGAGATATCATAGGTCTGCTCGCCGAACCTGCGCCATTCCCCGAGAGCGACGCTGGCCGCACGCGCGCCGAAGCCGCCCGGGGTGGCAGGAACAGCCGCAGCAACCGACGCGGCGGCAGCAGCGGGAGCCGGTGCCACCGCGAGGGCAGCCGCAACATCGGGCGCAGCGACCATGGCCGCCTCGAGATTGGCGTTGGCACGACTTGTCATCGTATCCGATGCGACCGCTGACGCGGGCCTGACCCAGACGGGCTTTGTCTTCGCCAGCCAGAGGCGGCGGTCCCTTATGCCGGTCTGGCCGCCGTTGATCGCGTAGGTGACGCCGACGATGTCGTCGCGATCGGCGAGCTGGTTGCAGGTCTTCCCGCCGTACCCGCTCGCGGCCCACTCCGCCGCGGCTATCTCGAGGCAATGATCGCGATGGAATGCCAGCTCAGGATTGCCCTCGAGGTCGATCCCCAGTTGCTGTCCGTACCTGGCGTACGAGGCTCTGCCGGTGATCTGAAGCAATCCTCGCCCACGGTAGCGGAATCCGTCTCCGGGGTTCGTGTTTCCAAGCCGTCCGCCGTAGACGTAGTTTCCGAGCTTCTCCTCGTTGTAGGCGTACTGCCCGGCGATATCGATGGTCGGAAAGCGGTGAGGCCAGACCTCCATCAGGCGCGAAGGTGAATACCGCAGACTTTCGATCTGCACGTGGAAGCCGCCCGTCTCCTCAAGCATCTGGGCGAAGAAGTGCGCCAGCCTCAGGCCGTTGTCCGAAATCCGGTATCTGGAAAGAATGTCGTTGACGTCGGCCGCGCCGAAACCGGCGGCGTATTCGTCGTTCATTCCGGGAGCCAGCGAATGAACCTGTGCAAACGTTACGTCCATGGCAATTGATCCTCACAATGTGCATCAAAGATTTGCTTGCGCTCGCGAACTCGGCATCGGCGCCTCGCCCGGCTCCTGTGCCTGCGCCCGCCCGTTGCCGCCTCCCGGCGGCTTGCCCTGTTCGGGCGGGGGACCATCGCCTGTACCTCGGGGAGGCCCGGGTTTGCTGTCGGCCACGTCGGCTGCACTCGCTCTCAGCCGATTGTGTGTTGGATCAGGCCGGGCTGCGGCCGCCTCGGGCGGAGCCGGAGCCGGCGGAGCTGCAGAGAAAGCCGCGACAATTCGATCCATGGCGGCAAAGACGAGATCGGCGCTGTAGCCCGCGACAAAGGCCAGCGCGAAGGGCGAGAGAGAAGCCGTCATCGAACCGGTGGCTGGCTGCAGCAGCCACCCGGCCGCGAGGCCCGAAAGCGCTCCGATCGGAACGCGCAACGAGTAGCGTCTCTTCAGGGTGCGGGCTTCTCCGGACAAGCTCTCGTCGGACAGACGCCTCAACACGAAGGCGATCGCTCCGAGCATTCCGTAGAGAAGCGGCAGCAGGAAGCCACCTGCGAAGGAGGTAGCCAGTTCGAGTTCGACCTGTGCGACGATTTCGGGTCTGTTGGCCGCCTGGGGACCTGTCCCGAGGCCGATCACCGTCAACAGCCCTCCGAACTTCCGCGGGATTCCCATCAGGTATTCTGTGGCGTTGAGGTAGGTCTTCCGCTTTTCGTAGAGATCGCTCGTTTTGACATCCGCATTTCCGGCCGCACCATCCACCAGCGGCGCGGCCTCGGCGGCCTCGATCATGCTGCCGACCTTGAGCAATCCCTTTTGAACGGTAATGAATGAGGAATAGTACAGCTGCAGAAGCAGCAGCGCGGAAAGAATGCCGTAGAAGAATCTCCGATAGTAGCGTTTCGCCTCTTCCGGCGATTTTATCCTCGAGTTGAGCGTCCCGTACGCAGCCCAGAACTGCTGCTGGAGCCCGGGCGTCGCGTTCGTCAGGTCACCCAGCCGCAGTGCCTCTATGATCGGCCCGGCGATGTGAGAAGGAATTTCGATTCCGAGCTCCGAAAGCTCTCGAAGCGATGCGCGAGCCGCCTCCAGCGGACTCTGCTTCGTGACTATCGTCCTGGCAGGCCAGAAACTCATGAGATGCGACCGACACGCAGAGACCGCGGGAGCGCGGTTTCGACGAGATCACCCTGCTCCACTCCGCAGCGGCGGAAGCCCAGGTATTTCACTAGGCCCAGGAGGTTCACTAGGCTGCCGTGCGCGATGGTTCGCAACGGACTGCTCCCGGGTCAGGATCGTGCCCGGCTTCGAACTCGAAGAGGCACACCGCGCCGTGCGGTTGCTGCTCGCCCGGCGCAGGACCGCGCCGTAACTGTGTTCGAGCCGGTGGCTCATGGTGCGAAGATGGCGACCGGGCGCCGGGTTGAAGCTCGCAGCAGTCGCTCTTTCAGGCAGCCTGGATTCTGTCCACGAGGCAGGGAGCGCTCCACGCTCTGTACAAAACGAACCAAATCAGTCGGCCGTCCGCTGCGATGCACGCATGAAATCTGTTGACCGGCAAAATTGTTGGTGCATCAATACGGGAATATTAGGTTCGATGTTTCCGAAGGTTGTGTGAGTTCGTATTTTGAGAAATATTGTCGCTCCTGCGCAGGCGCAGGCCTCATTCCGTCTGGCGGCCATCCATGCGCTCGCGTAAGCGCGCGATCGAGGGGCTGCGTCTGGGTGTCCTGGAAAGTGCTCCAGGCACTATCGGAGTTCTTTTGATCCACGGCAATTCTTCCTCGAAGGAAGTCTTTGCGGGTCAGTTCCGAGCGCTGGAGAATGACGGCTTCGCCGTCGTGGCCCCCGATCTTCCCGGACACGGAGCATCCGACTGGTCGTGCACGCCACGAAAGACCTACAGTTTCCCGGGCTATGCGGCCTTGCTTCACGGCCTCATGACCAGACTTGGTTATCGATCGTACCATGTCATCGGATGGTCGCTGGGCGGCCATATCGGGCTCGAGATGCTCGCGCGGTATCGCGAGGTGAGGTCGCTTGCGCTCACGGGTACGCCTCCCGTCCGGCTAAATCCTGAGGGCGTGGGAGCCGGATTCCGATGGACGCCGTCAACCGCTCTGGCTGGCCGCCAGAGGTTCTCACCCGACGACTGCCAACGATATGTTCGGGCGATGATGGGAACAAACCGCGCTTCGCCAGTTCACTTGCGCGCTGCCACTGTGACTGACGGTAACGCCCGGTACTGGATGGTCCGAAACGGCATGGCCGGCGTGGGCGCGGACGAGGTCCAGACCGTTGGCACCGACGAACGTCCGCTGGCGATCCTTCAGGGAGCCCGGGATCCGTTCCTGAAGATCGATTACGTGCAGGGGCTGAGGTACCGGAATATCTGGAGGGGAGGACCCGTGTTGTTAGACGCCGGCCACGCGCCTCACTGGCAGGTACCGGCTACTTTCAACAGGCACATGAGGGAGTTTTTGAAGCACGCCGGCTAGATCCGATGGAGCCGGGGGAGGCACCATGATTACGACTGTAGAGGAATTCATCGAGAGAACCCGGGAAGCGAACAACGACGTCGAGCTGAAGAATCTGTTCCTCGCGACGATGCGCAAGGTTGGCTACGAGAACGCAGTGTTCGCGAGAGCCCGTCACAACCGCCTCATTTCAATTCCATGGAGCGAATTTCCGTCCGGCTATCTCGACACCTACCGGTCGATGGAGTGGGACAAGATCGACCCCGTAGTCCAGCGCGTGCAAAGTGCGCGCGCTCCGTTCCGGTGGTCCGACACCTGCAATCCGGATCAAATCAGCAGAGCCCAGCGAAGCTTCTTCGAGGAGTGTCGGGAATTGGGCGTCCATTCCGGAATAACAATTCCCATACGGGGACCGGCTCGCGAAACCGATCTGATCAGTCTCAGTTTTCGCGATAAGGGAGTGCCGGATGCCGACAGGTCGGCCTACATATACATGGTCAGCATCCAGTACTGGCTCAGATACTGCGAACTGATCGACAGACGAAAGCCTGAAGCGGTGGTCCTGACCAGCCAGGAAATCGAATGCCTCAAGTGGTGCAAGGAAGGCAAGACCAACTGGGAGATCGGCGAGATCCTAGGCATCTCCCAGAAGACTGTGGAGTTCCACGTTGGCAACAGCATGAGGAAGCTCGGGGCCGGCAATCGCATCACCGCAGTGATCATGGGGATCAGAAACGGCATCATTTCGCTCTAGGCGGAGAACAGCTTCGTTCGATCCCAGAACCGAATCGATGATCCGCGCGAGCCGCTCCAGTGTCGAGGAAAACAGATCGATCTCGATATTGAGAGGAGCCATGATCTTGAGAACTTCGTCGCGAGGTCCGCAACACTCGATGACGATACGCTCACGTGCTGCGTGTTCGGCCACCCGGACGGCGTCGGAACAGTCCGAAAACCGCAATCCCCGCATCATGCCGATTCCCTTTGCGGAAACACGGCCGCAATAGCGGGCGACCATCGAACGACACCAGTCCGCCAACAGCCGGGAGCGCGCCTCGATGCCGTCGATGAACTCTCCGGTCCAGAGATCCAGGGCGGCGGCAGCGGTCACGAATGCGAGCGAGTTACCACGAAACGTTCCATTGTGCTCGCCAGGCGACCACACGTCATGCTCCGGCCGCAGCAGGAGCAGAGACATGGGGAAGCCATAGCCCGCGATCGACTTCGCAAGACATACGATGTCAGGCTGAATGCCGGCGCGCTCGAAGCTGAAGAACGGGCCGGTGCGACCGCATCCCGTCTGTATCTCGTCCACGATCAGAAGAGCTCCGAGCCGCTTCGCCACGGTGGCAAGGCCACCGAGCCATTCGATCGATGCAACGTTCAGCCCGCCTTCTCCCTGGACCGTCTCGACCACTATGGCTGCGACGGGCTCCACTCCGCCCGACGGATCGGCAGCCATCCGCTCGAAGCGCGTGATGTCATCGAGACCTGCACCGCAGTAGCCGTCGTAGGGCAATCTGGTCACGCCGCCCAGAAGACCTCGTGCGGCCGCCCGGCACGAGGACGAGCCGGTCGCGGCCAGTGATCCCATCGAGACTCCGTGAAATGCGTTGGTGAACGCCACGATGTTCGACTTGCCGGTGGTTTTGCGAGCAAGTTTTATGGCCGCCTCGACGCAATTGGTGCCGGTCGGGCCAGGAAACTGCATGACGTAACGCAGCCGGCGAGGAGCGAGGATCCGCTCTTCGAACTTCGACATGAAGTCGAGCTTGGCTTCGGTATGGAAATCGAGGCCCGCGGCAAGCCCGTCTGACAAAAGATAATTCACGGCCGCGGACCGGAGTTGCGGGTGATTGTGCCCGTAGTTCAGCGAGCCACAGGCGGACAGAAGATCGACATAGTCGTTGCCGCTGGAGTCCCGGATAACGGCGCCCCGGGCGGAGGCGAGGAGAGCCGGCAAGCGTCTGCAATATGAGCGCACTTTCGATTCGTGATCCGCGAAGAAGCCAACATGGTCGGAATCGGAAAAAGTCGCTTTCGGCTTCATGCGTTTGCCCTCCTGGCCCGTGCCGCCTCTTCCGCTCTCGCAATGCAGTTCAACTTGTCGCGGATCGCCAGAATATCACCGACAAGCGCGTGATAGCCGGCATCGCGTGCCACTCGTCCAAGATAGGTCAGCGCGTCCGCCATGTTACTTGCCGTATCCTCGCTGCATGGCTCGCGGCACGTTGCGGTCATGCTGCATTCCTTTCGGAAGCCGTTTCGGGCCCAAAGGCCAGAACGTTGCTGCCGATGCCAAGCTTTTCGCAGTGCCACGTCGGTCGTATACTCTGGGTCGGGACAAAAAAGGCGCGCTCCATCTCACCTTCGATCAGCCGGGTTGGACCCAGCCACTGGACTCCCGACCGGATGAAGTGCGCGAGCAAATGTTCGCGGGTCACCCCGATCATGCCTATACCGCGATCCAGCAACAGGAACTCCTGAATGGCGCACAGAAGCTCGGGAAAGATGGTCTGCCGGATCACCGGCTCGACGCGCTTGTCGACGCACACGCGAGTAACCTCGAAGATTTTTGAGGATGCCGGAAGGTCACGATTTTCGACCAGCTGCGGCCAGTAGCTGCGGAGCATGTACGGTCCCGTCGTGCGCAGAAGCCGTGCCAATCCCCGTACCACCCGTTCCCGGTCTCGCCAGACCAGGTAGGTCGCGGCCGGGGTGTCGAATTCGTCGAACTCAAGTCCTCGCCAGGACGAGTGATCCAGTTTCCTTCTTCTGACGAAGACCTCGTGTCTCAGCCGGGCCTGGGAGGCCATGGCATCCTGAAAATGATGCGCTGTCGCTACGGAAAACGCTTCGATCATGCGATGTCGCTCCGATGAATAACGCACCCATCGGATCAAATTGCGCCATTGAGGTGTACTGGGAGAGTCCCTAAGGCGCCGCCCGTAATCGCATCCGATCCTTCGGAAGACAGGATGTGCTCGGTCTCTTCCGGATGTTCCCTGGTAACTCTGTCGAGGGCTTTTGGCCTCTCCCTTGATCCTGAGCCGATCATGGGGCACGCCGCGTCGGCGAAGCGCCGGACGACGACTTTCCTCTGAGCATGGATCAAGGCTGCCAAACGTTGCATGGTCAGTCCGGCGGATGCCGTCGCGGCCGGCGCAAGATGGTGTGGCGACACGCGAAGGAAAGCAGCCCGGTCCGGCCAAGGGTATCCCCTGGTTGCGCTGCGCATATCTACGGCCCAGTGTGCGACGGTGCCCGTTCTCTTCACCTTCGGCAGGAGCGCAATATGAAGTACGCGTCACTGATTCTCATCGCGCTACTCTCGACGACTTCGGCAAAGGCTGTCGAAACCTCGACCAAGTCTCCACCGGCAATGTGCAAGAATATCCCGAGCTCATCCGCAAACGTCTGGCGGTTCGCTCAAAGCCGCGCCCCCCGATGCTGCGGTCAATGTACCGACCCCAATGGGCGCTCGGGCTGCTGGATGAATATCAACGGGCAAAACTATTGTTCAGCCTGTTGAGCTTTCAGCGAGCCTTCCCGCGTGATCGATCGAGCAGGATTTCCAGCTCTTTCGCATCGCCGCGGCCCTGGATGAAAGCATAGGCGTCCTTCCCGTTGCGATCGACGGCATCCAGTTGAGGGGCGCCGTCAAGTATCGACTGGATCGCGTCCAGGTCCAGGCCGGCCTGGATGGATCTCATCAGGATCGTCCTGCCCTCCTCATCCCTGAACGATTGATCCGCCCCGTTGCGGAGAAGGATGGTCAGGATTTCGCCAGCCTTGCGTCTGGCCCGGTCGATGCCGGCTGCCTCCTGACTGCCAGTGAAACGAAGGGTCAGGACCTCGTCGAGGGCGCCATTCCCATAGTACTCGAGAAAGTCGTTTCCATATAGCGCCCTGCCCCGCTCGACGAGATAAAGAACGGCATCAGGCCGGTGAGACCTGACCGCCAGCACGAGGGATGTTTCACCGGATTTGTTTCGCGCAACGATCGCAGCCCTGGCCTTGAGGCGAGGATCATCCGTGAGCAGAGCCTTGATGGCGGCCGTATCACCGCCCGAAGCCGCTTCATGAATGGCCCAGTTTCCGTCTTCGTCGACTGCAGTCGCATCCGCGCCGTGTTCGAGGAGGGACTTGAACATATCCCGCTGCTTGAGGTGTATCGCGATCTTCAGCGCGTCGAGGCCGTCCACACCACCCCATCGGGAGGCTATCGCGGCTTTTGCGTTTACGTCTGTGCCGCCATTCGCCAGAAATTCCGCGATTTCGAGCCGACGCTCGATCAAGGCGATCATAAGCGCCGTACGTCCGGGCCATACGACGTTCCCGGGCAGTTTTTGCTCTCTGGCGTTCCAGTCCGCCCCATGCGAGACGGCACGCCTTGCCGCTTCGAGGTTTCCGGCGACCACCGCGTCCAGCAACGGCTGATCTGACGGTCTGGAGGCCCGACGGTAGGGAGAGGCCAGGAAGCAGGACGTCGCGGCCTGGCCAGTCATGATGCGGGGAAGGCCGGCCCTTCGGGTCGTGAACTCAGGAAGAATGGAGTTGAGAGGCAGGCTGACAGAGATGAGGTATCCGACGTCGCAGGACTCTCCACGTCGCGCCCCCGCATCGATCAGCGCCGCAATCGCATCTTCGTCTCCAAGGAGCACCGCGATCGTCAACAGCGAAAGATCGTACTTCCGGCTTCGATGGTTTATGAAGATCGCAGCGTTCGGATCGGCCCCCGGTATCAAGTCTCGAAGCCTGGGATCGGCAGCCATTATCGCTTTGGCAAGCTCGATGCTTTGTTGATCCTGAGATGCATTTCGGGCTGTCTCTTTCGACGGGATCGGTCGATCCGCTGCCACGGTTCTGCCAACCGGGTACGAGACAGCGGCCACCAGCATCACCGCGGCAGACGAACGACGCAGAAGTGAGGCTACTCCCCGCACAGGCCTTCCTTCTTTTTCATCTCCTGGTAGATGATTTTGCATTCGTTGCATTTGGGAAGACAGCTTGTCGAATCCGGCGGACATCTGTCGCATGAGGGCGGCCGGCCGAATTTGGGCGCGCATTCCGTGTTGTACTGCTCGCCGAGCTCGGCCAGTTGCTGGGCGCACGTCAGCGACTCGGGGCTTCTGTTTTGCGCCAGCGACAGTGAGACGCAAAGGGTCAGGACTAACGCCGCAATGATACGCCGCATTGGATTGCCTCCGCATTCATTCGGTACCCAATTGATCTGCAATGATTCTCTTCAGGCAGTCCGGCGAAATCACGCCACCCGCGGCTGGGACAGCCCGGCAACGCGATCGGGTGCCGATCTGGTTGGCGATCAGGAGCCGCGTGACCGCGGACAGGCGCCAGCCGAGCGGCAATGGGTAACCCAGGCCATCAAGATCGAAGCGGAAGAGCTTCTTTGGAATGCCCGTCGTCGACCTGGTCGACCGTTCGACGAGCAGTTCGGCCCGGGACGTCTCCAGCGGCGCACGTGCGCTTCTCGTGCTCATCATGGTGGAAATAGGGGAGACCCATTCTCCAAATCCGGCGAATGACCCTAAATCGAAACGCCTCGAGTTAAGTGTGACGATGTTGATCTCGATCTTGTCCCGAAACGGTTGCAGAGCGGGATCGCGCTCCAGGGCGGACTCGAGAGAACCAAGCAGATCCAGGGTAGTGGCCAGTCCGGAATTCTCGAAGTAGCCGCCGTCGACCACCCTCACCTTCGTTGGCTCCTTGTCGTCGGGATCAGAGTCTTCAAAGAATCCGGCCGGCGTAACCCACGGAAATCGTGAACTCAGGAACGCAGCGGTGCTCAGCGGAATATCCGGTACCGCTTCGGGAAAGCGGTTTGCCAGATCCGTATCGCTCCATACCGGGAGAAACGAGACATCGATACCGTCGAACTGGAATGGCGCGACAATGCGCCGACGCCCGGTATTGACTTCGGTCGTGTTCAGCACAAGGGCTGGAACCGGAGAGCTGTCGGGCTGCCACAGGCTTGTGAATCGTGATGACAGCGGGAAGCTCAGCTTGTTGTTCTCTCCGCGCAGTATCCTGAATTGCTTCGACCCCATTATGGTCTGCCATGACTGCTCCAATCCCAGCTCCAGCGAACGCGCCCGGTCGAATGGACGAACAGGCCCTGGAAGGATCTGCTGGAAGGAATCCGTGAAGAGGAAGCTGCCCAGAAGCGGGGCAAGATAATCCTCGCTCAACAACTCATCGACCGCATCCTGGAAGACGGGCGCCGTGTCGTTGGTCTTGCGGCAGGGACGGTCCGCGATAAGGTCGAGCGCTTTGGCTTCGTTGGCCTGGTACAGCAATGACGCGAACACCGAACCGCCGACGCTGCCTCCGGAGACACCGCTGATCGCGAAGATATGTCGGCCGAACCGCGGACAGTCATCCTGTACGCTCGCGAGGAAGCTGGCGGCGTGATAGGCGGCGTAGATGCCGCCTCCCTGCGCCGCGACCAGGTAGATCGGGAATCTTCTGCCTGAATCGACATGTGGGTCGACCCGGACTTTCAGCCAGGCCCCGAATTCATCGCCGACTGCCTTTTTCGCGGGCAAGCCAGGTTTGGAAACCGTGCGTACGCGATGATCGTCGTTCAGATCGAGCGCCGAGAACAAGATGGCCGCCAGAACAATGCCGGTTATGATCGGAAATGCTCGATTGCGACCCAGCGCCGCCAGCCACGAAAGCCAGAAGCCTGCAAGAAACAGAGCCGTCGCCAGCAGCGGAGCGGGCATCAATGTTCTTGCTGCGGATACCCTCGTTTCCGAGATGGCGAACAAGGCGATCAAACCTGCCGAAACGACTATTGCAGCGACGGCCAGGTATGCAGGGCCGCAGCCCGTCGAACGGCGGGACCGCCCTGCGACTATCACGAACGACAGCATGGCGGAAACAAGCGCCGCCACCCCGCATGCGATCGACGCGTAAAGCAGATAATCGTTGAACCGCATGATGTTCGACGAGAACCTGTCTGCGATCGGAGCGACCTGCTCAGCCGTCCCGGCTCCATCGAGGACGAGATAGTCCAGTCTCGCCTGCATGAGAGCCGAACGGACCGGCTCCAGCGCCTTGCCGTCAACTCTGGACCAATAAACTCCAAGCGCTGCGCCGAGTATTGGCAATTGAGTGATGAGCGGCTGCATGATGCCGGGGTTTCGCGATCCGTCCCCGGCGGTGTGCGGACCATAGGTGAGATCCAGGACCAGCAAGCCCCAACAAAGCAGCACCAGGAAGATCGCAGACAGAGCTGGCTCTATCCACGCACCAGGAACACCGATGGCGATCGCCTCGGCCATGGCCCGATAGATTTCATGAACCTGGGGGGGAAAGGCCAGGATGAAGCCACAAGCAAGTGCCATCAGCAAGAACTGGCTCTGCTTCACCATCTCCTCCTTTGCCACGCGACCCGCCCCCGTTCGGATCGGTAGCTTCACCGGGGGAACGACCACAATCCCTGAGCTTGCCGCCGCTCCAGCCTGACCGATCTTGTCACATGCGAGACATTGGTCCGCCCAGGGGCATCCCTGGGAGAAGCATGGGATTCAGCAGCCGGATCCTGTCGGAATCCGCGCCGCGGTAAAATAACGACGAATCCGAAGAAGGCCGAGCCTCGTCCGGGCAATCTCGTGGCTGCGCTGCTGGACGACTGATCCGTCCATATTCGGCACGCGTCGCTGGTTCCGGACTGCGGTTGCCGAATGGTCGGGCGCCGGACTGTGATCATCACACCGCAAACGTGCCCTTGCGCCAGTGTGCGCATGGGGTGCGAGCGGAGAACCGGACGACGAAATGAGGAAACCCTATTAAGTGCACACGGCAGCCGCGGACCGACAGCTGGACTTGAAGGGGGCGGCCGAAGCAAGACGAAGGCTCACAAGAAGCCACGCTCGAGATGTTCTTCGGTGATCGTGATATTGAGACGGCTTGCGACAACCTCGATCGCGCCAAGCATATAGGACTGACGATCAGGTTCCATATGTTTGTAAAGTGCCAGCAAACGGTCCAGTGCCGCTTCGGTCGCCAGCGCTTCGAGCACGTTCACGCCCGCGTAATGCAGATTCGACCGCCGTGCCCTGATGAATGCTTCGGCCAGATCTAGTGGCACGTGCACGCGCATACGCCTGAGCTCGTCGAGACCGTGCCGAAGATGGTGTCCATCCTGGTCCTCATCCCATTCGCGAGCATCGGGATCGACGGCGCTGAATACGATGTCCTTGATCGCCTCGATGAGTTCCGGGCGATGCTTCAACAAACCGCTCAGCGCCCTCAGTCGCTCGATTTTCGTCAGACCGTTCGTGGCGATCCATCGGTCGAACATGACAGACCAGGCTTCGAGCGAAGGGTGCGGCCCCGCAGGGTCAATCGCGTAGGAGGACCAGCCATCATGGCTGATCCTTTCCGTCAGACCGGTAAGAGCCGCTCTGGAGAGTCCGGGGACCTCGGAAGGCCTGTCGAGGCGGCTTTGCACCTTCTCGAGCGCTCGCAGACCAATGGCCCCTTCGGGGAACTGGTTGAGCGATATCAGCACGGCCTGTGCCATTTCGCTCGATAGCGTATCCAGGCGCTCAACCATATCTATCATCGCCTGTCGGTCACCCGCCCGGAGACGATATATCCGCAGGATGTCGGCATGCCGCGCGTCGAGATTTGGAAGCTCGAGGATTTTGCCGGCGACCTGCCCCCTCGCCGCCGGATCGCGCAGAGCCATGCCCATGTGCTCGACAAGATATGCCTTCGCCTCGTCGGTGACGTCGCCGTCGGTCAGGATGACCCCGAATGCATCAGCCGGGTCAAGGCATCGAGCGAGGACTCTCAACGCTGCCGACTGGACTTTCCATTCGCTGTCCTCGAGTCCGTCTCTGGCCATCGAAATGCTGCTCTCGTCCGGCGGGTCGGCAATCGCACCCCGGGCAGCGAGTCGCAGATGCAACGGAAGACCGACATCGTGAGCCATGCCTGCAAGCGGTAGCGCGTCTTCGCCAGATACGCTTATATGATCCAGAAACTCCCCCAAGGCTTCAAAAACGTTCTCCGTAGCATCGGGATGCCGCGCATAGGTAGCGATCCTGGCCGCTACTTCGGACGCGATGGCCTGAAGAGCATCCTTGAAATCGTGCAGATTCATGAAGCGTTCGAGCTTGCGATCGAACAGCTGCTGCACGACTGCGCGGGTAAGAGCAGGATCCGCCGCACGGCTTATGATTTCGCCTGCTCCGCTGCTCAACAGCCAACGCCAGCCAAGTCGCTTGCGGACCTCGGAATGAAGGGGATCCGCGTAGGCATCGACTATCAGTCGGCCCACGCGTTCGCGAATATGGTAGCTTGATTCTCCCCAAAGCCTGGCGAGCCGTGAACCGATTTCGTTGCGCAATTCGGGAGCTACCGCCGCTCCGTTGGCGACACAACGGCCGATCAGACGTAGTCCTGTCGAAAATACGTCGTCCTGCTCATCCAGCATTTCCCTCACGTGGGGCGTAGGATCGGCAAGGAGTTCGAGCGCGAATTGAAGGACCTGCGCCCAGGGTCTCTTTACGACATCACCGATGCGCACCGCGATCTGGTCGGATTCCTTGTCGACGAGATGTGCCGCCGCCAGATATTCCTGGACGACAGGATAGGGGAATTGGAGCCGACCGTCGCTGGCTGAACGCAACACCCCTGCGGCCACCAGCTGGCCGAGCACCGCATCAGCCGGACCGTCGGCGTGCAAAGCGATGGCCTGCAACGCTTGCCGCCTCGACAATCCTATTTCCTCCCGCTCGAGACTGTTGAAGGCAAGAGCTTGCGCAACCTCCCGCAACCGGGCCCCTGTCAACGTCGGCAGTAGCTGGTTTTGACGATCGGGGTCGAAGAGCGTCCCTAAATAGGTCTCGATTACATCCGCTCGCTTTCGAGGCAGGAGAGTGTTCGGCGACCAGCTCGCAAGCATGATCGACAGGAACAGCGGTATCCGCGCAAGCCGCGCCAGGTCGGGATAACCCTTCAGATCGTCGGTAAAATTCCAGCGGTCCAGGCCGGGTGACCAGACCTTGAATTTGTCGACCAGGCTGGAAATCTCTGGATTGTCGAATGGCTGGAGCTCCAGTAGTTCACCATCCAGCGGACCGTTCAATGCGGCCGGGTCGCGAACGGTCAGCAGCCATGGCACGTCGGGAAAACGCGATGAGAAGAGGCCGATCTTGCGCAGCAATGGCCCGCGCCTGGAGGTGGCCACCTCGTCGAGACCATCGAAAAAAACGCAAATCAGCCCCTGATCGGCAACCCGTTGCCAGTCGACGCGTACCGAATATTCCCGATTGATCGGCCCTTGCAAAAATTCCATCACGCTCTCGCCGTTCGCAGCGAAGCTGCCAAGAGGAATTTCGACGGGAATGATCGGGGTATTTACCAAACCGGCCACCAATGCAGAGATCAGGGTCGATTTGCCCATACCCGGTCCCGCGATCAGAATGCAGCGAGCGAGGTCGGCTTGCGGAAAGCGCGAAAGGTCGACGTCGCCGGACTCCCGTCCGGGATCCCAACGCGGGATTTCATCTTCGAAATCCTGTGCCGGTCCGGCATTGCGGCGTCGCACGCGCGGCCAGACAACAAGGTCTCGAACAGGCGCGCTGATGCCTTTGCCGGGCACCTCCACGCGCGCCGAACGCTGCAGGGTGCCTCGATAGGCCGCCAGCCCCCATTCTCTCGGCTCGAACAAGTCCGTGCCGAAGCCTTGCGATAGTCTGATCCGCAACGGCAAGGCCCTGAAAGTGCCTCTAAACCTGGCCGCGCCGCCGACCATATCGCGAAGATTGGAGAGTAGCGGTCTCGGGACGGCTGAGGCTGTGCCCAGATCGAGCCGGGCGAACCAGGCCTCGATGTCTTCGAGCGGTAGAACGCGCAACTGCGTGTGTCTCAAAAGACGGAACGGAGAGACGGAGTCGGGCAAGACCTCTTCGATCGCTCGATACGTGTGGGCGGAATCCGAACCCACACGAGCCAGCAGCTCGCTTGCGCTCTCGGAAGTCGATGCGCGATCTATGAGCGCCTGCAACCGATCCGAAAGGCCGGTCCGCCGTCCGATTGCGATGACGAGCCGATCATCCGGATCAAATGTCCGGTTCGCCGCCTGGGCGGCGAAAGATTTCCAGAGATCGCCCCAGGGCTCCCCAGACTGGCGCAGACTGGACTTCGCTTGTATCCAGTCGCGATGTCCATCCGCGTATCGCACGACCATATCGTCGACGTGCGCAGGAGCCTCCACCCTGACCTCCACGACGCGCTCACCAGGCGGGATCGGCTGCAGGCTCAACAATTCGGCCAGATACTGCGAGGCGACGCTGTTCTGATAGAAGATGCCCTCCTGGTTGGAGGGACCAGCCGACTCGGCCATTGGATTGCTTTCGTTGGAACCGGAATGTCTGAAAACTGCAACGTATTGAGATTTGGCGGCTGCTCAAACAACCAGTCCCGGAATTCTGTTCGCCTCTCCGGATCGACGATTGGTAACCAGACCAGGGGCTGCGAGCAAGAAGATCGCGATATGCGCTGCGTCGACGAGCAGCCAGGCGCAAAGACGGCGCCGAACGAAGCTTGCGCAACACTTTCGAGTTGGTGATCCGCTTCTGGTTGAGCTTGCGGACCACCGGCTTGACCACGTCCCGGCGTCAGCAGCTTCTTGCTGAGACGACGATCAACTCGCGAGCCCCTGTCGCGCCGACGACGGCGTCCGATCTCGCTGATCGGCCATGAACTGCCGTTTCGCGATACCCGCACGATCGGATTCGAGCTTGAAACCGGGCTTCGTGCGCAAGTGTGCGAGGCTGGTAGGTCGTATACTCGTATCTACGAAGAGCGCTCCAGGCTGGACGAAATTGCCTCTAGATCCCTGAAGGCGTCAGCGGCTTGTTCGCTGGCGAGCTTCATCCATTCTTTCGATAATTCAATGCGCCCTGCTTCAGGAGGCATACCGCCCCTGGTTACAGAGAGAAGCTGTTCGCAGACTACCTTGAAGTCCTGGGTCAGGTCGTAGATCAGATAGGCTACGTTATCGAGTGTAAGTACGTTGGCAAAATACGGTTCCTGTTCGCCTTCGAGCTTCATCTCGACGAACGGGACAAGTACCGGTTGGCCGGGCACCGGTCCCTTGCCTGGCGCCTTGTCGGTTCGATCAGTTGTGCCTTCGATGCTTCCGACCGCGAGCAGCAGAGACATCAGCGAATTCCTGACGACGGTCACATTGTCGAGGAAGTCACCATACATCCGGACGGCATCGGGACTGCGTTCTTCCGTCTCGGGGGGACTGCCAACGGATCGATCATCTACCATTTCAGGACCTCCGATCCGGACCGCTCGTCCGGCTCAGCCCGCAACGGCTTTGCTGAAGGCCGCGGGCTCGTATTGACTCGCGCTTCTGGTGGGGTGGAGAAGCTCCTTGGAGTGTCGAACCTGCTGCGCACCCTGATGTTTTACCGGATCAGGCATGTGGTACGTTGTCGTGAGCCCTGCCCGCCGCGGACCAGGAGCCGGAGTCTCTGCTTCGGCGATGAGCTTGGCGGCGCGCAGCCCCACAGCCGTCAGACTGAAGGCTGCGTGTTTGCCGAAACTGGTACGCCGGATCAGACCAGCTACCGTCATCAGATTCAGTACCCGTGACAGATTGGCCTGGCCAAGCCCAAAGTTTCGCAAGAGCGCTGCCCGGTAGGCACGACGGTTCGGCTCCCGGAAGATCTCCATGAGAATGTCGCGCACGTGTCCGCGCTGCAGTACTTCCTGCACCGACAGGCGTTCGCTTGCGGTAATCGATTCCGAGATGAGCTCCTTCAGGACGCCGATCTTGTCCGCGAAGGTCCTGTGCTCGACTTCGAGGTATGCTCCTGTACGCGCCATGATCTCGTGCCAGATCCGGAGTTCCTCGTCACGCCTGCCGTCGGTCAGGCATTTCCAGGTCCACGCGCGCAGAGCACGGTAGACACTCTCGGCCGCACGCGCGCTTCCGTCGGCCAGAGCGGCGCGAATGACGTGCCGCGCTTCCGCCGGAGATGCTTCGCCAAGGGCGATGTCGTCAAAAGCCACCATGGAACCGTTATCCTGTCCAAGGATTAAGATATCGTTTTACAACGTTTTACACCTGATTTGGTCCCAACGTAACCCCAAGGTTCAATCAGGGATAAATATCCATTTATTCTTCACTTTCAGTGACTTGGATGCTATGGAACCTGGCGAGGGCGGCATCGGCAGCACAAAACCCAGCTCCCTTTCGGTGGCCTGCCGGGTGTCCGTTTGCTGCACCACGAACGCCAGCGCCCCGGTTTTCGCCTGAACCTCGGCGGCCACATTCAGGTGTGCAGTCATCGTGGAATCCTCGCCCATGGAGGGCACGACGAACAGGTCAACCGGCAGGGCAAGATAGGGTGAGGTCTGGGATGCCCGATCGCAAAAATCGCGACAGATCGCCAACCCGATCAGTTTCGTCTCGGTGATCAACACAGGAATGTATTCTCCCGAGACGATATCCTCGAGACGGCCGTCCTCGTCCCGGGCCGCAATGACCTTGTCGAAGCGGTGCAGCACCCGTCCATAACCATCCAGTACCGTCGCGCGATTGGCGAACCCCCTGTCTGTCAGCTCATGCCAGCTTCCGGCCACCAGCCAGTGCAGCGGGAATTTGTCTTCCTTGATGATCGTCCTTTCCTTCAGCATTCCGCAAATCCTGCTTCGTATCGCAGGGTCGATCGTCAATTCCGGCCAGACAACACCCGCGCAACCGTGCTGCATGGATTGGTCAATCTGGGCATCAAGGGTCGCTTCGATGTCGTCGAAGCTGACGCTCTCGGCGATGAAATTACCCTCGCGCGTCTGGCGGGTCGTCAGCCGCAGATTGGAAAACAGCGACGCCGCAAGCCCGTTCTTTTCTCCGGACGCGCGCAGATCCACCCGGAGGGGGAGCACATCGAGCCCGCCTACCTCGCGGGGCAGCAGCCGGTGCCTCAGCGTGCCTCGTTTGAGATAGGGGCGCCCGTCGAGCCGCGACGGGGGCAGGTTCCTGGGTCGGGGTACAACGATCATGCCGGTTACCGGACAACGCCAGTCATCGAGTCCGGAATCCGGATCGCCGAAGTCCGTAGGTGCCGTAGTATAAAGCAAGTCATCGACCGCCCGGATCTGCACAGCCAGGGCCATCATCCAGACCGCGGCGGCGTCGGAATCTGGCGTCCACCGGTGATCGCCCCGGACAATCCATTCCATCCGGGCAGCGACAAGCCTCCTTAGCGGCGCTTCCTGGATTCTTTCATAAGCCGACAGAACAGCGATTGGCGCTTCACAAGCGAGCAGATGGAGGCGGGACAAGGCCGTTGTCAGCGGCTTCCTCTCTATCGATGACGTGGAAGCGAGCTCACTCTCGAGGCTCCTCGCCTTGTCTGTCCAATCCTTGAAATTCATGTTTGATTCAGTTGTTTCTGCCGTTCGACAATGATGGCAGCCCGAACGTCGCGCAAGCCGGTTTTGATCGCTGGTTGCCTAGTGGTTTCCCTGGGTCGCCAGTCGCCTCGTGAGGCGCCGTGCAGCGGAGGATCTGCATGATTTCCCGACAGAGGTTTCATGCAAGCGCGAGAGACGCGCAAGGATCGTCCGGGACAGCAATCACACCTATGCGCTTTCCCGCGCCGGGACTGACTTTCGGCTTCTCGATCTGTTAGAGCCAGGCGTGCTGATGCCGCCCCGCGAACCAAGAACGTCGTTTGACCTTGACGCTTTTTCAGTCGTTCAGATGCATTTTGCGGCCCGCCGAGGACTGAGGCTCCTCAAGCCTTCCGCCAGTGCATCAACCTGATGGAAAGCTTTCGTGGCGCGGCAATTCGTCAAGCAGTTCGAGGAACACACGTTCGGGCGTCGATAGCGTGAGAGACCAGTCGAATGGTCCCGGTGTTTCCCGCATCATAGCCGCCTCACTTTCGTGCATTTCGAACAGACTTTGCGCGCCGTGAACGTGGACTGTCTGTTCAAGCCGGAGTTTGCCGGGCCAGCCGGGAGCAGGCCACGTCCGTACAGATGTACGCTCGAACTATCCGTCTGACTCAGGCAGTGGTCGAGGCCTTGCGCCTCGATTGCCGTACGTCCGCCGACGACGTGGTCGGATCCGAGCAGTCGCTGGAGTGAAATGACGATTGCCCGCCAGGTGACTTCACCTAAGGCCGCCAGCCCGCTCGTCACGGCCGGCCGACAGGGGCGAAACGAGATCAGTCTTTTGACAAGCGCGCAGATTCTGGCAGACACCTTGATGGGATCGCCGCCGGCTCCAGTCCCCGGGTTTCGACTACCAGCCAGCGAAGGCTCCCGCGAGCGCCGGATCCACCTTGCCCGCCTCGACGTCTGTCAGAGCCATGTCGAGCATCTCGACACCGCGGTCGGCTTCCTCCCGCGTCAACGTCAACGGCGGAGTGAGCTCGAGCACGTTCGAGTTGACGCCAACATAGAACATCACCAATCCGTATTCGAAGGCGCGATAAACAGTCATTGCGGTCTGCCGTTTTGCCGGCGCCCTTGTGGCCCGGTTGGTGACCAGCTCTATTCCGATTGCCAGGCCCTGTCCGCGGACGTCGCCAATCAGCGCATGCCTCTGCTTCAAAGTCTGGAGACGGGAGAATAAATGGGCCCCGACCCTGGCAGCATTTTCCGCCAGATCATCGGTTCTGATGGCCTCAAGCACAGCCAGGGCTGCGGCTGCGCAGACCGGATTGCCATGTAGCGTCTGAAAAGAGAATGCTGGCGCAAAATTCATGATGGCTTCGGGCCCTGCGACTGCCGAGATCGGCAATCCGCCGCCAAGCCCCTTCCCGAACACCACAATGTCGGGCTCGATTCCATGATGCGCAAAGGCATGCAGTCGTCCGGTTCTGGCCAATCCGACTTTCACTTCGTCGCTGACTAAGAGGATCCCGTGCCTGCGGCATCGCCGCTCGATTTCCGCAAAGAACCCGACTGGAGGAACCAGCATTCCGCCGTCGGACTGGATTGGCTCGATGAAGAAAGCGGCCACCTCTTGCGGCGGGACAGCGCCCTCAAAAAGGCGATCGAGCTCAGCAAGCGCCTTTTCTGCGGCTTCTTCTCCGTCGGCATAGCTGTTGGGATAAGGCACAAGCGTCAAGCCAGGTGCCTTCGGTAGAGCTTGCGAGGGGTGGCCGGAGACTGCGGCCGAGCCGATGGTGCCACCGTGGTAGGCGCCTGCGAAGGAGATGATCCGCGGCCGGCCCGTCGCTGCAACGACAATGCGTGCAACGGTCTCGTTGGCGTCCGAACCGGAATGGCCAAACCAGATCCTGCCCGCTGCGCGAGAGGGCAGCAGCGAGAGGAGCTGTTCGGCCAACTCAACTGTCGCAAGATTGGCGCTCGAAAGATAGCTTGCTCCGGCCTGGTTGGACAGAGCGCGGTCAACCGCTGTCCTGATACGAGGATCGGAATGACCCAGGCTCGCAGCGCCCCAGGAGGCCGCAAAATCCAGAAGCTGTCTGCCCTCTTCTGTAGTTAATCTCGCCCCGGCGCCGCCTGTCACGGCCAGCGGATAGAAGCGCAAATGAGCCAGTTTTGAAATCGATTGGGCTTCACGTTCATACAACCGGGTCACGTCTCGCTCCTGAGCTGAGTTCTGGACACTGGCCGCCCATTTTGGTCCTTACGACTGGCGCACGAGACCGAACGCGTTGGTGACGGCTTGCCAAAGTCTGCACAGCGGCGCCTCACCATCGTCAGGCCGCAGGATTCAGGGCAACGCGCCAGCCAATTGCCCTCAAGCTGCCTCGATCAATGCCCGGACAAGGACGCTATTCAAATCGTATCGTCTGATCCGAGGCTTCAATCCACCCTCTTCCCGCACCGAATGCGGGTAGAGCCGTCAACAGACACCAGAGCGACTGGGAGCTTCAGCCTCGTTCCCCTTGTCGGTCGAAGTCATCAGCGCCTGATCTGTCGAAGCCGTCGCGAGCTGACGCGATCGCTTTTGGCTGGCATTCTTTGCAAAACCTGCAGGCAGTGCGGAGGCAAGCCCCTTCGGAAAGAACAGGAGCACAACGATCATCGCCAGAGCAACCAGCATGAAGCGGCCTTCGGCAAAGTTGTTGATGCTTGCGAGCCCTTCCGAGATGAAGGTCAGGAACAGCGCAGCAAACAGCGGCCCATAAATGCTGGACGTGCCCCCGACAAGCACCATGCTCAGGATGAGCGATACCGTCGAGAAGTCGAAGACCTCCGGTGAGGCAACGCGGAGGTAAACGACGTAGAAGCCGCCCGCCAGTCCCGTAAAGAACGCACTCGCCACGAGCGCCTTTAACCGCTGCCACGCAATCGGGATCCCGCGCGAGACGGCGTAATCCTCGTTATCGCGCAGAGCCCTGATCGAGAGGCCGAAATCGGAGCGCACCAGCCAGCGCAGACAGACGGTCGTGATAACAAGCAGCCCGAAGGCGACGTAGTAGTAACCGAACTTGTAGTCGCGAAGGAAATTGTAGCCCGGCAGCCATAGCGTCGGCACGCGCACCATGCCTTGCGTTCCGCCGGTGATATTTGACTGGTTGATCACAAGCTGCATCACGAGCTGGCTGAAAGCAAACGTGACCAGCACCACATAGACCCCCTGAAGGCGTACGACGGGCAGGGCGACGATGGCGGCAGCAGCGGATGCGGCAAACCCGCCGATCAACATCGCAGCCCAGGGGTCGATCCCGAGAAGTTTCGCGGTCAGACCCGTCGCGTAAACTCCGACGCCGAAAAAGGCGACATGGGCAAAATTGAAGATGCCGGCATAACCAAGGCTGAGGTCCCAGCTCGCAGCGACAATCCCGTAGACGAAAGAGATGATGAAAAGATGCCGCAGATAGCTGTCCTGGACGAAGACCGGCACAAGGAGCCCGGCGACAAGCACGACGCCAGTCAGCCACATCCTGCCGTTGCGGATATTTTCGCTCTGGAGGCCCGTCATCAACGCACCACCTTTCCGAGGAGCCCCTGCGGCCGGATCAGCAGCACAAGGATGAGCAGGAGAAAGATCGCCGATGGTGCCCAGTAGATGCCTGCGAAAAACACGAGGGCCGCCTCGAGGATACCCATCAGATAGGCGGCGAGAACCGTCCCGCCCAGCGAGCCCAGCCCGCCAAAGATCACGATGATCAACGCCTTGACGAGCGGATCGGAGCCGAATTCCGGAGTGAGCAGGCGGATCGAGCCGAGAAGCACGCCCGTGAGCCCGGCAAGGACAGCCGAGAGGGCAAATGTAATGATAAAAAGGCGGGAGACGTCGATGCCGATGAGCCTGGCGGCGTACGGGTTCTGGCCCACCGCCCGTATTCCGCGTCCTGTCCGCGAACGATCGAGGAAAAGCCAGAGCGCGCCAAGCAACAACGGCGCCACGACAATGATGAGCGCCTCCTGCGCGGAAATCGTCGTTTGCCAGATTTTTACGTTGCCGGTCGCGATCGGAGCCAGCTGTTTGAGCCTTGCCCCCCAGATCAGCTGAATCCCCTTCTGCATGAATATCATGGCAGCAAGGGTCGTCATGACGGTGATGAGCAGGATGTCGCGATGGTCGGTAGAACGGCCGGACAATGACCCGCTCGATCAGGATGCCCGCGCCGATCATGATCGCTGCTGAAATGGCGATTGCCGCAGCCAATCCGAAATTGAGCCCGGCCGCGTCCGACACGGTCCAGGCGATATAGGCGCCGAGCGTCATCAGCACGCCGTGAGCGAAATTGAAGATGCCAAGTGTCGTCCACACCAGGGAGAGTCCGCTCGCCATCAAGGCATAGCCGGAGCCGAGCACGATGCCGCTAACGAGAATGGCGCTAAGGATGTCGGTTGTGATCATGCAGCCTCCGACCCGAAATACATGTCCATGATTTCCTGATGGTCGACCTCTCCGCTCCGGTTGATTTCCCGGCTGATTTCGCCGTGGTCGACAAGGTACATGCGGTCGACCAGGGACAGGATGAATGCGATATCCTGCTCGACGAGAAGAAGCGGGATGCCGCGCGACGAGATTTCCGAGATTGCCGCGGCGAGCTCGTCCTTGAGCTTCGGAGAGAGCCCGAGCGTCGGCTCATCCAGCATCAGCATGCGAGGCGCACACATGAGCCCTGCGCCGATTGACAGCATCTGGCGCTCGCCGCCAGACAGCGTCTTGCATTGCTGCCGGCGGCGCTCGGCAAGCCGGGGAAACAGGTTGAGGACATATTCAAGATTTGTCCTCAGCTCCTCCCGCGCGCGCGGCGTGAACGCCGCAAGCTCAAGCGTCTCCATGATCTGCATGTCGGGAAACAGGCGATTGGCCTGGGGCACGTGAATCAATCCGCGTGCCACGATCTTCTGGGGTGCGAGCCGGTCGATCGGCTCGCCCATGAAGCGGACTTCTCCCGCTCGAGGGCGGATCACCCGCGATATCGTGTTGAGAAGCGTCGTCTTGCCGTGCCCGTTGGGTCCAAACAGTCCGACGCGCTCATGCGGTCCGACGTGAAGGCTCATGCCGACCAGCACATCGGAAGCATCATAACCGGCGCGCAGGCCGACGATTTCAAGTGCGTTTGTGCTGTTGCTCAAAGCTTCGCCTCCCGTTTGCCGAGATAGGCCTCGACCACCTGCGGGCTGCGGACCACCTCTGCCGGGCTCCCCGAGGCGATGATGGCGCCGTGGTTGAGAATCATCAGGCGTTCGGACACGTTCAGGAGAAGCGGCAGGACGTGTTCGATGAGCACGACCGTGATGCCGCGTCGATGCACGGTAAATATGAGGTCGGAGAGGCCGGATATCTCGGGCCTGGTGAGGCCGGCGGCAGGTTCATCGAGGAGAAGAACTTTGGGGCCGGCTGCGATTGCAGAAGCAATCATTAACTGCTTGCGCTCGAACACCGAGAGGTCGGATGCGGCTTTCGCCCGTCGATCAGCGGCCAGCGACACGTCATCCAGCGCCTGTTCGGCGGCATCCCTCGCTTCCGTCGAGGTCATCCGGGCGCAATAGGCGGCACTTGCATAGACGTTCTCCCGCGCGCTCAGCGTTGCAAACTCCGCATCTTTCTGGAAGGTGCGAAGGATGCCCGCGCGGCTGATCTGATGCGGACTCAACCGATGCATTGGCTTGCCGGCGAGGAGCACCTCGCCCTCGCTTGGTGGAAATGGAATCCCGGTGATGACGTTGAAGAGCGTGCTCTTGCCGCTACCGTTTGGCCCGGCGATGCCGAAGATCTCGCCTTTGCGGATCGAGAACGAAATGTTGTCGAGTGCGACCAGTGCAGCGAAACGTCGGCTCACCTGGCGTATCTCGAGCAGAGGCTTGTCATCATTGAGGTCTGGCATCGTGTGCTCTTTGCTGATCGCGGGCCGATCGACCGGCCACGCGGCGATGCCGCGCGGCCGCAAGGGCCCTCGCGCTATTGCCGCATCCATGGAGGCATGCGGAACTCTCCGTCCGCGTATAGTTTGGGGTAGAACAGAACCCGATTGCCCTCCCAGATCTGAAAGAACTGGATTGGAATTGAGTTGTCGCCCTGCTCCGCAAGATGCGTCTTCGGATCAAAGGATAGCTTGCCACTCACGATCTGCTTGCGTGTGTCGCCAATGGCCTTGCCGATAGCGAGCCGCTTGGTTGGATCCCCCACCTTCGCCAGGGCATCGGCATAGACCATGACCTCCTCGTAGAGCGCCGGCCCGTAGGTGCCTGGTTCGCGGCCGTACTTATCCTGATACTTCCTGATCACCTCGGCAGCCCGCGGGTTCGCAGGCGTGTTGAGCGTGCCGCCCAGCAGATTATAGACGACGCCTGTGGCCTGCCTGCCCGTCAACTTCAGGAATTCGGGGACCGAAGGCGCGTACTGGATGAAGACCAGGCTGTCGGTCGGCTGTTCAAGAAACTGGGTCAGGAATTTCCCGGCATTGCCCGGCTGATAGTCGGTATTGATGATGACGGCCGGATTATCCTGGCGAACCTTGGCAAGGAACGTTCGCCAGTTGTCGATCTCGCCGAACGGCAAAAGGTCGGCCGACGTCACGGTCCAGCCGCCGTCCTCGAAGCTCTTCTTCAGCCCATTCATGATGGTCTTCGAATAGGGATTGTCCGAAGAGATCAGCGCCACCTTGTTGTTTCGGAGCTTGAGCCTGCCATCTGCAAGAAGGCCCTTAACGACCGGTACCATGGCCGTATTGTACTCATCCAGTGACGGAGCCATTGACCAGACGGTCGGGAACCTGTCCGGATGGGGCGCGATGATGTCCCGCGTCTGGGCCGAATTGGCCCAGATCAGGTACGGCATCTCCTGCTCGGCCATGATCTCGATTTCAAAATTGCTGCCGCTGGCGTAGCCGGTGAGGATGACGTTCATGTCACGGTCACCCGCCAGGCGTTCGATCGCGCTGGTCACGGCATCGGCGGACTGGTTCTGGGTGTCGCCGACGACCACCTGCAGCTTGTAGCCGGCCACCCCACCGGCCGCGTTGATTTCATCGACGGCGAGCCTTGCGCCGTCGATCATTTCGTTTCCATCCGCGGCCGAGTTTCCGGTGAGCGGCGCGAGGACACCGATCTTCGCGATTCTGTCGGCAGAATGGGAAGGTGCAGCCGCGGCGAGCGCAGCAACGAGCAGACTGGTCCAAAGACTGGCAAGCTTCATGGTAGCAATCCCCTCTTTCACTGCGCTTGTTCACTCACTTGCGAAAATCATTTGATTCCGCACCAATCGATGATTCCGGCGGCAAGGGTTTTGGTCGTCTCCTCCAGCGAGGCAATGTCCACATACTCGTCGGCGCCATGGAAACCATCGCCGGTTGCACCGCAGATCACGGCATCAACTCCTGCGCCGGCGTAGTGCGCTGCGTCGACCACGGCAATCATTCCCGATATCTTCGGATTGCCACCAAGTTGCGTTCGACGCTGCAAAAGCGATTGCACGAGCGGATGATCCGGCGCGGTATCCATAGGCGGGAAATGCAGGCCACCGAGCTCCCATTGGACCTTGATCGGATGCTTCTGCAACCAAAGGTCCTGCTGGCAGAAGTGGTGGACGAACTCTTCGAACTCGGACCGGATCTCTTCCCTGCTCTGGTGGGGCAGGAATTTGTAGTCGAGGTCGATAACAGCCACATCCGGAATAATGGCTGGATTGGTCATGATGAGCGGCAACCCGTCGGGCCCTAGCCCCGCGCCGGCGCGCATTGCCCCGACATTGATCGTGTTCATGCCGGGCGGCAGCAGCGGGTGCTGGCGCGCGCGGCACCTCGAATATTCGAAATTCCTGAGCGCTTCCAGAAAACGGGCTGCGATATCGATCGCATTCACGGCCGGCCGCAGCCGGTCAGGCGCATCACGCTGCGGCCAGATCTCGTTGTAGCGCCACGCCGAATGGCCCTGTCGGCCGGTGATGGTGATGCGTATCCATTCCAGACCGCCTTCGCAGACCTGGATATCGCCCATCGTGAGTTCGGTGATGATCGCCGCCCTGGCGAGATAGCCGCGCCTGACAGCGTCGATCGCACCGAAGCCGCCCGCCTCTTCATCGACCACCGAATGCAGGGCAACACGTCCCTCAAGCTCGATACCAGCCGCGCCTTGATGCCCCGGATGGCGGCAATAGCAGCTGCGACGCCGCTCTTCATGTCGATGGCACCACGGCCGTAAAGTCTGCCATCCCTGATCTCGCCCCCGAAGGGGTCGACCGTCCATGTGGCGGCCTCGCCGACCGGCACTACATCGATATGGCCGCACAACAGCAGGCTCCGCTCTTCCGAGCCAGTGAGCTGACCGATGACGTTCGGCCGGTCCGGAAAGACATCCCACCGGTCGATCGACATACCAAGCGACGTCAGCTCCGATTCAACCAGGTCCTGAACGGCGCTCTCGCGGTTCTGGTCTGGATCATTGACGAACTTCGGATTGACCGAGGGTATTCGGACAAGCCTTTGGGTGAGTTCGGTCGTGTAACTCCGCTCGCGGTCGATCGCGCTCCAGGCGGCCTTTACTGCAGCGTCCAGTTTGCCCATTTGAAGTTCCTCCCTGATTTCCAGCATAGATATCGCTTGGCAAGGCAGCCAACGCGTGCCTGCCCGTCTCATTGATCAGCATGCCCGGCGTGCCACGCGGCAACGCCGCGTGGCCGCTATGCTTATTGCTTCATCCAGGGCGGCATGCGGAATTCTCCGTCTGCATGCTGCTGCGGAGAAAACAGGACCCGCTTGCCGTCCCGGACCTGGTAGAACTGGATCGGAAAGCCGTCGTCGCTCTGCACGGCAAGGTGCGTCTTCGGATCGAAGGAAAGCCTGCCCTGCGCTGTCAGCTTGCTGGTTTCACCGATGGCTTTTCCGATCGCGAGCCGCTTCTTCGGGTCGCCGACCTTCTTCAAAGCGTCGGCGTAAAGCATAACCTCCTCGTAGACCGCCGGTCCGCTTGAGCCAGGCTCGTAGCCGAATCTGGCCTGAAACCTGGTGTTGATCTCAGCCGTGCGCGGGTTTTTCGGCAACGTCCCGCCGATGAGATTATAGATGACGCCCGTTGCCTTATCGCCGGTCAACTTGAGGAATTCCGGAATGTGCGGCGCGTATTGGATAAACACGAGGCTGTTGGTCGGCTGCTCGAGAAACTGGGTCAGAAACTTCGCTGCATTGTCGGCCCTGGGGTCGGTATTGATGACAACTGCCGGGTTGTCCTGGCGAACCTTGACGAGAAATGTCCGCCAGTCGCTGATCTCCCCCGTCGGCAAAAGGTCAGCAGATGTGACCGTCCAGCCGTCCTCCTCGAAGCTCTTTTTCAATCCATTCATGATCGTCTTCGAGTAGGGATTGTCGGTGGAGATCAGAGCCACTTTCCTGTTCTGCAGCTTCAGCTTGCCGCTCTTTTCCAGGCTGTGCAGCACCGGAATCATTGCCGTCTTGTAGGCGTCATAGGAAGCATTCAGCGACCAGACGGTCGGGAACTTGTCCGGATGGGGTGCAATGATCGCGCGCGTCGAGTCGGTGCTGGCGTAGAGCAGATACGGCATATCCTGCTCGGCCATCAGCTCGATCTCGAAATTGCTGTAGTCGGCATAGCCGGTGATGACGGCATTCAGGTCAGGGTCATTGGTCAGGCGCTGGACAGCGCTGGTGACCGACTCCACCGACATGTTCTGCGTGTCGCCCACAACGACCTGAAGCTTGTAGCCGGCAACGCCCCCCGCCGCATTGATTTCGTCGACGGCAAGCCTTGCACCATCCACCATTTCGTTGCCGTCGGCGGCGGTGCCGCCGGCGAGCGGCGCGATCACACCGATCTTGCTGATCTTCTCGACGGCTTGGACAGGGTTGGTCGCGATCAAAGCGGCGAACCCCAAGCTCATCCAAAGACCGGAAAATTTCATGGTCATCGTCATATTCCCCTCTCCTAGATTGCACGTGCTGAACATCCTTCAGCGGGAGCAATCGATGATCGCAGCCGCCACGTTTTGGTCCAGGCGGCACCTCAGCCGCAATCGTTGGCGATTAACTCGCTCTCGTTCACTTATCCCGGGCGCCTTCCGATCTCGTCGAGCAGCACCTCGGTGTTGACCTGCCGGCAATACCCCTTGATCGCCCGCAAGGTGTTGTCGTGGCGATCCTGGCTGTAGGTGGCGCAGGCATCCGGCACGAGCGTCACGAGGTAGCCGAGATCGCAGGCGTCACGCACTGCCGATTCCACGCACTGGTCGGTAACCAGCCCGGCCAAGACCAGCTGCCTCACCCCGAGATTGCGCAGCAGGTAATCGATGTGGGTGGACACAAAGACACTCGAGGACGATTTCGGCAGCACGATTTCGTCGTCGCCGGGCGCAATCTCGTCGATGACCTTCCCGTCCCACGAGCCCTTCGGGACGTTGAAGCCCGTGATCTTGTAATCGAGACTGCGATCGCGACCATCCCTGGTGAGACTCTCGATCGTCGTGTAAAGTACTTCTATCCCTGCGGCACGAAACGCCCCTTGCAACCGCTGCATGTTGGGGATGGCAAGGTTCTTCAAACGATCGAAATAATAGCCGTACCTGCCGGCGATCTCGGTGTCCGGGACATCCCTGAACTCGCCGCCATCGCGTCGTACGCAAAAATTCTGCACGTCGATGAACAACAGCGCCGACTGCTTCGGATTGAGCGGCACCTCGCGTGTCGCGGGGAAATCAATCGTTGACATGCATCTTCTCTTTCGCATCGACCAGCCCATCGGCGATCAAGCTCGCCCATCTGCGCTGTTCGTCGGGAACGCCGATCAAATCGTTACGAATTTCAAGCAGCAGGTGCGGCAGGCCGCGCGCCTCCCCGTGCACCGGGATCGTGTAGTCGCCCTGATCGTTGACGACATAGGGCTCGTTGTGCGCACAGATCGTCGCTGGATTTTGCTCCTGAAAGGAGTCGAGGAAACGCCCGGCAAAGCTGCGGTCGCGGTTGGAGAGCACACCGAGTTGCCATGGTCGCCTCGGTCCTCCTGCCAGCCGCGGTGTAAAGCTGTGCACCGCGACCAGGACTGCCGGCGAACCCGCCGTCGCGCGACGATCCAGAAAGAGCGCCACTTCCCGATGGAACGGCTCGTGGATCTCCGCATAGCGCTGCCGGCGCCGATACTCCGCGAGCCGTAAATTGCCCGGCACGACTGTCCCATCGCTCACCTCCGGGATGCAGTCGGGTGCGCTGAAGGGACGATTGCAGTCGATGACAAGCCGGCTGTAGCGCTGCAGGAAAAGCGGAGCATCGAGCTGATCCGCAAGGCGACGCGCCACACCTTCGGCGCCGATATCGCAGGCAATGTGCCCGAGAGTTTCGGCCGCGGGCAGACCAAGGTTCTCGAGCCGTCGTGGAACAGCGGTCCCCGCATGCTCGCAAACCAGCACAAAGTCAGCACGTCCGTCGGCATTGACCAGCTCGACAGGGCGCGGGTCCGACGACGAGAGCACACCCGGCAATGTTCCTGAGTACTGCAACACGTCACCTGAAGTTGTGCATGGCATCCGCCGCCACACTGAACGACCCAAGAGAACGAAATTCATAGATCAAAGTCAATTATTTTCTTTCGTTTGACATATTATTTTCATAAGGCTATTGCCGGAACTCGGCTTTTTCCGATCCGGAATTGCTCAGGTTGGGTTGCGTGACACGGCAAGGGACGACAGGGCGCGCTGTGCCAGCGAGCCCGGCAACGGGGCAGCGGAGCTGCTCGAGCTTTCGTCTGGACGCTTGCGGACGTTCGATCAAATGGAGAAGCAGATCGCGAGCAGCGCCCCGGCACAGTCCGGCTCGGTGCTGCCAGTGTCAGGAAGACTTCGCTGTAAAGCAGACGCGCACAAGTGGCTCGCAAATGCTCATTGCTGCCCTCCCACTGCGCCCGGAGGCTGCCTCAGCATGCTTGCAGGAAGCAGGCGCGAAGCGCGCGCAGTCAGCGGTCGCACTTCTCCTGACAGACGCCGGGACAATGAAGCCGTCGTCGAAAACATGACGAAGGGCACAAGCTGGCCGAAGGATGCATATCGCCCGGAGCTCAAGTCCAGGGATGGCGGCCTTCTCAAACGAGCAACTGAGGACAGGTAATGCTGAAAAAGGGAAAAACGTTCGACGAGGTTCGGGCCGGGTTTCGGTGGAATATCCCCGATTACTACAATATCGGTGCGGATATATGCGACAGGTGGGCCGATAAAGAACCCGGTCGATTGGCGATCATTGACGTGGAGCCTGGAAAATCCACTCGCGAATACAGCTTCGCCGAGCTGAAGGCATTCTCCAACCGGCTGGCCAACGCATTGCGCGCGCGCGGCATCGGCCGGCGTGCCGGAGAATTGGGCGATCGGGTCGGCGTTATGCTCCCCCAGCGCTTCGAGACAGCAGTGGCGCATGTTGCGCTCGCAAAACTCGCGTGCATCTCGATCCCGCTATTTACCCTGTTTGGACCCGATGCCCTTCTGCACCGCCTGGCAGATTCCGGCGCAAGGGCAATCGTGACAGACGCCCCGGGCGTCGAGCGAATAAAACCTCTTCTTCAACAGCTCCCCGCATTGAAGCTGATCATCTGCGTCGATGGCGCGATCGGACCGGCCAGCAGCCTGGCTGCACTTTGCGCGGCAGAATCAGATGTGTTCGAACCTGTGTCGACACGCGCGGATGATCCGGCAATTCTGATTTACACGTCAGGCACCACAGGCAACCCCAAAGGTGCGCTTCATGCCCACAGGGTTCTGTTGGGACATCTTCCGGGGGTCGAAATCAGCCACGAGTTTCTCCCCAGGGACGGAGATCGTTTCTGGACTCCTGCAGACTGGGCATGGATTGGTGGTCTGCTCGATGTGCTCATGCCGGCGCTTCATCATGGCATTCCGGTTGTCGCCTGTCGGTTTACGAAATTCACCGCAGAGGCGGCTTTCGACCTGATCAGGACCTGCCGGATACGCAACGTCTTTTTGCCTCCCACCGCCTTGAAGATGATGAAGCTCTTGCCCGAGACCCGGACGCCTGAGGTGCGCCTTCGCACGGTGGCAAGCGGCGGCGAACCGCTTGGTGCAGAATTGATCGAATGGGGGCGTGCGAGGCTTGGGGTCACGATCAACGAATTCTACGGTCAGACCGAGTGCAACATGGTGGTTTCTTCCTGTGCAGCGCTGGAGCCCCCTTTGCCGGGCAGAATGGGCCGGCCTGTACCTGGCCACGTTGTCGGTGTAATCGATGCTGCGACCGGCATTCGCCAGCCCGATGGGACGGAGGGCGCGCTTGCGATCTTGTCCCCCGACCCCGTGATGTTCCTCGGCTATTGGCAAAATCCCGAAGCGACCCGCGAAAAGTTCGTGGAAGGGCCGGGCGGGAAATGGCTTCTCACGGGTGACCTGGGGGTACGCGATGCTGAGGGCCGGCTTCACTTTGTTGGGCGCAATGACGATGTCATTGGCTCCGCCGGCTACAGGATTGGGCCTGCAGAAGTCGAGGATTGCCTGCTCGCCCACCAGGCTGTCCGCCTTGCCGGCGTGGTCGCCAGGCCGGATCCGCTGCGGGGGGCGGTTGTTGCCGCATATGTCGTACTCAAGGATGGATATGTCGGATCAGATGCATTGGCTGACGACATTGCAAATTTCGTCAAATCACGCCTGGCGGCGCATGAATATCCGCGTGTTGTACGCTTCATTGATGAGATTCCCCTGACAACAACGGGCAAGATTATTCGTAGTGCTTTGCGGGAGATGGCCCGGGATGAAGCTGCAGCAGAGCACGTCGCAGCGAGTGGATGAGAACGCAGAAGCATTCGTTTGCCGCGACCAGGCGAGTTCGCGCTCGACTCCGTCGCAATCGTTCGGCGCCCCAGTTCGATAGCCGGCGTCATGGCAACATCCCGGCCTCAGCCGGCACGAATTGGCTGAGGCACTAGTCGAGGAGGACTTCGAAACGCTGCGCCAGCGCGTTGGTGGCACCTGCAAAAAGGAGGCGAGAAACTCGTTCTTCGGCAGCCTCCGGAGGAATTCGACATCGTCCATTGGGATGCCGTTCGCGACGACGTCCTTCCCCCGCCCTGCCAGGATTTGCGGCCGATTGACATGCATCCACCGGAGGAATGCGGCTTCTTCATCGCTTCCGGCTCCCCGCAAAGTCGGCGGGCCACGATTGCAAAAAGGATGAAGTGTTCCGTGAATGCCGGATTGAACTCGATGACTGAGTCGCCGTCTCTGTCCGCATGCTTGAAGAAATTGGCTTCCTTCCGCACCCTTTGATTCCAGTCGCGTCGAAATTGGTCCCTGACCGTGAGCGTACCGAAGATCAGGTCGCGCCTGGATGGGTCTCGCTTCTCGCTCAGATGGTGCAGGATTTCATAGGCCCCAAACGCGAGCGTGTGGATGGCCACGGGGTCACCGCCATTGAACCAAAGAGTGATGGCTGTTCGGAGTTGCCGGCGAGCTTCGTCGAGCTTGATGATCCTGATGGTATCCTTGGCCATTGCGAAAAGTCCTTAATCAAGAAGGTCCTTGAGCAGGCGTAGTTCGGGTCCAACGCGTCCCGGACGCTCTCAACGCGACTATAAGAGCCCGGCCAAAGGGCAAGCCAGCAAATGCCGCCATCGGCGGACGCGGGGAGACCGATGCCTCCCGCGTCAAAAGTCGAAGGACAGTTGACCGGGTAGCGATCGGAAGTGAGAACACACGTGTTCCAACTTTCCGAAACGCCTCCGGAGATACGCGTTTACAAAAACCGGCTTCCGACTGGTGCCACTTGCCATGACGCGGTCCTTTCTGTTGCGCGGGACGTACGGCCCGCAGGCTCGCTCCCTCGACGCGGGAGCCCGCGTGATTGAGCCTCCGGTCTTGCGGCCGGATCACAGAAGGGATGCCGATGGCGGCAAACCGGGTCTACCCGCGCAGGGCAGATCCCGATCGGTCAGGTTGATCGAGTCGCGATTTTCCAGCAAGCCCCAAGGCTACCGGAATCCACTATCCCCACGTCAGGGTGAACAAACTTGGCACAGGCTGCGGGTGGCACGGCGGCATCACTATCAAAGGATCTTGGTGCCCCCCAGGGCCTCCAGCATAACGCATCTTCAGGCTTGAGGACACAATGCGCGACAATCTCGTTTCCATGACCATCCGTGCCGAGCCGGCCGTCGGACAGGCACTGGCGCGCGGCTCGCGCCAAAGGGCAGGAGACGGCGGATTTGTCGCCGAAATCGTATCACAGCCCGTACGAGGAACTCCGCGACTGAACCTGAAGCGCACCAGAGGCTCCTGCCGAGAGCCACATCCCGGGAATCCGGACATAACCTACGCGTCTTTCACGGGATCAAGGAGGATGATGCGCGTAATCTGCGTTCAAACCATCGGTGCATACCCGCTGCAGCCCGCGGAAACCATAAGGCACGGATCAATTGCTTGATTGGTGCGGCGATCGGCTGCGCCAGGAGCGAATTGCTCATGAATGACGATCAGCCTGCCAGGGTCCAGGTAGCGGTGAAAACATTTGCTTACACGTCGTTGATCCTGCCGCCGCGATGACAAGGCGGGCCTTCCCACTCCGGGCCGCTGGGGTGGTCGCGCTCTGTTATCGCAGTCCAAGGGCGCGTAGCCAGGCATCGACCTGACCGAAGGCGTCCTGTTGCCACTGCTCCTCTGAACGGCCATCCAGGATGGACGTTTCGGAAACGAACTTGCGAACACAGGTTGCGCCGTACCCGCCGGGCACATCGAACTTGGCAGCAATATACTGATAGCCCTGCGCTCCGCTCTCGTGAGCAAGGACCGGTTTGCTGGCCTCGGCCAACGCTTCGATGCCTTCGGGATAGTTCCGGATGCAGTAGTAGATGTCGTATGCATCCTTCTGCTTGTGGCGGCCGTTAAGGGCGTGGCCTTTCATAGCGAGCAAGGCCGGGATCGAGCAGACCGCCACCTCGACGCGATTCGTGCCGCCTTCCGGCATGTCTCCTGATATCGCGACGAACTGATAGAACTGCATGGCAAGATCGGCACCGTCCGCCCGCTGAACTGCGAAGTCGTTGAGGAAGGGAGGATCGTTTTTCACAATCTGCGCATGCCGTGGCATCAAGAAATCGACCACGACGTCGATCGGCCCGCCGCCATCATTGACCGGGACTTCGCGGACAAGTTGGAATCGTCTGAGTTCTTCCCGCTTCTTGTAGCCTTGCCCCATAAGAGCTTCGACCAGAGTCGCGTATTCGCCGTCACCGAGAGCTTCGGCATCGAGCCCGAGATCGACATCGAGCGTTCCGACATGTGGCATCTCCTCATTGTTGATGAGTAGCCACGGCACCGCGCCTCCTATGACAGCGAATTTGCCCTTGAAGCTGCCGAGGACCTGTCCGATCTCGATGAGAACGCCCTTCACCGCTCTGGTCGTGCGGTCCTCGTAGTCGGCCGCCGACTGCGGCTCGAGCTGGACTACTTTTGCCATGACAGGAGCTCCGTTCTGAGATGTTCCGCGGCTTCCTCTCCTCGTTCTCCTGCGATGGCGAGATCGAGATAGGTTTGCACCGGGCTGGTGCAGACGGCTCCCGGAGCGGGCTGAACGATGTCGAGAAACGGCCCCTCCTCCTTTGGCACTGTGATCACGACGTTCGCCCCTGACGCAGCGGGCGACAGCTTGAGTGCATCGCGGAGGCGCTCGATTGCAGCGGATTCTGCATAGAAATATTGGGTCGGCACTCGTCCGTAAGGCGCCAGCCAATGAGCCGCCGAGAAAGAGGCGAAAACGGCGCGTTTCTTGTCCGGGTCAGGGCTCAGCACGTCGCGCGACGATTTCTCCAGCGCTTTCCCATGAAGCGTCGTGTAAAAGTTCAGCCGCTCGCCCGCCGGCGCTTCGTAGACCTCACGCCAAGCATCCAGAAGCGCGCGTGGTTGCAGAAGACGCATACCGTCTTCGGTGACTTCGGCCCACTCCCGATCGATGAGTTCAGTACGTACATTACTTACGAGGCCGAGACTGACATCGGAGGCTTCCGCGAGGTCGACGACACGCCAGGACTGAAAGGGAGCACGAAGAAGCACCCGCAAAATCTGCGCGGACTTCGGCTTGAAGATCGATTTCAGTCCGCGCTGCACCGCGGCTGGCTTCGCATCGACCTGCCGCTCGATATAAATCGTATCGAATGCGAGCCTCGCGTTGCCAGCAAGGTCGACAAAACCTACGTCGTACTCCCTGCACAATGCCTGAGACTCAGGCGATAGGTATGGAGCGATGAAGACCGGCGTTGCTGACGGATCAAAATGTTCCATTGCGCGCCGAAGTTTGAAGATCGCGCCGTGGACGTAACGTGGCTGCCCGACGGATTTGACCTCGCAGATTAACCGGTGCTGCCGTCCGCCTATGATGAGTTCGGCCACGATGTCGAACCCCGGATCCCGCGGTCCGGTAGCCTTGATGCTTTCCACCTGGATGGCTGGCACATTTTCCAAGAGGGCGCGAAGCGCCCGGACGGCGCGGTCTTCCGTATCCTTCAATGAATCAGGGTATTTCAACATACGTTGAAAATATCATTTAAGTGAAACTCTGTCAAAGAAACTTTCAGCAGATGACGCGCTTTCAACAGATGTTGAAACCGCCACAATCAGTGAAGATACGCGAAAATAGGCTGAAACTATCAGTAAAATCTCGGCATAAGGTTGACATCAACGAGATTTCGCCCAATATCAACCCATCTATCAACCCTTTCCGATCCATCCAAGACGGAACCTGGTCGGAGGCAGATATGGCATCCAATGAACCGAAGGATTCAGTGACTGGAGCTGGCACGGTAGCGCCTCGCATCGGCTCACTTCTTGATCAGCCATTACGCTACCTGTTGCTGCGCGCGGCGCACACCCATGAGCCGGGTCAATTTCTGATAAACTCCGGTAGCGTGTCAGAGATAATGGCGGGAGACTGGCCGCGACTGCCCCCATTCGCGGCACCGCAACATTCATCCAAATTCGACGCCGATCTACTCTACATCCTCGAGCGCGAGCGCAGCGACGTTGCTTCAGTGGCGCGCTTTTCACATCGTGTCGAGTACGCGTCCTTTTGCATCTACGTCGCGTTCGACAAAGCGCAAGTGTTGGACTTTCAGCTCACCGCCGCCCGCAATTTTGTCAGGCCAAAGCGCGGTGTCAGCATCTGGTACAGCCACCTGGTCAACTCAACGTTCAATCGCTATCGCGATCTGAAGCGGGCGTTGTTGCATCATTGGACGCCACCGGCAGAAGTGGAGGCGCTGACGACGTGCGCGTTCAGAACGCTCAGCGAAATCACGCCGGCTGAGAGCCAACTGCTCGATCTGTTCATCAATGATAGACCTCGTGCATTTCACGAACTCACCCGCCACCTCGATCTCGTTGCCGACCAACTCAAGGCAGCCATAGATCTGGCGAGCGATCTTGAGACGGACGCATCTGGCGACGTAGCCGCCGAGGATCAGTTGCGCGTCGAGGCCGTCCAGACGGAGCTACTGGAGAAAGCCGGCGAATCGTTGTCGCTCACCGAAGCAGCCAAACGGCTGGGCGTCTCTCGCCAGGCGCTACATAAGCGCATTGGACTGGCGACCGCACTCGGGTTGATGTACGGCTCTGAATTGGTAGTGCCCGAGGCGCAGTTCGTCACAACCTCTGGAAAACTCAAGATCGTGGATGGGCTCTCCGATGTCGTGCGCCTGTTCGACAATTCAGGCGCAGGCCGTTGGTCTGCACTGCAGTTCCTGATCCAGATTGATCCGAACTTGGGCCGAACGCCGCTTGAGGCGCTGAAAGCGGGTGAACAGGATGTCGCCGTTCGTGCAGCGCGCGCCTATCTCAGCCTTGATGAGGCGTGAGGGAGTGCAACCGTGCCGGCTTACGCACTTCCCAACGGCGTTTTGAAGGTGGCCTTACCAGCCGGTCGGCAGATCGTGCGGGTCCACCACATTGACAAGGGCGCTTTGTGGTTCGGGCCCGCCCCCGGAGCGCCGCCAGCCTATCGATTTGATGCCCCTGGGGGAGAGTTCAGGACGCTCTATTGCGCCGAGCAATTGACAGGCGCGTTCGTCGAGACGGTCTTACGCCAGGCCAAGCGGATCATCGGTCGGCCGTTCGTCGACGCGCGCGGCTGGACAGTACTCAACTGCAAGCGCGAGCTGCGCCTGGCTAAGATCTATGATGAAGGGCTGATTCATCATGGGGTGACCGCCGACATCTGCGCTGGCGATAACTACACCGACCCACGACAGTTTGCCGCTGCGATCTACGCCGCCGACCCGGAGGTGGATGGGATCGCCTACCGAGCGCGACATAACAACGGCCAAATATGTTATGCGGTGTTCGACCGCGTTGGCCAAGACCAGTTTGTTGAAGTCGATCGGCACGCCTTCCGGAGCGAGCGTGCGATAATTGAAGCTATCATGAGAGAGCATGGCGCGTCATGGGATCCGATGCCCCCACTACTACCGGCATAGGTCGTCTGCCCGGTACATCCTCGACGAGTCAGCTGCGACTGTAGCCGGTCGACCGTCAGGAGATGGTCGCGCAGCGACGCGCACAAACGCGACAACTGCCGCGGATTTTGCTTCGCGCGAAGCTTCGAAGCGAGGAAAATAGTACGATTCGTTGCTTGTTTGGCCAACAATGGGCCTGTAGGCTGATCGTGTCACCTATGAGCTTTTCGATTTTGTCCCACGTTGAATTCCAGGATCTGGCGCGGACCTTGCGGGGCGCGAGTTCAGGGTGCGCTTTGAAGCGTTCTTCCGAATACCCCGATGGCGTAATAAACGGCGCCACTCGCGAGTCGATGGTCCGACCATCCTGCAAGCAAAGCACTATTTGCGATCCGGTTTTGCGTCCCTGATATCGAAGATGGCGAGGGAGCAAGAGAGAGACGACCGCCTTCGGCCAAAGCGGCACTTACTCGTTACATCTGCGCGTCTCACTTCAGGGAAGAGTATTCTTGCTGAGATCATTGGCCCTCGCTGCAGCCACCGGGCGACATACTTGAGCGGGCGACCTGAACGCGCTTCCGGCGCAGATATCCGGATATCGAGAAGGCCCACCAGAGGCGCTGGTCTCGGAGCACACCTGTACTGGAGGCAATCGTCACCGGTGCCGTCGAGAAAGCGATGCGAGGTCAGGCCCGATTCCCGCTGATCTCGCCAATCCATTTCCGCCGGCGATTGCCTACGGCGAGACAGCCGGGAAGGAGTCCCGTGACAAAATCCTCATTGTTAAATCATCGCCCGTCGAATTGGCTTGCAGCGAAGCTCGAGGCCGAAAGACACTGTATTTTCGGCGATATATGGACGCTTCGGCCTGGTGATCGCTCGCGCAGAAAGATCAATCAGGCACTCGAGCAACTCTATGAGAGAGACTTCATCTGGCTTCCAAAAACCAGATCAACATAGTCTTTCATTTGGTCGATCGGTGCCGCTGAAGGAGAAGATGTACATTCATCAAGATGGTCTTCCAGCTTTTCAATGCGCATAAGTGCTTTTTTGTCCCGACAGCAAATGCTGCGAAATACCGGGATGGGCTTGATGCTCTCGATATATGTGCTCCGGGCGCCATTTCTGCTTCCCTTCGACAACCGAATGTTCAGGATCATACTCAAGACGAGATGCGGCGCGGTATACCATCCCCACGTCAAGCTGCCCAAAGAGTAGGCGATCACACCAATCCGGTCCGGATCCCTCTTGGTCCGATAATATTCAAGTGGCTGAATAACGTGAGGGTGATGCCCCAAGATCAGGTCCACTCCCTCCTCAATCAACGAATGAGCGGCCTCGATTTGTCTGTAACGTGGAAAAAACTCAAACTCGTAGCCCCAATGAATTGATGCAATGATGAAATCACAACCTTGCTTCTTGCAGTCCTCGATTTGCATTTTGAGCAACGCCAGGTCCGTTGGGACGTACCGGGACAAGAGTTTGGCCGTGTGCACCCGAAACTTTTCGCCCTCGGGCAGCTGATGAGCATTGAGTCCAAATGTGGCCGATACGAATCCGATCGTGACTTGATTCTTGACAAGAATGTTTGCCCGCCCGTATTCCCCGGGGTGACGGGGAGCACCGATGTCAATGATCCCGGTTTGGGCCATCGCTCTCCGGGTAGCTTCAACACCCTCTATTCCCAGATCCAGTATGTGATTGTTGGCAGCGTTAAGAACGGTAAAATGCCTGCGCCGATGTCCGGTCAACGCGGAATATTGAGCGAACGAGCAACACATCATCGCCGTTCGTCCGTCACCTATGGCTCTTCTTACAACCTCCTCATCTGCTACAGGCGATTCATAGTTCGCAAATGAAATGTCGGCATCAAACAGGGCAGAAGCAACACTTTCAAAAAGGAAATCCCTGGAGGATTCGAGGCCATCTGCCTGAATCAAATCACCCGATGCGCTCAGCGTCACCGAGGTATCGCTACTGAACTCGTCCGGCAACTTCACAACGGATCTGTCGTGAAGAAACAGGATTTCAGGCACGTTTCTTTCTGATTTTATGATCGGCCTTGCGCTTTTGTAGAACCAGTACGCCATGTCGGCGAATTTCATTTCTTCCAGATCGGTTGCGACATCCCGAAGCGGACGATCCCAGAGACGTAACCATGCCGCGCATTGTACGGCTGCGCGTGTTCGGACAGAAGCACGGAAAACTTCGGCAGGGCTTGCGGGAAGGTGACGCGGCATGAACAGATGTGTCTCGACTGAAGAGGATGGCGCTCCGCGATCCTGGCGGGTCAATAGCTGCTGTCGGTGACCTCGATTATTCGTGCTGGCAGGACATTCCGGACGAATTCAACCCGACGACCGCGTCCTCATCAGGATTTGCCCGGATTCGATCACCGGGATTTTCCTGGATTCTATTGATGCGCTCCTCAACCGGTGTCTCTGATGCGTCATAGCCGGCCATCGGATGCGTTTGACGATCTGCCTTGCCATCGATTCCGGCGACGCCAAATGCTCATAAGTCCGTTGTTTGAGGTTTTCCGCCTGCCACCAGCAGCGGACATAGAACTCTTTCCTTTTCCCGGAACTTTTGCCTCCAGATCTTGATGCACTCAAAGTACATGGAGACTTGTACTTTGAAACTACCAACATCGGTAGCTGACACCTCTGCGAGCCTCCGTCGACAGCCGGTCGCGCGACGTCCTTGCGGTTACCCATCCATCGTTCCGGAGCCTTACGCGCATGGGCCACCGCATGATGAGTTCAATTCCCCGAACGGATACCCAACAGACCAACTGACCGGCGACAGTGTGCCATTTGCAGACTATCCGGCAGGACGTTGCGCTGTTGCCGCCAATGCCGGACTGCACCCGGGCCGGCTCTCGGACGACAAGCGAGGCAGATCGATTTTCGATCAGCGGCAAAATACAGGGTGCAGGTTACCCGGACGATCCCGGACTACCCCGCAAGAGGCCAGATTAAGCTCGCCTCCATTCCGGTATCCAAAGCTGCGGCGGCGAAGTGGGGCTCGGGTCTGTAATCAGGAGGCGATTGTTGCTCTGCCTCAGCGTTTGCCCCCCTCGCCTCGGCCTTTCTTTTCCGCCACCTCGACCGCAACCGAACCGATGATGTCGGAGTGGAATGTCAGGCTCGTCGAAGGCTCTGGCAGTCGTTGGCGCCACGGAGTACGCTTGTCGCAAGAGAACAATAGCCGTGAGAAAGCTTGGTCTTCGATTGGGCGAAAGTCATACCGGTTTTCATGATAGCTGCTGGCCTCGTGCTCATGCTTGTCAGCCTCATCGCAAAGAGGCGGCGCCGGCGTCCGGATGATACCCAGGAAGAAGAGCAACTGGTCGACGACTCCCGATCCCTGATGGTGCCGTTGCCGCGGCCAACTATCGGGGAGGCACTCGGAAAACCTGGACAATAGCCAGGACGAGCCAGGCTCGGTTGCAAACGGCAACGCGGCTCGCTTGAAATAGGCGCGGGACGGCGTTGGTCCAGCCCCCAGGAGGGTAACAAAATCCTGGCTCTATGAGCCCGCGTAAAGCGAGCCGGAGATTCATGAAGATCAGAGACCATACGACGACGAGGGTCCTCTGCCCTCACCAACCTCGCTGGGGTCATCTGGTCTGGGCACCAGGCGCGCTTGTTGCCAGTGTAGGTTCGCGGGGCGTCACTCGAGCTAACTTCGCCGCGCCAAAGTGTAGCCGCGCTGGATGGCGACAGATCAATGCGCCATCCTCTTGGCTGGCCGGTCGTAATGATGCTTCTCGAGCTTTGAACGCAGATCTTCCTGCCACGATTGACCGCGAACAAGCAGACATGACGCCAATCTGCGTGTGAGGAGGCTAAGCGTTCGCCGCGCGTCCAGGAGCCAGCATCGGCATTAACCGGCCGCCCTGACAGCCGCCTTATTCTTATACCCATATTGGTTCGAGATCATCTCGCGCGGCTTGCCGCGCTAGCCAGATCCCCCTCACCCAGGGATCCGGATTTGCCGCTGCTTTGTATCGGCTAAGCCTTTCGGGAATCGCTTCCGCCGGCGCTTTTGAGGAACAGGCGCAGCTGTGCAGTCAGACCTTCGATCGCTCGCGCAGCCCCTTGCGGTCGCGATAACGGAGCCGATCCTACGGCGATGCTGCAGCGGAGCTTTCGTCGCGGCTTACGTCATCTTCGAAGTATTTCTTCGCCTTGAGATGCTTCTGCAGGGCAAGCGGTCTGTACGGGCCGAAGCTCGTGTAGTTGCGCACAGATTTCATGGCAAGCCGTTCGTAGACCGTACCGTGAAGCTGCGCGGTGTCCGGGACTTCACGGGCCGCCCTGGACCAATGCAGCGCGGTTCCGCCCATTCCGACCATGCATTCATCGTGCATCATTCCATCGGCTGATGGATAGAGCCGCAGAAGACTCCTGTCGACAAGGACGCAGCCGGCTTCTGGAATTTGTTCGGTAATGAACTCCACCATCCAGGCGAGCGTGATGTCCGACAGACGCGACTCATTTTCGGGATAGCTTCCGCCTATATCGGCGTGATTGCCAGCGAACCAGATCTGGTCGAATTGCTCGGGCTCGTCCTGCCTGTCAGGCCATGTAACAGTTCCGCTCCCTCCCCATGGCACACGCTTGAAATCTTTTCGACCTTCGTCGATCGATTGCAGGTGCCGCGCGTACTGGACATCGGAAGGGAAATGCCGGTCGTACGTCCAGTCGGGAAAGATGCGCTGCCAGCCGATCGCCGCAACTGCATCCCATATCCCGATGAAGTAGGCGGAAGCACCGGCGGCGCGTCCGACTTCCGATTTGTACGCCGACCGGAACTGCTCCGCTCGCCTGGCCGCGTCCGTCGCTTTGCGCGGCATTCCGAGCCGATAGATGCAGGCGACGGCCTCCTTGGCGACCCGCCGCAACGATTTCGGATCGAGGCTGATAGCTTCGCCGCTCCGCTCCTTCCTTGGAACGCCGCAGAGTTCCAGTACATGGGCAAGGCACCTCGCAGTGTAGGCACCCCGGCTGAAGCCGAAGAGATAGATGCGATCCCCCGGCTCCCACACGCCGATGATCGCCGTGTAGCAATCGATGATCTTCCTGGTGATACCGAAGCCGAACATCTGCTGGACTGTTTCCTTGAGCCGGCGCCAGCGGCTGTTATATCCTGGCGCCGGCGTCCCTATCCCCGGAACATAGAGTGCCAACTGCTTCCCGGGGTCGATGATCGAGTCGGGGCCTGTCCGCGTCGCCCGGTACAGTTTATAGACGTTGGTTCGGCTCTCGTCCGGCAACAGACCGCCTTCGTTTCCGGTTCCGTCAGCGAACAACAGGATGTTCCTGGCCACGTTCAGTCTCCCTGGGTCACGAGCGGCTCGAGCGATGAATCCGCAATGACTATGCCGGTCGCATCTGTGAAGATCGCGGCAATATCCCTCGCCTTCTGCCGGAATGCGTCGTAGGCGTCCTTGCCGATCAGCGGAATAGCTTCAGCGAGGCTTGCCACCTGTCCCTGATTTTTTGCGACCACGGTGGCCTTGAGTTTTTGCTCGTCGGAGCGAAGGCCTGCGATGGCGGCGTTAAGCTCGGAGATGTTGGTGGGCGTCACCAGCTTTCCGCCGATGTAGACAACCTGGCTGAGACCAACGATGCCGAGAATCGTATTCGGAACGGCGAATGTCGACAACTGACTGACGCCCGCGGCGATCAGACCGCCAATGACGACCAGACCAAATATGAAACTCTGATAGCGATACACGTCAAAGACGCCGTCGGTGGTAAAGAAGTCCCGCCACGTCGCGTTCGATGGATCCACGACAGTCCTGGCCATCGGAATCCAGCCATGTCTCAGTAGCCATGCCCGGTTGTCAGCTGACAGCATATTGCGCTGACTATCCGTACCCTTGGCGATCGTGGCTCCGATGCCGCTGATTCCAAGCAGCCCCAGGATCGAGCCCGAGAGGTCTACCAGGGTCCCTGTCTGCAACAGCAGCAGTGTTATCAGGGCAGCGACGGCCAGCGAGAAGGCGAGTGTCTGGAAAGTCGAAAGACTGCCCTTGCCGTCAGGCCCTGCGGAGACCTGGGCAGGATTCAATGCGCGCAGAAACGATCCGAACGTGTGATCCTGCTTGCGAAGCGCAAACGCAATCCAGAGATAAAGGACGATAATTTCCAAGAATACCGAGAAGATGCTGAGCCAGTACGGACTGAGCCTGACGCTCACGGACGAGACCCGCCAGGGAGATTGGCCGACTGGACTGTTGCACGTGTAAAGATACAGATCGACCTTGCTCCAGAACCAGGCCAGATCATCGGCCATGTTCAGCGTAACAATTGTCTGATCAGGCTCGAGCAGATGCTTCTGCACCAATAGATCGGACTCTGTCGCGCGGCGCGTGACAACGTCCTGCCGCTTGAAAATATAGTCCTGATCGCCATAGTCGATTCCGGCAAAGTATCGGGTTCCGTCGACGAAGGGCGCACGCACACCAATGTCCACGCGCTGGTTTGTAGGCAGAAAATTCGTGGCGAGCACGATGGAAGCGCCAATCGGATTACGGCCGGACCGGAGCTCGACGGCAAATTCGCCGGGCTTGACGCACTGCTTTTGAGGGTCGCCGGGCGTGACAGCTGCCGGAGACGCCGCGGCTCCAGGAGGGGCTGCGGGCGCTGGACTCTGGTCCGCCGGTATCGGGCCATTGACTGCAGCCGCGTGCTGTTGGGCTTTCGTCGTTGAGCAGAGCGAGACACTCGTCAGCGCAACCGCGCACAGGGCAACGAACAGCGATCTGAACATTTATCCCCCGACGGCCGGACCACCGGCGCCATTTACCAAGGGTTGCATCCCGACCGCAAGCCAACCAGTCCCGTTGTCCCCGGCTATGCGATCAGCGCATCCGGTAGGACAGCGGTCCCGGAACGAATATTCGGCGCAGACTCCAGCGTCACAGCTGGCGTCAGTCGCCGCAGGGCGCAAAGTGAACGACCGTTCGCCGGGACCCCTGCACCTGCTGCGTCTTGCCGGTTGACCGCCCGGACAGCACGGGGCGTCATGGCTTGAAATCATCGCAGCGGAAGGATGCCTTGAAAGCGGCATGCAGCGTGTCTGCCGACAAAGGAGCAATCCACGGCAGTCGCCCCAACCACCGCACCCGGCCAACCTCGCAAATTGCCCTCACGGCACCTGGATTCTTTTCGCCAACAAAGGCGATTCCGAGAATGTCGATCTGGCGTCTTCGAAGAACTTCTATGGACAGCAGTGAATAGTTGATCGTGCCCGGAGTCGTGCTGGCGCAGAGAACGACAGGAAGGCGCCATTTTTCGAAAACGTCGATGTAGAGCGCGCCGCAATTCAAGGGTTCCATCAATCCGCCGGTCCCCTCGATCACGAGTGGCTGCCCCCCGGTATCCGGCACGTCCAGCGAATCCGTGTGGATGCGAACCTCGTCAATCTCCTCGGAACAGTGTGAAGAGACGGCGGTTTGCAGACGGTAACGCTCGGGCACGATGCGATCGGAGCTGAGACCGCCAAGCCGGGCGACGCAGTCGGTGTCCGTCTCTCCTTCGAGCCCGGCTTGAACTGGTTTCCAGAACTTCGCGCCGATGAGATTGACCAGCCCCGCGCAGAAAACCGTCTTTCCGACGCCGGTGCCTGTACCTGTAACCACAATCCGCTGCCGGCTCATCGAGCTTGACCTCCGGTCCCCTCGACCAGGGTATCCAGCATTGTACGCACCTCATTCTCCACGATACTCGATGTCAGTTTCCAAATTGGCGCGCGGGTCGAGAGAGCCGCTTTCCCTTGTGAAAGACTGGCCATCGGGATGGGCGTGCGGTGAACATCCGATCTCCCCGGCGAATTGAGCAATAGGCTGCTCAGCGCGTTTCTTCCCTCGCCCGGGCCAGGTAGCGGCTGCACTGTTCAGGCAAGATATCCTTCATTTTCGCGGCCCATTGAAGGGCCTCAGTCGCATGGGCAACCGGGGCGCTGAACCAAAGAAGCTTGCCGCGCATGCGATCACCTTCTCCGAGTTGGACTTCGTGCGTTGTGGCAGGTCAGGATTGTTTTAGGCGCACAAATACTGTCCGGATCGGACGACGCCATTCACATTCGGCAAAGTGTATCCCTATAGATGCAAAACGGTACGATTCGAACCGCGACTCCACGATTGGTAACTGCGTTCAGCCGTATCCACTGGAATAGTCCGATCGTCTTGCCCGGAAAACGTTGATCGACCGCCGCAACGATGCGATTTGCGCGTTCTCGAGTTTGCGTACCTCGGAGGCACCGGGCGGGTTGGCTCTCGCCAAGGCCATCACGGCGATCCTGCTAACGAACAGATCGTCTCCGCCCAAAGGAAAGCCGAAGCTTTCTGCTTCGGGATTTCGCTCTTTGCGGTTGCCGCCCAAGCAGCCGCGCTTCGCCGGACTGACCGCGCTTGCGGCTGTTCACAAGCAAGTCGCCGACGAGGACCGCAATCGCGCCGGCCGAAAGCTACAGCGCCTGACTCTCCGTCGGCTTCTGCACTGTTCTCCCCGCGAAGAGCCGGCTACGCTTTTGGACGCATGATCCGGGCTGCCACCATGCAAACGGACAATACCGGGGTTCCTGGAAGCTCCGGCGCGACTATCGCCGCGATCTATTAAGCCCGCGGACGTCACCCACAATCGTAACGGGCGCGCAGTGAGCGGCAGATCCTCGGCGGCCCGTGGGTTTTGATACGCGCGCTTGCTTACCGGCATGGTCCGTTATCGAAGCTCCGGCGATGAACGCTCTGCGGTCGAAACATCCGTCGTTGCCAGCCTCCCGATCAACTTCAACACAGGGGATGACATAGTCGAGAATTATCAATTCGGAGTTGTCGCTGCCCAGTACGGCGCCGAACCCCAACCGCCGGCCGTTCCAGACATCTGGCTCGCGTTGATCGAAGCAGACACAGCCCAGATGATCATCAAGAGGTTGTCGCCAGCCTCATCTTTCATGGAGTCCTGGTTGGCCCCTGGAGCAATGACATCACTCCTTGCCAGCCAGCATCGATGACAGCCTGCAAATCATCGAATGGTATTCGCGATGGCGTATACCAGCGTTGACGAGCGCCAGCGATCACGATTATCGCCTGATTTTACAACTGACGGGAGCGCCGCGTCGATCAACGTCTACCTGTTCGTACGCCACGTTCAAACTTTTGGCCAGAGCGAAACTCCCGCATCTGCTCAAGCAGAACTTCTGCAAAATTCTGCTGCAAGGCTGAATGATCGCAAGGCATCGAACATCACTCCTGCTGCCATCGCCATTAGAGCATTGCGTTGGGCTTGATCCAGATATAAGAACGCGGCCCAGTTACGGCGTCACGCTTGCGGTCACCATGATCCGTCACATCGTCTTCTTCACAGCCAGGGATAAGTCCCATATCGACCAAATCGTCGAAGGTCTGTCGGTTCTCACCTCGATCCCATATGCACGCCGGCTCGAAATTGCGTGCAACCGCAAAGGCGATCAGCTCGGCAATGAGATCGACATCGTGGTGTATGGCGAGTTCGACAGCGAGACGGAACTCGCTGCGTACAAAACGCACGATCTGTATCGAGAAGCCATCCGATGCGTCCGGCCACTTCGGGAACTGCGCTTTGCCGCAGACTACGAACTGTCAGCAGATGTGCGTTTCGCCGGAACGGCAGGAATAAGCCAGATTGCTCGTCGCAACCGACCAGCTCGCGGTGGTTAGCTTGATCATCAGCCTTGAGGTTTCGTACGTGCCGGACGAAAACGACCCTTCAGGACGGGGCTACGATCGGAGCCGGCTTCACAGCCTGCTGATCGTCGGCACCCGATAGCGCAATGCACGTCCGCGAATTGCCGTGGATTGAGCCTGTCAAGGCGCTGCGATGCCTGGCGCATCGTCCGCATCTTACCTTTCTCGATAGCGCGGCAGCACATGAGCTGCTCGGGCGTTACTCGTATCTTACCTGCGAACCGTTCAGCACGTATTTGGTCGCCGATGGACAGGCAAGCTGGAATGAAGAGGCGTGTACCGGCGATCCATGGACAGTCCTCCGCGACCTTCTCGACAGATACCGGCAAGCGCATCGTCCCGATCTCCCGCCGTTCCAGGGCGGTGCTGCCGGCTTCCTTGCTTACGATCTGAACCGAACGCTGGAGCGGTTGCCGGCGCCGTCGATTCCCGGTCTCCGGTTGCCCCAATCGATTGTACATTTCTATGACGTGGTGGTCAGCTTCGATCATCGCGACCACCGGTGCTGGATCGTCTCGACCGGATGGCCGGAGCAGGACGCCGCCCGGCGAACCGAGCGTGCGCGTCGTCGCGCCGAGGAGTTTGCGGCGCTGCTTGCCAGGCCAAGATTGCCGCGGATGATCATCCCTGGCAGGGCGGGCGCATGGCATTCGAACTTTAGCCGGGAAGGCTTCATAGCGGCGGTCCGGCGCGTCGGCGAGTTGATTCTGGCCGGGGATATATTCCAGGCGAACATCGCGCAATGCTTCAGTGCCAGAGTGTCGCCCCTGTTCGATCCTGTCACCTTCTATTGTCAGCTCCGGTCATCGAACCCGGCACCGTTTGCAGCCCTGTTGCGCTACGACAGGCTGACGATCGCATCGAGCTCTCCTGAGCGATTTCTGAAACTTGAGGGACGACAGGTCGAAACGCGCCCCATCAAGGGAACAATCGCGCGTTCCGCGGATTCCGGGGAAGATCGGCGCCGCGCCGAAATCCTTGTCGCGTCCGAAAAGGACCGCGCCGAGAACATCATGATCGTCGACCTGCTGCGCAACGATCTGTCGCGCGTTTGTACAGACAATTCGGTCGAGGTTACAGCACTATGCAACCTCGAATCCTATGCCTCGGTGCACCATCTTGTCTCGGTCGTCAGGGGCGCACTTGCTGCAGACCAGGACGCTCTCAGTCTGCTCCGCGCCTGCTTTCCGGGCGGCTCCGTGACCGGAGTTCCAAAGGTGCGAGCAATGGAAATCATTTCTGACATCGAGAAAGTAGCGCGAGAGGTCTATTGCGGGTCGATCGGCTTTATCGGATTCAACGGACACATGGACACCAACATTGCGATCCGCACCGTGATGATCGACGACGATCTGGCTGTGTTCCATGCAGGGGGTGCAATAACGGCAATGTCGAATCCTGAAGCCGAATATGAGGAGACGCTTGCCAAGGCACAGCGAGTCTTCGAAGCCTTTGGCGCCGATCCGTCCGGTGCATTTTGATCTTCATCATCGACAATTACGACTCCTTCGCGTTCAATATTGCGCGCTATTTCCGCAAGCTTGGTGCAGAGACGAAGGTGGTCCGGAATGACGCAATCAGCGTCACCGATCTTGTCGGACTCCAGCCGCGTGCAATCGTCATATCTCCCGGTCCCTGCACGCCAATGGAGGCCGGTATATCCGCTACGGTCGCGCGCGAACTTTCAGGTCATGTCCCGATACTTGGCATCTGTCTCGGGCACCAGTGTATCGGGAGCGTATTCGGCGGACGGGTGGCGCGTGCGCGGCGCCCCATGCACGGACAGGCCTCACACGTAACACATGACGGTCGCGGCCTGTTCAGGCAACTCCCGTCTCCACTTTCTGTGGGACGCTACCATTCTCTGGCGGTCGAACTGGAGGAGTCAGGGACATCGCATCTCATGGTGACAGCCCGTTCCAACGACGGTGAGATCATGGCTTTGGCACATCGGCATCAACCAACCTATGGCGTACAGTTCCACCCGGAATCTGTACTTACCGAGCAAGGTCACGTGTTGCTTATGAACTTCTTGCGATTGGCACAAAGTTTTCGAGCGTGAGATCGGAGAGTTCGTCGCACAAGTGGCGCCGGGCCCGCAGGAGAGAACGGCAAGCTTGCGCATTTCAAGAATGGATCCGGTACACCGTCGTGTGAAGCGAGCTCCCGGCCCTGTTGAAGATTTAACGAGAACGCGGAAAGAGCCCTGTCAGTACGCTGCGTACGCAACTTTTTCTTTCAGTGCAGCCTCAATTGAATTACTTGGAGCCAGCAATGCGTAAACGTCTTCGCATCACCTCCATTCGATGAGTAGGGCAGATCAGTCTCCAGCCTTGTCGCAAAAATGTTTACTCGAGATCCGCCAAGAGATTGGCGGTGCCTTGCGGTAGTCTCGCTACCGCTGCCCTCACGGGCGTTTCCTCCCTTGACTTGGCCGCCGGTCCTAAAGGATCGGCGGCTCCCTTCGGTGTCAGGTCAACGTTCTCATGATTGAGGAATGACAGATCAATCTGCACTCGACAGACGCGGTGACGAACAGAGGCAACGCGTGTAATCAGGGTGGAAAGAATTTATGCAATACAGAGGCGTGCAATTCAGCATTCGAGAAGCCTTGCCAGGCGAATGGCGCTACAATTTCAAGATCGATGGCAAGACGATCAGTGGCAAGACCCAAACGAGGTTGCAGCTTCTTGCTGTCCGTCGGGTCAAGGATCGCATCAATCGTGAACTGAATCGCAGCGCGGAAAGCGAGAGTTGATATTGGCGCAGGTGCCCGGGTGGCGCCAGCTCAACATCAGTTGTTTCGAGCCGCAGCCACGCGAGTTGGCCTACGGTCTCTGCACACGCGCAACACTGTGCGCGATACGTCGCTGGAGTCCGTCGCAGCGCAACGACGGCGCCGCTTCATGGCGGCCGACGTGAACGTTGCAGAGCGTTGCTGTCCGTATCCCGTATGCATCAGCGTGTCATAGAGCTCTGATAAAAGATCGAATTGATTGTTACAACCTCTGGTGACAACGGAGACAAGCATATGCTTCGCGTGGTTTCTATCGGCTTTCTAGCTTTGGCTCTCGGCGTCGCGGCATCCCCGGCTCGTGCATGGTGGGACGAAGGGCACATGCAGATTGCATATCTGGCGTACAAGCGCCTCTCCGATCCCGCCCGCGACAAGGCCGACGTGTTGTTGAAGCTTAACAAGGATTACGCGAAATGGACCTCCGGCGCCGTCGACGACAAGACGGCGAAGATGTACGCTTTCGTCCATGCCGCGACGTGGGCCGACGATATCAAGACCAAGGAGTACGGCTACACACGCGACGCGGTCACCAGCCCGACGGCCGGCCAGAACATCGGCTATTCGGACCACAATCAACATGCCTACTGGCATTTCAAGGACATCGACTTCACGCCCGACGGCACGCCATTGCCCTCGGCGGCCCCGGTCGACTTCGTCACGCAACTCAATCTCATGATCGCAGCGCTGCCGGCATCCTCGGGCGCATCCGACGATTTGCGCTCGTACGACCTCGTCTGGATCCTTCATATCGTCGGCGACGCCCATCAGCCGCTGCACGCCGCCGCCCGCTACACGCAGCAGATCCCGAACGGAGACGCCGGCGGCAATGCGGAATCCGTGATACCTGCGAGTGGATCCAGCATGGCCCTGCACGCCTACTGGGACGCGATCTTCGGCGGTTACTCCTCGCCCTATGGCGCCATCTTCGACGCCGACGAGAAGGACGGGCTGTCGAGCGTCGTCGTCAACCAGGCCGAGGCCCAGATCACCGATCCCGCCGTCTGGGCTCAGGAAAGCGCGGAGCTGGCCAAGCAGTATGCCTATGCTCCGCCGACAAGCACGGGAAAGAATCCCGTTTTTCTGACGCGCGATTACGAGACGAACGCCAAAAATGTGGCCCGTGCCCGGGCAGCACTTGCCGCCGCCCGATTGGCCAACCTGATCGAGACGGCGCTCAAATAGATTTTCGTCGGACCCCGGGCAGGCGATGATCTGGAGGACCAGACCACGTTGAGACTTTTCGCAGCCATCGCCTTGTTCCGGATGATGACTGCGGGCCCTATGATGCCGGTCGTGGACGTCGACAAACTTTCAAAAGCGGCGGTCCGCCGTTCACGGCTGCGTCGTATCCTCCCGATGCGCTTTCCTAAAGAACTGAAGTGCGTTGCCGCGCATGATCCGGTCAATCAGGTCACGGGTGTCCTCAAGCGCGATCCAGCCTTCGGCGACCAATTGCGAGAGAGCTCGTGTGATTCCACGGCGCGCTACGCACGCATGGCCATAAATTGGCTCGACGGCGACATAGTCACCACCGAAGGTGAAGATCTTGTTGGACGGAACCGCCATCAAAAACTCCTTCAAAAATCGAGTGCCCGCCACCGGATTAATGATCCATGCCCAGCACATGTCGATCGCGGCGTTAGGATAATGTTTGGCCAGCGCGATAAACTCGTGCTCATAGGGGTAACCGATATGCATGAGTACAAATCGGGTTTCGGGAAAATCCTGTAGCAGACGGCAGACGTCTGCGGCATTGCTGCGAGTATGGGCGAGTTGCATCACGCCGTAGCCAGCCAAAACGCCGGTATGCAGTTTGACGGGCAAGCCGTACTCTCCAGCCTTGCCGACGCAATAGCGAAATAGATAGTCTTGCAACGCCTTGAGGTCCTCAGGACCAAGGGCGTGCAATGCGCCGGCTCTGTCGGCATGGTGGGGGAATAGCCTTGCGGCACGCGCCTTGGTGACCGGCTCGAAATCGAGTGCGCGGGAATAGGCAATTTGCGATTTTACAGCCACGGCTTTGGCGCCGTACGTTGCGAAATAAAAGTCGATAACCTCGAGCCATTCATCGAGCGTCGTCGGACGTCTGCCCGTCTCGGCTTCCACCCACGCAAAGTCAGCAGCACTACACCGGCACAATTGAAGGATGCTTATGTCGTGGTCGAGCAGCCCTGGCTGCTCGGTCTCCATAAAGATGCGCTGTAGCGAATTGACGTGGCATCCTTTGATGTTTGACAGGCCCAGAATGCGTGCGTAAAAACCCGGCTGAATGGTTTCGCGGTATTTCTCGGCGATGCGGGGCAAGCTTTCGGCGGTCAGGTCCTCTTCACCGTAAACGCCACGAAACGTATGGCGCAGCGCCTGGGCGTATCCGGTGTGGCGGATGCGTTCCCAATAGGGGGCGATCAGCCGATATTTTTCCTGGCTCGTAATGTCGGGTCCGAGGAACCCTCGCAGGTCGGTCGCTGGCAGGCCTGCAACCACCAGATCCTCGGCAGCATAGGATCTGAATAGATAGGCCCAGTCGTTGCATGGCAATGTTCGTGGATGGATCGTTCCGGAAAGGCGCTGACTTTCCTCGATCAGATGTTCATGGGTGTCCACAAATGGCGTCTCCTCGACCCATTGCGCGATTTGTCGATCCGCGCCTGTCATCGACTCCCACCCAACCGCTCCGCTTCTCATTTCGCGCTCCCTTTAGGTAACGACAGTTGCTTGCGTCCGCATTCACGATCACAACAAGCGTTGGACCATGCCGCAAGTCAGGTGTTGACGCCCCATCGCCGTGACGGCTTCGCCTCGCCGTGGGCAAGCTCAGTAATTGACGACATCACTAGGGTGGGCAACGCGCTCTTTAAGCGCATCGGTCATTGGGAGGTTCAGATTGATGTTTTTCGGCGGTATCGCAGCCACAAACCATTTGTCGTAGATTTTGGTGAACTCGCCGGAAGCCATGAGTTTGGAGAGAACGTCGTCGACTATCTTTTTGAAGTCGGAATCACCCTTCGGGAACATCAGGCCATAATAATAAATGGTGCCATAGTTAGCTTTCAGAAATATGAGGTCGGCTGGTTTCGAATAATCGGCCTTCATACCGGCCAAGAGAACGTCAGCTTCCACCCATGCCGCCACACGGCCGGTCGTGAGTAGCAGCAATGATTCCGCATGGTCTTTGGCTTGCGCGATAGTCAGGTTGAGATCGTCCTCCTGCGAGATGCCTTTGGCAATGCCGAGAGCATCGGAACCCTGAGTTACGACAACGGTTTTTCCCTTCAGATCTTTCGGTGTCTTGAGGCCGCTCGACGCCTTTGCGAGCCAAGCCGTTTGACTGGCGAAGGTTGAAACGCTGAATGAGACCTGTTCCAGACGCTGCTTATTGCTGGCAGTGCCACCGCACTCGATGTCAATCGTGCCATTCTGGATAAGTGGAATCCGGTTGGACGAGTTGACAGGCGCAAGCTTTGTCTGAAGGTCCGGCGTGCCGAGATCAACTTTCAGACGATCGACGACGTGCGCGCACAGGTCGAGGGAAAAACCAACAGGCTTCTGGTCAGCGCCAAGATAGGAAAAGGGTATCGAAGCTTCGCGATAACCAATGGTGATCACCTTTTTCGATTTGATGTTGTCAAGCGTTGGGCCCGCTTGGGCCGTGGAGATCACCATTACGGTGATCGCAGTCGCTGAAAGCAGTGCAAACACTTTAGCCATGGGAATTCCTCTGGTTCATATGAAACGCGCTTTTTGCGCCTTTGGTCTGGGCAACGCGTGCGTTGCCACGCGCCCCATGCGCGATCAGACATCGCCAAGGATTGACCACTTCCAACAGCTGGCGGACGCTTGGTTCCCGATATCCGGAAAGCATAAGATCCGCTCATTTCCGCTCCGCACATAAACCGGGCAGCAGTCGATCGTGGCTAAATGATAGGCCACGCGGCCGGTCTAACACTATATAAATGTCAGTTTGCGAGCGGTTTTATTTCGAAATCTGATAATTCGCTCAGACTCGCGGAGTCGATGGATTCGCCCTCGATCAAACTCTCGTTTTTGTCGTGGCTTTTCAGGGAAGACCGCGCGAGCCCCGACCTCAGTGAATGATCTGATTGAGGAAGGCCTTGGCGCGTTCCGTGTTCGGCGCGTGAAAGAAGGTGCTTGGATCGCCCTCTTCCACGATTGAGCCGCGGTCCATGAAGACCACACGATCCGCAACTTCGCGCGCAAAACCCATTTCGTGCGTGACGCAGACCATCGTCATCCCTTCCTGCGCGAGCTCAACTATGGTTTCGAGCACCTCTTTGACCATTTCCGGATCGAGGGCAGAAGTCGGCTCGTCGAAGAGCATGATCTTGGGCTGCATGCACAAGGCACGGGCTATAGCGACACGTTGTTGCTGACCGCCCGATAATTGCGCGGGATATTTCTTGGCCTGATCGTTGATCCGGACTTTCCTCAGCAGCACCATCGCCCGGGCATGCGCCTCAGGCCGAGCAAGGCCCCTGACCTTCATCGGAGCGAGCATGCAATTTTCGACCACCGAGAGATGCGGAAACAGGTTGAAGCTCTGAAAGACCATGCCGACTTCAGAGCGAACGTTGTTGATATCGCGATTCCGGTCTGTCAGCTCGATCCCATCGACGACTATTCGTCCGGAATCGTGTTTTTTCGATATGATTGATGCAACGGATGAGAGTCGACTTCCCGGAACCTGACGGCCCGCAGAGTACGATCTTTTCTCCTTTCGCAACGTTGAGGTTGATGTCGCTCAGGGCATTGAAGCTGCCGAACCGCTTGACGAGGTGCTCGACGACAACCATCGGGAACGAGTCGGCTGGGCCGACTGTGCGCACTTGTTGCATGCTGGTCTCCAGGTTGTAGCCCAGGGAACGACGGGCCATCAGCTAATCGATTCACTATCGATGGGCGCCCGCGACCGCGTACTTCTTGCGGAGCGAGGCGACGAGTTGGGACGCGGCGGAGCTTATGATGAGATAAACAACGGCTACCACGAGGTACATCTCGACGAGGCGACCATTGAGCTGTGCAAGCTTCGAGGCCGCACCAAGGAGATCAGTGAGCGATAGGACGTAAACGAGGGACGTATCCTGAAACAGAATAATGGTCTGGCTCAGTATGATCGGGCTGGCGACCCGAAACACCTGCGGAAGGATGACATGACGATACGTATCGAATGTCGATAGGGCGAGAGCCTGGCAAGCCTCGAATTGTCCTTTGTTCACTGCGCGCAACCCGACACGGATGATTTCCGAATAGTAGGCAGCTTCGAACAAGCCGAACGTGATGAACGCTGTATAGGTAGCGCCGACTGGAATCGGACGACCATTGCCTGACAGGTGCCCCAGAACGATGGGCGCCAAGAAGAAGAACCAAAACAGGACGAGGATGAGCGGAATCGATCGCATCAGGGCGACGTAGCTACGGACGAGCTGGCTCAGAATCCGGAGATCAAAGTGCTGCACGAGGGCAAAGAGCGTACCAAGAAACATTCCGACCAAGAAGGCGGCTGCCGTCAAGGAAAGCGAGAACAGCAAACCTGACCATAGATAGGGCCATGCCTGCACGACAATCGAGAAATCGAGACTGTTCATTTCACGACCTCCATACTGCCAGGCATTCGGCTTTCCAGCTTCACATCGTCAAAATCTGACCCGACGGCATCCTCGCTCGCTGCGCTACCGGGAATGCGCACCGCTTTGTCGATGAGCATCATCGTCTGGTACGCGATCAAAGCCAAAGAAAGATAGACGAGTGTGGCGGCACCGAATGCCGTGAAGGTTTGGAAAGTAGCATCGCTAATTTGTCGCGCCTGAGCGGTCAACTCCATCAAGCCGATGGTTAGAGCAACCGACGTATTTTTGTAGATGCCCATCACCTCGCTTGTCAGGCTTGGCACGATAAGGCGAAGTGCCTGCGGCAAGATGATATGGCGATACGTCAGATATCCGCTTAGGCCGAGTGCGGCAGCCGCTTCCTCTTGCCCGTTGGGTAAGGCCTCGATGCCTGCGCGAACCTGTTCTGCGATCCGCGCGGCGGTGTAGAGGCCCAGGCACCACAAAGCCGGAAAGAAAGATCCCCAAGGCGGAGGAATCTGCTTTATCCAGTCGCCCATGGTGGTTGGAAGAAGCTCGGGCAGGACGAAGTACCAGAGAAACATCTGCACGAGAACGGGGATGTTTCGAAAGATCTCCACGTACAACCGAGCTAAGGCCCGGAAGAAGGGGTTCTGCACAGTTCGACCTATGCCGACGACGACTCCGATTGCGAATGCAATCCACCAGCCGAAGAAGGCGAGCGCCAACGTCCAACCAAGACCCGAAAGAAGCCAGTCGATGTAACGCTGGCCATCCATGGTCTTTTCAAGAAGAACTCCGAACATCGCGAACCTCACGATTGCGGGTGTGCACGACGACCATGCTTCGCTGGGTCGCTCGTCGTGCGCGTTGTGCCGGCACTAATCGACCGCGTCACCTGAATGCGCGATCCTCTCCCTCAGCGTGCAGGCAAGCGGAAGGCCATGATCTTCGCGCTTGGCCACGTCCGCTCCGATGGCTTTTTCTCGAACTGCTCCCACGCCGATTCCTACGCAGCCTTGAATGACTTTTTTGACAGGCGTCCGCGGATGAGATGCATTAACCGATCCACATCGTTGATCGTGTTGAACATGCCGAACGATATACGAATGCCGTCTCGCTCGGGGGAAACACGCACGCCATTCTCCTCGAAGTAGCTGAGCCATTCTGTCGCGGGTAGCCCAACGACGTAGATGTGGGGCGATCGATGTTGCCGCTGACGCGGACCGATGAGACTGAGGCCGAGTTCGTCTAGCTGGGCGACCAGATGATCACCTAAATCGAAGCAATGGCTTTGAATGTTCTTCACGCCGATCTGCTCGATCATGTCGAGCGAGGCTCCGAGCGCAAGAATTGCAGGAAGATTGAAGTTGCCCAACTCGAAGCGTCGCGCGGTGGGAGACGATGCCAAGCGGTCGGGACGAGCGATAAGGTCGTGAGGAATCTCCGCCAAGCTAGCAGCTGCAAGATAGGCGGGCTCCAATTCCTTCAGAGTCTGGTCCCAATAGAGCAATCCGAGACCTTGAGGGACGAGCAATCCCTTGTGACTTCCGGAGCCCACGAAGGTTGCCTGGATGGCCTTCGCATCGATCGGAACGACCCCGATTGCCTGCATGACGTCGACGACGAAGTAGAGCTTCTTGTCCGCGCAAAGAGCGCCGATGCTCTCGATATCGAAGCGATGTCCGGCGTGGAACGTGACGTGCGACAACGAAATCGCGCGGGTCGTGTCGTCGATGTGGGGAATGAAAGCGTTGGCGTTTACGACATCCGTCATGGGAAGGAAGTCAATCCGGACGCCCTTCTTCTTCAAGTTGAGGAAAGCATAGGTGTTGTTTGGATGATCGCCATGGATCATCAAGACGCTATCACCAGCTCGCAGAGGCAACGCGTTCGCCGCGATGTTCATGCTTTCCGATGTGTTCTTCGTGAAGGCAATTTCGTCGGCCGACACCCCAAGGAAACGGGCTACTTTGACACGCGTTTGCTCAACCCGATCGAGCCAAACGCTTTTCGGTCCGGCTGTCTCCAAGCCTTCACGAAGAAAGGTTTCGATGGCGGCCATTACGGGGCGCGCGAGCGGCGCCTGAAAACCGGAGTCGAGGTAGATCATCCTTTCGGCTGCGGGAAACTCCTTGCGCACAGCTTCCACGTCGTAATGACGAGACATTCCCGCTCTCCCTTTCAAAACACGCCGCCCGCTGCGCCAAATTTGCGGGCTTGGCCGCAACCAGCCCGTGCTGTGCACAAAAGGCGATCAAGGTCCGACGACGCCAACGATATGAGCAACTCGGCGGCTGGTCCAACCTGTTTTTCATATTTTAGTAGCAATAGTTCCGAAAACTGATAATATCGTTGCCGGAGGGCATTCGCGATGGTGAAGCAAACAGAGACTGCTGGGCCCCTCGACCGGGCGCTCGCCATAGTTGGCCATGTCGCCAATCAAACAAAGGCCATCTCGGTCGCGGAGATCGCAAATGGCCTTTCGTTACCCGTTCCGACGGCGCATCGGCTTGTCGGAAATCTGGAAGAACGCGGCCTCCTTCAGAAAGCGCTTGGATCGAAGCGCTACGTGGTAGGCAATCAGTTGGTCATGCTGTCCGCCAAAGTCATCGGCGCAGCTTTTCGCACGGCGCGGCGGCACGCGGTGCTGCGGGCGGTTGCCGGCGAGATCGGCGAACAGTGCGAGATCGGCGTCGTGCGCGACAATGTCGTCACTTACGTTGACAGCGTGCGCGTGTCCCAACCACAGGGGCTTCAATTCAATCCCGGTGAGGCAGCTCCACTTCACTGCACCTCGACCGGAAAGATCTACATGAGCCGATTACCCGAGAGAGCGCGTGAAAAGTTATGCCGCTCACTCGCTTTGACACGGTACACTGACAATACCATCGTGGATTGCAAGACCCTCCTGAAGCTTCTCGAGGCCACGCGTCATCATGGGTGGGCCAAGACCAATGAGGAATACGTGAAGGGCGTCGTCGGCTGCGCGGTTCCTATCGTTTCTCCGGACCGAGAGTTGATAGCCTGTCTTGGTGTGTCGGTGCCCGCGGCACGAGTCAGCTTTGCAGAGCTTGACCGTTTCATTCCTCCACTTCAAAGAGCCGCCGTGCTCCTGTCGCAAACCATCCTTCAAACGGAGAGCGAGGACGAAACGCTTGAGGATACTTGAGGAAAAGGATCCATCTGCTCCGCTCCTTCTGGCCAGGAGAAAGAGCTTGGATCTCTCGGAAACGAATCATCGTGTGCTTCGGCAAGTCGTTGCGGCAAGATCCTCGAGCGTCCACAAGGCCTGATCCATCAGCGCTACGAACTGCGCCGCAGCGCCACCATCATACCTATGTGTAGATCTACAAACAGGACCTGTAACATTGAGACGATGTCGGACAGGTTGCTCTGACGGCCACGGAAAATGTAAAGATCGCCACCGAGGCGCCAATTGAGCGCACGTTCCTTATTTGCTGGACAAATTGCTGTCGGAGGTGAGCCAAGGCCATCCGAGCAACGGCTTCAGTGGAGGAAAGGACAAAGAGGCATGCGCGAACTGCACAACACTCATTTCGTTATCGACGCTCGTTGCTCGTCAGAGAACCGCTCGCTTCCCGCCCGGCTGTGATGAAGTTAATGATCGACTTGGCTACGCTGAGAAACCCGGAGAGAATGCCAGCAATCGCCGCTGCGGCTGTGGCGTTTTCTCCGGCGCGATAACCAGTCGCAAATAGCGGGAGGGCGATCGCGCGAGTACTCTAAAGGGCCCGACCACTCTCCTTGAAACGGCTCATGGATCGCAATTCCTTTGCGCGTCGCGATCTCCTCCAAGGCCGCAATGTAGGGATACTCGTCTAGCAATCGTGTTGGCAACGCTGCTTCCTTCGGAACACAATTCACCGTTGTTGAGGTGACTGGGGACGAAACGAAAACCAGATTTGGGGCTAAGCCGAGCCAGGCCATGACATTGGTCCTCTCTGCCGTTCCGCAGGGCTGGGACCGCAGAGGTGTTGGATCTCGCATTGACGGTTGGGCAGCAGCGGATGTTTGAGGAACTTTGTCTCAAGCCGGGTGACATTTACCGACCGGAAAGGTAAGTCGAGTTCGCGCCTCTACGTACGCCGTTCGCTCTCAGCATTGTTCACTGCTCTGAGCCGCTCCGCGATGTAGTGAGGGATTTCGCCAATCTCGGCCTGTAGGTCAGCTTCCGAAATACCCTGCCCGCTGGCGGCTTCGAGAAGGCGTTCGGTGAGTTCAGTCACATCTTGAGACGCGCCAGCCGTTCTATATTGCTCGACGGCGTGAACGCTGTTCTGGATCCAAAAATCGACGAACTCACGGGCCTTGCTCATCGGTCTTTTCCCTCGCGCCGCTCACCCAATAGCGTTAGCGCCAGGGACCAGATAGAGCAAGGCCGCAACTCGAGTCCAGAGGTGAGTCTGGCTCTCAGCTCCGAAGGGAATCTAGTTCCCACCGGCTGATCAAGGTCGTCCGCAATGACGCTGGACGAAAAAATCACATAAGCGCAGCGCCATGTTAGCGCCTCGCTTACACCGGCTTCACGGGGAGGACTTTCCGCCGCGGCCGTTCTGGTCTGCCCCTAAGTCGGACGAGAAATCGGAGTGCTCGGCGAAGCTGGCGCTCGATCGCGCCGGACGCTTGAGGCGCGTAAGACGATGTCAGATAGATTGTCAGCGCTGACAAAAAAGCTGCTTGATCTTCAGCGAACTCGCTCAGACATCGCGCATAGACGCCGGCGCCGGCGTTCTGGCAGACCAGGCTCGATCGCCGGCGCCAGGTGCTTGTCCACGAGATGTGGATCGAAACCAACATGGCTCCATTGCGCGTGCGCCGATCCAAAATCGACTGACCATGCGTGTCAGAACTTCACGTTGAAGGTGGCATTCAGTCCGTTCTGGGTAATGCCTGAACCGAACTGGCCCTGGTATGCGATACCAAGGGTGCTGTTGCTCGAAAGCTGAAGGTCAAGACCGGATCCGACGAGTGCCACATCCTTGCCAACGGATATACCCGAAGCTGCAAAAGCGCTGGAACCAGCAGCAAAGCTGGCTGTCGAAAACGGAATGAGGTCACCAACAGCATGACGCCAGCCAATATCGGCTCGCGCAGTCGTGGCTATCTGACTAAGTTGAAAACGTGTGGTCGCGTAGACGCCGAGCGTGGAAAGCGTCGTATCCATCGTGTTAGCGTAAATATCAAGCGCCGCCCCGTTCAATCCCCTCTCGCTCAAGCCATCCGTCGCGACACGAACATGGGCGAGATTGGCATAGGGCTCGATTATGGAATACTTGCCGAGATGGACTTTATAGCCCAATTCTCCAAAGATCTGGAAAGTGCCCGCGTCGTAGTCCGAGATCAGATTGTCGTTGACCCCCGGAAACCTTACGTTGCGGCTCATCTCAAGATCGTGCCATGTGTAGGCAATGCCTGAGCGGAAGGCGATGGCTCCTTCGGGCACGGTCCACTCGGTGCCGGCATAGGTCCCGAACGTGTAATTATCGCTGCGGCCTGACGAAGAAGCAGCGCCAGCCTTGAAAGTGGAACGGCTGTAGCCCGCAAGAACACCGAAGCGCCAGTCATCAAATATCGACGTGTCGATACCGGTCATAAAGCCGCTGATCGTGGATCTCGTGCTTGCGGCATTGCTGTCACCTGATTGGGTCGTCCAGCCGCCAAAAGCAGAAGTCCACGCGGCATAACCCTGCAGGTCGGAGGATGGCAGGCCCAAGGTGGCCGGGGCGACCGCAGAGGTTGAATTGCCGCCTCGCCCCTGCTCAGGACCATACCCCATCACCGCCATCGGTGATGATGGCGCCCCGCCAAACGCCTGTTCGAGACGATTGTAAACTGCCGATCGCGCATAGAAGCTGTCGTTGACACGTCTGCCCTGCTCCGACGCATAGGCGGACGGCGAAAGCTGACGCAGCGCAGATGTCACCGCCGTGCCGTCTGATGCGGAGAAGTCGAGTGCCGCGACGAGCGGGTGCAGCCCCAACGCAGCGTGGCCGGCGACTTGATCGAGCGCCGCGCCCACCTGGCGGCTGTTGGCATCGGCCCCATATCGCGAGTAAGCATCGGCTGATCGGGAGAGTGTCAACGCATAGGTGTTGTCGCCCTCGGCAGTAGCGCTCGCCAGCAAGGTCGGCGATTGCAGCGATGTCGCCACGTTGGCGAACGAGCCGGTGAGATTTGTCGCGTTCAGCCACTGATTGGACGAGAAGCTAAAGCCACTGCCATACCAACCGCGCTGCGGGGTGATCGTGAGCGTGCCGTCGAGCGTCGCATTGCCGTTCACTACCAGGCGGCTGAACGCACCGCTATCATTCAACGCGACCTGCAAGCGACCGGTCGAGGTCTGCAGATAGTCGCCTTTCACTTTTATGCTGTTGTCAACACCACCGATAAGCGGCGCGACCGAACCGCTATTGGCGAAGCGGCCGTCAGCACTGAGCAGATAACTGCCATTGCCGGACAAGGTCGCGCCTTGCGCGACAGTTGCGTCATACACTTCGTGATTGCCGGTAAACAACGTGACGCCACCCGACCACTGCAGCGACAGGTTGCGCCCAACGATATTCCCTTCATAGCGGGTTGCAAAGCTTGCGTCGGGCTGCTCCGTTGAGTGCCCGTCCGCATCAGGCGTCATGCCGAATGTCAATCTGGTCAGGCGTGGAGCACCGTTCGGGTCAAGCTGGGCGTAATCAGACAGGATGTCCCCTGACAGCGTTGCGCCACGCATCACATTGATCTCGCCGACATAACCATTGTTCGACATGTAAATCGCTGCATGACTGCCAGCCAGTCGCCCGGTCAGATCGAACGCGCTGACGAGCGGGCCGTCGATTTCGTTCAGCATCGGGGCCGCGTGATCGCCAATCGTGCGAATATATGAACCACGGTATTCGCGGTCATTCCCCATCACATTGTTGCCAAAATCGAAACTTGCTGCGATGCCCTGCTCGCCGAGCGCCTGCACGCTTCCGCGCTGAGTAAACGTGTGATCCTTGCCATAAGCGAACATGACGCCGCGCCCATAGGCGCCGTCGGCGTATACGCTAGTCCCAGGCGGGACTATGATCTGATTGTTTTCGCCATCGACGCGGATGCCAGCGCTCCCTGCGCCTTTCGAAAGCAGGTCGGCACGCTGGACCACAGTATTGCCGCTGCCATAGACGTGTAGCCCAAGTCCGAGCGTAGCCGTATTGTACGTATTTGGCAGATAGGAGGTACCGTCAGCATTACGAGCGAAGAAGGGATTGTCGTTGACCAGATTCTGACCATTGCCGTAGATGGAGTAACCGAAGTGATTGCGCCGATCGATGCCGTAGCCCATATCCTGAAACGCGGCGATCTCCGCCTCCATCGGGGCGGTGTAGTTCCGGTATCTCTGGTGGCTCATCAGGCTGTTCTTAAGCTCGCTATGCGAGACGAAGGGTATATCACGCCGTTGACCATGCTCGTCCATCACTCGCACCGGAATACCTGGCATGGCACCGGCCAGCACCTCACTCACATGCTTCCCGGCGAAATAGCCCCGATCGCGGCGCAGGTCGAAAACGTCATCAGCTGGCTGGTTCGTGCAGACGGAGCAATAGATCGTCTGTCCAGGCTTGGCTTGTTTGCCATTGTCGTCGTGCAAATGCTCCGTCCAGGCATTTATCTTTTCAGGGAAAAACGTTGATATCGCCCCAGGGAAGTACGGAGATGGTTCATAGCTGATAGTGCTGAGCATACCGTGCGCATGGCCGAGCTCATGGATCACTACGGGTGTAAGACCAATGTTTGGAGTCGTCGGCAATTGCGAGGGGATGTATGCTTCGGATGAAAACCCCATCTGGCCAATTGTAACCATCCCATGCGCGCCGTATTGCAGCTCGCCAGGATCCTGGCCCGTGAGTGCCGCCTGCACCTTGGTGCCACCACCGGGGGACATACCACTATAGGCAAATGCGTTTTCCTCGCTATTCGCACCGAAGTTGACAATGGCCGGCGCTTGACCCGGTGTAGCCTTGATGATTTCCGCCCAATATCGAATCGCCGCCAGTGAATGATCTATTTCCGATTGCGACAAATTACGCGTTGAACCCTTGTCACCTTCCCAATAGGGGCCGTCACCGGGACCGAATATCTGCGCTCGCATGAAGGGCAGGCCGTTCGTGTCTGTGACATCGAAAGTTTCAACGGCCCTACTGGGCGAAGCCAGCAACGCATTAACCGCAAGTACGATGGTCGCAACTGTCTTCGTCTTCATACTACACATTCTATTCGAGGCATTGATTGCAGGCGTGCTTTGCCATCCAACTTCGAGCGCGGGTGCACGCAGATGCGCGAGCAAAGCACGGCCGCCGTTGGTCAGACATCAGCCGCGCAGTTCGCGTGCCATAACCTGACGGCAGCACTTCAAGACGAACGGAAGATTATTTCCCTGGGTGGCCTTGATGAAACCAAGTCCACTCAAGGAGGCGTGCCCATTGCTGGTGACTTAGATTTCAAATTCCTGGAGCTCAGAACTAGAGCACCACGCTTGCATTTGCGCTCCGCCGAGCCGCTGCTCGCCAGACCGAAGACGACCCCCTGATGCCTGCGGCAATGCGAACTCCTATTGTCTATTGATCGCACGAAGATCCTGCATTCTGCAGCGGACCAATCCCGACAGGGCCGGCAGCCGCGCGCAACTAACAAGCAGGGGAGCAAAAGCCGGGCCAAACCGCCTGATGCGTCCGCCCACGTGCAATCAGCTGGCCGCAGCATCCACGCGCGGCGGCCGTTTTATGCGGGCGCCGCCTGTTCGGCGCCCGCCAATCTTGTCGTGAACCCGCCATTGCACAGGAGCATAACGACGGACCGACCCGACAACTTGCAGCGCGTTCCTTTATTCGTCTTTGCTTGCGATTGCCGCGATCAGTTCAAGGTTTGAATGGGGCTGCAGTAGACAGGCATTTTTATTGCACTCATCGCCATGAGCTCGTCCTGCCATGCGTGAGGCAGATGTGGAGCAGCGGGGCGCGTGGCCGGTCACCTCAAGTTAGACGACATGTAACGCAAGTGGAATGCAACGCGCGCGCTGTCTGATCGAAATGTTCAGGCCAGCGATTACGCTTCAGAACGGATCGAGTATGGCCGCGCAATTGGCTCGCAAGAAGCCGCAGCCGGTCTTCGTTCCGGCAGACGAGCGCTTGACCGGCCGCGCCGTGTGGGGCGCAACCATCGGCAATATTCTCGAATTCTACGACTTCGCGACCTATAGCTTTTTCGCTATCCAGATCGGTCAAGCGTTCTTCCCGGCAAGCGACCCGTTCGCCAGCCTCATGCTGTCGCTCGCAACCTTCGGCGCGGGTTTTGTGACCAGACCGATCGGGGCCATCCTGCTCGGCTCGTACTCGGATCGGGCCGGCCGCCGGCCCGCGATGACCGCCAGCTTTGCAATGATGAGTACTGCGATCCTTGTGTTGGCGGTTACGCCCTCGTACGAGACAATAGGAATCGCCGCTCCGTTGCTGGTCATTTTTGCACGTTTGGTGCAGGGCTTTGCGCTCGGCGGTGAGGTTGGTCCGACGACCGCCTATTTGCTGGAAGCGGCCCCGGCCGAACGGCGCGGTCTTGCTGTTTCGTTTCAGCCTGCCAGTCAACAGATCGCCGCGACGGCCGGCGCGTTGGTCGGAGAAATACTCTCCCTCACCCTGACAAGCGAGGCACTCAATGCGTACGGATGGCGGGTTGCACTTTTGCTCGGCGCCGCCACGCTGCCGTTCGGGCTCTGGTTGCGGAGCGCCCTGCCCGAAACGTTGCACTGCCCCGAAGAGCCGGTTTCCAGCGTTCAGCCCGTAAGGAGGTCGGTTGCCGCTCGCCGCATCGTGGGCTTGGGATTTGTAATCTTGGCCAGTTGCACGATCGTCACCTATGTCACGGGATATATGACCACCTATGCGCTGAACACCCTGCAAGTTTCCGCGCCTCTCGCCTTTGGCGCCACGCTCATCAGCAATACGGTAGGAATTGCTGCCGCACTGCTGGGCGGCTGGCTCGCAGACCGCGCGGGCCGCCGGCACGTCATGATTTGGCCGCAGGTCGCTGCGTTGCTGATGACCTATCCGGTGTTCTTCTGGATCTCAGAGAGCCGCAGTGCCCTCGCACTTCTCGGAGGCCTCGGCGCGCTCACCCTGATCGGAACGATCCCGTATAGCGCTTTCTATGTGAGCATGGCCGAAGGTTTGCCCAAGAACATTCGAGGTGGCACCTTCGCGACGATCTACGCTTTCGCAATAGCGATCTTCGGAGGCACAGCTCAACCACTCGTCACCTGGCTGATCCACCTGACCGGGAGCGCGCTGGCGCCCGCCTGGTATATGCTCGTCGCTAGCGCGGCGGGGCTCTGTGCCATGCTTATGATGCCCGAGACCGCACCGCTCAAAATTCAGTGGGCCGTGAATAAGAAAGACCCGCCATAGCGCTGGACAATGTGATCATGGGCTACTTCCGGAGGATATCGCGCGCCGCCCACGGGGCCCGGCAAGAATCTAGGTCGCCGCCTTTGGATGCAATGACAGTAAGTGCCGCAACGAGAGGGTTGTGTCACAGAAAGGTGAGCCTCGGCCACCGTCGAGCCCAGTCTTTCGAAGCAAGTCTTCGATTATAGACTGACATTTTTGTTCTGAACACGGGGGTTGGCCTAATGATCATGTGCAAGAGATCGTCAATGCCATGCGGCGCCATGATTTCGACTCGTCCGTCCGAAAGCTTCGCTGCAACTGCGGTTGCCGTTTCGGGCCAACACCGAACTGCATCTTCACTGTCCCGATAAGGCACGTCGCCGTTCCGCTCGTACATCCGTGCTTGATTGTGGACGGACCAAGGGATGCCGTTCCGATCATTGATTAGTCGGCGCTCGATTGCCACGTCTCTTTCGGAACTCACGTTCGAATGATCACAATAAACCACGTCGACATCGCTGCCGGAGAGGAGTTCGATGGAGTAGCCATGTAGGTGGTCCAAGACTGCATTGCGAATGACGCCAGCGCCGATCCAACAATCATCGATGGCGAGCGTTGCGACAGAGCGCAACAGCCCCGTCAAGAGAGGCTGTTCCCCGACGAAGTTCGCCACATCCTCAACGGTTCGCATCTAGCAACCGTAACAGTTGCGGTAAGATTTGAAAGTCGGTACCGCGCCCGATCTCTCGCAATTGAGGATTTCTGCTACACCAAAGCGTGGGCGTCGAATTTGGTCAGATTGGGCGCGCCATCGACGAAGTCATCGCCGACATTACGCATAATCCAGCGAGCACCGAAGATCTGGAGCGGGTCAAGTCGCGGCTGATCGAGCAAATAATCCAACCCAGATGGTCAAGATATTGCTTGCGCGTCGGTATGGCCGCGGTCTCACGACAGGATTGTGCATCGATGATATTCGAGGCTGGACGGAAGATCGCGGACAGCTGGAACTGGCGCGGCTACTACATCACCTCGGGGATCCGTGCGGTCAGCGCCGAGCAGGGGCAGGAGGCCGCGCGGAAGTGGCTCGACAAGAACCGTTCGGGTGAACGGCTGCCTCATTAAAGAGTTAACGTCAAAGCACACAGAGAAGCGATAGTGACCTCTGATTGCACACGGCTTGGGGTTCTCCTCGGTGGGGCCTCGCTCTCAATGGCGATGCTCGCCTCGCCAACTTCGCTCGTCACTACCATTCGCCAGCCGGGAAGTAGACGGCACACCTGCAATAGCTAGAAAACCCAACTGCGAACTCGCGGACATGTTCGGCCGTCGGACTGGCAACGTATTACAGGATCAACTCAACTGTTCACGTGCCAGTTTTGCCACTTGTTTCGTTCCGGTCATGCGCGACCAAACATCGAAGAAGTTCGCGGTAGCGGTCCGTCAGGTCGCGCGAGATTTTCAGCCCTTCCTCGATATGAAGTCTGATCGCCACGTAAGCTGCGGGCGTGCAGGTTCTGTTGGTCTGCTCGAAGCCGATGTAGCCGCGGTTAAAGCCCGCGACCATGCGGGCGCGGCGGGCGCCGGAGGGGGTTTCGGCATCGATGAGCGCCTGCATCTCGTTGCGCCATTTGGCTCCCGCCTTGCAGCCGCAGATGCCGCGCAGATAGTGCAGCGCGCCGAGGATCTCGGCCAGCCGCTGCAGGTCGCCATCAAATGGTGCAGCCGCGTTCTGCGGGCGGGCCGGCGTCGCAAGGAATGCCGATATCAAGATCACAACGGCGAGAAGGGCTTTGGTCACAGGCGTTCCGGAACTCCGTCGCATGCTCCTTCAATGCGCCCGAGGCAAGGTAGACGAGGCCCCACGCCCTGAACCAGCCTCCATCAGCCTCTGAACGGACACAATGACCTCCTACAGCCCGCGGGTGGCCGTTAGGGTCGCCGACCGCCTTGGACCAGCCATTTAAAATTGTCGTGCTCATCATTCAGCATAGGCTCGCGGGAGGCCAAGCGCGCCGCGACCTCATGATCAATTGATGTCCGTGCCGGAGCCTGTGGTCATTATCTCGCACCAGACGGCCATGCACATGAATCGACCCGCAATCCGAGAGCTAGCCAACAATTCCGCCCAATTTTGCTATGAACTCATTAGCTGCAACTTTAGCCTCCTCCGGTTTGCGTTTGCACAAGCGAGCATAAGCGCTTTCAGCCAACACATCAGTATGCCTGCCCTCGGCAACGATCCCCCCACTGTCTAAGACGACGATCTTATCGGCCCCACAGATGGTGCCGGGTCGGTGAGAGATGACGACGATTCAGAAAGAAGAGCCACGTCAGGCTTGCTTCGAGCACATTGGTGCGATGGTCCAAGTATCATCCGAGTTGGGCTCGTGGATTCACCCGCATCTTTGATCATGCCCTCCCCCAGCGCCACATGCTTCTCAAGAGTCAATTCGGTGACGCCATAAGCCGACATATTCATGTATTACCTTTGTTACCTTTCACACAGTGCGGCGGGTCAGCAACTTCTGCCCCCAACGCGGGGGCTTTCAAAGCTCGCGCCAACCGCGGAGAAGGACATGTTCTGCATGTTGTTGAGAGCTTTGATTGAAATTTGCGGTAGACCGCTCGAAGATCACGTCGCGAACGCGACTAACGGAAGCGGAAGCAAGATCCATTGTTAGCTACTTGAGCGCCAATGGAGGATGCGACGAACATGGTATGGTCGTCGGCCGCAGGTTCGAACCGTGCAGCGTCAGCCACGATCTTGCAGTCCTGCTGACGGGAATTCGTTCCAGCAGTTCTCGGATGGCTGCGGGCGCAATCCGGAAGCGTACCGCCTTCTTCACACTTTCGGGGCGAATGAGATTGAAGTTCCACGCGCTTAGCGCGCGCAATCCGCAGCGCCCGACACAGTACCGGACCCGTGATTGCGAGCGCCTTCCTTTGTGCCCGGCCCTTGTGCGTTGCTACCGGGGCGGCCAGATCGAGTTCGTTACGGACCAATACTTCAAGAAGCCGCGCTCTTTCTCGCACCGCTGTCTCTGCTCCGTTGGCACGAATCTTGATTTTCTATTTGCGCGAGGCTGTAGCCGTTGTCGGCCAGCGTCGCGCCGGACCTTCTCGTTCGGAAAAGGAGACTATGATGAGGATCGATATGTCAGCCTATCATGTAACTGAACTACCGCCGAACAAGCAGCTGCAATTTCGGGAGGGTCGATATCGTTAGGGGCAATTGCCGGAATTTTGGGGCACGCAGCAGGTGTAGCTATAACGACCATAGTTCCTGGCTTGAGGCATCACTAGACGACCGCTGCAGAGAGCCCTCATTCCCACCGGAGCTGACGTGTGCTTCATGTCTCGGGCTGGAGTCGACGTCGAGTGTGTTGGGGTCGACATGGTGACATTGTCCGCAGCTCCGCTGCCGATCCGCTGCTTTTCCTCGAATGTCGAACGGCTTGGAGCGCCGGTCGAAACAACTCGAGCCGAGGAACGTCGACACGGGCGTGTGGCCAGTCCTGCGCCCTTGTCTTCACCGATGGTCGGCGGCCCTATCGCTGCCCTAGCTTCAAACAGTCGCCGAAGAACAGTCCGCATATCCGGTATTGCTTGTGTCGTCCTTTGCAATCAGGCGTCCCTCCAGCTTCCGCTGCTCGAAAACATTCGCGTCGGCGCAGCGCACCAGTAATGTTACATCCATGTCGCGCGTAATCTTCCTATCGACTGCCATTCTCCTCTCGCTCCTATCAGCTGTTGCGCACACGGCGCCCGCGCACAAGCGACACAAGCCTCACTGGCATGACTATGGCTTCCTGCCCGGCTATCGTCAGCCTCCGAACAACAACTTTCCAGTGTTTGGTGAGAAGGGCGCCATCCGCTCTACGTCCGACGATGCCCCGCAGCTTTACTGGCCCACCCCCGAGATGGAGCAGATTATCGGCGACCCCGGATGTCTTGGTCGCGCCAAGGACGGTAGTTTGGCCGGCCCGTGCTGGACGCCCTGGCCTTGGCCCTGAAGATGACCAAAGCAGGCTGCCAGCCTCACGCCCTCATTGGCGCCCTGCCGAGCTGCCGCCTGATAACTCCGAAGTTGCAAGTATCAGGCATATGTTCGCTCTCATGAACTCCCGGACAAGTCACCAGGAGATTATCTGACAATCGAAAACTATCCGCGACGTGCAGTAACCTACGTGACCTACGCGCTTGCGCTTCCGCGAACCGCAAAGATGAATGACGTCGACCCGCACGCCTGGCTCACATACCCTCCCGGCCGGATCGTAGGGCTAGCCAATCACTCATCGATGCGCTCATTCCCTGGCGCTTAAAAACCTAAACGCCACTATTCTACTGTCCGCCTCACCCCTTATGGTCTCCTATTGGATCAATCAAGTCATCAAACAAGCTCCCGCTTAATCGCTTCGAATCACGATGCGGCTAGCCGGGTCTCGCACAGATCGGAGCGAGATTTCATCTGCACTCGTTGAGATTTTATGATACTGTACGAACGCCACCTTTGCTTGTGACCGAGCTCGTCGTCGGCGTTACTTCATCATCGCTTCGGCTTCTGCACGAAAAGCTTGGCGCGAGGCGTCTCGTGAATAGAACATGTGGCCGCCCGGAAAGACCACAAGTTTGACGCGCGGTGTGGAAGCAAACGGCGGCAACTGATCGAGCACGATCTGTGATCCGAAATAAGGCGTGACGAGGTCAAAAAGGCCGTGCGCGACCAGCAATTTCATCTTCCGGTCCGTTGCCAGGATCTGGCGCAGCTCCGAAAGAGACTCCGGGGGGCCGCGGCCGAAATCCCATGCCTGCCCTACCGTGCCGTTGAGCAGCTCATAGGAGCCGTCCGGCCGCCAGTTAAGCTTGCGCGTAAGAAGATCGACTGTGGCGCTGGTCAGAGGCGCCAACAGCGTATCGCTCGAGGGATCGCCGGAAAGGTGGAAATCAGACTCCGGATATGGATCGAGGCCACGCACCGAGGCATCATAGTTGCCGACTAACCTGCCGTTCTTACGGTCGAACTCACGGCGGAACTCGGCGAGTTCGAAACGGCCGGCGAGCCTACGACTGACCGCTTGGTCGATGCCGGTCAGTGCCGCGGCCTTGTCGGCCAGACGCGTAGTCGCTTCCTTGTCCGCCTGGCCCTTGATGAGATCGACCAGAAACTCGCCGCGTGCATAAGCTTCCACGTCGGCGAGATCGGTTCGGTTTACCGGACCCTCGGCTTCACGCAGAGTCGCGACATAGCTTGGCAGCCTAGCTACATATTGCAGCAGGCTCGTGCGCGAAAACTGGCTGTAGTCGAACAGCGGCGAGACCATGATCAGGCCCTTGACGCCTATGCCCTGCCGCATCTGCAATTGGTGGACAACCTTTGGCCCGCGAATGCCGCCATAGCTTTCGCCCGCGATGTACTTTGGCGACAACAGCCGGTCATGCTTTTCGAGCCAGCGGCGGACCACCAGCGCGAGCGCGTTGACGTCGCCCTCAACGGAATAGAGCCGCTTGCGCGCATCATCACCGCTCCCCGCGAAACGGCTATAGCCGGTACCTGCGGGGTCGAGAAACACCAGATCGGTAAAATCGAGCCAAGTTTCCGCGTTTGGTCTCACCTCCGGAAACGTCGATGGCGTGACCTCGTCAGCATTGATCGGCAGCCGCCACGGTCCGGCATTGCCGAGCTGCAGCCAGGCCGATGATGAGCCGGGTCCGCCGTTGAAGAAGAATGTTACCGGGCGCGTGCCGCGATCGGTACCGTCAAGCTGATAGGACGTATAGACGATGTCGGCCTGCGGCTCGCCCTTGTCGTCGAACAGGCGGATGGAGCCGGCGGTCGCGACGAAAGAAAGCGTCCGCCCAGGAAGCTCAAGCGAGTGTCTGGTGCTTGAGTCCGGCGGCAAGCGATGCCGATCGGCCGCCGACGGCATACTCGACGTTTGGCCGGCGCCACCCTTCTGGCTGGCCGGCGTCGTGACCTGGGCGGATGGCGGCGGATCGTCGGCCCGTGCGCTCCCCATTACGCCGCAGGCAAACAGGATCAGCGCGAGAGAAATGCGGCGCGGCGCGGCCAGTTTCATCGAGTTTCTCCTGTCCCGGCGCTTACTTTGGTGCGCGAGGCGTGTCTATCAAAAAGGCTCTAACCACTAGCTCAGGCCGGACAACGACAAACCTACTAGATGCGGTAGTCATCACCGTTGCCGGGCGCCCCATCCATCGCGGTGCGAAACCTATCATTCCAAACACATCTAACGGACTGCCCCTCGACAGCTTCAGCAAACGCGCCTACGGAGAACGCAATGTCATGGAGCGCTGCTTTGCCGGCTCAAGGATTTCCTGGCCGTTTCAATTCGCTACGACAAACTTGCGAGAGAATTCTTGGTTGCCGTGTACCTCGCCGCCATCGTCATCTATTGGATCAACTGACCCTAGCTCAGCTTTGCCAAGAACGAGTAGATCGCGCCAGCAGCCTTGTTTTGGGTGCTGGCACACCCACCAATGACGTACCCCTTCCAAAATCGAGACCTTCTACCGGCGCGCTCGGCACAACGGCGAGATCGCTTGCCAACTAACGGTGCAGGAAAGCATGGAATCCTGGGATTCCAAGGCATCGGACTCAAGAGCAGCGAAGCTGGAAGACGCCTCGTACTGGCATAAAATATAGGCGTGTACGCAGTTCACATGCCTCACCAATCGAGGCGCGCTCCTTTTCTCGCGAATAGAGGAGCGGCTTAGTGACTTGCCTCCGCTTCAGCGCTTGGCATGGCGCGGCACGTGATCCGCATCTACTTCCGTTGAGCACATCAATCGAATGAAGAATCAACCCGGGCCTTTCGCTGTTGTGCGTTGGGCTTGAGTGACGCGCAGAATCCTTGAGGGCATCCCGCTGTGCTTGGGCGAGGGTTCGTTCCAGTAGTGATCTCGCGTCTTCTCCGAAACGAGCAATTGCCCGCTTCCGGAACGCCTTGAAAGCTGAAAGCGGCTCCTCTTTTCTGAGCCAATCCGATGCCAGTTTTTGAAGTCCGCGTTCGAGATCATCCATTGCAATTGTGGTCATCCTTCTCACGTCTCGCGATCCGGCGCCGCGCAAATGCCACCGCTAAGCAACCCGGGCATCATTGATGGCCGCAAGCGTACTATCGAAGATTTTGAACCCATTGATCGCAGCTGATCCCGTAGCATCCCGGGGAGCTCTTCCCTCGGCTTCGCGAGTCAAGCTAAGCTTACAACCTTCAGAGGAGGCCGAATTGACGATCGAGAAACGGATCAGCGTTGAAGAGCAATCGGCGATCCTGCCGCGCCTTCGCCGCGTGCAGGCATGGCGGCGGAAGCGACTTCAGCGCCTGCTATCTGATCCTAACATCGCTCAGAATGATCCGGGGCGCTATAGGTCCATAAAAGCCGCACAGCACTACATAGCGGTTTCAATGCGCGCCAAAGCCATTCTGATGGGGCTGATAGAGCGCTAGGCGTATGACGCGTGGGGAAGCGGAGCTACTGTGACCGTTTCGGAAGACGTGAGTAACCGGCCCGCCGGCAGCAATCTGCGATGACTGCAGTGCCGCCGACCTCGAGCTATCCGGGCGCCAATGTGTCAATCACAAGGCCAATGAACTTGCCCGGACTGCGGAATTTGACCGACGCATAGACCTTTGCCCCGTTGCAAAGAGGACGAGAAAGGCATCCGATGGACCATCATCTGAGCGCTAAGGGTTTCGCGGTCGCTGGTTAGTCGCTGGATCGGAGCCGAAGCGTCACGCGGCATACTGGTTACGTCGAGCTGCGTCGATCGCGGTCACGCAAAGGAGGAGCTCTTGGCGCGACGACACGGTTCGTCCGGGATCCTAGATCCGGCGGCGCTCTGGGGATGCCGATGCCGAGGCCCCCCGAGAGGTTCGCTGATTTGCGGTCTCGCTGGGCTCCCGGGGCGGCGCAATTGTCATTCACGGTCGATTGGGATCTTCCGATCCGAAATTTCGCGCGGATCGAATTGCTCGGGAAGAATGGGCTCTTCGCCGAAGGGGCGGTTGATGAGACTGAGCGCCTCGGAAGCTATTTACACACGATTTCGCGCATAGCCGGTTCGCTTCTTGAGGATGCGGGCGTCCTCCAATTGATTAATCGCTTGATGAGCTTGCGGAGGACTGATCTCAAGGAGCTCTGCGAGCCGCTTGGCTGTCACAACCGGATAGTGATGAAATTCGTCGAGAGCGCGCGCCGCCGTCGATCCCTTGCGGAATTTGCGGCGCTCCCGCCAGAATTCGGACAATTCCGATGCGTGGCGGGTTCGAATGAGTTCCTCGACGGTGCCGGTGACGGCGTCGGCCATGAAGGTGATGATCGGCTGCGCACATCTGTGGTTCGTGACGATCCATCCCTTTGAAGGCGACAATGGACGCATCACGCGCGCCATTGCCGATATGCCGCTTGCCCGCTCTGAAGGAATTCCGCTTCGCTTCTACAGCATGTTTGCCCGGATACGCAGCGAGCGGAAAATCTACTATGACATGCTGGAGACCACCCAGAAGGGAGACCTCGACGTCACGCAATGGCTTGAGTGGTTCCTGGGCTGCCTCGGGCGCGCCTTCAGCGGGGCCGAAACCTTTTCGCAACCGTGTTTAGAAAAGCGGTACTTCCGGACGCGGCATGCCATGGCCGCGATCAACGAACGGCAGCGCGATATGCTGAACCAGCTATTGGATGGCTTCGAAGGCAATTGACATCGACGAAGTGGGCGGCGATTGAGAAGTTCTCGCCCGATGCCGCTCTGCGGGATTCAGGGTCTGGTGGATTAAGGTATCCTCGTCAAGGACCCAGCTGGAGGCCGAAGCACGAGTTACTCCCTCATTTCCGCGTGAAGCTCGCGGCTGGATTGGGAGAGGAGATCAACTTCGCAGAGGCGTTTCTGGCTAATTCGGAAAATGGAATGGTGGTCATGCAACCATGAGTGCTTCGGCCTTCGAATGGGAAAAAGTTATCGCAGTTTTCATGATTGCTGCTGGCTTCATACTATTGCTGGTCGGCCTCATCGTGAAGAGGCGCCAGCAGCGTTCTGATGAGAGAGAGGAAGAAGAGGAGGTAATCGACCAGACCCGGCCGCAAATGGCGCCGCTACAGCGGCTCTCGTCCACTGAGCGTCCGAAACAAGGGGACCAAGGCGGCCACAACTAGTCGGCCCCTTTCAAGCCGCCATAGACTTGGTGGCCGGGAGAGCGATAGCGAGCAATGCGTAAACTGGAAGAAGACCTCCGCTGGGCGGCCGCCGGAAAGGACCGTTTTGCAAGACACGCGGAACAGGCTCGAGCCTTTGAGACTGTTCAGGATAGCCCGATCTTAATCGAGAAGATCAGTCAAGCTATGCTTTTCCGATAAAGCGTCGCCCGCCGGATATTGGCGGTGCGAAAAACAATAGCGGCTCGAATATTTGGATGACGATCCTGCAAGACGGGAACGAGCTAGGCCTGGTGAAGGCTAAAAAACGAAAAGCCCCAGCACCTTCTGGGGGCCGTGGAAGCCGGGATGCTGGGGCCATCGTCGCCTGATCCGAGAGTAGCAAATGGATAGGCAACCTCATTGTGCATCGCCGATTCGATTCGTCAAACCGGCTCGGGATGCTTATGCTCCGGATATCTCAATCATCCTAACCCAAGATCCCGCCGGAGCTTTGCCCACCAGTTCGCGGGCGACTTACAGGCCTTTCACGCCGAGCGCGATGACCCGGACGGAGCGCCGTCGGCACATGGTCCTCCGACCTGACGCACACGTGGAGCCGCTTGTCATGGCGCCGATCTTCGTCGCATCCGGTCGAAGCACCACGTGGTGGACTCGCTCGCCCCGTGAAGGAAAACGGATCGCACGCCGGCGAGCCTGTGGTAGATAAGGAGCGTGTTCTCTTCCCGCAGCCATCTTCTCAGGAACTGGAGCCTGCTGGGCCTCGGCGCGGTTCAGCGGACCCGCGGTGTCAAATTCAAAGGCATGCCGCCACCACAAGCGGCAATCTGCCAACAGACACTAACTAAGTCCCATATCGAGTGGCCTGCGTCGACCCGTGCTCTGCCTCGGCAAAAGGATACCGTGGGTAGGCGCTAAAAGCGGTGCCTAACAAGGATTTGCAGAACGCCGGCGTGAGCTTGCCGCGGTGGATAACGACGTCTTCGTGGCCCATTTCAGCTCGAGCGTTCTGCCAGAGACGATTGTAGCCGCGCTGTTCATTGGATTTCACGTGGCAAGCGGCGAACTCGGCGTCATCCAATGTCGGCAGCTGCCACGCATGGACCGGCCACTTCGTATGGATGTGCACCCACATTGGACTTGGCATTGCACGATTGCCAAGTCCCTTCGGCTGCAGCTTGACCTCGAACAGCGTCCCTGGCTCGCCCTTCAACGCGCGCGGTGGCTCCAAGGGAGCCACCAACTCCTCGGCCGCCTGCATCTGTTCAAGGTAATTCTGCGAGGGGAAGGCGTAGGTCTTCATGCAATTCATCTTGATCGCGGCCCTTTGCCCCTTTAAAGCGTTTGCCTGCCCCTGCACCTCGGACAAAATCGCCTTGAGTCGGACTATTTTGCCGTGCACTTCGGGTAGTTGCGCAGGCGCGAATAGGCCGCGTCGACGAGGTTCTTCCAGCGCGGCTACACAGGCCTCAATCTCGGCGGCGTGGCTCTGTAGGCGTCCGACGACGGTGTCCACGACGTGGCCGGCATCTTCGGGTTTCATGTGGCGCGCTTGCGAGATGGCCCTTTGCTGACTGCGCAGATCGAATTGCAAAAGTTCGTCCAATCGCTCGAGCAGGCGCGTCAGTGCCTCCTTCGATGGCGGAGCCTGCCATATCGCCAAGTGTCCCGTCGCCGACGATGCCGCCCTGGCGCGCGCCTCCTCCGCGCTCGCGAGTTTCTTCGTGCCCAGATCCGAGAGCACGATAACCTTGGCTGCTGGCGCCCTATCGGCGTCGGGTCTAGCGGACTGCTGATCGGGCTGCCCGGCCGCCGAACTCCCCGCGCCTGCGGCCTGCGTGCGCTTGCCTTTCCCCTTCCTGCGCGCTGAGGTGCCTTCGGCTACTACAGCCCCGCCGATCGTGTTGGCCGGTATCGCAGGGACAGCCTCGGCCGGTGTTGCAATCATGGCTGGCGTCTTCGGCTGCACTGCCAGGAGGCGCATGACCTCATGCGCGGTGACCCACGCGCCCTCCACGATCTGATCCAATAGTTCCAACGGAAGCTCGGGACCTGCTCCCTCATTCCTTAGCTTGGCAACGATGTCGGGCAACCCTGACGCAAATTCCGATAGCCGCTCCATGACGCCTTCAAGAACGGCGCAGTGCTCTGCGTCGAGGGGCCGTCCTTTGCTGTTTAGAACAGCATCGCCAGTCGAGAGGAACGCCGGAACAACATCCTCCATGAAGGTTCCGAGTAGACGCGCCCGACCGTTCTCATCCAAGAGGATTTGCCTGACGGCCGGGTCCAGCGTGCTCGCCTGCGACTCAATCTTGACCCGCGCGAGAGCGCCCTGCGATTGTAGATGCACGCACTTCGTATACAGTGCCCAGCCGGTGTGCAGCCGTAGTGTCGCCTGTTCGGCCTGTCGCATTTCGGCCGTTGCACTTGGCAAGTTGGCAGTGACTGCGCAGACGGACTGCATCCGTTCCAAGCGCAACGCCTTCTTTTCCCACCACTCCGTGCAGGCCAAATAGTGTTTCGCCGCACTAGAAGCCACTCGGATCAGTTGGTCGGGCGGAGCATTGGATTGGCGCATCCGCTCGAGTATCTTTCCTGCATTTTTCCTACTCTGCTCCAGGGCGTAGATAGTCGGTGCGGCCAGCGCGTTGCATTGGTCCCCCGCATCGAGCGTCTCGTCACGAACCCGGCGAGCCCGATCGTCGGACTGAATGCTGCGCGCCACATCTGGGGGCAGGCTCGCGTAGTAGCCCAGTACTGCTGCGCCCGCTTTGACAACCTGATCGATCAGCCCTTGCGCCTCCGACGAGTTCTGAGCGTGCATGGCCGCACTGCGGCAAGCATTAAATTCCTCAAGTAGGTTGTCCATTTTTCGCTTCGCTGCGTTGATCCCCTCACCGCCTGAGGAAATGGGGACTGCCACACCCGAACCTGACGGCAGGCTCGCGAGCATCGCCATTCGATCTTCAGGCGCAGCGCGCAACCGCTCCACGACAGAATCGAAAACTCGGCCGCCTTCCGCAGGGATAATACTGGACTGCGAACTGCTCGATCCCGACGCCCTGTCGGCTCCTGCAGTCCCAACGTGCGGTTCGCCAGGTCGGCCAATGCCCGTCATGTTCCATCTCCCATACAGTCAACAATGCGCAGCCTCGCTGGATAGACCGCCTGGCTGACGATTGGCTGACGAAGGACTGCTCCCGGGCACAAAGAAAACCCGAGTCACCCGAGTTCCAATTTCATTGGAAGCTGTTGTGGCGCTAGATGCAGCAATACGCGATGGCCCCATCACGTGCGGGATAGTCAGTTGCAGCGCGTGGCCGCGGCTGGCGCTGCCTCGCGTGATTACCAAGGAAATGTGCGCTGCCAGGCTGCGCCTGTCTCCACCGTGACGGCGATCCCTTAATAACTCGGCCGATGGCGGCAGCTTTGTCTATGGAACAGTCTTGCCAAAGGCCATCCCGGATACTGAAGCTGTCACGAGCATGGCCCACACCGTGGAACGGAATCGAGGATTGTGACGAAGGAAGTACCGGAGGATGCGATTTGCAGACCTTCGGTAGCAGCAAGCGTCTTACTAACCGGGAAGGGGATGCTGGTCTTCGAAGAGTCGCCAATCCAACAACGCGCGGATCCTGGCTAAGTGTGGAACGCCCGTCAAAACAACATCTTATTCTCACGTTCGAATTGAGCAGAACCGATGTTGCGCAACTCCTTTTCAAACAGGATCTCGCCTGAAGGTGCCGCCCATTTAAGCGCACTTAGAATACGCTCATAAAAATATCGCAGCGAGCGTGCCAAGCGCACCGAGCACCAATCCGATCAGCGAACCTGTCGTCGGCACATCTCCAAACAGCAGAATCGTGAGAATTGGTTCCACCACTAAAATGGCTCCCACCGATATCGCGATGATTATCCATATATTCTCAAGATGCATGTATCCCAGTGCATATCCGAAGACGAGAAGGATGCCGCCCACGGATATCAGCAGGAACATCGGCAAGAGTGTTGTCAGGTCCCCGCCGGCTTTTCCAAACTGCTTTGAGGCAATCAACTCTGCGATTATTGAAAGCGCTTCTCCAAAGAAAATCGCTCCCACCGCTACAATCTTCAATGTTAAACTCATCGCCTGACATGTCGAAAACGCTAGGTCAAAGGGGGACTTCCAAGGACTGGTATCCATCTCTGGGCTGCCTTAGACAGCTGGAAATGCAAAAGCCCTCGGCCGGGGCACCACCGCTCATCGCCCCTCGCAGGCGTTCAACGCCTGCTGAATGCCGCCCAGTTCCCGAGATGCGGACGTTCCTCACGCCGACCAACCGCTTTCGGTAATGTGCAGCGACAAGAGTGGTCAAACAGGGGACGAAACAGTGCTGCTGGCGGCTCCTAAGTCGTCACGGCCTAAGCTGCAATCTGCACGGGGAGCGCGGAATAGCCGTGCACAAAATTGGACGCAATTCGCTCGGGTTCGCCGACAACTTTGATCTCCAACCGCGCATTCAAGATTTCTTCCCAGAGGATTTTCAGCTGCAGCTCGGCAAGATGTCGCCCAACGCAGCGATGAATTCCGAATCCGAACGAAAGATGCTGCCGAACGTTCTTGCGGTCGATCACGAATCTGTTGGCGCTCTCGATGACCTCTTCGTCCCGGTTACCAGAGATGTACCACATGACGACCTTGTCGCCCTTCCTGATTTGTTTCCCACCTACGACGATATCCGCCGCGGCGTTGCGCCGCATATGTGAAATGGGTGTTTGATATCGAATTATCTCGGACACCGCGCTCGAGACCAGCTTTGGATTATCACGTAGCTTTTGCAGCTCGGAGGGGTGCTGGTTCATGAATAGGAGGCCTCCGGTAATCGAATTGCGCGTGGTATCGTTCCCACCCACGATCAGCAGAATTAGATTGCCGAGAAACTCATTCGGCTCCATATGGCGTGTCGCAGGCGAGTGCGCCATCATGGAAATCAGGTCGAGACGCGGCTCGGCATTGATGCGCTCGTTCCAAAGCCGCGTGAAAAACGCCAAGCACTCGGACAAGATCGCACTTCGCTTCTCCCAGTTGTCGATGGGCTGGCCAGTTTTCGGAATTGCAACAGCTACGTCCGACCAGTAGGTCAAGAGCCTCCGATCCTCAAATGGAAAGTCGAACAGCGTAGCAAGCATCTGCGTCGTCAGCTCGATGGAGACCATATCCACCCAATTGAAGTCATCGTTGCGCGGCAAGCCGTCCAGAATCGTCCTGACGCGACGGCGGATCAAGCTTTCGAGCTTCGAAAGGTTTTCCGGCGCGACGATCGGACTTACAGTATCACGCTGCTCGCGATGCTTAGGAGGGCCCATCTTGATAAAACTCTGAGTCCAGTGCTTGTCAGGCACGTCGACAATGGTGACACCCTCCTCCGACGAGAATGTTTTGTGATTAGTATCTACCTCCACAATATCGCGGTATTTCGTTACGGACCAATATGGACCGTAGGGGCTGTCCTGGCAGTAGTGAACGGGGTCTTCCCCTCGTAGCCGCTCAAAGCAACCCCATATGCTATCATCTTGAAAGCGCCTGGCTTCGCTTACATCCAGATTGCTCAACGAGATAGCATACGCATCGCCGGCTCTACAGTCCGCCAATCGCGTTTTCATGATCGCCTCCGCGGATTTTTCTCTCTTGAGAATTTACGGATCCATTGGTCGCGATCCATGGTTTTGCGCTTGCCCCGGTTCTCAAGCTTGCTCCAGCGTTTTGGTTGTACGAGTAGGTCATCGCTGGACCAGAATATTCCAAAGTGCAGCGGGCTGCCCCCTACCATGTCTGGTAGGGGGCCCATTGATTTTGGAAATCATTCCTTTCACGATGGCTCTGGAGAAGGAACCACCGGCGGGTCTTTCTGCATTGCGTGTCGGAGATGTTCCGGCGGTTGGGCTATTGAAAGAACAGGGCGCAGCTTTCGCTCCGGGCAAGCCATCACGCTTTCTCTTTGACTGATCCCGGTTGCTTGGTGAAACGCGATGACAAGCTTGATCGATAGCGCGATCTGACATGCGCTGAAGCGCGTCGAGCGGAAGCGAGAAAATCTCCCGGGCGGCAAAAGGCACGGCGCCGGCAGATTCGTCCTCGCAATTGGACGGCCGCTTCACAGCTCAAGTGCGTGGTCCCCGAGCACTTGGCGCGTCAGAGCGCCTTTGATCTCGTGGGCGATCTCCTCGCGAATGAGGGCTCCGAACTGCAACTCGGCATCGCTATGTCCGGTCAGGCCATGATCGGCGAGCCGTTGGTCGAGGCGGCTCCGGAACTCCTCGTCCAATGCCTCGGCGAGCCGGTTCCGCATCTCTGCATGCGCTTCGGGGGCGATCCGGCTCACAACCGTCTCCCAAGGTTGCCAGCGAGTCGCCAGATAGTCGGCGAAGCCCGCCGCCTCCTCATTCCTTACTTGTATCTCGGCCTCGGTGAGGTCGCGCTCAGTGACGTAGGAGACATCAAAGAACCGCATGTCCGGAGCGATAAGCTGCAGGTCAAGCCGATCACGTAGCTTGACCTGATAGGCGAGATAGACTTCGATCTCGTCGACGAACCGGAGCGAGGCGACCTTCTGACGGGCAATCGGCTCGAGCGCGTCCAGGCGGAACAGGACTCGGGCCTGCTGGATGAGCTCGCCGAGCCGGTCGTCGTAGGCCCCGTCCTCAACATCAGCGTTCAGACGTGCGGTCTGCATGCCGTTCCAGGTCAGAGTGATGCGATCCTGGCAGGTCTCGCTCGCGCCGAAGGCCAACTGAAAATACTGCTGACGCAATTGCGGCCTGATCGCCGCCTGCCGCAGATCGTCGGCCACGGCCTGCCGGAAATGGGGATTGCCATAATTGACGGTCTTCAGCAGCCTGTCGAGGAAGAGTGCGTATTCCGGAGCCCCCGCCTCTTCGGCGAAGTTCTGCCAGACGGCGATCGCATCCGGCTCGTCCTCCATCCAGTCCGCCACCACCTCGGCCAATGGCCTTTCCTGATCTGCCGCCGTTCCCCCGCCCATTGAGAAGAAGACCGCCGGGCCGGCATAGCGCGGCGTATTCAGGGCTGCCGCCAAATTCGTCCGCACCTGCTCGGACAGCGGATTATCATCGACATAGACCATGCACCCAGAACCTAGCCAGGTTAGCAGCGCCTCCGGCAGGCTGGTCAGCCGATTGTCGCGTGCCTCCAGCACTTGGAGCTCGGCTGGGACGGTCTCGGGCAAGCGGGTCAGCCGGTTGCCGCTGACGTGGAGTCTCTGGAGTTCAGATGGGAGGGTCTCGGGAAGGCTGTTCAGGTGGTTGTCGCGCGCGAACAGCAACTGGAGCTCGGCGGGGAGAGTGTCGGGCAGTCTGGTCAGCCGATTGCCATCGGCTTCGAGCTCTTGGAGTTCGGGCGGAAGGGCGTCGGGTAGGCTGGTCAGCCGGTTGCCGCCGACGGCGAGCAACTGAAGTCTGGTCGGCAGGGCATTGGGCAGACTGGTCAGCCGATTGCTGCGGACATCGAGGTCCTGGAGGCCGGCCGGCAGCATGTCTGGCAGGCTGGTCAGCCGGTTGTTGCCGACGGCGAGTGTCAACAGCCCCTCCGGAAGGGTTTCGGGCAGGCTGGCCAGCCTGTTGCGGCCAATGGCGATTGACTGGAGTCCCGTCGGCAGGGTGTCGGGCAGACTGGTCAACCGGTTGCCGCTCGCGTCGATCGTCCGGAGTGCGGGCGGGAGGAGGTCAGGCAGGCGCGCCAGCTCGTTTTGGCTCACGTTGAGTGACTGGACCCCGGGCGGAAGGACGCCGGGCAATGTCGTCAGGCCTAGGTTTAACAGCTCCAGCCCTGCATAGACGTCGCCGCCCTCTACCCAGGCACTCATTCGTCTTATCGCCTCTTGCCGGTCCTCGGTTTCCGTCTGCCCCTCCTCGCAGGCCCAGGCGCCCAAGATCTGGTCAAGCCGTAATTGCCTGAGGACGGGGTCTTCAAGGTCAGTCGGACCGCTAGCGCAGCCCGAGGCCCACGTGCCCTCCAACGTTTCGGTCCATTGCGCTCCGGTCGAGGTGAGCCGGTGGCCTCCTCTTGAAGTATCGCCAACGCCGGGCGCCGGCTCTCGGATGAGGATCGATGCACCGAGGTTTTGCTCCCAAGGAATTTCGGAGGTCGTTGGCCACTCCGGCACCATGTCACCGGCCTCCATCCACGAATGCTCCTCCTGATCGACACTGTGCGTCGGCCAAGTGGCCGCTGAACCCATGTCGTGCCAACAATCCAACGGACCGAAACTGCCGGCCGGCAACTTGCCAGCGCGATCGGCCACAAAAAGAATATGCTGATTGACCCCTTGTTCAGAGCAGGCGGACGAATCCGAGGGCCTCCGCGAGGTGCCTTGCCCGACACGATCGTCGTGCGGCATTTCCAAAGAACCCGCATCTCTGTTCGGCACAATATAGGGTACACCGAGGCTAGTTGTAGTTTGAGGCTCGCGCTCGCGCAGATTGACCTCGTTCAGGTGCTGCTGAAAGCCCGGTTGGTCCACCTGCTGCTGTTCTAGCCCGTCCCGCTCGACATCTGGGGTCTCAAATGGGTTGAGGTGGTTGAACGGATCCACGCCATTCTCCTTTTACGGATCTGAGCGGCTAACGCCGGACACGGATGAACACGCTCTTGCTAAGAGGCTTAGCTTTCGGGAATCTGACGAAGTATAAGAATGAGATCGTAACCGTCTGTAAGGTCTCCGTGGGCTTTCAAGCGTCCTGTCAACAGCGCTCAGCTGACGGACCATGACGTGAACTCATTAGGGCGCAGCCATAACCTGGTTGCCGCGAGTTGAACGAAGGCAGGTAGTTGGTGGCGAGTCCGTCCCTCATGGCGCTCGGCCACCCCACGACATCGTTTGCTCCTGCCGCTCGATCTGGTTGCGCGCGCGAAATGGGGAGCCTAACGGGTGCACCCCCGTTTTAGCGGTGGCAGTCAGAAGGGCGTGCTTCATCTGAGCAGGCCGACAACCCGTACGCACAGGACTACATCTCGACCGACAACCCTGGCCATGCGCCGCTCTTTGTTACGACCCACAATCACCAAGGCATATGCCGTGATAATCGTACGGGTGGGATATTTCGTCTGATGTCAAGGTGATAGTGGGCTTGCTCCCTGAGTTGCCACTCAGGATGCTAAAGACAAGAACCAAGAGGCTTTGAGAGTATCAAGCCAAATCAAGACCATCCGTCGGACGCACCAATCGAAAGCCAGATGCACGAAGCTTTCGGGCAAGGCATCATTTTGCGGATAAGCTAACGTCAATTCGTCGCCACGTGTGATCTTAAGGCGGATGATCCTCGAAACCGAACAATCCAGCGAGGGGCGCGGGGCCCAACTTACGGCGGCGTCAAAACGAAACGAGAATATCATTGGCACCAATCATGCTAAGCGGCAGTTGACAGGTAAGAGGCGTGTTGCGCCCGCCATAGCGGTGTTGTCGAATTCAACGTCCATGAGATGCGAGCTGCATCTAAGGCATTTAGTCAATGAGCCGATCGCGAATTGCAACCCATGAGAGCGCGGCGAACGCTGCACAATGAACGCTAAGTCGTTACAGCAATTTCTTGCTCCGCGTGCCTGAAAGGACCAGACAGAATGACGGCATATCCCATGGTGTTACAAAACTTACGCGCCGCCAATCCTGGTCGCAGGGTATTGGAGATAACCACGACCGCAGGATGCATCGTCCGGTGTTCTTATTGCCCCCAGGACAAGTTCGTCGATCGCCAAAGACCTGTGTCTCAAGCAAAGCATCTGGGTCTTCAAGATTTCCAGCGATGTTTGGCACGCGTACCAACGGAGACCGACATCAGTTTCGCCGGCTACTCGGAGCCTTGGCTGCATCCGGAATGCACCAGGATGGTTGAGCATGCTTACGCACGCGGCCATGACATCCGGATTTTCACAACCCTTGTCGGAATGAATGGGAGTGACGTCCGGCGCTTGCAAATGCTCCAGTTCAGGGCTTTCGTTGTCCACGTTCCTGACGACGGAACTTATATGAACAGTCGCCTCGTCGGAAGGTCTTATCTCAATGTCATGCGCCGACTGCTCGAGGCGAACATTCCCTCAATTCGATTCGTCGTCCTGGGCAAAGTCCATCCCGATCTCGCCGACATCATTCCCACCAAGACGCTAGAGCGCCTGCGGCCGCTGAGTAGCAGGCGGGGACGTCTTGATCCGAATATCATCAAACCGCGACAGCCGGTCGTCGGAACTTTGACCTGTATCGGCAAACAACAATGCCGCAATGTCCTTCTCCCAAACGGCGACGTTACTCTGTGCTGCATGGATTTTGAGCGGCGTCATGTCTTGGGCAATCTTTTGCGCGACGAATACGAATATCTCTTTGAAGGACCAGTCTTTCGCGAAGTCGTTGGTCGCATGAACGGAATGGATGGCTTTCTGCTCTGCAGGATGTGTGAGTTTGCCAATCGGCAGACGTTGGAGTGCTGTACGGATGCCGACCAACAATCGTGAGGGCAGGCCCGCGCGAGCGGCGGATACTGATAATTCTCTGAAGAACGACAGACGACCAAAGTCAATTTCGCTCGCCTCGTGCCAAACTGATGGGAAACCTGCCGGATTTGGATATACGAGTGACACCAGGTGGATCAGAGCCGCGCTTCAGTGAAGTGAACCAGCTGAGAGCCTGCTCTGTAGAGGACTCCACGGGCGGCACGAAACCGCCGATGTTCAACTGGCGTGACTGGAAGTGGTAAATCCTTTTCCGCAAGGTGGCCGAGGACGTAGGAGGCCAACACACCGCCGAAGACGGTCCCCGGTGCAATCCCGCGCCCGTTGTAACCACCGAAAGAGACCACGTTGCGGTCGAGCTTGTGAAAGCGCGGCAGATGGTCGGAAGTCATCCCGATCATCCCGCACCAGCCGGTATCGAACTCAAGGTCGCCGAGCTGCGGAAACAGCCTCCGTAGCGACCTGATTGCCCAGGCGCGGTGAACCAACGCGCCGATACCCTCTAGAGCGCCAACGCTGCCGAACACCAAACGGCCCGACCGATCGAAGCGAAACGAGGAAAGGACCTCGCTGGTAGTCCATGCTCCTTGCCGTTCGGGCAAGATTGAGGTCCTGAGACGGTCTGGTAAGGGCCGCGTGGCCAAATTGAAGTAAGGTAGGTGGATCTGCTCTCCCTGAACCTGCGGCCAAGGCTTTTTGCCGTAGGCGTCGGTGGCGACGATCACCCACTCAGCACATACGGATCCCATTGCCGTCCCAGCCCTCCAGCGCAACCCCATATCGCTGACTGTGAGGACCTCAGTTTGTGCGAATATCCTCGCGCCCGCTGCAAGCGCAACGCGTGCCAAGCCGCGCGCATAGGCCAGTGGCTGGATTGTACCGGCGCGCTTGTCTAGCAGCGCGGCGGTGTAGCTGCCACCGCCAATCTTTCTGCGCGTCTCCTCCGCATTAAGCACCACGACCGGAGCACCGCGTTTCTGCCACTGTTCGGCACGAATCTGGACTTCCTCCAAGCCCCTGTGGCCGACTGCGCAATGCAAGGTCCCTGCGCGCTCAACTTCGCAGTCGATCCCATATCTCTCGATCAGTTCAAAAACCTCCTGCGGTCCTCCACTCAGTATTTCGATGAGCCGCTCTCCAAATGGAGGACCGAGTGTAGCCGAGAGCGTGTCGGGCGTGACCCACATGCCCGCATTGACGAGCCCGACGTTGCGCCCGGAACCACCAAATCCAATTTCGGATGCCTCCAGCAAGATAACGCGCACGCCTGCCTTCGCGAGGTGAATAGCCGCAGAGAGTCCGGTGTATCCGCCGCCGATCACAACGACATCGGCTTGCAAATCACCCACGAGAGGATCGGTATACGGCGGCGCTGGCGCCGTCAGCTCCCATAAGCCGTGCGATTTGCGATTGCCTTGCATCCGACGAACTCGTTCTGCGGCCCCATTAAACCTCGGCCGGCGACCTTCGTTGGTGCGTGTGATCGAACTGCCGATCCGAACACGCCTAGTGCTGAACTGGCACTTTTACAGGTTGACCAGCGGATGCGTCCGGGAGGATTCACGAGCGGAAGGGGCTTCACCGAAGCGTGAGCTCCCAGATGACGCGGATGTGCCCTCCATGAATCGATGGTCGGAAAATGTGCATATTTCTAACTCGCAGCTTACTGTCATCGATCAGGTTCAGGACGCGCCCAATATCTCCCTGATCAGAAAAGACGACATACATTCGGCCGTCGGCATTGAGCCAAATATGTGCTCCCCCTAGAGCTGAGGCCATGACGCTATGATCTTCGTCAAAGCAAGAGCGCTCCAGCTCGTCCTTTGCTTTTCGGTTCCAATACGGGGCCGCAAAGAGAATAAGATCGAATTTTTCTCTAGGCTGCAGCGCAGAATAAATGTCACTGTGGCGCGCTTCTGCGTGCTCCGAATAACCCAACCGCTCGATGTTTAGCTTTGTGGTGAGAACGGCCTGCGGATTAATATCGAGAGCCACCAGGCGTTCAGCCCCAGCGCGGAGTGCCGCCAGTCCCAACACACCCGATCCGCATCCCAGATCTAACACTGTTGCTCCAGATTCGATGTGCCACTTCGATATCAGGGCGTCGGGAGCGTGACTTAGGCGTGGCGACAGCACGCCGGGGAGAATGTGCAAGAGCATACCGCACACTTCCACATCGTGCGGGTGTTCGCATGACCGCAGATCGGCGATCATTGCGTCCACATCGGTCGTTTGGCGCCGTGTCGATATGGCTAGGGGGGCGGTCATTACAACTCTCCAATTTTGTAGCGCGCTCGGAAGCTGCTCTGCCTCATCGCCACCCATTCGATCGGTGCCTATTGAGCGAGTACGGCAGCTGCCCCACGCTCGGTGCTCTGTACAGGCACACCCGGGTCTACAGGAATGAGAGCATGGTCGATCCTGCGTTTCTGAATGCACTCGGCCTTCGCAAACTATCGTTGTCTCTCAATAGCAACAGCCGTGCCATCAGCACTCAAAACGCGCTCGGCTGCTGATTTTCCTTCAAGAACGTCGCCGGCGGGCCCAGCGTGTCGGCAACGGTGTCAGAAACCGAACACGTCTAACCGATGTGGTACACGAATGGCTTCGTTTCCCGGCTATTCTCGCGGCAGTCGGCCAGAAGGCGGAAATGCGCTTCATTGAAAACTCACGTTTTTACGAGTCGTCAGGAACACACAAATGCGCTCAGTTCACGGTTCTCATGCCGTCGAAATGGATATCTAGTTCATTTGAAGGAGTGCGCGATACGTCACCTCACGCCGACCTACAACCAATCGAAAACCCGCTAAATGGCATACCAGGCGCCGCGATCATTGCGCCGTGATCGCCGCGATTGAGATCTGAAGGTCAAGACAATCCGATCGTCGGTGGAGCAGCACCACGCATTGCAGCTCAAGTCTTCAGTTGAAGGCGCTTTCGTCCGGCGCTTTCTTTGGCGGCAGGAGCGATGTTGCAGCAAGGCAAATGCCGCCCACCAACCATTCCACCTTTTCGCCCGGCCACGTCAGGTTTTGGAAAGCTAACGTGAGTAACGAGGGAGCGACGCCAACGGACTGACCATGGACCGATTCAACACGATCAACCCGGCCGATAAAGGGCCCGCCGCGTCCGATGCGACCGTGGAACAGCCGCAACGGCCGCAAGCGGCGTTTGAGCAGCACTTGGGAGAGGCGCGACAGCTCGGTCCCACATATCCCCATAGTGAGCTTTACGATATCACTGAAGAAGACGATCGCCTCATCCAAGCAGCATCCTTCGCTGCCCTCGAGCGAGGGCCACCGCCGAATGCGACCACCGTCGAAATTTATGATCGTCGGCTTCGCAAATTGGCTGAGGCGCTGAAGCAGTCTGGCCAGTCGATTGCCGGGCTCGATGATGATACGTTGCTCGACTGCTCCAAGAAGCTGCTGCCAGGAGACAAGGTCATCGCCTTCGCATTGGCAATCGTTAGCAGGTACCGCGAGCCCAGCGACAGCGCTCGGCCCCGCAAGACACATTACCGTCCGTCCAGGGAAGACGATTGCCTCATCAGAGAGGCCGCTGAGGCAGGCTTTGGTCGAGCAATCGCCGAAAAGAATGCCGCAAATTGTGCTAGCAGTCTTCGGAAGCTAGCAGCAGCACTGCGCCCTTTGTCACTTGTTAAGCTCAGCCACAAAGCACTGCTCGGCCACGCCGACACTTTATTTCCGAATGACAACAAACTCATCTACGCGTTGAATAGGCTGAGCGACTACCGCGCGATCGCTGGGCAGGACAATTCGGGTGGTGAAGCAAGCAGCACCTTGCGTCTACCGGCTCACCCGGCCGCGGATTTGCCAGCGCAGCTTTTCGATCATGAGCAGCCTTTGATGAGCTCCGCAGATCGGGGCGCCCCATCGCCAGCCGATGGTTTCAATGCTCCGCAGGTTTGGCAGGGAATGGGTTTAGCCGCTCATTCTCCTGTGCAACGTGTCGCCCAGGATATGCTTTTCGACGCTGTGGCCCGAAGCAGCATGCTTCCGGGTGCCAGCTTCGATGCGCCAGAACAAATGCGTTCCGCCATCCCCTCGCCCGTACAAAGTTTTGCTCAGGAAGCGCTTTTCGAGGTCGCGGATCGAGAGGGCCTGCTCACAGCATTGACCTTTGATGTGCCGGTACAGTGGCAGTGGGCGACTTCCGCCGCCCGCTCGCCTGGACAAGGCATCGCTCAGGAACAGCTTTTCGACGCAGTAGAACGGGGCGGCTCTGCGCCTGCTGATGGTTTCAATGAGCCGGAACTTTGGCCGATGGTGCGCGCAACCGCCCGCCCGCCCGTACCAAGTGTCGGCCGAGAGAATCCTTTCGATGCTGTAACCCGGCAACCCGACTCGCTGCCGCACCATCCCGCCTCTGAAGAATACGTTGGACGGATGATCGATCGGGACGGCGCGGCTCCGGCCGCACTTGATCCGCCGTCCCCCGCGAACAGCGAAAGCTTCGATGCTTCCTTGGTCGTTCGCGAGGATTTCTCCCATGGCAGCCAGTCCGCGCCGGATATGATGCTCTCCAAGCTGGGCCGCTGGGGTCTGTTGCCAGATGCAGCACAGCCGGTAAGACCTACGACATTCGTGATGAACGTTATACGGCGGTATTAGGACCGAAAGGGCGCAATGATGTTCAGCTTATCCATCTGAGGTCTCCTGCTATCGGCGATACATTTTGATGTTTCGTTCGCCGTTCCCGAGGATTTTTCCCATCGCACCCAGCCCGCTCCCGACATGATGCTCTCCAAATTGGGTAAGTGGGACTTCTTGCCTGACACTGAATATCCGGTCATGAACTACCAGATTGGCGGCGAACGCTACACGGCTGTGTTGGGACCGGGAGGTTCCAACGACATTCAACTCATTCATCACCCTCGGCTCGCTTTGCTGGGTGACGCTGCCGTTACGACGCCGACGGCTCCCCCAGATCGCTACAGCGCTCTTGCGTCAGGGTTTGAGCCGCGCATGTCGTTCGAATTGCGAACAGACGCTTCTTCGGCGCTTGCGCCAGACCTTCTACTGCCGTCTGCCGCACAGGCATCGGGTCAGCAGCCGCCCCCGCAAATGCCTGAACTGGGACAGTTGTTCGGCGATGACTGGAGGCACGGCCCCCGGGTAGCTTCTCCTGTCGTGGTCGACATGCTCCATAACCTGGATCTTCTGCCAAGCCAGGATGTCCCGATGACCCGCTTTTTGATCCATGGTGAACCCTACACGGCCGAAAACCTACCCGGAGGCACCATTCTTCTCTTTCATCGGCCGCAATTTGGCTGAGCGAAGGGCGCCCCGGCGTTGCGCTCGAGCCGCTCCCGAAACCAGGTCAGATCTTTTGCTTTCCACAGATCCTATAACTGCCTCCGAACGAACTCGACTGTGGTAAGCCCATCATGGGCAGTCCCATCATGGCCAGTCCCATCATGATATCCGGCTGGATATATCGATTGCATTATACTCATATGCGGCGCCGTGGCTACTTTCAGGGGTGCTGATGCTGGTTGAACGCGCAGGGACAGCCTGGCGAGTCGCTCGCATCTAGAACTGAGGGCTCAATTGTAGCTCGGCGTCTTCGAACCTCGCTTTGTTTCCGGCGCGACCACAATCGTATGGAGACTGTCACACGAGCTTCACCGCATGGGAGAGAGCGAGATCTCCTAGCCGGTCACTTTGCAACAAGGACGGGCGGTAACCTGCATCCTGCACGACGATCGCCTATGACGCGTATAGCAAGCTCATCTGGTCGGGCTCCACGCCAGAACCGGCAATCGACGTGTTGAGTCTAGGCGTAGCGTGTGTTGACTGGAAGTCGCCCCACATTGATGCAAAGTGATTCTTGGCTATAGGCCAGCCTAAGTCCAAAGAGATTTCCAGCACGCAGTCGCTAGTGGATCCGGCGGTCGGGACATCACCAGCAATACTCGAACTATAGCGCTACGGAATCTGCAATGACAGCTTTCCGCGCCGGATCACTTGAAACTCCGAGTGATCGAAATTGGAATGGTTCTCAGTCAACGCCGACTACCGTCATGTTCAGACCATCGTGTTCGTTTGACAACGTGCTATGCCGGAAATCGGACATGAAGCTACGCGTCGCGGCGCGGATCACGCAGCCTCACTCACCCCATCATGGGTGACAGACATATCTCATTGGCACGTGGATTGCTGGGGACATGGCAAGGCGGCGTGCTCGGTTGCCGGGCAGGAGTTCGCAGATGTAGGTTGACTGACTTGGCAACGAAGGTGACAGCCCCCTAGCTCGATAACACCATGACAAGCATGCGCTGCTGTCACCGTAGAAAGCGCGATAATACAGCGCGCTCCCCAGCCGTCTTATACGGCGCAATGGTTGAAGACGAATCCGCCGCATTGCGATGCGGCCATGATCTCCGCTCTTCATCAGTGACGCGCAGTAGCGCTCGTATGAGCACCGGAACAGCTATGAACGCTTCGCCAGAGATGATCCCACCAGACAGCGACGTCAAGCCTGCCACCGGGATAACCTCCCGACGCTGCTCGCTGAGATCCGCGCCCGTCGAAACGATTTCGCCGTCGCTCAAGAAATTCCACGCGATATAATCGAGGGCTTCAAACGAGTCGGCGTCTATCGGGCTATGGTCGCAAAGCGCTTCGGCGGCGAGGAGCGAACGCCGGCCGAGTTTTGTCGCCTGATCGAACGCATTTCCGAGGCCGACGGCTCGGCCGGTTGGGTCGCCAGCTTTGGCGATGGGGCCTGCAATCTCGCTGCTCTTCCAGATGAAACACTTGGCAAAATCTACGCGAATGGACCCGACGTGGTGTACTCAGCTGCGATTTTCCCGCTACAGCCCGCCCGGCGAAGCACCGGCGGATTTGTCGTAAGCGGCGCGTGGCCATTCGCCAGCGGCTCGCCCGGCGCGGCTTTGATCGGCGTCGGCATCGCGGTGGAAGACGACCCAACCGGTGGCCTTCCACGTGTAGCCGTAGTGCCAGCCGAAAAGGTGACTATCCGCCCCCATTGGGACGTCATTGGCCTGCAAGGAACCGGCAGCCACGACGTGGTTCTCGAAGATATCATCGTGCCGGAGGAATGGACCCTGATCCGCGGCGGCTCGCCGACACTCGACGGGCCGATTTACCGTTATCCGCCAGTCGCCTTCGCCGCCCAGGCGCATGCGGTCGTTGGCATTGGTATTGCACGCTCCGCGCTGAACGAGCTGATCGCGATAAGCCGGAGCCGCCCCTCGATCACTGGAGCGCCTGTGATGGGACAGCGTGGCTATGTCCAATTGGAGACGGCCAAAGCCGAAGCCAAACTGCGTTCCGCGCGATCCTTCTTCTATGAGGCTACCGAAGAACTGTGGAACGAGGCGCTGAATGGCTCCATAAATCCGAACACCGCAACGCTGATGCGGCTCGCCGCCACCCACGCCGCGCTACAAAGCGCCGAAGTCTGCAACATCGCAAGCAGTCTCGCCGGAACTGGCTCGCTGTACACGGCGAGCAATCTGGCGCGCGCGATGTGCGACAGCTTCGTCGTTGCTCAGCATGCGGCTTTGAATGAGGGAACACTTCAGCGTGCCGGCCAGCTCCTGCTCGGAGGTCCAGCACAGCCGGGCTTTCCGTGACATGGCTTATCGACGAGCATTTTCGCACGATCGCCACAATAGGATGGCTGTGAACAATCACGACGACCAGAAGCAATCTGGCCGTCGTCACCATCGCGACCAGGTCTCATGGCTTGCGAAGCCGATTCACATGGGTCAGGGGGATCGAACTTTCGACACCAATCCCCCTGCGCGGTGCTTCTCGTTTACCAGATGAACTTTGCACCATCAGGAAGGTCGCAGATGAACTCGCCCTGGTTCACGAGCTCAGTCGTTCCGACAACAAGCTTGGAGGCACGCACCGTGAGCCTACCTTCGCGGCTGAGACTATGGCGGATGTATTCCGTCACGGCATGTCCCGTGCTATCCACCGTTTGATGCGCGTTGGCGAAGCTGATGCCATTCTGGGCGGTGACCCTGAAGGCATTGATGACCAGACCGGCTTGCGTCGCAGACGCAGGCTTGCCCCCCTCCGCGGTGGTACAGCGGCTCATGTCCAGTATGAGCTTCACATTCTTGCCGGTCTGCAGGGCATTGAGCACCTCGGTGTATTTTGGCGAGGGCTCATCGGCTCTGGCGTTCGTGCTCACGCTTGTCGCCGAAAGCAGAGACAACAGGATCGCCAAGCCTTTGACAGTAAACTTCATATGCTCTTCTCCCTCCATTATAATCACAGATCGCCTAAGCTGACACTCGCATGATGACGTCTTCGCAACCCGATTGGCTGCTTTCAGACATCAAGCGCGTCGTGCTTGCGAGAACAACAACCTGTCGCACTCATGCGCAAGTGGTTGCGAGGACTAATCCGACCTCACAACCTCGTAGGTTAGTTTTTGCCAAGCCAGTCTGGTCAGTGCACCCGCCGCCCCAGCAGTGATCGAGCGCAGGTAACATTGAATCGACCAATCGCAATGGTCGCGGCAATCCAGCCGGGCCAGTGAGATTGAGACGACTTTTCCGAGAACTGCTTGGCATATCCGTGATCGCCTCGTCACTTCGCCAACGGCTCGTTGGCACGAGAGCCTGAAAGCCGCTTCTACTCATGGCCGGCTCGGCCTTACGCTGACTCGCCTTTGGCCAGAAGACGGCTGGATGCGATTGCATCACGTAGCAGCCCAGTGGAGGCCACATCAGACGTGGCGAGCAGCGCCGCACGCTACGCCTATCCGCCGCTTGAATGCGTTCCATCAAAACAATTGATTTTGCCGATCTTGCCTGACGCCCCCATAGTCGGCCTCAATCTTTGGAGGCAGCATTCAAGAATGTGGTGTGACAATCGATTCTCTTTTCAATCCCTTGCCGGTCAATTCCGCTTGGGTAATCGCCGTCTGCATCCAGGACGTTAAGCCTCACGCCTCAAATCAACGCATCTGGCGGCAAGCCTGCCCGCCAATTGCCACATGTGAGGCGATCGGGCAGTCGCACGCGCACGCGCGTTATGGCTTGCCTTGGAGCGAAGCAAGAACGGTTGGATCTTCACACGACGCCGTCGCTGCGGCTCAACCTGCACATCATGGGATATTGGACAGACAAAATGCTCACGACGTTGGAGAAAGTCGCGATCCTCAAGGCTATGACGTGTCCAGACTATGTCGTTGTCGCTTCACGACCCGCGTTAGTTTGAAGACGCGTGTAACCAACTGTTAAAGAGACTTGAAACTCTCCCAACGTCAGATTGTAGGATTTCCGACAGCTTCGCGACACAACCCCCGCTCGCGCGAACACTTCCTGACAGGTAGCAAGAATTGCGAACGTCTCTCAAACTCAACGCCGCACCGCTCTACTTCGTCACGCCGGTCGATCACACCCGTCGACGACGTGTTCTCAAAACCGCTCGTATACAGCACGGAGAGCTCAGCGCCATGCCCGTTGCAGCGGCGGCGCGATTTCGCAGTCGAGCAGAACGCAGGCTCTGTTTACCTCGCGATTTCCGCGCACGACGCAACCAACGATTCGGGCTTCGATCATTCCGCCGCAGCTCATCCAAGATGAGATGCAGCTGGCTGCCTGACCTCAATCACACGCGCCGCGGTTCCGACGAGCGGCGGCCCTATCCGCCGCTCGTTCGCTGCTGTCGGTCGGGCGCAGCATCGGACGCGACAAAACATCGGGATCGTTGGCCTCCCGCAGGTCTGTCTGCCGTCAGGGAACGGCTTACTCCGTAGTCGGGAGGAGCATCGATCTATTCGTCGCGTACCGCGGCGCTGGAACACTGATCCAGATGCGTGAGGTGAAACCTGTCTTTCACGCGGAAAAGCTTGCCTCGTTATGGCGATGCTACAGGCTCGACAGCATAGCAAGACTGACCGCGAGACCGGACAAAAGTGGGGAGTTCCTAAATGTCGATTTCGCCAGGCTGCTCAGCCACCAATCCAACCGTCGGCGCTTGCGCTTCGATTGCGCGCTCTAGCGCTGTCATGGCCGATGGCGGCTACTCAGCGCGTGCAGATACAGCTGCAATCGACGCTCAGATGCACCAACCTGCCCCTACGGCTTTCGGCTTCGCCAGTGATTTCGCGGTTCTTCTCGACACGAGGGCCCTCATCGATGGCGAGGCATTCTTCAATCCGAAGACGTGCAAATCACGAGGATTGCTCGCCCGCCATCATGCTCTGCTTCATCGCCCTCGGAATTTTGCGCAGGCGCCAAAGCGGGCGTCTGCCAGTTCCGTCGAACCTCTTGCTCAACCGTGACGCGCTTAACGTCTTGGCGTGGATGGACGAGAGGCGATGAAATGCGAATTCTCCTGATTGATCATCATTCGGACTTTGTCCGTGCTGTGAAGGAGGCGCTGCTGAATTGCGGGTTCGCTGTCGATGTGACGCGCACGCTCGATGAGGCGGCGGCCGCGCTCGATTGCGCCAACTACCACATTCTTTTGCTCGAATTGGTTCTGCCTGATGGAGACGGCCTGGACTGGCTGAAGCAGTTGCGACGCGAGGGACGCTCAATGCCGGCCATGATGATGAGCAGTCTCAACGACATCGGCCGGCGGATTGCGATTTTCAACGCGGGTGCGGATGATTTCCTTCCCAAACCTGTGTCGACCGACGAACTCATCGCGCGCATGCGGGCCATTCTGCGGCGGTCGACGCAAATGACGGCGCCGGTCGTGACATTCGGCAATCTGCATTTCGACCCGATCGGGAGGCAAGTCGCGGTCGGCGGTCGGGTACTGCGGATTGCCCGCCGCGAAGTGTGCATTCTTGAACATCTGCTCAACCGCGCCGGCCGCACCGTGCCGCGCGCATCGCTGGAGGATAGCCTTTATGCGTTCGATGACGAGGTCTCGACCAATGCGCTGGAAGTCGGGATCTATCGCTTGCGCACGCATTTGAACCAGTCGGGCGCGACGCTCAGGATCAAGACCGCGCGCGGCGTCGGTTACACCCTTGAACTCATTGGCGCGGCATCGGCCGCCTAACTGAATCGAACTTGAAAGCAACAATCCCTTGAAGGTCGTTTACAATGCTGCCGGCGCTGATGAGCCGTGGATGGTCGCCGGGGCGGCGCGCTCGGCTGTTTTGCCTCTCATATGCTACGTCCTGTGCGGACTTGCACTGCTATTTCCACTTGCTGCGGCAGCCGAGACCAAGCGGGATGGCAAAGCAGAACCGCCGCGTAGCGCGCCCGGCAGCATCTCCGGCACGCTGAACCTGATTTCCTCACAGGGCAAGACGATCCATCTGACCGCTGCAGCGGCGAGCATATTTGTTGCCGACCCGACGATTGCGGATTATCAGGCGCCGTCGAATACGACGATCTTCGTGTTTGGCAAGAAGTCAGGACGCACCAGCCTCTTTGCCCTGAACGAAAGCGGCGAGGCTCTCGCCGAGCTGCGCGTGGTCGTCACACAGCCGATCGAGGACCTGCGAGCCACGCTTCGAGCCGAGGTCGGCGACTATCCGATCCAGGTCAGCTATACCCCGCGCGGGGCGATCCTGAGCGGTACGGCGCCCAATGCGGAGGTTGTTGAGACTGCCAAGAAAGTCACCGAGCAGTTTCTCGGCGCGGGGGCGCTGGTCGTCAACAAGATCCAGGTGGCCGGCTCGTTGCAGGTAAATCTCAGCGTGCGGGTCGCAGAAGTCTCCCGAAGCGCCGTCAAGGATCTCAATATCCACTTCACCGCATCTAGCCCGAACGGCGCTTTCCTTATCAGCGGCAAAGATGGCGGGTCCGGCGCGGCCGGCGGCGGCGGCACGATCGGCATCGGGTTTAGCGCCGGCAATACCAATCTGAGCGCTGTTCTTGACGCACTCGCCAGCGAGCACCTCGCCTCGATCCTGGCTGAGCCGAATCTGACGGCAATGTCCGGCGAGTCCGCGAGCTTCCTGGCCGGCGGCGAATTTCCGATTCCGGTCATGCAGGATAATCGGCAGGTGTCGGTTCAATTCCGCCAGTTCGGCGTGAGCCTCGAGTTCGTCCCGACGGTTCTTAACAACAATCAGATCAATGTCCGTGTAAAGCCCGAAGTCAGCGAACTGTCGAGCGAAGGCCAAGTCAAAATCAATGGCATGGAAGTCCCTGCTCTCTCAACCCGGCGGGCCAGCACCGTGGTCGAGCTCGCCAGCGGTCAGAGCTTTGCAATCGGCGGGCTCATCAGGCGCAACTTCAACAATGACATTGGCGAGTTTCCTTGGCTCGGCGACGTGCCGATCCTCGGCGCCCTTTTTCGCTCCTCATCGTTTCAAAAGCGCGAGACCGAGCTGGTTATTATTGTCACGCCCTACATCGTGCGGCCGGGATCGAACCCGACCCGGATGAGTGCGCCGACCGACCGCATAGCACCGCCCTCAGACACAGGCCGCATCTTGACGAACACGCTGGCGCGGCCGCCAAAAGACCGCGATGCGCCCCGCACGAGCGCACCAGGATTGACCGGCAGCGCCGGCTTTATCATCGAATGAGGATCGTCAAATGACCTTGCGACGTTTGTGCCATTTGGTCGTTGTTGCGGCAACATTGGGCGGATGCGCAAACAGTGCTTCGATCCCTCCCGGGCCGGCTGAACAGGCGATCCAGGTGGAGCAGAAGAACAGTGTTTTGGTCCTACAGAGCCTTCGTGGCTCGGAAAGACATCGGCTGCGGAGTTTCATTGCGAGTGCAAGTGGCGGCCGGCGGGACGCACTCCATGTCGATGTCACTGGCTCGCCCCGGCTCATTGCACAGGTGGCCCACGAGGTCCGTGCCATGGGCATTGCCCCCTATAATATCCGGCTATCCGCCTCACCTCTCGATCTGCCCTCCCATTTCGGGGTAAGGATCGAGGCGATCACCTTTGAAGCCCACCCTCCTGTCTGTCCGTCGCTTTCCATCGTCGGGCCTGCAGTCAACGATAATTCGTTCGACCCGACGCTTGGCTGCTCGACCAGAAGCAATCTGGCAGTCATGGTCAACGATCCGCTCGACTTGCTGGACAATCGGTCGGTCATGACGAGCAAAGGCGATCGCGCCGCCATACCGGTTGCCAGCTACGGCACGTTTGGCCCAGGCAACAAGAGCAACGGAGAAGGCGGACAGAGCAGTGTGGCCGCGTCGGAAGCCCCTGCGGCGGCAACGAGGGACGTACAGCCTCCTCGATGACGGCGTTGCATCGCTACCGGCTGATCAAAATGATCTAGCGCTTTTCCGTGCCGATTGAATCGCAGGCTGGATTTTTGTTCTGGCGCGTTTTCTTCCGCGAACCGGACCCCACTTCGCTCGAAAACACCCTGGAGCCTTGTCCGTTCCGATTGAATCGGAACGGAACTCCAGATTCTTGTTTTGACGCGTTTTTTTTTCGCGCGAGCCGGTGTCCACTTCGCTGGAAAACGCTCTAGACCAGCCCGGCAGCGTAAAGCGCTTTTGCGATCGACTCGAAATATTGCGACGGAACCGGATTGCCAAGTCTTGCTTTGCCGAGCAGCTGACGCGTCAGGAGGTCGTCATCCACAATCTTGAGGCGCAGCGCGCGCGCCTCGCCAAGCAACTTGGAAGCAGCATCGCCCTCACCCCGACAGACCAGAACCGGCACGCCGGTTTCGCCGCGAACATAGCGCAGCCCAATCAAGGCTGCGGACCCCCTCAGTATCAAGTTGGCGCGATGGACGCCAAGCGGAGCCTCGTTCGCCGACACCTGGCGCAGACGCCGGCGTTCACCCTTCACCTGCGGATTGCCTTGCTGTTCCTTGTTCTCGCGCTTGGCCTCGGTTTCGGTCATGCGCATCTCCTGCATGAACAACCAGCGCTGGATCAGAAGGTCGGCCAATCCGCCCACGAGAAAGGCCCCAGCAGCGATTCCTGCCAGCAGCTTGACCTCGGTGAAGACTATTCCGAGACAGCCGATGCCGCAGACCGGCAAGTACACCAGCGCTTTCCAGCTTGCGGTCACGGTGAGGAAGAAGCACGTTCCCAGGAGCATCACCTTAACCAGCGTCTTGCCAAGCTCGATGGCCGAACGTTTCGATGCGATCCGCTTCAAGCCTTTGATCGGATCCAGTTTCTCAAGTTGCGGTTTGAGCGGCTCCAAAGCAAACATGAAGCCGCCATTGGCCAGAACATTGGCCAGAAGGCCTGCTACCACGGCAGCCGCAAGCAATGGCCCAACCGCCGCAACCGAGAGTTCCAGTAAGCCGTTGAGTGCCTGCGGAACTGCACTCGAGAAGGGCTGCTCCTGCAGTTTGTCGATCAGCCGGACCGTTTCATGCCACTTGTCTTCGATCGCCCCCGCTCTCCACCACAGACAGGAAAAGCCGGCGCAGGCGCTGACCCCGCTCACCAGATCGGAGCTGCGCGCGCTCTGCCCTTTCTTGCGCGCATCGCGCAGCTTCTTGGGGGTCGGAGGAAGCTTTTTCTCCTCGCTCGTGCTGCTCATTTCAAGAGCTTCTTGAAATACTCGAGCAAATTGTTCGAGGTGAGGATTTCAGCTCCCGCGTATTCGAGGAGATAGACGCTGTAGCTGACCATGATGACGCCGAAGGCCACATTCTTGATCGTAGGCGAAAGATCGTTCAGCTTGAGCTGCGATGCGAAGCGGCCGAGCATCATGACCGATATGTCGATCAGCAGCAGCAGAGCCAGCACCGGCCCGGCGACCAATAGCGTCGTCAGCATGATATGATCGAGAAGGGTGAGGCATTCCATTGCCCCTTGTTCCGTCACCGCAGGCAGGAACTGATACACGGGCCAGATCAGATAGCTGCCATAAAGGCTGCTCACCATGGTCTGGAGGCCGCCAACCAGAACGAAGATCGTGACCGCGGTGACACCGAGAAAAAGCCCGGTTCCCGACGCCTGGCTGTGCGTCGCAGGATCTTCCGCCGCGACCTGGCTTGAGATTCCTCGCTGGGTATCGATGATGTCGCCGACTGCCTGGATACTCCATAAGGGAATGCTGAGCAGGATGCCGAGCAGAAGGCCGACGAACACCTCCTTCAGACCGAGCATGGTGACGCTGACCAGACGCGTGTTCGGGTCCAGCGCCTGGAGGCCGAGTTTGATCTGCGCCAGACACGGTAGTCCGATCGCAATCGTCAGGCTTCCGCGGATCAGGCCACTGATACGCGGCCGGGTAAAGACGGGAAGAACCAGCATGATGCCTAAGGCGCGGGCCGCGCTCAGGCCGGTTGCGGCGACAAGTTCGATTCCGCCCTGGACGAGAGCGTGCGCATCTGAGGGTGACAAGCCAGCCATCCAAGCCCTGCTAGTATCTTGAGGTGAGTGCAGGAAACTCCCGGAAAATACGCTCGGCTTGTTCGATGAGTGGGGCGCTGAGCACCGGAGAAAATCCGGCGAGCACGGCGACGACCACCAGAAGCTTCACCGTCAGGGGCAAGGTTTGATCCTGGAGCTGGGTTGCCGCCTGGATGAGGCCAATGATCAATCCCGAGATGAGAGCCGCGAGGAGCGGCGGCAGAACCCAGATCATGAAAAGCACGAGCGATTGGCTCAGGTGCATGAGGATGCTGGCTTCGTTCATTGTCAGCCTCCCGGCGTCGCGTAGCTTAACACCAAGCCGTGCATGAGACGTGACCAGCCGTCGATGGTGACGAACAGAAAGAGCTTGAAGGGAACAGATATCACCGTAGGCGACACCATCGACATCCCCATGGCCATCAAAATCGTCGTGACGATCAGGTCGATGGTGATAAAGGGAAGATAGAGAAGAAAGCCGATTTCGAAGCCACGCTTGAGCTCCGAGATCAAGAACGACGGCACAAGAATTGCAAAATCATCAGCCGTGGCGCTGCCGCGCATCTCTTCCGACCAGACATGTTCAGTCGAGGACAGGAAAAACCGGCGCTGCTCTTCATTGGTGAACTTCTTCAGATGGGTGCGCAGCGGCTCCTGCCCCTCCTTGGCGGCCGTCACCCAGTCATCAAACGTTTGGTAGCGAAGTTGCGGATCCGTCAGGCGGTTGTAGGTTTGCTCGAAAACCGGGGCGCTGATGAAGACGGTCAGGATCAGTGCCGCGCCGTACAGGACGATGTTAGGCGGTATCGACTGGGTCCCGAGGGCGTTGCGCACCAGGAAAAGAACAACCGAGACCTTTATGAAGGCGGTCGTTGTCACGACTGCGAAGGCGAGCAGGCCGAGACCGACCGTGATCGCAAGAAGCGCGAGAATGCTGGGTTGAATGTCAGTCATTGACCGCCAACCTGCCGCGCAACCTGACGGCAAGTTCCTCGCCGATCCGCACGATATCGCCGCGGCCGATACGTTGGCCGTTGGCAAGGATATCGACGGGGCCGTCGAGCGGCCGGCCAAGTTCGAACACATGGCCTTCGTTGATGCTTCGCAAAGTTCCCAGCGGCATCGGCCAGCGGCCGCATTCGAATACGAGTGTGATCTCGAGAGCGTCAATATCGGCCTCGGAAGGGAGCTGCTGCGCTTCGGTTTGTGTCGTCATGTGTCCACTTTTCAGGGGGTGGGTTTGCAAGCGGAATGGCCCCCGCAGGACCAGCCGGTCGCCGGCAATCTCGGCAGGGGCCCACAATCGGTCGGCGGTGAGGATGAGTCGGCCCCGAGCAAGGGGAATTTCGTCCGGCAGCAGCGCATCGCCTTGCCGGGCCTGACGAACAAGGCCGATTGTGACCCGGAGCGAGCCAATCTCGCCTGCAACGATGACAGGGAGTTCAGAACCAAGCTTGGGCGTCTGTCGCGGCAATCGGCCAAGCAGTTCCCCAAGGGCGGTGAACGCGGGCGGAACTGGACCGTCCAGAGACGAGAACAGGAGCAGGCGCGCCTTGCTCGTGAGCGGACCATAGGCGACGTCGAATTCCAGGTATGGGCCTGATTTCGTCGCTTCATCGGTGCGGATAAGCTGCAAATGCCGCTGCATTAGTCTCTCCAGGGAGGACAGCAACGGTTCAAGCGCCAGTTCAAGAACCAGCGAACGCGTCGGCTCGGAAGGTAAAGTCAGGCCATTCTGCACGGTCGCAATCAGCACTTCGGCAAGCGGACCAGGTAACGATAGGACGAGCTTTTCGCCGCCAGCATCAAAGACGCAGTCAAGCATCGATGTCTCAGGCGGCTCGACCTGCCAGACAAGCCGGTTCATACGCAGCGATAGCGGCTTATCACCGAGACGGCTTTGCAGAGGTCCGCGGAAAGCTGCGACCTCATTGAGCCACGAGACCACAGCATGAGAGAGGGTCAGCGCCGGTCTGAATGGTGCGGATCCACCCGGCCTCTGTATCGCAGGCGGCGCCTGCCCATCACGGCACGTCCGCGCCGGCAAAGGAGAAACGGCCATCAGCTCGGCTCGCCTCCCCTTTGGGCGGGCGCGCCTCTCCGATAGCGAAGCAAGATCTCATCATCGGCTTCGATTTCCGCCGCGGCTTCAACATGAGCATTGGTGATGCGCGCAACGTCACGCCCGATCTCCTGCCATTTGTGGCACGCCGCCGAACGTTTGGCCCAAAGCGTCCGCGCCTCAAGGACCGCTGCCTCGGCTTGATCTTGAGCGGTGCGCGCCTCGTCAAGAACCCGCTGCGCCGCCGCGATGTCCTCTGTGAGCCGCCCGATGATGAGATGATGGCGGCGCTCGAGTTCGCTGACGGATATCGCATCGGCCGATAACATCTCCCGATAAAGCTCAGTTTCGACCCTTGCACGGTGTCTTTCGGCATTTGCAAGCTGCTCCGAAGCTCGTTCGACGGCTTCACCTGCGACGCGGCGCTTGGTTTCCATGCTGGACAGTTCACGAAGGGCACTCCGCTCCCTCATGTCCTTCACGAGCCGCAATTTCGACGCCTGAACGAGATTCAGGCGGTCAGACGCGACATCCATGCGACTGTCTCCTCAAAGTTGCATGCCTCGTCCTGGCCCTGCCGCAGGAACGCCCGCAACTCCTCGATCGAGGCGATCGCCCGGTCGGTCAGCGGATCGGAGCCTTGCTTGTATTCGCCGACCTTGATTAAGAACTCCGCCTCCGCGTAGCGCGAGAGCAGATCACGAAAGACGGACGCCCCCTTTCGATGCGGCACAGACACGATCGCATCCATGACGCGGCTTCGGCTCGACAGCACGTCGATCGCCGGAAAATGCTCTCGCGAGGCCAGCCCGCGCGAGAGAATGATGTGGCCGTCAAGAATGCCGCGTGATTCTTCTGCGATTGGATCGCCCGTACCATCACCTTCGACAAGTACGGTATAGAAGGCCGTGATGGAGCCATGCTCGCCCATGCCGGCGCGCTCCAACAGGCCCGGCAGCAGCGCAAAGACGGAGGGCGGAAATCCGCGCCGGGTCGGAGGCTCTCCTGCGGCAAGGCCAATTTCGCGCATCGCGCGGCTAAAGCGCGTCAAAGAGTCCATCATCAGGACGACGCGAAGTCCCTGATCACGAAAATACTCGGCAAGCGCCGTCGCCATATGGGCGCATTGTGCCCGCTCCATCGCCGAACGGTCGGATGTCTCAACGACGACGACCGAACGGCGGAGCGCCTCGCCAAGATGACGCTCGATGAATTCACGCACCTCTCGGCCGCGTTCGCCGATCAGCGCGACAATCGTGACGTCGGCGGCTGCGCCTTTGACGATTTGCGACATCAGCGTCGACTTGCCGCAACCGGCGTCGCCGTAGATTCCGATCCGCTGGCCTTCTCCACATGTCAGAAGCCCATCCAACACACGAACGCCGAGCGGAAAAGGCTGTTCGATATCGCGACGTTTCATGGGATTGGGGGCCTTGCCGCGCAGCGGGCGAGCCTCGCCAGCCTTGATTGGGCCCTTACCATCGAGCGGGCGGCCGAAACTGTCGATCACGCGGCCGAGCAAGTCGGGGCCGACTGGCACTTCCTGCATTCGCCCGGTCGTGACGACTTCCGCCCGGTTGGACAACCCGACCATGTCGCCGATCGGCGTGAGTAACACCCCGTCCGGCAATAGACCGATCACCTCCGCCTCGAGCGACCATCCGCTGCGGGGATCCCGCAAGAGGCATAGTTCCCCGACCCGGGCCTCCGGCAAGACGGCATGGAGCAGCGTGCCAATCGCCCGCGTGATCCGCCCACGGACGGCACGCGTATCGATATGCGTGGCGGAAGATCTTAAGGATGAGAGTGCGGCGTGGACAGCCCCCTCTTCAGCCGTGGCATCGTGGGTCGGTCGTTGCGTGGTCACGGCTCACCTTCCTGCGAAGACAGGCCAAGCCCCAGCCGAAGCGCGCGGAGCTGTGCGGCAAGTCCGAGATCGACATTGCCAAACTCGCTCCACAAAACGCATTGGTCCGCCGCCAGCGCCGGATCCGGCTCAATCCGGACCTTGGGCCGACCGTCCTGTCCGTTGTAGGCGGCGAATTCCCTGGCAAGCAGATCGGCTTTCAGGGGGGACACGTGAAGGTAAACTTCTGTGTTTTTGTACTTTTGCTCGATCGCATGACGAACACTGCGCACCAGCATCTCGCCCGGATCAAAGGCGCCAATCAAATCGCGCACGATCTCAATGACCAGTTCGGGCAATTCCCGTTCCAGAACGGCCTTTCGCTGCGCGAGTTCGCAAGCAGCCTGCGCAATCAACTGCGCCATCTCCTCTGCGCCCGCCTTTACGCCCTCAGCATGGCCGCGCGCCCGCTCGCGCTCATATGCTTTGCGCCCCCAACTGCGAACGCGCTGCAGATGCCACTCGGCAGTGGCCCGCGCGTGTATGGCGTCATGCCAGATCTTGAGCTCGGCCGCCGGAATAAGGGGGCCGAGCGGACGGATCTGCGGCGCCACGGGCAGTGCTGGGACGTCGACTGTCATACCGCGGCAGCCTCCATCCCCAAATGGGAAACGACCAGGGAAAGCAGTGGATCTGCGACACTGCGATGCTCAGCCGCGGGATTGTCCACGGCGGTCCCAATAGGCAGACGTAGAAGCACGCGGATACGGTCAAGCGCCGGAGCCTCGTCAAGCCAGGCGCCGAGGCAGGCATGTCCATCGTGTTCAATCTGTCGCGACAACTGTTCCGGATCGGCAACGGGCGTCGTTGCAACCGCCGCGGATAGATGCCGGATGGCGAAAACATGCGCTTCAGCACCGATCATCGCGACCAAAATCGAAAGATCGCGCTTTGAAACCAGCTTCAGGACGGAGCGTGCATGCCAGATACTGCCCGCGAGCAGGGCAGCCCGACGCGGATCATGTCCGAGCAGAAGGTCGTCGTTCCAGCCAGATCCGCTCACATCCACTTCGCTGCCGAGCAGCAGTTCGGCCAGTCTTGGCTGCAGCCTGGAACTCTGCTGTAGTCGGAGTAATGTCGAAGGCGACAGCAGCGGATCAAGACCCGCAGCAAGACGGCTCGGATGGATCGAGGCAGCAAACTTGCGCAGCCGATCGGAAGCTAGCGGGAACGAACGATTGGGTTCGGTGGGTGATATTGATGCCGACATGAGCGTCCCGGCTATGTCGCATCAGACGTGATCTTTTTACCAGCAGCCTGGACAGCGGGCACATTCGAACGCCTGCCGAACATGATCAGTTTGCGCGATGATTGCCCGAACTGACGAAGACGCGCGCCAAGCAACACATAAGATGCAATGACGAATGTGGCGCCGGCGCCCCCCACCCCGAGCGCAAGCCACGGAGTTGAAGCCGACTTTGCTGATTGAGCCGAAGCGGCTGCCGGCGGCGCCGGCTGCTCAAGTGGAGCCCGCTCAACCGGCACGAAGACCACCGCCACCTTGTCGTAAGACAGCCCTTCGATGCTGTTGGCGACGAGCATCTTGATCTGAGGCAACAGCGCCGAGAGCCTCGCGTTCGAGCCATGCCGGATGAAAACCGACGCCGAAGACGGGGTCGCATCTTGCCGCAACAGATCGTTCTTCGGCAGAACCACGTGCACGCGGGCGGAAAGGACGCCATCGATATCGCTAATGGTGCGCGACAATTCTTCGCTCAGTGCATAAACGTAACGGGCGCGCTCCTCGATCGGGGAGGCAACGAGGCCTGATCCTTTGAACACCTCGCCAAGATTCTTGAAAGATTGGCGCGGCAGCCCCTCAATATTTAGCAGGTCGATCGAATACGCGAGCTGCCTTTCCTCGACCTGGATCGTGCTGGTTCCGTCCTTGGCGACAACACGAACGGCATCGATACCCTTGCCCAGGAGAAGCGCAAGCATCTCATTGGCCTCACGCTCCTGAATCTTGCTGTAGAGATCAGCCTTGCAGCCGATCAACGGAAGAAGAAGCGGCAGAGCAAGGCAAATGCGAAGCTGCCGCCACGATTGACGGCCGCCGTTGCCCCCGCTGTGCATCGCACCAGTCATCAGCTTCACTCAGCCCGCCGATAGCAGCTTGTTCAACGACGAGCTGACGGCACCGGTGCTTTTGGAGACGAGGGAAACCTGAACGGCACCACTGTAGACATCCCTCAGATTCACCACCATCGCATCGAAATCCGCATCCACCGGCTTAACCGCCGCATGCGCGCCGATGTCGACCGGTTGCAACAGCGGCTGCGCGGCAGGTCCAGGCTGCATGCCGTTCGGCGCAGACCGCGCGCTGCCGGCCGCCGGAGCAACGGCATGGCTGTGGTACATGTTGGAAAGGACTTGAAGGACGCGGTCGCCCGATGGACTCGCCAGCGTACTCGCGCGCTGCACTTCCGATACCGTCGGAACCACTGCGGTCCTATCTGCAACTGATGAGGCGACATCCTGATTGGAGGCCACTTGGCCAAGAGACTGCTCAAAGCGCGCCTGCTCGCCGGGAGCCGCCGGCGAGCAGGCATTGGAAAGACAGTGGGCTGGACTGGGAGAGATCGGCGTTGCGCCTAACATCATATAAGGAGTCATTGTGCTCGTTGATAAGACTAGGCGTTGTCGACCGATGAACGGATCAAGCGTAGATTGGTGAGCTGACGAAAACCTGACGAAAAACTACGCTGGTTGCGTCCTCTAAAGATTACGTTGACTTCCAAGCCGGAACGAAATTCCAGGTTGATTCTCAGGCGGAAGGCCTTCGGGATGCTTAGCCTCCAAGATCCGAATGGAGAAGAGGACTTCATTCGTCTCACAGCGTTGGACCCAACCCTTTAGCCCGAAGATCCCGCTGAAGATCGCCCCGCAGACTTTGGGGAAGATCGGACTACTCGCTAACGACCATAGCCCGTGCCTCGGCAGGGAAGGCGAAAACCTGACGAACGATCACCAGTCCGTGCTTTTCTCGCTTTTGGCCTCTCCGCCTTGCGTTGTACGGGGCCACGAAGCCTTTGGCCAAGATGCGTAAAGCTGTTCCGTCGGCCCTTCTCAAAAAAGACGGCGAGCGCGCAACCCCTCCTTCCCAAGCCGCATCGCAGGCCTCGATGCAAGCAGCCTCGACATCGATTACGTCTGCACCTCAAGCGAGCGCAACTTGGGCTTGAGTGCATTTGCGCATCGGCACGTCAACGGACGCAGTTTTCTTCGATCGGTTGCCCTATACCGCGCGTCTCCGCTCATCCCGCCGAGAGCCTTGTGATAAGCTCTGATACCGGTGGAACCGTTAAATGGTCTCACCGCCTCCAATTTGGCCGATCGATGCCGAACGCCGATGCCCACCCATCATGATTTCCAGCGGCGTAAATCATGCCACTGATGTCCGCTGCGCCCCTCTCAAGCAGCGGCGGAGCCTCCTTTCGCGAACGCCCGGGATGTACGAGCGGACGCACCAAAGCGCTGTTCCGGCTGCCTACACGCGGCCGAAAGCTGCCCACACCCCGTCTTCGCCGTCCCAGCTGCCGCGGCTCGCCGCCTTGGAGTACTCCGTGGCGCGCTGCTCGAAGAAATTGGCGTGCTCGACACCATTGAGAATCTCGACAAGCCACGGTAGCGGATGCGTCTTGAGCTGGGTGAATCCGCCTTCCTTGGCCTCGAAGAAGCCGAAGACCGGGCCAATCCGCAGTTGGGTCAGTCGCCAGTCGGCGACATAGCGGACGTAGGCGTGGATCTGCTCAGCTCGCATGCCCTCGATCTTGCCGAGGCCGAAGGCGAGGTCGACGAAGTTCTCCTCCAGCTTCACCATGGTCTTGGCGACGTCGACGATGTCGTCACGGACAGCGCGCGTCACCGCGCCGGTTTCGCGGTGCCATTCGTGAAACAGCTTGATGATACCCTCACAATGCAGACTCTCGTCGCGCACTGACCAGCTTACGATCTGTCCCATGCCGTTCATCTTGTTGTGGCGCGGGAAGTTGAGCAGCATGGCGAAGCTCGCGAACAACGCCATGCCTTCGGTGAAGGCGCCGAACATCGCCAAGGTCCGAGCGACATCGGCCACGCTGTCGACGCCGAACTCGTGCATGTAGTCCGCCTTGGCGCGCATCTCGTCATAGCTTCGGAATGCGTCGAACTCGGTCTTGGGCATGCCGAGCGTCTTGAGCAGCAGCGCATAGGCGTCGATGTGGACCGTCTCCATGTTGGTGAAGGCCGCCATCATCATCTGAACCGTGAGCGGCTGGAAGATCGGGATGTAGCGCTTGAGATAGTTGTCTCCGACCTCGATGTCCGACTGAGTGAAGAAACGAAAGATCTGGGTGAGCAGTGCGCGCTCGCTGGCGGTGACGCGCTCCGACGCCCAGTCCTTGAGGTCGGCGCCGAGCGGCACCTCCTCGCCCATCCAATGGGTCTGCTGCTGGCGCTTCCAGAACTCGTAAGCCCAGGCGTAGCGATCGACGTCATAGCTGCCGGTCGAGTCGAGAAGGCCGACGCGCCCCTTGCCGATCAGCGTCCGTGGATCGACGGACGAGAGATCGATCACTGACATGCGAGGCACTCCTCATAGTCGGTGCGCGGCTGCGGTGGCGCGGCCTTGTCGCCGTCGCCGATCCTGCCGGCGAACGCCGCGCGCGAGATCGATTTTGAACGGCAGTAGTAGAGGCTCTTCACCCCGTGCTTCCAGGCCGTCCAGTGCAGCATGTGGAGGTCCCACTTGTCGACGTCAGCCGTAAGATAGAGGTTAATCGACTGGCTCTGGCAGATGAACGCGGCGCGGTCGGCGGCAAGCTCGACGATCCAGCGCTGATCGATCTCGAAAGCGGTGCGAAAGACCGCTTTCTCGTGCTCTGACAGGACGTCGAGATGGGCGACCGACCCCTCGTGCGCGATGATCGAATGCCAGGTCGCCGAGGTGTCTACGCCTTTCGCGGCCAGCACCTTGGTGAGATGCGGATTACGCACCGAGATGGCGCCTGACAACGTCTTATGGGTGTAGATGTTGGCCGGGATCGGCTCGACGCAGGCGCTGGTGCCGCCGCAGATGATGCTGATCGAGGCGGTCGGCGCGATCGCAATCTTATGGCTGAAGCGCGCCATCACGCCGCGTTCCAGGGCATCCGGGCACGGGCCACGCTCGCGCGCGAGCGTCACGGATGCCGCGTCGGCATCGCGACGGATTTTTCGGAACATGTTCAGATTGAAGGACTTGGCCATGACACTTTCCATTGGAATGCCCTTGGCCTGCAGGAAGGAGTGGAAGCCCATGACGCCGAGGCCGACGGAGCGCTCACGCAGGGCGGCGTAGCGGGCACGCTTCATGCCGTCCGGCGCCACCGTGATGAAGTGGCTGAGCACGTTGTCGAGGAAGCGCATGACATCCTCGATGAAGATGGGCTCCTCACTCCACTGGTCCCAGGTCTCGAGGTTGAGCGACGATAGACAGCAGACCGCGGTGCGCTCCTCGTCGCGATGATCGATGCCGGTCGGCAGGATAATTTCGCTGCACAGGTTGGAGGTCGAGACCTTGAGGCCCAACTCGCGCTGATGCTTGGGGAGCGCGCGGTTCACGGTGTCGATGAACAAGAGATAAGGCTCGCCGGTCTGGAGCCGGTTCTCAAGGATGCGTTGCCACAGCTGGCGGGCATCGATCTCGCGGACGACCTCGTTAGTCTTCGGGCTGCGCAGAGCGAACGCGGTGCCGGCGCCCACGGCACGCATGAACTCATCGGTGACGTTGACGCCGTGATGCAGGTTGAGGCTCTTGCGGTTGAAGTCGCCGGACGCCTTGCGAATCTCGAGGAACTCCTCGATCTCGGGATGGTGAATATCGAGATAGACCGCCGCCGAGCCGCGCCGCAACGAGCCCTGGCTAATCGCCAGCGTCAGGCCGTCCATGACGTGGATGAACGGGATGATGCCTGAGGTGACCCCGCCCTTTACTTTCTCGCCGATCGAGCGAACATTGCCCCAGTAGGTGCCGATGCCGCCGCCGTTGGAAGCAAGCCAGACGTTCTCGTTCCAGGTACCGACGATGCCTTCGAGCGAGTCCGACACCGAGTTGAGGAAGCAGGAGATCGGCAGGCCGCGCGTGGTCCCGCCGTTGGAGAGCACCGGTGTGGCCGGCATGAACCACAGCCGAGACATCGCATCATAGAGACGTTGGGCATGCGCAACATCGTCCGCGAAAGCGCAAGACACCCGCGCGAACATGTCCTGGTAAGTTTCGCCGGCGAGCAGATACCGGTCGCTCAACATCAGCTTGCCGAACGACGTCAACAGGCCGTCGCGCGACGGATCGAGCGTAAGGTCGGCCGGCTTTGGCGATGGCGCGAGGGGCCACGGCAGTGGAGCCGGCGATGGCGAAAGGGGCACCAGACACGGCTCAGGCGCGATAGGCTTTGCCTGCGCTAGGCGCGGCCGCACACTCGGCGGCGCGACGAGATGACCATGCTGATCGAAATCGTAAGACGGCGACATCGGCAACCCCGCGATGTTAGACGCTGGGGCCCGCGCGGACGACTTGCGAGGAGAGCTGGCAAATGTCCCCGGCTGCAAGCGACCCACCGGGGCACCCCGCCCGAGGACTTTCGTTCAGTCGCGGCAGGTCTCCTGGCTCGCGGGTCGCTACGGCTGTCGGCCTTCCCGGCGCTGTGTCGCGCCAGTGGCCTTGATGACACCCGCTCGCCGCTTACAGTTGCGGGGGCAGCCCCGGAGTAGCCGTTTCGGCGCACCGGGTTCCCTCTTAGCTTCCGACCTACAAGATGTGGGGAACGGAAGACCGTGACTGGCTAGACATAGGCACCACTCGCCGGGATTCGTCAACTGGAGAGATCAAGATTTAGAAGGAGGCAAAGACATGCTGACCGCCCGGCCTACTCTATCACCGCTGTCGCTTCCGCTGCAGGTGAGATGCCGTTGGCGGCATGTCCGGTTTCCGTTAAGCTTGCGCATGGTCAAGGAAATTCTGGCCCGCGCGTCGCATTGATGAGATCTATGAACCGCGCGTCAGTGGACAAGGAATTCGGCAAGGCGCTCTCCGATCTGAATCGCAGCGCTCCCGCTCCCTGCGACAAATGGCATCTGGACGAAGTCGTTATCCATCGCCCGGCGAACAGAATCGGCTCTGGCGCGCCGTCGACCAGAATGGCCTCGTTTTCGACGTCTTGATCCAGCGCCGAAGAGACTCGCGCGCTGCACAATAGTTCCTAACCCGTCACGGCTCCAGCCCGACCTGCAAGCCCTCCTTACCTTCAACATGAACGTAACGGGGTCCGATCGGCCGTCCCCTGCCGCTGGCGACGGTGACAACGTCTTCGAGAGGCGTGGCGCGCGCATCCGCCTCGGGGCGAGACAAGATCAGATCGGCGTGAAACAGCCCCTCCGATTCGAGACCGGTGGCATCCACGCCAAGGGCCGCCAAGCTGGCCAAACAACTTTCAAACTCTTCAGCATCGCGAAAGCGACGCTGGATAAACGTCGCGCCGGTAAGACGTTCTGTCACAAGACCACGCTTTGCGAACGTCGCGGCCAGCGACTCAAATGGGAACATTCGTAGCACGAAGGAGATGATCCATGGTTGCTTCTCTGTCGCATCGAGAATCTCGCTGAACGTCTTCTCGGTAACGTAGCCGATGCATCCGGTCGACATGATAACATCCACGGAGCGGAGAATGCGCGCGCTGTCCGTCGATAGCGCCTCCTTTTCAAGGTCAGCGACAATGCCCTGCTCCAAGAGGCCAACACTTTTTGCATAGCTGACCGCCCGTGCTGACACATCGAGGCCGACAAAGCGCGCCAACCCGACATCAGGCCAGGCTGCATAAAAATTGCGATCGAGACTCACGAGTGTCTCAGAACTGATCGCTCTCATCTCACGCCGGGCGTAGCGGTGACGCAAGCCCCCGAAGGTCAGCGGAAAGCGATGCACCGCTGCGTTGATGCCGTATGAACAACCAACATCGAGCACGACGGGCTTAAGGCCGGTTGCCGAAGCTTTCGCTGCCAGGATTTGGCGCACAACCGGCTCAGCCACGTCCGGGATCATATAATCCAGGTCTCCGAGGACCGAGAAATATGCCCTCGGATCATCCGAAGCATAAATATCGTGGAATATAGCTTTGGACCGATTGATACGCGAAAAATCTATCCGCAACGCAATGTCTCCCATCTCATTTGCAAGCAACTCGACGGCTGTTGCCTTCGTACCCGCCCGCACTTGTATATAGGGTATATAGATCGGTCTTACATCCGCCGATGCGATAGCAGAAGCGGCAAACGGACAAGAGCATCAAACCACTCTCCCGCCGTCGCGGCGTGAGCGATCCTGCCGTTGTGTGAAGAACCTATCAGCCCGCTCAGCCCGCCGATAGAAGCTTGTTCAGAGATGAACTGACGGCGCCGGCGCTTTTGGAGATGAGCGAAACCTGAATGACGCGATCGTAAACATCCCGCAGATTCGTCAAGGCCGAATCGAAATGGTCGCCACCTTCCGGTTTACCTGCCGGCTGCACCTCGACTTGCTGCGAGCGTAAGACCGGCTGCGCGGCCGGCCCGAGCTGAAGACTCTTCGCAGGATCGGGCTCAGCGACAATGGTCGACGGGACCGCACCCGCAGAAGATGGTTTGCGCCGGTGGATCGCAGAAATATTCTGCAGGACGCGATCGCCAAGCGGGCTCGCCGGCGTGACTGTACGCTGAACCTCCGACAGCGCCGGAGCTGGCGGGCGATCGGCTGCCGAAGAAGCCGCACCTTGCTTCGAAGCAGCCTGCGCAAGACTATCATGAAACTGGTCCCGCACCGCTGAACAGCCGCTGGAGAGACATTCGGCCGGGTTGAGAGCGATCGAGGCAACGGCAGGCAACATGAGAAGAACCGTGTTTGTCACGTGATGAGATTGGCAGCTTCGTGAGCGCGAATGGGCCAGTACCCTAGAGAAGCGAGCTGACCGAAAGCTGACGAGCGTTCGTCACCTGATGATCACGGTTGGCCTCCATTTAGGAAGAAGCATCGATCTCCAAATTTGGGACGAATTTTGGTGTCGATCCTGTCGTGAAAAAATAGCAGGAATCATCCGATCTCGGAGGCTGTCATCTTGAAGAAAGTGCTATGTGCTGTTGTTTTCATCTGCTTGAACGTCGGCAGGACGCTAGGCGCGCCGCTGACGCTGCCATCGACGCCTTACAGTTACACGGTTCTGGATCAGGACCTCGCGGCCGCACTGCAGGAATTCGGCAACAATCTGAATATCCGGGTCAATGTAAGTACTGAGGTGAAGGGGCGGATTCGCGGGCGGATACCGGAGCTCCCACCGCGAGGGTTTCTCGACCGCTTGATCCATCTTTATAACCTTCAATGGTACTACGATGGGCTGGTGCTTTACATATCCGATGCCCACGAGGCGCAAAGCCGACTACTGGTCTTGAATCCGATAAGCTTCGATGCATTCAAGACGGCACTCGATGCACTCAGCATCTCAGATGAGCGTTATATCGTGAAAGCTGCACCAGGAGATGGTCTCGTCTTCGCCTATGGTCCGCCTCGATTTATCACACTTGTGGAGCAAACGCTGAAAGGACTGCTGGCGGAGACACAGGCACGGCAGAGTACGGCCGGTGTCGACAGGTCGCCGCACGAGTCGGTTCTGATGCTGTTTCGGGGATCCTCAAGCACGGTCATTCGCGACGGACGACCGGATGCCACTGCTTCGCCGCAGGCACCGCATCAAGACAGCCCGGTCCATGCGACCAATTCTGGCCGACAATGAGTCGATCACAAAAAGTCGCTTGCGAAGAAATTCAGTGCGTCTGTGCATACTCTCCGCTTTTCGAAAGCTGGTGCTGCCAGATATGAGCGCGCCGGTGTTGAAACGGCGAAGCAGTCGCGTATCGTAACGACGCTACAGGCTCCGGGCAACAGCTGTCCGAGCTAGAAGGTAGCGGCATTCCAGATTGCGGCTTGCGGATTTATTCCTGATGCGAATTGCCTCGAAGATTCGTCATGCGGATGAAATTCGTCGAAGGATGAGAGACGTTCCGCTGTCAGGTGTAAACGGGCTTCAACGCGCCAATAAGCGACATGCACGGTCAATCCAAGGAGCTTTGAGCAGAAACTGACGGGACCGCATGAAGCGGACGAACTTAACTAGGATCTGATTTGGCCGAAGCTGGCAGCCGCGCCGTCACGCGCCGAGCCATCATTGGATGACGGCGAGCGGTCCAGTTCCCGGACGTCCCGCCAAGGACCACTGGTCTCCACTCACCCAGCCTCCACATTCCTTAGATCGACATCTTGAGAAGCTGCAATGTGATGTCGGGCAGGCATCTCCGGACGACAACCTTCGCCATCGTGGGTGTGCCTCACACGGCCGAATGGCAAGGAGAAGACTTATTCGTCTCAAAAGTCGCTAGACCCGCTCTTGGGGCCAGTTTGTGTCCACCCTTCGAACACCGGGTGACCCAACGGTTATCCCGCACTGAGCCCGGGACATGGATTCGATGCAGGGTCGAACGAGCGCGGCGGCTAAGGACGAATAAAAGAACAAAGGCCCGGGCGTCCGAGCTTTGATGTTTGTCAGAGCAACCTGGGTCCGCTCAACGCCTTTGACGATCGAGTTTTTCGAGGACTTGGTCGACGACCGGTATCTGATCCGACCATGCTGGATGCGCGGCTCAGAGGGCGCCAGCACTTTTTGGCGCAGGCGCGGGGTGGCTACTGCGAAATCAGCGTCCACCTTGAGATGCTCCGGAGCTCTTGCGAGATTGTTGGATCAAATCAACGAATGCTGCGGATAGGCAAACGTGAGGCCGTTAATTCGCCGACATGGCACCAGGCCGGGCGAACGCAACCAAACGAATCTGGCACCGGCATTGAAAATACGTCCAGCCTTGTTGGCAAGGCCAATTCATCAATCACCTTGAAATCGTCTATGCGCCGTCAGCTTCTCGAAAGCTTGTCCGTCCTACCATACGGCGTGAATATCTAGACGGCGGTGTTCCCATGGATAATCGCGGAACTGAGCGCTGGAGCCGCACTGAGCAACCGGATGCAAGTCGTAGCACCTGTTGAACTCTGTCGATCAACATTCCTTGTTCGTCGCGATCTCGGGGCGCGTTACGTGACCGTCTTGTGGGTGCACTCTTATATCGGAGGACGTATAATGTCAGTCGACCTATCGCCAACCGCCAGTTCAACTGCGGCTTTGCCCGGAATGCCCGCCCCGCCGTCTTCGGCGCAGGACTTTTCCAGCTTTCAGGCGATGCTGGCCAGCCTCTCGTCGAAAGACACGACCAACGATCATTCCGCACCGCAGGAGCCGGCCCCCACAGACGCAGCCAAGCAACTGACGGAGGAGCTCACGCAGGAGACGCGGAATATCCTGCCACCAGAGATTAGGGCAGCACTGGATGCATATCAGCATGACCCACAGCCGTCCTGTGCTGCGAGCAGCCCAATCATTGCGGAGGCACCCGTACAAAGCTCAAGGATCACCTGGAACGGTGGCACGCTGACTAATGCGGAACTGCATATTGTCTCTGTGCTGAACCGCCACAAGGACAAATGCCCGCTTGATTGGAAGTCTTTGGGAGATTTGGCCAACGATCCCTCGACACCGCCGGATCTAAAGGCGGCGATCGAGGCACTGCAACAGGACCCGGAGCTCTTCTATGCGATCGGTTCGCAAGGCGACGGCCGCTGTGGCGGCAAAATCAAAGCGGGCGATCTCTGCGGCTTTTCCGATCACCACCCCCAAGTTGCCGCGTTCCAGGAGCAGCGGGCGCAGACCTACGAGCAGAACTACATACCATCCGACGGGACCGGGAATGGTGAGCCATCGGTCATGACCCTGACCGACGCCCTGCGCGAACTCTACCGCTATTCCGATAACCTGCCCAAGAACTTGAGCCTTGCGGATTTCAGGCACATCGTGGACGGCAACGCCGACATTGGCAAATGCCCCCCACAGGTCCTCGCGGCGGCTCAATATTTTCTCGACCACCCGGACCAATGGAAGCAGTTGTACGGCGGCTCGATAGATCAGGTCCACAAAGAGGACTTTCTGCAGGTCGCCTCATCATCGATGAGTCTCACTCGCCCCGAGCTGGGTACACTAAACACGATCAACAAGAACCAGGACGCTTTCTTTGGAAATGGCGTTCTGACCCGGGAAAAGCTCGTGAGTATGGTGGACGACAAGAGCCTTTCTCCCGAGGTACGACAAGCGGCCTCCCAGCTGCTCTCGGATCCTGTGCTGTTCGGGTTGATGAATAACGCGATTACCGGCTACAAAACCCACCACAAGTTTTTCGACTTCGGCGGCGGCCATACGGTTGATTCCGGAAACATCAGCAGAAACGATTTCAACCAGTTCTTCAACAACATGTCTGGCGCGAACCGCGCCGCTCCGCAACTGAAGACGCATGCCGCTCGAACGCCGGCCGAACAGGAAGCCACCGCCGACATGATGATTGGCGTGGCAGACCAGCCCGACATCAAGTCTCCCAAGAAGAACGGCGGCGCCCTCATGCACGCACTTGATGACGTGCTTAAGGTAGGCTCGAAGGTGCTCGACTGGACAGCGACGGCCGTTGGTGTACTCGGCTTCATTCCAGGGCTGGGCGAACTGGCCGATCTTGCTTCAATGGTGATCGAGGCCGAGGCGCAAGCTGCAAATCTTCTGCACACCGCGATCAGCGGCGGCAACATAAAGAAGGCGCTGGAGGAAGCCGGGCTCAGTCTTGCGGCCCAGGCCGTGGGCTGCATCGCCGGCCCCGAGGTCAAGATAGCGATTCGGGAAGGCTTGGTGAAGCAGGCAATTCAAGAAGCGGCGACGGCCGGCATCAACCTGCCGGTGTCGATGGCTCAGTCCTACGCGGAGGACTATCTGAATAACCTGAAGGTACGGATTGAATCCGAGCGCACGCAAGCTGCAGGTGCCTACGCCTAGCGGCGCTATCGACACAGAATAAAGCTGGAACAAAGGTTAGCTTGCGAGGCCACGGCGCGGTTAGGTCGCCCGCGCCGCGCAGGTCCCGCAAGCTCCGCCAGCATATTTGATGCTTACAGCGACGAGCGTATTTTGTCGCTCGCTAAACCGGCGCATTTGTCGGCTGTCTCGAGCGCCCGACGGGCATTCTCACATCGCGTGCGCCGCCGCGAAGGTCTCGCCGCGCTGATTGCGCCGCCCATCGCGGACGGTGAACTTGTCGATGCCTTCACCCCGCCACAGACCGGACGGAGCGGCGAACCTGACCAGTTTAGTCGTCGGATCGAGAGCACATTAGTGGACGTGACGCTCAAGGTGCTTGTCTCCAGCGCCTCCTGATCGCTGTCAGACAAAGCGGATCAATTTTTATGGATCTGCCACGAGCGGAACTGGAGGATCGCTCTTCGTTGCTGACTCGCATGAGCAACTTTAACCTGCCGCAGCGCCCTGGGGCAGGATCGAGACAAAACGCTGAGTGGTTCGAGGCAAGTAAATTGCCGAACGGCTTGTGAGTAGTCCCGGCGGGTGGCCCCCGAGATTGGGCCACGTCAAAGCTTAAGCCCATTTTATCCGTCCTGGCGCTTACACTCAGTTCATTAAAGCTGCGCTTTGATGAACAACCGGCTTGCCTGATCAAGTGCCACATAGGCGATCTCTTGCACCAACTCTCTGATCTGCAGCCTTCGCCGGCACACTGCCGACATATGAGGCGGCCTGTCCAAGCAGCATCAAAGAGATCGGCTCATTTTATTTCTGAGGCTCGTCAGCTTGTCGAAAGCTAATGCTTCCATAGTGGACGTGACGGAGACTGCTTCCTCCGCACGAACGAAGTTTGAAGTAGGAGAACCCCGATGCGCATTTCCAGCTCAAACGCCGCTGGGCATCTTGATTCTGACCTCCATGCGACTGGCGGCGGCAAAAAGGGATCTCGGGCCCCTGGCGAGCACGATGATCATGGCCAATCGCCTGGTGCAGGAGTTCCCGCAAATGGCGGCACGTCTGGTCCAGACGCTGACTCGCAAGCCGCTGCTATGCAGCAAGCGTTCAACGTCGCCCTCGGCGCCGCCGCTATGCAATTTGTAAGTAGTGAAATGGGTCGTTTCGACGACGCCATGGCCGAGACAGAGCAGGATTCCTGACCTCGCATGTTGCGCGTCAGGAAAATCGGAGCCGCAAGGCGCGGCAATATTCGAATAAACAGGAGAAAAAATATGACTGATAAGGTTGGTGCTTCTCATAGCTCGACTGCGGGTGGCGCAGCTGGTACCGCTACTGCAGCCGCTGGTTCCGCCGCTGCCGAAGCTGCGGGAGAAGCGGCATTCAACAGGCAACTCGCCGCCCTGACCGCCAGCAGCACGAAGGCTGCTGAAAGGGATGTAGAAGTTCGCGTCGTCTCGACAGAGCTTTCGACCGTCAAGAAGGCGGCCGACGAGCGGGTGCAATAACGGATGAAGCGGGACGGCGTTATATCCTCCCGCTTTTGCCGGCCGCAATGATCTGTGAAGTCGCAACGGGCCGTACGGCTTTGCCGTACGGCCTCGTTCTTCGTTCAGGAGGCGACCGTGAATGAATCAGCTTCCTCGCTTTTCGAAGTGTTGTCGGGGTGTTATTCCGGGCTGACCGGCAAAGCGGGGGGCGGCTCTTGCTTGATTGGCAGCAGCCTCGATGCTGATCTGGTCTTCATCGAGCAAGGCCTCGAACCGCACCATCTTCGCGTCAGCTGGCATGTCAGCTCGATCGAGATCGAGGCCCTTGCCGCGGACGTCGCGATCGACGGCCGCGACCCTATTTCGCCAAATGAGACCGTTGTTGTCCCTCTTCCTGCCGTCATCCATATGGGCGCGATGTCCATTCGCTGGTCGATCGAAGGCTCTCAAAAAGCCGGCTCTACCGGCCGCTGGCATGTACCGATTACCGCGCTCACCTTGGTCCTGATCAGCTCCGCCGCAGTTGGCACCGTCTCAACGGGCCTTGTCCGGTCCGAAGGCGCCGCAGCACTGAGCACTTCGTCCCCCGCCACGGACATTGGCCCCAAAGTCGCGCTCGCCGCCCCTGATGCTCCGGCCACCGACGCAGCTGCTCAACGGCTGCAAGAGGAAGTTGATGCAGCGGGCCTGCTCGGTATCAAAGTCGGTTCTGGGCCGGGCGTTGTGACCGCCGATGGCACCATTCCGCCTGCCTCGCTCGCTAAATGGCGGGAAGTCCAGCAGCGGTTCGATGTCCAAAGCAATGGTGCTTATACGCTCGTCAGCGCGGTCGCCATCAAGGAGGAGAAGACGCTCCCCGCGATTGCCGTCCAGGCAGTTTGGCGCGGAAACGATCCTTATCTGGTCATTGCTGGTCAAAAGTATTTCGTGGGCGCGCTCCTGAGCAATGGATGGACCGTAAAGGAGATCGAGGACGGACGTGTGCTGCTGACACGCAATGGCCAGCTAGCTGCTCTGTCCTATTAGAGTTTTAGCCCGCGGGCAACGAAGGAACGTTTCATGACTAGGCTGCCGCAGCGGTCCGTAGAGCCTGGCACCGCCTTTCAGGGAATCAACAACGAGCATCATGCACCTGTCATCGCCCCGGCCGCACCTCAGGCCAGCAGCCTCGGCATCGACAAGGTCCATGGAAATGGCGGCAATGGTCACACGTCAGTTGTCCAAGACCGAGAAGCGCAGGAGCGTTTGGCTGCCAACACGATCGATAACGCGCTCGAACTCAAGTCAATCGATCCAATCTCGCGGATCAATCCCACCGATGCCACCGAACACGCAGGTAAGATCGAAACGAGTTCGGAACTTGCCTGGCTGAACGGCCCCAATCTCGCGGATAGCCTGCTCTCCTTCATCACGCCCCGCCTGCGTCATTCGCATGTTGTGCGTCCAGAACAACACGGCCTTCTCCTCGAGCGGCTGGCTGATGCGCTGTCAGCCGCGCCAGAGGGCTCGGTGGCACGCGAAGGGGCCGCGCTTCTGCAGCTAGAGCTGCGGCGCTTAATCCTGCTTCGGCAGAATCACAACGGCTTGATCCAGGGCTAGCAATGCCAGATCCGCGCGGAGTGCAACACTTCACACCTGCCCAGTCGTCGCATGTTTCCAAAACCGATGGGGTGGTGCCGATCTCTGGGCCCGAGCGCGATTTGCTCTGCGCGCTTTCCTATGTCCACCTTGCGTGCGGGCAGAGCGCACACAGTCTGGCTCTTATACGGCCCGTCGTTCACGAACATTCTCAAGACGTCGAGCTGCTTCGTATCCTCGCCTATGCTCTCATCTCAGAGCGCCTCGGCGAGGAAGCGCTATCGGTACTGGACAGGCTGGACGTGCTTGATGATCAGCCATCGTCGCGCCTGCCATTGCTGCTGCTGCGCAGCCATGCTCTGCGTCAGGCTGGCCGCATGGTCGAGGCGCAGGCCACTTTCAAGCGCTATGTTTCATTGCGGGGCAGCACGGCTCCGGTCAAACGATAAGGCTTTGCATGGCCAGGCACCTACGAAATCTCGTCGCCCGCGCGCCGTCTCACCCGGATTTGATGGTCGCGTTGATGCTGCTTCTGGCGATCGGAATGATGATCATGCCGATCCCAATCGTGGTGCTCGATATGCTGATCGGCTTCAATCTTGGCTTTGCCATATTGCTGCTGATGGTCGCCCTTTATCTCAATACGCCGCTCGACTTTTCGTCGCTGCCGGGCGTCATCCTTATCTCCACCGTCTTTCGTCTAGCCCTTACCGTTGCAACGACGCGGCTGATACTCGCCGAAGGCGATGCCGGCAGCATCATCCATACGTTTGGCGATTTCGTCATATCGGGCAACATCGCCGTCGGAATTGTCATATTCCTCATCGTGACCATGGTGCAGTTCATGGTTCTCGCCAAGGGTGCCGAACGCGTCGCAGAGGTGTCGGCGCGCTTCACGCTCGACGCCCTGCCTGGCAAGCAGATGGCTATCGACGCGGAGCTGCGCAACGGCCACATCGATCAGCACGAAGCCCGCAGCCGGCGCAGCGCGCTGGAGCGAGAAAGCCAACTTCACGGGGCCATGGACGGCGCTATGAAATTCGTGAAGGGCGACGCTATCGCCGGCCTCATCGTCATCTGCATCAACATGCTGGGCGGCATCACGATCGGTTCGCTTTCGAAGGGCATGTCCCTTGAGGAGGCGATGCATCAATATACCATCCTGACTATAGGCGATGCGCTCATTTCGCAGATTCCGGCCTTGCTGCTCTCAATTACAGCCGCGACCATCGTCACTCGCGTCAACGGTCCCTCCAAGCTTAATCTTGGCGCCGATATCGTCAACCAGCTTACTGCCAGCACACAAGCGCTACGGCTGGCCGCCTGCGTCCTCGTTGTGATGGGGCTTGTTCCCGGCTTCCCCTTGCTCCCCTTCGTCATTCTGGCCGCACTCTTCTGTGCGGCGAGCTTTCTCAAGGTTGGTATGCAGGATGGCAAAGCGGACATCAAGACAGGCGCCGGTTCGACCGGTTCGGCTCCCACTTCCGCGCAGGGTCAGAAGCAAACCGTGCCTGCGGAAGCACTTCCGATCACGCTCCTGCTAGCACCGAACCTGACACAAGCGATCGACAAAGCAGACCTCGAGCAGGGCATCGGACGGGTTTCGGCACTGGTCTCATCTGATCTTGGCATCACAATTTCACGCATTCCAACCAAGGTCGACCAGCAGTTGGCGGATTCGCAATTCAGGGTGGATGTCGAGGGAGTGCCCGTCGAAGTGGACAGCCTTAATCCGACACAACTCTTGCTCAACGACGACGCCGTAAACATTGAATTGAGCGGAATCCCCTTTCGGCAGGACCCAGACACGAACCGGATCTGGATCGAACAAGCTCATGCTCCTGCTCTCAAAGCAGCCGGAATAGGCTATCACCGTGCAAGCGATGTGATCGCTTTGCGGGTCCAGTCGACGTTGAGGCGCTATGCCAAACGCTTAGTCGGCATTCAGGAAACCCGTCAGCTGCTTGGCCGGATGGAGCAAGAATATGCTGATCTCGTGAAGGAGGTGCTACGCACGACGCCGATTCCCCGCATCGCGGACGTCCTGCGCCGTTTGCTGGATGAGGGCATCCCGATCCGCAACACTCGCCTAGTCCTGGAGGCGCTCGCAGAATGGAGCGAACGGGAGCAGAATGCCGTGCTGCTGACCGAATATGTCCGCTCCGGTCTGAAACGGCAGATCTGTCATCGCTATGCCAACGCCCATCGTGTTGTCGCTGCCTTCATCGTCGAGCGCGAAACCGAGGATATCGTGCGTGGTGCCGTGCGCGAAACCGCTGTCGGTCCCTATCTCGTTTTGGAGGATCGGCAAAGTGAGATGCTGCTTTCACAATTCCATCAGATCCATGCGAGCCTCGCGCGGAGTCAGAGCCAGCCAGTCATTCTTGGCTCGATGGATATCCGGCGTTTCGTCCGCGGCTTCCTCACCCGCAACGGGATCGATCTGCCAGTTCTCTCGTATCAGGATCTTGCCGCGGACTTCACGGTCCAGCCGATTGGCTCCGTCAAGCTTTCCGCGGGCAAGGACAAGACCTCCACAGGAGAGCATCGCGATCTCCTCCGTGCGGCCGGCTGACGAGTAAAGCTGTGGGCGTGAGATAACCCATGAAATCATATGAAATTGACGTTCTGCGGTGCCGGCGCAGCTTTCGTCCGCACTCGTGCTCAGCCCTTCTCCCAATTCTCGCCGTTTTGCTGCTCGCAGGCTGCGCTAACTTAGACCACCCGGGCCTTTCATCACAGCAGACGCCCACAGCAGAGTTGGTTGGCGTTGCAGAGATCGATCCCGCTATGCGAGAGCGCATCGCTCACGCCCTCGTTCGGGACGCTGACGCGCAGCACTTGTGCGATGCGCTGAAGCAAAGACCGGGCAACACCGATGCGGCGATTCCTCTGGCGCGGGCACTGCTGGCTCGTAAATGCCCGGGCGAGGCGATTGAGGTGCTTGATAGCGTCTTGTTGGCGTCACCCGGCGACCTGCGCGCACTGAACGCCAAAGCCGTCGTCCTCGATCACCAGGGCCGCCACCAGGAGGCCCAAGCGCTGTACCGCCAAGCTCTCGCAGCCGACCCGGCAAATCCGATGTTGCGCAACAATCTCACGCTATCGCTCGCACTTGACGGCAAGACAGAGCCAGAGGACGCCAAGCCCCAATCGCAGTGGGACGGCCGACAGGCATTGGCCCGATCGAGATAGACCAGCGACCAAGAGCGAACCACAAATGCTTGATGCTTGCCTGACGGTTGACTATTCGCCGCGATGCTCGAGGACCGCTTTCCTGGGAAATGACGTCTTTGGTGGAATGGGAATCGTCACGTATATCCGCATCAGTGACTCATCACGCATCGTTCCTCGACTGTTTCCGAGGCCATACTCGCCGATGGGCACGTTATCTGCTCAGAAGGCAAAGTATGTTCGACTCGTGTCGGGCGCGCCATCATTATGAGATTTTTGGCTGCCGAGCGAATCCATCAGGCAAGCACCGCGCGAACTCGTAAAATGTCTCTCGAGCTCCGCAACTGCCCGTTCCTCCCACTCCGCGGCTTGCGCCAGCAATGAGCACCCTTGGATTGGCCGAAATGCCGCGGTCTGACGGCACAGCGAAGCTATCGCGCGATAGCGGCGCACGTTTTCCATAACGGCCACTCCTGTCATGTCTGATCTCTCCACCTGCTGTTCGAGGCGAGAGCTTGGTGCAGAACTGTTTTCGATCCGTTAGCGGTCAGCGCAGAAAGCGCAAATGGTTGGCAAAACCTTGCTAGCCCGATGTCCTATGATGAGCTTCTCCCCGCGGGAACTCAAACCAGCCTTGTATATCAAGATGCTTCGGCACTTCGTCTGACTGTGCACTGTCGAGCGGGACGTGAAGGCGCGCTCAGGCGCACTATGCCAGCCCGAAACGTCGGCGGGCCATCGTGGATGTCCGCGCCGCGCTGCCTAGGCGTGTCGCGCCGGCGGCAGGAGAATTGGATTGCCTGCCTCCTACGGCCACACCGAAGCCGAGGACCACTTGACCTTAGATTATGATCTGCCTTGGCAGCGTCATCAAAGATCTCGCGCGAAACGATCGGAATGGCTCCTCCGCAGACGGCATCTGCTAAGTGCCACCCGCCGACGCGCAATCCTTGCCCGCACGTCGCTCGAGCGTGAGGCCGATCGCTGCAGCCGCTCACCTGGTTCGCAGATTTGGTCGTTCAGCTTCGTCCCGTAGCAAAACGTGTCCTGACCGGAGACTGGTAATCAAAAGCATTCCTGGCTTGGCCGCTTGAGCATCGCGAACCTCTGTGCTGCGCCGTTCACGACACTTTACGCCGGGCCGAACTGTTGGTGGCGCAGGAACTAGCATCCCACCAAAATAAGGAGGTGACAGCACGTTTTGTCTAAACAAGGATCCTATGCGACTGTTCGAAAGATCGTTTGTTGCCAGAGCGATCGCACCGCTCGCGACCAGGGGACTCGGATGATCACGCCGGTTCGACGGAACTGGAGTCCAAAAGAATTATTCAATGGTCTTACGCCTGCGATGTTCACCGCCGAACCATCAGCCGTACGCGCACGTTGGGATAAATTGTGGCCTGATCTGTACACGGAATATGACGCCCGGTATTTGAAGCAAGAATTGGCCACCCGAAATCTCGTCGTTACCGCTGAAGCTGCGGCATTTCTCAACGCCTGGGCGATCGATGAAGAGCGCCACACCGATGGCTTCATCCGCATCATAGAACTTGTCGCTAATGAATCCGAAAAGGATCTTCGGGAGAGATTGGACGCTCGACCGCATGATTTTAGTCCGATCATTGAACACCTGAAGGACGAATTCTCCCTAATGGTTATGATCGCATTTGATGAGATGTGCACTTGCCGCGCCTACGCAGCAGAAAAGCCGTTTTATGACGGTCTTGGGAACAAGACGTTCCATCTTTGGCTGCGAGAGGTAATTGCCGACGAGGCGGTTCATTCGATGAATGCTGTTAACGTTATTCGCGCGTGCTATCGCGACCGCATTGGCCAAGTCGGCCCAATCCTCGATAACCTAATCCGCGCGAGCGATAATCTACGCTATTGTGGCACCTTCGTCCTGGACTACTTCGGCACAGTGTACTCCAAGGAGCTGCTCGCCAACTCTCGTCTCGCGACCATGAGAAATATTGCCAAGCCACTCACGGTGTAGAGCGAGCCTGTAACAGCGAGCTCTACGAAACTTGATCAGCCGTCATATCCCGGCTCAATCCGTCCTTCCCTGTAAATTGCCAGTTGGCGAACACTGTGCGCTTCGTGCGCAATGTCGTGTTCACGACATGCCGGCTGTCGACCGTCGACCTTTGGCAGAACATGCACGTCGGTTCTGTTTTGTGCCCGCTTGGCGGCGCCGTTCGTCCGTGCGCGTGCCATCGGGCAATTGGCCCGGCCTTTGCTCCGTTACTTGCCAAACGGTGTGCAGCTGCCCGCTTTGTCGGTCTGTCCGCCACGGAACGTGAATCTCGATGGATCGAAAGGCGATGCGATGAAGAACCGGATTTCGGTCACTGCCACGGCGCAAGATATCGCCACTGGCGCCATAGATTCGATGAGGCGTAGCGCCCTGGCGGTCGAACACAGAACGGATGATAGCACGGATCGTAACCTATACTTTCTTGCGGAGGAGAGCGTCTTTGCCCAGGACACGATCAGGTCGGATCGACCAGCTAGCTTCGCGCTTCAGAACGGCCTGCAGGTGGTGGTAATCCCGGATCATCGGATACCCGTTGTAACTCAGATGATCTGGTATAAGGTCGGTTCCGCCGACGAGCCGGCGGGCAAATCGGGGCTGGCGCATTTCCTCGAACACCTGATGTTCAAGGGCACCACCAAACATCCGTCGGGTGAGTTTTCCCAGACCGTGTTGCGCGTCGGCGGCTACCGAAATGCCTTCACCGGGAAGGACTATACCAGCTATTACCAGCATGTGCCGCGCGAGCACCTCGGCAAGATGATGGAATTTGAAGCTGACTGCATGACTGGTCTCATTCTCAAAGACGAGAATGTGCTGTCCGAGCGCGACGTCGTGCTCGAGGAACTCAATATGCGCGTCGCCAACGATCCAGGTGCGCGGCTCTTCGAGCAAATGATGGCAGCGCTTTACCTCAACCATCCCTACGGCCGGCCTGTGATCGGTTGGCGGCAGGAGATTGAAAAGCTCGACCGCGAGGACGCGCTCGCCTTCTACAAGGGCTTCTACGCGCCGAACAATGCCATCCTGATCATCGCGGGTGACGTCGAGGTCAGTGAGATCCGCCCGATGGTGCAGAAGAATTTTGGCGGCATCCCCCCGCAGCCATCGATCCCTGCGGACCGCCTGCGACCGCAGGAGCCGACGCCGGCCGCGCCGCGCACCGTGACGCTGGCCGATCCCCTCGTCGAGCAACCTGCCTTGCACCGCTGTTATCTCGCACCGTCGGCTTACACCGCGGACGCCGGGGAAAGTGCAGCGCTCGAGGTGCTCGAGAAACTGATGGGCAGTGGCGTCAACTCATATCTTTATCGCGCGCTGGTAAACGACAAGCAGCTCGCGGTCAGTGCCTCGGCGGGCTACCACGCTACAGCACTCGATCCCTCACAATTCTGGATTTCAGTCACACCAAAACCCGGCGTCGAGTTCGGCCAGATTGAGCGCGCGACCGACGAGGTGATCGCCGACATTGCGCATCATCCCGCGAGCACCGAAGATCTCGAGCGGGTCAAGACCCGGCTGATCGCGCAAGCAATCTACGCCCTGGACAATCACGAAATGCTCGCGAGCTGGTATGGCCGCGGCCTGGCGACGGGACTTTGCATCGACGATATCCGAGGCTGGCCGGACGGCATCCGCGCCGTCGGCGCCCAGCAGATGCAGGAGGCCGCGCGGAAATGGCTCGACAAGAGACGCTCGGTGACCGGGTATCTCATCAAGGAGTCAGCGCCACAGCACCAGGAGAAGCTGCAGTGACCTATTCTTGTACACGACGTGAGGTTCTCCTCGGCGGAGCGTCGCTCTCAATCGCGATGCTCGCCTCTCCACCTTCGGTTGCCGCCATCACGACCAAGATCCGGCGTCTGGTCTCGTCTTGCGGCATAGAAGCCTGGTTCGTCCGAGATTCCACTGTCCCGTTGATCGCGATGGAATTCGCTTTCGGCGGCGGCGCGACCCAAGATCCCACCGACAAACCCGGGGTTGGCCACATGGTTGCTGGCCTGCTCAACGAAGGTTCCGGCGATCTCGACTTCAAGGCCTTTCATGAGCGACTCGACCGTCGTGCCATTGAGCTAAGCTTTGGATCGACCCACGATCACTTCTGTGGTGCCTTGCGCACCCTCGAGGACAACAGTGACGAGGCCTTCGACCTTTTACGGATGGCGCTAACCTCGCCCCGCTTCGACCCGACCGATGTCCAACGGATCCGTGCCAGCATGCTTGCGCGCCTTCGACATTACTCGACAGATCCATCGTCGCTCGCCGATCGCAAGTTCCTCGAAATCGCCTTCAACGATCATCCTTATGCTCGCCCAGCCGCGGGCTCGATCGAAAGCTTGCCGAAGATCAAGGTCGCGGATCTCAAGAGCCATGTCCGACGCGTGATCGCAAGAGACACGCTCAAGATCGCGGTGGTTGGCAACGTCGATCCAGAAGTTCTCTGCAAGCTTCTCGACAAGACCTTTGGCGGCCTGCCCGCCAAGGCGGACTCGACGCCGGTACCCGACGTGGTCGCGGCAAAGCCGCCGCAGCGCGTGTTCATTCCGTTCGACGTGCCGCAGACAGTCGTGGCTTTCGGCGGTCCCGGCGTTCGCCGCAGCGAGCCCGATTTCATGGCCGCCTATGTCGTCAACCATATCCTCGGCGGTGCCGGTCTGAGGTCGCGGCTGTTCCGCGAAGTCCGCGAGAAGCGCGGGCTAGCCTATTTCGTACGCGAGCACCTAGTCTGGAGGGATCATTCGGCCATGTTTGTCGGCAAAAGCGGGACCCGAGCCGATCGCGCCGGCGAGACGGTCGAACAGATCGAGAAGCAAGCCCGCCACATCGCCGAGGCAGGGCCCACCCAGCAGGAACTCGATGACGCAAAGTCTTGCCTGAAAGGCTCGCAGATGCTGGCGCTCAACTCATCATCGAAGCTTGCGCGAACACTGCTGCAGCATCAGCTTGACAAGCTCCCGATCGACTATTTCCAAAAGCACAACGCCGTCGTCGATTCCGTGACGTTGGAGGACGCCAAGAGGGTCGCGCAGCGGCTGTGGGGCCAGGGTCTACTCACCGTTATTGTCGGCCGCGCCCCGCTGGGCGCAGACCGGTCGTCCCCTGTCCCATCGGCCACGACGCCCCCGCCACACGTCGACCAGCTAAGCGCCACGCCATCACCCACCTTACCGGGAGAACCAAATTAGCTTTTGGGCAGCTCGGCGTCGTAGCCACAAGGCTCGCTCCCCGCTTCTCCTTCCGGTGGAGAACTGGCACTTGGCTACCCCGGGGGATCCGGCTCAAACTCGCGGACCAACGGCTGGGCAACACAAATGACCGCTCGCCGATTGCCTTGTTGCTAATCTTTCACCTTCTGGCTCAAGCAGCGATCCGCGGCACCCGGAAGTCTTCATAGCTATAAATTGCTCCTTTGGAGGATTCCGGGACGAAGAAGCAGGAGCTATGAGGTCGACGCTTCCCGTTTCCGATCCTTACTCGATCTGCTGCGGTAAACTCTGCCTTTAGGCGCCTTACAGTTGTGCTCAGCTAGTGCTACCGTCGAGGACTGGCGATATGTACCGTGGCGCCAGCGATGCACAGATCACCCGGTGCACGTCGTCTAGGGTACGCCGTGAAAGACTCCTCACGCCGGGCGCGTGCGAGACTGGCACCCCTAGAGACACTCAAGCTGCTTCACACTCTTGCGCCAGCGTACGCTCCACGGCGACCGGATCACGATCGATAATCGTCAGATAGGCGCGCGGTCTGATCGGGAGCATATCGCCCTTGCTCCCAATCTCGCAGGCTGGCCAGCTTTACAGAGAAGCGCGGGGCACATTCCTCCTGCGTCAGTCCGACCTTCTTCCGAATTGCCTTCACATCGATCATCGTGCGGCATGGTCTCGGGCTAACGCAACCCGAGCCCGCGAAGCTCTTCGCACTTACGACGCGTCAGGTCGCCGAGATCGAGCGCGGTGTAGCGAATCGGAGCTCCGAAACACTGCAAAAAATCGGGCGCGCGTTTGGCTTCGAGCTCGAGTTCTGCCGATCGCGCAGACCATGGCTCGACTCTTTCATTGCCATCTTCGAACTGACTAGCCACGGCACCTGTTGAAGACGACGGCCGCCATGATTGTCGAGTTAGACGTTTGATGATCGACCAGGTCATCACAGCCGCGCAACCCGACGGGCGGAAAGCGCCTGCGCACCCGCGCGACACCGCCTCGATCATGCTTCCACCAAGCCTACCATCTGACGTTACGTCAGATTCAAGTCATTTCATGCTGATCAATGACCAACAGAACTGTGCGGTTGATGGTGATCGCGATGGTCATCACCTGCGCACAGCGGCTCTTTGACGAATTGCTCTTTCAGCTCTTCACAAACCTCACGTGAAGCACGATCACGGGCGATTAGCTACTGTTCTCGACAGCATCGCCGTTGCAATAAAAAATCTCTGATGGCTCGACGTTGGAAAAACTCATCAGTTGCGCCGCTCCCCCATCGAAGATTCAATTACCCCTTCTTTCTGCCATGTTCACACCCAAAGCAGAGACTCGCCGTCTGCGCACTTCGCGCGCGGCAATAGCGAGTGTGTCTCAGGAGAATTCTATGGTGAAGCCAGTTGTGATTGTGGTGGGCGCAGACAAGGGAGGTGTCGGCAAGACGACCGTGTCACGAACGCTTCTGGACTACTTCAATGTCAATAACGTGCAAACACGCGCATTCGACACGGAGTCGCCGCGAGGAACGCTGAAGCGCTTCTATCCCGCAATCACAGAAATCGTCGATATGACGACGACTGCGGACCAGATGAAGATCTTCGATACCCTGAACTCAGGGCTGTCCGTCACTGTCATCGACGCTCGCGCCGGCTTGCTATCCACAGCGTTGACCTCCTTGCGCGACATCGGCTTTTTGGATTCGGCGCGGTCCGGCCAGATCACCTTTGCCGTATTCCATATCCTGGGATCATCCATCGCTTCGCTGGACGAGATCGCCGAGACTGCGACCTTCATGGACGGCGCAAAGTACTATCTGGTCAAGAACTTCATCAACGACACTCAGTTCTTCCAGTGGGACCAGTCGACCTACAATTCCTATTTTCATCGCATCAAGCATGCGACCGAATTGACCATACCGAAGCTCAACGAGATGGCCTATGAGCAGGTCGAAGTCGCTTCTGTCCCATTCGTAGACTTCGTTGCAAACAAGGGGCGGAACGATGAGCCAGCGAACAACTCCTTCGTGCTGCGCGGCTATGTACGGCACTGGTTGGCTAATGTCTGGAGCGAATTTGATCGCATCAACTTGACGGAATTGGCCGGCGCCAAGTCAACGGCCCGGAGTGCCGAGAAGTAATCGCATCATCGACGAGCGACGGGTTGAGCCCAAGCACGACGCGAGATTGATCTGCTGGCTATGTTAGCGACACCCATCTACATCATCTGCTCTCCTAGCCCGCAGGTCGGCAAAACTCTCCTCGCTCGCCTCGTGAGCGAGTACTTGCTGCTGAAGAATGGCACGGCGCTCTCCTTCGATGTCAATCTGAAGGAGCCGTCATTGCTCGATTACCTGCCCAACATCACAGAGACCGCAGATGTGATCGATACTTATGGCAAGATGCAGCTGATGGACCCGCTGATCATTCACGATCGGGTAGCCAAGGTGATCGACCTCGGCTTCCACGCCTTCGATGAATTCTTCAAGATGTGCGAGGAGATCGGCTTTATGAAAGAGGCTGCGCGCGGCCGTGTCGCGCCTATCATCCTCTTCGTTGCGGGCGCTGACCGCATCTCCTTTCGTGGCTATGAAATGCTGCGGCGGCAGATTCCTGCGGCGTCGCTGGTCACCGTCCACAATGAATTCGTGCTGTGCGGAGGATTACCTGAAGCAATGGATACAGAGCGGGTGCTTCGAATTCCCGCGCTGCCCCTGTTTCTAAAGAGATATATAGACCGACTTAGCTTTTCCTTTACCGGATATCTGCGCAACGAGAAGGACTGGTCTTCCGAGCTGCATCAGTGGATCCGACGAAATTACACCATGTTTCGCGATCTGGAATCGAACGTAATGCTGCGGGGGCCTTATCGATCCCGGGCGACGAATATCGAGAGCCTACGGCGCACAAGGGTAACTTGAAGTTCCGGCTCGCCATCTATTTCGATGGATAGCCGCGCGACGCTTCATCTCGCGACGGATGGAGGCGGTGACGCGGCGGACCTTGGCCCGAAATCCAGACCCTAAGCCGATGCGGGTGGTTGTGACCATGATGCCTCTTTGTCGCGTGGATGCGGCGAGTTTGTCGCGTGGATGCGGCGGGGCTCCATGCCGGTGAGCTTCTCCATGTCGGCAATGACGAGGCCGAGCGTGTGCCCGTCGAAGAGATTGCCATGCAATGCTTTGGCAAGGATGAGGGACTGTCTGCCCTTCGGAGACGTCAAGGGGTGGCGATACTGACCCTGCAGCCGAACTCGTAAGGAGCGCGGGCTTTGCCCTTGCCGTTGCGCTCGACTTCCGGCGCATGTAACGCATAGATCTTTGGACCGCTGATGCTGATCCTGGCTGCGCACCCCGCTGCGCTAAACCGGAGCAGTGGGCCGAAGCGAGCTTCCAGCATTGTACCGTCACCGATCTTGCGGCGGATATCACGAATCCGGCCAAGCCGTGTCCGAAGGAGCTTGGCTGGCACCGGGCGCGCTTGAACTGACGAGCGTGAGTATAGCGGTCGTCATGATGGCTGCGCGCTTAGCGAGGCGTAGATAGCTCTGGTGCAACAGCACACAAATGTGCTTGGCGCCACCCGCATGCGTCGTCGCGCGCTCTTGGCTGCTCGAGAACGACCGGACAACCTATCTAATCCTGATCGCTCATACGGCACCAAGTATGCGGAAGACCCCCTGATTGCCTGGCTCCGCCTACCCAGATTGCCCCGCCGTAGTGACACCCGCCGATAGGAAGCATCGGACTGGCAGGCCCTGGAATTGAATGCGGCTTCACAGCTGGAGGCCGCGCTCAGCAAGCACCTGGCGCATTAGCGCGCCCTTGATCCTGCAGGCGATCCCATCTGAGATCTCGGGTCCGAGCAATCGCTCGGCGTCCTCGTCGCCGATCAGTTGAAGACCCGCGAGCCGGTGATTCAGCCGGTGCTTGAACTCGTCCCCCATCGCTTCGTGGAGCCGGGTCTCCATCACGTTATGGGCTTCCGGTGCAATGCGCTTCACCACCACCTCCCAAGGTTCCCAGCGCGTCGCCAAATAGTTGGCGAATTCCGTCGCCTCCTTGTCCCGCACGATCGTTTCTGCCCTGTCGATATCAGCGTCAGTGACTTCCGAGACGCCGAAAAAGCGCATAGCTGGAGCGATGTGCTCCAGTCCCAGGCGCTCCCGCAGCTTCGTCTGATAGGCAAGGTAGACCTCGATATCGTCGACATCGCCGATGCGACCGTCGGTTTGCAGCGATTTGACCTTCTCGCGGGCAATCACCTCCAGCGCGTCCAGGCGGAACATGACCCGGCCCAGATCGATGAGATTGGCAAGGCGACCGTCATTATCATAGACGCCATTCTTGACGTCCTCGATCATGCGTGCGTTTTGCATGGCGTTCCAGGTCAGCGTGACCCGATCTTCGCAGGTTTGACTGGCGTCAAGGGCCAGATCGAAATACCGCTCACGCAAGTTGCTGTTCGTCGTGGCCTGCCGCAGATCATTAACCACCGTCCGCCGGAACCCCTCATCGCTAGAGTTCACTGTTCTCGACAGCCGGTCGAGGAACCGCGCGTATTCCGGGGCCCCCCTTTCTTGTTCGAAGCGCTGCCAGGTGGCCATTACCGATGGCTCGGCCTCGAGCCAGTCCGCGACAATCTCTTGCAGAGACCGCGGCTCGGCTTCCACAGTTCCTTCGGCGGTCGAGAAAAACACCTGCGGACCTGCATAGCCTGCGGCATGTATCGCCGTCGCCAGGCCGGCCTGCACCCAATCGGGAAGCGGGTTATTCTCCAGATCAACGCTCGAGTCACGGCTTAGCTGTGTCAGCAGGGTCTCGGGTATGCTGGTGAGCTGGTTGTTGCTGGCGCCGAGCCATAGCAGTTCGGGAGGCATCGTTTCGGGCAGACTGGTCAGCTCGTTATGGCTAGCGCTGAGCCATTCGAGCCCGGCCGGAAGAGGCTCGGGCAGAGCCGTCAACTGATTGTAATCGACGTTCAGGCGCTGGAGCCCACCTGGAAGCTCGGGCAGACTGGTCAGACGATTGCCGCTGGCGTCCAGTTCCTCAAGCGTCGCCGGAAGGCGATCAGGCAGACTGGCCAGCTGATTGTTATCGACGTTCAGGCGCCGCAACCCGGGCGGTAACTGTGCCGGCAGGTTGGTCAGCCCGTTGCTAATGACATATAACCGTCGCATGCCAGCTGGCAGCTCAGGCAGATTGATCAGCCGATTATTGCTGGCATAGAGCCGCCGGAGACCAGCCGGAAGGTCCGCGGGAAGGCTGTTCAGTTGATTGTTGTCGACATTCAGGCGACGCAGCCCGGCCAGGATCGGTCCAGGCAAGGCGGTCAGGGACAGCGACGACAGATCCAGGGCCTCATTGACGTCGCCCCTCTGCCGCCAATCCATCGTTCGACTTACCGCCTGTTGGCGATTCTCATGTTGCCCCTGCCCGTCTTCGGCAGCCCAGTCCACCAAGGCCTCGTGCTGCCGGCTGGATGCCTCACCGGCGAATGCCAGCGCATCCGTCAGAGCTTCGCGCCACTGCGTTGTGGCCGGAGACCCCGGCTCGGAGGTTTCCGAATCGGAAGTTTCGGAAGGAGAGCCTGAGCCAAGCTGTTCTGTATTCATCGACGCCGTTTCTTCCTGTCCAAATGAAGCGAATGCGTCCGGAGCCGCACCTTTAAGCCGCCAGACCTCACCATGGTTGGCGCGCTCATCGACTGATGACAAAGCTGGCGATCATCGCGCGGTCACGACCCACGACCGGCGCAAACGCCCTGCCGGTCTTTCGGCCGGTCCGCTGCAGGCGGATGCAGAGCGCCCGCGCCAAGGCCCGGTGGTATCGCTTGATGATGGAATCCCTCTAATTCTCTTCCGCCAGATCTGAAGCCGGACCTGCCAGCCAACCAGCAAAGACCTTATGCTACGAGACCGAGCTGTCGATAAGCTGACGGGCTTCGGAGCGAGGAACAAGGGGGGATGGCTAGCCATCGGCCTCTCTCGAAGCTGATATGTCAACTGTGTACTGACGAAACGCGAACGAGGATCAACGGAGGTGGTAGCTTGGCAGATTGCTCGCTGTTTATGGCGCCTCGACAGCGGCGCTGAGACGGCCAGTTGCAGCCACTGTTGCGCGCGAGGCCACAGTTCCTCCCTGCTCGTTCAGACAGCCGCGTCGGTACCCTAGGTTGAAAGCCCGCAACCCATGTAAGATCACTCGCGCTTCACTGCGAGGCGGCACGCCCGACGCAATCGAAAAAGGCTGGCTTATGTCTTCCTGGATGACGCACTCCCACCTAGTCCGACATCGGCGCCGATCCTCGCCAGATCGACTCACGCCGCAGGCTTCGGCCAGCAAAAGCTGACGACCTGACTCTTGCCGGAATGCCTTCTCGGTTGAATGATTGAATAGCTGCATTTGCAGATGCGATGGAAGTCCTTCGCCTCGAGCTCAATGTAGTAGATCCGCCCCGCGACCGATAAACTCGAGCACCGACTGCGACTCGTTGATCTCGCGCGAGACGCGCTTCAATATCCGAATTGCCACCTCTTCCGTAGCGATCAACCCCGCCCTCTCGCAGGCTAAGCCGAAATGGTGCATCACCTGTTCGTAGGAAGGCGCAACACGATTCTGCAACAAGCTGATCGCCAACGATGAGAGCATCTGCTCGACGACAGCCTCCTCAGCCTGGATCAAGAACTACATCCTCCTGATTGTTTGCTCAATTCTGTGAACTGTAGACGCCGCCGACGGCATCACGAGGGCATCGCTGCGTGGGATTGTCGCATTGCGACGTCGCCGCATCATGCGCGTTGAACACCGCTAGGAAGAGATTTGGTCGATTGCCTCGTCTGGTGGAACCACTTCTCCCCCGTACGAGGCTGGATAGCTTCACTTTGTATGAGTTGCAGTTCCCCGATGATCTTCGCTATCGCCTCATGGCCCGTTGCGCCTTGCGGCCATCTGCTGAAGTCATCCAACAGACTCTCCGATTCTGGCTTGGTAAAGTCAAAGAACCGGACACCGCGGCCCAGGACCTCATTAACGATCGCGACCGTGGCTTGCCGAGCCGCGCTCTCCTGCGGCCACCTGTTGAAACCGATCACCAAGCCCCTGAGGTCCTGGACAGTGAAGTCTGAGAGTCCCGACTTGCGGCCGGCACGACGAAGGACCTCGCCCGCGAGCACCACGGTCACTTGACCACACGGCAGCTCCTCCGGCCAATTGCTGAAGCCGTTCACTAAGTTCGCGAGTCCCTGCTGAGAAAAATCGCAGAGCTGAGTGGCACGGCGTAGAACCTCACGAGCGAGTGAAACCGCTGCTCGGCGAAACGCCGGCTCTTCCGGCCACTTGCTAAAACCATTCACCAGGTTTGCCAAGCCCTGCTGAGTAAGATCGGGGAGCTGATCAGCACGCCAAAGTACCTCCCCAGCGATCGCGACTGTAGCCTTACGGCAGGTCGCATCGTCAGGCCATTTGCAAAACCCGTTCACCAGATTCGCTAGTCCCTGCTGGCTGTAATGAGGAAGTTGGTCAGCACGGCGCAGGAGCTCACTTGCGATCGCGACTGTGGCTTGACGAGAGACCGCATCATCTGGCCATTTACTGAAGCCATTCACCAAATTTGCTAGATCCTGCTCGCTATACTCATGAAACCGGGCGACCCGTTCAAGAACTTCGCTTGCGATCGCAATCGTGACTTGACCACAGGCCAGCTCTTCCGGCCACTTGCTGAAACCGTTCACCAGGATGGCCAATCCCTGCTGAGGAAACTCGCAGAGCCGGCCGGAACGATGCAGAATTTCAAGTGCAAGCGCGGCTGCGGCCTGGCGCGAGGCCGCCTCGTCCGGCCACTTGCTAAATCCGTTGACCAGGCTCACCAATCCTTGCTGTGTAAAGTCAGAGAGCTGGTGATGACGGCGCGCGCGCCGAATGACATCGCCCGCGATTGTAACGGCGGCCTGGCGAAACTCTTTCTCTTCCGGCCATTTGCTGAAGCCGTTTACCAGCGCCGCCAGGCTCAGATTGTTCAATTCTTGAAGCGGCCTGCTTTCCTCACGACAAAACTTAGCTATTCTGATCGCCCCTTTGCGACATTCCGCTCTATTGGAGTGCCGACCGAATGATGCTGCAAAAATAGAAAGAGCTCTTATTCCAATTTTCCCAATCAACCCATGGTCAAGCAACGACACGCGAGACGCTATTCTCTCGCAAGCGTCCCGGCCCGCCTGACCTCCGGCCTTTCGGCTCACCGCATTGCATGTCGTGGCATAGCCCCACGATCTCCCGGCACGGACGCTTTCCTCGAAACCCGGCAGGAATCTAGATTGAAACTCAAGGGCTGCCTTTTGCAGAAAAACCGGATGGTCCGTCTTGCGCAGCTGTTTGTCCCGCGCAACCACCACGGTTGAGAATTCAACGATGTCGCGAGCACGATCGATCTCGCTTAGCGCCGTCGTCAGATTGGCTTGAGCAGACATGGGACCTTCCGAGCTTTCGCCGCAGCACCTTGTGCGGCCACCAGCTCAATGCGACCGGTCACCGCTCCCGGCTGAATATTAACCGCCTTGCAGTTGAAGCACCTGCTTGCGAGAGCCGGGCTGCTCACTTGGCGAGCCCTCGCTGCACAGCAAGAAATGCGATTGTAGAATTTGTCAGCGACATTCTACTGCGCGCATCATTCCATTACCTCATGACACATCACGATTCCAGCCGTAGCAGGGCGATTGACAACGGCCAGCACGGCATCGCCCGCGCCGATGGATGCCAATTGTTTTCTTGCCAATGGCCCGCAAGCGACAACATCGGCAATTAGGAAGCCACCTCTGCCCGAACATATTGAACTGCCTTTGTCTTTACGAGACTACAACCTGACGCAGCGTGGGGTTCAAGCTATTAAATGGGTATCGTGGCGTGGACCTTGCACAGACGACAATCAAGGTGACGATCGCAGCCCTTATTCAGTTCGACACGACTTCGAATGACATTTACCCCCTGAGGTCCCAAGCCCGCTCCTGCGCTTCCACGCGCAGGATCTCGCGGTAAGCTCGTCTTATCTTGCCGCCTGGCCATTTCCATGATGCTGGTGAGCGCGACAACCCTACTCGTAGACATGCCCATTGAGAAACGATTGTGATTGTCCGGCGGCAAGCGCGACACTGATCACCGCCGGGGACGGCGAGCGCAATGAAGCCGCGACGGTCGTACCCATGCTGCTGGAGTCAACATCGCTACGTTTCCCCTCGTGAACTACTGCTGTGAGTTCGACGCCGATCAACCCTGTGGAGCGCAGGAATTACGCAACTCACACGATCGCAGCGCCGAAAAACCGCGGTGATTCGCAGCAAATTCCGGTCGCACGCCCAGCGTAAGGTGATATGTGTTGATGACAGTCTTGAATACATTGAACCGCTTGCCAAATCCGCCAGGCAATGGTGACGAATGGCGTGTTATCACGCGTAACTCCATCGGCATGAATGCGGATGGAGCGTCTCAGTGCTGACGCGTACGCGTTGGTTCTACTTCCAATGTCCAAGTAAACCTGCATCTGTGATGACTTCGATTGATGATAAATTAAGTGAAATCAGATGGGTGCGAAACGAGATCTGGCGCTGTCGCAGGTTGCTTACGACGGAATTACCTCGCGAGGAGAGTGTGGCCGTTGAGAAGCGCCTCCTTGAACAGCTTTCCGCCTTCGAACGGCTCTTGACGACCGCATTTCCTCTGGTCTTGAGTTCTGGAGTGAAATCGTCCGAAAGCAATCCGATCGGTTTAAGTGAATCCACCGAAGCGCTTGTTGAGAACGCCTCAACGGCATCAACCGGCTCCGTCGGGAGCTCGATCGGCGGCTAATGCGAGCGGCTTCTCGTGGCTGCGCGGTCAATCATCAGGGGGCTTGCTTAAGAAGCGCTCTGGTCCGGTGTCTCAGTCTCGATCCAGGACCGGAACGTTGTTGTCACCTCGTTTTTTTGATCCGCTCTTTCTCTCCGCCGCGGTTGGCATCACCCGGCGACATTCGACACGCAACCCCTTGAAATTGTCCCTAAGACAGAACATGGCCGCGTCCACGTCGCCACGCCCTGTAAATCGGTCACAGAAGCGCATCACGTCTGGTCTGCAAGACGTCAAGATCTCTTCTGATCTTCGTTCTCGCGCGCGAGCGAATCCTGTGGCTGCGATCGCAATCGCAACAAGGGCGGTTACATGGCAAAGCGCAGGGTAAGTCCAACCCGTCCGTCGCCTTTGCCTCAACAAACCTCTCTTAAGCTGCATACCCTTCACTATTGTTTTTTTGCCCTTGCGAGTATCGTCTGCCTGGCAAAGCGGGTCGCCGCATTGGCAGGAGCGGACTTGGTGTCGTTGTTGCGGGACATCCGAATCATCGTTGCATCGCGCGCCAGGCATTGCGGTCAAGATCAAAGCACAGCACAGGATGGCTGCATTCCAGCGCGCTGCAGCCCACGTTAGCTAATGTGTTTAGGTCTTGTGACATTCGCGACGTCAGTTCCCAACATGACATTTCTGCAAAGGCGGCCGGTCCCGCATTGCCTACAACCTGACGCTACGGTCGATTCAAGCACTTTGATCGTCAAACAATTACCAATGCGCTCCAAGAAGGGCATATCCATATCTTGACGGGAGACAATAAGGAGAGTTCCTCGACAACTAGACACTTCACCGGCGGCAGCGCGTGTCAGACATCACCCAACGCCGACCGGTAACTGCCCGGCTACGCGAGGGCCAACACATTGTTGAAGGCTTCGCAAGGGCACATGATTCCATCGCGTCGATCACGCGATCGAATTACGTCGACGCTGCTCGTTTTGATAGGCGTCCGACCTAGGTCGCAAGCCTGCGCGCTCAAATCATGGGACCGACAGCTTTACGACCTGCCAAAATCGTAGGCCGGAATGCCTTCTCAGGGTGCTGATTGTCGCGTGTGGGACGGTCGGTTGATTCCAAGGGTTCGAGCCGACTGCTGCCGTTGCTGAAATTGAAGACCACATCAACAGCCAGACCTTCTCTACTGGCACAGCGGTTGCTACCAACAACGATACCGGATGAGATCTGGGCGAGATACCGAAAAGAAGCCATTCGTCCTTGACTGTGGGGACTCATTCCGATGACAGGCGGGCGAGCGGCGACCCGCACCTGTTCGCGCACGAATTATGACAAAGGGCGAAGCCTGGGATGAGGAAATCAGCGGTACGAGAGCTTTACACCGTAGGCAGGTTATGTGTTCTGGCCGCTGGGATTCTGGCTTCGTCAACGGCAGGCGCCGATGATGATTTGATGAGTGCGGCGAGGCAGATTTTCAAGCCGATCCCCTCTATCGTTCCTGCGGTCAAGGACAACCCTATCACCCACGAAAAAGTCACACTCGGCAAGACCCTGTTCTTCGATCCGAGGCTATCGGCGAGCGGGGTCATTAGCTGCAATACATGTCACAACCTTGGGACCGGTGGAGTAGATGCCGGCCCGAAGTCGGTTGGTCATCGCTGGCAGCTAGGTTCACGTCGCGCGCCAACGGTCTATAACGCGGTCTTCAATGTGGCGCAGTTCTGGGATGGGCGCGCGGCTGACCTCAAGGCGCAGGCTGCAGGCCCTGTCCAAGCCAGTGCGGAAATGAACGCGACGCCCGCTCGCCTTCTCAACACGTTGAATTCAATGACGGACTATATCGTCATGTTCAGCAAGGCATTCCCTAACGATGCGACGCCCGTTACCTTTGACAATTTCGCCAAGGCCATCGAGGCCTTCGAGGCAACTTTGATCACGCCCGCCGCTCCCTTCGATCAATACCTCGAGGGCGATCCGTATGCTCTCAGTGCTCAGCAGAAAGCAGGATTAAAGCTATTCATAGAAAAGGGATGCTCATCCTGCCACAATGGTATCAACGTCGGTGGCCAGGATTACTTCCCGTTCGGCGTGATGGAACGGCCAACCGCAAGCCTGCTGCCGAGGGACGACAAGGGCCGCTTCGCCGTCACCAAGGTGCCCGGCGACGAGTATGTTTTCCGCTCCGCGCCGTTGCGCAACGTCGCATTGCGTCCTCCCTACTTCCATTCGGGCCAAGTTTGGAGCCTCAAGCAAGCTGTTGGCGTGATGAGTGAGATACAACTCGGAGCGAAGCTGAACGATACAGAAAAAGACGACATCGTCGCGTTTCTAAATTCGCTTACCGGCCAGCTGCCTAAGATTGATTATCCGATATTGCCCACGCGTACCGATACTACGCCAAAGCCCTCTATGGACAAATAGGACTGTCACCTAACGGTGCCAAGCACTCGTCAACTGCGAGGAAAAATGGCGCGGCGACTCAAGCTTTCCGCAGCCAAGTCAAAATGCACCGTTTCAGACTCGAGCTTGCAGTCCAAACTCCGGCTCTGAGTTCCTCCGGCTGGCTCCTCGGCTTCTGCCACAGAAGTCAATACTTGCCTGAGCCCGTCCGCCTCTCGAGGCAACGAGCATTCCTCAATTTCGAGAACGCGTTCGTGGAGCGCTACGGCCCGGGGCGTGGATCTCGATGGATCGTCAGCCATCATGGCCTGGTTTGCTCTTCGGCAGCTCGATTGATTCCGCGTTCCAGTTTGGCGGTGTCTGCTCGAGAATGTTACGGACGAAGAACTCCAGGAGCTTGAGCTGTATATAACTGCCCGGTGTTCCGTGATCTGCGCCTGGCACATAAAGCATATCGAAGTATTTTCCCGCCTTGATGAGCCGATCAGCAAGCTGAAACGTGGCGGACGGATCGACGTTGCGGTCCATTTCGCCGACTATGAGCAGCAGCTTACCTTGTAGTTTGTCGGCATTGTCGATGGCGGAGGATTGCGAGTATTCGATGCCGACCGGCCACCCCATCCATTGTTCGTTCCACCAGATCTTGTCTAGCCGGTTATCGTAGCAGCCGCTGTTCGCGACCGCGACCCTATAGAAATCAGGATGGAAAAGTAACGCGCTCACCGCGTTCTGCCCACCGGCGGAAGTGCCAAAAATGCCGACGTTGGATATATCATACCAGGAATACTTCGCGCTCGCCGCCTTGTGCCATAGGATCCGGTCGGGAACGCCGGCATCCTTCAGATTTTTCCAGGCAATGTCGTGGAACGCGCGCGAGCGATGGTTGGTACCCATTCCATCGATCTGAACAACGATAAAACCGAGTTGTGTGAGCGGCTCGATTGAAGCCGAGAAGGACTTGGGAACGAAGGAACCAGTGGGGCCTGCATAGATGTGCTCCACCACGGGATACCTTTTGCGCTGATCGAAATTGATCGGCAAGTGAATGACACCCCATATGTCCGTATCGCCGTCGCGCCCCTTGGCGTGGAAGCTGAGCGGTGGCTGCCAGCCAGCGGCAACGAGCTCAGAAATGTCGGCGCTCTCAACCTGCATAAGTTCGGCATTATCACTGACACGGTACAACACCATACGGGGCGGAACGCCGATGCGTGACCACAGGTCGACATAGTAGCGACCGCTGGGCGAGAACTCGATGTGGTGATTGGCTGGCTCAGGCGTCAGCGCCGTGAGTCCTTTTCCATCGAAGTCAATGCGATAGGCATGGACGAAATAGGGATCCTCGCCAGGGTTCATGCCGCTGGCGCCAAACCAGATCTGACGCTTTATCGGGTCGACACAATACACCGCACGGACCACCCACTCTCCTCTGGTGATCTGGTTCTTGAGTTCGCCTGTCCGGCCGTTGAACAGATAGAGGTGCTCGTAACCGTCACGCTCCGAGGCCCAGATGATCTCCCTTCCATCATCGACGTCGTAGCGGAACGTTTTTCCAGTGTTAACCCGGTTCATCACCAATGGCTGGTAGTCGACAAAGGTCTTGCTTGCCTCATCAATCAGCGAGCGCGCTCGGCCCGTGGCGCCGTCGACCTCCACCACGCGATAGAGCTGGTGCCCGCGCTGATTGTATTCGAAAGTGAATCCCCGCCCGTCCTTCCACCACTGGATCGCCGAAAGACCGTAAGGATTTCGGAACGCTGCATTATCGATTGCGATCGCGCGTCGGCTGCTGACCTCAAACAGCACGGGCTGGAGTAGCGTCAGAGTATCACCCGGTTTTGGATACACCATGGTCGAATGTCTGGGCTGACGCTGGTCCGCCGGCGATGATTCGAGGTAATGGACCTCCCGTTGGCGGCCTGGACGGACTCGGTAGACGGCCAGGTGAGTTGAAGCTGGAGACCATCTTAGCGTCGAGAGAGCATAATAGTCACTTTCAGCCCCGTCCCAGGTCAACGGGATGTGCTGCAAGTCGTCCTGGCTGCGCAGGAAGACATTGTAGTTTCTAATGTAGGCCAGCCATTTGCCGTCAGGTGATGCGCTTGTCTCGTTCGGATCGTTCTCTGCCGGCGGCGTGTCGTCGTACGGGCTCTGCGGATATGTGCCCGGGTGCATGGCATTGCCTGTGCAGTCATAGCGTACAAGATCGCAACTCCAATGCGTATGCGCGAGATTGAAGCTAATCTTGCCACCCTTGTCGGCCAGCTCGAAACGGTCGAACGGAAGATCCTCGGGCCTATAGTTCTTGTGGCTCGCCCTGCTCAGCGCCGCCGCGAGGCGGGCTTGATCAAAAGCCGGCTGCTTTGAGCCTTCGTCGGCATCAACCAGCATGAACTGGTGCTTGCCTTGTGTCGTCCGCCGATAGACGAACGCCTCGCCCTCGCCGAGCCAGAACGGCACGTCGGGAACATTAACAGTAAGCCGGCTATATCGGTTCTCAATCGTGAGCGCCCGCTCGTAATCGGACCGCCCAACCGGCGCATTCACGACCTCGTCTACCAGGCCGTGCGCAGCTTTGCATTCCTGCTGAACCAACAGTGCAAGCATTAGGGCACCAACTTTGTACATGATGATCAACCTCTCCTCTTGCATGCCGACACCGATCTGAGATTACTTCGCGGTATGCAATTCGCCATTTGGCTGACCTTTGTTGCACGTTAAGCGACATGAAACTTGCACTCAACCTCGAGGCAGAGCCGTATGGTACTCTGACGAACAATTCGCCGACATTGTCGCGTCACTTCCACGCCGCTTGTGGTGAGCAGAATTTATGCCAACAAACTGATCCGCAAGCCCGCGGCTTTCTTGACCACGATGCCGTCAGCGCAACAAGATCGGTGGCGTTGAAACACGGCGCGCATCAGGGGCCGAGCAAAACAGGCATGCTGCGCGTGATCACCTGAGGCAGACGACGTCGCGGAATGTCATTGCGGATGTAGCTATTGTCACGCCCCTTGGCGAACCACTCAAACAAGCAGCTCCGGGACTCCGGGCAGCGCCGGACTGAGCCGATCTATAGATCGATGCTCAGGTCAATTCGACGACGATAACTCAGCTGATGCGCCGTGGATACAAACCGCAACAATCTATCTTAGATTCCTCTCGACACGTTGGCCGCGGGTCCGCCGACGAAATGAACGCGCTGAGAGATTTTCTGGTCTGCGACGACAACTCCTAGTGCCGACCACTGCATCAGGGGCGAATGTCGCGGTCGTGGCCTCTCCAACCCATTCTCGCCGCAAGAGCCGACAGTATCATCTTCAGCTTCCATCCCGTCCATCCTGCATGGCCGGTTCGCGACGCGGACGTCTGGAACTCGACGACACGATGGGGCGATTCACACGCGGGGTGGGGGCCCATACGAACTTCACCATGAACGAAGCCTCCCCGTGCACCATGCTATTAACCGGCACGCAGATTGCTGGGTGAGGAACAAGGAGCTGCCGCAAGAAAAAGCGGCCGCAGCGGACCATCTTCGGAGTCCCAATGAGGCTTATCCGATTTGACCTGGCTTTGATGCTGCTTGCACCTGAAGTCGCAGAAGCCATGAACCCCGGCGTCCGCGAACACTTCACATCGGTCCCTAACGCTGTGGCGCCGTTCGAGCCGATTGCCGACCACGAGGCGATATCAAGCCCTGGCGGTAGCCGACGCGTCTACAGCCAAACGACGCAAGCCACGCCAGTTCATCCGGCGGATAAACTGCGTCCGGCCAAGCCGGCTGAGGATTCCACGATACTGGACGCCCGCCTTGCATGTGTGATCGGTCAGCGCTTCCGGCAGCGTTCGATCGCCACGATCCTCGATGACAGGGAGATGCTCAAGATGCCGGCCGTCGTAACACCGTCGATCTGCAATGCTGCCGCGGCACCTTTTTGGCCTCCTCGGGGCGGAAACGCTGCGCTGGCGCAAAACGGACTGGATTTTCGCTAGCATGGTGATCATCGCCTTTGCGGCCATTCTCGTCGTGATTTGATGGAAAGATACAGCATAGGCGCGGGCTCGTGAGAGAAGCAAAACCGGGCTATATCGAAGTCGCCTTCAACGGCGCCCCCGCAAGCATCCCGTTGGATGCGCGATTCAGCGTGCCGGCCAAGGGTGTCACGGCAATTTTCGGTCCGCCAGGGTGCGGCAAAACCACGCTCGCGCGCTGCATCGCCGGCGTCCAACGTCTGCCGGGTGGATTCTGCGGCATCGATGGTGAAATTTGGCAGGACGAAACGACGTTTCGGCCGCCTCATCTGCGTCCCGTCGCATATGTATTCCAGCGACCGATTCTTTTTTCTCATTTGTCTGTCAAGCGCACCCTTCTGTACAACGCATCGAAATCGACATCGACAGTGATCGACTTTGATGGCGTGGTTCAGTTGCTCGATTTGGCGCCATTGCTGGACCGTTCGCCGTCACATCTTTCTGGCGTCGAGCGACAGCGACTTGCTCTAGGTAGCGCGCTACTAGCTCAACCGCGGCTACTTTTGCTGGACGACCCGCTCATTGTGCTCGACCGTGCCGCCAAGCGCGAGGTTCTGCCATTTCTCGAGCGCATGCGTGAGGAGCTCACGTTGCCGATGATCTATGTTTGCCACGACATGGCCGACATCGAGCGCTTCGCCGATTATCTCGTCATGATGAAAGATGGCATTGTGACTGCTTCCGGGCCGCTGCACGTCGTTCAGAGCAATCCAGCGCTTGCAGCGCGGGGCGAAGCGGCCGTTTGCGTTGATACCGTGGTCGGCGGCTATGACGGGCGCTATGGACTGGTCATCGTCCGCCTCAGAGGCGCGCGTCTGTTGATACCTGGGCCGCCGCTCAAACCTGGCGCGCAGCTACGGCTGCGCATCGCAGCTGCCGACGTCAGCATCGTGCGCGAAGCTCCGCGCGCAAGCTCCTTCCTGAATGTCTTTCCGGCACGCATCAAAGCCTCCCTGCCGTTCGACGAAGCTGAGATCACGCTGGTTCTGGCGCTCGAAACTGGCCGCTCGGGCGTGCCGCTTTTGGCCCGCATCACACGCCGCTCCTTTGATGCGCTAAGGCTCAGTAACGGAATGGACGTATTCGCCGAGGTCGCGCGAGCCTTGCCGGTCTCGCCCCCCGAGCGATTACTCATAACGCCCGCGACACCGGTAGGAGGTCTTTCACAGCTGAGCGCGGACACGCGAAGCGAATAGAAATAGGACCACGACCATGATCGAAAAGCTTGATAATATCGATCCGACCGATGTGGCAGCGATTCTCTACCAGCCAGAAGACGACGCCGATAAGCTGCTTGCCGATTTTGTCCAGGATCTCGCGCGGCATGACGTACGCGTCGGCGGCCTCGTCCAGCGACACTTCAGGAATGCAGGCGGCACGCACGTTATGCTCGCAGTCGACGTTGCGACAGGGCGAGAGATCTCGATTTCCCAGCCACTCGGCAGCGGGGCGGCATCCTGTAAGCTCGATCCAAACGGACTAGCCGAGGCCGCAGTTGTAGTTTCCCAGGCGCTTCGCGACAAGATCGATCTCCTCGTGATCAGCAAATTCGCCAAACAAGAAGCCGCCGGCCGCGGCCTGCGCGCTGAATTCGTTGACGCGATCACTCGGGGTGTGCCGCTCCTGACAGCGGTTCCAAGAAAATGCCTTGCCGACTGGAGAGCTTTTACCGGTGATGTTGGCACGCTGTTACATTGCGATCGCCAAGCCGTAGAGAAATGGTGGTGCGACGTCGCCACGCGCTTGGCGCGGCGCCACGCCCTCAGCCCGAGCTGGGGCTATTTTGGGACGATGATACCGGACAGCTTGATGACGGCTGCGAGAATGTCGCCAGCGTCGACACAGCAATCGCCGGTCGGACACCTTCGTTTCCTACGAAAACAGCCTTAGCTTCGGCAGCCGTGTCACACCGTGAGCTACCGTGATGCTCTGCGAGGACGCGGAGGATCCATTCTCGATCGCCACTTAGACGTCTCAACCAGCGGATCAATCGCTGGTCGACGAATCTGGCTGCGACTTTTACACTGCGGCGCCCCACTCAGCACTTACGCGGCGCTCACACGACGTTCCAAGCGATCAAGCATTGCGTATCCAGTCAGCATGATTGGAGGTGGATGTAAGAGCCATCAGACCTCACGATCAGTGTCTGCAGCCAGGCCGCTGGTTAATTGCGACAATCCGATCTTGAGAACGGATGGCATGTCGCTTGCTTCCCCGGTGATGGCACAACTTTACGCAAAGCAAACTTGTGAGGTCAGCATGCTCGGAATTGGAAGTCAGTTGCCGCCGTTCGAAATCACGGGCGTGAAGCCCGGCTTTCAGGCGCAGGAAGAAGAAGGACGCAGCGCATTCGAGACGCTGACCGAAACAAGCTTTCCAGAGAAATGGAAGATCATCTTTTTCTACCCCAAAGATTTCACGTTCGTCTGTCCGACCGAGATCGCCGAGTTCGGCCGCCTGTCCAAGGAGTTCGCCGATCGCGATGCTGTTGTACTGGGTGGTTCGACTGACAATGAGTTCTGTAAGCTCGCCTGGCGACGTTCGCATGCGGACCTGCACAATCTACCGATTTGGCAGTTTGCCGACACCAAAGGGACCTTAGTCGATGGCCTTGGCGTGCGTTCGCCCGAGGGCGTCGCCTACCGCTACACCTTTATCGTCGATCCAGACAACACAATCCAACACGTCTATGCGACCAATCTCAATGTCGGGCGCAGCCCCAAGGACACGCTCCGCGTTCTGGACGCGCTGCAAACCGACGAACTCTGTGCCTGCAACCGCGAGGTAGGCGGCGAAACCCTGAAGGTTGCGTGAGGCAACATGTCGTCAATTGAGCAGTTGAATGAGACGATCCCCGATTTCGCCAAGGACGTCAGGCTTAACCTGGCGTCCTTGCTGGGCGATGATACGCTGTCGCCGCAGCGACAATACGGCCTGCTGCTGGCGACTGCGATTGCCACTCGCAATGCAGCCCTGATTGCCGCGATCGAAGCGGCAGCCGCTGCCGTGATGACTCCTGCCGCGATTGCCGCAGCGAAATCCGCAGCCTCTGTGATGGCCATGAACAACGTCTACTACAGATTCGTTCACCTCGTATCCAACCCGGAATACAAGAGCATGCCGCCACGACTGCGCATGAACGTGATCGGCAATCCCGGCGTGGACAAGTCCGACTTCGAGCTGTGGTCTTTGGCGGTCTCGGCCATAAACGGCTGCGGTGCCTGTGTCGACGCTCACGAGAAGACGCTGCGGGCTGAGGGCGTCAGTTCCGGAGTGATCCAGACTGCCGTGCGCTTTGCTGCGATTGTGCAATCAGTGGCGGTTGCGATCGAGGCCGCCGGGCTCGCCCCCTCGAAGGCGACGGGTTGATTTCTTTGCGCCGTCCGATCTTCATCGGTTGTGGCGCCACTCAATGGCGCTACGATCATTCCTTCGCCAATCCCAAGCGCGTGTAGTATCCTCAAGCTGTCTTGCTGCGCGTCCCCTCGGGTGCGCGCTCGTTCGAACTTCACCCTCCGTGCAGACGAGCCGGAATGCGCCACAACGGCAGTGAGATCCACCGTTTCATGGCGATCACACCGCGGGCCCTTCGTTGCACTCTCACCCAAACTTGAACAGCACGCCGTACCCGCCGCGCGGATGGCTCCATTTGATGTCGCCGGTAGGTTCAGCGATCACGCGACAGGTGCCGCACTCGATGCAGCCGTCGACGGTTATCTCAACTTGGCCACTGTCGTTGAGTTCGTAGCATCGCGCAGGGCAGGCTTTCAAAAGCGCAAGTAGCTGCGGCGACGGCGTCGTGTGCGCGCGCACGGTGACGTGAGGGTGACCGACGTCGACAAGATAGCGGTTGTAGTACAGCTTGTCTTCGACGCGCACTGAGGGCTCGACATTCATGTTTTGACCTTCCAATTGCAGGACTTCACACCGTTGCCGCTCAGCGCCAGGCGCGAGCAAAACGACACGCATCTCCGAACAGACCTGTCCATGAACGCGCCTTGACGAAGGATTTCAGGGTCGCCTTCTCCTTCTCAACTTTCGGCGTACCATCGACGCGTACAAAGTTCTGCAGCGCCTTGGAGATGAGCTGCGGATAGGTAAGAAAGAAGTTTTGCGAATGAGTGTGCATCAGCGTCGGCATGTCTTTGTACTTCTTGAGGTCTTTGATGACGAAGGACTCGTCCAGCATCCTCTTGTAGAGCGACAGATTTTTCGTGGACATCAGCTCGCGGCGCGATTTCACCTGGGCGATCGCTTCGGCCGCGATGCGGCCTGAGGTCATGGCAAGATTGGAGCCTTCGCGATGAATGGCATTGTTGAGCTGTGCCGCGTCCCCCACCACCACCCAGCCCTCACCGTAGAGCTGCGGGATTGCTTTGTAACCGCCTTCTGGAATGAGATGCGCCGCATATTCCTTGACTTCGGAACCTGCGATCAGCGGCGCCACGGACGGATGTTGCTTGAAATGGTCGAGCATGCCGTAGGGCGTCTGGCCGGTGCGCTGGAAATCGGCGACGAGACAGCCGATGCCGAGCGAAATGCACTCCTTGTTGGCATAGATGAAACCCATTCCGGTCATGCCGCGGGAAATGGTACCGGCCGCCTCGATCACGACGCCTTCGTCGCCCTTGAGATTGAACCGCGCCTCGATAGTCTCGCGAGGCAGAAAGTGCATTTCCTTCACTGCGAGCGCAACATTATCCGGCGTTGGCCGTGAGCGCAGACCCGCTCGCGTGCCGAGCAGGCCATTGACACCCTCGGCCAGCACGACGACGTCGGCGTGTATTTCGCCGTCGCGGCGATCTGTACGAACTCCGACGATCCTCTCATGGTCGTCCCGTACGAGTTCGGTGACTGTGGTCTCGCACAGCACGGTCGCGCCGGCCTCCCGCACCTTCGAGGAGAACCATTTGTCAAACTGCGCGCGTATGATTGTGTATCGGTTGGGCCGCTCCTCGTTGAAGTCATCCGAGCGGTAGTGCATCCCGACATGGGAGCGATCGTCCATCATCCAGAAACGCTGTTCGACCAGATGGCGTTCCAGCGGAGCCTCCTCGCGAAACTCGGGGATCAGCTTTTCCATCATGTCGGCATAGAGAATTGCGCCCTGCACATTCTTCGATCCGGGATATTCACCTCGCTCGAGCTGTAGCACCTTCATGCCGCGCTTTGCCATCGTCAACGCCGCCGCGTTGCCGGCCATACCGGCTCCAACAACGATCGCATCGAATCTCTCTTCAATCATCACATCATCTCCTCTAGACCGCGATGCGGGCGCGCGAATTCGGCAAAAGCCTGGCGCGAAATGCTGCCGTCAGCGACGGGAGCAACTGCATGGCATCACTGACGATCGCGACGTGGGCGAAGTCGAAGATCGGCGCATTCTTGTCGGTATTGATGGCGACGATCAGGTCCGCGCCCTCCACGCCGACCCTGTGCTGGATCGCGCCGGAAATGCCGGCCGCAATATAGAGCTTTGGCCGGATGGTCTTGCCAGTCTGGCCGATCTGCCGATCAGACGTCACCCACCCCTTTTGCACCAGAGGACGCGAGCAGCCAAACTCGGCACCAAGCAGAGCCGCCAGTTCGCGTACCAACCGAAAATTCTCGGGCGATCCCAGTCCCAAGCCGCCGGCCACCACGACATCGGCATAGGCTAGATTGGACGTTTCGGAATCTCGGTCGGGAATGAACGTCAGCACTTTCGTGACGATATCGTCTTCAACGAGGCCCAGCGGATGGATAATAATGCGAGCGGCATCGCGTACGATGCGCTCCGGCATCGGCATGACGCGCGGGCGGACGGTTGCCATCTGCGGACGATAGTTCAAGGTATAGATCGTGCACAGCAGCGAGCCGCCAAAGGTCGGACGCGTCGCCGCAAGCGAACCATCGGCGTCGACGTCGAGGGCGGTGCAGTCGGCGGTGAGTCCCGTCGACAAGGTGGTCGCCACCGAACCTGCAAGATCGCGACCGAGTGTCGTCGCGCCTAACAGCAGGATCTCAGGCTTGTAGGTGTTGACGAGTTCGGTTAGCGCTTTCGTATAGGATTCGTTGCGGTAATTCGACAGAACATTATCGCTCACGAGATAGGCCAGATCGGCCCCATAGCAAAATGACTCCAGCGCGGCGTTGCGCGTCGGCTGCCCCTCCGGACCGATAACCACCGCGGCGAGATTCACCTTCAGCCTGTCAGCAAGCCTGCGCCCCGCACCCATGAGCTCCCAGGAAACCGCATGCACCTGGCCGCGCTCCTGCTCGACGAAAACCCAGACATGCTTGTATGCCTTAAAGTGCTCCGGCAGCTCTTTTTTGGCCGCCGCGCGGCCGGCGGCCGGCGGCGCGGCCGTTTTGGTGACATTGCTCATGCTTTAAGTTCCCCTCAATAATACGGGCGCCCGCGCCACAGGATTTTCCACTTCGGTTGCTATGTTCACCTTTGATCAGCGGTGGCCGGGTGCTCGGTGGTCCCGCCTGCTCGGCGCGGCCCAATCGCGCAACGAGAGACGTCGCCTGGGGTGAACGTACCGGCGTGTCAGGTTCCGAGTGCGCCCCGACACAGATTTCTTGCGCGCTCTATTCGACAAGCGCCAGCGAGGCGACCAGGCCGCGTCGATCGCTCTGTCTGGCCCTTTCCATGCTTGAGTACGCGGCTCCGCTTGCTGCGGAATAGCTACACCTCGCTTTCGACCCAGCGCTCCACATTGGCTGTGACGACCAGGGTTATCTTGCCACCACACTGTCATGCAATCCGTGTTCAGCCTGCAGCGCCCGTGGGCCGACATGGGCCACTTCTCCAGGCCCATATTGGTATCGGCCATGGGGTAGATGTGGACCTGCGCAGAATCGGGTAGCAGCTTGATGCGATGCATACCTTCCCTGGCTGCAGCGTGGACGGACGACTTACCCATTGACCACCATTTTGCGCTCGATACCGGCTTCAATCGCATTCGGATGGCACTGCGTGAGCATGAGCCAAGAGATGATGCCGCGGCTCTCGGCAGGCAGTAGAAGTAACGTGAAAGCTTTTCCTTCAAGTCTCATCTCGGACGGCTACCATTTGTCGGCATCGATGACGGGATCGGCACCACAACAGCAAGTGTCGTACCAGTTGCAAGAACCAAGAAAAAGCCGGCGGAAGCAATGAGTTGGAAGACACTTAGAATGGTTGCTAATACCCACGACATGACCAGTCCGAACATGGGTCGGGAATACGACAGCGCCGCTCGAACGATAACTGTAGGGAGTTGATCTGGATGAAGAGGAAGACTGCAGGAGGGGCTGCCACGACGCCACTTGGGACAAACCTCGCTGCGGTGAAGCGCAAGATCACTTCAGCTCGCTCAATGGGACAAAAGCCTTCGGCTTGTCATGCTCCGTGGTCGCATCCTTCAAAACCTTGAACACTCGCTCGTCGAGCGGAGACGATGCCACGAAGTCGGCATAGGCCTGCTCCAGCATCGCTTTGCAACGAGCTCTGATGTCCGGCTCCGCGGCACCAGCGAATTGCTCTTTGGCAAAATATTGTCCCATGCGCCTTAGGATGTGAAGGCGCGCGACATTGACGATCCCAGGATCGTACTCGACGCCTAGCAGCGAAAAAAATTCTTCCGCCGACGAGGCCTTGCTGAGCCGGTCCAGGATACCGGCTGCTGGGTGCGAGTTACTCATCCAAAATCTCCTTTTGAATTTGCTTGTGGACATCCGGCGAAAACGCGGCAGTGCCCGGTGATCCTGTTGCAGCCCCACACCTCGCACCTCCAGGCGGAGGCAGGCCGTCATCGTTGCCGCCGATCAGCTAACAGACCTCGTCATCGCGGCGCCTGGCTTTAGAATGGTCTGCACAAACGGTGCTGGGCAGGCCTCTTCACGCGCGGCGGGGCGCCAAGCATCCGCACACATCGCGCCAGATCGCCGCGACTGCTTCGCGCTCGACTGGTAGCTTGTGCTCGATGGCATGCTTGCGGACTTGCGACAGGATCTGTCTGGCCTGATCGGCGCTGGCGACGAGCTGTAATTCAGTGAGCAACGCAGTGATCGCCGAGAGCCCAGAATGCTTGCCGATCACAAAACTGTTGCAGCGCCCAAGCAGAGCCGGATCAAGCGACTGGTAGGTGCGTTGATCCTTTAAAAGGCCATCCACATGAATGCCCGATTCGTGCGTAAACACATGCTCTCCGACGATGGCCTTGTTCAGAGGAATCGCACGTGCGGCTGCGGCTGCAACCACCACGGCGACGTTCTCGAGTTCCGGCAGTATGATGCCGGTCTCGCAGCCATAGAGCTGCTTGAGCGCGACCGCGACTTCCTCGAGCGGTGCATTTCCGGCCCGTTCGCCGAGGCCGATAACGGTTACCGAAGCGTGGCTCGCGCCAGCCTTGATGGCAGAGAGCGTATTGGCGGTTGCCAGGCCGAGATCGTCGTGACCATGAAACTCGAGTTCGAGATCCGTGGTCGCACGCAAACTTCCGACCAGCGCAGAGGTTGTGTCCGGGTCGAGCACACTGAGCGTATCGGCAATACGAAAGCGACGCGCGCCCGCCGCTCTTGCCGCTTCCATCAGTCTAATGAGAAAATCGATATCGGCGCGGGAGGAGTCCTCGCCGCCGACGGCGACCTCAAGTCCCCGCTCGCGCGCATAATCTACCACTCGCTTCACTTGTTCCAGCGCCAGGTCGCGACGACCGCCAAGCTTGGCCGCGATCTGCACATCGGAACTCGGGATCGATATATTGACCATGGACACCTTCGCTTCGATCGCCGCGTCGATGTCTGCTTCCCGCATCCGGCACCAGCCTATGGTGGTCAGTGGAAGCTCTGCATTGACGACAGCGCGGATGGCGGCGATCTCCTCCTTGCCCATCGCGGGCGTTCCCGCCTCGATCTCCGTCACGCCGGCCCGGGCCAGCGCCTGCGCGATCGCCAGCTTTTCTTCTGTGGTGAACGCAACGCCGGGCGCCTGCTCGCCGTCCCGCAATGTCGTGTCATTGAGCACAGTTGGCTTGGCGCGCGCTTGCTCATGCCAAGACTGTTTGGTGGTGGCGGCCATCACGAAAAGGCTCCATATATTTTTTGACCCACCTACGCTTCAGCAACCCGCGTGCCAGCCCGCCATCCCTGGCAACCCATTGAAAACACGGAGCTCTCTTCCTCGGCCAGCGTACTTCGCAAATGATTTGTCGCAAACGCGACAGGTTTAGGAAGCGGACGCCTCACCTTGCCTCTTGCCACGCTGAGCTCGAACGTTAACCCGGTTGCGGCACGCCGTGATGCAGGAATTGTTTGTGGCTTGGAACCGCCTTGGGCCCATCGTCGCTCTCGCATCGAAACAGCGTTAGCCGCGCCCCTCAACTCCTGCGGAGTGGCCAAAGCCCATGAGGCGTTCTCAGATGGACTGTGAGATCGAGGATCCTTGTGACAACTCAAATGGGCCAGTCGCCGCTGACGTCCGGGCGAGCCGCCTGCAACAGAAGGTCGCGGCGGCGCTCGGCCATCCGGCTCTCGCCGCCCTCTTCGCCGAAACAGAGATTGAAGTCGTCACATTGCGTGCACACGGGCGTTGTGCACATGACGAGGCCTTCGTCCTCGCACAGCGAGCGGTAGAAGAAGCGCTTCCAGCGCATATTGTTGATATTGCGCGCGGCGAGCGGCGAGAAGTGGCGGCTTAGCAGCCGAGAGAGTTCGCCACGATTGCGTAATCCGAGATCTTCCCACAGGTGATCTGGCTCTATGGCGCGGCGCGCGATCATCGCGGCTAGCCAGCCGCCGATATGCCCGTTCGTCGAGCGTTGCTTGAGCAAAAGATCGCGCACCATCGCGATCTCGTCATTCTCATCGCACTTAGACGCCAGGAGCTGCTCCGAGATATCGACCTCAACCGATGGAAATTGCTGCGCCAGCAGGGTCGACAGCTGGTGGCCGGACAGGCCGGCCTTCTCGGGAAGCGGGCCACCATCCATCGAGGCGGCCGCCAGGATTGACGCCAGGACATGGCAATCGAAATTGCTGTCGGTCGCAATGTCGGCCTCTTCAGGAGGCACGCCAGTGAGCGCTCGGTAGGTCGCAATTCCTCTTTGCACCTTGCTGCTCGCCTCGACGGCGCAAGAAGCCATAAGCGGAAGGAAGTGCGCTCCTGTCATGATGTTTTGGGTTCCCATAGCGGTCACGTTTGCCCAGCTCCACTCTGGCTGGTCAGATAATCGTCAGAATGCCGGTCTCCCCGGATGGGGGGTGAGGGAGACCGGCATCCGTCGCGCGCCTTCACAAGGCCGCGACCCGCGACCTTTACGAGGCCGCGAGTTCGGCGGCGGTCTTGCCGACGATGGATTCGTCGACGGGCTTCATAATGCCATGCTCCATCAGCATGTCCTCGAGCTCATCCATGGAGATCGGAGTCGGAATGATGCCTTTGCCGCCATTGTTGTGAACCTTGGTCGCAAGATTGCGATAGTGATCGGCCTGCTGCGACTCAGGCGCATACTCCAGCACCGTCATGCGCCGTAGCTCGGCATGCTGCACCACATTGTCGCGCGGCACGAAGTAGATCAGCTGAGTACCTAACTTCTTGGCCAGCGCCTCCGCCAGCTCCAGCTCCTTATCGGTCTGCCGCTCGTTGCAGATCAGGCCGCCCAGCCGCACGCCGCCAGAGTTGGCGTATTTCAGGATACCTTTGGAGATATTGTTTGCGGCATACATTGCCATCATTTCTCCAGACATCACGATATAGATCTCCTGCGCCTTGTTTTCCCGGATCGGCATCGCAAAGCCACCGCAAACGACGTCGCCGAGCACGTCATATGAGACATAGTCAATGTTCTCATAGGCGCCGTTCTCCTCCAGGAAATTGATCGAGGTGATGACGCCGCGGCCGGCGCAGCCGACACCCGGCTCAGGACCACCGGACTCCACGCAGCGGATGTCCTTGTAGCCGACCTTCATCACGTCCTCGAGTTCGAGGTCTTCCACGCTGCCAGCGCTCGCTGCAAGGCTCAAAATCGTGTCCTGCGCCTTCGCGTGCAGGATGAGGCGCGTCGAGTCCGCCTTAGGATCGCATCCCACGATCAGGATTTTCTGGCCCATCTCGGCCAGTGCCGCCAACGTATTCTGGGAAGTGGTCGACTTGCCGATGCCGCCCTTTCCGTAGAACGCGATTTGTCTCAGTGAAGACATGTTGTTCTCCATCAACCGATTTGCCAAAAGTTGCGTGCTTCCGACACGCGAGCTTGTTTCTCTCTCAGAAACGGGGCACACGGGTTCAAGGGAAGGAGCGCATCGCTCGTCTTACGCGTCGGCGTGCACCCAGCCCTCACTCAGTGTTGCTGCAACTCAACAGCAATCGCCATGCCAACACTGTCCGCGCTTATTAAGCTTCTGATTACGCTCTAAAAAGCCAACGAGCCGCTGAGCTACCCCAGGGAGGTTTGCACCGGACAGGATCTGCGCGGCTGTCAGAAAACGAACAACGGCCACACCCATCAACCGGAAAACGCCGGTTTGGCATGATCTGGTTCGATTTCCTCAACTGGAACGGGACTTGCTCCTCTTCTTGCAAGCCAGTGGCGGCAATCTGCGGAGAGCAATATGCAGGTCGAGGTCAGATCCTCTAAGGCAAGTGGCCGGCGATGGGGTTCGTGGTCGAGGATGACGAGATCAATTGTGCGGCTGACCTCCCGATTGATCCAGCTGATCAGATCGGTGCGCATGAGCTTAAAGGCAGCAAGAAGCGCCTTACAAGGGCCCTGCAGGTCGAAGCTAAATGAGGCCCAGCTCCGCGTCGATCGTTCAGCTCAGCTTACCGACACAGGTATACCATGGCGACAATCCTCTTTTATCAGAAGCCCGGCTGCGTAACCAATGCGCGTCAGATGCTGGCGCTGAAGGCCGCTGGCCATGATGTGATAGCCAAGGATATATTGAAGGAGCAGTGGGCTGCGGAGCAATTGCGACGCTTCTTCAACAATATGCCGATCGCATCCTGGTTCAACCGAGCCGCACCTCGTATCAAGTCGGGCGAAGTCAATCCTGACGCAGTCGACGCAGCGAGTGCACTCGCGTTGATGCTTGCAGATCCACTCCTGATCAGGCGACCGCTGATCAACGTCGATGGCGCTAGATGCGCCGGATTTGATCATGAATCTGTGCTGTCGCTGCTTGGCCGGGACACGCCAGATGGCCTTGAGGGATGCTACCAGGAACAGAAGAGCAAGCACTGTCCGTAGATGTGAGGATGCGATCGATCGTAATACCATGCCGCCAACCAATGCGAACAACGCCCCTCCCACTTCCGGCTTTTCAGGATGACCGACGGCAGTTCGCTGAGAACGCCGACGTACGTGGCTCTTCGTAACCACCGGCGCTCAGATTTGCTCGGTTTGAATATGACCTTTCCGTCGCCAGCGATATATGACACCGCTCAGTTCGACCGCGTTTATTGCGCATGATTCCTGCAGCCTGCGTTTGGTCGGACCTTCAGGCCGAGACACGGCTTATTGAAGCGATTCGGCTCAGACAGAACATTGAACTGTATAACGATCCGCACGGAACCGCGACGCTTCGTGATCCTTATGCAACGTGGCTGCATAATTGCGCTAGCCGTCTCGCCATTTGATCAGCATCAAATCTTTCGCCGTCCTCCATGTGTGACAGAGATCTCGCGAGACTTTTCGCGCGAACTTTGGAATGGAGAATTCGATGAGGACAAAAACAATTCTGACGACGGCATCGCTGCTTGCGCTCACGTGTCCGTTGGCCAGCATCTCGGTACAGGCCGCGGACCTGGCGCGGGCCCCGATCTACTACAAAGCACCTCAAATCGAACCCTTCAATCCCTGGATGATCCGCCTGCGCGTGCTGGGCGTTTTGCCGGATACCGCAGGCAGCTCCGTCAATGTCGCCGGGGCGCCGCTGCTGTCCTCGCCCGCTTCCGGCCTATCGATCAGCGACCAAGCGGTACCGGAGCTCGATATCACCTATTTCTTCACAAACAACGTTGCCGCCGAACTCATTCTCGGCGTGACCCGCCATCACATCAGCGGCACCGGCACGCTAAATGGCCTGGATATCGGCAAAGCTTGGCTGTTGCCGCCAACACTGACACTGCAATATCACTTCACCGATTTCGGCCCGTTCAAGCCCTACATCGGCGCGGGCATCAACTACACCGTATTCTTCAAGCAATCGGCAGCCAATACGTCGCTCGCCGGCCTTGCGGTGACGGATTTGCACATCGGCAACCAGTTCGGCGCTGCGGTCCAATTCGGCTTCGATTACATGCTTGACCGCCATTGGGGCCTCAACTTCGACGTGAAGAAGTTGTGGTTGCGGCCGGATTATACGGCGACCGTAAACAATGCGATCGCCGTCACCGGGCGCGCCAATATCGACCCATGGCTTGTCAGCGGCGGCGTCACCTACAAGTTCTGAAGCTAGACACACGCTTCAGTGAACTTTCGGACGCGCCGAATCGTCGGGTGCGTCTCCCCCCGCTGTAGTGCAGTCCAAAGGTGAGCGAGATGATGTGTAAAAGACACGTCGTCTCGCCGAAAGCCGGGAGCCATTCGCAGCATTGCACTCGCTGCGGACTACGAACGTGGCGGTAAGCTGTGGAACACAAACGGATCGAACCAATAGCGATTCAAATGATCTTGCTCGTGTTTATCGGCGATAGCAGAAGCGGCTGCTCGCTTATCAGAGCCTAGAATTCAAGCCGGCACGCTACCGTGTGAAAATGACCGCCTTGCGAGAACTTGAGCTCATGGCTCTTCGACTGCGATCATGAGCAAGACTCAATCGAGCCTCCCTCCAACCGAATGTTGCGGACAGGGCCATAGCGACGGGTCAGTCGTCCGCCGCTGCGCACGTACTGGAAGCATTAGGGCACCGGTCATCGTCAACTGTTCCGAGATGCCAGCTATTGGCCGGATAGGCCAGCCACGTTTGATATCCCGGGACGAGCGGCGCTAAAGGTCTTTAGCTTCGCCACAGAACCATCACAAGGCGGTCGACACGTTTGCCCTGCTTGAGATGGGATTCTACGATTTCATCAACGTCCTCAGGAGTGGTGGCGCGATACCAGACTCCGTCAGGATAGACAACCATCAAGGGACCGGAGTTACAAAAGCCAAGGCAGCCCGCCACCGTGAAACCGACATCGGTGAGGCCTTGGGCTTCAATTGCCTTACCCAACCGATCCCAGAGGGCCTGCGCCCCAGAAGCGCCGCAGCTGCCATGCGGATGATTCGGCGGACGCTGCGTGTGGCAGGCAAAGACGTGATGTCTATAAAGTTGAGGAAGCTCGAATTCAGTTTCTGCGTTCATGCGCCTATCCTGCAATCAATGGGCTCCGTCATCTGAAAAGGACAGGATCCGAGCGTATCCGCTCAAACAATCTGCTCTTCAGTCGAACGCCACATCGACCAATTGATCCTACTAATTCCCACTCGAGCTTGCGAAAGCAGGCGAAATGAGCGGGCGACATAATGATGATTATCGCTGACAATCAGCGACAGATACTCGGCATCTAGAACAGAGTTTCACCCTCGCGATACTCTTCCTCCGTATCACTTTAACCATCAACCTCTTCAAGCAAGTTCCGCACCAGATGCGCGGCGCTCATTTCTGCAATCGATCTCATTTTCCACGCCGCCGCGACTGACAATTATGCCGAGGTTGCGACAATGTCGCCCACCGCTGTTTCGTGCATGACAAGTGTCGCATCGCGTTTGATGCTCCGCCGCTTCACCCTTTTGCATTTCGAGTTCGCACGCAAAATCGCCGGGCGACGCCCGCTTGCCCGTTCATGCATTCGACCTTGGCTGCCGCCATCGGCTGACTAGGGCGGCGGCACTCGCTAAGGGCATCGCATGAACGGAAGCTTGGCATTGCAATTGCTACGCCCGCTTCGGCGACCGTCCAAGAATCGCGACACAGGATCGTCATTCCTCCAGACCAAACGGTCCTGTCAGTCTGGGTCCCCCCATTTCACCCAGCCCAGACGATGCCCTCGGCCAACTTGTAACCGCCGAGGGCATTTCCTTCGCGAAGATATTGTATTGCTAGCGCCAAAGCACCTCGTTGGTGCCGCCCAAGATCGCGATTGCCCGGGATACGACGGGCCGCCTATTTGCCCCTGAGTTCAAAGGCATTGACGCGCGGCCGCGCCAGCACTCACAAGTACGATGACATTATTCGGTGGCAACGCGCCGGGGCAGCAACTTGAGCAACGGCCAAGTGATACGGCTGTTAATCGGGATGGATCGTTATATCCATGGTTTCGTCGCTGTCCTCAAACGCATTGGAAAACCGATCGTCCTCCAGCAGCTTGACGCCACAAAGGCAGACGTCACCTTCGATGACGGCGAGCGCGACCGGCTCAAGCGTTTGTCCATTGCACGGACCATCGATGCACAACCCAGTGTCGATCTCAAATCTCGCACCGTGCCGTCCGCATCTAAGAAACGAGCGATCGGAGGAGAAAAACTCGCCGGAACCGATATTGAGCCATACGCTATCATGCGGACAACGATTGACGTACCCTAGATATTCGTCGCCGAAAGTGCGAACCACAACAATTGGAAACGGCCGGCTCTCGCCGCTGTCGTCGACCCGCGACAAGATAAAGCCCCTCGCGTTACTCCGCTCGATGGCATCGGACGGACACACGGCGAACACCTCGATCTGATCGCCGATCGGGCCGATCATCCCTTTGCTCATCCGGGCCTCGCAGTTTCCTGCTTGAAGGCTTCGACCGCTGCCCGGGCCAGCCGAAAAGCGCCGCGGCCACGTGCGAGCGGCCGATAGGTCGATCCAGCGCGGGTGCTGAGAACATCAAACCATTGGGTCGGCGTGAGCTTCGCTGGGCGCTCGCTGATTTGGATCACCCTCCCGTTCGGAGCGAAGCGGACGTGAATGATGACTTGTTGCGAGTTCATAGCAATCCCCTATTTGGCCGACTTTAAAGACCCGAGCCGAAACTGAGGATCTCTATCGTAACGTGCTCGTTTTTCAGCAGCTTGGCGCGCCTCAAGCCTTGGAGACCGCGCCTCGCTACCTGCAAGCAGGCCTTCTTCGCGCAGGGGCCTGTCCTCGGTCGCCTTGCTCATCTCGCCCGATGTCACAAAAGTCGCATCATCGCCACTCAATCCTCTTCCTGCCATGTGGTGGATGACGCGCATTCAGTAGATCGCTGCCCCTGCGCCCACGTTGATCGACGCATCTTTCATGGTCTCGACAATAAACTCGATCTTGTTGTTCGTGAGATGGGTGTGAAAGGGCAGGACCAGAGCGCGATCGGCGATCTTTTCCGCAACCAGGAAATCGCCCCGTCGATAGCCGAGCTCAAAATAGTGGCGTTGCAAATGCAGCGGATGGCTATAGGCGGCGGATTCAATTTGAGCGGCGCGCAGATCATCGACGATGGCATCGCGGCCGGATCGCGTGAAGCGTGTCCCGAGATGGACGAGATAGAGCAACCAGTTCACATCGGTCACATGAGGACCAACATAAGGCGGCTTGATGCCCTCAAATGATTGCATATGCGCGTTGTAGAGTTGGTCAACCAGCCGACGACGCTCCAGGATTTCATCGAGACGCTTGAGCTGCGCCAGCCCTAAGGCGGCCGTGAGATCGCTCATGCCGGCCTGGTATGGTGCTGCGGCACCGACGATCACGGAGGAGCGCTCGTCCAGGCAGTGGGCGCGATAGCGACGCAAGCCGACCGCGATCTCGATATCGTCCGTTACCACCATTGCGCCTTCGCCACAGCTTAGAGCCGAGGGCTGGGCAAAGTCGAACACCGCCAGATCGCCAAACCGGCCGACGAGTTCGCCCTTGTAGCGCGATCCGACTGCTTCGGTGGAATCCTCCAAAAGCGCCAGATGATGGCGCTGCGCGATCGCCCGCAGTTCAGACCACGGCGCGGGGTGACCATTGGGATTGCCGGCGACAATCGCCCGCGTGTTGGCCGTAATGCGCTCTTCGGCTTTCTCTGGGACCAAGGTTCCCGACCAATAGTCAATGTCAGCTAATACCGCCCGTGCGCCCGCAAGACCGATCGCATGGACCGTCTCGCGAAAGGAATAGGGCGAGGCGATAACCTCCTGCCCTGGCCCGATGCCGAGCGACTTGAGCGCCAGCAGGAGCCCGATGGTGCCGCTCGAGACCGCAACGGCATATTTGCGGCCAAGATAGGCTGCAAAACCGTGCTCGAACGCCTCAGTGACCCGCCCATTGGAGATCTGCGGCGAGCACAGAACCGTTTCCACGGCGGAGAGCTCCGCGAAGCTGATATCAGGATCAGACAGTGGAATGAAGGATGTATTTGTCTCCATCCTGTCCGCGCCATCAAGCCGATGGTCTGCGAATTCAATGCCACTCACCGGGCAACATTCCTTTTTGCCAATACGATGCCGGTTGCCCGCGCCGGATCCGTTGTAATCTGCACGCAGTGATCCGACCCATCGAGCAAATGCAGGTCAAAGCGAGGAAACTGCCGGAATGGCCTATCCGTCACATCCGACGCATCGCAGCGCACGCACGCAAGCCGCGGAAAGCGGCGCCGCAGCTCGACAAAGGGGCCTGTGTCAGGGACATCAGCCGCAAGTAGCCGTTCGACTTCGATCAGTTCCTCCGCAGTGAGCGCCATCATGGCCCCTCTATCACTCGCCAAAGGCGGTTGTCATTGCCAGAACAGATGCTCCGGATCTGCGTTCAATTCATCGATTGCTGAAGTCAATCGGTGGTAAAGACTGTAAAACTCCCAGATCCCTCGCGCGTGATCCTTGCAAAACAGCTTCCAGATTCCACTCACCGCATCATAAAGAACTAGCGCGACATCAACGAGACCGCCATCCTTGTCGATATTGCGCGAGCAACAGGGACTCTCGACCAGATAGCCCCCCCTCACCGGCGTCACGTTCGGCGAGACGTAGAGATAGCGCTTGCGCGAGCTCAAGCCGCGCTCGATCCGCTTGCGATCGACCTCGTTTGGGTGAGGGACCAGCCCGGTCTTTACCTTCCTCATCAGCGCGGCAGTCATCGCGAAAGCTCCCCTTCAGAGCACCGAGATTTCTTCTTCGAGACAGCCAATGAGCAGCTGCTCACCAAAATCGACAGTATAGATCGGCACGTCCGCTTCGGTATGGATAGCGACCCCGACGATATCGCCGGTTGCTCCGGCGCCGAGAACGAGCCCCTCCGGTTCCGTATTAAGAAAAGAACCATCGTTGATGAGATCGACCACGGCTTTAACGCGCTGGCCCCGCCGATACTTCGGAAAACGGACCTCAGTCATGACGCAACCTCTTCCGGCAATGGCAAATCATCGCTCTCCTCGCCCACGTCCACCGGCTCGAGCTCCTTGCGCTTCATGCCAACGCGATAGCCGCTTTCCAAAAACTCGACGCCGTAGATGTAGAATTGCTGCAGGAACGTGCCGATCGAAACGACGTAACCCACGTCGCCCTTCTTGACCAAAATCTCGCCAATCTCCTTGCCGCGATAGGTGCCATCATTGCGGATGGTGCGATTGGCTCGCACCTTCTCGCTAAAGCTGAAGACAGGCGGCCCGCTGAGCTCGATCACGTCGCTGTCGCGGACGATTTTATTCATGCAGCTCTCCCTCAAACGCTGCCATACCCGCGCGAGCGAGGTCCTGCATCGATTTGTCCTCATCCTCGAAGACGTTTGGCGATTCACCAGCGGCAATGCAGCGCGCCATTTCATGGCGGACGTGCCGGTCAGGATCGCGCTGTGGAGCAGTTTGCGCCTTCGGCAGCAACGGTTGTGGGTTTTCGAACCGCACGGAGGCGTCCGGGTCGATCGCTATGGCTAGCGGCCACTCATTTTGGACATCGCGTTCCACAATGTGGCGGAACTCGACCTCCTCATCGCTCATCAATCGGTCGAACGGCTGCGGCGTGATGCGGCGCGCGACGGCACGATTAACTTCATCCTCCTGGCCGGCCCGCATCGGCGTCACTCCCTCGCATCAAACGAAGATCCGGGCCGGACGAGGCTGCGATGGGACCCGTTTCGCAACCGCAGGAGCCGCATTCCTGGACACGGTTTCGTCCACTCATCGAGCAGCGGCGGCAATCCGTTCATGGAGCTCACCTTTAGGCCGACGCCTGGTAGCGCGGCAAGGACCTGTCAACGACACAAGTATTGTCGACCGGACAGACGGCGACACATTGCGGCTCGTCGAAATAACCTATGCATTCGGTGCATTTTGCTGGTTCAATCACGAAGCTCCCCGCCTTCTCCGAGATTGCAACGTTCGGGCATAAGGGTTCGCAGGCTGAGCAACTCGTACACTGCGAGGCGATGATCTTGAATGGCACATGACCTCCCTACGCCGCAGAGATCAGGGCTCTCTGCCGAATCGACGCGTCGCCGCGCTTCGCGTGCTCAATCTCACCGCTTTTCACCTTGTCGAGATAGCACCGGAACCAGGCGACCGCCGACTTCTCGATGAACTCATGCGCGTATTGATCGATCGGCTCGATTCCAGCCTTGATCAGATTGCTTTTCGGGCAACCGCCGATTTTGGCCACAAACACCGCATGGCAGTCATGGATGCTTCGGATGATGGTCGAAAGCCTATCCTCCTCGCCATAATCGCCCTGGCAGTAGGCGTCCACCCGGCGGTGGCCGACGAATTTCGTGCCCGAAGTGGAAAGTTCGTAGATTTGGAATTCCTTCGCATGTCCAAAGTGCTCGTTGATTAGCCCCGAGCCTTTGGTTGCGACTGCCACCAGAAGCGAGATCTCACTCGCTTCCCCAGCCAATTTCCCGAGCTCGGCTTTGCTGGCCGCGGCTTTGGCGGCACGCTCATCCTCTAGGCGGTCTTGATAAGCCTTGCGCATCTCGAGGTCATATTCGACGTCCATCTTCATGACCTGATCGGTGGTAAACTCTGCGCTGCGATCCTCTCCGAGCAGACCCACAGCATCGGCCCGGCACTGACGGCAGTGCCGCATCATATTTATCTCCCCTTCACAAGAATCTTGCAGCGCCTTCAATTCCCGCGCTGTCGGCCCGCGCTGACCGTTGAGGCCAAATACTGTGCCGTACTCGGGTGCGGAGATCAGCGGCATGATATTGTGGAGGAAGGCGCCGCGTGACTTCACCGCCTGGTTGACTTCGACCAGGTGATGGTCGTTGATATGCGGGATCATCACAGAGTTGACCTTGCACAAGATTCCCCGTTCGCTAAGCATCTCCAGGCCTAGCAGCTGGCGATCAGTGAGTATCCTTGCCGCGTCGATTCCGACGTAGCGCCTGTGGTTGAAGAAAATCCAGGGATAGATCTTGGCGCCGATTTCGGGATCGATCATGTTGATGGTGATCGTGACATGGTCAATCTTGGATTTGGCGATGACGTCAACGTAATCTGGCAGACTCAGCCCATTGGTTGACAGACACAGCTTAATGTCCGGAGCCGCTTTGGCGACGAGTTCGAACGTCTTGAACGTCTTTTCTGGATTGGCCAGCGGATCGCCGGGACCGGCGATGCCAAGCACGCTCATCTGAGGAATAGTGGCGGCTACCACAAGCACTTTCTTTACCGCCTGCTCAGGCGTGAGCTTCTCGCTCACCACGCCCGGGCGTGATTCGTTGGCGCAGTCGTATTTGCGGTTGCAGTAATTGCACTGGATGTTGCAGGCTGGCGCCACCGCGACGTGCATGCGGGCGTAATGATGATGCGCCTCTTCGCTGTAGCAGGGATGGTTCTTCACCTTTTTCCAGGTCTCGGTCGGCAGATCGCCTTGCCCCGCCCGCGAGCCGCAGCTCGCTTGGCCGATGTTGGACGAGGTGCGGCAGCCCTTATGCTCGGCGGCCGGCTGCACCATCTTGCCGGCATCTACCGCAGCTTTGGCATATTCGCGCCCGACGACCGCGTTCATTTTCCACTTCTCCCTGCAGGCAATCATCGGCTTCTCAGGATCAGCCCGAGCGCCTCAAGAAGAGCAGTAGCAACTCACATGCCATCGCGGAGACGCTGACATTGCAGCCATGCGCCAAAGAGTTAGCGGGAACATCGACGCCAACGCATGCAGGAAAACGGATCATGCGCATGCAGGAAACGTGACAAGTACGTCGTGTTTCTGCCGCCGAGCTCCACGGCCGCGTGCATTCATTTACCCGCCAGGCTCGCGCGCCCGGCTCCCATCCCTATTGGCTTTGATGCGATGCGGCCTCTCACAACAGGCCAATGCGAGCCGGGCGATCCGGCTTCGCAACGCCGCTAACGGGTGAGCAGTATCTCGACCGCGCGAGGCAGTGCAACCGCAAGCGGTGTCAAGCCTTGCTCACGTAGAAAACGGAGCTCATTGCGTGAAAGTGAATCCACGTCAATGATCGCATAGTGCGTGTTGGCCGAACGTTTGATGATTTGCCGGGCGTAGCTACGCAACAGTTGATCGTTAAAGCGACAACCGAGAAAGAGAAAGCTCTGTCCGATCCGCCTTTGCTTGATGATGTCCGGAATAGGTGTCTGGATGTCGATTTCGGTCAGCACCTCGACATAATCGGAGTCGGAAATCAGAAAGTTCTTTGCCGGCTGCACGCTGCCGTGCGGCTTGTACAACACCGTCGCCCAGCCGTCCGCTACGATACTGTCGACCTCCTGGCCAGCCGGGTCATAAAAGCGATACCAGCGATTCTCGCCAATGCCGGCGCGGGTGGTACCCTGCACTTCGCCCCATCCATCGTGCTTGTCCAGCGCCGCGCGCATCGACCCATCATACCAAGTGTCAACTATGATGGGCAGTGACAGAGACGCAAGATGATGGTGCAACGGGATCGGCGCGGCCGGCCGAGCGAAGGCGTGCGCCATCAATGCCGTCACGGTGGAGCGATGTTTGCTGATCTCGATGTGCTGCGCCGCGGCCCATACGTTACCCTTGGCCCGCCGCGGCAGCGCAACCTTGCTGCCGAAGAAATCAGATAACGCCTCGGGTGTCGTCGGCACGTCGGGTCTCGACAGTTCGGCGAGGCCGGGACCGAGATAGGGAACAACACTCGCAGCCCTCAGTCCGGCAGCGAGGTCCGCGAGAATGGCCTTAGCATCGGTCGCGTGGACAAAATCGATTTGCTGGGTCGCCTTCACGGATCGTCACCGTTTTCGCCCCGTTTTTTGGCGTTGATTGTCACCGGCAAGCGCGTATCGCTCGCCATCTCCGGCAAATCGAGCACCCAGCCATTAGCTATTTTGATCCAGCCGCCCCATAGCGTTTCGTGCTCGGATTCCACGATCGGCTCTTCGAGATCTTTTTTCGGCACGTAGATCGACAGGCCTACGTCCGGGGAGCGGCGGATCATGATCTTCACGAACTCAACTCCCCCGACTGCGTAGCATGGTTGGCCAGACTAGCAGACTCCCGCAAGTTGGCGCGCAGGCGAGCCACGATGTCGGACAGTACGCATACGACCTCATCGACCTCCGCAACAGAGGTTTCACGCGACAGGGAAAAACGCACCGCGCCGCGCATGCTCCGCGATGGCACCTGCATGGCACGCAGAACATGCGACGGCTCCATTGAGCCGGAGTTGCAAGCTGATCCCAGCGACACGGCAATGCCCGCACGATTGAGATGATGAACGATAGCTTCGCCATCGAGATCATCGAAGGCGATATTGGCCGTGTTCGGTAGCCGGTTGCTGGCACCGCCGAGCACCGCGCACTCGCCATTGTGCAAAATCCCCTGCTCCAGGCGGTCGCGCAACGCACCAATGCGAACACGCTCCGGCTCGAGCCGCTCGACCGCCAACTCCGCAGCTTTTCCAAGACCGACGATGCCGGGGATATTCTCAGTTCCGCCGCGGCGCCGACGTTCCTGCGATCCGCCCCAGATCAGCGGGCGGAATTTTGTCCCTTTGCGCAGATAGAGCGCGCCGATCCCTTTCGGGCCATGCAGCTTATGCGCTGAAAGCGACAGCATGTCGACCGCACTATCCTTTAGGTCAACACGTATCTTACCTATGGCCTGGACCGCATCTGTGTGAAACAGCGCGCCTGCCTCACGGGTCAACCCGGCTAGAAACTCCACCGGAAAAATCGTACCGGTCTCGTTATTAGCCCACATGATCGAGACGATCGCTGTGCGTGGACCGAGCGCGCAGCGAAACGCCTCGACGTCGAGCCGGCCGCGGGAATCTACGGGCACGATATGCGTCTTGACGCCTTTCGTCGACAATTGCTCGACCAGCGAAAGGATGGCGGAGTGCTCAACCGAGGTGGTGACGATCTCGTCGCGGTCCTCCTGGGTCGCAAGCGCCGAAAGGATGGCGGCGTTGTTCGCCTCGGTCCCACCTGAGGTAAAAACGATCTCATGATCGTGGGCATTCCCCAACAGATCCTGCAAGCTACGGCGCGCCTGCTTCATCGCAATCGCGACCTCGCCGCCAAAGGCATGGCTGGATGACGCATTGCCGAATTGCTCGGTGAAGAAGGGCAACATGGCTTGCACGACCGATGGATCGGTCCGCGTCGTCGCATTGTTATCGAGATAAATCGCCACTTGCCCCTCGCTCAATCTCATGCCTTGGCTGCGGCAGCAACCGGGATGACAGACGAATTCGCCTAGCCTATCGGCAAGCCACGCTTGAATGCTTTCCAGCGACCCGCTCGGAAGCTTGCAGAACGCGCAGGCACCAGGCTGACCGTGATCCGCTGCCATCGAGCCGAATCAGCCGACTGTAGCCGCCGCGTTGCAAAATGGATCGGATAACCTCGATTACGGCGCGAATACGCAGTTCTCGGCCGTTCGCGGCTGTCCGCAATTGCCTCAGTTGCTCTGATTCAGGCAGCATGCTTGACGTCTCTTCCAGACTAGCTGAACGATTTTCCGCAGGAGCAACTCGAGGCGGCGTTCGGGTTATGAAAGGTGAAGCCCGGGCTCTCCAGCGCCATCGCGAAATCGATGGTCGTACCGACCAGATGCTCATGGCTCTTGCTGTCGACAAACACCTTCAGGCCACCGCACTCGATCACCTTGTCGTCGGGCTTCGGTTGCTCGGCCAGACCCATCCTGTATTTGAACCCGTTGCAGCCACCTGCTTCGACCATAATGCGCAGGCCACTTGCCGGCTGCGTCGATGATGATATCGCGCTCTTGACTGCATTCACCGCGCTATCCGTCAGGTTGATCATGACTTATCCTTCATCTGCAAAGGGCTGCCTGCCAATGGCAAGTCATGTGCCAGCATGCAGACGTTTGATGATGCTCACCTTTTCAGGTCGGGCCTGTTGGCTTTGGAACTCGTGTCGAATTTCCGACAAGCCGGCTTGATGCGGTCGGAGCCATTTACGTCCCTTCTTTGCAAGCAACGCCGAAGACTGCTGCGCACGGGCGGCAAGCAATTTGCATTGCGTCTCGCACCGGCCAGCGCGCCGGTGAAACGCTTAGATCGAGGACGATTTTAATGACTGCAATCGAGAACACCGCACTCGGCAGACTTGAGAAGGAGGGCCGCCTGCTCAATGCCGTATTCAAAGGCGGGACCATTAAGCCCGGCCGGTTCGGCTTTCGCGGCGACGTCGCACTGAAATTCCAGGCCCAAGTCGCGGACGAGAAACGGCCGCCGGACTATTCGATCGAGCAGGTTTTGACGATCGCGCAGGACGGAGAGCAAACCATTCCGGTGCTGGCCGGCTATCTGCATTCCTTCGCGTATCTTGCCGACGTTGCAGGCGTGCTGGACGGCGCGCTAAGCCGCGACGGCAGCTACTTCATGTTCTGCAACAATATAGATCTGCTGGCGAAATACCGAGTCAAGCTTGGCAATGCTACGTTCCACGTCCTCCCGTGCGATGAGTCCACAGTTTGGAAGGAGATGATGGACCTGGTCGGGATCAACAAGGACGACATCAAGAAGCTCGATTCAGGTGGCAAGCTTGATTACCTGCTCGATGGGGCAAAGAATCTCGATCTGTCCTATGACGAGATCTCGTACGAAGATGGCCTGAGGAGGATGGAACCCATCAAGAATCGCAACGAAAATCGACCGGTCTGAGCGCAACGGTTCATTCGTTGGAGGGCGCATCGCCTTCGACAAGACGGACGCCGACGGCGCAGATATCGCCGTCCAGCACTGTCAACGCGATCGGCGTCAGCGCTCTCCCCTTACATGGACCGTCGACGCACCGCCCGGTGCCGAGTTCGAAGGTCGATCCGTGTTTGCCGCACATCAGCCGGACACCGCATGGATCGAGGAATTCGTTTCGTTCCCAATCTAGATTGACGCTGTCGTGCGGGCATTTGTTGATATAGCCAAACACTTTCTTGCCCCATCGGATCACAACGATGGACCACGGCCGTTGATTGCCCTCGTCATCGATGACCATAAGATGGAATCCCATGGCCCGGCGGCTTGGAATATCTTTAAAGCTGCAAATCGCGTAGATGACATCTGACTGCATTCATTGCTCTGTCAACTAACCAACTGCACCAAAAATCTGGCAACGCGGACCTGCAGGCGCGGACACCGGAGTTCTTGTCAAGAGATGTGCCGGCCTTTTCTCGCCAGCTGGAGCGACATTGTAAACTCAACCCGTCGCACGCTGCGATCGTCCATCAAGAGTTGGCGGCCAGCGTCTTCAGCCGTTTTGATCTCTAGTCTAGGTGGCAAAGGGGCGCACGCTGCAGGCGTGCGCCCCCTAGGCGGAGACTATTGCGCCGGCGCGTGCAGTCAGGAAAAGCCGGTCATCTTCCGCGCGGGTGTCGAGATCGCGCCTGCTTTACCCCATGCTCAGTCCTTGAAGGTAGCGCTCCAGGTAGAATGATGGATCATCGTCGGAAGAAGCATTTGATTCGATGCTGGTTTCAGCAGCGGAATTATTGTCCGCTCCTTGTACTTCGTCCTCTACTACTTTGGAAAGATACTTCGTAGGCCTGTCTACTCGCTGCCACTGGTTGTTCTCGTTCTTTGTCCACACTTCGGGATGCCGATTAGGATCAAGCACCCAGTCATTATCACCCACGTGAACAAAGCCCATTTCCCCCAGGCGGCGTTCCATGCCGTCCAAGGCAGGACGTGACAGGACCAACGGATTAGCGCCGTCGATTCGCAGTTGATGTTCCAGCAGAATATCGCCCGCGTTCTCGACCAGCGGATGAGTCACCCGAAGGTCCACCACAGACGTGATATCGTCGCGCCCAAACTGCTGGCGAAGACGTTCTTCATTGATCTCAACCGGGCCGCTTCCTACTCTTAGAAGGCCAACACTTTCATCACCCAGTTGATAGCTGTAAAATTTCGCCTCTATGGTCGGATCATCGTATTTACTGAAGTAGCCTCCAGCGACCATTGCTGCGCGCTCAGCTTTATTGGATACGAAACGCGAGTATTCTTGTGGGTTACTAACGATGTCCCTGATGTCGCCACCCAAATATCTCCTCACTCCTTCCATGAAGGTAGATCGGTCTTCGATCTCTATAATGGGCGGATCGGAATCGTTAGAATACGGCGCCGACGACGATCCACCTGACTCGATGCCCGCAACTGTTTCCGCAAAGCGGGGGCTATCACCAGCCTCTCCCGATTCATCAGCTTGGCTAGCGCGTGTGGACTGGCTGGATGAGCCGACGATTCTGCCATACATCAGATCGCTTTCCTATCGGCAAAATTGCACCTGTTGAGCTCGTGCCGCGCGAGCTTGCGGACGAGAATATGTAACTTAGCTGACTACAAGCTGACCCATAGGAGCAGAGCATCTGTCCGAAGTCCCACACGACGAGCAGTCATCCGCGCGACCGGCAAACAACCGCCAGTCATCAAGCCGCAATCTATAGGCAGGCATTGCATGATCCCCTCGACGGTCGATCCCTCAAGGACTGGCCGCTTACGGCATAGGTCTACACCACCATCTCTTCGTCATTGAGACAACAGCAGGTTGGAATGCTTAATGCGACTATCCCTTGCATATATCGCGCCAGCCGCGAGGGGGACCTTGCCGTCACTCAGGCAGCTTCTGCTGTGGCTAAAACGTGTGTCTGGCAATTCGTCGGGCAAACCCTGCCGCAGGCACCGCATCCGATGCAAGCGCCCTGATCACTCAGAACCATGACCTTCTTTTCGATCTCATCGTCCTCGTCGTCGTCGAGATCGACGAGTTCGTCCTCCTCGTTGATTCCTTTCAACGTCATGACGTCTCGACCGCACACCTTGAAGCAACGGCCACAGCCAATGCACTTCTTGGCATCGATCGAGATCAGGTAATCCGGCGTCCAGTCACGGCCATCGCGCGTTGCAAATGACATGCTTCGAAACCCTTCACGTTTTTTCCAGCGATTTCAAATCATGGCTCTTACGTTCAAGTTCGGCATAGGCATCGTGCGCCTCCTGCGCTACCACCATGATCGAAGTCCAGTTGATGGGAAGTTCTTCTGAAAGGTCGTGCAGATCCATTTTGGCTTGCAGCGCTTTGGCTGACAACTTCTTTAGTTCTGCCTTCAGTGTTTCACGATCGCTCATGAGTGCCCTCAATAGTTCGCAACGTCCGGAAACTTCCGAATCAAGTCGATTCCGCCCCTGACATATTTGTCGCCCTCCTCTGCGAGTTTTGCGAGATTATCGAAGCCGAAGCGATGCACATCGCGCAGCTGCTTGTTCACTGCGATCAACCGACCTCCGATCAGCACCATGCGGCCAAAGCCTTCATGATGCATCTTCAGCATCGGCTGGATCATCACGCCCGTCGCCTTCTCGATTGAGAGTGCGACCGCATTGAAGAACAGCTCCAGCCGCCACAGGGTATCGGGATCAGGATCGCCGACAATCGGTAGTGCACGCCGTTTCTCCTTGTCCAAGATATAAGGTTCGAGCAGGTCGAAATCGCTCTTGGCCTCCCAGGCTCCGTTGGTATCTTGAGCCCGCCATATCTTGACTAGCTCCTTGAGGAAGGGCCCATCGAGGGTGCCGCCCTGCCGCTCTTTTTCTGCTGCCTCGGTCATTTCACCTCATCCGTCGAACTCGAATGTGCGCCGCTGGTCCTTCGCCAAAGCCTTGCGGAGCCAAGGCGGCGGCGCGCCCTTCAGGACGTGCTCGAGCTTTTCGAGCAGCACAAGGATATTTTCTGGCTTGCTTACCTTGATGGGATGGATGTTGTTGGCGACCACCCGCGCAGCGCCTGCACCGCCGATGGCCGCAACGTACAGGATTGCGCAATCCTTGATCGCTTCGATCTTCGGAGCCAACTTGTCATCGTTGCCGTCTTCCTCGAGATCTCCCTCGAACTCAACCGCTTTGAGAAACACGTGTCCGTTTGGCGCGACATCGTAGATGGCGATATTCTTTGCCCAACCAAAATGGGCATCGACGCGTCTTAGGTCTTGTGTTGCGAATGCGACTTTCATGCGATCGCCCTCTCAGCTACACTGCAATGGCCCGACATTAGTGGCAGTGCGGCCGATGCGCGCCATTTATCGGGTGTCGGCTGATGGTTTTCCTCGCGGTCCGCGATCACAAGATTGGCGATATCGAAGATCAGATCGCGCGTGCCACGATAACCGATGGATAGTTGGTGCCCCGCGCCAAGCCGATCAAACATCGGAAAGCCGGCTCGATAGAACGGAATTTTCAGCCGAGCCGCCGCTTGCCTGCCATGCGAATGCGTGATCAGCAGGTCGCAATGCTTGGTTCTGGCAACCTCTTCCAGATCCTCGAGATCGCCAATCAGCACCTCCTCCGTCTTGATGCGCTCGATCACCGCCGACTGCGTGGTCGTCACGGCCGCAGTCACCTGCGCTCCCATGTCGTGCAGCATACTGGAGAGGTCGAATAGGAGATCTGGCTCGGCCGCGATCGCAACTCTACGACCGCCAATATGGAAGTGCGCGTCCAGCATTGCATCGGCAAGCTGACCGCGCTGGCGCCGATATTTCGGTGGCACGGGGCGGCCGCTGATCTCGCTCAGAAACGTCATGAAGTCGTCGTTCGGACCGAGACCGCACAGCCGTTCGAACAGGCGAAATGGCACGCCGGTCTTGGCCTGCATGAGCTCTGCAGCTCGCCGCATCTGCGCGCCGACTGCAATGGTCCACCCGGCGCGGCCCATGCTCGCAATCTCGTCGACGCCGATGCCGCCGATGGTCGTTGCCGTAAACTCGTCGGGGATATGCCCATCGAGCGACCCCGCCAGATCAGGCAAGAAGGACGGCCGCAACCCAAAATCCTCAAGGATGGCGCGGAGTTCATCGAGATCACCCGGCGTGAGGTGACATCCTGGAAGAACATTCACCCTCGATGGATCGCGCAGGCCATTGACATTTGGCCCTTCCACCAGCAACTCCACGGTGCGCGCCACAGCCTTCTCCCAGCCGTCCTGGAATGCTCCCTTGAAATCAGGCGTCGAGACATAGACCAGCGGCAATTTCGCAAGTTGCGGATGCTTGTCCCTGATCAGCTTGAGGTAGGCATCCACATCGTCTCCATTGGTCTCGGTGACGCCGGTTGAGCAGATTCCGATGATCTTTGGCTTAGTACGGTTGTAGATATTGAGTATCGCTTGCTCGAGATTTTCATAGCCGCCGAGCACGGTCGCAACCTCGCTCATTGCGGTGGTCTGCAGAGGTACAGCCTCCTTGAAATGCCGCACAAAGAGCGTGAGCCCGAAGGACGTGCAACCTTGTGAGCCGTGCAGAAGCGGCATCGCTCCACATATGCCCATGAAGGCAAATGCGCCGCCGATCGGCTGGCTCATCTTCAACGGGTTAACGGCGCATGCTTTTGTCGGCACCGTGGCGATGGCCATGACATCTCCCTATTCGGCGGCCTGCAGCCCAGCGAGCGGCGTGGACGCCAGGACGTCCTCGATGCGTCGCTTGCAGCAGCCGCCGACTGCATTTGTGTGGTCTCTGACTGCCTCGACGCTCGTCAGGCCATGCGCGTAGATCGCATCCTCGATTGTGCCGAGATCGACGGTATTGCAAAAACAGACCTTCCTCCCGCGCCGCGCCGCCTCCGAGACCGCCGGATCGCAGGCGATCGCGGCGACCGGTGATTTCAACTGCACCATCACCTTGGCCAATGCCTCCCAGGGCGCCGGTCGGCGTAACTGCTCCCACATCGGGTTGGAGAGCGACTTATCGATCTCCTCCACTAGCTTGACCATTCCGACATAGCCCATATAGGCGTGGCAACGCTCCTGGTTGATATCGAGCCAGGGCATCGCCGCCTTCAGTGCAACGAACTGCGATTTGCCGCCCGAGAGCATGATGTCTGCCTTGGCGTCCTTCAACAGCTTGTACATTTCGCGGGGCGTCATATCCTCGATCATGTGAGCATCCTGCCCCATGAGCAGCTTGATGCGTTCCTTGTCCTCCCTTGTCGATTTCTTCACACTGGTTCCGACCAGTTCGAGGCCGGCTTCCTGTAATGCCGCAACGACCGACCATGACTTGACGCCGCCGGTAATCAACAAAGCCTTCTTGCCTGTGAATCGTGGCTTGTACGGCTCGATCGCAGCCCACGCCCTCGCTTCCTCGCGTGCGACCACAGCTTCGGCGCGCCCGAGCAGATCTTTCGGCGCGCCGCGCTCAACCAACAAGCGGGCGATCTGGCGCAACGAATCGCTTGAGTCCTGAATACCGTAGAACGACCCTTCGAAGAACGGGATCCCGTAGCGTTCCTTCATCTTGCGTGCGACGTTGACCATGGCCTTCGAGCACACCAGCATCGCCGCCCGCGCACGATGGGATGAAGCGACCTCGCGATATTTGCCATCGCCCGAAATGCAAGAGAGAATCCGGATGCCAAGCTCATCGAACAACGGCTTTACCTGCCAGAGTTCGCCCGAGAGATTGTATTCGCCGATCAGGTTGACATCGTACGGTGTGGTGTAGTCCGGCTCTTGCGTCCCGATCACATAATCGAGCAAGGCCTCGCCGGCGAGCTTGTTACCAAGGTTCTTGGAACCAACGAACCCCGGAGAATTGATCGGGATCACCGGCTTGCCGAACCTTTGCGAGGCCGCCTTACAGACCGCGTCGATATCGTCCCCGATCATGGCCGGGATGCAGGTCTGATAGACGAAGATCGCCGGCGGGTCGTATTTATCGATAATCTCCTTGATCGCTTTGCAGAGCCGATTCTCGCCCCCGAATACGATATCGGTTTCGCTCATATCGGTTGTGAATGCGGTGCGCCACAGACTAGAGCCGGAAGACGCCGCGCCGCGATTGTCCCACGAATTGCCCTCGCACGCGATCGGGCCATGCACGAGGTGAGCGACGTCGGTAAAAGGCTGCAGCGCAATCTTGGCGCCATCGAAGGCACAGCCACCCGCAGCGCTGCCCGGCTGCAGTTGCTTGGCGCAGCCCTTCTTGCGCTCAGCCTCCGACTTACTTCCATTCTTGGCGCAGCCCGGTTCGCTGAAAATATCCTGGACCGTGGCCGCTAGCGAACTCATCAGCATTTTCCCCTCAGCTGAATTTCAATGTCAACCATCCTGCGATGCCATCGCCGCGTGTTTCGGCGATGGCGGGCGCACTGCCCGCCATCAACGAATGATGTCGAAGCTGTAGTCAGTTTTGCCAAGAACGCTGGTCTTCCGGTCGATTTCGTCGAAGATCTTGTCGAGGATCTTCACCAGCACATTCAGGCCGCCCTGATAGCCCCATACAGGGAAGCGGTGATGGTGATGCCGATCAAAAATTGGAAAGCCGATGCGGATCAATGGCGTTCCAGTGTCACGCTCCAGGTACTTGCCATGGGTGTTGCCAATCAGAAAGTCGACCGGCTCTGTGAACAAGAGCGAGCGCATGTGCCAGAGGTCTCGTCCCGGATAGGCTTGGCAAGCCTGTCCAAATGGCGAGCCTGCAAACAGCGTCTGCATTTTTTCCTGCCACGCCTTGTTGCCGTTGGTGGACAGCACATGAGTTGGCTCGGCGCCGAGTTCGAGCAGAAAGGCAGCCAACCCATAACAGAGATCCGGATCGCCGTAGATCGCGAACTTCTTGCCATGGATATGCGCGCTGGAATCCGCGATAGCATCAACCAAGCGGCCACGCTCTCGCGCGAGTTGCTCCGGAATCTCCTTGCCGCTGATGCGTGATAAGGCCACGAGAAGATCATCCGTCGCGGATACACCTACCGGGTAATTGAAAGACACAACGTCCTGTCCATGCTCGGACACGAACGGCAGCGTTTTTTCCGTACACCATTGCTGCATGGAGATTGTCGCCTTGGCGTGAATCGCGTTGGCCGTGTCCTCCAGCGTGGTACCGCCGTCATACATCCGGAACTCGCCATCAGTCGGGGTATCGAAGACTTCAGAGTTATCGGCGAGAATCGTGTGTTTGATGCCCATCAACGCCAAGATTCGCTTGATCTCACGAAGGTTTCCAACGGTATTGCCATCGAAACCGCCGATGATGTTGATTGCCTCGTTTGGTTTGCGCTCCAGCTTCGGCGCCGTTCCGGCCTTGCCGTTCCAAAAATGCTCGAGAATGCCCTTGAGTGCGTTGTCATAGCCGGTGACGTGGCTGCCGACGAACGCTGGAGTGTGCGCGAAAGGCACGTCGAACTCCGCCGGAACCGAGCCTTTTTCCTTTGATGTCTTGATGAAGGCGTTCAGGTCATCGCCGATCACCTCGGCCATGCAGGTCGTCGAGACCGCAATCATCTTGGGTTTGTACATGTTGTAGCTGTTGGCGAGGCCATCGATCATATTGTTCAGCCCCCCGAATACAGCGGCGTCTTCCGTCATCGACGAAGACACGCAGGAGCTCGGCTCCTTGAAGTGCCGCGACAGATGGCTGCGGTAATAGGCCACGCAGCCCTGCGAGCCATGGACGAAGGGCAGCGTGCCCTCAAAACCAACCGAGACGAATACGGCGCCAAGCGGCTGGCAAGCCTTGGCCGGATTTACCGCAAGCGCCTCCCGCGCGAAATTCTTCTCGCGATATTCGGGCGTTTTCGTCCATTGCTTGATACGTTCGACCTCGGCAGGATCGCGGGGATTCTCGAACATCTTCTTGTCGGCCAGCATTTGTTGGTATTCTGGACCGCGGAACAGTTCGAGATGATCGAGCACATGGTCTGCACTCTGCGCCATTGTTAAGATCCTTCACTATCGAAATGATGTCGCCCCAGCTCTCCGCAGAGAGCGGGATTGGTCGCTCTATTGTGAAACCAAGTGCTTGTTATTCTGCAGCCAAGAGCTTCGGCTTCGCAGTTTCCTTCCAGGGGGCCTTCGTCTTTTTCCAGATCGGCGAGTTGACAGCCATGTCCATGTCCCGCGCGAAGATCGCAAAGCCGTCATAGCCGTGATATGGGCCGGAATAGTCCCAGGAATGCATCTGCCGGAACGGCACACCCATCTTTTGGAAAACGTATTTCTCCTTGATGCCCGAGCCAACCAGATCTGGTTGGACCTTTTCGACGAAGCGTTCGAATTCATAGCCATTGACGTCGTCGTAGATGAGCGTGCTGTCCTTGACGTAGTGCTGGGCGGTGCGCTGATAATCGTCGTTGTGGCCGAACTCGTATCCGGTGCCCACGACTTCCATGCCGAGATCCTCGTACGCGCCAATCACATGACGTGGACGGAGCCCGCCGACGTACAGCATCACAGTCTTGCCCTCCAGGCGGGGGCGATATTTTGCGATTACGGCGTCCACCAGTGGCTGGTATTTTTCAATTACTCGCTCGGCGCCTTCCTTGATCTTGTCGTCGAAATAGCCCGCAATCTTGCGCAACGATTCTGCGATCTTCGACGGTCCGAAGAAGTTATACTCGCACCAGGGGATGCCGAACTTCTCCTCCATGTGGCGGGAGATGTAGTTCATGGAACGGTAGCAATGCAGAATATTGAGCCTTGCCTTCGGCGTTGCTTCGAGTTCGGCGAGGGAACCGTCGCCGGACCACTGCGCAATCACCCGCAAGCCCATTTCTTCCAGCAGAATTCGCGATGACCAGGCATCGCCGCCAATATTGTAGTCTCCGATGATCGCAACGTCGTAGGGCGTCGGCTGGAACTTTGGTTCGCCGTCGGGCTCCAGCTTGTCGAAGATCCAATCGCGCACCGCGTCATTGGCAATGTGGTGGCCAAGCGACTGCGACACGCCGCGAAAGCCCTCACAGCGAACAGGCACGATGGTCTTGCCGCCGTATTCCTTGGATTTCGATCTTGACACGGCCTCGATGTCGTCCCCGATCAGTCCGATCGGACATTCCGATTGGATCGTGATGCCGTTGTTGAGCGGGAACAGCTCCTGGATTTCGTCAAGGACTTTGATCAGCTTCTTGTCGCCGCCAAATACGATGTCCTTTTCCTGGAAGTCGGAGGTGAACTGCAGGGTCACGAAACTATCGACGCCCGTCGTGCCAACATAATAGTTGCGACGCGAGCCCCACGAATACTGACCGCAGCCGACCGGGCCATGGCTGATATGGACCATGTCCTTGATCGGTCCCCAGACCACCCCTTTGGATCCTGCATAGGCGCAGCCTCTGATTGTCATCACACCAGGTATTGATTTGATGTTGGACTTGACCCCGCAGTCCGACTTGCCGGCTTGGTGAACGTTGAGGTGCTTGGCACGCCGTTTCGCGCGGTCTTCTCCGGATAGACTTTCAGCACCTCCTCGATCAGCTCTTTGTTCCGAGCCCTGATTTCTGCGATGCTCTGGGTCGTGGCGAGACTCATGCTGATGTCCTTCAAGAATTGGCAGTTGCGGGAGCAGCTTCTTGAATAAGACTGCAACGGGCATGCCAGCGCGGCGCGAGCCCAAAAAGCAGAATAAATAAAAACAGTTAGCGCGTTTCGTCCGATGGGGCTGGTTGTTGTTGCGAAGGCGACATCGCGCTTTGCACGGAATTCTTCGTCTTGGCCCTGTTCGAAATGAAACAAGGCCTGGATAGGCTTCAAATTACGTCGCAATTCTCGCAGCCGCGGAATAGCCGTTGTTTGCAGCACCTTGCAATCGCGCTCGCTCGGAAGCGGCCAGTAATAGGTAAAGCCGGCTGGGCGGCTCCGGCTTGCCAATACCACCTATGTTTGCCGAGACGACCGATGCTCATCATCAGCGATGACGATGATGATCTTGTGCATGACGTCATCGCCTGCGGAGGTCGATACAAGCTGCCTCGCCACTTAGACGTGGCCCACGCGCCGGCTCACGAGAACAGCTGCCGCGCCTTGATAAGAGCACGGACAAGCGCATCAATCTCTTCGCATGTGTTGTAGAGTCCGAAGGACGCACGGCACGTCGCCAGAACACCGAAGCGCTTGAGCAGCGGCATCGCGCAATGGGCCCCCGCCCGCACCGCTACACCCTCCCGGTCGATGACGGTGGCAATATCGTGCGCATGGGCACCCTTCATATCAAAGGAGATGATCGGCCCCTTCTCGGCCGGTATCCCGACCATGCGCAGGGAATTGATGTCCCCCAGCCGCTGCTGAGCGTAGGCAAGCAACCCGCTCTCGTGCTCGCGGATCTGCTCCTTGCCTATCGAATTGATGTAATCCACAGCCGCCCCCAGACCGACCGCCTCGACGATCGGCGGGGTACCCGCCTCGAACCGGTGCGGCGGATCACCATAGATGACGCCGGCACGTGAGACCTCACGGATCATCTCGCCGCCGCCATTGAAAGGTGGCATCAACGCCAGATGCCCAGATTTGCCGTAAAGCACGCCGATGCCCGTCGGACCATAGAGTTTGTGGCCCGTCATCACATAGAAATCGCAATCGATGTCGCAGACGTCGGCGTTCAAATGGACGCATCCTTGCGAACCATCGATCAGCACCGGGATACCACGAGCGTGCGCGATGCTCACCACCTCCTTTACCGGCACGACAGTCCCGAGCACATTCGACATGTGTGTGATCGCAACCATCTTGGTGCGCCGGGTCAGAAGCTGCTCAAATTCATCCAGCAAAAAGTTGCCGTCATCATCCACTGGCGCCCATTTGATCACCGCACCGTGCCGCTCCCTGAGAAAATGCCACGGCACGATGTTGGAATGGTGTTCCATCACCGAGAGAACGATCTCATCCCCTGGGGTGACGCGTTCGCGGCCGAAGGTCTGGGCGACCAGATTGATTGCCTCTGTGGCGCTGCGGGTGAAGATGATCTCTTCGCATAGATGGGCGTTCACAAATCGAGCCAACTTGGTGCGGGCGCCTTCATACGCCTCGGTCGCCGCGTTAGCGAGGTAGTGCAAACCGCGATGTACGTTGGCATATTCGCTTGAGTACACCCGCATCATGCGGTCAAGTACCGCATTCGGCTTCTGCGCCGAGGCAGCATTGTCGAGATAGACTAGCGGCTTGTCGTAGACCGTCATGCTCAGCGCTGGAAAGTCCGCACGCAGCCGGTCAACGTCGTACCTGCCATTGCTCATCGCGGGATGCATGCTCATCGCTGCGCCAGCAGCCAGTGTTCAGCTTGCGCGCTCACAAGATCGCGCAGATTTTCGGTAGCGATTTCCTCAATCGGCTCACCCAGGAATGCTTTAATCAGCAACGCCTGCGCGTCCTTCTCGGATAGACCGCGAGCGCGCATATAGAATACGAGAGCGCCGTCCAGCGCGCCTAATGTCGATCCATGACGGCAAGTCACGTCCTCGGCAAAGATTTCAAGTTCGGGCTTGTTGTCGGCCTCGGCCTCCTCGGACAGAAGCAGCGCTCGCGTCGTCAGCGTGGCGTCCGTTTTCTGCGCGCCGGGACGAACGACAATCCGGCCTTGGAACACCGAACGACCGCAATCGTCGACAACCGCACGGAACTTCTCCCGGCTGGTGCAATGAGGCACGGCGTGGTCGACGACGATTGTCGTGTCGACGTGCTGCTTGTGCCTGATGAGATTGACCCCGTTCGCCGAAAGCTCGGATCCCTCGCCGGCCAACGTGACGAATCCCTGATAGCGACTGATGGAGCCGCTGCAGGTCATGCTGAAGAGATCAAGCCTCGCCCCGGCGCCGACCGCGATGATACCTGACGAGATGTTCACCGCGTCAGCAGCATCGGCTGCCAGTCGGATATGCGAAAGGCTCGCCTCGTCACCAACCAGGACGATGATCGCATCGTTGGTCTGATAGGCGCTCGTGCCTTCGGCTGAGACAAAGCTTTCCAGCACCGCCGCATGCGCGCCTTGGCCGAGCTGCAGATAGGAACGCGTGAAGGTGGACACCAACGATCCGGTTGCGACGTGGACGATCTGTATCGGACGTTTTACCGCTCTGCCCTCAGCGATCGAAATTACCAAGCCATCGGTCGCCATTGCCGCATTGAGCGAGATCACCGCGTCAGTCGTCGTCGACAGCACCAGAGCGGCTATCGCGCTATCGGCAGAATTTTCCAGGACCTCTCGGAGCGATCGCACATCGACCCCGTTTTCTAGCCTGCCGACATCGGAAAGCTCGGGGGCGAATATACCATCCACCAAGACGAGCTTGACCGCCTGATCGGCTGCCGCTTGCTTAACCGACCTCGCTGCGCGCACCAGCGCAGCCGCATCGGGTCGCGGAGCGAGTGGAAGGACCTCGCCAATCAGGGCGCGCAGATCGGTATATTTCCAAGCCTCGATGCGCCGATGCGGGAGGCCGGCACGCTCGTAGGCCTCAAATGCCCTCGCACGAATATGAGCGACGGGCCCGGAGCCAGGCAGCCGTCCATGCGCCGCGGCGAAGAGATTGCCCATCGCGCGCCCGGCGGCGGCTTTGGCCACAATTTGCTTCATCGGGAAGTTCCTTGAGCGGTCACGCCGCGCCTTCGAATTGGGCGTAGCCACGAGCCTCAAGCTCCAGCGCGAGTTCCTTGCCGCCGCTCTTCCTTACCTGCCCTTTCGACATTACGTGGACAACGTCCGGCTCGATGTAGTCGAGCAGCCGCCGATAGTGAGTGATCACGATCATCGCTCGTTCCGGCGAACGCAGAGCGTTGATGCCGTCCGCGACAATCCGCAGCGCGTCGATATCGAGGCCGGAATCTATCTCATCCAGGATGCACAGGCTCGGCTCGAGCAGCGCCATCTGCAAAATCTCGTTGCGCTTCTTCTCGCCGCCGGAAAATCCGACATTGAGGCCGCGCTTGAGCACGCCTTCCGGGAGGTTGAGCGACTTGGCGACCTCGCGAACTCGTTTCAGAAAATCGGGGGTCGAAAACTCCTTTTGTGCGCGCGCCCCACGCTGGGCGTTAAGCGCCGCGCGGAGGAAGTTCATGGTGGTCACCCCGGGAATTTCCACCGGATATTGGAATGCAAGGAATACGCCCTTGGCGGCGCGCTCGTCTGCTTCCATCGCGAGTAGGTCTTCATCCTTGAACAGGATTCGACCAGTGCTCACTCGATAGCCAGGCTTGCCGGAGATAATGTGGCTGAGTGTGGACTTTCCGGAGCCGTTCGGCCCCATGATCGCATGTACCTCACCCGCATTGACCGTAAGATCGAGGCCGCGAAGAATTTCGCAGTCCTCGATACCGGCATGCAAATCTCGAACTTCGAGTAGCGCCATTGTGATCTGACCTCTGAAATGCGTCATCCGGAACGCAAGCCGCAATCGGGAGGGCTCGCGGAACGTTTGGTTATCCGACGGATCCCTCGAGCGAGATCGAGATCAACTTCTGCGCTTCCACCGCGAATTCCATCGGCAATTTTTGCAGAACGTCTTTCGCGAAACCATTGACGACGAGGCCAATGGCCCGTTGCTCGCTCAAACCTCTCTGCGCACAATAGAACAGCACGTCCTCGGAAATCTTCGAGGTCGTCGCTTCATGCTCGAACGTCGCCGAGGCATTCTTGGCCTCGACATAGGGCACGGTGTGCGCGCCGCATTTGTCGCCGATCAGGAGCGAGTCGCAGGCGGTATAGTTGCGCGCGCCGGTTGCCTTGCGATGCGCGCTGACCAGGCCGCGATAGGTGTTCTGCGACTTGCCGGCGGCGATGCCCTTCGAAATAATCCGGCTCGACGTGTTCTTGCCAAGGTGGATCATCTTGGTGCCGCTATCGACCTGCTGGAAACCGTTCGAGATCGCGATCGAGTAGAATTCGCCGCTCGAATTGTCGCCGCGCAGGATGCAGCTCGGATATTTCCAGGTGATCGCCGAACCAGTCTCGACCTGGGTCCAGGAGATCTTCGAGTTCTTGCCGCGGCAGTCGCCACGCTTGGTGACGAAATTGTAGATGCCGCCCTTGCCTTCCGAATTGCCGGGGTACCAGTTCTGCACCGTCGAATATTTGATCTCGGCATCGTCGAGCGCGACGAGCTCGACCACGGCGGCATGCAGCTGGTTCTCGTCGCGCTGCGGCGCGGTGCAGCCTTCGAGATAGGAGACGTAGGAGCCCTTGTCGGCGATGATCAGCGTGCGCTCGAACTGGCCGGTGTTGCGCTCGTTGATGCGGAAATAGGTCGACAGCTCCATCGGGCAGCGCACGCCCGGCGGCACGTAGACGAACGAGCCGTCGGAGAAAACAGCCGAATTCAGCGTCGCGAAATAGTTGTCCGAGGTCGGCACCACGGTGCCGAGATATTTCTGCACCAGCTCGGGATGCTCGCGGATCGCCTCCGAGATCGGCATGAAGATCACGCCGGCCGCCTTCAGCTCCTTCTGGAAGGTGGTCGCAACAGAAACCGAATCGAACACGGCGTCGACCGCGATCTTGCGGTTCGGCGTCTGCTCGCCACCGGGCGGCGGCTCGACGCCCTCGAGGATCGCGACCTCGCGCAAGGGGATACCGAGCTTCTCGTAGGTCTTGAGGATTTCCGGATCGATCTCGTCGATCGAGGACAGCGTCTTCTTCGGCTTCGGCGCCGCGTAGTAGTAGATGTCCTGGTAGTCGATCTTCGGATAGTCGACGCGCGCCCAGGTCGGCTCGGTCATGGTCAGCCAGCGGCGATACGCCTCCAGGCGCCATTCCAGCATCCAGGCCGGTTCATTCTTCTTTGCGGAGATGAAGCGGACGGTGTCTTCCGACAGCCCCTTCGGGGCCTTGTCGGACTCGATCAACGTCTCAAACCCATATCGATACTGGTCGACGTCGATGCGCCGGACGCGCTCGACCGTCTCTGGCACGGCTACCATTGCTTACTCCGCTCGCGCGTGGACGACTCCAGCCGACGATAATTGCCCCGCGCCCCTCCGCTGATCGCGCACGTTACGGGACCAGCGAGTAAGAGAATCAGGTGATCGATCCAGGCAGCCGTTGCCGTCGCTCGAGTCTTCATCATGTTCTGCGCCGGGGCCCACTCATCGGCCACCCCTTTATGTCGGCACGCAGGTATCGGGCACCGGGCAAACGACAGCGCATTGCGGCGCGTCAAAATGCCCCTCACATTGGGTGCACTGGACCGGATTGATCACATATATGTCGTTCTTCAGGCTGATCGCGGCGTTGGGACATTCGAACTCACACGCGCCGCAGACGGTGCACTGGGATGCGATTATCTTGTAGGCCATCACTGCGATTCCATAAGCAAAAGTGCGGGACCGCTTCTTGCTTTCAAGTCTCATGCCAGAGATCTAAGGCTTGATTTGTCTCGGCTATTTTCCAAAGCGCATCTCGCCGCCTCAACGGTTGTCGCAAATGCGACAATCGGCATCACGGCGGCTTGATCTGGACGCCGTTGTTTGAGCTCGGGTCGATCCGGCGACGCTCAGCCGACGAGGTGAACTGCGCTCGCCGGCTCAAGGCACGATTCTTCCCATGGCCGCGCTGGCGCGGGCTCGGGCACCGCCTCTTCCGAGTGCTCTGCTGCTGCGTCAGGCTCGTCCCGACCCAACACATCGGTTCTGCTCAGCGAACAGGGGTGGATTGAGCTACAGCGCGACGATGAAGGCTGGTGCAGTCGTCGCCGGTCCGCGTCTCCGCAGCACAGCCGGAAACGTCGCGGCGATCACGCAGATGCAGATAAAGTCACTTCGATGATCGCAGGCCCTCTGAGCGAGCCGCTGCAGGCAATATTCACTCTCCGCGGATTACCGTCAGGCCTGCATTCTATACCTGTATGGGACGAAAGTAGTTTGTCTCGCATACGGCCACGACTGCAAGCCAAGCGCGGTCGTCTAAGATCCTCCGCTCCGCGTTCCAAGGAAATCCCAGCGTGCTGAGCGGATTGAGAGAGCCGAAAAAAAAGCCACCCCGAAGGGTGGCCCAAGTCTGGGAGAAACGCTCGTGTGGTCTGGGATCAGGCGGCAGCCTGTTCGATCGGAGAGAAGGGAAGTCCGAGGCTCTCGGCGACGGCCTTGTAAGTTAGCCGGCCCCGATGGACATTAAGGCCCGCGCGCAGGTGCGGATTCTCGAGCACGGCGGAAAAACCCTTGTTGGCCAGAGCTAAACCAAACGGCAGCGTGGCATTATTCAGTGCCTGGCTCGAAGTCAGCGGAACAGCGCCGGGCATATTGGCCACGCAGTAATGAATGATACCATCCACTTCGTAAGTTGGATCAGCGTGAGTGGTTGGATGCGATGTCTCAAAGCAGCCGCCCTGATCGATGGCGACGTCCACGATGACCGCCCTCTTGCGCATTGAGCTCAGCATGCTCCGGCGCACCAGCTTCGGCGCGCTCGCTCCTGGAACGAGCACCGCACCAATTACCACATCTGCCGCAAATACCTCCTCCTCCACGGATTCAATGGTGGAAAACCTGGTACGAACGCGCCCTTCGAATAGCTCGTCCAACTCGCGGAGCCGGGGTATCGAACGGTCGATGACGGTGACCTCAGCGCCCAAACCGGCCGCCATGCGTACCGCGTGCGTGCCAACGACGCCACCTCCGATCACCACGATCCGAGCCGGCTGAACACCGGGCACTCCACCGATCAACAGCCCTCGTCCGCCCGCACTCCGCTTCAGCGCGCTACCCGCCGCTTCGATCGCAAGCCTACCTGCGACCTCGCTCATCGGCGCCAACAGTGGAAGACCACCATGGGCATCAGTTACGGTCTCATAGGCGATCGCGGTGCACCCGGATTTTAGGAGCCCTTTGGCCTGCTCCGGATCTGGCGCCAGATGCAGGTAAGTGAAGAGGATCTGGCTCTCCCGCAGCTGGCTCCATTCGGATGGCTGAGGCTCCTTAACCTTTACGATCATCTCGCTCGATGCGAATACCTCGGCTGCGGAATCCAGAATCGTTGCGCCGGCGGCGCGATAATCGTCATTGGTTGCACCAATGCCGGCGCCGGCATTGGTCTCGATCACGACGCGGTGGCCCGCTGCCACGTATTCGCGGACGGCTCCAGGGGTAAGGCCCACGCGATATTCGTGCGCCTTGATTTCCTTGGGGACTCCGACCTTCATTTGAAAACTCCCTGCCTAGAGGGCTTTTTTTTAATCGCAAGAGCACAGCGATATTGCGACGCAGGCGCCTAAATGGCGCAGGAATTCAGCGATCTTTGGCCAGCTACGCAGGATTTCAAACAAACAGATGCCGAGCGGATTGAGTGACTATGTTCGCTTAACTTAACCATTGTTTCGCTCATGCTCGGCGCAGGTGGGCGCGGCGCCTTCAACAGATCCGAGGCAATTGTTCACCCGACAGCCAATCGACAATTCGTCCGCCGCCGAAGCTGGTCGCCATCTGGACAAATTTGTGATCGTCAGCAACCGCCTCGCCAATATCGGCTGCATCGCACCCGAGCGGATGCGTTTTCATGGCTGCAAGCACGGCATCAGCCGTATCAGGCGCGACGATCGCAACGAGCTTGCCCTCATTGGCGACATGGATCGGATCAAGCCCAAGGAGCTCGCAGGTCGCCGCAACCGCAGGCTTTACGGGAATGGCCGTTTCCTGCAGACGGAACCCAAGGCCCGATTGATGCGCAATCTCATTGAGTGCCGCTGCAAGACCGCCGCGCGTAGGGTCACGCATCACCCGGATGCCGCTGCCGCCAGCCGCCATCATGACAGCCACCAGGTTATGCAGCGATGCGGAATCCGAGACGATCTCAATTCGAAGAGCAGCGTGCTGGCGCGTTGACATGATCGCCACTCCATGATCGCCAAGGCTGCCCGACACCAGCACACGGTCCCCGATCCTTGCTTTGTCCGCGGAAAGATCGAGCCCATCGGCCAGAACCCCGATCCCAGTCGTAGAGATGAACAGACCATCGGCCTTGCCGCGCTCAACGACCTTGGTGTCTCCAGTGATGATGTAAACGCCGGCACCGCGCGCCGCCGCGCCCATCGACTGCGCAATCGTCGTTAGATCCGAAAACCGGAACCCCTCCTCGATGATGAAGCTAGCCGATAGATAGAGCGGACGCGCGCCGGCCATCACGACATCATTGATCGTGCCGTGGACAGCCAGTGACCCGATATTGCCGCCGGGAAAGAACAACGGCGAGACCACATAGCCGTCCGTCGTCATCACCATCCTGCCTGCCGCAACGTCAAACGCCGACTGATCATTGCAGCGGGCGAGCCATTCATTACCGAAGGCCTGGTGAAAAACGCCGGAGATCAGTTGTGCCATGGCACGGCCCCCGGATCCGTGGGAAAGATCAACGCGTCCGTTCTCGACGTCGAGCTTGCGCTGATAAGCCTTTGCGCTCATGACATCCGCCTCACTTGAACATCGCGAACTCGGCCATAGGTCCAATACGCGGCACAAGCGCCTTCCGAGGAAACCATGCAGGACCCTATGGGTGTTTCCGGCGTGCAGATGGTTCCAAACAGCTTGCAGTCGACCGGCCGCTTGGCGCCGCGCAGGATCGCGCAGCACTCGCATGCCGGATTGTCGGCGACACGCAGCTCGTGCATCGCAAAACGCGCCTCGGCGTCGAATCCCGCGTAAGCGCGCTTCAGCTTCAGTCCACTGTTGGGGACGAACCCAAGCCCACGCCATTCGAACTGCTCACGCAGTTCGAATACCTGCGAGATCTCGTCCTTGGCGCGTCGATTGCCTTGGCGCGTAACCGCACGGCTGTATTGGTTTTCCACCTCGTAGCGGCCTTCGTTCACCTGCCGCACCAGCATCAGGATCGCCTGCATCACGTCGAGCGGTTCAAATCCCGCGATGACGACCGGCTTACCGAATTGTTCCGCCAGGGGCTCGTAAGGCTGCGTACCGATGATGGTGCTGACATGTGCAGGACCAACGAAGCCGTCGATTGCGACCCCACCGACCTTGCGCATGTTCGGATTCTCGAGAATGCTGTGCATCGCAGAAGGCGTAAGCACGTGGTTGCAGAACACGCTGAGGCCCTTCAACCGCTTCTTATCCGCAATCCGGACCATCACCGCAGTCGGCGGCGTCGTGGTCTCAAATCCGATGGCAAAGAACACCACCTCCCGGCTTGGCAGCTGTTCGGCGAGCCGGATAGTGTCGAGCGTCGAATAGACCATCCGAATGTCTGCGCCGAGGGCCTTGGCTCGCAGCAAGGACTGCCCCTGCGAGCCAGGTACGCGCATCAGGTCGCCATAGATGCACAGAGTGACCTCCGGCCGCTCAACGAGCCGGATCGCCATGTCAATCCGGCTGGCGGGCAGAACGCAGACGGGACAACCGGGCCCGTGGATCATGCGCACGTTCGCGGGCAGCAAATCCTCCAGCCCGTACCGGGAAATCGCATGAGTATGTCCGCCACAGAATTCCATGAAGCGGTAAGTCCGTCGCGGACCGGCTTCAGCGCCGATCGCGCGCGCGAGCCCCTGCGCGATGGTCTTGTCACGAAATTCGTCGGCATATTTCATGATCAGCGTTCCTGCCCTGCACTGCCCAGCCCATGCAGCAGCTCCAACGTGCGCTTGGCTTCTGTCGGGTTGATCTTGGACAGCGCATAGCCGACATGGACAAGAACGGTGTCGCCGACATCGATCTCCTCAATGAGAGCGATCGATATCTCCAGGCTGACCCCATCAACGGACACGATCGCCATATCGTCGGGTAAGATTTTTGTGACTTTTGCCGGGACCGAAAGACACATATCAGACTGCTCCTTCCAAGGTTGACGACTGTTCGGCAATCTGTAGAGCAGCAATCCAGGCCTGCCCAAGGCTAAGACCACCATCGTTGGGCGGCAGCCGGCGTGGCACCAGCAGGGTGAGGCCGGCGCTGCGGCAACCGCGCTCAATTTCTTCCGCCAGCACCGCGTTCAGGAAGCAGCCGCCGCTTAGTACGATGGTACTGACACCGGTTCTCCGCGCAACGTGCGTGACCCAGTCAATGCAGGCGGCGGCAAAGGTGCCATGAAACAGGCCGGCTCCGTCCGCGGCGTCGAGGTCGTCTGCAATCAACCGCGAAAATAGCGGACGAAGCGACAGCACGTCGCGCTCGATGCTCCAGCCCGTTTCGAGAATAGCAGTCCGCCGCACCAACGCCTCGAGCTTCATCGCAGCTTCGCCCTCATAGCTCTGCAAACTCGCGACCCCCAGCAGCGCCGCCGCGGCATCGAACAAGCGGCCCGCGCTGGTCGTGGTGGCCCCGCCCGGCTGATCGAGCAATGCCGGCACGCGCTCAGCCTGTCGCTGCGCTGCAAAGCGAGGCCCGATTTCGTTTCCCCGCCCGAGCCGGTGTAATACTGCGCTCGCCATGCGCCACGGCTCGCGGGCTGCACGATCGCCGCCAGGCATCTGCAGGGGCGCGAGATGCCCGATGCGTCGAAACCTCGATTCTTCGCACAACAATAGCTCGCCACCCCAGTTTCCGCCGTCGCAGCCGAAGCCATGGCCGTCGAGCACCAGGGCAAGCGCAGGTCCCGCATGGCCATGCTCAGCGATGGCGGCGGCGGCGTGTGCGTGGTGATGCTGGACAGCGATCAGCGTGCGACCGCTCGCTTCCGCAAACCGGGTCGACGCCATATTGGGATGCAGATCGTGGGCAATGACGACGGGCTCCACGTCAAGGGTCGATGTGAGATGCCGGATCGTCTCCTCGAACGCACGGAGGCCTTCGGCCGTGTCGATATCCCCAATATGCTGGGAGACGAACGCTTCGTTGCCCCGCGTAATGGTGACGGTCGATTTCAGCGCGCCGCCGACGGCAAGCACGGGCGGCACCGACCGCGCAAGACGGGTCGGTTCGGGAACATAACCGCGCGCACGGCGAATGAATTGAGGCCGGCCTGCCACCACTGACATCACGGAATCATCGGCACGCGTCAGGATCTCGCGATCATGGGTCACGATAAGATCGGCGATCCCCTCAAGCCGCCGCCGCGCCTGCGCGTTGTCGATCAGAAGCGGTTCGCCGCAAGGATTGGCACTGGTGGCAACGATAACCGGGCCGGGTCCCGCAAGCCATGCTGCTGTGGAGCGAAGCTCATGGAAGATCAGGTGATGCAGCGGGGCTAGCGGCAGCATGACACCCACGCGCGACAAACCAGGAGCTATGGCAGGCGCCAGATCATTGCGCGTAGGTAGAAGGATGATGGGACGTGCTGAGGATTCGAGCAGCGCAAGCTCCGGCCCATTCGCTTCCGCGATCTCGTTGACCTGCGCGATGGAACCGACCATGACCGCGAACGGCTTCTGAGGGCGCTGCTTTCTGCTGCGCAAACGCTGGACGGCGCGCTGGTTACGCGCGTCGCAAAGCAACTGATACCCGCCCAGCCCCTTTATCGCGACGATTTGGCCGCCGGCGATTGCCGCGACAATGGCATTGATCCCATGGCTGAGCCGAGGGCCGCAGGTCGGACACGCGATCGCTTCCGCATGGAACCTGCGGCTCGCCGGATCGGCATAGTCGGCCGCGCAGGCGGCACACAGGCTGAAGGCGTTCATGACCGTGTTGCGGCGATCGTATGGAAGCCGTTCGGCGATGGTATAGCGTGGACCGCAATGGGAGCAGCTGATGAAGGGATAAAGGTAATGACGATTTTCGGGATCGAACAGCTCACTGAGGCATTGCTCGCAGGTCGCGGCATCGGCGACGATCCGCGTCGACAATCTGCCAGCTTGGCTCGTGGTGACCGAAAAGTCTTTCGTCCCGAGCGCCGCGGTCTGGTGAACGCAGATCTCGTCGATGCGTGCCAGTGGAGGCGCCTCCAGCGGCAAAGCGGCAACAAACTCCGCAGCCCAGTTGCCCTCGACTTCGATTGTGACGCCCTCCGGGTCATTGACGACAAACCCCACCAATCCGTACTGCTTGGCAAGGCCATACACGTAGGGGCGAAAGCCGACCCCTTGCACAGCCCCGCTCACGCGCACGCGCAGCCGTGTCGGGTCGCAGGCGATAGCCGCGGCGCTCATCGCCCTATGTCCTCTCCGGCGCATCCTTGATGCGCCCCTGCCGATTGATCCAGGCGTACAGGGCGCCAAAACCCTCGCCGGTGCGCGCCGAGACCGTCAGCACTTCGACCTTTGGATTGACTCGTCTTGCGTGTTCGACCGTCTTTGGCAAATCGAACGCTAGCAGCGAGGTCAGATCAATCTTGTTGATCAGCATGAGCGAAGAAGCAGCAAACATATCCGGATATTTAAGCGGCTTGTCTTCGCCTTCGGTGGTCGACAACACCACGATCTTGCAAGCCTCGCCGAGATCGAAGGCTGCCGGACAAACCAGATTACCGACGTTCTCGATAAAGAGAATACCGCGCGTCAGCAGCGGCAAGCGGCGATAAGCCTCGCCAATCATTGCTGCATCGAGATGGCAACCCTTGCCGGTATTGACTTGAATAGCCGGCACGCCGGCCGAGCGAATGCGTTCGGCATCATTCGAGGTCTGCTGGTCGCCTTCGATAACCCCGATCGGGCGAATGCGCTTGAGCTCTGACACGGCGCGGACCAGCAGCGAGGTCTTGCCCGCACCCGGGCTGGACACAAGGTTAAAAACCAGCACGTTATCGGCCACGAAACGCGCGCGGTTGTCTGCGGCGATCCTGTTGTTCTTGCCAAGGATGTCGCGCTCGACCTGAACGAGCCGCTCGCTGTTCATGGGCGCGAGCTTCAACGTGGCCGATCCGGCGCCGCAGCTCGAAGGCGCCCGCTCCCGATGCGCCTGGTGATGGCCAGGATGATGATCGTGATCATGGCGGCGGCGAGCATCGCGCGAATGCGGCTGGCCCTGGTCACGATGACGATGGGCATGATGGCGATCGCAATCGTCCTGCCCATGAGCATGGTGACGTCCTTGGTCTCGCGCATCATGCGCTTGGATAACTTCCGCTGAAGGCATTCCTTCGCTGCAGCCGCATATGGTACACATCAATCGAACTCCAGCTCCTTTACCCGCATCTGTTCGCCCGCGGTTACCTGCAACTGGTAGCTGCCGCAGCAAGGGCAGCGCTCACCGCGCCGGGGAATTTCGACGCTCTTCGAACAGCTCATGCACCAGGCCCCGCCGGGAAGTTCGACAATTTTAAGAGCCGCACTCTCGGCAATGGTCCGCGCTGCAACGACTGCAAAGCAAAACTTGATCGCTTCAGGCGCGACATGGCTCAGCGCCCCGATCTCCAGACAGACGCTCCGCAGCTGCGAAAGCGATCGACGGCGCGCCTCGTCCTCGATGATTTCGATGATGCTTTGACAAAGCGCCATTTCATGCATCGTCAACTTCGCGAAACTTGAGTGTGAATCCGACGCAGGGATCAAGCGATGTAATCACCGCACGAACCGCTTGCTGATGTCGTCTCGCCGTCAGCACCGCGCCCTGCAGGTTCCGGACAAGCGGACCGCGCCAATGGAAATTCCATTCCGTCGGCGCAAGAAATTCGAAGCGGTATATCTGCCCCTGAGGATCGAGCTCAACCGCGTGATAGAGCCGCCCCCTGGCGCATTCGACCGCGGCCGCTGCACGGCCAGGACCTAGCCTGTAGCTTTCGATGATCCCAGGCTCCGCCGACTCGATATGAGCACCGGCCTTGAGCCAGTCGCATAGCCGAACGATTTCTGCAATTCTGGCCTTCAGCCGCTCGACGGCACCCGACCGACCCAGCCAGAGCCGATCACGCGTCATTTGGCGCGCCCATGGACCCGTCTCGGGCGCATGCCCCCCAAGGTAAGGACAATGGCAAAACGTCGGGTCATCGCCGAGCAGCCGTTCAATGATGTTGCGGTCGTCGGCAACGGACAGGAACGAGTGCGCGATCGGGATGGACTTCAAGTCGACCTCGTCAAGCGCTGCAATGCAAAGCGCGAACGGGCTACCGGGCCTCGGCGCGCCATCTTCATCCGGCATGCCGAGTGCAGCGAGCGCAGCCACGATCTGTGCGGTAGCCTCGCGTCGAGCTGAACCTCGAGCTGGCCGTGCGCTGCCGACAAGCGCTGACAATCCCTGTATGAGGGACCGGATCGCCGACGCAGTGCTGCTCGGCGTAGGATGTCCGACAAAGAGGCCCCGCAGCAATTCTGCAATGCGCTCGGCAACGACCAGCATCATACGACGCTGTTTTGTCGCCAGAACGATCTCTTCGTCGCGCGCCGCCTCGGTCGCGGACTGCAATGCGGCTTGCTGCGCAGCGGCGCATAACGTGAAGAGCCGCGGCAGCGCCTCGAACAACGACGAGACCGGCCTGCCGGTGAACAGCCGCGCCAACGGCGGCCTGGCTCGCGGCAGGATCTCGACCGCGGCGATGACGTCGGCAGCAAGCAATATGGTGACATCGATTTTGTTGCGGGCGAGGAGAGTCATGCGCACCGCTCCGCCATCATCTCGCGCAAGAAATGCCGGCGGTCGATCAAACAGAGATGTGGTGCATGGATATGATATTGAGCTCGGCGCATCTCCGGCCGTATCATGGCACCGACCACTGCTTCGGCACGGACGTCCCCCTTGTCTTTGTGTGCCGAGGTCGCCGAGAGCAGGGAGCAACGGGCAATCGAGCTCAACGACGCGATTTCGCTGACAACAAGTTCAATGTCGCCGGATCGAACTCGCAAGCGCAGGTTCGATCTCTGCCCAGCATGCCGTTGGCAGGTACCGTTACGCAGGAAGATAACCACGTTCATGGCCCAAGTCGCGCCCTTCATGCTAACGGCTCTGCCCTGCGCGTGTGCGAAACCCGATCGCTTCGACCCTGTACACGGATCGTTCAAGGTCGGTCGCGTGCGCATGGTTCGACCGGCGATACCCCAATAGGCTGCTGCGAGCATCTTCTCAGACGTCGACACATCGGCGTGCTTGCTCCTACGATCGTCCCGTTCGCGCTCAAGCACCATTTTCAACGGACGCGAAGCCGAACCTGAAGGTGCGAAATCTGAAAAAACTTTTCATTCTTGGCGCCACGCGCTCGCGCAGCAGTCTGCGCCGCCATCGCTCTTCGGTCCGTTGCGCATGATCCAGCCAACGCCAATTGCAGGCGCGCCGTCTGCCGGAATCCGTCCGATGCCACCTATTCTCCAAGCTATTCATGTGGCGTAAACCTCGATCATTTCCCGCAGGCGTTCGGCGGAATCCTCGAAATCCTCGTCCGCGGCCAACGCAACAATCGGCACGCCGCCGACCTCCAGCGTATCCAGGATGATGTTGTCCGTAGAATTGAAGAACTGCACCGACCAGACGTTCCGGATCCCGGTCGCCTGCACCCGGCATGTGCCGTAGCCGCGGAAGACTAGCTGGGTCGGACCGTTGCCCACGCTTTCGTGCAGAAAGGCCAGATCGACAGCGTTCATCGGGAGCAGCGTGAGGTTGATGACATGCGCGCGCATGCCAGACCGCCAGGCACGGGCCCGCTCGCGTATTTCGGCGAGCACCGGCAGCACGTTCATCGCGCCGTCCGGCGGAGCGGCGATCACAAGATCAGTGGAAGTCAGGTCGGTTGCGGCACGCCGCACAATCTGCGGAATCGCCCCGACCTCGACATATTCATGTGCGGGCTCGGTCCCGATGCGCACGCGCCAGATTCCCGCAAGCACGGATTCCCAAATTTGCGCCAGGGAGCCATCCGGCAGCGCGACAACGCCAGCAACCTCGCCTTCCCCAAGCATTTCGGCAATCAGCGTGCGTTCGAGATCACTGAGGTTCGCCAGCCCGTACAGTTGCGTCCGCGCGCCGCCTCTTTGGCCGCCGGCGGCAGCAGCGGCCTTCGATAACAGCGCGACGGCATTCGCACGGTCCCTTGCAAGCTCGTCGCCGTCGTGCCAAGCGCACTTGACCGGCGCCACCACAGTCGTCAGTCCGCCATGGATTACGTCGAGACTTTTCAACCCCAAGGGAAACTCGCTCACCGCCTGCTCGGCGCCGTCGGATCCGACGCGGGCCGCTGCTTTCATGATGCGGCCTTCCGTTGGGCATGCCGAGAGGCGGTGCTTTTGGCGATACGAGCGCCACCGGCGCGTGGTCGAGCGGTCGGTGCCAAGGTGGGGTCGATCTTGAGCAAACGGACCAGGCTCGTGAGGATCAGTCGCCGTGTACCCTGCTGATGGCACTCGATCGGCGTCTGCGAGCCGAGCAGGCTGCGGCGCCCGCCCGGCTCGTCACCGGCGCCCCGCGCGGTCACTGCCCTCCGCACGCGCCGCCGAAACGACTTGATCCATTCAGAAAGCCCGATGGCCACGTGGATGGCCCAGAGCGAATGCGGTGGATTGGCCGCCGGCAGCAGCGCCGCGCCCCCCGTTCCGGGGTCCTCCGCGGCCAGAGGCGCATCGGCGCCCGCTCTCTCCACATCGGACAGACCGGGCCACGGCAGATCGTGCTGCCCCGGATGGAACTTCATCGGACACCTTTGTGATAGTTTTTGGTTCTGCTAGGCGAGGTATTAGCAAGCCACATGCCATCATCGTCTCGCCCGATCACGTTCCCCGCTCGAACCAGCGGCTCGACATTTTCGTGTGAATGTTGCGCTGCGATTGCAAACTCCAGTTGGGAGCAAGAGCACGCAGCCCAATGTCCGCAAGCGGTACCGCTAGCGTAGATGCTCGGGCAATTGCGGCTCATGACCGATCAAGTCCGCAAAGAAGCGATCGCAGTCCTGGCCGTTGAGGCCGGCCTCAAGTCCGTCGAGTGCTTCCGATATCAGCCTTGCTTCATCCTCGTCCAAGAGCCGCACTGCGGTATCGATATGGACGAGCACCTTAGCGCCGACCGACGCGCCGGAGAGCAGCATCACCGAAACATACCGCTGTTCATTGCCATGCTGGCACAGCGCGGTGATGCCGTCGGTCTCAACGATCGTCATTGGCACGCCAAGGCACATGGTCAGCCGCAGGCCGCTAGATCGGCTGCGCTCCCTATCTCATAATTTGTACGGTCGATATTGTTCGCCAACAGCCATTCTGAAGCAGGCAGCGGCGCGATCCGCAGTTTTGCCGGCGAGCCCCACTGGGCAAGCAGTTTGCAAGCCAGTTCAATCGCGGGGTTAATCTGAAAGCGCACAGGATCAGTCAGCGGACCGCCCCAATGATCCAGGTCCAGCGGCTGACAGCCGATGAGAGCGAGCTCTCGCGGGCAGCGTCCGAGCAGGTCGGCCGCACTCAGGACCTCCTGAAAGCCGGTCTGATGCAGGCTGACCTTCCTGGCAGCGCTAAATTTTGGTACCTCGTCATCTCTCACGAGCTTCAACTTCCCCGGCGGAAGTCCATAGTCGATGGCATCGAACACGATCAGGCAATCGGCCTGCTCAAGAAAGCTGACGAGGTAGAGACCCTGCGTTCCGCCATCGAGCAGGGTGACGTTGTCCTCGATGGCGTAGCGGCGGTGAAACTCCTCTACTACGCGCACGCCGAATCCCTCGTCCGCCCATAGGATGTTCCCGATGCCGAGCACCAGGATCCTTTTCTTATTCTCCGGACCCGACAACCGCTTCCAGGTCAATCGCGTAACTCGCGTTCGCCGGAAATTATTGAGGAGATGCTCCGGCGCGACATGATGTCTTCGCGGATCACCACGTAGATGTGGACCACCGCAAAGGTCACGATCACCCATAGGCCGAGATGATGCCAGGTATGGGCGTCCTGACTGTTCGGCCAGATTGCAAATACCCAGCCGAACAGCTCGTACTGCCAGCTATCATTGCCGGCACCCTGCCCATAAAGTGCAAAGCCTGTCACGACCATGAACGTCATCGTCTGCGTGAACATGAAGAACATCGCGAGCTGAGCCAGCCGATTGTGCCCGACGTGCCTCTCCGGCTCGACTGCAACGAAGGCGTACCAGCGAATCTCGTGGTACACCTCGCGCCAAAAGCACCTGCGCCAGAGCGGCACGCAAAAGATCTGCATGGCATGCGAGTTTCCCATCAAGGCCCAGTAGATGCGCAGCAGAAAGCCGACGCTCAGCACATATCCCGCAGAGAAATGCGCAAAGCGGATATAGCCGAACAGGAGATTGCCGCTAGCCTCCCCCGGCATCGCAGGGGTCCCCGTTCCAATGAGATAGCCGGTTATACCGAGCACCAGAATGGCCGCCGCATTGACCCAGTGCCACAGCCGCACCGGCGCTTCATAAACGTAGGTGACGCCACGGCCGACGCCGCAGTCAGTTTGTGCCGAATCGACGGCGGCAAGGCGTTGCGGAGATTTATCCAGCATGTCCCTAACGAACATTGACTGAGGCCAGTTCTTGGCCGGCAGGACTGATCACATGGGTCGAGCACGCCAAGCATGGATCAAAGGAATGGATCGTGCGTAAGATCTCCAGCGGCCGCTGCGGGTCGGCCATCGGGGTACCGTTCAGGGAGGCTTCGAAAGCGCCAATATTGCCCTTGGAATCGCGAGGAGATCCGTTCCACGTCGTCGGCACGACACATTGGTAGTTGTCGATCTTGGTGTCCTTGATCTTGATCCAGTGCCCGAGCGCCCCCCGTGGCGCCTCAGTGAAACCGTAGCCCTTGGCCTCCTTAGGCCAGCTTTCCGGCTTCCACTTGCTGACGTTGGCAGTTGCGCTATTGCCCGCCTTGATGTGGAGTACGAGCTTATCTTGGAAATAGCGCATCTGATGCGCCGCCCACTGGCATTCGAGCGCCCGCGCCGCGGTGCGGCCGAGCGTCGAAAATAGTGCAGTCAGGGGAAGATTGAGCCCCTTGAGTAATTTCTCGGCCGGCTCCTTGAATTCGGCTTTGCCTTGCGCATAACCGATGATGTATCGCGCCAACGGCCCGACCTCGACAGCGTGGCCGCGCCAGCGCGGCGCTTTGATCCAGGAATACTTGCCGCCTTCGTCGAGTTCCTGGATATTTGTCCTGCTGCCTTTGACCTTTGCCCCAAGCTGAAAACTCGGCTCGGTGATGCCATCCCAAGGGTGTAGTCCGGAGAACTCGCTGGGGTATTTATACCAGGAATGCGCGACGTATTCCTGGATTTGCTCGGGATCACCATGGTCAATCGGCAGGATCTCATTCAGATTGCCACCGAGAATGACGCCGCGCGGCAACTTGAGGCTTTTCGCGGAACAGTCGTTGGCGTGTTCGGGAATGTCGCCGTAGGACATCACGCTTTGGCCTGAAAGCCCGCCGCCATGGAGCCAGTCCTTATAGAACGAGCCGATCACTGCGATATCGGGCAGATAAACCTGCTCGACAAACTCGATCGAACGGTCAATGATCGAGGAGATCAGGTTGAGACGCTCCATGTTGAGCGCACCCACCGCGCCGGTCCCATCCATATTGATTGGGCAAGGCACGCCGCCGACCAGCCAGTTTGGATGCGGGTTCTTACCCCCATAGATGGCTTGGATCTTGACGATTTCCTTCTGGAAATCGAGCGCCTCCAGATAATGCGCCACAGCCATCAGGTTCGCTTCCGGTGGCAGCTTGTAAGCCGGATGACCCCAATAGCCATTCTTGAACGGACCGTGTTGCCCTGATCCAAAGAATTTAGTCAGCCTGATCTGCAAATCCTTGAAATAGCCGGGGGATGACAGCGGCCAGGGCGAGACAGACTGCACCAGCGCCGAGGTCGACTTGGGATCGGCCTTGAGCGCGGAGACCACGTCGACCCAATCCAGCGCGTGCAAATGATAGAAATGCACGAGGTGGTCATGCACAAGCAGGCACAGCTGCATGATGTTGCGGATCGAGTTGGCATTCTCCGGAATAGTGATCCCTAGCGCATTTTCAACAGCGCGCACCGAGGTGAGCGCATGGGTGCCGGTGCAGACACCGCAAATCCGTTCGGTGAACGCCCAGGCGTCGCGCGGATCGCGCCCGCGCAGAATGACTTCGATGCCGCGCCACATCGTCCCGCTAGAGACGGCGTTGCGGATCACGTTGTCCGAATCGAGATTGGCCTCGACGCGCAGATGGCCTTCGATCCGCGTCAGTGGATCGATGACAATACGCTTGCCAGAACGATCGAGATTGAACCCATTGGGTGTCCGGACGGCCACCGTCGGCCTTTCCCTCAATTCGGTTTACTTTTGTGAGCTGCGCGATGCGCCTTGTCGGTCAACCGTTTCACGGCCGTCACCGCCGCATGGGCGGCGACGGTCAGGCCAACCGCACCGGCAGCGGCCATGCCGATCTGGTCGGCGTTCTGCTCGATGCCGAATTGCTTGATGGTCGTGAGTCGATCGTAAAACGAACCTTTGTCCCAAAAGCCGTCTTCGGAGCAACTGAGGCAGCCGTGGCCGGATTGGATCGGGAACGAAACGCCGCCGTTCCAGCGAACGGTCGAACAGGCGTTGTAGGTGGTCGGGCCCTTGCACCCCATTTTGTAGAGACAATAGCCTTTGCGTGCGCACTCGTCGTCCCACTCTTCGACAAATTGGCCGGCGTCGAAATGCGACCGCCGATAGCACTTGTCGTGGATGCGCTCGGAATAAAACATCTTTGGCCGCCCCTGGCGATCGAGTTCCGGAAGCTTTCCGAACGTCGTGATGAAGGTCACCAGGCCGGTCATGACTTCCGCGATGGGCGGACACCCGGGCACCTTGATAATCGGCTTGTTGGTGATCACCTGATCGATCGGCGTCGCACCAGTCGGATTGGGTTTGGCCGCTTGCACACAGCCCCAGGACGCACAGGTGCCCCAAGCGATGATCGCCATAGACTCTTCCGCCATCGACCTGAGTTTTTCAACGAATGGCTTGCCACCGTCGATGCAGAACATGCCCGCCTCGTTCAGCGGCGGATTGCCTTCGACGGCAAGCACATACTTGCCTTTGTATTTGGCACGGGTTTCCTCCAGGATGGCTTCGGCCTGGTATCCTGCCGCTGCCATGATCGTATCGTCATAGTCGAGCGAAATCATCGACAGCAACGCGTCTTTGATCAACGGATGGGCCGAGCGGATAAAGCTTTCCGAGCAGCAGGTACACTCAAGCCCGTGCAGCCAGATGACGGGCACACGCGGCTTGGTCTCCAGCGCATTGGCAATAGTGCTCGCGGCGAGCGGGCCGAGTCCGAAGCTTGCGGCGGTCACACTGCAGAATTTATGGAAGCTGCGACGCGTGATGCCTTGACGTCTGATCACGCCGTAGAAAGTTTCCGTTGCCACGCCCATGATCCCTTCCAGTACTCGCCGGGCTATACCGCTTACTGATGTTAAGCAGCAAGAAACAGGCCAGGGTGCGTGAAGCGCTTGACCGATACCAAGCCGCTGCTCGCCGGCCGCAATGCCGATGAGAAAGCCCGGCTAGCGAGGCACAAGCTGCGCCTGTGACCGTCCACCGCGCCAATAGCGTCCGGTTTTGAACGTGGATGTGAGAACTCCAACAAAACAGCAGGGTATTCGCCCTATACGATGAATACGTCATACTCGCTTTCGACGTGGCCGTGACACGCCTGCGGCATGACAATGCTGAACAGCAGTTGGTGCAGTTGACGGGCACCCCGCCAGGCGAACTATCGGATTATTGCGGCGTAGACGATATTCTGGACTTGCTCGCGGTAGTACTTGCGGATCTCTCCGGGTGCTGCCGTTCCAACCACCACGATCAGACGCTCCTTGGGGTCACAGAAAAATTGAGTTCCGTAAGCGCCGGTCCAGGTGAACTCACCTGGATTACCTGGAACGGCCGATAGACCGTCGCTTATGCGTACAGCTACTCCGAGCCCGAACCCAAAGCCGGCACGGTGCGGCTCCACATTGCCGACTTTGTTCTTGATCTCCGGCCCAAGGTGATTGGAGATCATGTGATGCACCGTCTTGGGGCCGAGAACGCGCTGCCCGTCGAGCTCCCCGCCGTTGAGCAGCATTTGCCCAAAGCGCACGTAGTCACCAACTGTCGCAAATGCGCCGGCTCCCCCGCAGTCAAACCTCGTCGGACTTCCGAGGAGCTCGATGCTTTGTGGCTTTCCCGTCAGCGGGTCGTTTGGAAATGGACGCGCGAGGCGTTCGCGTTGCGATGTCGACAAATGGAACGTGGCGTCCAGCATTCCAATCGGCTTCCACAAATTGTCGGCAAGATAATCGCCCAATCGCTGCCCGCTAACCTGTTCCACGACAGCTCCAAGCACGTCAGTCGAGAAACCGTATTCGAATTCTGTTCCCGGCTGGTGCGCTAGCGGCAGCTTGGTGATGCCTTCGATGAAAGCTTCCTTATCGCCCTTGATTGGCGGAGCTGCGAAATCCGGATAAAGACGCGCAACTTGATCTGAATTCGGCGCGCCATAAGTTAGGCCTGATGTGTGGCGATAAAGATCGTGGATGTAGATCGGAGAACTCTGCGCTTCGAACTCTAATGAACCGTCAGGCTGCGGCACCGCCACCTTCATGTTGGCGAATTGCGGATAGTAATCCGTAAGCTTGGCCCGCAAAGGCAGGCGCCCCTGTTCCGTGAGGCTAAGCCCAGCAACCGCCACCATCGGCTTGGTCATAGACGCGAGGGCGAATATCGCATCCAGCCGCATCGACGTTCCTTTTGGTGGATCGAGCTGCCCGTACGCCTTGTAGTGAATCAGCTTGCCGTCTCTGGCGATTGCAACCACCGCGCCCGGCACGCGCTCGCTTGCGATCTCGCGAGCGAAGAACTCGTCTAGTTTCGCAAGGCGCTGCCGAGAAACGCCGACGTCATCCGCGCTGGCCTCGGGCAGAGGCGCGGAGTGTACTGACTCGAAACTGATTCCTGCGGCCGCCGCGGCCACAACAAGCTTGTTCATTGAGCTCTCGCCAATGGATGGATGGACCTGACTTGCGAGACGGCTGCCGTCGTGATCGAATGTATCTGGCCGACGCGCCGAAGGTGTTTTGCGCCGGCCTGCGCTCATGTACTTCTCCTGGCACAACGTTTGTCGATGAGGGTCAAGGTGAGAATGACTGCAATCGCGAACATCACCATACCGCCAGCAACCCAACTTGCCTCCCGCCAGCGCGATGCTTGAACGTAGTCTATGACGTAGGCCGACAACACCTTGGTGCGCCCGGGAATGTTGCCGCCAATCATCATCACGACGCCAAACGTGCCGATCGTATGAGCAAAGCCGACGACCCCAGCCTTGAAAAGCTCAAATCTCGCCAGCGGCAGGCCAATGGTAATGAAGTCATACAGCGCAGAACCGCGCTGAGTGGCCACGACATCCAGCGGAAGCTCACCTGTTGCAACAAAGGCATTACGGATCGGCTGCACCACCAAGGGGAGCGCGGAGAGGACCGACCCGATTACGATTCCCGCAAAGGTAAAGGCGAGCGTGTGCTCGCCCCAGAAGGAGGCGAGAAGACCTCCGGGTCCGTTCGGGCCGAGCAGGACGAGTACGCAGAACCCGAGCGCCGTCGGCGGCAGCACAAGCGGCAGTACGACGATCGTTGCAACCGCCTGGCTCAAAACGGTCTTTGAGCGTGCTAGCCACCACGCGAGCGGCGCGCCAACAACCAGCAGGATCGTCGTCGTCACGCTGGCGAGCTCGATCGTGAGCGCAACGGATTGCCAGATCTCGGGCGAAAGGGCGTCCATGTGCGTCAGCCCCTCGGTGAGAGCCCGCCGCGAAACCGGCGCAGCGATCGCCTGCACATCCAGTTCGCTGAGAGATTTGGCGCGCATCGCCTTTTGGTCAGATCCAACCTCCGAGAACGGAACGCCCTGCCGGATCGCTCGATAAGACGCCTCGCTAACAGCCAGCGCATACCCGCCTTGTGGCCTGTTAGCGACAGCGCAGCGGAGCTGTAGTCTGGGTCTCCGGCCTCAATCAATCGATCGGCCTGTGGGGCGGGTGCCCCCTGCACCAGCCGCGCCGGCTGCGGCATGGCAACCGCATTCATTGTGTTCGTCCAAGCCGCGATATGCCTGGACAGGGCCGTGAACGACGACGGCTTGCGCGTCTCATTTTCATCTATGGTGTTCGAAGTCGACACCGCCGAGCTGAAGCGGCTTTCCGGAGCCGCAGGGCCGTTCTCATGCAGTCCAGTCGGGCGAATGCTGTCGCCCGAACGTAACACCTGAACTGTTGCTAACTGCGTGGCATGACCGTAGAGATCGCCGCTCGCGCCAATATTCGACACGGTCTCGGGTCGTCTTGCCTCAGTCGACCACCCGGCAAGCTTATCGTCCGGCATGCAGCTTTTCGTGGCGGTCGCCACATTGACGCCCGTCGCTTCTGCGAGCACGATCAGCATCGCAAGCACCTCATCGGAAACTCCGGTGACAGGGCCGCTTCGCCCGGTCTGACGGCGGCAACTGCTCGCTTGCCACCCAGCAATCCCCGTGCCGCTTGTGAAATTTGGCGCGCTCTGTGCCTAACGTAAGAAAAGCGCGCCTAGATGCCCTTCACTTTGGAGTGGACGTAACGCGCTGTCAGATTTCCGGCATCTTTGTTCTCAAGCAGACAGCGACGACACAATCAAGCGGCAGAGCTTGCCGCCCGAGATGCTCTTGGGTGTTGCGACGCTCTGTGATCACTCGATGCAAATCCTCGTGTGGATTCTGCTTCGTAGGATTGGCTGGTCTGTTTAGGATCCCTCGAGGGCCAGCGCGTGCAGGCGCAGACGGCCCGCCAAATCCCTTGCGGGAATGAACGCGGCTGAACAGAGGTTTAGAAGTACATGTCGTGCTCGACTTTTTTCTTACTTGGAAGAAGGATAACCAGGCATCGCCGATCGTCTTCGTCCGGTAAGCATGCGCGCACCGTTCTATGGTAACGTAGCACTACCTTTGGACATGGCCATTGTGCCGAGCGACTGGGCCAGGACCTGCTACCGAAACCAACACGTTGCAGCGAACTTACAGCGCGTCCGGGCGATGCAGTATGTCGACGGTAATAGTACCACGGGCGCGAGAGACACATGCACAGATCTTTTCGTTGGCGTGCTTTTGCTGTTCGCTGAAGAAAACGTCGCGGTGGTCAAGCTCACCGTCAATGTGGACGATGTCGATGGCGCAGACGCCGCACTCGCCGCGCCGGCAATCTGCCATCACCTCGCAACCGGCCTCATTGAGCACGTCCAGCAACGAGCGATCGCGCGGAATCTCCACTTCGAGGGCCCGATCTGCAAGGCGCACCCGGAAACCTTCAGTCGGCAGCGAGCCGCTCGAACCGAAGGTCTCGTAGCGTAGGTCGGATAGTGCGCGTCCCGCGCCGGTCCAGGCCCGGCGCGCGGCATCGAGCATCCGCATCGGACCACAGAAGAGAGTCAAGGCGTCAGGCGGCAGTGATGCGAATAAGTCGTCGAAATCGAGCCGGCGCCCTTCGTTGCCTGCATGGACAAAAAGCTGATCGTTCAGCAAGGGAGAGAGAACATCCAAGTATACGGATTGCTCACGGGAAGGCACTGCATAGTGCAGAGTGAAGTCGGCATTGCGGCGCGCCAGCGCCTGAGCTGCCCCAACCAGTGGCGTAATGCCGATCCCACCCGCAATTAGGCAGTAGTGCCTGCGCGCCCAGTCGATCGGCAGCAGCGAGGCGGGCGATGTAATGGTCAGCCGCGCGCCCGGCGCGAGCGACCACATATACTGCGAGCCGCCGCGGGAGTCCTCCGCGCGCCGCACGGCGATACGATAGCCGGCTCGGTCAGCTTCGCCGACCAGGGAATAGGACCGCGTCTCAGGACGTCCATCGATAGTGACGGCGATGTTGATATGGCTGCCGACCGGATAGGCCGCGCCATCAAAGTTTTCCGGTTTGATCAGGAACTCGCGGATCGAAGGTGTCAGATCGCGCGTCGCGACGAGCGCTGCTCGTGTCCAGCTTTCAATGAACCGCATGGAGATTTCCTTTAATCGCCTGGCATCTTGATGAGCGCCAGTCCCGGCAGCAGATCAGAATGCGTCTTGTTCCTGAGCACAACGCGCAGATTGCGCGCCGCCACTCGGGCGTGCTCGCGCATGATTGCCTCGGCCCGTGCGCCTTCGCGGTTTTCGATTGCATCGATCACGACGCGATGTTGATCTTGCGCAATCAAGAGCGTGTGGCGCGCATTCGGTAGCGTCGATTGGGTCATCACAAAGCCGCTGGGCGAAGCGAATGGTAGCGCCGACGCGCGATCGACCTGCCGGATCAAGGGCGGACTGCGCGACAATTCGGTCAACAGCGCGTGAAAACGCGCATTGAGCGCGACGTAGGAGGAGAAAGCCTCGACGGAGATGGGATCCTGCCTCACCAAGCCGTCGATCTCGTCGAGACATCCTTTAAGAGGCTCAAGATCGCGCGACGAAACGCCGCGCTCGGCGGCGAATCGCGCGGCCAGCCCCTCCACCGTGCCACGCAGTTCGATCGAATCCAGGACATCTCGTTCGGAAAATGCCTTCACCATGAAGCCGCCAGAAGGGATCGCTTCCAGAAGTCCTTCCTCCTCCAGTCGAACCAATGCCATTCGCACCGGAGTACGCGATGCGCCGATCGTCTCCACAGCTTGCAACTCGGAGATCCGTTCGCCCGGCCGCAAGTCGCCCGACAGGATCAGATCGCGCAAGCTGAGCTGGGCGCGCACCGTCTGTGAGACGGAGCGATCACTGTCGCGCTCGACCATGCCCTACTCCGCGGCCTGCCGACTGTGCTGTGGATCCTCGGCCTCGATCATGCGATCTATCAAGCGGCGGGCCCACATCGCGCCCGCATCGATGTTGAGGTTATAGAAGACCCGGTCAGGATTTTCGTCGATCGCACGCTGCTGCGCCTCGAGAATGACCTCGTCCTCACGGAAGATGCTAGAAACGCCTTGGCGGAGTTCAGTGGTCAGGCGCTGTTCGTTCAGGCGATAATTGCGCACGAAGGCCCAGAAGTAATGGCAGCTCGTTTCCGTTTCGGGCGTAATGGTGTTGAGGACAATGCCATTGACGCCAGCCGATCGGTCGCCTTCCGGCGCGCCAGTTCCAGCGGGCGCCACTCCGACGTCGATATTGATGGTGCACGGCGCCTCGAAACGAATGATTTGCCAGCGGTCCACCGGACCAGGTTTTTGCAATTGCTTGGCCCAGAACGGCGGCGCGGTAATCCCCTTCATCCAGCGCGTTACGGTAGCGGTCTTCTCACCATGGGTGACGTCAAACGGCGCTTCCGCGATGGCGTCATTGCCGATGCTGGCTCCATGCACAAAAGTTTCGTGCGTCAGGTCCATGAGATTGTCGACAACCAGACGATAATCGCATTTCAGGTGGATGGTGTCGCCATCACCGGCCCAAGCGGAATCATCGTTCCAGTGCATATCCGGCACCAAGCGCGGGTCGGCTAGCGCCGGATCACCCATCCACAGCCAGACGAAGCGATCGCGCTCGACCACAGGATAGGCACGCACACAGGCGGAGGGGTTGATCGTCTCTTGCGAGGGCATGAAGATGCAGCGGCCCTGCGCGTTGAATTTCAGCCCGTGGTAGCCGCAGACGACGCTGTCGCCCTCAAGACGCCCTTTTGAAAGCGGCACCAACCGATGCCAACAGGCATCCTCCAATGCCGCCACCTCACCGTTGGCGCGCCGGTACATCACGACGTGCTTGCCGCAGATTGTGCGCGGCAACAGCGCCTGCCTCACCTCAGCATCCCAAGCGGCCACGTACCAGACATTCGTCGGAAAGCAACGGCTCATAGCGGCTCCTCGCATTGGACACTGTCTGTATACAGTGACTTCAAAACAAGCCAGAAAATTGACGAATGTACGGGCTTGTGATGGCACTCTTGTATACAGAGAAGGGTCGACAAGAAGCTCATCGACTTCACCTCGGCCCTAACGAAACATCGGTGGTACCGCTAACCAAGCTGCCGGCTCAATCCGAGCTCGCCATCGTGTACATCCCGCTGCACCTCGTCCTGCACTGTCGCGGCTTCGTACGGCTATCGGCGATGTTCCTGGCCTGCGTAGGGGCGCAACATTGGGCGCTTCTTAGCCGGCAGCACAGTCCCCCTGCCGGGATCGGACGTCGACGTCTTGGTGCCGAGATCGGCCCATGCTCTCAAATCCTCTAGTGCGTAGATGACGCGACCGCCGATCTTTCGATACGCTGGCCCCGTGCCATATGTGCGGTGCTTTTCGAGCGTGCGGCCGGATAGGCTAAGATAACGCGCAGCCTCCGGTGTACGCAGGAACCGCGTGGATAGACGTGACATCGGATCGGGCATTTGAGAGCTCCAGGTGAGAGGCCGGCCGCGAATGGCGGCACTTTGTTCGCACCATCATCATGGAGAAGCGTGCTCTCTGGAGGGATACCGAATATCGAGGAAGCGGCTTTCGGCACCCCAAGTTGAAGGCGCCGCTCGTCTCCTACGCCCTGGGCGCAAAGCCTTCTTAGCGCCGGGCTCGCGGCTGCAAAGACGCACCTTGCACAGAAGGATATGCGCACGGTGATCGGGCGCCTTCGTAATGCGGAAGCGGAATCGCTTTTGCGCAGAAATCTGCCGAACCATCCGGTTTCACCGCACCCTATATACTTTATACTTTTGTGCTGCTGCGCTCCGTCATCCGATTGTCGAAAATGTACAATCGCAGCCAGAACTAGTCACATTGGTCTCGTCCTGCCAGGAAAAGCGCTCAGAAAAAGGACGTTCAAAACTGCCAAAAGTGGAATGATCGAGTTGAGAGCTCCATCGTAACACCCAGACGCCTAAACGGCTCATCGAGCGCCGATGCGGATACGCCTCACATCACCGCTAGATGTCACAGCTTCCACTGCCTGGATGCCTACGATCCAAACAATCAATTTTACCAATGTTGCGTATTGTTGCATCAACCTTGGCTATCGAAGCGTACCGATCACTCTAGTACTTCTGTGCCGAGACGAGACTCGGTGATTTGCCAGCAAAATGCGGCGTGACGTTGAGCAACACCGTTGCGATCGACCTCACAAATGCCGTTCGACAATTCAAACAGACCTCGTCAGAAGACAGGCGGCTTATCCAATGACGCCCCGGTCGTCTGCGCGTTAGGCCTCTGGTGCAGAACTTGCTTGACGAAAAAAGATAACGTAACTGAACGCCTGCCTTTGGAATGACGCGCCGGCTCTCGGAACCGTCTTCAATCGGACACGGCTAAAATGACAGCCTCGTATGATGCCGTCGCGTCTCAACGACGCAGCGGCTCGCAGCGAGTGTATTCGGGAAGGAAGCGTCATGACCACCATGGCAACTGCGGCGCCTGTGCGCGCGTCGCAGGCTTGGTATAAAATTCTCTACGTCCAGGTGTTGATCGCGATCGTGATTGGCGCCATCGTCGGCTGGCTGTGGCCGTCGGTCGCGACCAACGACTGGGTCAAGGCGCTCGGTGACGGCTTCATCAAGCTGATCAAGATGGTGATCGCGCCGATCATATTCTGCACCGTCGCATCCGGCATCGCGCATATTCAGGATGCAAAGAAAGTCGGGCGCGTCGGCGTCAAAGCGCTGGTCTATTTCGAGATCGTATCGAGCTTTGCCTTGGTATTGGGCCTTGTCATGGGCAATCTGGTCCAAATCGGCCATGGTCTTGCGGTCAAACCGGACGCTGCGGCGGTCGCCAGTTACGTCAAGCAGGCGGAAGCCTCGAAGACCGTCGATTTCTTTCTCAATATCATTCCCGATACTGTGGTCGGCGCCCTCGCTCGCGGCGATGTACTGCAAGTTCTCCTGTTCGCGATCCTGTTTGGCTTTTCGCTGATGGCGCTGGGGGAGCGTGGAGAACGGCTGCGCGGCATGATTGACGACATCGCGCACGCGGTGTTCGGCGTGATCGCCATCATCATGAAAGCGGCCCCGATCGGTGCGTTCGGCGCGATGGCTTTCACGATAGGCAAGTTCGGGCCGGCGGCGCTCGGTAATCTGATCGGGCTTATCGTGCTATTCTATGCGACGGCCGCGATATTTGTAGTCGTCGTACTCGGCCTGATTGCGCGGATCGTCGGCTTTTCGATCTTCAAATTCATTATCTATATCAAGGACGAGCTTCTGATCGTGCTCGGCACCTCGTCCTCGGAAAGCGCGCTGCCGCAATTGATGGAGAAGCTCGAGCGGCTGGGCTGCTCAAAGCCCGTGGTGGGTCTCGTGGTGCCAACCGGCTACTCCTTCAACCTCGACGGCACCAACATCTATATGACGCTTGCGACATTGTTTATTGCCCAGGCACTCGGGGTCGATCTTACCTTTGGCCAGCAACTCACGATCTTGCTCGTGGCAATGCTCACATCGAAGGGAGCAAGTGGCGTCACCGGCGCAGGCTTCATCACGCTCGCCGCGACATTGTCGGTGGTCAATCCAGCGCTGGTGCCGGGCATGGCGATCGTATTCTCGATCGACAAGTTCATGAGCGAGGTGCGAGCCCTCACCAACATTACCGGCAATGGCATCGCGGCGGTGTTTGTATCCTGGTGGGAAGGCGAGCTCGACAACGCGAGACTGCACGCCCGGCTCAAGCAGTCCACCGTTTTCAGCGATATCGATACACGAAGCTCAAGCAGGTAGGCCGGATCCTATTCGTGATTTCAAAGCGCTCAACTGAGCGTAGCCAACTCCGTAGTTCTTTCGCAGTTCCAAATCGGCACAGCCGACTTGAAACTGCGAGCTAGAACTTCTCTGCGGGACCTGCGGATCGCCACTTGTTCCGCGTCACGCCCAACATCCATGCAAACGTGGATGACGAAACAGCTTTTTCGACGATTATTTCCCTAGCCAATGCCGACGTAACCGCGCGTAACCGCGGCAGAACAATAGATTCCGGCAAGACCTGCCTGCCTGACGGGCCGAGGTACTGGGTTCTAGCCACAGTTAGCCTGGCCCGTTTGGCCACTGAACAGGCCCCTTCCGGCCGACGAGTGGCGGCGATCTCCGACTCAGTCATCCGTTTGTTCCGGCGCGCGTCGCGGCATCAGGCCGGCGCGCGTATGATCACGGTGGACCAGTCTGGCACCTTCGCGGGCTGAAATGGATTCGTCGAACTGACGTCACGTCAGGGCTCCACAGCTTATCGTGGATCTTTATGAATTTGGCGACGCGTGCCTCATTGGGCAGGGTCAGTGTCTTCGTTGACTCGATGTAGGCGTTGTCCGCGTCGTTGAAACATGCCTTGGCGCCGCGCAGCTGTGGTTCGGCCGCGGCCCCGAGCGCCCGCCGAGCAATATAGTCAGCGAAGGAAAACGGACATCTCAGCCTCGGTTGTACGCATGTCAGCGCGCCATAATGAAAGGTTTAGGACAACTATACCTACGTTTGTGATGCGCCTTTCTGCGGCACGTGCTGAGTTCAGCCGCAAGCAATTGACCGGAACCGAAGGCGAGCGTCCCTCATGGGCCGGAAGGGTTGCCCCATTTTTGCCTAAAATGTTATAGCTCTCCCGCCGGAGAAAGGCCGGACGGTCCAAGAATGTATGACCACATCAATAATTTCAAGCGGTCAGCCACGCAGTTTACTTTCGGCAGCATAACGCTGGCGATAGTGACGCTCGCCTCCTTGCACCTTCAAACACATTTCGCTGCGACGGCGTTTGGCTATTTGCTAGTGATATTGCTGTTTTCGTTGATCGGCAGCTTTGTTGCATCATCCGCGCTCTCGGTCTTAGCTATCGCTGCTTTGGCATACTACTTTGCGCCGCCGGCGTTCAGTTTGCGGATCGACGACCCTCAAGTTCTTCTGGTAGTTGTCGCTTTCTTCACTGTCTCGATCGTCGGAACGCACCTGATTGGAAAGGTCCGCCAGGAAAGAGAGGCTGCGCGTGAGACTGCGGCCGAACTCCGGCGCAGCGCTGCCGACCTGAAAGACCGTGAAAAGCGGTGGCGCGCAATCTTTGAGCACAATCCGTCCATGTACGTGATGGTCGATGAAGCCGGCACCGTCCTCAACGTCAATACGTTCGGCGCGACACAACTCGGCTATGCGTGTTCCGAACTGATTGGTCAATCCATCCTGGGAGTCTTTCTGGAGGAGGATCGCGCGTTTGCTCGCAAATGCATTCGGACGTGCCTTGAAGAGATCGGTCAATCGCAAACCTGGGAGGCGCAGAAAGTTAGGAAAGACGGCTCGATATTGTGGGTACGTGAAAACGCCAAAGCGATGCTCTGGGCCGATGAGCGGCCCGTTGTCCTCATAGCCTGCGAAGATATCACAGAACGAAAGCGGACCGAACTTGCCCTGCAGCGAAGCGAGGCACATTTGGCTCAGGCACAGGAGTTGAGCAATACAGGCAGCTTCAGCTGGAACGTCGCCACCGGCGAGGCCTTTTGGTCAAAGGAGCTATATCGGATTCTCCAGTTGGATCCGGAGACCGTTCCCGCGCCGGAACTGATCGTCGCACGCACGCATCCAGACGATAGGTCGTCGGTCAAGGAGACCATCGATCAAGCGATGCGAGATCCAAAGAATTTCGAGCATGAATACCGGCTAGTGCTGCCGGACGGATCGGTGAAGCATATCCATGCGCGGGCACGAACGACGAGAACCGCGACTGGTGACATCGACTTCGTCGGGGCGGCGACGGATATCACGGCCGCAAGGCAAGCAGAGCAACAATTGCGCCGTAGCGAGGCCTATCTTGCCGAAGCCCAACGTCTCAGTCACACGGGCAGTTGGTCCTGGGACGTCTACCGTCTCGATTTCATCTATCGCTCCGCCGAAGTGGATCGTCTCTTCGGCTTCAAGCCGCAAGAGGCTGTATCGATAGAGACCATTCGCTCGCGTATCCATCCGGACGACCTGCCTCGCCTTCAGGAAGTGCAGCGCCTGGCTAGAGACGACAAGGATGGGCGATTCGAGTATGATTTTCGAATCCTCCTCCCTGATGGCTCGATGAGGCACATACATTCTGTGGCCCATGTCGTGGTTGGCAGCGACGGCAATGTCAGCGAGCTCATTGGAACACATATGGATGTCACGGAGCAATACGCAGCCAGAGACCGCCTGGAAAGCACACTTGCCGCGCTGCTGGAAAGCGAGCAGCGCTTTCGCGACTACGCCGAAACGGCTTCCGACTGGCTCTGGGAGACCGGGCCGGATCATCAGGTCACCCACCTGTCCGAGCACACCAGCGCTGCGGGAATTTTGGCGACAGGACTGATGGGTACGCTTCGTTGGGATATCGCGTGCGACGTCGAAGAAGAGCCTGAGAAGTGGCGGCAGCATCGAGCAACCCTGGAGGCGCACCTCCCATTTCGGGATCTGGTCTATCGCACCATCAATCGGATGGGAACTCCGATCTACGTCCGAACGAGTGGCAAGCCTTTCTTTGGTGTCGACGGTAATTTTCTGGGCTACCGCGGCGTCAGCACGGACATCACGGCTATCATTCGCGCAGATCAAGCCGAACAACAGCTGCGAAAGGCTCAGGCGGAGCTTGCGCATGTGACGCGTGTGACGACGTTAGGAGAGCTGACAACCACCATCGCCCATGAAATCAACCAACCACTTGCCGCTATTATCAGCAACGCCGACGCGTGCCTCGGTTGGATGAACCGCGAAACCCCCGATCTTTCCGCCGCGAGGTCATCGGTTGAGTGGATAATCGAAGACGCAATCCGAGCAAGCGAGGTGATCCGTCGGGTTCGCGCGCTTGCGAAGAAAGGCGAGATCGAGATGCTACCACTCGACATTAATGACGTCGTTAAGGACGTCATTGCGCTCGTGACGCGAGAGCTGATTAGCCACCAAGTGGCGCTAAAGACCGATTTGACGGCAGCGCTGCCCGCGATCTACGGAGACCGAATTCAGTTGCAACAGGTGATTATCAATCTGGTGATGAACGGGATCGAAGCTATGGACGCAGTTACGGACCGGACGCGCGAACTAGTGATTCAGTCATCCAGGGACGATATGGGACACGTGTGGCTTGCGGTGACTGATAGTGGCGTCGGCATCGCCGAGAATGACGCCGACCGAGTGTTAGACCCGTTTTTCACGACAAAGTCGAATGGCCTTGGCATGGGCCTTTCGATCTGTCGCTCGATTGTGGAAGCTCATGGAGGGCGCCTTTCAATCGCCCGCAAGCGGGGGCCGGGGGCAAGCTTTCGGTTTGATCTGCCATTGCACCAGGAGGTCGTGTCGTGAGCGAACGCTCTAACTCCCAGCGCGAAGGCAGCAAGGCCGAGACGTCGGCAAATGCGATTGTCTTCGTTGTCGAAGATGACGTTTCGATGCGCCGATCGCTCACGAACCTTTTTCAATCGGTGGGCCTGGACGTCGTTGCATTCGGATCGGCCCGCGAAATGCTGCAAAGCACACTTCCGGATGTCGTTAGCTGCCTGGTTCTTGACGTCCGGCTGCCAGGCTTGAGCGGCCTTGAGTTTCAGACCGAGCTAGCCAAGTCGAGCATTCATATTCCTATCATCTTCATTACGGGCCATGGCGACATTCCCATGAGCGTCAGGGCCATGAAGGGCGGAGCGGTCGATTTTCTTACCAAACCGTTCCGCGATCAGGAACTGCTGGACGCCGTGATCGCAGCGACCGAACGCGATCGCAAAAGACGAGAGGACGAGAAGACCGTCGCGAACCTGAAGTCCCTATTTGAAACATTAAGCCCGCGCGAGCAGGCGGTGATGAAACTGGTCGCCACCGGCCTGATGAACAAGCAGATAGCCGCCGAGTTGGGGCTCGCCGAGATTACGGTTAAGATCTACCGGGGACACGTGATGAAAAAGATGCGCGCCCGGTCGCTGGCGGATTTGATTAGAATGACTGAGGCGCTCGGAATCCGAGCTAACCGCCCTGAACAAACCTAAGTATGATTTTACAATTTAACCACTCAAGCCCACTTTTCGCCCAGGGTCGGCTAATGCCTCGGCAAACGCTAGTCCCGCGCCAGGAGGGCTTGCCTTGTCCACGCCTTTGATTTCTGTCGTTGATGACGACGCATCGGTCCGTGCGGCGACAGAGAACCTTTTGAAATCGCGTGGCTATATAGTCCAAACATTTGCGTCGGCTGAGGAGTTCTTGAGGTCACCGCGGTTGAACGAAACCTCCTGTGTCGTCACGGATGTGCAGATGCCCATTATGACCGGCTTGGACCTCCTGACAGAAATGCGGAACAGAGGTTACAGCGTGCCGTTCATTTTCATTACGGCGTTTCCCAACGATCGCGTGCGCACCTCAGCCCTGAGCGCGGGAGCGACCGGATTCTTGGCCAAGCCCTTCACAGGACATGCCCTGATCGAGTGCCTTGATGCCGCACTGGAGAGCGGAGACATCTGAAACCAGCAGCCGGCCGCCGTCGCCCTGTCGTCAGACTCCGCTGAGGTCGGGCTGGGCTCCTTGACAAGTCTATTTCACCCGTCTTCTCGGCTTGTCACCCTGAGCTCGCCCAAGCTAATTTGAGCGCTGAATCTCAAAATCTATAGATCTATCGTGACCCGCTACGATCTCCTATAGCACTCCGAAATTAGAAGGCATCGGCAGCGGGCAAGCTCTATCTAGTTGCGTTGTTGGTCCGTGACCTGACCAACAGGCGCTCAGGCCGGCCAGAACGAGCTTGCCGCCCGAGGCCGGAGTGCGTGGCACTGTGTCAGCTCATTCCAGCCTGTTGATGGCCGGATAATGTTTACCGGAAGCTCCCGACAGACGAGCGCTTGCTTCGCTTAGGCTCGTAGCGACTGGATACCACTTATGTACGACAAAAGAGCTCCCCCTCACCCCAGATGATCTGTGAGTGCCTTTAGGGGAACAATTGCTGACAACTTGGGGTGATCTTGGTTGGCAGGCAAAGAGCTCTGCGGCACGAGCTCCTGTTCGCGGCGACGCGCCCGTCACAGACCTGAACTTCTTGTCTCTTGGAGCGCAGCATCGTTCCGTGCCTCCTTCGGACCTCCCCTTCCTGCCGGCGCCTTCAGCCCACGTGAACTCGTGCGCATCATTAGATGGCCTGGACACCGTCAAGCTGTCCCAGATATTCAATCGGGATAGGGGGAAGCCTCGCAGCCCCTCCCCTCCCACACCACCGTACATACGGGTCCGTATACGGCGGTTCGCTGGATTAAGCGGCAAGAGTTGTTCTGTTGCCGCCGTAGTTTGGGTGTCAGCAATCGTCGCGCCAGCTTCGACTCCTCTGATCAGCGTCAGTCAGGGTTTCACCCCTTCCCGCCGTTCCGAGGCCAGTTGCCCGGAATTCAGTCGCATGGCCGATGCGATATCGCTGCATCTACTCGTCACTTCCAGCGTTCAGGCCTTCGGCGAAACTCGTTCCGCCTACTATGCCCTCTGCTGACTTCTGCACTGCGGTCAGATCGCCTTACGACGACCTCAGTCTCGTTGCCGAGACGCAGCGCAGATCTCCCGAGGTAAGATCGACCGCCTTCGCCGCACGCCCGCCGGATTTACCACCCCGGCCCTTGATGACCGTGGACTTCGCGATCACGTGCTCGCTCGTCCGGCCGGGTAGGCCTCGTTATCCGGTTTTTGTCCATCGGGCCGCGGCTTTGCTCCACGCTTCCTTCAGACCCCACCTCGCGATGACGCCCTTGCGCTTCGCTAATCCTTCACCGTCATCAGGCTGGATAGAGGACTTCCACCTCCAAGCTGCCGGTCATGCTCGGCACACACGTGAAAAGCGCCCGGCCGCCTTACGGCGGCCGGGCGTTTTTTGCCCGATCCTCATGCAGCTCATCCCCCATCCGAGCAATTCAAACTATTAGCTCGCCTGTCGGAGGCTCTGCTCCTGAGCCAATGGCTCGGCAAGAATAACTATCCGGTGCACGTTGGGCAGTTTTTGGCTAAAATCAGCGGGAGCTCTTCTGATTGTAAGCGGCAAATGACCGCCGAGCGAAGTGACGATCGCGCGAGGACCGGAATTTTCAGCAGATCTTATGATCACATAAAATCGTCTTCATAATCGTATGTCGAGGGGCTTTCTGCGATCTTAGTATCGCTGCCTTCACTGTCGTCAGCTCTTGAAAGATAGCGCGAATTGGTGCCTTTTCGCTGCCAATCACCGTCACCGTTCCTGATCCACTTGCCTGACTTCTCTGGGTCGAGAACCATGTTGTCGGCATCGACCTCAACGAACCCCATCTTTGCCGCACGGGCTCTTGCTTCCTGATTCGCCGGACGCAAATTGAGCAACGGCCTTTTGCCATCCTCTCGCAGCTGATGCTCAAGCAGGATATCGCCGGCGTTCTCGACAAGCGGATGAACAACTTGAAAGTCCACGGTAGAGGTAGTCCCAGTCCGTCCGGGAAAAAGCTCCTGCCATCTTTCCGCGTCGAACACCGTCATGCTGTCGCCGCCCTCCATTCTCAGAAGTCCGACACTCTTGTTCCCTAATTGGTAGCTGAAATATCTTGCATCGTCGGAATCTCGAGTTGTTCCATAGTCCTTAGCAACTTCTACAGTTCGCTTTGCCTTATCGGAGACGAATTCCGAGTACTCTTGCGGGTTATCGGCGATGTACTTGATTTCATCGCTATGATAGGTCTTCGCTGCCTCTCGGAATGAACGACGATCTTTAAACTCTATTATGGGAGGATCTGAAACGAGCGAATACGGTCTTGTTGCTGAAGATGAGCCGCCACTCGACGTCGATTCGGTTAAGCGCATATTGGCGAAGGCATCAGCGAAGCTGCTTGCATCCGTTTGCTCGTCATCTTCGGCAAAGCGCGAGGATTGGTAATAGGACGAGCCATTGATCCGATTATACATGACGATTGGTGCTCCGGTCGGGCATACATTTCCGCATTTAGTTTAGGGCCAGTTAGGCCCTGCGGAGGTGATAGGCAGCTTGGCTTACCACAAGCTGACGTGGCTCGTGTTAGCGCTAGATCATCCAGATCATGGTCTCGAAGTTCCGGCGGCGCGCGGCTCAACCCCCAGCAGCAGTCAAAGACCAATCATGACCATGCTATCTGTCGTGCATTCGCAGAACTGCCGTAGCCAATACAACCTATTTGCTAGACGACGGAAGAGCACCTCGGCGTTGAGGCGGCGCCTATTCGACTGTGACCGATTTTGCAAGATTGCGCGGCTGATCCACATCCGTCCCCATAACGACGGCGGTATGGTAAGCTAAAAGCTGCACGGGGATCGCATAAACCATCGGAGTAAAGCTTGCAGCCATGTCAGGCAACACAATGGTCATGAGCGTATCCACCGTTGCTTCCGATGCCCCCGTCGAATTGGTGATCAAGATGATGTTGCCGCCTCGAGCGGCGACTTCCTGCATATTCGAGACGGTTTTCTCGAAGACCTGGTCGTAAGGCGCGATCACCACAACGGGTACGGTCTCGTCGATCAATGCGATCGGTCCGTGCTTGAGCTCGCCGGCGGCATAGCCTTCTGAGTGAATATAGGAGATTTCCTTCAGCTTGAGCGCACCTTCCGATGCTAACGGCGCCGATGTCCCTCGGCCGAGATAGAGAACGTCGTTCGACTTGGCGATATATCGCGCGAGTTTCTCGATCTGCGGTTCGACCAACAGCGCAGCAGCAATTAGCCGCGGCACTTCGATGAGTTCGCGCACGAGCCTCGATTCATCAATCTCGGACAACTCACCGCGCGCTTTGCCTGCCGCGATGGCAAGCGCCGCCATCACTACCAGTTGACACACGAATGCCTTGGTGGAGGCGACGCCGATTTCAGGTCCCGCCAGTGTCGGCAAAACGGATTCGCTCTCCCGCGCAATCGTCGACGTCAAGACGTTGACTACAGATATTGTGTGTAGGCCCTGGCTCTTGGCATAGCGCAATGCAGCCAATGTGTCAGCGGTTTCTCCCGACTGCGAGATGACGATCGCGAGATCGCCCTGGCGCAAGGGCGCCTCCCTATAACGGAACTCGGACGCTACATCGATCTCCACCGGCAAGCGCGCCAACCGCTCGAACCAGTATTTGGCGATGTGACCGGCATAGCTTGCCGTGCCGCACGCGGCAATCGAGATGCGCTGAACAAAGTTAAAGTCGAACGGTAATGAGAGCGGTAGGACTACGCGCTCGGCCACCATATCGAGATAATGCGCCAATGTCTGACCGACTACCGTCGGCTGCTCGTAGATTTCCTTGGCCATGAAGTGGCGATAGTTCGCTTTGTCGACCAAGAATGATGACGCCCCAGACCTTGATGGCTCCCGACGGACAACGGTCCCGTCTATGCTATAGATCACGCAGACCGTGCGGTTAAGCACGGTCCAGTCGCCGTCTTCAAGATAGGTTATAGTATCGGTCAAGGGCGCGAGCGCGATCGCGTCCGATCCCAGATACATTTCGCCGTCACCATGCCCGATTGCAAGGGGCGATCCCTTGCGCGCACCGATCAGAAGATCGTCGTGGGCTTTGAACAGGAATGCCAAAGCGAAGGCCCCGCGCAGCCGTGGCAGCGCGGCTTGTACCGCATCCTGCGGCGAGTAGCCATTCTTGAGATAAGATTCGACGAGATGCGCCACCACCTCGGTGTCCGTCTCCGAGCTAAAATGGGCTCCATTCTGCTCCAGCTCAGCTCGCAGCTCGCGAAAATTCTCAATGATTCCGTTATGAACGACCGCGACATTATCCGTTGCATGCGGATGAGCATTGTTCTCGGTGGGTTTTCCATGCGTCGCCCAGCGAGTGTGACCAATACCGCTATGGCCCGACGGCGGATAATCGCGCAGCCGCTCCTCAAGGTTTTTCAGCTTACCTTCAGCGCGCCGGCGCTCGATACGGAGACCTTCGAGCGTCGCGACGCCCGCGGAGTCGTAGCCACGATATTCCAATCGCTTGAGCGAAGCGACCAATTGCCCAGCGACAGGACCACGTCCCAAGATGCCGACTATTCCACACATGTCGATCAATGCAGCCCAAGTTCAAGGAGCCAGAACGCCCCTTTGGAGGATCGCTTAGCCGATGGTGATGGATATCAAGTTCTGAATTCGATGTGGCTGCCTGTATGGCTGCCGCATTTACAAGCGTGACTTTCAACCATCATCGCCTCGCTCAGCCACACTCCGCTTTTTGGTTGTCACCATCGAGTACAAACTGCGACGCGGCCGCGAATGGCGTGATTGCTTCGAGGTGATCTCGAGCGGCTTTGTACGGCATCTAATCCCGACACGAACAAACCCTTTGCTCGATGGCGACGACAACCGTCGGCGTCGCCGCAAGTCAACTGCGAGGATATATCGCGCAAGCCGTCATATCGTCGCTGATGAACCTCATTCACGACTCTTCAGCTCCAAATCCCAATGGAGCGAACGGCGACGCGGCCGATCGGGTTAGCAGCTGGCGCATGGGCAACTAAATCCCCGCGCCTCACCGAGGGTCTCCTAGGTAGGCTTGCACCGGCCGCGCTCCATTAGACAGGTAGAAGGATGCAGCTTCACTTTCCACATGGTCTTCTCGGTGTTTTCCGCAGCCGCTCTGGTGTGACTTGGCCCGTGTTATTGGAGACATTTCTGTCGTGCTGGCCTAAGAGGCTCATCGTACTTGGATGCAAGCTATGCTCGGCGGGACGACGACTTAAACGATCGTCGTCGAACGCTCTATTGTACGAACGTAAGCCTTCAATATCGAAACGTTCGAAGAAAGATACCAACGTTTGCTAGCCTTTCTCGTTCCGTCTTGCGTCAGCCGTCCACTCTCTGCAGAGTCGCGCTATTAAGAAGTGCGGAGGTCGATGCCCCTATTGGCCAGTGCGGCGAGACCACGCAAGATGAACATAACATGCGCCCGAACATGGATAGGAACACAGACCATCGTCATTTAGCTCCCAGCTCGTTTGCTTAGGATCATCGCGGGTGTCAGGCGGGTTGCGTTTGTTAACTGCCGTTCTTTTTCCAATCTGAATGGTTCTCGCCTCTCTAGTCCAGATAAATCAATGTATATAGTGCGCATTTCTCTATGAAGTGTATGACTGGAGCTAACGATTGATTTCTCTAGTTGTGGATGTCGCGCGCTTGCGGACCTAGATATCTCGAGGAAGCGCTCCGCAATCGCGGTTCGAAGGGGCGCTTTCTTTCCGGCGCAACCAAGAAAGACCATGGCGGCTCAGGACTCAAAGCGGCGCGTTGCGCTGATCACCGGCGTGACCGGGCAGGACGGCGCGTATCTCGCCGAGTATCTGCTCGGTCTCGGCTACACCGTGCACGGGATCAAGCGCCGGTCGTCCTCGTTCAACACCGCGCGCGTCGACCATCTCTACCAGGATCCGCATGCCGGCAACGTGCCGTTCCTGATGCACTATGGCGACATGACGGATTCGACCAATCTGATCCGCCTGGTGCAGCAGATCCGGCCGACCGAGATCTACAACCTCGCCGCCCAGAGCCACGTCCAGGTCAGTTTCGAGAGCCCGGAATACACCGCCAACGCCGACGCGATCGGCGTGCTGCGGCTCTTGGAGGCGATTCGCATCCTCGGCATGGAAAAGGAAACGCGGTTCTACCAGGCCTCGACCTCGGAGCTTTACGGGCTCGTGCAGGAGGTGCCGCAGAAGGAGACCACGCCATTCTATCCGCGCTCGCCCTATGGCGTCGCCAAGCTCTACGGCTACTGGATCACGGTGAACTACCGTGAGGCCTATGGCATGTTCGCCAGCAACGGCATCCTGTTCAACCATGAGAGCCCGATCCGCGGCGAGACCTTCGTGACGCGCAAGATCACCCGCGCCGTTGCCCGCATCGAGGTCGGCCTCGAGAACAAGCTCTATCTCGGCAATCTCGACGCCAAGCGCGACTGGGGCCACGCCCGCGACTATGTCGAGGGCATGCACAGGATCCTGCAGGTTGACGAACCCGGCGACTTCGTGCTCGCGACCGGCGAGACGCGGTCGGTCCGCGAGTTCGTCGAGCTGGCATTTGCCGAGGTCGGCCGCAGCATCGAATGGCGCGGCAAGGGCGTCGAGGAGGTCGGTGTCGACAAGGCGTCCGGCAACACCCTGGTGCAGATCGATCCGACCTATTTCCGCCCGACCGAGGTCGATCTTCTGATCGGCGACGCCAGCAAGGCGCGCGCCAAGCTCGGCTGGACGCCGAAGACGCCGTTCGCGCAGCTGGTGAAGGAAATGGTCGCCAGCGATCTCGTCGAGGCCAGGCAGGACGCGGCCAATGGCAAGCACGGCGTTTGAGCTGAAGGGCAAGACCGTCTTCGTTGCCGGCCATCGCGGCATGGTCGGCTCGGCGCTGATGCGCCGGCTGGCGCGCGAGGAGGCCGATCTCCTGACGGTGTCACGCAGCGAGGTCGATTTGCGCGACCAAACCGCGGTCAACGCCTGGTTTGCCGCGAAGCGGCCGCAGGCCGTGTTCCTCGCCGCCGCCAAGGTCGGCGGCATCGTCGCCAACAACACGCTGCGGGCCGAATTCCTCTACGACAATCTGGCGATATCGAGCAACGTGATCCAGGCGGCGCACGCCAATGGCTGCCAGAAGCTGATGTTCTTCGGCTCGTCCTGCATCTATCCGCGCCTGGCGCCGCAGCCGCTGCGCGAGGATTCGATGCTGACCGGCCCGCTGGAGCGGACCAACGAGCCCTATGCCATCGCCAAGATCGCCGGCATCAAGATGGCCGAGGCCTATCGCAGCCAGTACGGCGCCGATTTCATCAGCGTGATGCCGACCAATCTTTACGGCCCCGGCGACAATTATCACCCCGAATACAGCCACGTCGTCGCCGCGCTGATCCGCCGCTTCCACGAGGCCAAGGTTTCGGGCGCCGGCAACGTCGCGGTGTGGGGCACCGGCACGCCGCGCCGCGAATTCCTCTATGTCGACGATCTCGCCGACGCCTGCGTCCATCTGATGAAGACCTACTCCTCGCCGGAACTGGTCAATATCGGCACCGGCGAGGACATCACCATCGCCGAGTTCGCGCTCATGGTCGCGGCGGCGGTCGGTTTTCGCGGCGAGATCAGCTTCGACACCTCGCGTCCGGACGGCACGCCGCGCAAGCTGCTCGACGTCAGCCGTCTGACCAGGCTCGGCTGGCGCGCCCAGACCACGCTGGAGGACGGGATTCAGCTAGCGTACCGGGCATTTCTCGCCGACAGCAAATGGACTGCGCCAGAGTGAACTGCTTGTCCCCGACAAGCGGGCGCAAGCAGACCCATCCGAGGATCCGCGGGGCAGCAAATGTCCCAGCCTAGCTGGCCCCGTCCTCGCGTAATGATTAACCTTGCCACGCGTCGCCCAACGCTCTTCGTCAACAAGAGCGCTCGGTTGGACGTCCGATCACCCGAGTGACCCCACATATTCTGGTTACGGCTCAGCCAACCATCTCGCAGGAAACAGAAATGTCATGCTCGAGATGTGCTCTACTGCTACCCAGTTGAACCTGATCGACCCCAATCTCGAACGCCGCCCCGATCGATCATTAGCTCGGAACGTGCCGGTGTCCTTTTCCTCACGATCAGCGGCCTATCGAGGGTCGGCCATCACCATCCGCGCCGACAGCATGACGATGCACATGAGCGCGCCTAACATCCCGAACGCAAAAGGCAGGCCAGTCATATGTGCGACGAGCCCGATGCTGGCGGGCCCCATCAGTATACCGGCGTACCCGGCTGTCGTGATGACCGCGATCGCAACGCCTACCGGCATCACTTTCTGTTTGCCGGCGCGGCGACACAGTACAGGTACAACATTTGAAATACCCAATCCAATAAGCAGGAACCCCGCCATGGCAACCACCGCAACCGGCGCGGCGACCACAGCCAAGAAGCCTGTCATGATCGGTAGAGTTCCGAGCATCAACGTGGCACGGTCGCCGATTCGCTCCACCACGGCATCTCCGCCGAGACGTCCTGCGGTCATCGCGACGGCGAAGAGCATACAGCCAAGACCTCCATGTGCCTCCGCGAGAAGATCTTGCCCGACAAGAAGCAAAGCGCTCCAATCAAGCATTGCACCTTCAACGAGAAAAGTGATCGCCGCGAGCGCAGCTATCAGCAATACACTGCGATGGGGCAAGACAAACAATGGCCCTTGCTGCGTCACAGTCGTCGCCGTCAACCGCGGCCAAGCCAACACAATCGCGGTCATCATTAACGCCGAACAGACCAACGTCGAAAAAAGCGGACCAAGCTGAAGCGAGAGGAACGAGGTCACGGCGGCAGAGCCGGTGAACTCTCCGATGCTGTAATGGGCATGGAAACCGGACATCAGTGGGCGGCCGGCGCCGCGCTCCAATTCGAGCGCATAAATGTTCATGGCGACATCGATCGAACCGAGTGAAACTCCGAAAGCAAACAGCGTGGCACCGAGTGCAAGAGGTGTTCCGGCGATAGCAAGCCACGGCAGGATAAGCGCCAGGCCGAGTCCACCCACGAGGATAATGGGCTTGCTGCCGTACCGCGCGTTCGACACGCTGGTCAAAAGCATAGCGAGAACGGATCCCGCGCCGAGACAGAGCAGCAGAAGCCCAAGCATGCGGTCGTCTACCGCGAGCCGCTCCTTGGCGAGCGGCACCAAAGGCGCCCACGCCGCCAGGCCAAATCCGGCGACAAAAAACGCAAGCCGCGTCCCAAGCAGGCCGGCAGCCCAACTGGCAGATGGTATCACAGGCACTCCTGAGAGAACGGGCTCGTGAGCACGGCGCCCCTCATCCTGTGCGTCGCCTGCAAGCGGCCCGCAGCTCGGCGATGATGGCCTCACGTTGACATTTTCATCCTTGCAAATGCGATGCCACCGCAAAAAGTTCGGGCCACCTCAAAACAGGCGAGCAAAGAGGAGTGATCGTGAAGCACCCCGGATGCGTGTTTCGGCCTATCTCTCTCGGGCTAGCCTTGCGGGGACGCTATTTTTGCTCGTCTCCGACAGTCGGAGGCGCAACAGCTAAAGCTGGCTTTGTTGCAAAACGTACAAAGCCGACGGCACCCAGAATTGCGTGTGCTTCGAGGAGAAGGCTACAGCTAGCGCGAACACGGCCGTAAGTTCCTCGACAGCATGCGATGCCAATCCGGAAGTTCACACCAAAAGCAACGGCACTGATCCGACGGTTTCAGAACTGTGATTCCACCGGAGCCTTAGTTGTCGTGAGGCAATCAGCAGATGCTCCGTGTCATTATCATTGACGCCGACGGGCCCACATCGGCATCGCGCGCAGTCATCGATTACCTTTTCTATCGGGCTGGTTAGGTCCAGGATGCGCGCGCGTTCGATACTGAGGTGCTCACCGACATCGTTCAGGCGCTAATATCCGCAGCGCGCCGAGACCGTCGCTCTGACCAGGCCGGACTGTGCGTGGTAAAGAACGAGTATAGCAGACAAAGATCGATCAGTATCGTCGCCGACATCACGCTATAAGCCCAAGAGCTCCGCACTAGATCGAGCTCGATCAGCACCCGTGAGAGGCCGAAGCCGACGATCCAAGCATCAAAGCTCATGCAGATGCGTCGGAATATCTCCGGATCAAGCCGGCGGATGGCGTAAGATCCCAGCGGGATACCGAGCACAACACTGGGTATAAACGCATAGAGAAGGCTGCCGCTTTCGGAGATAAACAGGCCTAGCTTGTAATAGACGAAGGCGGTCACGCTCGATTCAACCACGCGAACCAGGGCTAGACCGGCGCGAAATTCGTTTTTGACCAGGCCCTGATTGTTAAACAACATCGCCAAAGGCGGACCGGAGATGGTCGTCACCGAATAAAGGATTCCCAACATCCACCCAAATGGCAGACCGATCAGCCAGCTTGCTTCGATAGGGCGGCGCCAACCCGCGGCTTGCAGCAGGATAAGGGGCAGCATGATCGTGTAGGTGGCGAATTTGATCCAGCCCGGCTGCAGCGAGGCTAACGCATAGCCGCCGAGCGCAATGCCCGGCAAGAGCCCAAGCAAAATGGGAAACACTCGTCTCCAAACCGCCGGCACGCCCTTCAGATTGATGAAGAGGACGCAAACGTTGACGAAGACCTCGACAATAACAATCGCTGGGTTGAGAATGCGATTGGTGTAGAAAACCAGCGCAAGGGGCACAGTGAGCGACGAAAACCCATATCCGATGGCTCCATTTACAAAGGCCGCAAAACACGTTGTGGCGGCCAAAAACAACATAGCTGCATCAAACTCAGGCATTCGTAACTTTCGCACTTAGGAGGGCGTCGCGCCATGCGTCAGGGAATCAGACCCGAACATTGGTCAATCTGGATTGAGGCGGATTCTGACCAGTCGTTTGACAGCTCATGCCGCCTTCATCGTGGCAGTGGATGTGGTCAAGTGCACCGGTTCAACATCTGCTCCTATTATCGCCTTCAGTTGAGAAGCCATGCCGTACTTCCCACTACCTGACTACGATCACACAGCCAATACGGCGGCCACGCGGAGTAAATAATTCTACTTCAAGAGGCGCCAGAATAATGGCAACGCCCCTTTTTCATCAGGGGAGTATAAATTCTCTCGCCCCCGGCGAGTACGAATTTGGGCGTTCCGCGGCCGTCACCGTCCGGCAATTCGCCCTGGCCGAGCAGCAACGGATCGCTGACATGTTTTTCGCCGAGCACCTGATGCATGCCAAGCTCGGCAGCACAGGCATGAAGAGCTCGATGTGCAAAGGAGCGTGAAGCCATCCCAGACTCCGTCGCTCACCACACCGGCGTCATGAAAGAAATGTATTTCTTGGCGGCGTAGTCCTTCGCGGGCGAACGATGGATCGAGACGAGCTCAGCAACCAGGATCATCCTTCGGTTCGTCACGAATTTCGGGCCTATCAAATTACCGCAGTCGGCAGGCAATGCCCTTATCGAGAGCAGCAATCGAGCCAACCCGGATCGATTTTTGCGTCATTGCTTGGCCAGCTGGGCATCAGCGGCGACGGTGAAGTCGAGTGCGGTGGCGTTCTTGTCGTGGCCGGAACTCGTGTCGACACGATGATCGGACGCGATCGCGACGTAGACCGCTGGCAGCACGAAGAGCGTGAATAGCGTGCCAACAGACATGCCAGCGACGATCACGAGCCCGATTGAGAAGCGGCTCGCCGCACCAGCTCCCGTTGCGGTCAATAGGGGTACGAGGCCCGTGACCATCGCCGCCGTCGTCATCAAGATTGGACGAAGTCGGACGCGCGCCGCCATCTCTATCGCCGCGCGACGGTCGAGTCTCTCCTTGAGCTGGAGCTCATTGGCGAACTCAACCATCAGGATCCCGTGCTTGGAAATCAAACCGACCAGCGTCAGCAGTCCGACCTGAGTGTAGATGTTCATCGTCGCCCAGCCAAAGAATAGCGGTATCAAGGCGCCGACGATTGCCATCGGCACACTGATCATAATAATGAGGGGATCGCGCAGACTTTCGAACTGCGCCGCAAGCACCAAGAATATGACGATCAGGGCAAATGCGAAGGTGATGGCCAGTTGGTTACCCTCGTGCACATACTGCCGGGCGTCGGCAAGGAAGTCGTGGCTGAAGCCTGCGGGCAGCTTCTTTGCCTCCGCTTCCAGGAAGTCCACGGCCTGACCGATCGTGACGCCGGGCATCGGCACGGCTTGAAAGGTCGCGCAGTTGAGCTGGTTGTAGTGGGTGAGCGCGTTCGGATCGGTCGCAGTTTCGATGGAGACTACGGTAGACAACGGGAGCATCGAGCCAGTCGCAGTCTTCACATAATAATTCCCGATCGCTTCCGGCGCCAGGCGTTGCTCCCGTGGCACCTGCGGGATCACCTGGTAGGAGCGGCCCTGCAGATTGAAGCGATTGACGTAGTTTCCGCCAAGCAGGGTGGCGAGCGCGTTACCGATGTTCTGCATGGTGACGCCAAGCTCGTTAGCCTTGGATCGATCGACCTTGATTCGCACCACCGGCTGGTTAAACTCAAGGTCAGAGTCGCTGACCATGAACAGGCCGCTCTTGCGCGCAGCATCCTTCAGCTTCGACATCTGCTCATAGACGGATTGGAAGCCTAGCGTCGAATTGATCACCATCTGCACTGGCAAGCCATCCGAACCACCTGGAAGCGGCGGCAAGCTAAAAGCAAATGCGTTAATGCCTTCGATTTTGGACAGCTCGGCCTGGACCAAGGACTTTAGCGCGATCGATGATCGCCCGCGCTCGTCCCATGGCTTGAGCAACATGCCGGCCATGCCACCCCGCGAGCCGCTAATACCGTTGAGCACGAAGCTCAAATCAGTCTCGGAAAACTTCTTGAACGCCTTTTCGAGCTTGGCGCCGTAATAGTCGAGGTAGTCGATATTGGCGTATTTCGGCGCCTTGGTCAGTGCGAATACAATCCCTTGATCCTCCTCGGGTGCTAGTTCCTTGGACGTGTGCAAATAGAGAAAGCCGACAAGGCCCAGCATGGTCAGCGCAAACAACCCGGTAATCGGTCGATAATCGAGTGAGCGGTCGAGTTTGCGCCCGTACCAGCGGGTCATGGCGCCGAACACGCGGTTCACAGATCTGGCAAACCGCCCCTCTTCAGCACTCTTCAGGAGGACCGAGCACATCATCGGCGACAGCGTCAAAGCGATCACGCCCGACACGATCACCGCCCCCGCCAGCGTAAACGCAAATTCGCGAAACAGCGCCCCGGTGAGGCCGCCGAGAAAGCCGATTGGGGCGTACACAGCGGCCAATGTAATCGTCATGGAGACAACCGGACCGACGATCTCGCGAGCGCCCCTCGTAGCAGCCTGTAGGGGCGGCGCACCTTCCTCTAGATGGCGGTGAATGTTCTCCACCACGACGATCGCATCGTCGACCACGAGACCGATTGCGAGCACCATCGCAAGGAGGGTCAGGAGATTGAATGAAAATCCCAGCGCCAGCATCATGCTGCAGACGCCAACGAGCGACAACGGAATGGTGACGACAGGAATGATGACTGACCGCAGCGATGCCAGGAATAGGAAGATCACCACCACCACGATCACAATGGCCTCAATTAGCGTCTTCTCCACTTCATCAATCGACGATTGAATGAATTTGGTAGAATCGTAGGCCACTTTCATCTTCAGTGATGGCGGCAGGTTACGTTCCATTTCTGGAAACAGAGCCCGAACACCTCGTACTATGTTTAGCGGATTGCCTTGGGGGCTCGCCTGCACGCCGATGAAGACCGCGTGCTCGCCGTTCATGGACACGCTGACATCTGTGGTCTGCGCGGCGAGCTCGATTGTCGCGATATCCTCCATGCGCACAAAGCCGCCGTCATTTGACTTGACGACCATACGTTTGAAGTCATCGACACTGCGCAGGTCGGTGTTCGCCGTGATGTCGGAGATAGTGTAATAGCCCTTGGTCTGGCCGGCCGCGGCCTGGAAGTTGTTGGCGGCGATTGCAGTCGAAACATCAGCGGGCGAAACGCCGTGCCCCGCCATTTTCGCGGCGTCGAGCCATAGCCGCATCGCAAAACTCTGGCCGCCCAAGATGTCTGCCGCCGCGACGCCGTCTACAGTAGACATAACCGGTTGCACGACGCGCGAGAGATAATCGGAGATCGCGCTGGCCGTCAGCTCCTCGCTGGAGAAGGCGATATACATGACAGCGGTGGCCTGCCCGGTTGACTTAGTGACCACCGGATCGTTCGATTCTTTGGGAATCAAGTATTTGACTGAGTTGACCTTGGAGAGCACCTCGGTGAGCGCCTCGTTGGGATCGAAATTGAGCTTGATGTAGACTTGAATCGTTGAGGTACCGAGCACCGATGAGGAAGTGACGTAGTCGACGCCCTCTGCGGAAGCGACTGCCTGCTCCAGGGGAGTCGTGATGAATCCCTGAATCATGTCAGCGGAGGCGCCAGGATAGGAGGTCGTTATATTGACGACCGTATTAGATAGCTTGGGATACTGCCGGATCGGCAGAACGGCAGCCGCGCGAAGGCCGATCAGCAGGATCAGGAGACTAACTACGACAGACAAAACCGGACGTTTGATGAAAAGCTCGGTAAATGCCATTTCGACTCGCATTCAAAGAGGGTGACGCAAATTCGCTAGCAAGTCGCGTACGGCCACGGCCATCAATGCGACGACTACGGCTAAGGCCTGCAGCATGAGATAAGCGGGAACGACTGCTCTAACGGCTCACACATTCCAAAGCAGAGACAGCCCGCTCCTTCGCTTCACCATCTTCGTTGCCTGGATGAAAGTCGGCCCTGCCATTTGGATCGCTGATCGCGATCTCGGATCGGGGAGCACCATCTTAGGATAGAGACCCATGTCCTTTTTTTTGTCGCGCAATCGACCAGAGGTCCGACCCAAGATGTTTCGTCCTCACGCCTGAATGAAACGCAACGACTTCGAGCAAGGTATCAATTCAGCCTAAAGCTTCGCACCGACCCGTCGATCGAATGATCCAGCTTCAACATCGAAAGTACAAGCAACCTGACGGCTGCTCAACTCTACGAAGGTAAGCGGGCAATATAGAATAGGCTGCAAACCCTAAACCAAGGTTTGTCGCAACGGAACGCTGGCCGCAGCCGCGCGAGACTGGTGACGTTGCCAGACAGAACGCTCTCGATCCGTTTTGATTCCCAGCCCCCACCGCAGTCATCCCGATCGCATCGTTAATACGCTGAACCAACGTCGGCTCCCCGGTTCGCCCCTCGCTGCCGGCTCAAAAAACGTCGTTCGGAAACCTTGCATTGAACACTTTTCCAGCTCAAGCTCCAGGACCTCGCTTTGAGATCAGCTCATGCTCGGCTGTCTGCTTGGCTTTCGTCATTGCGCCGGCAAGCTGTTCAGTACGTTCTTCTCAACCGTGAGATCCGTCTCTCTGCGGGCGTCTTCGAGTTCTCGCTGTTTGTGCAAGTGCTCCGCCTGGTCTCTTTGGACCGCAGCAAGTTTCTCATTGTTGTTTAAGAGCAGCTCGGCCGTTTCTCGGTCTTCGCTATTCTCGGCGCTGGCTCGTCGAATGCTTCTTCGCCGGTATGCATTGGAGGCGCCGCTTTCTGGTTGGCTGCGAGTTCTATCCGCAGAACCTCCTCGGCTTCTTTCGTTCAGCTCGCTTGCCTGCTGATCCTGGTCCGCCAATTTTAAGATAGGTTATAGTAACTCGAAACAGAGGGTTTGGTTCGTTGAAATAGGCCTGATTTGGCTGAGAGCCTTGGATAGGAGCACGCCATTTTGGCGCGAGGCTTTCGGTTACGAACATCCATTTGACGCGGGGCGCGATCGTTTCTCCCAGGGGCGGTCTCGGCGACGAACCCGGGGAGAAATTGTCGATGCGCCGATCGGCGGCATCTCCGTCGTTGTCTTCATCATCTCGATTTACGTGCCGAGCATCGTGCAGGGCGTCTTCGTCGGCAGCGGCACGGAAGCCGCAAAGCATCCGAATTGGCGGCGAGCTTCGCACCTCATTATCAAACCGTCAGGGCCAGGGTCGCTGGTCACCTCGATGGCGGTAACGACCCCGGCGCAGTTGGCCACGCGAGAATAGGATTGCCGTAGACTGACGTCTTGCTTCCTCGTCAGATGCGATTCACCTCCTGGATCGCAGCATGCAAAAGCGTAGCGTCCGTTGGGAAGCTGATGACCTTCGGGCTGCACGGTGGCGTCGACAGTGACCCGCTTGATCTTGGCTGAATAGTGTGCCGGCCTCGCGCGTCACCCGAAGTCTCTCAAATCACCTCACCGCCCGCGGATCTTCACTTTGAGGTCACGCTCCAGTTGTTGAAGTTGAAGTTCATTACCCCCGGGGACGAGGTGATCTCAACGCCGTATTGAACGCTACTAACGTTTATATCGCCGAAGTAGCCCTTCGACTTGATCCACTGCAGGATACTCTTGATGTCCACTGTCCCGCTGTTGGTCTTCGAAGTACGCAGGAGTGAGATGACCTTGTGACCGTTGAAGCCTTCAAAAACATTCCAAGTCGCTCCGCCCACGTTGACGTTGGTGTAGACCGGGATAGCCGCCCCGGAAGGATCCTGCCGATAATGATAGGAAATTGGTTTGACGTTGCCGCTGCCGTCCGGGTTTCCGGTGTAATTCGTCCAGAGCATTATCTCATGCTGGTTCGAGCTGTCCCAGATATCATAGGCGACGTCCCAGGCACCGTTAGTAGGAACATCCTGATTGAAGCTGGAGCGCAGAGCGCTGATTGAACTGAGCGGTTTCCCGATATTGAATGCCTCGTGCGGATAGTCTTGATGCCAGCAGTATTAGGCTGGTTCGACCACACGCCCCACTGGTTGACTTCACGCACCGAAATCGTCTGAGGCCCAGCGCCCGCTCCCCACACGTCGTTGTTCCAAGTGTAGCCATTGCGTGAGAAGTTCCCGTATGGAGCGCTCGAACTCCAAATCGGAGCCTTTGCCGGTGCAGGCACGGCAGACAGTGACCTGGCTTCATTCACAGCCCGCCCAAATAGATTATGATCCTCCTGTCTACAGACGTACCCCGTTTGGCAACCTGGCGAGCCGGCACCGTTTATCCGATTGGAATCCATAATGCTCTCCTTGCTCTTAAGAGTGGCAAAGCCAGTCGCCGATCCGCCCAGCGGGTTGCCCTGGGTTCGTGACCAGTTCAGTCAAAGGCGGCATCGGCATCCAGACCAATTTCGAATTCTAGGAAGGTTGGCTTTCGAGAAGCTGACTAGTACCTCGACACAGAGGTTTTGATTCGTTGAAATCGACCTGATTTGGCCGAGGGCCGTGAATAGGTGCGCGCTTTTTTTGCGCGAGCCTTTTGGGTTGTAACGACCATTTGACGCTGGCGTGGTCAGCATTGCGCCGTTTCTCCGTGAGCGTCATCCAGGGACCACGCGCTGAGGGCTAATCTGGTCGGTTAGGAAGATCTCGTGGACTGAATCATCACGAGGTCTCGCCATGTCTAAGGATAGCCGTAAGGATAGCGATAGGGATAGGCATACGCCTATCCTCAAGGATTTTTCTGACACGCTGCAGCGCGTCGAGATCATCACTGGGATCGGCCGGCGCCGGCGCTGGTCGGCCGATGCGAAGGCGGCGATTATCGCGGAGAGTTTTGCGCCGGGTGCAAGCGTGTCCGCGGTGGCGCGGCGACACGACATCAGTCCAAGCCTGTTGTTTCTGTGGCGTCGTCAGACGACGCGGGCGAAGGTCGCGGCGCGCCGGGCCGGAGACGTGCCACCTGGCTTTGTGCCGGTCGCGATCACCGGCTGCGGGGGCGAATTGCCGTCGCGCGAGGAGCAGGCGGCGATCGAGATCGAGGTCGGCGCGGTTCGCATCCGTGTCAGGGGGACGGTCGACCGGCGGGCGCTGTGCGAGGTGCTGGCGGCAGTCGGGACGGTTGGCCGATGATCGGGCTGCGACCCGGGTTGTCGATCTGGATCGCGACGCAGCCGGTCGATTTCCGTCGCGGGATGGACTCGCTGGCGATGCTGGTGAGCGAGGCCTTTGGAGCCAATCCGTTCGACGGCGGACTTTATGTCTTCCGCTCCAAGCGCCGAGATCGCGTGAAGATCCTGACCTGGGATGGAAGCGGCCTTGTCCTTTACTACAAAAGAATCGAGGGGCAGTTCACCTGGCCGCCGATCAAGGAAGGCGTCATATCGCTATCTCATGCTCAGCTCTCGGTCCTGCTCGATGGCTCGGACTGGAAGCATGTGCCGATGCGAGCTGTGGATCAGCCGGTACGAGCAGGTTGATCATTATCAAGAGGCGTTCGTCACTCATGCAGAGTTGTTGTAGAATCACTCTGCATGAGTGATTTGCCTTCCGATCCAGCATTGCTCCGACAAACTGTGATGGCGCTTTCGTCACGGCTTGCGGCGTTGTCGGAGGAATGCAGCACGCTGGCGACCGCGCGTGATGCAGCGATCGCCCAACGCGACGCTGCGATCCAGGAGAACGACAAGCTCCTGATGATCCTGTCCCAGTACAAGCGCACGATCTTCGGTCCGCGCTCCGAGACACTGGATATCGGACAGCTATCTCTCTTCAGCATCAGGGCACAGGCGGCTCATGCCGCCGCCAACGACGACGTGACCGGAGGCAGGCTGCCTGACGGAGCGGAGGGCCGTGGAAAGCGACCGGCACGACGCAACCGGGGGAAGCTTCCGGAGCATTTGCCGCGCATCGATGTCGTGATCGATATCGAGGGCCACATCTGCCCCTGCTGCGGCGAGCAGCTGCACAAGATCGGGGAGACCGTCAAGGAAGCCTTCGACATCATTCCGATGCAGTACCGGGTCAAGCGCACCGTGCGTCCGCGGTACGGCTGCCGGGGCTGCCGCCAGGGTGTGGTACAGGCACCCGCGCCGGCCCAGGCGATCGACGGTGGAATGGTGACGGAAGCCTTGCTGGCCCACGTCGCGGTCATGAAATACGGCTACCAGCTGCCGCTGTATCGCCAGGAACAGATGTTTGCCGCCCAAGGCATCACGCTCGACCGGCAAACGCTAGCCTCGTGGATGGGCCGCGTCGCCTGGTGGCTGAAGCCGCTTCACACGCTGTTGCGCCACTTGGTGATGTCCTACCCGCGGCTGTTTGCCGACGAGACGCCGCTGCCAGTTCTCGATCCCGGCCGTGGCAGAACCAAAGTCTGCCAGTTCTGGGCGATCGCCACCGATGACCGCCCATGGGGCGGCCCGGCGCCGCCAGCGGTGGTCTACGTGTTCGCCGAGGATCGCAAGGCGATCCGCGCCAAGCAGCTGTTTAGAGATTATAACGGCATCCTGCAGGTTGACGGTTACGCCGCTTACAAGGGGCTGATCAAGAACGGCGGCCGTCTGGTACAACTAGCGTTCTGCTTCGCGCATGCGCGGCGGAAGTTCTGGGACGTCCACGTCGCGACGAAATCCCCGATTGCCGCGGAAGCGCTGCAGCGGATCGCGATGTTTTACGCCGTTGAGGATCGCATTCGCGGTTTGCCGGCGACGCGGCGAGCTGCGGTGCGACAATCCGACACCAGACCGCTGATCGAGGACTTCAAGCCCTGGCTCGAGGCGCGGCTGTTGGAAGTCTCGAAGAAGTCCGGTTTGGGCAAAGCCATCCGCTACACCCTCAACCATTGGGACGGCCTGACGCGCTTTATCGATGACGGACGCATTGAAATAGACAACAATACGGTCGAGCGCAGCATCAAGCCGATACGGCTTGGAAAGAAGAACTATTTGTTCGCGGGCAGCGAAGGCGGCGCCGAGACATGGGCCATTCTCGCGTCGCTCATCAACTCGGCAAAGCTACAAGATATCGACCCACGGCACTATCTGACCAACGTTCTCGAGCGCATCGCCTCTGGACGCACCAAGATCAATCAGCTGCACACGCTGCTGCCGTGGAATTGGAAGGCCGAGCGCGATGGTTCGGAAGCAAAGCTCGCCGCCTGATCAGTTCGACGGCAGAGCGTCTGGAACTTCCTGCGCGTCGCTGGTGTCGTCATAAATCTCTTCGCGGATCACGCGCAGCGTCACCTCGTGCAGATAGACTTGCAGCGCCCTCTCCAGCTCGGTGAACTCCGGCAACAGGATCTTGTCGACGAAGCCCCGCGACGCGCGGACCATCACCGTGTTGCGTCGCTGGCGGCGATAACGAAACGGCCGCAGCCCATACCGGCGGCAAAGCGCCAGAAACAGATGCCGCGACCACTGGTCGGGAAGTGAGAATTGCTGTTCGATCGGTGGATCGTGGCGGGCGAGTTCCTCGACCCGGGCCCGCACCCGCCGCAGCGCCGCTTCCGCCGCAAGGCGCTCACCAGCAGTTCCGGCACCCACGAACAACGCCTCGATCTTCCGAAGCTTCTCGCGCAGCTGCGACTCGCCGGTCATTCTGATCCCCGTTGCCCGCTCCGAACCGGGATCACCCCATCACCGCGTGCCTGCGGCGTCAATCATCCCGACCGCGCTATCCAGAGCATTCCGCGAGAGTCAAGGCCCGGCACGGTGAGCTTCCCGTGACGCTCACGTTTCTCCGGTGGTCTGGCAACGAGGCGGGGGAAACTGTCGATGCGTCGATCGAGGCATTTGCGGCGAGAATGCCCATCTCGATCTCAACCATGTTTAGCCAGTTGGGGTGCTTTGGCGGCATAGTGGAACTCTTGGGGTCTCGGCGAGGATCCGCGAAAGCTTGTGAGGACGCACAGCGCGGACCAACTGTCCGCCAATCGTGCCAGCCAGTTCCTGATCGTCACTTCAGCTCTTGCGACCCATGCCTGCCTGACCGACCTGCTCGCAGGACAGCCCTTCTGTTCCTTCGCAAAGGCCCGACATTCATCGACGAGAATTTTGAGGCTGAACACGCATTGTCCCGTGCTACCGTCCGATTTGTGCGCCATTGCACGCATGGGCTTCCGAATGGGACCGCGCGCCCTTGCTTGGACGAGCCAAGCACCTTCATGTTGCGATTTACAGATCGGCGGAATGGATCGCCTGGCACAGGGCATCGCGATGCCACGGCAAACAGCGCTACCGCCATCACTTGCACCACGGCTCATCAGTCGCGAAGCCGCCGCCGCTTACGTCTGCGTGTCGCCCAACACGTTTGATGAGATGGTGAAGAACGGCCAAATGCCCCGAGCACGATTGCTCGGGGAGCGGCGTCGGGCTTGGGATGTCCGTCAACTTGACATCGCCATTGATCAACTGCCTTCCGATGGCAATAATACCCGCGTAGACGACACGTGGAATGATGTCGATGCCCCGCAAGCTGCCGCCTCACGTCGAGCGTAATCATGTCAAAGGCCATACGTATCTATCGTTTCGCCGTGGCAAAGGACCTCGCTCTCGTTTGCCGAATGATCCCACGAGCGAAGAATTTATGGTGGCGTACCGAGCCGCGTTGCTCGGCCAATTTGTACCGGTCCGAGATCGGTTTGTGCCGGCTGCGCCTGGCACTATCGCGGCGCTTATTGCTTCCTACATGAAGAGCGCCGAATACATTGGCCTCCGTGACACGAGCAAGACGGGCTACATTGGCCGTCTTGAGACGCTCCGGGTCGAACACGGTCATCGCACAATCGCCGGGCTCTCGCGCGAGCGAATCATCACTGGCATTCTTCAACCCTATGCGAATCGCCCAGGTGCGGCACTCGATACACTGAAGAAGCTTCGGATACTGATCCGTCACGCGATCAATATCGGATGGCTGAGGCATGATCCGTCATTGGGTATCAAGCGGCCTAAGATCAAGAAAATTCGGTCCTGGACCGACGACGAAATTGAGCAATTCAAAAAATGCTGGCCGCTCGGCACCAAGCAGCGCACTGCGTTTCACCTGTTCCTCAATCTGGGTCAGCGTCGCTCCGACGTAGTCAGGATGGCGCAGACGCACATCACGCCAGAACGCAAGATCAGGATAAAGCAACAGAAGACCGGGCGCGAGCTTCTCATCCCGTTGCATCGGGACACCGTCGAGGCGCTCGACGCATATGACATGCAACGCGTCGTGATCATTACGACTGCTTATGGCAAGTCCTTCACGGTTGATGGTTTCAGTGGATGGATGCGCGACGCTATCTCGAAGGCCGGACTGCCTCTCGATTGCAAGCCGCACGGTCTACGCAAAGCCGCCGGACGTTTGCTCGCCGAAGCCGGCGCAACGGCGAAGATGATCATGTCTGTCCTCGGACACACGACGCTAGCTGAAGCTGAGCGCTACACGGAGGAGGCTGATCAGGCGGCCCTCGCTGAAGACGCGGTGATCAAACTTGAAGGACACAACGCGAACAGGATTCCCCAAACCGCTTCCGCAGGTTTGGGGAAAACGCCGAAAACCAAAGGGAAATCAAGTCGAAAGGTGCGAGGCTGGCGCTCCCTAGGGGAATCGAACCCCTGTTTCAGCCTTGAGAGGGCCGCGTCCTAACCGCTAGACGAAGGGAGCGTTGAGAGGCAAGGCAATAGCCTTGAAATCCGGCCGCCGCAAGATGCCTTGTGCATTGCGGCGGGGATTTTGTCACGCATGCTTTACGAACGCCCCCGGGGGCATCCGGCGCCATAGCGCTGGATTCCGGGTTCATCGCCGCGCGATGCCCTCAGGTGTGCAATCGCGCACCCGGGAAGACGAGGCCGGGCGAGATGCCGCGCGTGCCTTTGCCGAGCGCGTCGCACCTGCACGCTACAGTGGCACCGCCCGCGCGATTGCATGATGGCCACCCTGAGATGTCATGTCGTCGTCGTGCACGGCCCTGCTTTCGCCAAATGGCAATGCAAAACACTTGGCTGTGAAGTCACCCGGCGTCCGTCTCTGCTAACATCGCAGCCCTTCACCATGCTGCGCCCCGCACGGCGCCGGACAAGCGAGAGGAGTGCTTGGAACAAAGCGCAAGCGCTTGACGGCCTTGGCGCACGGCAGATTTGGCTCACGAATATCTTGGCACAACAAACATCAGCGCGGTCGCAGGCCATGGAAGACGTTCCGCACCTCGCGCCGCACAGGTCAATAGCTTAAGCAGAGCGAGGACAGACCATGATCAAACTAAAAATCAACGGCCAGGAACAGAATTGGGACGGCGACCCGGATCTTTCGCTGCTCTGGTATCTCCGTGACGAAGCAGGCCTCACGGGCACCAAGTTCGGCTGCGGCCAGGCGCTGTGCGGCGCCTGCACCGTGATCGTCGACAAGGAGGCGGTTCGCGCCTGCATCACCTCGGTGTCCGACGTCGTCGGCCGCGAGGTCACCACCATCGAGGGGCTGCATCCGACCGGCGACCATCCGGTGCAGAAGGCCTGGCGCCAGGTCAACGTGCCGCAGTGCGGCTACTGCCAGGCCGGCCAGATCATGCAGGCCGCGGCGCTGCTGGACCAGAACCCGAAGCCGAGCCACGACCAGATCCGCGAAGCCATGGCAGGCAATATCTGCCGCTGCGGCTGCTACCAGCGGATCGAGAATGCCGTCCATCTCGCATCGACGGGGGTATGACATGAATATCCGCACCAACCCCAGCAAGCTTCGCGGCTTCGAGAAGCACGTGAAGGTCGAGAACGTTTCGCGCCGCAGCATCCTCAAGGGGCTCGGCATCGCCGGCTCTTTCGTGCTCGCCGCGCCCGTGATGACGCGCCAGGCGTTCGCCTATGAAACCGGCGCCGGCAAGATGCCGCACGGCGTCGTGGTCGATCCGCGCGTGTTCGTCGCGATCGCCCCCGACGGCATCGTCACCATCCTGGCGCACCGCTCCGAGATGGGCACCGGCGTCCGCACCAGCCTGCCCTTGATCGTCGCCGAGGAAATGGAGGCCGACTGGTCGCGCGTCCATGTCCAGCAGGCGCATGGCGACGAGGTCAAGTTCGGCAACCAGGACACCGACGGCTCGCGCAGCACGCGGCATTATCTGATCCCGATGCGCCAGATCGGCGCCTCGGCGCGCTCGATGCTGGAAGCCGCCGCCGCCAAGAAATGGGGCGTGCCGGTGACCGAGGTGAAGGCGCAGAACCACGAGGTGGTGCATAGCGCGAGCGGCCGCAAGGCAGGCTTCGGCGAGCTCGCGGCCGACGCCGCGAAGGAGTCGGTGCCGAGCGTCGAGGGCCTCAAGCTGAAGGACCCCAAGGACTTCCGCTATCTCGGCAAGGGCCAGGTCTCGATCGTCGACCTGCACGACATCACCACCGGCAAGGCGCATTACGGCGCCGATGTCCGGCTGCCCGGCCTGAAATACGCCGTCATCGCGCGTCCGCCGGTCACCGGCGGCAAGCTCAAGTCGTTCGACGACAGCGCGGCCAAGAAGGTCCCGGGCGTCGAGAAGGTGATGGAGGTCAAGGGCTGGCCGTGGCCGTCCAAGTTCCAGCCGCTCGGCGGCGTGGCCGTGATCGCGCGTAACACGGGCGCCGCGATCAAGGGCCGCGACGCGCTGAAGATCGTCTGGGACGACGGCGCCAATGCCAAATACGACTCCGTCACCTATCGTGCCTCGCTCGAGGAAGCCGCGCGCAAGCCCGGCCTCGTGGTGCGGAAGGAAGGCGATGCCGATGCGGCCTTGAAGAGCGCCGACAAGGTGATCACGGGCGAATATTATCTCCCGCATCTCGCCCATGTCAGCATGGAGCCGCCGGTCGCGGTTGCCGACGTCAAGGGCGACAAGGCCACGATCTGGGCGCCGGTGCAGAGCCCCGGCGGCACCCGCGAGGACGTCGCCAAGACGCTCGGGATTCCCGAGGACAATGTCACCGTCAACGTGACGCTGCTCGGCGGCGGCTTCGGCCGCAAGTCGAAATGCGACTTCGCGCTTGAGGCGGCATTGCTGTCGAAGGAGCTCGGCGCGCCGGTCAAGGTGCAGTGGACCCGTGAGGACGACGTCCATCACGACTTCCTGCACACCGTCTCGGTGGAACGGATCGAGGCCGGTCTCGACAAGAGCGGCAAGGTGATTGCGTGGCGGCACCGCAGCGTGGCGCCGACCATCGCCTCGACCTTCGCCGCCGGTGCCAATCACGAAGCGCCGTTCGAGCTCGGCATGGGCCTGATCGACAACCCGTTCGAGATCGCCAACCTGCAGTGCGAGAATCCGGAAGCGGCCGCGTTCACGCGGATCGGCTGGTTCCGCTCGGTCTCCAACATCCCGCGCGCCTTCGCGGTGCAATCCATGGTCGCCGAAATCGCGCATGCGACGGGCCGCGACCAGAAGGAGATGCTGCTGGAGCTGATCGGAAGCCCGCGGATCGTCAACCTGTCCTCGGTGAAGGATCCCTGGAACTACGGCGAGCCCTATGACAGCTACCCGATCGACACCGCGCGCTTACGCAAGGTGGTCGAACTGGTCGCCGAGAAGGGCGAGTGGGGCCGAAAGGTGCCGAAGGGCCACGGCCTCGGCATCGCGGTGCACCGCTCCTTCGTCAGCTACATCGCGACCATCGTCGAGGTGGCGATCGACGACAAGGGCAAGTTCTCGGTGCCGCGGGTCGACACCGCGATCGATTGCGGCACTTACGTCAATCCGGAACGGATCCACTCGCAGATCGAGGGTGCCGCGATCATGGGGCTGAGTCTGGCCAAATACGGCGAGATCAGCTTCAAGGACGGCAAGGTGCAGCAGGGCAATTTCGACGACTTCCCGGTGATCCGGATGGACGAGTCGCCTGTGATCACCAACGTCTACATCGTGCCGCCCGGCGCGGACACCCCGCCGAGCGGCGTCGGCGAGCCCGGCGTGCCGCCGTTCGCGCCGGCATTGATCAACGCGATCTTTGCCGCGACCGGAAAGCGCATCCGCGCCCTTCCGATCGGCAAGCAGCTGGAGACCTGAAGCTGGAACGTCGGACGAGATAGGTCGTTCTCATCGATCCACTGGAGCAGATCGATGAGAACCCCACCTCAAACATTCGGGACGCTCGCGGCAACCCTGTCCGCGGGCGTCTTGCTTTTTGCGACACAGACGGCGCTTGCCCAGACCGCCTCGCCGCCGAACGCAACGGCGACCCGTCCGGCGCGGGTGCTGCCCGACCAGAACTCGGTTCCGAGCAGCGGCCCGCCAGCGACCACCGGCCAGACCACTGGCGAGGCCAGCCGCGATCCCACGATCAAGCAGATGAACGACGACGAGAAGCGGAAGGTCGATACCAAGGGCAAATAAAGCAAGCGCGGACCGGGAAGCGGCGGTCTCCCCATCCGCCGCTTCCCGATCGCATCGCCCCCTATCGGTGAGAAGCGTTTTCGAACGAAACGAACACCGTTTCGCTTGGAGAAAACGCGTCGTAACAAGCCGGAGCTTCGGTCCTCATTCAATCAGGACCGAAGCTCAGATCGTGCCTTACTTCTTGTCGAGCGCGAACACCCAGATCACGCCGCCTTGCGGGACGTTGTTCTCGAAGCCCTTGACCTTGCCGGCCAGTGCATCCTGGATGCGTTGCGCGTCGACGCCCCAACCCGACTGGACCGCGATGTATTGCGTTCCGTCGACCTCATAGGACATCGGCATCGCCATGATGCCGGAGTTGGTCTTCTGCTCCCACAACAGCTCGCCGGTCTTGGCGTTGAAGATGCGGAACATCCGGTCGTTGGTGCCGCCGGCGAGAACCAGGTCGCCCGCGGTCGCCGTCACCGAGCCGAACAGCTGCGAGGTCTTGAAGTCGTGCTGCCAGACCTTCTTGCCGGTGGCCGGATCCCACGCCTGCAACTCGCCGAAATGATCGGCGTTCGGTGCCGGCGTCAGTCCGATGTCCTCCGGCTTGGTGCCGAGCCAGAGCTGGCCGGGTACCAGCGGCTGCTTCTCGCCCGTGAAGCCGCCGCAGAAGTTCTCGTTGGCGGGAACGTAGACGAGCTTGGTGCTCTGGCTGTACGCCGCCGACGGCCAATCCTTGCCGCCCCACAGCGACGGACAGAACTCGACCCGCTTGCCGATCACCGGCTTGTGCTCGGGATCGACGATCGGCCGGCCGGTCTCGGCCTCGATGCCTTTCCAGACGTTGGTCTTCACGAACGGCCAGCCGGACACGTAGTTGATCTTGTCGGGCTTGTTCTCGAGCACCCAGAAGATGGCGTCGCGTCCCGGGTGGATCAGGCTCTTGAACGACCGTCCGTCACGCTGCAGGTCGACCAGCATCGGCGCATCGACCTCGTCCCAGTCCCAGGAATCGTTCTGGTGATACTGGAAGTGCTTCTTGATCTTGCCCGTCTCGGGATCGAGACCGATCACCGAGCTGGTGTAGAGGTTGTCGCCGGCGTGAGCCGAGCCCGGCCACGGCGCAGCGTTGCCGACGCCCCAGAGGATCGTCTTGTTGTCCTTGTCGTAGGTGCCGGTCATCCAGGCCGATCCGCCGCCCGACTTCCAGTCGTCGCCGCTCCAGGTCTCATGCCCGGGCTCGCCCTCGCCGGGGATGGTGAAGGTGCGCCAGAGCTCCTTGCCGCTCTCGGCATCGTAGGCGACGACATAGCCGCGCACGCCGAACTCGCCGCCGGAGCCGCCGACGATCACCTTGCCGTCGACCACCAGCGGCATCAGCGTCAGGTATTGACCTTTCTTGTAGTCCTGGACCTTGGTGTCCCAGACCACCTTGCCGGTCTTGGCATCGAGCGCGACGACGTGGTCGTCGGTGGTGGCGAAGTAGACCTTGTCCTGCCACAGGCCGACGCCACGGCTGGTCGGATGCAGCTGGAACAGATCGTCGGGAAGCTGCCGCTTGTAGCGCCAATACTCCTCGCCGGTCTTGGCGTTGAGCGCGATCACCTGGCCCATCGGGGTCGCGGCGAACATCACGCCGTTGTTGACGATCGGCGGCGCCTCATGGCCCTCGATGACGCCGGTCGAGAAAGTCCAGACCGGCTTGAGGCCCTTGACGTTGGAGGTGTTGATCTGGTTGAGCGGACTATACCCCTGTCCGTCATAGGTCCGGCGATACAGCATCCAGTTGCCGGGTTCGGGATTTTCGAGCCGCGCCGAGGTCACCGAACTGTAGTTTTCGATCGGCCCCGCGACGGCATAGGTCGAAATGAGGCACGTGAATGCGACACAACTCGACAGTAACCACTGCTTGCTTGTCATGAGATGCTACCTCCCTGCTCTGTTTTGATTTTTTCAGTTTAGGTCATGCAGAAATCCCGATGTGGCCTCATCCTCCCTGCTGAGCACCCACCTTTCCGACGAATGGCGCTGCGACCGTGATCGCGCCGTCGGCAACCGTCAGCGGCAATGCCGCGAGGCGACGTGGCGCCGGCCCGAACACGACCTGCGCATTCTGCCGCGGATCGTATTCGGAGTTGTGACAGAGGCATTTCAGGACGTTCTTGTCGCCCTGCTCTTCCTTCAACCAGGCAGTGATCGGACATCCGGCATGCGTGCAGATGACCGAGTAGCAGACGATGCCGTCAGGGGCGCGGGCGCGCGTGGCATCGTCGAGTTCGCTCGGATCGAGCTTGACCAGCACGACCTCGTTCAGCCGCGAGCCCTTGCGAACGACCGAGGTGTTCGGGTCCTGCGGCCAGGCGCGAATGGGCGGGCCGCCCAAGGTCAGATCTTCCGACTTGATGACCTGGCCGGCCTTGTCGCCTTCGGCGCGCACGAGCCGATCGGCTTTTTGCGGCCGCTCGCTGGCACCGGGCTGTTCTTCATCATCGGCGGCGGCTGGTTCGATCGCGGCGAGACAGGCGCAGCCTGCGAGCGCGGTCAACACCGCGCGGCGCGTCGGGTCGGCGCACGACCCTGCCGCATCGGATTCACCGGACTGTTCGATCGAAGCGCTGGAGTTGGCTTGCGACATGGCGCAAGCTGAACGTGCAACTCGGCCGAAAAGATGGCGGCACACCTTCTCGATGCGAGAACGCATGCGCAAAAAATACGCTGCAGCTTTGGGTTGATCGACGGCGCGGCTTCGCGATTGCTGCGATCAGGGCTCGTTGACGAAGCTCAGCCTGCCGACAGGTTTCAGCGTCTTTGCATCAAATGTGCGAATCTCTGTTGCACCGCCCACGTCAAGCGTGAGGACCAATCGTTCGCCGGCGACACCGGTGGCGACGATGCGCGCGCCTTTCGGCAGCGCAGCAGTGACGTCGGAAACGGAAACGGGGCTTCCCTCGCTGCGATAAAGGCGGTAGCCGATGGCAATCAATACGACGGCCACGGCCAGTGCCGAGGTCAGGCCCGCGATCAGCATCATGCGCCGCACCCGCGCGATCAGCGCGGCCTGGTCGGGGGTCGGTTCGGTCACAGCGGTGTCGGTCATCACAAGGCTCTATCTTTGCAAGTGTCTTCGCAACAAGTCTCTTCGAATGGCGGTCGGAAGCTGGAGGTCGTCGTCGCCGGCGACGAGGGCTCGGCCCGGCTCGACCGCGTGCTCGCGCAGCGCAGTCCCGAGCTGTCCCGGTCCCGGCTGAAGGCGCTGATCCTCGCCGGTTCCGTGACCGTCAAGGACGCCGTCGTCCGCGACCCCGCTTATCATGTCGCCAAAGGCGATACGATCATAATCGACGTGCCGGAGGCCGCGCCCGCCGAGCCGCAGGGCGAGGACATCGCGCTCGATATCGTGTTCGAGGACGACGACATCATCGTCATCGACAAGCCGAGGGGCCTCGTCGTGCATCCCGCCGCCGGCCACGCCAGCGGAACGCTGGTCAACGCGCTGATCGCCCATTGCGGCTCGAGCCTGTCCGGCATCGGCGGGGTCAAGCGGCCGGGCATCGTGCACCGCCTCGACAAGGACACCACGGGGCTGATGGTGGTCGCCAAGAACGACCACGCCCACCAGTCGCTGACCGCGCAGTTCGCCGACCATGGCCGCACCGGGCCGATGGAGCGCGGCTACATGGCGTTCGTCTGGGGTGTGCCGAACCGGCCCCACGGCACGATCGACGCGCCGATCGACCGCCACCCGCACGCCCGCGAGAAGATGGCGGTGCGCCAGGGCGGCCGCGAGGCGATCACCCATTTCGAAGTGCTCTCGAGCTTTGCCGGCCGCGACGGCAAGCCGGTCGCCTCGCTGCTGGCGTGCCGGCTCGAGACCGGGCGGACCCATCAGATCCGGGTGCACCTCGCCCATCTCGGCCATCCCCTGCTCGGCGACAGCGTGTACGGCGCCCACTTCAAGACCAAGGCCGGGCAGCTCGGCGCGGAAGGTAAGGACACACTCACTGCGCTGGGCCGGCAGGCCCTGCACGCCTATCTGCTGGCATTGGAGCACCCCCGGACCGGAGAACTTTTGCACTGGGAGGCGCCTTTGCCGGAGGATTTGCTTCTTCTGCAACGGGCGCTGGAAGCGGCGGTATGACGCACCACTTCCGGAAAAGCCGCGTTATGACAACAGGTTATACCTGCCACACGGGGACGTGACGTCAGCAATCCTTCCCTATCACGGACAGTTTGGTGTATGTTGCACCTGCGCTGAATATCCAGCGCGGAACATCGCAGCATGGCCGGCTTTAACCCAGCGGCCACCTGCCGGGCCCGCCGCTATCGGGGGCCTGAACCACTGGAGGGCGCTCAAATGGCCCGTACAGCTACGTTGCCGGTCCTCAATGGAGAATCCGGCCTCTCTCGATACCTCGCCGAGATCCGCAAGTTCCCGATGCTGGAACCCCAGCAGGAGTACATGCTCGCCAAGCGTTGGCGCGAGCATGACGATCGCGACGCGGCGCATAAGCTCGTCACCAGCCATCTCAGGCTCGTGGCCAAGATCGCCATGGGCTATCGCGGCTACGGCTTGCCGATTTCCGAGGTCGTCTCGGAAGGCAATGTCGGCCTGATGCAGGCGGTGAAGCGATTCGAGCCCGAGAAGGGCTTCCGTCTCGCCACTTACGCCATGTGGTGGATCAAGGCGTCAATACAAGAGTACATTCTGCGTTCCTGGTCGCTCGTGAAGATGGGCACCACCGCGAACCAGAAGAAGCTCTTCTTCAACCTGCGCAAGGCGAAGAGCAAGATCTCCGCCCTGGAAGAGGGTGATCTCCACCCCGACCAGGTCAAGCTGATTGCCAAGCGCCTCGGCGTGACCGATCAGGACGTGATCGACATGAACCGCCGCCTCGGCGGTGACGCGTCGCTCAACGCCCCGATCCGCGACGACGGCGAAGCCGGCGAATGGCAGGACTGGCTGGTCGACAACTCGCCCAACGCCGAAGCCCTGATGGCCGAGAGCGAGGAGTTCGATCATCGCCGCCAGGCCCTGAACGGTGCGATCGGCGTGCTCAACCCGCGCGAACGCCGCATCTTCGAGGCGCGGCGTCTGGCGGATGAGCCGATGACGCTGGAAGACCTCGCCGCCGAGTTCGGCGTGTCGCGCGAGCGCGTGCGGCAGATCGAGGTCCGCGCGTTCGAGAAGGTGCAGTCGGCCGTGAAGGGCACGATTGCCCGGCAGGAAGCCGCGCTCGAAGCCGCGCACTGATCGCGCAGCAGCGAGCCAACAGACACGAAAGCCGGCGGCAACGCCGGCTTTTTTGTTGTTTGCAAAGTGGTGCTCGGCACGCACCTCGATCCGGGGCGTGTAGCCATCAATCCGCCTGCCGACGAATGTCCGCATCAGCCTCGGGTGCGGACCCGCGAGGCGCACTCGGTCATGCCGGCTAAGGGGCCAGTTTCGGACCTTCCCGACAGGCTGCAGTGTCTTCGTGCAACGCCACCTGTTCCCCGGATGCGTCAGGTGACGTAGAATGTCACGGCCCTTGAAGCGGGACGTGCCGAAATCACCGTCCGGGCAAACGAGCAGCACTGGTGCTATCGGCAGGCACGCTCTCCTAGAGGCCGTTCTTTTTTCGGTTTCGCACCACCGTTCACCACGAACTTTGCGCGCTGCATTTGCGGCCGCTCGTTCGGTAACGTCGGGAGAAAAGCGATGAGGAAGGTCGATCGAAGGTCCGCACTGGGAATCGCGTTGGCAGCGGTTTCGACTGCCATGATCAAGCCCGCCGAGGCTCAAGCCACGGGCTACAAGGATACGGCACCTTGGCCAGGTGTCGTGTTGCGTGAATATGAAGGCGAGACACCATCCCTGATCCCAGGATTTAAGACGGTCTCAATGCGCGATGTCATTATGCAGCCGGGATCGAAGACCATGGGCCCCCCGATGATGAATGCCATGATCTGCCATATCACCGAAGGGGAGCTTCGGCTTGAACAGGAGGGAAAGACCTTTACGGGCAAGAAGAATTTTGTCTGGACCTGCAACAAGGAAACAAAAGAGCAGGCGTACAATGATGGGAATGTGGTCGCGATCATGCGGATCACGGACCTGAAGGCCTGAGGCTCTCTTTCTTCGCAAGAGATAGCAAGAGATAGATTGCAGGAGCGGATGGCGCACGCGACGGCGCGCCATCCGCGTGCAGGACCGCTTCGGGCCAGAAGGCGATATCCCTGAACTCGGATCGGGTTTCCGCTTCGTCCCCGAAAGCAGGCGTCCTGGATTTTAATGGAGTACGCGGCCCTACTCGCCCACTGCCGCGCGAGCTCATTCCGCCGAAAACCACGGAGTGTCCTATGGCTTCGCCTTCGCCGACTTCGACGGCACCTTCAAGTCACTGACGGGAAATCCGAGGGCGACGATGAACCGGCATAAACTCCAAAGCGACCCATTGATGCGCGGATATTGATACGCGGATATTTCAATCCGGGTCCTACCCGTTCCGCAGTCGGTCTCTCCGTTGGGAGATAGTCAACATGGCATCACCTGGAAAAATCCAGGAGTACGGATCGCAGGCACCGGATACGATTGCGGCGAAGTTATTCAACTTCGAAGTCGGCAAGTTCGCCATAAAGCCGGAACATTCCAATTGGCTGATCAGTGTCGTCGCTCCAAAATTGAGGAGCGGAGGAAGCCTTACAATTATAGGACTTGCAAGTCGTACCGGCAGCGACGATTTCAACATGGAATTGTCGCAGAATAGGCTGCGGGCCGTAATCGATCTGCTTCGCAAACAAGTGCCCAACAATTTCAAAGTTGCGCTCGAGGTGGCGAAAGGGGAACGCGCGGCCAAGTATGCAGGTGAAATGGATGGGGTGGAAAACGAAGCTTGGCGTGGTGTGATCATCTCGGTTTGGAATAAGCCAAATCCACCACCGCCACCGCCACCACCGCCGCCTCAACCGAAACCTCAATTTTATCCGGAGGAACGCAAATTCTTCAAACGTTGGCTTGGCTTCGGCGTCAAGTCTGGCGGACAGTTGTTAATCGGCGGCATCGAGAGCACGACCGCTTACGTCGTGAACCTGGGAGATTTGGAGACCTTTGACCTCCAGATTATTAGCAGCCGGTGGGGACTGGGTCTTGGAGGCAGCGGAGGGGCCGTTGCTGTTATCGGCTTTGGTTTCAGCGTTCCATATGAGTTGCACCGTGAACCCCTGAATGACTGGGGCGTCAATGTCGCATTTACCGAAAAGCTGATCTCGAAATCGGCACTACAATCGATCCATAACAGCAAGTACTTCATCGATGGCTTGAAAAACGGCAGGTACGTGGCACCCGCGCTGAATACGCGAAACACCTTTACGGCTATCGGCTTGCTTCAGAACGTGAGAAATGCGCTCCACACGCTGTACGGAGGATTCGAGGCAGCCAAGGGCTCGGGCGTCATTGTGCTCGACTTGCCGTTTTTAGGTGTGGGACTTGAATTGTCCGCTTTCTTGACGCGAGGAACCATGTACGTCTCGAATCCTTCCCATTGGATTGAACCGAGTTAAAGGCTCGGACGAGACTCGCCAAAGCCTTGCCGCTACCGAGGGACTTCCGGTTCACCTCGAAGACCCGGCGTTCTCGATGGTCACGCAGGCCGTCAGCGATGGTGTCCGCGGCCCCCGCGACGGAGGGGGTTCCTTTTTGCTCGCCGCCGGTGTTTGCTCTGCACGGCGGAGAACGGGCATGCGGGGATCGCTGGGGGAAAAGATCGGTGAAGGCGTCTTCGCTGATGTCCACGCCTGGGCGCCCGGTCAGGTCGTCAAATTGTCCAAGCCAGGTATCCCGCAGTGGGTCGTCCGGCACGAGATGCAAATGACCCGCGCGGTCTTCGCCGCCGGCGGCCCGGCGCCGGAGGTGCTCGGCGAAGTCACCCTGGACGGCCGCTTTGGCATCGTGCTGCCGCAGTTCGATGGGCCGACCCTGACGCAGGCTACGCGCACCGGCGCCATCACGCGTGAACAAGCGGGCGCAATCCTCGCGACGCTCTGCCTTGCCGTCCACAAGACGCGACCGCCGCCGGACGCACTCTCGCTGCGCGAGGCGATGGACGCCCGATTGCGGTTCGGCGGCAGCGTGCTTCCGGAGCGCATCACCACCGGCGTCCTCGCGCTGATCGAGCACCTCTCGCCCGATGACGTGCTGTGCCATTCCGATCTTCACCCCGGCAACGTGATCATGACGGCGCAGGGTCCGAGACTGATCGACTGGCTCGGCGCGGCTCGTGCGCCCGCCGCCTACGAGATTGCACAGTGCCATGTCCTGATTGCCGAGCTTGACCCGGAACACGCCGACGATCCGGAGCGGGCCACGGTCAATTCGGCTCTGCAGGCGGAGTATGCGCGGCTGGCCGGCATAGCCCCTGCGGCGCTGACGGCGGCGATGCAGCCCTATTTGCCGATCGTCCGCGTCTTCCTCCTGCTCGGCGGAGCCATGCCTGAGATGCGGGAGCGGCTGATCCAGCGCGTCGAGGCGGCCCTGCGCCCGGCGGGGTGATTACTCCCGGTCATCCCGCCTACGCCAAGGCTACGCCGGGCCGACATACTCGCTCGGCCGCCGAAGCTTCAGCGAAGGCGGCATGCCCGGCCATGGCCGTTCGAACAACGGCGTCGCTTCGCTCCGCCTATGACGAGTGACCATAGGGTGAGGGTCACAGCAACACGGAGGCTAAAGATGCAGGGATCGCTGGGGGAAAAGATCGGTGAAGGCGCCTACTCCGAAGCCTACGCCTGGGCGCCAGGGCAAGTCGTCAAACTGTTCAAGCCCGGCTTGCCGCGGCGGATGCCCTGGTTCGAGGTGCACATGATCCGCGCCGTCCACGCCGCCGGCGCTCCGGTGCCGGAGGTGTTCGGAGAGGTGACCCTGGACGGGCGCTTCGGCATCGTGCTGCAGCGCCTCGACGGACCGACCCTGCTGCAGCTAACCCGAACCGGCGCGGTGACGTTCGAACAGGCCGGCGCGATCGTCGCGGCTCTTGCCATGTCCATTCACAAGACGCCCCTGCCGCCGGAGGTCCTCTCCATGCGCGAGTATATGGAGGCTCAGTTGGAGCACGACGACGGCAAGCTCCCGAAGCACATCGCCACTGAAATCCTCGCGCTGATCGATCGCTTGCCGCCGGGCGACGGGCTTTGCCATACCGACCTGAGCCCCGGTAACGTGATCATGACAACGGAAGGCCCAAAGCTGGTCGACTGGGTCAGCGCGATGCGCGGGCCCGCCGTCCTCGAGCTTGGGTTCTTGCACGTGATCCTGTCCGAGCTCGGGCCGGAAGTCGCCGACAATCCGGAGCGGCCGCGCGCGACCAATGCGGCGGCGCAATCCGAATATGTTCGGCTGGCCGGCATGTCTCTCGCGGAGCTGACGGCGGCAATGGAGCCGTATTTGCCCATCGTCCGCACCTTCGCCGTTCTCGGCAACGCGGTGCCTTCGCTGCGGGAGCGGCTGATCCAGCGCATCGAAGCGACTCTGCGCTCGGAAGACTGAATGGTGACCTCTCCGCACGCTTCACAGCGCTCCGTCGCAATTCATCGAACGGCGGTTAATTGCCTGGCGTTTTCGAACCTTGCTTGGGCCTCTGAGAGGGCACTGTCGATGGCGAGTCCCAGTCAATCATTTTCAAGCAAATGAGGAGTTCGACGTAGCTTTGTACTTGCCCTGACCCTGCCATGAGTTCGCAACTTTCTCGCGGTCCCGCCGGGACAGTTAGCCAGATCGAGTTTAGCTGCTGCCGCGCAACCGCCTCGTCACTCACGCACTTGCTCGCGTCCTGGGGAAGTCCCGACGCTTTATCGTCAACGGAAACGTCCGCGCAAAGCGACTTGATGTCGAAGTTGGGAACACTGTCTGAAATTTGTACGGGCGGCTGACCAACGAGCGATAATGCCAAGAGCGCTGCCCTCATGAGATCTCCCTCCCCGTCCGGTGCGCCCAGCTGGAAGGCGGATTGAGCTGGGACTGACGCGGCTTCGGAGGCTGTAGCGGCCGCCCTCCGCCCACGACGTTACATTGCGCCTTTTTCCCAGTTTCTATCCACTACGAACCGCAATGCTGCGGCGCGCTACTACTTTTGCGCACGCGATTTGCCTGCCCGTCTGTTGGTGACGAATAGTTCGGAATGGCAATTGCCGCGGGCATTTGCCGATTTACGATGTGCTCAGTGAGACGTGATCCCTAACGCGAAAGGACGGCTGTGACCGCGGGCCCTGCATGCTGGTGCTCTTGGCCGTCGCGATGGTGTGGGGGTTGTAGCGCTGATCATCCGAGCAGAAGAGCGCCCCCGCCGACGACGAAGAAAACGATCGCTAGACCTATCAGGCCGTACTCGACGCCATCCATCCCGATCGACCATCGAACGAGGAACCAAGCAAGCCCCAGCTCAGGGGGTGAGCTGGGGCTGCCGGGGCTGGAAGGCTGTAGCGGCACAGCCTCTACTCACGACGCTACGACTTTCCCGAATTTGATCCACAAGAAACCGCTGTTGCTGCAGCGCGCTACTACCAATGCCCCACGCACGCGATCATACGGTCTCATACAGCGCACCGACGCCTGGCATGCCGCAGGTTACGGTGCGGCCACCCAGCCCATTTTGAACGGGGCTGCTTCTCAAGTCGTAGATCTGGGACAGAAGAATTGAGTTACTGGGCGTCGGCCATCTTCGATCGAGAAGCCTGCGGTTGCGCGTTGACTGCCGAGGGCCGGCTCGACGGCGACACCGGTTCCTGCGATGAGACGGCGGCGTCGGGCGGCGCGCCCGGGGATGGTCGATGGGCAGCTTGTGCCGGAAGCACGATCACTTTCGCGCCGACTTTCACCCGATCATAGAGGTCCATGACGTCGTCATTGGTCAGCCGGATGCAGCCGGATGAAACCCGCTTCCCGATCGTATCGGGCTTGTTGGTGCCGTGGATTCTGTATTCGGTATCGCCCAGATACATCGCCCGGGCACCGAGCGGATTGCCAGGACCGCCCGCCATGAACCGCGGCAGATAAGGCTGGCGCGAAATCATCTCTGCCGGCGGACGCCAATCCGGCCATTCTGTCTTGCGGGCCACGACCTGTTCACCGGACCATGTGAAACCTTCGCGGCCGACACCGATGCCGTAGCGCATCGCCTGCCCGCCATTCAGAACCAGATAGAGGAATGTGTTTCCGGTATCGATGACGACGGTGCCCGGCGGCTGGTGACTGACGTAGTCAACCACCTGCCGAGCAAATTTTCCGGGAGCGTCAGCGGCTTTTGGTGTTTCGATCCGGGGCGCGGGGACCGGGATCGGAACCGGAGCTGGCGCTGGCGCTGGCGCTGGCGCCTGAACCGCCGCCGCTACGTGAATGGGAGTCGACGGCGCAGGACTAGATGGTGCCGGCACCTGATGCGCGGCTTGCTTCCGTATCGGTTGAACGCTCGCCGGCCGCCACAGCAAGCCGTACCCCAATGCGGCAGCGGCCACGACGCCAACTACAACTCTTCCGGCCACTGGTAGCGCGAGCGTCTCGGTCTTTCCACGTTTGGCCCGCTTACCCATACCTCTCCCCTGATCGCTGTGCCCGGAAGGGGTATCCGGCAAATTTTAACAAGCTTCGAAGCGATGTCGCCCAGGCTGGAAATCGCCAAGCGTCGTTAACGCCAGCCCCTGTGCTGCAACACCCATCGTCCACATTCGATCGCCGGTTCGGGCAAAGCAAGGGCCGCCCAAAGGCGGCCCTCGCGCAAAGATGCAACATCACTTCAACGTATAGGTACCAGTCTGGTGATTGCAGTCTTGAAAGGTTCCCTCTTTGATGACCGGGAAAGGCCCTAAGGGTTGTATCGTTGCGGTCATGACCATGCCGTCGTACTTCCCAGTCCCCGCCACTGTCTCTCTGGTTACCTTTCCTTCTGACGTCGAGAAGTACGAAAGTCGCTTATCACCGTCTCGGTCAATGGACTCGCAGACCGTGGTGCCAGTAATCTTCCCACCAAGAGACGCACTAACCCCTACGCACCGGAATGTATCTTTGTCGAAAAGCCCACCCGGAGGATTGCTTCGGATAGAGCCGGTATGCTCATAGCTTCGCGCGATGTGGGTCTTGGAAAATGAGATAGTGTTGCTCGTGCCCGACCAGCACGCCGTGTAATCGAAGTTGCCTTCTTTTGGGAGCTCGGCGGCGAAAGCAGACGGTGCCAACGCAAAGACGATCAACGCTAAGGGATACCTGCATGCGCTTTCCATAGTACCCTCCGTATGGATTGGCAGAACGAACGATGCCAACGCGAGCGTGAGGGGACGCATTGATCCAGATCAATGGATGAAGACGAGGAAATGTCCGCGATGGGTCAAGGCCTGCCCTGGCCAGTCCGTAGGATAGGTAGAGCGCAGCGATACCCATCATCCCACCGCGCAGCACAAGCTTGATCGGTATCGCTTCGCTCCACCCATCCTACGAAGCGGACAAAACAGGCGCTTTTGGCTATGTCGGCCAGGGTCCAAAAGCAGACGAATTATTGCGCGCCGGCGCGGAGACGGGTTGGCCAACCGACACGGACCAACGTTTCATCCGGGTCAGAGACCGCGAATTCGTACATCCCCCACGGCTTGTCTTCGGGTGACTGCTGAAATTCGCGCGCCGCAGCATCAACACTCTCGAGGTAGAGATAAAGCCCAAAAGGGTTTCTGCCCGGCGTCAGCCATCCCTCGACCGCGTCCGTCAGATGTAGATAGCCGCCCTTCCCGTTCGACAGCATGCGATAGGTGTCGGGCTCTCCCGGAGCAGGCCTTTCGCCGTCCGGGCGCGCAAAGCCCAGCCGATTGTAGAACCGCTCCGACGCATCAAGGTCATTACACGGCAGGATCGCGATCAAAGCTCCAGAAGGGCTCATCTTGGTGCACTCCGACGTCACGCAACAAACTTGCGTCCGCTCTTCTCAATGTCTGAAAATTTGTCACCTTTAAGGTGGGCGTTGGGTTGGGACAGCCAGATGACCGCTCAGGGTCAGAAGGCGATATCCCTGAGGTCGGGTCGGGTTGCCGCTTCGTCACCGAACGCCGGCGTCCGCCCTACTCGCCCCACTGCCGCGCCATGGTGGCGAGCGCGCAGCCTTCGCAGTAGCGGGCATCCTTGAAGTCGATCCAGTTGTGGGCGTAGACGCGCTCCGGCGGGATGCCGTAACGCGCGCGCAGCAACTTCACCAGCACCCGCCAGGCCGCGACCTGTGCGTCGGTCGGGCCGGTCGTGACGTCGGGGTAATTGCCGGCGAACTCGACGCCGATCGACGTGTCCTTGTTCACCTGGTGATAGGTCTTGCTGTTGTCGATGTATTTGTTGTCGTTGCGATCGGCGCCGTCTGTGTGGGTCGGAACGAGGTTGTCGGAGACCGCCCAATAGACCGTGCCGTCGGTTTCGACCCAGACCATGACGCCGCGCCGGGTCGGGTTCTTGTGCTGCGCCTCGGCGCCGTATCGCGCCGAGCCCTGCGGCCCCTCGGTCTGGTGCACGATGATGTTGCGCCAGGGATGCGATTTGGCGACGTCGCCCCAGGGCGCCAGCCAGACCATCTTCAAGCCGGGAATCTCGGGCGTGCCTTGCGATCGCGCGATAGTCGCGAGATCGGGCGTTTCGGCCGATGCGGCAGCGGACAGGACCAGCGCGACGAGCGCGGTGAGCAGGCGAGGCATCATCACGGAAGATCCGGTGTCGTCTCTCGTTAGCACGCTCAGGCGCGCTTGCGCAGGCTCGCCTCGACCGTCTCGGGCGCCGGCTTCGGCTCGTAGGTCGCGTAGCCGTTCTTGCCGCCCTTCTTGGCGTCGTAGAGCGCGTGGTCGGCGGCGGCGACCAGGCGATCGGGATGCAGGCCGATCTCGCGGGTCCATTGCGCGACGCCGATCGAGACCGCGATCGGAATGTCCCTGCCGGTGCACTGCTCGGCATCGGCGCGGCAGACCTCGAGCACGCGGCGCGCGATCATCGCGCCTTCGCGCAGCGTCGAGGACGGCAACACGATGCAGAACTCGTCGCCGCCGGTGCGGGCCAGCATGTCGCCCGGGCGGAGCCGCGTCTGCGCCATCAGCGTGAAATGCTGCAGGCAGGCGTCGCCGGCGGCGTGGCCATGGGTGTCGTTGATGCCCTTGAAGCCGTCGAGGTCGATCACCAGCAGCGCGAACGCCTCGCCGTTGCGGTCGGAGCGCGCGCATTCCTCGGTCAGCCGCTGCAAGAGATGGCGGCGGTTGCCGACGCCGGTGAGATCGTCGAGCAGCGCGAGGTCGGCGACCTCGTTGCGCAGCCGGTCGATCGCCATCAGCAGGAAGCCGAAATTGAGCGCCATCGACAGAAACACCATCAGCAGGATCACCAGCGACTGCCCCGCAGAGAAGCGGACGAAGGAGAACTCGCCGGGCTGCAGCAGCGCGCCGACGGCACGCAGCGCATAGATGCCGATCAGCACGGAGGCGACGATGCCGGCGAGCCGGGCACCGGGGCTGACGCGGCCGTTCTCGGACGACAGCAACAGCTTCAGCGTCAGCGCGAACGGCGTGACCTGGGCAATGGTGTAGACCAGGATGCGCATCGGCATGCTGTCATAGGCGAAGATGAAGGTGCCGAGACCGGCGAAAGCCAGCGCCGTGGTCAGCAGGGTGGCGCGCCAGGTCGCAGGCTTGTCGTAGAACCGCTCGATGCCCATCGCGGCAAGGCCGGCGGCGAACACCATCAAGGTCCCGGCCGCGAGCAGCGGCAGCAGCGAGTCCGTCAGCATCACGCGAAGCATCGCGCAGCTGGCCCCGGCGGAGGCGACGAGGGCCGACGCGGTCCAGAACCGCGCCGCGCCGAAAGCAGGATAGCTGCGCGCGACATAGGCCCAGATCAGCCCGAGCGCGAGAAAATTGATAATGAATACCGTCCAAAGCGTCGGAACGCTCAACATCGCCCCTGTTCGAGAGCCGTATCGGCCTCGCCTCTCCTGAAATGACCGTCTGCCGCTAAAGCGCGATGAGATCAGGCTGAATCATCATCGCGCGTTAGATTCTTGTTTTGGCATGATCTTTTCGGAAAACCGCTTCGCACTTTTCCGGATCATGCCCCCCGGGGCGCTTCCTCAAATGACAATCCCCGTTGTCTTACGGAACAGCATGCGGCCGCGCCGCTTAACGGAGCGTCACCCACAACGTGCCAATCCGCGCCGTGGTTTTGAATTGATGAAGATCTGCGCATCCGCCGTTTGCGCATCGTTAAGCATGATGGATGCGCCGACGCCGCGACGCGCGACATGCGCAACGCTTTGCGAAAAAGCTGGCGAAAACGCGTAACAGTTGTGGATAACACGATGACGACGCCGTGACAGCACGCGGCAGCAGCCTCCGAATCTGCTGAGTTTGATATCGAGGATGTTGCGAGGCTGGCCCTCCGCCAAGCATGCCTCGGAGTCGCGTTCAATCCATGAAACCCTGAGAGGATACTATGGCTAAGAAAGCGAAGAAGGCGAAGAAGGCGAAGGCGAAAAAGGCCACCAAGAAGAAGGCCGCCAAGAAGTAACGAATTCCAGCCCGGGTAGCGGCTCTTGCCCTGCCCGGGCACCCGGACCGGGACAACCGGTCGCAGCGACGTCAACCTCGAATTCACCACCCTACATCGATCGGCCCCGAACTGACGGGGCGCAAGGCAGCAGGCGCAACGCCTGCTTTTTTATTGCCTGCGTCCGGGCGTGACGGCCGCGACGTCAGCGCTCCGCCAAGGCGAGCCTGGCGCCGAGCAGGGCAAAGCCAGCGGCAAAGCTTCGCCGCAGCCAGGCCATCACCTTCGGCCGGGTGATGACGCGGTCGCGCAGCGAGGCGGCGAACAGCCCGTAGACCGCGAACACCGCAAAGGTCATCGCCATGAAGACACCGCTGAGCTCGACCATCCGCGCCAGCGGATGCGGCTCGTCGACCGCGATGAACTGCGGCAGGAAGGCCAGGAAAAAGATCGACAGCTTTGGATTGAGGATGTTGATCAGGATCGCGGTCACGATCACCCGCCGGCGCGAGCGCGGCTTGATCTCGGTGTCGACGGCAAGCGCGCCGCGCTCGCGCAGCGCCTGCCAGGCCATGTAAAGCAGATAGACGACGCCGCCCCATTTCAGCGCCGCGAACGCCACGGCGCTGGTGTGCAGGATGGCCGCGAGCCCGAGCATCGCCGCGATCATCTGCGGCACGATCCCGAGCGTGCAGCCGAACGCCGCCGCGACGCTCGCCCGCGCTCCCCGGGTCAGCGCCACCGCCAGTGTATAGAGCACGCCGGTGCCGGGCGAGGCCACCACGATCAGCGACGTCAGCAGAAAGGACCAGGTCACTTCAAATCCGTCACTTCAAACCCTCGGCGGGCGAGACATCGTCCGCCAATATCACGGCGACGGGGACGGCGGAAGCGGCTGCCGGCCTCCGCCCGGCGCCAGCGTCGACACCCCGTTATGACGACCTGCGCCATCCGCGATGCGAAAGCTCCGACGCCTTCATCTCGGCGACCCGGATCACGTCCAGCGGCGCCCAGGGCTTGGCCCAGAACAAGGCGCCTTCGGGCAGGCGCTGCCGCAGCGGCTTGCCCGAGGTGACGATCACGTCGAGATCGGGTCTGTACTTCTTCGCGGCATAAGCGAGCTCGATGCCGGTCATGTTTCCGGCCAATTCGACGTCGGTCATCATCAGCACGACGTTGTCGCCGTTGCCCTGCAGCACCAGCTCGGCGGCCTCGGCGCTCTCGCAGGCGATGACGTCGAACTCGCTCTCCTCCAGCAGCAGCCCGATCATCTCGCGCTGCATCGGGTCGTCCTCAACCACCAGGGCCTTCGCACGGTAGGGCTTTGACTGTCCCATGGGTGTGGCTCCCTTGGTTTGAATGCTTCGGTTCGAGCGCGTAACATAGATTAAATGCCCAAAATCACTGGATGGTTCAGTTCCAATTTGAGAAAAGCGTGGAAATGCCGTGTTCCTCGCTTGGCAACCACCACCCCCGTTGAGATGGAGCTCACCCGACATGACCGCGATCCCTGGATCCGCCGCTGCCGTGACCGGAGCCGCCAGCGGCATCGGCCGCGCGCTCGCGCATGAACTGGCGCTGCGCGGCTGCGATCTGGCGATCGCCGACCGCGACGAGGCCGGCCTGCAGGCCGCCGCCGCGGAGATCGCGAAAGCGAGCCCGCGCAAGGTCACCGTGCATCGGCTCGATGTCAGCGAGCCGGACCAGATCACGGCGTTCGCGGAGGCCGCCGTTACAGCGCACCCCTCGCTCAACATCGTCGTCAACAATGCCGGCGTCGCGCTGCTCGGCGAGTTCGGCGAGTTCGATCAGGCGCAGATGGAGTGGCTGTTCAACATCAATTTCTGGGGCGTGGTGCACGGCACCCGCGCCTTCCTGCCGCAGCTTTCGCGGCAGCGCGAGGCGCATATCGTCAACATCTCGTCGATCTTCGGCATCATCGCCCCGCCCGGCCAGAGCGCCTATTGCGCGGCCAAGTTCGCGGTGCGCGGCTTCTCGGAAAGCCTGCGCCACGAGCTTGCGGTGGCGAACAGCCCGGTGCGTCTGTCCGTGGTGCATCCGGGCGGCGTTGCCACCAGCATCGCGCGCAACTCGCGCGCCGGCACCGGCGTCACCGACAATGCCCGCCGTGCCGAATCGATCGAGCGCTTCGACGCGCTGGCCAGGACCACGCCGACCGCGGCCGCGCAGCGCATCATCGCGGGCATCGAGAAGAACCAGCCCCGCATCCTGATCGGCAAGGACGCATACTTCATGGACCTGCTGCAACGCTTCCGCCCGGCGACCTACTGGAAAACGATGCAACGGATGATGGAGAAGACGGCGGCGCGGCGGATCGCCCGCGATGCCGCGAGGGCGAGCCAGTAGCGCAATGGCGCGGCGTAACCCGCGCATCACCCGTCGTCCCGGCGAAAGCCGGACCCATAACCACAGGATCGGGTTGGCGAGACACGCCGGCGGCCGCAGCGCCATGCAACACGGACATTTGTGGTTATGGGTCCCGGGTCAAGCCCGGGACGACACCGGGGATGTCGCACGAGCAGTGAGCAAACGGCTGCGACGTGAGGCCCTGTGGCGCAGACGCGCATACGCCCGTCGTCCCGGCAGCCGGGACCCATAACCACAGGATCGGGGTGGAGAGACACGCCGGGGCCGCAGCGTCGTGCAACAACAGACATTTGTGGTTATGGGTCCCGGGTCAAGCCCGGGACGACACCGGGGATGCTGCACGAGCAGTGAGCGAACGGCCGCGACGTGAGGCCCGGTGGCGCAGACGCGCATGCACCGTCGTCCCGGCGAAAGCCGGGACCCATAACCACAGGATTGGATTGTTGAGCACGCCGGGGCCACAGCGTCGTGCAACAACCGACATTTGTGGTTATGGGTCCCGGGTCAAGCCCGGGACGACGCTGAGGATGCTGCCGGCCCGCGGGTCATACTGTGCCTGCGCATCACAGCTGCGCGTCATCGTGACACGAGATTACCCGCCCAGCTGCTTCTTCACCCCGAGCGCGAGCCGGAACAGCGGGTCGCTCCGCTCCGAGGGATAGAGCGCGCTCCTCGCCACCTGCGGGAAATTGTCGTTCTTCCAGAACGACGCCGGCGCGAACGAGAATTTGGCGACCAGCCGCCGGCCGAAATCCATCTCGTAGGGAAAGTAGTTTTCCTTCTGCTCGGTACCGGACATCTCCGGATACTCGCCGAGCAGATAGCCCTCCTGGATGTGCGGCCGCACCGCCGACGGCGGGCAGACGCTGGCGAGGCGCACGATCTGCAGGCCGGCCTCGGCGCTCGCGGTGATCGCGCCGCTCAGATTCGGCACGCCGAGCACATAGAGGAAGGCGGTGCCGGTCTCCGCCAGCGAGGCAAAGGAGGCGGCAATCCGGATCGAATGGGTGACGTCGAGCAGCGGCGTGGTGCAGACCTCGTAATGCTGCAGGATCGACCAGCGCAGGATGCGATGCCGCTTCAACCGCTCGAGCCCGAGCAGCTTTTCCCTGGCGTATTCGGCGATCAGGATCCGCTCGGCGCGTTGCAGCGCATCGAACCGGCCGACCAGCGTCGCCTGATCGGGATTGCCGCGGCCGCCGCGAAACAGCGTCGGCTTCAGCGACGAGTTGCGCTTGATGTTCCTGTAGTCGGCGCCCTGGCCGCGAAACAGCAGCACATGATCGCGGTTGAGGAATTGCAGCTCGGCGATCTTGGTGGCGAGCTCGAGATAGGAGCCGACGCGATGGCCCGGCCCCTCCCGCACCGCCGAGTTCTTCGCGACCTGGCATCCGCGGCGGTCGAAGAACGACCAGATTTTTTGGCTACCGATGGTTTCCATGGGACATTGCGCATCTGGGGCTCGCGAAGCGAGAGCCCGGAATTCATTTCTCAACACATGATGCGACCCGATGGAAGCAATCCATCGTCCCGCATTTGCCGAAAGATGGATTGCTTCGCTCCGCTCGCAATGACGGACAAGGCCGCCGCGCCTTCACCGCCCCACGAGCTGATCGGCAAAATACCCGATGGTCTTGCGATAGATCACCGCCCTGTTCCACTCGCGCATCGCCTCGAAATTCGCGGTGCCCTCGCCATAGGGCGCGCCCATCTTGAAGCCACTGGTGTGCAGGAGGTTCGCGGTCGAGGCCAGCACGTCGGCGACCGAGTGGCGCAGGTCGACATGGCCGTCGCCGTCGAAATCGACGCCATACTTGATGTAGGACGACGGCAAGAATTGCGTCTGGCCGATCTCGCCGGCATAGGCGCCGATCATGTCGTTGAGACGGAGATCGCCGCGCTGCACGATCTTGAGCGCGGCGAGCAGCTCGCCCTGGAACAGGTCGGTGCGGCGGCAATCATGCGCCAGCGTCGCGAGCACGCGGAACACCGGCAGCTTGCCCATGTCGCCCTTGCCGAAATCGGTCTCGAGCCCCCAGATCGCGACCAGGATCTGGCGCGGCACGCCATACTGCTGCTCGATCTTCGAAAGCAGCGCGGCGTGCCGCTGCAGCATCGCGCGGCCGCCATTGATGCGCCCGGGCCCGACCCGGGTTGCGACATACTGCTCGAAGGTCTTGTTGAAGGTGTAGCGCTGCCGGCGGTCGAAGGCGAGCACCCCGCCATCCTGCTGCACGCCGCCGAGCGCCGCGGAGATCACGTCCTGCTGGATGCCGGCGCTCGCCGCCTCCTGCGAGAACGACTGGACGAAGGTCGGAAAACTGCCGCCGCAGCGCGCGGCGTAGGAGGGGGTGGCAAGCAGCAAGGCGCCGAACACAACCGCCAAACGACACCTGAGCATGCAAAAAATCCCCCTGCTTCGATTGGCCGATCATGCCATGGAGCAAACGAGGCAGTCAAAGCGTCGGCACGACACTCCATCCTCGGCGGGCAGCTACGCGCCTCCATCCATGTTCGCACGGTGAATGACCACGGCGCATCCATCAACCGATCGGCACGTAGCCGAAGCTCAATCCCTGAGCTGGCGCTCCAGCCCCACAAAATCGATCTCGGCCCAGCGCTCGGAAATCCTGCCGTCCCGAATCCGCCAGAACGTCATGCCGCGGAATTCGACGTGGCGGCCGGTCGGCGCGATGCCGCGCCATGGGCTGCGGTGCCGGCCGCGTCAGACGAAGCGGCCGGCGACGATGTCGCGCTCGGCCACCAGGCATTCCGCCACCGCCGACAGGTCGGCGAAGGTCTCGTGCATCGCGGCCGAATGCGCGATCACGTCCTCGGCGCTCAGCCGCTTGCCCACCGCATGGTCGAAGAAGTCGGGCGCCAACTGCGCGCGGATCGCCTCGGGATCGTGGCGGTTGGTCACGGCGTCGTAATGCGCGAGCACGAGCGCCTTGTTGGCGTCGATTGTGGCGTTGGACATCGGCGATCGATTCTCGAAGGAAAGGTTGTAGAAAGAGAGAGATGCGCCTCATACGCGAATCGGACGGGATGGCGCAAGTGACGATGGTCAGAAAAAGCTCAGCTTTCGGCCGTCGTTCGTTTGCGCGCTGCGCGGCTCCGCCGCCAGCCACGGCGGGCCGGCCGGCCTACCGGCGGTAACATCATCCGTTGGCTTGACTGCCGGTGGCAGCAAGCGGCGGTCGGCGGCGAGCGACGCACCGCACGGCAGCATTTGAGGACGCGAAGCATGAACGCCGAAGCCGCCGGCCGCGACCAAGAAGCACGGGCCGGGCAAGCCGCTTCCGCCACGCGGCCGGCCGCGCTGTCTTGTTCATGCAACGCCGCGCCGCTAAAGCCAGGCACGCCGGCTGCAACGCCGCCGTCATTTGGGGATGCCATCCGATGACGCGTTTGGGGATGAGGGTGTGCTGCCGATGACGATCGCCTTGGGCTTCCCCTTGGGTTTCGCACGCGCGCGCAGGGCTGCCGCATCGATCGGTGTCGTGCTCGCGCTCGGCGCTGTTTTGAGCGCAGCGATCGACACCGCCGCCGCGCAGAACCTCCCCGCCAAGCGTGCGCCGGCGCAAGGTGGCGGCAGCACGCAGGCGATCGCCGCGCAGCTGAAGAACGCCATCGCGCTGACACGCAGCGGCAAGTTCGACGCCGGCTATGCACAGCTGCTTGCAGCACTGGATGCCGCAGACAAGCTCGACGACGCCCAGTTCGTCATGGAGCAGTATTTCGACGCGACCGCGACGCTGCGCGCGGTCAAGCGCGACGATCTCGCCGAAAAACTGTTCGTGCGCGCGTTCCAGAGCAAGGCGGCGGCGCAACGGCCGCCCGGCAATGCCGACGTGCTGCTGATGTACGCGATCCTGCTGTCCGACCACGCCAGGATCGCCGAAGCCGTTCCGCTCTACATGAAGGCGATCGCGGCGTTCAACGCCTATTGGGGCGAAGGCTCCGAGGAATCGCTGATCGCAAACGACAAGCTCGCGGTCGCGCTGTCCGCCAACGGCTCGGCGGCGTCGGCGACCAATTTGGGCCGGCACAATTTCGAGCGCGCGGAGAAGGCGCTCGGGCCCGACCACCGCACCACCTGGAAGCTCGCCAACAATTATGCCGACATGCTGCGCGAGATCGGCGCGCCGGCGAAGGCGCTCGAGCTCGATCTGTTCGCGATCGAGAAGCGCGCCAGACATTATGGCGAGAACCATCTCAACACGCTGGTGACGGTCAACAACGCCGGCCAGGATTTCCTCAATCTCGGCCGCTTCGACGACGCCCGCCGCTATTTCCGCCGCCACCGCGCGATCGCGGCCGCGATGGCGCCGAAGGATCCGAGCTTTGCCGGACAGGCCGACGCCTGGCTGTTCTACACCGACATGCTCGCCGCCGGCGATGCCGCGATCGCGCCGGCCGATCTGGCGCGGCTGGAGGCGATCGTCGCCAATGAGGCGAATTTTGCGGATTTCCTGCGCATCAAATCCGCGGTGCTGGCTGCCGGCCAACGCGAGCAGCGCGGCGAGCGGGACAAGGGGATGCGGCTGCGCGAGACCGCGCTGGCGATCTCGAGCCGCGCCTTCACCGCGCAGCATCCGATCAGCTTCGAGATCAAGCTCGGCATCGCGACCGCCCTGATCGCTGATGATCCGAGCCGCGCGGTGCAGGCCTTCGCCGCGCTTGACCGCCAGATGTTCGACTGGATGAAGCGCGAGGTCGGCACATCGGGCGATCGCGCCGTCGCCGAAGCGATCCGCGCCCATGCCGACCATCTCTTGTTCGCGTTCGGCCGCTTCGCCACCGGCGCCGGCTCCGCCGTGGCGCAGCCGGCCTTTGCCGCCGCCGTGCTGCGCTGGAAGACGCTCGGCGGCGCCGACGCCACGGCGCTGCGCCAGCTCGAGACGGAGGTCGCCGGCAAGGACGAGGAGACCGCGACGCTGCTGCGGACGGCGCTCCGGCTCAACGGCGAGAAACAGGAGCTGTTCTCGTCGGGCAATATCGACGACTGGGCGAGGTCGGTGTGGGGGCGGCAGGACGCCGCCGAGAAGGCGCTGCAGAAGCGGCTCGATGCGATCGGTGCGAAGCTGCCGCAAGACCCGATCCGTCCGTCACAGCTGCTCGCGGCGCAGGAAGCCGTCGTGAACTATTTCATCACCCGGCAATGGAAGGCGGATCGCCAGGCGAATGCGCCGCTGGCGGCGACCGTGCTCTACGCGATCGTCGAGACCGCAACGAGCGAGGCGCGCGTGGTCGATCTCGGCGATCCCGGCCGGATGGTCGACACCGGCGTGCGCACCGAGATCGCGCGGCTGCGCGCGACGCGGGCCGCTGCGTCGGATCCGGACACGCACGCGCCCGACGTCAAGGGCCGCTTCCAGAACCTCCGGGCGCGGCTGTTCGCGCCGCTGGAGCCGCTGCTGAAGGACAAGACCACGCTCTATGTCGTGCCTGACGGCTTCCTGTTCGCCGTGCCGTTCGCGCTGCTGCCTGGCAGTGGCGGCGGCCTGCTGGAGGACAAGTTCACGATCCGGATGCTGACCAGCCCCGATGCGCTGATCGCGATCCATGCGCGCGAGACGCTCGATCAGCGGGGCGCGATGCTGCTCGCCGGCGGCATCGAATATGGCGAGCCGGGGCCGATGCCGCTGCCCGCGACCCGGACCGAGATCGAGGCGATCGCCAAACTCGCCCGCACCCGCGGCGCGCCGGTCGAGATGCTGACCGGACGCGGCGTCAGCGAAGGCACGCTGCGCGCGGCGATCGGCAAGGCGCGCATCGCGCATCTGGCGACGCACGGCTTCTATCGCGACGGCACAGCGTCGGGCCTCGACACGCTGTGGCAGAGCGGCATCGTGCTGTCGGGCGCCGGCGACAGCCGATTTCCGCTGCGCGACGAGAACGACGGCTATCTCTATGCCTTCGAATTGATGGACTGGGACCTGTCCGGGCTCGACCTCCTGGTGCTGTCGGCCTGCGAAACCGGTCGCGGCGACGAGAGCTTCGTCAGCGGCCTGCGCGGCCTGCCGACCGCGCTCGGCATCGCCGGTGCGCGCCGCGCGCTGCTGACGCTGTGGCCGGTCGCCGACGATGGCACCGCGAGTTTTACCGTGCGGTTCTACGAGCACCTCGCGGAGGGGCTGACCTATTCCGATGCGCTGCGCCAGACGAGGCGCGATGCGCGCGACGGCAAGGTCGCGGGCGCGGGCGACGCCAGCGTGTGGGCGGCGTTCGTGCTGTTCGAGGGCTGAGCCGTATATGTCGTTGATGTGACCGGACGGGCACCGCGAGCGCATGCCGGGCCGAACTGCGCCCGGCGTTGCGCAAGGGCGGCACGCAACTCGATCGCGCAGGGCAGACCGGCGCACGGGCGCGGGCGATTTGCTTTGACAGCGGCGCCCCGATCGAGGACAAGCCGCGCATGCCGAAAAAACCCGGGACCAATCCCAAAGGCGAATTCGCCTTCTTCAACGTCTTCTATGAAGACGGCTCGCAGCGCTCCAACCGCCGCGTGCCGTCGGAGCTCATTGGCGGGCTCGACGGCGACGAGCCGGTGCGCGCCTTCCTGCGCGAGCAGGACCGCGAGATCGCCGAAAAGGGCGGCCGCCCGCCACTCGAGATCAAGTCCATCGAGCGCGTCGGCGCCAAGAAGAAGTAGCGGCGTCCACACAACTCTATCCACGTCATTGCGAGCGCAGCGAAGCAATCTCCTCGCGATGACGTCGGAGACGGATCAAAATGAAAACGGCGGGCCCAGGCCCGCCGTTGTTGTTTCGATGGATTGCCGGGTCGAGCCCGGCAATGACAATCGGAAATATTAGTTGTCCAGGAAGCTCCGCAGCTTCCGCGACCGCGACGGGTGCTTCAGCTTGCGCAGCGCCTTGGCTTCGATCTGGCGGATGCGCTCGCGGGTGACCGAGAACTGCTGGCCGACTTCTTCCAGCGTGTGGTCGGTGTTCATGCCGATGCCGAAGCGCATGCGCAGCACGCGCTCCTCGCGCGGGGTGAGCGAGGCCAGCACGCGCGTCGTGGTCTCGCGCAGGTTGGACTGGATCGCGGCGTCGATCGGCAGGATCGCGTTCTTGTCCTCGATGAAATCGCCGAGATGCGAATCCTCTTCATCGCCCACAGGCGTTTCGAGCGACAGCGGCTCCTTGGCGATCTTGAGGACCTTGCGCACCTTCTCGAGCGGCATGCCGAGCTTCTCGGCGAGCTCTTCCGGGGTCGGCTCGCGGCCGATCTCGTTCAGCATCTGGCGCGAGGTGCGGACGATCTTGTTGATCGTCTCGATCATGTGCACGGGGATGCGGATGGTGCGGGCCTGGTCGGCGATCGAGCGGGTGATCGCCTGCCGGATCCACCAGGTGGCGTAGGTCGAGAACTTGTAGCCGCGGCGATATTCGAACTTATCGACCGCCTTCATCAGGCCGATATTGCCTTCCTGGATCAGGTCGAGGAACTGCAGGCCGCGGTTGGTGTACTTCTTGGCGATCGAGATCACGAGCCGGAGGTTGGCTTCCACCATCTCCTTCTTGGCCTGACGGGCCTCGCGCTCGCCCTTCTGCACGCCGTGCACGATCTTGCGGAATTCGCCGATCTCGAGCCCGGTGAGCGCCGCCAGCGACTGGATCTCGTGGCGCAGGTCCTTGATGCGGTCCTTCTCGTGATGGACGAAGTTCTTCCAGCCCTTGGCCGACAGCTTGGAGACGCGGTTGAGCCAGCGCGGGTCGAGCTCGGAGCCCTGGTAGTTGCGCAGGAAGTCCTCGCGCGCGACGCCGTGGCTGTCGCCGAGGCGCAGCAGGCGGCCCTCGAACGAGACCAGCTTCTTGTTGATGTCGTAGAGCTGCTCGACCAGCGAATCGATGCGGGCCTGGTTGAGGCGCAGCGACTTCACCTCGACGATGATCTCGTCCTTCAGCTTCTTGTACTTGCGCTCCTGCGAGGGCGACAGCGACTCGCTCTGCAGCTGGTTGGCGATGTCCTGCTCCTGCAGGCGGCGCAGCTTCTTGTACTCGGATGCGATCTTGTCGAAGGTCTCGACCACCTTCGGCTTCAGCTCGGCCTCGATGGCGGCGAGCGACATCTGGTTCTCGAACTCGTCGTCGTCCATGTCGCCTTCGGCGGCGGCCTCGGCGGGATCCTTCTCCTCGGTGGCGGCTTCGCCACCGGCGGGCGCGGCGCGGAACGGGGTCGGCGACGGCGGCGCTGCCGGCGGCGCGACATGGGCCGGCGCACCGGCCTGCGCGTCGCCGCCATTGCCCTCAGCGGCGGCACCCTCGGCGCCGTTGTTGCCGATCAGGTTCGGATTGATGCCGCCCTTGGACTCGGGGCCGGCATAGGTGGCTTCGAGATCGATGATGTCGCGGAGGAAGATCTTTCCTTCGTTGAGCTCGTCACGCCAGATGATGATGGCCTGGAAGGTCAGCGGGCTTTCGCAGAGGCCCGCGATCATCGCCTCGCGGCCGGCCTCGATGCGTTTTGCAATCGCGATTTCGCCTTCGCGCGACAGCAGCTCGACAGTGCCCATCTCGCGCAGATACATGCGCACGGGATCGTCGGTGCGCTCGCCGGGCTCCGACTTCTTGACCTCGGTGACGGCCTTCTGCGTGACCTCGACGAGCTCGTTATCGGTCTCGTCGTCGCCGTCGTCCTTCTCGTCCTCGCCTTCGCTGTCGTCGGCCTCGGTGACGTTGATGCCCATGTCTGACAGCATCGACATGATGTCTTCGATCTGTTCGGGCGACGTCGTGTCGGAGGGCAGCACTTCGTTGAGCTGATCGAAGGTCACGAAGCCGCGCTTCTTGGCCTGCTTGATCATCTTCTTCACCGCGGCATCCGACAGGTCGAGCAACGGCGACGGCGCGTCAGCGGCATCCTTCTCAGGAGCATCCGCTGCCTTGTCGTCCTTTTCCTTGTCCTTAACCTGCAGCGTCTTTGCCTTGGTGGCCATTCACTAAGCTCCCGAAACGCGGTCATGCAAAATGGCGCCACGCACGCGCATCCGCACGAAATCTAGATTTACTCTCTCGACGCACAAAGGGCGGCGCAATATCTCGCCACCCCTGTCATCCGTCTCGACGGTTTCCAATCTGCAATAGCCCGTCGCGTCTTCCGTAAAAGTGGACACCGGTTTTACGATCGGAAGACGCGACAGATCTAGATCTGACGCATTTTCTGACGGCGAACCGGGAACCACTTCGCCTGAAAATGCTACGGTAGCTATTAAGTTTCGCTTAACCCTGTTTTTGCAGCCAAACCATGGATTTGGCGAGTCTTTTTGCGGGTGCGGCCAGCGCCGTCCGCAGCATTTTTGTTATCAGACATTACGCTGGAACCGGCCCGATAATTCGCCGAACCCTTCAATCAGGGCTTCGGTCCCGTCGGCTTCTGCCATCCGGGCCTGGATATCCTGCAACCATGTCAGATTGGCCTCGCTGGAGTCTTCAGCCAAAGCCGCTTCCGCATCTTTTCTTTCCCTAAGTAAGGCGTGGGTTTTCTGATGCAAGGCAACGAGTTGACGCCAGGTTGATAAAACATCCTCGCGCGCCGCGCCGATCTGCGCGCCCCACACCGCCTGGGTTGTGATCGCCCGCTCAACCCTTTGAAGAATCGGGGATAATCCGCCCGCTTCGAGGTCGGCCCGCATCTTCTCGGCCTGCTCCTCGGCGTCCGGGGAATGGTGATGGTCGTGGGCAAAGGCGGCGATGATGGCGGCCCTGAGCTTGTGGGCCTCGGGATGGGCGAGCTCCAGCGCCGCCACCTCCTCGAGATGGTCGTGCAGCAGCCAGGGGTGGTTGATCAGGGATTGCAGGATAAGGGCCTCGCGGCGGGAGATCGCGCTGCGCTGGCCGCGCATGATCGGACTGTTGGCCAATTGGGGGCTGGCGGCCTGGTAGGGACCCCGTGAAATCCCGGGGGTGGCACCGAACCGGCCGCCCTGCCGGCCGTTTTGGGCAGGTCCCCGGGGGGCAAACTGGCGGGGAGATTCGCCGCCGCGGCCGCCGCCGAAATTGCCCCGACCGTAGCCGCCGCGGCCATAACCGCCGCGGCCGCCCTCGGGCGCAAAATTGCGCTGCAGCCGCTCCTGCAGGTCCTGCCGGTAATAGCGGCGCACCACCTCGTCGCGGATGCCATTGGTGAGCTCGCCGATCCGCGCCTCCAGCGCGGCGCGGCGCTCGGGCGTATCGAAATTGCCGCCCTCGATCTCGCGCGACCAGATCATTTCGGCGAGCGGACGCGCGGCCGAGATCACGTCCTCGATCGCGCCGCGGCCGCCGGAGCGGGCGAGATCGTCGGGATCCTGCCCTTCCGGCAGCAGCGCAATCCGCAGGCTCTTGCCGGGCTTGAGCTGCGGCAAGGCGATATCGGCCGCGCGGTACGCCGCCTTCTGTCCGGCGCGGTCGCCGTCGAAGCAGAGGATCGGCTCGTCGACCATCTTCCAGAGTAGGCCGAGCTGGTTCTCGGTCAGCGCGGTGCCAAGCGGCGCGACGGCGCCGGGAAAGCCCGACGTGACCATGGCGATGACGTCGACATAGCCCTCGACGACGATCAGTTGCGCGCCGTCATGCGCGGCCTGCCGCGCGGTGAACAGATTGTAGAGATTGTCGCCCTTGTGAAACAGCGTGGTTTCCGGCGAGTTCAGGTACTTTGCCGGAACGTCCTTCTCCAGCGCACGCCCGCCGAATGCGATGACGCGGCCGCGGGCATCCGTGATCGGGAACATGACGCGGTCGCGGAAACGATCGAACGGCACCGGCTTGTCCTCGCCGGACACCAGAAGCCCGGCCTCCACCATGTCGTCAGTGGAGATCCCTAACGCGCCGAGATGCTCCTTCAGCGCGAAGCGGTCCGGCGGCGCATAGCCCATCCGGAACTGGAGCTGGGTCGCCGGCGAGATGGCGCGGTCGGCGAGGTAGCCACGCGCCTTGGCGCCGCCGCGCGAGGCCAGCGTGTCGGCGAAGAACTTGGTCGCCAGTTCCATCACGTCGTGCAGGGTGCGGCGGTGCTGCTCGTGCCGCGCGGCGTCGGGCGTCACCGCCGGCAGCGGGACACCCGCCATCGCGGCGAGACGTTCCACCGCCTCGGGGAAAGTCACGCCCTCCGTCTTCATCAGAAAGTCGAAGATGTTGCCGTTCAGCCCGGACGAGAAGTCGAACCAGGCCTGCTTCTGGTCGTTGACGAAGAACGACGGCGTCTTCTCCTGCTGGAACGGCGACAGCCCCTTCCACTCCCGGCCGGCCTTCTTGAGCTTGACGCGCCTGCCCACGACTTCCGAGACCGGAAGCCGGGCGCGCAGCTCATCGAGGAATTCGGGCGTGAAACGCATCAGTCAGGATTTTGGGCTCGGGCGGCGAATCGCGGACAACCGGTTAGCCATATAGCGGCACGGCCCGCCATGCCGAACAATGTGGGGCTTTTCCGGGCTATTCACAGGTCTGGTCCGTCGCGGCTCCGTCGAGCGGGCTACCCCCAAATCCACGGTGGAGAGCCTGTGCGGCAAGCTTGCCCCCTCCCCGCTTCCGGGATTGGATAGGCCATGTTCACGACATTCAGAGGCGGACAGAGCGGCGGCTGGCAGGTCACGTCCATCACGCGGGTGAAGGGCGAGACGCTGCCGAAGGTCGCGGCGTTGTCGATCGTTGCGAGCGAGTCGATCGCGCTGCCGCTGCTGCCGGCGCAGACCTCCTGGCGGCTCGCCGGCGTCGCCAGCCATCTGCGCTACACCGAGAAGGAGGAGCGCGAGAAGCTCTTGGCCGTGCAGGCCGGGCTCGGCCGCAGCGAGGCAACCCACGCAGCGCTGATCCCAATCAGGAAATCCGCGGCGTGGTGGGAGCTGACGCAGGAGGAGCGCCGCAAGATCTTCGAGGACAAGTCGCACCACATCGAAGGCACCCTGAAATTCCTCCCCGCGATCGCCCGCCAGCTGTTTCATTCGCGCGACCTCGGCATGCCCTTCGACTTCCTGACCTGGTTCGAGTTCGCCCCCGACCACGTCACCCTGTTCGACGAACTGGTCGGCATGCTGCGCGCGACCGAGGAATGGAGCTATGTCGAGCGCGAGGTCGATATCCGCGTGGTGCGGGAGGATTGACTTCTCTTTCGTCGTGGCCGGCACAGCCGTCAGAATGACGGCGTCGCTTCCGCTCGCCTATGACCCGGCAATCCATCAAAAGAATGACTATTGCGAAGTGAGATGGATGCCCGGGTCAAGCCCGGGCATGACGAAACATGCGGCACGTCCGAGCGCTAATGCTCCAGGAATTTTCCTGACGCGATCCGTGGCAGCTCGGTGACCGGCCAGTTGTAGAGATAGGTCCACGCCTCGCTCACATTGCCGTCGGCAAGCGTGACCTCGAGCATCTCGCGGACATATTCGGTCGGCGGCGGAAAGCCTTCGCCGCAGGCTTCGTACATGTCGAATTCACGCAGCATGGCCTCGCGCTCACGCAAGCGGAACAGTTCACCATGCACGATGTCGGCCGGATCGTCCGACACGACCAGGCCCGGATAATGCTTCACCAGATAGAGCCGGCCGCTGCACTGCGCCGGCCCGAGAAACTCGGCATTGCCCGCGAGCAGCTTCGCCATCGGATGGTCGAAGCCGCGCATCAGCGTGCCGTAGACGAAAAGAAGATCGGGGGTCATGGGTTCAGTTGTCATTCCGGGATGGTCCGAAGGACCAGACCCGGAATCTCGAGATTCCGGGTCTGATGCTAACGCACCATCCCGGAATGACAGAAAATCCCGGGGGACGCTAGGCCGCCGCCACCTCATCGGTCACGACGACGAACTTCGTCAGCGTCATGCGGCCGAAGCTCGTGGTGAGGGCGACGTCGGCGGCGTCGCGGCCGGTTGCCATCAGGATGCGGCCGATCCGCGGCGTGTTGTGGCGGGCATCGAAGGTGTACCACTGGCCGGACAGATAGACCTCGAACCAGCCGGAGAAATCCATCGGCGCCGGGTCCGGCGGCACGCCGATGTCGCCGAGATAGCCGGTGCAGTAGCGTGCCGGAATGCCCATGCAGCGGCAGAAGGTGAGCGCCAGATGCGCGAAGTCGCGGCAGACGCCGGCGCGGCTTTTATAGACGTCGTGCGCCGACTTCATGTGATGGGCGTGCTGATAGCCGAACGTCACGTGGTGGTGCACGAAATCGGTGATCGTCTGCACCCGCGCCCAGCCCTGCTGTGTGTTGCCGAACAGCGACCAGGCAATGTCGGTCAGCTTGTCGGTCTCGCAGTAGCGGCTCGGCATCAGATAGAGCAGCATATCGTCAGGCAATTGCTCGATCGGCAGCTGCTGCGCCGCCGGATTGACGGGATCCGGCAGCCCGGGATCGCGCACCAGCGCGCTGCCGCGGAAGGTGACGCCACCGCTGGGCGCCACCAGACGCCCGCAGACATTGCCAAAGCCGTCGCGATAGAGGCCGATCGGCACGTCCGGCTCGGTCGAAAGGCGCTCGGTGCCGACGATGTCGGCGTAGCGCGACGGATGGATCGACAGCATGATCACCATCGGGGTCGGCTGCGCCGCCGTGTAGGTGATCTCGAAGCCGACCTTGATCTGCATCGTCAGGCCGTCTCCTGCTCCGCGTTCTCGCCGACCGAGACCACCTTGATGTCGACATCCATGCCGAGAAAGGCGTCCGCCGCGCCGAGATAGACGCCGTGCAGCGGGATCGCCTGGCGCGGGTCGCGCGCCACCGCGACGCGGATCAGATCGCGCGTGCCGACGATGCCGTTGGTCGGATCGAACTCGATCCAGCCCGCGCTCGGCAGATAGACCTGCACCCAGGCATGGGTCGAGCCGCCGCCGACATAGCCGTGCGCGCTGCCGGGCGGCATGGCGAGATAGCCGGAGACGAAGCGCGCGGCGACGCCGAGCCGGCGCAGCGCCTCGATCATGAACAGCGCATAGTCGCGGCAGGTGCCGGACTGCGTGCGCAGCGTGTCGAGCGGATGCTGGGTGCCCTGCTCGTAGCGCTTGCGATAGCTGAACGCCTCGCGGATGCCGTGGGTCATGCCGCTGAGGATCTTGAAAGTCGGCGTCGGCGCCTCGACATCGAGGAAGCGCCGCGCCCAGGCCGACAGCTCACCGTTCGGGTCGCCATATTGCGGCGTAATGAACTGCTGCAGGTCGGGGAATTCCTCATCGTCGTAGAGGAACGGATAGAAATAGGCGGGATCGTCCGGCGTCAGCGCAAACGTATCGGCCGGATTGTGCTCCACCGTCGCGGTCGAGACGAAGGACAGCATGTCGGCGCGCTCGTCGAAGGCGGCGATCGCCATGCTGTTGCCGAACACGTCGTGGATCCAGCGCAGCGACATCGGCTGTGGATCGATCACAAGTGCGCTGTCGAGCACGCGCAGATCATGGCCGTCACGGGGGCGCAGCATGATGCGGTGTTCGCCGAACGCCACCGGGCGCGCGTAGCGATAAACGGTCTTGTGATGAATAGTCAGCAGCGGCATCTTCAAACAATCATCGTGATTTCGGGCTGCATAATCTATAGAGAAAGCTGCCCGATTCCAGATCAGCATGCCGCCTGAATAGGCAAAGTTGAGGAAAAAAGCCCTTGAATTACGGAGGCGGTCCATCGTTCCTGCTCGCGAGCACCGACGCTTCACCGGTTCTTGAACACAATGCCGACGGCCGCTCGCCGTTCCTGTTCACCTGCGACCACTACGGCAGGCTGATTCCCTCTCCGCTCGGCGACCTCGGCCTGCCCGAAGATGAACTGGTGCGGCACATCGCCTGGGACATCGGCATCGCCGGCGTCGCAACCCGGCTCTCGGAGCGGCTCGGCGCGCATTTGATCGCGCAGCGCTATTCGCGGCTCGTGATCGACTGCAATCGTCCGCCGCATGTCGCAAGCTCGATCCCGCTGATCAGCGAGGCCACCACGGTGCCGGGCAATGAAGGCCTGTCGCGCGAGGCCGCCGAGATGCGCCACGCGCAGATCTTCGATCCCTATCACAAACGCATCGACGAGATCATCGACGCGCGTGCGCGTCGGGGCCTGCCGACGATGCTGGTGTCGCTGCACAGCTTCACGCCGATCTACGCCGGCATCGCGCGACCCTGGCACATCGGCACGCTCTACCACCGCGACACGGTACTGCCGCCGCTGCTGCTGAAGCATCTGCGCGCCGAGGGCGATCTCGTGGTCGGCGACAACGAGCCCTACGCGGTCAGCGACGAGACCGACTACACGATCCCCGTGCATGGCGAGGCACGCGGCCTGATGAACTCGGGCATCGAGATCCGCCAGGACCTGATCTCCGACCAAGCCGGCGAGACGGCGTGGGCCGAACGGCTGGCGCGCATCCTCGGCGAGATCGAGGCGACGCTGCGCACGGAAGCGCTGATCTAGCGACTGACGGTCAGCCAGGGCGTGGCCTCTAGCCCGAAGGCGGCTCGACGTGCTTTAATTGGCCGGGTTGAACTTCCAAGTTAGGGTAGTCCGTGGCGCCCGAGCGAGTGGAAAGGCGACTGGCAGCAGTGCTGGCGGCAGATGTCGCCGGCTACAGTCGCCTGATGGGAGCGGACGAGGAAGGCACGCTCGCGCGGCTCAAGGCGGCCAGAAAGAATCTCATTGATCCAACGATCGCCGCTCATCGAGGCCGCATCGTCAAAACGACCGGCGACGGCATGCTTGTCGAATTCGGCAGCGCCGTCGATGCAGTGCGCAGCTCTGTAGAGGTTCAGGGCAGGATGGCGGAGCTCAACGTATCCGCACCGCAACAGCAGCGGATCGAATTTCGCATCGGCATTCACGTCGGCGACATCATCATCGACAACGACGACATCTTCGGCGACGGCGTCAACATCGCCGCGCGGCTGGAGAACATCGCGGACCCGGGCGGCATATGCCTGTCTGACGACGCCTACCGGCAGATCCGGAGCAAGGTCGATGCAGCCTTCGAAGACATGGGCCAACAGAATCTGAAAAACATCACTGAGCCGATCCGCGCCTGGCGAATGAAGATTGGCGCCAGACCTTCGCCTGAGCGCCATCCAACTCCCGCCGAATCGCATCACGTGCGCCCGTTTTCGGGAAAGCCCTCCATCGCGGTGCTGCCGTTTCAGAACATGAGCGGCGACAGCGAGCAGGAGTATTTCGCGGACGGGATCGCGGAAGACGTCCTTACGACCCTGTCAAAGATACAGGAATTGATGGTGATAGCTCGCAACTCGAGCTTCGCGTTCAAGGGGCAGAACCGGGACATTCGCGAAATCGGGCAGATCCTGGGTGCTCGTTATCTGCTGGAGGGGAGCGTTCGAAAGATCGGCAATCGCATCAGGTTGACGGCGCAGTTGATTGATGGTCGAGACGGCGGCCATCTCTGGGCGGATCGCTTTGACGGAGACCTGGACGACGTGTTCGATCTCCAGGACCGAATTACGCAAGAGATCGTCGAAGCGCTCGAGGTCCAGTTGACGGTCGGCGAACGCGCAAGGGTGTGGAGAAAGCGCTCGGGCAGTCCGCTGGCTTATGAGTATGTCTTAAAGGGACGCGCCCTGTACGTTAATTTCGCAAGGCAAACTCACGCACAGGCCCGGAAGCTTTTTGAACAGGCGCTGGAGATCAATGCCTCGTTTATGCCGGCGCTCTACTTGTTGGGTCTGACCCTGACCGACCAGGCGCGCTTCGGTTGGATCAAGGATGAAAATGAAGCGTATCAAGCCGCACTGGGCTGCGCTGATCGGGCTCTCGCCGCCGACCCGAGCTTCGGGGAAGCATACCTGGTGATCGGCTATGTTCGTACCTATCAACGTCGTCATGATGAGGCTGTGGCAGCAGGAGAAACGGCGATCAGCCTCGCTCCCAGCAGCTCTGACGCCCATCACATGGCGGGCATGTACCATGGCTACGCCGGCAATTTCCGAAAGGCCGTCCTCTACGAGGAACACGCCCAACGGCTCAGTCCGATTGAGCGCAACGAATCGATGGTGGACGAAGCGCGCGCAAGATTTCATCTCGGAGATTTCGCGGCGGCGCACGATATAGCCTCCCGCGTGCTGAGGCAGCGGCCGCTCTGGCTGACCGCGCAGTCGACACTCATAGCGGCGCTCTGGAATCTCGGCCGGCAAGATGAAGCGCGGATGATCTCAAGCGACTTGCTGGCGGGCCACCCCAATTTCAGCCTGGCCCGCTGGGCGGGGCTGCTGCCGTATCGTCGACAGGGCGACCTGGACGCATTGGTCAACCCGCTACGCATGGCGGGGCTCCCGGAGTGAAGCCCGATGCCGCACGCCAGGCACCTGCGCGGCCGCGACTGCTTGTTCGGTTGCCGGTACGGCTTCTTGCGCATCTCCGCGGATGAGACACCGCAGGGATCGGCATATTCCGATTGGACCGGCTTTGCTGATTGCCCGGCCGGTTCGAAGCGCGATCAGGCGAACCCGATCAATTCGGCTGGCGCCGCCAGATGAACACCAGATAGAGCAGCACAGGCAGGCCGAGCCCGGCCCACGAGACCGCATCCCACCAGCCGTCGCCGACCAGCGCGCTGATCAATCCGACCGTGCTCACGATCGCGATGACGAGCGGGGCGGCGAAGATCTGGGTCAATGAACGATGCGAGACCATGCTGGCGTCACGACGATAATGCGGGGTTGTCGAGGGAGGCGGCGTTGGCGATCGCGCGTTCCTGGCTCACGCCCGCCTTGCGGCGGCGCATCCACAGATACACGCCGGTCACCAGGATGAAGATGGTCAGGATGTCGAGCAGTGCCCAGACGATCTTGAGCGGCATGCCGCCATAGTCGCCGAAATGCAGCGGCTGCGAGACGAACAGGGTCGTCACATACCAGGGCATGTCCCTTGTGTCGGTCAGCTTGCCGGTTTCCGCGTCGATCAGCGCCGGTTTGAGCAGCCGCGAGGTCAGCGGCGTATCGCCATGCAGGAACACGGCGTAGTGGCTCTTGCTGCTGAACAGGGTTCCCGGGAAAGCAACGAAGCTCGGCGTCATGCCGGGCACCGCATGGGTGGCCACTTCGACCGCCGCATTCAGCGAGGTCAGCTTCGACGGCACCGGCCGGTCCCTGTACTGCGCCGTCATTTCGGCGAGCTGGCCGAACTGCCACATCTTGAGCACGAGGTCGGCCCAGGTGTTGATGACCCCGGTGAAGCCGACGACCAGCGTCCAGGCGACGAGCAGGATGCCCGCGAGATTATGGACGTCGAGCCAGCGCACGACGCGGGTCCGCTGCGCGCGATAGGCGCCGAAACGCAGTTTCCGCATCGACGGCGCGTAGACCACGATGCCGGAGATGATCGCGACGCAGAACAGGATCCCCATCAATCCGAGGAACAGCTTGCCGGGCAGGCCTGCGAACATGTCGGTGTGCAGCTTCAACATGATGTAGGTGAAGCGGCCGGTCACATCGGGCGCATCGAGATAGGCGCCGCTATGCGTATCCATCCGGATCAGCAAATTGTTGGTCGGATCGGCATCGATGGTCGGACCGACGCTGACGAACATCGCGCTCGGATCGTCGCGATCCCAGATCAGGAAGTGAGGCACCTTTCCGGGTGCCTGCGCCAACGCGTTGCCGAGCAGACGGTCCAGATTGGCCGGCGGCGTGCCTGGCGGCACGTCGGGCGGCTTGACCTGGCTGTGCAGGAGATCGTCGATCTGCTCGTGGAAGATCAGCGGCAGGCCGGTGATGCAGAGCAGCAGCATGAACAACGTGCAGATAAGGCTGGTCCATTTATGGACAGCGCCCCATCGCCGCAAGGATCTGGTCGTCGCAGTCAATTTCGTTACCTAGTTCCAGGTGTACTTCATCGTGCCCAGCACCGTGCGGCCATTGCCGAGGCCGCAATAGGGAAGCCCGGTGAGGCAGGATGCAACGTAGAAGTGATCGGTCAGGTTGGTCACGTTGACCTGTGCCTTCCAGCCCTTCAGGTCCGGCCGCAGATAAGCGAAGTCGTAGCTGACCGACGCATCGAGCAAGGCATAGGAGGGAATGACAAAGGTATTGAGGTTGTCGCCGTAGGTCTCGCCGACATAGCGCACGCCGAGGCCGAGCCCAAGGCCCGCGAGCGCGCCGTCATACCAGGTATACTTGCCCCAGACCGCGCCCTGGTCCTGCGCCGTGTTCATCATGTACTTGCCGGCATAGCCGGCGATGCTCGTCGTCACCCGCGGATCGAGATGGGTGTATCCCGCCGTGATCTCGAGCTCGCGCGTGAGATTGCCCTTCAGCTCGAGCTCGAGGCCGCGGACACGCACGGCATCGGTCTGCACGTTGAACAGCGGGTTCAACGGATCGGCGGTCAGCACGTCCTGCTGACGGATATCGAACGCTGCCGCCGTCACCATGAAGTTCGAGCCGTTCGGCTTGAACTTGACGCCGACTTCCGCGCCCTCGCCCGTCGTCGGCCTGAACGACCGGCCGGCGCTGTCGGCGCCGAGGTTGGGCGTGAACGAGGTCCCGTAGCTGACATAGGGCGCGAGGCCGATATCGAACAGGTAGCTCAGGCCGATGCGCCCGGTTTGCGCCGAGTCATCGCGCGAATAGTGGCCGGCCGGCGGATAGAACGCCATGCTGGTGAAGCCGGAGCTGACCCAGTCCTGGCGGCCGCTCATGGTCAGCGTCCAGCGATCGAGCTTGATCTGATCCTGCAGATAGGCGCCGAGCTGCGACTGCCTGTCGTCGCGCAGAATGAAAGGCGCCAGCGAGCTGGCTGACGGAACGGCGGTGCCGTAGACCGGACTATAGGCATCGATCGGCGCAATCGGCGTCGTGCGATAGTCCGTGTTCGCCCACAGATCGAAGTAGTCGACGCCGGCCAGCACCTTGTGGACCAGCGGCCCGGTGGCGAAATCCGCCTGCAGCTGATTGTCGAGCGCGACATTGGCGGCGTTGGCCTTGACGTAGTTGTAGGTGCGCGCGACCAGACGATCCGTCACCATGCCCTCGGTCCGCACCGATGCGAGGTCGTTGCTGACCTGGGTGTAGCGGAGGTTTTGCCGGAACTGGAAGATGTTGTCGAAGCGATGCTCGAACGCGTAGCCGACCGCGAACTGCTCGAGATGATAGCCATCCAGCCCGGGCTCGCCGAGGTAACGGCTGTAGGGAATATGTCCGTTGGGGTTGGGCAGGAACGACACCTGTCCCGGGACGTATTGCTGGTAACCCTTGTTGTCGACCTTCTGGTACTGCGAGAGCACGGTGAAGCTGGTGTCGTAGGTCGGGCGCCAGGTGAAGCTCGGCGCGATGAACAGCTTGTTGTCCTGAACGAAGTCGGTCTGGCTGTTGCTGTCGCGGCCAAGGCCGACGATGCGGTAAAGGAACCGGCCGTCCTTGTCGGCCGGACCGCCGATATCGAAGGCGCCCTGGAAGCGATCGAACGAGCCGAACGATCCCTCGATCTCGTAATGCGGCGTCTCGGTGGGCCGCTTGCTGACCAGGTTCAACAGGCCGCCCGGATCGGATTGTCCATACAGGCCGGATGACGGCCCCTTCAGGACCTCGATGCGCTCGAGACCATAGGTCTCGATGCGCGGGACCGCGAAGGTCGTGGTGTCGGTCGGCAGCCGCAACCCGTCGAGATAGCGCGGCGCGGTGAAGCCCCGCAGCTTGAACTCGTCGAAGAACGCGTTGGCGCCAAAACTCTCGATCGTCACGCCGGGCGTGTAACGCAGCGCTTCGGTGATGTTCTGCGCACCCTGCGCCTGGATCTGATCCTGGGTGACGATCGAGATCGACTGCGGCGTCGTCAGGACCGGGCTGTCGGTCTTGGTTGCGGTGACGCTCTGGCTGGCGAGATAACCGGTGACCGGGCCGTTGCCGCGCTCTCCGCCGCCACCTGCCCCCGGTGCTGGAACGTTCTGCGCGGGCGCCCGGTTCGCGATCGATCGCGGCGTCGTACGTGCAGGACGCGCCGCGCGTCGCGCCGGCAGCGTCCGCCGCGCCTGCTGCTGTTGTTTCGGCGCCTCGACCGTCACCGGCGGCAGCGCCGATTGCGCAACGCTTTCACGCGGCGTCACCACACTCAGCGCGAACAAACCGCTGCCAGCCATGTACCCGGCCGCCAGCGCAGTGCGACGAAACATCCGACCCCCGTCAACTCACATCGCCTTCATCCTCGCCGTCACTAACACGATGAAAGACGTACGCAGCTGATCGGTGATTAGAACACATCCAGTGTTGGGCTTATCGCCGATGGTGTTGCGAGCTCGCAACGTGAACGCAGCGAAACTGCGTCAATGCGCCTCAGATTTTTCGAGCGCTTCTAAGGACGATTCTAAACTGCGTTTCGCTCCGCGATACTTCGAGTCAGTTCCGCGCACAGCGATCGAACGACGCCGTGCGCGGAAGCGATGATCGCAGTTGCGGTGCTCTCGCCGAGCTCAGCGTCAGACTTCGGTGACGTGCTCCGGATCGGCGGATGCGAGCGCCGCGGCACGCTCGGCGCGCGGCGGATAGATCCAGACGGTGTTGATCTCCCGCTTGGTCTTCTTGGCCACATCGCCGACCATCTCGACCTTGCGCTCCCAGCCGCGGGTGAACAGCGCACCGGCCTCGCCGAGGTCGAGGCAGGTGACATAGGCCTTCTGGTGATACGGCTTGGTCGCGACACCGAGCAGCTCTGCCGCGGCGTTGTTGCCTGCAAAGGCGCCCATCCGCGTCGCGTGCTGGCACGACATCAGCGCGTAATTGCCGACATCGTCGCATGCAGCGCGCGCCGCATCGCCGGTGGCGAACACGCCCGCGACCGACGGCACGCGCAGATCACGATCGACCAGCAGCCGGCCGAAATTGTCGCGTTCCGCCGGGATCTGCGTGGTCAGCGGCGCGGCGCGAATGCCCGCCGCCCAGACCACGGTCGCGGCCTCGATATGCTCGCCGCTGGAGAGCGTGACGCCGGACTTGCTGACCTCGGCGACGCCGGCACCGAAGCGGCCTTCCACGCCGAGCTTGCGCATCGCGTCCTCGATGATCGGGCGCGGGCCCTCGCCCATGTCGGGTGCAATCGCGGCGTTGCGATCGACGATGACGACGCGCGGCTTGGCGTCCTTGCCAAGGATCTCGCGCAGCCGCGCCGGCATCTCGGTCGCCGCCTCGATGCCGGTGAAGCCGCCGCCGGCAACGACGACAGTGTCGCGTGCCACTGATGCCGGCTGCCTGGCGAGGTCGTGCAGATGGCGGTCGAGCGCGATCGCATCCGCAAGATTGTCGACGCTGAAGCCATGCTCGGCGAGACCGGGTACGTTCGGACGGAACAGCCGGCTGCCGGTCGCCACCACAAGGCGATCATAAGGCAGCGTCTTGCGCGCGTCCTTGGCGGTGACGATCTGTACGGTGCGGGCCTTGGTGTCGACGGCTTCGGCGCTGCCCTGCACATAGACGACGTCGATCGCGTTGAAGACGTCGAGCAGCGGCGCGGTCAGCGTCTCCGGCTTCGGCTCGTAGAGCCGCGGGCGGACCACCAGGGTCGGCTCCGGCGCGACCAGGGCGATCTCGAGCTCCTCGGGCGAAACGCCCTTGATGTCGCGCAGGCGGGCTGCGGAGAGCGCGGCATACATGCCGGCAAAGCCGGCGCCAATGATGACAATTCGCATGGGTATCTCCTCTGGGTTGACAGTCTCTGATGTCCGCGCGTTGCCGTCGCTGCCTGCCGCTTGCGGCGAAGCCTGTCGCGATCGGCGACGCGAAGAGGTGGAAAGGCGAGCGCCTATTGCCGGGCGCAGCTCGACAGGAACGGCGTGCGCGCCCCGGGCATGCAGGCTGCGCGGCAGCCTCTCGCGCCCGACAGCGCTCCATGGTGAAGGCCGATCGGCAGCGCGGCGCTCGGGAGCCAATCGCGGTAGAGCGCCTGGGCGGCGTCGCTGATCATCACCGACGTCATGGCATCGGCGCCCTGAACGGCCTGCGCCGGCGCATCGGCATCCTCGCCGGTTGCCGACGTGAAGCGGACGGTGAGCGTAAGCCCGTACATCAGTGCAGTCGCGAGAACCCGGCGTCGCCGCGTGACTGCAAGGGAGCTACCGAAATCCTTCCAGGCCATCGCTTGTCTCCGTTGTTGGCGTGGGCGCCACGGTGATCTAGCGAATTGGCCGTATGAGTGCCCCAGAGCGATTGCCTGACCTGAAGAGCGATTGCGGCTAGTGTCCTGAATCAAAAGTTCGGCGGACTCCAAATCGACTCGATGATAGCGGACTCTCCTGATTTGGGGAGGATTGGCGATGGGTCGGCGCTTTGCTCCGCTGGAGCTTGATGAGGTGGAACGTGCTGAGTTGACATCGTTGGCGTCGCGTCGAAGCACTGCTCAGGCGTTGGCGCTGCGGGCTCGGATCGTCCTGGCCTGTGCTGAGGGCGAGCAGAGCAAGGTCGTGGCGGCCCGTTTGGCTGTCGATCCCGACACGGTCGGCAAATGGCGGCGGCGGTTCTCCGAGCATCGGCTTGAAGGTCTTTGGGACGAGCCGCGATCGGGGACGCCACGCACGATTGAGGATGCCCGGATCGAGGCGGTGATCGTTCGCACCCTTGAGACCCAGCCTCCCGGGGCCACCCACTGGAGTTCGCGCAGCATGGCGCGGGCCAGCGGGCTGTCAGTCTCAACAGTACAGCGTATATGGCGCGCTTTCGGCTTGCAGCCGCATCGGTTGGAGACCTTCAAGCTCTCAACCGACCCCGACTTTGTCGCCAAGGTTCGCGACATCGTCGGCCTTTACGTAGCTCCGCCCGAGCGCGCCATCGTACTGTGTGTCGATGAGAAGTCGCAAATCCAGGCGCTGGATCGCAGCCAGCCCATGCTGCCCATGCGACCTGGCCAGCCGGCGCGCCGTAGTCACGACTACAAACGCCATGGCGTCACCTCGCTGTTTGCCGCCCTCGACGTCGCAACCGGCCGGGTCATTGGCAAATGCTATGGACGCCATCGTGCCAAAGAGTTCCGCAAGTTTCTCGATGAGATCGAAGCTGCGGTTCCAGACGATCTGGACGTCCACCTCGTCATGGACAATTACGCAACCCACAAGACGCCGTTGATCCGCAACTGGCTGGCAAAGAGGCCGCGCTGGCACGTCCACCTGACGCCAACCAGTTCATCCTGGCTCAATCAGGTCGAACGCTTCTTTGCACTCATCACCGAGCGTAAGATTAGGCGCGGCATCTATCGCAGTGTGGCGGCGCTACGGGCCGAGATTGCCTCCTTCATCGACCATCACAACGCTGACCCAATGCCGTTCCGATGGACCAAATCAGCTGACGACATTCTCGGCTCAATCGAACGCTTCTGCGCTTACAATCTGCCCGCCAAGGCATAAAATGCCATGAACTTTTGGTTCAGGACACTAGAGCATTTTCGGTTCTTTGCTCGAAAACGCTCTACCGCAGACGGCGCCGCCAATCGCTCGGGGTTTCGCCGGTCAGCTTCCTGAATGCGGCCGCGAACGCGGTCTGCGAACTGTAGCCGAGCGCCGCCGCGATCGAGACCACGGATGCGTCGGTGTCGCGCAGCATGTTCATGGCCTGCTCGAGCCGGTGCTGGCGCAGCCAGGCATGCGGCGAGAGCCCGGTGCTTTCCTTGAATGCGCGGCAGAAGTGAAAGCGCGACAGGCCGGCGTCCGCCGCCAGCGCCGCGAGCGAGACGTCCGCATCGCTGTCCGAGCGCAATCGCTCGATGGCGCGGCGCAGCGCCGTCGGCGCAAGACCGCCTACGGTCACCTGCACGGTCGCAGGCACGCCGGCGTGCGCCGACAGCAGGCGCGTGGCCAAAAGATCCGTCAGTTGCTGCCGGAACAGCGCATCCAGCGCCGCGCTGCCCTCGAGTGCATCAGCGGCGCTCAGCAGCAACCGCGATGTAATCGGATCGGGATGCCCGGTGCGCTCCAGCAGATCGCCGGGAGCGGCGGTGTCGGCCTCGCCGGCGACGCGCGCCAGCGTCGCATGCGGAAGATAGAGCTGAACGACATGCACCGACTGGTGAATATCCCAGCGCGAGCTCGAGCCGGCCGGGATGATCGTCACGACCCCGGACCGGGCCGTTCCGATCGAAGCCACCCTGCCGGTGCGCCGCTCCAGCCGCTGCGAGCCTGCGGGATAGCTCATGACGACGTGGTCGACCATCGGCCTGACCACGTCGTGCAGCGCGTCATGCTTCCAATAGGCGATCGCGCCGCTCGACGGGTCGGCCGCCATGCGAAGCGGCTGCGTCTTGAGCACGCGGGCCATCTCCTGGCCGGCCGGGCAGCGCGGACCGGCCGGCGCCTCGGCCTGCCGCGCATCGGATGCGGCGGGCGAATCCCGCAAAGGATCGTGCAGGATCGGCTTACTCATCACCTGTGCTCGCGTTTGAAGGCTCATGCGCTCCCTCCTTGCGGGCCGGTCTGTCGGACCCATGAGGCGCGGAACTGCCCGCCGGACCTAAGCGCCGCGCGGTTCGAATGTCTTTCCTGAAACGGCCATGCTTTGCCCAATTCTGCGCCAAGCGCGCGGCTGCGACATTTCTGCGTCCGGCACGGTCGATTGGACCAAAGCAGTTGAATTCATTCCGGAATCGCATTGCGCTGAACGACCGGCAGCATCGTTCATGATCGCGTGAGACAACTGGACTGCGCCGCAGCAATCCCGGATAATGAGTGACGGCTTCGCAGGCTGACTGACAAGTCCCTGCCCGGCTGCACATCAATGATGGACTCAACACGCATGGCACAGGCGGGCGCCTACGGGCAGCGGCTCGGGCAATTCCTACGCCTGAGGGATACGCCGCCGGCGCTGATCACGCGCACGCTGCGCAGCGCCGAACTCGCGGTCACCGAAACCCGGGACGACAACCCGGTGCCCGGGCTGTCCGGATCGCTCACCGCCGAGGATGCCTTTCTGGTCAGCCTGAAGCTGCACGATTATCCGGACTGCGAATTGTGGGAGGGCGGCAAGTGCCTCATGAAGCGGGATATCCCGGCGGGCGCGACCTATCTTTACGATCTCAAACGCGATCCGCGCTACGTGATCGACAAGCCGTTCCACTCGCTGTTCTTCTATCTGCCGCGCTCGGCGCTCACTGATTTCGCCGAACAGACCGGCTCGCCGCGCATCGGTGAACTGTCCTGCGAAATCGGCACCGGTCACGACGATGGCGTCATTCGTCACGTCGGGGCGCTGCTGCGCGAGGGATTGCGCCGGCCGGACGAAACCAACCAGCTGTTCATCGATCACATGATGCTGGCGCTGACCGCGCACGTCACCCGGACCTATGGCGGAATACAACATCCGACCGGACCGACCCGTGGCGGCCTCGCCGCCTGGCAGATCAACCGCGCCTGCGAAAAGCTCGAATCCGACCTCAGCGGGAAGATTTCGCTGAAGCAGATCGCGGCCGAGCTCGATCTGTCGGTCGGCCATTTTTCGCGCGCCTTCCGCATCTCCACCGGCCTGCCACCGCACCAATGGCTGCTTCAGCAGCGCCTGAAGGTGGCCAAGCAACTGATGGCGGCGCGCGACCTGTCGCTGTCCGAGATCGCGATTTCGGCCGGCTTCGCCAATCAAAGCCACTTCACGCGGGTGTTTTCCGCCGTGGTCGGCGTCAGCCCGGCGGCGTGGCGGCGCGAGATGCACCGCCCGGCGAGAAGCGAGAGCTGAACAGCGCCGCGCTCAACCGGCCGGCGCGGCTTGAACGGCGTGCTTCGCATGCCATTTGGGACCCGGTCCGCGCATGTAGTGCAGCTCGGGCCGGTAGGGATCGCGAATTCGCGCGATCAGGTTCTGCAAGCCCGTCGTGATCGCGTTCCAGCCGTCGCGCAGAGCGAGCAATGATGCGTGCGGTGACAGCATGGCGCCCTCTCAGTGCGGCTTGCCGAGCACGGATGCGAAGGACAGGATCAGGATCTCCTCGCCGGCGTCGTCGCTGACATGCACGACCCAGTCGCGCCAGTCTTCCAGGCTGACCGTTGCGACAAGCGATCGCATCATGCACGTCGCCGCCTCGCAGGCCTCCGAGAGGCTGGTCACCGAGGTGCCGCGGCGATCCATCAGCACCCCGTGCGTGGTCGAGCAATGGAAAAAGACCTGGGTCATGTGCGTATCCTCGCAAGCTCCGGACCAGAAGGTCATCTTTGGAGCTCCACGTTTCTTCGACGCGACCATTCGAAAGGCGGTTCACACGGACGCGGGCCGCGCGGCGGCCTCGCGGAATGGTGATCAAGCCCCAGCACCGCCTCCTCACCAAATCGCGATTTGACAGTTTTTCCATATTTGTCAAAATCGTCAAATGGGACCGAAAACCCGCATCCTCGATGCCACCATGCTGGTGTTCCGCCGGCACGGCTTTCGCCGCTCCTCGATCGAGCAGGTCGCCGAGGCGGCCGGCCTGACGCGGCAGGCGCTCTATCACCACTTCGAATCCAAGGAAGCGCTGTTCCGTGCCGTGATCGAGCGCGTGCATGAGTCCGCGATCGCGGCCGAGGAGACCGCCCTTGCCGCGGCGGAGACCGCGGGCGGCGATCTCGGCGACATCCTCGCCGCGGGCATGACCGCACGGATGTCGACCATGATCGGCTCGCTGGACGGCTCGCCGCATCTCGAGGAGTTGTATTCCGAGCACCTCGTGCACGCGCGCGACCTCTACCAGACCTACGCCGCGCGCTATGCGGAGCGCATGGTCGCGACGATCACGCGGATCGTGCGCAAGCAGCAGCTCGCGCTGCCGCAGGACCTCTCGCCGGCCGAATTCGCGCGGCTGGTCGAGATGGCGATGTACGCAGCGAAGTCGCAATATCCGGCGATGCAGCCGGCGGATGCGTTCCTGAAGGACATGGCGATCATGGTGCGGACGCTCTGCGCCGGCGCGCTACCGAAATCGCAGAAGCCGCCCGTCAAGAAGGCGGCAATCCCCAAGAGGCCGACCCGCAGGACAACTGGAGGACATCCATGAGCACGACGACCGTCAATGGCCGCGTCGAATCCCTGCCCGATGATCCCGATGCGCTCTTGATCGACATCGTGCGCGACCAGCTCAAGCTAACCGGCACCAAGCTGGTGTGCGGCGCCGGCGTCTGCGGCGCCTGCACCGTGCTGGTCGACGGCGCGCCGGTCGCAAGCTGCCTGATGCCGGCGCACGCCGCCGCCGGCAAATCGGTGACGACGGTGGAAGCCATCGGCGCGTCCGGGCTGCATCCGGTGCAGAAGGCGTTCATGGCGCATGACGCCCTGCAATGCGGCTTCTGCACGCCCGGCTTCATCGTGGAAGCGACCGCGTTCTGCGACCGCTGGCGCGCGACCAGGGGAACGGCGGTGCCGTCGCGCGAGGAGATCGGCGCGGCGCTGTCCGGTCATCTCTGCCGCTGCGGCGCCTATGACGGGATCTTCCGTGCGGTGGCGGATGCCTGCGCCGGCCGTTTCGACGGCGATCATGTCACGGCGCCCCGCATCGAGGCCCGCGACAAGGTGACGGGCGCGGCGAAATACACCGTCGACATCCATCATGACGGCCAGCTCGAAGGCCTGATCCTGCGCTCGCGCGAGGCGCATGCGCGCATCGCCACGCTCGATCTGGCGCCGGCGCGCGCGCTCCCCGGCGTTACCGCGGTGTCGCTGCTCGGCGACGACCGTGTCGTGCGCTATGTCGGCGAGCCGATTGCGGCGGTTGCCGCCCGCGATCGCAAGACGGCGCTGGCCGCGCTGGCCGCGATCAAGCTGACCAGCGAGCGCCTGCCCGCCGTGGTCGGGCTCGACGCCGGACGCAAGGATGATGCGCCCGTGGTGTTCGACAAGGCGAGCCGCAAGCGGGCCGGCAACGTCTCGGAAGCGGCCGGCGGGCCGGCGCCCTGGAAGCAGAACGTCCGCGGGCCGACCGCGGTGTTCTCGACCCGCGCCAAGAAGGCCCGCAACTGGGTGGACGAGGCGCGCCAGGCCAACAACAAGCTACTCGTCGAAGCCACCTTCCGCACCGCCACGCAGCAGCATGCTTGTCTCGAGCCCCACGCCGCGGTGGCGCGCTTCGACGGCGACCGGCTGACCCTGCACGCCTCGACCCAGCAGGTGTTTCACCTGAAGGAGCAGATCGCAAAACGCTACAAGCTCGATCACGACAAGGTCCGCGTGATCGCGGAGCACGTCGGCGGCGGCTTCGGCTCGAAAGCGAGCCTCGGCACCGAGACGATCGCCGCGATCGAGCTGGCCCGCGCGGCGAAAGCGCCGGTGCGGGTCGCCTATGATCGCCAGGAAGAACTCTCGGTCGCCGGTTATCGGCCGGCCGCGGAGTTGAAGGTCGCGCTGCTACCTTCCGAGCAAGGCGGCCTGAAGGCGCTCTCGGTCACCGCGCATGCCGATACCGGGGCCGCGACCAACTCGACCATCGCGGGACTGGCGCGGCTGATCTATCCGGCCGAGGCGAAGGACCTTTCGGATTTTGACGTCATCAGCAATCTGCCGCCCGGCGCCGCCTTCCGCGGCCCCGGCGGTCCGCCGATGGCATTCGCCGTGGAGCAGTCGATCGACGAGGCCGCGCTGCGGCTCAACGTCGATCCGATCGCCTTGCGCAAGCGCTGGGATCCCGATCCCAACCGGCAGCGGCTCTACGATTGGGCATCAGGGCTCGAGATCTGGCGCAACCGCAAGCCGGCGCAGAACGGCCGCTATCGCCGCGGCATCGGGGTCGCCACGGGCTACTGGCTCTATCTGTGGCAGCCGAAGGTGAAGGTCGAGGTCGCGGTCAAGGGCGGCCGCATCGTCGCCAGCACGGCGACGCAGGACATCGGCACCGGCACCCGCAGCGTGCTTGCCGACGCGATCGCGCGCGAGTTCGATCTCGAACCCGGCGAGATCGATGTGCGGATCGGCGATTCCTCGCTGCCCGAAGGCCCCGGCTCCGGCGGCAGCCGCGTCACCGCCTCGGTGATGCCGCCGACGCTGCAGGCGGTGCGGAAACTGAAGGCCGCGATGCTCGAACAGGCCACGCGAAAGCCGGCGCCCGGCTCGAACGCGCCCTGGCGCGAGCTGATCGCGCGCTCGCCCGACATCGCAATGGTGGAGACGCGCGGCGAGGACGGCAAGAACACCGCGCCCGGCATCCGCTCGCCGCTGCGCGAAGTCGGCCTGATGGGCATGGTGTTCGGCTGGATGATGCGCCGCTTCTCGAACATCGCGGTCGGCGCCGGCGTGCCGAGCTCGGTGCAGGTCATCGAGGTGGAGGTCGACACCTGGCTCGGCCATGTCCGCGTGCTCAACGTGCATACCGGCATCGCGGTCGGCAAGATCGCAGCGCCCGCGCTGGCGCGCAGCCAGGCTTGCGGCGCGGTGATCCAGGGCCTCGGCTACGCGCTCTACGAGGCGCGCGAGCTTGATCCGAAGACCGGCGACGTTCTGACCGCGGGGATGGAGGATTATCGCATCCCTGGGATCGCCGACACGCCGGAGATCGAGGTCCATTTCGACGAAGCCGGCTTCGACCATGTGCTCGGCAACAGCGTCGGCATCGGCGAGGCGTCGACGGTGCCGACCTCGGCCGCCGTCGCCAACGCGATCCACAACGCGATCGGCGTCCGCCTCACCGAGATTCCGATCCGGCCCGATCGCATCGTCGCCGCGCTGAAAAGGAGGGATGCCGCATGAGTGTCGCGACTGCAGACGTCATATCCGCGCCCGAATTCCGCGCCGCCGGCACCGATCTGTCGGAGCGTCGCCGCAGCGGCCTGTCGTGCGGCTCGATCATCGATCTCGCCGCCAGTCCCGATACGATCGGTGTTGCGTCGAATGCGGACGGCTCGGCCCGCATCGGCGCCCTGACCACGATCGCTGCGATCGCATCCGATCCGCGGCTCGCCGAGGCTTACCCCGGCATCGCCGCCGCCGCGCAGGGCCTCGCCACGCCGCAGATCCGGCACATGGCGACACTCGGCGGCAATCTCGCCCAGCGCTCGCGCTGCTGGTATTTCCGCAATCCGCAGATCGCCTGCCTCAAGAAGGGTGGCGCCGACTGCCCGGCGCGATCCGGCAACCACCTCTATCACGTCGCGTTCGATCTCGGCCCATGCGTCGCGCCGCATCCGTCGACGATGGCGATGGCGCTGCTCGCCTATGATGCGAAGGTCACCACCGATCGGCGCAGCGGCTTGTCGATCTCCGAGCTGCTCGGCGACGGCAGCAACGGCGCGGCCGACAATCTGCTTGCACCGGGCGAACGCATCGAGCGGATCGAGCTCCCCGTTCCGCTGGCCGGCGAGCGCGCGCTGTACAAGCGCGCCATCAGCCGGACGCATGCGGAATGGCCGCTGGTCGAGATCTGCGTGCGGGCGGTGATCTCCGGCGGCGCGTTCCAGCAGGTCCACATCGCCGCCGGCGGCATCGCCCCGGTCCCGCTGCGTCTGACCGCGTCCGCGGCGGCGCTGCAGGGTAAGCAGATTAACGCGGCGACCATCGCGCAAGCCACCGAGCTGGCGATCTCGGGAGCCAGGCCGCTGCCGATGACCGGATACAAGCTCGAGCTGCTGACGGGCCTGGTGCGCGACGTGGTCGAGCGGATCGTGGCGTAGGATCAAGCGCCCATTCGCGGCCTCGAGACAGCGTCGCGTCTGGAATGCATAGATCCAGGAATTCCTACGCCGGTATGCCGGCCTCACACAGCACGGCGACCATGCGGTCGCCCCATTCGGCGGATCTGGTCGGAAAATTCTGCCGCGCGTAGGACGCGCGGAAATCGGGCCGCAGCTTGAGCAGCCGGCCGGCGATGACGCGCGCCTCGTCGAGGCGCCCCGAGCCGACCTCGTTCATGATCAACGCGCTGAGCGTGTGCGCGTCTTCGCCGATGACCAGCGCCTTGGCGGCGGCCGCACGGCCCTGCTCATACTGACCGAGCATGAAATGCGCGAAACTGATTCCGTTCCACATGGACGCCCGCCCGGGATCGATCGGGCTGAGCCGGAGTCTGTGCTCAAAACTTTCGATCGCGCGTGCCGGCTGGACGCACATGAGCGAAATCCAGCCGCGATATCCCCACGCCGCAGCATCATTCGAATTGAGCGAGATCGCCTCTTCGATCATGGTCTCAGCGCGATCGTAGTCGTGGCCGAGATAGGCAAACATGTGAGCCGCGCGCGCCAGCACGAACGGATCGTCGCTGGCTAGCGCGCAGGCGAGCCCGGCGATCCGCAGCGCCTCCGCCAACTCCTCCGCGCCGGGGGGCGTGCCGCGCGTGGTCTGTTTCAGCAGCGACGAATAGGCCAGCATGACCTGAGCGGCTGCATAGTTCGGATCAAGCCCGCAGGCCTTGTTGAACCACTCGCCGAGTTCAGCGTCGCCCCACTTGGAGCGATCTGCATAGGCCGCAATGCCTCTCAGAAAGAGATCGTAGCTATCGAGACGGTCGGTCGGCTTGGTTCGGGTTCGTTCGATTTCGCTCTGCTGGATCTTCGGAGCTATGATGCTGACGACATTCGCGGTGACCTGGTCCTGCAGGTCGAACACATCCCTCAGTTCGCCGTCGAACCTGTCCGCCCAGAGATGCGTACCGCTGCCGGCCTCGATCAGTTGCGCGGTGATCCGAACGCGGCCGCTCGACTTGCGCACTGATCCCTCCAGCACGTATCGCACACCGAGCTCGTGCCCGACCTGCTTGATGTCGACGGACTTCCCCTTGTAGGTGAAGCTTGAATTGCGCGCGATCACAAACAGCGATCTGAAGCGCGACAGCGCGGTAATGATGTCCTCGACGACGCCGTCGGCAAAGTATTCCTGCTCCGGATCGCCGCTCATATTCTGGAACGGCAGCACCGCGATGGAGGCCTTCTCGGCAATCGCGGCTGGGGAAGCCGGTGCAGTGAACGCGTGCTTCGCGATCGCGGCCGCTGCGGAGGCGCCGCCGACGCGAACTCTCCATGTCCGAATAGGCTCGGCAATATTCTTCAGGACCTGCGGCCCCATGTCCTCGAAGGTCGCATCGACCTTGCCGCGAATGTGCCGTTGCACGTCATCGGAAATGCAGACGCCACCCGGCTCGGCAATCCCCTCCAGGCGCGCTGCGATGTTGACGCCGTCGCCAAAGATATCGTTGTCATCAAAGATGATGTCGCCGACGTGGACTCCGATTCGGAATTCGAGCCGCTGCTCCGTTGGCACGGCAGCATTCTGATCGGCCATGCGGCGCTGCACTTCGACGGCACTGCGCACCGCGTCGACGGCGCTGGCGAATTCAACGAGGATTCCGTCGCCGGTCGTCTTGACGACGCGGCCGCGATGTGCCGCCAGCGCTGGATCCAGCAACGCTCGCCTGACCGACTTCAGCTTGGCCAGAGTGCCTTCCTCGTCGATTCCCATCAGCCGGCTGTAGCCGGCGATATCGGCCGCCAGAACCGCTGCCAGACGCCGATCCATGCTATCGGTGGTCAAAGACATGCCCCCGGACGAGGGGTTAATTTTCGTCGCCGATCAAAGCACGGCTGACGGCCTCCGGGCTAGAGCAAACGTCTGCGCTGCTTGCCCAGGCTGGAAATCGGCGGCATTGTCAACGACGACCTTGAGGCTATCGCCCAGCGGGTCTATCGCGCCCGGGTCAGCGCCAGCCAGATGCCGCCGCCGATCATGAAGCCGCCCGAGATGCGCGACATCAGCCGGGTCCGCTCCTTGGAGAAGAATTTGCGGGCGCGGCCGGCAGCCAAGGCGTAGGCGGCGTCGGTCAGCACGGCGGTCGCCATGAAGGTGAGGCCGAGCAGCGCCACCTGCGGAACGTGCGGCTTGTCCATATCCATGAACTGCGGGATGAAGGCGCCGAAGAACACCAGCACCTTCGGGTTCGAGAGCAGCACCAGAAAGCCTTGCAGGAAGAAGCCGCCGCGCGGCGGCGGCGGCGTGTCGTCGGTGCTGACGCCCTCGACCGGCGAGCGGATCAGCTTGAAGCCGAGCCAGACCAGATAGGCGGCGCCGGCAAAGCGCACCCAGTCGAACCAGTAGCCCATCGTCGCCATCAGCGAGGTCAGCCCGACCGCGACGGTGCCGATCACGATCGCAAGTCCGACCTGCGCGCCCAGCACGTTGGTGAGCGCGGCGCGCGTGCCGTAGCGCAGCCCGTTGGCGATCACCATCGTGACGATCGGACCGGGCAGCAGCGCCAGCGCGATGCAGGCGGCGACGAAGGCGAAATAGGCTTGCAGGGACATGGGAGAGCTCGTTTGTTTCTTATCGTCATTATGCACGCAAGAGCCGAACATGGAAGCGGCCCGCCGCCTCTCCCCGTTCTTCGCGGGGTCGAGACGAGCGAAGCTCGCTCTTAGAGGGTTGGGGTGAGGGGCTCTCTCCGCCAGGCGGTGCGGGCCGTTAGACCTGTACCCCCCTCACCCGGATCGCATCTGGCGATGCGATCCGACCTCTCCCCGCAAGCGGGGCGAGGTGAAGAGAGATCACGCTCAACGGCCCTCCATGGCCGCGATCATCCATGACCTGATCTCTTGCCCCTCCAGAAATTTCAACGTCGCTAGCTGCACGCGCGCGGCATCGCCGCTCCCCTGCGCCGCGACCGCCATCAGGTCGCAGCGATGCGACACCGCGATGCCGATCGCAGTGCGCTTCCCGTTGGGCATCTCGAGATCATAGACCCTGATCCGCCCCGGCATATCGGCGACAGCAACGACATCGCCCGCCTTCAGCGGCACAAAGCGCGGGCTGATCATGTCGACATCGGCGACGCGATCGACCTCGTCGTCATCGGCGACGCCGCCGTCGCAATTGCAGAAGCCGAGCTTTGGCCTGAGATAAACCTCGACGTCGTCACCGCACTCCGCCGCGCCGCAACGGAAAGCCCGGCCGGCAGGCCAGCCGTCGCGCGGAAACGGCCAGCCGATCTCGCGCCACGCGGCCGCGCGCGGCGGCGCCATCTCGTAGCCGGCGACGGCGGAGAGCCCGCCGAGCACGAGGATCATCGCCGCGATGACCCGCCATGAGTGCATCATCGCGTGCTCACGGCAGACCGGCGACGGCGCGCGCCGCGCCGGTCAGTTCGAGGATGTGCAGGCCGGTGTTGGCGCGGTCGACCGCATAGATGTAGCCGCGCTCGTCGGTCTCGACATTGTTGGTCTGGATCGCGGCCTTGCAGCGGTCCTTGCCGTCGATGGTGACGCAGCGCTTGTCGGTCGCCGCCGTGATGGAGGGAATGAAGTACCCCACTTCCTTCGGGTGATAGGGATCGCGGATGTCGAGCGCGCGGACGCCGGCGTTGAAGAAGGCGATGAAGGCCAGCTTCTTGTAGTAGACCGGCGCCATGCTCTCGTTCGACGAATGCGAGCCGAACCGGCCGCCGCGCGCGCAGAACGCGCCGGAGGCCTCGGGTACCGTGTAGCTCGAGATCAGCATCGGCCGCGCCTCGGTGGTGACGTCGGCGAACCACACCATCTGCCGGGCCTCGCCACATTCGTTCTGGATCGCCTCGTCGACGATCATCACGATGTCGCGGCTCTTGCCATCCTTGTCGTGGGCGAATTCGGCGATCGGCATGCCGGGCATCGGAAACACCGTATGCGCGCCGTTCATGGCGGACAGCGGCATCCGCGCGATCTCCGGGTATTTCAGATTGTCCGGCGTCGGCTCCTTCGGTCCGTTCAACAGCTTGTCGCGGTCGACGATCTGCAGGAAGCCGCCCTTGTTGGTGCCGTAGCCGAAATAGACGCGATTGCCCGTTGGCCCGGTCGAGATCGGCCCGTGCAGTTCGGTCGGCACCGCGCCGGTCGCGCCCGGCTCCTGCCCGGGCAGGCCGAAGTCCCTGATCTTCTTTGGCTGCGCGGGATCGGAGAGATCATAGACCTGCGTCATGCGCCGCGTGCGCCAGTCCGGCGCGCCCGACACCAGGAAGGCGATGCCGGTGCTGCATTCCCAAAAACTCTTGTGCGTGTCCTTCAAGCCGCCGATCCGGGTGACGAGCGCCGGATTGGCGGGATCGGCGACGTTCCAGATCTCGTGCGCCTCGCTGCCGAAGGTGCGCAGCATGTAGACTGCGTTGCGATCGCCCTTCGGCAAATCCTTGCCGTCGCAGATCCGCACCATCTGCGCGCCGCCCGATTCATACTTGCCTTCCTGTCCGGGAATGTGCCGCAGATATTTCGGATGCGCGGGATCGGTGACGTCGACGATCGAGGTGCCGTTCGGCTCGGCCTTGCCGGTCACCGGGTTGACGGGATCGGGAATGTCGTCGGTGCCGCCGTGATGACCGATATAGGCGATCCATCTGTCGCCCTGATGATGGATGGTCGGCTGATAGGCGCTGCGCGCCTGCAAATCGTTGGTTCCAACCAGCCTCATGTTGGAGGCCTCGGGCGGATCGCCGATCTTCTGCCGGGCGCTCGCACCATTCGCGAGCAGGACAAGAACCAACGTGCAGCAAACTGCCGTAACGCGACCGCCCATGCGCACCACCCAATGTTCCACACCAATCTGCGTTGGCTGCCGGCGAAGCTAGCACGGTGCTGCCGATGCCAAAACACACGCTCTTGACATGCAACCATTCGGTTGCCTATTATCCGACCCATGGATGAAGTCTTCAAAGCCCTCGCGGATGCCTCACGGCGAACGCTGCTTGACCGGCTTCACGATCAGAACGGGCAGACGCTCGGTGAGCTCTGCGACGGCCTCGACATGACGCGTCAGGCCGTCACCAAGCACCTTGTGATTCTCGAGGAGGCCAACCTCGTCACCACGATCAAGCATGGCCGCGAGAAGCTGCACTATCTCAACCCGGTTCCGATCCATCAGATCGGCGAGCGGTGGATCAGGAAGTTCGAGCGCGGGAAACTCGCCGCGCTGAGCGAGTTGAAAAGACAATTGGAGAAGCGTGATGAGTAAACCGGACTACGTCTACGTCACCTATATTGAGACCACCGCCGACAAACTGTGGCATGCGCTGACATCGAGCGACTTCACCGAACGCTTCTGGTTCGGCTATCGCATCAGTTCCGACTGGAAGGTCGGCTCGCTTTATTGTCTTACCAAGGACGGGCGACGCAGCGTGCAGGGCGAGGTGCTGATCGCAGATCCCTCGAACAAGCTCGCCTACAGCTGGGACGTCGTGAAGGAAGGCGTCGAGCGCGAGCAGGTCTCGCGCGTGACCTTCGACATCGAACCGCACGGCACGGTCGTCAAGCTGACCGTGACGCACGACAATCTCGGCCCGAAGACGCTGCGCGACATCTCCGGCGGCTGGCCGATGGTGATCGCAAGCCTGAAGAGTTTCCTGGAGACCGGGCGCGAACTGCCGGCCGACCTGCTCACCAGCGGCGCCAGGGAGGCCTACCATGCCTAAGCCCGAATTCGCCTACGTCACCTACATCGAGACCACGCCGGACAAACTGTGGGACGCGCTGACCAAGAGCGCGTTCACGCGGCAATACTGGTTCGACACCGAGCTACAATCGGACTGGAAGGTCGGCTCGCCGCTCGCGCTGGTGATGGGCGGCAAGACCACCGACACCGGTGAGATCCTCGAGGCCGACCGGCCGCGGCGTCTCGCCTACACCTTCAAGCACGTGCTCGACGAGGACATGCGCAAGGAGCCGGCAACCAAGGTGGTCTTCACGCTGGAGGCCCATGGCAAGATCGTGAAGCTGACCGTGACCCATGAGGGCTTCGGTGCGGGCAGCAAGCTGCTCGACGGCATTTCCAAGGGCTGGCCGGCGATCCTGTCGGGGCTCAAGAGCCTGCTCGAGACCGGCAAGGCGGTCACGATCCCGCCGGCCGCGCTCGGGATCGACGGCTTCGAATGACAATGAAAATCTATCGACGGGTGCGTACAGACATGAACATCGAGAAATTCAAACCGGCAATCGTCTACGCGATCTACATCGCCGCCACGCCCGAGAAGGTGTGGCAGGCTTTGACGACTGCCGAATTCAGCCGGCAGTATTTCTCCGGCAACGCGATCGAGGTCGACCTGCGGATCGGCGGCGCCTACGTCGTGCGGACGCCCGACGGCGCGCTGCACATCTCCGGCGAGGTGATCGAGTGCGATCCCCTGAAGCGGCTGACCGTCACCTTCAACGTCAACTGGCCGCAGCTGGTCGAAAAGCTCGGGCCGACGCTCGTCACCTGGGAGATCGAACCGGCAGGCGACGGCGTGAAGCTGACGCTCCTGCAATCGCATGACCGTCCGATCAGCGACGACATTCTCGCAGGCGGCCGCACCGGCTGGCCGGCGATCCTCTCCAGCCTGAAGAGCCTCGTGGAGACCGGCAAGGCAATGGTGATCCCGATGCAGCCGCCAGCGCGCATGATGGCCGCGCTGAAGGAATTGGGAATCCCGATGCCGACGTAAGGTTGGCGATACAGTCGCTCCATACTCCGCTGTCGTCCCTGCGAAAGCAGGGACCCATAACCACCGCTCTGCGTGTGAAGTTCGCTGGGGCCACGGCGTCGCACAACAACATATAGCTGTGGTTATGGGTTCCGGGTCGCGCTTCGCTTGCCCGGGACGACGGTGAGGAGGTATTACGCCCAGCCCTCGTAGCTCACGCCACGAGCAAGAGCGCAACAATCAGGTTGGCCGCAAACAGCGTCGCGTCGATGGCGAAGATCCTGAGCATCGGGCCCTTCAGCACCGGCCAGTAAGCGACCCCGACGCGCCCGCCGCGCATCAGCACAGGCAAATTATAGGCGAACTGGCTGAAGTGACACGCGGCGAAAAACAGGAACAATGCGAGCTGCGCCTCAACGCCGTGAAAGAACGGCGGCCTTGCGGCCAGGAAGTACATCGAGAGCAGCCCGATCGGCAGATTGATGCCGCCGAGAAACGCGACGCTGGCCGACAAGGTCGGCGCAATCGGGTTGCCACGCTCCTCGCGTGGGACCAGGATCTTCAGCGTGTTGCGTTGGGCGATGCTGAACTGGACGAATGCGGCGCCAAACCAGAGCGCGTTGAGCAGCAGGACGACATCCGAAAATCGCATGGGCTATTTTCCGTAGAACGCTTCGCTGCGCACCACACGGCCGGCGCCATCGAAGTCCATGAACTCGCTGGCGCGCGTATCGCCGAGTTGCCACCACACCGTCAGGCGCGCGATGGTCTCGTCCCAGCTCCAGTTCAGGATCTTGAGGTCCGCGCTTGCGATGCTGCCATAGGCCTTACGCCAGTAGGCGCGGATATTCTCGGCCCCCGTGACCACCGGGGCATCCGTCAACTTGAGCGCCAACGGGCTGCGCATCTCGGCATCGTCGGCGAAGTGCGCGACGACGGCGTCGATATCGACGTTGCACCAGTTCGCGCACCACGCCTCGACAAAGCGTCCGGCAGCCGCCCGGTCCATGATCTGTTCGCCCATGCGACTGCCCTCCCCCGCGTGACTGCGGGGCAGACTGGCACGACGAGCCTATCACGTCAACTATGTTGACTTGAGGAGGCTAATTGTTGTCGGCGATTGCTCCCATCACCGCCATCCATGCGGCGGTGCCGGGCGCGCCGACGCGACCGAACGCCTCACGGAGCACCTCGCGCTCGTGGTCGGACGCGCGCTGCTCGATGCGTTGCCCTGCTGCGGTCAGGTGCAGCAATTTGGAACGATGCTGCTCGGGCGACCGCTTCGCCGCCACGAGCTTACGCTCCAGCAACAGGCCAAGTGGCCGGTTCAGGGCCTGCTTGGAAATACCGAGCACCTCGATCAGCGAGCCGATCGAGATATCGGGCCGCCGCGCAATGACGTAGAGAATGCGATGATGCGGCCGCGACAGGCCAACCGTGGCAAGATACTGATCGGCCGCCAGCGTCATCCCGCGCCAGCCGTAATACATCAGCTCCAGCGCCGCATCCAGTTCGTGGAGCTTCCTGAGCGAGGCGCGATGCAGGCCGGGGGCCTGCGAGGCAGTCTTTTGCATGTGCGTATCGTGACGGACTTGCCGGAGAGAATCTAGCCCAGCGCCCTCAGCTCCCGCCGCAGCACCTTGCCCGTCGCCGTCATCGGCAGGCTGTCGGCGAACTGCACGAAGCGCGGATACTCGTGGGCGGCGAGCTGAACCTTGACGAACTCCTGGATCTCGCGCGCCAAAGCATCGTTCGGCGCGTAGCCCGGCCGCAGCACGATCCAGGCCTTGATCGATTCGGTGCGGATCGGGTCGGGGATGCCGACCACCGCCGACATCGCGACCGCCGGATGCTTCATCAGCGTGTGCTCTATCTCGGACGGGCCGACACGATAGCCGGCGGTGGTGATGACGTCGTCCTCGCGGCTGACGTACCAGAAATAGCCGTCCTCATCCTGCACGCCGAGATCGCCGGTCAGCAGGAATTCGCCGGCATATTTCTTCGCGGTCGCTTCCGGATTGCGCCAGTACTCGATCATGGTGCACGGGCACGGCTGGCGGACGCCGATGATGCCGCGCTGGCCCCGCGGCAGCTCCTCGCCCTTCTCGTTGACGATGCGGACGTCGAAGCCCGGCGTGGCGCGGCCCATCGAGCCCGGACGGATCGGAAACAGGTTGGAATTGCTGCCGATCACGAGGTTGCATTCGGTCTGACCGAACACCTCATGGGCGTCGATGCCGAAGGTGTCGCGCACCCAATCCAGCAATTCGCCGCCGAGCGACTCGCCGCCGGTGAAGATGCTGCGCAGCCTGACGCCGGAATTCTTTACATTGGCCTGCCGCATCAGCTTCAGCGCGGTCGGCGGCAGGAACACGTTGCGGATGCCGAGCTCGGCCATCATCTGCATCGCCGCCTGCGGCTCGAACTTGCGGGCGCGGTGACCGACCATCGGGATGCCGTGGTACCAGAATGCGAACAGGCCGTTGATCAGGCCGCCGATCCAGGCCCAGTCGGCCGGCGTCCACATCAGGTCGCCGGGCCGTGGCAGGAAGTTGTGGCACATCTCGACATTGGGCAGATGGCCGAGCACGACGCGATGCGCGTGCAGCGCGCCCTTCGGATTGCCCGTGGTGCCCGACGTGTAGATGATCAGCGCGGGATCGTCGGCCGAGGTGTCGACGGTCGCAAACTCAGGCGACGCCGACTTGATCGCGCTCCAGAACGGTCTCGTCCCCGCCGGCGTCTTTTCGCCGACGATATAGATGCTCTTCAACTCGGGCAGGCGATCGCGGATTTTCGCGATCTTCTCCCAGCCGACCTCATCGGTGATCACGGCCTTGGCAGCAGAATTCGACAGGCGGAATTCGAGCGCATCCTCGCCGAACAGCGCGAACAGCGGGATCGAGATCATCGCTGCGCGAAACGCCGCGAGATGCGCGACCGGCAGTTCGAGCGATTGCGACAGGAACACCGCGACGCGGTCGCCGCGCACCAGCCCGTCGTTGGTCAGCACATTGGCGAAACGGCGCGAGGCGTCCGCGACCTCGTCGAACGAGGTGCGCGTGGTGCCGCCATCCTCGTCGACATAGACCAGCGCGAGCCGCCCGGTGCCGTCGGCATGGCGGTCGCAGCACGCGGTCGCCATGTTGAAGCGCGCGGGAACGTCCCAGCGGAAGTTGCGATAGAGTTCGTCGTAAGTAGCGGCTTCCTTGAGCATGGTGTGTTTTGCTTCCGTCCCTCGTCATGGCCGGGCTTTCCCCTGCCATCCGCATTTGCCGCGGCAGATTGTAGAGACGTCGATGCCCGGGACAAGCCCGGGCTGACGAAGAATGTGATGCCCGGATAAAGAACCCCGGATGGAGCGGTCGCGCGAACGCGCGCCCGATGACAGGCTCCGCGCAATCCGGGGTTCTCATCGAGTGGACAGACTCCCCCGGATTTCGCTTCACTGCATCCGGGCTACGAACATCCTTGAGGAGAAAGCCGTCAGGCTGACGCCCGCTCCATTGCGACCTCGGCCTTGAGGCTATCGAGGTCGCGATAGATCGACGCGACCGCGAGCACGCGCCCGCCGCGCTTGTAGCGCAGCACGCAATCCCTGCCGGCAATGCTGCCGTCCACCGCGATCTCGTCCCACTGCTCGGCATGGCCGACATAGTTGATCGGCACGTCGTAATGCTGGCTCCAGAAGAACGGCACCGCGTCGAACACCTCGCGCTGCCCAAGCATATTCCGCGCGGCGGTCTGGCCCTGGCGCTCCGCCACCACCCAATGCTCGACCCGGATCGTCTCGCCGCTGTGCGGATCGGGCCAGCGCGCGATATCGCCGGCCGCGTAGATGCCGGGAACGCTGGTCTCGAGATAGGCGTCGACTGTCACGCCGCGGTCGATGGCGAGCCCGGCCGCTTCCGCCAGCGCCAGCCGCGGCTTCACGCCGACACCGACCACGACGAGATCGGCATCGAGCACAGGCCCGCTCTTCAGGCGGGCTCGCTTGCCCTCGATCGCGGTCACCGTGTCGCCGAGGTGGAATACGACACCATGCTCTTCGTGCAGCGCACGGACGAAATCGCCCATCTCCGGCCCGAGTACGCGCTCCATCGGCCGCTGTTCCAGCCCGACCACGTGAACCTCGATCTGGCGCGCGCGGAGCGAGGCCGCCGCCTCGAGACCGATGAAGCTTGCACCGATCACCACCGCGCGGCGCGCTCCGCTGGCCGCGGCGATGATGGCCCGGCAATCGTCGACGGTGCGTAGCACATGAACGTGGGGCTGGTCCGCGCCCGGGATCGGCAGCCGCACCGGCTCCGCGCCGGTCGCCAGCAGCAGCCGGTCATAGGCGAGCGTTTCGCCGCCGGCGAGCACGACATTGCGGCGGCCGGTATCGATCGACTTGACCTCGGTCCTGAGTTTCAGATCGATCGCCGCGTCACGATAAAAATCGTCCGGCTTCAGCGGCAGCCAGTCTTCCGGCGCGCTGCCGGCGAGGAAGTCCTTTGACAGGTTCGGACGATCCACCGGCGGCGCGGCCTCGCCGCTCAGCATGACGATGCTGCCGCGATAGTCCTGCCGTCGCAGCATCTCGGCGGCGGCAAACCCCGCCCCGCCGCCGCCGACAATCACGATGCTGCCGGGCGCATCGACCGGGCCCTTGACGCGGAGTTTCGGCTGCGCGCGCTTCTCGCGCACGATGATGCGATCGCCCTCCCGCTCGACCTTCCAGACAGCGAGCGCGTTGAAGGCGGGCGCGGCGGTCGCTTCACCGGTGCGAATATCGAAGCAGGCGTGATGCCAGGGGCAATGGACGGTCTCGCCCTCAAGGAGGCCTTCGGCGAGCGGGCCGTGGTAATGGCTGCAATGCGCGTCGATGGCGAAGATATCCGCCCCCGAGCGCACCAGCAGCACGTCCTCGTCGCCGACATGGCCGAGCAACATCGCGCCCGTGAAGTCGGAGAGGGCAACGCCTTGTGTCAGATCCGGACCGGAAGGAGCTTGCTGATCGGCCATATCATTCCTCCATCGCCCTGTGACGCTCTAAACCGCTATGCCGAGGAATTCCTGGCGGGTTAGCGCATTGTCGCGAAAGCAACCCAGCATGCGGCTGGTCACGAGATCGGTATCCGGCTTGTGCACGCCGCGGGTCGTCATGCAGTGATGCGACGCCTTGATGATGACGCCTACGCCCTGAGGCTTCAAGACGTCGTTGATGGTGTTGGCGATCTGCGCCGTCATCTTCTCCTGGATCTGCAAACGCCTGGCATAGATGTCGACCACCCGCGCCAGCTTGCTGATGCCGACCACGCGGCCGTTCGGGATGTAGGCAACCCAGGCCTGACCGATGATCGGCGCCATATGATGCTCGCAATGGCTCTCGAAGCGGATGCCCCGCAGGGCAATCATTTCGTCGTAGCCTTCGATCTCCTCGAAGGTCTTTTCCAGGATCTCCGCGGGACGTTGGTCGTAACCCGCAAAGAATTCCTCGAACGAACGCGTCACACGCGCCGGAGTTTCAAGCAAACCATCCCGCTCGGGATCGTCACCAGTCCAGCGGATGATGGTGCGGACTGCGGCCTCGACTTCGGCCCGGGTCGGCTTGTCGGATTCGGTTTGAGCGGCTCTTGCACGATCCAGCGTATGCACAATCGGGTTCATCGGGCCTTTCCTTTGCGGAGTCATCGCGAGGTCATGCCCGTCAGATGCTCCGTCAGCAGAAAGGTTCCCGCAATTCGGCTCGCGACACTTTGCGCCGCAAGCCAGCCGGGACGAACGGCTAGCCCGTCAGCGCCGCCTTCACCAGGCCGCTGGCCTTGCCGAAATCCATCTGGCCGGCGTATTTCGCCTTCAGCGCGCCGATCACCTTGCCCATGTCCTTGATGCCGGCGGCACCCGTCTCGGCGATGATCGCCGAGATCGCGGCCTTCACGTCGTCATCGGACATCTGCTTCGGCAGGTACGCCGAGATCACGGCGATCTCCTCGCGCTCCTGGGCCGCGAGCTCGGCGCGGCCGCCCTTGTCATAGAGCTCGACCGACTCCTGGCGCTGCTTGATCATCTTCTGCAGCAGGCCGAGCAGGTCGGCATCGGAGAGGGGCGGCTTGCCCTGCCCGCGCGCGTCGATGTCGGCGTTCTTGATGGTCGAATTGACCATGCGCAGCGTGGACAGCTTGCGCTCGTCCTTCGCCTTCATCGCTTCCTTGACCGCAGTATTGATGTCGTCGCGCAGCATTTCGTTGTCCTTGAGCCAGCAATCCCCTCATCTAGGCAGTTTGCACCGGCAGAACAACCTAGTTCCTCAGCCATTCGACCAGCGCATCGGCGCAGGCCTGCGGCAGTTCCAGCTGCGGCAGGTGACCGCAATTGGCGAGCACTACAAGTTTTGCGCCGGGAATGCCGTTGGCCATCTCGTCCGACAGCGAATTTGGCACGGTGTTGTCGGTATCCGACGTCAGCACCAAGGTCGGGCACTTGATCCAGGCCATGCTCGGCCGCGAATCCGGCCGGCTGAGCACCGCGTTCTGCTGGCGGATGAAAGCCTCGGCGCCGACGTCCTCGCTCATGTCGTCGACGATCCGGCGCAGGCTTGCATCGCCCTGCCGCGACGGATGCACGAAGCCCGGAAACAGCTCATCGACCACGCTGCGATATTGGCCGCTTCTAGCACGCTCGATCATGCCGCGGCGACGCGCGGTCACTTGCGGCGTATCGGCCCGCGCCTGGGTGCTCATCAGCGCCAGCTTCGCAACCCGGTCCGGCGCCTGCCGCATGATCTCGAAGGCGATGTAGCCGCCCATCGAGTGCCCGGCGAGCGCAAAGCGCGGCGGCGCCTCGGCCAGGATCCGGCGGGCGATGGCCCCCATATTGTCGTCCCTGATATGGTTGGCGACCGTCACCGGCCCGCATCGCCACAGCGCCGGAATGACGGGGGCGAAAATCCGCGGCGAGCAGATGAGGCCCGGGACGAGCAGGATCGGCATCGTATTATCCATGCGGGAGCTCCGGACGGGTCATTTTCGGCAAGCAAACGGCCGCTTCAGGGAACTTTAGATTAAAAGGCCGTTCGGGCCTGTCAAATCGGCCGGTATTGCCGTGTGAATCCGTGCCCTTTCGCTTTGACGCCGCAGGGTGCGGCGTCTATTTAAAGGGCTCATGACAACATCCGAAAACGCTCCCGCCTGGCCGGACCATAAACCGACCGCGCTCCTTGTGCTCGCCGATGGTACCGTGCTGGAAGGCTTCGGTCTCGGCGCGGAAGGCCACGCCGTCGGCGAGGTCTGCTTCAACACCGCGATGACCGGCTATGAGGAGATCCTCACCGATCCGTCCTATGCCGGCCAGATCATCACCTTCACCTTCCCGCATATCGGCAATGTCGGTACCAACGAGGAAGACATCGAGACGGTGAACATGGCGGCGACGCCCGGCGCGCGCGGCGTGATCCTGCGCTCGGCGATATCAGATCCCTCGAATTACCGCGCCACCCGCCATCTCGACCTGTGGTTGAAGGCGCGCGGCATCATCGGCCTCTCCGGCATCGACACCCGCGCGCTGACCGCGCTGATCCGCTCCAAGGGCATGCCCAATGCGGTGATCGTGCACGCCAGAAACGGCGAGTTCGACCTGCACGGCCTGAAGGAAGAAGCCCGCGAATGGCCCGGCCTCGAGGGCATGGACCTGGTGCCGATGGTCACCTCCGGCCAGCGCTTCACCTGGGACGAGACGCCCTGGGTGTGGGGCAACGGTTTCGGCCAGCAAACCGCGCCGGAATTCAACGTGGTCGCGATCGATTACGGCATCAAGCGCAACATCCTGCGCCTGCTCGCCGGCGTCGGCGCCAAGGTGACCGTGGTGCCGGCGACGACCGCCGCCGAAGACATCCTGGCGATGAAGCCGGACGGCGTGTTCCTGTCGAACGGCCCCGGCGATCCCGCCGCCACCGGCAAATATGCCGTGCCCGTGATCCAGAAGGTGATCGCGTCGGGGACGCCGACCTTCGGCATCTGCCTCGGCCATCAGATGCTTGGCCTTGCCGTCGGGGCCAAGACCATGAAGATGCATCAGGGCCATCACGGCGCCAACCATCCGGTCAAGGACGAGACCACCGGCAAGGTCGAGATCACCTCGATGAACCACGGCTTTGCCGTGGACCAGGCGACGCTGCCGAAAGGCGCGACCCAGACCCATATCTCGCTGTTCGACGGCTCCAATTGCGGCATCGCGCTTGAGGGCAAGCCGGTGTTCTCGGTGCAGTATCACCCGGAAGCCTCGCCCGGCCCGCGCGACTCGCACTATCTGTTCCAGCGCTTTGCCGATTTGATGCGGAAGAACAAGCGCGCGGCTTAGAGCCCGATCGTCATTGCCGGGCTTGACCCGGCAATCCATCCCTTGAAGAAGATGGATGCCCGGATCAAGTCCGGGCATGACGGCTATTGCGCGCGGCTGGCACCGACAGCGGCAATGCGTCTTCGCATCACATCACGGGAAATCTCGACATGACCGCCCCCGCCACCCCGAAGCCCGTCTACGGCGTCTCCTCGATGGCGGTGATGACGTCGATGCCGGGGCTCGACTTCGTGCGCGGCATCTTCGCCCGGACCCTGCCGGAGCCGCCGATCATGGAGAATGTCGAGCCGTTCGACTGCACCGCCGAGACCGGCCATGTGGTGATCCACAGCATCCCGGGCCTGCGCCACTACAACCCGATCGGCTCGGTGCATGGCGGCTACGCCGCGATCCTCTTGGATTCCGCGATGGGGCTTGCGGTGCAGACCACGCTGCCGCAGGGCTTTGGCTACACCACGCTGGAGTTCAAGATCTCCTTCGTCCGCGGCATGAGCCAGGACACCGGCAAAATCCGCACCGAGGGCCATGTGCTCAACGCCGGCCGCCGGGTTGCGACGGCGGAAGCGCGGATTACCGACGACAATGGCAAGCTGCTCGCCCATGCCACCACGACCTGCCTGGTGTTCGAGTTGCCCAAGACGACCTGAAGGCAATCGGATCTTGGCGCCAGATCTTGGCGCATTGGAGCCATGACGAAGCGCGCTGGATCGCGGCCTGCGCTCTGTGATTGAGTTTCCCTGTCCGAGATCAGGCAAACATGATCCGGCCTGGAAAGGAAACGCCGATGATTTCAGCCCATTCAGACATGACCATCCGCGACATCCGCGTGACGATGCTGCGGCTGCCCTGGGCCGACGATCCCTGGCTGAAAGGCGCGGCGCTCGGCGCGACGCGCGACATTCTGATCTGTGACGTCGAGACATCAGGCGGTGTCACCGGCATGGGCTATCTGTTCGTGTTCAAGCCGGCGATGAAGTCGATCGCGGCCTGTCTCGAGGAGTGCATCATCCCGCGCGTCATCGGCAAGGACGCCACCGCGATCGAGGCGATCTGGCGCGATCTGTGGACGGCGACGATGACCTATGGCCGCGGCGGCATCGCCGCGATGGCGATGTCGGCGCTCGACATCGCGCTGTGGGACGCGGTGGGGAAACGGGCCGGCCTGCCGCTGCATCGGCTGTGGGGGCATTATCGCTCCGAAATCCCGATCTATGGTTCCGGCTGCTTCCGGGGCGCCGGTGGCGACGGGATGATCGAGAAGGCGCTGCATTTCGTGAAGCAGGGCTACAAGGCGATCAAGATGCAGGTCGCGCATGTCCACACTCCGGCGCAGGACCTCGACAATGTGCGCCGCATGCGCGAGGCGCTCGGGCCCGACATCGACATCATGATCGACGTCAACATGGGCTGGAGCGCCGATGTCGCCATCGAGATGGGACGCAAGTTCGAGAAGTACGATATCTACTGGCTCGAGGAGCCGGTGCCGGCCGATGATTTCGCCGGCTATCAGCGCATCGCGGCGGCGCTCGACATGCGCGTCGTCGGCGGCGAGACGCATTTCACGCGCTACGACCTGCGGCCGTTCTTTCTCAATCCCTGCCTGCCGATCCTGCAACCCGACCCGATGCGCGGCGGCATGACCGACCTGCGCAAGATCGCGGCGCTTGCGGACACGTTCGGCATCACGATCGCGCCGCATCTGTTTCCCGAACTCAATGTGCACCTCTTGGCTTCGATTCCGAACGGCATCTGGTGTGAGAACATGGCGCTGATCGACGATCTCTGGGTCGACCCGCCCGAAATCGCCAACGGCATGATCACCGCGCCGGAGCGGCCCGGGCACGGGCTCAAATTCAAGGAAGACGTGCTGAAGTTCAAAATCTAGCTGGAACGGTTTGCGGACCGAGGGTTTGTTGGTTTGGAGACCACGCCACCTCGCAGCGCTGGAGAGCCACCATGTCGGTCGTCCGTACCGATATCGAACCACTGACCATCGTCTTCCAGGACGACGGCCTGGTGCCGAACAACCCGATGCCGTTCCTGGTCTACAGGGCCGCCGTCGACGTCAGCAAGAATCCTGAGGCCAGCATCGAGCAGCTGTTCGGCAACAACGGCTGGGGCGCGATGTGGCGCAACGGCGTCTACGACTTCGCGCATTACCACGCCACCGTGCACGAGGTGCTGGGCGTCGCGCGCGGCCGCGCGCGCGTGCAGTTTGGCGGCGAGCGCGGGCAAGCACTCGAGATCGCGGCCGGCGACGTCGCGATCCTGCCCGCCGGCACCGGGCATCAATGCCTGTCGGCGAGCGACGATTTCTGCGTGGTCGGCGCCTATCCGCCGGGCCCCCCGATGGATCTGCAGCGGCCGACGCCGGAGAACCACGCCAGGGCGCTGAAGACGATCCCACAGGTTGCGATCCCCGCGACCGATCCGGTGATGGGCAAGGACGGGCCGCTGGTGCGGCTGTGGAAGCGCTAGGATTCAAGATTATCGAACGGACTGTGCTTCGTTCTCCCCCTTGGGGAAGGTGACGGGATACAGGCAACCTAAATTGATTATCCGTAGCCCAATCGTTATGCGTGGGGCTCTTTTTGCGCGCTCAACGGATTCCCGAAACTATGCGGGCAGAGAATGCCCGTGATCACGGAAGGCCGCTGACGATTCGGCCTGTCGCCATATTGAGCGCTACTCGCTCCCGCTTCCTGCTCGTGCTAGAGTGCCACGCGTGGAGGTAGTGCAGCCCTTTTCAACGTTAAGCCTGCCGGCATCACTTTTCAAAGAACCTTGATTTAAGTCAGCATCGCTGCGGCGATTTATACCGCCAATGACACCTTAAGGCGCGCGATTCATCTGCGGGAGTGACAGAGCTTCCGCGTCCGCTGCTGCTCTTTTTGCGGAGGTCATACACATCACCTGACGGCATCAGATGCTCCGCGCCTCCCACAAGCAACCGCAACACATATCAGAAGAGGAAATTCGACATGTTTCGAGGAATTCTGACGCTGACATTGTCGCTCTGCATTGGCGCGGCTACCGCGCCTGCAGCGCTGGCCCAGACGGCGCCGGCAATCAACGAGCAGGAGGCACACGCGATCGCGGTGGACGCCTATATTTACTTCTACCCGCTCCTGACGATGGACATCACGCGAAAGCAGTTCACCAACGTCGAGCCCGGCAAGGACAACTTCAAGGGCCCGATGAATACCTTCGTCAACGTGCCCGAATACCCACCGGCGAATTTCAAGGGCGTGGTGCGGTCCAATTTCGATACGCTCTATTCCGTTTCATGGCTGGACATGACCAAGGAGCCGGTTGTCGTCTCCGTTCCCGATACCGATGGACGCTTCTATTTGCTCCCGATGCTGGACATGTGGTCGGATGTGTTCGCCTCGCCCGGCTGGCGCACCACGGGCACCAAAGCGGGGACCTTTCTGGTGACGGCTCCGGGATGGCGGCCTGATCTGCGCGACAGGTTTGCGGAGGAGTTCAAGCTTCCGAAGGATACCCAGCGCATCGACGCGCCGACGCCTTACGTCTGGGTCATTGGCCGCACCAAGACGGACGGCCCGCCGGACTACGATGCGGTCCACAAGATCCAGGCCGGCTACAAGGTCACGCCTCTTTCCGAGTTCGGCAAGACTCAGAAGCCGACCGAGGTCAGGATCGATCCCAGCGTCGACATGAAGACGGCGCCCAAGGTGCAGGTCGATACCATGTCGGCCGGCGTCTACTTCGCGCAGGCCGCCGAGCTGCTCAAGCTTCACCCGCCGCACATCACCGATGAACCAATCATCGCGCAGATGAAGAGGATCGGCATCGAGCCCGGCAAGAGCTTCGAAATCAGCAAGGTGGACCCGGTGCTGCAACGGGCGCTGGAGACGGCGCCGCAGGACGGGCAGAAGCTGATGGCATGGAAGGTGCCGACGCTGGCGCGCGTTGCGAACGGCTGGTCGATGAACACCGACACGATGGGCGTTTACGGCAACTACTATTTGAAGCGTGCGATCGTCGCGCAGGTCGGGCTTGGCGCCAACCTGCCGGAGGACGCCATTTATCCGCTCAATCTCGCCGACAATACCGGCAAACCGCTCGACGGCGCCAACAAGTATACGATCACCTTTGAGAAGGGCGCGGCCCCGCCGGTCAATGCCTTCTGGTCGATCACGCTTTACGACCAGGAAGGATTCCAGGTCGGCAACGTGCTGAACCGCTTCGCGGTCTCCAGCTGGATGCCGTTCAAATACAACCCGGACGGCTCGCTCGATCTCTACTTCCAGAACGAAAGTCCGGGCGCGGACAAGCAAGCCAACTGGCTCCCGGCGCCGAAGGGCGCTTTCAACCTGACCATGCGCCTTTACGGTCCGAAATCGGAGGCGCTGACCGGAAAGTGGAATCCTCCGCCGATCGTGCGATTGGAGACAGCGGTGGGTCTGTCAGCTCAGTAGGCTTCAACCGCACTGACCGCAGCCGGGCGGCCAGACCGCAAGCTTCGCGAAGCAGTCCGGAGCAAAGCAGCTCTGGATTTGCTTCCTCGCGGGTGCGGCAACGCAGCTTACGCCGCGTTGCTGCCTTCCTGGCGGCTGGCCTCGAACAGGAACCAGGTGCGGCGCTCGGTTTCGTCGATGAACGTTTCGAGCAGGCCCGCGGTGCCGGAGTCCTCCTGGTCGTCAGCCAGCTTGTGCGCCTTGCGCATCGCAGCCGCCATGTGCTTGTTGTCTTCCATCAACTCGCGCAGCATTTCGCGCGGCGGCACATAATCGTCGTCATTGTCCTTGATGGTCTGATGCCTGGCGATATCGCCGATCGACTTCAGCGTCGCGCCGCCAAGCTTGCGCACCCGCTCGGCGAGCTGGTCGGTGGTCGCGAAGATCGCCTCCGACTGCTCGTCCAGCAACAAATGGTAATCATGGAAATGCCGGCCGCTGACGTGCCAATGGAAATTCTTGGTCTTAAAATAGAGCGCGAAGGCGTCGGCCAGAAGCGTGTTGAGCGAGGTCGAGATCGTGTCCACCGCAGCCTGCGGCAGGTCGCTCGGCGTGTCGAGATCGGGCGAGATCTTGTCAGTCTTGGCTTTGCTCACGTTGGACCTTCCTGTTAGGAACCCGTATTTCGGCGCATTGAACATTGGCCGCCGGACCGCTAACGCATCATCAGCCCACCCGTTCCTGAGGCCAGGAACCCGTTCTGCCGGATACCAAACGCGATGGATGAATGGATCGATTATTACGATTCCACGCATACGATCTATGCGAGCCGACTGCACCGTGACCTGCATTTCCAGATCATCGCAAACGACATCATCGGCTACATCACGTCGCCGGATGCCGTGGTGCTCGACTATGCCTGCGGCGAGGCGCTGTCGGCGGCGAAGGTCGCCAATGCCTGCGCCCAGCTCTATCTGGCGGAGCCGGCGCCCGGCGTACGCGGCCGTCTGGTCGCGCGCTTTGCGCCCGACACCCGAATCCGTGTCCGCTCGCTCGATGATCTGAAGCACATGGACGCGGATTCGATCGACCTCGTGGTGATGAACTCGGTGGCGCAATACATGACGCCGCAGGAGCTCGATTCCGCGTTCGACGTGATCCACCGCCTGCTGAAGCCATCGGGCCGGTTCGTGCTCGGCGATATCCTGCGGCCTGAAGTCGGGATGGCGAGGGACGTCGCGGCCCTGCTGCGCTTTGCGGCGACCCACGGCTTCCTGCGCGATGCGCTGGTCGGGCTGGCTTCAACCGCGCTGTCCGACTACCGCCAGCTGCGCACCCGGATCGGACTGCAGCGCTACCGCGAGGACGAGATGATCGCCAAGCTCGGCGCCGCGGGGTTCAGCGCCCGACGCGCGCCGCGCAACATCGGGCACAATCCGTGGCGGATGACGTTCGTGGCGCACCACTGATCCTGGGTTGCGCCAGCTATTAACGTTACCCACCAGTAAACGTGGCGGCCGCTGAAATAATCAGCAATGATCCACTCGGCCCGGTGGCGGAAGCTTCGACGCGGCAGTGGTGCAACACTGTTTATCCTGGTTCAAATCCAGGCCGGGCCTCCAGCCTTCGCTGCTGACGCAGCTTCGGCTCGGCAGGCCTTCTCGTAGCGAAGGCTGCCGCGGCGTAGCCCGCAGGGCGAAGCCGGGCCGGTAGCCCCTCCCAATCCCGAGCACCCCCAACCGGGCATACGCCGAATGCGGATTTTCCCCCAGAATCGCGGTTGATTGCGCGTTTTTGGGGGTTTCGCGGGTGCGGAAACTGGTCTAAAGACCACCCGCGCGCGAGGGATCGCGCTTCCGGCGCTACAACATGTAGCGCATGGCTCGAGGGACGCGCGGGAAGCGCGCCCTTTTTTTGTGCCTAAATTCCAGTCCGCGAGAGCCGATGCCCAAAAGAACCGACATCTCTACCATCCTGATCATCGGCGCCGGTCCCATCGTGATCGGCCAAGCCTGCGAGTTCGACTATTCCGGCACGCAGGCCTGCAAGACGCTCAAGGAAGAGGGCTATCGGATCGTCCTGGTCAATTCCAACCCGGCGACGATCATGACCGACCCGGAGCTGGCGGATGCGACCTATATCGAGCCGATCACGCCCGAAATCGTCGCCAAGATCATCGAGAAGGAACGCCACGTCGTGCCCGGCGGCTTCGCGCTGCTGCCGACCATGGGCGGCCAGACCGCGCTGAACTGCGCGCTGTCGCTGCGCAAGCAGGGTACGCTGGAGAAGTTCGACGTCGAGATGATCGGCGCCACCGCCGACGCCATCGACAAGGCCGAAGACCGCCAGCTGTTCCGCGACGCCATGGAGAAGATCGGGCTGCAGACGCCGAGGTCGCGGCTCGCCAATGCGTCGGCGCTGAAGAAGTCCGACCGCGACAAGTACCTCGCCGATCAGGCCAAGCTGTCCGGCCCCGAGCTCGAAGCCTTCGAACGGCAGTGGGAAGGCGGCGAGAACGAGCGGCGCAAGCGCTACCAGCAGCAGGCCTTGGCCGAAGCGCTGATGGCGCTGTCCGACATCGGGCTGCCCGCGATCATCCGCCCCTCCTTCACGCTCGGCGGCACCGGCGGCGGCATCGCCTACAACAAGGAAGAATATCTCGACATCATCGAGCGCGGCCTCGATGCCTCGCCGACCAACGAGGTGCTGATCGAGGAATCCGTTCTCGGCTGGAAAGAGTTCGAGATGGAGGTGGTGCGCGACAAGAAGGACAATTGCATCATCATCTGCTCGATCGAGAACGTCGATCCGATGGGCGTGCACACCGGCGATTCGATCACGGTGGCGCCGGCGCTGACGCTCACCGACAAGGAATACCAGATCATGCGCGACGCATCGATTGCGGTGCTGCGCGAGATCGGGGTCGAGACCGGCGGTTCCAACGTGCAGTTCGGCATCAATCCGGACGACGGCCGCATGGTCGTGATCGAGATGAATCCGCGAGTTTCTCGTTCTTCGGCATTGGCTTCGAAGGCCACCGGCTTCCCGATCGCCAAGGTCGCCGCCAAGCTTGCGATCGGCTACACGCTCGACGAGATCGCCAACGACATCACCGGCGGCGCGACGCCGGCCTCGTTCGAGCCGACGATCGACTACGTCGTCACCAAGATTCCGCGCTTTGCGTTCGAGAAATTCCCCGGCGCCTCCTCCACGCTGACCACCTCGATGAAGTCGGTCGGCGAGGTGATGGCGATCGGTCGCACTTTCCAGGAGAGCCTGCAGAAGGCCCTGCGCGGGCTCGAGACCGGGCTGACCGGCCTCGACGAGATCGACATCGAGGGCCTCGGCCGCAGCGACGACAAGAACGCGATCCGCGCGGCGCTCGGCACGCCGACGCCGAACCGCCTGCTGCAGGTCGCGCAGGCGATGCGGCTCGGCTGGTCCAACGAGGATATCTTCAATTCCTGCAAGATCGATCCCTGGTTCCTCGCGGAGCTGCGCGCCATCGTCGAGATGGAAGGCAAGATCCGCAGCAGCGGCCTGCCGACCAATGCGTTCGCGATGCGGATGCTGAAGGCGATGGGCTTCTCGGACGCGCGGCTCGCCGTGCTCACGGAGACCACCGAGGCCGACGTCACCGCCAAGCGCCACGCGCTCGGGGTGCGCCCGGTGTTCAAGCGCATCGACACCTGTGCGGCGGAGTTCGCGTCGCCGACCGCCTACATGTATTCGACCTATGAGCGGCCGTTCGCCGGCGAACTCGCCGACGAGAGCGCGCCGTCGGACCGCAAGAAGGTGATCATCCTCGGCGGCGGCCCGAACCGCATCGGCCAGGGCATCGAGTTCGACTATTGCTGCTGCCACGCCTGCTTCGCGCTCGAGGACGCCGGTTACGAGACCATCATGGTCAACTGCAACCCGGAAACGGTGTCGACCGACTACGACACCGCCGACCGGCTGTATTTCGAGCCGCTGACCGCCGAGGACGTGCTCGAGATCATCGCGACCGAGCGCAAGAACGGCACGCTGCACGGCGTGATCGTGCAGTTCGGCGGCCAGACCCCGCTGAAGCTTGCCCGCGCGCTCGAAGCCGCTGAAGTGCCGATCCTCGGCACCTCGCCTGATGCGATCGACCTCGCCGAGGACCGCGACCGCTTCAAGCGCGTGCTCGACAAGCTGCGTCTCAAGCAGCCGAAGAACGGCATCGCCTATTCGGTCGAGCAGGCCCGCCTGGTCGCCGCCGATCTCGACCTGCCGCTGGTGGTGCGTCCGTCCTACGTGCTCGGCGGCCGCGCGATGCAGATCATCCGCGAGGAGAACCAGCTCAACGACTACCTGCTGGGAACGCTGCCTGAGCTGGTGCCCGCCGACATCAAGGCGCGCTACCCGAACGACAAGACCGGGCAGATCAACACCGTGCTCGGCAAGAACCCGCTGCTGTTCGACCGCTATCTGTCCGACGCAACCGAAGTCGACGTCGACTGCCTCTGCGACGGCAAGGACACCTTCATCGTCGGCATCATGGAGCACATCGAGGAAGCCGGCATCCATTCCGGCGACTCCGCCTGCTCGCTGCCGCCGCATTCGCTCGACGCCAAGACCATCGAGGAGCTGGAGCGGCAGACCCGCGAGCTCGCGCTCGGGCTCGACGTGGTCGGCCTGATGAACGTGCAATACGCCATCAAGGACGGCGAGATCTACGTGCTCGAGGTCAACCCGCGCGCATCCCGCACCGTGCCGTTCGTCGCCAAGGTGATCGGCACGCCGGTCGCCAAGATCGCGGCGCGGATCATGGCCGGCGAAAAGCTCGCCGACTTCAAGCTGAAGAAGAAGAAGCTCGGCCATGTCGGCGTGAAGGAATCGGTATTCCCGTTCGCGCGCTTCCCCGGCGTCGACACCGTGCTCGGACCGGAGATGCGTTCGACCGGCGAAGTGATGGGCATCGACCGCTCCTTCGAGGTCGCGTTCGCGAAGAGCCAGCTCGGCGGCGGCACGCGCGTGCCGCGGCAGGGCACGGTGTTCGTTTCGGTGCGCGGCGACGACAAGATGCGCATCGCGGATGCGGTGCGGCTGTTGCACTCGCTCGGCTTCAAGGTGATGGCAACCTCGGGCACGCAGCGCTACCTCAGCGACAACGGCGTGCCGACGGAAAAGGTGAACAAGGTGCTCGAAGGCCGTCCGCACATCGTCGACGCCATCACCAATGGCGACGTCCAGCTGGTCTTCAATACCACCGAAGGTCCGCAGGCGCTGGCCGACAGCCGCTCGCTGCGGCGGGCTGCCCTCTTGCATAAAGTGCCATATTACACCACTCTTTCGGGCGCGGTGGCGGCCGCACGGGGAATCCGGGCCTATCGGGCCGGGGACCTTGAGGTCCGCACGCTTCAGAGTTACTTTTCCGAAAGCTGACCGCTGCCCGGGCTGAAGGCCCGAAGCGGTCAATTAGCCGAATGGCTGGAACTCACCGCGCGATTGGATGTTGTCACGGCCCTTAGCGGGGCCGAATATCACTGGGCTTCCGGGCGCGTTGGCGCCCTGATTCCTGCGTTAGCTGAACTGGATATTCGTGCACGGCCGCCGGGCGCGCGCGATGAAGGACGAAGATGATGGATAAGGTTCCGATGACCGCGGGCGGATACGCCGCGCTGACGGACGAGTTGAAGCATCGCCAATCGGTGGATCGTCCGCGCATCATCGAACACATCGCGGAAGCGCGCTCGCACGGCGATCTCTCGGAGAACGCCGAGTATCACGCCGCCAAGGAAGAGCAGTCGCACAACGAGGGCCGCATCGCCGAGCTCGAGGACAAGCTCGCGCGCGCCGACATCATCGACATTTCGAAACTGTCGGGCGACACCATCAAGTTCGGCGCGACCGTGACGCTGATCGATGAGGACACCGAGAAGAAGGCGGTGTGGCAGATCGTCGGCGAAGTCGAGGCCGACGCCAAGAAGGGCCGCATCTCCATCACCTCGCCGCTCGCGCGCGCGCTGATCGGCAAGAAGAAGGGGACCACCGTCGAGGTGATGGCGCCGGGCGGCGCCAAGGCCTACGAGATCACCAAGGTCGAGTGGCGGTAGTTACCTTCACGTGACTGGTGCAGAAAAGCCGCGTCCCGCACGCGGCTTTTTTTATGCCCCGCGTTTCTCCCCGGTCTGACAGCAATGTGAATGGAGAGCCGCTGCACGCCATGCCAGTGAGGCCGTGACATGTTTATGCAGTATAATCATGTCGGGGGGACGGAGTTCGGGCTGACGATCGCGTCGCAACACGGATCGCTGCGCGTCACCGTGTCACTGCCGCGTTCTCTCGCAACTGCCATCGCGCGAGGAATGATTCCAGGCGCAAGGTGTTGACATCACACTCCGGTGGCGGACACCGTGTGTTTCTGCATCTTGCAACGTTCCAGTGTGTCAAACAGGGGGTAAATGACAATGGACCAGATGTTCTCCAAGCTCCAGCCGGTGGCGCTCAGCCTGTTCCGGTTCATCACCGGACTGCTGCTGTTTCAGTTCGGCGTTGCCAAAATTTTCAAATTCCCACCCGGGACAATGTTCGAGAAGGTCGAGCTGTTCTCATTGATCGGCGCGGCCGGCGCACTCGAATTGGTGCTCGGCGGGCTCCTGATGATCGGCCTGTTCTCGCGGATCGTCGCCTTCATCCTGGCGGGTGAAATGGCCTTCGCTTACTTCATCGGCCATTTCCCAAAAGGGTTCTACCCGCTGCTCAATAACGGCAGTCTGGCGATCGCGTTCTGCTTCGCCTGCCTCTACCTTGCGACCTCGGGTCCGGGTCCGATCAGCGTCGACGCTGCGATGGGGAAGAGGTAGCAGCGCTAGGCGCTTCCCACTCATTGACGACGTCATTCCGGGATGGCGCGTTAGCGTCAGACCCGGAATCTCGAGATTCCGGACTCGATGCTAACGCATCGCCCCGGAATGACGCGCACGGCGCTCTAGCCGACCGCCTTCAATCCCAGCGGCACCGCGGCCTCATATTTCGAATTGTGCAGCACCAGTGACGTCCTGACGTTGCGCACATGCGGCGCCGCCGTCAGGTGGGTGACGAAATCCTGGAACGTCGCCATGTCGGGCGCGACGCATTTGAGGATGAAGTCGACTTCGCCCGACAGCATCCAGCATTCCCGCACCAGCGGCTCGGCGCGCACGAAATTCTCGAAGGCGCGGAGATCGGCGTCAGCCTGGCTCGACAGATGCACCGAGGCGAACACCGTGACGTCGTAGCCGAGGCGGCGCGGATCGAGCAGGCCGCGGTATCCCTGGATGTAGCCTTCCTCCTCCAGCGCCCGGACCCTGCGCAGGCAGGGCGGCGGCGAGATACCGACGCGCTTGGCCAGTTCCACATTGGTGATTCGGCCATCGGCCTGGATCTCGGCGAGGATTTTGAGGTCGATCTCGTCAAGGTTCTTCGACACGCGACTACAGTTCCCTAGGGGTTTGGAAGGCTTGGCGGGTCCGCCGGCAACTCTCATAGCGCAGCCCGCTGGCATTGCGCAATTTTATTGCGCGTGCAGCGCACGATTTCGCGAATGTGACTTCAGTTCCGGGGAAAAATCGCTGCCATGGATTGCAAATCTTGCATAGCTTCCCAGATATCTTAGACTTGGATTTGACACTTTCAGCACCGCCGTGACCTGCTTCCGGGGTGCTTCCCACACAAGTCCCCGTCAAAGTCCCCAGCAGAGAGGGATCAGCTAATGCCCGCGCCTGTCCACGCCAAGGTCGTCATCATCGGGTCCGGCCCCGCCGGCTACACCGCAGCGATCTACGCGGCACGCGCGATGCTCGAGCCGGTGCTGATCCAGGGCATCCAGCCGGGCGGGCAGCTCACCATCACCACCGACGTCGAGAACTATCCCGGCTTCGCCGATGTGATCCAGGGCCCCTGGCTGATGGAGCAGATGGAGAAGCAGGCGGCCCATGTCGGCACCAAGATCGTTACCGATCACGTCAACAAGCTGGAACTCGGCCAGCGCCCGTTTCGCCTGACCTGCGATTCCGGCGACGTCTATCTCGCCGAGACCGTGATCCTCGCCACCGGCGCCCAGGCGCGCTGGCTCGGACTGCCCTCGGAAGCAAAGTTCCAGGGCGGCGGGGTGTCGGCCTGCGCGACCTGCGACGGCTTCTTCTACCGCGGCAAGGACGTCGTGGTGGTCGGCGGCGGCAACACCGCGGTCGAGGAAGCGCTGTACCTGACCAATCACGCCTCCCAGGTCACCATCGTGCATCGCCGCGATCATTTCCGCGCCGAGCGCATCCTGCAGGAGCGGCTGTTCAAGAATCCCAAGATCAAGGTGGTGTGGGATTCGGCGATCGACGAGATCTGCGGATCGGAGAACCCGAACAAGGTCACCCATGTGCGGCTGAAGAACGTCAAGACCGGCGCGCACACGAACCTCAAAACCGACGGCGTCTTCATCGCGATCGGCCATGCGCCGGCGACGGAGCTCGTCAAAGGCCAGATCAAGCTGAAACCGTCGGGCTATGTCGAGGTTGCGCCGAACTCCACCGCGACCTCGATGCCCGGCCTGTTCGCCGCGGGCGACGTGGCGGATGAAACCTTCCGGCAGGCGGTCACCGCCGCCGGCCTCGGCTGCATGGCTGCGCTCGAGGCGGAACGCTTCCTGGCTCTTCGCGCGAGCGATCGCGCAGCGGCGGAATAATCATGGCACGATCTCGCGACGGATTTACGGATATGGATTGGGACAAGCTGAAGGTCTTTCACGCAGCGGCGGAGGCTGGCAGCTTCACGCATGCCGGCGAACAGCTTGGCCTGTCGCAATCGGCGGTCTCCCGCCAGGTCAGCGCGCTGGAGCAGGAGCTCTCGGTGTCGCTGTTTCACCGCCACGCCCGCGGCCTGATCCTCACCGAACAGGGCGACCTCCTGTTCCGCACCGCGCATGACGTGTTCATGCAGCTGCAGGCGGCCCGCGCAAAGCTCACCGACAGCCGCGAGCGGCCGAGCGGCGACCTCAAGATCACGACGCCGCCGGCGCTGGGCATCAACTGGCTGATCCCGCGGCTCGACGAGTTCACCGCGCTCTATCCCGACATCCGGATCTCGCTGATCGTCACCGACGAGGATCTCGACCTCTCGATGCGCGAGGCCGACGTCGCGATCCGCACCCGCAAGCCGACCCAGCCGGACCTGATCCAGCGCAAGCTGTTCTCCATCGGCTTCCATGCCTACTGCTCGCCGGAATACATCAAGCGCTTCGGCACGCCACGCACGCTCGATGATCTCGACTCGCACCGCATCATCATGCTCGGCGACTCGCAGGTGCCGGCGCATCTGCAGAACCGCAGCTGGCTGATCGATGCCGGCCGCAACGGCTCCGGTCCGCGCGAGCCCTACTTCAAGGTCAACAACATCCTCGGCCTCGTGCGCGCCTGCCAGCAGGGCCTCGGCATCGCCGCGCTGCCGGACTATCTGGTCGAACAGAACAACCTCGTGCAGCTGTTCGGCGAGTCCGACTCGATCGCACTCGACACCTACTTCGTCTATCCGGAAGAGCTGAAGACGGTGGCCCGGGTGCAGGTGTTCCGCGACTTCGTGGTCAGCAAGGCGCAGCGCTGGCCGTCGTGATTAAGCCGCCCTTATCGGGCTGCTTTATAGGGATATCCGTGCTGCCCCCGGTCTCCGCATGACTGACATGCGACCTGGATAGTTGCTGCAAGCCGTCGATGGGGATCATAGTGCTTACACGCTGAGCGTTCGCGTCGCGCATATGTCCCCCTCCTCCAGTGGCGCGGAAGTTCAGTAATCCCTCTTGGAAGGTGATTGTGTCGGCCTCACGTGGCCAATACCTTAAGCCGGGCTCACTCGAGCCCGGCTTTTTTTCATCGCCGTGCCTTTTCACCTCCACGTCATGCGCAAAACGCGCTGCACGCGCCGATCAGCATGTGCATTGACAACAACCTCGCAGCGCAGCATCATTGTCCCATGATCACGACTTCGTGCGCCGTTCTGTCGTCGAAAAAAGCTCCCCTCCCGGGGACACGAGATCGCGCGCGATAAGATCACCTTCGCATTCAGACCGATCCCGAAACCCCGCCGCCTCGACGGGGTTTTTTGTTGGTCCCGTCTCCGGCTTTGCCTTCTTAAGGAGATGGAACATGACCGATCTACACCAGCAATTGCAGGGCCTCTGGCTCCCCCTGATCACGCCATTCCGTAACGGCGAGCTCGACGTCACGTCGCTGCGGCGTCTCGTACGGCACTACGCCAATGGCCCCGTCGACGGGTTCATTCTCGGCGCAACCTCCGGCGAGGGCATGGCGCTCAGCATGGACGAGCAGGAGGGGCTGGTCAGCGTCGTGCTCGACGAACTCAGTGCCAGCTCCCGCCATTTGCCGGTCTGTCTCGGGCTCTCCGGCGCCTCGACCGCCCGGATGAAGGAAGCGCTGGATGATACGGCCGACTGGCCGATCAACGGCTATCTGATCGCCAGCCCCTATTATATCAGGCCCTCGCAACGCGGGCTCGTGCAGCACTTCAACGCGCTCGCCGATCACGCGTCGTGGCCGATCGTGCTTTACAACATTCCCTATCGCACGGCGGTGAACCTGACCAACGAGACGCTGCTGGCGCTCGCGGACCATCCGAACATCGCCGGCATGAAGGATTGCTGTGCCGACCGCGCGCAGTCGATCGACTTCCTCAACCGCCGGCCGGCCGGCTTTCGCGTGCTAACCGGCGAGGATGCGCAAACCTTCGATGCGCTCTCGGACGGCGCCGACGGCGCAATCCTGCTGTCCGCACATCTGGAAACAAACACCTTCGCTGCGATCCGCACGCTGCTGCAGCAGGGCCAGCGCGATGCGGCGCTGGCCGCCTGGCAGAGCGTCGTCGGCCTGACGAGGCTGCTGTTCGCCGAACCGAGCCCCGCGCCGGCCAAGCACTGGCTGTGGCGGCAGGGGCTGATCGACAGCCCCGAGGTGCGGCTGCCGATGGTCGCGGTGAGCGAGGATCTCGCAACCTGGCTCGATGCCGAGATGGAGCGCCGCGCGCAGCTGCTGCTGCCAGCCTAAGTCTTGTAGCCCGGATGCAGCGCAGCGAAATCCGGGGGCATCTCCACGTGGCGAGACCGGCCCCGGATTACGCTGCGCTTCATCCGGGCTACCGATCTTGCTGGCTCAATCCAGCCTAGTCCTCGCCAACCGCAGCGCATTGCCGATCACGCTGACCGAGGACAGCGCCATCGCGGCGGCGCCGACCATCGGCGACAGCGGGATGCCGAACAGCGGATACAGCACGCCGGCCGCGATCGGCACGCCGGCGGCGTTGTAGACGAACGCGAACGCCAGGTTCTGGCGGATGTTGCGCATGGTCGCGACCGACAGCCGCCGCGCGCGCACGAGGCCCATCAGGTCGCCGGTGAGCAGCGTGACGCCGGCGCTCTCGATCGCGACGTCGGTGCCGCCGCCCATCGCGATGCCGACATCGGCGGCGGCGAGCGCCGGCGCGTCATTGACGCCGTCGCCGGCCATCGCGACGGTGCGGCCCTCGCCGCGCAGCCGCTGCACGACCTCGCTCTTGCGCTCCGGCAGAACGCCGGCCTCGACGTCGTCGATGCCGAGCGTCTTTGCCACCGCCCGCGCGGTGGTCTCGTTATCGCCGGTCAGCATCACGATGCGCAGGCCCTCGGCACGCAGTGCCTGCAGCGCGCTTGTCGCGGACGGCTTGACCGGATCGGCAATCGCGATCACGCCGGCGATGCGGCCATCGACCGCGACATGGATCGCGGTCGCGCCGTCCCTCCGTGCGGCCTCGGCCGCCTCGTCGAGCGCAGCCGTCGCGATCTTCAGCTCGGTCATCAGCACCGCGTTGCCGAGCGCAACCTGCCTGCCCTCTACCGTGCCGGTCGCGCCCTTGCCGGAGGGCGAGGTAAAATTGCCGACGGCGGCGAATGCGAGCTTGCGCTCCCTGGCAGCGGCGATAATCGCCTGCGCCAGCGGGTGCTCGCTGCCCTGCTCGACACTGGCGGCAACGCGCAGCAGATCGCTCTCGTCGAATCCTTCGGCGGCAATGACGCGCACGACCTTCGGCTTGCCTTCGGTGAGCGTTCCGGTCTTGTCGATGACCAGCGTGTCGATCGCCTCCATCCGCTCCAGCGCCTGCGCGTCGCGGATCAGGATGCCGGAATGCGCGCCGCGGCCGACGCCGACCATGATCGACATCGGTGTTGCCAATCCCAGCGCGCACGGACAGGCGATGATCAGCACCGTGACGGCGGCGACCAGCGCGAAGGTCAGGCGCGGCTCAGGGCCGAACACCGTCCAGGCGATGAAGGCGAGCACGGCAGCGGCGATCACCGCCGGCACGAACCAGCCGGCGACGCGATCGGCCAGCCGCTGGATCGGCGCGCGTGAGCGCTGCGCCTTCGCCACCATGTCGACGATCCGCGACAGCATGGTGTCGCGGCCGATCTTCTCGGCGCGCATCACGAGGCCGCCGCTCTGGTTGACGGTGCCGCCGATCACGTTCGCGCCTTCGGCCTTCGTGACCGGCATCGACTCGCCTGTGACCATGGACTCGTCGATGACCGCACTGCCCTCGACGACGACGCCATCGACCGGAACCTTCTCGCCCGGCCGCACGCGCAGGCGGTCGCCGACCTTGATCGCGTCGATGTCGATATCCTCGTCGCCATGATCGGTGATGCGCCGCGCGGTCTTCGGCGCGAGACCGAGCAGCGCGCGGATCGCGCCCGAGGTCTGCGCGCGGGCGCGCAATTCCAGCACCTGGCCGAGCAGCACCAGCACCGTGATCACGGCCGCCGCCTCGAAATACACCCGCGACCGCGCCGTGCATGTCGCGGAACGCAGGCGGGAACAGCTGCGGCGCCAGCGTCGCGACCACGCTGTAGACATAGGCAACGCCGGTGCCCATCGCGATCAGCGTGAACATGTTGAGATTGCGGGTGACCAGCGACTGCCAGCCGCGCACGAAGAACGGCGCGCCGGCCCACAGCACGACCGGCGTCGCCAGCACGAGTGAGACCCAGTTCGACCAGTGCTGCGGCACCAGCTGCATCAATCCGAGATGGCTGCCCATCTCGAGCACGAACACCGGCACGGTCAGCGCGAGGCCGATCCAGAACCGCCGCGTCATGTCGATCAGTTCGGGATCGGGACCGTCGTCGAGCGAGACCTGCTCGGGCTCCAGCGCCATGCCGCAGATCGGGCAGCTGCCGGGGCCGACCTGGCGCACCTCGGGATGCATCGGACAGGTGTAGATGGTGCCCGCGGGCGCCGGCGGCTCCTCCTCGCGCGGCTTGAGATACTTCTCAGGGTCGGCCTCGAAACGCTCGCGGCAGCGGCCGCTGCAGAACAGGTACTCCTCGCCCTTGTAGCTGAAGCGGTGCTTGGCGGTCGCCGGATTGACCTTCATGCCGCAGACCGGATCGATGGCGAACGACGCCTCGGCCGGCGGCGTGTCGTGATCATGCTTGCCGCCGCAGCAGGAATGCGCGGCCGCGCCATTGTGGTGATGATCCGCGTGCGAATGGTCGTGCTTTGCGTGTGCCACGAAACTCTTCCCGGCCGGTAACCCGACCTCTTGATTTAGATACCCTAGGGGGGTATATGAGATCTATGAGAGACGAGGTCAAGACATCCTGCTTAAAACGGCTCAAACGGATCGAAGGTCAGATCCGCGGATTGGCCGCCATGGTCGAGGACGACCGCTATTGCATCGACGTGGTGACGCAGATCGCGGCCGCGCGCGCGGCGCTGCGCCGCGTCGAGGAAGAGGTGCTGCGCGATCATGTGGCGCATTGCGTCGAGCATGCGATCTCGTCCGGCGACAAGGCCGACCAGCGGCGCAAGATCGCCGAGCTGATGGACGTAATCGGGCGCGCGGATCGGTGAGCTAAGCGCCACCCCCATACTCGATGTCGTCCCTGCGAAAGTGTTCAGTCCCGTGAGTTTAGCAACGGCCTGGATCGGGGCCTGGTAGCCGAGGCATTTGAGGCGAGTCCGGTTGTAGTCGTGGACGAACTTGGCGATGAAGGCGTCGCGATCGGCATGGTCGATGAAGGTCCGCCGGGCGCTGCCGCGCTTTTGTTCGCGGCCAATGGCTTCGGCGATACGCCGGTTGAAGCGTTCGACGAGGCCGTTGGTCTGCGGGTGGTAAGGCTTGGTCAGGCGATGCTGGATGCCGCGCTGCTTGCAGAGCCGATCAAAGGGGTGGTCGCCGGAAGGCTTCCCGGGCGGCTTGTTCTTCTTGTCGACAGCGAAGCGGTCGGTGAACTCCGCGCCATTGTCGGTCAGGATGGTGTGAACCTGGTGCGGGAAGTCGGCCAGGAAGCGCTCGAGGAAGCCGGTCGCGGTGGCCCCGTCCCGCCTGGAATGGATCTCGACAAAGACGTAGCGGGTGGCGCGGTCGATGGCGACGAAGGCATAGCTGGTGCGGCGCTGCAGGGACGGCAGATACTTCACGTCGATATGGATGAAGCCGATGCTGGCGGTCTCGAAGATGCCGACCTTGGGTTTGTCAGGCTTGGCGAGCCGGCTGATGCCATTGCGCTGCAGGCAGCGGTGAATGGCGCTGCGGGACAGCTTGGCATTGATGCATCGCTGCATCACCTCGACGATGTCATCCAGCGGCAACTGCAGCGACGTCCGCAGCTCGCAAACCGCCCTTTCTTCGACAGCCGACAGGCTGGTCACCAGGTTCTTCGGCCGGTGCGAGCGATCTTCGACCGTCGTGCGGTCGCGCCAACGATAGATCGTGGTCTCGCTGACCCCCAGTTCCGTCGCCAATTCGGCAACCGACTTCCTGCTGCGCTGGATATAGGCGCGCGTCTTCGGCGTCGTCGTGGCGTTCGCGTGCAGGCTCAGTTCCATGACCCGAGGTGCTCCCTGACAAAGGCCACGCCTCGTTCTACACCGATTCCATCAAACCAATCAGCAGGGACCAAACACGAAAGCAGGGACCCATGACCACAGGACGTGGCGATGGAGCGAGCTGGGGCCACAGCTCGCTTCAACAACGCAACCCTGTGGTTATGGGTCCCGGGTCGCGCTTCGCTTGCCCGGGACGACGTGGGAAAGAGCGCCACCCGCACATTCAGCGTCGTCCCGGCCTTCGCCGGGACGAGGTGGGGAAAAAGCTCTCTCGAAATCGATGCTCAGGTATTGAATCTGAAATGCATGACGTCGCCGTCGGCGACGACGTACTCCTTGCCTTCAAGCCGCAGCTTGCCGGCATCGCGCGCGCCGGCTTCGCCGTTGCCGGCGATGTAGTCGGCATAGGCGATGGTCTCGGCACGGATGAAGCCCTTCTCGAAATCGGTATGGATCACGCCGGCGGCAGCGGGCGCCTTGGTGCCGCGGTCGATGGTCCAGGCGCGGGCTTCCTTCGGGCCGACGGTGAAATAGGTGATGAGATCGAGCAGCCGGTAGCCGGCGCGGATCAGCCGATCGAGGCCGGCCTCTTCCAGACCCAGCGTCTCCAGGAAGTCAGTGCGTTCCTCACGCGACAACGTCGCGATTTCGGATTCGATCTTGGCCGAGATCACGACCGCGACCGCGCCCTCCTCCTTGGCGCGCTCGAACACTGCCTTGGAGAAATTGTTGCCGTCCTTGGCCGAGCCTTCCTCGACGTTGCAGACGTAGAGCACGGGCTTCGAGGTCAAGAGCCCGAGCATGCGGAACGCACGCTCCTCCTCCGGCTTGCGCTCCAGTCCGCGGGCAGGCTTGCCGTCGCGCAGCAGCACCAGCGCGCGGATGACCAGCTCGAGCTGCTCCTTGGCTTCCTTGTCGTTGCCCTTGGCCTTCTTCGAGAGGTTATCGACGCGCTTCTCGAGGCTGTCGAGATCGGACAGCATCAGCTCGGTCTCGATGGTCTCGATGTCGGCGAGCGGCGCGATCTTGCCTTCGACATGGGTGATGTCGGAATCCTCGAAGCAGCGCACCACATGGGCGATGGCGTCGACCTCGCGGATGTTGGCGAGGAACTGGTTACCGAGACCTTCGCCCTGCGACGCGCCGCGGACGAGGCCCGCGATGTCGACGAAGGTCAGCCGGGTCGGAATGATCTGCGCGGACTTCGCGACCGCCGCGAGCTGCTCCAGCCGCGGATCGGGCACCGCAACCTCGCCGACATTCGGCTCGATGGTGCAGAACGGATAGTTCGCCGCCTGGGCGGCCGCCGTCTCGGTCAGCGCATTGAACAGCGTCGACTTGCCGACGTTAGGCAGCCCGACGATCCCGCATTTGAATCCCATGTCTTCCTCAACATTCTCTGATCCGTCATGGCCGGGCTCGTCCCGGCCATCCACGTCTTACGTGCACGCGGCAGGTAAGACCTGGATGCCCGGCACAAGGCCGGGCATGACGACAAGGGAGATCAGGCCGGCTTCTCGCCGCCGTTCTCACCCTTGTCGAAAAACCCCTTGGCCTGCATCGTCAGATGCACCTTGTTGGCGAACGACGCGTCGTGCCCCGCAGCCAGCAGGCCGGCATTGTCGGCGACGGCCTGGCACAGGGCCTCCACCCACGCCCGGTCGCTCTTGGCGAAGTCCGACAGCACGTGGCTGTGCACGAGCTCCTTGACGCCGGGATGACCGATCCCGAGCCGCACCCGCCGATACTCGTTGCCGATATGCGCGGAGATCGAGCGCAGGCCGTTGTGGCCGGCGATCCCGCCGCCGATCTTGACCCGCACCTTGGCGGGCGGCAGTTCGAGCTCGTCCTGGAACACGGTGATGTCGGAGGGCGCGAGCTTGAAGAAGTTCGCCGCTTCCTGCACCGCGCGCCCGGAGTCGTTCATGTAGGTGGTCGGCTTCAGCAGCACGACCTTCTCGCGATCGACGACGCCCTCGGAGGTCTCGCCCTGAAAGCGACGGCGCCATGGTCCGAAACCATGACGCCGTGCAATCTCATCGACCGCCAGGAAACCGATATTGTGCCGGTTGCTGGCGTATTTCGCGCCGGGATTACCGAGACCGACAAAAAGGCGCATGGCGCGGCATCCCGCGTCGGCGCGCCATCAGACGATCGCGCGCCGACCTGATCGGTTACTTCTTCTTGTCGCCACCGGCGGGAGCCTTGGCGCCCGCGGCCGGAGCCGCAGCACCCGCAGCCGGAGCCGCCGCAGCGGCCGGAGCTGCAGCACCCGCGGCAGGAGCAGCGCCACCGGCAGCAGCCGCAGCCGCGGCCTTCTGCTCTTCGGCGTAGCCGGACGGCGGCACGAGGGTGACCAGGGTCGCGTCCTCGCGGGTCAGCGACTTCACGCCCTTGGGCAGCTTGATGTCGGTGAGATGCAGCGAGTGGCTGATCTCGAGGCTGCCGACGTCGGCTTCGATGTATTGCGGAATGTTGTCGACCGCGCATTCGAGCTCGAGCGCGTGGGTAACGATGTTCACGGTGCCGCCGCGCTTGATGCCGGGGGCGGTTTCCGCGTTCACGACGTGCAGCGGCACGCTGACGCGGATGGTGGCGCCTTCGCCGAGCCGCATGAAGTCGACATGGACCGGGAAGTCCTTCACCGGGTCGAGGTGGTAGTCGCGCGGAATCACGCGGTGCTTCTTGCCCTCGAGATCGATATCGAACAGCGTGGTGAGGAACCGGCCCGCCAGGATGCGCTGGCGCAGTTCACGGTCGTCGACCGAGATGGTGACGGGGGGCTGGTTGTCTCCGTAGATCACTCCGGGAACTCTCCCGGCGCGACGCTCTGCCCGGGCGGCCCCCTTGCCGCTCTTCGGACGCGCGGTCGCCTTCAATTCCTTGACGGTCGCCATAGCGTTAAGTCCTTGTATTTAAAAAGTTAAAGGCCGCAGCGCGGCCCATGCTCAGGTCCACAGCAAGCCTCCAGGGGTGCGGGGGCCGCGGACGTGGCGGGCTTTTAGCCCTAAAGGGCCGAAATGACAAGGAAATGAAGGGATTTTTCTTGGGTTACCGAGCGAGGATCGTAGCCCGGATGGAGCGAAGCGAAATCCGGGACCACTGCCTCCGCGGGGCCGGCCCCGGATTGCGCTTCGCTCCATCCGGGCTACGGGGCTGCGCTCCGGGCCGTATCAGCCGGCCGTACCGCCGAGCTTGGCTTCCAGCGCCGCGATCCTCGCCTTCAGCGCCTCGTTCTCCTCGCGCGCCAGGCGGGCCATGTCCTTGACCGCGTCGAATTCCTCGCGCTTGACCACGTCGAGGTCGCGCAGGATCCGTTCCGCCTGGTTGCGCATGACCGTGTCGACCTCGCGCTTGACGCCCTGGGCGGCGCCCGCGGCATCGTTCATCAGACGGCCGATCTCATCGAAAAACCGGTTGCTGGTCTGGGTCATTTCGCAAAACTCTCCGCGTTCACTGCCTCGCGCCAAAGACAATGGCGATCTCAGCCATCCGGTTCAAGTCCGCCGCGAATGGCAGGCCTCCCGAGGCTTGCCTTGTCATGCTCCGGTTTCCTTGCAATCGTATGAACTCACAACAGAAATCGCACACATAACGCGAGCAGAAACGCCATGATCGACCAGACCGTCGAGATCCCGACCAAGGACGGCAAGACCACCACCTTCATCACCCATCCCGAGCGCGGCGGCCCCTTCCCCGTCGTCATCTTCTACATGGACGCGCCGGCGATCCGCGAGGAGCTGCGCGACATGGCGCGCCGGCTCGGCACCTCCGGGTACTATGTGATGCTGCCGAATCTCTACTACCGGTCGGGCGTGATGGAGCTCGGTCCGATCCCGCCCGCCCCCGACGCACCCGAACGCAAGCGCATGTTCGAGTACATGAACTCCATCAACATTCCGCTGGTCATGGAAGACACCAAGGGCCTGCTCGCCTATGCCGAGACTCAGAAGGCCGCCAACACCAGGATCATCGGCACCGTCGGCTATTGCATGAGCGGCCGCTATGCGGTGAACGCGGCGACGCATTTCGGCGATCGCGTCAAGGCCGCCGCCTCGGTCTACGGAACGCACCTGGCGACCGACCAGCCCGACAGTCCGCATCTTGCCGCGCAGAAGACCAAGGCCGAACTCTATTTCGCCTGCGCCGAGACTGATATCTATGCGCCCCAGGACATCATCGAGCAGGTGAAGGCCGGCATGAAGGGATCGAACAACGAGGTCGAGATCTATCCCGGCACGCATCACGGCTTTGCGTTCCCCAAGCGTCCGGTCTATGACCGCGACGCCGCCGAACGCCATTGGGAGCGGCTACTCGCGCTTTACCGGCGCAACCTCGTGGGCTGAGTCTCAAGACGCACGATGCCGTTCCTGCTGATCGACTTTCCGGTGTTCAATCCCGTCGCGCTCTCGCTCGGGCCGATCGTGATCCGCTGGTATGCGCTGGCCTATATCGTCGGCATCGTGCTGGGCTGGATCTACGCCCGCTCGCTGATCAAGAAGGAACGGCTGTGGGGCGGCCCGGCGCCGATCACGCTGCCGCAGCTCGACGATTTCATCCTCTGGGTCACCATCGGCATCATCGTTGGCGGCCGCACCGGCTATGTGCTGTTCTACAACCTGCCCTTCTTCATCGCGCACCCTTCCGAAATCCTCGAATTGTGGAAGGGCGGCATGTCGTTCCACGGCGGCTTCCTCGGCTGCGTCGCCGCGGTGATGCTGTTTGCCCGCCGCAACGACATCCCGATCCTGTCGCTCGGCGATATCACCACCGCGGTCGCGCCGATCGGGCTGTTCCTCGGCCGGCTCGCCAATTTCATCAACAGCGAATTGTGGGGCCGTCACGCCGATCCGAGCCTGCCCTGGGCCATGATCTTCCCCAATGGCGGGCCGCTGCCGCGGCATCCGAGCCAGCTCTACGAGGCCGGGCTCGAGGGCATCGTGCTGTTTGCAGCGCTGGCGATCATGATCCGGATGGGCGCGCTGAAGCGTCCCGGCCTGATCCTCGGTAGCTTCATCACGATCTACGGCGTTGCCCGAATCATCGGCGAGCACTTCAGGGAGCCCGACCCGCAACTCGGATTCCTGTGGGGCGGACTTACCATGGGCATGCTGCTGTCGGTGCCAATGATCATCGTGGGCGTTATCATCATCACGGCCGCCGTCCGCCGCAGGGCGAACGGTCCGGCACCGAGTTCAACCTGAACAAGTTCAATCTAAAGCAAGTGCAATCCAAGGAAGGCCGTGAACGAACCCTCCCCGCTGCTGGATGAGATCAGGAAGCTGATCAAGCTGTCCGGGCCTATGCCGGTCTGGCGCTACATGGAATTGTGCCTGATGCATCCGCGGTACGGCTACTATCTGTCGCGCGATCCGCTTGGCCGCGAGGGCGATTTCACCACGGCGCCCGAGGTCAGCCAGATGTTCGGCGAACTGCTCGGGCTGTGGAGCGCCTCGATCTGGCGCGCGATCGGCTCGCCGGAGACGTTCCGCCTGATCGAGCTCGGGCCCGGCCGCGGCACCATGATGTCCGACGCGCTGCGTGCGCTACGCGTGCTGCCGCCGCTCTACCAGTCGCTCAGCATCCACCTCGTCGAGGTCAACCCGGTGCTGCGCGAGAAGCAGTACGCGACGCTGGCGGGCGTGCGCAACATCACCTGGCACGATAGCATCGATGACGTGCCCGAGGGACCGGCGGTGATCCTCGCCAACGAATATTTCGACGTGCTGCCGATTCACCAGATGGTCCGGCGCGAGACCGGCTGGCACGAGCGGACCGTCGGGATGGATGCCAATGGCAACCTGTATTTCGCTCCCGCGCCCGAGCCGACGCCGCATTTCGAGGTGCTGCTGCCGCCGCTGGTGCGCGCCGCGCCACTCGGCGCGGTGTTCGAATGGCGGCCCGACAACGAGATCATGAAGCTCGCCACGCGGCTGCGCGACCAGGACGGCGCCGCGCTGATCATCGATTACGGCCATCTGCGCAGCGACGCCGGCGACACCTTCCAGGCGATCGCGCGCCACAGCTTCGCCGACCCGCTGAAGAACCCCGGACAGGCCGACGTGACCGCGCATGTCGATTTCCAGGCCCTGGCGCGGGCCGCCGAGGATGTCGGCGCGCGCGTCCACGGACCGGCGACGCAGGGCGACTTCCTCAAGCGTCTCGGCGTCGAGGCCCGTGCGGCCGGGCTGATGGCGAAGGCAAGCCCCGAAGTCTCCGCCGACGTTGCTGGTGCGCTGAAGCGCCTGACCGATTCCGGACGCGGCGGGATGGGCTCGATGTTCAAGGTCATGGCCATCTCCGACCCACGCCTCACCTCGATCGCCGGATTGAGCGATCAGCCTGACGAGACCGAACAATGACATTGGGATCACCGCTGCTGTCGTCCATTCCGGGCCTGCGCCATGCCTTCTTCTCGCGCGAGGGCGGCGTGTCGGAGGGCATCTATGCCGCCCTCAATGGCGGGCTCGGCTCGCGCGACGATCCGGCCAAGGTCGCGGAGAACCGGCGACGGATGGCGGCGCAGCTCGGCGTGCCGCTCGATCACCTCGTCAGCGTGCATCAGGTTCACTCGCCTGACGTCGTGGCCGTGACCGGTCCATGGAATGGCGCCGCGCGCCCGAAGGCGGACGCGCTCGTCACCCGCACCGAGGGCCTTGCGATATCGGTCACGACGGCCGACTGCGGCCCGATCCTGTTCGTCGATCCCAATGCGCGGGTGATCGGCGCGGCGCATGCCGGCTGGAAGGGCGCGCTGACCGGCGTGTTGGAATCGACCATCGACGCGATGGAGAAGCTCGGTGCGGAGCGCGGCGGCATCGTCGCCGCCATCGGCCCGCTGATCCGCAAGGAGTCCTACGAGGTCGGCAACGAATTCGTCGAACGCTTCATCGAGGCCGATGCGGAGAACGGCATGTTCTTCATGCCCGCCGAACGCGACGGACACGCGATGTTCGATCTTGCCGGCTTCATCCGCATGCGGCTAGAAAATGCCGGCGTGCTGATGATCGACGATCTCGGCATCGACACCTATTCCGACGAGCGCTGCTTCAGCTACCGCCGCTCCGTGCATCGCAAGGAAGCCGATTACGGCCGGCTCGTTCACGCCATCGCGCTGGAAGGCTGACGCCGGGCACTCCCGCGATTTTTGTGCGACAAGCGTCTTGACTCTCCACCTGCTGGAGACCGGACAAGCGGCGCATGACACAACGCACCTACAGCATCGGCGAGGCGGCGCGGCTCAGCGGAATTTCCGTCCGCAAGCTCCGCTTCTATTCGGACCAGGGGTTGCTGCCGCCGGCCGGCCGCACCGCGAGCGGCTATCGCGTCTTCACCGACGACGAACTGGTTCGCCTCGACCTGATCCGCTGCCTGCGCGATGCGGGGCTCGGTCTCGATGCCATCCGTGAGGTTCTGACCAAGGAACTCTCGCTGGTCGAGGCGCTGCAGCTTCGCCTCGAGACGCTGGAAGCGGAGATCGCGGCACAGCGCCGCGTCGCCTCGGCCCTACGGGCTGCGTTGCGTTCACCGCAACTCACCGAAGCAGACTTGAGGAGATTTTTGACCATGACGCAGCTGTCCCGCACCGAGCGCCGCAACGTCGTCGAACGCTTTTTCGAGAAAGTGTCCGACGGCATCAACATCGACCGGAAATGGATCCGGCAGATGATCGAGACCAGCGTGCCCGAATTGCCGGACCAGCCGACGCCCGAGCAGTGCGATGCCTGGATCGAGCTTTCGGAAATGCTCAACGACCCTTCCCTCGTCGCCAACATCCGCGCCAACGCGGAGGACGTCTGGAATCACCACGTGCTGGATCTCGCCGCTTGGCAAGCGGCCAACGAAACCGTGCTGGCGAGAGCCAAGGAGATTATCGCGCGCGACCTCGGCCCGACGTCGGAGGCCGGCCAGGCGCTGGCGCGCGACTGGCTGGAAACATCGGCGCGATTGCTGAAGCGAAAACCTGATCTGGAATTCCGCAACTGGATCCGCGGCAAATATGCCCTGCACGATGCCCGTGCGGCGCGCTATTGGGAGCTCGTCGCCATCATGCGCGGGCAATCGCCGGACGCGAGCCCGAACCGCGAATGGGCCTGGATCACCGCAGCCATGCGGCACCATCTCTCTGACTGAGCAGGGAAATCCGAAACCTCGTGGCGCGCCGCCCGGATCGGTTAAGTGCTGTGGCCGTCCTGCCCTAGACGTTAAGCCGTTTTAACGATATCGCAGGATGCAATGAGGGAAGCGTCGAACCGCCAGTTTCAAACTGGGACAGCCGTGCGTGCCGCGATCGCATGCTCGTGGCTCGCGATCGCGTGCGCGCTTGGCGGCTGCGCGGCCGGCGGCAACGTGGCCGATTCCTACGCCATGGCCACGCCGGCAAGCAGCGGCGCAACGGTTGCGTTCGAATCGATCGACGGCCCGCCGCCCCAGGTGTTCGACCGCATGGTCGGCGTGCTCGACAGCGAGTCCAAGCTGCGCAGCCTGTCGATCGTGTCGCGCCAGGGCGCTGCCGCCTATCGCGTGCGCAGCTATCTGTCGGCACAGGTGGTGCGCGGCCGCACCATGATCGCGTGGGTGTGGGACGTCTACGACAGCAACCAGCAACGCGCGCTGCGGCTCTCCGGCGAGGAGCCCGCCGGCAAGGCCGGCCGCGACGCGTGGGCCGCCGCCGACGACCTGGTGCTGCGCAAGATCGCCCAGGCCGGCCTCAGCGGCCTGTCCGGCATGATCAATGGCGGCCCGGCGGACAGCCTCGCGCCCGCCCCGGCACCGGACCTCCGCGGGCCCACGGTGGCAAGCACCCCGGCCGCCGCCGCGCCCGAGACCGTGGCGCTCGGCTATTCCGCCGACTAAACCCCGTTATCGCCCGGGGAAATGCGTTTTTTGCCCAGGAAAACGGCGGCCAAAGCCGGCTAATGGGTTGCCATCGGATGCGCCTGCCTGATATTCCCTCGCGCACCGAAAACCCGCCGGTTCTGTAAGGACTTGAGATGCTGAACGTCGTATCCAGCAAGGCGCGGGGGGAAGCATCGATGTCGGCAAAGAACGGATCAATCAAACTCGTCGCCGGCAACTCCAATCCTGCGCTGGCGCAGGACATCGCCAAGGGACTTGGCATCGAACTGACCAAGGCCGTGGTCCGGCGCTTCGCCGACATGGAGATCTTCGTCGAGATCCAGGAGAACGTCCGCGGCTCGGACATGTTCATCCTGCAGTCGACGTCGTTTCCGGCCAACGACAATCTGATGGAACTGTTGATCATCACCGACGCGCTGCGCCGCTCCTCGGCGCGCCGCATCACCGCGGTGGTGCCCTATTTCGGTTATGCCAGGCAGGATCGCAGGTCCGGCTCGCGTACGCCGATCTCGGCCAAGCTGGTCGCCAACCTGATCTCGCACGCCGGCGTTGACCGCGTCATGACGCTCGACCTGCATGCCGGCCAGATCCAGGGCTTCTTCGACATCCCGACCGACAACCTGTTCGCGGCGCCCCTGATGGTGCGCGACATCAAAGAAAAGTTCGACCTCGCCAAGGTGATGGTGGTGTCGCCCGACGTCGGCGGCGTGGCGCGTGCCCGCGGCCTCGCCAAGCGCATCAACACCCCGCTCGCCATCGTCGACAAGCGCCGCGAGCGCCCCGGCGAGTCCGAGGTGATGAACGTGATCGGCGACGTCGCCGGCTACAACTGCATCCTGGTCGACGACATCGTCGATTCCGGCGGCACTCTGGTGAATGCGGCCGAGGCGCTGATCGCGCACGGCGCCAAGGAAGTCTCGGCCTACATCACCCACGGCGTGCTGTCCGGCGGCGCCGCCGCGCGCATCGCCTCGTCGCGTCTGAAGGAACTGGTCATCACCGACTCGATCCTGCCGACGGAAGCCGTCAACAAGGCACCGAACATCCGCCAGATCTCGATCGCCGGACTGATTGCCGAAGCGATCGGCCGCACCGCGGCGGAAGAGTCGGTCTCGAGCCTGTTCGATTAAATCGATATTTGCTGTCGTCCCTGCGAAAGCACTAGCGTGTCTACACGGTTTTGGGGCGCGACAGATTGACTCGGTGCAGCAAGAAGTGGCGTCTCTGCAGCATGTTGTATGATTCTCTCACTGGCGCTTTGATTCGAAGGAGCGCCAGCGATGCAGCCGGATTTGTCTTTGGGTGAGTTCGGGGACGTTCGTCTCGACAAAAGGGGGCGACGCTTCTCCGGGCTATGCTTTGCACGCGCAGCGTCTGCTTGCGCCAGATGGCCCGGGGCGATTGGGCTGCCAATATGGCGTTCTGGCGGTTTGTGAACAACCCCCAAGTCACGATCGATAAATTGATTGAGGGCTGGAGCGCGCAGACGCGGACTGCGGTCAGCGGGCGTCATGTGCTGGCGATCCAGGATACGAGCGAGGTCAAGTTCCAGACCCAGGCGGGACGGCGGCGCGGGCTGGGCAAAGTCGGCAAGGGCAATGCTCGCGGCGTGCTGTTGCATGCGATGATGGCGGTGGATGCCGACAGCGGGGTCTGTCTTGGCCTTACTGGCGGCAACGTTTGGACGCGCAAAGGCAAGGTAAAAATCCCGCATGAGCGGCGCGCCTTGGCCGACAAGGAGTCGGCGCGCTGGGTGACGGCCGCCGAGCAAGGCCGCGACGTCCTGGCAGATGCCCGCATGATCACCGTCGTCAACGACCGCGAGGGGGATTTCTTTGCTCACTGGGCGCTGACGCCAGCTGAGAATGTCCATCTTCTGTCGCGTGCCATGCACGACCATGCGCTGGTCGATGGCGACACACTTTATCAGGCGGTCGAGCGGAGCCGCTTCTGCGACAACGCGGTGATCGATCTGCCGCAGCGAATGGATCGGCGCGGCCGGCAGGCCCATCTCTCGATGCGCTTCGGAACCGTCGTGCTCAAGCGGCCGCAGAGGCCCGGCGTCACCGACTTGGCGGAGGGCATCAAACTCAGCTTCGTAGAAGTGGTCGAGTTGCATCCGCCGAGAGGTGCGGAGCCCATTCGCTGGCTGCTCCTGACCACTCATCCGGTCGCCACCGTTAAAGACGCCTGGCAGATCGTCTCCTGGTACCGCCAGCGCTGGATCATTGAGCAACTCTTTCGCTCGCTGAAGAGCCAGGGTTTGCGCATCGAGGATAGTCAGATCGAGAGCGCCGAAGGCCTGATCAAGCTCGTGGCGGTCGCCACCAGAGCGGCATGTATCGTCATTCAACTCGTTCAGGCCCGCAACAGTGGCGAAGAATTGCCGGCTGAATTTGTCTTCACCGCAGAAGAGATCGAGACGCTCAGGGCCATCAACAAAACCATGAAAGGTCGCACCGAGCTTCAGAAAAACCACCATCGCCCCAACACTCTTGCTTGGGCGGCATGGATCATCGCAAAACTCGGCGGATGGACCGGCTACGCCTCCCACCGTCCACCTGGACCAATCACCTTCCACACCGGAATGGCCCGCTTCCAAATCCTCGCAAATGGCCCGACAAACGCGTAGATGCACTAGTGCGAAAGCAGGGACTCATAACCACAGGCCTTGTTGTTGCGAAGGCTGTGGCTCCAGCGTTGTAAATCAATTCGCATTGGTGGTTATGGGTCCCGGCTCAAGGCCGGGACGACACCGAGTATGCGGCAGCCACCCCGCTAAAACCCCGGCCGCGGAACGTGGCTCATCAGCGTCCGCGCATAGCCGCCATCGACGATGATCTCCTCGCCATTGACGTATGATGAGCGGTCGCTGGCCAGGAACAGGGTCGCGTCCGCCATGTCCTGCGGTGCGCCGATCCGGCGCATCGGCACCACGGCGGTGCGCCGCTCGGTGACCCCTGGCGTGTCGTAGAAGGCCTGGCTCATCGGCGTCACGACAAGGCCGGGGCTCACCACATTGCTGCGGATACCATGCGGCCCCCATTCGGCGGCGAGTTGCTGCGAGAGCATCACGACCGCGGCCTTGCTGACGCTGTAGGCGCCGCTCTGCCCCTGCGCATTGCTGGCAGCGATCGAGGCGACGTGGATAAGGCTGCCGCGTCCGGCCTTCCGCATCTGGCGGCCGAACGCCTGGGCGCAGATGAAATAGCCGGTGAGATTGACCGCCACCACTGCATTCCATTCCGCGAGCGCGAGCGTATCGAGCCCGCCCGGACGCAGCACCGCCGCGGTGTTGACGAGGATGTCGCAAGCGCCGAGCGTGCGCGCGACGGCGTCGGCGGCTGCCGCGACATTGTCCTCGCTGGTCGTGTCGCAGGTCGCGACGAGATGACCGTCGCCGAACTCGCCAAGCTGTGCCTTGGTCTCCGCGAGGGAGCGCTCGTCGCGATCGAGCGCGGCGACCCTGGCGCCGGCCCGCGCGAAACTGACCGCGGTGGCGCGGCCGATACCGCCGCCTCCGCCGGTGACGACGGCAACGCGGCCCGACAGGCCGAGCCAGTCGGAAGAATGTTGTTCGGTCATGGGGCGCCTCCCCCGCGCATTTTGGTTTTATACCGCAAGCATAACCGAACGCGCCGCGGGCGAGAGCGATCCCGGCACGCATGCCGGAATCGCTTTTCCGCCGATGCTAGCCGGGAATCCCCGCCGCGACCTGGCCGCGCAGACGCTCGAGGCTGAGCAGCGTGTTGGCGCAGGCTTCCGCGACCTCGATCCCCTTGATGACGAAGTGCTTGCGGAAGAACTCGTAATGCACCTCGGTCTCGTGGAATTGCTGCGGCGTCAGCACCGCCGAGAACACCGGCACCTCGGTGCGCAATTGCACATCCATCAACGCCTTGATCACGGTGTTGGCGACGAATTCGTGGCGGTAGATGCCGCCATCGACGACGAGCCCGGCCGCGACGATCGCGGTGTAGCGGCGGGTCTTCGCCAGCAGCTGGGCATGCAGCGGGATCTCGAACGAGCCCGGCACCTCGAACACATCGACATTGGTGATGTGCCTCGCCTCGATCTCCTTCAGGAAGGAGATGCGGCACTCTTCCACCACGTCCCGATGCCAGGACGACTGTACGAAGGCAACACGCTGCGGCTTTGCGAAGTGCGGATGCTCCGGCGTCGGCGGAATGGCCGGCGTATCGGGAGCGCTTTCTGCCTGGGGGGGTTGGACTTGAGAGGCTTGAACGTCTTGGTCTTGCAACATCTGATTCATGGCTTTCCTCTTTCAGGACCAGAATCAGGGCACACGGACAACGACACGAGCCCACGCGAAAATCGCGTTGGCTGCCGCAACCGTTCTCTTTCATCCGGACTGTAACCGTCGGCTTCGGAATTGCACCGAATCTGCTGACCCTTCTCCCGGCTTCGCGGAGGAAGGCGCTCGCGGGCTTGGGTTCATCACCCTTACCGCCGGTGGGGATTTTCACCCCGCCCTGAGAACTCGGCACGCCCGGGATGGACGTGCCTGAGCAGAAATATGACCAAAGCGCGACAGCCGGGCAAGGCCTTTGGCATGGGGAAACGGCATGTCCCCATGAGCGCGTTGCGGCTCTGCGAGGTTGATGCGCGGGCCCGACGGCTGATTCACGGGCGCGGCGAAGCGCCGGCAAATGGTTAACAAAGCGTTACGCGAACGCTTAGATTCCGATTTGTTCTCAAAATCACAGATGTGGCGGAGATCAGCTGTGGACGATGCGCGCTTTGGCTGTGGACGGACTCGGCGTGCGGTTGCGCGGATTCCGCAAATCACATCACTTCATCGGCGTCAGGTCCAGGGGCATCCGGAAGCCCGCATCAGGAACTGCACTCGGCCACGACGCAGTATGTCGCAAGTGCCGGCTTCCGTGTGCGTATCAAGCGATCATAAGAACAAGGTCCGAGACGGCATGTCCCTCCTCGAAAGCATTATCGATTCCCGGAACAACCCGCTTGCGGTGGTCGAAGATATCGCCACCGACAACAACTGGGCGTTCGAGCGTTCCGGCGAAGACGAGGTGACGATCGTCTCCAAGGGAGACTGGATCGATTATCAGCTCTCGTTCACCTGGATGGGCGAGATCGAGGCGCTGCATCTCGCCTGCGCCTTCGACATGAAGATGCCGCAGGCGCGCCGCGCCGAGGTGCAGCGGCTGGTCGCCGCGATCAACGAACAATTGTGGGTCGGCCATTTCGATCTGTGGACCCACACCGGCATGGTGATGCACCGTCAGGCGCTGGTGCTGCCCGGCGGCCTCACCGCCTCCACCGCGCAGTGCGAGGCCATGGTGGTCAACGCAATCCACGCCTGCGAGCGCTACTACCCGGCGTTCCAGTTCGTGGTGTGGGCCGGCAAGTCGACCGCCGAGGCGATGGCCGCGGCGATGTTCGATACCGAGGGCGAGGCGTAAGCTCCACGGACTCAATCGTCGTGCGCGGGCTCGACCCGCGCATCCATCCGACAAAGCTGCTTTCATTCCGATGGATTGCCGGGTCAAGCCCGGCAATGACATTTGGCAGCTTGTGGCTCGCGCTTCACTTCACTAGAACCGCCTGTGGTTATGGGTCCCGGCTTTCGCCGGGACGACACCGGGTTTGTGGAGACGCCTGTGAGCACGAGCAGCGCACTGAAAAACTCGACCGGCACCATCGCGCTCGCGGGCGCGGGCAAGATGGGCGGCGCCATGCTGACCGGCTGGCTCGCACAGGGCCTTGCACCCGACCGTGTCGCGGTGATCGACCCGCATCTCTCGCCGGAAATCTCCACGCTTGCCGCAAAGGGCGTGCGGCTCAATCCGCAGGCGAAGGATCTCGGCACGGTCGACACGCTTGTCGTCGCGGTGAAGCCGCAATCGTTCCGCGACGCCGGCGCCGCACTGAAATCCTTCGTCGGTCCCTCGACACTCGTCGTCTCGATCATGGCCGGCACGACCATGTCAGCGCTGGAAGAGGTTGTCGGCGGCGCGGTGGTGCGCGCGATGCCGAACACGCCGGCAGCGATCGGCCGCGGCATCACCGTCGCTGTACCGTCGAAGCGCGTCACCGCCGCGCAGCGCGCGATGACCGATGCGCTGCTGAAAGCGACCGGGCTCGTCGAATGGGTCGACGATGAGAGCCTGATGGACGCGGTGACCGCGGTCTCCGGCTCGGGCCCTGCCTATGTCTTCCTGCTCGCCGAGGAGCTGGCGCGCGCCGGCGTTGCGGCCGGCCTGCCCGAGCAGCTCGCGACCACGCTGGCGCGGGCGACCGTCGCCGGCTCCGGCGAGTTGCTGCATCGCTCGGATCTGCCGTCGGCGACCCTGCGGCAGAACGTCACCTCGCCCGGCGGCACCACGGCTGCGGCGCTCGAGGTGCTGATGGCCAGTGACGGCATGCAGCCGCTGATGACCCGCGCGATTGCCGCCGCGACAAGGCGCTCAAGGGAATTGGCGAAGTAGCGCATGCACCGTCATTGCCGGGCTTGACCCGGCAATCCATCGAACAAGGACGCTTTCTTCCTTGATGGATGCGCGGGTCAGGCCCGCGCATGACGAGTTCGCCGGACCAACGACACAGGCCGCCTACTGCGCCTGGCCCGATGTCCCGGCAAGCCGCTTGTTGAAACTCTCGACATTGACGAGACCGCGGGCGTGGCGGCCTTCGCCGAGTTTGCGCGTGCCCTCAAAGGCCTCGACCTCGAAGCGGATCACGCGGCGCTCGACCGCGATCACTTTTGAGGTCGTCCGCACGGTGGCGCCGACGAGCGCGGCCGCGAGATGGCGGATATCGACCTCGGTCCCGACCGTGACCCAGCCGGGCTGCAGCGCGGCGCGGATGGCATCGCCCGACGCCATCTCCATTTCGAGGATCATCATCGGCGTCGCATAGACCATCGGCATGCCCGGCACGAAGTGACCGACGGTGCGCTCCGGCGGCACCACGAGCATGCGCTCGGCGCTCATGCCGATCTTGATGAAGTCGCGTGCATCCATTGGGCGCCTCAAAACAGGTGTCGTCCCGGGCAAGCGAAGCGCGACCCGGGACCCATAACCACGGATATCAATCGGTCGAAAGCTGAGGCCGCAGCCTTTGCCAATCACCGGCATCGGTGGTTATGGGTCCCTGCTTTCGCACTAGTGCATCTACGCGTTTGTCGGGCCATTTGCGAGGATTTGGAAGCGGGCCATTCCGGTGTGGAAGGTGATTGGTCCAGGTGGACGGTGGGAGGCGTAGCCGGTCCATCCGCCGAGTTTTGCGATGATCCATGCCGCCCAAGCAAGAGTGTTGGGGCGATGGTGGTTTTTCTGAAGCTCGGTGCGACCTTTCATGGTTTTGTTGATGGCCCTGAGCGTCTCGATCTCTTCTGCGGTGAAGACAAATTCAGCCGGCAATTCTTCGCCACTGTTGCGGGCCTGAACGAGTTGAATGACGATACATGCCGCTCTGGTGGCGACCGCCACGAGCTTGATCAGGCCTTCGGCGCTCTCGATCTGACTATCCTCGATGCGCAAACCCTGGCTCTTCAGCGAGCGAAAGAGTTGCTCAATGATCCAGCGCTGGCGGTACCAGGAGACGATCTGCCAGGCGTCTTTAACGGTGGCGACCGGATGAGTGGTCAGGAGCAGCCAGCGAATGGGCTCCGCACCTCTCGGCGGATGCAACTCGACCACTTCTACGAAGCTGAGTTTGATGCCCTCCGCCAAGTCGGTGACGCCGGGCCTCTGCGGCCGCTTGAGCACGACGGTTCCGAAGCGCATCGAGAGATGGGCCTGCCGGCCGCGCCGATCCATTCGCTGCGGCAGATCGATCACCGCGTTGTCGCAGAAGCGGCTCCGCTCGACCGCCTGATAAAGTGTGTCGCCATCGACCAGCGCATGGTCGTGCATGGCACGCGACAGAAGATGGACATTCTCAGCTGGCGTCAGCGCCCAGTGAGCAAAGAAATCCCCCTCGCGGTCGTTGACGACGGTGATCATGCGGGCATCTGCCAGGACGTCGCGGCCTTGCTCGGCGGCCGTCACCCAGCGCGCCGACTCCTTGTCGGCCAAGGCGCGCCGCTCATGCGGGATTTTTACCTTGCCTTTGCGCGTCCAAACGTTGCCGCCAGTAAGGCCAAGACAGACCCCGCTGTCGGCATCCACCGCCATCATCGCATGCAACAGCACGCCGCGAGCATTGCCCTTGCCGACTTTGCCCAGCCCGCGCCGCCGTCCCGCCTGGGTCTGGAACTTGACCTCGCTCGTATCCTGGATCGCCAGCACATGACGCCCGCTGACCGCAGTCCGCGTCTGCGCGCTCCAGCCCTCAATCAATTTATCGATCGTGACTTGGGGGTTGTTCACAAACCGCCAGAACGCCATATTGGCAGCCCAATCGCCCCGGGCCATCTGGCGCAAGCAGACGCTGCGCGTGCAAAGCATAGCCCGGAGAAGCGTCGCCCCCTTTTGTCGAGACGAACGTCCCCGAACTCACCCAAAGACAAATCCGGCTGCATCGCTGGCGCTCCTTCGAATCAAAGCGCCAGTGAGAGAATCATACAACATGCTGCAGAGACGCCACTTCTTGCTGCACCGAGTCAATCTGTCGCGCCCCAAAACCGTGTAGACACGCTAGTGCTTTCGCAGGGACGACGAAATGAATGCGAATTATTTTTTCGCCGCGGCCGCGCGCTCGACGAACGACTTGCCGCCCTTCATCTTGTGATGCAGCGGCGCTTCGTTGATCTGGATCACGACCGCGTCGGCATCGACGCCGAGATTCTTCACCAGCGCCTGGGTGATGTCGCGCATCATGCCGAGCTTCTGCTCGTCGGTGCGGCCGGCGGCCATGCTCACGGTGATCTCAGGCATCGTTGCTCTCCCTCTTGTTGTCGCCATGGCCGGGCTCCTCCCGGCCATTCACGTCGCCGTGCATCAAACAAGAGGTGGATGCCCGGCACAAGGCCGGGCATGACGTCACAAGCGAATGGCTATCCCCACGCCACGTCATGCCGCGCCAGGACCTCGCGGACCCTGGCGACCAGATCGGCCTCTGCGCAGGAGAACTGCGCCGGACGCGTTTCACGCCATTCCTGGTTGGAGGCGATCGCAGCGGCGGCCTTGGCGCCCTCGATCAGATCCTTGATCTGCACCTCGCCGCGCGCCTTCTCGTCCGAGCCCTGGATGATCACGCAGGGCGAGTTGCGGCGATCGGCATATTTGAGCTGGTTGCCCATGTTCTTCGGATTGCCGAGATAGAGCTCGGCGCGGATGCCGGCCTGGCGCAACTGCGCGACCATCTTCTGGTAGTCGGCGACGCGATCGCGGTCGAACACGGTGACGACGACAGGGCCGAACTCGGCCCGCGTCTCGAGCTGGCCGAGCATCGTCAGCGCGGCCTGCAGGCGCGATACGCCGATCGAGAAGCCCGTCGCCGGCACCGGCTCGCCGCGGAAGCGCGAGACCAGGCCGTCATAGCGGCCGCCACCGCCGACCGAGCCAAACCGCACCGGGCGGCCCTTCTCGTCCTTGGTGTCGAGCAGCAGCTCAACCTCGTAGACCGGGCCGGTGTAGTATTCCAGGCCGCGGACAACAGAAGATTCAATACGAACGCGCTTCGAACCATAACCCGCCGAACGAAACAGGGTTAGCATCGACGAAAGCTCTTCGATTCCCTCGTGTCCAACGGTGCTTTGACCCACAAGGCTGGCCCAAGCTTCAAGGGTCTTCGCAAAGTCCGGATAGGTGTTTGCCCCATCTCTGTGGATAGCCTCGTCTTCTGTGGGCGGAGGCTCCTCTGAAACAGAAGAGAGATGCTCAAGTTCGTGCTCTGGAAGCACGAATCGGAGGACACGATCTATCGCGTCCTCCGAAAGTCCGGCGCCTTTCGTAAAGTCGCCCTTCCCTTCTTCACCGCCATCCCAACGACCGGGCCCGAGAAGCTTACGTATCTCGGCGCGCGGAAACTTATCAGCCTTATCAATTGCCCTAAGTACCGTGAGCCGCTTTCCGGCATTCTCGTCACCGCCGAGACCGATCGCCTCGAGCACGCCGTCGAGCACCTTGCGGTTGTTCACCTTCACGACATAGGAGCCGCGCGGAATGCCGAGCGCTTCCATCGTGTCGGCCGCCATCATGCAAATCTCGGCGTCGGCCGCCGGCGTCGCCGAGCCGACCGTGTCGGCGTCGAACTGCATGAACTGGCGGAAGCGGCCGGGACCGGGCTTCTCGTTGCGGAAGACATAGCCGAACCGATACGACCGATAAGGCTTCGGCAGCGCGTCGAAGTTTTCCGCGACATAGCGCGCCAGCGGCGCGGTGAGGTCGTAGCGCAGCGATATCCACTGCTCGTCATCGTCCTGGAACGAGAACACGCCCTCATTGGGCCGGTCCTGGTCGGGCAGGAACTTGCCGAGCGCGTCGGTGTATTCCATCGCCGGCGTCTCCACCGGCTCGAAGCCGTAGAGCTCGTAGACGGCGCGGATCTTCTCGACCATCGCCCGCGTGGCATTGATCGCGGCCGGGCCGCGATCTTCCAGCCCGCGCGGCAGGCGCGCCTTCAGTTTCTGGGGTTTCTTGGGTTTCTCGGCCATGAGCGGCCGTTTACCAGCCGGCGCGCAAGGCGGCAACCGGTGCCGCTACGCTGTCGTTCCGGGGCGCGTCGAACGACGCGAACCCGGAATCTCGAGATTCCGGGTTCGATGCTGCGCCTCGCCCCGGAATGACGTTGCGTCCGTCACTGGACGTTCCTGATCCAGTTATGCGGGTCGTTGGTGCGACCGTACTGGATGTCGACCAGCTTCTTGCGCAGGCCCATGGCGACCGGGCCGGCCACGCCGCCGCTGATCTGGAAGTCGCCGCTCGCCGAGCACACCTTGCCGATTGGCGAAATGACGGCCGCGGTGCCGCAGGCGAACGCCTCCTTCAGCTTGCCGCTGGCGGCGTCAGCGCGCCATTGCTGGATGGTATAGGGCTCCTCGCGCACACGCGTGCCGGCATCCTTGGCAAGCGCGATGATCGAGTCGCGGGTGATGCCGGGCAGGATGGTGCCGAGCGGCGGCGTCAGCAGCGAGCCGTCGTCGAACGCGAAGAACACGTTCATGCCGCCGAGCTCCTCGATGTAGCGGCGCTCGACCGCATCGAGGAACACGACCTGGTCGCAGCCCCGTTCGATCGCCTCGGCCTGCGCGCGCAGGCTGGCGGCGTAGTTGCCGCCGCACTTGACGGCGCCGGTGCCGCCGATCGCGGCGCGGGTGTAATTCTCCGACACCCAGATCGACACCGGCGCAGGGCCGCCCTTGAAATAGGAGCCGACCGGGGAGGCGATGACCGAGAAGATGTATTCGGCCGACGGCTTCACGCCGAGGAAGACCTCGCTCGCGATCATGAAAGGCCGCAGATAGAGACTGCCCTCGCCACCCGGGATCCAGGCGCGATCGATCCGCACCAGCTGCTCGACTGCATCGATGAACAAATCCTCGGGCAACGGCGCCATCGCCATGCGCTCGGCCGAATCATGGAAGCGGCGGGCATTGGCGTCCGGCCGAAACAGGTTCACGCCGCCGTCGTCGCGCTTGTAGGCCTTGAGACCTTCGAAAATTTCCTGGGCGTAGTGCAGCACGGCGCCGGCCGGATCGAGCGGAAAATTGGCGCGGGCCTCGATGCGGGCGCTGTGCCAGCCCTTGCCCTGGCTGTAGCGGACGATCGCCATGTGATCGGTAAAGACCCGGCCGAAGCCGGGGTCCACGAGCTTCGCCGCGCGATCCTTGTCGGACGTCGCATTCGGCGAAGGCTGGATGTCAAATTTCAAAGTCATTTTTCTTGCTTTCCGCTGTCGGAACCGGCGCGATACCCAGCGCCGGCCTGTTTCCCCCGGAGCCATCAGGCTCGGCTGGCCCGAACTTCACCACCGCCGGCCGCGCCGCCGGCTTCCATCGCCAACATGCCGTTTAGACATGCTTTTGCGGAATGCTGAAGTCCAGTATGTTTGCCGAAATGCCGCTCGACAATCGCACGGTAGTCCAATTTGCGGCCCAAACCGCCTCACAGGCTCGTTCAGGCCGCCTTAAACGCTGTCGAGGACAAAACGACCTAATGTTTCGTCGTGACATGCAGTTTTGTAACATTGAACCCAAGATACGTCAATATGACTGACATAAATTTCTCAGGCATGGCTGCCAAGCCCGATTCGCAGGGAGACGACAACGCTCCTGGGGCGGGGGTACGCGACCTGCGCTGGGACATCATCGAGCTGTTGTTCTTCGCCTACCGCGACTTTGTCGGCGACGCCGACCAGGAGCTGGAGGCGTTCGGCTTCGGCCGCGCCCACCACCGCGTCATCCACTTCGTCACCCGCTATCCCGGCCTGAAGGTCGCCGACCTGCTCGACGTCCTGCGCATCACCAAGCAGTCGCTCGGGCGCGTGCTCAAGCAGCTCTTGGACGAGGGCTACATCGTGCAGAAGACCGGCAACAACGACCGTCGGCAGCGCCTGCTCTACGCCACCCCGAAAGGCGAGGCGCTGGTCGCCAAGCTCGCGGGGCTGCAGACCGACCGCATCAACCGCGCGGTCGCCGGCATCGATCCGGCCGGCGTCGAGACGGTTCGCCAATTCCTCCGCGCGATGATCGACCGCGACGATCCCGACAAGGTGCTCGAAGCGATCTTCGGCGGCGGCAGAAAAACGAGGGAGTGAGCTGGTGCAGGCTGCAACCATGATGCGCGCGCCGGTCGAGCCGGCCGACGACGCGCCGCATCTTCTCCTGGTCGACGACGACCGCCGCATTCGCGACCTGCTGTCGCGCTTTCTCTCCGGCGAAGGCTACCGGGTCACGACGGCGATGAGCGCCACCGATGCGCGCGCCAAGCTGCTCGGGCTGCATTTCGACCTGCTGATCCTCGACGTGATGATGCCCGGCGAGAACGGCTTCGACCTCGCCCGCTTCATCCGCAGCTCCTCGACGGTGCCGATCATCATGCTGACCGCCCGCCACGAGGCGGAAGCCCGCATCGAGGGCCTGCAGATCGGCGCCGACGATTACGTCGCCAAGCCGTTCGAGCCGCGCGAGCTGGTGCTCCGGATCGGCAATATCCTCAAGCGCACCGCGCCGCCGCAGGTCGCAGTCGTCGAGCAGATCGCGTTCGGCCCCTATATTTTCCATATCGAGCGCAGCGAACTGCGTCAGGGCGAAGAGATCATCCATCTCACCGATCGCGAGCGCGAGATGCTGCGCATCCTCGCCAGCGCGCCCGGCGAGACCGTGCCGCGCGCCGAGCTGACCTCCGGCGGCACCGTCAACGAACGCGCGGTCGACGTGCAGATCAACCGCCTGCGCCGCAAGATCGAGCACGATCCCGCCAATCCGCTGTTTCTGCAGGCGGTGCGCGGCATCGGCTATCGCCTAGTGGCTTCGCCCTGAGCATGACCCAGAAAGTAGCCCGCATGAGCGAAGCGATATGCGGGGTTGGCAAGCCCCGCATATCGCTTCGCTCATCCGGGCTACGAAATCCCATCGCTCTATAAGTATCGAACATGAGCACGCTCGACTCCGGCCTGACCCTGATCCGCAACGCCTCGCAGCACGTCTCGAAGGCGAACGGCTGGATGGGCAACGCGTTCAAGAGCTGGATGCCGACCGGCCTCTATGCGCGCGCGCTGCTGATCATGATCGTGCCGATGGTGATCCTGCAGACCGTGGTGGCGTTCGTGTTCATGGAGCGGCACTGGAACACGGTGACGCGGCGCCTGTCGGCCGCGGTGGTGTCCGATATTGCCGCGCTGATCGACGTCTACAAGAGCTACCCGCAGGACAAGGACCGCGCGCAGCTTCGCCGCATCGCCCAGAAACTCCAGCTGGTGGTCGACTTCCTTCCCGCCGGCGACATGCCGCCGCCGGGGCCGAAGCCGTTCTTCTCGCTGCTCGACCAGACGCTTTCGGTGCAGCTCGGCCGCCAGATCAGCCGTCCGTTCTGGATCGACACCGTCGGCAAATCCAATTTGGTCGAGATCCGCGTGCAGCTCGACGATTCCGTGATGCGGATCTTCGCCCAGCGCAGCGCGGCCTACGCCTCCAATTCGGAGATATTCATCTTCTGGATGCTCGGCACCTCGACGATCCTCCTGATCGTCGCCGTGCTGTTCCTGCGCAACCAGATCAAGCCGATCCTGCGGCTCGCCGACGCCGCCGAAAGTTTCGGCAAGGGCCGCGAGGCGCCGAACTTCCGGCCACGCGGCGCGCGCGAGGTGCGGCGCGCGGCGCAGGCCTTCATCGAGATGAAGGCGCGCGTCGAACGTTCGATCGAGCAGCGCACCGCGATGCTCGCCGGCGTGTCGCACGATTTGCGCACCATCCTGACCCGGTTCAAGCTCGAGCTTGCCCTGATCGGCGAAGGCCCCGAGATCGACGCGATGCGCAAGGACGTCGACGAGATGTCGATGATGCTGGAGGATTATCTCGCCTTCGCGCGCGGCGATTCCGGCGAGGTCGCGCAGCCGACCGACATGGCGTTGGCGCTGGAGGAATTGCGCAGCGACGCCGAACGCCACGGCCACACCGCAACCGTTGCATTCCACGGCCTGCCCGTCGTCACGGTGAAGCCGGCCTCGTTCAAGCGCTGTCTCGCCAACCTCGTCTCCAACGCGGCGCGCCACGCCAACACCATCTCGATCACCGGCCATCGCGACCATCGCTATCTCAACGTCACGGTCGACGACGACGGGCCGGGCATCCCCGCCGACATGCGCGAGGAAGTGTTCAAGCCGTTCCTGCGGCTCGACGATGCCCGCAACCAGGACGAAGGCGGCACCGGGCTCGGGCTTGCGATCGCCCGCGACATCGCCCGCTCGCATGGCGGCGACATCATGCTCAGCGAAAGTCCGATGGGCGGCCTGCGCGCCGTCGTGCGGGTGCCGGTGTAACCTACCAGCGGTAGGACAAGGTGCCGATGACCTGCCGCCGTTCGCCGGCATAACAGTAACCGGACTGGCAGGTCTGGTAGTGCGTGTCGAACAGATTGGTCGCGTTGACGCGCATCGTGGCGCCGAGGAAGCGCCGGTCCAGCTTGCCCAGATCGTAATCGATCACCGCATCGAACAACGTCGTCGCAGCGTTCTGGAACGTGTTCTGGTCGTTACCGAAGTTCGTGCCGATATAACGCACGCCGAGACCAAGCCCGAGGCCTTCGACGGGCACGCCGGACTGGAACGTATACTTGCCGAAGGCGGCGAAGGAATTCCTCGGCATGCCGGAGAGCTCATTGCCGGTCGTATCGGGATTGCCCTGCGTGATCACGACGTTGAGATGGGTGTAGGCGGCGGTGAGATCAAATCCCTGCTTGAGCGCGAGCTTCGCCTCGAGCTCCACACCCTTGGATTCGACCTGCCCGGTCGCTGCCTGGAATGCCATGTTGTTCGGATCGGTACGCAGCACATTGTCCTGCGTGATGTCGAACACCGCGGCGGTCAACAGCACCGGAACGTTCGGCATCTGGTACTTGATGCCCACTTCCTTCTGCTCGCCGGTGGTCGGCCTGAACGGCAATCCGGATGCGTCGATGCCGACCTGCGGGGCGAATGCCGTCGCGTAGCTGATATAGGGCGCAATGCCATTGTCGAAGACGTAGCTCAGGCCCGCACGGCCCGTGAAGGCGGTCGCCTTCTGCGTTGACGGCACGCCGTCGAGACCCGCGGTCGTGGTCTGCGACACCCAGCTCTGGCGGCCGTTGAGCGTCAGAATAAAGCCTCCGAGCTTGGCCTGCTCCTGCGCATAGACACCGACCTCGTCGGTCGACTGCTTGTTGAAGATCGAGAATGCCGGCGTCGCGATGGCCTGGGCGCCGTAGTTCATGGTCAGGAGATTGAGATCGGGCGCCGGGCCGTAACCGATCTTGTCGTTGTAGTAGGAGTGACCGTAGTCGACGCCGAACAGCACGGTATTCTTGATCGCGCCGAGCATGAACTTGGCCTCGGCCTGATTGTCGAGCGTCACCGTGTTGAAGCTGTCCAGGATCCGCCACGCGGACCGCGACGCCAGATTGGTGCTGCTGTCGATTGAATCGATCTGGGTGTATTTCGCGTCGACGTCGACCTGGTAGAAGCGGAAGTTCTGCCGCACCGTCCACACGTCGTCGACATTATGCTCGAACGCGTAGCCGATGCGATATTGCTTCTGATCCATCGCGCTGAACGCCGGATCATTCGAATAGATGTTGGTCAACTGTCCGTCAGGCGTGCGGAAATTGCCGATGCTGGCGGCGGTTCGGCTCTTTTGATATTCGCTGAGGATGGTGAAGGACGTGTCGGCGTCCGGCCGCCAGGTCAGCGCCGGCGCGATATAGGCGCGATCGTCGTCGTTGCCGGGGTACCAGGTCTTTGCGTCGCGAAGCAGGCCCGTCAGCCGGTAGTACAGCTGATCGCTGCCGGGCACCGGACCACCGACATCGAAACTGCCCTGGTAACGGTCGTAGGTGCCGCCCTGCAGCTGCACCTCACCGAATGCCGTCAACGGCGGCCGCTTGGTCGTGACATCCACGATGCCTCCCGGAGAGCCGAGGCCATAGAGGCCCGAGGCTGGTCCGCGGAGGATCGACACGCTGTCGAGACCGTAAGGTTCGATCTTGGGAATTGCGAAGTTGCCGCCGCCGTGGCGCAGGCCGTCGCGATAGATCCCTGTATAGGTCGCGTCGAAGCCACGGATGTAGAAACTATCGAACCTTGGATCATAGCCGAACGCCGTGGTCGTCACGCCGGGCGTGTAGCTGACGGCGTCCTTGAGCGTCTGAACGTTGCGATCCCTTAGCTCCTTTTGCGTCACGACCGAAAGCGACTGCGGCGTTTCGATCAGCGCTGTGCTGGTCTTGGTGCCGGCCGTGCTCGCGGTTGCGACGTACCCCGTGGTCGTACCGATCGCGCCTCCTGTGCCTTGCGACCGCGGAGCCTGGCTCCGGGCGGGCGCCGCGGCACTGCGGCGCCGGTTCGCCGCGACCGCGCGCGAAGTCCTGGTGTTCTGGCTTGAAACGACGGCACCGCGCTTCCTTGCGGCGCCAGGTTCATCCACCGTCACTGCGGGAAGTTCGCTGACATTGCTCTGCGGAGGACTTGTCTGCGCCTGAGCGCTGGCGACGTCTGCACCCATTGGCACAAGTATGACCGAACCGAGTAGCGCCGCATTGATCGCAGCCGTTGATGCGAGCAAGCCGCGCTTGCTCCGCAACGAAGCCGTTCCCACCGAACAAATCCCCACATTGCCTTACGCCGACATCGATCGAGTCGCGTTTGCGACAAGGCCGACATCGATTGGGGCGGACTTCTATCGGCGGGATGATCGAAATTCCACACGCGCAAAATAGAATCGATGGAAGCAGCAACGAAGCGCAACACTGGAGTGATTCAAGATGCGCATCACTGGAACGATTCAAAACGACATGTTGGCGCGTCAGGCTTTCGACACGACGAATGCGATGCGCGTCGTCTCTCGCAGAGAGTCTCGAACGCGGGAGCACGCGGCGATCATTCAATGATGTTGCATCCCGTCGACGTCATCGCGCGCCAAGGAGCGCACGAACGCGGTGAACCGTCATCTCCGCGCAAAGGCTATCGCATTTCGTGGCGGCGTGCTCGTGGCCATCCTTCGAGACGCCCGCCTTCGGCGGGCTCCTCAGGATGAGGTCTTGTTCTGCGGCACAATAGTAGACCCTCATGGTGAGGAGCGCCGCTTGCGGCGCGTCTCGAACCACGAGGCCAAGCACTTGCGCGGTCGCCAAGGGGCATATGCGATAGCCCTGGGGGTGACGGGAAGGATCAGATGGATTGCGCATCGCGTCAGCGCAAGGTTGCTCCGCATTTTCGTCGCGAGCTACTCGAAATGATGGTGCGGCAAGCGGCGCAGCCTCTCAGCGTGCGAGGCGATGCATTCAGGCGCGCGGCAACAGCCGGATGCGCTGCGCGCTACTTCTGCTTGGGCAGGAGGCCCTTCAGCTTTTCCATGTCCTTGACGTTCATCTTCATGCCGCCGGGCATGATGATGTCGCCGGCCTTCTGGTCGCTCTTGCAGGCGCCGAGCCATTTCGCCTCGATGGTCATCGTGGTGTCGCGCGAGCCGGCCGCGCCGCCCTCGGCATGGGAGGCGCTCTTCACCGTGTAGGCGGAATTAAAATCGCCGACGATCTCGGCATGGCTCTGCATCGTCATGCCGGCGACGCTGCAGACGCTGTCGCTGACATAGCCGGTCGCGGTCTTCTGGATATCCTGCTTCGAGCAGACTTCCTTGGCCATCGGCGAGGCCGCCGCGCTCATCTCCTTGTCGGTGGTCTCGTCGGTGCAGTGCTGCATGGTGATTTCGGGCATCGGCCCGCCGGTGCGCACCATCTTCATCTCCCACAGACCGGCCTTGCGGATCGGCAGGTCGACGGCACTTGCGGCGCCAGCGGACAGGACAAGGCACACAGCCGAACCAAGCAAGGCAAGCTGTCGGGTCATGCGGTCGGCTCCCGGCTGAACGATCGAAAGATCCGGTGCGCGCTCAGTAGAGCGTGCGCAGCGGCCTCTGGGCTGCGCCATAGGGCACCCAGCGACAGGCGAAAGAGATGTAGCCGCCCGGATAGTTCTGCATCGCAAGGAACTTAACCACCTTGCCGTAGGAGGCGCAGTGATCGACTGCGAGTTGCCGGGCGTCGCTCTGGGTCGCCAGCGTATAGGCGATGATACCGCCGGTATCATTGCCCTTGAACGGCGGTACCGGCTGCATCCAATCCGCCCGCGCCGGCACAACGGCCAGCATCCCGCAAACGGCAACCAGGCACGCGGCCAATTTCCTTCGCATCGCAGACTCCATTTCGCTTCGAGCCAACATAGAGTGCGCCGGCGACCGTGAAAAGAACGAGCCGGCTCCCCAAAGTGGACTTCTCCGCAGGTGTTGCCGCCCTGCACTTGACCTTGCCGGGGCTTCGCGGCACCGTCCGCGGCATCGGATAATCGGGTGGATTCCCATGCGCAACCTGTTCAACTCCCGCAATAAACTCGGCCGCAAGCTCGGCCTCGGCGCCGCACTCGTGGTCGGCCTGCTGGCTTTCGGGGGTACGGCCCAGGCCGCCAATCCGCTCGAAATGAACTTCTGGCTGTCCGGCCCGCGCTATGACGGCAATGTGGCCCCATGCGAGAAGGCCCTGACGGTCATCAGCACGCAATTCCAGGAAAAGGAAGCCACCTTCTGGAATTCGCCGCTCGTGATCACCGGCTTCAACGGGATTCACGAAACCGCCTTCCGTCCCTGGCAGTCCGACAATATTCCGCGCCGTTATTGCACGGGCGAGGCGATGCTGAGCGACGGCAAGGTGCGCAAGGTGCACTATTCGATCATCGAGGATGGCGGCTTTGCCAGCATCAATCAGGGCGTCGAATGGTGCGTCGCGGGGCTCGACCGCAACTGGGCCTATAACCCGTCCTGCAAGGCCGCCCGGCCCTGATCTCCGACCAGACTGCTCAAGCAGGAGCCGCCGCCATTTGGACGGCGGCTTTTTGTTCTTGAAATGTTCTCGCGGCCTGCTAGGCTCCGGGCGGTCGAGTGAGGGGAGCATTTGATGCCTCGGTTGGACACGATTTCCCGATTTTTGATTTCGGTTGCTATTATTCTGTGCGGTGCGGTCGGGGCGTCGGCCCAGGATCGCCGCCAGAATGCGCCCGGTGAGTTCGATTTCTACGTGCTGTCGCTGTCGTGGTCGCCCTCGTTCTGCGAGGCGGCGAGCGAGCGCGGCAACAACGGCCGCGGCACGCAGGCGCAGTGCGGCGGACGGCCCTATTCCTTCGTGGTGCACGGCCTCTGGCCGCAATATGAGCGGGGCTTTCCGGAATACTGCCAGCGGCCCTCGCCGCGACTCGCCCGCAGCATCATGAGCTCGATGCTCGACCTGATGCCGGCGCCCGGGCTGATCTACAACGAGTGGGACAAGCACGGCACCTGCTCCGGTCTCGGCGAACGCGCCTATTTCGAAGCCATCCGCAAGGCCCGCGCCACGGTGAAGATCCCCGAGGAATTCCTGCAATTGTCGGAGCCGAAGACGGTCGCACCCGACGAGCTGGAAACGGCGTTCATCAAGGTCAATCCGGGCCTCAGCAACTCCGCGATCTCGGTGACCTGTGACAGCAAGCGGCTCAGCGAGGTGCGGATCTGCCTCAGCAAGGATCTGCAATTCCGCTCCTGCGAGGAAATCGATCGCCGCGCCTGCCGCCGCGATCAGGTGCTGATGCCGCCGGTTCGCGGCGGCTGAAACTCTCTGCGTCATGGCCGGCAGACCCGCGCTGCGCGTCGTCGCGCAGAACGCCCCGGCCACCTGCGCCATCGTGAAACAAGCAGGATAAGGCGCAGATGCCCGGGAGCCGGCTACGCCAAGGCTTCGCCGAGCCCGCACGTTAACCCCGCCGAAGCTTTAGCGAAGGCCGGGACAAGCCCGGGCATGACGAGTACAACATGCGCACTCTTTGGGAGCGCAGCACGATCATCACATGAACTACCGTCACGCCTTTCATGCCGGCAGCTTTGCCGACGTCATCAAGCACATCGTGCTGGTGCGCATGCTCACCTATCTGCAGGACAAGCCGGCGCCGTTCCGCGTCATCGACACCCATGCCGGCGCCGGCCTCTATGATTTGACGTCGAGCGAAGCGCAGCGCGGCGGCGAATGGCTCACCGGCATCGCCCGGCTGATGCAGGCGCGGCTCTCCGACCAGGCATTGCCGCTGATCGCGCCCTATCTCGACATCGTCAGAGCATTCAATCCGAAAGGCGACCTGAAAGCCTATCCTGGTTCGCCGTTGATCGCGCGGGCGCTGCTGCGTCCGCAAGATCGCCTCACCGCCTGCGAGATCGAACCGACGGCGCGCAAACAACTGATCGACGCCTTGCGACGCGACGCGCAAGCGCGCGTCGTCGATCTCGACGGCTGGATGGCGCTGCCCGCATTCGTGCCGCCGAACGAACGGCGCGGCCTGGTGCTGATCGATCCGCCGTTCGAAGCGAAGGACGAGTTCGAGCGGCTGGCCAGTGCTTTCACGGAAGCGTACGCGAAGTGGCCGACCGGCTCGTATCTTTTGTGGTACCCCGTAAAAACCCGGAGAGCCACCGACGAGCTAACGCGCAGTGTGGCCGCTGCAGCAGCAAGCAGCCGGCCCGCCGGCAAATGCCTGCGATTGGAATTCAGTGTGGCACCGCAAGAAGCAGGCGCAGGCCTCGTTTCCACAGGGCTTTTGCTGGTGAATCCGCCGTGGACGCTGGCGAATGAGTTGAAGATCATCCTGCCCGAACTCGAGAAGCCGCTCGGTCAAGGCGGCGCGGGACGCTTCAGACTCGAGACGCCTAAACCATGATCGACACCTCCTACTGAAAAGTTCAATTTTGAGCATAGGCAATTTGCGCGGAACCGTATTATGCTCATCCTGTTACGACTGGCTTTACGTTCCGCTTCCGCGAATGGTTGCGGCGGAGTGACAAGGCCGAAATAAAATCCAGGCGGACCGGCGGCGTGACGCCGGCCTGTTCAGGTGGCCAAGCTTCCGACAAGCGAATGTCGGTCAACCGCTACGCGGCGTGCGCGTAGCGGTGGAGCAATACGGGGGAGGAGTTTCCCGATGGCCATGACTGGGACAGTCAAGTTCTTCAACGGAGAGCGTGGCTACGGCTTCATCAAGCCTGATGATGGCGGCCGCGATGTGTTCGTTCACATCACAGCCGTCGAGCGTGCAGGATTGAAGGACCTGACTGAAGGACAACGCATTACGTTCGAGGTTGAGCCCGACAAGAAGGGCAAGGGCCCGAAGGCGGTCAACCTGGTGGTCTCATGACGAGCGCTCGCGATGCGCGGCTCGGGATGAACACCGAATGAGGCGTTGCGTGTGAGTTGACTGCCGAGCGCGGCTAGCGCTCGCTGGATGACCACCTGCATGATGCGGACGCGACTGGCGGTGCCGCATATCCCACACGTGCGGCCCACCGATTGGATTCGCGGACGCCGCGGCATGCATGCCGCCGTGCACGACGTTGAGATCATCAACACAAAGAAAAACCCGGCCGCGCAAGGCGCGGCCGGGAGTTGATGGTCGACGTTTTCTTGTTCTCAGAAGTGATAGTTGATGCCGGCGCGAACCAGGCTGAAGCTGTAGCCGTTCGACACGCCACCGGTGATCGTGAAATTGCTGTTGGCAAGGTCGACGTAGAGATACTCGATCTTGGCGCTCCAGTGCGGGGCAAAGCCCATTTCGGCGCCGGCACCGACGGTGAAGCCCGCATTGGTGTGGCTCTCCGTGATGCCGAACGTCTCGCCGCGCAGTTCGCCGAAGGCGAGACCGCCGGTCGCGTAGAACAGCACGTTGTTGACCGCATAGCCGGCGCGGCCGCGCACCGTGCCGAACCACGGGTTGGAGAACTTCCACGGCGCGAACCGGTCGTCGGCTGTGGTGCCCTGGATATCGGCCTCGATACCGAACACCCAGGGGGAGCCGTTCTGGAAGTTGTAGCCGGCCTGTACACCGCCGACGAAACCGGACGGCTTGGTCGGGTTGTTCTCGACCGAGCCCCAGCCATAGCCGACATTGCCGCCGAGATAGGGGCCGGCCCAGCTATAGGCATTGAGCGGCTGATAGACGGTATAGGGCGATCCGTAGTTGAGATCGGCCGACGCCGCCGAGGTCGTCCAGCCTGCAACGATCAGTGCCAGCGCACGCGCAACAAACCGGGGCATTGGTACTCTCCAGAACGCAACTGCCGCAGCCCGCCGGCCAGGGCCGGCGTGGTTACGGAATTCCACTTTTTTCGCTAAGGTTTATCGAGAGTTTTAAGTTAAAGGGCTGTTAAGCCCGGTTACCGGCCCGCTCATCAGTCTTAACAAGGTGTTACACACCCCTCCCGCATGCGCGCGGGGCCCCGGTAACCTCCTGCAATCGAGGTGCTTTTTGTTGGTGCCGTCAGCGCTGGCGACCGGTCGCCCAAGCACTTAGTTTACGGCCCATGGTTCACGATTCTCCCGAGCGCCCGACGCCGGCCCCCAAGGTTGACTCCAAGGCTGCCCCCAAGCCACGGCGCGGTTCAAAGTCCGACCTGCCACAGGACGATCTGGCGCTCGATACAAGCGACGTCGATCCCGAAACCTCCGCCGCCGAGGAGGACGACGAGGCACGCCTGCCCGAGGCTTCGGAGGACGCCGCCGAGGCGGTCGCCGAGGGCACGCTCTCGGTCGGACATGCCGCGATCGAGAACGCGGTCCGCCTCGCCCCGACCTCGCCCGGCGTCTATCGCATGCTCAACGCCGCCAACGACGTGCTCTATGTCGGCAAGGCGAAGAACGTCAAAAAGCGGCTGTCGTCCTATGCGCGGGCCAACGCGCCGCTGCCGGCGCGCATCCTGCGTATGATCGCGGCGACCACGCAGGTCGAGATCGTCTCGACCATGACCGAGACCGAGGCGCTGCTGCTCGAAGCCAATCTGATCAAGCAGCTCCGTCCGCGCTTCAATGTGCAGCTGCGCGACGACAAGTCGTTTCCCTATATTCTGATCACCGGCGACCATTGGGCGCCGCAGATCCTCAAGCATCGCGGCGCGCAGTCGCGGCCCGGGCGCTATTTCGGGCCGTTCGCCAACGCCGGCGCGGTCAACCGCACCATCACGGCGCTGCAGCGCGCGTTCCTGATCCGCTCCTGCACCGACGGCTTCTTCGAAAGCCGCAGCCGGCCCTGCCTGCTCTATCAGATCAAGCGCTGCGCCGGCCCCTGCACGCGCGAGATCGACTTCCCCGGCTATAGCGAACTGGTGCGCGAGGCGACCGAATTCCTCTCCGGCCGCAGCCACGCCGTGAAGGAGCTGCTCGCGGCCGAAATGGAGAAGGCCTCCGGCGAGCTCGAATTCGAAACCGCGGCGCTGTACCGCGACCGTCTCGCGGCGCTGTCGGCGATCCAGTCGCAGCAGGGCATCAATCCGCGCACGGTCGAAGAGGCCGATGTGTTCGCAATCCACCAGGAGGGCGGCTACTCCTGCGTCGAGGTGTTCTTCTTCCGCACCGGCCAGAACTGGGGCAACCGCGCCTATTTCCCGAAGGCCGAGAAGAGCTTCACGCCCGAGGAGGTGCTGTCCTCGTTCCTCGCGCAATTCTACGACGACAAGCCGCCGCCGAAGCTGATCCTGCTCTCGCACGAGGTCGAGGAAAGCGCGTTGCTCGCCGACGCGCTGTCGGTCAAGGCCGGATCCAAGGTCGAGGTCACCGTGCCGAAGCGCGGCGAGAAGAAGGAGCTGATCGGCCACGCCCTCACCAACGCGCGCGAGGCGCTCGGCCGCAAGCTCGCCGATACCGCGACGCAAAGCCGGCTGCTGGAGGGCATGGTCTCGACGCTCGGCCTGCCGCACACACCCAAGCGGATCGAGGTCTACGACAACAGCCACATCCAGGGCACCAACGCGGTCGGCGCGATGATCGTGGCGGGACCCGACGGGTTCATGAAGAACCAGTACCGCAAGTTCAACATCAAGTCCGAAGGGCTGACGCCGGGCGACGATTACGGAATGATGCGCGAGGTGCTGGAACGCCGCTTCAAGCGGTTGCTGAAGCCGCCGGAGGGCGAGGCCGCAGCCAAGACGAAAGCGGATGACGATTCGTTCCCGCAATGGCCCGACCTCGTCATCATCGACGGCGGCCGCGGCCAGCTCAACGCGGTCCGGGAGATCTTCCAGAATCTCGGGCTGACCGAGGTCTCGCTGATGGCGGTCGCCAAGGGTCCGGAGCGCGATGCCGGGCGCGAAACCCTGTTCATGCCCGACCGCGAGGCCATCAAGCTGGAGCCGCGGGACCCGGTGCTCTATTTCATCCAGCGGCTGCGCGACGAGGCCCACCGCTTCGTGATCGGCTCGCACCGCAAGCTGCGCAAGAAGGACATCCGCGAAGCCGGCCTGCAGGAGATCCCGGGCATCGGCCCGTCCCGCAAGCGTGCCTTGCTGCACCACTTCGGAACGCTCAAGGAGATCGAGCGGGCCTCGATCGCCGACCTCGGCAAGGTTCCCGGCGTCAGCGCCGAGAGTGCCCGCAAGATTTTCGAGTTTTTCCACGCCCAGCCGGGTTAAACCAAAGGCGAGTCATCAGGGCGTCGCCTGCGACAGGGCATCTAGGGCATGATGCGGAAAAGTGTGAGGCAGTTATCCGAAAAGATCATGCTTAAACAACGGGCTAAGGCGCTATGACGATGCAGCGCAATCTGGTCGCGCTTGACGCGTCCGCACGGTTGACCTTCTCACTTCAGCGGTATTGGTAGAACGGATGAACATCGCCACGACCCGGGGACAGACCAAGACCATGTCCCTCCCGAATATCCTGACCTACGCCCGGATCGCCGCGATCCCGGTGGTGATCGGCTGCGTCTACTGGCAATCGATCCTGGACGGCCCGTTGTGGCTGCGCTGGGTGGCGCTGGCCGTGTTCATCGCGGCGGGGGTCACCGACTATCTCGACGGCTATTATGCCCGGATCTGGGACCAGCAGTCCGCCTTCGGCCGGATGCTCGATCCGATCGCCGACAAACTCCTGGTCGCCTCCAGCCTCTTGATGCTGGCCGCCGACAATTCGATCCATGGCTGGACGCTGTGGGCGGCGATCGTGATCCTGTGCCGTGAGATCCTGGTCTCGGGCCTGCGCGAATATCTCGCAGGGCTCAGGGTCAGCGTTCCCGTGACCAAGCTGGCGAAATGGAAGACGACGATCCAGCTGGTGGCGATCGGCTTTCTGATTGCCGGCGAAGCGGGCGAGCAGGTCTTCCCTGCCACCACCTTGATCGGCATCGTGTTGCTCTGGATGTCGGCGATCTTCACGATCTACACCGGCTGGGATTACTTCCGTGCCGGCATCCATCACCTCATCAAGGAGGATGAGGGATGAAGCTGAAATATTTCGCATGGGTGCGTGAACGCGTCGGCAAGGCTGAAGAGATCGTCGAGCCGCCGGCCGAGGTGCGCACCGTCGGCGACCTGATCGGCTGGCTTGCGGCGCGCGACGATGCCTACGCCTATGCCTTCGAGAAGCCGACGGTGATCCGCGCCGCGATCGACCACACCCATGTCAAATCGGACGCGGCGATCTCCGGCGCCCGCGAGATCGCGTTCTTTCCGCCGATGACCGGCGGGTAGGATAGCGTTTTCGAGCGAAGTGGGTACCGGTTCGCGTGAAGAAAACGCGTCAAGCAAAGAAGTCCACATGACCGTCGCAGCGACCATCCGTATCCAGCAGGCCGACTTCGACGTCGCGCAGGAGATCGCGGCCTTGAGCAGGGGCCGCACCGATGTCGGCGCGGTCGTCAGCTTCAGCGGCATCTGCCGCGGCAGCGAACAGGGCGAGCCGATCGCGGCGCTGACGCTCGAACATTATCCTGAAATGGCGGAAGCCGAGATTGGACGCCACGCCGACGAGGCGCTGGCGCGCTGGCCATTGCAGGGCCTCACCATCATCCATCGTTTCGGCCGCATCGCGCCGGGCGAGAACATCGTACTGGTCGTGACCGCCTCGGCGCACCGGCAGGCCGCGTTCGAGGCCGCCGAGTTCCTGATGGACTATCTGAAGACCAGCGCACCGTTCTGGAAGCGCGAGGAAAGCGCGCGCGGCGCGAGCTGGATCGAGGCGCAGGGCCATGACGACGCGGCCGCCGCGCGCTGGACCAAATCCTGATGGCCAAGCGCAGCAAAGTGCCGGCCAGGCGCAGCCCCGCCGTGCCGAAAGCGCCGAAAGTCGGCGCCGGCGAGCTGCACACCCTGTTTGATTTCCTGCGCTATGCGACGAGCCGCTTCAACGCGGCGAAGCTCGCGTTCGCGCACGGCACCACCGATCCGGTGGCCGAGGCCGCGTTCCTGATCTGCGAAACGCTGCACCTGCATCCCGACCAGTTCGAGAACTTTGCCACCGCGCGCGTCACGATTGCCGAGGGCAAGCAGATCCTCGACCTGATCGAGCGCCGGATCGCGACGCGGAAGCCGGCCGCCTATCTCGTCAACAAGGTCTATATGCGCGGCCTGCCGTTCTATGTCGATGAGCGCACAATCGTGCCGCGCTCCTTCATCGGCGAATTGCTGGATTCGCATTTCGGCGGCGACGAGGACGGCACCTCGCTGATCGGCGATCCCGAGGAGGTCGAACGCGTGCTCGACCTCTGCACCGGCTCCGGCTGCCTTGCGATCCTGGCGGCCCGGCATTTCCCCAACGCCGTGGTCGACGCCGTCGATATTTCAAAGGACGCGCTCGAGGTCGCCGCGCGCAACGTCGCCGACCACGGCCTCGACGGTCGCCTGACGCTCCATCGCGGCGACCTGTTCAAGCCGCTCGGCGGCAACAGATACGATCTCATCATCTCGAACCCGCCCTATGTCGACGCCGAAGGCATGGCGGCGCTGCCGCGCGAGTGCCGCGCCGAGCCGAAGATCGCGTTCGACGGCGGCGCCGACGGGCTCGACATCGTCCGTCGCCTGCTCGATGAGGCGAGACAACATCTGACCCCGCAGGGCGGGCTGCTCTGCGAGATCGGCCGCGGCCGCGACAATCTGGAGGCCGCCTATCCGAACCTGCCGCTGCTCTGGCTCGATACCGAGGACTCCGAGGGCGAGGTGTTCTGGATCGCCGCCGCGGACCTCTGACCGGCGTGCCGCCGCCGGCTCCGGCGATTTACGGAGCCCGATCCTGGCGAAACGAAAATCGTGCGCAGTTCCAGCCGGTTCCGAAGATCGCTGGCCCGTCGAATCAACAATGGTGCTAAGGTCGCGATCCGGGGACGTTCGGACAGAGGGCGCGGGCGCGCGACATGATTCGCATTTCGACGATCTTCATTGCCATCTGCATGGTGCTGGTCGCAGCCTCGCTCGGCTTCGTGCTGTATTCGATGGCGGGCATCAGCGGATCGGAGTCGGCGATCGTGGCGCTTACCGCCCTCACCTGCCTGATCCTCTACAATGCGGTCTCGATGCGGCTGCGCGACCGCAGCGACGTCGGCGGCCAGATCGCGGATCTGTCGCGCGGCACCGCCGACCTTGCCCGCCAGGTCGCCGAGTTCGGCCGCCGGCTGGCCGCAGTCGAAGGCCGCGTCGCCTCGGCCAACTCCACCGGCGCCGACCGGATGCAGGGCATGGCCGGCGAGATCAGCGAGCTCGGCGGGCTGGTGCGGCAGCTTGCGGCATCCGTCGCGCATCATGAGGATCTGCTGGCGGCGGCTCCGGCGGTGCAGCCGGTCGCGTCCCCGCGCGACGATGTGCTGCAAAGGGTTGCGCCGGCGCCGACCGTCGTGGTTGCGCCTCCGCCGCCACCTGCGGCTCCGCCGGAGGTCTCGCGCAGCCAGACCCAGCTGATCGGCGCGATCAAGCAGGCCATCGACGAGAACCGCCTCGACATCTACCTGCAGCCGATGGTGACGCTGCCGCAGCGCAAGGTGCGCTACTACGAGGCGGTGACGCGGCTGCGCGACGAGCGCGACCAGGTGCTGGCCGCCGAGGATTTCATCGAGGCGGCCGAGGCCGGCGGCCTGATCGGCCGCATCGATCACATGGTGATGCTTCGCTGCGTCCAGGTGCTGCGCCGCCTGATGATCCGCAGCAAGGATGTCGGCGTGTTCTGCAACGTCTCGGCGGCGACGCTGTCCAACCCGGCGCATTTCACCCAGTGTCTCGACTTCCTCGAGGCCAACCGCGCGCTGGCGCCGTCCTTCGTGCTGGAGTTCAAGCAGGCGACCTTCCGCAATCTCGGCCCGACCGAGAGCGAGAACCTCGCGGCGCTGGCGCAGCGCGGTTACCGGTTCTCGATCGACCATGTCAGCGACCTTCGCCTCGAGCCGCGCGAGCTCGCCGATCGCGGCGTCCGCTTCATCAAGGTGCCGGCGGCGCTGCTGCTTGACGCCAAGCAGATCGCGAGCACCGATATCCATCCTTCCGATCTGTCCGACCTGCTCGGCCGCTACGGCATCGACCTGATCGCCGAACGGATCGAGGGCGAACGCTCGGTGGTCGATCTGCTCGACTACGATGTCCGGTTCGGCCAGGGGTTCCTGTTCGCGCCGCCGCGGCCGTTGCGGCCGGAGGGGGCATCTGCTACCGCCGAGGCTCCGCAGACCAACCCCCAGGATCTTAATGGCGCCAGCACTTCAGCCCCTGTCTCCAGCCCCGCAGCTCCGCCGCGCGCAACCGGCAGCGCCGCGCTGGCGCGCCGCGCCCTCGGTCCAAATTAGCCGGCAATTCGCATCATGACCTCACTGCGTTTCGTGGAGCAGCTGCGCGACCTCGTCGGCGGCGTCGATGTGGTGCTGTCGGACATCTGGGGCGTCGTGCACAACGGGCTCGAGTCCTTTCCCGAGGCCTGCGAGGCACTGCACACCTTCCGCCAGCAGGGCGGCACGGTCATCCTGATCACCAACGCGCCGCGGCCGGCCGATTCCGTGCAGCGACAACTGCGCAAGCTCGGCGTCGCCGACGAGACCTATGATGCGATCGTCTCCTCGGGTGACCTGACGCGCCACTTCGTGGCCGATCATCCGGGCCAGAAGATCTTCTGGATCGGCCCCGAGCGCGACAGCTCGATCCACCGCGGCCTCGACGCCACCTTGGTGCCGCTGGAGCAGGCCGACTACATCATCTGCACCGGCCTGTTCGACGACGAGACCGAGTCGGCCGAAGATTATCGCGACACGCTGCTGAAGGCGCTCGAGCGCAAGCTCACGCTGGTCTGCGCCAATCCCGATATCGTGGTCGAGCGCGGCGACCGGCTGATCTATTGCGCCGGGGCGGTCGCCGAACTCTATCGCGAGCTCGGCGGCGAGGTGATCTTCTACGGCAAGCCGCACCGGCCGATCTATGAGCGCGCCATGGCACTGGCCACCGAGCGTCGCGGGCGTCCGACCGAGCTCAGCCGGGTGCTCGCGATCGGCGATTCCGTGCGCACCGATCTCACCGGCGCCCTTGGCTTCGGCATCGATCTCCTGTTCGTCACCCGCGGCATCCATTCCGAGCAGTTCGAGGGCATCGAGCAGCTCGATGCGGCCTCGATCAAGGAATTGTTCGGCCATCCGCCGCGCGCGCTGATGCGCGAGCTGAAGTGGTAGCGGCAAGCGACGCTGTCCCTCGCCCCGTTCTTCACCGGGTCGAGACGAGCGAAGCTAGCTCTTGGAGGGTTGGGTGAGCGGCTGCCTCCCCAGGCGCCGGATGCCGGGAGACCTGTGCCCCCTCACCCGGATTGCATCTCTCGATGCAATCCGACCTCCCCCCGCAAGCGGGGCGAGGTGAAGGGGCGCGCCGCCAAAATATCGAAAACAACCCCATGCAAAGTAGCGCGTGGCGCGCGGGGTTCGACCAGTCGCCTTGACACGTCGGGCAACTCAGCGATACTCTTCTAATATTCCGAAATCGTGCATCCGCCCCCCTTCGTCCCGCAAGCGGGGCGGGTAAAGGGAAGCGTGATCAAATGCAAATGCCCGGGACAAACCCGGGCATGCGTGAATTTCAGCCGATGCGATCGATGTCGGGCGTCTTACGCCGTCGCCATGTCCGGGAACACCGCCTCGATCTTGGTCTTCAGCGTGGCCGCGTTGAACGGCTTGACGATGTAGTTGTTCACGCCGGCCTTCTTGGCCGCGATCACGTTCTCGGTCTTGGATTCCGCCGTGATCATGATGAAGGGCGTGGTCGCAAGGTTGGGATCGGCGCGGACTTCCTTGAGCAGGTCGTAGCCGGTCATCGGCTCCATGTTCCAGTCGGAAATCACCAGGCCATACTTCTTGCCGCGCATCTTGTTCAGCGCTGCGGAGCCGTCGGAGGCATCGTCGATATTTTCAAATCCAAGCTGCTTGAGAAGATTCCGGATGATGCGGATCATGGTGCTGTAATCATCAACCACCAGAACCGGCATGGACAAATCAACCGCCATCTTTCCCCCCAAAACACAAACGCAACTTGGCTTCTGCACGAACGCAGCTTTCCGCCAACGACTAACAGCAGCCGTTAAACAGCGCGTTAACCGGCTGAATCCGGATTGTTACGGATTTGACGCGATTTTCGTTAGCCTTGACTTCCACGCCGCCGCCGCGTCACGGTCCGGCCCGCACCAATCATGCTTAAGAATCCTTGAAGAATACCACTCATGAGCACCGGCTTTACCGTTATCCGCGACAACACCCCCACAAGCGCCATTCCGAAAGGCGCCGTGGTCGCGATGGGGAATTTCGATGGCGTCCATCTCGGTCACCGCGCCGTGATCGGCGCGGCGCTTGCGATGGGCAGAGCGCGCGGCGTGCCCGCGCTCGCCGTGACCTTCGAGCCGCATCCGCGCAGCTTCTTCAGCCCGAACACTCCGCAATTCCGTCTCACGGACGAGACCAACAAGCTGCGGCTGCTCGCGGCCACCGGCCTCGCGGGCGCCGTCGTCATGACGTTCGACAAGGCGCGCGCCGGTACCACGGCACAGGATTTCATTCACCATGACCTGATCGGCCGGCTCGGCATCAGCGGGATCGCGGTCGGCTACGACTTCCATTTCGGCAAGGGCCGGGTCGGCTCGCCGAGCCTGCTGGTCAGCGAAGCGCCGCGGCTCGGCATCGAGGTCGATGTGCAGGCCCATGTCGACATCGAGGAGCGCCCGGTCTCCTCCAGCGCGATCCGCATGGCGCTCGCCGAAGGCGAGATCGCGGATGCGACCACGATGCTGGGCGGACCGTGGTTCGTCACCGGCAAGGTGGTCCACGGCGAGAAGCGCGGCCGAGATCTCGGTTACCCCACCGCCAATATCCGCCTCGACAAGCATTGCGGCTTGAAGCACGGCATCTACGCGGTGCGGGTCGGCAAGGGCTCGCAACGGTTCGACGGTGTCGCAAGCTTCGGGCGCCGGCCGACCTTCGACAACGGCGCGCCGCTGCTCGAGGTGTTCCTGTTCGACTTCAAGGGCGATCTGTACGACGCGGTCCTTGATGTCGCATTCATCGGTTTCATTCGCGAAGAGCTGAAATTCGACACCATCGAGGCGTTGATACGCCAGATGGATGACGACAGCGCCAAGGCGCGCGCGGTGCTGGCCGCGGCGCCCGACGCGTTCCCGCAGCTCGGAGTGATTGGTTGAACCGGACTGAAAAGCAAAAAATGCTGGCGGGCGAGCTGTATCGCCCGGATGCAGAGCTCGCCGCCGAGCATACAGCGGCGGAACAATGGATGGCACGCTACAATGCGTCGGGCGCATTGTCCGCGGCCGAGTTGCACGCGCTGCTCGGCGAGCGCTTCCGCAAGGTCGGCAGGGATGCCGTGATACGCCCGCCGTTCTTCTGCGATTACGGCAGCAATATCAGCCTCGGCGACGGCGTGTTCCTCAACTTCAATTGCGTCATCCTCGACGTCGTCGAGGTCGCGATCGGCGATCGGACCCAGATCGGACCCGCGGTGCAGATCTATACCGCCGACCACCCGCGCGATGCCGAAACCCGCCGCGCCGGGCTGGAATTCGGCCGCCCGATCCGGATCGGCAGCGACGTCTGGATCGGCGGGGGTGCCATCATTCTGCCCGGCATCACGATCGGCGACGGCGCCCTGGTCGGGGCCGGCAGCGTGGTCACACGGAACGTCGCCCCCGGCGCGATCGTGGCGGGAAATCCGGCCCGGGCACGGCCGGCCTGAACCGCGCCATGCGCGGCCCTGCGAGCCACCGGGGGCTTTGCGATTTCCCCGTCCGGCTGCTATGGAAACCCCATGTTTTCGCGGCGCATCATACGGATTAGCGGCCCGGCTTCCGCCTGAGCCTGAAGGCTCGGCGCAAGACCGGGACTTCGCCGTTTCACCCGCGATTGATCGCGTATCCGCGCCCGCACCTGCCAAATCAGAGCTTTCATGTCCGACAAGCCGCAAAAGACCGACGCCCAAAAGACTGACGTTAGGGACTATTCCAAGACCCTTTACCTGCCGCAGACGGATTTCCCGATGCGCGCCGGCCTGCCCCAGCGCGAGCCGGAAATCCTGAAATACTGGAACGACATCGGCCTCTACGACAAGCTCCGCCGGGAAGCCGAGGGCCGCGCCAAATTCGTGCTGCATGACGGCCCACCCTACGCCAACGGCAACATCCATATCGGGCACGCGCTGAACAAGATCCTCAAGGACGTCGTGACCAAGAGCCAGCAGATGCTCGGCTTCGACTCCAACTACGTGCCGGGCTGGGACTGCCACGGCCTGCCGATCGAATGGAAGATCGAGGAGGAGAACTACCGCTCCAAGGGCAAGCAGAAGCCCGATTTCCGCGACTCGGCGGCGATGGTCGCGTTCCGCAAGGAATGCCGTGCCTATGCGACGCACTGGATCAACGTGCAGCGCGAGGAGTTCAAGCGGCTCGGCATCATCGGCGACTGGGACCATCCCTACCAGACGATGAGCTATCCGGCCGAGGCCCAGATCGCCCGCGAGCTGATGAAGTTCGCCGCCAACGGCACGCTCTATCGCGGCTCGAAGCCGGTGATGTGGAGCGTGGTCGAGAAGACCGCGCTTGCCGAAGCCGAGGTCGAATACGAGGACTACACCTCCGACATGGTGTGGGTGAAATTCCCGGTCACCTCGCCGGCGCATGGCGCGCTGGCCAATGCCTCGGTCGTGATCTGGACCACCACGCCGTGGACGCTGCCCGGCAACCGCGCCATCTCGTTTTCGCCGAAGATCGCCTATGGCCTCTACAAGGTGACGGATGCGCCGGCGGACAATTGGGCCAAGACCGGCGATCTCCTGATCCTGGCCGACGCGCTTGCCGCCGAGGTGTTCAAGCAGGCCCGCGTCACGTCCTATGAGAAGGTCCGCGATATTCCCGGCGACACGCTGGACGCCGTGGAATGCGCCCATCCGCTGCGCGGCTTCGGTGGCGGCTACGAATTCATCGTGCCGCTGCTCGCCGGCGAGCATGTCACCGACGACACCGGCACCGGCTTCGTGCACACCGCGCCGAGCCACGGCCGCGAGGACTTCGACGTCTGGACGGCCAACACCCGCGAGCTCGATGCGCGCGGCATCCCGACGGCGATCCCGTATACGGTCGACGAGAACGGCGCCTACACCGCGCAGGCTCCGGGCTTCACCGGCAAACGCGTGCTCAACGACAAGGGCGAGAAGGGCGATGCCAACGAGGCCGTGATCAAGGCGCTGATCGAGGCCGGCAGGCTGCTCGCGCGCGGCCGCCTCAAGCACCAGTATCCGCACTCCTGGCGCTCCAAGAAGCCGGTGATCTTCCGCAACACGCCGCAATGGTTCATCGCGATGGACAAGCCCATCGCCGAGAACGGCCATGCCAGGAAGGGCGACACGCTGCGCGCCCGCGCGCTGCACGCGATCTCGGTCACGCAATGGGTGCCGCCGGCCGGCGAGAACCGCATCAACGGCATGATCGCCAACCGTCCCGACTGGGTGATCTCGCGGCAGCGCGCCTGGGGCGTGCCGATCGCCGTGTTCGTGCGGGAGAACAGCGACGGCTCGGCCGAGATCCTGCAGGACGAGGTCGTCAACCAGCGCATCACCGAGGCGTTCATGGAGGAAGGCGCCGACGCCTGGTACATGGACGGCGCCCGCGAGCGCTTCCTTGGCAGCCGCGCGTCCGAGAACTGGAAGAAGGTCGACGACATCTGCGACGTCTGGTTCGATTCCGGCTCCACGCACGCCTTCGTGCTGGAAGACCGCCAGAACTTCCCGCAGCTCGGCAACATCGTCCGCAAGGTCGATGGCGGCAACGACACCGTGATGTATCTCGAAGGCAGCGACCAGCATCGCGGCTGGTTCCACTCGTCGCTGCTGGAAAGCGCCGGCACGCGCGGCCGCGCGCCTTATGACATCGTGCTGACCCACGGCTTCACGCTCGACGAGAACGGCCGCAAGATGTCGAAGTCGCTCGGCAACACCGTCGAGCCGCAGAAGGTGATCAAGGATTCCGGCGCGGACATCCTGCGCCTGTGGGTCTGCGCGACCGACTATGCCGACGACCAGCGCATCGGCCCGGAGATCCTCAAGAACACCATCGAGACCTACCGCAAACTGCGCAACTCGATCCGCTGGATGCTCGGCACGCTGCATCATTTCAAGCCGAGCGAGAAGGTCGCCTTTGCCGAGATGCCCGAACTCGAGCGGCTGATGCTGCACGAGCTCGCCGGCCACACCGAGACCATCCGCAAGGCCTATGCCGACTTCGACTACAAGACCGTGGTCGCAAGCCTCGCGGCCTTCATGAACTCCGAGCTGTCGGCGTTCTACTTCGACATCCGCAAGGACACGCTGTATTGCGATCCGCCGTCCTCGGTGGCGCGCAAGGCGGCGCTGACCACGATCGATCTGCTCTGCGACGCGATCCTGAAATGGCTGGCGCCGATCCTGAGCTTCACCACCGACGAAGCCTGGCGGATGTATCGGCCGAACGCCGAGCCTTCGGTGCATCTCACGTTGTTCCCCGAAGGTCTCGAACAATTCCGCGACGACGCGCTTGCCGCGAAGTGGGAGACGATCCGCGACATCCGCCGCGTCGTCACCGGCGCGCTCGAGCTCGAACGCGCCGCCAAGCGAATCGGCTCCTCGCTCGAGGCATCGCCGGTGATCTACGTCGCTGACAGACAGATGCTGGCCACGTTGTTCGACATCGATCTCGCCGAAGTCTGCATCACCTCGAGCTACGAGGTGCGCGAGGGCGAGGCGCCGGCCGCAGCTTTCCGCCTCGATGCCGTGCCTGGCGTTGCGGTCGTGGTCGAGAAGGCGGTCGGCACCAAATGCGCCCGTTCGTGGAAGATCCTGCCGACGGTGGGCGAGGACGGCGAATATCCCGACGTCTCGCCGCGCGACGCGCAAGCGCTGCGCGAATGGAAGGCGCTGGAGGTCACGGCTTGAGCTCGCCCGTGCGCGCCGGTGTGCTTGCGGCGGTGATCACCCTGATCGCCGACCAGGCCTCCAAGCTCTGGCTGCTCCACGTCCTCGACATCGTGCATCACGCCCCGGTGCGGGTGACGCCGTTCTTCGACCTGGTGCTCGCCTGGAATCCGGGGATCAGTTTCGGCTGGTTCCAGAGCGAGACCCCGGCGGCCCAGATCCTGCTGATGGTGATCAAGGCCGCGGCCGTGATCGCGCTGGCGATCTGGATGGCGCGGTCGCGGACCTGGCTCGCGACGGTGTCGCTCGGCCTGATCATCGGCGGTGCCATCGGGAACGGCGTCGACCGCTTTGCCTATGGCGCGGTGGTCGATTTTGCCCTGCTTCATGCCGAGATCGGGGGAAAAACCTTCAATTGGTACATCTTCAACCTCGCCGACGTAGCGATCGTTGCTGGCGTGGCAGCCCTATTGTATGATTCCGTGGTGGGGACCCCCGCCGTAAAAGCGCCCTGATCCCGGCCGATACGAGCCGGTCAGCGGCCCACACCTGTATCAAGCGGAACTGTGCCTAAGCCAGTGATCGCTTTGGCGAATTTTGAGATGGGAATGGCGCAATGCGCAACACCAAAGCCCGCGGTTACCTGATCGAGACGTCCCGGCTGTCGCTGATGCGCGGCCTGCGCCTGGCGTTCGTCGCAGCCGGGATCGGCCTTGTCATGACGGCCGGCCCGGTGCGCGCCGGCGACGATGAAGATGACGGCGACGACGGCCTGACCTTCGAAGAGCGGATCGTCGACAATCTGATGACCGGGCTCGGCGCCAAGAGTGCGGCCAGCAAGGGCATCGACTACCGCGAGCGCTCGCCGCTGGTAGTGCCGCCGAAGCTGGATTTGCCCCCGCCGGCGTCCACCGCCCAGGTCAACGCGCCGAACTGGCCGAAGGACCCTGATATCGCGGCGCGCAAGGCTGCGATCGCGGCGCGCAAGAAGGAAGTCAAGAAGGAGCCCTGGCAGTCAGCGGTAGCGTTGACGCCGGCCGAGATCGAGGCGGGCCGCAAGCAGCAGACGGCCACCGACGGCCGCAAGGAGCCGCTGGAGCCGGGCGTGAGCACCAATCCGTCGCTGATGCCGAGCCAGCTCGGTTACACCGGCGGCCTGCTCGGCATGTTCAAGGGAAACAGCAGCGAGTCCAAACCGTTCAAGGGTGAGCCGACGCGCGACTCCCTGACCGAGCCGCCACCGGGCTACCAGACGCCGTCCGCAGGCTATGCCTACGGCACCGGCCCGCAGGCGCCGATGGCGAAAGAAGGCCAGTACGACGTCATGACCGGAAAACCGGTGCAGTGATCGCTTGGCCTCCGCGGGCGAAGGCTGACATGAGCAAAGCTTAATGCGGGGCGGCGGGTGTCTCTCCGCTTCGTGACCATCGGCACGGGAACGACCGTGTACGATGGCATGCTTTCGCGCCCCGGCCGTGGGTCCGGGCTTTCATAAGGACCATGATGCGCTCTCGCCGATCGATCGCCCTGTTCGCTGCCGCATTCGTTTCCACCATCCCGCTGCCGGGTGCCAGCCTCCGCGCCCAGACCACCGTCACCTCGGAACGCCCCGCCAGTTTCACGCTCGACAACGGCCTGCAGGTCGTGGTGATCCCCGACCACCGTACGCCGGTGGTCACGCAGATGATCTGGTACAAGGTCGGCTCGGCCGACGAGACGCCCGGCAAATCGGGCCTCGCGCATTTCCTCGAGCATCTGATGTTCAAGGGCACCGCCAAGCATCCGGCCGGCGAGTTCTCGCAGACCGTGCTGCGCGTCGGCGGCAATGAGAACGCCTTCACCTCGGTCGACTACACCGGCTACTTCCAGCGCGTGCCGCGCGAGCAGCTGCCCACCATGATGGAGTTCGAGGCCGACCGCATGACCGGCCTGATCCTCAAGGACGAGAACGTGCTGCCGGAGCGCGATGTCGTGCTGGAGGAGTTCAACATGCGGGTTGCCAACAACCCGGATGCAAGACTGACCGAGCAGATCATGGCCGCGCTTTATCTCAACCATCCCTATGGCCGGCCGGTGATCGGCTGGCACCAGGAGATCGAGAAGCTCGACCGCGAGGATGCGCTCGCCTTCTACCGCCGCTTCTACGCGCCGAACAACGCGATCCTGGTCATCGCCGGCGACGTCGACGTCAAGGATATCCGCCCGCTGGTCGAGAAGAACTTCGGCCCGATCCCGGCGCAGCATGCGATCCCCGAGAAGCGGGTCAGGCCGCAGGAGCCGACACCGGCCGCGCCGCGCACCGTGACGCTGTCGGATCCGCGCGTCGAACAGCCGAGCCTGCGCCGCTATTACCTGGTGCCCTCGGCGACAACCGCCGCTTCAGGCGAGAGCCAGGCGCTCGATGTGCTCGCGCAGTTGATGGGCGGCGGCGCCAACTCCTATCTCTACCGCTCGCTGGTGATCGACAAGGGCCTCGCGATCTCGGCCGGCGCCGGCTACCAGGGCACTTCGCTCGATCCGTCGCAATTCTCGATCTCGGTGACGCCGAAACCCGGCGTCGAGTTCGCGCAGATCGAGGACGCGATCGACAAGGTGATCGCCGACCTCGCGCAGAACCCGGCGCGCGCCGAGGATCTCGAACGGGTCAAGACCCAGCTCATCGCGGAGGCGATCTACGCCCAGGACAACCAGGCGACGCTGGCACGCTGGTATGGCGGCGCGCTGACCACCGGGCTCAGCATCGAGGATATCCGCAGCTGGCCGGACCGCATCCGCGCCGTCACCGCCGAGCAGGTGCGCAATGCCGCCGCCAGCTGGCTCGACAAGAAGCGGTCGGTGACCGGCTACCTGATCAAGGATACTGCGCCGAAACGCGAGGAGAAGCGCTCGTGATCTATTCCCTCACCCGCCGTGCGGCGCTGATCGGCGGCGCCTGCGCCGCGCTGCTGACGCTGACGTCGGCGCCCTCGCAGGCCGCGGCCAAGATCCAGCGGCTGGTGTCGCCGGGCGGCATCGAGGCGTGGTTCGTGCAGGACGCGACCGTGCCGCTGATCGCAATGGAATATGCCTTCAGCGGCGGCGCCAGCCAGGATCCGCCCGGCAAGCCCGGCGTCGGCAATCTGGTCGCCGACCTGCTCGACGAGGGTTCCGGCGATCTCGATTCCAAAACCTATCATGAGCGGCTCGAGCGCCGCGCCATCGAGCTCAGCTTCCAGTCGAACCGCGATCAATTCCGCGGCTCGCTGCGCATGCTCAAGGACAACAAGGACGAAGCCTACGACCTGTTGCGAATGGCGCTGACCTCGCCGCACTTCGAGCCGAAGGACGTCGAACGGATCCGCGCCCAGGTGATCGCCAATCTGCGCCGCGAATCGACCAATCCGTCCTCGCTCGCCGGCCGCAAATTCCTCGAGCTCGCCTTCGGCGATCATCCCTATGCCAGGACGGCCACCGGCACGCTCGACAGCGTGCCGACCATCCAGATCCCGGATCTCAAGGACTACACCCGCCGCATCATCGCCAAGGATACGCTGCGCGTTGCCGTGGTCGGCGACGTCGATCCCGATACGCTCGGCAAGCTGCTGGACAAGACCTTTGGCGGCCTGCCGGCGAAAGCCGAATTGACGCCCATTCCCGACGTCGTGGCGACCAGGCCGCCGCAGCGCGCCTTCGTCCCGCTCGACGTGCCGCAGACCGTCGTCACCTTCGGCGGCCCCGGCATTGCCAGGCACGACCCGGACTTCATGGCGGCCTATGTGGTGAACCACATTCTCGGCGGCGGTGGATTGTCGTCGCGGCTCTACAAGGAAGTGCGCGAGAAGCGCGGGCTGGCCTACTCGATCTATGAAGCGCTGGTCTGGATGGATCACTCCGCGCTGTTCATCGGCAACACCGGCACCCGCGCCGATCGCGCCGGCGAGACCGTCGATGCGATCGAAGCGGAAGTGCGCCGCATCGCCGAGGAAGGTCCGACGCAGAAGGAGCTCGATGAGGCGAAGTCCTACCTGAAGGGCTCGCAGATGCTGGCGCTCGACACCTCCTCCAAACTCGCGCAGGCGATGCTGCAATACCAGCTCGACAAGCTGCCGATCGATTACATCGAGAAACGCAACGCCATCGTCGATGCGGTGACGCTCGACGATGCCAAGCGGGTCGCCAAAAAGCTCTGGGGCAACGGCCTGCTCACCGCAATCGTCGGCCGCGCCCCGCAGGCCGCGGCGCAGCCGGTGTCGGCGCCACCGAAGGCGAACTGACGCGCTTCGGCGGGCTCACTTCTTCGTCCGCATCACCGCCGTGGCCACCCCTCTCCCCACCCTCCCCCGCAAGGGGGGAGGGAGCCGGAACAGCGTGCTGACCTCACAGCGAGTCACCGCAAACACTACAGCCCGTTCTCGGGCCGTCAGGGACGTATAGGCGGTAGGGCTCCCTCCCCCCTTGCGGGTAGGGCAATCGCATATGGCCGTTTGAGGCGATCGGAGTTCCCACAAACTCGTCATGCCCGGGCTTGTCCCGGGCATCCACGTCTTCGTTTCCACGCGAAGAAAAGACGTGGATGGCCGGGACAAGCCCGGCCATGACGGCGCGGAAGCATCGGTTCATTCCATATGCGATTGCCCTGCCCTTGCGGGGGAGGGTGGGGAGAGGGGTAAGCCGCACGCGGCGCTCTCAAACGTACCTAACGCTGCATCTACGCAGCTGAAGCACGCACAGCACAAACCCGCTATCCTGCGGCCTGCCGATTCTTCCTTCCACGGGTGATGTCATGCTGCGGGTGTCCCGCGACCTTGCGATCGACGAGAACGACATTGAGATCGTCTTTGTCCGCGCCTCCGGCCCGGGCGGACAGAATGTCAACAAGGTCTCGACCGCTGCGCAGCTTCGCTTCGACACCAACAAGATTGCATTGCCGGCAGACGCCGCGCAGCGGCTGGCGCGGCTCGCCGGCAGCCGCATGACCAAGGACGGCGTGATCGTGATCCACGCCTTCCGCTTTCGCACCCAGGAACGCAATCGCGCCGATGCGATCGAGCGGCTGCTCGAGATGTTGAGGGAGGCGATGGTGCGGCCGACACCGCGGCGGCCGACCAAGCCGACGCTCGGCTCCAAGCAGCGCCGGCTCGAGGGCAAGAAACGCCGCAGCGACATCAAGGCGGGGCGCGGCGCCCGCCGTTTCGACGATTAGATCATAATGCGTTTCCACGGAATCGCATCATGATCTCATCTCCTTGTTTGAGCATGATCTTTTCGGAAAACCGGTTTCCACTTTTCCGGATCATGCTCCAGGGAACGCCGGACGCAGCGCGCGCGGCACTGCATCCGGGATCCGGTCAGCGTAACCAGAAGCGTTTTCGCGCGAAGCGGATGTCGGTTCGCGCGAAGGAACGCGTCAGAACAAGAAGCTCGAGCCTTGGTTCCGATTGATCAGAACCGCGAAGGCTCTCGTGCTTCAGTACTTCTTGGTTGCGGGCGCCATCTCGGAACCGCCCGACTTCGGTGCCGTGCGTCCGCTGCCGACCGTTCCCTTGCTGCCCGACTTGGCGGCGGCGCCGCTCTTCTGCGTCGTCGCGCCAGGTTGCGCCGTCATTTCCTCATCGCCGCTGCCGGACATGCCGCCGCCCTGCTGCATGGTACCTCTGCCCTGTGCACCGCCGCGGGTATCCGGTGCAGTCGTTCCCTGTGCCAGGACGGGGCCGGCCATCGCGGCCGAGATGGCAAGGGCGAGCACGCTGGTTTTTGCAAACGTCATCCATTTCTCCTGGGACTTTAATTGACGATGGAGGAGCGGCGCAGGTGGTGCGCCGTTTGCAGCGCCGACCCTGAACCCCATCGCGCAAGACTGCATTTTCCGCAAACGGCGCACGCGAGATGCAAGCTGCGTCGTGTGGTGATCGTGCAGGGATTTCGCGGTCATTTTGCGAAATTGTCGTCCGCATATGCGGCAACCACCGGTTCCGCGCCAGATCACCGCCCAGCTTTGTTCTGCTGTGAAACAGCCCGCTACTACCAACGGCGGATTTCAGCCTCCTACAGTCTCCGCACAGAGGCGGTGATGTAGATGACAAAGCTGCGCGCAAGGTGGTCGTTGGGGCTGGGATTTTGCAGCGCAATGCTTGCAGTGCAAATGACGGCTGCGCAGATGCCCTTGCCCGCCGCCAAGCCGCCCGATGGGGCGACGCTGTTCAAGCAGCAATGCGCGACCTGCCACACCACCAACATGTCGGATGCCGTCCGGCAAGGACCGTCGCTCTACAAGGTCGTCGGCCGCCACGCCGGCAAGGCCGACGGCTTCAAATATTCCGCGGGCTTCAGCAAGGCCGACTTCGTCTGGGACGACGCCAGGCTCGACGCCTGGCTGACCAATCCGCAGGAGATGATCCCCGGCGCCGTGATGGCCTACCGGCAGGCCAAGCCGGAAACCCGCGCCATGATCATCGCCTATCTGAAGGAGCTGAACTGAATGGCGAAACCCGTGCATTCGATGATCCGCGTGTTTGACGAAGGAAAAGCGCTCGACTTCTACCAGCGCGCGTTTGGCCTGGAGATCGCGGACAATCTGAGATTTCCCGATTTCGCGCTGATCTATCTGCGCCATCCCTCCTCGCCCTTCGAGGTCGAGCTCACGGTCAACTTCGATCGCAAGGAGCCCTACACGCTCGGCGACGGCTACGGCCATCTCGCCGTCATCGTCGATGACGTCGATGCCGAGCACGCGCGCTTCGAAAAGGAGAAACTGTCGCCGGGGCCGCTGCGCGACTTCAAGCATGACGGCAAGACGCTGGCGCGCTTCTTCTTCGTCTCCGATCCCGACGGCTACAAGATCGAGGTGATCCAGCGCGGCGGGCGCTTCGGCTAGAGCATGCTCGAAATAACAAGGCAATTGCACAAATAAAAATTGACGGAGGAACCCATGAGAGAAATCGATCGACGCAGCAAATATGACCGGCGTGTCTTTCTCAAAGGCGCGGCCGTGACCGCACCCGCAGTCGCGATTGCCACCTCGACGGGGCTCGGCATCACCGATGCGTGGGCCGAAGGCGCCACGACGCTGACGCCGGCCACGATGAAGACGCTGCTCAAGATGGCGCGCGACATCTATCCGCACGATTTCCTCGGCGACAGCTACTACATAGCAGCGGTCAAGCCGTGGGATGAGAAGGCCGCGAAGGATCCGGCGGTCAAGTCGCTGATCAATGACGGCGTCACGAGGCTCGATCAGGCGGCCAACGACCGCCACAAGATGCCATATGTCCAGGTCGCCTGGGAAAACGACCGCGTCGCGCTGCTGCAGCAGATCGAACAGAGCGCGTTCTTCCAGAAGATCCGCGGCGACCTCATCGTCTCCATCTACAACAACAAGGAGGTGTGGCCGCGGTTCGGCTACGAGGGCTCCTCGGCCGAGCATGGCGGCTACATCAAGCGCGGCTTCGCCGATATCGACTGGCTGCCGAAGGTCTAACGGGTCGGGAGGAAACAATGGCAAAATTCGATCTGAATGACAGCGGCGTTGTGGTGATCGTCGGCTCCGGTGCCGGCGGCGGAACGCTCGGCAATGAACTGGCGCAGAAGGGCGTCAAGGTCGTCATCCTGGAGGCCGGCCCGCGCATCGAGAACCAGGACTTCATCAACGATGAATGGGACAGCTTCACCCAGCTCGCCTGGTCCGACGCGCGTTCGACCTCGGGCAGCTGGCGCGTCCACCAGGACTTTCCGGGCCTGCCGGCCTGGATCGTGAAGGCGGTCGGCGGCTCGACCACGCACTGGGCGGGCGCCTCGCTGCGCTTCGACGAGCACGAGTTCAAGATCAAGTCGGCCTATGGCACCATTCCCGGCGCCAACCTGATCGACTGGCCGATCACGCTCGCCGAGATGGAGCCGTGGTACGCCAAGGCCGAGGACAAGATGGGCGTCACCCGCACCAACGGCATCCCAGGGCTGCCCGGCAACAATAACTTCAAGGTGATGGAAGCCGGCGCGAAGAAGCTCGGCTACAAGGAGGTGCACACCGGGCGGATGGCGATCAACAGCGAGCCGCGCGACGGCCGCGGTTCCTGCCAGCAGATCGGCTTCTGCTTCCAGGGCTGCAAGTCGGGCGCCAAATGGTCGACGCTCTACACCGAGATCCCGAAGGGCGAAGCCACCGGCAATCTCGAAGTGCGTCCCGGCAGCATGGTGATCAAGATCGAGCACGACCAGTCCGGCAAGGTCACCGGCGTGGTCTATGCCGATGCAACCGGCGCCATGCAGCGCCAGAAGGCCCGCGTGGTCGCGGTCGCCGGCAACTCGATCGAGAGCCCGCGGCTCTTGCTCAACAGCGCGTCCAGCATGTTCCCGGACGGGCTCGCCAATTCATCCGGCCAGGTCGGCCGCAACTACATGCGGCATATGACCGGCAGCGTGTATGCGAGCTTCGAGAAATCGGTGCACATGTATCGCGGCACCACGATGGCCGGCATCATCCGCGACGAGGCCAAGAACGATCCGAAACGCGGCTTCGTCGGCGGCTACGAGATGGAGACGCTGTCGCTCGGCCTGCCCTTCATGGCCGCGTTCCTCAATCCCGGCGCCTGGGGACGCAGCTTCACCAGCGCGATCGAGGGCTATCCGCGGATGGCCGGCATGTGGCTGGTCGGCGAGGACATGCCGCAGGAGACCAACCGCATCACGCTGGATCCGAAGATCAAGGACAAGTTCGGCATGCCGGTCGCCAGCGTGCATTTCGACGATCATCCGAACGACGTCGCGATGCGCGATCACGCCTACAAGCAGGGCTCCGCGGTCTATGAGGCGGTCGGCGCCACCGTCACCTATCCGACGCCGCCCTATCCCTCGACCCACAACATGGGCACCAACCGGATGAGCGAGAAGCCGCGCGACGGCGTGGTCAACAAGTTCGGCCAGACCCACGACATCAAGAACCTGTTCGTCTCCGACGGCAGCCAGTTCACGAGCGGAGCGGCCTGCAACCCGACGCTGACGATCGTGTCGCTGGCGATCCGCCAGGCCGACCACATCGCCGGCGCGATGCAGCGCAAGGAGATCTAGACCAGACGACCATTCGAACCGAGTCGCGGATTCCGCCTCACCTCGCCCCGCGTGCGGGGAGAGGTCGGAGCGCATCGTTAGATGCGTTCCGGGTGAGGGGAGTCTCCGCAAACGCAGCTGTCACCGGATACGCGGAGACGGCCCCTCACCCCAACCCTCTCCCCGTAAGAACGGGCGAGGGAGCGCAGCGCCGTCGTGGTCGCCACTGCGCTTTAGCAAGAAAATACAATTCCCCTCTCACTGAAGCGGCCTTGCCCAACTGGACAAGGCCGCTTTCTTCTTTGCGTGATGGACCGGTGCGAAATCTATTCCGCCGCATCCATGATCGCCGCCGCCCCGCGATAGTCCGGGACCACCGCCGACGCATTGGCCTTGGCGCGGTAGATCAGGCAGGAGCAGCGCAGCAGCGAGGCGAAATTGTTCACCTCGCCGTGATGATCGAGCACCTCGTTGTGCAGGGTGGTGAGGAACTTGGCCAAGGTCATGCCTTCCTTGGCCGCGATCTCCTCCAGCGTATCCCAGAACGACATTTCCAGCCGGATCGAGGTGCAATGGCCGTCGATCCGCAACGATCGGGTCTGCGATTCATAGTCGCGTTGCGGCTGATGCGCGAAAAGATGGCACATGGCGTTCCTCCGGCGAGAACTTATAATTTTTCTAAACGATATACCTGTGCGCGCGGCCCCACAATCGGGACGTAGGGCGTAACGCACCGGCCGCCGAAGCCAAGCGTCTTCAAGGCGATAGGCCGGACTCATCCCCAACCTGCTTGCGGCCGCCATATCGGTCCCATGCATTTGCCGGCGCGGCGACTTATAGTAACGGCCAGCCTCGAATCGCTCCTCCGACCGTCCAATCCATGCCCGTCCGCCAGCTTCCCGAACAGCTCGTCAACCGCATCGCCGCCGGCGAAGTGGTCGAACGCCCCTCGAGCGTGGTCAAGGAACTGGTCGAGAACGCGATCGACGCCGGCGCCAGCCGGATCGACGTTTTCACCGATGGCGGCGGGCGGCGCCGGATCGGTATCACCGACGATGGCGGCGGCATGACCCGCGCCGACCTCGCGCTTGCGGTCGACCGTCACGCCACCTCCAAGCTCGACGACGAAGACCTGTTGCGCATCCGCACGCTCGGCTTCCGCGGCGAGGCGCTGCCCTCGATCGGGGCGGTCGCAAAGCTCGGCATCACGACGCGTCATGCCAGCGAGCCGCATGCCTGGTCGCTGTCGGTCGAAGGCGGCGAGAAGTCGGAGGTCATGCCGGCCGCGCTCGGCCAGGGCACCCGCGTCGAGGTCAACGAACTCTTCTACGCAACGCCGGCGCGGCTGAAATTCCTCAAGACCGACCGCACCGAGGCGGAGGCGATCCGCGAGGTGGTGCGCCGCCTCGGCATGGCGCGCCCGGACGTCGCCTTCACGCTGGCCGGCGAAGAGCGCGCGCCGGTCACCTGGGCCGCAGCGCTGCCCGGCGCGGCCGGCCGGCTGACCCGGCTCGGCGATATCCTGGGCGCGGATTTTCGCAGCTCCGCGATCGAGGTGCGCGCCGAGCGCGAGGGCGTCGTGGTCGAAGGCTTTGCCGCCGCGCCGTCGCTGACCCGCGCCAATGCGCTCGGGCAATATCTGTTCGTCAACGGCCGCCCGGTGCGCGACAAGCTGATCCTCGGCGCCGTGCGCGCGGCCTATTCCGACTATCTGCCGCGCGACCGCCATCCCGTCGTGGCGCTGTTCGTGACCTGCGACCCGCAAGAGGTCGACGCCAATGTGCATCCGGCCAAGACCGAGGTGCGCTTCCGCAACGCCGGCCTGGTCCGCGCGCTCATCGTGCACGCCCTGAAGGAAGGCCTCGCGCGCGAAGGCAGGCGCACCGCGGCCAATACCGCCGACGGCGCCGCGCTCTCGGCCTTCCGCCCCGCCTTCACGCCGCCGCGTCCGGGCAATTGGGACTGGCGCGGCTCGCCGTCCTATCCGGCTGGTCCGCTGCGCGCGTTCGACGGTGCGGCGGCGCCCGCCTTCGCCGAGCCCGGACAGGCTGCCTTCGACGTCGGCGCGCCGACTGCCGATGTGCGCTTCGAGGCCGCGCCCGCGCCAGACCTGCTCGACCGGCCGCTCGGCGCCGCGCGCACCCAGATCCACGAGACCTACATCGTCTCGCAGACCCGCGACGGCCTCATCGTGGTCGACCAGCACGCGGCGCATGAGCGCATCGTCTATGAGAAGCTGAAGGCCTCGCTGGCGAAGAACGGCGTGCAGCGGCAGATCCTCTTGATCCCCGAGATCGTCGAGCTCGATGAGGCGACCGTCGAGAAGCTGCTCGATCGCGCCGAGGAGCTGGCGTCATTCGGGCTCGCGATCGAATCCTTCGGCCCCGGCGCCGTCGCCGTACGCGAGACGCCCTCGCTGCTCGGCAAGGCCAATGCGGCGGGCCTGTTGCGCGACCTCGCCGAGCACATGGCGGAGTGGGACGAGGCGCTGCCGCTGGAGCGCCGACTGATGCACGTCGCCGCCACCATGGCCTGCCACGGCTCGGTCCGCGCCGGCCGCCGCCTCAAGCCGGAAGAGATGAACGCGCTGCTCCGCGAGATGGAAGACACGCCGAACTCCGGCCAGTGCAACCACGGCCGCCCGACCTATGTCGAATTGAAGCTGAGCGATATCGAGAAGCTGTTCGGGCGGCGGTAGTCTCCATCCCCGTCGTCCCGGGCAAACCAACGGGTCGGCGCAAAGCGCGGCCCTATGATAAACTCAGCGAAACCCATCATCTCTCCCGCGGCCCGGAAGTCGATGGGTTTCGCTGGCTCTACCCATTCTACGAATTGTTCCGCCGGGCAAACACGTCCAGCACCGTGCGAAGTTGCGCGATCCATTCGTGACCGTCCTCGAACCCGCCTGCCGCGATCCGCGTGCAGATCTGATCGAGATCTTCGCCCCCAGGTGATGCTTGATCCTTGCCGACCTGCCTCGCAATCGCGACATAGCCCTCCGTCAGCAGCACGAGGCCGGGCGCGCTCGCGACAACATAATGCTCGCGTGCTTCGCGAAACATGCTGATCGCCTCCTCATAGCGGCCAAGCGCCAGGTCAAACGCCCCCACCATCCAGACGCCCGTCGCCTCGCGCAGCGGTCCGAGCTCCAGAGTCCGCACCAGCCGGAGCGAGCGTTCTGCAAGCTCGCGTGCGGCCAGCAGATTGTCCTGATTGATCGGCTTGTCGGACACGCTCCAGCCCGGCCAGCAATCGGCCGCCGCATTGAACGTCCAGCGCTGGACCATCATGAGCGCGTCACGCGCGTCCCCATCCCGCGCGCCGCAACCGCGCTCGATCTGATCGGCGGCATCGCGCGCTGCCGCAAGCAGCGCCGCATCATCGCCAGCGCCGCGCAACGCCTTGACCTGCGTCTCCAGCTGACCGGCCAGCCCGGCAAGAGTGTCGGCCATGGTTCGCGCTCCCCTAGCGGTGATGAATCAGTATCGCGTAGGATGGGTAGAGCGCAGCGAAACCCATCATCTTTCCCGCGGCCCGGAAGTTGATGGGTTTCGCTTCGCTCTACCCATCCTACGAATTCTAGATTGCGGTGACAGCACGCAAAAACACGAACTCCGTGTCGTCATACGCGCGCCGCTCGAGCTCCTCGAAGCCCTCGGGCGCCGCGAACGCCGCGGCCTTGGCCTCCTCCACCACGAGCAGCGCGCCCGGCGTCAGCCAGCCGCCGTCGCGCAGCGAGGCGAGCGCCTTGTCGGCTAGCCCCTTGCCATAGGGCGGATCGAGAAACACCAGCGAGAACGGCTCGACCGGATGCGCCGGTCCAAGATCGGTGGCATCGCGGCGATAGACCTTGGTCGTGCCGCCGAGACCCAACGATTCGACATTGTTGCGCAGCAGCGCCCGCGCCTCGGCGCCATTGTCGACGAACAGCGTGAACCTGGCGCCGCGCGAGACCGCCTCGATGCCGAGCGCGCCGGTGCCGGCAAACAGATCGAGCACGCGCGCGTCCTCAATCGGATTGTCGTAGGCGTGGATCAGAATGTTGAACACGGACTCGCGCAGGCGGTCCGCGGTCGGACGAATCTCGCGGCCCGCAGGCGAAACGAGATTGCGGCCCTTCAGCCTGCCCCCGACGACGCGCATTGACCGTTACTCGTCCCGCGGCTTGAGATCGCGCTTGCCGTGATAGCCGCGCTTGGGACGACGCGGCGGGCCGTAGCCGTTGGCCTCGTCTTCATTGCGGGCACGCGCTTCCTCGCTGCCGGTGCGCTGCACCAGCACGCGGCGGCCCTTGCGATCGTTGATGGTTTCGCGCTTGCTGGGCTTCGGCTTCCTGGCCGGTGCATCGTCGCCGTCGGCTGCGTCACGCTGCTCCGGCCGCGTGAAGTCGGCGCCTGCGATCTTGGCGATCTTCTCGCCGAGCTGCTCGCGCAGCACCCGCGTCTTGACCTCCTCGACCTTGCCCTCCTCGAGCTCGCCGAGCTGGAACGGGCCGTAGGAGATCCGGATCAGGCGGTTCACCTCGAGCCCGAGATGCGCCATCACGTTGCGCACCTCGCGGTTCTTGCCTTCGCGGATCGCGAACACCACCCACACATTGGCGCTCTGGTCGCGCTCCAGCGTCGCGTCGATCGGTCCGTATTTGACGCCGTCGACCTCGACGCCACCCTTGAGCTGGTCGAGCTGGCCCTGCGTCACCTCGCCATGCGCACGCACGCGGTAGCGGCGCAGCCATCCGGTGTCGGGATGCTCCAGCGTCCGCGCCAGGCCGCCGTCATTGGTCAGCAGCAACAGGCCCTCGGTGTTGAAATCCAGCCGGCCGATCGAGATCAGCCGCGGCAGGCCCTCGGGCAGATTGTCGAACACGGTCGGCCGCCCCTCGGGATCGGCATGCGTCGTCATCAGCCCGCGCGGCTTGTGATACATGAACAGCCGCGTCCGCTCGCGCGGCGGCAACGGCTTGCCGTCGACCGCCACGACATCGTTCTCGGTGATATCGAGCGCCGGCGAGTTGATCACGCGTCCGTTGACGGTGACGCGCCCTTGCGTGACGATCTCCTCGGCATCGCGGCGCGAGGCAAGACCGGCGCGCGCCAATACCTTGGCGATGCGTTCACCTGTCTTCTTCGGCTTCGGCTCGGGACGCTCGCGCCGGTCGTCATAGGCGCGCTCGCGATAGGCGCCGCGGCCGCCGAAGGCCGGGCGCTTCGCAAAGACCTTGCTGTCGTCCTCATTGTCGCGGCGCGGCCGGTCGGAGAAGCGGCCCTCGCTGCGCGGATGCTCCTGCCAGTCGGTACGGCCTTCGGGGCGCTCACGCCGACGATCGTCGCGGCCACCATCTTCATCATGACGATCCCAGCGCGGCCGGCCGAACTTCGGACGATCACCTTGCTCACGGTCGTCGCGGGACCTCGAGAACCGCGGACGTTCGCCGCCACCGCGATCCTCGCGCGACCGCGAAAAGCGCGGGCGCTCGTCGCCGCCGCGGTCGTCGCGCGATTTGCGATCCCGCTTTTGCCAGGGCTTCTCGTCGCTGCGGTCGCGGCCTTCGAAGTCGCGGTCGCGCTTGAAGCGCGGTCGATCGCCGAAATCGCGGCGCGGTGCGTCGCCGTCCTCGCGGCGGCGGAACGGGCGGCCCTCGCCCTTGTCGCGGAATGAACCCTTGTCGCGATCGCCGCGCGAAAACTTCCTGTCGTCGAATTTGCGCTCGGCACGCTCGCCGCGCGGTGCAAAGGTCCGCTTCTCGCCGTCACGCTCGCCGCGCGGCGTGTAGGGACGCTTCTCGCGATCGCCATAGGACCGCTTCTCGCCGAACTTGCGGTCGGACGACCGGCCCTCCGAACGCGCGCCGCCGCGCTGCGGACGATCGCCCGCATCAAAGTCCCGGCGCTCGCCGCGCGGTTTGAACGGGCGCTTTCCGCCACCCTCGCCGCCGCGGTCGTCGCGCTTGAAGCGCGGCCGGTCGCCGTAATCGCGGCGCGGCGCATCGCCGTCCTCGCGGCGGCGGAACGAGCGGCCCTCGCCCTTGTCGCCGAACGAGCGCTTGTCGCGATCACCACCTTTACCGCCGAAGCTGCGCTTGCCGAACGGCTTGTCCGATCCGCGGGAGCCACTGGGCCGCCCCTTCCCGGGCGCCCCCCGGTCCCGCCGGCCGCGGGAATCGTTGTTTTTGTCGCTGTCGCGGGGCATGAATGTTCTCGCCTGGAGGTTCAATTGGGGCGCAGGGCAACCGGCGATACGCGCGCCATCTGGGCGCGACTGGCGCAAAACCGGCATCCACTTCTGCTGAAGGCGACGCTACTAGCAGGTTTCTTCCGATGATACGAGGCATGTCTGCCCCTTCTTTCATGGATTTGGCGCTAAAAACCGCCGAAAGTGCCGGAAAAGCTGGCGAGGTTCCGATCGGATGCGTGATCGTGCGGGGCTACGAGGTGATCGCCACCGCCGGCAACCGCACCCTGACCGACCATGATCCGACGGCCCATGCGGAAATCCTTGCGATCCGGCAGGCCGCCGAGGCCATCGGCACCGAGCGGCTGGTCGATTGCGACCTCTACGTGACGCTGGAGCCCTGCACGATGTGCGCCGGCGCAATCTCCTTTGCCCGCATCCGCCGGCTCTATTACGGCGCCGCCGACCCCAAGGGCGGCGCGGTCGAGTCCGGCGTGCGGTTCTTCGCGCAGCCGACCTGCCACCACGTGCCGGAGGTCTATGGCGCGGTCGGCGAGACCGAGTCTGCGCGCCTGCTGCGCGAGTTCTTCAGGGAGCGACGCTGACGAATTCGTAGCGCGGACGACCTGTAGCCCGGATGAAGCCAACGGGTCGCGCGAACGCGCGCCCGATGACAGACTCCGCGCAATCCGGGGAGACCTCTCCGCGGAAACCGTCCCGGATTTCGCTCCGCTCCATCCGGGCTACGCAGTTCTCAGCGTGCAAAATGCTGATCCCGTCATCCCCGCGCAAAGGCTTCGCCTTTGTCGCTGGAGGAGCGCGTAGCGCGTCTCGAAGGATGCACGGCCACAGTCGGGCCGTCGCCCTTCGAGACGCGCGCGATGCGCGCTCCTCAGGGTGACGGTGATAGAGTGGAGTCACCCCGCCAGGAAAAACTCCCGCAGCAGCTTCGCGGTCGCGTCCGGAGCTTCCTCGGGCAGGAAGTGCCCCGACGCCACCGGCGCGCCGCTGACATTGGTGGCCCAGGTCTTCCAGGTGTCGAGCGGCGTGGTTGCCGCGCTCGCAACCCCGGCATCGCCCCACAGCGCCAGCATCGGGATCGTGATCTTCTTGCCGGCGTCGACATCGGCCTTGTCGATCTCGTAGTCGGCATAGGCGCCGGCGCGATAGTCCTCGCACATCGCATGGATGCGCGCGGGATCGCGGAATGGCGCAAGGTAGTGCGCGAGCGCGCGCGGATCGATCGCCTCCAGCGTCTTGCTTTTGGTCTGGCTCGCCATCTTCTCCTTGAGGAAGAATTCGCCATTGTTGGAGATCAGCGTCTCCGGCAGCGGATAGGGCTGCGCCAGGAACGCCCAGTGATAGATCTTCAACGCCGACAGGCGATTGAGCTTCTGCCAGTAATCATAGGTCGGCGCGATATCGAGCACCGCAAGCTTCGACAGCCGTCCGGGATGATCGAGCGCGAGCCGGTACGACACCCGGCCGCCGCGGTCGTGGCCGGCGAGCGCGAAATGCACGTGCCCGAGTTGCTCCATCACCTCGACCATGGTCTTCGCCCAGGCCCGCTTGGTGTAGGGCGTATGGTCCTTGTCGCTGTCGGGCATATCGGACCAGCCGTAGCCCGGCAGGTCGGCGACGATCAGCGTGAACCTGTCGTCGAGTTTCGGCGCAACCGAGTGCCACATCACGTGCGTCGAGGAGAAGCCGTGCAGCAACAGCAATGGCGGGCCCTTGCCGCCGACGCGGGCGAAGATGCGGCCCTGCGAGGTGTTGATCCATTTTGATTCATAGCCGGGAAAAAGATCAGCGAGATCAGGCATCGGTAGCTCCTTCCCTGTCGCGGGCGCTGCTTCAAACTTTGTTCGGCGTTGCCGCTGGCTTTGGCGAGGTTTATGCCATCCCCAAGTCCTGCCAACAACAACATGAAACGAGGAAGTGCCATGTCGATCGACTTCGAAATCCCCGCCGAGGCCAAGGCGATCCGCGAGAAGGTTCGCAAATTCGTCCACGACGAATGCATTCCGGCGGAAAAGGAACTCGACACCAAGCCGCTTGCCGAGGTGCTGGGACCGCTGCGGAAGAAAGCCCGCGCGCAGGGCCTGTGGTGCCCGTTCGTGCCGAAGGAGTATGGCGGTATGGGCCTCGGCCCGCTCGCCAACGCCCTGGTGCAGATGGAGCTCGGCGAGAGCATGCTCGGCGCGCTCTCGATGAACACGCAGGGACCGGACGACGCTTCGATGATGACGATCCTGGCGCACGGCACCGAGCACCAGAAGGAAAAATTCCTCAAGCCCCTGCTGAACGGCGAAAAGCGCATCTGCTTCTCGATGACCGAAAAGGCCGCCGGCGCCGATGCCACCGGCATGCAGACCACGGCGGTGAAGGACGGCAACGAGAACTACATCCTCAACGGCGAGAAATGGTTCTCCTCGTCGGCGAGCGTCGCCGACCTCGCGCTGGTCATGGCGAAGACCGATCCGAACGCGCCGCGCCACAAGCAATACTCGACCTTCATCGTCGAGTTGCCCAACCCCGGCTACCGCATCAAGCCCGCAACGTCGCCAACATGGCGATCGAGGGTCCGCATGACGACGTGATCCATGGCGGCCACTCCGAGATCGAGATCAAGGATCTGAAGGTGCCGGCCGACAACCTGCTCGGCGGCGAGGGCAACGGCTTCAACATGGGCCAGCACCGCCTCGCCTACGGCCGGCTGCGCCACGGCATGCACAACGTCGCCAAGGCGCAGCGCGCGCTCGACATGGCGGCCGCTCATGTCACCAAGCGCTCGACCTTCGGCCAGTTGCTGGCCGACCGCCAGGCGGTGCAGTTCATGCTCGCCGACTGCGCGAGCGAGCTGTATATCGGCCGGCTGATGCTGCTGCACATCGCCTACAAGGCCGAGAAGGGCCTCGACATCCGCCAGGAGAACTCGATCGCCAAGATCTTCCACGCCCACATGGTGCACAAGGTGATCGACACCGCGATCCAGCTGCACGGCGCGCTCGGCTTCAGCCAGGATACCCCGCTGGCGAAATGGTACACCCAGGTGCGCTCGCAGCGGCTGGTCGACGGCCCCGACGAGGTGCACAAGTGGAAGATCGGCAAGAACGTCATCAAGGCGTTCCGCGAGCACGGCACCACAGCGTCAGCGGCAGGCGGGGATCTGCTCTGACCCACTTCGTCATTCCGGGGCGGCGCAACGCGCCGAACCCGGAATCCCGAGATGAGGTGAGAAGGTGTCCACAACATCGAGATTCCGGATCGACGCGCGATGCGCGTCGTCCGGAATGACGGCGTGGGGTCGAACCTAGCCGCTCGCCGCAAACAGTTCCCATGTCCCGGGCAGTCCCTTCAGCTCGAACGCGCCGCGCTCGGCGAATTTCAACCCGGCGCCCGCGACCAGATCGGTCACCACGCGTGACACCAGCACCTCGTTCGAGCCGCACTGCGACATCACGCGCGCCGCGGCGTGGACCGCTATGCCGCCAATATCCGTCCCCCTCACCTCGATCTCGCCGGTGTGCAGGCCCGCTCGCACCGGCAGGCCGATCTGCCGCGCGGCCGAGCCGAACGCCAGCGCACAGCGTACGGCGCGGCCGGGACCGTCGAAGGTCGCCAGAATGCCGTCGCCAGTGCTCTTCACCAGATGGCCGCGATGGCGGCCGACCATCTGCTGCGCGAGTTGATCGTGATCGTCGAGCAGACGTCGCCAACGATGATCTCCCATCGTCGCGGCGCTGCGGGTCGAATCGACGATATCGGTGAACAGCACGGTCGCAAGCACACGATCGAGCTCGCCATCACCACCATCGCGATGGCCGGTGACGAATTCCTCGACATCGCCAAGCATCGCCTCGGTCTCGCCGACCCAATAGTAGTGATCGCCGCCCGGATATTCCACGTATTTCGCGCCGGGGATCGAGCGCGCGACGGCACGGCCGAGCGCCACGGGAACGCGGCCATCGCCGGTCCGATGCAGGACAAGCGTCGGAGTCTGGAGCATCGGCAGGATCGCCGTGACGTCGATCGCGCGATTGAGAACGAGCAGCGTCCGCAACGCTCCCGGACTGCTCGACAGCCGCTCGAATTTCGCGATCTGCGCGATCACTTCCGCATTCGTTGCCTGGCTCGGCGCGACGGTCTTGACCGTGTCGCCGGAACCCCAGTTCTGCACGATCTCGTCACAGCGCAGCTGCCACACATCGTCCGCCAGGCGATCCTTCGAGCGGGCAAAGCTGCCGAGCAGAACGAGATGCGAAACGCGGTCCGGATAGGTCGCTGCAAACAGCACGCTCATCGGACAGCCCTCGGAGAAGCCGAACAACACCGCCTTCGCGGAGCCGATAGCATCCATGATGGCCCGGACGTCGTCCATGCGCTGCTCGAGGGAGGGCGCGCCGGTCATCCGATCCGACAATCCCTGTCCGCGTTTGTCGAAGGTCACGACCCGGGCGAAGCGCGACAGGCGGCGCAGCACGGCGGTGTAGCCGGGCATCTCGTGCATGAACTCGATGTGCGAGAACAAGCCGGGGACAAGGATGATGTCGACAGGACCATCGCCCATCACCTGATAGGCGATGCTCGCGTCGGCGCTTTGCGCGTAGTGCGTCTCGGGCAGTCTGAAATCGGTCATTCGAAGGCCCCGGGGCGCGCCATTGTCGCCGCTGAGGCCGGATCGATCAACCCTTCTCCGCCTCCACCGCCTGCCAGGCGATGTCGCGGCGGCAGAAGCCGTCCGGCCATTTGATGCGATCGATCGCCTGATAGGCGCGGTCGCGCGCCTCGGTGACCGTCTTGCCCATCGCGCAGACGTTCAGCACCCGGCCGCCATTGGCGATGATTGCGCCATCCTTCGCCACCGTGCCGGCGTGGAAGATCTCGACGCCCTCGACCTTGGCGGCGGCGTCGAGGCCATCGATCCGCGTGCCCTTGATGTAATCGCCGGGATAGCCCTTCGCCGCCATCACCACCGTCAGCGCCGGGTCCGGATACCAGCGCAGATCGAAGTTCTTCAATTGCCCGTCGATCGAGGCGAGCAGCGCCGGCACGATGTCCGACATCATCCGCAGCATCAGCACCTGGCATTCGGGATCGCCGAAGCGGACATTGTATTCGAACAGTTTTGGGCCCTGCGCGGTCAGCATCACGCCGGCGTAGAGCACGCCCTTGAACGGCGTGCCGCGGCTCTTCATCCCCGCCACCGTCGGCAGGATGATCCGCGCCATGATCTGGTCGTGCACCTCTGATGTCACGAACGGCGTCGGCGAATAGGCGCCCATGCCGCCGGTGTTCGGCCCCTTGTCGTGATCGAACACCCGCTTGTGGTCCTGCGCCGAGGCCAGCGGGATTGCGGTCTCGCCGTCGCACAGCGCGAAGAAGCTGATCTCGCGGCCCGACAAGAATTCCTCGATCACGACCTCGGCGCCGGCCGAGCCGAACGCGCCCTCGAACATCATCGCAATCGCGGCCTCGGCCTCGGGCAGCGTCTGCGCCACCACGACGCCCTTGCCGGCCGCAAGCCCGTCGGCCTTGACCACGATCGGCGCGCCCTGGGCACGGACATAGGCCACCGCGTCCTTCGCATTGTCGAAGCGGCGATAGGCACCGGTCGGAATGTTGAACTCGCTGCAGAGGTCCTTGGTGAAACCCTTCGAGCCCTCGAGCTGGGCGGCCTGCCGGCTCGGTCCGAACGCCTTGATGCCTTCAGCGGCGAGGTCGTCGACGATCCCGGCGGCGAGCGGCGTCTCCGGACCGACCACCACCAGATCGACCGCATTGCCCCGGCAGAATTCGATCACCGCGGCATGGTCGGCGATATCGAGCGCAACGCATTCGGCCTCGCGCGCGATCCCGGCATTGCCCGGCGCGCACCACAGTTTCGTCACCAGCGGGGATGCGACGATCTTCCACGCCAGCGCATGTTCGCGGCCGCCGGAACCGAGCAGGAGGATGTTCATCTGTGTCGCCGATCAGAGGGGTTGTAACGCCATTTCGTCCGGTTTAGCACGCTCCCGAACCGCAGCAACACGCGGTTCGATCAGATGTGGATATGTGATTCGACGCCCGAAACGCGGCGTCCGGACCTTGCACACGGGGTCGAAAACCCCGATTCTATAGATCAGATGATCGCTGCTCCGAATCTCGTCAACGCGCCCGAATTCACCGTCTCGGAACTCTCTTCCGCCCTGAAGCGGACGGTGGAGGACCGCTTCGGCCACGTCCGTGTCCGCGGCGAGATTTCGGGCTTTCGCGGCCCGCATTCCTCCGGCCACTGCTATTTCGCCCTGAAGGACGAGAGCGCCAAGATCGAGGCGGTGATCTGGAAGTTCGCCCATGCCCGGATGCGTTTCAAGCCGCAGGAGGGCCTCGAGGTCATCGCCACCGGCAAGCTGACCACCTATCCGAACTCCTCGAAGTACCAGATCGTCATCGATTCGCTGGAGCCCGCCGGCGTCGGCGCGCTGATGGCGCTGATGGAGGAGCGCAAGAAGAAGCTCGCCGCCGAGGGCCTGTTCGACGAGGCCCGCAAGCGGCTTTTGCCCTGGCTGCCCGAGGTGATCGGCGTCGTCACCTCGCCGACCGGCGCCGTGATCCGCGACATCCTGCACCGGCTGGAGGACCGCTTCCCCCGCCGGGTGCTGGTCTGGCCGGTCAAGGTGCAGGGCGACGGCTCGGCCGAGCAGGTCGCGGCCGCGATCCGCGGCTTCAATGCGCTTCCGGAGGGCGGCCGGATTCCACGGCCTGACCTCTTGATTGTCGCGCGCGGCGGCGGCTCGCTGGAGGACCTCTGGTCGTTCAACGAGGAGATCGTGGTCCGCGCCGCGGCCGAGAGCCATATCCCGCTGATCTCGGCGGTCGGCCACGAGACCGACATCACGCTGATCGACTTCGTCGCCGACAAGCGCGCGCCGACGCCGACCGCCGCCGCCGAAATGGCGGTGCCGGTGCGCAGCGAGCTGTTCGTCGAGGTCGCGGCGCTCGCCCGCCGCACCATGGTGTGCTGGCAGCGTGCCCAGGAGGCCCGCCGCAACGAGCTGCGCGCTGCGGCGCGGGCGCTGCCGGCGGCGCACGAACTGCTCGCGATCCCGCGGCAACGGCTCGATCATCTCGCAGCGGGATTGCCGCGCGGGCTGAAGGCCAATACGCACGCGCATTTCCGCCGCTTTGCCGCCAGCAGTTCGCGCCTCACCATCGGCGTGCTGCGCGGCCAGATCGCGCATGCGCGGCAGCGGCTCACCGCATCCGGCGAGCGCATCACGCTGTCGGCGCGCGCGCTGCTGCATCGCCGCCGCGAGCGCTTTAGCGGGCTCGAGATCCGGCTCAAGGCCTCGAAGCTCGCCAACGCCAAGGCCCAGCGCAACGCGATCGCCCGCGATCTCGAGCGCACCCACCGCCTCGCCGAGCGCGCCCGCCGCGCGCTGGTGACGACGATGCAGCGGCTCGAGGCGCGCGTTGCCCATAGCGGCCAGCTGTTGTCGGCGCTGTCCTATCGCGGCGTGCTGGCGCGCGGCTTTGCGCTGGTGCGCGACGCGCACGGCCACGCCCTGCACTCCGCCGCGGCGGTCGGCCCGAACGCCGGCCTGTCGATCGAGTTCGCCGATGGCCGCGTTGCCGCCACCGCGAACGCCGATCAGCCTCCGGCAACGGTAGCGCCCGAGAGCCAGCCGAAGCCTCAGCCGCGCGAGGCGAAACCGGCGGCGCCGAAGCGCGTCACCAAGCCGGTCGATCAGGGTAGTCTGTTCTAGCCCGGCAACAACTGACTTAGCGCGACAGCCACTCGGCGACTTGCTTTTGCGCATCCTGGCGCGCGCCGGTATCGGTGCCGACGTGACCGCGCTCGGCGATCTCGGCATCGGAGGCCGCGACCGCGTGCAGCGGCAGGTTGGGCCGGTCGAAGTCGTGATAGGCCTCGGGATAGACCACGATCCGCGCCAGCGCGCTGCGGCCGCGGGCGCCGTCGACCATCTGGTGGCAGGCCGATGACGATGTCACGTCGTCGCGCGCGCCGATCAGCACCAGCGTCGGCACCCGCGCGCTCCAGCCGAGGCCGAACGAGGCGCGGCAATCCGGATAGAATGCGACCGCCGAGCGAAAGTCCGGCTCGACGTTGCGCGACCACATCTGCGGCCGCACCGCCCACAGCAAAGCGGCGGCGCCGTTGCCCCAGCCGATCAGGCTGATGCGGTGCTTGGCCACCCATTTCTGCTGCACCAGCCACTGCCGCGCCGCGTTGATGTCGGCGACCCGCGCACGGCGGGTCTGGACCTGATGCTCTTTGATGCGGCACTGCGGACCGAGCTCGCGCGAGCCGTAGCTGTCCGGCAACAGCACCGCATGGCCGGTCGTCAGCAATTGCTCGGCCCAGTCGCGATAGCGCGGCAGGACCGGCTCGGAACGGCCGGCGAGACCGCCGCAGCCATGCAGCGCGATCACGGTCGGGAACGGGCCATCGCCATCGGGCCGGTAGAGCTGCGCGTGCAGCGTGACGTTGCCTTCGGGGATCTCGACCTGATGCGGGGCCGGGAGTGGCGCCGCGGCCACGGCCGGCACGGCAAGCATGGCGAGGCACAGGAAAACTGACGTGAGGCGCATCCGATCCGGCCGGCTCGTTATGGCGCTGCAAACACAGCGGACCACGGCCGCAAGGCTACCATGCGCCTCCGCCGCCAAATCATCACAAGTCGGTGGTTTAACGGGCGGACATGACACCCTATCTGTGATAGACGGTTTCATCGACATCCAGATGGCCTCATTGGAGGCAAGGCGGAGAGCTCAATCGTGCTGAACAAGTTCGGTCCCTCGGGCCATGGCGAAGCGCAGGTGCAATATCTCGACGGCGATTTCCGCGTGATCTCGCCCGGCACCTTTGTGCGTTGTGCCATCACCGACGTCCGGATTCCGCTCGACGAACTGAAGTACTGGAGCGTCGACCTGCAGGAAGCCTACGCCACCCCGACCGCCGTGCTGCAGCGCCATCATCCCGGCGTCCTCAAGCCGCAGGCCTAGGCTCAACGCCGGGTTCATTTGGAGAGCCTCCTGTCCCGCGCCCTGAACAGTTGATCGGCCACCAGGCGCCGCAGCGCGTCGCCATCATCGAATTGCAGCGTCACCGCAAACGGCACGATCGCCTGTGCCCAGGCCGGCATCCCGTCCGGACCACGCAACCGAGCGAGATCCTTTTCCGTCGTCACCAGCGTCAGTCCGTCGCGACGCGCGTCGGCAACGAGCGCTTCGATCTCCTCCTTCGTGAAGGCGTGATGATCGGCGAAAGCCTTGCTGCGCACCACGTTGACGCCGCTTGAGCGCAACGTGCTGAAGAAGCGCGCGGGATCGCCGATGCCGGCAAAGGCGAGCGCGCGCGTTCCGCGCAGCGCCGCCAGCGAAGCTTGCTCCGGCTTCAGATGCGCCGACAGCACCGGCTTGCCGCGGGACGCGAGATCGGCCGCAATCCTTTGCGCCGCGCTCCCCTCGCCGACCACGATCAGCGCGTCGGTCCGTTCCAGCTGCCCCACCAGCGGCGCGCGCAACGGTCCGGCCGGAATCACGCGGCCATTGCCGACGCCGCGCGTGCCGTCGATCACGATCAGGCAGGCATCCTTCGCCACCGAGGGATTCTGGAAGCCGTCGTCCATCAGGATCACGCTGGCGTCCTGCGCGCGCGCCAGCGCCAGGCCTGCGGCGCGATCGCGCGACACCACGACCGGCAAGCTCGCCGCCATCATCAGCGGCTCGTCGCCGACATCGGCCGCCGTGTGGCTGCCGCGATCGACCTTGACCGGGCCAGCGAGCCTGCCGCCATAGCCGCGGCTGAGCACCACCGGCCGCTCGTCAATTTCGCGCAGCAATTTTGCCAGCGCCAGCACCGTCGGCGTCTTGCCGGCGCCGCCGACATGGTAATTGCCGACGCAGACCACGGGAATGCCGGCATCGACGCCGGATTGCCGCATCCGCCGTGCGGCGACCGCGCCGTAAAGCGCGGCGAGCGGTTGGAGCAGTTGCGATGTCCAAGACGACGGCCGGTGCCAGAAGGCCGGCTCACGCATTGGCGGCTCCCATCTCGAGCCGCAACTGCAACAGATAGGGCTCGAGAGCGGTCACCGTGCGCTCCAGCGCGCCACCGAGCTGTTCGACGACGCGCTCGGAGGCCGCCAGCGAATTGTCGCGGGCTGCGGAATCCGCAAGGAACTGGCCGAGCTGCTTGACCAGCGCTTCCCGATCATCGGCGCGGCGCGCGCCGCCGGCGCGATCGAGCGCCTCATAGACATCGGTGAAGTTGAACACGTGCGGGCCGTGCACGATCGCCGCGCCGAGCTTGATCGCCTCAATCGGATTCTGGCCACCATGCGCAACCAGCGAGCCGCCCATGAACACGATCGGCGCGAGGCGATAGAACAGGCCGAGTTCGCCCATCGTATCGGCGACATAGATATCTGTTGTCGCGACCGGCAGATCCTCGTGCGAGCGCAGACCAGCGCGCAGGCCGGCCTCCGTCACCAGCCGCGCCACCGCCTCGCCGCGCGCGGCATGCCGCGGCACGATCACCGTGAGCAGGCCGGGGAAGAATCCGGCGAGCGACTTGTGCGCCTCGATCAGGATCTCCTCCTCGCCGGGATGGGTCGACGCCGCAACCACGATGGCGCGGCCGCGGGTCACCGACATCAACCGCTCCAGCTTGGCCGGATCGGCCGGCGGCGCCGCGACGTCGAGCTTGAGGTTGCCGGTGACGACGACGTTGTGGCTGCCGAGCGCGGCAAAGCGTTCGGCGTCGGTGTTCGACTGCGCGAGGCAGATGTCGAACCGGCCGAGCAACGCGCCGATGGTGTTGGAGACCCGGCGCCAGCGCGGGAAGGAGCGCTGCGACATTCGCCCATTGATCAGCACCATCGGCAGCCGCCGCGCGGCGCTCGACAGGATCAGATTCGGCCACAAATCGGATTCGATGAACAGCGCCAGCGACGGATGCCAGTGATCGAGGAAGCGCGTCACATAACGCGGCGAGTCGTACGGCACGTATTGATGGATGACGTCGGGCGGGAAGCGCTTGGCGACGATCGCGGCCGAGGTCACCGTGCCCGAGGTGAGCAGGATGCGCAAATTGAGCGCGCGCAGCCGCTCGATCAGGCCGGCCGCTGCCAGTACCTCGCCGACGCTGGCGCCGTGAATCCATACCAGCGGGCCCTGCGGCCTGGTATCGGCGCTCACGCCGCGCCGCTCGCCGACACGTTCGGGATCTTCCTTGCCGAGCTTGAGCCGCCGCTTGATCAGGGCAGGCGCGAGCGGCACCATCGCGGACGACAGCTTGCGGTACACACGCAACGTCATCGGTAGCGAGCTAGCCAAGCGCTGCCTCCGGCCGCCCGACCGCTGCATAGGCACGTCGGGTCGCCTCGTTGAGAAGTTCCTCCACGTGCTGCCGAAGCTTTTCCATCGTCGCGGCGTCGGCGTCGGGCGGCACATAGACCGGCTCAATACCTACCACTGCGCCGCGCCCGAATGGCAAATTGATGGTGGTCGAATCCCAGTTTTTCAACCGGATGAATCGGCTGGTGACCATCGCAAAGGGGATGATCGGCCGGCCGGTCTCCCGCGCCAGCATGATGGCCCCGAGGCCCGCCACCCGCGCCCGCTTCGGCACGTCGGCGGTGGTGGCCATGTTGCAGCCGTCTTCCAGCGCCCGAACCATCTCCAGGAAGGCGCCGACGCCGCCCTTGCGATGGAACGCGCCGGAATGATCGCCGGAACCTCTGATGGTGCCGATGCCGAGCCGCTCCACCGCGAGGGCGTTGAACTCGCCGTCGCGGTGGCGGGAGATCAGGACCTTGGCGCGGTAGCTCTCCTTGGTCTTGATGAACGGCGTCATGAAGTGCTGGCCGTGCCAGAACACGAAGATCGCCGGCATCAGGGGCTCGACGATCCCGTACACGTCATGCGGCTGGTAGCTGAAGCGGTTGGTGTACCACACCAGCCGCAGATACTCGGCCGCAAGCACACCCAGCGCGCGCTGCACGAAGCCGCTGCGCAGCAGATCGCGAAAAAGTCGTTTCAATGGGAATGCTTTGTGTCCTGCTCAGGATCGAGCAACCGGTGGAGGTGAACGACGAAGTAGCGCATCTGGGCGTTGTCCACGGTCTGCTGCGCCTTCGCCTTCCAAGCCGCATAGGCGGTCGCATAGTTCGGGTAGACGCCGACGATCTCGACTTCGTCCAGGTTCTTGAAGGTGTTGTGCTCGAGATCGGTCAACTCGCCGCCGATCACGAGGTGAAGCAGCTGGGGCTGGGCATTGTCTGACATGATGGTGCTTTTCCTAACGAGATGCCCGGCAAACAAATGAAGTCGTAGTCGTCACAGGTCTGGTCGTAACACGTCTGGTCGTAACACGTCTGGTCGTCACAAGGCGGTCGCAACAGGTCTGGTCGTCACAATCGGAAACGCGGCGCGGATCGGCGAGGCCTCACGGCAAAGGACGGCTGCGAAAATGCTCGACAATGCGTGCATGACGTTCGCGTCCCGCTGCCACCAGCACCCCATGCGTCACCTCCCGGCGATTGTACTCAATCGCGTCCCCCGAGAGCGCGGTCATCTTACCACCCGCTTCCTGCACGATCAAATTCGCGGCGGCAAGATCCCAGTCGCGGCTTTGCCCGCCCGCAAAGGCCGCGTCAAGTCGACCTTGTGCTACACGGCACAACCGCAGCGCCAGCGATCCGATGCGCGGATAGAGCGTGATCTCGTCCGGCGTCGGGCTGAGCCGCTGCACCAGCGGCTTCGGTCCCGCCATCCGCGGAAAGTTGAAATCGGTGCCTGCGGTTGCATGCACCGCGCCGTCGTTCAGGGTGGCGCCCTGTCCGCGGGCGGCGAAGAAGAACTCCTCGCTGACCGGCGCATACACCGCCGCGAGCACCGGCGATGCATTTTCAACCAGCGCCACACTGACGCACCAGTCCTCGCGGCCGGCGAGATAGGCGCGGGTGCCGTCGATCGGATCGACGATCCAGGTGAAGCGCCTGCCGAGGCGGGTGTCGTTGTCGGCGCTCTCTTCCGACAGCCAGCCGTAGCCGGGCGTTGCCGAACGCAGCTGCTGCTCCAGCAGGTCATTGACCGCGATGTCGGCCTCGGAGACCGGCGAGGACGCGCCCTTGATCCAGTTCTTCAATTCGGTGCGGAACAGTGACGATGCGAGCCGGCCCGCTTCCTGCACCGATCTGGTCAGCAAGGCGGCATCGCGCGCCTTGGTCCAGTCGTCCGTATCAGCGTCCGCCAAGCGTCAGGCCCTCGATGCGCAGCGTCGGCGAATTGACGCCGTAGCGGAATTCCAGATCGTTGGCGGCGACCAGCGACTTGAACATCGGCAGCAGATGGCCGGCGATGGTCACTTCGCTGACCGGATAGGTGATCTCGCCGTTCTCGATCCAGAAGCCGGACGCGCCGCGGCTGTAATCGCCGGTCACGCCGTTGACGCCGGAGCCGATCAGGTCGGTGACATAGAAGCCCTGCTTGATGTCGGAGATCAGCTCCTTCGGCGTCACCGCACCCGGCTCGAGATGCAGATTATACGTTCCGGGCGACGGCGAGGACGACACGCCGCGATGCGCATGACCGGTCGTAACAAGCCCGAGCTCGCGCGCGGTCGCCGAATCCAGTACCCAGGTGGTGAGCACGCCCGCATCGATCAGCGCCGTCTCCTTCACCCTGACGCCCTCGGCATCGAAGGTCTGCGAGCGCAGGCCGCGCACGCGCAAGGGATCGTCGATGATGCGGATGTCTTTGGAGAACAGCTGCTCGCCGAGCTTGTCCTTCAGGAAGCTGGTCTTGCGCGCGATCGAGGCGCCGTTGATGGCGCCGACGAGATGGCCGACGATCGAACCGGCCACCCGCGGATCGAACACCACCGGCACCTTGCAGGTCTCGACCTTGCGCGGATTGGACCGCGCCACCGCTCGCTCTCCGGCCTTGCGACCGACGGTAGCAGGTGAATCGAGATCGGAGGCATGCGGCGCGCTGGTGAAATCGTAGTCGCGCTCCATGCCGGTGCCCTCACCGGAAATCGCCGTCGTCGAGATGCCGTGGCTGGAGCGCAGATAAGAACCGTGGAAGCCGGTCGACGTCACCAGCACCATGCCGCCGATCCCGGTCGAGGCCGACGCGCCGCCGGACTTGGTGACACCCTTGACCGCAAGCGCCGCAGCCTCGGCTTCGATCGCGCGCTGCTCCAGCTCGGCCGTGCTCGGAACCTTGCGATCGAGCAGATCGAGATCGGGGAAATCGTGGGCGTGGAGCGCCGGATCGGCGAGACCGACATATTTGTCGTCCGGCGCCACGCGCGCCATCGCGACCGCACGCTCGGCAAGCTTGGCGACCCCGTCGCCGCTGACGTCATTGGTCGACACCACCGCCTGGCGCTGTCCGACGAACACCCGCAGGCCGACGTCATCGCCTTCGGAGCGCTCGGTTTCCTCGACGCGGCCGTCGCGCACCTCGACGCCCTGCGAGACGCCGCGCACCGCGATGGCATCGGCCGCATCGGCGCCCGCGCGCCTGGCGGCATCGACCAGGCGCTGTGCAAGGTCGCTCAGGCCCGATTGGTCGAACAGATCGGAGCTATCGCCGTGTCGCGATGCAGATGGTGAAGAGTTCACGAACGAATTCCTGCGGATTGAGGGGGGCCCGGAACGAGGTCGACAGACCCACCAGATGTGCCGGTTTCACAGGGATTTCAAGCACTTTGCGCCGGCAGGCAACAAAGATTTGAGTGATCGGGGCAAGGCTTCGTCAATCATGCGGGCCAACCTCTTGTCAATCATGGCACGAGGTGAGGAGGGATTAACCAGGCTTTTTAAGGGGGAACGGACATCGCTCGGCTAGGCTCTCACACAACGACCGGGAACATAATCCCGGCGGGGAGACAGAGCTTTGAGGCGTCAAACACCAACAAGCGGAATCAATTCCGCCGGGTCGAGCTGCGCGTTGCGGCTCGACCCTCTTTCCCTTCCGCTCAGCTTCCACGCGCAGGACGCGCGCGCGGATGGCGGCATGCGGCAGGTCGAGCTTCATCGCGAACATGTCGTGCTGCGCCGTGCCGTTCTCGGCATGCGGATGGCGGTCAATGTTCGCGTCAGCGACTTTCTCGGCGTCGCGGTGCGCGGCATCGACGACGCGCAGATGCTGGTGCTGGTTCACCGCGATCCCGCGCTCAGCATTCCGCTCGGCTCCAGTTCGGATGCCGAGGAGATCAGCTCCGCCTGGCAGATGTGGAGCGACATCTTCCGTCTCCCGCAACTGACCGAGCCTGCGCCGCGGACGCCCTCCCCGCGCCGCCGTCGCCGCAACGCGATCCGCGCGCGGAGACCGAAATTCCTGGTCCGCCGCCGCGCCGGCGTCAGCCTCAACGGCACCAGCGTACATCGCGGCGAACGCGAGATCATCGCGCGGGATTGAGTTCGGCGCACTCAGCATGAACGGGATCGCGGCCCCAGCGTCGCGCAACAATTGTGATTTGGGGTAATGGGTCCTGGCTTTCGCCAGGACGACGATGAGGATGGGACGACGATGAGGATGGGTTTCGATTCATCGTCTCACACCACGCGGTGTCATCACCCGCGCATGCGTGATTTGTCGTACCTCTCGCCGTCATTTCGAGCTGCGTAGGATGGGTAGTGCGAAGCGAAACCCATCAACTCTTGTTCTGCGGCGAGAATGACGGGTATCGCTTCGCTCCACCCATCCTGCGAAGTCATCACGCCGCGCGCAGCACCGCGTCGACGACGAGGCTCGCGAACAGGATCAAGCCGGCGTCGCGGTTGGACTTGAAGATGCGCAGGCAGAGCGCACCATCGCTGATGTCGAGCCGCCGGACCTGCCAGGCGAGATGCAACGCAAACGCCGCCAGCCCGATCCAGGCCGGCCAGCGCGCCCCTGCGAGTGCGAACGCCACGCCGATCAAGAGCACGGCGAGACCATAGAAGATCACGAGCGCACGATGGGTGCGTGCACCGAACAGGCGCGCGGTGGATTTGACGCCGATCAGCGCATCATCCTCGGCGTCCTGATGGGCGTAGATGGTGTCGTAGGCGATCACCCAGGCGATCGATCCGGCGTAGAGCGCAATCGCGGCCAGATCGATGCGCTCGAGCGTCACCGCAAATCCCATCAGCGCGCCGTAGGAGAAGGCAAGGCCGAGCACGACCTGCGGCCACCAGGTAATCCGCTTCATGAACGGGTAGATCGCGACGATCAGAAGCGAGGCGATGCCGGTCATCACCGCGAAGCGGTTGAACTGCAGCAGCACGAGAAGCCCGATCAGCGCCTGCAGGACCATGAAGACCACCGCCTGCATCACCGTGACCTGCCCGGCGGGGATCGGCCGCGATCGTGTGCGTTCGACCTTGGCGTCGAGATCGCGATCGGTGATGTCGTTCCAGGTGCAGCCGGCGCCGCGCATCACAAAGGCGCCGATGAAGAACAGCAGGACCACGAGCGGCAGCGAGCGCACATCATGCGCGACGCCGGCGGCAAGCGCCGCCGACCACCAGCACGGCATCAACAACAGCCAGGAGCCGATCGGCCGGTCGTAGCGCGCAAGCCGCAGATAAGGCCGCGTCCAGACCGGCGCATGGGTATCCACCCAGTTGCCTGTGGAGTCGGCAACGCGGGTGGAGACATCGCTCATGGGTGATCCATCAACGGGTGAGGACGTTGCCGTTCAGCGTATCGAAGGTGCTGCCGCCCTTCTTGGTCGGCGTCGCTTCCGGCAGCGAGGCGGACGAACCGAGCACGTCGCTCAAGCTCGGCCCCGCTGGCCCACGCGGCTGCGCCGCCGCCTGCTCCGCGACATTGCAGACCTTCTTCAGCAGCGCTTCGGTATTCTTGTGTCCGGCCTTGAGCTGGTCGGCGATCTGCGGCGGAATTCCGCACTTCTGCGCGTTGGTGTCGACATATTTGATCATCTTGATCTCGGCCTGGCTGTAATTGCCGATCAGCTTGCAGGCCTCCTGGGGGCTGGCGTGGCGATCGCTCGCCGCCTTGATCGCCTTGCCGCGCTTCTCCGCATCCTCGCGCAGCGGCGTGAAATTCTTCATGCAGGCGTCGGCGGCACCACCACCACCCGCACCCGGCGGGGGCGGCGACGACAGCCCGCCGCCGGCGATGGGGGCCGCGCCACTGCTCGGAAATGCCGACGGCGTGGCACCGACCCTGGCCGCCGGCGCGCCGTTGACCGGCGGGAATGCGGAATCCGAGGCGGTTCCGGCCTGGCTTGGACGCATGCCATTGACCGGCGGAAACGCAGGGTCGGACGCGGTGCCGGCCTTACCGGCCTGATTGGGCAACGGGGCCGGAAAGGCGCTCTGCGCGGCGGCTTGCCCCACGGACAGGGCGGTCGCGGCAACGGTCAGCACGATCAGACGGCGGATCATCGAGGGTGTTTCTCCGGCAAAAGGTCCAGGCAACCCCAGCGCAACAAAAACGAAGCAACGAATTTTGGGGGCGTTTTACGATTCCTGTGAGGCCTTAACAACCCGTGGATTTGGGCGACAGCGCGGCGTAGGGCCACACCGGCCACATTAAATTGTGCCCCGATTCTAAGCCTTTAGGCTACGAACGGCGGTAAAATGGACCATCAAATTTGCCTGAACAGGATTTTCGGTAAGGCCCCGGTTTGGATTTATGGGCCGACGCCGCGGGCGACCGAACAGCAAAAGGGACCGCGTGCAAGCGGCCCCTTGGACTAAAGAAATGACTTGGTGACAGAAGCAATATATCGACGCTCAATATTACCTGGCTGGCGAGTTCCTGAGGAGTCCGCGGGATTACGGTGTCGCGCAGTTTGGTAAACTGGCCACACCGCACTGAAGCCGCCTCGGATATGCCTGAACTCGATTTCCGCAGCCCCCGCCTGTTTGTCGACGCACCGCTCGGCGCCGGCGCAACCGTTCCGCTCGAACGCGATCAGAGCAACTATCTCGGCAACGTGCTGCGGCTCGGCGCCGGCGACAGCGTGCTGGTGTTCAACGGGCGTGACGGCGAATGGCGCGCCGAGATTTCCGGCCGCAAGCGCCCCGACACGCTGACGGTCGCGGCACAGACCCGCGCACAGGACCGCCTGCCCGACGTCACCTATGTGTTCGCGCCGCTGAAGCATGCGCGGCTCGATTACATGGTGCAGAAGGCGGTCGAGATGGGCGCCGCGCGGCTCGTGCCGGTGCTGACACGCTTCACCCAGGTGTCGCGGGTCAACGGCGAGCGGATGCGCGCCAATGTGGTCGAGGCCGCCGAGCAATGCGGGATCATCTCGCTCGCCGAAGTCGCCGCCCCCCTGCCCCTCGAACGTTTCCTGGCGGGCCGCGACCCGGCGCGGCTGCTGGTGTTTTGCGACGAGGCGGCCGAGGTCGAAAGCCCGGTGCAGGCGCTGGCGGCGGCAACGGCTGCGAATGCCGGGATCGATGTCCTGATCGGTCCGGAAGGCGGCTTTGCCGAGGAGGAGCGCGCGCTGCTGCTGCGCCAGCCCGCCATCCTCCGCCTCGCCCTCGGCCCGCGCATCCTGCGCGCCGACACCGCCGCGGTCGCCGCGCTGGCGCTGGTGCAGGCGGCACTGGGGGACTGGCGAGGAAATGGGCCACACACTCCCTCCCCGTCATCCTGAGGTGCGAGCCTCTTCGGCGAGCCTCGAAGGATGCACGGCCCGGCTGGTGGCCGTCGATCCTTCGAGGCTCACTGCGCTCGCGCCTCCAGCGACAAAGGCGAAGCCTTTGCGCCGGGATGACGGAACCTGCAGCTCGTTTGCCCGATGAAAGCCGTGGACAAACATCTGCCCCTAGCCAAGCCGTCGCAAAATCGTTAACGCACGCAATCATTAAGCCACTTGGCCGATCGCTGTCGAAACCCCGATCCAGCCATGGTAAGGGCTGCCCCGAACCACCCTTGGAACCCGCACCGGAACCTGGTCCGGAGCTATTGGACGTCGAGATGACCGAAGCTGCCGCACCACGATCCGCCGCCGGATCCGCCGTCTGGGCGGATGCGCTGCTGGCCTCGTTCGCGCAGGCCGGCTATCAGAGGTCCGAGCCCGCGATCCTGCAGCCCGCCGAGCCGTTCCTCGATCTCTCCGGCGAGGACATCCGCAAGAGCCTGTACCTGACGACCGACCCGAGCGGCGAGGAGCTCTGCCTGCGCCCGGACCTCACGATCCCGGTGGCGCGCGACTACCTCGCCTCTGCCCGCGCCGGCCAGCCCGCCGGCTTCAGCTATCTCGGCCCGGTGTTCCGTTATCGCGGCGGCGCGCCGAGCCAGTTCCTGCAGGCCGGCATCGAATCGTTCGGACGGCAGGACCGCGCCGCGGCCGATGCCGAGATGCTGGCGCTGGCGCTGGAGGCGACCACGGCGTTCGGGTTGAAGGACGTCGAGATCCGCACCGGCGACGTCGCGCTGTTCAACGCGCTGATCGATGCGCTCGACCTCTATCCGGTGTGGCGGCGCCGGCTGATCAAGGACTTCAACCGCAAGGTCTCGCTGACCGACGACATCGAGCAGCTGGCGCTCAAGACGGCACCGGGCCGCAACGAATATGAGGGCGTGCTCGCTGCGCTGGCCGGCTCCGACCGCAAGGCGGCGCTGGCGCTGGTCACCGATCTGATGTCGATCGCCGGCACCACTAATGTGGGCGGCCGCACGGTGGCCGAGATCGCCGACCGCTTCCTCGAGCAATCGACGCTGAAGGGCGGCGCGCTGCCGCGCGATGCGGTCGCGACCATCAAGCGCTTCCTGGCGATCGCGGGCGATCCCGACGACGCGGTCGCGCAATTGCGCGCGCTGGCTGGCGAGGCCAAGCTGAACCTTGCCGCCGCGATCGACCAGCTCGAGAGCCGGATCGGCTTCATGGCCGCGCGCGGCATCGACATCCGAAAGACCCGGTTCTCCACCGCGTTCGGCCGCGGCCTCGACTACTACACCGGCTTCGAGTTCGAGCTGCACGCCAAGGGCAACGGCGCCGAGCCGCTGGTCGCCGGCGGCCGCTATGACGGGCTGATGACGCAGCTCGGCTCGGCGAGCCCGATCCCCGCGGTCGGCTTCTCGGTCTGGATCGAGGCGATGACCCGGCATGGCGAGGCCACCTCCTTCGGAGGCGCCCAATGAGCACGCCCTTCGTCGTCGCCGTGCCCTCCAAGGGGCGGCTGCAGGAAAACGCCGAAAGCTTCTTCGCCCGCGCCGGGCTGACCTTGTCGAAGGCCGGCGGCGCCCGCGACTATCGCGGCACCATCGCCGGCGTCGACAATGTCGAGATCGCCTATCTCTCGGCGAGCGAGATCGCGGCCAATCTGGCTCGCGGCTCGGTGCATCTCGGCGTCACCGGCGAGGACCTGGTGCGCGAGAGCATTCCCGATGCCGACAAGCGCGTGCTGATGATCGAAGGCCTCGGCTTCGGCTTTGCCAATGTCGTGGTCGCGGTGCCGCAGGCGTGGATCGACGTCCGCACCATGGCCGATCTCGACGACGTCGCGTCCGGCTTCCGCGAGCAGCACAATCACCGCATGCGGGTGGCGACCAAATACATCAATCTGACGCGCGGCTTCTTTGCCAAACACGGCGTCGGCGACTACCGCATCGTCGAAAGCGCCGGCGCCACCGAGGGCGCGCCCGCCGCCGGAACCGCCGAACTGATCGTCGACATCACGACGACCGGGGCGACGCTCGCCGCCAACGGGCTCAAGGTGCTCGACGACGGCGTCATGCTGCGCAGCCAGGCCAATCTGGTGGCGTCGAAGGATGCCGACTGGTCGAAGGGCGCCCGCGAGACCGCGCGCGTGATCCTCGACCATATCGCGGCGCGCGCCCGCGCCAGCAAGTATCGCGAGGTCCGCACCCGCTTCGCCGGCTGCAACGATGCGCTGCTCTCCGAGGCGCATAACCGCTTCGGCGTGGTCGCCCCGTTCGGCGGCCCGACCTCGTCGGGCATGCTTACGCTGCACTGCCCACCGGGCAAGCTCTACGCGCTCGGCAGCTTCCTGCGCGAGCACGGCGCCGAAACCGTGTCGGTGGTGTCGCTGGACTATGTGTTCGACCGCGAGAACCCGCTGTTCGCCAGGCTCGAGGTGTTCCTGCGACAATGAGGCGGCCACGCCGTTCATGTTGGCGACAGCTACCCTGCGGTACCATATTGTGTTCGAGGGATCTCTCGTTTTGACGCGGTTTCTTCGTGCGAGGCGGAAGGCCATTTCGCTCGAAAACGCTCTAGTTCTGGAACCTGATCGATGATGCTGGGCTCTGACGTTTCCAGCCTGACCACGACCGCCAAGACCGCCGCCGGGCAGGGTCTGTCGATCGTCGTTCCCGTCTACAACGAGGCGGCCGGGCTTGCTGCGTTGCATGAGCGGCTGATCAACCTCGCCAAGACGCTGCGCGCCCGCTACGGCCTCGCCTGCGAGGTGGTCTATGTCGATGACGGCAGCGCGGACAACACGCTGACGATCGCGCGCGGCCTGCCCGCCGACGGGCTCGACCTGCAGGTGGTGTCGCTGTCGCGCAATTTTGGCAAGGAGGCGGCGCTGATGGCCGGCCTCGACCACGCCCGCCGCGGCGCGGTGCTGTTCATGGATGGCGACGGCCAGCATCCGCCGACGCTCGTCGAGCAACTGGTCGCACACTGGATCGATGACGGCTACGACGTGGTCTACACGGCGAAGGCGCATCGCGACAACGAATCGGCCGCACGGCGGCTGGCCGTGCGCGGCTTCTACGCGCTGATCAATTGGGGCGCCCGGCAGCAGATCCCGGAGGATGCCGGCGACTTCCGTCTGCTGTCGCCGCGCGCGGCCGCGGCGCTGCGGCAATTGCCGGAGCGCAACCGCTTCTTCAAGGGCCTCGCCAGCTGGATCGGCTTCAGGCAGATCCGCGTCGATTACGAGCCGGCGCCGCGCGCGCATGGCGTCACCACCTTCAATGCCGGCCGGCTGATCGGTCTGTCGATCGAGGGCCTGACCTCGTTCTCGGTGGCGCCGCTGCGCTTCGCCAGCCTGCTCGGCGCGCTGCTCGCCGGCGTGGCGTTCCTGTTCGGCCTCTCGATCCTGTGGGAAGTGCTGACCACCGGCAAGCAGGTCCCCGGCTATCCGTCGCTGATGATCGGCATGATGACGATCGGCGGCGTGCAGCTGATCATGATCGGCATCGTCGGCGAATATATCGGCAAGATCCTCTCCGAGCTGAAGGCACGGCCGATCTACTTCGTCGCCGAGCACACCGAGAAGCACGCCGACGGCGGCGCGGCGCAAAATGCCTCCGAGCGGACCGCCGCGGAATGAACACCGATACGCCGCGCCGGATCTGGCTGTGTGCTGACGATTATGGCTTGAGCGACGGCGTCAACCGCGCGATCCGCGACCTGATCGAGCGCGGCCGCCTCAATGCGACGTCGGTGATGACGGTGACGCCGGCGATCGGCCGCGATGCGGCCAGCGCACTCACGGCGTCGGTGGCGAACAGCCCGCGCTGCGCGATCGGGCTGCATGTGACGCTGACCGCGCCGTTCCGGCCGCTGACGATGCATTTCCGCCCGCTCGACAGCGACATGTTCCTGCCCTTCCCGCGGCTGCTGCGCGCCGGGCTGATGCATCGGCTCGACGCCGAACTGGTCCATGCCGAGGTGCTGGCGCAGCTCGACGCCTTCCATGATCTGTTCGGCCGCGCACCCGACTTCGTCGACGGTCACCAGCACGCGCAGCTGTTCCCGCAGGTGCGCGACGGCTTCCTGCGCGCCGTGAAGGAGCGCGCGCCCAATGCCTGGGTGCGGCAGTGCGGCCGCGAAGGCCCGCTGGCGCGCCAGCTGGCGGCGCCGAAGGCGCTGGTGCTGAACGTGCTCAGCACGCAATTCCGGATCAAGGCGCAGCGAGCCGGCCTGCGGTTCAATCCGGCCTTCGCCGGCGCCTATGACTTTACGCGCGGCAATGATTTCGCGGCGCTGATGCAGGGCTTCCTCGACGGCATGCCCGAGGACGGGCTCGTGATGTGCCATCCCGGTTTCGTCGACGAAACGCTGAAGAGCCTCGACCCGCTGACGACGCAGCGCGAGACCGAGCATGCCTATCTGGCAGGCGACGATTTCCCCGCGCTGCTGGCCCTGAATAAAGTTACACTGGCCTGATAGGGTTCACGAAAAGCGGCCGGTCGTATTGTCGCATACATAAATTTAATTCTGGCCCCCACTCCTTGCGCCACAAACCCCGTCCTACATCTCGGACGCGCCGATTCGATCGACGCGATGGAGAACGCCATGACACCGCAAGAACGCCAACTGATCGACGATCTCTTCGACCGGCTCGCCAAGCTGGAGAATGCCCCGCGCGACGGCGAGGCCATGTCCGCGATCATGCAGGGCCTGCGCAGCGCGCCGAATGCGGTCTACGCGCTGGTGCAGACCGCGCTGGTGCAGGACGAGGCGCTGAAGCGCGCCCACGACCGGATCCAGGAACTCGAGGCCGCGGTCGGCCAGCAGCAGGGAGCCCAGCAGCAGGGCGGCGGTTTCCTTGATTCGATGCGCGATGCGATCTTCGGCGGACAGGGCCAGCAACATGGTTCGGTGCCGCCGGTGCGGGCGCCCGACATGGGCGGCCGCGATCCGGGCAGCCGCCCGGTCTGGAACTCGGGCCAGGCGATGCAGCAGGCCGGCGGCGGCTATGGCCAGCCTTACGGCCAGCCCGCGCAACCCTACGGCCAGGGCTATGGCGGCCCGCAGCCGCCGGCGCTCGGCGGCGCGCCGGGTGGCGGTGGCGGCTCGTTCCTCGGCACGGCGGCGGCGGCCGCGGCCGGCGTGGTCGGCGGCGGACTGTTGCTCTCCAGCATCCGCGGCATGATGGGTGGCGGCAGCCACCAGTCGATGGCCGATGCCGGCGGCCTCGGCGGCGGTTCGCGTCCCTGGGGCGGCGACCAGTCGTCGAGCGACCTAGCGCGCGACGCCGGGGTCAACGACATCGGCTCCAACCGCGACAGCGGCTCGCGCGCCGGCGCGTTCGACCAAGCGCAGGCCGACCGGGACAGTGACGATGATCAAGACGCCGACGACTTCGACAATGATGACGACGGCTTCGATGGTGGTGGCGGCGACGGCGACGACAGCAACTACGCGTAAACGCGATCGCTGAAACGACAACGGCCGCTCCAATCGAGCGGCCGTTTTGCCTCCGTCGTCCCGGCGAAAGCCGGGACCCATAACCACAACCGTGCGGGATTTGATACGGCTGGGGCTACAGCTTCTCTCAGTAACAACCGCCTGTGGTTATGGATCCCGGCTTTCGCCGGGACGACACCATCTTTGGGGCAGCTGCTTCAAAACCAACTTCACATCACGACGACCCTGGCGCCGACATTGACGCGGCCGTAGAGGTCGATGACGTCCTCGTTGCGCATCCGGATGCAGCCGGACGAGACGTTGGTGCCGATCGTCCAGGGCTCGTTGGAGCCGTGGATGCGGTAGAGCGAGGAGCCGAGATACATCGCGCGGGCGCCGAGCGGATTTTCCGGGCCGCCTTCCATGTGCCGCGGCAGATCGGGACGGCGCGCCAGCATTTCCGGCGGCGGCGTCCAGGCCGGCCACTCCTTCTTGGCGGAGATCGTCTTCACGCCCGCCCAGGTGAAGCCGGGCCGTCCGACGCCGATGCCGTAGCGCAGCGCGCGGCCGTCGCCCTGCACCAGATAGAGAAACTTGTTCGGCGTATCGACGACGATGGTGCCGGCGCTTTCCCTGCCGCTATAGTCGACCAGCTGCTTCTCGTATCTCGGATCGAACGGACGCTGCGCCGGGTCGCCCGCGGCCTCTTCCTGCTGCCGGAGCATCTGCTGCTGCGGATCCATCGGCGGCAGCTGACGGTTGCTGTAGTAGCCCGGCTGCTGCTGATACATCGGCTGCGGCGAATACCCCTGCGACGACGGCGCATCGCCGAACAGGAATTCGATGAAGCCGCCGCCCATGTTGGAGCGCTGCGGCTGCACATAGGCGGTGCGCATCGGCGGCTGCGGAGCGCCCTGATTGGCATAGATGACGGCGGGCCCGACGGGCGCTGCCGCGTCGATCGCCATGGCGTGATGGGGAACGGCAATAAGAGAAGACGCGCCGGCGAGCAGCGCAAGCGTGGTTTTCCTGAACATCGACGTACTCTGTACTGGTTTCGTCGTGACGTGATGCGCGCGGCGCCGACTTTGCGCCGTTGCACGTGGTCAATAAGCAATGAAAACCGCATCGGTTTGGTAAACGGAGCGGCCGTTTCGATTCACCACATCGGCAATGGGGCGCGGTTTTCCGTGACAGCGTTTATTTTGCGTGAACGGCGCGGCGACATGGTTAATCGCCGGTAGCGCCGCGCTTGCGCGCTATCCGCGCAAACAGTTCCGGCGTGAACCTGACGTTAAATCCGCTCTGTCTAGAACGGACTTCAGTGAAGGGGCGGGAATGAAAATCATGTCAGTGAAGCGCAAGCGTTTTCGTGTCGAGCAGGCGATGGGCGAGGCTGTGATGCCGGAGCCGGATGTTTCCAGCGGCGCCGATCTCGGTCCGATGCATCGCGAGATCATGGCCGAGCTTCGCTCGATCCGCGCCCAGATGGCCGCAGCACCGGCACAGCGCACCGGCGACAGCGTCGATGCCGCGGTCGCCCGCGAAGTCGCCGAGACCCACGCGCTGCTCGAGACCTACCGTGCGCAGGTCGAACAGTGCGAGAAGCTCAAGGTCGAGCTCGACCTGATCCACGACGCGATCAGCCGCACCAAGCGCGAGATCGCCGTGCTGCACGGCAAGAGCTTCAACGGCGAGGAGATGGCGAAGGTCAATGGCGAACTCGGCGCCGTGGTCGGCGGCACCGAACAGGCCACCCAGCAGATCCTCGAGGCGGTGGAGGCGATCGACCAGGCCGCGACCGCGCTCGCGAACAACGTCACGCCCGACCAGCAGAAGCGGCTCAGCGAAGATATTCAGGAGCGCGTGGTCTCGATCTTCGAGGCCTGCAACTTCCAGGACCTCACCGGCCAGCGCATCAGCAAGGTGATGCAGACGATGAAGTTCATCGAACAGCACATCAACGAGATGATGAACATCTGGGGCGGCGTCGACGCGATCAAGTCGCACGTCCCGGCGATCGTCGACACGCGCGAGGGCGATGCCCGCCTGCTCAACGGCCCGAAGCTCGACGGCGACGCCGGCCACGCCTCGCAGGACGACATCGACGCGATGTTCAACTGAGGTTTGTCGGATCAAAACGAAAAACGCCTGCCTTCGGGCCGGCGTTCTTGTTTGCGCGAGCCCACCCAGTAGAGGTCACCAGACACAGCGCCATGCTCGCGCTGTCGTTGCGCCGACTTCACGCACAGACGTACGGCCGCGCGCGGGCGTTGATCTACGTCAACGCGATCCGTCCCTTGCCGCTCATATGTTGGGCCGCGCCTGAAGCGGCGCACCATCTTTTGGCCCGCCCGCGATGAGGAGGATCACCATGCGTCGGACGAACATTGTTCCAGCCAAGTCAGTGACGGTTGCGGGAATAGCCGCGAGCCTCATGTTGGGGATTGCCGGTGTGGCGCTCACTCCAGCACCGGCCAAGGCCGTGGTTTACTGCACGTATGTCGGTTATCCGCAGGGTTGCGTGGCGCGGGCGGGCGTTGTGCTCAGGCCTCGTCCGGTGGCGCGCGCTGCGGTCCGTCACAATGCGGGCGGCAACCTGAATGGCGGCGTCAATCGGGTTGGCGTGCGGCGATAAGGCCGCGTTTTCGGGTCTCCTTCCCTTCTCCCCTTGTGGGAGAAGGTGGCGCGGATGCAATCCGCGCCGGATGAGGGGTTGTCGCCGCCTACTCAAATCTCGAAAGGGTCACTCGCGGAGGAGACCCCTCACCCGGATCGCATCTGACGATGCGATCCGACCTCTCCCACAAGGGGAGAGGTGCACCCCGATGCGGCGCTATCTCATGCTGAAGTAGCTCGCCGTTACGCCCTTGGCGCGCAGCGGACATAGACCATGTTGCCGTAGCGGACCCCGGCGTCCTTGTCGACGAAGCGGGTGATCATGACGCGGCCGTCGAACGAGACGATCTCGCGGTCCTGCTCGCCGGGCGTCGGTCCTGGCGGGCCGATATAGTTCTTGCCGCTCGGGGAACCCTTCAGCCGCAGTTCCTGCGGGGTGGCCTGGTCGGCCAGATGCATGATGACGCCGCCGTTCTGGCCGGCGCCGATCACGTAAGGCTGCTTGCACTGGCCGCGCGCAGCGGCCTCGGTGCGGGCGCGATCGGCGGGATTCTGGAACGAGGCGAGACCCCAGCGGCCGACGATCTCGTCGGCGCGGATGCTTGCGGGCATTTCGGGGGCGACCCCCGGCTCGGCTGGCGCCGGCTCAGGGTTCGACGACAACGACGGCAGGCTCATGCTGCCGCACGCCCCCAAGAGTGTCGTCAGCGCCGAAACAGCCGCGAACCGTGCGACCAATCGCGCGTTGAATGACCTGATCATATGCATCCCCCGACTATGTCCCGGCCGCACCCGTCCCGCAGCCAAGCGTAAAACTTAAGACGGAGCAATGACGTCTGACAAAATTACGTCATCGCTACGATTTGGTTTCTGGTCCACCATCCTATATTGGCCTCACCAAGGCCTTAACCCGTTTGCTTGACAGAAACTGCGCCAAGCCATATTTCCCGCCCACAATTAGCACTCTCGCACCACGATTGCTAAGAGCGTCGGGCGTCCTGCCCAGCGCCGACCGGGCCGGCATCCAACGCCGGTCCCGATGAACCGGACCTGAAACCGAGCCTCCAAGAGGGAACGTCATGGCTAAATCCACCTTCCGCCCCCTGCACGACCGCGTCGTGGTCAAGCGTATCGATGCCGAGGAGAAATCCAAGGGCGGCATCATCATTCCGGACTCGGCGAAGGAGAAGCCGTCCCAGGGCGAGATCGTCGCCGTCGGCCCGGGTGGCCGCGACGAGGCCGGCAAGCTGATCCCGATCGACCTCAAGGTCGGCGACCGCGTGCTGTTCGGCAAATGGTCGGGCACCGAGGTCAAGCTCGACAACCAGGAACTCCTGATCATGAAGGAGTCCGACATCATGGGCGTGCTGGCGTAAGCGCCACGACCAATTCGAGAGCGCCCAGTCTCTCCGTCGTCATGCCCGGTCTTGATCCGGGTATCCATCAATCTTCGCAAGATTCTCGCAAGGACGATGGATTGCCGGGGCATCTGGCACGAAGACGCACTTCGTGCTTTCGCCCGGCAATGACGAGCGCAGATGCCGGGCGACCGCATCCAATCATTCCAGGAGTTCAAATCAATGGCTGCCAAGGACGTAAAATTCGCCGGAGAGGCCCGCGACCGCATGCTGCGCGGTGTCGACGTGCTCGCCAACGCCGTGAAGGTGACGCTCGGCCCGAAGGGCCGCAACGTCGTCATCGAGAAGAGCTTCGGCGCTCCCCGCATCACCAAGGACGGCGTCACCGTCGCCAAGGAGATCGAGCTCGACGACAAGTTCGAGAACATGGGTGCGCAGATGCTGCGCGAGGTCGCTTCCAAGACCAACGACACCGCCGGTGACGGCACCACCACCGCGACCGTGCTGGCGCAGGCCATCGTCCGTGAGGGCGCCAAGTCGGTCGCCGCCGGCATGAACCCGATGGACCTGAAGCGCGGTATCGACACCGCGGTCGCGGCCGTGATCAAGGACATCGAGAAGCGCGCCAAGCCGGTCGCCTCCTCGTCCGAAGTCGCCCAGGTCGGCACCATCTCGGCCAATGGCGATGCCGCGATCGGCAAGATGATCGCTCAGGCGATGCAGAAGGTCGGCAACGAGGGCGTGATCACCGTCGAGGAGAACAAGTCGCTCGAGACCGAGGTCGATATCGTCGAGGGCATGAAGTTCGACCGCGGCTACCTCAGCCCCTACTTCATCACCAATGCCGAGAAGATGACCGCCGAGCTCGAGGATGCCTACATCCTGCTGCACGAGAAGAAGCTGTCCGGCCTGCAGTCCATGCTGCCGGTGCTGGAAGCCGTGGTGCAGTCGGGCCGTCCGCTCTTGATCCTCGCCGAGGACGTCGAGGGCGAGGCGCTGGCGACCCTGGTCGTCAACCGCCTGCGCGGCGGGCTCAAGGTCGCCGCCGTCAAGGCGCCGGGCTTCGGCGATCGCCGCAAGGCGATGCTGGAGGACATCGCGATCCTGACCGGCGGTCAGCTGATCTCCGACGACCTCGGCATGAAGCTCGAGAGCGTCACGATCAACATGCTCGGCCGCGCCGGCAAGATCGTGATCGACAAGGAGAACACCACGATCGTCAAGGGCGCCGGCAAGAAGAAGGACATCGACGCCCGCGTTGGCCAGATCAAGGCGCAGATCGAGGAGACCACCTCGGACTACGACCGTGAGAAGCTGCAGGAGCGCCTCGCCAAGCTCGCCGGCGGCGTTGCCGTCATCAAGGTCGGCGGTGCGACCGAGGTCGAGGTCAAGGAGAAGAAGGACCGTGTCGAGGACGCGCTGAACGCGACCCGCGCCGCGGTGCAGGAAGGCATCGTGCCGGGCGGCGGCGTGGCGCTGCTGCGCGCCAAGAAGGCGGTCGGCCGGCTCACCAACCCGAATGCCGACGTCCAGGCCGGCATCAACATCGTGCTCAAGGCACTCGAAGCTCCGGTCCGCCAGATCTCGGAGAACGCCGGTGTCGAGGGCTCGATCGTGGTCGGCAAGATCCTCGAGAACAAGTCGGAGACCTTCGGCTTCGACGCGCAGACCGAGGACTATGTCGACATGGTCGACAAGGGCATCATCGACCCCGCCAAGGTGGTGCGCACCGCCTTGCAGGACGCCTCCTCGGTGGCCGGTCTGCTCGTGACCACCGAGGCCATGGTCGCCGAACTGCCGAAGGATGCAGCGCCGGCAATGCCGGGCGGCGGCGGCATGGGTGGAATGGGCGGCATGGGCGGCTTCTAAGCCTCCCACATCCCTATCGAGATCGAAGGCCGCCTCCGGGCGGCCTTCTTTTTTGCAGTTTGATTACGATCGGGATGCAAGGATCATCTGATGTCCCGCGACGCCAAATCACTGACGTCAACGCTCGTGCTGTTCTACGCGATCGGCGCGCTGCTTGCGCTCGGCGCCTATGCCCTGGACAGCATCGATGATCTTGCGGTCGTCTTGACGTTCTGGCTCAGGCAAACGCTGACGTTTGTCGTCCTCGGCGCGGGTTATGGCGTCTATTACGTCATTTCGGGTTCTGCCGGTCATCGTCCAAAAGCGCCGTTGCGATTTCTGGACATCTCGTTTCTGGCCGCTGCTTCCACGCTTGGGGTTGGCATCCTCGTGCACAGCTGAGCGATCCTTGATGCGACGGCCTGACAGTCCGTTACGCGACGCAGATGTCGGACACCGCCACCTTCTGGAACAGGTGCGGCGAGGCTACCGCCGAGGCCGGATAGGCCGAGAGCTTGGCCCTGAACTCGGGGTTCATGAAGGCGGCGCGGAAGGCGGCGGTGGATTCCCAGACCGCGTAGTTCAGATAGGCCGGGCTCTCGCCGATCGCGCGGTGCAGCTGGGTCGAGATGAAGCCCGGCTGCCGCTTCATGATGGCGGCGTCGTCCTGCCAGGCCTTGAGAAAGCTGTCCTCATCGGCCGGATCGAGGGTGAAGAGGTTGACGAGCACGACATTGGTGGCATCGACCGCGAGCTGGCGGTCGATCGGGAAAGCGGGGTCCAGGGGGCGCATCTGCGGCATGGTTGGCTCCGTTCGATATGGTGTTATGATGTCATTCCGTTATGATGGATACATATAGAAATTGACATTATGATGTCAATACGTTTGTATGGTGGCAAATGCCGAATGCAAAGCGAACGCCGGCGGGCGAAGCCCTGAGCACCCTGATTCCCGACCTGTTCAGGCTCAACAGCCTGCTGTTCACATCAGGCGACCGGCTGGTGGCCGGGCTCGGGCTGACCAGCGCGCGCTGGCAGATCCTCGGTGCCATCGTCGCCACAGAGCGCCCGCAACCGGTCGCATGGCTGGCGCGCGACCTCGGCGCTGCCCGACAGAACGTGCAGCGGATCGTCAACGACCTCGAACGGGACGGGTTCGTCGCCTTCGAAACCAACCCGCATCACCGCCGCGCCCAGCTCGTCGTGCTGACCGCCAAGGGGCGGCAAAGCTTCGACGCGGCCATGCGCCTGCAGCTGCCCTGGGTGAACGGCCTCGCCGACGGGCTGTCGATGAAGGACCTCGAAACCGTGAGCCGGGTCGTGACGGTGCTGCGCGGCCGACTGGAGGGCGGCGAGGAACCTGACGAACGCACATGACCGCGATCGCGGCGCGAGGCCGCCGTTAGGCGGCCTTCTTTTTTGGCCAATGACATGGAGGTTTGCTAGTTACGACGGAACCGATTCTGCCCTTCGAGGACTTATCGTATGCGCGCGCTCCCGCTCCTGCTGCTCGGTCTTGCCGTCACCTCGGCGCCTGCCCTCGCCCAGATGAAGCTGCAATCGAAGTCGGCTCCCGCCAATGGCCCCGAGACGCGCTATTTCACCTCGATCGACGGCCTGATGGACGGCAATGCCGACGTCGTGCTGAAGGAAACCCGCCAGGGCAAGACCGTGACCGCGGCCGTGCTCGACGTCTGTTATCCCGCCGACAAGAGCTCCGACCGCAAGGACCGCTTCGTCGCCAACCTGACCGTCAGCGGCCAGACGCTTTCCGGCACCGCCCAGAGCGTCGCCGACAAGCAGCCGGTCACCATCAAGCTGAACCGCAAGCAAACCGGCGACGGTTTTGAGTTCCGCGGCCAGATCACGATCGGCCAGACCGTGACCGAGGTCGCCTCGACGGACAATTCCGATCTCAGCGAGAAGGAATTCCAGGACAACCAGGCCACCGAGGACGGCATCACGCCGCAGCCGAAGGATTTCACCGACGTTTCGCCGGAATCGATCGGTGTGCGGGTGAAGCTCGATGCGGCGGCGGATTTCCTCAAGAGCCTGAAAGGCGAGGCCGTCGAGATCGGCACCTCCAGCCTCGCGGTGACCTGCGATGCGATGCGCTCCGGCGAGCAGACCATCAACCTCACCGTCGATCCCGAGCACGCCGGCGCGCTGCTCGCCAAGGCGAAATCCGCGCCCGGCGTGACCGCGGCCGGCTGGACCAGCGGCGTGGTCGAGATGGACCGCACCATCCGCTTTGCTGCCGCCGATTGGCGCGAGGGCGACAAGATCAACAAGGACAAGCTGGCATCGGCGATCGCGGGTGTGCTGGCGAAGACGCTTGCCGCAAAGCCCGCCTCGGCGACGTGGAACGCGAACACCGGCAAGCTCAAGCTGGTGCTGAAGCGGCCCAGCACGATTTACCCGGCGCTCGGCCTCACCCAGAATTACGAGGTCACTGCCCTGGTCTCGCCCGACAAGCCCGGAAGCTCTGACAGGCTGATGCTGTGGGTCTCGAGCCCCACCGTCTCGACATCGGACGACAGCGCCGGCGCCAAGCTCAATCTTTCCGACGATTCCAGCAGCGACGAGGAAGGCAGCGAGACCAGGGACGACAACGGCGCGATCGACGCGCTGCTCAAGGAGTTCAAGGGCCAGCGCTGGGACGCCGACAAGTCGGTGTGGCGGTAAGGCCGCCGCTGTCCTGAGTTAAGCCGCCTGCGTCTTCAGCGGCACGACGTTGTCGCGCACCGCCTTCGGGGTGGCGTCCGGACCGGACTGAAGCATCCCGTCGCTTCTGACGAACAATTCGGAACGAGGCTCGATCGCGGCACGATCGAGCAGCGCCCGCAGCTCGGGACGAAGTCCGTCGCCACGCAGCGCGGCGATCGCATCGAAGTTGCGCATGATGTTCTCCTGCGTTCATCGCAATCAGATTCTCGCATTCGTCTTCCGCGAGCCACCCGCTTCCCGATTCCGCGACGACGCTCGAGAAGCGGTGCTAAGCGCCATATCGACACAGCGGAATCTCGTCTGAAACTCGATCGCTCGCCCGATCTGAAATCGGGTGGTGCGAGACACGCCTCCAAATGTTCACTGCGCGCATCGAGAGAGCGCCGGTCGCGATACCGGCAACGCGCAAATGGAGACGAAGAGATGTCAGAGGAAAACAAGAACGTCGTAGGCCGGTGGTTCAAGGAGTTCTGGGGCAACCCCTGGAATCCGCGCATCATCAACGAGCTCGCTACAGCAGACATTGTCGTGCACTACCCGATGCACGAACCGAAGAAGGGCCGCGCCGCGGTCACGCAGTTCATGACCGAATTTCGCGAAGCCTTTCCGGATCTCAATTTCTGGGGCGTCGGCGATCTCGTCGCGGAAGGTGATCTCGTCGTCGGCCGCTGGGAAGGCGGCGGTACGCACACGGGACCTGCGTTCAGCGACTTCCGCCTCGGCTCACTTCCCGCGGCCTCCGGCCGCAAGATGACGTTCGCCGGCACCACCGTGCTGCGCGTGCAGGACGGACGGATCGCCGAAGAGCTCGGACAGGAAGATGCGATCACCGCCATGCTGCAGCTCGGCCTCATTCGTTTGCCCGAAAGCGACGGAGCCGCGTCGCGGCCGGGCGGCGAGCTGCCCGCCGGCTGGAACAACATGCCGGGATATCCGGAGGGGCCGCGCTGAGCACGGCCGGAGCATGGCTCCATCGACGATCGCATCATGACTACCCGAACGCGCTTGATGCGCGTTCGGGTAACGCAATCGATCGGCGCGGTGAATTTGAAGGTCTCTAAGCCGCAGGCTTGCCGGAGGCATTCCAATATTGCTGCGCCGGCATCGCATCTCCCGATGCAGTGCCGGCGCGGTCTTGCCGCCGCAATTTGCGTCAAGACGGGAAGATCAGGCACGTCGTCGTGCCGTGGGCGAGCAGCCGGCCCTGCTCGTCGGTGACCCTGCCTTCGGCGGTGCCGATGCGACGGCCGCAATTGAGCACATTGCCTTCCGCCCTGATCGGACCGGTGTCGGGCGTGATCGGACGCACTAGCGAGATCTTGAACTCGAGCGTGGTCTGGCTGGTGCCGGCATCGAGCGTCGACTGCACCGCAAGCCCCATGCAGCTGTCGAGCAGCGTCGCGGTGAGGCCGCCATGCACGGTGCCCGCCGGATTGAGATGCGCGTCGGTCGGCACCAGCGTGACGACGACGCGGCCGCGCTCGGCCTCGGTGACGTCATAACCGAGTGTCCGTGCGATGGTGTTGAGCGGCAATGCGCCGCTGGCGAGACCCTGCACGAATGCGAGGCCGCTCATCTTAAGCTTCTGTTCCGCACTGACGGTGCCGTAGCTCTTGGCCATTGCCGATCTCCATCGGGGTTTATTGCATCGTGACGGCTGGCCGCTTGCCCCGCAGCGACGCGGCGGAGCGGCCGTAGAGTTTTGCGAATGCGGCATTCATGCGCCGCGCGCTGGAAAAGCCGGCATGCTGCGCCACCAACGCAAGCGGCAGGTCGCTGCCGTCGATCAGGCGCTTTGCGCGCTGCACGCGCAGCGACAGCGCGACCTGGAGCGGCGAGGCATCGAGATGCTCGGCGAACAGACGCGACAGGTGCCGCGCGCCGACGCCGAGCCGCCCCGCCAACGCCTCGACATTGCCGCGGTCGAGCGCGCCCTCCTCGATCAGCGCCAGGGCGCGCTCGACCGTGGTCCTGGTGCCTTTCCAGGCCGGGCAGAACGGCGCCGCCTCGGGACGGCAGCGCAGGCAGGGCCTGAAGCCAGCACGCTCGGCCGACGCCGCGCTGCCATAGAACCGCACGTTGCGCGCGAGCGGCGTGCGTGCCCGGCAGACCGGGCGGCAATACACACCGGTGGTCTTGACCGCGACGAACACGACGCCGTCCCAGGCCGGGTCGCGGCGCTGAAAGGCTGCATATTGTGCGGCGAAATCGAGCATGCGACCGCTATAGCCCCGCCCGCGCGCCGCGACGACCCGCTTTGCGGGGACGACGTCCGGAAACGACCGCTGGTGCGGAAAATACCCGGGCATCTACGGGGGCCTGCGACCAAAAGACTTCGTGCCGCCGCAGTTCGGTCACCGAAAATTAAGGCTCGATTTAGTTTCGAGGATCATGCTTCGCGCCATCGAACACAGGTCACGCCATGCAAGACCGCGAGCCGATCAACGCTGCGAGCATCTGGCCGACAGATGTGACGGAGGGTCATTCGCCGGCACAGACGGCGGACCTCTGGGATGTCACCGGCGAGAACCACGACGCCGCCCTGCTGCTGCGGGAGCCGTTTGCCGACCGCATCGGCACCGCGCTCTTGGCAGCCACCGCGCTCGCCGCAAGCTTCGTGCTGGGATGGACCGGCGGAGCCAACTGGCACGACCTTGCAGCTCCCGCCCCGGTCCCGGTAGCCCAGAAGGAAGCGCCGGCCCCGCACGTTGCGGAGGTGGCGCCGACCCGAAAGAACGAGAGCCCGCGCCGGGCCGCGTCCAACGTCGACCCTGTCGTCACCGGCAGCATTCCGAGGACCGCGCCGGCAAGCCCGCGTCCGCTCGCCTTGGGCGCCGCGCCGACGACCTTGAATGCACAGGCCGCCGCATTGGGGCCGAAGCAGGCGCCGGCGGCGGCGCCGGAGACGCGGCCGAGCACCATCCCGGGCTGGTCGGTGGTCGAAGTCCGCGACGGCACCGCCGTGCTCGAGGGGCCCGAAGGCGTCAAGATGGCCGCGCGCGGCGACGTCGTGCCCGGCCTGGGACGGGTCGATTCCATCGTGCGCTGGGGCAACCGCTGGATCGTCGCCACCGCAAGCGGACTGATCGCAACGCCCTGAGCGTTTTGTCTTGACGCGTTTCCTTGACGCGACCGCCGTCCGCTTCGCTTAACGCTTTTAGTTGCTGTTGATCACGAAACGCAGCGACTTGCTGCCGGTGAAGGTCACCTCGTCACCGTGCCGCCGCCAGCCCGTCATGTCGCCGAGCGCCGCCAGCAGATCCTTGTCCGCCTGCGCCCGCTCCGGCGTGCAGCTGCGGTTCTCCATCGCGCCGGGAACGAAGACGATGGTGTTGCCGGCCACCGAAAACTGGCCCTTGCCGCCGTCGCACCACAGCTCGAGGATCACCTCGCCATTGTCGCCGACCTCGATCGAGGGAATCCGCTTGGAGCCCGGCATGCGCGCGGCGTCGAGCGTCATGACGAAGCCGAACGGGAACTCCTCCTCGGCCCGCGCCGGCCCCGCGCCGAGAGCCGCGGCAACCAGCGCCAACGCGGCGATGCCGCCGTTCAAACCTCGCCTCATCGAAATCATGCCAATCCTCGAAATGCGACGCGCAACTGCGGCCCCTTCTATGGGAGCAGAGCGCGATTGGCCAGATTGGCATTGCCGGAAAATGTGCCTGAAAAGCAAATCCCCGCGAGTCGTTCGCTCGCGGGGATCCGTGGTTCGATGGACGCGTCGTGGCGCTATTTCAGCACCAGCATCGTGAACGGATAGACATAGGCCTGCAGGGTCACGAACAGACCGACCAGACACGCCAGCACGATCGAGTGCAGGAACACGTAGCGCAGGATCGAGCCCTCGTGGCCGTACCAGTTGGTCGCGGTCGAGGCGACCACGATCGATTGCGCGTCGATCATCTTGCCCATCACGCCGCCCGAGGAGTTCGCCGCCGCCATCAGGATCGGCGACAGGCCGAGCTGCTCGGAGGTGATCTTCTGCAGATTGCCGAACAGCACGTTCGACGCAGTATCCGATCCGGTCAGCGCCACGCCCAGCCAGCCGAGCAAGGTGCCGAAGAAGGGATAGAGCACGCCGGTCGCCGCGAAGGCGAGGCCGAGCGTGGCGTCGACGCCGGACAGCCGGGTCAGCGTGCCGATCGCCAGCATCGCCGAGATCGTGATCAGCGAGATCGCGCAGATGCGGATGGTGCGGCCATACTCGGCGATCAGCTTGAGCGGCGAGAAGCCCATCAACAGACCCGAGATGATCGCGGCGATCAGCATGCCGGTGCCGGTGAACGACAGATAGGTGAAGCCGAACACGGCGCCTTCCGGCGTCGGCTTGGCGGCCACCGGCGGCACCTTGAAGATCAGCTTGTCGAGCTCGGGGACCGGATAGTTCCAGACGAAGTTGGCGTTCGCCCAGGCCTTGAAGGCACCGTTGCCCCAGATCAGCATCAGGATGCAGACGATGATCCACGGCAGCAGCGCGCTCCACATTTCGCCCTGGGTCAGCGGCGTCTTGTCGAGCGGCGGTGCGGCGGCCATCGTCGCCGCCGATTCATCGCGGCCGCGCAGCGCCGGCGACAGCCAGAGCTGCCGCGGCTGCCAGACCTTCAGGAACAGGATCAGCGCGCCCATCGAGATCAGCGAGGCGCCGATGTCGACGATCCAGGGGTTGATGTAGTTCGAGATCACGAATTGCGGGACCGCAAACGACACGCCGGTGACCAGGATCGCCGGCCACACCTCCTTCATGCCTCGCCAGCCGGCAAACGCCCACACCACCCAGAACGGCACGATCAGCGAGAACAGCGGCAGCTGCCGGCCGACCATCGCGCCGAGGATGTAGGGGTCGAGCCCGGTGACCGAGGCGAGGCCCTGGATCGGCGTGCCGAGCGCACCGTAGGCAACGGGTGCCGTGTTGGCGATCAGCGACAGGCCGGACGCGGCGAGCGGCGAGAAGCCGAGCCCGATCAGCACCGCGCCGGTGATCGCGACCGGCGTGCCGAAGCCCGAGGCGCCCTCGAAGAAGGCGCCGAACGAGAACGCGATCAACAACAGCTGCAACCGCCGGTCCTCGGTGACGCCGCCGACCGCGCGCTTGAGCAGCTCGAACTTCCCGCACCTCACCGTGACCTGGTAGAGGAAGATGACGTTGAGCACGATCCAGCCGATCGGGAAGAACCCGGTGATCACGCCGAGCAGGGTGGCGCGGATCGACATGTTGGCCGGCATGGTGAAGACGAAGATCGTGATCAGGTTGGTCACGATCACGGCGATGATGGCCGCAATGTGCGCCTTCACCTTGCCGCTGGCGATCAGCACCAGAAGCGTGACCACGGGAATGGCGGCCGCGACGGTCGACAGCGCCGCATTGCCCAGCGGGTTGTAGATTTGATTCCAGGTGTTCATCTCGGGATCCTTCCCACATTATTATGCAGCGCGCCGGCCTGCATGCGGGCAGGCGCGACTGGTGCGATTGCGGGAGTCCGTCGGAAAATCTGCAGCCCCGGCTCGCGAATGAACGATCGGTAAGGATCGCTCACATCCTCGCGAAAAATCGAAGGTCCCCCGCCCCTCGCCGTTGTCCTCATGCTAGGATTGACTCGATTGCCGGGACAAGCCAACGCTTGCATGCCAGACCTACGACTTTAGTCGAGGACTACCCCGATTGTCCCGATTCTTCAGGCCTTTGCGGCCCCTTCCCCGGAGACGATAATCTGTGAACAACATTCGCTCGACGCTCGCGACGGTGTGGCGCATCGCCTCGCCTTATTTCAACTCCGAGGACAAATGGGCCGGCCGGGGGCTGCTTGCGGCGGTCATCGCGATCGAACTGGCGATCGTGGGCATCAACGTTCTGATCACGCAGTGGAACAACCGCTTCTACAACGCGCTGCAGGAACGCAATTGGGATTCCTTCGTCAGCGAGATCATCTATTTCTGCGTCGTCGTCGCGTTCTTCATCCTGCTGGCGGTCTACCAGCTCTACCTCAATCAATGGCTGCAGATCCGCTGGCGGCAATGGATGACGACACACTATCTCGGGGACTGGCTGCATCAGGCCAATCACTACAGGATGCAGCTGCAGGGCGACGCGGCCGACAACCCCGACCAGCGCATGACCGACGACGTCAAGCTGTTCGTCGACCGCACGCTCACGCTCGGCCTCGGCCTGTTGAGCTCGGTCGTCACGCTGGCGTCTTTTCTCACCCTGCTGTGGGGCCTTTCCAATGAGGCACCGCTGCACCTGTTCGGTACGGAATATTCAATTCCCGGCTACCTTGTCTGGTGCGCGCTGATCTACTCGGTGCTCGGCACCGTGCTGACCCATCTGATCGGCTGGCCGCTGGTCGGCATCGATTTCAAGCAGCAGCAATATGAAGCCGATTTCCGCTTCAACCTGGTGCGCGTGCGGGAAAACTCCGAGCAGATCGCGCTGCTGCAGGGCGAACCGGCCGAGCGCGAGCGCCTGCGCGTTCGCTTCGGACGCGTAGTGGAGAACTGGATCGCCCTCATGAACCGGACCAAGAAGATCACCGCGTTCACGGCGAGCTATAATCAGGCCTCGGTGATCTTCCCCTATGTGCTGGTGGCGCCGGCCTACTTTGCGCAAAAGATCCAGCTCGGCGGCATGATGCAGACCGCATCGGCGTTTTCGAACGTCCAGGGCGCGTTCTCGTACTTCGTCAGCATCTATCGTCAACTAGCCGAATGGCAGGCCGTGGTGAACCGGCTCGATGGATTCGAGGCAGGGATCGCGGCTGCATCAAACCTCGCCAAGCGCGACGACCGAATTCATGTCACGGCGACGCCGGGCGACGGCGCCGTCAGCCTAGAAAACCTAGTGCTGCGGCTGCCGGACGGCACGCCGCTGCTGAACGCGGACCGGTTCGGCTTCCGCAAGGGCGAGCGCACGCTCATGACCGGCCCCTCCGGCGCCGGCAAGTCGACGCTATTCCGCGCGATCGCCGGCATCTGGCCGTTCGGCGACGGCGCGGTCGAGATCCCGGCCAATGCCAGCCTGATGATGCTGCCGCAACGTCCCTATCTGCCGATCGGCTCGCTGCATGACGCCGTCGTCTATCCGGGCGAGGCCAGGCAATTCGATGCGGGACGGGTCCGCGAGGTTCTCACCGCCGTCGGACTGCCGCAGCTTGCGTCGCGGCTCGAGGAACAGGCGCACTGGAACCGGATGCTGTCGCTCGGCGAGCAGCAGCGGCTCGGCATCGCGCGGGCGCTGCTGCATGCGCCGCAGTTCCTGTTCCTCGACGAGGCGACGGCCTCGCTCGACGAGCCGGCGGAAGCCGCGCTGTACAGGCTGGTTGCCGAGAAGCTGCCCGGCACCACGGTGGTTTCGATCGGCCACCGCTCGACGCTCGACACCTTCCATCAGCGCAATGTCACGCTGGTCCGCGACGGCGACCGCTTCATCCTGCGCGACGCGGTCAAGGTCGCCGCGTCGTAAACGGCATTAGGGGTCAGCCGCGGCCACGGCTTGCCGCTGACCCCGGCGGGGGCAGCCCACAGGTCTCGCGAGCGCCTTTAGCTATTGTCCGCCCTGTGCCGATCAGACCTGTCCGCAAAAACAAAAGGGGCGGCAGATTGCTCTGCCGCCCCTCGATCTCCGGAAGGAGAGATTACTTCAGGTTGGACATCGCGGTCAGGTCAACCGAGAGCTTGGCGATACCGGCCGCGCCGCACCAGTTGGAGCTCGTGCCACCCGGATTGATCGGGGTGACGGCAGTGGTTCCGCCCGCGGTGAAGTCGCTGGTGAAGGCGCTGCAATCACCCTTCGACATGTCGGTGTCGGAGTAGCGCAGATCGAGCGTGAACACCTTGTAGGTGAAGCCGATGCCGATGTTCCAGGTGTTGTAGTCGGCATACTTGATGCCGTTCGGGAACGCCGGGACGCCGTAGAAGCTGTCCGAGGTGCCGAGCCACTGCCGGCCGAACTCACCCGACACATACATGCCGACGCCGCTGCTGCCGAACACGGTGCTCGGCGCAGTGTACTTGCCGATGATCGAGGAGTAGTTGCCCCAGGCGCCGGTGTTGAGGAAGTTCGGCGAGTAGTATTCGTTGATGGTGAACGCCCAGTTGTCGTTGATGGTCCAGGTCGCCTTGCCATAGACTTCGAAGAACGAGACGTCCTTCTTCATGACCGCGAGGTTGGTGAGGGTGTTGGCCTGGCAATCGGCGCTCAGCGGATTGCCGGCGAAGTCGGCCACGGCACCGCCGCCGTAATAGCAGGTTCCACCCGGATACAGGTAACCCCAGACACCGATGTCGAAGGCGAAGGCGCCGAAGGTCGGGCGGATACCGCCGTAGACGTCGACTTCAGCCGCGGCGCGGTTGGCGAAGGAGATGCTTTCGGTCGACGTACCGACGTACAGCTGCAGGTCCTTGCTGACGTTGTAGCGCGGCTCGAAATAGGCGGTGACCGACGGATTGTGGTTGGACTGGGTGACGCCGCGGAAGATGTAGTCGCTCATGATGCCGGCGCCAAAGGCGATGTCCCACGGGTCGAACGGAGCCGGCGGCGGCGCCTTGACGGCTTTCACCGCCATGTCAGCTGCCATTGCCGAGCTCGAAATCATTGCTAGCGCCGTTGCTAACAAAGCCAGTTTCTTCATGACGATCCCCATCTAACTTTTCCAGACAGCCCAGCTCCGGTGGCCCCCCAGGGCGCGCGCTAACGGACTGCAACTAAATCGCGTGGATCAATCTGAGGCCCGTGCACGGTACCGTGAAGCCAAAAAGACATGCATGTGCCGCCTTTTTAGGCGTTCTAGCTATCTTGCCGCATGTTGACTTGCGGGTGTTGCATTTGCACCACAAGACTGCTGCTCCCGCACCGGTTGAACGGGTCATTCGGACAGGGAAACGGCAACAGTCGGCTCGGCGCGAGAGCGTTCGGTGCGAATCGCCGTGCCCGTAAAAGCACGGATTGTCACCGCACCTACGGAAGAAGCCGCAGCGTGGCGCGCTGCGGCTTCGATCACTTGAACCTCGGCAATGTGGCAGCGGCTTAGTGGTGCTCGCCGCCGTCGGCCGATCCGGCAATCCAGCCCGGCGCCGGTTCGTGGCTCGGTGTGGCCCAGCTCGGAGCCGGCTGCGGCGCGGGCTCGGGCGCCGGAGGTGCCGCAACCGGGGCCGCCGGCTTCGGCGCGGCAGCCTTCTTTGGAGCAGCGGCCTTCTTCGGCGCGCTCTTCTTGGCGGCGGCTTTCTTGGCAGCCTTCTTCGGCGCAGCCTTCTTGGCGGCTTTCTTTGCCGTTTTCTTTGCAGCTTTCTTGGCCGATTTCTTCGCCGATTTCTTTGCAGCCTTCTTGGCGGATTTCTTCGCAGCCTTCTTGGCCGACTTCTTCGCGGACCTCTTCTTCGCCGCTACCACCTTCTTGGCCTTTTTGGCCTTCTTGCTTTTCTTCGCCTTCTTCGACTTCGCCATCGTGGTCCTCCTGTTGCCGCTATCTGAGTCCACCGGGCGTATTGAAGTGATCGCTTGCCGGACGTTGGCTGCACCTCGAAGAGAGGCACCCTCCACTTCGCTTGTCGGGCATGATGGCCGCGCGATCGCTTCGCGTCTGTGGCAAGGAAGCGCCGGTCCTTCACGTTGCGTCAGGGCAAGGCTGAGGTCCGGATCATGCTCGAGTGGCAGTCGATCAATTCAATCCTGGCCGGGGACCTCCTGTCGCCCAATCGAGAAGCTCAATCGTGTGCACCACAGGAACTGACGTACCGCCGGCAATCTGAACCATGCAGCCAATATTGCCCGCAGCGATCATGTCCGGTTTGACAAGCGCAATATTGGCGACCTTGCGATCGCGCAATCTGCTCGCAATGTCGGGCTGGAGAATGTTGTAGGTCCCCGCCGAACCGCAACACAAATGGCTCTCCGGCACATCTTTCACCACGAATCCATTCTTGGAAAGCAATTCTTTCGGAAGTTGAGTGATTTTCTGTCCATGCTGCAACGAACAAGCCGAGTGATAGGCGACGGTGACGTCGCCTTTCTGCGTTGAAGGCGCGAGCTCGAGGCCAGCGAGATACTCGGTGATATCCTTTGCCAGCGCCGAGATTCGCTTGGCCGGCTCCGCGAATGTTTTGTCCTCGCGCAGCAGGTAGCCGTAGTCCTTGACAACTGTCCCACAGCCCGAGGTCGTCACCAGGATGGCGTCGAGCCCGTTCTGGTCCGCTTCCCTTTGCCACACTGTGATGTTGGCCCGCGCGCGCGCCAGCGCGTCGCCGTCCTGTCCCATGTGATGGGTCAACGCGCCGCAGCATTGCTCGTCCTTGACCAGCACCACCTCGACGCCGTGCCTGGTCAGGACATTGATCGCGGCCTGATTGATGCGTGGCGCCAGCACCTGCTGGGCGCAGCCCTGCAGCAGCGCGACCCGGCCGCGCCGCCGGCCGATCGGCGCAAACACGGTTCCCGCAGCCGGCCCCGGTTGCGGCAGGCCGCGCGGCGCAAGCGCCAGCATCGCCTTGATCCGCCGCAGCAGACCCGGGCTCGACGCACCGACCGATGGCGTCGGCAGCAATGCGGCGAACGGACGGGCGAGCCCGGCCAGGATCATGCTGATCCGGAATAGGCCCGGCCGCGGCAGCACGAGGGCGAGTACCCACCGCAGCAGCCGCTCGGTCAGCGGTCTATGGTAATCCCGCTCGATCCGGACCCGGGCCTGGTCGACGAGGTGCATATAGTTCACGCCCGACGGACAGGTCGTCATGCAGGCGAGGCACGACAGGCAGCGGTCGATATGCTTGACCACGTCGGCCGTCGGCGGCTTGTCCTTCTCCAGCATCTCCTTGATCAGGTAGATACGGCCGCGCGGGCTATCGAGCTCGTCGCCGAGCAGCACATAGGTCGGGCAGGTCGCGGTGCAGAAGCCGCAATGCACGCAGGCGCGCAGGATCTTGTCGGCTTCCTTGATGTCGGGATCGGCGAGCTGCGCCAGGGAAAACTCGGTCTTCATGTAGCCCCGCCTCGCATCATCCGGCCGCGGTTGAGGACGGACCTAGGATCGAAGCTCGCCCGGACCCGTTCACCGAGCGCGGCAAGCCCGGCCGCCTGCGGCTGGAACACATCGACCGCCCGGCGTACATCCTCGGCGGCGCGGATCAGGGTGGCGTGTCCGCCGATGGCCTCGACCTGGCCGCGGACCAGCGCGGCCTGGGCGTCGGCGCCCGGCGGCAGCGCGGCCCAGATCAGCCCCCCGCCCCAGTCGTAGATCACGTCGCCGCCGGTGGCGCGCGACAACGCCTGGCCCAGCGCGCCGCCAGAGGCCGGCGGGCAAACGATACGCCACACCGGCCAGGCTGCGAGCGCGCCGTTCGCCGCGAACGGCACCACGTCGCGCAGCGCGCTCCAGATTGCGGCCGACGCATCGTCGACGAGGCTGTCGACCGTGCCATAGGACGAGAGCGTCTGGCTGAGCGAGGCCGCCCGATGTGCCGCCGACGCCGAAATCCCCTCCAGCCGCACCAGCGTGACCGGCTGGCCTGAGGCTGCGAGGCCGGCGAGCGCGCCGCCCCCGGTCCGCAACGCCGAACCCGGAAGATGCGCGGCGCCGGAGACGTCGAAGGGCGAACCCAGCGCCGCCGTCATCGCCTTGTTGGCGGTGACGTCGTCGAGCCCGCGCAGCAGCAGCGTCCGTTCGGCTTCCGGCTTCGGCATGACCTTAAGCGTGACCTCGGTCATGACCGCGAGCGTGCCCCAGGAACCGGTCAGCAGCTTGCAGAGATCGTAGCCGGTGACGTTCTTCACCACCCGCCCGCCGGTCTTGAAGCTGTCGCCAAACCCGGACACCGCGTGCGCCCCGAGCAGATGATCCCTGATACCACCGGCCTTGATGCGGCGGGGACCGGCCAGTCCGGCGCCGATCATGCCGCCGATCGTGCCGGCGCCCGCGGTGCCGAGCAGCACAGACGTGTCCATCGGCTCGAAGGCGAATTGCTGGTTCTTGGCGTCGATCAGGGATTGCACGTCGGCGAGCGGCGCGCCGGCCTGCACGGTGATGATCAGTTCGTTCGGCTCATAGGAGGTGACCGCATTCAGCGCCGAGACGTCGAGCAGCGCATTGGTCGCCATCGGATGGCCGATGGCGCGCTTCGATCCATGTCCAATGACCTCAAGCGGCTGCTCGCTGGCAACCGCCGCGCGCACCACTTCCTCGACGTCTTTTGCGTCTCTGACCTTGAGCGTATCCACACGCTAGGCGGTAACGAAATTTCGCGCCGAAATCAAATGCGTACCGAACGAACGTCTGAATGCGGCAAGCCGACCTCGTAATCCCGACGGAAGGGCCCGGCGGCCGGGGCTTGGCGCCATCCGGCAGGCATGGAAACCGCGGTCAGGCTGCCCTACTCGGAACGTCCCGCCAGCTCAAAAATTCGCCGCGCCAGGAGAGTTTGGCCCGAGAGTTCGAAGGGCTCGTCACCTCTGTGGGCGCGCCACCGGCCGTCCCTCCATCCGAGCGCCAGCGCCTTGACCAAATCGAAGAAGCTGACCCGGCCTGATTTGACCCCCTGCTTGAGCGTGTCCGGCATGGTCGACCAGATCAGCTCACACTCGGCATCGCGCTCGATGCGTTCGATTGCCTCGACGGATCGGTCTTGATCGTTCCATATCTGGCTGGCGCGCATCGCCGGCCCGATCCTGTCGGTCCAGCGGAACGCGTGCTGCTCCCGTTCGGCGTATCCGTGGCGTGCGAGCCACTTCATCGCCGTCGCGTATCCGGGAGGAGGTTCGAACCAGTCGCGCTGGTCCGACAGGACGTCCCGGCTGTAGCCGCCGCAGGCGATGGCGACAAAGGACTGCACGATTTGCGCGATACGCGGGTCGCCGTCGCCAATCGAAGCAGCGAGGAAATCCGGCATCTCCGTCGCATTCATCGAAAACACGGCCCTTGTCACGGCGTCGTCGGCTCCGACCGGCTCGACATGCATCACGCCGACGTCGAGCAGCGCCTGCTCGGCGGCCACCCAGTCGCTCGGGCAGGTGCGCGCGATGAAGCCGCCTTTCTGGCCGGTACCATCGCAGCCGGGTCCGGCAAAGAATGCGCAGAGGCTGGCCGCCAGATGACCGCACATACGCCCTTCGAGGCCTCCGATGTCTGTCACCTTGACCATGCCGGAACTGTACGACTGGCGACTTAAGCCGCCGTTAGCGCGATGCTCCCATGCGTCGCAGCGTGGCAAGCGCCGATAGCGGGAAAATCGCGTCGTGCGGTCTCTGCTGCAACACTTCGATCATTGCCGAACTGTTTTCACGACATCGACATTTCGATCATCGCCGAACTCGGTTCGCCGAATGATCCACTATCTCTCGCGTTGCGGTTCGGCCGGCAGGACGGTTGGCGCGAATCATCTGGAGGCGAACATGAAACGTTCGGAAGTTTCGACCACGACGATGATCCTCACCCGACGATCGGCCATCGGCTCGTTCGCGATCATGGCGATCGCCGGCGTCTCGCCCTGGGCCGGATCGCAAGCTCGATCGGAGCACAGCAACGGAGGAATGCCAATGAAGCACTATGCGATGAGCACGAGAACCATCAGCGACGCGATCAACACGTCAGGCCTTCTGGTTGTGGCGCAATGGGAAGCCAAGGAGGGACAGGCCGACAAGGTCGCGGAAATCCTCGACGGCTTCCTGCCCGAGGCGCAGAAGGACCCCGGCACCAAGCTGTTCCTGATCGGCCGCGGCAAGGATAATCCGGCGCAATTCCTGTTCTACGAATTGTTCCAGGACGAAGCGGCGTTCAAGGCACACCAGGACAGCGCGGCTTTCAAGACCTACATCGCGGAGCAGGCGCTGCCGCTGCTCGCCAAGCGCGAGCGGTCGCAATACGCGCTGCTGTGAAGAAAAGCGCGGCGGGGAGGATGGTAGAGCGTTTTCGAGCGAAGTGGACCCGGTTCGCGTGAAGAAAACGCGTCAAAACAAGAAGCGAGAGCTTCGGTTCTGATTCGATCAGAACCGAAGCTCGTCCTTCCCGCCGGCGCGGGTCAGATCGACGCGCCGCTGTTGCCGAGCGTTGCGCGCAAGCCGGCCCGCTCGGGCGGCCTGCGCCAGAAGCCGACGATCGAGATCCGCGACAGCACCGCCGCCTCGAGGCTCTCGACCTGGGTTCGGAGCCGAAGCGCGCGTTTCTCGACGAGATGCCAGGACGCGACGGCGACGCCGAAGGCGAGCGGCAGGCTGATCAGGAGGTTCAGATACCAGTGCTGGACCGGCGGGCCGAAGGTGGCGACGCATTGCTGGATGACGAAACCGTAGAGATAGAGCCCGTAGGAGTAATCGCCTGACGAGACGATCCAGCTCCGCCGCGGATTCATCAGGCCGAGATAGCAGGCGACATAGGCGGCCGGCACGGGAGCCAGCGCGTCGCCGCGCCCGGTCGCCATGCCGGCGGCGCACAGCACCAGCGCCAGCAGGCACACCGTGCGGTTGAACGGCACCTTGTCGCGCCAGAGGTAGAAGCCGACGCCGGCAAGGAAGCAGAACACCAGAAGGTGCGGGCGAAGCTGGATCGGTACCTCGTCCCAGCGCCAGATGTCGTAGACGATGAGCCCGATCTGGGCGATCACCATGAACCCCAGGAACGCCACCCGGTTGAAGCAAATCGTGAGCACGGCGAGCAGCGCCAGAATGACGTAGCACCACAGCTCGTACGGCACGGTCCAGAGCTGGGCGTTCACCAGATCCGGCAGCGGATTGTGCAGGAATACGCCCGGCAGCTCGTAATGGATGTCGCCGACGATATTGAGAAAATAGGCGTGGAATTTCGGATCGGCGACATATTGCGCCAATGGCAGCTCGGTGAAGACCGAGCCGATGATGATTGCCGACAGCGTGGTTTCGACCGCGAGCGCCGGCCCGATCCGCAGCACGCGCAGGCCAAGGAAGGAAATCAGGCTCTTGCACCGGAGCAGGCTTGCGGTCACCAGGAAGCCGCTCAGGGCAAAGAACAGCGCAAGGATCATCGCGACGCCGATGCGCAGCGTGCTCTGGATTTCCAGCGCGCGGCCGAGCCCAAGCGTCACGTTCGTGCTGTGCAGGCCAATGATCGACGCCGCGAGCGCGATCCGCATGTAATCGAAACCCGCGGGCCGATTGCGCGAAAGCGCCAGCTGATCGGCCAGGCTGGACATCGATGTGCTCCCGAAGACATGCATCTGCGGAAAATACCGAGCAACAGTCTAAGGCCGTGTAAATGGGTCCGCGCTGTAATTGCAGCGACGCGCGGGCGCCGGCCACCGCGCAAGGATCGGTTAAGGTTATCGGCTGGCTAGGGCGATCCGTCGAATTGTATCGACCGGCCCTCGCGCGTTGGTGGCCCTGGGCGCACGCTCACGCATGCTGGCCTCGGGGCCAATAGCTGAGGTAGCTCCTGATGCCCTCGAAGCAGACTTGTTATCGTCATTCGGCAACCGTTGATTTGATCGCGGCTCCGCCAGGAGAAACCACCACGATGCACATCAAACTGACAGCCATCGTGCTGCTCGCCATGATCGCGCCGGGACAGGCGGGTGCCGCCATGCTCACCGACGCCGAGGCGACGTTCCTCGACCAGCTCGCTACCGCAGCCGCGGTGCTCGAACAACGATGCACCGGCTATGAGGCCAATGGTGCCGGCGGCGTTCAAACGGGCGCCAGACTTCTCGGCAGCCCCGACGCCGCGATGGCCATGATCAATGCGTTCGACGCGGCCATCAAGGCTCACGACGGCAATGACTACGATCCGCGCAAACTCCGCCCCGAGGTGTCCGAAGCGGTCGGCAAGACATTCATGCGAGTCCGGGCGGCTTTGATCACAGACCCGGAACGGGCCTGCGCCGCCTTTGGCGATAGCGGCGCGGCGTCGGGGCTACTCAGACGGTACTGAAGCGCGATGAGATCGGGTTGAATCGTCATCGCGCTTTAGCTCTTTGTTTGACCATGATCTTTTCGGAAAACCGCTTCGCACTTTTCCGGATCATGCTCTAGAACCGCGGGATATCCGGGAACGCCAGCTTGCCGGCGTGGACATGCACGCGGCCGAGCTCGGCGCAGCGGTGCAGGGTCGGAAACACCTTGCCGGGGTTGAGCAGGCCCCCGGCATCGAAAGCGCATTTCAGCCGCTGCTGCTGGTTGAGGTCGATCTCGGTGAACATGTCCGGCATCAGGTCGCGCTTCTCGATGCCGACGCCGTGCTCGCCGGTGAGCACGCCGCCGAGCTCGACGCAGCAGCGCAGGATGTCGGCGCCGAACGCCTCCGCCTTCTCGATCTCGCCCGGCTTGTTGGCATCGTAGAGGATCAAGGGGTGCAGATTGCCGTCGCCGGCGTGGAACACATTGGCGACGCCGAGGCCGTATTTCTCCGAGAGGTCGCGGATCCGCGCCAGGGCCTTCGGCAAGGCACCGCGCGGGATGGTGCCGTCCATGCAGAGGTAGTCCGGCGAGATGCGCCCGACCGCGGGGAACGCCGCCTTGCGGCCGGCCCAGAACAGATTGCGCTCGGCCTCCGAGGTCGAGATCTGGCAGGAGGTCGAGCCGCAGCCTTGCGCGATCGCCTCGACCCGCTTGATCAGCTCGTCGACCTCGACCTGGGGGCCGTCGAGCTCGATGATCAACAGCGCCTCGACGTCCAGCGGATAACCGGCGTGAACGAACGCCTCCGCGGCGTGGATCGCGGGCTTGTCCATCATCTCCATGCCGCCCGGGATGATGCCGGCGCCGATGATCCGGGCGACGCATTCGCCGGCCGCCTCGACCTCGGCGAAGCCGACCATCAGCGCGCGCGCCGTCTCCGGCTTCTGCAGGATGCGCACCGTGATCTCCGTGATGACGCCGAGCAGCCCTTCCGAGCCGGTGATAATTCCCATCAAATCATAGCCGGCATTCTCGGCCGACTTGCCGCCGATGCGCAGGATCTCGCCACTCATCAGCACGATCTCGCAGCCGAGCACGTTGTTGGTGGTCATGCCGTATTTCAGGCAGTGCACGCCGCCGGAATTTTCCGCGACATTGCCGCCGATCGAGCAGGCGATCTGCGACGACGGATCGGGCGCGTAGTAGAAGCCGGCATGGGCGACCGCCTGGCTGATCGCGAGGTTGGTGACGCCGGGCTCGGTGACCACGACGCGGTTCTCGAAGTCGATCTCGCGAATCCGCTTGAACTTGCCGAGCCCGAGCAGCACGCCGTCGGCAAGCGGCAGCGCGCCGCCGGACAACGAGGTGCCGGAGCCGCGCGGCACCACCTTGATGCCTTGGCCCTGGCAATATTTGAGCACCTTTGACACCTGCTCGGTGGTATCGGGCAGCACCACGACCATCGGCGGCTGCCGATAGGCGGTCAGGCCGTCGGATTCATAGGCCAGCATCTCGGCGGCGCTGTCGATCACGCCCTCGCCCGGGACGATTGCGCGCAAGGCGGCCACGATTTCGGCGCGGCGAGCGAGGACGGCCTGGTCGGCCGCCGGCATCATGATGGACATCGTTGTTCCCTCGGCTGGGCTTTTGCCCTTCGCCGATTTGTTACGACAAATCAATCACGTCTGCACCTGTTTCAGTGCACCGGCCGAAGGTCGGATTGCCCCACCCCGCAATGGCGAGTTCTCTCTCGGACAAGCGGGCGGCCGCGAAACCTGTCAAAGTTTCGTGGCTTGTCCTGTCCAAGCCGGACATGCCACAAACGATCACTACCTCCCGGGACGAAACGAAGAGAACCCCATGAACCTAAAGACCTTGAGCGCGCTGGCGGTCGTCACATCGCTGGCTTCCGCATCCTCCGCGCTGGCGCAGGATGCCGCCGCCGGCAAGACCTCGTTCAATAAATGCCTCGCCTGCCACGCAATCGGCGAAGGCGCCAAGAACAAGGTCGGCCCCGAGCTCAACGGCCTCGACGGCCGCCATTCCGGCTCCGCGCCGGACTACAATTATTCCGATGCCAACAAGAATTCCGGCATCACCTGGAACAAGGAAACCTTCCTCGAATACATCAAGGATCCGAAGGCCAAGATCCCCGGCACCAAGATGGCATTCGCCGGCATCAAGAACGAGAACGAGGCCAACAATCTCTGGGCCTACGTCTCCTCGTTCGACAAGGACGGCAAGCAGAAGTAATCGGCGGTATCGGTCGCGCTGTCCGCCCGGCGCCAATGCCGGGGCGGAGGTTAGAACGGGGATGGCCTTTCTTCGAAACGCCATCCCCTTCTGGCTCTCTGATTTGAACATGATCTCCGCGCAGACGCGTCCCGCGTTTGTCGCGAGGGAAAATCGCCACGCACTTTTCCGCATCATGCCCGGCCGCCGCGATCAGCGCGGCAACAGATTGGTCTTGGCGAGATCGACCACCTCGTCGCCGCGGCCGCTCATCACCGCGCGCAGCACCCACAGGCTGAATCCCTTTACCTGCTCGAGCGTGATGGTCGGCGGCATCGACAGTTCCTGCGTCGCGGTCACGACGTCGAGCACGGCCGGGCCGTCATGCGCGAGCACGTCGCGGATCGCGCCCTCGAGCTCGCCGGGATCCTCCACCCTGACGCCGTGAATGCCCATGGCGCGGGCCATCGCCGCAAAATCCGGATTCTTCAGATCGACCCCGGTCTCGATGAAGCCGGCGGCCTTCATCTCCAGCGCGACGAAGCCGAGCACGCTGTTGTTGAAGATCACGACCTTCACCGGCAGCTTGGCCTGGGTCAGCGTGATCAAATCGCCCATCAGCATGGCGAAGCCGCCGTCGCCAGACATCGACACCACCTGCCGTCCCGGCTGCGCCGCCTGCACGCCGATCGCATGCGCCATCGCATTGGCCATCGAGCCATGGACCCAGGAGCCGACCAGACGGCGGCGGCCGTTCATTTTCAGATAACGCGCGGCCCAGATCGTCGGCGTGCCGACGTCGGCGGTGAACACCGCATCCTCGCTCGCCTGCTCGCTCAACAGGCGCGCCAGATATTGCGGATGGATCGGCTTCTGGCCCGGCTTGCCGCGGGCGAGATCGTCGAGCCCGGCGCGGGCGTCCTTGTAATGCGCGAGGCTGGCATCGAGATGCTTGCGGTCGGTCTTCACATGGAGCTTCGGCAGCAGCGCGGCGATGGTCTCGCCGACCTCGCCGACGATGCCGAGATCGAGCTTGCAGCGGCGGCCGAGATTTTCGGGGCGGATATCGACCTGCGCGATGTTGATGCCGGTCGGGAAGAACTGCTTGTAGGGAAAATCGGTGCCCAGCATCAGCAGCACGTCGCAGCCGTGCATGGCGGCATAGCCGGAGGAAAAGCCGATGAAGCCGGTCATGCCGACGTCGTAGGGGTTGTCGTATTCGACATATTCCTTGCCGCCGAGCGCGTGCACGATCGGGCTCTTCAGCGTCTCGGCAAGCTTGATCAAGCCGTCATGCGCGCCGGCGCAGCCGCGGCCGCAGAACAGCGTGACGCGCCGCGCGCCGTTGAGCAGCGCCGCCAGCGCGTTCAACTCGTTATCGGCCGGACGCACCACCGGCGCCGGCGGCAGCAGGCCGGCATTCGGTGCGATGTCGCGTTTCGGCGCCGTCCGCATCGCGACGTCGCCCGGCAGCACCAATACGGCGACACCGCGCTTGCCGACCGCGGCGCGGATCGCGTTCTCCAGCATGTAGGGCAGTTGCGCCGGATCCGACACCAGTTCGCAATAATGGCTGCATTCGCGAAACAGGTCCTGCGGATGCGTCTCCTGGAAATATCCGCCGCCGATTTCAGCGGAGGGGATCTGGGCCGCGATCGCCAGCACCGGCGTGCGGCTGCGATGCGCGTCGAACAGGCCGTTAATAAGATGCAGATTGCCCGGACCGCAGGAGCCCGCGCACACCGCTAGCGCGCCCGTGATCTGGGATTCGGCGGCGGCGGCGAACGCGGCCACCTCCTCGTGACGCACATGCAGCCAATCGATCGTGCCGCGCTTGCGCAACGCCTCGGTCAGGCCGTTGAGGCTGTCGCCGACGACACCATAGATGCGTTTGACGCCGGCCTGGGCAAGGGTTTCAGCGATGAGGTCGGCAATGTTGTCGATCCGCATGAGAGGTGTCCTTTGCTGCAATCCGAAACCGCGTGGGCCGCATGATGTTCGGCGCCACGCGGCGGCGCAAGCCTTGCCGGATCACATTCGCGCGGCGCAAACGCGCGGCAGCTATTGCGCCGTCGCCACGTCCGGCACCATCAGGCCGGCCATCGTTTCGATCTCGGACGCCACAACATCGGGCGCGACGTATTGCACCATGTGGCCTGTGTCCGGCAGCACGATCAGCTTCGCGTTCGGCGCCGATGCGGCGAGCGGCCGCGAGTGGATGCCGGTCGAGACCGTCTTGTCGACGTCGCCCGAAATGATTGACAGCGGCGCCCTGATCTCGGCATAGCGCGGGGCCTGTTCGACAACGGCCGCCTTCAGCGTGACGAGGTCGCGCGCATTGCCGATGAACTCGCGCGGACGCAGCAGGAGCAACGACTCGCTGTCGCAGGCGAAATCGGCCGGCACCGGCTGCGGCGCGAACACGCCGCGCGCGGCCGAATTGGCGACGAGGAAACCGAGCGGCAGCGTGATCGTGTGCGCGAGCAATGGCCCGATCAAAGGCGTCGAGATCACATCATTGTAGCGTCCGGCGCCGCCGCGCCACGGATAGGCGACGGGCGCGAGCAGCACGAGGCCGGCGACGCGGTCCGGATGATCCAGCGCAATGCGCAGGGCGAGCGCGCCGGCCCAGGAATGCGCCACCACGATCGCCCGTTCGACGCCGAGCCTGGTCAGCGCCTCCACGATCATCCGGGCCTGGATCGCGGGCGTCGAATCCGCGACGCGCTCGCGGGTGCTCCAGCCGTGACCCGGCCGGTCGATCAGGATCACCCGGCGCGCTTTGGCAACGCGATCGCCGAGCGGCTGCATCGCGCGGAGATTGGAGCTTGCACCATGCAGCATCACGACCGGCGGCCCGACCGCGTCGCGCGGGCCGAGTTCGACCACATGCAGCCGCGCGCCGGCCACATCGATCATTCGCCCCTGAGGCGGGAAGCCGCGCTGGATCAGCAGGGCGCCGATTTGCGTCACCAGCGCCAGGGCCAGCCCTGCGGCCGCCAGCGCAATGATTGCGGTCAACATCGAGGGGATCCGAAAGGTCTTAGGCACCTGATTGGGCACCTGACAATTACGACGAAGCCGAAATCAGGTTTCGCGCGGATGTACCCCCTGCCAGGGCATGCTCTTGTTCGCAAAGCCAATTGTCGATTATCCGGCTCGCGCCCGGCGCGGAGTTGTCCACAATGCGCCCAGCCTGTGGATAGCGGGTTCATACCTGCGTCATTAGTCATTTCATAGATTGGCGGTGGCAATTTCGCCATCAGACGCGAGGCTTCATCGAAACCGGGACGCCACTGGAACGCTTCCTGGTTTGTACACAGTATCCACAGGAACCGGCGTCCGCATGACGAGTTCAACGGGAAGTAATCGGAGGAGTACCATGATTTCCGACCCTAGCGATGCGGCCATCGATCAGATCGTGGCGAGCTGCAATGGCGACCTGCGCGGCGCCCTGAAGGCACTGTTGCTGGTGAATGAGCACCTGGAGGCGGAGCTTCAGCAATTCTATGCTGCCGTAGCCCAGGACACCGCGTCCCGCGGCAAGTTCTTGCACTAGCCTCCTGCGCCGGACCGTACCGCGGGCAAGCATCAAGCTCGTGCGCAACGTGCCCATTCGCGGCCATCGCCCCACGATCGCGATCAATCGCACGCAATCAGATATCGCGGCCTTCGACCTTTTCGGTCAGCTGCTTGACGATCTGCGGCACCTTCTCGAGGTAGGGATCGACAGCCAGCGCCTTGCGGAAGGCGTCGAGCGCACGCTTGTCGTCGCCCATGTCCTGCATGATCATGCCGACGCCCGCCAGCGCGCCGAAATGGCGGGGTTCACGGGTCAGCACCTGCTGCAGGTCTCCCAGCGAACGAACGTAATCGTTCTTCAAATAGTAGATCGTCGCGCGCCGGTTCCAGGCCTCGACATAGTCGGGCCGGAGCTTGATCACCGCGTCCAGCAGCTTCAGCGCGACATCGACATTCTGGGCGTCGATCGCCGCCTTGGCGCGCACCATCAACAGCGCCGCGGTATCGCTCGGGGTTTGCAGCCACAGCGCCCAGATCCGCGCCTCGACATGGCGGGCACTGTCCTCGTCGGGCGCGGCCTTCAGCGCGCCGAACAGGAAATCCAGCCCGCGGGTCCGGTCGGCCGGCACCTTCGGCAGCTTGGTCGGAGCTTCAGGTAGTTTTTTCTGGGCCCTGGGCGGCGGGACCACCCGCGGATCGTCCTGCGCGACGGCTGCAACTGGCATGGCCAGAAGCGCGGCGATCAGGATCGCCAGCCGGCGGTTGGTGGGCCCCAGGAACTTGAATCCGAGCTTTAATCCCATGGCCGAAGTCTAGACGCACAACGCCGCACTGCAAAGCAGCGCGGCGTCAAAGACCTGTGAAGGAAGGATCGGAATCGGCCGGCGATCCGGGCGGGATCGGCCTTGTCGATCAGATTTGTCGGATCAACCCTGGCGCGCCTTGAAGCGGCGCTGGACCTTGTTGATCACGTAGACGCGGCCCTTGCGGCGAACCAGACGGTTGTTGCGATGGCGGCCGCGCAGCGACTTGAGCGAGTTACGGACCTTCATGGGACAATCCTGTTACTTCGAAAGGCCCGTGTTGGAGGCCGTACCTGATCAATGCCAATATTTGGCAAAATGGGATTTATCCCGACAAGCGGCCTGCCGCCCGGGACGGCCGGGTTCTAAGCCATCGGACCGTTAAATGTCAACCGAGACGGGCCGATTTTCGGGCCTGACCCGGCTTGGAACCCGCGCCAGGCACCGCGCCACGCCATTGAGATTGCTTTGGAAACGGCAACGGCCACAATTATCCGGACCAACGACGGACCCGCCATCGCCTTTTGACGATGGCGCCACGGCCGCCGAATCGAGTTTTCGTCCTCCTCGCGCCCGCCCCGACCGTGACCGAACCGGACTTTGCGCCGGATTGAGCTCGGCGCGGGGCCATAAGCCTTCAACGCCACGGCGCTTGCGAAAATCGTTATATCATATAATTATTTTCCATCACCAATGAACACGCCGCCGGGGAAACCGAATGCCCAAGCTTAAACTGCCCGACATCGAAAAGGTCACCGCGATCGACATCCACACCCATGCCGAGGAGCCGTGCGGCATGCATGGCGACGACGGTTATGACGACTTCCAGGCGCAGATGGCCGACTACTTCAAGTCGCCGCACAAACATCCGCCGACCGTGCCGGAGACCGCGGCCTACTACCGCGCCAAGAACATCGCCGCGGTGATCTTCCCGGTCGACGCCGAGCGCGAGACCGGTTTCCGCCGCTACAACAATCACGAAATGCTCGAGGCCGCCTCCGACCATCTCGACGTGCTGATCCCGTTCGTCTCGATCGACCCGCACAAGGGCAAGCTCGGCGTCCGCGAGGCCCGCAAGCTGATCGAGGAATACGGCGTCCGCGGCTTCAAATTCCACCCGACCATGCAGGGCTTCTACGCCAACGACCGCATGGCCTATCCGCTCTATGAAGCCATCAATGACGGCGGCGCGATCGCGCTGTTCCACACCGGCCAGACCGGCGTCGGCTCCGGCATGCCGGGCGGCATGGGGATGCGGCTGAAATATTCCAACCCGATGTACATGGACGACGTCGCGGCCGATTTCCCCGACCTCAAGATCATCCTCGCGCATCCCTCCTTCCCCTGGCAGGAAGAGGCGCTGTCGGTCGCGACCCACAAGCCGAACGTCTATATCGACCTGTCCGGCTGGTCGCCGAAATACTTCCCGCCGATCCTGGTCCGCTACATCAACTCGATCCTGCAGGACAAGATGCTGTTCGGTTCCGACTGGCCGGTGATCACGCCGGACCGCTGGCTCGCCGACTTCGCCAAGCTCGACATCCGCGAGGAGATCCGGCCGAAAGTCATGAAGGCCAACGCGCGGAAGATTTTGGGGATCTAGAGCATGATCCGGAAAAGTGCGAAGCGGTTTTCCCTCGCGACAAACGCGGAACGCGTTTGCGCGGAGATCATGGTCAAACAAGGAGATGAGATCATGATGCGATTCCGTGGAAGCGCATCATGATCTAAGGGAGTATTGTCGGCGGCAAGCTTCGGAGGTGGTTCATGACGAACTTCACCGGACTTGCCACCCTCTCCGCACTCCTGATCGGAAGCGCAGGGCTCTGCTGCGCGGCACGCGGCGGGCAGCCGCCCGCGTTCGTCGAATTCGAGAGCCCGCTTGCAAGTGCACAGCCGCTGCAAGGCTATCTGCGAACACCCGATGGACCGGGCCCCTCGCCCGCCGTGGTGCTGCTGCACGGCTGCGGCGGCTTCTTCAAGCAACTCGACGAACGCTGGGGCAAGCGGCTGGCGGCCTGGGGCTATGTCACGCTCACGGTCGACCGGTTCGGGCCGCGCGGCATCATCAGCGCCTGCACGGGCGGTGCGCCGGCCGCAACCGTCCATGACGCCTATCGTGCGCTGAGCTATCTCGCGCGGCAATCGGCGGTCGATCCCGATCGCGTCGCGGTGGTCGGGTTCTCGCAAGGCGCCTGGCTCGCCCTGCTCTCGGTCGAGCGTGGCGCGATCGAACATAACGCGGCAGAGAAATTCCGCGCGGCCGTCGCGTTCTACCCGCCCTGCCTCAGCATCAAGGGCGACATGACGGTGCCGACGCTGATCATGGTCGGCGAGCTCGACGACTGGACGCCGGCCAATGAGTGCCGGACCCTGGCCGAGGGCCGCGACGACTACGGCATCTCCCGGCAGAATAGTGCGGGACACCCGATCGAGCTGATCGTCTATCCCGGCGCCTATCACGGTTTCGACGTGCCACATTACAGCACGCCGGTGCAGCTGCTCGGTCATCACCTCGAATTCAACGAGGTGGCCAGGGATCAATCCATCGACGCACTCAGGAAATTCCTGTATGCGACAATCGGCGGGCAAGAGAGATCACAATGACCATCAAGGCAATCGTCTTCGACGCCTACGGCACACTCTACGACGTCCAGTCGGTGGCCGACGTCACCGAGGATGCGTTTCCCGGCTATGGCGACATCATCACGCAGGTCTGGCGCATCAAACAGCTCGAATACTCCTGGCTGCGTTCGCTGATGCGGCGCTACCAGGATTTCGCCGTCGTAACGCGCGACTCCCTCGCCTACACGCTGCGCTGCCTCGGCCTGCAATATGACGCGGCGACCTTCGCCCGCATCATCGACAAATATCAGCATCTGGCGCTGTATCCGGATGCGGTCGGCGCGCTCGAGGCGATGAAGGACAAGAAGCTCGCGATCCTGTCCAACGGCAGCCCCGACATGCTGAATGCACTGGTGCGCAATTCAGGCCTCGACCGCGTGCTCGATGCGACCATCAGCGTCGATGCCCACAAGGTGTTCAAGCCGGCGCCGGAGGCCTACACGCTGATCGAGGAGGTGCTGAAAGTACCGCCGGCGGAGGTGCTGTTCATCTCGTCCAATCCGTGGGACGCCTGCGGTGCCAAGTCGTTCGGCCTCAACGTCGCCTGGATCGAGCGGGTGACGCCGCAAGCGATGGCGCTGGCCTGCGTCGAAAGCGAGACGGTCGCCCCATTGACGATGTTCAAGGCGCTACGTACCCAGATGGACGAGCTCGGCGTCGTGCCCGATCACCGGATCCACGGTCTCTCCGAACTTCCTGCCCTGGTGTCTGCCAGATCCTGACTAGCAAGGTCCTGAACAACATGAGCCTCGAGTCCGTCCGCGCCTTCTTCGCCGAGAAGGCGCCCGAAATCTCCGTGATCGAATCCAACACGAGCTCCGCGACCGTCGTGCTGGCGGCGGAGGCCTATGGCGTCGAGCCGGCGCGGATCGCCAAGACGCTGAGCCTGCGGGTCGGCGACCGCGTGGTGCTGATCGTCGCCGCCGGGACGTCGCGGATGGACAACAAGAAGGTCAAGGCGGCGTTCGGCGGCAAGCCGAAGATGCTTGGCCTCGACGAGGTCGCCGACATCACAGGCCACGAGGTCGGCGGCGTCTGCCCGTTCGGGCTGAAGACGCCGCTGCCGGTCTATTGCGACTTATCGCTGAAGGCGTTCGATGTCGTGGTGCCGGCGGCAGGCTCGACCCACAGCGCGGTCCGCATCACGCCCGACAGGATGGCGGAGCTGACCGCGGCCGAATGGGTCGACGTCTGCGAAGTCAGACCTGGGGATTAGTCCTCATCGTCGAACGGCGGCCGCGATGGCGCCGGCTGCATCGGCTGTGGTGCGCGCGGCCGCTGCTGCATCTGCGGCTGCTGCGGCGCGCGGCCCTGCGCTTGCGGCTGCTGGGCCCGGCCCTGCGTCTGCGACTGTTGCGCGTTTGATTCGAACACGGCACGACAACTGTTGGAAAGTTGCGGCGTGTTCTGCCGCAGGCAAGCCACGATACGCTGCACGTCGGGCACTTGGTCGCTGCAGAGCCGCCACACGTCCGGTGTGCACGCCATCTGCTGTTCCCAGGTTCCCCGATACTCCTCGGCGACGGCGGCCGTTGCCGTGACAGCTCCGCCGATCGCTATGGCAAGGCTCAGGACGATCCGCTGCGATCGCATGTCGGGCTCCCGTTGTTCCAGATACTGGCCCGCGCGCGCATGTTCCCGCGCCGCGATTTGCTCCAAAGCTGCCCAATGAATGCGGCCAAGGATCGTTCGCGCGGACAACTAAAAGTGAAGAGAGTTTGTCCCGGGAGTTCCCTATTCGACCTTGCCGATCTTCTTCACCGCCGCGATCAACCGCGCGCTGTCGTCTGCAACAAATTTTGAGAACGCCGGCGCGTCCATATAGGCGACCGGACTGCCCGCAGTCTCGAAAGTCTTGATCACCTCCGGCGCCTTCACGGCATCAGCCATCGCCGCGCGCAGCCGCTCCATGATCGGCGCCGGCAGCGCTGACTGCGCGAACAGTCCCGCCCAGATGTAGAACTCGACGTCCTTGTAGCCGAGTTCCTTGAAGGTCGGCAGATCGGGGAAGCTCGCAATCCGCTCGGCGCCCCAATTGGCGAGCACGCGCATCTTGCCGTCCTCGACCTGCTGCTTGAGCGTGCCCGGCGCCGACGCCAATGCCTGCACGGTGCCGGAAAGCAGCGCGGTGAGCGCCGGGCCTGCGCCGCGGAACGGCACATGCAGCAGCTTTATTCCTGCGCTTGCCGCGAACATCTCCATCGCGACATGCAGCGTGCCGTACGGACCGGACGAGCCGTAGGGGATCTGTCCCGGGCGTTTCTTCGCGTCGTCGACGAATTCCTGCAGTGTCTGCCACGGTGCCGAGGCCGGCACCGCCAGCAGCGTCGGGTCGGCGAGCACGCGCGCGATCGGCGCGAACTGCGACACCTCATAGGCCACCGGGCGATCGAACAACCGGTCGGCCTCCGGCAGCACCGCGAGCGAGGACAGCGTCATCAGCAGCGTATAACCATCGGGCTCGGCGCGCGCGGCCTGCGCATTGCCGATCGATCCGCCTGCTCCGCCGGCGCGATTGTCGACGATCACGGGCTTGCCGAGGATGCGCTCCAGCGCGAGCGCCACCGGGCGCGCCGCTAGGTCGGCCTGGCCGCCGGCCGGAAACGGCACGATCATCGTGATGTTGCGGTTGGGATAGGCGCGTTGCGCAAACGCGGAGTTGGCGAGCGCAGTCTGCACAAGCGGCAATGCGGCGGCGGCGCGCAGCAGTTCGCGGCGATTCATCGAGAGCTTCTCCCCAATCATCTTTTTTGGCGATCGCAACCGATCGCGATGCCGCAGTCAGAGCCGCGGCTTGGTCGCATCGTGCAGGAGCGGAGCGCTGATCTCAAGCGTCCCGCGCGTCGCATCCGACGCCGACTGACCGATGGGGAAGATCGAGCCTGGTCGGGCCGAGTGCATGCTGAGATTCGATCGAATAACGACGGCGCTGTGCTCCCTCTCCCCGTTCTTGCGGGGAGAGGGTTGGGGTGAGGGGCTGCCTCCGCGTAAACGGCGACAGTTGGACTTGTGGAGGCTCCCCCTCACCCGGAACGCATCTAACGATGCGTTCCGACCTCTCCCCGCACGCGGGGCGAGGTAAAGCTGAATCCGCTGCGCGATGTGATGTAAGTCATCTTGCTCTAACGCTTGCGCGCCGCCCTGCGGGTCTTTCCGACCGACCGCTTGCTGGCCGCGCCGCGCTTGGTCGCGGTCTTCTTGCTGGCGGCCGCGCGCCGGACCGGAGCAGCCGCGGCCGGCCGCTTGCGCGCCACCGCCTTCTTCGGCGCCTTCCTGGCCGTTTCCCTCGCAGCTTTCTTGGCGGCCTTCTTCGCTGCTTGCGGACGCGCGCGGCGCGCGGTTGTCGCGCCGCGGCGCCGCGTGCTGCTGCCTCCGATCGGAACGAGGTGGTCGTCGGCATCCAGTGTGAGTTGCTGGAGCGGAAACGCCGGCAGGAAGCTCGGGTCGTTGTAGAGCTTGCTCAAACTGTCCTGATCGAACTTGCCGCCCTGCCCGCGGTCCTCGCCCGCGCCGGCGCGCCAGGCCGCTTCCCAGACCCGGGCCAGGGCCTTGGCACCATCCTGCATGCAGGCCGCGGTGGCATCCTTCAGCTTCGACCACAGCGCCTCGACCTGGCCGCTGCCCATGTGGGAGTTGAACAGGTTGACGATGGTCATCGGCGGCAGCCGCTTCACGGTCCGCTGCATCAGCGCGACCACGGCAACCGCGGCGTCGCGGCCGGTCGGGGTGCCGCCCGGGACGATCTCCGCGACGTCGCTGGTCCTGGCGTCAGGGATCATCTTGATGAGATCCTTGCCGTGGCGGCCGATCATCGTGGTCTCGTACACGCTGTGCACCTTGGCATGCGCCTTGTCGTTCGGATCGAGGCCATGGTGGAATTGCGAGATATGCAGCGGCTGGCAGGCATCGCCGATGTAATGTGCGACGATGCCCGCGGCGCAGACGAATTCCAACTTCTTGTTGGCGGCGGCATACTCGACCATCTCGTCGAAAATCTGCCAGACCCGGAACGGCAATGCACCGCGCCGGTCCTCGCCGATCCCTTCGTAATAGTCGTTCCAGACCTTCGGATCGACGCTGCGCGTCGACTCCGCGCAAAGATCGAGCAGCGTCTTGCCGTCCCTGCCGGGCTTGTCCATGTCGGCGAAATGGTTGCTTTCGTCGGTGTGCCGGGTGAAGCGCCAGACCAGGTCGGCGACATCGGCCAGCGGCGAGAACGTGCCTCGCTGATGCGGCTTGAGGTCGACGAGCAGCTTGTCGTCGAGGCCGATATTGTCGGCATTGGCGTCCATCATGGCGGCAAGCTTGGGAAGCTTCGCGGCAATCAGACCGGTCGCGTAGGCGCCGATCTTGACGTGACCCCATTCGCCCCAATACTCGGTATGGCCCGCGTTCCAGTCGCCGATCAGTTCGACATCGAGCTCACGGCACAGCGTCGACATGCAGATGCCGAGCGCGACCTGCATCGGGACCTTGCCGCTCGATCCGAACAATTCCTGGCCGCCCCATTCGAGCGCCAGGGGACTGAGGATCCGCGCGCCGCTGGCGTTCTTCTTGGCGTCCGGATCGTCGACAAACCAGACCGTGCCGGAGTCGCCCGGATAATTGTTGAGCGGCGTGTCGCCGTCGCGCGGGCCGATCACGAAATCGCTGACATATTCCACGCCGCCGACGGTCTTGTAGCGATAGAACAGGCCGAGGATCTTGCCCTTCATCAATCCGCTGGTCGCACCGAACGCGATCAGCGGCTGGTTGATGATGTCGAGACGGAAGGTGCCGACATTGAGGTCGACGACGTCGCCGACCTGGCCGACGCCGTAAACCTGTGCGGTCCAGCCCTTGACGTCATCGACGCGGATCAGGCCGGCATCGAGATTGGCCACCACGCGCGAGCCGGGCCAGCCGGGATAGACCTCGCTGAAGGCGCGCTTGCCGAGTTGCAGTGCATCGCTGATGCCGAGGCGGCGGTCGGTGTTCTTGAAGCCGGCGAAGATCTCGCGGCCGGCGGCGCCGACCACGTGACGGTTGGAGAGCGCAAACACCGTCTCGCCATTGGTGACGAGACAGCCGATCGAGCCGCGGTGGATCTTGCCCTGGATCATGGTCTGCACCGGAAAGCCGCCGCCGACCAGATCGCTCTTGAACACCGGCGGATCGACGGTGCCGGGACTGCCCTCGTTCGGATCGACCTTGACGACGCAGGTGGGCACGACGCGACCATCCGGCAGATAGAGGAACGGAGGCACCAGCTGGTCCTGCTTCTCGGGATGGTTCTTCAGCTCGGAGCGCTTCATCCAGTCGCGGACGAAGACGAGGATGCAGGGCCACGACCAGTCCTTGACCGACGAATTGAACAGCGTGCGCGGTCCGAGTGCCTGCGGCTTGGAGTGCGCCTTTCTTTCCGTCGCGTTGCGGTCGTTGTCCCGGATCAGATAGCGGCCGATCGCCGTGGCGTAGACCGATTGCAGATGTGCCAGATGCACGTGATAGGCCTCGCGGGCATCGAGCAGATCCTTCACCGACAATGACGTGAAGTCATGCTTGGTCAGATCAATCATCTGGTTCCTCCGAAAATGCGCTTTGCGGCAACACCGGTGCAGGACGCAGAAATAGACGATCGCGGCAGCCCTCGATCGTGGGTTAGTTCACATAAGCAATACAATTTAAAAGGGATGACACGAATGTGACGGGGCGGGCCGGATGTCCCTCCACCGCTCCGCGTGCGGATTTCTATTTCCGCTGCGCGCGCCCTTTGGCGAAATGCTTCGCCAGGAAATCCGCCAGCACCTCGACGCGCGCGGGCCGCGGGCCGCCGGGCGGGGTGACGAGATGCACGGCGCCCTCGGGCTGCTTCCAGCCTTTCAGGATCACCTCGACCTCGCCGCGCGCGATCGCATCGCCGACGATGAAGTCGGGCAGATCGGCGATGCCAAGACCGGCGAGCAGCGCGGGCATCACCGCCTCGCCATTGTTGACCCGGAGCTGGCCGGCGGGACGCACGCTCGCCTGCTCGCCCGACGCGTTGGTGTAGTGCCAGACGCCCTGAGTCGAGAGATAGGCGTAGCCGAAGCATTTGTGCTCGGCGAGATGCATCGGATGGGTCGGCCGGCCGTGGCGCTTCAGATAGGACGGCGCGGCCACGGTGTAGCGCGGCATGCCACACAGCCGCCGCGCGATCAGTGAGGAGTCCGGCAGCCGCGCGATGCGCAGGCCAGCATCAAAGCCCTCGCCGATCAGATCGACCGTGGCGTCGCTCAAGTGCAGGTCGATCGAAACCTCCGGATAGGCCTCCATGAATTCCGGCAGCAGCGGCGCCACCGTCTTGATGCCGAAGCTCATCGGCACTGCGAGCCGCACCAGGCCGCGCGGCGTGGTCGATTGCGCCAGCGCCTCGTTCTCGGCGGCCTCGCCATCGGCGAGCAGCCGCGCGGCGCGCTCCGACAATTTCTGGCCGGCATCGGTCAGCGCCAGCCGCCGCGAGGTGCGGTTGAACAGCCGGGCGCCGAGCCGCTCCTCCAGCCGGCTGACCGCCTTGGACACCGTCGCCTTGGACAGCGAGAGCTCGGTCGCGGCCGCCGCAAACGACCGTAATTCCACGACTTTTGCGAAGATCGCGAGCGCCTCGAAGTCCGGCAGTTTCGACATGGGCCGCTGTCCTGATTGCTCAATACTGGAAACAATAAGTTTCAATAGTTTCTATTTCTATACCACGGCCGGAGGCATATCCAAGTGCCATCAAATTCAACCGATGGAGAAATCCAATGACAAAGAAGCTCTCAGGCAAGGTTGCCCTCGTCACCGGCGGCTCGCGCGGCATCGGCGCGGCCAGCGCCCGTGCACTCGCCGCGGAAGGTGCGAGCGTCGCGATCAGCTACGTCGCCTCTCCCGAGAAGGCCGAGGCCGTGGTCGCCGAATTGAAGGGCAAGGGCGTCAACGCCCGCGCCTACAAGGCTGACCAGGCCTCGTCATCCGATGTCGATCAGCTGGTGAAGACCGTCGCCAAGGATTTTGGCCGGCTCGACATCCTGGTCAACAATGCCGGTGTCGCATCCGGCGGCGCGGTCGACGACCCCAAGGCCGACACCGCGACGCTCGCCCGCCAGGAGGCGATCAACATCAACGGCGTGATCACCGCGATCCGCGCCGCCTCCAAGCTGATGGGCGAAGGCGGCCGCATCGTCACCGTCGGCTCCATGCTGGCGAACCGCGCCTCGTTCCCGGGCCTTGCCGACTACGTCGCTACCAAGGCGGCCGTCGTCGGCTACACCAAGGGCGCGGCGCGCGACCTCGGACCGCGCGGCATCACGGTGAACGTGGTGCAGCCCGGCTCGATCGACACCGACATGAACCCGAAGGACGGTGGCGAGTTTGCCGAGACGCAACGCTTGCAGCACGCGCTGCAACGCTTCGGCCGCCCGGAGGAAGTCGCAGCGGGCGTCGTGTTCCTGGCAAGCCCGGAAGCCTCGTTCGTGACCGGCACCGTGCTCAACGTCGATGGCGGCTTCGGCGCCTGATCGCAAAATTTTCTGGAGACGCCGGGCGCGGTGCGCCCGGCCTGCTCCTCAACATCGACATCAAGGGGAATGACCATGATCGAACTCAGACCATTCGCAAAGCTTGGCGGCGCCGACCACGGCTGGCTGAAGGCCAAGCACCACTTCTCGTTCGCGAGCTACTACGATCCCGATAATGTCAGCCACGGCGCGCTGCGCGTCTGGAACGACGATGAGATCGCGCCCAACTCCGGCTTCCCGGCACATCCGCACGCCAACATGGAGATCATCACCTATGTTCGCGAAGGCGCAATCACGCACCAGGATTCGCTCGGCAACAAGGGACGTACCGAAGCCGGCGACGTCCAGGTGATGAGCGCCGGCAGCGGCATCCGTCACTCCGAGTACAATCTGGAGCCCGCGAAGACCAAGATCTTCCAGATCTGGATCGAGCCGACGACGAAGGGCGGCCACCCGACCTGGGGCTCCAAGCCGTTCCCGAAGGCGGACCGCTCCGGCAAGCTCGTCACTATCGCCTCGGGTATCGACGGCGACGACGACGCGCTGCCGATCCGTGCCGATGCGCGGGTGCTCGCCACCACGCTGAAGGCCGGCGAGAGTGCGGAATACGCGGCCGACAAGGCCCGTCACCTCTATCTGGTGCCGGCGGCCGGCAGCATCGAGGTCAACGGCGTGCGCGTCAATGCCCGCGACGGCGCCGCGATCCGCGACGAGGCCAAGCTGAAGATCACCGCGCTCGAGGATGCCGAGCTGGTGCTCGTCGACGCGGCCTGATCACCACATCCACACTCGTCATGCCCGGGCACCCGGGCATCCATCGGGCTTCGCAAGGGTTCTTCGTTTGATGGATTGCCGGGTCAAGCCCGGCAATGACGGGGTTCCTTAACCTCACCCTACTGCCAAACCACAAGGAGGCCATCATGGCCAAGGTTCTCGTTCTCTATTACTCTGCCTACGGTCACATCGAAGCCATGGCGAATGCCGTCGCGGAAGGCGCGCGCGAAGCCGGCGCCATCGTCAACATCAAACGCGTCCCCGAGTTGGTGCCGGCCGAAGTCGCCAAGGCCTCGTACTACAAGCTCGACCAGGCCGCGCCGATCGCCAAGATCGACGATCTCGCCAACTACGATGCGATCATCGTCGGCACCGGCACCCGCTTCGGCCGCATGGCCTCGCAGATGGCCAACTTCCTCGACCAGGCCGGCGGCCTCTGGGCCAAGGGCGCGCTGCACGGCAAGGTCGGCGGCGCCTTCACCTCGAGCGCGACCCAGCATGGCGGCCAGGAGACCACGCTGTTCTCGATCATCACCAACCTCCTGCATTTCGGCATGACGGTGGTCGGCCTGAACTATGGCTTTGCCGGACAGATGAAGCTCGACGAGGTCACCGGCGGCGCGCCCTACGGCGCAACCACGATCACCGGCGGCGACGGCAGCCGCCAGCCGAGCGAGAACGAACTCGCCGGCGCCCGCAATCAGGGCCGCGCGATCGCGGAGACCGCGAGGAAACTTCACGGCTGATGCGACGGGGGCGGCATTCTCGTTCGCGATTGCCGCCCCTACCAAAGTCGCGACGTCGTTCCCGGACAACGGCGCAAGAGCGATCGCTGCTCGAACGCCAAGAGACGCCAAGAAAGGCCGATAATCGACGTAATAGGCGTCCATGCCCAGGATTGCCTGACAATTGGCCGCGAATTGAGCCCTTGAGCGGCGACAAACCGCGTGTCATCGTGCCCGTCAATATCCAGGCCGGAGCAACATGACGGTTCCCTGTCGCGTCCTAATGATCTATCCGAAGTTCGTTCAGGACTCCTTCTGGAACTATACGGAAGCTTGTGAACTCGTCGATGCGAAGTATCCGGCGGCGCCGCTCGGACTGATCACCGTCGCCGCCATGCTGCCGAAGCATTGGGATATTCGCCTCATCAACCGTAACACCGAGCCCTTGACGGACGCCGATCTCGACTCGGCCGATCTTGTCATGATCGGCGGCATGCTCAACCAGCAACCTGATTTTCTCCACCTGATCGATCTCGCACACCGGCACGGCAAGCCGGTATGTGTCGGCGGACCTGACGTCTCCTCCAGCCCGCATCTTTACGCCGACGCGGACTTCCAGGTGATCGGTGAGGCAGAGCAAATCATTCAGCAATTCGTCGCCGCCTGGGAAAGTGGAGAGCGCAAGGGCGTGTTCGTCGCCGAGAAATTCAAGATCGACGTCACGTTAAGCCCGATGCCCCGCTATGACCTGATCAAGTTCGAGCACTATCTCTTCATTGGCGTGCAATATTCGCGTGGCTGCCCGTTCACCTGCGAGTTCTGCGATATTATCGAGCTGTATGGTCGTGTGCCGCGCACCAAGACCCCCGATCAAATTCTCGCTGAGTTGCAAGCGCTCTACGATCACGGTTATCGCGGACATGTCGATTTCGTCGACGACAACTTCATCGGGAACAAGAAAAACCTCCGCATCCTGCTGCCGCAGCTCAAAGCCTGGCTGGAGGAGCGAGACTATCCGTTCGAGTTTTCGACGGAAGCCTCGATCAATATCGCTGACGACAGCGAGCTGTTGCAGGCGATGAAGGACGCGAACTTCTTCGGGATTTTCGTCGGCATTGAGAGCCCGGATCCGGAGACCCTCGTGCAGATGAAGAAGAAGCAGAACACCCGGCGCGACATCGCCGAATGCATTCACAAGATCTATGGCTACGGCATGTTCGTCACCGCGGGTTTCATCGTCGGGTTCGATACCGAGAAAGCCTCGATGGGGCACGCGATGATCGACTTCATCGAGGAGGCGAGCATTCCAGTCTGCATGGTTGGACTGCTCTATGCACTGCCGGGCACACAGCTGACGCGGCGGCTGGCGAAGGAAGGCCGCCTGCACGAAGGCCACGATCTCATGAAAGTCGAGCAGGCGGGCGACCAATGCACGCTCGGCTGCAATTTCGACACCGTACGTCCGCTGCGTGACATCCTTGAGGACTACAAGGCCGTGATCGGGCACGTGTTCGACCCGACGGCCTATGCAGGACGGCTGTCGCGGCTCGCCGCCATGCTCGACCGGTCCGACCGGCGCCGCGACCTGCCGGATGGCGACATACGCAAGAGGCTTGGCGGCATCGAGGGCGTGCACACGATCATGCGTGCCCTGCCGGAGGTCCGCGAACCGTTCTGGAAGACCTTCGTCGAGGTCGCCAAGTCCAATCCGGGCGCGCTTCGCTACATCGTGATGCTGATGGCGCTGTATTTGCATTTCGGGCCATTCTCGAAACACGTGATCCGTGAGATTGACCGCCGGATTGCCGCCCTCGACGATATGCCGCCGGTGAGGGCCACGGAGCTTGGGCCGCGAACTAACCTACGTGCGGTTTGACGGCAAAGCGCGTTCGTGCGCTTCGCCGACCAGAGCACGTCGCGCGGAACGAGAGGATCGGTTCCCCCGAGGTCATCACGACCAATTCGTAATAGCCGAAACACTGTACGTCGCGCAGCCCAGAGGTTTGTCATGACCAACACACAGAAGACACGCTGGCCGGAACTGCCGACCGCGGCGTGGCGCGACAGCTGTGCCACGCTCCAGCTCTTCACCCAGATCGCCGGCAAGATCCGGCTGGCGAAGTCGCCCTGGCTCAATCACTCCTGGCACGTCACGCTCTATGTCACGGCGCGCGGGCTGACGACCTCGCCGATCCCCGACGGCGATCGCACGTTCCAGATCGACTTCGATTTCATCGATCACATGCTCCGCATCTCGACCAGCGACGGCACCGAACGGCAATTCGCGCTGGCCGGTCAATCGGTCGCGAGCTTCTACGCGGCGGTCATGAGCAATCTGAAGGACCTCGGCATCGACGTCGCCATTGACGAGATACCGAACGAAGTCGCCGATCCGATCCGCTTCTCGCAGGATACGCAGCATGCGTCGTACGACGCGGATGCCGTGCGCCGGTTTCACCAGATCCTCGTGAACTGCGATCGCGTGTTCAAGCAATTCCGGACCGGCTTCCTCGGCAAGGCGAGCCCGGTGCATTTCTTCTGGGGCAGCTTCGATCTCGCGGTGACGCGGTTTTCCGGCAGAACCGCGCCGCGGCATCCCGGCGGCGTGCCCCATTTGCCCGATGAAGTGGCGCACGAGGCCTATTCGCACGAGGTCAGCAGCGCCGGCTTCTGGCCGGGCGGCGGCGCGATCGATTATCCCGCGTTCTATTCCTACGCCTATCCGGAACCCGCGGGCTATCGCAGCGCGCCGGTACGGCCCGATGCTGCGTTCTTCAGCGAGGCGCTTGGCGAATTCATCCTGCCCTACGACGCCGTGCGGACGGCTGCGGACCCCGACAAGGCGCTGCTCGAATTCCTGCAATCGAGCTATGAGGCCGCGGCCATCAACGCGAACTGGGACCGTGCTGCGCTGGAATGCGCACCGGGCCAGCCGGGCGTGGTCCGAGGGGTCTAGCGGCGCGCTGTGCCGGCGGCTCAATCCTCTTCGCGCGACGGGGTCGCCTTGCCGAGCGCCTGCTTCAGCCGCGCGGAGAATTTCGGATAGTGACGCAGCGCCAGCACGGCGCGGTCGCGACCAAACGCTTCGTTTGCGATTCTCGTGGATAGTCGGCGAAGGCGCATAAGTTAAATTTTCGTGTTACGCCTTTACCGCATCGGTGCATCGCCGAGCTATCTTTCGGACGACGCCCCGCAACCCCGGCCGGCTCGAACACTACAGGCAGTATATTCGTGAGCGCCCCGCAACCCGTCACGATCCCGCGACAACCATCGCACGCTGATCGGTCATGACGCGGCCATCGATCCTTGCCCTCGCGGTCAGCGCGTCGATTCTGCTGTCGGTCGCCGCGCGGGCCTGTCCCGCCTTGATCGAAGGCGTCCCGGCCGAGCGGCTCGAGGCGCTGTCACGCGGCGTCAATGCCGACGGCTGGATCGCCGATCCGCGGTCGGCGCCGCCCCGCGGCCTGCTGCTCGAGTTGCGCAAGGCCGGCATGACCCACATCCGGCTGCCGGTGCCCGCCGACTTCGTCATGCCTCGCTTCGCCGCGAAAGCCGAGATCGACAGCCGCCTGCGCACCGTCGATGCGGCGCTCAAGACCCTGCTCGCGCTCGGCTATGCGGTGTCGATCGACCTGCATTCCGGCGAGCGCTTCAACGCGCTGCACAAGGACGATCCGCCCAATGCGATGACCGAAATGAAGCGCGCCTGGACCGAGCTCGCACGGGTCATGCAGCGCTATCCGTCCGACCGTGTGTTTGCGGAACTGTTGAACGAGCCGGATGTAGAGGCCGCGCAATGGCAGGGCGAAGTCCGGGAGCTGGCCGGCTTCATTCGCGGCCTGCTGCCGCAGACCACGCTGGTCACCGGTCCGGTCAACTGGCAGCGCGCGGATTCGCTGCCGGATTTCACTCCGCTCGACGATCCGAACGTCGTCTATGCCATCCACTTCTACGATCCGATGGTGTTCACCCATCAGGCCCATTGGGATCCGAGTGAGCCGCTGCACGACGTCACCGGATTGCCCTATCCGGTCCGCGCCGACGATCCCAGCGTTCAACAGCTGCGGAAGCAGCTCACCGCGCTGGACAAGCGCAAGGCGCTCGCGATGGTGGACCGCGCCATTCCCGACCGCGGCATTAACAAATGGCTCGAGCCTGCCGCCGCCTGGCAACGGCAATATTCGCGGCCGATCATCATCAATGAATTCGGGGTGCTGAAAGCCGGAGCGCCGCGCGACAGCCGGCTGCGCTGGCTCGCCGGCGTGACGGCCTACGCCCGGCAACAATGCTGGGGCTGGACCCATTGGGAGCTGTCGCAGGGTTTCGGCCTCGCCGACGCCGTCACCGGCAAGGTCGACCGCGAGACGCTGAGGGCCCTGCTCGGGCCCCGCTGACCCATCTGGTTAACCGGTTCTTACACAATGCACGGCTAGATCGACGATGCGGTGTGGCACTTCCACACGTCCGGTCACGTTAGGTCAGAGCCTGTGCGAGCAGAGATAGCCCCGCGGCCGCTGTTGGCCGGCGATCTGATTCCTGCACTCGGCATCGCCGTGGCATCGATCGCATTCGCACCGATCATGCAGGCGGCCAACGCCGGGCTCGCGATCGTCGTCGAAAGTCTGATCGGCTGCGCCATCGTGCTCGCGGTGCCGGCCTACGCGCCGTCGATCGCCATCTTCATCATCTTCTTCCAGAATCTCTTCGTCTCGATCCTGTCGTCCTACATGACGACCGAGCAGGAGATGGATTTCGTCAAGGGCTACAATTTCCTGGTCATCGCGGTGATGTGGCTGGTCACGCTGGCGCTCTACGCGCTGCACGAGCGGAAACATTCCGCCGAGATCGACCGGATCATGAAGTGGGGGTCGATCACCCTCGCAACCGTGACGGCGTATTTCCTGCTCGGCGCCACGCAGGACTCGCACGCGGCCCTCGTCTATCTGCGCAACATTGCGCTGCCGCTGTTTCTGTTTCAGCTATCGCTGCTGACGGCCGCAACCTTCGAGATCCGCATCACGCCGTTCCTGGTGACGGTTGCCGCGCTGCTCATCGTCTGCGGATATGTCGAACTGCTGTTCCGCGATTTCTGGCTCTCCATCACCAACGGCTACACGTTCTGGCATTTCGACGAGCTGAAGGCGACCCGTTCCGGATCCTGGGAAGCCGAGATGCGCGCAACCGGCAGGGTGCCGGTGGATCTGATCGATCGCTTCCGTTTCAGCTTTCTCAACAGCCCGTTGTTCGAGGACCTCGGCCTCTCGTCGTTGCTGCGTATCTTCGGACCGAATATGAGCCCGATCAGCTTCGGTTACGGGATCGCCTTCTCCATCCTGTTCCTGTTCGCGGTCGGATATCGCTGGCTGGCGCTGGCTGCGATACCGCTGCTGATTTGCTGTAGCGTGAAGGGTGCGCTCATCCTGGTCATCTTCGTCGCCCTGGGCTGGACGGCAACCTGGCTGCTCGGCGCAACCGTCACCCTTGCCGTCGCGCTGGTCGGGCTCGTGCTGTACGCCATCGCGGCGATCTATATCGGACTCCAGATCGGCGACTTCCACGTAATCGGCTTCATGGGCGGATGGGACGGCTTTCGGCAGAATCCGATCGGCCGCGGACTTGGCGTCGGCGGCAACCTCTCCGAAGGTTATTTCTCGATCGATTGGAACGCCGCGCAGGCGGCCGGCACGATGGACGGCGCGGTGGAGAGCGCCGTCGGCGTGCTGCTGTACCAGATGGGGATCGGCTCACTGGTGCCGCTTGGCTACTTCCTGGCGATGGCGCTGAAGGCCTGGCGGCTCTACGCCTCGTCGGGAATCCTCATCCAGGGGCTCGCCGCTTTCGGCACGATGGTCGTGCTGGTGAACGGCATCTTCCAAGAGGAGGCGCTGTTTGCGCCGCCGGCACTTGGGCTGCTGCTGTGCCTGACCGGGCTCGTGATCGGCCACCATCTGCGCACGCAGAGTGACGATCAGGCGACGACCGATCGATAGCGCATGACGGCAAGCAGAAGCCCGGCCGCGCCGCGACCGGGCTCCGCTCGCGAATAGCCGTCAGAGCGGCTTGATCTGCACCTTGCGGAACTTGACCACGCCCGAACCATACTGGAGCGCGATATAGCCGTTGGCGTGCTTGGAATCCTGGGCGTCGACGGTCTTCTGGCCGTTCAGCGTCACGACGAAATGCGGCCCCTGCGCCGTGATCTCGTAGACGTTCCACTTGCCTGCCGCCTTGGGCATCGGATCGACCTTGCCGACGTCGACAATCGCGCCGGTGCCGTAGGTCGGGTCCGGCCGCTTGTCGAAGATGTTGACCTCGTAGCAGACCTTCGAGTCGATCACCTTGTTGCCTTCGCAACGGATGAAGATGCCGCTATTGGCATCCTCGTCGGTCCAGAACTCCGCCCGGATCTGGAAATCCTTGTATTGGTTTTTGCTGACGAGATAGGAGAGATCCTTGCCGTCGAGCTTGTCGGCGACCAGCGCGCCGTCCTTCATCGCCCAATTGGCCTTGCCGACCTCGTCCCAGTCACCCTTCTTGGAGCTGTCGAGCAGCGTGACCCAGCCGTCGTCCCCCGAGGCGGCGGTGGAAAATTGCAGCGCGGCCGCACCGATCACAAGTCCCGCCGCCAGTATCGACAGATGCTTCTTCAAGGTTATCCTCCCGTCTTTTGGTTGGCGCGCAACCTATCATCGTCTGCGGCGGCGTAAATGCTTTTTCATATTGCAACTGCGTTGTGTCACGGATCGCTGTCGCAATCCTGAGATCAGACATGCGCGCACGTGTCTTGCCCGGCGGAAGCGAGGGCGACTAGCTTGCGCCGCATACGGGCGCGGCAGTCGCCCGAGAAATCCGATCTGGGAGCATACCGATGACGGCGTCGAACCGATCATGGCGATACCTGATGATGCCGCTGGCCTTCGCCGGCATGCTGAGCGTCAGCTCCGCGGCAGAGCTCAATCCGGCCGCCGTCACCTACAAGCTGCCGGATCAGATTCCCTGGAGCCCGGTCGATGCGCGCGGCGCGCAGAATGCCGTCGTGGTCGGCGATCCCGCGAAGCCCGGCTTCTACATGGTCTACACCAAATGGACCAAGGGCAATCACTTCAGCCGTCCGCACTTCCATCCCAACGACCGCTACATCGTCGTGCTCAAAGGCACCTGGTGGGTCGGCTCGGGTCCGAAATTCGATCCCGATCACGGCACCGTGGCGATGCCGGCCGGCAGCTTCGTCACCCATTTCGGCAAGCAGGTGCACTGGGACGGCGCCAAGGACGAGGACGCCGTGCTGCTGATCATGGGCGAAGGCCCGGCCACCGCGACCGAGGTCGAGCAGAAGTAGCCGGAACCCGGCTAGCAACCTTTGCATCCACGCGGCGTTTCATCCTCATCAGCGTGACGAGGAGATGACGCATGGCAAACGCTGCCGACATTCGGGAACATATGGATGTGATCTCGTCGGACAAGAAAACGGTCGGCAAGGTCGACCACATGGAAGGCACCGACCAGATCAAGCTGACCAAGCAAAGCTCGCCTGACGGTCGGCACCATCACTTCATTCCGCTGTCCTGGGTCGACCATGTCGACCAGCACGTCCACCTCAACAAATCGGGCTCCGACGTGACGGCGCATTGGCAGCACGGCCGCCAATAGCCGCGTTGCGCGAGGTGGGAGCGATGCTATCATCCCGGCCCAAGGAAGGGCCTTCGATGCATCCCGCCGCCAAGCTGCAATTTGCCCGCATCGTCGACGAGTTCGCGCGCTGGCGCGCCATTGCGGAACCGGAACGGCCGCCCGCGCCGGCCTGGTGGTGGGGGCCGGCATTCGAGATGCGCGATGCCGCCGAACCGCTGCCATCCGCCTGGAGCCGCCAGCTCCGCCTTGCCGACGGCGCGAGCTTTGCGGAGGCTGCCGTTGTGTTGCGCCAGACGTTGGCCGGCCAGGACATCCTGCCGTGGCCCTATGATTTCTCGCGCAAGGTCGCATCAACCGATTCCGACGTTCGCGACCTGCCCGTGCAGCCGTCAGACGACAGCGCGTTTCCGCCCTAGATCCGGCCCCGCCTCGCTGGTCGCCTCGCCATCCAGCGACGGCTGCAACGGCGGCGACGCCTCTGCCTGCGACGGCTTCAACAATTCGGCGAGATCGCGCGGCGGCAGCGGCCGGCTGAACAGGAAGCCCTGCATCTCGTCGCAGGCATGGGCGCGCAGGAATTCCTGCTGCTCGGAGGTCTCGACGCCCTCGGCGACGATGGTCATGCCGAGCGCCTTGCCCATCGAGATGATCGCCTGCGCGATCGCGACGTCCTCGGAATCATTGGGCAGGTCGCGCACGAAAGAGCGGTCGATCTTGATGGTGTCGATCGGGAACTGCTTCATCAGCGACATCGATGAATAGCCGGTGCCGAAATCGTCGATCGCCAGCCGAATGCCGCGATTCTGGATCGCGTCGAGCACGCGCACCGCACGCGTCACGTTGCGCATCACCATGCTCTCGGTGACCTCGAGCTGGAGCAACGCCGGCGACATGCCGCTCTCCTCCAGCGCCGCGTCGATGTCGTCGAGCAAGTTCGGATCGCCGAACTGCCGCGGTGAAAGGTTGACCGCCATCGTCACGGCCCTGAGGCCGCGGCGCTGCCACGCCATGTTCTGCCCGCAGGCTTCCTTCAACACCCAGCGGCCGATCGGCACGATCAGGCCGGTTTCCTCGGCAAGCGGGATGAACTGCCCCGGCGATACCTTGCCAAGCTCGGGATGGGTCCAGCGCAGCAGCGCCTCGACGCCGCTGATCTGCCCGCTCGCCATGTCCACCTTGGGCTGATAGTCGAGCGAGAATTGCTTGCGCTCGAGTGCGCGGCGCAATGCGCTCTCCATCGTCAAGCGCTCGATCGACTGCGCCCTGATCTCGTTGGAGAAGAAGCGGAAGCCATTCTTGCCGTCTTCCTTGGCGAGATACATCGCCATGTCGGCATTCTTGGTCAGCGTCTGCACGTCCGAGCCATCGGCCGGATACATCGCGATGCCGATCGAGGCCGTGGTGTGGCACTCATGCCCGCTGAGCTGCAGCGGCTGGCTGAGCGAAACCAGAAGATCGCCGGCGATGCGCTCGACGTCGTCCCGTTCGGCGGTTTCCTCGAGGATGACCACGAACTCGTCGCCGCCGAGCCGCGCCACCACGTCGCTCGCGCGCAACGATCCACGCAGCCGCTCGGCGATCGCCACCAGCAGCATGTCGCCGGCGTCGTGGCCGAGCGAGTCGTTGATCACCTTGAAGCGGTCGAGATCGATGAACAGCACCGCGAGCTGCCGGCGATGGCGATCCGCCGCCGAGATCGCGTGATGCAGCATCTCGTTGAACGTCTCGCGGTTCGGCAGATTGGTCAGGCTGTCGTGCGAGGCAAGATATTCGATGCGCTCGTCGGCGTTGTGTTTCTCATCGGCGCGATCGAAGCTCTCGAGCGCAAACGCCAGATTGTCGGCGAGGCGCTGCAGCAATTCGGCGAACTCCGACGTGAAGGTGTCCTTGTCGAGCGCGACGAAGATCATGACCCCGACCACCTGCCCGCTGACAACAAGCGGAAACGAGGCGCTGGACTGCGTTCCATCGAGCCGGGCGCGCTCATGGAAGGCGGCGGTCTCGGGATCGGCAAAATAGTCGTTGATGATGCACGCCTTGCCGGAGCGGAACGCCCGGCCGCAGGCGCCGCGCCCCTCGGGGTGCGCCTCGCTGGTCGAGAGCGTCACCTGGCGCGCGCCCTCCGCCGCCGGCCCCGCAATCGCGACGATCCGCAGATAGTCGCTTCCGGTCTGCGCCAGCGCGATCGTGGTCGAGGTGAACTTGCCGCCGGTCGCCGCCGCCGCGCAGACCAGTCGATACAATTCTGCGCGGGACTTCGCCCGCATGATCGCCTCATTGGTCGCGCTCAGCGCCGCGAACATCCGCGACAGCCGCTCCTTCTGCTCGTCGTCCCGCGCCTTCTCGTCGGCGCGATCGAAATTGGCCAGCGCAAACGACACGTTCTCGGCAAGCCGCTGCAACAGCGCCATCATCTCCGGGCTGAAGGTGCCGAACTCGCTGGAGAGAAACACCAGCGCGCCGATCGCCTCGCCGTTCTTGAGCAGCGGCAGGGCTGCGCCCGATTTGCTGCCGCTGTCGCGTACGGCCGGATAGACGTGCGATTCGGGGCCGAAATCGCTGAGATAGTCGTTGCTGATGCAGGGCCTGCGCGTGCGGATCGCAACGCCGGTCAGCGTCTGTCCCTCCGGACGCGTCGCGTCGGCCGACAGCTGAACCTCGCGGGCCCGCACCCGGTCCGGGCCCGAGGCGGCCACATTGTCAAGGAAGACCTCGCCGGGGCGAACCAGCCTGATCGTGGCCGAGACGAACTGGCCGCCGACCGCTGCGGCATCGCAGACCAGATCGAACAGTTCGCTGCGGGATTTCGCCCGCATGATCGCCTCGTTGGTCGCGCTCAGCGCCGCGAACATCCGCCGCAGCCGCTCCTTCTGCGCCTCGGTCCACGCCTTCTCGTCGGCACGGTCGAAGCTGCCGAGCGCATAGGAGACGTTGTCGGCGAGCCGCTGCAGCAGCTCGGCGAATTCAGCCGAGAAGGTGTTGCGCTTGGCGGAGATGAACAGCATCACGCCGACCGGCTCGTCGTCGACGATCAACGGGAACGCCGCGCCCGATCGCGCATCCTCGCGGTCGATGACGTCGCGGAACGGATTGTTGGCGACGTCGCCCAGAAAATCGTTGTTGATGCAGGCGCGCCGCGAGCGGAACGCCCGGCCGCAGACGCCGCGCCCTTCGGGGCGAGCCTCGCTGAGCGAGACGTTGAGGCGGCGCGCATTTGCCGCGGTAGGCCCCGCGACCGCCATCATCTCCAGGAAATCGTCGCCGGGCTTCGCGATCAGGATGCTGGTGGAGTTGAATCCGCCGCCATGCGCCGCCGCCGCGCAGACCAGCTCGAACATCTCGAGCCGTGATCTCGCGCGCATGATCGCCTCGTTGGTCGCGCTCAGCGCCGCGAACATCCGCGACAGCCGCTCGCGCTCGGCGTCGGCCTTGGCCTTTTCGGTGGCACGGCCGAAATTGTCGAGCGCGACCGAGACATTCTCGGCGATCCCCGCGAGCAGCGCGATGATCTCCTCGTCACGCGCCCAGGAATTGCCGGTGAAGAAGATGAGGACGCCGACGCTCTTGCCGAACCGGGTGAGCGGCAGCGCCACGCAGGCCATCAGGCCGCTGCCGCCGATCGGCATATGCGACGGGCTCATCGATATCGGGATGTCGTGCTCGACGCAGGGCCGCTGGGTCCGGAACGCCTCGCCGCAAATCCCCTTGCCGTAGACGTTGTCCGGATCGGTCGAGAAGCGCGTCTGCGTGATCAGGTCGAGCGCCTCGCCGGTGCCGGCGACAGGCTCGAACCAGTGCGTGTCGGGTTCGGCCAGCAGCACCACCGTCGCGAAGGACTTTCCGCTGAACACGGCGGCATCGCAGACCCGCTGATAGAGATCGTGCTCGGTCTTGGCGCGAAGGATCGCCTCGTTGGTTGCGCTGATCGCACCGAACATGCGGTTAAGCCGACGCATCGCCCGCTCGCCGCTCTTGCGCGAGGCCTCGTGGTCGAAATTATCGAGCGCGAAGGACACGTTCGCGGCCATGCGCTCCAGCAGCGAAACGGCCTCGTCGCTGAGCGAATTGATCTCGCGCCGCGTCACCATGAAGACGCCGACGCTGCGCCGGTTGCAAACCAGCGGCACCGCGGCGGCCGCCCCGACGCCGGCCGCTGCCGCGCCGCTGCGCCAAGCCGCCGAAACAGCGTCGTTGACATAGTCGTTGCGGACGCAGGCCTTCTGGTCGCGGAACGCGCGGCCAGCCACGCCTTCTCCCTCCGGGGTGTTGGCGATCGCGGAAATGGTGATGCTGCGTAGTCGCGCGACATCGTCGCCGTAGCCAGCCGCGAACCTCAAGAGACCGGTATCCGGCTCCAGCAAAAACACGGTCGCGGCCAGGAAGCTCCCGCTCGAGAACGCGGCTTCGCAGACCTTGCCGTACAATTCTTCTGGTGATTTCGCGTACAGGATCGCTTCGTTGGTGGCACTCAACGCCGCGAAGGTACGCCCGATGCTCGACTGCACGATTCCTGAAGGCCCCGGGGCCAACCCCTCCAATCTGGCGGGGAACATTGCCCGCGAGAGGCCTAAGTGGTGGTTAGCGTATCCGGCAAGTTGCACGACAAAGTAAACGGCTGACGAACGCCGGCGGCGGTTTTCCGGGATATTACGGACACCGGTGTGCCAGCCTGAGGCGGAGGGTGGCGAGGCGCGGATGGACGTCCTGCTCGCGCCGCCCGAGCAGCCAAATTCCGCATCGCGACCGCGCCCGTTCCACTCCGTGAAATCGCGGCGGCGAGCACCCTGCTGGCGGTATGGCCGCCCGGATTTTTCTGCCCTTGCTCGCCCCTCGGCGCTTTGAGAGCATGACGTCGACAACAGCAAGCACGACCCGCGCATCACGCGGGCAGACCGCGAGGAAAATCCCATGCCAATCGTCCAGGCCGACCGTCTCACGCGCATCGGCGCGGCACTCCTCAAGGGTGCCGGCGCATCGGAGGAGGAAGCCAGCGCAGTCGCCTCCGGCTGCGTCAACGCCAACCTCGCCGGCCACGACTCCCACGGCGTGATCGCAATCCCGACCTATATCGGCCGCATCAAGGCCGGCCACATCGTGCCCGGCGCGAAATGGACCATCGTGCAGGAGACACCGACCACGACCGTGATCGACGGTCATTGGGGCTTCGGCTTCCACGTCAACGCCAAGGCGATGGAGATGACCATCAACAAGGCGAAGACCGCCAATGTCGCGGCCTGCACCGTGTTCCGGCAGAGCCATGTCGGACGCCTCGCGCATTACCTGATGATGGCGATGCGCGAAGGCATGATCGGGATTGCGGCCGCCGATTCCGGCCGCTCGCCGAAACACGTGGCGCCGTTCGGCGGCCGCGAGGCCCGGCTCGGCACCAACCCGCTCTCGATCGCGGTGCCCTCCGACCTCGAGGCGCCATTCTATCTCGATATGGCGACCTCGGCAGTCGCCGCCGGCAAGATCCAGCTCGCGGTGGCGCGTGGCGAGAGCATCCCGAAGGGTTGGATCATCGATGCCGAGGGGCGCGACACCACTGACCCGAAAGACTACCGCAAGGGCGGCGCGCTGCTGCCGCTCGGCGGCAGCGAAGGCTACAAGGGCTCGGGCCTTGCCGCGATGATCGAGGTGCTGTGCGGCCTCCTGACCGGGCTCGGCTTCGGCGTCGAGCCGACCGGCCGACACAACGACGGCTGCTTCATGGCGGTGTTCAACGTCGCCGCATTCCGTCCGCTCATGGACTTCAGGAAGGAGGTCGCCGACTTCGCCCGCTACCTGAAATCGACGCCGCCCTCGGAAGGGAGCCGCGGCGTGTTCTATCCGGGCGAGATCGAATATCTGCGCGAGCAGCAGCGGCGCAAGGACGGCATCGAGATCGAGGATGCGACCTGGGACAAGCTCAAGGCGCTCGCCGCCGATTACAAGCTCACCGATGAGCTCGACCTTCGCTGACAGTTGCGGACACAGGAGAACGACATGACACGGCAAATGGCGCTGGTTGGCTTTTTGCAGGCGCAGAACTGCACCAACCTGCCGAGCTCCTGGCGCCACCCGGAATCGCGCGACGATTCGATGTCGGCGGACTACTATCAGGAGATCGCGCGCATCCTGGAGCGCGGCAAGTTCCACATGGCGTTCTTCGACGATCGCCTCGCGATGCCCGATCGCTACGGCAACGATCACGCCCACACCGTCGAATACGGCATCCGCTGCGTGAAGATGGACCCGATCGTGGTGCTGACCACGATGGGCATGGTCACCACCAAGCTCGGCCTCGCCTCGACCGCCTCCACCACCTATTTCGAGCCGTTCGACGTCGCCCGCCGTTTCGCCACGCTCGACCTGATGACGGGTGGCCGCGCCGCCTGGAACGTGGTGACGTCGGTCAATGACGGCGAAGCGCTCAACATGGGCCGCGAGCAGCATCTCGAGCACGACCATCGCTATGACCGCGCCGACGAGTTCATGGAGGTGGTGCTCGGCCACTGGGACGCCTGGGAAGACGGTTCGCTGCTGATCGACAAGAAGAGCGGCCGCTTCGCCGATCCGACCAAGGTGAAGCGGCTCGACCACAAGGGCGCGTTCTTCACCTCGCGCGGCCCGTTCACGGTGCCGCGCTCGCCGCAGGGCCATCCCGTCGTGATCCAGGCCGGCGCCTCCGGCCGCGGCCAGCGCTTTGCCGGGCGTTGGGGTGAGGTGATCTTCACCGCGGCGCGCAACCTCGCCAATGCCAGGCAGGGCTATGACGCGATCCGGGGCGAAGCCGCCAAGGCCGGGCGCGATCCCGACCAGATGTTCCTCTGCAATCTGATCACCCCGGTCACCGGCGCGACCAAGGCCGAGGCCGAGGACCGGATGGCGGTGATCCAGAAGCTGCCGCTCGAGATCGACGCGTTGTCGCTGCTCGCCGAAGGCCTCAACTTCGATTTCGGCGCCAAACCGATCGACGAGCCGCTGACATCAGAGGAGTTGCAGGGCATGCAAGGCATGCTCGGCATTCGCGACGGCGTGCTGCGCACCTCCGGCAAGAGCAATCCCTCGACCCGCGACTTCATCACCTTCTCCGGCCGCGGCCAGGTGCAGGACGCGATGGTCGGCGGCCCGAAGGAGATCGCCGACCGGCTGGAGGAGATGTTTGTCAATCGCGGCTGCGACGGCTTCGTCGTCGCGGCGAGCTACGTGCCGGGCTCCTATGCCGACTTCGTCAACCACGTGGTGCCCGAACTGCAGAAGCGCCGGCTGTTCCACAAGGATTACGCCGGCACGACGCTGCGCGAGAATCTCGGGCTGAAGCGCCCGGCCGCGGGCGCCTGGAAGACCCGCGCGCAGGCCGCGGAATAGAGGGACATCATCATGCGCTGGCTGAAATTTACTGCCGCAGGCACTACGTCTTGGGGCCTCGTCGAGGGCGACGCCGTCACCACCGTCAATGGCGATCCCTTCGGTGAATGGAGCAAGACGTCGAAGACGCATGCGTTGAAGGACGTCAAGATCGAGCTGCCGCTGATCCCGCGCACCTTCTACTGCGTCGGGCTGAATTATTTGAAACACCTCAAAGAAGCCGCCGACAAGGCCGGCACGGTGCCGAACGTTCCCGATCGTCCCGAGATCGGCTACCGCGCGCAGAACGCGCTGATCGCCCATGACGAGAACGTCGTGATCCCCGCGAGCGCGACCGAGAAGATCCATTACGAGGGCGAGCTCGTCGTCGTGATCGGCAAGACCGCCAAGCACCTGACCGAGGCCAACGCGATGGACTGCGTGTTCGGCTACACCATCGGCAACGACGTCTCCGAACGCAGCTGGCAGAAGGCCGATCGCGGACTGTGGCGTGCCAAGAACGCCGATACCTTCAAGCCGATGGGTCCGTGGATCGAGACCGATGTCGACCTCGACCGCATGGAGACCGCGATCCGCGTCAACGGCAAGGAAACCGGCCGCTTCCACACCAACGAGATGATCTTCGGCATCGTCCCGTTCCTCGTCGAACTGACCAAATATTTCACGCTGTCGCCCGGCGACGTGATCTGGATGGGCACCGACGGCGCCTCGCCGGACCTGAAGGACGGCGACGTGGTCGAGATCGACATCACCGGCATCGGCACGCTGCGGAACAGGTTCGTGAGGGAGAAGGTGTGAGGCGGCTTGCACCACTTTAGAGCCGTCATCCTGAGGTGCTCGCGAAGCGAGCCTCGAAGGATGCACGGCCGCCGCTCCATCCTTGCGTCGAGAGGCCGGGCCGTCGTGCTTCGAGGCTCGCTGCGCTCGCACCTCAGCATGACGGTGATGGACCGGGTCGCTTCTCTCTCCATTTGTCGTCCCGGCGTTCGCCGGGACGACGGCGAGTTTGTGGCGCCGCTTGTGGATCATACATCCGCATTCTCGCGACATCATTTGCCCGACGGGCCATCGTGACGTGATCACACAGCCGTTCGCATCGTGACAACACAGGGCGAAGCGCAATAAGGTCCGCGCGCACTCATCAGACAAGTCAGCCATGCCACTTTCACGCCGAACGTTGCTTCAGGGCTCCCTGCTATCGGCCGCAGGGATCGTCTGCGGGCCGTCGACCGCCCTTGCCGAGCAGCCCCCGGAGCTTCCGACATCGGAGCAACGCAAGCAGATGGCTGACCTGGCCGCCGACTTCATGAAGGACTACGATGTACCGGGTCTTTCGATCGCTATCGCAATCAAGGGAAAGCCGGCTTATGTCGAGGCGTTCGGGGTTGCGGATCGGGAGACCGGCGAAGCATTGACCCCGCAACACCGCTTCCGGATCGCGAGCATATCGAAGCCTGTGACCTCGACCGGGATCTTCACCCTGATCGAGGCCGGCAAATTGCGGCTCGGCGACTATGTGTTCGGCGCAAGCTCCATTCTCGGCAAGGACTATCCGACGACACCCACGCCGCCAAGCTTGATGCCACCCGGCTCGTCTCGCTCCCATGTCGAGCAGATCACGGTCGAGCATCTCTTGACCCACACCACCGGGACCTGGGGAAACCAGTCTCGCGATCCGATGTTCATGAACCAGAACCTGAAGCATCGCGAACTGATCAGCTGGACGCTGGAGCATATGCCGCTCACCAGTCCGCCAGGCGAAGCCTATGCCTATTCGAACTTCGGCTATTGCATCCTCGGCCGCGTGATCGAAAAGCTGAGCGGCCAGAGCTACGAGCAATACATCAAGGACGCCGTCCTGAAGCGATGCGGCATCACCGACATGCAGATTGCCGGCAATACGCTGAGCGAGCGCGCAAGCAACGAAGTGAAATACTACAGCCAGACCGGCGATCCGTACCGGATGAACGTTGCCCGGATGGATTCGCACGGCGGCTGGATTGCGACGCCGGGCGATTTGACGACGCTGTTCGTCCATATCGACGGCTTCAAGGACACTGAGCAGCTGCTGACCGACGACAGCCTCCGCGTCATGAGCACCCCCAGCGCCATCAACCCCCGCTACGCCAAGGGCCTGTTCGTCACCGCGAACAACAATTGGTGGCACAGCGGCCTGCTGGACGGAACGACGACGATCTCGGTGCGAACCAGCGGCGATTTCTGCTGGTCGGCGTTCACCAATACCAGGTCGCGGGAAGGCATGACCCGCGCCCTCGACCTGCTGGTCTGGCACATGGTCAAGACGGTGCCTGACTGGCATCCTCAGAAGCGCGCCTAGACCCTCCCGTCATTCCGAGATGACCTGAACGAGCCATGCAAATCCGTGCTCTCCTCACCGCGCGGCCCGCGGCCTGCTCTTCACGTGATCGATGAAGGCGCGCAGCTTCGGCATGATCTGGCGGTGGCCGGGATAGTAGAGGAACACGCCCGGCGTGGTCGGTGCGAACGGCTCCAGCACGCGGACGAGCTTCTTCTCCTTCACGGCGCCTGATATCAGCGGTGCGGGGACTTGCGCGAGGCCCACGCCTTCGATGGCGGCGCCGACCAGCGTCGGGAAATCATGCCCGATGAAGGATCCCGACACGGCAAGCTCGATCGAACGGCCGTTGTCGGTCAGCGACCATGGCGCGAGCCCGCCGTTCGATCGCCGCAGCCGCAGGCACGCGTGTTCGCGCAAATCGTCCGGGCGTTTCGGCCGGCCGCGGCGCGCGAGATAGTCCGGGCTACCGACGATGGCGAACGGGAACGGCTTGGTCAGGCGCACCGCGACCATGTCCGGGTTGATGAACTGGCCCATCCGGATGCCGGCATCGAAGCCGCCGGCGGCGAGGTCGACCAATTCCTCGCTGGCGGCGAGCTCGACCTCGATCTCGGGATAGGCCTTGCAGAACGACGCGATCAGCGGCTCCAGCAGGATCGGCACCACCGAGCGCGGTACGGTGAGACGCAATAGCCCGGCGGGCTTCTGCCCGAGCTCGCGCGCCGCCCCACTCGCCGCGACCAGCTCCTCGAATGCCGGTCTTGCGCGCGCCAGAAACCGTTCGCCGGCATCGGTCAGCCCGACGCTGCGGGTGGTGCGGATGAACAACACGGCGCCGAGACGCGCCTCGAGGGCGCGCACCGCCTGGCTGATCGCCGATGGCGTGACGCCGAGCTCGGCCGCCGCGCGGCGAAAACTGCGGTGCTGGGCGACGGCAAGGAATGCCTCGACGCCGTCGAGCGCGCCCTGCCGGACTGTGAAGTTCTGCTTCATGGCCTGTGAACATTATCGCGAATAGTCGCTCGCGGAAAGCCGCCCTACATCGGAGCCACAAGCAGCAGCAAACGCGACGCGCGCTGCTCACGCGACATCACGACATCCGTCGTGAACGGAGACATGCGACCGATGCAAGCAATCCGTCACACAATCCTGGCTCTCACCCTCACTTTGACAGGCACCACTTCCATGACCGCTCCCTCCTTTGCCCAAGCTCAAGCACAAGCCCAAGCCACCTCCACCGTCACCACCGGCGTGATGGTCATCCTCACCGCGAAAGCCGGCGTCACCCGCGATCAGGTGATGGCCGTGATGCCGGACGAAATCCGGCAGACCGTGCAGCTCTATCTCAACGGCAAGATTCGCGAATGGTATTCGCGCTCCGACGGGCGCGGCGTGGTCTTTCTGCTCGACGCCAAGGATGCATCCGAGGCGCACGCGATCATGGAAGGCCTGCCGTTGTCCAAGCTCGATCTGATGGATCACGAGTACATCGGGGTCGGCCCGCTGCTGCCGCTCCGCCTGCTCGTCGCCAAGCCCTGAGCGTCAAGGTCCTGAACGCAAGCCAACCGAACCGATCGACAACAAGGGAATCCGCCGATGCCCCCGGGCTTCAATCTTCCATTCGTCCTCAGCGTCGCCGGCGGGTTTCTGACAAGTGCCGTCGTGGCCGTCACCTACGTCTGGCCGGCGCTCCGCGCGATGCCACGTGACAACGCGCTCCGACTGCTCGCAGCGTTCCATGCGTTCAGGTTCCTGGGTATGAACTTCATGGTGGCCGGGTTCGTGTCGCCGCAGTTGAGCGCGGATTTCGCCAGCGAGGTCGGATGGGGCGATCTCACCGCCGCCGTTCTCGCGCTGCTTGCCATGGCGGCGCTGTCCTGGCGGTGGGCGATCGCGATTCCGATCGTCTGGGTCTTCAACGTCTGGGGCACGCTGGATCTGCTCAATGCCTATTACAACGGCGTGAAGATCGGCGATCCCGGCCTGTTCGGCGCCGGCATCTACATTCCGGCGCTCTATGTGCCGCTGCTGCTGGTCAGCCATGTCATGGTGTTCATGCTGCTGACGCGGGCCAAACCGGCGGAGGCGTAGATGCGTAGGATGGGTAGAGCGCAGCGAAACCCATCGCTTCCAACCCGCGGCACCATGATGGGTTTCGCTTCGCTCTACCCATCCTGCCGACTACTTCGACCGTCATCCCCGCGCAAAGGCTTCGCCTTTGTCGCTGGAGGCGCGAGCCTTGCGGCGCACTTGCGCCGCTGGGCGAGCCTCGAAGGATGCACGGCCCAGCTGGTGGCCGTTCGCCCTTCGAGACGGCCGCTACGCGGCCTCCTCAGGGTGACGGGACAAAATTGAGCGCGCGGCCACATCATCGTCGTCAGACCACATCACTTCAAAACGGCAACGCCACGCCGGTCTTGATCTCCTTCAGGATCACGTTGGTGCGGACATGGCGGATGCCGGGGATGCGGAACATGAACTCGTCGAGGAATTTGTTGTAGGCGTCCATGTCGCGCACCACGACGCGCAGGTGATAATCGGCGTCGCCGGTGGTCGCGAAGCATTCCAGCACCTCGCGGCGCTTCATCACCCGGGCGACGAACTCGTCGACGAACTTGACGTCGTGGCGCTCCAGCGAGACGTGCAGGATCGCCGAGGTCGCAAAGCCTGCGCGCTCGCGCGCGACCAGCGCCGAATAGCCTGAGATGACGCCGGATTCTTCCAGGGCGCGGACCCGGCGCCAGCAGGCGGAGGTCGACATCCCGACGGTTTCCGCAAGCTGCTGGTTGGTGGCGCGGCCGTCCTTCTGCAGTTCGGCGAGGATTTTCTCGTCCTGCTCTTCGACCATTGCGAGGCCCTCGATTTGGTAGATCCTACCGAACTACATCGTTCTCAGCAATATCCTGCCGATTTTTCAGCGACAAATGAATGGATAGGTAAGACCTACCACGCCCACAGGCATAGCCTTGTCGGATCAGACATCGCGAATCCCGGAGAGGTCAGTCATGGGCCAGATGCCGTTGCTCGACGCCTATCAGCTGTCCGAGCGCTACAGCCGCGACCGCGGCCGCGTCTTCCTCACCGGCACGCAAGCGATCGTCCGCATCGTGCTCGACCAGGCGCGGCGCGACCGCGCTGCCGGCCTCAACACCGCGGGCTTCATCTCCGGCTATCGCGGCTCGCCGCTCGGCGGCGTCGATCTCGAACTGTGGAAGATCGGCGAGCAGCTCAAGGACAGCCGCATCGAATTCCTGCCCGCGGTCAATGAGGACCTCGCGGCGACCGCCGTACTCGGCTCGCAGCAGGTCGAGACGCAAAGAGATCGCGAGGTCGATGGCGTGTTCGCCCTTTGGTACGGCAAGGGCCCCGGCGTCGACCGTTCCGGCGATGCGCTGAAGCACGGCAATGCCTATGGCTCCTCGCCGCGTGGCGGCGTGCTCGTCGTCGCCGGCGACGACCATGGCTGCGTGTCGTCCTCGATGCCGCATCAGTCCGACGTCGCCTTCATGAGCTGGTTCATGCCGACGCTGCATCCGGCCGATGTCGGCGAATATCTCGCATTCGGCGAGTATGGGTACGCGCTGAGCCGGTTCTCCGGCATGTGGGTCGGCTTCAAGGCGATCTCGGAGATCGTGGAGTCCGGCGCCTCGGTCGAGCTGCGGCCGCCGCGCCGTTTCGTGCAACCGGATTTCGTGCCGCCGCCCGGCGGCCTGCATTATCGCTGGCCGGATCTGCCGGGCCCGCAGATCGAGGAACGGCTGGAGGCGAAGAAGCACGCGGTCTACGCCTTCGCGAAAGCCAATCCGATCGATCGCCACATCTACGACATCAAGGATGCGAGCTACGGCATCGTCACCACGGGCAAGGCGCATCTCGATCTGATGGAAGCGCTGCGGCTGGTCGGCCTCGACGAGGCGGCGTGCCGCCGCTTCGGCATCGACATCTACAAGGTCGGCATGGTGTGGCCGCTGGCGCTGCACGATGCGATGGAGTTCGTGAAGGGCAAGCGCGAGATCCTCGTGGTCGAGGAGAAGCGCGGCATCATCGAGAGCCAGTTCAAGGAGTATTTCTACGACTATCCCGGCGCCAAGCCGGACCGGATGGTCGGCAAGCATGACGAGAGCGGCGCGCGGCTGATCTCCTGGACCGGCGAATTGTCGCCGCGCATGCTCGCCGACGTGCTGGCGCGCCGGCTCGACCCGATGTTTCCGGAATTGCAACTCGCTCGCCGCGTTGCCGCGCTGGTGCCGGAACAGGACCGCATGATCGCGGTGCCGGGCGCGACCCGTACGCCGTATTTCTGCTCGGGCTGCCCGCATAACACCTCGACGAAAGTGCCCGAGGGCTCCAAGGCGCTGGCCAGCATCGGCTGCCATTTCATGGCAAGCTGGATGGACCGCGAGACCTCGTCGCTGATCCAGATGGGCGGCGAAGGCGTCAACTGGGCGGCGTCATCGAAATTCACCGGCAACAGCCACGTCTTCCAGAATCTCGGCGAAGGCACCTACTATCACTCCGGCTCGATGGCGATCCGGCAGGCGATCTCTGCGAAAGCCAACATCACCTACAAGATCCTGTTCAATGACGCGGTGGCGATGACCGGCGGCCAGCCGGTCGACGGCCCGGTCAGCGTGCAGGCGATCGCGCACTCTGTCCGCGCCGAGGGCGTCGCGCGGATCGCGCTGGTCTCCGACGATCCCGCGCATTTCTCGCCGGCGGATCTGCCCGCCGGCGTCACCATCCATCCGCGCGAGGCGATGGATGCCGTGCAGCGCGAGCTGCGCGCAATTCCCGGCGTCACCGTGCTGATCTATCAGCAGACCTGCGCCACCGAGAAGCGGCGGCGGCGCAAGCGCGGCACGATCGAGGATCCCGCGCGCTTTGCCTACATCAACGACCTCGTCTGCGAGGGCTGCGGCGACTGCTCGGTGGAATCCAACTGCCTCAGCGTCGAGCCGAAGGAAACGCCGTTCGGCCGCAGGCGCCGGATCAACCTCTCAACCTGCAACAAGGACTTTTCCTGCCTCAACGGCTTCTGCCCGAGTTTTGTCACGATCGAGGGCGGCAAGCGGCGGGCGAAGAGCGCGAGCGCGATCGATCCGCTGACGCGTGCAGCCGCGCTGCCGGCGCCGGAGCTTGCGGGACTGGAGCGGCCCTATGATCTCCTTGTCACCGGCGTCGGCGGCACCGGCGTCATCACGGTCGGCGCATTGATCGCAATGGCCGCGCATCTCGAGGGCCACGGGGTCTCTGTGCTCGACTTCACCGGTTTTGCGCAGAAGTTCGGCCCCGTGCTGAGCTATCTACGGCTGGCGGTTACGCCCGACGCGCTGCATCAGGTGCGGATCGACCAGGGCGCGGCCGACGCGCTGATCGGTTGCGACCTCGTGGTGAGCTCGTCGGCAAAAGCATCCGGCACCTATCGCAAGGGAATGCGCGCCGCGGTCAATATCGCCGAGATGCCGACCGGCGACGTGGTGCGCTTCCGCGATGCCGACCTCGCCTCGCCGGTTCGCTTGCGCGCGATCGAGCGGGTGATCGGGTCGGGCAACCTCACCATGATCGACGCCAACGCGCTGGCCGAGCGGCTGCTCGGCGACAGCGTCTTTGCCAACATCATGATGCTCGGCTTCGCCTGGCAGCAGGACCTGGTGCCGGTCTCGCTGGAGGCGCTGACGCGCGCGATCGAATTGAACGGCGTCGCCATCGAGCTCAACAGGCAGGCGCTGGCCTGGGGCCGGATCGCCTTCGCCGATCCGGAGTTTTTGCCGAAGGCCGACGGTGCTGCGGCCGATGTACCGGAGACGCTGGAGCAGGTGATCGCGCGCCGCGCGGATTTCCTTCGTGACTATCAGGACGAGGCCTATGCCGCGCGCTATCGGGCGACAATCGACCGCGTGCGTCGCGCCGAGGCCGCGCTGGGCAGCGAGACCTTGACCGACGCCGTGGCGCGGTCGCTGTTCAAGCTGATGGCGTATAAGGACGAATACGAAGTGGCGCGGCTGCATATGCAGAGCGGCTTCCTCGACGAGCTCAGCCAGGAATTCGACGGCGACTTCACGGTGCAATATCACCTTGCGCCGCCGTTCCTGCCAGCGCGGCGCGATGCACGGGGACGGCCGAGGAAGCGCGCGTTCGGACAGTGGATCCAGACGCCGCTGCGGTTGCTCGCGAGCCTGAAAGGGCTGCGCGGCACACCCTTCGACCTGTTCGGCTACGCCGCGGAGCGCCGCACCGAGCGCGAGCTGATTACCTGGTATGAGGCGCTGATCGAGACCATGCTCGGCAAGCTCGACAAGGCACGGCTGCCCGATCTCGTCGCGCTGGCAAAGGCGCCGATGGAGATCCGCGGCTATGGGTCGGTGAAGGACGCCGCGATCGAAAAGACCAGGGCGGAGGTTGCGCGGCTCACCGCGCGACTTGCCTCCGCCCCGTCAGACCAAGGCGACGGCTCAGGCCGCCGCGCGGCGCTTGGCGGGTGATATCAGGCCGACCACGACAGTCGCGAGCACCGCCACGACGATGTTGAGCAGCAACGCGCCGAGGCCGACATAGAAGCTGTAGCTGGCATCGCCGAGCGAGATGCTGGCGAGCGGCTTCAGCCCGTTGCTCCACGCCGTATACGTGCCCCAGCCGATGCCGACCGCCCAGCCGAGCAGCAGCCCTTCGGCGCGGAACCAGACGGTGAACAGCCCGAACACCAGCGCCGGCAGCGTCTGCACGATCCAGAGGCCGCCGAGCAGTTGCAGGTCGAGCGCATATTGCGTCGGCAGGAACAAGATGAAGGCGAGCGCACCGACCTTGACCACCAGCGATGTGATCTTCGCCACCGACGCCTCACCGGCGTGCGAGATGTCCGGGTTGACGTAGGACTTCCAGACATTGCGCGTGAACAGGTTGGCGGCGCCGATGCTCATCACCGCCGCCGGCACCAGCGCGCCGATCGCGATCGCCGAGAACGCAAAGCCCGCGAACCATTCCGGGAACAGCGTCTTGAACAGCATCGGCACCACGTCGTTCGGCGAAGTCACCTTGATGCCGGCGGCATAGGCCATGTAGCCGAGCAGCGCGATCAGGCCGAGCAAGAGCGTATAGGCCGGCAGCAGGATCGCATTCTTGCGGATGGTATCCGCCGACTTCGAGGCGAAGATGCCGGTCAGCGTGTGCGGATACATGAAGGCGGCGAGCGCCGAGCCCAGCGCCAGCGTCGCATAGGGCAGATACTGTCCGGGCTTCAACGTCAGGCCGGTGGCGCCGCCCTTCGCCGTGAAGGCGTCGTTGGCGGCCGAGAACACCGCGCCGTAGCCGCCGAGCTTCGCGGGCACCACGACCACGGCGGCCAGCACCACGATGTAGATCATGATGTCCTTGACGAAGGCGATCAGCGCCGGCGCGCGCAGGCCGGAGCTATAGGTATAGAGCGCGAGGATCACGAAGGCGGCGATGATCGGCAGTTCGCCGGATAGCCCCATCGCCTTGATCACGACCTCCATGCCGATCAGCTGCAACGCGATGTAGGGCATGGTCGCGACCAGGCCGGTCAGCGCCACCGCGAGCTCGAGCGCGCGCGAGCCATAGGCGCCGTGGACGACATCGGCGGCGGTGACGTAGCCGTTCGCATGCGCCTTCTTCCACAGCACCGGCATGACAGCGAATACGAAGGGATAGACGATGATGGTGTAGGGCAGCGCGAAGAAGCCGTAGGCGCCGACCGCGTAGACCAGCGCTGGCACCGCGATCACGGTGTAGGCGGTGTAGAAATCGCCGCCGACCAGGAACCAGGTGATCCAGGTGCCGAACTGGCGACCGCCGAGGCCCCATTCGTCGAGATGCTCGCTGACCGGGCCGGATTTCCAGCGCGCCGCGAAGAAGCCCATCACGGTGACGAGCGCGAAGAAGAAGATGAAGACGGAGAGCGCCACCCAGGCGATGTGATCGGTCATGGCTGTCCCCTCACCGCGGCTCGTCGGTATCGGGCCGGCGGCTGCGATAGACCAGCCAGATCAAGAGCGAGGAGATCGGCACCCAGGCGAGCTGGTACCAGTAGAAGAAGGGAAAGCCGAACAGCGACGGCTCGACGAAATTATAGAACGGCACCCACAGCAAGCCGATGAACGGCAGCAGCAACAGAATCCACATGGCCTACTCTTTGACGCAAGACACAGCTCAAGGCGGCAGGTTCCGCTGATCATGGCAACGATCCAGGAACCGGTCCGTTGCGTCTAGAATCACGGTTACGGCAATGCGACGCAAAAAGATGTGATCGTCACCTGGCGCATGCCGCCTATTCGGCCTTGATGCCGGCGTCCTTTGTCACCTTGCGCCAGCGCGCTTCCTCGCCGGCAAAGTAGCGGTCGAGCTCGGCCGGCGGTGAGGCCACCATCACGAGGCCCTCATTGACGCTGAGCTTCTTGAAGGCCTCCGCCTGCACGGCCTTTGCCGCCGATCTGTTGAGGCGATCGATGATGTCGGGCGGCGTATTCGCCGGCGCGTAGAGGCCGTACCAGGATTCGGCGACATAGCCGGAGGCGCCGGCTTCCGACACCGTCGGCAATTGCGGGAACGCGGCCGAGCGCTCAGCGGACGTCACTCCGATCGCGCGCAGCTGCCCGGCCTCGACCAGCGAGGCGCAGCTTGCCACCGTGGTGAACATTACCTGGATCTGGCCACCCAAGAGGTCGGTGATGGCAGGCGCCGCGCCCTTGTAGGGAACGGTGGTGAGATTGACCCCGGCCATGTGCTTGAACAGTTCGCCGGCGAGATGCGCCGAGGTGCCGGTGCCATAGGTGCCGTAGGACAGCTTTTGCGGATCGGCCTTCGCGGCCGCGATCAGATCGGCAATCGACTTGATCGGCGAAGCGGGATTGACCACAACGACGTTGAAGGAGCGCGCCACCAGCGCCACGGGCGCAAAATCCTTGTGCGCATCATAAGGCAGCTTGCTGTAAAGGCTCGGATTGACCGCGTTGGCGAAGGTCGCCATCAGCAGCGTGTAGCCGTCGGCTCGGCTCGTCGCGACGCTCTGCGTGCCGATGATGGTGCCGGCCCCCGGCTTGTTCTCGATGATGACGGTGACGCCGAGATCCTTCTGCATCTCCTGCGCCAGCGTCCGCGCGACGACATCGGTGCCGCCGCCCGGCGCGAACGGCACCACGATCTTGACGATGTGATCGGGATAGGCGGCGCGCGCCGGCAGTTGCAGCAGCAGGTTTGCTGCGAGCGCGAACAGGAGTGATGCGAGAAGACGAAGCGGCATGGCAAGCTCCGGCGGCAGACGCTGCCGTCTTCATACACGCGAACGCCATGCAAGGGATGCCGGGCCGTCATGACGCGCCGAAAAAGCTCTGCTAGTCCCGTCATCTGGGGTGGCGCGACGGGCCGCGAGCTTTCGGATGTCTGACTCACCGGTCGTGCAACACACACACTGTCGTCCCGGCGCAGGCCGGGATCCATAACCACAGCTGGTCATGGTTGCGCGACGGTGGAACGACGGATCCCGTTCACGACACAAGCCGCGGCGTATGGGTCCCGGCCTTCGCCGGGACGACGAACAGAGAGAGACGAACAGAGAGAAATGCGGCCAGCTCCATCACCGGAGCGCGGAGGCCGCTCAGTGCAAGCGTGCCCACCCTGCACACCGCCCATCACGAATACGGATTGATCAGCTTCTGCTGCTCGGTGGCGTGATGGACCAGCAGGTCGATGAAGGTGCGGACCTTCGCCGAGAGATGATGGCGATGCGGATAGACAGCATTCATGGTGAGCTCGACCGGCCGGTATTCGGGCAGCAGGCGGACCAGTTGTCCCGACTCCAGCTCGTCGCGAACCAGGAAGCCGGCCGCGAGGAAGACGCCGACGCCGGCCAGCGCCGCGAGCTTCAGGGTTTCGCCGCTGTTGGAGATCAGATTTCCGGAGACGCGCACCGCAGCCGGCGTGCCCTTGCGGTCGGCGAAGCGCCACTCGTCGCCATAGGGATAGTTGGCGTGGCGCATGCAGTTGCGCGCGGAGAGGTCGGCCAGCAGCGTTGGCTTGCCGTGCTGTTTGATATAGCCGTGCGAGCAGCACAGCACGTGGCGCCAGGTCGCGATGGTGCGCACGATCAGGCTGGAGTCCGGCGGCGGCACCATGCGCACGGCGAGATCGTAGTTCTCGTCGATCAGATCGGCACTGCGCTCGCCGATCGTGAGATCGACCTTGACCTCGGGATAGGTGGCGAGGAACTCGGCCACCGCGGGCGACAGGAACTGGACGAGATGGGTGTTGGTGAAGATGCGCAGGGTGCCGCGCGGCACCGATTGCTGGGCGCCCGCGATGTCGTCGGCCTGCTCGATGTCGGCGAGGATCTGGACGCAGCGGTCGTAATAGGCCTGGCCGACCTCGGTGAGGCTGACCTTGCGCGTGGTGCGGTTGAGCAGCCGGGCGCCGAGCCGGTCCTCCAGCGACTGCACGTGGTTGCTCACCATGGTGGTGGACATGTTGAGCTTGCGGCCGGCCGCGGAAAAGCCGCCGGTGTCCACAACCCGGACGAAGGCGGTCAGGCTGGTCAGGCGATCCATGCGGCAAGGTCCGGATTATCAGCGCTGGCTTGATAATGCTTCCAGATTTATCGGGATTATCACAGCGGGAAGGACATTGCATCTAAGGGGGCGTACTGGGCGCCCTTTCTGGAAGGACGCGAATGTTCGACCCGGAGGATGCCATGTCGACCACTACTTATGTCCCTGAACAAGCAACAAAAATCGGCCTCCGCCCGTCGCGGAAAGCGGTCAAGCGGGTGGCGCTCGGGCTCGCCGCGATCATCGGCGTCGCCGTGGCAGCCGACTTTGGTTACGACTACGTCACCACCGGCCGCTACCTCGAAACCACCGACGACGCCTATGTGAAGGCGGACTCCACGATCATCGCCCCGAAGGTCTCGGGCTACATCGCCAAGGTGCTGGTCACCGACAACCAGCCGGTGAAGGCCGGCCAGCTGCTGGCCGAGATCGACGACCGCGATTACCGCACCGCGCTCGGTCAGGCCAAGGCGGATGTCGACGCCGCCACAGCCTCGGTGCGCAACCTCGATGCCCAGCTCGAACTGCAGCAGCCGATCATCGACCAGAGCACGGCCGACGTCACCGCCGCCGAGGCCAACCTGAAATTCGCGCAGGAGGAGCAGACCCGCTACGACGGGCTGATGAAGTCCGGCTCCGGCACCATTCAGCGTGCGCAACAGACCGACGCGGCGCTGCGCGCCAACACCGCGCAATTGCAGCACGCGAAGTCGGCGCTGTCGGCGGCCCAGCGCAAGGTCGACGTGCTGACCACGCAGCGCGCCCAGGCCGCAGCGCAGGTGGACCGCGCTCGCGCGGTCGAGCAGCAGGCCGAGCTCAACCTGTCCTACGCCCGGATCACCGCGCCGGTCGACGGCACGGTCGGCGCCCGCACGCTGCGCGTCGGGCAATATGTGCAGGCCGGCACCCAGCTGATGGCGGTGGTGCCGCTGGACGCGGTCTATGTGATCGCCAATTTCAAGGAGACGCAGCTGACCCATGTGCGCAACGGCCAGCCGGTCGAGCTCACGGTCGACAGTTTTCGCGGCACCACGCTGAAGGGTCATGTCGACAGCCTGTCGCCGGCCAGCGGCCTCGAATTCGCGCTGCTGCCGCCCGACAACGCCACCGGCAATTTCACCAAGATCGTACAGCGCGTGCCGGTGAAGATCGTGCTCGACGATCACAGCCTAACCGGCCTCTTGCGCCCCGGCATGTCGGCGATCCCGACCGTCAACACCAAGGCGACGGTGCTGGCCGAGCGCGAGGAGAAGCGGCGGCTGGCATCGGCGACGCGGGCGAACGGCGGATAGAGACTACGGTCAACGATAAGAGTGCGAACTTTCTTCGCCTCTCCCGCCTGCGGGGGAGGCCGACGTGCGCGTAGCGCACGGCGGGTGGGGGCTCTCTCCACGACACTACTCGCGGAGAGAGCCCCCACCCCGCCCTCCCCCGCAAGCGGGAGAGGGAGCCTGACAGGCGTGCCCACCTCACGAACTGACGGCTGGCAGATGAAGGATCTGCGTCGCGCGTCGTAACAGCGCCCGATTATCAACCGCGACAGAACAATCCTTCCAGTCTTTCCCGGATTATCGAAAGTGCCCGCCTAATACATCTTGCGTGTGTGAGCCAGAGAACACGCCGATGACCGCACTTCAGCCCACAGCCGACGCAGCGAACGCCGCCGCGCTCCCCGCCCCCGCAGCGCCGGCGGCGCCGGCGATCCCCACGAAAACCTGGATCGCGGTGATCGGGGCGACGCTCGGCGCGTTCATGGCCGTGCTCAATATCCAGATCGTCAACGCCTCGCTCGCCGATGTGCAAGGCGCGATCGGCGCCGGGATCGACGACGGCGGCTGGATCTCGACCTCCTATCTGATCGCCGAGATCGTGGTGATCCCGCTCTCCGGCTGGCTCGCGCAGGTGTTCTCGGTGCGCATCTATCTGCTCACCAATGCGTTCCTGTTCCTGGTGTTCTCGGCGGCGTGCGCGCTGGCGCAGGACCTGCCGCAGATGATCGCGCTGCGCGCGGTGCAAGGCTTCACCGGCGGCGTGCTGATCCCGATGGCATTCACGCTGATCATCACGCTGCTGCCGAAGGCCAAGCAGCCGATCGGGCTCGCGCTGTTCGCCCTGTCGGCGACGTTCGCGCCGGCGATCGGCCCGACCATCGGCGGCTACCTCACCGAGAACTGGGGCTGGCAGTACATCTTCTATGTCAATCTGGTGCCGGGCGCCGTGATGATCGCGATGCTCTACGTCTCGCTCGATCCGAGCCCGATGAAGCCGTCTCTGATCCGCCAGGGCGACTGGCTCGGCATCATCACCATGGCGATCGGCCTCGCCGCGCTGCAGACCGTGCTGGAGGAAGGCAACAAGGACGACTGGTTCGGCTCGCCCTTCATCGTCCGCCTGTCGGTGATCGCCGCCGTCGCGCTGGCCGCCTTCCTGATGGTCGAGTTCACCGTCGAGAAGCCGCTGCTCAATTTGCGCCTGCTCGCCCGCCGCAATTTCGGCTTCGGCATGCTGGCCAACTTCCTGCTTGGCATCGCGCTGTACGGCTCGGTGTTCATCCTGCCGCAGTACCTGTCGCGCATCCAGGGCTACAATGCCGAGCAGATCGGCATGGTGCTGGCCTGGACCGGGCTGCCGCAGCTCGTGCTGATCCCGCTGGTGCCGCGGCTGATGCAGCGCTTCGACCCCCGCATCATCATCGGCGTCGGCTTCGCGCTGTTCGCCGGCTCCAACTTCATGAACATCTTCATGACCAACGACTACGCCACCGACCAGCTGTTCTGGCCCAACATCGTCCGCGCCATCGGCCAGGCGCTGGTGATGGCGCCGCTGTCGGCGGTTGCGACCGCGGGCATCGAGCTGGAGAACGCGGGCTCGGCCTCCGCGCTGTTCAACATGATGCGCAACCTCGGCGGCGCGGTCGGCATCGCCGTGCTGCAGACGCTGCTGACCAAGCGCGAGCAATATCACTCCAACGTACTGATGCAGTCGGTCTCGCTGCTGGAACAGGCCACGCGCAACCGGATTGAGCAGCTGACGCAGTATTTCATGAACCACGGCGTCGCCGACCAGGCCGCGGCCGCCCACCGCGCAATCGCGGCGATCGGCAAGGTCGTGCAGAAGCAGGCCTACATCCTCGCCTTCAGTGATACCTTCTACCTGCTCGGCGTCGCGCTGATCATCGCACTCGCGGCGACACTCTTCCTGAAGAAGCCGGGCCAGCTCGCTGGCGGCGGTGCGCACTAACCCAAGCCACAACCACGGAGAACGACCATGAAGCCCCGCATGAACTTCTACCAGGCCGCACCCGAGACCATCAAAGCGCTGGTCGCAGTCGAAAACCAGATCGCTGCGAGCGGCCTCGAGCAATCGCTGATCGAGCTGGTCAAGACCCGCGCCTCGCAGATCAACGGCTGCGCCTACTGCATCAACATGCACACCGAGGATGCCCGCAAGCACGGCGAGACCGAGCAGCGGCTCTATTTGCTCAACGCCTGGCGCGAATCGCCGCTCTACAGCGAGCGCGAGCGCGCGGCACTGGCCTGGACCGAAGCGTTGACGCTGGTGTCAGAGACGCATGCGCCGGACGCCGACTATGAAGCCGTGCGCGCCCAATTCTCGGACAGCGAGCTGGTCAACCTGACCACGCTGATCGGCGCGATCAACGCCTGGAACCGGATCGCCATCGGCTTCCGCGCGGTGCATCCGGTGAAGGCGAAGGCGGCGGCGTGAGCAGCGCGGACGATCCATCCCCGTCATCCTGAGGAGCCTGCGCAGCAGGCGTCTCGAAGGATGCACGGCCACAGACGGGCCGTCGACCCTTCGAGGGCCGCTGAAGAAGCGGCCACCTCAGGGTGACGGTGCCAAGGCGATGCGCAGACCGTAGGGTGGGTTAGCCGAAGACGTAACCCACCATTCTCTCCGCGGTGAGCAAAGTCGGTGGGTTACGCTGCGCTAACCCACCCTAGGCAGTGTCAAACCGCCGTCGCGCGGGCGAACTCGACGTAGATCTCGCGCAGGCGGTCGGTGATCGGGCCGACCTTGCCGCCTCCGACCTTCTTGCCGTCGATCGCGACCACGCCCTGCACGAAGACGGAAGCGCTGGTGATGAAGGCTTCCTTGGCAGCGAGCGCTTCCTCGATCGTGAAGGCGCGCTCCTCGATGCGCAGCTGGCGTTCCTCGGCGAGCTTGACCACCGCCTTGCGGGTGCAGCCGGGCAGGATCTCGTTGCCGTTCTGCCGGGTCACGATGACATCGTCCTGGGTGACGATGAAGGACGAGGACGAGCCGCCCTCGGTGACCTTGCCGTCCTCGATCATCCAGGCTTCGCCGGCGCCGGCCGCGGCGGCCGCCTGCTTGGCCAGCACCTGCGCCAGCAGCGCCACGCTCTTGATGTCGCGCCGCTCCCAGCGAATGTCGGGCACCGTGATGACGTTGATGCCGGTCTTGGCCGAGGGCGCGTTGATGATGTCCTTTTCCGAGGTGAACATCACGAGCGTCGGCTTGACGTCGGCCTTCGGGAAGGCGAAGTCGCGGCCCTTGTCGGCGCCGCGGGTGACCTCGAGATAGACCATGCCGTTGACGAGGTCGTTGCGCGCAACCAACTCCTTCTGGATCTCCTCGATCCGCTCCAGCGTCTCCGGCAGCGCGAGCTGGATCTCGCCGACCGAACGCTTGAGCCGCGCCAGATGCGAGGCGTTGTCGATCAGCTTGCCCTCGAGCACCGCCGCCACCTCGTAGATGCCGTCGGCGAACAGGAATCCGCGGTCGAAGACCGAGACCTTGGCCTCCGAATGCGGCACGAACGAGCCGTTGACGTAAGCGATCTTTTCCACGCGAGTTCTCCTGCGGACGAAGGGGGTTTCAGGCCTTCGTATACGCAAATTGTTAACGGGGGAAAACCCTGTAGCCGCCGTCATTCCGGGGCGATGCGCAGCACCGAACCCGGAATCTCGAGATTCCCCGTACGCAATTGCGCACCTGCGGTCTGGTCCCTCGGACCATCCCGGAATGACAGCCAGGCCCTCCACGTCATTGCGAGCGAAGCGAAGCAATCCATAGCGCCGCCTACGCGGATGGATGGATTGCTTCGTCGCTTCAGCGCAAATTGCCTTGCAATTTGCGAGCTCCTCGCAATGACGGAGGGGCGTCCGGCGCTCCCCGGCCTCAGTGCTGCAGGATCTTCGACAGGAACTTCTGCGCGCGGTCGCTGCGCGGCGTGCCGAAGAAGTCGGCCTTCTTGGCGTCCTCGACGATCTCGCCACGGTCCATGAAGATGACGCGGTCGGCGACCTTGTTGGCAAAGCCCATTTCGTGGGTCACGACCATCATGGTCATGCCCTCGCGGGCGAGGTCGACCATCACGTCGAGCACCTCGCTGATCATTTCCGGGTCGAGCGCCGAGGTCGGCTCGTCGAACAGCATCGCGATCGGGTCCATCGCCAGCGCGCGGGCGATCGCGACGCGCTGCTGCTGGCCGCCGGACAGCTCGGCGGGAAACTTCTTGGCATGATCCTTCAGCCCGACGCGCTCCAGAAGCTTCATGCCCTTGGCGGTGGCGTCCTCAGACTTGCGGCCGAGCACCTTCTCCTGTGCGAGGCGGAGATTGTCGATGATGCGCAGATGCGGAAACAGCTCGAAGTGCTGAAACACCATGCCGACGCGCGAGCGCAGCTTCGGCAGGTCGGTCTTGGGATCGTTGACCTTGACGCCGTCGAGCGTGATGTCGCCGCCCTGGATCGGCTCCAGCGCGTTGACGCATTTGATCAGGGTCGACTTGCCCGAGCCGGACGGGCCGCAGACCACCACCACCTCGCCCTTGGCGACGCTGGTGGTGCAGTCCTTCAGCACCTGGAAGCTCGGCCCGTACCATTTGTTGACGTGGTTGATCTCGATCATGATGGCTCAGCTTTTTTGTTTAGGCATGACCTTGTCGGAAAACCGGTTCCCACTTTTCCGGGTCATGCCTCAGCGAACGATGGCAATGCGCGCCTGCAGGCGGCGAACGCCGTAGGACGCGATACAGGAAATGACGAAGTAGACCAGCGCGGCGAACAGATACATTTCGACCAGGCGGCCGTCGCGCTGCGCGACCTTGCTGGCGGCGCCGAGGAAATCCGGGATCGACAGCACGTAGACCAGCGAGGTGTCCTGGAACAGCACGATGGTCTGCGTCAGCAGCACCGGCAGCATGTTGCGGAACGCCTGCGGCAGCACGACGTAGCGCATCGACTGCGCGTAGGTCAGGCCGAGCGCGCTGGCCGCAGCCGGCTGGCCCTTCGAGATCGACTGGATGCCGGCGCGCATGATCTCGGAGAAATACGCCGCCTCGAACGCAATAAAGGTGATCAGCGAGGAGGCGAAGGCGCCGACCGTGATCGGCCGCGACGCGCCGGTCAGCCACTGCCCGATATACGGCACCAGGAAGTAGAACCAGAAGATCACCAGCACCAGCGGCAGCGAGCGGATGAAGTCGACATAGAAGCCCGCGATGCGCCCGAGCACCTTGTAGCTCGACAGCCGCATCAGGGCGATCAGGGTGCCGAACACCAGGCCGCCGAACGCTGCGAGCGCGGTCAAGGTCAGCGTGAAGCGCATGCCCTCCAGGAACAGGTAGGGCAGCGAGCGGCGGATGACGTCGAAATCGAAACTGCCGATCATCGTCATTTGCCCGTGATGTAGCCGGGGATCGCGACATAGCGCTCGAGGAAGCGCATCGCGGTCACCACGACGAAATTGAGGAGCAGGTAGAGCACGGTTGCCGCCGTGAACGCCTCGAACACCTGGAACGAGAACTCCTGCATCGAGCGGGCCTGGCCGGTCAGTTCGATCAGGCCGATGGTGATGGCGACCGCGCTGTTCTTGATGGTGTTGAGGAATTCGGAGGTCAGCGGCGGCAGGATGATGCGGAATGCCATCGGCAGCAGCACGTAGCGATAGGTCTGCACCGTGGTGAGGCCGAGCGCGGTCGAGGCCTGCTTCTGCCCGCGCGGCAGCGAGGTGATGCCGGCCTGCAATTGCACGGCGACGCGCGCCGACATGAAGAAGCCGACGCCGATCGCGGCGGTCCAGAACGGCGCATTCGGCAGTTGCTTCAGCCACAGCCCGGCCGACCGCGGCAACAATTCGGGCAGCACGAAGAACCACAGGAACAGCTGCACCAAGAGCGGCATGTTGCGGAAGAACTCGACCCAGCAGAAGCCGATCCACGACGCGGTCCGCGACGGCAGCGTGCGCAGCACGCCGATCACCGAGCCGGACACCAGCGCGATGATCCAGGCCAGCACCGACACCTTGACGGTGACCACCAGCCCCGACAGCAACAGGTCGAGATAGGTGCCGGTCCCCATCGGGTTCGGCTCAAGGAAGATGTGCCAGTTCCAATTGTAGTTCACAGGTCCCCCACGCGGCCGTGCCGGTCACGGCATTACGCCGGCATCGCGCGCGGCGTCTATGCAAATGTCCGGCCATTCTCCTCCAAAAATGGCCGGACATGCTAACTTTCAGGACCCGCTCCCAAAAGGGACGACGGGTCATACACAGCGGTCAGTTGACCAGATAGGCATCTGGATCCGGAGAGTCCGACGGCTTCGCAAACTGCTTCTTCATCTCCGGTCCAGCCGGCGAGTTGAGATTAAGGCCCTTCGGCGGGATCTTTTGGGTGAACCACTTGTCATAGATCTTCTGGCCCTCGCCGCTGGTGTAGAGCGCGGCGGTTGCGGCGTCGACGACCTTCTTGAACGGCGCGTCGTCCTTGCGCAGCATGATGCCGTAGGGCTCGGGCTTGGAGAACGCGTCCTTGGAGATCACGTAGTCATCCGGCGACTTCGAGCCGGCGACGAGGCTCGCGAGCAGGATGTCGTCCATCACGAAGGCGACCGCGCGATCGGTCTCGACCATCAGGAAGGCCTCGGCATGATCCTTGGCCGGGATGATATTGACGCTCAGCCCGCGCGCGAGGTTGGCCTCGGTGAGCTGCTTGATGTTGGTGGTGCCGGCGGTCGAGACCACCGTCTTGCCCTTCAGATCGTCGATCGAATTGATCTTGCTCGCCTTCTTGGTGACGTAGCGGCTGGCGGTCAGGAAGTGGCTGTTGGTGAAGGAGACCTGCTTCTGGCGCTCGGCATTGTTGGTGGTCGAGCCGCATTCGAGGTCGACGGTGCCGTTGGCCATCAGCGGAATACGGGTCGCCGAGGTCACCGGGTTGAGCTTGACCTCGAGCTTGTCGAGCTTCAGCTCCTTCTTCACGGCATCGACGATCTTGTAGCAGATGTCCATGGCGTAGCCGACCGGCTTCTGGTTGTCGTCGAGATAGGAGAACGGGATCGAGGAGTCGCGGTAGCCGAGCGTGATCGCGCCGGTGTCCTTGATGTTCTTCAGCGTGCCGGTCGGCTCCTGGGCTTGCGCCTGGCTCGCGCCCAGCGCGGCGGCGAGCGCGAAGCCGATCAGATAGTTGCGTGTCATACGTCTACTCCTTGCGTGGAAACGGTCGTTCTAGTGCGTGAGAATATCAGCGAGGACGGGTGCGATATAGCGGCGAAACTGTTCCGGATTCTCGCTCATCGGAAAATGACCGAGCTGCTCCATGATCGTGACGCTGGCGCCCCCTATTGCCGCTGCCGTCCGCCTCGTGTCCTCAGGCGTGCAAGAGAAATCATACTCGCCCGTAAGCAGATAGAGGTTGCATACTTTAGTCTCGATTGACGCGACCCGGCCGCGCAGGTCGCCGTCGACACGGTAGAAATACAGGTCGCCCTTGAACACGCCGGGGCCGCCCTGCTTGTAGGCCCACAGCGTTTCCATCCGCGCAGGCTCCGGGCTTTGCGGGGCGATCAGCCCGGACACCAGCGCGGCGCAGACTTCGCCGCCGTGAACGTCCGGCCGGTTCAGCCAGTTCGTATCATACCACGGCGCCTGGAAATCGGCAGCCTCGAGCCCGATCAGCGCGCGGAACTCGGCGGCATACTCGATCGCAAGGTTAAGCACGATGCGGCCGCCGATCGAGCAGCCCATCACGACAGGCTTCTCCAGCCGCAGCGCACGGCAGAAAGCGCGGATGGTCTCGGTGTAGCGCGCAGTGGTGAGTTGGTATTCATCGCCGGTCCAGCTCATCGGCGGATTCGACTTGCCATGCCAGGGCATATCGAAGGCAATGATGCGGAAATTTTCGGCAAATTGCGTATCCGCGAGCAGATGGCGCCACTGCCGCGCATCCGATCCCGCGGTGTGCAGGCAGACCAGCGGAATGCCCGTGCCGTTCTCCTCGAAATAGATCCGGTGCAGCTCGCCGCCGATCTCGACGTGAACGTAGCGGCCGACCATCGGCTCGATGTGGCCGTCCATGATCTTGCCGCTCATGATACGGCCGCCGCGAAATGCTGCCGCGGCAGCGCCAGCAGGTCCTTGAAGTATTGCAGATGCGCCATGAAGGGATGCAGGTCGCCTTCCAGCACGGCCTCGCCGCGCTTGGTCAACGCCAGCAGATCGTGCCAGCCGGGCTTCGGCTCGGCCTGCCAATAGGCGGACCAGGCCTGCGGCGTCGCGCGATAGGAAAAGCGCCAGGAGCGCATCAGGACCGGCGAAGGCGCAAGCTCGACGATGCGCCCGGCCCGGATCGCGGCATGAAACGGCCGCGCCATCGGGCCGATCAGGCAGTCGCAATCAAGCAGCCGCCCGCGCGCAAGCAGCCGAGGGGCCTCGTCGAGCAATGCGGGAAGGCCGGCAAACGCCCTCGTCACAGCGTCGTCGGTGGCGTCAGGCGATGGCGTCATCTGTCGGGCGGCGTTCCTGCAGCGGGCGGCGCCATGATGACGGCAAGCGCGCAATCCCGCAAGGCGCCGATGCCTTTGGGTTCCCTTGATTATTCGCTTGACCAAACCCGGCTTGCCGGTCAGGCGCGCACACCCCGCGCCCTCCCGGCACATTGCGAGGAACGGCCAATCCGTCCGACCAAAGGCCGATTGAATTCCGCGGCTCGGCAGGTCGCGCCAAATCGCGGCAGACCAATTGTCGCAGCCGGCGCTTCGAGCGCAATTCGCGCTTCCGTTGCCCGCCCCGTTCTGTCCAATGCGCTCGGTCCCAGCATGACAGGGACGATCATTGCCAACACCGAACAAGACGCGGCCGCGATCGAACGCGGTCATAAGGGAGAGATCGAGATGTCGCACCGCAATCGCTTGATGGTCCTGCTCGCCGCCGCCGGCATGCTGGTGTCAACAGCGGCGCTCGCGCAGGACTATCCGACCAAGCCGATCACGCTGATCGTGCCATGGCCGGCGGGCGGCTCGACCGATATCTCGATGCGCGCGATCGCCGAGAGCGCCTCGAAGGTGCTGGGCCAGCCGATCGCGGTCGACAACAAGGCCGGCGGCGGCGGCACCGTGGGTCCCGCGACGATGGCCGCCGGCGCCAAGCCCGACGGCTACACCATCGCCCAGATCCCGATCACCGTGTTCCGCCTGCCCCTGATGCAGGAGGTGTCGTGGGATCCGGCGAAGGATTTCTCCTACATCATTCACCTCACCGGCTACACCTTCGGCGTCACCACCAACGCGGAGTCGCAGTTCAAGACCTGGCAGGACGTGGTCGATTTCGCCAAGAAGAACCCGGGCAAGGTGACCTATGCGACGCCCGGCACCGGCACCTCGCTGCATGTCGGCATGGAGCAGATCGCCCTGATGGCCGGGATCAAGCTGACCCAGGTGCCGTTCAAGGGCGGCGCCGAGACCAATGCCGCCGTGCTCGGCCAGCACACCATGCTGCAGGCGGATTCCACCGGCTGGCGGCCGCTGGTCGATGCCGGCAAGCTCCGCCTGTTGATGGTATGGACCGGCGCGCGCTCGCCGAACTATCCCGACGTGCCGACGCTGAAGGAGCTCGGCTACCCCATGGTCTATGACTCGCCGTTCGGCATCGCCGGCCCCAAGGGCATGGACCCCAAGATCGTCGCCAAGCTGCACGATGCCTTCAAGAAGGCGATCGAGGACCCGGCGGTGATCGCGACGCTCGCCAAATACGACATGGTGCCGAACTACAAGAACACCGAGGACTACAAGAAGTTCGTGGGCGAGGTCACCGAGTCCGAGCGCAAGGTGATCGACACGCTGGGGCTGGCGAAGAAGTAAGGACCGGCCGCGAAGCCTCCGCCCGTCATTGCGAGGAGCGAAGCGACGAAGCAATCCATCCTTCCGCACATGCGGTGAAATGGATTGCTTCGCTTCGCTCGCAATGACGGGGATAGGTCGATGCCCCACCTCGCGACTTGACGAGAGCACATCCCATGACAGACCAAACCAACGTCAAATTCCGCCTCAACAACTCCGAGCTCTGGGGCGGGCTGATCGGGCTCGGGCTCGGCGCCTTCGTGATCTGGTCGGGCCTCAAGCTGAAGCTCGGCACCATCAACGATCCCGGCTCCGGCTACGTGCTGTTCTACACCGGCATCCTGATGTGCGTGTTCGCGGCCTCGATCATGATCGCGGCGGTCACCGAGGGCGGCCCGACCTTCGCCTCGCGCTGGGAGAATGCGCGCTGGGGCAAGCCGGTGCTGGTCATCGTCTGCCTCACCGCGTTCGCCTTTGCGCTGGAGCCGCTCGGCTTCCTGCTGTCGGCGATCCCGCTGATGCTGTTGCTGCTCCGCGTGATCGATCCGGTGCGCTGGTCGCTGGCGATCCCGCTGTCCATCCTTGCCCCGCTCGGGATGTGGTGGGTGCTGAAGCACCTGCTCGCGATCCAGCTGCCGAGCGGCATGTTCGAGATCGGTTGAGCGCCCATGGATACCCTCGTCAACGTCGCCCACGGCCTCGGCGTCGCGCTGCTGCCGGTCAACCTGCTCTACTGCTTCATCGGCGTGTTCATCGGCACGCTGGTCGGCGTGCTGCCCGGCATCGGCCCGATCTCGGCAATGTCGCTGCTGCTGCCGGTGACGCTGTCCGGCACGCCGGAATCCGGCATCATCATGATGGCCGGCATCTATTACGGCTCGATGTATGGCGGATCGACCACCTCGATCCTGGTCAATATCCCCGGCGAAGCGGCTTCCGTCGTCACCTGCATCGACGGCCACCAGATGGCCAAGCAGGGCCGCGCCGGCCCCGCGCTCGGCATCTCCGCCTTCGGCTCGTTCATCGCCGGCACCTTTGCGCTGATCGCCCTGATGCTGGTGGCGCCCTCGCTTGCCAGCGTCGCGATCGCGTTCGGGCCGGCCGAATATTTCAGCCTGATGGTGCTCGGCCTCGTGGTGCTGACATTCCTCACCCAGGGCTCGATGGCCAAGGCGCTGTTGATGGCCTGCATCGGCGTCGTGCTCGGCCTGGTCGGGCTCGACAGCATCACGGCGCAGCCGCGGCTGACCTTCGGCCGCCTCGAGCTGATCGACGGCATCGGCCTCGTGCCGGTCGTGATGGGCCTGTTCGGCGTCGCCGAGGTGCTGCTCAACACCGAGCAAGCGATCAAGCGCGACATCATCAAGACCAGGATCAACCAATTGCTGCCGAGCAAGGAGGACTGGAAGGCCAGCGCCGGACCGGTGGCGCGCGGCACGGTGCTCGGCTTCTTCCTCGGCATCCTGCCCGGCGGCGGCGCCGTGGTGGCATCGTTCGCCTCCTACGCGCTGGAGAAGCGGCTCTCGAAGCATCCGGAGCGCTTCGGCCACGGCGCGATCGAGGGCGTCGCGGGGCCTGAATCGGCCAACAATTCCGCGGCCGGCGGCGCCTTCATTCCGCTGATGACGCTCGGCATCCCACCGAACGTGGTGATGGCGCTGCTGCTCGGCGCCTTCGTGATCCACGGCCTGCAGCCCGGACCGTTGATGATCTCGCAGAACCCGACGCTGTTCTGGGGCATCGTCGCCAGCATGTATATCGGCAACCTGATGCTCTTGGTGCTCAACCTGCCGATGATCGGCATGTGGGTGCAGCTGCTGCGGCTGCCCTACAACGTGCTGTTCCCGCTGATCATCCTGTTCACGATCATCGGCGTCTATTGCTCCAGCAACAACGTGTTCGACGTCCACGTCATGATCGCGTTCGGCGTGATCGGCTATTTCATGCGCAAACTCGGCTACGAGCCGGCGCCGCTGGTGCTGGCCTTCGTGCTCGGGCCGATGCTGGAGAACAATCTGCGCAAGTCGCTGATCCTCTCCCAGGGCAACCTCATGACCTTCGTGGAACGGCCGATCTCGGCGATCTGCCTCGCCTTCGCGCTGGTGCTGCTGGTCGGCCCGCTGCTGCCCTCGCTGCGCAAGAAGCGCGAGCTGGTGGCGCTGGATGAGGGGGCGTAGGAGCGAGGCTGGATCGGGTTGAGAAGCAGCCACGCCGGCAGCGCGCCCCCTCGCCCCGTTCTTACGGGGTCGAGACGAGCGGAGCTCGCTCTTAGAGGGTTGGGGTGAGGGCTGCCTCCGCAGGCACGGTGATAGCAGTATCCGCGGAGGCTCCCCCTCACCCGCAACGCATCTGACGATGCGTTGCGGCCTCTCCCCGCACGCGGGGAGAGGCGACGGATAGCGCGGGACCATTCAACTCGCCTTCACGCCCCGCCCATTCTTCGGCGCCTGGGCCAGTGCGCGGGCCAGCACCTGGGCTTCCTTCTTCAGCATGTCGGCGAGCTCGCCTTCGCGGCGGCGGATGCGGTCGGACGCGGCGCCGATCGAGAGTGCGGCGACCACCTCGCCGGCATCGTCGCGGACCGGCACGCCGACGCCGCCCATGCCGGGGAACGCGGCGTCGATCAGCACGGTGTGGCCGGCCTTGCGTGCCATGGCGATCCGCTCGCGCAGGAACTTTGGCGTGATGCGCGGCGATTTCGCCAGCCGCGGCACGATCACCTCGATCACAGCCTCGATCTCGGCATCCGGCAGCCAGACCAGCAGCGCCAGCGCGCCGGCGCCGACGCCGAGCGGACGGCGGCTGCCGATCTGCAGATAGTTCGGCTGCAGCGGATGGTTGCCGACCGAGCGCGCCAGATAAAGCGCCTCAACGCCGGAGCGCACCGACAGCAGCGCCGTATCGGCCGAGCGCTCCGACAGCCGGAGCAGGCTCGGCTGCGCCAGCTCGGCGATGTCGACCGAACGGCGCGCGCCGACCGCCATCACCCGCGCCTCCTGGCCGAGCTCATAGGTCTTGGCGCCGGCGACGCGGCTGACGAAGCCTTCCTCAATCAGCGAGTTGAGAATGCGCAGCGCCGTCGCCTTGTTCAGCGAGGTGGAGTCGGCGATGTCGGTGAGCCGCAACGGCGAGCGCTGCGCCAGCACGCGCAGGATCGCGCAGACCTTCTGGATCGCGTTGAACTTGTCGGGTTGGCCCGGCTCCGGCAGTGGCCTCTTGCGGCTGGTCCGTGCGGTCGCAGTCGTGGAGGCGTTCATGCCCTGGCCTTCCTTGCCGTCAATTCCAAATCCTGAACCGCGCACGACGTTTAGACGCGCCCGGCGGACATCATCCTAGGACGGATGACGTGCGCCGGACACCGTATACTTTCGTCAGATGAAACTTTGATTTCGACTATCTACGCTGCTGTGCAACAATAAGGATATTTGAATTTCGCATCACGAAATCTGATGCGGTTAGCATGATCCTTTCGAAAAACCGCTTCGCACTTTTCGGATCATGCGCTACGCCAGCCGCAGCCTGCGGATCGTGAACAGCGCGCAGAGGCTGAGGATGCAGACGGCGGTGAGATAGTAGCCCGGCGCGAGCTCGCCGATCGGCGCGAAGCCGCCCATCCAGGTCATGATCGCCGGCCCCATGCCGCCGAACAAGGTGACGCCGATATTGTAGCTGAGACCGAGCCCGGTCGCACGCGTCGCCGCCGGAAACAGTTCCGACATCAGCGCGGCGAGCGGCCCGTAGTACAGCGACTTCAGGACGCCGAGCCAGAGCACGCCGATCAGGATGATCATCGGCGTCGGCTTGCCGGTGAGCAAGAGGAAGGCCGGGAAGATCGACACCAGCAGCAGCAGCGCGAACAGGATCATGTGGGTGGTGCGTCCGATCTTGTCGGAGACCATGCCTGCGATCGGCGCCAGCAGCGCAACCGCGGTCTGCGCGGCGAACGAGGCGATGAAGCCGACCGATGGCGCGAGGTTGAGCGTCTTCACCACATAGGTCGGCATGTAGACGATCAAATAGTTGACCGCGGTCGACACCGCGAGCGCGCCGATCGCGAGCATCGTGGCGAGCTTCTGCCGCGCGAACACTTCCCTGACCGGCGATTCCTTCTTCGCCGCCGGCGGCGGGGTCGCATCGTCGACGTGGTTGCGGATGTAGATGCCGACCGGGCCGATCAGGACGCCGAACAGGAACGGCAGCCGCCAGCCCCAGGACTGCAGATCCTCCGGGCTCATCAGCGAGGTCAGGAGCGCACCGAAGCCCGCGCCCAACAGACCGCTGACGCCCTGGCTCGCGAACTGCCAGCTCGCCACGAAACCGCGCCGCTCCGGCATGTGCTCGACCAGGAACGCGGTCGAGGAGCCGAACTCGCCGCCGGCGGAAAAGCCCTGCACCAGCCGCGCCAGCAGCACCGCGATCGGCGCCAGGATGCCGATGGTCTGATAGGTCGGCATCAGCGCCAGCACCAGCGTGCCCAGCGTCATCAGCACGATCGACAGCATCAGCGAGGCCTTGCGGCCGTGCCGGTCGGCATAGGCGCCGAGCACGACACCGCCGATCGGGCGGATCAGAAACGACAGGCCGAAGCTGCCGAAGGTCAACAGCAGCGAGGTGGTCGGATCATTGGCCGGGAAGAACGCCTTGGAGAGATACACCGCGAAATAGGCATAGACCGAGATGTCGTACCATTCGAGCGCATTGCCGACCGAAGTCGCGACGATCAGGCGGGTGATGTTTTTCTTCGTGGTGGCGTCGGCTTCGGAGGTAAGCGGCGTCGATGTCGATAGTGTCATCAAATTTCCTTGGCCGTGTCGGCACTCTTTCAACGCGTTGCACCCGGGCTTATACGTTCGAAGAACGGCGTTGCGTCCGCTCGCCTAAGCCCGGCCATTCACATCCTCCCCGTCATCCTGAGGAGCGGCGTCTGCCGCGTCTCGAAGGATCGACGGTCACCGGCGGGGCCGTGCATCCTTCGAGGCTCGCTCCGCTCGCACCTCCAGCGACAAAGGCGAAGCCTTTGCGCGGGGATGACGGGGAAAAAGCGCGCCCGTCCTTCGACCTTAACGCTTTGCCTCGCCGAGATCCCAGAACAGGCCGGCCATGATGGTCAGCGCCTCCTCGGTCACCGGCAGCAGGATGTGCTCGTCGGGGGCGTGCTGCGAGCAGCCCGGATAGGAATGCGGCACCCAGATCGTCGGCAGGCCGAGGCCTTCGGAGAACACGTCGTTCGGCAGCGAGCCGCCGAAGTTCGGCAGCACCGCCGGCGCCTTGCCGGTGGTGGCGCGGATCGAGTTCGCCGCCCAGTCGATCCACGGGCTGTCCATGTCGGTGCGCGAGGCGGCAAAGCGCTGCGTGCCGGAGACCTCGACCATCGGAAAGCCGTTGTTGTGCAGATGATCCCGCACTGCGTCGATCACCTCGAGATGCCGGGTGCCGACGACGAAGCGGAGCTGCAGCACGGCGTTGGCCTTGCCGGGAATCGCGTTGGCGGGCTTTTCGATATTGCCCGACGACATCGCCAGCACTTCGAGCGTGTTCCAGGCGTAGAGCCGCTCAGCCGCGGTCAGGCCCTCCTCGCCCCAATCTTCCGCCAGCGCCGGTTCGTCCGCCGTCGGCTTGACCTCGACGTCGGCGAGCGCGGCGCGGACGCGGTTCGAGATCGGCGGGGGCTTGAGGATTTCGAGCTTCATGCGACCCTTGCCGTCGACCAGGCTCGCGATCGCGCTCGCCAGGATCGTGGCAGGGTTGGCGAGCACGCCGCCCCAATTGCCGGAATGGTTGCCGCCCTCGCGCAGATTGACGTCGAGATGGATGCGGTTGCCGCCGCGGCAGCCGAGGAAGATGGTCGGCCGCTCCGCCGACAGCCGCGGCCCGTCGGAGGCAATGAACAGGTCGGCCTTCAGCTCCTCGCGATGCGCCTCGCAGACCTCGCGCAGATCGGGCGAGCCGATCTCCTCGCCGGTCTCGATGATGAATTTGGCATTGAAGCCGAGCTTGCCGCCGCGCGCCTGCTTCACCGCGCGCAGCGCCGCCATGTTGATCGAATGCTGGCCCTTGTTGTCGGCGGTGCCGCGGCCATAGACGCGCTCGCCCTTGACCGTGGTCTGCCACGGATTGAGCCCGTCGCGCCATTCGCCGACCATGCCGTCGACGACGTCGCCATGGCCGTAGGTCAGCACGGTCGGCCGCGAAGCGTCTTCCTGATAGTCGGCAATCAGATAGGGCCCGCGGCCGGTCGGCGACTCGATCAGGTGGGTCTTGAAATCGAGCTCGGCGAAGGCCGGTTGCAGATTCTCCACCAGATAGGCGCGCAGCGCATCGGCCTTGTCGGCATTCAGGCTCTCGGTCTGGTAGCCGACCCTGCGGTCCAGTTCCTTCAAGAACTCTCCCGATTGAAAATGCTCTCGCACCTTTGCGATTGCGTCGGCCCGTGTCGCCATGATTGTTCCTTCGTCCGGTCGCGTCGTGGCATGATCGCACCGGAACGCCACGCTTTGCGTCCCGATCATGCTTCTGGAGGGGCGCAACCTATCGGGATCGGCTCGCGACCGGAAGGGCGCGAAATGCGAATGGGCCTTGCCAAAACGTGGGAAGTCGCAACAAGTTGAAGCGGGACGCCCGGCATCGACCGGGCAGCATTCGAAGCGGCGCGCAAGGTTTCGACCAAGGTTTCGACAATGACAAAACAAATCCGGCTCAACGCCTTTGCCATGAACTGCGTGGCGCATCAGTCGCCGGGGCTGTGGACCCATCCGCGCGACCGCACCAAGGACTACAACAAGCTTTCCTACTGGATCGATCTGGCGAAGACGCTGGAGCGCGGCCGGTTCGACGGGCTGTTCCTCGCCGACGTGCTCGGCGTCTACGACGTCTATGCCGGCAATCCGGATGCGGCGCTGCGCAACGCGGCGCAGACCCCGGCCAACGAGCCATTGATGCTGATCCCGGCGATGGCGGCGGTGACCGAAAATCTCGGCTTTGGTGTCACCAGCAATCTCTCCTTCGAGCCGCCCTACCCGTTCGCGCGGCGGATGTCGACGCTCGATCATCTGACCAATGGCCGGGTCGGCTGGAACGTGGTGACCGGCTATCTCGATTCCGCCGCGCGCGGCGCCGGCAAGGACAAGCAGACCGCGCATGACGACCGCTACGAGCTCGCCGACGAATATATGGAGCTGGTCTACAAGCTCTGGGAAGGCAGCTGGGAGGACGACGCCGCGATCCGCGACGTCGCGCGCGGCATCTTCACCGATCCGAGCAAGGTGCATCCGGTACACCATGACGGCAACAACTACCGGCTCAACGCGATCCACCTGTCGGAGCCGTCGCCGCAGCGCACGCCGGTGCTCTACCAGGCCGGCACCTCGCCGCGCGGCCGGCAGTTCGCCGCCGAGCACGCCGAATGCGTGTTCATGTCGGGACCGTCGGCGAAGGTGATCGGTCCGCGCGTTTCGGCGATCCGCGAGCTCGCCGCCGCGAAGGGCCGCAACCCGGCCGAGATCCTGATGTTCTCGATGATGTGCGTCGTGGTGGCGCCGACCGAGGCGGAGGCGAAGGCGAAGTACGCCGAGTATCGCCGCCATATCAGCCATGAGGGCGCACTGGCGCTGATGTCGGGCTGGACCGGCGTCGACTTCTCGACCTATTCGCTCGACCAGGAAGTGCGCCACGTGCAGAACGACGCCGGTCGTTCCGCGATGGACAACGTCACCCGCGCCGATCCCGACCGGGTCTGGACCGTGCGCGAGGTCGCCGAGCATGTCGGCATCGGCGGCGCCGGCCCCGTGGTGGTCGGCTCGCCGGAGCAGGTCGCCGACAAGATCGAGCAATGGTTCGAGGACACCGACGTCGACGGCCTCAATGTCGCGTTTGCGATCTCACCCGGCGATTTCGAGGACATCGCCGACATGCTGGTGCCGGAGCTCGTCAAGCGCGGCCGCTACAAGCGCGAGTATGCGAAGGGCACCTTGCGGGAGAAGCTGTTCGGCGCAGGGCGTGCGAGGCTCGACGCGACGCATCCGGCGAGTCGGTATCGGGTGAAGAAGACGACGACGTAGCCAGCCCCGTCATTGCGAGCCACCCGGTCGGCGCGAAGCGCCGCCGGATGACAGGCTCAGCGAAGCAATCCATCCTTCCGCTTGTGTGGAACGATGGATTGCTTCGTCGCTCCGCTCGTCGCAATGACCAGGTTAAGCACAGCTCACGATCCCGTCATCCTGAGGAGCGCGCTCTTGCGCGCGTCTCGAAGGATCGACGGCCACCGGCCGGGCCGTGCACCCTTCGAGACGCGCTTCGCGCTCCTCAGCGTGACGGGGATGGATTGAGCACGCAGCGAAATCTCAATTCACCGAATTGCTCACCACCACCTCGATCAGCTTCGCGCCCGGACGGCTGAACGCCGACTTCATCACACCCTTCAGCTCCTGCGGATCGGTGACCTTGATCGCCTCGAGCCCAAGCGAGCGCGCGACGCCGGTGAAATCGACCGGCGGGTCGATGAAGTCCATGCCGACATAGTTGTCGTCGCCGTGGAAGGCGAGCAGGCGCTGCTTGATGATGCGGTAGCCGCCATTGTTGACGATGACGAAGTTGAGCGGCAGCTTGTGATTGGCTGCGGTCCACAGCGACTGGATCGAATACATCGACGAGCCGTCGCCGGAATAGCACACCACCGGACGCTCTGGATTGGCGAGGCTGACGCCGACCGCGGCCGGCAGGCCCCAGCCGATGCCGCCGGATGCCAGCGCGTGATAGCCGTAGCGGTCGCGATGCGGCCGCAAGCCGATGATCTGGCGCGACGAGGTCAGGCCCTCGTCCACCAGGATCGCGTCGTCGGGCATCGCCTCCACGACCTGCAGCGCCAGCCAGTCCGGATTGATCGGCGAGGTCTGGCTCGCCTTCGAGATCTGCTCGACCAGCGCCTTGCGCTTCGCCGCCCAGTTCTTCGTCGACAAGGCCGCGAGTCCCTGCCTGGCACGCGTCTCCAGCGCGCCGCCGCCGGCCTCCTTCAACGCCGGCACCAGCGCGCGCAGCGTTTCCTTGACGTCCGCCTTCACCGCGATCTCGGCGCCGTAGTTCCTGGCAAGGTCGCTGTCGACCAGGCCGACCTGCACGACCGAGAGCCCGTCCGGCAGCGGATCGACCTCGCTGTAAACAGACATCCGCAGCGGATCGCCGCCGAGCGCGATCAACAGATCATGTGGCGCCAGCACGTCGCGCGCGACCTTCTGCAGCCGCGCGATCGCGCCCATGAAGCTCGGGCTTTCGGACAGGAAATGCGAACCATAGGGCGTCGGCGATTGCCAGGCCGGACAGCCAAGCGTCTCGGCAAGATCGGCCGCCTCGCGCAGCGCATCGCTTTTCACGATCTCGTCGCCGACGACGATCACCGGACGCTCCGCTTTCAGGATGCGCGCGGCCAGCGCCTTGAGGGAATCCTCCGACGGCCGCACCCGGGTGTCGATCCGGGTGGAGCGGCCGAGCTCGATGCCGGCTTCGGAATTGAGGATGTCGCCGGGCAGCGAGATGAACACCGGCCCGGTCGGCGGCGTGGTCGCGATCTTGGCGGCACGGCGCACGATCCGCGGCAGGTCTTCGAGGCGCGTCACCTCGACCGCCCATTTCACCAGCGGCGTCGCCATCTGCACCAGCGGACCGTAGAGCACCGGTTCGGTCAGACCATGGCCCTGTTCCTGCTGACCGGCGGTCAAGATCAACGGCGTGCCGGTGAAGCTCGCATTGTAGAGCGAGCCCATCGCGTTGCCGAGGCCCGGCGCGACATGGACGTTGCAGGCGACCAGCTTGCCGGAGGCGCGGCTGAAGCCGTCGGCCATCGCGACCACCAGGCTCTCCTGCATCGCCATCACATAGGTGAGATCGGGATGGTCCTTCAGCGCGTGCATGATCGGCAATTCGGTGGTGCCGGGATTGCCGAACAGATGGGTGACGCCCTCATCCTTCAGCAGCGCCAAAAATGCCGAGCGGCCGGTAATGCGATTCTTCATGTTCCCTCCAGGCCTGTCGGCGCGTTGACCGACGGGGATCGAGGGAGATGACCAAACTTGCGCAGCTGGAGCAATCGAGCGGGCGGTCATGGCCGCATTCCGCAGGCGCGCGCCTGAGGTGAAGCACTCGCTAGAACATCCCCTCACGCTCGCTGCGCTTCTTCTTTTTCGAGCGCTGCCAGACCACGCCGGGATAGCCCTTCAGCGGCACCAGCGGCTCGCCGGTGTAGGCCCATTCCTGCAGTTCCTCGATCGCGATGTGATAGAGCGGCTGCCGGCCGGTGCGCCCGGAGAACAGCGCGCGCGGGATGTTGACCATGTGCGGCGACCGCGCGCGTTCGTAGATGATGGGCGTGCCGCAATTGGCGCAGAAGCTGCGCGCGGTCTTGCTTTTCGCGTCCTCGTAACGCGACAGCTCGCCTTCGCCTTGCGTGATGCGGAAGCGCTTCTTCCAGCTGCCGACATAGGTCGCATAAACCGCGCCGTGCGCACGACGGCTGGCGGCGCTGTGATCATGCCAGGCCCAACGTGCCGGCACGTCGATCTCGAACCGCACCTTGCCGCACAGGCATTGGCCGGCCGCGGGCTTCGCCAGCGCCACAGGCTTTGGTTTCTTGGTCGGCTCGAACTCGTCGTCCGGAAACATCGCGGTCCCCCATCAAGGCGTTGTTGCCCGGACGAGCGAAGCGATATCCGGGCTACGAAGAGTTACGCCTGCGCCAATTCGTCGTGCACCGGATAATCCGTGTAGCCCTTCTCCTCGCCGGCATAGAAGGTGGCGCGGTTGTACTTGGTCAGTGGATAGCCGCGCTGCAGACGGCGCGGCAGGTCCGGGTTGGAGATGAAGTAGCGGCCGAACGCGATCGCATCTGCATGGCCTTCGGCGACCGCGCTCTGTGCGGTTTCGCTGACGAAATTGCCGGCCGTGATCAGCACGCCGCTCCACATCGGGCGGTACAGCACCATCGCGGACGGCACGTTCTGCCAATCGACCTCGGCACGCCCGGTGCCCGAGGCGCGCGGCTCGATGAAATGCAGATAGGCGAGCCCGAGCTTGTCCAGCGCCGTGATGGCGTGGCTGTAGAGCGGCATCGGGTCGGCCTCGCCGCTGCCATTGGCGATGCCGTACGGCGAGAGCCGCACGCCGACGCGGCTCGCGCCCCAGATCTCGGTCACCGCCTGCGTCACCTCCATCAGGAAGCGGACGCGGTTCTCGATCGAGCCACCGTACCGGTCGGTGCGCAGATTGCTGCGCGACTGCAGGAACTGCTCGATCAGATAGCCATTGGCGCCGTGAACCTCGACGCCGTCGAAGCCGGCGGCGAGCGCGTTCTTCGCGCCTTGCCGGTAGGCCTCGACCATCAGGGCGACCTCGTCGGTCTCGAGCGCGCGCGGCGTCTCGTAATCGACCACCTTGCCGTCCGCCGTCATGCACTTGAACTCGGAGGGGATCGCCACCGCCGACGGCGCCACCGGCAGCGCGCCGCCCGGCTGGAACGAGGAATGCGAGACGCGGCCGACGTGCCAGAGCTGCAGGAAGATCAAGCCGCCTTTGGCGTGCACGGCATCCACCACCTCGCGCCAGCCCGCGATCTGGGCCTCGCTGTAGATGCCGGGAACACCGGGATTGCCGAAGCCGGTGGCAACCACCGGCGAGGCCTCCGCGATCAGCAAGCCGCCCGGCGTGGCGCGCTGCGCGTAATATTCCGCGTTCATCGGCCGCGGCGCGAGGCTCGGCCGCGCCGCCCGCATCCGCGTCAGCGGCGCCATCACGACGCGATGTTCGAGCTGGTAGGGACCGATCTTGAGCGGAGAGAACAGCGACGGAGGATTCATGCCTGCCCCAATTAATCTTGTGTCATTTCCCATTGTAGTCTGGGCATGATCCGCCCGGAAAACCGGTACCCACTTTTCCGGATCATGCCCGTTATCTAACGGGTTCATCTTGTTCATGAAAGCGGGTAGTGGCAATCTGTTGCCACGAGAACAGGTCTCCCATGTCGAAATCGAGCGCCTCATCGCTCCCCTCCCTCAGCGTCCGCATCGACCTCGATGCCGAGGACCGGATCGGGCCGGGCAAGATCCTGCTGCTTGAGCGGATCAAGGAATGCGGCTCGATCTCCGCTGCCGGCCGCGCCATGGACATGAGCTACAAGCGCGCCTGGGACCTGGTCGACGAGATCAACCGCATCTGCCGGCAGGCGGCAGTGGAACGGCAGACCGGCGGCAAGAATGGCGGCGGCGCGGTGCTGACCCCGTTCGGCCTCTCCTTGGTGGCACGCTACCGCAAGATCGAGCGCGACGCGGCAAGCGCCGTACGCAAGGATCTCGAGGCGCTGCGCAGCGACATCGGCAAGCCGAAGAAGGCCGCGGGGCGGTGAACGCAGGAACCGGCGGCTGTCGCTGGGGCGCTTACGAAAATATCGAAAACAACCCCATGCAAAGGAGCCGGCGACGGCCGGCGTTCGACAACCCAACTTGACGCGTCGGGCAAATCAGGGATATTCTTCTAATATTCCGAAATCATCTAGGCATTGCGGTAAGGGCTTCTCTCCGCACCACAGGCTTTTGGGCTATCGATTTTCTTATAGCAACGTACCAGGCAGCGGAAGAACGGGCGTTTGAGGCGAGGATATGGGTAAGGTCACCGAAATAACCCATGCCGCTCGGTTGTGCTACCATAGAGAGATCAGATATCGATCAACAACTGAATCGACAGATACGTCATGTCTACCGTCGGATGAAACCGATGGCGAGGTGTGGCCGATGATCCTTCGCCGTGGCGATAAAGCGATCCTCGCCGCCTACAACGAGTTCTGGGAAAAAGTCTGGTGGAATAGGCACCAGAATTGGCTCTATCGTCTCGAAACCGGCGAAGAGACCCTGACTGAGGCCCAGAAGCCGATCATGGCAACTGCCCGCAAGGCGGCGCGGCGCATAGAGCGAAAATACGGCAAGAAGAATTTAGGATGGGATGACTTCGAATGGGGCTTGCTGAGCGGCAAGCTTTCCGCGCTGTCCTGGGTGTTTGGCTCTGAGTGGGAGGAGTCGCTTGACACCTGAGGCAACGTGCTGGCGATAGGTTCAGTCTCCTGATCGCCTTGGGCTTTTGCACAGTTTGCGCGAGCAGACCCACGCTCGAAAAACCTCGATTCCGGCCGAAATACCCCCTCACCCGGATTGCATCTTCGATGCAATCCGACCTCTCCCCGCAAGCGGGGAGAGGTGAGAAGCAGCGAACTCTGCCTAGCCCGTCTTGATCCAGACCGCCTTGACGTTGAGATATTCCTCGACGTGCTGCTTGCCGGACTCGCGGCCGTAGCCGCTCATCTTGTAGCCGCCGAACGGCACCGCCGGATCCATCGCCTGGTAGCAATTGACCCAGACCGAGCCGGCACGTAGCGCCTTGGCGACCTGGTGCGCCTTGCTGACATTGGTGGTCCAGACACCCGAGCCGAGGCCGAAGGTGGTGGCGTTGGCGCGCTTGATCAGCTCGTCCGGATCCCTGAACGAGATCGCCGAGATCACCGGGCCGAAGATCTCCTCCTGCGCGATGCGCATGTTGTCCTGCACATTGGCGAACACGGTCGGCTGCACGAAATAGCCCTTCGACAGCGCGCCCTCGGTGAGGCGGCCGCCGCCGGCCACCGCCTTGGCGCCTTCCTTCTGGCCGATGTCGAGATAGCCCGAGACGCGGTCCATCTGCTGCTGCGACACCAGGGGACCGATCTGGGTGTTGGGGTCGAGGCCGTTGCCGACCTGCAGCTTCTTGCCGAACTCGGCGACGCGGCCGACGAATTCGTCATAAACCTTCTGCTCGACGAACAGCCGCGTGCCGGCGCTGCAGATCTGGCCGGAATTGGCGAACACCGCCATCGCCGCACCCGGCACCGCCGCGTCGAGATCGGCGTCGGCGAACACGATGTCCGGCGACTTGCCGCCGAGCTCGAGCGAGACGCGCTTGAGGTTGCCGGCCGAGGCACGGATGATCGACTGGCCGGTGATGTGCGAGCCGGTGAAGGCGACCTTGTCGACATCCGGATGCGAAGCGAGCGCGGCGCCCGCGGTCTCGCCATAGCCCGGCACGACGTTGACGACGCCGGGCGGAATGCCGGCCTCCATGCAGAGCTCGCCGATGCGCAGCGAGGTCAGCGGCGATTCCTCGGCCGGCTTCAGCACCACGGTGCAGCCGGTCGCGATCGCCGGGCCGATCTTCCAGATCGAGGCGGTCAGCGGCCCGTTCCAGGGGATGATGGCGCCGACCACGCCGATCGGCTCCTTCAGCGTGTAGGAGAAGATCTCGCCGGGCAGCGAGTTCTCGATGGTCTCGCCGTGGATCGCGGTGGCCTGGCCGGCATAGTAGCGCAGCATGCCGAGCGCGCGCAGGCGGTTGCCGCGGGTCCGGCTGATCGGTGCGCCCATATCGAGCGTGTCGAGCTGGGACAGTTCCTCGAAATTGGCTTCGACCAGCTCGGCGAGCTTGAGCAGCATGTTCTGCCGCTCGAACGGCTTCACCTTGCTCCAGGCCCCTTCGAACGCGCGGCGCGCCGCCGCGACCGCACGGTTGATGTCCTCGGCATCGCCCTCGGCGACCGACGCGAGCAGCTCGCCGGTCGCGGGATTATGCGTCTCGAATTTCTTGCCGGAGGCGGCGTCGACCCATTTGCCGTCGATCAGCATCTTCTTGTAGGAGCCATCGGCATAAGGATGGCGCGTGAGCGGAATAGCCTGCGAAACAGCCATGTTTGCACTCCCTGTAAAATGTCGGCTGAGGTCTTTTGGAAGCGTTATATCCCGAATTCTACAGCGCGAACGCGAAACCGTAAAGCCGAGCCGGCGTTGATCAGGGCGGCGCGCACGAAAACCTCCCATGCGCGCGCGTGCATGGTACGATAGCGACTGAACCTCAGCCACACATGTGTCCGGAGACCACCGATGCCCCTCCCCGTGATATCAGCCAATCATGTTGCCGTGATCACCGGCGGTGCCTCCGGCATCGGACTTGCCGCCGCATTGCGGTTCGCGCAGGCCGGCATGAAGGTCTGCATCGCCGACCTCGGCGATGACCGGCTGAAGGATGCTGCGACAAGACTGTCATCTGCGGCGCCGGGCGGCGCGGCTGATATCATGACGGCAGCGGTCGATGTCAGCCGCGCCGACGCGGTCGCAAGCCTGGAGGCCGCGGTCGCGAAAAAGTTCGGCGGCACCGATATCCTGATGAACAATGCCGGCATCCAGCCCGGCAGTGCGATGTTCGGGCCTGCGGACAATTGGCAGCGCATCCTCGGCGTCAATTTGTGGGGCGTGATCAACGGCACGCAGGCGTTCGCGCCCAACATGATCAAGCGCGGCCGGCCGGGGCTGATCATCAACACCGGCTCCAAGCAGGGCATCACCACGCCGCCGGGCGATCCCGCCTACAACGTCTCCAAGGCCGGCGTGAAGGCATTCACCGAAGCGCTGCAGCACGAGCTGCGCAACACCGACGCCTGCAGGATATCAGCGCATCTCTTGATTCCGGGCTTTGTCTTCACCGGATTGACCGCGCGCGGCCGCACCGAGAAGCCGGCCGGCGCCTGGACAGCGGAGCAGACCATCGACTTCATGATCGAACGCCTCGATGCCGGCGATTTCTATATCCTCTGCCCCGACAACGACGTGCCGCGCGCGCTCGACGAGCGCCGCATCCTGTGGGCCGCCGGCGACATCGTCGAGAACCGCCCGCCGCTGTCGCGCTGGCATCCGGATTACGGCGATGCTTTCGCCGCGTTCGTGAAGGGGAGGTAGGGCCACCCGTCATTGCGAGGAGCTCGCGACAAAATTGCAAAGCAATTTTGCGCTGAAGCGACGAAGCAATCCATGGCACCGCATGCGCGGAGGCATGGATTGCTTCGCTTCGCTCGCAATGACGTGAAAGCGTCGTCGAGCGCACTATCGTAGGACGGGTAGAGCGAAGCGAAACCCATCATCTCTCCTGCGGCCCGCTATTTGATGGGTATCGCTTCGCTCCACCCATCCTACAAAGCTCTCAATTCGCCCGCATCTGCACCCTTGTCGCCGGCTGCGCCACCAGCGCCTCGCCGAGCTCGCTCTGCTGGGCGCGCGGGATCGAGAAGCAGACGCTGAAGCCGTCCGACGTCTTGAGCGTCATCATGCCCTGCGCCGGATCGGTCGACTGCTCGATCACCCAGGAATCCAGCGGATAGGCGTAGCGCAAGGTCTGGTCGCCGAAGCGGGTCTGCAGCGCCTTGCTGATCAGCCCGGGCAACGTCATGACCAGCGCGCCGACCTGGTTGATCGACAGGCGGATGGTTGCGGGCTCGCCCTTGCCGTCCACGAAGCCAAGCGAAATGGCGCAGCCATCGGACGCGACTTCGCAGGTGGTGAGCTCCTGGGTTTCGATCTGCATGCCGCCGGCACTCCGGATCATCGTTATATTCGATTTAATATATCGTGAAGACGATCAGCGTCCAGCCCTTAAAAGTATAGCCGCGGCGGCCACCGGCACAGCCGCGCGCGGCATTAGAATCTATTGAAGCCCGCGGTGCCCCGATTGACGCCGGGCGGGCAACCGCGAATAAATCGGCACAAAGCCCAGGCTGATTTTTCTTCGCGATTTTCCAGAGAATTCATTCGGTTCGGCAGTGCCGCGCGCGTGCCCTGAATGGCCGTGGCATCCGCGCCGCAGTCGTGATATACACATGAATATAGCGAGGTCCGCGAAGGACCCGTTTGACCAGGGAGAGCAAGGCCAATGAGTGATTACAAGCTTCTCATCGACGGCAAGATGGTACCCGGCGACCAGACCATGCCGGTGCTCAATCCGGCGACCGAAGAGGTGGTGGCGCAATGCCCGCGCGCCTCCAGGGACCAGCTCGACAAGGCCGTCGCCGCCGCCAAGGCCGCCTACCCGGCCTGGGCCGCCACGCCCATCGAGGAGCGCCGCAAGCTGATCATCAAGATGGCCGAGGTGATCGAGACCAACGCCAACGAGCTCGCACATATCCTGACCAGCGAACAGGGCAAGCCGCTCGCCGATGCCACCGGCGAGGTGATGGGCATGGCCGGCTTCTTCCGCTATCTCGGCTCGCTCGAACTGCCGATGCGCGTGATCGAGAATTCCGGCGACCGCAAGGTCGAGGCCTATCGCCGTCCGCTCGGCGTGGTCGGCGCGATCATTCCCTGGAACTATCCGCTGCTGATCCTGGCGTTCAAGCTGCCGTCGGCACTGCTCGCCGGCAACACGCTGGTGGTGAAGCCTGCGCCGACCACGCCGCTGGCCTCGCTGCGCTTTGCCGAACTGGTCAAGGACATCCTGCCGAAGGGCGTGCTGAATTTCATCGCCGACGCCAACGATCTCGGCGACCACATGACCAAGCACCCCGACATCCGCAAGATCTCCTTCACCGGCTCGACCGCGACCGGCCAGAAGGTGATGGCGAGCGCATCGCAGACCTTGAAGCGGATCACGCTCGAGCTCGGCGGCAACGATGCCGGCATCGTGCTCGACGACGTCGATCCGAAGAAGGTCGCGCCGGGGATTTTCGAGGGCGCGTTCCAGAACTCGGGCCAGGTCTGCCTCGCCATCAAGCGGCTCTATGTGCACGAGTCGGTCTATGACGAGATCTGCAACGAGCTGGTCGCGATCGCGAAGAACACCGTGGTCGACGACGGCTCCAAGCAGGGCACCAAGCTCGGGCCGCTGCAGAACAAGATGCAGTACGAGAAGGTCAAGGCGTTCCTCGACGACGCCCGCAAGAATGGCAATGTGATCGCCGGCGGCGCCGCGATGGACCGTCCCGGCTATTTCATCGAGCCGACCATCGTGCGCGACATCAAGGAAGGCTCCAAGCTGGTCGACGAGGAGCAGTTCGGTCCGGTGCTGCCTGTCATCAAGTACTCCGACAAGGACGATGTGATCCGCCGCGCCAATGCCACCACCTACGGCCTCGGCGCATCGGTCTGGTCGTCCGACATCAAGCGCGCGCACGAGATCGCGACCCAAATCGAGGCCGGCACGGTGTGGATCAACAAGCACCTCGACATGGCCCCGAACATTCCGTTCGGCGGCGCCAAGCAGTCGGGCATCGGCACCGAATTCGCCGAGGAAGGCCTCGCCGAATTCACCCAGCTGCAGATCATCAACGGCCCGCCGGCCGCCTGATCCATCAACATGCGGCCGCGACGCCCAGGCGCCGCGGTCGCCTCTCCCCTCCACAACGAACAGAGCCCATCATGTTCGATGCCCAATGCGACCTTGCCGCCCTGGTCTATGACGCCAATGACGATCCCGATGCCGTCCTGCGCGACTTCGCTGCCGATCTGAGAGCACACGGCGCGCGCGTGGTCGGCATGGTGCAATCAGGCCAGTGTGCGGACTCCACCCTGTCGGCGGTGCTGGTGCATAGCGGCGAGACGCTGCTGCTGGCGCAACCGCCGAGCCAAACTCCTGCGAGTCCTGGCGCGACCGGCTGCAAGCTCGATCTGTCGCGGCTGCAGGCCGCCGGCATCCGCGTCGCCGACGCGCTCGCCGGAGGCGCCGATCTCGTCATCGTCAATCGATTCGGCAAGCGGGAACGCGACGGCAAGGGGCTCGGCTTTGTGATCGAGCGCGCGCTCGGCGCCGACATCCCCGTCGTGATCGCGGTGTCTCGCACGAGCTTTGCGGACTGGATCAAGTTCGCCGGCGGGATGAGCGTGAAGCTCGCCTGCGACCGCCACGCGCTCGACGCCTGGTGGCACAGCGTCTCGCTGCGCGCCGCGGCCCGGACCGCACCGGATCACGTCACGGTCTGCGAGGCGTTCAAGTAGGCCGCTTCGTAGAGTGGGTTAGCCGAAGGCGTAACCCACCTCTTCTCCCAACGCCGCACAAATGGCGGGTTACGCTTCGCCAATCCACCCTACAAAGCTATCACCGTCATCCTGAGGAGCGCGCTCTTGCGCGCGTCTCGAAGGATGCACGGCCCGGCCGGTGGCCGTCGATCCTTCGAGACGCCGCTTCGCGGCTCCTCAGGATGACGGGATAACAGAACCGGACGCGTTAGGGGCTCGCCTACAGCGTTTCCTGCTTGTGGTCACAGTTCTTGCAGGTGAATTTGACGCGGGACTGGCCCTTTTCCGCCTGCACCCGGTTCGGCGCACCGCATTTGCCGCAAACGGCCTCGATCCGGGTCGTGCCCTGCTTGATGACCAAGTTCCGCTTTTCCATGGTCTCGCGGATGAGGCGTTCGGCCTCCTCGCGCAGCGATTGCTTCGACATCATCTCCACCGGTCGTTGGTTAGCGGGCGGCGTCATAGCACGACCGCGTGAAGTTTTGACAGCGGGGATTGCAGCTTAATTTTCAGACAATGAGCCGGTCAACCGGCAACCGGAAATGCCGCGGTTTGATCGGTTTTGACGGCCGGCCGATGCGGAACACGTTGACGAGGCGCAGATCGGCACCAATTTTGCCGAGCTTTCGCAGCCGGTCGTTGAAGTCAGGGTGATCGGCCAGCGCCGAAATCGGGCACGCCGCGAAACCGGCGCGATCGATCTCCAGCCAGGCGCGGTAGAAATGCCGTCCGGTCGTGAGTGGATCCTCACCGAGCGGACGGCAAAACAGCACGATCGCCGATGCCGACGCAGTCTTGGCGCCGTCGGCAAGCAACGACGCGGCGAAGCCGAGACGATCGAGCGGCTTGAACAGGTTGCCGAGCACGTAACGCGCGGCGGTGGCCTCGACCACATTCATGGCCAGCGCATCACGGTTGAGGCCATCGAGCAGATAGTGCGGATGGCCGGGCGACAGCCGCATCCATGCGAGCAGCTCAGCCCGGTAGTCGTCACCGCGGACAAAGGAGAATTCGGCCCGATCGGCCCAGCCGGCGATATCGGCAATCGCCCGGCGATCGCCAATGCAGATCACATCGTCGCGCGCTGCAACGAGCTGCGCCAGCGCCGCCGCATCGTCCGGCGATGCCGCAAACTTGCCGCGCCACGACATGCGGCGTGCCACGAGGTCCGCCAGCGGATCGGGCTCGGCTCCTTGCCTGATCGCAAAAGAGCAGAGCACGGAAAGTTGCGGCGACAGCGGCTGCTCGATCGTGGTGATGCCCGTGATTGCAAAGCCACGGCGGTTGAGCGCGAGGCTCATGCCCTCCAGCGCCGCGCCGTGCGACACCAGCACGTCATGCCCCGCGGGGTCGGCGACCGGGGCGCGCACGCCGGTCGCATCGACCAGCGCCAGCCGCCCGTCGCCGAGCAGGCGCCAGCGGGTCGGCTGGATGTTGTGGACGCTCGGCGCCAGCCGCGCCTCCGCGACCAGTTCGCGCAGCAAATCCGGCGTCAGCTCGCTCATGCCGCGGCCAGCCGCTTGGTGAACAGATGCAGCCGGTGCAGCGGCCTTGCGCCGACCTTCTCGACCTGGCGCAGCGACGGACCGTTGATATCGGCGATCCAGGTGCCGCCCAGCGTGCGGTAGCCCGCCTCCTGCAACGCCAGCGCGGTGCGGTAGAGCATCGCGCCGTTGAGGCCGCGATTGTGCAGGTCGCGGCAGACCGACTGATAGATCAGCACCGCGCGCCTGTTCATCACGCGGTGCTGCACGAATTTGAACGGCGCTGACAGCCCGACCCGGCCGTCGATCGCCTTGATCAGCGGATTGAGGTCAGGGATCGCGATGATCGCGCCGGCGGGCCGGCCGCGGTGATAAACCACGGTCGAAATCCGGTTGTCGATGATCCACATCATGTCGCCGGCCTGGAACAGATATTCGGCGGCGGTCGGCGGCACGAACATCGAATTGTCGGCAAAGCCGTCATTGAGGATCAGCCGCGCGTCCTCCAGCCGCACCTTGAAGGCGGAACGCTTGATCGGCTGCCAGACGAAATCCGGGTCAGTGAGCACCGCGCGCTGCTTGTCGCCGAGCAATTGCTCCGGCTTGCCGCCGTCGAGGGCGATCTCGAACGTCGTCATCGGGAAGGTCGCGGCGTAGCCGGCGCGTTCGAGATGCTGTGCAATGTGCGGCGGCGACCACATCATGTCGGTGAACGGCGCATGGTCGAACCCGTCGGTCATCACGCCGATCTGCTGCATCGCCGTGAGGTTGAAGTTGCCGGTGACGCGGCTCATGCCGCGCGCCGACAGCCATTGCTCGGCGGCGCGCAGCAGCGCATCGGCCACCTCGTCATCGTCGATGCAATCGAAGAAGCCGAATGCACCGTGGCGGGTGCCGTGCTTGCGGTTGGACGCGTCGTGGATCGAGGCGGCGATGCGGCCGACCGGCCGGCCATCGCGATGCGCGGAGAACAGCGCATAGCGGCCGTGGCCTTCGGTGACGAACGGATTCTTCGCCGGATCGAACATCCGGTCGAAATCGCTCCACAGCGGCGGCACGTAGAGGCTGTCGGGCCCATAGGCGTTGAGCGCGGCGTCGAATGCCGCCCTGCGGTCGCCCTCGCGGATCTCTGATGTCATTTGGCCTCCGGGGTCAACGCCAGCAGCCGGCGCACCAGCGCCAGCGCGGTTTCAGTGGCGGGATCGGCCGCGGTGACGGGCACCGCGAGCACGATCAGGTCGAGCGGATCATGCGCGAGCACGATGACATGGGAGGCGTTGTTGGCTGCGATCAGCGACACGATGCGCTCGGCCGCGGGATCGGTCGGCGCCAGTCCCCACGGGGCGTCGGACCGCCGCAGCACACGCCGTGTCGACAGGAAGTCGTGCAGCAGCGGCGGATCGTAGAGCGCAAGCTCGTTCTCGCGGAAGCGCCGCGCGCTTTCGAAGATCGGGTGCCGCGCCAGCTCGGCGATCAACTGCTCCCTTGTCTGCGCCGGCGATGCCGCGACTGAGTTGAGCACGCCCGGCTCCTGCGATTCGAACAGCGCCCGCAGCGCGTCCGTCATCAACCCGATGGTCAGGACGCCGGCGATCGCAACCGCGACGAAACGGATCATCTGCGCGGCGTCGACGTCGGGCGCCATGAAGGCAGCGGCGAGCCCCAAGAGGCCCGAAGAGATCAGCCGTAGCGCCATCATCGCAAGGCCGTGCCGGCGCGTCTCGGCGCCGCCGCCGGCGATCAGCATCACGGTCACGGTGAGCAGCGCGCCCAGCGCGCCGAGCCGCACGGGGATATCGGGAAACAGCGTGCGGAAGTCGGTCAGGATGAACGGGATCACGACCAGCGCGCCGACCGCCATGCGGCCGATGCTGCGGTTCTCCGCGGCCATCAGCGAGGCGCGATCGCGCGTTGCCAACAGCAGCGCGCAGGTGGCGAAGCCCAGCAGCTGGAACAGCGCCAGCGCGATCGCGTAGGGCATCGCCAGCCGTTGCAGTCCGAACAGGCCACCGAGACCGAGCAGGATGGCGCCCGCGAGCGCCGCGATCTTGACCGCGCGCGGCGCGTGGCGCCGCAGGATGCCTTCGGTGACGATCAGGGCGCCGAGCGGGACCAGCGAGGCCGGGATCACCGAGAGGCGGTCGAGCAGGCGGCTTCCGGTCCACCAGGCCAGACCGCGGTCGAGGAACAGAATCGCGATCACGCCGAGCGCGAGCAGCAGGCGGCGCGTCAACGGGCTCCTTGGATCGCGCCGGTAGAACGTCATCATCGCCACGGCGAGCCCGATGGCGCCGCACAGATTGACGATGGAATCGGCGATCACCCCGGAGGTCATTTGCCGCCCGTCAGGTCATCGATCGCCCGCCGCACCAGCGGACGCATCAGGGCGGCGACGAGCGCATTGCGCGGCTTCTCGATCGCGGGCCGATGCGGGTTGAGAAACCAGCCGCGGCAATCGGTGCCCGAGGTGCGGCCGAGGATCAGCGCGACCGCCTCATAGGCCATCAGCATGCCGGTCGAGATCACCATCGGCGCAAACGACATCCGGCTACGGCGGCCGGCGGCGACTTCGCCGGCGATGGCGAGGTCGACATAGTTGCGCGACGAGGAGTGCAGCATCACGTGCTCGATCTCGGCACGCATCGCGGCGCGACGGTCGTCCTCGGTGATATCGGTCCAGTCCTTGCCAAGCGTCGGAAAGCCGAGGCGCTGCTCGGGCCGCGGATCGTGCGGGCGCACCACGATCACCGACGGCAGCGGCGACATATAGGCGTCGATCACCGTTGCATCGGCGCGCTTCGCGGTCCGGTACAGATGCACGCCGGCAGCGATATCGTCCATGCCGTTGACGATCACCGGGCACTGCGCGGCAATCGCGGCGAGCTCGCTGGTCCAGTTCTCGCCAAGCACCTCGATCTCGATGGTCGGATTGATCCGTTTTGCGGCTTCGGCGGCAACCGCCGCCTTCTCGCGCCCGACCTCGTCGGCGAATGCGAACACCTGGCGGTTGAGGTTGGAGACCTCGAAACGATCGATGTCGGCGATCACGAATTTGCCGACGCCGGCGCGCGCCAGCGCCATGAAGGCCGCGCCGCCCATGCCGCCGACGCCGCAGACGAACACCCGCGCCTGACGCAGCAGCTGCTGCTCGTGCTCGTCGATGAAGCCGATATTGCGGCCGGTGAAGGAGTAGTAGTCGAAATTCATCGCGCGGCCCCGCTATCCTGCTTGCGCGGACGCAGCGTGCCGAAGGCGCGGCTGTCGTCCATCCAGTAGACCACCGGCAGCACCAGCCGCTGCAGCGCCAGCATCGCGGACGCCGCGAGCAGCGACGGCAGCGAGCCCGAGGGCACCTCGCTCATGAGATAGCGGCGCGCGCCAGCAAGATCGACGCGGCCGATCTGCAGCACGTCGTCGCCGCGGCCGTAATCCAGCTCGCGCTCGCAGAACTCGTTGTAGATTGCGTTGCGATGTTTCGGTGCGATCTCGAAGGTCTTCTTCAGCGCGTCCGAGCCGCCGGTATAGGCGTTGGTGATGACCGAGCGCGCCTCGTCGAAGCCGGCCTCCTCGCCGACGCCGAACACCGCGCGATGCCTTGCCATGATGCCGCGCGCGAGTTGCAGGTGCGCAAAGCTCTGTCGCGCGCCCGGCAGCGGCGACGGGTAGACGTCCGAGAACGTATCGCTGACCATGCCGACCACCGCCGGGACCTGGGTGACGTTGGAAATCCATTTCGGCCGCAGCCCGTCGCGGGCGAACAGCACCAGCGCGGTCAGGCCGTAGAGCACCCAGGACAGCCCCTGCCCGCGCACATCGGGATCGACCATGACGAGGCCGAGATGGGTGACCTCGGCCGGCTCGCCGTCGAGCGGCACGTCCATCACCGACAGCGCATTGAAGGCGATCGGCCGCCCGGTGTCTTCCTCCGAGATCAGCGTGACGACGGCGCGCGACAGCCGCTCGGGTTCGCCGGAGAAGATGCCATACGTCAGGCTCTCCTCGGGCAGCGTCTTTGCGGCGACGATGCGCAGCTGCTCGACCAGCGCGTCGAGCTCGTCCCTCGGCAGCGACAGACCGGGCGATTCGACGATGCGGGTGCGTTGGCCGGCCTGGGTGCGCAAGCTGAGATCGATGGTCGGCTGCGACAGCGCCTTCAGCCAGAAGCCGCCATGGCTGCGCAGACCGTCAAAGGCGGCGCGCGCCTTGCCAAGACTCTTGCCAAGGTTCTTGCTGCCGCGCGAAGCCGGCGTGGGATTGTCCGTGGACGCCATTTCTCTGTCCCTCGGGCGCGATCTCTGCACTCGCGCCTGTTAAAGAGCCATGAGCGCAACCTGACGCTGTTTGCCGCACGGTAAACAAGGCCTTCCGGAAACGGAACAAGTTGGCCGCAAGCGGTCGGCGGCCTATCCACACCGTCATTGCGAGGAGCGATAGCGACGAAGCAATCCATCGCTCGGCATACGCGGAAGAATGGATTGCTTCGCGCGCTCGCAATGACGGCGGGGTCGGCCAAGTCCCCGGAACGACGAAAGCGGCGGGTGAGAAACCACCCGCCGCTTCGACTTGACTTCGGCTCACCCTGCCTTGGAGACCTCCATCAGCAGGCGCTCCGCCTTGGCGTCCTCGATGCGGTTGACGAACTTGCTGCTCTCGTAATTGTCGCGCACCGTCTTGGTGAGCGTGACGCAGGTCTGGATCAGCATCACGATGCCCATCGTGAGATAGCCCTTCATCCAGAGGTCGATCGGCAGGAAGAACACGCCGACGGCGACGAGGAAGGCGGAGGCTGCAAAGGACGCGTAAGTGAAGGTAACCCAGCTGCCGCTGTGGGGTTGGACGGTCTGGTTCATGGTGGTCTCCTTGATGATAGATGGTTTGAAATTGGCTTGGTTTCATACTTGAAGTTCAGGCTTGAGGTTTCAGGCTTGGGATTTCAGGCTGCTGGCGGGCGCCTGGCTTTCAGCCGCGCCAGCACGTCGTCGGCGGTCGATTTCATGCGCGGGCCAAAGCCCTGCTCGGCGAGCTTCTCGGCGGTGGCTGATGGTCCCGAGGCGGCGTCGATCTCGACCAACGCCTCGTCGGCGGCCTGGATCTCCATCTGTCGCTCGCGCAGCCGCTTCAGCGTCGCCTCCGCTTCCGGCAGCGTCGACTCGTAGGGGCGCGCCGCCTCGATGCCGCTCCGGCGCAGCGAACGCACCGCTTCCGATGCGCGGGCCAGCCGGCGGCCGCGGTCGAGCTCGGCGATGCGCGCCTCGGCGTTGCCGACATGGCGCTTCAGCCGTGTGATCTCGGAAGCGAACAACGCGCGTGCGGTCATCGCGGCGTCGCGCTCGGCTTCGAGATTGGCGATCGCCTGCGCGGCTTCGCGGGCGAGGTCTTCCCGGCCGCCATCGAGTGCCGCCGACGCGCGCACCTCGAGATCGGCGATCCGGGCGTTGGTGGCGTCGAGCCGCCGGCCCTCCTGCTGGTCGCCGGCGATCGCCAGCGCCAGGGTCCGCTTCGAGCGGTCGACGGCGGCGGCGGCATCGCGCATCTGCTGGTCGAGGATGACCAGCGCGGTGCGGTCTTGAAGTTCCTCTTCGGCCACCGCAACGGTGCCGCGGAAAAGAGTGAAAACAGTTTTGAACATTTCATCGCTCCCTGTTATGAGCATCGCTCATGAATCTCTTGTACCACATAATGAGCATTGCTCAAGAACTATTTGAGCAACGCTCAAGACAATGGCTAACGAAGGATCAAAGATGTCCAAGGCATTGGAACGACGTGCAAAACTGCGGGAAGCGCTGATCGAGGCGGCGGAACGGGCGATTGCGGCAAAGGGTCTCGGTGGCCTGAAAACCCGCGAACTGGCCCAGGAAATCGGGGTCGCCAATGGCGGCGTCTACAATCTGGTCGAGGATGTCGACGAGCTGATCCTGCGCGTCGGCTCGCGCACGCTGGCGCGGCTCGATGCGTCGCTGTCGCTGGCCGAGATCGGCGGGGCTGCCGCGCCGCGCGAGATGCTGGTGCGGATCGCGGTCGCCTATTGCGACTTCGCCGCCGACAATCTCGAACTGTGGCGCGCGCTGTTCGAGCATCGCATGCAGCCCGGCAAGCCGGTGCCGGAATGGGCGATCACCGAGCAGATGGAATTGTTCCGCCACATCTACAAGCCGCTCGCCGCGCTGTTTCCGCAGCGTTCGCCGGCGCAACTCGGCGTCACCGCGCGCAGCCTGTTCTCCGCCGTGCATGGCATGGTCGCGCTCGGGCTGGAGCACAAGCTGATCGCGGTGCCGATCGGCGCGCTGCGGAGCGAGATCGCGACCTTGACGCGCGCGATGGTCGACGGGCTGACGGCGAAGAAGGAATAGGCCGCGTGCCCCAAAACCGCACGATGTCCCCGCCATCCGGTCAAGCAAAGTTGCCGCAGAGCACCGTGAATTGCAGCCGTCGCCCCAGGGGACGCAGCGGCCGAGGCCAGAAAGGGGGGAAAGCCACTTGCGGAATGACCGAACCGTAGCTATCTACCGCTGATCGAATTTCGGCCGAACGACTTGGCCTCGCCGCTGATAGCGTGCCTGACTGACGACCCTCACCCCCTGAACTTCGAATTCGCCTGCTGCGCTCGTGAGTGCGGCTCCAAACACGCATCTATAGGACGATTTTCCATGAGCATGGGAACTGTGAAGTGGTTCAACAGCCAGAAGGGTTTCGGCTTCATTCAGCCGGACCAGGGAGGCCAGGACGTTTTCGTTCATATCAGCGCAGTCGAACGCGCCGGCATGAGCACCCTCAACGAGGGACAGAAGGTCTCTTTTGAGATCGTTGCAGACCGCCGGACCGGCAAATCTGCTGCGGACAATCTGCGCGCGGTGTAAGCTGCGACAATCGGCCATGATGCTTTGACCCCGGATGAACTGGCAAAGCCTCTGGTTACGCGACCCCGCGACCGGTCACCCGGCCGCGGGGTTCTCTTTGTCAACACCGCGCGCAATGCCCGCCAGGACCAGGACTTGAACCGTCTGCCGGCGAAACGGCCCGCGCATCGAAGCAGCTGAGGTCGCGAGCGTGTCCACCAATATCGATCCAGCTCGGCAGCACGACGACATCATGTACCCGCAAGTCCTCCCGTTCCTGCTGGTCCACGTGGGGTGTCTGGCGGCGATCTGGACGGGCGTCTCATGGCAAGCGATTGCAATTTGCGTCGCTCTGTACTGGCTGCGCATGTTTGCGATCACCGCCGGCTATCATCGGTACTTCTCGCATCGGGCTTATTCAACAAGCAGGACGTTTCAATTCATCCTAGCATTCCTCGCCCAAAGCAGCGCTCAGAAAAGCGTCCTTTGGTGGGCCGCGAAACATCGACATCACCATCTTCATTCGGATACCGAGCAAGATGTGCATTCGCCGGGGCATAAGGGCTTCGTATACAGTCATCTCGGGTGGATTTTTTATCGACAGCACGATGCAACTGATCTGACGAAAGTTGCGGATTTTGCCTCGTATCCGGAGTTGATGTGGCTTCACAGATTGGAGGTCTTGCCGGCGATCGTGGTCGCAGGTCTGTGCTTCCTCATCGCCGGATGGCCCGGGCTCGCGGTCGGTTTCTTCTGGAGCACCGTGCTGCTGTATCACGCCACGTTTTGCATCAACTCCCTCGCGCATGTTCACGGGCGCAAGCGATACGTTACGGGCGATGACTCCCGCAACAATTGGCTGCTGGCTCTGTTTACGATGGGTGAGGGTTGGCACAACAATCATCACGCCTACCAAAGCAGTGCGCGGCAAGGCTTCCGGTGGTGGGAGATTGATGTGACCTATTATGTTTTGGTGACCTTGTCCTTGCTCGGTATTGTCTGGGATCTGAAGGCGCCGCCCACGCAGGTTCTCCGCAACGAGCAGCGCTTGGGATCGCGTGTGATAAAGCGAACGGCTGAACAACTCGCTGGTCGCTTCAATCCCGAATACATCGCGCAGGCCATCAAATCGTCGGTCCACGAAACCGGATTGTCGGTGCGGGAAGCGCTTGTTCTGTTACAGCATCGCGCCGACTTGCATCTGCCGAGCATACCAACGCGCGACCGGTTGTTGGCTGAAGCCCAGGCCATGTTCGCGAAGACAAGTTCGTTGGACGACATTGTCGACCGTGCGCATGAACTCCTGGTGGAGTCGGTTTGCCTCCTGCTCGCCGTTCCACCTCGGATGGCCGGCGCAAACCCGAAACCTCAGGTGAGCCAACCGTAACATTTTGCCTTGGCCTTTTCCCAACCTCACGGCTCCATCGTGTAGGCGCGCCCGGGTTCGAGCGCGTAGATGGTCAGGAAGCGCAGCGGCCGGTCCGGATCGCAATTGCGAAACAGCGTGTGCGGAACGTCGGGTCGATCCTGCAAGGTCTCGCCCGCCCGATACTGGCGCGGCGCCTCGTCGCCATACGCCGACTCGGCAACGCCTTCGACGATGAAGACCACGCCGCCAACGGGGTGCCGGTGCAGCGGAGCGACCCCGCCGGGCGGATAGGTCACCTCGGCAACGACAAGCTCGCGATCATCGCCGGGCAAAGCGAGACGCTCAAGGGTCCTGCGGGTGACGCCGGCGAATCCGGCTTGTTGAGCTTTTGCCTGACCGTCGCTGCTTTCAGCCATTGGAACCCTTCCCTGTCACGCGCGCCTTTGCCCCGTTCAGATCAAGGCTGCGGTGACTATGGGGGCGCTTCAACGACGCAACAAGCGCCCAAGCATTTCAACACATGTCGCGCGGGCGAGGCGAAGCCCTTGCCACCCCTGCTCCCACGTTGCAGGATTCCTGCGAGAACCTTCAGCAGTGGGCCTTGCATGAAAACGAGTATCGTCACGACGCGGGCGTCGGGGATCGCCGCCCTGGCGCTCATCTTTGCATTAAATGTCACGCCGGCATCTTCGGCGCAGCCCGTGCCGGAATGTTCGATGTCGATGACATTGGCGGATTGGGGCGAGAATTCGAGCGGCGATATCGACGTCGCCTCGGGCGAAAGCTGCCAGATCCCGATCGGGATCCGCGGCACGGTGACGGACTCAGCGATCTTGCAAAAGCCGGCCTACGGCAAGCTGAAGAAGATCAACGCATCGACCTTCGAATACAGGGCGAAGGCCAAGTACAAGGGCAACGACACGTTTGCCATCAAGGCCACGGGTCAGGGGCCGAAGGCGTCCGGCACCTCGGTCATCACGGTGCGCGCGACGATCAAGTAGTCGCCCCGTCGCGCGCTGAAAAAACCGACTAGATTAGTTCGAATGGCGTTGTGCTCCCTCTCCCCGTTCTTACGGGGAGAGGGTTGGGGGTGAGGGGCTGCCTCCGCGCATACGGTGATAGGTGCGTCCGCGGAGACTCCCCCTCACCCGGAATGCATCCATCGATGTATCATAGCCGAAGCTCCGCTTCGGCGTTCTTGAGAACGGCCGCCGAAGGCGGCCTATGCCTCTCCCCGCACGCGGGGCGAGGTGAACGGAGTCCGCTGCTCGTATCAGGCCAGCCGCGCGCCGGTGCGGATGATCGATCCGACATGCTGGCCACGCAGCGCCGCCGTGAGCCGGCCGGAAACGAGGCCGTTCACGACCTGCACCCGCTCGATATGCCGCGCATTGGCCATCACCTCGAGTAGCGCGGGATCGAACGGCAGCGTGCCCTTCAGCTTGGCAAGGTCGGCGAGGCTGGCCTCGCGCAGCAGCTGCGCCTTCTTCCCCTCGGGACCGTTCGGATCGTCGGTGTAGACGCCGTCGACATCCTCGACGATCGTCAGCCCGGCGGCGCCGAGCGCATCGGCGATCAGGAACGCACCGGTGTCGGCGCGATGCAACGGGATGCGCGAGACCGGGAATTCATGATGGTGATAGGGCGGAAACGCGCTGCCCACGACCGCGCGGGCCGCGGAGAGATGGATCGCAAGCTGGCTCGCGATGGTCGGATGCTCGATATAGGACACACCCTCCGGCGCGAGCAGGCAGGCCAGGATATGGCCGTTTTGGCCGGCTTCGCTGGCAGCGAGCGGCGCGAGCGAGCCGACCGGCAGGCCGAGATCGAGGCCGACGCTGTAGAGATGACGGGCGCGGATGCCTGCGCCGGTCAGGATCAGAAGGCGGTGCTCGGGCAGCAGCGAACGCAACTCGGCGACGATCGGCAGGATCGCCTCGTGGCCGCGATCCATGATGGAGCGGCCGCCGATCTTCACCACCTGCACCCAGGGCAGCAGCGGGATCGGGCGGCCGCCGGCAACGGGACGGGTGAGATCGCTGTCGAGCAGGGTCTGGCGCGCGAGCGGCGAGGCGACGTGCTTGATGGTGTCATCCATGGTCGGTCCCTGATCAGTTCGCGGTGATGATGGTGCCGACATGCTCGCCCGCAAGCGCACGGGTGAGGTTGCCGGGGACGAGGCCATTGACGACCTGCACCTGCTGGACATGGCGCGCGGTGGCGAGCAGATCGAGCACCGGGAATTCGAGGATCGAATCCTGCAACCCCTTGGCCTTCATCTCGGCGACCGAGATTTTCGGGATGAAGGTCGCGCTCTTCGAAGTCTTGGGGTTCGCGGTGTAGAGGCCGTTCTCGTCCTTCACATAGATCATCGCCTTGCAGCCGAACTGTTCGGCGACCAGGAAGCATCCGGCATCGGTGCGATAGGGCGGGATCATGCCCTCGGCTGCCGGCCGCATCCAGAGGCCGTAGGGCGGCATGCCGCTGAAGATCACGGCGTTCACCTCGGCGAGATAAAGCGGCACGGCCGAAAGCCCGGCGCCGCTGACCGCGGAGATGCCGTGCTTGGCGAGCAGCTGGCCCAGCATCACCGCGTTCTGGTCGGCGACCGAGGCGCCGAGCTGCGACAGCACGCCGGCCGGCAGCCGCAGCCCGGCCGCGATCGAATAGAGGTGCCGGGCGCGGGTGCCCGCGCCGGTCCCGATCAGGATCTTGTGCGCCTTGCGGGCCGCGACGATCTCATCGACCAGCGGGTAGACGGCGGCGCGGCCGCGGTCGATCACGCTCTGCCCGCCGATCTTGATCACGGTGGCATCCGGCAGGATCCGGAAGTCCGATGCCGCCTCCGCCGTCGCCAGAAGCTGCGGATCGGTCAACGATCGCTGCATCAGCAGCGCTTCAAGCTCCGCCGTCGTGTTCGCCATGAGAAACGTTCCTTATGTCCAATACGCCGGGCATTGCTTCCGTCGGCCCGCGATGTTCGATGTCTCCACCGGTGGCTCGCAAAGACCCGTGTTCGAATTGCACTGCTAACGGCAAGCCTGGCGCGTCTCAAGCCGCAACGGCAGGGATAGACCATCGCGAATGGCGCCGGCGAGTGCGTTTCCCGACACCCGCTGCGAGGCCGTTCGGAACGGGATACCTATGACGTTTTGCCGCACGCGACCCGACTGATGGGTGTGACACCCATCATAGATGCTGCATTGAAATTCTGCGATCCTGAATTTGATATTAACGATTTCTTTGGAATGCGCTGATCTCAGCCGGACGACACTAATCTCAGCCTGGCCCGCCTCACGGGCCAAAATTGATTGCCTTGCACCTTGGAAATTAGCCGGTCTCGACCGGCGCACCCCCACGAGGAAGCAAACCATGGCCAATTCCGCACCGGTCGTCACGATTGGTAACCACAGCCTGTTGTACAATCAGTGGCAAAAAATACAGCCATGGCTCACTTATGCCGACTCCGACGGCAATCCCGCGCAGAAATTTCAGTTCTGGGACGGCGGCACAGCTGCGAACAGCGCCTATTTCTGGACTTCCACCAACGACCATTGGGCCGCCAACACGACGATCGAAGTTTCGGCCTCTGACCTCTCCGACGTGTGGGTGCGCGCCGGTGCGGTCGGCGGCACAGAGACACTGTGGGTACGCGCTTTCGACGGGACCGATTGGGGCAACTGGACGTCTTTCACGCTCACGACGATTCCAAACACTGCGCCGGTCGTCACGGTCCCCGACGTGCAGCTGCACACCAATACATGGACGCAAGCCAAGAATTGGCTGACCTACTCCGATGCCAACGGGGATGCAGCCACCAAATATCAATTCTGGGACAGCGGCACCTCCGCAACAAGCGCCTATTTCTGGACTTCCACCAATGACCATTGGGCTGCCAACACGACGATCGAAGTGGCGGCCGCCGACCTGGCCGATGTCTGGATCAAGGGTGGCTCGACAACCGGTGCCGAGACGTTCTGGGTCAGAGCGTTCGACGGAACAGACTGGAGCAATTGGGACAGCTTCACGCTGACGTCGGCCAATACTCCGCCCGTCGTGACAGCCGGTGATCATTCCATACATATCGATCAATGGGTCACCGTCGACAACTGGTTGACCAAGACCGATGCCAATGGCGATGCGATCACGAAGTACCAGTTCTGGGATAGCGGCACCGCCGCCACCAGCGCCTATTTCTGGACACCCGACAATTCCCACTGGGCCGCCAACACGACGATAGACGTTTCGGCTGCGGACCTCGCCAATGTCTGGATCCATGGCGGCTCGACAACCGGTTCCGAGACGATGTGGGTAAGGGGATTCGACGGAACGGAGTGGAGCTCCTGGGACACATTCACCGTGACGTCGACGCCAAACACGATCCCCGTCGCGACCATCAACGACCAGTCGCTACACGTCAATCAATGGGTCAAACCGCAAGGCTGGCTCACTGCCACCGATGCCGAAGGTGACACGATCACCAAATACCAGTTCTGGGACGCCGGCGCGGGCGCAACCAGCGCCTATTTCTGGACACCCGACAATTCCCACTGGGCTGCCAACACGACGATCGACGTTTCAGCATCCGATCTGGCCAATGTGTGGATCAAGGGCGGCTCGACGACCGGTTCCGAGACGATGTGGGTAAGGGCATTCGACGGTACCGCCTGGAGCAATTGGGACAGCTTTAATCTGACGTCGACCAATACGGCTCCGACCGCGACGATCAACGATCAAACGCTGAACGCCGCGCAGTGGGCGCAGCTCGTCAACTGGACGACGGCATCCGACACTGACGGCGATGCAATCACCCAATACCAGTTCTGGGACGGTGGCGGGGCTGCGACCAGCGCCTATTTCTGGACGCCCGACAATTCACACTGGGCGTCCAGCACGGTCATCGACGTCTCGGCGTCCGACCTCGCCAATGTATGGGTGCGAGGTGGCACCGCGGCCGGTACCGATTCCATGTTTGTGCGCGCTTTCGACGGAACGAGCTGGAGTGCCTGGGACAGCTTCACCGTGACCAGCCTGGCAAACCACGCACCCGATGCCTCGATCAGCAATCAGACCTTGCATGTCAACGAGTGGAGCCAGGTCGGCAACCTGGTGTCCTATGCTGACGCTGACGCGAATCCCGCGGCCGCCTATCAGTTTTGGGATGGCGGCGGCAACGCCAACAGCGGCTATTTCTGGACCTCTGCGAATTCCCATTGGGCAGCCAGCACCGTGATCGACGTCAATGCCGCCGACCTCGATGATATCTGGATGCGTGGCGGCGCCACCACCGGCAGTGAGACGATGTATGTGCGCGCCTATGATGGTATTGACTGGAGTGCGTGGCACGCGTTCACGCTCTCGACCATCGTCTAGCTGCCCCGGCGTGACGTCGTGCGGACATGCGCCGGCGTGTCGCGCCGGCGAATATCGGGGGGTACGACCTAACTTGGCGTGAAGATCACCTTGCCCTTGAATGCCGCCGCCTGCGCGATCGCCTGTGAAAAATCCTCCAGGCGATAGGTGCCGACCACCGGCGCGCTGATCGCACCCGATGCGACCATCGGCACCAGATGGTCATACATTCCGGCCAACGCTTCGTCCGTCGCAGTCTTGCCCCAATGACCGAGCCAGAAGCCGCGCACCGACACCTCGTTGAAGATCACGCTCAAGGCCGAGCCGGAGAACGGCTGTCCGCTCATCGCGCTGTAGATGACGAGCACTCCTTTTGGCGCGAGGCAGTTCATCAGGTTCAAGGCGGATGAGCCGCCGACCATGTCGAGCGCCAGCTGGATCGGCGCCCCACCCGTTTCCCTGGCGACGCGCTTCGCGAGATCCGGCCCGTCGAGCAGCACGATATCGCCGCCGACCGACTTGACCTCCTCCATGACCTCCTCGCGGCGGACGATGTTGACGGTCTTGAGCCCGAGCGACTTGGCGATGGCGATCACCGCGCGCGCCGTCGCCGAATTGGCGCCGTTCTGGATCACCCAGCCGCCGGGCGGCACTTTCACGAAATCGGTCAGCAAGAGATAGGCGGTGGCCGGATTGACCCCGATCATGGACAATTGCTGGACATCGGCATTGTCAGGCAGCGCACGCTGCCATGATGCGGTGAATTTGACCCGCTCGGTCCAGGTCGGGACCGTGAAGGGAATCAGCGTGCGGTCGCCCTCCTTCAGATTCCTCACCTGCGATCCGGCGGCAACAACCCGCCCGACGCCCTCGATCCCGAGCGTGGCCGGCGGTGACGGCAGATAGCCGTAGCGCCCGGCGATGATCATGAAATCCGAATTGTTGATCGGCGCAGCCTCAACCGCGACCACGATCTCGTCGGGGCCGGGGCTGCCGACGTCCGGCACCTCGTTAAGCTTGACCACGTCCGCTGCACGTCCGAACGCAACGACCTGAACCGCTTTCATGGCGTGATCTCCCGATTTCGTTGTGTACTTCTAAGTATAGAATATGGATTGCGTCAATAGCCGGACCTGCCTTCGCGGCAAGGTGAAGGCTTCACATCCGACGCGGGAGTACATAAAAGATGGATATGGCAAGGCCGCGCAGCTTCGATCCGGACGATGTCCTGGAAATCGCCCGCCAGATGTTCTGGCAGAAGGGCTTTCAGGCGACTTCGCTCGACGACATCACGGCGGCGAGCGGCGTCGCGAAACCCAGCCTCTATGCGGCGTTCGGCGACAAGAACGCGTTGTTCCTGAAGGTGCTGGACCGCTATCACGACGGCATCCTCGGCTGGGCCGAGCGCGTGCTGGCGCAGCCGGGGCCCACGCGGGACGTCATCAGGCAGTGGCTTACCGGCTTCATTCCCTATTGCTCGGGCGAGAAGGGACAGCGCGGCTGCCTGTCGATCAATTCCGCGACCGACGGCTCGCTCGACCAGGTCGAGCTCCGCAAGAGCATCGAGCGCTACAACCGGCGGCTTGAAGAGCTGCTGCGCACGCGGCTGCGCACCGATCGCGCCCAGTTCAGGAAGGGCTTTGACCCCGACGTCACCGCCCACACCATCATGGTGGTGCATGCCGGACTGCTGGCGCTCGCGCATCAGAGGCCGGATTCGAAGCAGGTGAAGGCCGTGATCGACCAGGTGATGAGCCTGCTCGCCTGAGTTTGTCGGCACCCGGCCTTCCGGCAGCGCTCCGCTGCTCTCACGATTGTGATTATATTACACTTATCATCTAATTGATGTCCCGATCTCGATGACCATGTCCGGGTTGGCTGTCATGGGCTTTCCGGAATTTGGGGATCAGATGAACAAACGGTTTTGGCGTGCGGTAATCGTTGTAGTCACCGCCCTGCTGGCGAAGCCGGCGGTCGGCCCGGCGCAGGCCCATGATCACGGGCATCCCGAATTGAACGCCTGGTATGAGAGCCTGCGCAGCGTCAAGGGCCCCTGCTGCGACGGCAGCGACGCGAAGCGTGTCGATGACGCCGATTGGGACACCAAGGACGGCCACTATCGCGTCCGGCTCGAAGGCGAGTGGGTCGATGTTCCCGACGAGGCCGTCGTCGCCGGACCGAACCGTGCCGGCCGCACCATGGTCTGGCCGTATTATCTGGACGGGCACCCGAGGCCACGCTGCTTCATGCCGGGCAGCATGGGCTGAGTGCCCGCGAAAGCGCTATGCGCCCGGTTCGGTCACAGCGCGAGCTGGATCCGGTCCTCGCCGTCGGCCTCCGGCTTCGCCGGCACGGCGCAGCAGATCAGCACCTCGTCGTCGCCCACCTCGGCGGCGGGCTGCTTCACATAGGTCACGGCGCCTGCCAGCAATCGCGCTCGGCAGGTTCCGCAATTGCCCTCCCGGCAGCTGAAGGCGGGGCTAAGGCCACGCGCTTCCGCCAGTTCGAGCAGCGTCCCCGCCTCCGGCGTCCAGCGCGCCTCCTTCAACGAAGTGGTGAAGGCGACCGGGACCGGCGTCGTCGCCGGTGGCCGGCGCGGCGGCGCTGTGGTGATGAGGTCGGGCGTCCGGACCAGCGACGAAGGACCGAAGGCTTCGGCGTGAATCCTGCCGTCGGCAATATTGTAGCCGCGCAGGGCGTCATAGAGCGATTGGGTGAACTGAGGCGGTCCGCACAGATAGAAGTCATAGTCGTTGAACGGCAGGACGCGCGACAACAGCGCCATGTCGATCCGTCCCGCCGCGTCGTAGTCTGTGCCCTGCTCGGCACCGTCGACATCGCCGAGGACGCGGATGATCCGCACCGCGCCGCCGGCGGCATCCACCAGCTGCTGCAATTCGTCGCCGAACGCGCGATCCTGTTTCGTATGCGCAGCCTGAAACAGGAATGTCGGCCGGATGCCGCGGGTGCGCAGCCCCTCATAGACCACGTGGCGCAGCATCGCGAGCAGCGGCGTGATGCCGACACCGCCGGCGAGCAGCACCGCGGGCCGCTTCTCGCGCGCATCGATCGTGAAGCCACCAGCCGGAGCGCGCGCTTCGATGATGTCGCCGACATGGATGGTGTCGTGGAGATGCTGCGATACGACACCGTCGCGCTTCACGCTGATCCGGTACATGCCGTCCGACGGCGCGACCGACAGCGTGTAGGTGCGGATGACTGGCTTGTCGATACCGGGCAACGAGAGACGGATCGGCAAATGCTGTCCCGCCCGGTGCGGAAGCAACCCCGCGCCGTCGTCCGGCTGCAAATGAAACGAGCGGATCGATCGGCTCTCGTCGACGATCCCAGTGACCTTGAACGGCCGCCACCGCGTCGCGCGCTCGGCCGCGCGGATTCGGTCGGCGGTCTGCCCCCAGTCGCCGGTCATCAGCGAATTCGGCGACCAGCCTTCGGCCCGGAACGCCCAGCGCAGCGGCAGCGCGCCGCGCCTGCGCACCAGACGGCGGGCACGGAAACTCCAGATCCGCTCGGCGCCCTGAAACGCCGCGATCTCCGGCGAGTCCAGCATCACCTCGGCATCGCCGCTCAGCTGCAGCAGGTCGCCGGTCTCGAAATCGACGAACACCAGCCCGGCCTTGCCGTTGACGAGGATGTTGCCGAGCGTGTTGAAGAACAGATTGCCGGCGAAATCGGGAATCGTCAGCGTGCCGTCGTCGGCGACGCGGACGAAGCCCGCCCGGCCGCCGCGATGCGAGACGTCGACCTGGCGACGGTCCTCACGCTCGGCATAGGACGCCACGAAGAACGTGTCGGCCGCCTTGATCATGTCGCGCGCGGCCTGATCGAGCGTCGTGCTGGCCTCGATCTCTCCCGTGAACGGTTCTTCCGGCGCACGCACGAAGGCGAAATCGCGGAGCTGGATATACTGCGCGCAATTGCCAAAGCTCTGATCGAGCTCGAAGCTGAGTGCCTTGCCTGACGATGCACGCAGCAGCCCGTTGGCACGGTTGCGGCGCCGCGTGTGCAATTCGATTCCGAGCAGTCCGATCGCATCGCCCTCGCGCATCCCCTCGCTGACGGGATCGCTGCGGTCGGGCCGCGCATCGATCTCGAGGCTGCGCGGTGTCGGCGAGGAAATGAAGCCGGGCCTACCGGCCAGCAACGAAGCCCAGGCGTCGCCGCTTCGGTCCACGCTGCCGACGACGATGAAGGGAATCTGCGCGAAGAAATCGCGATGCTGGTCGGGCATGAAGTCGCGCACCGCGCGCTGGCCGACGGCCTCCATCTTCTCGGCGACACCAACCTGCTGCTGGATCGCCTTTTCGCCGGCATGCCAGGTCGCGAGCTTGCTCTTGGTTCGTCTGTCGCTCATCGTATCGCCCTCCCCTTCGGGGGTTGGACGGGCGCGCCCGACGGCACGCCCGGTCAGCAGGTCACGCGGCCGCCAGACCGACTGGGGTCTTGGCGAAGGCCACGAAGCCCGGCAGCGCCTCGATCCGGCGCAGCCACGCGTTGACGCGCGCATAGGCGGAGAGATCGACATTGCCTTCGGGCGCGCTGGACAGATAGCTGTAGAGCGCAACGTCTGCGATCGTCGGCGCCGCGCCGACCAGCCAGTCGCGCCCGGCGAGATGGGCTTCGAGCCGCTTCAGCAGAACATGCGCCCGCGCGATCACGTCGTCCGGATTGTGCTTCGCGCCGAACACGGTGATGAGCCGCGCCGCAGCGGGCCCAAACGCAAGATCGCCGGCAGCAACCGACAGCCAGCGCTGGACCGCGGCAGCGCCCCTTGCATCCTGCGGCAGCCAGTCGGTGCGGCCGAGCTTGGTCGCGAGATAGACCAGGATCGCGTTGGAGTCCGGGATGATTACGCCGTCATCGTCGAGCACCGGCACCTGGCCGAACGGGTTGAGCGCGAGATATTCCGGCCGCTTCTGCGCGGCGGACTTGAGGTCGACGTCGACCAGTTCGTGCGGAATTTCCAGCAGGGACAAAAACAGCCGCGCGCGGTGCGCGTGGCCGGAGAGAGCGAAGTGATACAGCTTCATGTGCCGTTCCTGATGTGGTGGACGGGTTCATTCCCGATCGCCAGCGCAAGGTGGCCCATTGCAGCGGTTATTATAATTGCCGTCGACGGCACTTCATTATTGCATAAGTCGCAATAACACCTACTTGCGTCATGGCCGGGACTGTTCCTGCCACGACGAGGCCCTCGGCGGCGCACACGGTCGCGCGAACTGCGCCAACCTAAATCTCGACGATCACGTAGTTGTCCTCGATGTGCACCGGGAACGTCTCGGCAACATACGGCCCCTTCTGCAACTCGGCGCCGCTCTCGACCGCGACCGGATAGGAGCGGATCCTGAACCGCTTGGGATCGAACCAGGACTGCCCGTTGCGCATGTCGAATTCCCAGCCGTGCCACGGACAGCGCAGCATCTCGCCGACGCGGTCTCGCTGATAGATGCCGGGCTCCGGCGAGGTCAGGCGCGCGACGCAGGCCGCCTTCTCCAGCGGCGCGCCCTCATGCGGGCAGCGATTGAGCAGCGCGAAGAACTCGCCATTGACATGGAACACGACGATGTCGCGGCCCTCGATGCCGAACACCTTGTTGCCGCCGGCCGGAATCTCACTGGTGCGCGCGACGATGTGACGGGTCATCTGTGTCCTAGAATTTGTAAACCGCGCGGGCGTTGGCATTGAAGATCTTGCGACGCTCGGCGTCCGTCAGCGGCGTCTTGAAGGCGTAGCGCGCGTCGTCATAGTCCCAATGCGGATAGTCCGACGAGAACAACAGCCGGTCGATGCCGACCCATTCGATCAGCTGCCGCAGGTGCCTGGCTTCATCCGGTTCGTCGATCGGCTGGGTCGTGAACCAGAAATGCTCCTTCACATATTCGCTCGGCCGGCGCTTCAGATGCGGCACCTCGCTGCGGAAGCGTTCGAAGTGCTGATCCATCCGCCACATCGTCGCGGGAATCCAGCCGAAGCCACCTTCGATGAACACGATCTTCAGTTTCGGGAAGCGCTCGGGAACACCTTCCAGCACCAGGCTGGTGAGGTTCGAGGCCACCGTGTGCGCGTTCGACTGATGCTCTTCGCAATAATAGGACGGCCAGCCGCCGCCGGTCGGTGCATGGCCGCCATAGCCGCCGACATGGATGCCGAGCGGCAGGTCGAGCTCTTGCGCGCGTTCATAGATCGGCCAGTAGCGGCGGCGGCCGAGCGGCTCGTTGGCACGCGGCGAGACGTTGATCTGGATGTATTCGCCTGATTTGGCGCAGCGCTCGATCTCGGCGAGGCCGAGGTCGGAGCCATCCTGCCCGACCAGGATCGAGGCCTTCAGGCGCGGATCGCGATGCGCCCAGAACGCCAGTTGCCAGTCGTTGATGGCGCGCTGGATCGCGGCGCCGAATTCCAGATTCTGCTGCGAGAAGATGAAGAGATCGAGCACCTGCAGGATCCCGAACTCGACGTCGAAGGGATCGAGATGCTGCTTGCGCATGAAATCGAGGTCGGAGCCGGGCACGCCGCCGGTCGGCGGCCAGGCATCGCGCCGCGCGATCAGCGGCGAGGAGCGCGGATACGGCGTGGTGCCGATATAGGGCGTGCGCAGGTGGCTGCCATATTCCTTCAGATGCTGCTGCCAGCGCTTCGGCAAGAACTCGTTGAGGTCGCTGTGCGCGTGAAGGCTCGGATGGATGTCGCAGTCGATGATCTTCAGCCGCGTCGCCGCGGTCTTCTCCTGGTCGAGCATCGGGCGGTCGATGACGTCACTCATGCGATCCTCCTTCTTGTTTGCGCATGATCTTGTCGGAAAACCGGCTCCCACTTTTCCAGATCATGCGCGCGAATTACGAATTCAGCTTCAAACGCGGGAACGTTTCAATCGGGTTGTCTTCGCACATCCGCTTGATGATGCTGTCGGGCAGATGCGGCGGGATCGGATCGTCGCCGTCGAACTGCCAGTGCGGATAGTCGGATGCGAACAGGAACATCTTGTCGGAGCCGATCTGATCGATGATGTCGGCGACACCTGTTGCGTCCAGCGGCGCGTCGAACGGCTGCATGGTGACGCGGAAATGGTCGCGGATGATCGCGGCGGGCTCGCGCTCCACCCACGGCACCTCGACGCGCACGCCGCGCCAGGTCTTGTTGGCGCGCCACATGAACGCCGGCAGCCAGCTGACGCCCGACTCCATCAGTACGACGGTCAATCCGGGATACTTCCCGAACACGCCCTCATAGATCAGGCTCAACGTCTGCGCCTGAAACGCCTGCGCCTCGGCGAGATAATATTCGTAGCGGTAGGACGGCCAGCCGATCGAGCTCGGCGCGCCCCGGTAGGCACTGCCGGCGTGGATCGCGATCGGAAGCTTGTATTTCTCCGCGGCCTGATAGATCGGCCAGTAATGCCGCCGGCCGAGCAGCGTCTCGCCCTGCGAGGGCACCAGCACCGAGACGAAGCGATTGTCGCCGGCCCTGCGCTCGATCTCCTCGACCGCAAGGTCGGGCGCCTGGATCGGCACCACGATCGAGGCGCGCAGCCGCTTGTCCCTGGCAAGCCACTCGGCCGCGATCCAGTCGTTGATCGCCCTGCAGAAGTCAGCGGCCATGTAGGAATCGAACACCGCCTGCGCGCCATAGACGACGTTGCAGATGGCGTGGCTGGCGCCGAGCTGGTCGAATGCGCCGCGCTGCACCATGGCAAGATCGCTGCCGGGCTTGCTGCCGTCCGCCGGCCGCCAGTCGGCGCGGCCGGACAGCGGCATCGACGGCGGATAGGAATTGAGGTCGAGCCCGTCGATGGCGCGGCTGACGACCTGTTCCTTCCAGTGATCGCTCAGATAGGGCAGCAGCGTGGTGCGCGTTCCCCCCACCGCGGGATGGATGTCGCAGTCGATGCGCGTGGCCGCCATGGCGTTCCCCGGATTGATCTTCTTGTCGTCGTTGTTGGCGGCATCGCTGCCACGGATCGGACTGTGACGCCGATGGCGCGATCGTGCAAGCGGGTCCACGCGGGGCCGCCCTGCCCTGTGCGCGCACCGCACCTCACGCGAAGTTGCGGGATCGCCTATGAATGGCGTCACCTGTTCAGGCCGCGAGATGTGCTAGCGATTCCGCGCCGCGGAAAGCGCGGGCACCGGGAGACGGGAATGAGACTGGGCCAACTGACGATCCTCGCATGTTCATTGTTACTGGCCTCGTCGGCCACATGGGCCGCACCCGCGACCACCTCGGGCTCGGTCGCGCTGGCGCTCGCCGGCGTGGTGGCGCCCTATTCGCCGTTGCCGGCCAAGGAGAAGAAGGCGGTCGCCGCGTTCCTTGGCGGCGACAGCAATGTCCCCATCACCAGGAAGATCACCGTCACCGCCGACAAGGTGGTCTGCCGCGCCAGCAATGTCGACATCACCTCGCGTTCATGCGAACTGAGCTTCGGCAGCAAGACCCACACCGTGAGGGGCAGCGAAGCCAATGCAATGTTCGCGACCGTGGCGCTGGCCGGCGTGCCGCCCGACGGCGCCGCGGGCACGATCTACGAGGCGCTGTCGAAACTGTCCTGCACGCTGGATCCGAAGGTGATCAAGGACAAGGCCGGCGGCGGCGCCGCCTGCAGCTTCGAGCCAGGGAATTAGCCCCACTCAATCTCCCTGCAGGGCGACGCCCAGCCTCGCCGCGACACGGCGCGCGGTTTCCTCCCGCTGCTCCGTGATCGCGCGCACAGCCTGGCGCGACTGCTGCAGGATCTCGGGTGGCGCGGTCTCCGGCGTGCCGCTGTCGAACGGCGGCTCCGGCGCATACACCATGTAGAGCTGGATCGCGCGCGCAGCATCGTCGCCGCGCAGTTCAGCCGCGAGCCGCAATGCGCCATCGATGCCTGCCGTGACTCCGGCGGCAAAGACGAAGCTTCCGTCCACCACCACGCGTTGGTTCACGGGCGTAGCGCCGAAAAACGGCAGCAGATGAAACGACGCCCAATGCGTCGTCGCCCTGCGCCCCTTCAGCAGGCCGGCCGCTCCGCAGATCAGCGCGCCCGTGCAGACCGAGAAGATGCGGCACGCCCCCGCCGCCTGCCGGTTGATCCAGCCGAGCACCTCCGTGTCCTCCATCAGGGCTTGCTGACCGAAGCCGCCCGGCACATGCAGCACGTCGAGCGGCGGCGCATCGGCGAGCGCCGCATCCGGTGTCAGCCGCAATCCCTTGATGTCGCGGACCGGCTCGGCGGTCTTGCCGTAGATGCGGTAGGTCGAATTCGGAATCCGCGACAGCACCTCGAACGGCCCGGTCAAATCGATTTGATCGACGCCTTCGAACAGCAGCGAACCGATCCGGAGATGAACATCGTGAGCAATCATCGAACTTCCCTCGAACTTTCCTTGCGCTATGGACAAAGCGAATCTAGCGCGGCAGGTTTCGGCGATGACGCCAACCAGCCCACGTTTTTCGCCAAACCGCCGCCGCTCGATCGAAGTGCTGGCCTATCCGGCCGTGCAGTTGCTCGACGTCACCGGGCCATTGCAGGTGTTCGCGTCCGCCAACGCGCTGGCGGCCAAGGCAGGCAACGCCGAGCCATATGAAGTCCGCGTCGTTGCAAAGGATGGTTCACACGTCGAGTCATCCGCCGGTGTCGGGCTCGCGGTGCATCCGCTGCCCGCAATCGACACCGCGGTCGACACGCTGGTGATTCCGGGCGGCGACGGCGTCAACGCTGCGGCGGCCGATGCCGTCCTGGTGGACTGGGTGCGCGAGCGCGCCGGGCAGGCGCGCCGCACCGCATCGGTCTGCACCGGCGCGTTCCTGCTCGCCGAATCGGGCGTGCTCAATGGCCGGCGTGCCGCGACCCATTGGGGATTTTGCGCAGAGCTCGCCGAGCGCTTTCCCGATGTCCGCGTCGAGCCCGATCCGATCTTCGTGCGCGACGGTTCGTTCTGGACGTCGGCCGGCGTCACCTCCGGCATCGATCTGGCGCTGGCGCTGGTAGAGGAGGATCTCGGCCGCACGGCGGCGCTTGCCGTCGCCCGCTATCTCGTCGTGTTTTTCAAACGGCCGGGCGGACAGGCGCAATTCAGCGAAATCCTGTCGCTGCAAGCAACCGACGACAGGTTCAGCGCGCTGCACGACTGGATCAGCAACCATCTCGCCGGCGATCTCTCGCTGTCGACGCTGGCGAAACAGGCCGGCATGAGCGAGCGCAGCTTCAGCCGCCATTACGCGGAAGCGACCGGCTTGACGCCGGCACGCGCGATCGAGCGGCTCCGGGTCGAGGGCGCGCGGCATCTGCTCTCGGAAACGCGCCTGCCGATCAAGCGCATCTCGCAGCGCTGCGGCTTCGGGTCCGAGGAGACGATGCGGCGCAGCTTCCTGCGCCTGCTGTCGACCACGCCGCAGGACTATCGCGCCAGGTTTGCGCTCTGACGTGCACGGCCGGCCGCGCGGTCGACGTGCAATGATTGACGCTCAGGCGAGACCGTCTCAGCCGTTCCAGGCATATTCCTGCAACGCCGCCTCCAGCGGCGGATTGGTGACGCTGCCGGTGTAGTTGGTGATGGTCGACGCCGCCACGATGGTGATCACCTCAAGCACGAGGTCCTTGTAGAACCCGGCTGCCAGGAATCGTTCGATCTCCTCGTCGTCGAGCCGCCCACGCTTTTCGATCAGCGACCGCGCCAGCGTCGAGAGCGCGCCGAGCGTCTTGTCGGCAGGCGAGCGGCCGGCACGCATCGCGTCGACATCGGCCGGATCGAGCCCAGCCTGCAAGCCGAGCGCGGAATGCAGCGCGACCGCCCAGGCGCAGCCATTGGTCACCGCGTCGGTGAGCAGCACGGTCTGGATCTGCTGCTCGGTGAAGCTGCCGCCGTGAACCTTGTCGAAGATGCCGATGAAGCTCTGGATCAGCACGGGCGAGGTCGCCATCGCCGCCGCAAGGTTCGGGATCATGCCAAACCGCGCCTCGACCTCGCGCAAAGTAGGCCTCGAGGCTTCGGGGGCAGACTCGAGCGTATGGACAGGAAAACGCGCCATTGGAAATGCCTTTCGCGGTGTTGATTGAACCCGAGGCCTCCGGACGCAGCTGAGCTGTTGCGATCCACGCGCGGGCAACCGGATTCGATGCAGGCTATCTAGCCGCGCCCTGACGCGCGCGTTCGCCAAACTCCCCACATTCCGCGCCATCCAGGCGGCGGTGCGGGGCTCGCTGAGCTTCAGCTCCGTCCACTGTCATTGCGAGCGAAGCGAAGCAATCCATGTTTCCGCGCAACGGATAGATGGATTGCTTCGTCGCTGTCGCTCCTCGCAATGACGGTTGCAAGTCCCGCTTAGACCCCGGCGCGGTCCTTCACCCGCCGCGTCACGATCCCGAGCAAGCGGCCGAGCGTGCCGGCGGCGGGCCCCTTCTTGCGCGCCAGCGCGAGCGGCGCGACGAGGCCGGTGGCGCGGTCGAGGCGGAGATAGGAGACGCCGGCGGTCTCGAGCCGCGCCATCGATTCCGGCACGATCGAAATGCCGAGCCCCGCCGCGACGAGGCTGAGCGTCGACACCATCCGCGTCGCCTCCTGCGCCACCTTCGGGCTGAAACCCGCGGCGCGGCAGGCGGCGATGATGCTGTCATAGAGGCCGGGCCCGGTCGGACGGCGGTAGAGGATCAGCGGCTCGTCGGCGAGCGAGGCCAGCGAAGTCCGCCGGCGGGTGTCCTTGCGGGCGCGCGGATGATGGTCCGGCAATGCGACCACCATCTCCTCGTCGAGCAGATGCGTGATCGTGAGGTTCTCCAGCCGCTCGCCTGGCGCACGCACGAATGCGGCATCGAGCCGATCGGCCTCGACGGCTGCGATCAGCTCGCCGGTCGAGGCCTCCTCGAGCGACAGCGTGATCGCCGGCGCGCGCTCGCGCATTTCGCGCATCACGCCGGTGACGAAAGGATGGAAGGCGGCCGAAGAGGTGAAGCCGATCGCAAGCTGGCCCTCCTGGCCGCGGCTCGCGCGGCGCGCGGCTTCAACCGCGAGGTCGGCGTCGCGCAGGATCGCGCGCGCCTTGCCGACGAAGGCACGGCCGGCCGCGGTCAGCTCGACCCCGCGCGGCTGCCGGCGAAACAGCGGCGCGCCGATCGCGGCTTCCAGGGCGCGGATCTGCTGGCTCAGCGGCGGCTGCTGAATGCCGAGCCGCGCGGCGGCGCGAGTGATATGGCCTTCCTCGGCGACCGCGACGGCATAGCGGAGATGGCGCAGTTCGATCATCGGGGCAATCCATATGCAATAGATATGCAAATTCGCATATCCATATATTGGATATTTGGCACGCGGCCAACTAGAGTCGGCTCAACAACAAATCGAACCGGAGCCGCCCCGCCGATGGACGCCATCCCCGCCGCGCAAACCACTAAGCATCACGCACCTGACGTCGGCGAGTTGTTCACGGGCTTCTTCATCCTCGGACTGACCGGCTTCGGCGGCGTGCTGCCGCTGGCGCGCCACATGATGGTGGAGAAGCGCGGCTGGCTCACCGGCGCGGAGTTCACCGACCTGCTCGGGCTGTGCCAGTTCCTGCCCGGCGGCAACATCATCAACATGTCGGTCGCGGTCGGGCTGAAGTTTCGCGGCATTCCCGGCGCGTTCGCGGCGATCCTCGGCCTGATCGCGGTGCCGACCGCGGTCGTGATCGGCCTTGGTGTGATCTATGGCCGCTTCGCCGACGACCCGGTCGTCCGTCATCTGTTCGGCGGTCTCGCCGCCGCGGCGGCCGGGCTCCTGATTTCCACGGCGATCAAGATCGCCTGGCCGCTGCGGCGCGATGTGCTCGGCCTCTTCATCGGCGCGCTGTGCGTGCTCGCTATTGCCGTGTTCAGATTGCCGCTGCTGCCGACCCTGTTGACGCTCGCGCCGCTCAGCATTGTCCTCAGGTCGAGGCAGGCATCATGAGCGCAACCCTCGTCACGCTCGCGCTGATCTTCGCCGAACTCTCGCTGCTCGCCTTCGGCGGCGGCAACACCATCCTGCCGGAGATGCAGCGTCAGGTGGTCGACGTCCATCACTGGATGACGGCGCAGGAATTCGGCGCGCTGTTCGCGCTGGCGCAGGCGGCACCCGGGCCGAACATGATGGTGGTGCCGCTGGTCGGCTGGCATGTCGCGGGCTTCTCCGGCGTGCTGGTGACATCGCTCGCCAAGTTCGGGCCGTCGTCGCTGGTGACAGGCTTCGCGCTGCGGCTCTGGGAACGCTTCAAGGATCGGCCCTGGCGCCGCACCGTGCAGGCGGGGCTGGTTCCGGTCACCGCCGGGCTCGTCACGGCCAGCGCCATCGTCATCACCCACGCATCGGCCTCGAGCTGGGGCACCATCCTGATCGCGGCCGGCGTCGCGATCGCCACCACCACGACGCGCATCCATCCGCTTGTCGCGCTCGCCGCCGGCGCGGTGCTCGGCCTGTCCGGCATCGGACAGCCCTGACGCTCTGCTTGCGGCGATGGCGTCTCGTTCCACGCGGCGATGTGCGCGCTTTCGCCGCAATGGATGCGACGTCGCCAGCGGCTATGTTGATAATGCCATGATCGACACGCTCCGCATCGACACCCGTATTGCGCGCCGCGAATTGCGCGCCGGACGTCTGCACGCAGGCAATTAGCCGGCCGGCGATCGCGCGCCGTCCGGATTCCTCTACGTCACCAAATCATTTCAGTCCGTCGCGTCGCGAGATGTCCGCGCGCCGGCGCTCGTGCGCCTCCGATCAACCGCAAAGATCAACCCACATGACCCGAACCATTCAGAACAGCTTTACCGCCCCGGCATTGCCGCCGATCGTGATCACCGCGAGCGAGGCGCATCGCCTCAGCGCGCTGGCCGATTCCAGCATGGCGGTGTTTCCCCGCGTCGCCCAGTTCCTCGCACGCGAGACGGACCGCGCCCAGCTGGTCGCCGACGATGCCGATCTGCATGACGTGGTCCGCATGGGCTCGCTTGTGCGCTACCGCGACGACGAGACCGGCGACGTCAGGGAGGTCGTGCTCGTCTATCCGCACGAAGCCGACATCGCGCTGCGGCGCATCTCGGTGCTGACGCCGGTCGGTGCGGCGCTGATCGGATTGTCGGTCGGCCAGACGATCGATTTTCAGACGCCCAGCCAGCAGACGCGTTCGGTGACGGTTTTGGCCGTGACGCATGAGCGCTAGCGGCTTTACGCCGCCTGATGACACTGTCCCATCTCGATCCCGTGCCGGCGCCCACGCGCGATGCCTTCGGCGATTGCCTTCACGACGATCTCGGCATCTTCGGCGGAGAGATGGTCGAGCGGCTGCCAGGCGCGCATGATGTCGCGTGCGCGATCGAGGTCGCCGTAGATTGCAAGGAGAGGAAGCGATTTGCTCGGCATGTCCGTTGCTCCCAACCGCAGCTGAGCGAGTCTACCTCATCTGGACAGGTCGAGCCATGCGTCCGGCAACCGCGATTGGGTGCATTGCAGATCGCCGATGCATGGCGAGGGCATTCCTGCCCCCGCCGTCAACGCATTCGGTTACTCCGCGCCGGAGCCGCCCTGCACGATCTTCTCGTTCAGCTTCTGATCGACGGTCTCGACCGTGCGGTCGATCTCGGCGCTCGGCGTGCCGAGCTGATGCGAGATCAGCTTCACCAGCAGGTCGACGCGTTCTATGAAGGGCGCGCCGGCGGCGACCGCGCGGGCCGCCGATGACGGCTTGAGCAGGCTTTCCGCGGCCTTGGCGTATTTCGCGAACGGCACCTGGTCCGCGGGGTCGGCGCCGAGCTTGCGCGCGATGCCGTCGACGTGGTCGTAGATCGCCTGCGAGCGCGTCAGGTCGCCGTGCACGGCGTCGCGGATCGATTGCGGCTCCGTCGGCGTGATGCAGCGATAGTTGCCGGTCAGCAGCATCGACCACTTCGCCAGCGGCACGAACAGCGAATCGAACACCTTCAGCTTCACCGGAACGTCCTGGCCGTCGAGCGTCACCGCGTCGATGTCGGCTTCGAGCTCGCGCAGCACCTTGTTGTGCTTGTCGTCGGCGAAGGCGGAGGCCTTGAAGTTGGTCGGCAGGCCGACATGCAGCACATTGGCCTTCTCCTCCGGCGGACGGAAGGCCTGCGGATCGGGCGAGCACAGCGTGACGAGGCCCGGCTCGAAGCGCTCCCACACCTGCGCGTTGGTGTAGGCCTCCTCGAGGTCAAGGCCGGCGAGCGCGGGGATCCGCTTCAGATACGGCAAGGGCGGCATGTTCATGATCGACAGGCAGGGCAGCTTCGCCGCCGCGATCTTGATCATCAGCACGCGAACCGTGTGGTTGGTGTATTGCGGCTCCTGCATCGCAAGGCCGACCATGTCGTAGCGCGAGACGTCGACGTCGGCGGGCGTGACGGCGTCGAGCTTGCCCGGCAGATCGCGCGAGAAGATCGAGCGGTGCTCCTTCTCGTCGCGCAGCTTGATCCGCACCTCGGTGCCTTCGCGGTTGATCAGGTCGGCAGTGTTCTTCCGGCACACCAGGGACACGTTGTGACCCGCCATCAGCAGCTTGGTCCCCAGCAGGGAGCCGTAGGAAGCTCCCAAAATCAGAATGTTGCGCGCCATGCTCTCTCCAATAGCCCCTCTCACGAAAGGCTTGCTCTCCAAATCCTGTCCGAAGCTGCTGCCGAACCGATGCCCGGTCGATATTGGCCGTCCCGCACCCACGGGCCGACGATCGCTACATCACCAGACAATCAAGATCAGCTGGTGTATGGTATGCCACCGTCTATCGCAGATCGACAAGCGGCTGCCAAGGGGATTATCTCGCGTGCGGACTTTCGTTCCGCGGTCAAGAAGGGCATTCGAGCTTGCAAGTCGCCGCCGACCCGACGGATCGGGCTGAAGAAATCCTCGTCTCAGCTTCCCGGCTGTTTGCCCGCCACTCCTATGCCAACGTGACGATGGAGCAGGTCGCAGCATCGGTGCAGGCCGTGCCGGGCGCGCTGTATCACTATTTCCGCGACAAGGAAGATCTGATCTTCCACTGCTATCTGCGCGGCCTTGCGATCTATCGCCACGAGATCGAGGCGGCCGCCGAGCCCGGCATCGACGGGCTCGAGATCATCAGGCGCTTCGTGCGCGGCAGGCTGAGGCCCGAAGGCCAGCGCATGATCCTGTTCAGCGATATCGATGCGCTGGCCGCGCCCTACAGCAGCGAGGTCCATGCCAAGCGCTGGCAGAACGCCGCGCTGCTGGCGGACATCCTCGATCGGGGCGTGGCGGACGGCTCGATCGCCTGCGACGAGCCGCTGCTCACGGCGGTGGCGCTGATCTCCATCCTGGACTGGGTTCCGTTCTGGCTGTCCGAACGCGACTACTACACGCGGCAACAGGCGATCGATGCCATCGACGACATCATCACGCATGGCGTCTACCGGCGCGAGATCGCGCTCCCCAAAATGCCCGAGCCGCTCAGCCTCGCCCCTTTTCTCGAGGCTCGCGCAGCGTTGAACAAGCGGGCCGCCAAGTTCGACAGGATGCTGTCGATCGCCTCCGACAGCTTCAACCGAAGGGGCGCCTCGGGCACGTCGCTCGAGAGCATCGCAGCCGATGCGGGCATGACCCGCGCCGGCATCTACTATCATTTCAGTGAAAAGGAGAGCCTGTTGCTGGCCTGCCTGCGACGCGGGCTCGCCGGCGAGGTCAGCATTCGCGAGCATCTGCAAGAGCACAGCCTTGGAGCATTCGATCACATCGTGCAGCGAATTCGCCTGCTGCTGATGCTGCACGACACGCCCTGCGGCCCAAAGACGACCTACCACAACATCAACTATCTCAACGACGCAGACCGAAAAGCCTATGTCGGAGACGTGCTGGCGACGATCCGGCAAGACCAGAACAGCTATCAGCGCTGGGTCGACGAGGGCCGTTTCCGCCGCATCGATACCTATTTCGCGGAGCGCATTCTCACCGGAATGGGCCACTGGTATCCGATCTGGTTCAAGACCAGGCGTGACTGGTCTCCAGCCGAGATCGCCGATCATTTCGCGCGGCTATTCCTCGCGGGCCTCAAGCCGCGCCGACATCCGGGCTAGATCCGCCACGGTAGCGATCCCGGTTTCCCCTTCCCCCTGAAAGGGGGAAGGTCGGGATGGGGGTCAGCCGCAGGCGACGCTTCAAGTGGAGACAGCCGATCCCCACCCGCTTCGCTCTAACGAGCGAAGCGACCTCCCCTCTTCAAGGGGAGGTTTGGAGACGGACAACGCCGGTTCGGAACCGAGAATAAGCGTGAGCCCCATCCAAAAGTTTACCTGTAATTCAAAACTGCGCCCGATTCCGGCGGCATATGGCCTATAACATCATAATACCTTCTGCTAAAACTTGACGCAGTATTCAAAGCGAAAGTTGCGAAGGCTCGGCGATTGGGGTTATGAGACGGCCTCGATCGCTAAAGATCAAGAAACACGAGCAAGGGAGAACGCAGGATGCATAGGCTGATCGTTGCCGCCGCGGCAGCGCTGACGGTGTTGGGAGGCGCGGCGTCCGCGCAGGAATCCATCAAGATCGGCTATATCGATCCGCTCTCCGGCGGCGGCGCCAGCGTTGGCGAAGGCGGCCTGAAGACGTTTCAGTATCTCGCCGACGAGTTGAACGCCAAGGGCGGCATCCTCGGCCACAAGGTCGAGATCGTCCCGCTCGACAACAAGACCAATCCGCAGGAAAGCCTGGTGCAGGCGCAGAAGGCGGTCGACGCCGGCGTCCACTACATCACCCAGGGCAACGGCTCGTCGGTCGGCGCGGCGCTGGAAGACTTCGTCACCAAGCACAATTCGCGCAACCCCGGCAAGGAAGTGCTCTACTTCAACTACGCCGCGGTCGATCCGGCGATGACCAACGAGAAGTGCAGCTACTGGCACTTCCGCTGGGATGCGAACTCGGACATCAAGATGGAAGCGCTGACCAACTACATGAAGGGCCAGCCGTCCATCAAGAAGGTCTACCTGATCAACATGGACTATTCGTTCGGCCAGTCGGTGCGCACCACGGCGCGCAAGATGCTGGGCGAAAAGCGGCCGGATATCCAGGTCGTCGGCGACGAACTGCACCCGATGCTCAAAGTCACCGACTTCTCGCCCTACATCGCCAAGATCAAGGCGTCCGGCGCCGACACCGTCGTGACCGGCAACTGGGGCCAGGACTTCGCGCTGCTGCTGAAGGCGGCGGCTGACGCCGGCCTCAAGGTCAACTGGTACACCTATTATGCCGGCGGCGCCGGCGGACCGACCGCGGTCAAGCAGGCCGGCCTCGAGGGCCAGGTGTTCCAGATCAGCGAAGGCGTCCCGAACTCCGGCAACAAGGCGGCGATGGATTTCGAGAAGGACTTCCGCGCCAAGACCGGCATTTCCGTCTGGTATCCGCGCGCGGTCAACGAGATGCGGATGTTCAAGGCGGCCGCCGAGAAGGCCAATTCGATCGATCCGGTGAAGGTCGCGGCCGCGCTCGAAGGCATGAAGTTCGAAGTGTTCGACGGCGGCGAGGGCTTCATCCGCAAGGACGACCACCAGTTCTTCCAGCCGATCTACATCTCCTCGTTCGGCGCGCTGGCCGACAAGACCAAGGAGCCGTTCGACGAGGAAAACACCGGCTGGGGCTGGCGCATCGTGTCCAAGATCGACACCGCGCAGACGATGCTTCCGACCACCTGCAACATGAAGCGGCCCTGATCGGCCGCCTCTCTCCCGTCATTCCGGGGCGGTCCGCAGGACCGAACCCGGAATCTCGAGATTCCGGGTTCGCCCGCTGACGCGCGCGCCCCGGAATGACAGGCAAGCTCCTTTCCTTCGACAGGTCTGATCACGTGAACCGTTCCAGTCTCAAGCGAGTGCGCCGTGGCTGAGCTGATCGTCATCTCGACGCTCAACGGCGTCCTGTTCGGCATGCTGCTGTTCCTGTTGTCCAGCGGGCTCACCGTCATCTTCAGCATGATGGGCGTGCTGAACTTCGCGCATGCCAGCTTCTACATGCTCGGCGCGTTCTTCGGCTTTCAGCTCACGCGCTGGATCGGATTCTGGCCGGCCCTGGTGCTGGCGCCGCTGCTGGTCGGCGCGGTCGGCATGGCGGTCGAGCGCTACGGTCTGCGCAACACCCACAAGCACGGCCATGTCGCCGAACTGCTGCTGACCTTCGGACTTGCGTTCGCGATCGAAGAGATCGTCTCGATGATCTGGGGCAAGAGCCCGGTGGACTACCGCGTCCCGGCGGCGCTCGACTTCCCCGCCTTCACCGTGTTCTCCACCAATTACCCCGCCTACAAGATCTTCATGCTGGTGATCTCGGTCGTGATCTTCATCGCGCTGCTGGTCACCTTGAAGAAGACGCGCGTCGGCCTGATCGTGCAGGCCGCGCTGACCCATCCGAGCATGGTCGGCCATCTCGGCCACAATGTCGGCCGCGTGTTCATGCTGGTGTTCGGCGTCGGCAGCGCGCTCGCGGGCCTTGCCGGCGTCATCGCCGGTCCCTCGCTGGTGACGCAGTCCGACATGGCCGCGCTGCTCGGCCCGATCCTGTTCGTCGTCATCGTGTTCGGCGGCCTCGGCTCGCTGCCCGGCGCCTTCATCGCTTCGCTCCTGATCGGCTTGATCCAGACCTTTGCAGTTGCTTTGAACGGCTCGCTCGCCAGCGTGTTCGGCCCGCTCGATCCGAGCCTCGGCCCCTCGCCACTCACCGACATCTGGAACGTCACGATCGCGCAGATCGCACCGATCCTGCCTTATGTGCTGCTGGTACTGGTCCTGATCTTCCGCCCCATGGGCCTATTGGGGACGCGCGAGTCATGAGCAACGCTTCCACGCCCTCCATCGCTGCGGCCAAGCAGGAGCCCGGCAGCGCCTTGAGCTTCTATGGCGTCTGGCTGCTCGCCGCGGTCGCGCTGGTCGTGCTGCCGCTGGTGTTCGGCACCGGCGGCTCGATGACCTCCTTCAGCCTGATCGGCATCGCGATCATCTTCGCGCTGTCCTACAACATCCTGCTCGGCCAGACCGGGCTGCTGTCGTTCGGACACGCCGTGCAGTACGGCCTCGGCGGTTTCCTCGCCGTGCATGTCATGAACGCGGTCGCGAGCCACAACTGGCCGATCCCGCTGCCGGTGATCCCGCTGGTCGGCGGCATCGGCGGCATGGCGTTCGCCCTCCTCGTCGGCTGGGTGATGACCAAGCGCGCCGGCACCGTGTTCGCGATGATCTCGCTCGGTATCGGCGAACTGGTCGCTTCGTCGTCGCTGATCCTGCGCAGCGTGTTCGGCGGCGAATCCGGCATCACCACCGACCGCACCTCGCTGATGCCGATGTTCGGCTGGACCTTCGGGCCGCAGATCCAGGTCTATTACCTGATCGCGTTCTGGGTGATGGTGTCGGCGATCGCGATGTATGCGCTGACCCGCACGCCGCTCGGGCGGATCTGCAACGCGGTGCGCGACAATCCGGAGCGCGTCGAGTTCATCGGCTACGATCCGCATGTGGTGCGCTATCTCGCCTACATGTTCGCCGGCTTCTTCGCCGGCATTGCCGGCGGGCTGGCGGCGATCAATTTCGAGATCGCCAACTCGGCCTATCTCGGCGCGACGCAGTCGGGCCTCGTGCTGTTCTCCGCGTTCATCGGCGGCACCGCCTATTTCTTCGGTCCGATCCTCGGCGCCATCCTGGTGACCTATCTGCAGCTCGGGCTGACCAGCGTCACCTCGGTCTGGCAGCTCTATTTCGGCATCATCTTCATCGGCATCGTGATGTTCGCACCCGGCGGCATCGCCGGCATCCTGATGAAGCACCGCCCGCTGATCCGCGCCGGGACCCTCGGCACCGTGATCCCGTCCTATCTGGTCGCGACGATCCCGACGCTGGCGCTGGCGCTCGGCATCATCCTGACCATCGAAACCGTTGCGCGCTTCTCGGGCGGCGATGTGATCAACCTGCTCGGCGTTCCCTTCGTCGCCACGGCGCCGACGACCTGGGCGGCCGCGGCGGTCCTGCTCGTCGGCGGCTTCCTGGTCGCGCGCATCACCTGGCGGCGCGTTGCGGAAGCCTGGGACCGCGCCGCGACGGTGGCCCGTGACCGGGGGTATCTCGCATGACCGCTGCCATCCAAGTCAACGCCGTCGAGAAGAGCTTCGGCAATGTCGCCATCATCCGCGATCTCAACCTGAGCGTCGCCAAGGGCGAGCGTCACGCCATCATCGGCCCGAACGGCGCCGGCAAGTCGACGACGTTCAACCTGATCAGCGGCCACATCAAGCCGACCTCCGGCGAGATCCGCCTCAACGGCGAGGTGACCTCGGGCTTGCGGCCCTTCGAGATCAACCGGCGCGGGCTGTCGCGCTCGTTCCAGGTCACCAACGTGTTCGCCCGCATGACGGTGTGGGAGAACGTCCGCTGCGCCGTGCTGTGGGCGACCGGCCACCGCTACGCGTTCTGGAAGAACGTCGACAATCTGCCCGAGGTGAAGCAGCGCACCGCGCAGATCCTCGACGACATCCATCTCAGCCACCGCCGCGACGTGCCGGCGGGCCTCTTGACCTATGCCGAGCAGCGCGAGCTCGAGATCGGCATCACGATCGCGGGCGGCGCCAGCGTCATCATGCTGGACGAACCGACCGCGGGCATGAGCCACGCCGAGACCGAGCGCGCCGTCGCGCTGATCCGCCGCCTCACCGAGGGACGCACGCTCGTCATCGTCGAGCACGACATGAGCGTGGTGTTCGGCCTCGCCGACCGCATCTCGGTCTTGGTCTACGGCCACATCATCGCCTCCGGCACACCGGAGGAGATCCGCGGCAACCCGAAGGTCAAGGAAGCCTATCTCGGCGAGGAGGTCGACTGATGCTCGAGGTCAGGAATCTTCACGCCTATTACGGCAAGAGCCACATCCTGCAGGGCGTCGATCTCGACATCGCGGCCGGCGAGGTGGTGAGCCTATTGGGGCGCAACGGCGTCGGCCGCTCCACCACCGTCAAGGCGATCATGGGCGAGGTGCCGCCGCAGGGCACCATCCGCTTCAAGGGCCAGGATATCGCGGGCCTGCCGAGCCACAAGATCGCACGCCTCGGGCTCGGCTATGTGCCGGAGCATCGCGACATCTTCCCGAGCCTGACGGTTCGCCAGAACCTGATCCTCGGCATCAAGGACCCGCGCCGCCCCGGCAAGTGGCGGCTGCAGGAGATGCTCGACATGTTCCCGAACCTCGCCGCGCGCGCCGACACGCCGGCGGGCGTGCTGTCAGGCGGCGAGAAGCAGATGCTGACCACCTGCCGCACGCTGCTCGGCGACCCCGAATTGATGATGATCGACGAGCCGACCGAAGGCCTGGCGCCGCTGATCGTGCAGCAGGTCGGCGAGCTGATCGCGCGGATCGCGAAAGCCGGCGTCGCGATTCTCCTCGTCGAGCAGAAGCTGTCGATCGCGATGAAGATCTCCAACCGGGTCTACATCATGGGCCACGGCCGCGTGGTGTTCGAAGGCACCCCCGACCAGCTCAAGAGCAATGCCGCCGTTCGCGAGGAATGGCTCGAGGTGTGAGGCGGGTGACGGCGATCGACGAAGCAATCGAACGTCGACGTAGTAGCGCCATCAGTCAGTTCGCGAACACGACCCAGACCAGCGCGACCAAGAGACTGTGGAAACAAATTATCGAAGCCAGGAATAGCCAGTCGTCCCCGGTCATGGGGCCGAAAACCACGGCCAAAGCGCGGCGACAGCGACACGCGAGCTGGGACAAGAGGTTCGACTGCATCGGACTGCCCTAGCGGAGTACACTCCGCCAGGTCTTGCTAGTCTGTGCCAGCTAGTTGAGAGCTGGTGTCAGCCCATCACCGATCGCCATTCGAGCTGCGATAGGCCCTCGGCGTGAGGCCGGTCCAGCGGACGAACGCATGTGTGAAGGAAGAGACCTCGCTGTAGCCCAATAGCCATGCGATCTTGGAAATCGGCAGCTCCTCATCTTCGAGGTAATGGCGGGCAAGGGCAATTCGAAACGCCTTGAGAACGTCTGAGAAGTCCACCCCCTCCGACGACAATGCGCGAGCGAGAGTTCTCCGGCTCATGCCAAGACGACGCGCGACCGCCTCGGCATTGGCTTTGCCGTGCGGCAGCAACTGGGCGATGTGTCCTTCGACGCGTGACTGCACGCTGCTTCGTCTCGGTGCCCGGTTACGAAGCGCTTCGTCGGCATATTGAAGCAACATCCTGTTGAGATGCAAATCGGCCCCCACGACAGGCAATGCGCCGATCCGGGACGGAAACAAAAGCTCGTCGCTGTCCGCTGCAAATTCGATCTCGCATCCAAGAAGAGATCGCACATCCGACGGCGTTTCTCGTCTGGAGTGCTTCAACTTGATTTGCTTTGGGACCAGCCTGCCGTCAGTCAGTGCGCGGCAAATACGGATCAGCGCAACCAGCCAGAATTCCGCATGGTGACGATCCGACGACCGATCGATGTTGACATATTCGAACCCGATGGCGAAGCCGCGATCCAGAGAGCTTCGCAACCGCACACCCTCGTTGTTGATCGCGCAGTAGCGTCCGCCGATTTGCAAGGCGTCAACGAGATGCTCCGATGAAGCCATGACGTAGTACAGAAGCCCGATCTCGCCCAGCTCGAAGCCTTGAGCCAGATGGAGTCCGAAGCAGTCGTCCTGCAATTCCCTTGCGGCGAGTTCGAGCAGCCTGACCTGCGCTCGTGCATCGATGCGGCGCTTGCGGTCCTCGACGTCGTCGATTGCCAGGCCTGCAGCTGACACGATCGGGACCGGATCAACCTGCGCATCGCGCAGCCGGGCACATGCGAGACGCGCGATCCCCCCGGCAGAGCTCGGTATCGACGGCAAGGCGCTAGCAACGCGTGTGGCGGCTTTCATTCGGCACCGAACTGTGTTCGTGGCTCAACGTCGGGAGCTTCCGGGATCGTATTTTGACCTATGTCAAACGAGCTCATGGGTTCGAGGCATCCGGTCTGACACCATCTCGCAATTTAACGACCCAGGATCACAAGACGCAACGGACGCAAATCGTCTAGCCGATTGCTCCGCGGCCAATCCATTTCTGCCTTGAAACGACGGCAGTCGGCTTCCAATGGGCCTGCGCAGGGGCGAACTCGTCATGGGCTTGGTCAAGCATGCAAATTCGCTGGGACAGGCGATTGGCGCCGAAGCGAACAGCCATATGAGCTAGGTCGTGGTTGGACAAACACCTGCCCAGCATAGCGGCATTCATCGTTCAATTCATTACACGATCATTGAAGGCGAGACCGCCGGCACCTGGCGTTACTCGTTCTCCATCGGCGATCGCAACTATTCGGGAACGGTTCAGGCGGTCCTGGGATTGCTGGCGGCACGCCGCGTAAGGATGAAGATCGATCGGGTGTTAAGGCAAAACGCGTCAATTGATCATCAAGGCCGGCAGCGGGTGGAGAAAGAGGTCGAGACGCCCGCTCCGCTCGTCCCACCAGCCGATCCCAAGGACTAGCGCGGCTGTAGCCGCGCTAGGTGTCTGGTCCCGGAGTGTGGGGGAATCAGCCAAACTGGTCCTTCATTCCGGGAGGACCTATGGGCCAGATACTCCATGGCAGCGCCACGACCACGCACGCGATCCGAGCGGCAATACAGCGATCGAAGGCTCCGCTCAAAGAGCTAGCCGCCCAGCACGGGCTCAACCAAAAGACGGTCGCCAAGTGGCGTAAGCGCACCTTTGTCCACGATGCGCCGATGGGGCCAAAGACCGTGCGCTCGACCGTGCTTTCTGCCGAGGAAGAGGCGATGGTCGTCGCCTTCCGCAAGCACACGCTCCTGCCTTTGGATGACTGTCTCTATGCGCTGCAGGCGACGATCCCGCATCTCACGCGCTCGTCCTTGCACCGCTGCCTGCAACGTCACGGGATCAGCCGCTTACCCGAGATCGCCGGCGACAAGCCCGCCAGGCAACCCTTCAAGCGCTACGCCATTGGCTACTTCCACATCGATATCGCTGAGGTCCGCACCGAGGAAGGCAAACTCTATCTCTTCGTGGCGGTGGACCGGACCGCCAAATACGCCTTCGCCCGGCTGGTGAAGAAGGCCACGGGTGCAGCAGCCAGGGCCTTCCTCGAAGAACTGGTGGCGGCCGTCCCTTTCCGGATCCACACTGTACTGACCGACAACGGTATCCAGTTCGCCGACCTGCCTAAGAATCGTGATGGCGCCACTGCAAGCTGGCGCGGCCATCCCTTCGACCGGGCCTGCCTGGGACACAGCATCGAGCATCGCCTGACCAAGCCCAATCATCCTTGGACTAACGGTCAGGTCGAGAGAATGAACCGCACGCTCAAGGAGGCAACCGTCCGGCGATACCACTACGAGACCCACGAGCAATTGGAAGATCACCTCGCTGCCTTCCTTGATGCTTACAACTTCGCCAGACGCCTTAAGACCCTGCGTGGTCTCACGCCCTATGAAGCTATCTGCAAAGCATGGGCCGACGAACCAAACCGCTTCAGGATCGATCCCATCCACTTGACCTCGGGACTGAACACCTAGCCCGGCCGGAGCAACGCCACCACGTCGCCCGCGCGCAGCGTCTGGCCGGGCTTCACCGGCACCGAGGCGATGCGGCCCGCCGCGGGTGCGTGCACGGAGATCTCCATCTTCATCGACTCGATGATGGCCAGCACGTCGCCGGCCGCGACCTTGGCGCCTTCCTCGACCAGCACCTTCCAGATGTTGCCGGGCACTTCGGAGAACGCGCCAATCTGACCGTCGGGAATCCCCGTCGCGGCGGCTGCCGCATCGATCGTTTCAGCCGGCGCCTCGTCGAGCTTCATCTCGCGCCAGCGCTGGCGCTCGGCGTCGAACGCGGCCTGCTGCGTTGCCTTGAACGTGGCGATTGACGGCTTCGCGTCGGCCAGTGTCCTGGCATAGTCGGCGTAGGAGAACTCGCCCTCTTCGATCCTGATGTCATACTGCCCGTGCGGGAACGCGGCGCGGGCGTCGAGGAGTTCATCGGCGTCGACCGGGAAGAAGCGGATCTTGTCGAAGAACCGCAGCAGCCAGGGATGGCCCGGCTCGAACACCCGCGTGGTGCGCCAGGTGTTCCAGACCTGGATGGTGCGGCCGAACAGCTGGTAGCCGCCCGGCCCTTCCATGCCGTAGATGCACATATAGGCGCCGCCGATGCCGACCGCGTTTTCCGGCGTCCAGGTCCGCGCCGGGTTGTACTTCGTGGTCACCAGCCGATGCCGCGGGTCGAGCGGCGTCGCCACCGGCGCGCCGAGATAGACGTCGCCGAGGCCGAGCACGAAATAATCCGCGTCGAACACGATGCGGCGGACATCGTCCTCGCTCGCAAGCCCATTGATGCGTCGGATGAACTCGACATTCGACGGACACCATGGCGCATCCGCGCGGACCAGTTCCTGATATTTGCGCATCGCAAGCTCAGCCTCCGGATCGCGCCACGACAGCGGCAGATGCACGGTGCGGCTCGGCACCCGCATCGCGTCGACCGGCGGCAATTCGCGCTCGATCCGCTTGAGCACGTCGAGCAGCTTTTGCCGCGACAGCGCCGTGCCGTCATAATGGATCTGCAGCGAGCGGATGCCGGGCGTCAGATCGACAAGGCCGCGGAGCTTCGCTTCCTCCAACGCCTGCGCCAGCACATGCACGCGCAGCCGCAGCGCGATGTCGAGCTCCATCGGGCCATATTCGACCAGCAGATTGTCGTCGCCGGCGCGGCGGTAGACCACCGGAATCGGGCCGTCGTCATTCCGACCGATGATAGCCGATCCGAGCGCGGGCGCGCGCAGCACCGTGGGGCCGGCAACCGGATCGTCGCGTTTGACCGGCACGAAGCGGACCGTGTCGCCGGGCCGGAGCTGGCCGACCTTCCAGAGTTCGTCGCGGGCGACAACGGCCGGACAGACAAAGCCGCCGAGGCTCGGTCCGTCGGGCCCGAGAATGATCGGCATGTCGCCGGTGAAGTCGATCGAGCCGACCGCATAGGCGTTGTCATGGATGTTCGACGGATGCAGCCCGGCCTCGCCGCCGTCGGCGCGGGCCCAGCGCGGCTTCGGCCCGATCAGCCGCACGCCGGTGCGGGCGCTGTTGAAATGCACCTCATAGCTCGCCGCGAACAGCGTCTCGATATCCTCGTCGAGGAAGAAATCCGGCGCGCCGTGCGGGCCATAGACCACGCCGACCTGCCAGGCCGATGTGAGCTGCGGCCGCTCGTCCTCCGCGGCGCGCCGCGGCGCCGCAGGGCCCGATGGCCCGGCACCGATATGCAAGACGTCGCCGGCCTTCAGCGATCCCGTCGCATGGCCGCCGAACGCGCCGAGCGCAAACACGGCACGCGACCCGAGAATTTCGGGCACGTCGATGCCGCCGCGCACGGCGAGGTATGTGCGCTGGCCCGGGCCCTTGATGCTGCCGATGGCAAGCGTCTGGCCGGCGCGTATCGCGAGCGGCTCATCGTAGGCGACATCAGCGCCGTCGAGCGATGCCTTCATCTGCGCGCCCGACAGAGCGACGATCGCATCGGTGTTGAAGCGCAAGGTCGGCCCGTTGACCGTCAGCTCCAGTGCGGTCGTCGTCTCCGGATTGCCGACCACGCGATTGGCGAGGCGAAACGAGCGTTCGTCCATCGGGCCGCTCGGCGGTACGCCGACATGCCAGAGATGCAGCCGGCCGGGCAATTCCTGCACTCCGCTTTGCGCGCCCGGCGCGACAACGTCGATGGTGCGCGGGCGATAGCCGAATTCGCCAAGCACACTCGTCGCCACTTGCCCGCTGCGGAACACGTCGGACGCCGCGATCGCACGCAGATAGTCCAGATTGGTCTCGATGCCGGCGACGACCGTATCGTCCAGCGCTTTCGAAAGCCGGGCGATCGCGGCCTCGCGCGTATCGGCTGAAACGATGATCTTGGCCAGCATCGGATCGTAGAACGGCGATACCTCGGTGCCGGTCTCGATCCAGCCGTCGATCCGCGCCTCCGGCGAAAAGCTGACCTGCGTCAGCCGGCCCGCGCTCGGGCGAAAGCCCGCGCCCGGGTTCTCGGCATAGAGCCGCACCTCGATCGCCGCGCCCTTTGGTGCAAGCGCGCCCGCCTGGCCGAGCACATCCTCGCCGGCCGCCTGCCGGATCATCCATTCGACGAGGTCGACGCCGGTGACCTGCTCGGTGACGGGATGCTCGACCTGCAGGCGGGTGTTCACCTCGAGGAAATAGAAATCGTCGCGCTCGACGTCGTAGATGAACTCCACGGTGCCGGCAGATTCATAAGCCACGGCCTTGCCGAGCGACACCGCGGCCGCGTGCAGCCGCCGGCGGATGTCGGCGGACAGCCCCGGCGCGGGCGTCTCCTCAAAGACCTTCTGGTTGCGCCGCTGCAGCGAGCAATCGCGTTCGCCGAGCGCGACCACGCCGCCCTTGCCATTGCCGAAGATCTGCACCTCGATATGCCGCGCTCGCGCAACGAACCGCTCGAGATAGACCCGGGCGTCGCCAAAGCTGGCCCGCGCCGTGCGTTGCACCGATTCGAAGCGCTCGCGCAGCGTCGCCATGTCGTGGCACAGCTGCATGCCGATGCCGCCGCCGCCCGCCGTGCTCTTCAGCATCACCGGGAAGCCGATTGCTTCAGCCTGTTGCACCGCCTCGTCGATTGTCTCCAGCAGGCCGGAGCCCGGCAGCAGCGGCACGCCGCTGCGCTCGGCGATCTCGCGTGCCTTGTGCTTGAGGCCGAAGGCGTCGAGATGCTCAGGCCGCGGCCCGATGAACTTGATGCCGTGCTCGGCGAGCCGTTCGGCAAAGCGGCGGTTCTCCGACAGGAAGCCGTAGCCGGGATGCACCGCCTGCGCACCGGTGGCAAGGCACGCCGCCATGATCGCATCGACATTGAGGTAGCTCTCCGCGGCGGGCGCAGGACCGATCCGCACCGCCTCGTCGGCGTCGAGCGCCGGCCGGGTGAAACGGTCGGCGTCGGAATAGACCGCGACCGAGCCGATGCCCATGCGGCGCAATGTTCTGCCGATCCGCCCGGCGATCTCGCCGCGGTTGGCAATCAGGACCTTGCTGAACATGCCTCACGCCTCCGGCTCGACGATCGCGACGTCGAAGATCGTGACCTGGACCGGCGTCGGGAAGAATCCGTTGCAGGGATTGTTGATCTGCGGACAGTTCGAGATCAGGCACAGCACGTCCATCTCGGCGACCAGCTCGATGGCGTCGCCGGGCCTGGAGACGCCGTCGACCACGGTGAAATTGCCGGCGGGATCGATCGGCACGTTCATGAAGAAGTTCAGATTCGGCACGATGTCGCGCTTCGACATGCCGTATTTCGCGGCTTCGATCACGAAATTCTCGCGGCAGGCGTGCTGATAGCGGGTCTGGTGCCCGAACCGCACGGTGTTGCTCTCACAGGAGCAGGCGCCCGCCGATGTGTCGTGCAGGCCGCAACTGTCTGCCGTCACGCGCAGCATCACGCGGCCTTCGTTGGACATGATCCTGGTGCCCAGCCCGACATAGGCCGAGCCCTGCGCGCGCAGCGTATCCTGGCCGCTGTAGCGCTCGCCGAAATCACTGGCGCAATAGAACAGCGTGTCGACCGCCTGCTGGCCATGGCTATCGGTGATCCGCAGCGTCTGCCCCTTGCGGATGATCGCCGACCACGGCTTGCGCGCGGGAATTTCGACATCGAGAACGATGCGGCCGGCGGTGCGAACAGGTTGCATGGTCATCGCACGGCTCCTTCCAGGGCTTCGCCGAGATACAGCGCATTGTTCTCGTAGGCGCGGGCCGCTTCCGCGGTCGCAGTCCGGCACAGATCGTCGGCCGCCGGCGCGGCCGCGCGGTAGCGCACGATCTCCACGCTCGCCTGCGGATAGATTTTGGCGGGATCGAGCGGATGCGGGCAGTTCGACAGCGCGATCAGAAGCTCCATCTCCGCGCGCAGATCGACGAAATCGCCCTGCTGCCGCCGCTGCTCCGACCAGACAAACTTGCCGTCGGCGTCGATCGCGACCGGTGCGAAGAAGCTGACGCAGGGATGCACGTCGCGGCGATCAAGGCCAAGCTTGGCTGCGGCGAGAATGAAGTTGTCGCGCGTGTTGCGGAAATTGCCCTCGCCGTATCTGGCTAGGTTGGTCGCCGCGGTCGAGCCGCCGACCACGGCATCATGTGCGGCGCTGCTGTCCTCAGTGACGCCGAGCAGCGCGCGCCCCATGTCGGACAGCAGCACCCGCCCCTTCTGCAACCGCGCCGCCCACTGCACCTTGATGGTGTCGGCGTGGTTGAGCCGCTCGGTGGTGTCGGCACTGTTCCAGGCGAGCAGGCTGACGGTCGACGTCCCCGATGTGTTGACGACGCGCAGGGTGTCGCCGCGGTTCAGCCGCGTGGTCCAGTACCAGCCGGATGGGATCGTCTCGCGGTGAATGACCGTGTCGGCATCGATCGGCGCGGCGTCGCGCGCGGTCGGCGCCGGCAGCGCCCGCGGCGCGTGCTCCTGCCCCGCCGCCTTCAGCTCGTTATACCGCCGGGTATGCGCCGCGATCTCGGCCCTTTGTTCCTCTGTGAGGATCATGGTTGCTCCTTCAAGACGAGAGCGCCGGGCCGTCCCGGCTGATGCTCCTTGCCTGACCGGGTCGTCCCGGTCGGAGCTGGTTGAACTGACGACCGCAGCTCCGCACTGCGGCGCGGAAAGATCTCGAGGTCGCGCGACACCGTGGCGCCGTAGCGCTCGCGCTCCTCGGGGCGGTTGCGCTGCCGCTCCAGCGCGATCACGCGCGTCGCGAGTCCGAAGGCTTCACTGAGGTCATGCGTCACCATCACGACCGTCAGATGAGTCTCGTTCCAGAGCCGCTTCATCAGAAGGTGAATGTCGGCGCGGATTCCGGGATCGAGCGCACCGAACGGCTCGTCGAGCAGCAGGATCTTCGGCCCGCGCATGATCGCCTGCGCCAGCGCGAGCCGCTGCTGCATGCCGCCCGACAAAGCGGACGGATATTTGCTCTCCTGGCCGGCGAGCCCGACCTCGGCGAGCAGCTTCATCGCTTCGTCGGCGGCGGCGCGGCGCGCGGCACCGAACAGCCGGCCGGTGAATTTGGCGTCGCGCAGTTCGCGCCCGAGCATGACGTTCTGCAAAACCGTCAGATGCGGAAACACCGAGTAGCGCTGGAACACCACGCCACGGTCGGCGTCCGGCTCGCCAGGCAACGGCTTGCCGTCGACCAGGATCTGGCCGCGGGTCGGCTGCTCCTCGCCGAGCAGCATGCGCAGCAGCGTGGTCTTGCCGCAGCCGGACGGGCCGACCAGCGCAATGAAGGCGCGCGGCTCGACCTCCATCGTGATGCGCTCGAGCACGATGTGGTCGCCATATTCCTTCCAGACGTCGTCGAAGCGGATCGCGCTCATTCCGCCCTCACCGAAGCAAACCACGGAAACAACCTTCGCTGCATGACGCGCAGGCCGACGTCGATCAGGAACGCCAGCAGCGTGATCCAGGCGACGTAGGGGATGATGACGTCCATCGCGAGATAGCGGCGCACCAGGAAGATCCGGTAGCCGAGCCCGGAATCGGATGCGATCGCCTCGGCTGCGATCAGGAACAGCCACGCCGGCCCGAGCTGCAGGCGCAACACGTCGATCAGCCGCGGCAGGGTTTGCGGCATCGCGACGCGCAGCGCGATCTGCCAGGTCGAGGCGCCGAGCGTCTGTGCCTTGACGATCTGCTCGCGCGGCAGCTCCTGCACCTTCATGGCGAGATCGCGGATCATGCAAGGCAGCGTCCCGATCACGATCAGCGCAATCTTGGAATTCTCCCCGAGCCCCATCACGATGAACAGGATCGGCAACAGCGCCAGCGGCGGCACCATCGAGGTGACAGACACGAACGGCCCGAGCAGGGCGTTGGCGCCCGGCAACAGCCCGATCACGATCCCGAGCACGAGCGCCGCCACCGTCGAGATCGCCAGCGCCGAGCCGAGCCGCCCCAGGCTGGCGACCGTGTCGGAGGCCATCAGATAGCCGCCGGTGCGCGGGTCGACCTCGAACGCCATCTGCTTGACGGCCTGCACCATGCTCGGCAGCGCCGGCAACAGCTTGTCATTCGCGTTCTGCGCGAGCCGCGCGCTGGAGCCGGCGAAGTAGGCGATTGCGACCAATACGAACGGCAGCGCGAGCAGATAGAACCGCGTCTGCCGTCCCGGCCGTATGTTCACAAGTCGCATGGTCAGCTCCTGCTTGGGGCGACGCACTGCGCGTCAGAGCTTGGCGTCAGAGCTTGCCCTTGGCGGCCTCGTCCATGTAGGTCGGATCGAAGCGCAGCTTGACGTTCGACTTGTCGCCCAGCACCGACTTGTCGGCGAGCTCGATGCCGACCGCGTCGGCCGACTTCGCGCCCTTGCCAAGCAGGTCCTTCTCGAACAGGAACTTGCGCACCCGATCCATGGTCACGCCGACGGTCTGGCTGCGCGTGAAGGCTTCGGCATCGGTTGCCTTGTCGAACAGTTTTGTGGTCGAGAGCTGGCTGTCGAAGCCGGCGAGGTCGGTGCCGGAGGCCTTGGCCATCGCCTCCTTGGCGGCCTTCGCCGCGGCGTCGTTCGCCGTCATTTTGGACAGCGTCTCGTACCAGATGCCGACCAGCGCCTTGGTGAAATCCGGGTTGTCCTTTGCAACCGCTGTGTTCACCACCATCAGGTCCATGATCTCGCCGGGGATTTGCGAGGAATCGAACACCTTCTTCGCGTCGGGCGAGCCGAGGATTTCGGTTACGATCGGATTCCAGGTCACCACCGCGCTGACGTCAGGCGTCTTGTAGGCGGCCGCGATATCGGCGTCGGAGGTGTTGATGACCTTGACGTCCTTCTCGCTCAGCTTGCTAGTCTCGAGTGCGCGCGCCAGCAGATAATGCGACACCGAGAACTCGACCAGATTGACCGTCTGGCCCTTGATCGCGGCGAGATCGGTCTTGTTCTTCAGGATCACCGCGTCGTTGCCGTTGGAAAAATCGCCCATCACGACCGCGGTGGTGTCGACGCCGCCGGCTGCCGGAATCGAGAGTGCGTCCATGTTGGTGATGGTGACGGCGTCATAGCCGCCGGCAGTGTACTGGTTGATCGATTCGACGTAGTCGTTGAACTGCTTGACCTCGATCGCGATGCCGTATTTGTCGGCCCATTTCTTGACGATGCCGGTGTCGGCCGCATAGCCCCACGGCATCCATCCGACATAGATCGACCAGGCGACCTTGAAGCTTTTCTTCGGCGCGGCGTCGGCCGCAGGCGCAGCCGCCAGCACGACCGCGCAGCCGATGACAACAGAGCGAAGGAAGAAAACGAATTTGTTCATTGCCGATCCCTCTTGCGAAATTCACAAAAAGGGACTGGCGAAAAGACCATCGCTCCGCCAATCCCTTGGCTGACGAGGTCTCCCGGGCTTTTATCCCGCCGTGCACCTGCGGGGATGTCTCCCCCGCAAGCGGCTGCTCTCGGACCAGCACCTTGCTTCGCAAGATCGGAACCCTAGCGGCCAACTCGACGCCATTGATGCACGAGGCGTGCCAGCGGGCCGGCAATTGAATCTCATGAGATTTTTCCGCGCGCGCGGCGCGGCCGCGATGGTGCCTTGCTCAAAGATTGCGCAGACCTGCTCAGAATTGGTTCTGTCCTTTCGCCACCGGCATCAGCAGGATCGCACGATGGCTGATGTCGAGGGGGAGTTCGATGCGCAAGCTTCTGAGCGTTCTGTGCGCCGGCCTCTGGCGCGGATTGCACGGCCGGTTCGGCCTGGTGCCGAAGTCCGAACTAAAAGACTGATCGCAAGATCGCAAAAAAGAGCCCCGCTCTGCAGCGGGGCTCCTGCACAGAGATCCTATTTCCGATCGGAGTTTTGCGCCGGCGACTGCGGGCTCTGGCCTGAGCCTGACGACGGCGGATTGTTGTTCTGGTTGGGCTGGCTCGACTGCGTGTCCCGGCCGGCATTTGACTGATTGCCGCTGCCCTGACCGACGGTCGACTGGTTCTGGTTCTGCGGTGCAGCCTGGCCCGTCGTATTCTGCTGCGGGGCCTGCTGCTGAGCGGACGGCTGATTTCCGCTCTGGCCGGTTGTCGACTGGTTCTGCGGCGAGTTCGCCTGACCCGTGGTGTTCTGCTGGGCAGGCTGCTGAGCGCCGGTCTGGCCGGTCGACTGGTTCTGCGGCGCGTTGTTGGTCTGACCGGTCGTCTGTCCAGTCGTGTTCTGCTCGGTGCGGCTCTGGCCGACCGTCGACGATGCGCCCGCGCCCTGACCGATCCGATCCGACAGGCCGAGTGCGGTCACCGTGCGCGTGTCGACGCTGCCGCTGGTCGTGATGCCCTCCTGACGCTGGAAGGTGATCAGCGCCTCGCGGGTCCGCGATCCCAATACACCGTCAGCCTCGCCGACCAGCAGGCCGCGGTCGATCAGCACCTGCTGCACCTCGCGGATCTGCTGCGGGTTCAGGTCCATCATCGCAACGCTAGCGCCACCACCGCCGCCGCCGCGATGGCTGAAGCGCGTCCGCGGTCCGACCGGGACCACGTCGACGACGCGGCGCTCGCGATCGAGGAACACGACTTCATCCTCGACGACGAAGAAACTATCGTCGCGATAATACGGGAACGCATCGATCAGCGCCGGGAAGGTTGCGACCGACACCGCGTTGAATCTCCGCGGCACCACCACGCCCGGATTGACCGCGAAGTTGATCGTACTGACATTGACGCGCGGTGCGTTACGCGCCGACAGCACCGAGCGCTGGATCGTGCTCTGCTGCTGCGAGGTCACGGTGCGCCCGGCCTCGGTCTGGATCGTGGCGTTCGACTGGGCCTGGGTTTGAGCGGTTGTCCCGGTTTGTCCCTGGGCCTGACCGGTGGTCTGTCCAGAGTTCATCCTGTTTTGCGTCGTGCCGGACTGCGGAGCGGCCGCGCCCGTGGTCTGGCCGGCTCGCGTATTCGGGGCTGCCGTTGTGCCCTGACCGGTGGTCGTGTTCGCGCTCTTTGCCTGACCCGTGGTCGTGCTCTGGCCGGTCGTCGTGCCCGCCTTGCCTTGAGTCATGCCTTGAGCCTTGTCCTGAGCCGTCCCCTGACCGGTCGTGGTGCCCTGGCTGCGGTTCGCAGTATTGGCGCGATTCTCCTGCTGCTGCTGGCTTTGCCGCGTCGTGGCGTTGCCGCGTTCGCGGGATTCAGATCGGCCCATCTGCTCGCGCTGGTTTCGGCTCTGGCCGACGGTCTGCTCTTGCTTGCTCTGGTCTTGCTTGCTCTGGCTGCGCTGACCCTGCTCGGCGCGGCCGCTCTCGCGGGCCTGGCCGGTGGTCTGGCTGCGCTCGGCCGCACCGCGGCCCATCTGTCCTTCAGCCCTGCCGCTCTCTCGTGCGCCCTGGCTTTCTCGTGCGCCACCCTGGCCGCGACCGGCCGTCATGCCTTCGCTTCGCCCTTCGCTTCGCGATGCCCCGGGACTGCCATGCATTGCGCCGCCGGAACTGCCGGCCGGCGAGCCTGCGGAGCGGCCGTGTTCGCTACCGCCACCGCCCGCGCCGACGCTTCCGCCACCACCCATGCCGCCCCCGCCCTCGCGCATGCTCTGCGCCGAAGCGAGACTGACGCCGGCCAACAGCACGGCCGTCGTCAGCAGAAACTTGCTCTTCATCATCTTGCTCTGCATTACCGATTCCTCCTGCAGTCTAGCGGCTGGCCGGATTGCGAAGCTTGGCGCCAAATGGCTGGCGCGCTCCGCGCCGTGGCCGCGTTCCAACAAAGCCGGCGAGCGACACGACGCAGCGGCGCGCGCGACTCACCGGTGAACCTGCCTTGTGAGGAAACAGCGTCGCCGCCCGCACCGTTCCTAGATGCCGGCGCGACGCGACATTTCGCACCAAGGGAACTGCCGAGCGATCAAGCTGCAGGAACCGATGGCCGCGCTTTCCCGTTTTGAAATCGAGCGTGGTTTCGCCGTCACGTCGATGTTCGGCCCTTTCACGCGGATCATCATTCGCTGCGACCGGCAGAGGATCGGAACCGGTTCCGTTCGCCCTTGAACATTTGATTCCCCGTCAACGGCGGCACCACTGCGCCCACCTCGCCGCCAGGCTTGTTGCAGGCCCAGGTTCATTGCAGGCGCGCGGCCATTCGCAACCAATGCCCCCCTGCCCCGTTGACCGGCTGGGCAACTATCATCGAGGAGGATCCCATGAGGAAGACAGGCCTTGTTCTTGCAACCGTCGGTGCGCTTGGGGTGAGCGCCATCGCAGCCCCGGCGCCCGCCGAAGCACGGTGGGGACACGGCGGGTGGGGTGCCGCGCTCGCAGGCGGATTGATTGCCGGCGCAGTCGTCGGCGGCCTCGCCTCGTCAGCCTACGGCTATCCCGGCTATTCCTATGGTTACGGCTACCCCGGCTATGGCTACGGTTATGGCTATTCGCCCGCCTATTACGGGTACGGCGGCTATGCCTATGACGACGGCTATTACGCTGCGCCGTATCGTTGGGGCGGCGGCTACACTACGACATATTATAGCGGATACCGGCCGGCCTATTACGGTTACCGCTATCGTCACGTGGTGCGCCCGGCATACGCCTATTATCGCGGCGGCTACCCGCGCTGGCATCATCGCTGGCATCATTGGTGAGATCGGCCAGACCGACGCGGCGCGGCCAGCCGAGCTGACCGGCGCCGGCAACGGTCGACCGGGTTGAGCGGCAGCGTTACCCGGCGACCCGCAGCGCGGTCACCGCGACGCAGGCGTTGCCTAACGGAATCAGCACCACCTGCGCGCCGTTCGGCAGCGCCATCGTCGCGAGATCACCGAGCGTGCCGGTCTGTCCGTTGAGCTTGGCGAGTTCGGCGGCAACCGTCGAACAGCTCTCCGTCCGCGGCGTCACCCGCACCAGATTGCCTTCGCAGGACGATCCAACCGGCGCGGCAAACACGATACCGGCGGCCTGCTGATTGGCGGCGGGGGTGGCTTGGCTGGCCTGGTTAGGTGCGAGCGCGACCAGCGACTGCACCGAATGCGAATTGCCGGCCTTGGCGTCCCACTGCGACTGCGCGGTGTAGCTGGAGTTCATCGCGAGGCCGCGGCCGAGCGTCCCGAACAGATTGGCGCAGGTCACGATGTTGCCCTGCCGCGCGTGCTCGTCGAACACGGTCGGTTGCTGGCCCGCCTGCTGCGGCGGAACGGATGCCGCGGCAGACGGCGGCGTCGGCGCTTCCTGCGGACGCTGCTTGTGCGGCTGCGGCTTCGCGGCGGCGGCGGGCTTTTTGGCCGGCGCGGGCGTCGCCGGCTGCAGCGGCATCGGCTGCGACTGGGCCGGCTGCATCTGCTGGGCATAGCCCACGACGCCGGCCGCACTGAGCGCCGCCACGACGACCGCCGTGAAAATCAGGATGGGGGTCTTCAGTCGCATCGGCGTATTCATCTTCTCGTCCCGCACTTCGATGCGTCGCTCCGGCTTCCGGATCCGCATGCAGCCTGTTGTCTCATTTCAGCTTCGCCAGCACACCGGACAGTCCGTCCAGCGGCGCCTCCAGCACGATCGGCCCTTGCGGCAGCTGATAGGACACGCGGCACGGCGTCGCCGCACGGATGTGCCGCCTCAGCACATTGCCGATCGCGACCGTGGCGAAGCAGAAACTGGCATCGCAGCGATCGGTCTGCGCGACGATGCGGTCCGGACTGTCGCCCAGCGCGAGCTCGATCTGCGCGCCGACCCCGGCGGCCGCGGGTATCCGCATCGCCATCAGCGGTTTGCCGTCGGCGGTCGCGATCAGCGACCAGTTGAAGGCGACCGCGCCCTGCGCGTTGACGATCGATTGCGTGACGTTGCAGACGCGGCGCTTCGATTTGAGACTCTCGTCGCAAATCAGGGTCCAGTTCTTGAACGGCTGGATCATCCGCCTGAACTCGCCGAGCGTCTCGCCCTCCGGCACCACGACGTCCGACGGCTTCACGGCGTAGGCGCCAGGCGGCGCGCCCTGCGCGGCGGCGCTCGCCGCCGCCCCGAGCCAGATCATCAAGGCCAGACACGCCAGCCGCCTCGTCGCCGTCAGGGTCAATTGAGCGTCAGGCTCACGCCGGCGCTGACGCCCCAGTCGCCGCCGGCGGTGGTTGCCGCGGCGTTGGTGCGCAGCTTGCCGTTCTCGCTGGTGTAGCCGATGCCGAAGGCGAGCGCGCCCTGGCTGCGCCAGACGCCGCCGCCCGCCGAGGCGCTCACCTTGCCGGGCCGGTCGTCATAGCGCAGTGATGCGGCGGCCATGCCGATCGCGGCCGCCCGCCAGGCGTCCTGCCGCACCTCGCCGATCTGGCCGTTGAGCTGCTGGAACGCGCTGTTGAGCTGATTGACGTTGACCGCATCGGTGCCGAGGACGCCGGGCGCCACGTTGCTGATGGTCACCGGCGCGCCGTTGCCGCTGTTCAGCGTCAGTTTGTTGGTGGTGTTGCCGGAACCGTCGGAGTCGTAGCGGATCGAGCTCGACGCAACCGCCTGGAGCTGGCTGACATTGACCGCGTCGGTCGCCGCCGAGCCGGCGGCAACATTGGTGACGCGGCGTTCGGCGCCGGACGAGCCGACCGACACTTCGCCGGTCGCAACGCCCGCGACGGTCTTGCCGACGACCGGCGTATAGGCCGCATCGCTCAGATTGGCCGTGGTGGTCGCGTTGGCGCCGAGCGCCAGCGAGTTGGCCTGCGTCGCCTTGGCGCCGGCGCCGATCGCGACCGAGTTGTCGGCCGACGCGGCCGAGCCGTTGCCCATTGAGATCGCATTGGCGCCGCTCGCGACCGACTGCGGCCCGATTGCGACGCTCTCCGCGCCGGTCGCGATGGAATCCGCCGCGGTCGAATTGGCGTGGAAATATTTCACGCCGCCACCGCCGGTCGAGATGTTGCTCACCGTGGTGTAGAGAGCGGCGAGCGAGGTGTTGGTGGCCCAGAGCTGCGAGCCGTTGATCGCGTCGGTCGAGGTCTGGGTGATCTGGCCCGCGGCCACGTTGGTGATGGTGCGCTCCGCACCGGCGCTGCCGACACTGACGGTCGAGGTCGGCGTCGTGCCGGCGAAGTTGTAGGTGTAGGTGGTGCCGCCGATCGAGGTGCTCGAAGTCGCGACCACAGTGGAGGTGGTCGAATTGGCACCGAGCGCGACGTCGCCGGCCTGCGCCGTCGCCTTGGCGTTCGGACCGAGCGCAACGCTTGTCGGGTTGGTGGTCTGGGATCCGGCGCCGATCGACACCGACTGGACGCCGCTGGCCTGGGCATTGGTGCCGAACGCGATCGAATCGGCGAAGTTGGACACCGAATTCTGGCCGATCGCGATGCCGCCGGGCGCGGTCTGCGCCACGGTTGCGCCGAAGCCCATGCCGATGCCGTTGTCGCCGTTGACCACGGTCGCAGGGCCCACCGCGACCGAATTGTTGCCGACCGCGAGCGAGTCGGCGAGCGTCGAGTTGGCGTGGAAGTATTTCGTCGTCGTGGTCGCGAACGACGTCAGCGCACCGGTCAGCTGGCGCACGGTGACGGCGTCGCTGTCCTGGGTGCCGTCGGCCACGTTGGTGATCTGCCGGTAGCTCGTCGCGTTGCCGACCGACACCGCGCCGAGCAGCGCTAGATCGGTGGTGTTGTAGGGGATGATGGTGCCGCCGATCGTGCCGGACGCCGGCGCGAGCGCGCGGTTGGAAATCGACCCCGAGCCGAGCGCAACGCCATCCGCGACCGAGGCCTGGGTGTTGAAGCCGAGCGCCGTGGCATTCGCCGCCGTCGCCGACGCGGCAACGCCGGCCGCCATCGAGTTCACGCCGGTCGCGCCGCTGTTGTTGTAGTTGGCCTGCTGGGTGCCGCCGTCGTTGACGCCATAATAATGCGTCAGGCCGTTGCTGACGACGGTCGACAGGCTGTCGATCGCGGACGTCGCGGCAAACAGCTGCGAGCCGTTGATCGCATCGGTCGAGCCGTTGCTGACCCGTCCCGCCGCGACGTTGGTGATGGTGCGCTCATTGCCGACCGAGCCGACGCTGACCGTCGAGGTCGGGGTGGTGCCGGCGAAGCTGTAGGTGTTGCCGCCGATGACGATGCTGGCGGTTTGAACCGCCGTGCTGGTCTGACTGCCCGAGCCGAGCGCGATGTCGTTGGCGTTCGCGGCGTTGGCGCCGTTGCCGATCGACACCGAGCCGCTGCCGGTCGCGGTCGACACCGGTCCGATCGCAACCGAGTCGGTCCCCGCCGCGGAGGAATCCGCCAGCGTCGAATTGGCGTGGAAATATTTGATGCCGCCGCCGGTGTTGATGTTGTTGACGGTGGTGGCGAGGCCGTCAACCGCCTGGTTGGTGGCCCAGAGCTGCGATCCGTTGATCGCATCGGTCGAAGAGTTGCTGATGCGGCCCGCCGCGACATTGGTGATGGTGCGCTCCGCGCCGACCGCACCGACGCTGACGGTCGAGACCGCTGTCGTTCCGGCGAAGCTGTAGGTGGTGCCGTTGATCACCGTGTTCGGCGTGTTGACCGCGGCAGCGGTGACGCTGCCGGAGCCGAGCGCGACATCGCCGGAGCTTGCCGCCGCTGTGGCGCCGTTGCCCAATGCGATATTGCCCGCAAGACCGGCGGCGCCCGCGGTGGAGCCATTGCCGAGCGCCACGGAGCCCTGCCCGATCGCCTTGTTGTTGTTGCCGATCGCGACGGCGCCGTTGGCCTGGTTGGCGGCGGTGGCGCTCGCCGTACCGTCACTGTTGGCGATGTTGTTCGCGCCGCCGGTGAAGGCGCCGGTGCCGCTGGCATAGCTGGGATCGCCGATCGCCACGGCGCCGTTGCCAAAGGCGGTGTTGTTCGCGCCGATCGAAACGGCCTGCCCGCCGGAGGCCGTCGCATTGGTGCCCACGGCGACAGCATTGGCGGCACTGGCCGCCGCATTGTTGCCAACGGCGATTGCGCTCGTGGCCGATGCTTTGGCGCCGATGCCGAGTGCGGTACTGGCGATTCCGCTGGCGCTGGCGCTGACGCCGGCCGCGAGCGAATTGTCTCCCGTCGCGTGCGCTCCAGACCCGAACGAGGAAGAGTTTTGGCCGCTGGCAACGGCCGTGTTGCCAATCGCAGTGCTGGCGGCGGCACTCGCATTTGAGGCAGTGCCGATCGCCAGCGAACTTGTGCCGGCGGCACTGGCCCCAACACCGGTTGCGAGCGAACTGATGCCGGCGGATGCCGCATTGTTGCCGATCGCGATGCCGCCCGTCGCTGCACTGTTGACGACCGCGCCCGATCCGATCGCAACCGAGCCCCCGGTACTCAGAGCCTGCGCCTGATTGCCCACAGCCACGGCAAAATCTGCGGCTGCGTTGCTGGAGCTGCCTCCGGCGAATGAGTTGATCCCCGACGCGGTCGCCTGCTTGCCAAGAGCAGTCGCGCTGTCCGCCGAGGCAACGGATGCCCAGCCTCCGGCCCACGAATAGTTGGCGCTCGCCAAGGAGCTGACGCCGACCGCGGTGGCATTGCCCCCGGTGGCGCTGGCGAATGTGCCCAGGGCGCTCGTGCCGGCGCCGGTGGCATTGGCTTGAACACCGAGCGCGACCGAATTGACGCCGCTCGAGACCGTGCCCTGGCCCAGCGCCATTGCACCGCCAGTGCCTGTTGCCTTCGCGTTCAGGCCAAGCGCCACCGAGTACTGTGCAGACGCAACGGATGAACGTCCAACCGCAATGGCGTCGACCTGGGATGCTGTCACATCCGTGCCGATGCCGATGGCGCTCGTAGCGAGCGCGCCGGTTCCCGCGGCCGTACGCGACCCGAGATAGAGAGAGTTTAGCTGTGAAGCGATCGACTGAAAACCGATCGCGATGGCGTTCTGGGCGCCGGCGCTGGTGCCGGTGCCTTGGGCAACTGCATCCAGCCCGGCTGCGTTTGCTCCACTCCCGATCGCGATGGCGCGCAGGCCGCTGGCCGACGAATTGGTGTCGATCGCCACGGAATCGGTGCCGGTCGCAGTTCCACCACCAAGCTGTACGCTTCCGGCGCTCGCGGCCGAGGCGGTTACTACGACGACAGCAAATGCACCAAGCGTCACGGCAACGGCCGACGCTCGCCCGCCGCCGCCGAGCGCACCAAGTCCCAGCCGATCGCGCTTCACACCCAAAACCCGGTGCGCCAACCGCAACACCGCCAGCAACCGCCGCCGCAGCGAACGGCTGCCCGCATCGCCCGTTGCGACCCAGCTCCGGACGAAGCCGGCGCGGCCCTGACGCGTCAGCGATTCGGTTGAATTGCGTGCGATGGCCATGGTGCGTCCCCTTTGCGACATCTTGAAAAGACGTCGGGGGAGCCATGCCGCGGACTGTACCGACATGCGCGTCCCTTGGGAGCGCATGTGGAGATGTGAAGACCGCGCGACGTGCGCTCGCCTTCCGGTCCTGGCCGATGATGTGTCGAACTCAACGAGCGCATCTTGCCACCCAGCGCTCGCTCGACTGCCCCACCAATTTGCCCCGAGTCGTCATGAACAAAAATGATAGACACATATTTGACAACGTCACTCAGCAGGCCGTCCAAATAACACGCAGATCGTCTCACAAGTTGAAGGATTTGCTCGATGCACCATGAGTTGTTTGCACGCATCTCAACCGGTGGTTGATCGACGGCGCATGCGTTCGCGCATCTCGCGCGGGCTGACGCCGAATTCGCGGCGGAAGGCGCGGGTGAAATCGGACGCCAGCTTGAAGCCGTGGCGATAGGCGATCTCCTGCACCTGCCTGTCGGCGGACGAGACGAGTTCTGCATGTGCCGCGCGCAGCCGCTTGCGCAGGATGTAGCCGGCAACGCCCCCGACGCTCTCGAATGCACGGTAGAGGGCAGAACGCGAGATCCGCAATTGCTGCGCGATGCGGTCCGGCGTCAGGTCGAAGTCGGCGAGATGCGACTCTATATAAAGACGCGCCCGCTCGAACAGCACGGACTCGATCGCGCCGCGTGCCTGCTCCAGCCGATCCGAGGAGAGCTGGATGCACGCGGCGATCATCTGCGCGGTCGCCCGCCCCGCCTGCCTCAACTCCTCCGCGGACATCAGGGTGATGCGCGTTTCGAGTCGGTCGAGATAGTCCGCCAGCAACTCGATCAGGTTGCCTTCGAGTAGAATATTGCAGACAGCGTCGAGCTGATCGGCCACACCGGCGAACGACTGGCGCGGCAAGCCCAGCACCAGGCCGTCATAGTCCGTGATGCTGCCGCGGAAATCCTCATCGAGCGAGATCAGGAACATGGCGCCCGGCCCGGCGTGAATCCGCCGCTCTGCGGTCTCGAAGCGGGCTTCGCCGGAGCGCACCCGGTACAGCCACCAGATATCGACGGGCGCGCCATGCGACGGTCTGATGACGCGGGCGAATGATTGCGCGGCAAAGCGCCCCGAGGTGAAGACGACGTCGGCCATGTTGCAGGTCAGGTACTCCACCAGGAACCCGTGCGCAGGGCTATGACCTTCCGGTGGCGCAACGTCGACCAGCGAAGCCATCCGCGTTTTCCAGACCTCGAACTGCTCCGAGGGCGGATAGGGTCGTGTCGAGAACAGCCGCGGCGGCGCGGGGGCTATATCCCTGATGTCCCGCGGCTCGCGCGGCAAGGGAGCGTGTTCCAGGAGCTGCGCTGCGTGTGCCGGCGTCTTGTCGTCTTCTTGCATGTACTTTCGTGCCCCGTTGGCGCGAACGACGAACGTTGGCTCAACGGAGGCGCATTCCCAAGGTTGCGTCGCCGGCCGCTCACAGACCGGCGAATTTCGGGGAAGACAAGGAAGAGGCATTTCGGGATTCGGACATCGACGGCTTACGCCGGCCGCTCCCGATAGGGTTGACGCAGGTTCCTCTGGCAGTCGTGCTCGCACATGGCGTTCATCATTGTCGCGTCATTGCCGTGTCCCGCTCGGATGCTCCGTCACGGATCGGCTCGACTGATCTAGAGAACAATCTGCGCGAGAACCAGAGGGGCGGCAACGCGCGTCGTGCAGAAATCCAAAATTGCGTTCATGCGATGCGATCGGGCAACGCATCATCGCAGAGTCTTCGGAAAATTTTCTCGATCTCCGCGCCTGGACGAAACGCATGTCGCTGCAAAGGCGTGACCTAAGCACGGTAGATGACATATCGATTATCCCACGCATGATCGCATTGCGAGCGCTCTTGCCCAATCATGCGGCAACCCACCGCGTGCGACGTGAATGCAGCCGTACGAATCGAACACGAGCGCTGCGTGCATGCGGCGCGCACGCTGCAGCATTCACATCTGCGCGTCGAGATGACGAAAGTCACGACTGCCCGACGAATTTTTTCGGCGAGCACAGCGCGCCGAGCAAGCGAAGCGCCGCAGGCGGCTCGCGCCGTCCCGCGAGGTCATGCCGCGCGCGATGCGAGAGAAAACCCTGCCGCTGCTGCTCAAGCCTGCACGCGCGCGGATTTCCTGTACTGCGCGGTTTCAGCGCGCAGCAGATCGCAGAATTGAAGTGCGAGACGGCTTCGCGGTCGCTGCGAAGGAAGCAGCAACATGGTGGCGATCTCCAGCCGCGGCACGAACGGCTTGAGGACGATTCTGGAGCTTGCAAAATCCCGGGCCACGATCGGGTCGACGATCGAGAAACCCAGTCCCTGCGCAACCAGGGCACAACGCTGCATGCTGTACTGGATCTCCGCGACCGTCTTGATCTCAACCTTGGCCTCATCGAGGATGCGTTCAAAGCGGGATCGATGCGGTGCGCTCGGGGAAGCTGCGATCATGGGCTCCCCCCGCAGGTCTTGCGCTGAGATCGATCGCTTCGAGCGCAACCGGTGCTGGCGGGGCAGGACGCAGACCGCCTCCGTTGTCATGAGGAGCTCGTCGTCGACCGCGGCAAACCCCGCCTGCGGCCGCGCCAGCCCGACGTCGCATTGTCCCGAGGCCACCAGGCTCCAGACGCGCTCGGGGCTGTGGACGGCCACGGATACGACGATGTCGGGATTCTTCCTCAGGAAGCTGCTGACGATCTGCGGCATCAACGAATAGGTGAACGCCGGAAGACATGCGATCCTGAGCGTCCCGCTGCCACGCTCGCGAATGCCGCGCGCGGCGCGCGCCAGATATTCGAGGCCGGCCTGGCTTCTCTCGACCTCGCGCAGGAATATCTCGCCTTCCGGCGTCAGCGTGACGCCGCCTCGCCCGCGTTCGAACAACGCAAAGCCGATCTCGCGCTCGAGACGTGCGATCGCGCGGCTGATGAAAGGCTGCCCCACCCGAAGGCTCAAGGCGGCCTTGGTGATTCCGTTGTGGCGCACGACCTCTCGAAACAGGTCAACATGTCTTGGATTCAGGGGCATGACCAATTTGCATATGAACTGGCGTTCCGGTCATTTGACGGCATGCGCATCGGGTGCGTCAATACGGCATGTACCCGTCGAGCAACCATGCAAGCTTCGCCACCGACCGCATCCTGTTGACCAGGATCACCGGCCCGGAGACTTCGCGCGCGCAGCAGCTTCGCGAGGCAGCCATGCTGCGGCGGCTCGATCGCGGGACATCTGACCGGCCGAATACCGCGCGCCTGGCGACGGCATGGGACCAGGTCGACACCGCGGCCGCGTTCGCAATCGAGGCCGCTGGATCGGGAGACCTTCTCGGCGTTTCCGGGTTCGGCGCGATCGACCGGCACGAGAAGCGGGCGACCTTCGCTCCGATCTGGACCGTCGGACGACTGGACGAGGCCGTGCTCGTCAGTCACGTTGCACATCTGATGACGCGGTATGCGTTCGAGGTGCTCGTCGTCGAGCGGGCCGAGGTGCATCTGGACTGGCGCCGGAGGCATATGCTTGATCTCTACGCCAACCTCGGCTTCCGCTGCGAAGGCAGACTTCGCGCATATTTCGCAGCCGATGAAGAGCCGTCCGCCGATGCTGCGGTCCTCAGCGTGGTTCGCTCCGAATGGCCCTCCGTTGTGCGTCGGCAGCGCGGGGTTCTCGCTGGCGAAACGTGGCGCTACCAGCTTCCGTCCGACCGCCCTCCATAGCGGCGGCCAAGCTCGGACAAAACGATGTCACGAGAATGCGGGCGTATGACTCAACGGTCGAGCCACATACTCGGTGTCGTCCCTGCGAAAGCAGGGCCGAGGTGTGGGAAAGAGCCGCGACGGCTTCCCGGCGCCGTCTGTTCGAGAGACGGGCGGAACGAGATTCAAAGCTCGGACAAATCATGTCGCGAGAATGCGGATGTGTGACTCACCGGCCGCGCAATACATGCGGTGTCGTCCCTGCGAAAGTGTTTGGTCCCGTATGATTGGCGAGGGCCCGCATTGGGGCCTGGTAGCGGAGGCATTTGAGCCTGGTTCGATTGTAGTCGTGGACGAATTTGGCGATGAAGGTGTCTCGATCGGCGTGATCGATGAAGGTCCGCCGGGCGCTGCCACGCTTTGTTTCGCGGCCAATGGCTTCGGCGATGCGCCGGTTGAAACGTTCGACGAGTCCGTTGGTCTGCGGATGGTAGGGCTTGGTCAGGCGATGCTGGATGCCGCACTGTCGGCAGAGTTGATCAAAGGGGTGGTCGCCGGAAGGCTTCCCGGGCGGCTTGTTCTTCTTGTCGACGGCGAAGCGGTCGGTGAACTCGGCACCGTTGTCGGTGAGGATAGTGTGAACCTGGTGCGGAAAATCAGCCAGGAAGCGCTTAAGGAAACCGGTCGCGGTCGCTCCGTCCCGCTTGGAATGGACCTCGACAAAGACGTAGCGGGTGGCTCGGTCGATGGCGACAAAGGCATAGCTGGTGCGGCGCTGCAGTGCCGGCAGATACTTCACGTCGATATGGATGAAGCCGATACTGGCATTCTCGAAGACGCCGGCTTTGGGCTTGTCAGGCTTGGCAAGCCGGCTGATGCCATTGCGCTGCAGGCAGCGGTGAATAGCACTACGGGACAGCTTGGCGTTGATGCATCGCCGCATCACCTCAACGATGTCGTCCAGCGGCAATTGGAGCGACGTCCGCAGTTCACAAACGGCCCTTTCTTCAACCGCGGAGAGGCTGGTCGTGAGGTTCTTCGGCCGGTGCGAGCGGTCTTCGACCGTCGTGCGGCTGCGCCAGCGATAAATCGTGGTCTCGCTGACCCCCAGTTCGGCCGCCAACTGAGCGACCGACTTCCGGCTGCGCTGGATGTAGGCACGTGTCTTCGGCGTCGTCGTGGCGTTCGCGTGCAAGCTCAGTTCCATGACACGAGGCGCTCCCTAACAAAGGCCACGCCTCGTTCTACACCGATTCCATCCAACCAATCTGCAGGGACCAAACACGAACGCAGGGACCCATAACCGCCGACGTCACTTGGCTTGCAGCGCTGGGCGCCACAGCTTGCTTCAACAACACAGCCCTGTGGTTATGGGTCCCTGCTTTCGCAGGGACGACTCGTGGAAAGAGCCGCGCGCTCTCACTCTCCTTGGTGTCATGCCCGTGCGTGGGGGCATCCACTATGCCGCGGCTTCTCGGTTCAAGCACCGGCGTCTCTGGAATACCGGACCACCCGCCTTCGCGAGTGATGACATCGAGAACTTGGAGCGATGGATTGCTTCGTCGCTTCGCTTCTCGCAATGACGGGTCGAGAGATTTATGGAGGTATCAAGAAACGGCTTGCCGAGCCGCAGCTCGCGGCCAAGGGCCCGCCTCCGCCCGTTGGGCTTCGGCGCCGGCGTCCGTCTTCGCTTTCACTACGTTCAAGCTACGCCGGACACGCTTCGACCTGAAGGTCTCCGCGTAGCTGCGCCACGCGAAGCCCGTCAGGGCGAAGCGTGGTGGGTGCGACAGGGATCGAACCTGTGACCCCTACCATGTCAAGGTAGTGCTCTCCCGCTGAGCTACGCACCCAAAGCGTATTTGGATCGGGTCCCTATAACGGACGGCGGCGGGGCAGGCAAGGATACAAAGTGAAGGTTTTTTGGCGAATCAGGCCGCCAGCAACTTATTCACTTCGCTGACCAATTCCCTGAGGTGCACGGGCTTGGCCAGCACCTTGGCGTTTTTCGGCGCCTCCGAATCGGAATTGAGGGCCACCGCGGCAAAGCCGGTGATGAACATGATCTTGATATCGGGATCGAGTTCCGAGGCACGGCGCGCCAGCTCGATACCGTCCATCTCGGGCATCACGATGTCGGTGAGCAGCATTTCGAACGGCTCCTCGCGCAGCCGCTGGTAGGCCGACATGCCGTTGTCGTGCGGCGAGACCTTGAAACCCGCGTTTTCGAGCGCCTTGACCAGGAAGCGGCGCATATCGGTGTCGTCTTCGGCGAGAAGTATTTTCGGCATGGCAGGAATCGTCGAATCCGGCTTGAGGAGCAGTCCGAACAGTAAGCCCGACAGACGGTAAATTTCGGGTGAAATTTGCGTCAAGCCAGCGGCAAATGCGCGCCACCCATTTGTGGACCGAACCAGACATCGAATCAACCGGGTGCCGCATTTGCTGCTTTTAAGACGCGTTCCAGCTGAAACCACACTCTTTTCACTTGGCAGAATGATCGCGATTACCGACAATGCGTGCCCATAAATCTCCGCTTTTCCGGCAGACTCAGTTGCTGCGGGGGCGAGGCGGACGCAAGGGACGGCGCCAAGGGAATGACCGAATTTGCTGGCGAGTTGTCGCCCCCGTTCGAGATCGTTGAGCCGCAGGCCTGGCGCGCGCCGATCATCTTCAATTCCCCGCATTCGGGCTCGGTCTATCCGGCCGAATTCCTCGACGCGTCGCGAATCGATGTGGTGTCGCTGCGCCGCTCCGAAGACTCTTTCATGGACGAGCTGATCGCGGGCCTCAGCGATCGCGGCTTTCCGATCGTGCGGGTCAACTTCCCGCGCTCCTATGTCGACGTGAACCGCGAGCCCTACGAGCTCGACCCGCGCATGTTCACCGGGCGGCTGCCGAGCTTTGCCAATACGCGTTCGATGCGGGTGGCCGGCGGGCTCGGCACCATCCCGCGCGTGGTCGGCGACGGCCAGGAGATCTATCGCGAGCGGCTCGACGTCGACGAGGCGCTGCGCCGGATCGAGGTGCTCTACAAGCCCTATCACCGCGCGCTGCGCCGGCTGATCAACAAGGCGCACCAGGCGTTCGGCGCCGTGATCGTGGTCGACTGCCACTCGATGCCGTCGGTCGGCGTGTCGCGCGACGAGCCGCGCCGGCCCGACGTCGTGATCGGCGACCGCTACGGCACGAGCTGTGCGCCGCTATTGCCCGACCTCGTCGAGGAGATCATGAGCTCGCTCGGCTATTCGATCGGCCGCAACAAGCCCTATGCCGGCGGCTTCATCACCGAGCATTACGGCAATCCGGCGAGCGGCCTGCACACCGTGCAGATCGAGCTCAACCGCGCGGTCTATATGGATGAGCGCCGCCGCGAGCGCGGCCCTCGCTTCGCGCAGGTGGCCGCCGACTTTGCGACCTTGGCCGATGCGCTGGCGAAAATCCCGTTCGGCGATCTCGGCCCGTTCCAGGCGGCCGCGGAGTAGCGCTCGGTTCGGCCGGGACTGCGGTTGCCAGCCGAAGCCGTGAACGTGGAATTCAATTGACGACCGGGCCTCACGCGAAACTGGATTCCGTATTCACGCGCGGAAGCAATGAGCCAAGAAAAAAGGGCCGCTTGAATGAACAAGCGGCCCAAGTCTAGGGAGGAAACGCCCAAGGAGGGCAGCGATAGCGCGAGGCGCTACCGCACCGCAACAATATGCGACCGCGCTGCACAAAACGCAAGAACTTTCGAAACATTTCTTGGGTAATGTTGGAAAGTCTGGCGAAACTGCAACAGGCCGGCAGGAGCGGCTTTCCGTATGTAGGATCAATATCTTACAAGGAAAGCCCCGAGCGGTCGGCGGTTTGCGCATAGCTTGTATACCAGAATTCGCAACTTCGTGATCGAGGCCGAGACCCGGGGCGCTTTCGAATCCGAAGCCAAATCGAAAGTCCGGAACCGCGTCATCGGGCTGGATAACACTCCGTTAATCGTGCGCGCCGCGCCGGATTGAGCTAGGCAAGAACGCATCCGATTTCTACCGCGTCGTTTGCGCAGTTCAGGGACATGCCGTGACGGTCATCGACTTTACCGCCTTCATCGGCCGCCTCGCGACCGCATCCGGCGAAACCATCTTGCCGTTCTTCCGCACCTCGCTCTCGGTCGACAACAAGAGCTCGAACGATTTCGATCCGGTCACCGAGGCCGACCGGGCGGCGGAAGCCGTGATGCGGCGGCTGATCAAGTCGAACTTCCCCCAGCACGGCATTGTCGGCGAGGAGTTCGGCAATGAGCGCGAGGACGCCGACTATGTCTGGGTGCTCGATCCGATCGACGGCACGAAATCCTTCATCGCCGGCTTTCCGATCTGGGGCACGCTGATCGCGCTGCTGCACAAAGGTACGCCGGTATTCGGCATGATGCACCAGCCCTATATCGGCGAGCGCTTCTCCGGCGACAACGGCTCGGCGCATTACTCCGGCCCGTCGGGCGAACGGCGGCTCTCGGTGCGGCGCTGCGCCTCGCTGAAGGAAGCGACCGTCTTCACCACGAGCCCGCTGCTGATGAATCCGGATGACCGCGCCCGCTTCGGCCGTATCGAGAATACGGCGCGCCTGTCGCGCTATGGCGGCGACTGCTACTCCTATTGCATGCTCGCCGCCGGTCATCTCGACCTCGTGGTCGAGACCGAGCTGAAGCCCTACGACATTGCCGGCCTGATCCCGATCGTCACCGGCGCCGGCGGCGTCGTCACCACCTGGGACGGCAAGCCGGCGCAAAGCGGCGGCCGGATCATCGCGGCCGGCGACCCGCGCGTGCATGAAGCGGCCATGAAGCTTTTGAACGCCTGAGTTCCCTGCCTGATTCTTGAGTTGCCGGGCGTCTGATCTGCGCCCATCCTGACCGCAACCAGAAAAGTCAGGGATGGGCGACATGACGATGCGCGGCACGCTGCTGGCAGCCCTTCTCCTGTTTCTCGCGCCCGTCACGGCTTTCGCCCAGGATTTCCCGACCAAGCCGATCCGGCTGATCGTGCCGTTCCCGCCCGGCGGGCCGAACGACATCATCGCACGGGTGATCGGGCAGAAGATCTCGGAGCTCGCAAGGCAACCCGTCATCGTCGACAACCGCGCGGGCCAGGGCGGCGTGCTCGGCACCGACGCGGTCGCGAAGGCGGCGCCCGACGGCTACACGGTGGCGATCGCGAGCGCCGGCGCGCTGGCGATCAGCCCGAGCATGGAGAGGGTCGCCTACGACACGCTGAAGGATCTCGCACCGGTGACGCTGGTCGCGACGGTGCCGGAGATGCTGGTGGTCGCCGCCAACGTGCCGGCGAAGAACATGAACGAACTGGTCGCGCTCGCCAGGGCGCAGCCGGGCAAGCTCAACTTCGCCTCCTCCGGCCCCGGCAGCCTGCCGCATCTCGCCTGCGAATTGTTCAAGCTGACGGCCAAGATCGACATCGTGCACGTGCCCTATCGCGGCGCCGCGCCCGCGGTGAACGACCTGTTGGGTCAGCAGGTGCAGATGACCTTCCTCGACCTGCCGGTGATCCTGCCGCAGATCAAGGCGGGCACGCTGCGGCCGATCGCGCTCGGTGGGCGCGAACGCGCGCCGACCGCAGCCGACGTGCCGACCACCGCCGAGGCCGGCATGCCGGACCTGATCATCGAGAACTGGTACGGCATGGTCGCGCCCGCACGCACGCCGCCCGCGATCCTCGCCCGGCTGAACCAGCTCGCCACCGCGGCGATGGCCGATCCGATCGTCAAGCAGAAGCTCGCCGAGCAGGGTCTGACGCTGGCCGGCGACACGCCGGAGCATTTCCGCGACTTCATCGCCGCCGACATCAGGAAATGGGCGAAGGTGATCCAGGACGCCGGCGTGGTGACGACGAAATGAGCCAGCCGTCAGCGCTGCGCTTCGGCGCGCAGGTACTCCACGAGCTGCTTGGCCGCGCGCGGCAGCGCCTTGAAGCTGCGCGCGCAGATCGTCAGCCGGCGGTTGGCCCAGGCGTCGCGGATCCTTATCGTCGTGATCGGCATCGACGCCGCGCAGCGCCGCGCCGCGGTCTCCGGGATCACGGCGATGCCGACATCGGCGGCGACCATCTGGCAGATCGCGTCGAAGCCGCGCAGACGGGCGCGGAAGCGCAGCCGTGCGCCGAGCTTTGCGGCGTGCCGCGAGATATGGACCTGCAGCGCCGACGTTGCCGTGAGGCCGACGAAATCGCGGCCGACCACCTCCTGGAAGTCGATCTGGCGGCGGCCGCCGAGATCGCTGCGTCGCGACGCTACCAGCATCAAGCGGTCCTCGCTGAACAGGAAGCGCTCGACGCTGTCGGGCAGCGCGTGTTCCGCGGCGAAGCCGAGATCGGCGGCGCCGCTGGCGATCGCGGTCGCGATATCGGTGCTCTCACGCTCCTCGACGTCGACGCTGATATCGGGATGCTCGTGCAGGAAGGCCGCGAGCGCCCGCGGCAGATGCTCCGACAGGCCCGAGGTGTTGGCGAGCAACAGCACGTTGGCGCGTACACCGCTGGCATAGGCGGCGAGATCGCTTTGCAGCGCCTCGACGTTGTGAATCACGATGCGGGCATGGCCGAGCAGGCTCTCGCCCGCCGCCGTCAGTTCGACACCGCGGCGGCCGCGCTTGAGCAGTGCGACGCCGAGCGCCTCCTCGAGGCCCTTGATCCGCTCGCTGGCGGAAGCCAGCGCAAGATTCGCGCGCGCCGCGCCCTGCGTGATGCTGCGCGCATCGGCAACCGCGATGAACAATTGCAAGTCGATCAGGTCGAACCGCATGACGTTTCCCCGCCCCATACCTTCGGGTCACCCGAAGGCTAACTCCGTAACCTCCAGATTGTGCCGATCGGCTCGATCGGTCAATGTGCCGCCATGGTCGACCATCTCCTGATCTTCATCGCTTTCGCCTTCCTGCTCGCCGGCTTCGTCAAGGGCACGCTCGGCCTCGGCCTGCCGACGGTCGCGATGGGGCTGCTCGCAACCACGATGGCGCCGGGCCAGGCGATCGCGATCGTGATCGTGCCGGCGATCGTCACCAATATCTGGCAGACCTTCGTCGGCCCCTATCTGCGCGACATCCTCAAGCGGCTGTGGCCGCTGATGCTCGGCACCGTGGCCGGGATCTGGATCAATGCCGGGCTGCTGACCGGGCCATACGCGGCCTACGGCACCGTCGTGCTGGGCGTGCTGCTGGTGATCTACGCGATCGTCGGCCTGAGCCGGTTCAGCTTCAAGGTCGCGCGGCGCGACGAGAAATGGATCGGCGGCATCGTCGGCGTCATCACCGGGCTGATCTCGGCGGCGACCGGCGTTCAGGTCATCCCCTCGATGCCGTTCATGCAGGCGATCGGCATGGAGAAGGACGAACTGGTGCAGGCGCTCGGCGTGTTCTTCACGACTGCGACCGTGGCGCTCGCCTTCAACCTCACGGCATCTGGCCTTCTGACGGCAGCCACCGCGCTCCCGGGCGCGGTCGCGATGGCGGCGTCGTTCACCGGCATGTTCATCGGCCAGGCGGTTCGCACACGGATGCACCCCGAGGTGTTCCGCCGCTGGTTCCTGATCTCGATGATCCTGCTCGGCATCTATCTCGCCGGCAGCGCGCTGCTCAAGATCCACGGCTAGAGCGGCAAAGCCAGAGCGCCAAGGCGCGAGCTAGCGCGCCTCCAGCGTCGCGACGCGGACGCCGAGGTAGATGAAGAGCGCGCCGAGCGAGCGGTTGATCCAGGCGATCACGCCGGCCGATTGCCTGATGCGGCCGGCAGCCCGCGCCGCGAAGGCCGCAAGGCCAAGGCACCACAGCGTGCCGCCGGTGATGAAGATCAGCCCGAGCACCAGGAAGGCGAGCGTCTTGTGCGGCGAATCAGCCGCCACGAATTGCGGCAGGAAGGCCAGGAAGAACAGTGCCACCTTGGGGTTGAGGATATTGGTCAGCGCCCCCTGCCAGAACACGCGCGAGATCGAGGTCTCGCCGCCCTGCCCGGCGATCTCGGCGATCGGCTTGGCGCGCGAAAGCAGCATCTGCAGGCCGGTCAGCACCAGATAGGCCGCGCCGACCAGCTTGACGGCCAGGAACGCGGTCGACGAGGCCATCAGCAGCGCCGACAGGCCGATCGCCGCGCCCAGCACATGGACCAGGCAACCGCAACTGATTCCGATCGCCGCAGCGGCTCCGCCGCGCCATCCGAGCTGAATCGTGCGCCCGATGATATAAGCGGTATCCGGCCCCGGTGTGACGTTGAGCAGCAGCCCGGACAGGACAAACAGCCAAAGTTCGTGAATTCCCAGCATGGCAGCGACGTTAACCTATGCAAGTAGCCGTCCGGAAAGGATGATCGGCCAGCCGGCGCCATCCCAGCGACACACGAATTCAGTAGACAAACGACTGTACCATCCGTTCGTCGCGTGCCAATTCTTGCTACTATGCATTATAGGTGCCTGCAAACCGGGCTTCCGCCGGACCCGGCCTGTCTTGTAAGTATCGGATTCGGTCACCTCGGCTAAAGTGGCCATCCCAGGGCACAGGAGACATGGAAAGACGGCTCGCTGCCATTCTTTGCGCTGACATCGCCGGCTATTCCCGCATGATGGGTGCCGACGAGGCGGGGACTCATGCCTCGTTCAAGGCGCACCGCAGCGCGATTTACCCGATCATCCTCAACCATGGCGGCCGAATCGTCAAAAACACCGGCGACGGCTTCCTTCTGGAATTTCCGAGCATCATCGGCGCGATCGAGGCCGCCGTCGCGATGCAGACCCTGATGGCCGAGCGCAACGAACATCTGCCGGCCGACCGCGCCATGCACTTCCGGATGGGCGTCCACATGGGCGACGTCATGGCCGACGAGGACGAGGTGTTCGGCGACGACGTCAACATCGCCGTCCGCCTCGAGACGGTCGCAACGCCCGGCGGCATCGCGGTGTCGGACAAAGCCCGCACCGAAGCGGGACGGCGGCTTGCCGTCACCCTCGTCGACGCCGGCCCGCACCGCTTCAAGAACATCGCCGAGCCGGTCAATGTCTGGACCTGGGCGCCGGCCGGATCCGATGCCCAGGAGCAGGTTCCGGACGACGGCCCGCATCTGCCGGGGCAATACCGGACCGCAATCGTCGGCGTGCTGCCGTTCGACAATCTGAGCGGCGGCGCCGACGAATATTTCTCGGACGGCCTGACCGAGGACCTGATCCATGCGCTGTCGCTGCAATCCTTCTACCGCGTGCTGAGCCGCAACTCGACCTTCGCCTACAAGGGCAAGAACGTCTCGACGCGGCTGATCGCGCGCGAGATCGACGCGACCTATCTGATCCAGGGTTCGGTACGGCGCGCCGGCAACAAGATCCGCGTCTCCGCCGAACTGATTGCGCCCGAGAAGGGCGAGCAGCTGTGGACCGGCCGCTACGACCGCGACATGGGCGACCTGTTCGCGATGCAGGACGAAATCACCGCGAATCTCTCCGCCGCCGTCGCGCAGGAGATCTATCGCGCCGAGGCCTCGGCACCGGCGCGCTCGCCCAACGCCGAGCTGACGGCGTGGGATCGCTTCCTGAAGGGGTTGTCGCACTACTACCAGCAGACCAAGGACGATTGCGAAACCGCGATCGCGCTGTTCAAGGAGGCGATCGAGCTCGACCCCGCGCTGTCGATCGCGCGCGCCTATCTGGCGCTGATCCAGATCCAGAGCATCCAGTTCGGCTGGATTCCGAGCACGCGCGAATTGTGGGCCTCGTCGGTCAGCCTGGCCGAGAGCAGCGTGCGGCTCGACCCGCGCTCCTCGTTCGCGTTTTCGCTGCTGGCCTATCTGCACGCGATGCAGGGCCACTACGAAGCCGCGATGGACGCCATCAAGCGGGCGATCGAGCTCAACCCCTACGACATGGGCGCGCGCGGCGTGCTGGGAATCTGCCACATGGTGATCGGCGACCATCGCAAGGCGGTCGATCTGTTCTCGACGGCGGTCCAGCGCGGCAACAGCGACCCGCGCTACCAATGGGCGGCGCTGAACGCGTTCAGCCATTATCTGCTCGGGCAATATGACGCGTCGCTGTCGTGGTCGCGCGAGGGGCTGTATCTGAACCCGAACCATCTGCAATGCCTTGCGGTGCGCACCGCAGCGCTCGCCCAGCTCGGCCGCGCCGACGAGGCCGCGCAGGCGGCCGAGGCCCTGCTCGCCAACCATCCCGAGCTGACGGTCGAGCGTCACTTGCGCAATTTCCACTGGAAGAACCCGGCCGACATCGCGCATTATCGCGACGGCCTCTTGAAAGCCGGCCTGCCGTTCGGCAAACTCGCTCTGGTTGCATCCACCTCGAAATTCGCCGTCGATTCCTGAGCGAATTCATCCACCGGTAATGGATGCTTTTTAAGCTGAAGCTTTTCAGGATGTGGTTTGATGTCCGATACGGCTGCAAGCGCGGCGCCCGCCCCGCAGATTTCCCCTGACAATCCCTGCCCGTTCCTGCGGGCGCTCGTCGCCGGTAACTATGTCGGCGGCCATATCGTGCCGCTGCCTGAACTGACCGGGACCATCGGGCGCGCAACCGGCAAGACCGGGTTCGAGGGATTCACCGCGCGGGCGAAGATCTTCATGGTGGCGCAGATCGCCAACGGCCTCGGTCCTTTCAGCCAGCTGCGCAGCCTGTTCCAGGGCGCCATTCTCGACGCGTTACGCAACGGCCCGCTCGACAAGCACGGCGCCGGCTCGCGCATCCTCGACCAGCACGCGGTGGTCCATGAGGACGAGATCGCGCGGCTCGCGACCTTCGGCAGCGACCACAAGGCACCCGACGGCAGCGTCGAACGCGGGCTGTCGGCCGCCGAGATCAAGACCTTCATGGCGGCGAACTTCCAGCGCGCCAAGGACGAGCATCCACCGTCCTACGGCATCCTGCACTGCTACTATCCGCTCCTGATGCTAGGCGAGTGGCCGGTGCTGCTCGACATCATGGGCAAGGGCGAAGGCAAGAACCGCTATCTCAGCGTCGCCGAGGTCAGGACGCTGTTCGTGGACAAGCGCTTTCCTGACCGGATCGTCGCGCTGCTACAGCGCTAGATTTTTGTTAGACGCGTTTTCTTCACGCGAACCGCTTTCCCCTTCGCTCGAAAACGCCATGTTTCACTTGAACAGCGGCGTGCCCGGCACGAACGCATCGAACGCCGCCCAGAATTGGCCGCGGTAGCGGTCCTGCTCCTGCAGGATTTCGTGCTTGGAGCCGGCGATCACGAGATGCGAGCCGGCGCGCAAGTGATAGGCGAACTCCTCGATCGCGGCCGTCGACACCACCTCGTCATTGCTCGCCGCCAGCATCAGGATCGGCTGGCGGATTTCCGACGGATACGACATGCCGCGGAAGGTGCGCATCGCGGTGAACGCGGTGTCGGCCCATGCGATCGTCGGCGCCGCGATGCCGAGCGTCGGATCTTCTTCCAGGATCGCCGCGTTGCGGGCATGGCGCACCGGATCGCTGGTGACGGGATTGCCGATGAAGGGCGCGAGGCCGACCAGTTCGTCGCTGCCGCCGGGAACATAGCGGCCGCCCTGCCCGGCCAGCCGCATGATCCGAAGCAGCGCGCTCGGGAAGAACGACACGCGGCGGCGCGGCAGGTCGATCATCGGCGCCGACAGCACCATGCGGTCGAACCAGCGCTTGCCGGCATGCGCGAGGCGCAGCATCACCGCACCGCCCATCGAATGCGCCAACGCGAAATAGGGCGGCGGACAATCCGGCAGCACCACCTGCTGCACGAAGGTCTCGACGTCGACCTCGTAGTCGGCGAAGTCGCGCACATAGCCCTTGCGGGGATCGCGCAGCCGCCGCGACGAGTGGCCCTGCCCGCGCCAGTCGATCATCGCCACCGCAAAGCCACGGTCGCGCAGATCACGCACGGTCTCGAAATATTTTTCGATCATCTCGCCGCGCCCGCCGAACACGCAGACCGTGCCCTTGCGGCCGGGCGGTGGCGCCCAGCGCGCAAAGCGCAGCTCGGCCCCGTCTGGTGTCTTGATGGTGCCACTGACAACGTCGTCCGGAACCGGGTTGGCGGGAATCGAGACGAGCGTCATGAAGGGGACCGGAGTGGTGAGACAGGGTGGAGATCAAGGACGCCGGCGCCGAAAAATGCGACGCGGTTTCCGCCTCTTGAACGCGACGTGACCCCTCCCATATCACCTCCGTGCAGGCCGCTACCAGTGCTTCGGAACCGAAACATCAGGCTGCACACATCTAAGCCCGGCCCGATGGCGGGCGGGTAACTGAAACAGTCGCTCAATGGAGGACTATTCCTATGCGTAGCTACGACCTCACTCCGTTTTATCGTTCCACCGTCGGCTTCGACCGCCTCTTCAACCTGCTCGATCAGGTGACCTCGGACGGCAGCCCCGGCTATCCCCCCTACAACATCGAGCGCACCGGCGAGAATGCTTACCGGATCAGCGTTGCGGTCTCCGGCTTCTCGCAGGCCGAGCTTTCGATCGTCGCGAAGGAGAACACGCTGACGATCAAGGGCGAGAAAACCGCCAACGAGAACTCCGGCAATGGCGCCGAAGTGCTCTATCGCGGCATCGCCTCCCGCGCCTTCGAGCGCATCTTCCAGCTTGCCGACTTCGTCCAGGTGAAGAACGCTTCGCTCGAGAACGGTCTGCTCCACGTCGATCTCGTCCGCGAGATTCCCGAGGCCAAGAAGCCCCGCAGCATTCCGATCGGCGGCGGCGAGAAGGCCCCGCAGGTCGTTGACGGCTCGGCCGGCAAGGTCGCCGCGTGAGCAACAATCCCGCGTCAGCAGATATTGGCTGATCGCGAAAACGCCCCGGGAAACCGGGGCGTTTTTTGTTGCCAGTAACCGCTACTCCAATCCCTGCACCTTGGGCATTGCCTGGGTCGGCAGGATCGCGGGCGCGGGCGCCGGCGGCGGAGCACCCTGACCGACGGTCGGAGCCTCGGCTTGCTGGACGGCTTGCGGCGCAGCCTGGGCCTCAGCCGGCTTCGGGGCTGCGGCCTGCTCGGCCGTCGCGGGTGTGGCTGCCTGAGCAGGCTGCGGCGTGGCCGCCTGCGGGACGGCGGCCTGGGCCGCCGGGGCCGGAGCCTGGGCTGCCGCCGGCGCTTGGGCAGCCGCCGGAGTCTGGGTCGCCGGAACCTGAGCCGCCGGAACCTGGGCCTTGGCCCCCAGCGGGTTCCGCTTCGGCACCGGCATGCGGCTGGCAACATGCGGGATCGGGAGTGGCGGGCGCGGCACCCGGGCCTGGATCGGCCGCGGCATCGGCCCGACGGGACCATCGGTCGCGCTCATTTCCTCTTCGTAATTGTCGCCGAGCCGGGAGGCCGGCGTGAAGCGGATGATGTGCCCGTCACGGGCATCGATCACCAGCCGGCCGTCGTCGCCGCCCTGGTCGATCACCGAGATCGTGTAGACGAACCCGCGCTGCCGGGGCGCGCCAAGTGGCAGATAGCCGTTCTCGCGGAGCACGGTATAGACCTCGACCGGCGGCAACAGGCTCGGGACCCGGCCAAAGCGCGGCGGCGGCGGAACCTCGGGCATGGCGGCATAGGGCCCGTCCATGTCGGATACCCTGACCAGAAGCGGGCTGCCGATCCGGGCGGACGTCGCCAGCTGGGCCTCGGCCGAGGCTGCGCTGAGCGCGAGGGCGGCGGCAGCAACCGAACCTGTGAACAACTTCATCGCCGTAACTCCTGTCTGCCCCGCCCTGGAGCGTTTCCGCTCTCTTGCCGGCTTGCCCGGGGCAAAACTTCAGTTTCAAATTCGGCGGTCCTTGGTCCCTCCTTGGGCCAGATCACGGCGTGTTTGCTTCGAATCGGGGGCGCCTCATGCCCGCCGAGCCGTTCGATCCGAGCATGCGGGCGAGGACTTCCTCGCGCTTGTGTGATAGACAAAAATTTGGCAAGGTCTAAGTTAGGACAGTAAAGCTGTCTCAATTTCGAGGCCATCCCGGCATAGGGATTGCAACGAGACCTCGGCGCCCCGAGCTCCGAGAATGCTGCAGGCAGGGCCGTCCCTCAGGGGACGTTGAAACGCCCGTCGTCTGAATTTAGGAAAATGCGGCTCGCGGCGGACGAGCGGTGGCCCGGTGGGTGCCGCAACGTCCAAGGTGCGCCAAATATGGTGGGGCCCTTACGAAAGGGAGAGGACACATGAGCGGGTCGGAATTCGAGCGCGAAAACATCGTGGCAGGAACGCTGTCGGCGACCGCGGACTCGAAAGCCGCCGAGCCCGCGCGTGAGTTGCATACTTGGCGTCCGGAAGCCGAAGGCCTGTTTGATCCGAGCCTGGAAAAGGATTCCTGCGGCGTCGGCTTCATCGCCAACATCAAGGGCCAGAAGTCGCACCAGATCGTCTCCGACGCGCTGAACATCCTGTGCAACCTCGAGCATCGCGGCGCCGTCGGCGCCGACCCGCGCGCCGGTGACGGCGCCGGCATCCTGGTGCAGATCCCGCACGCCTTCTTCGCGCGCAAGACCGCAGAGCTCGGCTTCAAGCTGCCGCAGCCCGGCGAATACGCCATCGGCGCGCTGTTCATGCCGCGCGATGCCGCGTGGCGGAACGTGATCAAGAGCATCATCGCCGACGAGATCAAGAACGAGGGCTTCAAGCTGCTCGGCTGGCGCGATGTGCCCAGCGACAATTCCTCGCTCGGTGTCACCGTGAAGCCGACCGAGCCCTACCACATGCAGGTCTTCATCGGCCGCAATGGTGCGGCCAAGACCGAGGACGATTTCGAGCGCCACCTCTACATCCTGCGCAAGTCGATCTCGCAGGCGATCTATCAGCGCCGCGACCGCGGCATGGCGGGCTACTATCCGTGCTCGCTGTCGTGCCGCACCGTGATCTACAAGGGCATGTTCCTCGCCGACCAACTCGGCAAGTACTATCCCGACCTGCATGAGGCCGACTTCGACAGCGCGCTGGCGCTGGTGCATCAACGCTTCTCGACCAACACCTTCCCGACCTGGTCGCTGGCGCATCCGTACCGGATGATCGCCCATAACGGCGAGATCAACACGCTGCGCGGCAACGTCAACTGGATGGCGGCTCGGCAGGCGTCCGTGCATTCGGAGCTCTACGGCAAGGACATCAGCCGCCTGTGGCCGATCTCCTATGAAGGCCAGAGCGACACCGCCTGCTTCGACAACGCGCTCGAATTCCTGGTGCAGGGCGGTTACTCGCTGCCACACGCCGTGATGATGATGATTCCGGAAGCCTGGGCCGGCAATCCCCTGATGGATGAGCAGCGCCGCGCCTTCTACGAATATCATGCCGCGCTGATGGAGCCGTGGGACGGCCCGGCCGCGATCGCCTTCACCGACGGCCGCAAGATCGGCGCCACGCTCGATCGCAACGGCCTGCGCCCGGCGCGCTACCTCGTCACCAAGGACGACCGCATCGTGATGGCGTCCGAAATGGGCGTGCTGAAGATTCCGGAGGACCAGATCGTCACCAAGTGGCGGCTGCAGCCCGGCAAGATGCTGCTCGTCGACCTCGAGCAGGGCCGCCTGATTCCCGACGACGAGATCAAGGCCGACCTCGCCAAGAGCCATCCCTACAGCGACTGGCTGCATCGCACCCAGATCCAGCTCGAGGAGCTGCCGGATGCGCCGGCCAAGGGCGTGCGCTCCAACCTGCCGCTGCTCGATCGGCAGCAGGCGTTCGGCTACAGCCAGGAAGACATCGCGATCCTGATGACGCCGATGGCGGCCACCGGCGAGGAAGCCGCCGGCTCGATGGGCAACGACACGCCGATCTCGGCGCTGTCCGACAAGCCGAAGCAGCTGTTCACCTACTTCAAGCAGAACTTCGCGCAGGTGACGAACCCGCCGATCGATCCGATCCGCGAGGAAATCGTCATGAGCCTCGTCTCGATCATCGGGCCGCGGCCGAACCTGTTCGACCTGCAGGGCGTCGCCTCGACCAAGCGCCTCGAGGTGCGGCAGCCGATCCTGACCGACGCGGATCTGGAAAAGATCCGCTCGATCTCCGACGTCGCCGAGACCCACTTCAAGTCGCGCACGCTCGACACCACCTTCCACGCCGGGTTCGGTGCGGCAGGCATGGAGCAGGTGCTCGACGAGCTCTGCGCACGCGCCGAGGGCGCGGTGCGCGAGGGCATCAACATCATCATTCTGTCGGACCGCATGACCGGCACCGACCGGATTCCGATCCCGTCGCTGCTGGCCTGCGCCGCCGTGCATCATCACCTGATCCGCACCGGCCTGCGCACCTCGGTTGGCCTCGTCGTGGAATCCGGTGAGCCGCGCGAGGTGCATCACTTCGCCTGCCTCGCCGGCTACGGCGCCGAAGCGATCAACCCCTATCTCGCGTTCGAAACCATCCTCGCGATGAAGGACCGGCTGCCCACCGCGCTCGACGATTACGAGATCGTCAAGCGCTACATCAAGTCGATCGGCAAGGGCCTGCTCAAGGTGATGTCCAAGATGGGCATCTCGACCTACCAGTCCTATTGCGGCGCGCAGATCTTCGACGCGGTCGGCCTGAAGGCGGACTTCGTCGCCAAGTATTTCGCCGGCACCCACACCCGCATCGAGGGCGTCGGCCTCGGCGAGATCGCCGAGGAGACCGTGCGGCGCCACACCGACGCGTTCGGCGACGGCCAGATCTACAAGAGCGCGCTCGATGTCGGCGGCGAATATGCCTACCGCACTCGCGGCGAGGACCATGCCTGGACCGCGGAATCGGTCTCGACGCTGCAGCATGCCGTGCGTGGCAATTCGCAGGAGCGCTACCGGGCGTTCGCCAAGATCCTCAACGAGCAGTCCGAGCGTCTCTTGACGCTGCGCGGCCTGTTCCGGATCAAGAGCGCCGAGGACGACAAGCGCAAGCCGGTCAAGCTCGAGGACGTCGAGCCGGCCAAGGACATCGTCAAGCGGTTCTCGACCGGCGCGATGTCGTTCGGCTCGATCTCGCGCGAGGCGCACACCACGCTCGCGATCGCGATGAACCGGATCGGCGGCAAGTCGAACACCGGCGAAGGCGGCGAGGAGTCCGACCGCTTCAAGCCGATGCCCAACGGCGACAGCATGCGCTCGGCGATCAAGCAGGTCGCCTCGGGCCGGTTCGGCGTGACGACGGAATACCTCGTCAACTCCGACATGATGCAGATCAAGATGGCGCAGGGCGCCAAGCCCGGCGAAGGCGGCCAGCTGCCCGGCCACAAGGTCGATGCCACGATCGCCCGCGTCCGGCATTCGACGCCGGGCGTCGGCCTGATCTCGCCGCCGCCGCATCACGACATCTACTCGATCGAAGACCTCGCCCAGCTGATCTACGACCTCAAGAACGTCAATCCGGACGGCCAGGTCTCGGTCAAGCTGGTGTCGGAAGTCGGCGTCGGCACGGTTGCCGCAGGCGTCGCCAAGGCGCGCGCCGACCATGTCACGATCGCGGGCTTCGAGGGCGGCACCGGTGCCTCGCCGCTGACCTCGATCAAGCATGCCGGCTCGCCGTGGGAGATCGGTCTTGCCGAGACCCATCAGACGCTGGTGCGCCAGCGGCTGCGCAGCCGCATCGCGGTCCAGGTCGACGGCGGCTTCCGCACCGGCCGTGACGTCGTGATCGGCGCGCTGCTCGGGGCCGACGAGTTCGGCTTCGCCACCGCGCCCCTGATCGCGGCGGGCTGCATCATGATGCGCAAGTGCCACCTCAACACCTGCCCGGTCGGCGTCGCGACCCAGGATCCGGTGCTGCGCAAGCGCTTCACCGGCCAGCCCGAGCACGTCATCAACTACTTCTTCTTCGTCGCCGAGGAAGTCCGCGAGATCATGGCGCAGCTCGGCTACAAGTCGTTCGACGAGATGGTCGGCCAGGTCCAGATGCTGGACCAGACCGCGCTGGTCTCGCACTGGAAGGCCAAGGGCCTCGATTTCTCCAAGCTGTTCGTGCGGCAGAAGGAGGAGAAGGGCCAGACGATCTATCACTCGGAGAGCCAGAACCACCATCTGGAAGCCGTGCTCGACCGCCGGCTGATCGAGAAGGCGCAGGCCGCGCTCGATCGCGGCGCCCCGGTCAAGATCGAGGAAGAGATCAACAACACCGACCGTTCCGCCGGCGCGATGCTGTCGGGCGCGGTGGCCAAGATCTACGGCCATGCCGGCCTTCCGCTCGACACCATCCATGTCGGCCTGAAGGGCACGGCGGGACAGGCGTTCGGCGCCTGGCTCGCCAAGGGCGTCACCTTCGAGCTCGAGGGTGAAGGCAACGACTATGTCGGCAAGGGCCTCTCGGGCGGCTGCATCATCGTCAAGCCGCCGAAGATCTCCGGCATCGTGCCGGAAGAGTCGATCATCGTCGGCAACACCGTGATGTACGGCGCGATCGCGGGCGAGTGCTACTTCCGCGGCATCGCCGGCGAGCGCTTCGCGGTGCGCAACTCCGGCGCGGTCGCGGTCGTCGAGGGCGCCGGCGATCATTGCTGCGAATACATGACCGGCGGCATCGTCGTGGTGCTCGGGAAGACCGGGCGCAACTTCGCGGCCGGCATGTCAGGCGGCATCGCCTATGTGCTGGACGAGGCCGGCGACTTCGACAAGCTGTGCAATCTGTCGATGGTCGAGCTCGAGCCGGTGCTGTCGGAGGAGATGATCAACGCCGACACCTACCACCACTCCGGCGATCTCGAGGCGCATGGCCGGGTCGACGTGTTCCAGAACCTGCTCGACTCCGATGCGGAGCGGCTGCACGTCCTGATCACGCGTCACGCCAAGCTGACCGGCTCGAAGAAGGCGGCGGAGATCCTCGCCGACTGGAAGAGCTGGCTGCCGAAATTCCGCAAGGTGATGCCGGTGGAGTACCGCCGCGCGCTGAAGGAAATGAAGGCAAACGCCGACGCCGAGCCGAAGATCGCGATCGGCGCGTAGGGTTCATCACGCGTCATTCCGGGGCGCGCAAGGCGCGAACCCGGAATCTCGCAAGGCAACTTCAAGATTCCGGGTCCGCGCCTTCGGCGCAGCCCGGAATGACGGAACAACTGAGATGCAGGGGCATCGGGTTTCAATGGGTAAGATCACAGGTTTTCTCGAGATCGAGCGGCATGACCGCAAGTACGAGCCGGTCGCCGATCGACTCAAGAACTTCAGGGAATTCGTCATTCCGCTGAGCGAGAAAGACACGCGCGACCAGGCTGCGCGCTGCATGAATTGCGGCATCCCCTATTGCCACGGCACGGGCTCGACCGCGCCGGGCACGCCGGGCTGCCCGGTCAACAACCAGATCCCCGATTTCAACGACCTCGTCTATCAGGGCAACTGGGAAGAAGCCTCGCGCAACCTGCACTCGACCAACAATTTCCCCGAATTCACCGGCCGCATCTGCCCGGCGCCGTGCGAGGCGTCCTGCACGCTCAACATCGACGACAACCCGGTCACCATCAAGACCATCGAATGCGCGATCGTCGACCGCGCCTGGGACAATGGCTGGCTCAAGCCGGAAATCGCTGCGCAGAAGACCGGCAAGAAGGTCGCCGTGATCGGCTCGGGTCCCGCCGGCATGGCGGCTGCGCAGCAGCTCGCGCGCGCCGGCCACGAGGTGCATGTCTACGAGAAGTTCGCCAAGGCCGGCGGCCTGCTGCGCTACGGCATTCCCGACTTCAAGATGGAGAAGGGCATCATCGATCGCCGCGTGGCGCAGATGGAAGCCGAGGGCGTCACCTTCCACTACGGCAAGGCCGTGGGCGGCTCGACGCCCGGTGCGATCGATCCGCAAGAGCTCGCCAAGCAGTATGACGCCGTGGCGCTGACCGGCGGCGCGGAGGCCCCGCGCGACCTGCCGATCCCCGGCCGCGAGCTTTCCGGCATCCACTTCGCGATGGACTTCCTGCCGCAGCAGAACCGCCGCGTCTCCGGCGAGCCGCTGAACGGCGCCGCCGACATCCTCGCCGGCGGCAAGCATGTCGTCGTGATCGGCGGCGGCGATACCGGCTCGGACTGCATCGGCACCTCGTTCCGGCAAGGTGCCAAGTCGGTGACCCAGCTCGAGATCATGCCGGCGCCGCCCGAGCACGAGAACAAGGGCGTGACCTGGCCGAACTGGCCGCTGAAGATGCGCACGTCCTCGAGCCAGGCCGAAGGCGCGGTGCGCGAATTCGCCGTGCTGACGACGAAGTTCGAAGGCGTCGACGGCAAGGTGACGAAGCTGCATTGCGTCAAGGTCGACGACAAGTTCAAGCCGCTGCCCGGCACCGAATTCACGCTCGACGCCGAGCTCGTGCTGCTGGCGATGGGCTTCGTCCATCCGGTGCACGAGGGCCTGCTCAAGACGCTGGGCGTCGAGCTCGACCAGCGCGGCAACGTCCGCGCCTCCCTGCACGACTACCAGACCTCGCGTGCGAAGATCTTCTCCGCCGGCGATATGCGCCGCGGCCAGTCGCTCGTGGTCTGGGCGATCCGAGAAGGCCGCCTGTGCGCGCGCTCGATCGACACCTTCCTGATGGGGAAGACCGATCTGCCGGGGTAAGCGCGTCAGCCGCCACGCCACTGCAGCCACACACTGAACTGTCATCGCCCGCGAAAGCGGGCGATCCAGTATTCCAGAGACGTCAGGGCTTGAACGGACAGGCCGCGGCGTACTGGGTGCCCCGCGTTCGCGGAGCACGACACCTCATTTGAGATGCGACTCGCGCATCCTCACCGCTAATTCTGCACCCGAACGCCCAGCATCACCACCGTCGACGCCGAGCTCTGTCCCGGCTGATTCGAATCCAGCCAGTTCCGGCTCAGCGTGCCCTTGATCCAGAGGCTGCGGGTCAGCTTGTAGATCAGGTCGCCCGACAACACGTAGATCTTGTCGGTGCGGTTGTCGCCCTGGTAATCGAGCGTGCCGTAGGTGAATTTGCCGATGCCGGTCAGCCAGCGGCGGAAGTCGTGATCGACCTCGACGGTGTAGGTGCGCGACAGCACGCCCGAGGTGCCGGGCAGCGTGGTCTCGCCGATCTGGGTGTCGGAATAGAACTTTGCCGTGGTCAGCGGCGTCGCGGTCCAGGTCAGCGAGGCCGTGGTGAGCAGGCCTTCGAGTCGGCTAAGCCGCGGGTCGACATAGTCGCGCATGGCATAGCCGATCGAGATCTCACCGAACAACAGCCGGGTGAACTCGAACGATGTGCCGACCTTGGCATAACCGCCCGACGAATTGCGCGCGTAACCGTTGCGGTCGAGATAGAGATCATGGAAGCGGCTGTCGCCCTCGACTTCGACAAAGGGCTTCACGGCCGGATTGAGCTCATAGCTGACACGGCCGACGCCGCCGTATTGGGTGAAGTTGCGGTCGTCGTTCGACGAAGAGGTGCCGTCGGTGAGCTTCGACCATTGGTAGTCGGTGCGGTCGATGGTGCCGCCGAGCGAAACCTGCATGCGGTTGAAATGCTGGTCGATGCCGAAGGTGCCGCCGACCGTGGTGTAGATCGGATATCTGGCGAGGCCGGCCTGCACGTTCGGGCTGCCGGGATTGTCGGTCGAGACCAGCAGGCGGGCCTGCGCCGTGAGATGCGTGTCCTTGGTGACGTCGACACGGCCGTCGATATGGCCGGTGAAATTCGGACGGTCGATGTCGAGCGGCGCCGACAGCGGCGTGCCGTCGGCGTTCGGCGTCAGCCCGGAGCCATAGCCGTTGAAGGAGCCGCGCAAATCGGCGACGACGGCGTGACGCTCCCAGTCGGAGACCGCGAGGAATTCCGGCGCGACCATGTAGAACGCCCTGCCCTGCGGCGAGTAGAGCCGACCGGGGTTGGTGTCGTAGCCGGCCATCACCTCGACCGCGGTCTTGACCATGAACGAGCCGGCATAATCGCCGACCGCGCCGAACGGATCGTCGTCGATCTTGAGCCGCTTGCGCGGCGGCTGGCCGACGATGGTGCCGGCCATCGCCGGCGGCAGCGGCGTCTTGTTGGCGGTCTCCGAGGGAGGGATCGACAGCCGCAGCTGTCCCGTGGCGTTCAATGGCGGCGACGTCGGCTGCGGCGAGCCCGGTCCGGCCGGCGGCTTCGGTTTGGCCTGGCCCGGGTAGTATTTCGGCTTCTGGCGTTTGCGGTTGAGCGAGTCATAGCCCGACGTCGAGGCGCCGTTCGCCGCGGGGAGCCCGTAGGTCGGGACCTGCCCGATCCGCGTCGTCGTTGGTGTCGATGAAGATGAAGACGAGGAGGAACGGCGATCGCGATCGGCGTCGGGCAGCTTCAGGCCGTTGAGCGGATCCATGGCGTCGGCCGTGGTCCGGCGCAGCGGCGAATCCTGTGTGATCACCTGGCTCTGGCGATTGGGACTGAACAGATCGGGCGTCACGGTCTGGGCCGCAGCGAGCCCTGTGGTCACGGTCAGCGCCAGAGCGGTCACGGCCGGACATGGCAAAACCGCGCGGACAAGGCGTCCACGCCGGTTTGGGCCGCTTGCTGGCCGCCGCAACACGATGGAAAAACTCCAACGAATTCACATACTTGTCGGACGCACTCCGCCGGGCGGCGGAAAACGTCGTTAATGGAGTTAAAACAATTATGGTTAATGAGCCGTTGAGGATCGGCCGCCGCGCGTCGCATCGCGGAATCGAACGTGCTAAGGGAGACGCCCGGGTGCAAAACCCTCCCTTGGAATCCTAAATGGCCAAACCGAAACCGCTGATGACCAAATCATCCGGCCCCGATGACGGCGCCGTTCAATCGGCGCTCCGCACCCTCGATGCCGAAGCAAGCGGCGTCGCAGCCCTCTCCGCGGCACTGAAGTCCGACCTCGGCGCGCCGTTCGCGGCGGCGTCCGAGTTGATCGGCAATGCCAAGGGACGGCTGATCGTCACCGGGCTCGGCAAGTCCGGCCATATCGGGCGCAAGATCGCCGCGACCTTTGCCTCGACCGGCACGCCGGCGTTCTTCGTGCACGCCGCCGAAGCGAGCCATGGCGACCTCGGCATGATCACGATCGATGACGTGATCCTGGCGCTGTCATGGTCCGGCGAGCAGCCGGAGATGCGCAACCTGATCGCCTATGCCGCCCGCTTCGGCATTCCGCTGATCGCGATGACGGCCGACAAGGACTCGACGCTGAGCAAGGCCGCCGACGTGCAGCTGACGCTGCCGAAGGCCCGCGAGGCCTGCCCGCACAATCTGGCGCCGACCACGTCCTCGCTGATGATGCTGGCGCTCGGCGATGCGCTGGCGATCGCGCTGCTCGAGGGCCGCGGCTTCACCTCGACCGATTTCAGCGTGCTGCATCCGGGCGGCAAGCTCGGCGCGCTCCTGAAATATGCCCGCGACCTGATGCATGGCGGCGACGCGCTGCCGCTGAAGCCGCTCGGCACCAAGATGTCGGACGCGCTGGTCGAGATGACCTCCAAGGGTTTTGGCTGCGTCGGCATCGTCGACCGCCACGGCCATCTCGTCGGCATCGTCACCGACGGCGATCTGCGCCGGCAGATGCGCCCCGACCTTTTGACGCTGTCGGTCGACGAGGTCATGACCAGGACGCCGAAGACGATCAGCCGCGATACGCTGGCCGGCGAAGTGCTGGAACTGCTCAACGCCTCGAAGATCACGACGCTGATCGTGACCGACGCCAAGAAGCCGGTCGGCATCATCCATCTGCACGATCTGCTGCGGGCGGGCGTGGCGTAGAGCCGCGCTTTCTTCCGTCATTGCGAGCGAAGCGAAGCAATCCATCTCTCCTCGCGCGGAGACATGGATTGCTTCGTCGCTTTGCTCCTCGCAATGACAACTATGCTGGAAATCTTGCCGCGGTTTCCTCCAGCGGCAGGGCCAGCGCGTTGGCGAGGTAGGAGACCGTGCGGTAGAAGCCGCACAAGAGGATGATCTCCAGAATCTGGTCCTCACCGTAATGTGCCGACAGCGCCGCGAATTCCTCCTCACTCAATGTCGCGCGGGCATGCAGCGCGTCGACTGCCGTGATCATTGCCTGTTCGGCCTGCGACCAACAGCCGGCATCGGCCGCACCGCGCACGGTGGCGTCGACCTGCTGCTCCGTCAGTTCGGCGGCGGCGCGGAACGCCGTGACGTGGACGCCCCATTCATATTCGCAGGCATTGAGTGCGCAGGTGCGGTCGATCACGATCTCCCGCGCCCGCAAGGGAAGCGGGCCGCGGTCCAGCAGGCTGCCGCCGCGAAACTTCTCCCAGGCGCGCGGATGGCCGGCCATCACGCGGAACAGCACCAGCGGCGGCTTGCCGCGCATGGTGCGATCGAAATGCTGTTGAACGTCCGCCGGATAGGGCGGATCGAGCGGCGCGAGGCGTGACATGGGCTGATCCCGTTGCTACATTTAATGTAGCGACACGCTACAATATCTGTAGCGACTCGCAAGAGGGATCCGAACGGAATTCGCGATATGCCGAAGCAGGGCCCAGTCACAAGACCCGGCGTCCGCGGCTCGCGGTCCGGCCGCCCGATCATGGCGCTGCTCGATTTATTGGGACGGCGCTGGACCTTGCGCATCATCTGGGAGCTGCGCGAGGGCGCGCTGACCTCGCGCGCGCTGCGCACCGTCTGCGACGAGGCCTCGCCGACCATCCTGCAGACGCGATTGACCGAGCTGCGCGAGGCCGGGTTCGTTGAACTATCGGAGGATGGTTACGGCCTCACCGCGCTCGGCCGCGAGTTATTTGCGACATTCACGCCGCTCAACCGCTTCGCCGAGCGCTGGAGCAAGCAGGGCGGCAGCTAGACCTCGGCGGCCGTAAGTGTGTAGCCCGCATGAGCGGAGCGACATGCGGGACCGGTTTCCCCGGGTATCGCGGAGCCTGTCATCGGGCGCGCATGCGCGCGACCCGTTGGCTCACCCGGGCTACGGATTACTCGCCCGAAGCAGCATCCGACGCTCGGGGCCGAGTCGTCGTCGATGGCTCAGGCCAGACTAAGCGATCGCCACCGTCAGGCTGGCGCCGTCGGCGCGGACGACCTTCACCCGGCTGCCGGCCGGCGCATCGGGGCCGGCGACGCGCCACACCGTATCGTCGATCCGCACCGTGCCTGAACCGTCAACGATCGGCTTCTCCAGCGTGAATTCGCGGCCGACCAGGGCTTCGTTGCGGCGGTTGAGGAAGGGATTGGTCTTGCTTGCCGCCGTCGCGCCCTTCGCGAAATGCCGCCATGCCGGCACCGCCAGGGCGGCGAACACTGCGAACATCAAGAGCTGTATCTGCCAGGACGGCGTGAAGGCGAACGACAGCAGGCCGACCAGCAGTGCCGCGAGCCCGAGCCAGAACAGGAAAACCCCGGGCGCCGCAAGCTCCAGCGCCATCAGGATGAAGCCGAAGATCAGCCAGTTCCAGGTACCCAATGTCGAAAACATCTCGGCCATGACGTGACCTCTACCATTGCGGGCGCGACGCCGTCACGCCCTCACCGCTGCGGCGGCACCGGAGGCGGCGCCGTCGGGCCGGCCGGCGGCACCGAGCCGCCACGCCGTGCTGCGGCCGTAGCGGACGCCGCACTCTCGCCGAAAGTGGCGCGGGCGATCTCGCCGATGCCGGCCAGCGAGCCCAGCACACTCGAGGTCTCGATCGGCAGCATCAGGACCTTCTGGTTCGGCGACTCCGCAAGCTGGCCGAACGCCTTGATGTACTTGTCGGCGATGAAATAGTTCAGCGCGGCGACGTCGCCCTTGGCGATCGATTCCGACACCATCTGGGTCGCCTTGGCCTCGGCCTCGGCGAGCCGCTCGCGCGCCTCGGCATCGCGGAAGGCGGCCTCGCGGCGGCCCTCGGCCTGCAGGATCTGGCCCTGCTTGGCGCCCTCGGCGCGCAGGATTTCGGATTGCCGCTGGCCCTCGGCCTGCAAGATGTCGGCGCGCTTGACGCGCTCGGCCTTCATCTGCCGGCCCATCGCCTCGACGAGGTCGGCCGGCGGCACGATGTCCTTGATCTCGATGCGGTTGACCTTGACGCCCCAGGGCGACACCGCGGCGTCGACCACGCGCAGCAGGCGTTCGTTGATCTCGTCGCGATGCGACAGCACCTGGTCGAGATCCATCGAGCCCATCACCGAGCGGATGTTGGTCATGGTCAGGACGGTGATCGCCTGGTTGAGATTGGCGACCTCGTAGCTAGCCTTGGCGGCATCGAACACCTGATAGAACGCGACGCCGTCCACCGTCACGGTGGCGTTGTCCTTGGTGATCACCTCCTGCTCGGGGATGTCGATCACCTGCTCCATCATGTTGATCTTGCGCCCGATGCGGTCGAAATACGGCACGATCAGATTGAGGCCGGGCGACAGCGTGCGGGTGTATTTGCCGAACCGCTCGATGGTCCAGTCAAAACCCTGCGGAACGGTCTTGATCCCGGCGAACAGCGTAACGATGACGAGAAGAACAAACGCGATCGCGAAAACGTCGAAGCCAGTCATAAAGTCCTCCAGGGCCGGCGAGACCGTCGCCAGTCACGGTCGTGCATTGGTCGGCAGGACCGCTCCGCCGGTTCAGCCGGCTGTTGTTCTCCCTAGCACATAGGAAGCTGCTGTCGGATGACCAGATGCCAACGAATGCCCGTGCCCGGTGTCACGGATCGTTAACAATCAAATCCAGCCTCCTTAGATCCAGCCTTGCAGCTCGCGCAGCACGAGCTGGCGGATCACGTCCATGCCGCCGTCACTGTCGTTGAGGCACGGGATTGCCGCAAACTGCTCGCCGCCATTGTGCCGGAAGATCTCGGCATTCTCCTGCGCGATCTCCTCCAGGGTCTCCAGGCAATCGGCGGAGAAGCCGGGCGTGACCACGGCAATGCGCCGCACGCCGTCCTTGGCCAGCTTCTCGACGGTCTTGTCGGTATAAGGCTGCAGCCACTCGGCCTTGCCGAAGCGCGACTGGAAGGTGAGGATCAGCTTGTCGGCATCGAGCCCGAGCCGCTTGCGCAGCGCATTGGTCGTGGCGATGCATTGCGCCTGATACGGATCGCCCTTGTCGACATATTCCTTCGGCATGCCGTGGAACGAGGCGACGATGATCTCGGGCTGGAACGGCAATGCCGCGAGATGCGCATTGATCGAGACCGCGAGCGCCTCGATGTAGTCGGGATCGTCGTAGTAAGGCGGCGTCACCCGCAGGATCGGCTGCGCGCGCATGCCTGCCAGCACGCGAAACGCCTCGTCGCAGACGGTCGCCGACGTCGCGGCGGAATATTGCGGATAGAGCGGCACCACCAGCAGCCGACCGCAGCCCTGCGCCGCCAGCGCCTCGATGCGCTCCTTGATCGAGGGGTTGCCGTAGCGCATCGCCCAGTCGACCACGACGTGGTCGTGATCGGCGATCGCCTCCGCCAGCTTGTCGGCCTGCGAGCGCGTGATGGTCTTCAGCGGCGACTCGTTCTTCTCGGTGTTCCAGATCTTCAGATAGTCGCGCGCCTTGCGGGCCGGACGGACCCGCAGGATGATGCCGTTGAGGATCAGCTTCCAGAGCAGGCCCTGATCCTCGATCACCCGTGGATCGGACAGGAATTCCTTGAGATAGACCCGCACGCCGGCGGCATCCGCCGTATCGGGCGTGCCGAGATTGACCAGCAGCACGCCGACGCGTTCCGGCTTCGGCCCCGCGGCAGGCTTCGCGCTCTCGAAGGGGATCACCGTGCTCATGATGGCCTTGCGCTTGATATCCTTCGCCTGGGAGCTTTGGGCTTCGCGCGTTGCTCCAACCTTGTCAAGCCGAGTGCGGGTTGGCTACGTTCCCCTGCGGAATAAGGGGGAACCATGACGATCGCCGAATGGTGCGTCTTCGGGACGCTGATGCTCTCGCTGCTGACGATCGTGTCGGTGAAGTGGACCGGCTTCCGCAGCTTCGACAATGCCAGGCCGCGCGATCCCGACTTCTACGACGACCCGATCCGCTCGCGGGCGCTCGGCGCGCACCAGAACGGCATCGAGGCCTTCCCGTTCTTCGCCTTCGCCGTGCTGCTCGCCGAATTCCGGGTCGGCCCGCTGCGGCTGATCGACGAGCTCGCCGTGCTGTTCCTGATCGTGCGGATCGCCTACGTCTTCACCTATATCGGCAACCGCCCGACGCTGCGCTCGATCCTCTGGAGCATCGGATTCGCGATCAACATCGCGATCTTCCTGCTGCCGGCGATCAGGGGCTATCTGACGAGTTGAGCCTGTTTCTTCTCCCTCTCCCCGTTCTTACGGGGAGAGGGCTGGGGTGAGGGGCCGTCTCCGCAAATTCGATGGAAGCGAGCGTGCGGAGACTCCCCCTCACCCGAAATTCGCGCACGCGAATTTCGACCTCTCCCCGCAAGCGGGGCGAGGTGACTTCAAAGGCACGTCGCCCGTTCGGCCGCGACGTAGCCGAACAGCAGCCCGAGCCCGAACAGCAGCACGAGGCCCGCGGCGGCGAATTCCAGGCCGCGCATGATGACCATGCCGCCGCCGTCGCGCGCCGCGCTCAGCCGCTCCGCCACGCCGCGCGCCGACACCGCGACCAGCGCGATCGCCGCCACCGTGATGGCGGTGCCGAGCCCCATCACGAAGGTCGCGGCAATGCCGGCCCAGAACAGGCCCTGCGCCAGCGCGAACACCAGCACCAGGATCGCGCCCGAGCAGGGCCGGATCCCGACAGTGAGGATCGCAGCTAAGCCGCGCCGCCAGCCACCGGGACCAGCAAGCTCGGCCGGCGTCGGCCCGTGCGAATGGCCGCAATGCTCGTCGTGGACGTGCTGCGCGTCATGCCCGTGATCGTGGCCGTGACCATGATGATGCCCGTGATCGTCATGCGCGTGACGATGATGATGATCATGGCCGTGGTCGTGGTGATCGTGATCATGGTGGTCGTGATCGTGCTGATGTGCGCCGGCCATGGCAAGCGCCGGCCGCGGCATCTGCAGCGCGCGGAAGAAGCCGCCGCCCTTGACCCACACCAGACGGGCGCCGAACGCCGCGATCAGCGCGTAGCTTGCGATCTCGATCGCCTTCTCCGCCCCGCACATGGTCTTCGCGGTCGCGTTGAGCAGCCAGGCACAGATGCCCACGATCAGAACGGCGACCACCGACTGCATCAGCGCCGAGGCGAACGACAGCACGATGCCGCGCCGCGCGGTCTCGCGATTGGCGACCATGTAGGAGGAAATCACTGCCTTGCCGTGGCCGGGGCCGGCGGCATGGAAGATCCCGTAGGCAAAGGAGATCACAAGCAGCGTCCAGACCGCCGAGCCGTCGGATTTCGCGGCGCGGATGGTCTGGGAAATCTCGCGGTAAAACTCCGACTGTTTCGCCAAGAGCCAGCCGACCAGCCCGCCCTGCGGCTCCGCCGCACGTGGCGCGCCGAACGGATTTTGCGCCAGCAGCGCATGAACAGTCCCATCGAGCAGCACGAATGCCGCCAGCACGGCCGCGGACACGGCGAGGCCGCGCATCATGCGGAAGGCAATCGGCGTCATGGGCACTCCACCGAGACCTTGTTGGCGAACATCATGCCGAAATTGCCGTTGCCGCCGTCGAGAAAGGTCTGCTCGCCGAGCTTCTGCGCGGCTGCGGTGCCGTCGCTATTCGGCCGCTCGAACTGCATCTTGCAGTTCGCCGCGGCGCCGACCAGCTTGACCGGCTCCTTCTCGGCATACTGGAAGTCGATGAAATAGGTCGGGTCGAACACTTCGAGCGAGAGCTGCCTGGCCTTGAACGGCGTCTTCACCGGCAAGGTGAAGTGCAGCGTCAGCGCCGAATCCTTGTATTCGAGGAAATAGTCGACCGGCTCGGTGAACTTCTGCTTCTTGCCGTCGCCCTTGGCGAAGGTGAAGTAGGCGTATTCCTTCAGCGATTCGACATTGGTCTGCGCCAGCGGCGCCAGCTCCTCGCGGCTGTAGGCGCCCTTCACCTTGGTCTCGATGCCCTGCAGCGCGTAGGTCGAGAACATGTCGTCAAACGTCCAGGCGTGCCGGACCCCCGTGATGGTGCCGTCGGGCGCGTAGATCAGCTCGCTCCTGGCGACGATCCAGACATGCGGATGGGCCTCGGCGGCCGCCGTGCCGAGCACGACGGACACCGCAAGCACGAGCCAGCCGATCAGCCGGTTCAACGACGGCCGCACCTCAGGCCGCCTCAGGCGTTTCGAGCAGGCCACGGCGGCGCAGCAGCGCGTCCGGCTCGGGCTCGCGGCCGCGGAAGGCGACATAGGCCTCCTCCGGATCGCGCGAGCCGCCCGACGAATAGATGTCGTCATGCAGCCGCTTGGCGGTCGCGGGATCGAAGATGTCGCCGGCCTCCTCGAAGGCGCCGAAGGCGTCGGCGTCCATCACCTCCGACCACATGTAGCTGTAGTAGCCCGACGCATAGTGGTCGCCGGAGAAGATATGGCCGAACTGGGTCGGCCGGTGCCGCAGCGAGATTTCGGCGGGCATGCCGATCTTCTCGAGCTCCTTCTGTTCGAAGGCGCGGACATCCCAGCTCGCCGCCGCCGGCTGGGTGTGGAATTCGAGGTCGACCAGCGCCGAGGAGACGAACTCCACGGTGGCAAAGCCCTGGTTGAACTTGCGCGCGGCGAGGAAGCGCTTGAGCAAATCGTCCGGCAGCGCCTCCCCGGTCTGGTAGTGGCGGGCGAAGCGCTGCAGCACCTCGGGCCGCTCCTGCCAGTGCTCATAGAGCTGCGACGGCAGCTCGACGAAGTCGGTGAACACGCTGGTTCCGGACAGTGACGGATAGGTCACGTTGGACAGCATGCCGTGCAGGCCATGGCCGAACTCGTGGAACAGGGTCCGCGCGTCGTCGGGCGACAGCAGCGACGGCGCGCCATCGGCGCCCTTGGCGAAGTTGCAGACATTGATGACCAGCGGCGCGACGTCGCCGTCGAGCTTCTGCTGGTCGCGCAGCGAGGTCATCCAGGCGCCGGAGCGCTTCGAGGGTCGCGCGAAGTAGTCGCCGTAGAACAGCGCCTTGTGCTGGCCATCGCGGCCATTGACCTCCCAGACCCGGACGTCCGGATGCCACACCGGGATATCCTTGCGCTCCTCGAAGGTGACGCCGAACAGGCGGGTGGCGCAGTCGAACGCAGCCTCGATCATGTGGTCGAGCACCAGATAGGGCTTGATCGCGGAATCGTCGAAATTGGCGCGGCGCTGGCGCAGCTTCTCGGCGTAATAGCGCCAGTCCCAGGACGTCAGGGTGAAATTGCCGCCCTCCTCCGCGATCAGCGCCTGCAGCGCGTCGCGGTCGGCGAGCGCCCGCGCTCGCGCCGGCTTCCAGACCCGCTCCAGGAGGCCGCGTACGGCCTCCGGCGTCTTGGCCATGGAATCCTCGAGGCGGTAGGCGGCGTAGGTCGGGAAGCCCAGGATCTTGGCGGTCTCCTCGCGCAGCCTGAGGATCTCCACGATGGTCGCGTTGTTGTCGTTGGCGTTGCCATTGTCGCCGCGCGCCGTGAAGGCCTTGTAGACCTTCTCGCGCAGGTCGCGCCGCGACGAGCTCTGCAGGAACGGCTCGACCGAGGAGCGCGACAGCGTCACGATCGCCTTGCCTTGCATGCCGCGCTCTTCCGCCGCAGCCTTGGCAGCCGCCACAAATGTGTCGGAGAGGCCGGCGCGGTCGGCCTCGCCGAGCTCCATGAACCACTCCTGCTCGTCGCCGAGCAGATGATGGCTGAATGAGGTGCCGAGATGGGCGAGGCGCTCGTTAATCTCGGCCATGCGGGCCTTTGCCGCATCGTCGAGGCCGGCGCCGGAGCGGCGGAAGCGGGTGTAGGTGCGTTCCAGCAGCCGCATCTGCTCGCCAGTCAGGCCGAGGGAGGCGCGCTTCTCGTGCAGCATGGCGATGCGGCCAAACAGCACAGCGTTCATCATGATCGGATTCCAGTGCCGCGCCATCCGGGGCGACACCTCCTTGTCGATCTCCAGGATCGCCGGGCTCGAATGCGCCGAGACCAGGTCGTAGAACACCGCCGAGACCTTCGACAGCAGCTTGCCGGAGCGCTCCAGCGCGGTGATGGTGTTGTCGAAGTCGGGCAGCGCCGGATCATGGGTGATCGCAGTCACTTCCGCGGAATGATCGGCGAAAGCCTGCTCGAAAGCGGGGAGGAAATGCTCCGGCTTGATCTCGGCGAACGGCGGCGTCTCGAGCGGCGTCCGCCATGCCTTCAGGAGGGGGTTGGCAAGAGCCTGAGCCTTGGCGTCTGCGCTGGTTTCTGACATCGAATGTCCCGTTTTTCGCCTTGAAAATGCTGCCCAATCTATATCACGCGATACGGCATTTTTGGGCCTTTTGCGCTTGATAGATGGGCACTTTTCGGAGAGATTGCGCCCCCTGAACAGGACCTATTTCATGACCATGCAGCCCTCCAACTCAGGCAACCGCACCATCGCCTGGCCAAGCGTCATCACCGTGATCTCGGCGGCGATCCTGATCGGCGCGGAAGTGTTCGGCGCGGCGTTCGCCGGCGGCTGGGCGCTCGCGATTCTGCTCGGGCTCGACGACGTCGCCGCGCACATCCTGCAGGCGGTGCTGTTCGGCATCGGCGTGCTGATCATGATCGCCTTCATCCGCGCAGCGCAACGCGTCGAGCCGTTCACGCGTCGCGCGTGAGCTTGAGCGATTCAAGAAAGCACTGCGGCACAAGGCTAAAACGCACACACGCTTCGTTAGTCATTCTTAACAGCCGTTCATCTTCAGCGCATCCGACGCGTGCTCCGCGCGACATCGCAAGCACGCGTTAGGGAAATTTGCCGCTATCGCAAAAAAATTCTTGCGCCACGAAGTCAAAAGACTTATTTCCTGCCTTGCCCAATTTCGCACGTGCCTGTGGTCGTGTGTCAGTCGGTAGGTATCCGGACAAGAGGCCGGACAGCCGCCAAGGGGTGGAAGAACCGAGGGTCGCTTACGTCCATCAGGACACGAGGCGGCCAGCATCTCTCTCCAGGGATGCCGTTGAAGGTCTCACCACTCTTTGCAACCGTGACTGGCAGCCGGAGGCGAACCGGCGCACCCCGCTCTCAACGGGGGACGCGACTTAAAGCAACGACGGATCGGGCTTTTTTGGTCTCTACCGGCGGTCCAACGCCGGCCCGGGCTACTGAAAAGGCTTGTCCTTCATTGCCAGGTGATCGGGCGGGAAACTCTCCCAACCAATCCACGGCAGCACAGTCTGGTTTGAGTCTCTTGGCCTCAACGCGCCTCCATCGCGCGATGTGGCCGAAGCGCTCTTACCCGACGTCACGTTGATGCGGATCCCGTCGCTGGGACCGTTGGAGAGTGCCATGACTGAACGTATCCAGGAATTCCTGCGCCACCGCCGCCAGGATGGACTCGACACCGAGCCGTGCCTCGTCGTCGACCTCGAAGTCGTGCGCGACAATTACCAGACCTTCGCCAAGGTGCTGCCGGACAGCCGCGTGTTCTATGCGGTGAAGGCCAATCCTGCGCCCGAAGTGCTGTCGCTGCTGGCTTCGCTCGGCTCCTGCTTCGACACCGCGACGGTCGCGGAAATCGAGATGGCGCTGGCCGCCGGTGCGACGCCAGACCGCATCTCCTATGGCAACACGATCAAGAAGGAGCGCGACATCGCGCGTGCCTTCGCGCTCGGCATTCGCCTGTTCGCGGTCGATTGCGCCGCCGAGGTCGAGAAGATCGCCCGCGCCGCCCCCGGCGCCAAGGTGTTCTGCCGCATCCTCTATGACTGCGCCGGCGCCGAGTGGCCGCTGTCGCGCAAGTTCGGCTGCGACCCGGAGATGGCGGTCGACGTGCTCGACCTCGCCAAGCGCCTGGGCCTGGAGCCGTGCGGCATCTCGTTCCATGTCGGCTCGCAGCAGCGCAAGGTGAAGGCGTGGGACCGCGCGCTCGCGATGGCGTCGACCGTGTTCCGTGACTGCGCCGAGCGCGGGATCAACCTCACCATGGTCAACATGGGCGGCGGCTTCCCGACCAAGTACCTCAAGGACGTTCCGCCGGTCCTGCAATATGGCCGGTCGATCTTCCGCGCGCTGCGCAAGCATTTCGGCAACCAGATCCCGGAGACGATCATCGAGCCGGGACGCGGCATGGTCGGCAATGCTGGAATCATCGAGACCGAAGTCGTTCTGATCTCGAAGAAGAGCGACGAGGACGAGGTGCGCTGGGTCTATCTCGACATCGGCAAGTTCGGCGGTCTCGCCGAGACGATGGACGAGTCGATCCGCTACGCCATCCGCACCCCGCATGACGGGGCGGACATAACGCCGTGCGTGCTCGCGGGCCCGACCTGCGACAGCGCCGACGTGCTGTACGAGAAGCTGCCGTATCCGCTCCCGGTGACGCTCGAGATCGGCGACAAGCTGCTGATCGAAGGCACCGGCGCCTATACGTCGACCTACTCGTCGGTGGCGTTCAACGGCATTCCGCCGCTGAAGACCTACCACATCTGACCCGCCTCGTTTTCGAGGCCCGATAAACCGGGAGCCGGCCCCGCCGGCTCCTCCCCGATCATTTTTGATTTTCCTGAACGACGCTTGCCGCGGCGTACGACATGCCGTTGCAAGCGGGGACTGACGTGCCATGACTGCAAAACGGAACACCCCCGTTGCCCTCATCCGAGATGCCGCCCCGTTCGCGATCCGTGCGGAGCGTGGCTCGGACGTCGTCGCACGCGAAGCGCTGCTGGATGCCTGCTTTGGCTGTGATCGCCATACGCGCACCTGCCAGCGCCTGCGCGACGGACGCGCGCCCGCCGAAGGCCTGAGCCTTGCGGCCGTGCGCCAGGACGGCCGGCTGGTTGGAACCGTGCGGTTGTGGCACGTCAGCGCGGGGGGCCGCAGCGCGCTGATGCTGGGGCCGCTGGCAGTCGATGACGACTGCCGCGGCCTCGGCATCGGCGCCGCGCTGATGCAGCGCGCGCTGGCAGTCGCCAAGGCGCGCGGCCACGGCGCCGTGATCCTGCTTGGCGATGCGCCCTACTACGCCCGCTTCGGCTTCACCGCGGCCAAGACCGGCGACCTGTCGCTGCCGGGCACATTCGAGCGCGAGCGGCTGCTCGGCGTCGAGCTTGTCGCGGGCGCGCTGGATGGCGCCTGGGGCATGATCACGCCGACCGGCGCGCCGCTGCCCGAGGCCAAGGCATCGCGGACGCGATCCCGGACCCGGAAGGCACCGCTCGCCGTGCCGCACGCGGCGTAAGGCGGGCCGCCCATGTCGGAGCACCTTCCCATCACCGATGGCGCGCGCCCGCGTTGGCGCGGCCTCGTCACCACGGTCATGTTGATCCTGATCTCGGTGATGATCGTCAGGGATATCCTGGTCCGGCGCTGGACCGGCACGCCGCCATCGCCGCCGGACGCCACGCAGCAGTCCCATTAGTGCCGGCCGCACCAGGCCTGAACCAAGGGGTTGCGCGGGCGCCGAAAATGTCCGTAAACCCCGCGCAAAGCCATTTTCAGTCGAGGTCCAACATGTCCCGCCGCCTGATTTCCACCGGCTCGCCCTTTGAGAAGACCGCCGGCTACAGCCGTGCCGTGATCGACGGCGACTTCGCCTTCGTCGCGGGAACCACGGGCTATGACTACGCCACGATGACCATGCCGGCAGATGTCACGAGCCAGTCACGGAACTGCTTCAAGACCATCGAGGCCGCCCTCAAGGAGGGAGGCTTTGCGATGGCCGACATCGTCCGCGCGACCTACTACCTCACCAACGCCCGTGACGTGGATGCCCATTTCGCGGTCTGCGGCGAGGTCCTCGGCGACATCCGCCCGGCCGCAACGATGCTGATCGTCGCGGGGCTCTACAAGCCCGAGATGAAGGTCGAGATCGAAGTCACCGCGAAGCGTCGCAACCCCTGATCCACTCTGTCCGCCGCTAGGCACTCTCCTGGAGAAAATGATGAGCCCCGCCTCGCAGATCTACGCGAAGATCACAGGTCCCATTGTCATGATCGGCTTCGGCTCGATCGGCAAAGGCACGCTGCCTTTGATCGAGCGGCATCTCGACTACGACAAGTCGCGCGTCACCGTGATCGACCCCAAGGACGAGGGCCGCAAGGCGCATTGCGAGAAGCACAACGTCAAATTCATCCAGAAGGCCGTGACCAAGGACAATTATCGCGACCTGCTGAGCCCGCTGCTCACTGAAGGCGGCGGCCAGGGCTTTTGCGTCAATCTGTCGGTCGATACCGGCTCGACCGACATCATGGAGCTCTGCAACGAACTCGGCGCTCTCTACATCGACACCGTCAACGAGCCCTGGCTCGGCTTCTATTTCGATTCGTCGAAGGGCCCGGAAGCGCGCTCCAACTACGCGCTTCGCGAAGTGACGCTGGCCGCCAAGAAGGCGCGCCCCGCAGGCTCGACGACGGCCGTCTCCTGCTGTGGCGCCAATCCCGGCATGGTCTCATTCTTCGTCAAGCAGGCGCTGCTCAACGTCGCCGCGGATCTGAAGCTCAATGCCCCGAAGCCGAAGACCAAGGCCGAATGGGCGGACTTGATGCGACAGGCCGGCGTGAAGGGCATCCACATCGCCGAACGCGACACCCAGCGCTCCAAATCGCCGAAGGAGCCTGACGTCTTCGTCAACACCTGGTCGGTGGAAGGTTTCCTGTCGGAAGGCGTGCAGCCGTCCGAACTCGGCTGGGGCACCCATGAGAAATGGATGCCCGAGAATGCGCATACCCACGAAGCCGGCTGCGGCGCAGCCATCTATCTGATGCAGCCCGGCGCCAACACGCGCGTACGCACCTGGTGCCCGACCCGCGGCGCGCAGTATGGCTTCCTCGTCACCCACAACGAGTCGATCTCGATCGCCGATTACTTCACGGTGCGTGACGCATCGGGCACGGCGATCTATCGGCCGACCTGCCACTATGCCTATCACCCGGCCGACGACGCCGTGCTGTCGCTGCATGAAATGTTCGGCCGCGCAGCGAAGATGCAGGAAAAGCATCACATCCTCGACGAGAACGAGATCGTCGACGGCATCGACGAGCTCGGCGTGCTGCTGTTCGGCCATGACAACAATGCCTACTGGTACGGCTCGCAGCTCTCCATCGAGGAGACCCGCAAGCTCGCGCCCTATCAGAACGCCACCGGCCTGCAAGTGACCTCCGCCGTGCTCGGCGGCATGGTGTGGGCGCTGGAAAACCCGAACGAAGGCATCGTCGAGGCCGACGAGATGGACTTCGATCGTCTCTTGGAAATCCAGCTGCCGTATCTCGGCCCGGTGAAGGGTTTCTACACCGACTGGACCCCGCTGACGGATCGTCCGGGACTGTTTCCGGAAGACATCGACACCAGCGATCCCTGGCAGTTCAAGAATATTCTGGTGCGCTGACCCGAAAGGTCATCCCGGGATGCGCGCTTCGGCGCGCAGACCCGGGATCTCGAAATTGTTGCGCGAGATTCGCAGGTGCGCGAGTGCGCACCATGGTTTATCGCTGCCCCGGAATGACTTCGTCATCTCGCCATGTAGTCGAACGCGACCGAGCCGAGGCCGAGGGTCAGGTCTGCCTTGAAATGCAGCGCCGAGACCACCTCGCGCACCGGCAGGCGGGCGACGTCGCACAGCGCGTGCGGAAACAGGCCGAGCGCGGCGGGGCCGGTCCAGGCCTCCTTCAGCGTGATGTCTTCCAGATGAAACCGCACCAGCTCGCAGATCCGCGGGCTGCCGTCGACATGCGGGATGATCTTCAGAATGAAGTTCGGCGCCGTCATCGACTTCAAGACGGTGTCGTGGTCGACCTTGCGATGCTTGTAGCCCATGGTGGCGGAGGCGCAGAGCACCGAGCCGTAATGCAGCGAGCCGACCAGCACATCGCTCTCGACCTCGATCCTGGGCTTTGCCAGTTTCTTCGGAAATCCCCACAGCTCGCGGCCGCCGGCGATCGGACCCTCGTCGTCGAGATACATCGCGTGGGTGTAGGCGCCCTCCTCGCCCCTGAAGCGAACCGGGATCACCTGCCCGGTCTCGGTGTAGTCGCCGAAGCCGGTCGAGTCCGGCATGCGGATGAACTCGTACTTCACGACAGGCTCGGCGACCTCGAGCGGCTCCGGCACCACGGCGGCGAGCGCTTCCGGGTCGGTCTTGTAGGTGATGATGAAATATTCGCGGTCGAAGAACCGGTAGGGCCCCGGCGGAAACGACGGGTTGGTAAGCGGCATCGAATAGGCGGTGCGCCGGACGTCCTCGATCTTCATGGCAGGCCCCATCTGTCGTTGGCGAGACGACAGATTATGGAGTGCGCCGGTGGCGGAGGCGAGACCGTATAATCGGCAGCGTCCGTCAAATCCGCGTCACAATGCGGGCCGCGGTGCGCTTACTTTTTCTCGATCGGCGGCGCGGTCTTCTCCGCGGGCGCGGGCGGCAGCACCGGCTTGGCGCCGGCCTTCCGTGCCTCATCGTCGGGACGCGCGGGCTGCGGCGCCGGCGTGGTCGGCCGCTCGCCGCCGGGCTTCGACTCGGCCGGTGGCGCCGTCTGCTGCGGCTCGGGCGTCGGCGTCGGTTGCAGCGGCTGGGTCGCCTGCGCGATCTCTTGCGGCGGAGCGGCATTGATCGCGTGCAGCGAAAGCACCGCGATCGCAACGCCCGCCGCCACCAGCGTCGAGGCGATCAGCATGTCGATTCGCAACCTGGTCCGATCCACAGCCATCTCGTTCACCTGCGCCTTGTCCGCGGGGTCAACGATCCCGCCACGGCATGGTTCCGAAGCGGTGCCTGCGGGAACCTCGGCTCAATCCGTGGTGCTGACCTCCCAGGTCGCGTGCCGCACGCCGGGCTGATGCTGCAGGTCGACCACCACGGCGTTCAACTCGTTGGGCTCGACCGCGGTCGAGACCAGCGTCGCCACGATCTCGAGGAAGTCGTCGCCGGCCTCGACCACGTCGACATCGGCAACCGGGTAGTTCGCTGCCTCCAGCTTCTCGACCAGGCGGTCGCGCATGTCGGGCAATGCCTCGGGAGTGACCGCGAGCTTGAAGTAGTAGGTCGCCTCCGAGGCCTTCTCGTTCAGCGGGATGCGGTTGATGGCGTTGACCAGCGGACGCAGCAGCGTGTTGCCGGCGATCACGAACACGGTCAGCGCCGCCGCCTGCGCCACGAGGTCGGCACCGGCGCAGGAGCCGACCGCGGCCGAGGCCCATAGCGTGGCCGCGGTGTTGAGGCCGCGCACGTCCATGCCCTGCTTCATGATGACGCCGGCGCCGAGGAAGCCGATCCCCGACACCACATAGGCGATCACCCGCACCGCGCCGTCGGCGCCGGCCAGATGCATCGCGAGGTCGACGAAGGCGGCAGCGCCGACCGCGACCAGCACATTGGTGCGCAGACCCGCGGTGCGCTGTCGGTACTGCCGCTCAGCGCCGATCAGGGTGCCGAATACAAAGGCCGTGGTCAGGCTGACCAGCGTGTCGATGAAGTCGGCGAGCTGGAACGTGGTGAGAAATCGCATGACGCTGCGGCCCCGGCGCGAGCTTCGTCTTTTGACGCGTTTTCTTCACGCGAACCGGTACCCACTTCGCTCGAAAACGCTTCGTCTGCCGCGATCTCTTACATTTCCACGATGCCCGCGTCACCATCTTCCGTGCCGAAGGCGAGCAGCGTGCCCTTGGCATTCCATCCGAGCGCCGACACCGCCGTGCCGGCGTTCCGGCGCACCAGGATCTCGGCGCCGTCCTCGAGCCGGACCATCAGCACGGTGCCGTCGGCATAGCCGACCGCCATGATGTCGTTCTTCGGATGGCAGGCGACCACGGCGACCCGCGCCGGCATCGGCGCCAGCATCGCCGGCTCCTTGCCCATCGGGCCGTCCTTGCTGGTGAACGGCCAGACGATCACGGTGTCGGCGCCCGAGGTCGCGAGCCCCTTGCCGCCGACGCTCCATGACATCGAGCGCACGCGGCCGGGATAGCCGCTCATCCGCATATGCCGGTTGTCGGCGAGCCGCCAGCCATGCATCGCGGGCTCGTGCATCGCGGTGACGAGGAATTTGTTGTCCGGGCTGAACATGACGGCGAGATGCGAGCCGGCCCATTCCAGAAACTCCGGATTGGCCGCCATGTTGGGAAACCACAAGGTCACGCCGTTGTAATGCGCGATCGCAAGCCGCAGGCCCTTCGGCGCAAAGGCTAGCCCGCCGACGGTCGACGGTACCTCGAAGGTTTTTTCCTCGCCCTTCGGATTGCGCACGAACGCGGTCTTGCCCGCCGACCATGCCAGCGTGCCGTCGCTGTGCAGGGCGACGTTGTCGATCCAGCGCCGCTTGGCGTCGGTCGCAATGACAGAGGTCTCGCCCTTGGCGTCGATCGCGATCAGCTTGCCGTCGTCACCGCCGGTGACGAGCCGCTTACCGTCGGAGGCGGCGCACAGGATGGCGCCGAAATGCGTCTGCGTCCGCGTGATCTCGCCGTCGGCGGTCGCGATCGCAACGCCCTCCTCGGAGCCGACGAAGAACGCGCGGTCGCCGAGGAAATGCACCGAGCTCACCGCCGCGCCGAGCGGCAGCGGCTTGACGCGGTCGGTGATCGAAACGATGGAAGAAGGGGCCTCGCCCGGATCGAACTCTTTCATCACGTGGTGATGCACTGCTCGAAGCCGTCGCGGATCGCCTGCTCGGGCAGTTCGCGACCGATGAACACGACGCGGCTCTCGCGCTTCTCGCCGTCCTTCCATTTCCGCTGATGGTCGCCCTCCAGCATCATGTGGACGCCCTGGAACACGTAGCGGTCGTCATCGCCGGTGAAGGCGAGGATGCCCTTCGAGCGCAGGATCTTCTGGCCCTCGGTGGCGACGAGCTGCTGCAGCCAGGGCATGAACTTGGTCGGGTCGAGCGGCTTCTCCGAACGCAGCGACAGCGATTGCATGTCCTCGTCGTGATAATGCTTCAACCCGGCATGGCCGTGCTCGTGATCATGGTGGTGGTGATTATGATCATGGTGATGATGATCGTGATCATGGTCGTGATCGTCGCCGGCCTCGAGGAAATCCGGCTCGATCTCCAGGATGCGGTCGAGATCGAACGCGCCGCGCTCCAGCACGTCGGTCAGCCCGACCTGGCAACGCTCGGTGCGGTGCAGCTTGGCATAGGGATTGATGCCGCGGATGCGGGCTTCGACCTCGGCGAGCTCGGGCTTGGAGACCAGGTCGGTCTTGTTCAGCACGATGACGTCGGCGAACGCGATCTGGTTCTTGGCTTCCGGCGCGTCCTTGAGGCGGTCACTCAGCCATTTGGCATCGGCGACGGTCACGACCGCGTCGAGCCGGGCGTTCTTCTGCACGTCCTCGTCGACGAAGAAGGTCTGCGCGACCGGCGCGGGATCGGCAAGGCCGGTGGTCTCGACGATGATGGCGTCGAACTTGCCCTTGCGCTTCATCAGGCCGTCCATGATGCGGACGAGGTCGCCGCGCACCGTGCAGCAGACGCAGCCATTGTTCATCTCGAACACTTCCTCATCGGCGCCGATAATGAGGTCGTTGTCGATGCCGATCTCGCCGAATTCGTTGACGATGACGGCGTATTTCTTGCCGTGGTTTTCCGACAGGATGCGGTTCAACAGCGTGGTCTTGCCGGCGCCGAGATAGCCCGTCAGCACGGTCACAGGAATTTTTTGCGAAGCTTCAGCCATAACAACTCCGAAGGAACTTGGGGCCGCGCTCAATCCAGGCAGGGAGGCCCCTGCCCTACTCGGCGAGCGCGCTGATCAGGGCCTTTATATTGTGCCTGACCATATCAATGTAAGTGGGTGCATCGCCCTTTTCGGCCGTCAAACCGTCCGAATACAGGGTGCCGCCGACCCGGGCGCCGGTCTCGGCCGCGATCCGCTCGATCAGGCGGGGATCGCTGATATTTTCGAGAAAAACTGCCGGAATTTTCGCAACCTTGATCTGGGCGATGATGGCGGCGATATCGCGCGCGCTGGGCTCGGAATCCGTGGACACGCTGAGCGGCGAGAAGAACGTGACGCCGTAGGCGTCGGCGAAATAGCCGAAGGCGCCATGGGTCGAGATCACCTTGCGCCGCGCCTCCGGCACTTTCGCCACCGCCTCATGCACCTCGCGGTCGAGCGCCTCGAGCTTGGCCAGATAGGCGTCGGCATTGGCCTTGAAGATGGCTGTGTGGTCGGGGGCCGCGGCGATCAGCCCGTCGCGAATATTGACGACGTAGATCTTCGCATTGGCCACGGATTGCCAGGCATGCGGATCGTCATGCCCGCCCATCTTTCGTGGCATGATCCCCTTGGTCGCCACCGCGACCGGCGCCTTGCTGCCCGAGGCCTGCAGCAGCCGCGGCATCCAGCCCTCGAAGCCGAGACCATTGATCACCACGAGCTTGGCGTCGGCGACCTTCTTGGCATCCGCCGGCGTCGGCGCGTAGACATGCGCGTCGCCGTCGGGCCCGACCAGCGCCGTCACGTCGACATTATTGCCGCCGACATTGCGCACCATGTCGGCGAGGATCGAGAAGCTCGCGACGACATTGATGCGCTCGGCGGCGCGCGCCGGTCCACTCGCCAGCAGCAGCGCCAGACCAATCAAACCGAACAATCGCCGCATCGTACTCACGCCTCGAGATGGCGGCCGGGAAACAGCTGCCGCACCAGGCCGCTGACATTACCGAACAGCAGCGACACAATATACAGCCCCGCCGCGACCAGGATGATCGCGGGGCCGGATGGAATCCGGGTCTGGTACGACAGCACCAGTCCGGCATAGCCCGACAGCATCGCGCTCACCACCGCGATGCAGATCATGGTGGTGATGTCGCGCGACCAGAACCGCGCAATGCCCGCGGGCAGGATCATCAGTCCGACTCCGAGCAGCGTGCCGAGCGCGTGGAAGCCGTTGACGAGGTTGACCACGACCAGCGCGAGGAAGGCGAGATGCGCCGGCGCGCCGGCCCGGCTCACGGTGCGCAGGAATACCGGATCGACGCATTCGATCACCAGCGGGCGATAGATCACCGCGAGCACCAGGAGCGTGAGGGTGGCGTTGAACGCGATCACCAGCAGGGTCTGGTCGTCCATCGCCAGGATGTTGCCGAACAGCACGTGCAGCAGGTCGATATTGGTGCCCTTGATCGAAACAATCGTGACGCCGAGCGCGAGCGAGACCAGATAGAAGGTCGCAAGCGAGGCATCCTCCTTCAACTCGGTGGTGCGGGCGACGAGGCCGGCGAGCAGCGCTACGGCAAAGCCCGCGATCAGGCCGCCGGTCGTCATCGCGAACAGGTTGAGCCCTGACAGCAGGAAGCCGATCGCCGCCCCCGGCAGGATCGCATGCGCCATGGCGTCGCCGACCAGGCTCATCCGCCGCAGCATCAGGAACACGCCGATCGGCGCACCGCCGAGCGACAGCGCGATCACCGCCGCCAGCGCGCGGCGCATGAACTCGAATTCGGTGAAGGGCGTGACCAGCGCGTCGGATAGCATCGGCGTCAGGCGGCCCGCGAGCGTGGATCGGCGGCGCAGGCCGCGGCGCTATCGTCGAACGCCTCGCACATCCGCATTGCGACCATCAGATTGTCCGCCGTCAGCGCCTCGGCGGTCGGTCCCCATTCGACCGGGCCGCGCGCCAGCAGCAGCGTCTCCGGGAAATTGTTGCGCACCATGTCGAGGTCATGCAGCGCCGCCAGCACGGTGCGCCCCTCGCCGTTCCAGCGCTTCACCAGCGCCAGCAGGTCAGCGGTGGTCTTGGCGTCGATGGCGTTGAACGGCTCGTCGAGCACGATCAGCCGGGCGTCCTGCAACAGCACGCGCGCAAACAGCATGCGCTGGGTCTGGCCGCCGGACAGCGTGCCGATCGGGCGGTTCTCGAAACCGTTGAGCCCGACCGCGGCGAGCGCCGCCAAAATCTTCTCGCGCGCGGCCTTGCCGATGCCGCCGAAGAAGCCGGTCGAGCGCCACAACCCGGTGCCGACGAAATCGAACACCGAGATCGGGAAGCTGCGGTCGATGTCGGCAGATTGCGGCAGATAGGCGATGTCGCGATGATCCAGCCCGTCGAGATCGATCACGCCTGACAGCGGCTTGAGCACGCCGGCGATGCCGCGCAGCAGGGTCGACTTGCCGGCGCCGTTCGGGCCGATCACGGCGAGCAGCGCACCGGCCTCGACTGCGCCATTGAGGTGATGCACCGCCGGGTGGCGGTCATAACCGAGCGTGACGTCACGGAAGGTAACAAGAGCAGCCACCGGTCTCACCTCATCGCCAGCCAGACGACAGCCCACAGGCAGGCACTGACCGCGAGCGCCGCGAGCAGTCGGGCCGGCACGGGCATGCGCAGGATCGACCAGTGCGCGGCCTGCGCCGGATGCGCGTGCGGGGCGTGGCTGTGCCCGTGGGGGGCGTGGCCGTGATGGTGGTGCTCGTGGGTGTGCGTATGCGCCATGGAACGACTGTTATATTATAACATAACGCGAGTCTACAAACGAGGAACTCATGGCCGACCCGCAAAACCGGGGAGATTTGAGCTGATTGTCAAACAGCCGAGCACGCGGGTGATCCAGTGTTCCAGAGGCAGTCGTGCTTGAGCCGAGAGGCCGCGGCGTACTGGGCGCCCGGTCGAGCCGGGCGATGACAGCCTTAGTGGTGACGCAGCTTCGCATTCTCGCGGGCATGTTTTCGATTGGCGCGTGGGGAAAATACCGGCGGAACGCCTTCGGCGACGGAGAGATAGCCCTATGCGACCAGCACATAGACCAGCATGGCAGCGGTGATCGCCATCCAGACGAGCGAGAGGCGGAAATACAGCAGGTCCCAATTCATGGGCGCGAGCGTACACGCCCGCGCTGACGTCAACCTTTCACCAGGTTAAGGCATCGCGGATTTAGTAACTAAGCACGCCAGCGGAATGGATTGGTGGTTGGCACGCCGAAAGACACTGCTCCGGCCCTCAATTTATGAACATGGCAATCGCCACGAGGATGACCGGGCTTAGCCCCATCAGCACGACAAACACGCTGTAAAGTAGGTTGCCCATAACGCCGCCCTACGTTGGAAGGGGAAGCTATGCCGGGAGGAACTCGGCAAGCCAGTGCAGTTTGTGCCAGCGGTGTTCGAGCTTTGGGAATTACCCAGTTATCTCCGGGACCTAGCTGGACATCCCCGTAACACTACGGGGGCGACACAGCTCAGGCAGAGAAAAGGGCGACGAGCGCCACCACCGCCAAAGCGGTAGCAACGCACCCTGCGATCATGACCCAGTCCTGACGCTTCGCCATGCCGGACACGCTCACCCGGCCGGCGCAGGTCGCGTTGACCTAGGTCAACCGGCCAAAATCATTCGTCGGCCGTCGAGCCATCACGCAACGAGGCAGCCTCACGCCTCGCGCGCGTAACTCTTCAACCTTGCCTCAAGCACCGCGATCACCTGGTCGCGGACCGGATCGTGGGAGCCTTTCAGCCAGGCGGCGGCGAGCGGCAGGCGGCCGGCGCTGCTGCCGCGCTTCAGGCGGAGCGGCACAAAGCGGACGCCGGATATCGCCATCCGTGCGGTCCAGCGCGGCACGATGGCGACGCCGAGCCTTGCTGCGACCATGTTGACGATGGTCTGCTTCTCGTCGGCGATCTCCTGGATAAGCGGCGTCAGCCCGGCCTCGAACAGCTTTTTATGCAGCCAAGACGTGAATGCCCGGCGCAAGGCCGGGCATAACGCGTTGTGGGGGAAGCGATCGAGCTCGTGTGCTCTCCGGCAAGAGCCGGGCGCATCGTCACAGTGCGGGGGTCCACCTGTTGCGATGACGGTAGAGCTTTGACAGGCTGAAGTTTCCGACCTCTTGTTCGCCCTTGCGGAAAATGGCTATCGCCTTCTGAACGCTCATTTCCGAAATGATATCGGGCCGGCTCCCACAGAGCATGACGAGCTCGAAGATCAGATTGGTGAGGGCGGGCATATCGGTCCATTGCTGCGTCTGATAGGGCTCCTCCCAATGAGCCCAGGCCCAATCTTCGATCAGATAGAGACCATCGCTCTTGAGATAATGGAAGGACGCCTCGAAGCTTGCTCGCGAGAGCTCGTATTGATGCGAGGCGTCGTCGATAATCATATCTATTCGCTGGCCGGGGAATTCCGTCCTGATGATGGTCTGGACGCGCGCGGTGTCGCCTTGCGACGTATTGTAGTATAATTTGACGCGGTCCGTCAGACCGTGGTCGCGGATCAGGCCAAGCACCGCTGGGCTCGCAGGTCTGATATCGATCCCGACGAACTTGATACGTTCCTCGATCGCGGCAAGAAGCAAAGCCGAACCACCTTCGAAGATGCCGAATTCCAGGATATTGGTAACCCCGTTCTCGCGAATGAGGCTTTTGTAGCGATCAATCATCCCGCGGTTCTTGATGATCGCGATGGAATCCTTCGTCGTCCTGGCATCATTGAAGTTCTGCCTGATCAGGCCAAACTTCATGTTGTTGATCACGAAGGTATTCTCATCACTCCAGACTTCATCCATTGGGAACCCCCTGTCGATATTGACTCAATTAACTGATCGCTGTTGTTTGCCCTGTGGCGTGCAGAGCCTCTCCTGCCAGATAAGCGGTATTTTTTCTCCATCCTCCGACGGTGCTTGGCGCAATTCCTCGCCTGCAATCTGCATGCCTGGCGGACATGGCCACGCAGTTGTCATCGAATCACTGGCCGATTTGCATCCGGCGCCAGCCGTTGTAGTTGAGATCGATGACGAACCGACGGCACACGCCTTCGGATCGATCCGCGTCGGCCACACCAGCTTGAACGGCGGAAGTGTCGGGCGTCGGCCCGCCGCGTTGGCGATCACTTTGAGACGCCGCACGCCTTCAGACAGCGTCGGCTGAATCCAGCCGCCTTCGGAGCTCTCGTTCCAGGCATAGATCACAACGCTCTTGAAGCGATCGTTGCGCGGATTGTTGGCCGCCTGACTGATTGCAGCACGGATTTGCCGTGTCCATTCCTCATCGGTGGCAGGTTGACACCAGTCCGGATTCGGCTTGCGAGTTTTCAGTTCCTGAGGATCGCGCAAAGCCGGTCGATAATCCCAGCCAAGCGTCACGGTTGGTAGGAAGCCTCCAGAACCATTCTGGGCTTCGGCTTGCCAGGCTTTCTGTGCAAGAGCCGCGCAACTGGCGTACGGCAGGGATTTTCCATTCGACCCAAGGGCGGTCGCATATGTACTTGCCGCATCAAATCCTATCCTGTGAGCAACGGGCTCCGTCTCGGACAGGTTGAAGAGCAAGGCAACCAGGTAGAGATCTCGGCCGGTCGCGGCCTTGACCCGATCCCTCATATCCTTCAGGGCCGCCTTTGTACCCTCTTCACCCCCAAGCCCCTTTATCCACGGGGTCATCGTACCAAGCAGGAAGAACACAGGCGCCGAGCCGTCGCTCGCCCGCATGTAATCCGGCCCAGCTACCGCTTTGCTGATTGCATCACTCACCATCGGCACATCACGAGGGGGGAATGACAGGTTGAAATTCAGCGCGTATTTGATGCCGAGCTTGTCTGGAAGCCGAAGAAAATTTCCCAACGCCCGATTGAGCGCCACGGCTCGACTGGGATCGCGTCCCCAGGAAGAACTCTCCAGGTAGTAGCCGAAGATGAAATAATCCAAGCCTGCGGACTTCGCGTAATGCACGTCCGCATTCAGTGCTCGTTCGGTGTTTCCGGGAAAACCGAGATTTCCGTTCGGCAGACGCTCTGTGTAATACGGAGCGCGCGCGCGCAATCCAGGGTCGGCCAGGACCTGCCCATAGGGACTGTCGAGACTCCAATTGTCCCACCGAATGGCACCTAATGAGACCTTGCTCGACGAGGCCGGTGCCGCAGTTGGTGCGGCGGGCGCTGCGGGTGCCACGGCGGAAGGACTGCCCTTGCTCACCTGAGCCATGGCTGGGAATGAGGAGACTGCCGTCGCAAGCACAACAAGCAGACGGATCGAGCAGTGTCGGGCTGTCCACATCATCACTTTCCCTTGGTCCAAAGCCGCCATGATGCGGCTCGGGATTTCGGTTGTTACTCGACATGCATTCAAGAAGTAACAAAGGGCGCTTATGTGGCGGCGCACTGCAATCGTATCCGTTGAAGCGGAACATCGATGCAACAGCGTGACATCAGACTTGCCTTGGTTCTCGCGAGCATTGCGCCGCGATTCACATTAGGTCGAAGCAGAACGGGATCGGTGGAACTTTCTGCGCCATGCGTTTCAGTTGATCGAGGAACTTTCTGCCGCCGAAATGGGCACAGGCGTTACCGCGCTCCATGCCTCGCGACGACACGGTCGAAAAATCGAATGACCCAACCATTGATTGAAGACAGAGGCTCCGCGCTTTGCAACACAGGTCCCGAATCCATCGATCCGCAAAACGCGTGGTGGAATGGATTCCGAGCCCGCGCTTCGCACGCCCCGGAATGAAGAGAGAGAGAGAGAGAGAGAGAGAGAGAGAGAGAGAGAGAGACGTGTTCACGCCTCGCGCGCGTAACTCTTCAACCTTGCCTCAAGCACCGCGATCACCTGGTCGCGGACCGGATCGCGGGAGCCTTTCAGCCAGGCTGCGGCGAGCGGCAGGCGGCCGGCGCTGCTGCCGCGCTTCAGGCGGAGCGGCACAAAGCGGACGCCGGGGATCGCCATCCGTGCGGTCCAGCGCGGCACGATGGCGACGCCGAGCCTTGCCGCGACCATGTTGACGATGGTCTGCTTCTCGTCGGCGATCTCCTGGATACGCGGCGTCAGCCCGGCCTCGTCGAACAGTTTTGTCGTCAGATCGTGGCTGTGCGGCCGCGAGCGGCGTTCCGGCACGATCAGGGGCTGATCCGCGATGTCGGGCAGCACGATCTGCTTGCGCCGCGCCAGCGCGTGCTTGTGCGACAGCGCCACCACGGCGGTCTCCTGCAACAGCGGGACAAACTCGATGCGGCGGTCGGGCCGCTCCGGCGGGCGCACGAAGGCGAGGTCGAGCGCGCCAGACAGCAGCTTCGGCAGCAGGCGGATGGTCTTCTCCTCGAGCAGTTGCACGGCAACATCAGGATGGGCGGCGCGGAGGTCGCGCAGCAGCGGCGGCAGCAGGCCGGCCGCCGCGCTGTCGATCGCGCCGATCCGGAAGCGGCGCGCCTGTGGCTTGCGCAGCCGACGGCGAAAGCCGTTCTCGATCGCCTCAGCGCGGCCGAGCAGCGCGCGGCCCTCGCGCAGCAGCACAGCGCCGTCCTCGGTCAGCGACACCGCGCGCGTGGTGCGCGCGAACAGCCGCACCCCGAGATCCTCCTCCAGCAGCTTGATGTGGCGGCCGAGCGCCGATGGCATCATCTGCAGGCGCTGCGCCGCGCGGCCGAAATGCAGTTCCTCGGCAGCCGCGACGAAGCAACGAAGCTGGTGCAGTTCCAAGACGTCGCTTCCTTATGCCCTGCGTTCGTCATGGCCGGGCTTGTCCCGGCCATCCACGTCTTTCTTTGCCGCCAAGACGTGGATGCCCCGCACAAGGCCGGGCATGACGCCAAGTGAGACCGGGTCCGATTATATCATTTTTTTGTATAAACCGGCGTGGGTTGAAGCGAAAGGGCGCGAGCTTCTAGGCTTTCCGATGGCGCGCGACAGGCGCCGTCCCAACAAACAAGACGAACCCGGGGGAAGAAGCCCATGGAAAGCGAGCTTGGCGCGCGCGTATTGCGCAAGATCTCACTGCGCATCGTGCCGTTCATCATGCTGCTGTACTTCGTGGCCTTCATCGACCGCGTCAATATCGGCTTCGCCTCGCTGACCATGAATAAGGACATCGGCTTGTCGCCGACCGTCTATGGCTTCGGCGCCGGTATCTTCTTCTGGGGCTACTTCCTGTTCGAGGTGCCCTCCAACATCATCCTGCACAAGATCGGCGCGCGGATCTGGATCGCGCGGGTGATGATCACCTGGGGCCTGGTCTCGGCGGCGATGGCGCTGGTGCAGGGCGCGACCAGCTTCTACGTGCTGCGCTTCCTGCTCGGCGCCGCGGAGGCCGGCTTCTTCCCCGGCATCATCCTCTATCTCTCTTACTGGTTCCCGGCGCGACAGCGCGCCGCCGTCACCGCGCTGTTCATGGCGGCGGCGCCGCTCTCAACCGTGCTCGGCTCGCCGCTCTCCGGCGCACTGCTGGAGATGGACGGAATGCTCGGCTTCAAGGGCTGGCAATGGCTGTTCGTGCTGGAGGCCGTGCCCGCCGTGCTGCTGGGCTTCGTCGTGCTGGGCTTCCTGACCGACCGGCCGGAGCAGGCCAGATGGCTGGCCGACGACGAGCGCGCCTGGCTGGTCAAGACCATGAAGGCCGAGAACGACGGCAAGGCCACGACCGCGAGCCACAGCATCTGGCGCGGCCTCGCCGACCCGCGGGTGCTGGCGCTGGCGCTGGTCTATTTCGGCACCTCGGCCGGGCTCTACACACTTGGGGTGTGGGCGCCGCAGATCATCAAGGCGTTCGGCCTGTCGTCGATCCAGGTCGGCTTCCTCAACGCCGTACCGGCGACGGTTGCCGTCATCGCAATGGTGCTATGGGCGCGACATTCCGACCGCACCGGCGAGCGCACCTGGCACGTGGTGCTGGCCTGCCTGATGGCCGCGGCGGGACTTGCGCTCGCCGGGCTGTGGACCGGCCTTGCCGCCGTGATCGCGGCGCTGACCCTGGTCAATATAGGCATCTCCTCGTCGAAGCCGCCGCTGTGGAGCATGCCGACCATGTTCCTGTCCGGCTCGGCCGCAGCGGCCGGGATCGCCACCATCAACTCGATCGGCAATCTCGGCGGCTTCGTCGGGCCGGCAATGATCGGCTGGATCAAGGAGCGCACCGGCAGTTTCGACGGCGGTCTTTATTTCGTCGCCGGCCTCCTGGTGCTCTCGGCCGTGCTCACGCTGCTGCTGTCGCGCGCGCAGAGCGCGCCGGCACAATCCGAACCGCAACCCAATCCCGTGCGAACCCGCTAACCATCGATCGGAGCGATCCCATGCGTATCCATTCCATCGCCGCCATTCCCGCCGACGGCATCGGCCCCGAAGTGATCTCCGCGGGTGTCCGCGTGCTGGAGGCGCTGGCGAAGCGCAGCGGCGACATCAGCTTTAACGTCAAGACCTTCGACTGGGGCTCGGACTATTACAAGAAGCACGGCGTGATGATGCCGGCCGACGGGCTCGCGGAGCTGAAGAACTTCGACGCGATCTATTTCGGCGCGGTCGGCGCGCCCGATGTGCCCGACCACATCACGCTGTGGGGCCTTCGCCTGCCGATCTGCCAGGGCTTTGACCAATACGCCAATGTGCGGCCGACCAAGATCCTGCCCGGCGTCGCCTCGCCGCTGCGCAATGTCGGCGTCGGCGATCTCGACTGGGTGATCGTGCGCGAGAATTCCGAAGGCGAATATGCCGGCATGGGCGGCCGCGCGCACAAGGGCCTGCCGGAAGAGGTCGGCACCGAAGTCGCTGTCTTCACCCGGGTCGGCGTGACGCGGATCATGCGCTATGCGTTCCAGCTCGCGCAGTCGCGGCCGCGCAAATTCCTCACCGTGGTGACCAAGTCGAACGCGCAGCGCCACGGCATGGTGATGTGGGACGAGATCGCCGCCGAGGTGGCGAAGGACTTCCTCGACGTCACCTGGGACAAGATGCTGGTCGACGCCATGACGGTGCGCATGACGCTCAATCCGAAGAGCCTCGACACCATCGTCGCGACCAATCTGCATGCCGATATCCTCTCCGACCTCGCCGGCGCGCTGGCCGGCAGCCTCGGCGTGGCGCCGACCGGCAACATCGACCCGCAGCGCCGCTATCCCTCGATGTTCGAGCCGATCCACGGCTCGGCCTTCGACATCACCGGCAAGGGCATCGCCAACCCGGTCGCGACCTTCTGGACCGGTGCACAGATGCTGGAGCATCTCGGCGAGAAGGACGCCGCGGCGCGCCTGATGGCCGCGGTCGAGAAGGTGTGCGCGGCCGGCGTGCTGACGCCCGACGTCGGCGGCAAGGCGACGACCAGGGAAGTGACCGACGCGGTGATCGACGCGATCCATGGATCGAATGTGTAAGGCGGCGACGGTCTCGTCGCATCACGCAGTGAGGCGAGCGCGCTAGTCAGACTCCCTTCCCCCCTTGTGGCAGGGGTGTCCGGGGAAATTCAGGCATAGCGGAGCTCCATCTGGTCAGGTGAGATGGTTGATTTCCGACGGCTGGGGTTGATGGGCGGAGGTTTGTCGATGGCAGCGAGGGATCGACGCGTGAGCAGGAGCTGGCCGACGAGTTCGGCGAACCTGAGCGGGAGCATTTTGATGCAGTTGGTGTGAGCGGCGATGCGCAGCAGCAGGTAGGCAATCATCGCAGCGAGCACCTGAAGGCGGATCGCGTTGTCGTTGGCGCCGAGGAACTTGCGAATATCGAGATGCTGCTTGATCCAGCGGAACAGCAGCTCGATTTGCCATCGGCTCTTGTAGAGGGCGGCGATCTCGACGGCGCTACGGACAAGGTCGTTGGTCAGGAGTGTGATCTTGCCGCCTTTCTCGCGTCTGATCTTGATGCGGCGGAGCGGGATTGGAAGGCGCGAATCGCCCTTGCTGGTGAGCTTCACCTCGTCATCGGCAAGGATTTCGAAGCCATCCCCGTTACGCTTGCGGATGGCGCGATGCCTGAGCGAGCGAAGACGGATGCTCGTCTTCGCCCGGGTAACGAAGAAAGCCTTGCTATCATTGATCTTCTGCCACCAGTCGAAACGGCAATAGCCCTTGTCAAACACATAGGTGGTGGCGGGCTGGATTGGGGTCTGTCGGCCGATCTCGATGTCATTGACGTTCGCGGCCGTCATCTCGACGCAGGTCGGGACATCGCTCCTTGGGTCGTAGACGACATGCAGCTTCATGCCGCGGATGCGGCCGTTCCACGTCGCCCAACTGCAGACCTTGCCGAGCGGGATCGGACTGGCGTCGATCAGACGCACCATCTCCATGCCTTCACTCCGCAGCTGGCGACGCGCCATCGCCGACAGCGCCGCAAAGGTTTGCGCGAAAATGCCGATCGGACGGCGGGCATTGGCATCGGACAACGTCGAGCGCGACAGCTTGCCGGTTCCCAAGTGATAGTGATGCTGCGAATTGGCGTTGAAGCCAGTCACCACCCCGCGCAGACTGCTGTTGCCGCTAAGCTGGGCATAGATCAGCGCCACCAGATGATCCCAGCTCCTGAACGACTTGTCGTAGGCATCCCCGTCCAGACGATCCACAACCGTCTGAAACTGCCGTCGATTGATCGGTTCAAGCAGCCTTCCAAAAATGCTACCGCGATATCGCATGCTCGGCCCTCTGTGTCTCGACAACCAGAAAAGACCGATTTGCCTCGGTCCTGCCGAGCATGCACCGCGACACAGTGAATCATTCCCCGGACACCCCTGCCCTTGTGGGGGAGGGTTGGGGAGAGGGTACCACTTGCTCCGCTCTCCATGAGGATTAGCGACGCCCGCTGCGCACGCTGATCAACGATTGCCCTATCTCTCGCCGTCTCGCCCGGGGCCACCCCTCACCCCACCCTCTCCCACAAGGGGAGAGGGAGCCTGAGAGGGGTGCTCACCTCACGAAAGCGTACCCGCCTCCGCGCAATTGGTCAGCCGCGCGGGCACGCCGATGGCGGTGCAGCCGGCGGGCACATCCGTCGTCACCAGCGCGCCGGCGCCGATCCTGGCGAAATCGCCGATCGAGAGATGTCCGATCACCGTTGCTCCGGCGCTGAGCAGCACGCCGTCGCCGATCTTCGGCGCGCGGCGCGGATCGTCCTGATGCCGCGCGATGGTGACGTTCTGCAAAATCGTGACCTCGTCGCCGACCGAGGCCAGCGCGCCGATGATGATGCCGGTGCCGTGATCGAGGAAAACCGCCGTTCCAATCCGGGCCGACGGGTGAATGCTGATCTGCAACTGGTCCGCCGTCGCGCTTTGCATCATGAGCGCAAGGTCGGGGCGGTCCTGGCGCCACAGCCAGTTCGATACCCGCCAGGCTTGCAGCGCGACGAAGCCCTTGAAGTTGAGCAGCGGCGGCAGGAAGCCCGTGATCGCCGGATCACGGCGCACGATGGCCGTGAGATCGGTGGCCGCGGCATCGACCAGCACGGGCTCGGCCGCATAGGCTTCGCGGGCGGTCCGCGCGAACTGCGCGCGATCCTCATTCGCGCGGCTGATATGCCGGCCGATCAGAAAAGCGAGCGCACCGCCGAGGTCGCCCTGATCGAGAATGAAGGCGGCCGACGCCTCGAGGAACGGATCGGCCGCGATCGCCGCCTCCGCTTCGCGCCGGATCGCGAGCCAGAGCTCGCCGGCCGTCACTGTCGCTGATCCCGCCATGGTCTTCACCTCATCGTCCGGATCCCAAACGATAGAGTGGGCGTCACCATCCCAAAATGCAAACCGCCCGCTTGCTCATCGCAAACGGGCGGCTCAGGGCCATCAGGTTCTATGGGGGCACATCGCCTGAAGGCTAGCTATTGCCTCGCGCGATCAGCCCTGCGGCGGCTGGTCGGTCGGCGGGGTCGGACGGGTCTTGTGCTGCGCCATGAAGGCGTCGAACTCTTCCTTGTCCTTGGCGTGGCGCAGGCGATCGAGGAAGTTCTTGAACTCGACCTGCTCCTCCTCGAGACGGCGCAGCGTGTCCTGGCGGTACTCGTCGAAGGCACGGTTGCCGCTGGAGGGCGGACCGAAGCCGCCGAACGGGAAGCCGCGGCGCTCCATGCGGCTCTTCATCCGCTCCATCTTGTCCTGCATGCGCTCCATCTTGTTCGCCCAGCGATCCTGATCGTAGTGACTCCAACAGGCCATCTTTCTGCTCCCGAGTGTGAAAAAGAGAAGGGCGAGGCCGATCGGCCACCAGATCATGAAGCCGAGGATGATCCCGGCGATCTTCAGGGGATGCCACGGCGTCGCGTAGAAGTAGGGACGGTAGGGCTCTTCGACGGGGCCGCGCCAGCGATTGACATCAGCGGTGTAGGCCATTTCCTTCTCCATCACGGCATCACGCCGTTGTGAATGTAAATAACATTTACATAGGTAGCCGATCCCTTGGGAAAGTCAAGCAGCGCGGGTGACGCACCCCTCGGATTATTTTTGGCTTGGCCGTTGAACCTTATTTCGGCTTGCCCCACGGACCGGCCGGCTTGTCGTCGGCGGCCGCGGTTCCAGGCCGGCGGTCGGTCGGGAAGCCGAGGCCGCGCAGATAGATCAGCACTTCGGCCTCGAGCAGATCCTCCGGCGACATCGGCAGCTTGCGCCGCGCGGCATCGCCGCGGCCGAACAGCGAGGCGACGCCGTGCGACATCGCCCAGATGTGCAGCGCCATCATCATCGCCGGCGGACGCGGCATGCCGGGCGGCGCCAGTGCCGCAAGCCGTTCGGCAGCGGCGCGGATGATCGCGAAGGCGCGCTCGCTTGCGGCCATCAAGGTCGGATTGGAATCGACCGGTAGGCCGGATTCGAACATCGCGGAATAGAACGCGGGCTCCTCGCGGGCGAAGGCGAGATAGGCCTTGCCGACCCGCTCGAACGCCGTGACAGTGTCGGGGCGGCCGTCGTCCCAGGCCTGCGTCAACAGCGATTCGAACTGCTCGAAACCGCGCTGCGCGATGCTGGCGATCAACTCGTCGCGGTCGCGGAAGTGGCGGTACGGCGCGGCCGGGCTGACGCCGGCCATCCGCGCGGCATCGGCGAAGGTGAAGCCGGCCGGCCCCTTCTTCGAGATCAGGTCGAGTGCGGCCTGCAGCAACGCCTCTTTGAGATTGCCGTGATGATAACCGCGCTCGGCGCGGCCTTGGTCCTTGCGCCAGCTCATGTGAACGGCTTTTACATGAGCTGGCGGTAAAGGTCACTAGCGGGGCGGCGGCGCGTCAATCAAGATTAACGGACCAGTCAGTCGGGGGGCTTCCGCGCAACGCCGTCAGGCACGTTGCATGACTAGGCGGGGACGTAGGTCAACCTGATCGTGTTTTCGCCTATCCGGTCGCTTGCCACCAGGCGGAGCGGCGCGCGGGGCCCGACGAAGAATGGCTTGCCGCGCCCGAGCACGATGGGCCGGAGGTACAGTCGATACTCGTCAATCAGGCCAAGCTCGGTCAGACTCCCCGCCAGGTCCGGCCCGGCGACTTCGATCTCCCCGTCGAGCCGGGCCTTCAGCCCGCGCACCGCCGCCTCAACGTCCCCCTCGACAAGTGTCGCGTTGGGTCCGACGGATTTCAGCGAGCGCGACACGACCCACTTTGGCCGTCTCCGCCACACTGCCGCATAGTCGCGCTCCTCTGCATCCCAATCAGGAAGGTCGTCGTCCCAATAGCGCATCACCTCGTACATGCGGCGGCCGTACAACATGCCGGCCACGCTGCGCACCTGCTCGATGAAATGACGAAAGAGCCCGGTGTCCGGCACCATCGCCTGATGATCGACATAGCCGTCGAGCGACTGGTTCAGTCCGAAGACAAGCTTCGCCATGGCGCAAGACCTCCACTCCAGGGCTTTCAGATTTGCTCGGGCCGGTGTGACCTGGACACGAAGTCGGCCGCTGGCGAGCGGAGGCCCTCTCCGCGAGTTACACAGTGGAGAGGGCCTCCATCCGCCTGCGCGCGACGACCTCCCCCGCGAGCGGGAGAGGTTCAGGGAGCCCATGGGCCAAAACGATTGCCTATCGGCCCGGGATCGGCAGCACCGGCATGATCTCCACGGCTTCGCCTGGGAAGATCGAAAAATGCGGGTGGTTCTCGAACAGCTTTGCCGCTGCCTCATGCGAGGGCGCGCGCACCACGGTGAAGCCGGTCATCAGATTGGCGATGTCGGTGACGCCGCCCTGCCCAACCTTCTTGGTCTTGCCGAGCGGTCCGCCCATCTCGACGATCACGTCATGGTGCTTCTCGACCCAGGCGCCCCAGGCCGCCATGCCCTGCTGCTCCTTGGCACGCCGTTCCGCCTCGGGCAGCGCATTCCAGGCTGCCATCCGCGAGCCGGTGCTGCCGCCGCCGAGATAGACCGCGAGAAAGGTGTTGGTGCTCATCTTGCATCTCCATTGTAGTCGTTGCTGGTTTGACGATCGTTTGCTGACGCGATGACGCCGTGCGGCGGCATCGCTACGTGTTGCAAGGCCGGATCATGCGGTGTCAGCGCAGCGCCTTGCCCCAGCCGCCCTGCGGATGCTCGAAGGTCGCGGCGGCCTGCTGCACCTCTTCGGAGAAATCTGCCATCTCCTGCACCTGGCGGATCTCGATCATCTCGTTGGCGGTGGCCGGGCACTTGCTGGCCCATTCGATGGCCTCGGCGCGCGAGGCGACCTCGATCATCCAGAAGCCGCCGATCACTTCCTTGGCCTCGGTGAACGGGCCGTCGATCACGACCGGCACGCCGGTGTCGAACTTGACGCGCGCGCCGGCAGCCGGCGGATGCAGGCCTTCCAGCGTGATCAGCACGCCGGCGTCCTTCAGCGCCTGATTGTACCGCATCATCGCGGCGACCCGTTCGGGGTCGAGCTCGAGCTTGGCCGGCGCGGACTCGTAGCCGAGCGGGATCATCAGCATCATGAAACGCATTGGTCGGATTTCCTTGCCTGTTGAATCACTCGCAATCTTCACCCTCGTCATGCCGGGAAGCCCCACGCGGCGCCGGCCCGGAATCCACGACTTGCGACGATGATCATGTATTCCGGGCGCATCGCCGGTGCGATATCGCGGAATGACGTCGGGTGTCATTTCTTGCCCACCTGCGCGCGCAGGCGCTCTCCCCGCTCGCGCAGCTCGGGCGTCAGCGCCTCGCCGAAATCCTCCGCGGCAAACACCTGGCGGATTTCGATCTCGGAGCCGCCGTCGAACGGCGCGCGCTTCATCCAGTCGATCGCTTCGTCGAGCGACTTGGTCTCGATCAGCCAGAAGCCGGCGACCGGATCGCTGCTCAGGCCGAACGGGCCGCGCGACACCGTGCTCTGCCCGCCGGCATATTTGACGCGGGCACCCTTGCTGGTCGGATGCAGCCCCTCGCCGGCCTGCATCACGCCGGCCTTGACCATCTCCTCGTTGAACTTGCCCATCGCCGCGAGCAGCTCGGTGCTCGGCATCACGCCGGCCTCGGTGTCCCTGTTCGCCTTCACGATCACCATGAACTTCATTGTCCTGCTCCGTTGTCTTGTTCAGCTGCCTTGCCGGTATCTCCGGTGCTCGTCTCAAGGACGACGCGGGGCTTGCCACGCCGACAGGCCAAGCGAAATTATTTCGGAGGTCATTGCATCGCGCGCCACAGCCCTCAGCGGTCCTGCCTGACAAGTTCGCCGTCCTGGTGCGACGGGCCGAAATAGACGTCGATGCGCGACACCTTGTCGCCGTCGAACACGAAGAACTCGGTGTTGCGAAAGCTCTTGCCGTCGCGGGCGACGCAGCGATAGGTGACGAAGGCTTCGACGCCGTCGACCATGATGCGCTCGATCTCGTGGCGGCCGATCCAGCCGGAGTCGCGCCAGCACTGGGCGAAATAGGTCGGCTTGTCGATGTTCTCGCCATAGGGCGTCGAGAAGCGAAAATCCTCCGCGAACGCCGCCTCGACGCTCGCGCGGTCATTGGCGAGGTAGGCGGCGAAGAGGGAGCGGATGATCTCCGCCCTGTTGCCAGCTGCAGCCATGTCGTCTCCCACACGTATTGCCCGGGCCTCCGGAGCGACCAGCGCTCCGGAAACCCGGGCCACAGGGAGATGACGAACGGGGCGGCGCGAAAGCGACATCCCGCCACGATTTATTTTTTGGAACCGGGTCGGAGGCCGGCTGGCGTCAAGTTTCCCGCGGGAACATGCCGAAATAGGGCTCGGCCTTCTTCAGCACGCGCGCGAAGGACGGCCGCGCCGTCAGCCGCTCGAGATAGGCGGCCAGATGCCGATGGCCATCTCCGAACGGCTCGACCTTGTTGCCGTAGAACATCGTCGGCGCGGCGGCGCAATCGGCCAACGAGAAATGCTCGCCCATCATCCAGCCGCCACGCGCGCGTTGCTGATTCAGGATCAGTTGCTGATCCAGGATCGCATAGGAGGTGCGGAGTTGCGCCCGCGCCTCGGCGACGCCATGCGGATCCTTGCTGTCCGCAGGCCGCAGCCGGTCGCCGACGACCTTCTGCATCGGCAGGTGGACATAGAGATCGAGGAAACGATCACGCAGCCGGGTCTGCAGCGCGAGGTCCGGATCCTCGGGGATCAGCCTGACGGCACCGGGATAATGCCGGTCGAGATATTCGATGACGATGCTCGATTCCGGCACCGTCTCGCCCCGCGTCTCGTCGCGGAGCACGGGAAAGCGGCCGATCGGCGACAGCGCGAGCAGCGCCGCGCGCTCGGCAGGATCGCCGAGATTGACCATGTTCGGCGTGAACGGCGTGCCGTTCTCGTAGAGCGCAATCAGCGCCTTCCAGCAGAACGAGGACAGCGGGTGGTAATGCAGGGTAAGCGACATCGGAACTCCATCATGGAATGAGTGACCGGAGGACGAGCCCGGGACCGCCCTTCCGACATCTCGTGCGGCGATTTTTTTCGTATGGATACTTTTCGTATGGATACTTATTGCGGTCGGCGGGCGTGGAGACCCAAGCATCGAACGCGACGCACATTCATCGAGGACGCGAGACGCGCCTTGTTCCCATGCTGAAAGAGTATAGAACGGCCGACGCACCCATGTCATTGCGAGCCAACGGGTCGCGCGAAAGCGCGCCCGATGACAGGCTCCGCGAAGCAATCCACCTCGCCACACGGGAAGAATGGATTGTTTCGTCGCTATCGCTCCTCGCAATGACGGCCGAGCCGGTTGAGCGCCTCTCAGGTTGACATCACCAGGTAAAGGTCGCAGACGGTCGGGATTTCTTGCCCGAACCGATGGACCATCCGATGAATCCCGCTTCCCCCAAAGTCGCACTCGTGACCGGCGCCGCGCGTGGCATCGGGCTTGCCGCGGCGAAACGCTTTCTCGCCGACGGCTGGCGCGTCGTGCTGCTCGACATCGAGGGCGAATTGCTGCGCGCGGCGGTCGCGGCGCTGAAGCGGCCCGACGACACGCTGGCGCTCACCTGCGACGTATCGGACGCCGCTGGCGTGGCAGCCGCGATCTCTGCGATCACGGACCGCTTCGGCCGGCTCGACGCGCTGGTCAACAATGCCGGCATTGCCGTGTTCACGCCGGTGCTGGAGACCTCGGACGCCGACTGGAGCCGGATCATGGCGGTCAACCTCACCGGCCCGTTCCTGTGCACCAAGGCGGCCGCGCCTGTGATGCGCGAGCATGGCGGCGGTGCGATCGTCAACATCACCTCGATCTCGGCGGTGCGCGCCTCGACGCTGCGCTCGGCCTACGGCACCAGCAAGGCCGGCCTTGCGCATCTCACCAAGCAGCTCGCGGTCGAGCTCGCCTCGCTTGGCATCCGCGTCAACGGCGTCGCGCCCGGGCCGGTCGAGACCGCGATGGCCAAGGCCGTCCACACGCCGGAGATCCGCGCCGACTATCACGACGCCATCCCGCTCAACCGCTATGGGCTGGAGGAGGAGCTGGCGGAAGCGATCTTCTTCCTGTGCTCGGATCGCGCCAGTTACATCACCGGCCAGATCCTCGCCGTCGACGGCGGCTTCGACGCCACCGGCATCGGCCTGCCGACCCTGCGCGGCGCGCGACGGAACGGGTAACGGTTGATCGAACGAACTAATGTCACACCGCGACGGGACTGCACTCCCTCGCCCCGTTCTTACGGGGAGAGGGTTGGGGTGAGGGGCCCTCTCCGCGCGCGCAGTACCAGTTAGTCTCGCGGAGACTCCCCCTCGCCCGGAACGCATCTGTCGATGCGTTCCGACCTCTCCCCGCACGCGGGGCGAGGTAAAGCAGAGTCACTGCGCTATCAGCGCTCGTTCACCGAGACCACGCGCCAGGCATTCGGCAGCCGGTCGATCCGCGTCAATGACAGTGGATCGATGACGAAGCGCAGCGCGAGCTCCGGGGCAAGCTCGAGCGCGATCGCAAGGATCGCGCGAATGGTGCCGGAATGCACGACCAGTACGACGTCGCCGGCCGGCAGACGCGCGAGCCCTGCCCGCGCCCGCGCGATCTGATCGGCAAAGCTTTCGCCGCGCGGCGGCCGGTTGTTGCCCGGCGATTGCCAGAACGCGCGATAGGCTGCGCCGAGCTCGGCTTCGATCTCGCTATGGCGCCGGCCGGTCCAATCGCCAAAATCCTGCTCGCGAAAGGTGTCGTCCTCCGCTGCCGTCAGGCCGAGCTTTGCTGCGGTCTCGCGAGTGCGCCGCGCCGGACTGCAGACCGCGAGAGCGTAAGCCGGCAGCCTCGCCTGCAACGACGCGAATGCCGCGGCATCGCTGAGGTCGGCGGGCGCATCCGGCGCGTGGATCACGCCGCGCGGACCGTCCACCGGCGCATGACGGATTAGCCAGAGACGCGTTTCGCGATCCATGTTCCGCCCACGCTTTCATTTTGACGCGTTCTCTTCACGCGAACCGGTATCCACTTCGCTCGAAAACGCCCTAACCTAACCGCGCCGCAAGCAACACCAGAATCGCGGTCTCCGCGACCTGCTCGGCGCCGCCGAGCACATCGCCGGTCTGGCCGCCGATCTGCCGCTTTGCCGCGAGCACCATGACCAGTGCGCTCGCACCGGCCGCGATCGCCGCCAGCAGCGCGCTGCCGAACGGCAAGGCGAGGACTGCGATCAGCAGCGCCAGGCCGGCCGCGACCACGGCAATTGTCCCATCGGGCCTACCGGCATTGGCGGCGAGCCCGTCCTTGCGCGCATAGGGCAGGCTGATCGCGATCCATGGCAGCACGCCGCGGCCCAGCGCGTGCGCAGATATCAGGCTCTGCACCACAAATCCGTTCGGAAGTGCAGCCAGCGCCGCGAGCTTGGCGGCAAAGCTCACCAGCAGCGCCAGCGCGCCGTAAGTGCCGAGCCGGCTGTCACGCATGATCTCAAGCTTGGTCGCGACATCGCGGCCGCCGCCGAACCCGTCGGCGACATCGGCGAGCCCGTCCTCATGCAGCGCGCCGGTGAGCAGCGCACCGCCGCCGAGCGCGAGCGCCGCGGCGGCGAGATCCGGCACACCGATCGCCCGCAGCAGCAGGCAAAACAGGCCGATCGCCGCCCCGATAGCGGCCCCGACCAGGGGAAACAGCCGCTGCGCCCGCGCAAAGCTCTCCGTCCGCGCGCCGTCCGGATGCGGCATCGGCAGGCGGGTCAGGAAGGCCGTCGCGGTCCGGAGATCGTCGAGCCATTGATTCATGGTGAAGGCCTGGAAATTGGGCTAAAGCGCGACGAGATCGGGCTCGATCTCATCGCGCTTTAGCTTCCTGTTAGGGCATGATCTCCGCGCAAATGCTACGCATTTGTCGCGAGGGAAAACCGCTTCACACGTTTCCGGATCATGCATTAGCTTGCGGCCCGCTCGACGAGGGAATCGCATGCAGTTCAGTACTCTAGACGACATCCGCGGCTTTTGTCGCGACCTGCCGCAGGGCGACGAGGCCAGTGCCGCGGCCGCCACGCAGCGCCAGCGGAACCTGACCAAGCCGCCGGGAAGCCTCGGCCGCCTGGAGGAGGTTGCGATCTGGCTGGCGCGCTGGCAGCGGCGCGAGCTGCCCCGGCTCGACCACGTCACGATCGCCGTGTTCGCCGGCAATCACGGCATCGCCGAGCGCGGCGTCTCAGCCTATCCCTCCGAGGTCACCGCGCAGATGGTGGCGAACTTCGCCGCCGGCGGCGCTGCGATCAACCAGATCGCCAAGCTTGCCGGTGCGGAGTTGTGCGTCGAGCCGCTCGAGCTCGCGCGCCCGACCCGCGATTTCACGACCGGACCGGCGATGGACGCTGCCGATTTCCTCGTCGCGCTCGATACCGGCTGGCGCACGGTGCCCGAGCAATGCGATCTGCTCGTGGTCGGCGAGATGGGCATCGCCAACACCACGGTCGCCGCGACGCTGTGCGCGGCATTGATGGGCGGGCGCGGCGTGCGCTGGGCCGGCCGTGGCACCGGCGTCGACGATGCCGGGCTGATACGCAAGCGCACCACGATCGATGCGGCGCTCAAGCTGCATCGCGGCGTGATCGACGATCCGCTCGTCACCGCGATGTCGCTCGGCGGACGCGAGCTCGCGGCGATCGCGGGGGCCGTGCTGGCAGCGCGCGCACGCGGCATTCCGGTGCTGCTCGACGGCTTCGTGGCGACAGCGGCGGTGCTGCCGCTGGCGCGGCTTGCGCCCGATAGCCTCACGCATTGCCGCGCCGGACATGTGTCGGCCGAGCTCGGCCACCGCGAATTGCTGCGCGAGCTCGAGCTCGCCCCCTTGCTCGACCTTAACATGCGGCTCGGCGAAGGCTCCGGCGCGGGGGTTGCGATCCTGCTGTTGCGCGCGGCGCTCGCCTGTCATGGCGGCATGGCGACCTTTGCCGAGGCCGGCGTCTCCGGCGCGGACTGAGGCTCCCGGGAGAGCCGGAGGGTTCCCTCAAAAAAGCCGGTGCATAGCGTCGGCGCGGGTCGACAATCTTCGCGTGTGCAGCATGACCTCTGCGCGCTGGCGGCCTAACCTTCGCGCCGGTGCGACGCCGGCCGGCGTCTCAGCCGTGCTGAACCAGATACCGGGGAGAAATCACCTCATGTCGGGCGTTCTCATCAATCTGATCATTCAGGTCATCAGCGGAGCCGTCGGCGGCAATGTCGCGGCGGGAGCGGCCAAGAACATCGATCTCGGCACGCTCGGTAACACCATCGCAGGCGCCATCGGTGGCGGCGCGGGCGGACAGCTTCTGGGCATGCTGATCCCGCTGCTCGCCAATTCCGGCGCGACGCCTGACATCGGCAGCATTATCGGCCAGGTCGCCGGCGGCGGCGTTGCCGGCGCCGTGCTCACTGCGATCGTGGGGGCGCTCAAGAACCGCGCGGCCTGAGCCACCTGCTGTCGCGACCGGGACATCGGTCTTGACGATGCCCCATTCCGGCGCGAGCCTTCCGGCTTGAGATGCGGCGGCACCTCGATCGCATCGTGGCAGGGATTGCGCGCATGAAAATACTTGTCGCGGCGGCAGCTCTCTGCGCAACGGTTAGCTGCGCGCAAGCCGATGTTCGTATCCTCGCCAGCCCCGGCGGGCAGGTCGGCCCGTTCATCGAGCTGTTCGACAAGGTGCGCGAATCGGGCGAGCGCGTCGTGATCGACGGGCCCTGCCTGTCGGCCTGCACCCTGGTGCTCTCGATGGTGCCGGGCGACCGCATCTGCGTGACGCGGCGCGCCGTGCTCGGCTTCCACGCCGCGCGCTCGATCGACCAGCGCGGCCGCACCTATGCAGAGCCGGAAGCGTCCGTGGCGGTGCTGCAAGCCTATCCGGCACCGGTGCGCGGCTGGATCGCCCGCCGCGGCGGCCTGACCTCGCGCCTGCTATTGTTGCGCGGCCGCGAGCTCGCGGCGATCTATCCGCGGTGCAGGTGAGATTTGCAGCCTGTAAAGTGTCGTAGCCCGGATGAAGCGAAGCGCAATCCGGGGGACTGCCGGCGCGGATTGGGTGCCCCGGATTTCGCTGCGCTCCATCCGGGCTACGGCTCCCATCCCGTCATCCTGAGGTGCGAGCCTTGCGGTGCACTTGCACCGCTGGGCGAGCCTCGAAGGATGCACGGCCACAGCCGGGCCGTCGTGCTTCGAGACGGCCGCTACGCGGCCTCCTCAGCATGACGGGTAGGGAATGAGCTCGGCGGAATAAGCCGCCAGCCTACATCCCCTGCGGGCAGTTCACCATCCAGGGGATGCCGAACTGATCGACGCACATGCCGAAGCCGTTGGAGAAGAAGGTCTTGCCGAACGGCATCGTCACCGTGCCGCCCTCGGACAGCGCCTTGAAGCGGCGTTCGGCTTCCGCGGGATCCTCGACCTGCAACGCGACGTGGAAGCCCTGCGGCTTCTGGAAGTGGCCGGGCGGGGCGTCGGAGGCCATGATGATCTCGCCGTCGATCGCGAGGCGGGCGTGCATGATCTTGTCTTTCCAGCCGGGCGGCGTCTGCATCTCCGCACTGCCCTCGCCATAGGGAAAAGTTTCCTCGATCCGGGCGCCGAGAACCTTCTCGTAGAATTTCAGCGCGGCGCCGCAATTGCCGTCGTAGGAGAGATAGGGGTTGACCTGCATCGCATGCTCCCTTGGGTCATTCGAGCCTCGTCCCGATGGTATCGGAACGAGGGCTCTGGATTGTTACCTTGACGCGTTTTCCCGACACGAACAGGTAACCACCTCGCTCGAAAACGCGCTACTTCTCAGTCAGTTTCTTCAGATTGGCGAGACCGACCTCGAAATCCCTGCCGATCATGCGATCCAGGTTCATGAACACCTGCATCACCTTCGACATGAAGACGGCCGGACCATACATGGTCCATGTGACGCTGGTCGCATTTCCCTGCGGCAGCATTGTGAACTCGGCGGTGTTGTGGCCTTCGAACGGCTTGATGAAGTCGAGCTTGATGACGATCTTCGACGGCGCGGAGGATTGCAGGATCTCCATGCGGCCGGCGCCGACATTCTTGTTGCCGTCCCAGGCATAGGCCGCACCCTGCCCGCGCCCGGCACCGCTATAGATCCGCTTCATGGCCGGATCCCGGTTCTCGTAGGGCGACCAGAGCGTCCACTGATGGAAATCGTCGATCAATGGAAATATCCGCTCGGCCGGCGCGTTGATGCTGATCGCACGCGTGACGCGGAGCGTGCCCGGCTTGGTCGCCGCGAGGATGAGGATGACGGCGATCGCGACGCCGAGGACAATCGCGATGATGGCAATGGTCTCGAACATGACAGTCTCCACAGGGATGAATTGAACAATATCTCACCGGCGAAATGGAAGCATTGCGCGCAGATTGCCGTCGCGCAGATAGAGCCCGCCCCACAGCATCAGGCCGAGATAGAGCCCGAACAGCGTGTGGGTGAACAGCGGGCTGCCGATCCGCACATGCGATGCGATCGCGCCGCCGAGATAGCCGGTGAGCAGGATGGCGCCGAGGATCGAGGTCGGCGGCACCGAGTAGAGCAGCGTGCAGACGATGGTGATGATGCCGAGGCTGCGCGCCAGCGCATCGCTCGCGCCGAAGCCCATCCTGTCCATGGTCTCGGTGACGACCGACAACGGCACCAGCTTGATCGCGCCGTCGAACAGCAGGAACAGGACGACCACGCCGCTCATGACGCGGCCGGCGATGCGGGCGGGCTTTGAGACTTCGGTGTCGACGATCGTCGGCATGACAGGCTCCGTAACGCTTGGTGATGGTCTCTGCCTTCATGACGAACGGCGGAGTACGCGGCCGACAAGGCGGGCGAAGATTTTTTCGGAAGCGCTGTCAGGTAGAGTCGATTGAGAGCCGCGACGGGATTGAGCTCCCTCTCCCGCTTGCGGGACGCTCGCGGGGGAGGCGCGTTGCCAAAATATCGAAAACAACCCCATGCAAAGTAGCCGGCGGCGGCCGGCGTCCGACCGGGCTACTTGACACGTCGGGCAACTCAGGGATAGTTTTCCAATATTCCGAAATCACCCAGACGCACGCTCGCCCCCGGCGGGCATATGGCATTCGCGCGCTTCTGCAAGCGACGTTTCCACGTCGTCATGGCCGACAGCCATATGCGATAGCCCTGCGCTTGCGGGGGAGGTGCAGCGAGTATGCCGGTGCGCTGTTGCTGACCGCTACTTCGCCTTCGCGTTGCGCGGCTGGCTGTCGCGCATCAGGCGGTCGATGTGCATGCGGATATGGGCGGCTTCGGCGGTGGTGTTGGCGAGCGCGATGGCGCGGTCGAAGGCGATGCGGGCGTCCTCGTTGCGGCCGAGCTGCATCAGGAAGGCGCCGCGGACGCCGAAATAGTGGAAGTAGTTGGCAAGCCGCGGCGCCAAGGGCTCGATCATCTCGAGCGCGGCTTCCGGCCCCTTTACCTTGGAGACCGCAACGGCGCGGTTGAGCGTGATCACCGGCGACGGCTGCATGACCTCGAGCGCGCCGTACAGCAGGTCGATCTGGGTCCAGTCGGTATCCTCGGGCTTTTCCGCGCGGGCATGCAGCGCCGCGATCGCCGCCTGCACCTGATAGGGCCCGCTGCGGCGGTGGCGCATCGCCTTGTCGATCAGCGCGAGGCCCTCGGCGATCTGCTTCTGATTCCACAGCCTGCGGTCCTGGTCGTCGAGCAGGATCACCTGGCCATCGGCGTCGAAGCGCGCCTCGGCGCGGGCATGCTGCAACAACAGCAGCGCCGTCAGCCCCATGATCTCGGGCTCGCTCTGGAACAGCCGCAGCAGCAGGCGGGCGAGGCGAATCGCCTCCTCGCACAGCGGCGCGCGGATTTCGGCGGTGTCGCCGCTCGCCGAATAGCCCTCGTTGAAGATCAGATAGATCATCGCCGCGACCGAGGCGAGCCGCTCGCTGCGCTCGACCGCGCCAGGCGTCTCGAACGGCACGTTGGCATCGGCGACGCGCGCCTTGGCTCGCGTGATGCGCTGCTCCATCGCCGCTTCCGAGACCAGGAAGGCGCGCGCGATCTGCTTCACCGTAAGACCTGAGACGATGCGCAGCGCGAGCGCGATCTGCTGCGTCGCCGGCAGATCCTTGTGACAGCAGATGAACAGCAGCCGCAGGATGTCGTCGCGGTAATGCGAGCCGTCGAGCCGTTCGGCGATCTCGTCCTCGGCGTCGTCGAGGTCGGAGATCGCCTGGTCGTCGTCGGGCAGCGGCTGCTGCTTCTTGTTGCGGCGGACCTCGTCGATCGCGACGTTGCGGCCGACCATGATCAGCCACGCCGCGGGATCGCGCGGCGGGCCGTTCTGCGGCCAGCTCTTGAGCGCCCGCAGGCAGGCGTTCTGGAACGCCTCCTCGGCGGTGTCGAGATTGCGGAAATAGCGCAGCAGGGCGCCGACCGCCTGGGGACGCGCGGACGTCAACGCAGCATCGATCCAGGCGGTGTCGGTCACGCTCACGCCTTGGTACCTCCCTGATTGAAGTAGCCGACCGGGCGGATCTCATAGGTGCCGCCGGGATTGGCCTCGCCGAGGTCGCGCGCGATGTCGAGCACCTCGTCGAGGTTCTTGCCCTCGACCAGATAGAAGCCGAGCAGCTGTTCCTTGGTTTCGGCGAACGGGCCGTCCAGCACCAGCGGCGGATTTTCCTTGCGCAGCGTGGTCGCCGCGGTGGTCGGCAACAGCCGCGCCACCGGGCCGAGCTTGCCCTGCTTGGCGAGCTTGTCCTGCACGACGGACAGTTTCTGCATGACGGTGGCGTCGTGTTCCTTGCTCCAGGAACCGACCATGTCTTCGTCATGATAGCAGAGGATGGCGTACAGCATCGAAAAGGCATCTCCGTTCATTGCAAGAACGAACGATTATGCCTGCTGCCGACAGGGGGCGCGAAAGAAATTTAGGTTCCGGATGTTGGCGGTGGATTTTGATCGGGGCTCCATGGCGAGCTTCGAGGGACGGGACGTTTGTCGCGGCGGCGATGAACGTGCGGTTGCCAATAGACGCCGTAGCGGGCGGCGATCCGGCGCGCCTTGGCTTCATCGCTCTCGCGATGGCGGACGTGGCTCCTCGTCACCGGACGGGACGCCTGCTGCCGCGGAGACTCCACGAGTTGCGCCTGAGCCTGCGATCGGGCCGGCTGGGCCTCGCCCTGCGTTGGAGCAACGGTCGGTTGCGCCTGAGCCGGCGTGTCAGCGTTTGCGAGCACGGGCGCGGGCCGTGGCGCCGGCGGCGGGGATGAAAGCGGACACCAGGATCAGTTTGCGCATGGAAGTTCTCCCCTGTTGATGGCAGGAGATGAGAGCGGGCCAGACCCGCTCTATGATCTATATCACATAAATGCTGGAGGTATCGGGATGGGTAAGGGCGCGCTCGCGCTGCTGATCAATGGCGGCTCGGAAAACTGGTCGTCGGCGCGCTGGAAGGCGCGATTCGACGCGGTCTGCCCGGACCGCCGCGTGGTGCTGCTGCCGGACGGCGCGCTCGATCCCGCCGAGGTACATTACGCCGCGGTGTGGAAGCCGAAGCCGGGCGAGCTCGCGGCATTCAAGAACCTGCGCGTCATCTTCAATCTCGGCGCCGGGGTCGACGCGCTGATGGCCGATCGCTCGCTGCCCGACGTGCCGCTGGTGCGTGTCGCGGTCTCCGATCTCACCGACCGCATGACCGAATATGTCGTGCTGCACGTGCTGATGCATCACCGCCAAGAGCTCTATCTGCGGGAGTCGCAGCGGGTGAAGCGCTGGGCGCCGGACTACCAGTGGGCGGCGAGCGCGATCACCGTCGGCGTCATGGGGCTCGGCACGCTCGGTGCCGCCTCGGCGCAGGCACTGCGCGCGCTCGGCTTCCGCGTCGTCGGCTGGAGCCGCAGCGAGAAGCGGATCGACGGCATCGCCTGCTATCACGGCGCGGACGGGCTCGACGCATTCCTGCGCGAGACCAACATCCTGGTCTGCCTGCTGCCGATGACGCCGGATACAAGGCATGTGCTGAACCGCGACGCGTTCGCGAAGCTGAACCGCGAGAGCCCGCTCGGCGCGCCCGTCATCATCAATGCCGGCCGCGGCGGCTTGCAGAACGAGGCCGACATCCTGCGCGCGCTCGATGACGGCACGCTGGGCGCCGCCTCGCTCGACGTCTTCGAGACCGAGCCACTGCCCGAGGCGAGTCCGTTCTGGAGCCACCCGAAGGTCGTGCTGACGCCGCACAACGCCGCCGACACCGACGCCGACGAGATCTCGAAATATGTCGCGCAGCAGATCGCGCGATTCGAGGCCGGCGGCGCGCTGGACAACCTCGTCGATCGCAAGCGAGGGTATTGACACCAGCGCGTAGCCCGGATGCAGCGAAGCGAAATCCGGGGTTCTTTGCGCCGGACAAACCGCTCCCGGATTGCGCTACGCTCCATCCGGGCTACGAAACCGGCGATGCGGAATCCCGCTTGAACGTCATTGCGGGGAGCTCGCGACAAAATTGCAAAGCAATTTTGCGCTGAAGCGACGAAGCAATCCATCGTACCGTATACGCGGGGACATGGATTGCTTCGCTTCGCTCGACGGACAAGATGCACGGCTGACTAAGACGCCTTGCGCGCGAAGGTGACGTGGGTCGCGTGCGGGCTCGCGACATGCGAGACGACGGCGTAGCCGAGGGCGGGCAGATCAATGCCCGCGAACAAACTCTCGCCGGCGCCGAGCACGACCGGCGGCAGCACCAGTTGCAGCTCGTCGAGCAGACGCGCCTGCAGGAATTGCCGCACCACCGAGACGCCGCCGCCGACGCGGATATCCTTGTCACCGGCAACCGCGCGCGCCCGCTCGAGCGCCGCGAGCATGCCGTCGGTCACGAAATGGAACGTGGTGCCGCCTTCCATCTCGATGTCGGGCCGTGCGTGATGGGTCAGCACGAACACCGGCGTGTGGTACGGCGGATTGTCGCCCCACCAGCCTTTCCAGGCATGATCCGGCCATGGTCCGCGGATCGGGCCGAACATGTTGCGGCCCAGGATCCAGGCGCCGATCCCCTCCATCGACTTGCGCGCGATCTCGTCGTCGAGACCGGTGGTGCCGCCATCCTGGCCGGTCATCGCGCGAAAGGTTCGCGTCTCGAAGAACCAGGCCGCGGGCAGCGCCAGGCCGCCGACGCCGAACGGATGTTCGAGGCTCTGATTCAGCGCCGCGCCAAATCCGTCGATCGAGACCGTGAATACTGAAGTCCTGACTTTTCCCATGATGTTCCGCTTCCGTGAGTGGGGAGACCTTACGGAAGACGGGCGGGAAAGCCAGCGCCCGACATTTGCCCGGCAAGAAAATTGGACGGCTATTTCGCCCCGCACAGCACGTCGATCGCACCCTTCACGATCGCCTCGAGTTCCTTGCGCGGCACGCGGGCACGGGCGCGGATCGCGATGGTATGGATGGTGGCAGAGGCCAGATGCGCCAGCGCCGCTGGATCGGCCCCCTCAGGCAGTTCGCCGCGTTCCTTGGCATGGCGGAAGCAGATGCCGAACGCCTTGTCGAGCTCGGTCAGTCCCTCGACCACCATGGTGCGGATGTCCGGATCCGACACCGCCTCGGACGCCGCCGTCATCACGGTGAAGCAACCGCGCGGGCCGGACTCGCCGGAGAGATAGATGTCGAGCGCGATGCGATAGATGCGCTCGAGCCGCTCGCGCAGCGGCGCGTCGGCGCGGAAGATATCGACCATCGCGGCGCGCGCGTCGTCGCGATAGCGCTGGTAGCTCTTGATGTAGAGCTCGCGCTTGTCGCCGAACGCGCCATAAAGGCTCGGCCGGTTCATGCCGGTCGCAGCGCTCAGATCATCGAGCGAGGTCGCGGCGAAGCCGTCGCGCCGGAACAGATCGAGCGCCTTGCCGAGCGCGACATCGGGCTCATAGGCGCGCGGCCGCCCGCGGCGCTTCGGCGCGACCGGCCCCGCGATTTTTGCAGCAGTTGGCGGCCTCTTATTTTTTTGTACCATTTCGCATTTAATTCCTTGACGACACCAATATTATCCAAGACAGTACAAAAATCAATAACGGCCGGACCCCCGCGCCAGACACTGGAGGCACCCATGGACCTTTATTTCTCGCCCCTCGCCTGCTCGATGGCGACCCGCGTCGCGCTCTATGAAGCGGGCCAGCCGGCCAACTATCTCGAGGTCGATCCGAAGACCAAGGCGGTGCGCAACGACGGCTCCGACTTCAACAAGGTCAACCCGCTCGGCCTGGTGCCGACGCTGCGCACCGACGATGGCATCGTGCTGACCGAGAACGCCGCGATCCTGCAATATGTCGCCGACCAGTTTCCGCGCGCCGGCATCGGCACGGCGTCGAACGCCGAGCGTTCAAGGCTGCATCAATGGCTGTGCTTCATCGGCACCGAACTGCACAAGGGCCTGTTCCTGCCGCTGCTCGACAAGAAGGCGCCGCCGGAAGCCAAGACCTATGCGCTGGAGAAATACGTCTTGCGGCTCGACTATCTCGAGGATCACCTGAAGGGCCGGGACTATCTGCTCGATCATTTCAGCGTCGCCGACGCCTATCTCGTCACCGTCATCAACTGGACCATGGCAACGCCGCCGATCGAGCTCGCGAAATGGCCGGCGCTGAAGGCTTATTACGAACGCCTGCGCGCCCGGCCCTCGGTCGCGAAGGCGCTCGCGGAGGAGTTCGAGCTCTACAAGGCCGAGATCGCGCGGCACAAGGCGGCGGCGTAAGGCCTCTTACGACGGAGGCACAGTCTTCTCTCCCTCTCCCCGTTCTTACGGGGAGAGGGTTGGGGTGAGGGGCCGCTTCCGCGAGTTGCGAATGCGGTGAGACCAGTACCCCTCACCCGGATCGCACCTTGCGATGCGATCCGACCTCTCCCCGCAAGCGGGGCGAGGTGAAGGGGTGCCGCGGTCAGCATCCTCGGCAAATTGAAAGCTTGCGAGTATCAAGCTCCCCACCGATGGGCTTCCCTGCGCGATCGAGTGGCGTATCAGTAAAGACCGGCACGAACTTCTTCCACTGATGGTAGTATTCCGCCGGCAAAGTGTAAGGTTGGCAGTCAGCAATCGCTCTGAGCGCGCTCTGTTGATAGACCCGAGCCGACTCTGATGTTGCTGAACTGTCCCCCGAAGACAGGATAGGTTGGCCATCCAGCTTGCCCTCTCGCGTCAGCTCGATCACGAACTCGGCCTTCATGCTCCCGGTATCGTTTTCGACGCGTACAGGTTTCCGCCAACACCTCTCGACCTGATGCCTGAAGATCGGTCCCCATGTCTCGGGCCCGCGCATTTTACCTTTCGCTGCGCTTGGCTGAATGGGAACGGCTGTGAAGACGGTCGCGAGGAGGAAGCCTGCGAGCGCAACGGCGGCAAAACGTTTAACTGGCGTGTAATGAGGTCCGATAGACGCGGTGAGGTTGCAACGCGGACCAGAATAAACCGACCCTCATCGAGACCCGCAATCGTTTTCGACGAGCCGGCACAAACGCGCCGTAGCCCGGATGGAGCGAAGCGCAATCCGGGATCGATCCTGCCACAGGAGAGTGGGTGCACTCCAAGAGATCGTCCCGGATTTCGCTGCGCTCCATCCGGGCTTCAAGGCTACGGAGAGCCGATCAGAACGGCTCCTGCGCCAACCCCGGCACGTCGGCCGGACGCGGGCCCGGGGCGGGCCAGTGGAAGCGGCGGTCCTTCTCCGAGATCGCGATGTCGTTGATCGAGGCCTCGCGGCGGCGCATCAGGCCGTGCTCGTCGAACTCCCACTGCTCGTTGCCGTAGGAGCGAAACCAATTGCCGCCGGCATCGTGCCATTCGTACTGGAAGCGGACCGCGATGCGGTTCTCATCGAACGCCCAGAGATCCTTGATGAGGCGATACTCCTGCTCCTTCTCCCATTTGCGGGTCAGGAAGGCCACGATCGCCTCGCGGCCCTGAAACACCTCGGAGCGGTTACGCCAGCGGCTGTCCTCGGTATAGGCGCCGGCAACCCGAACCGGGTCGCGCGAATTCCAGGCGTCCTCCGCCATGCGCGCTTTCTGCGCGGCGGTCTCGCGGGTGAAGGGTGGCAGCGGCGGGCGTGACATCGGCGATCCCTCGCGGTTGAAGCATGATCCGGAAAAGTGTGAAGCGGTTTTCCGAAAAGATCATGCTCGAAATGTAAGACAAACGCGATCAATCTGATCGCGTTTTGTCAGGCGCAAATCTATCGCCGCGCCGCGCAGAGTCGATGGGTCGTTTCTTATCGCCCGATAGCCGGAGCCTATTCCGTTCCGATTGTATCGGAACGCGGCTCCGGATTCTTGTTTTGACGCGTCTTCTTCGCGCGAACCGGTGCCCACTTCGCTCGAAAATGCTCTAAGCCAGATCGGCCTTCATCAGCGCGCGAATAGCCTTCGGAATCGGCTGCGCGCGGCCGCCGCTGATGAAGGCGACGCGGACCTCGGCCTTCACAAGCACGTCATCGCCGCGCCGGACTTCCTGAGCGAGCATGATGGAGGCGCCCTTCACAGCGATCGGCCAGGTCACGACGTCGAGCACGTCGTCCATCCGCGCCGGCTTGAGGAAGTCGAGCGTCATCGAGCGCACGACAAAGGCGAAGCCGCCGGTCTCCTCCTGCGCTTCATCGAACAGCGCCTGCTGCTCGGCGCCCATCAGACGAAGATGATTGGTACGGCCGCGCTCCATGAAGCGCAGGTAATTGGCGTGATAGACGATGCCGGAAAAATCGGTGTCTTCGTAATAGACGCGGACCTGCATATGGTGGCGGCCGTCGCGGATCTGGCCGTCGAGAATGGGTGAGGTCATTTGCAGCCCCCGATTGCGCAAGACTTTGGTTCGTATTGCGCAAAATCGCCGGCCGACGCAAGCACGGTCGGGAAATCTTGGGATCGGCTGGCGATCTGGATCAGGCGACCTTATGGAATACCTTGTTTCTGACGACCTCTTGGTACCGATGATCTGTTCTGACCAGGTCGTCAACGATCATCTTGACTTGAAAAGCGTCGATCTGCTCATCGGTATATTGATCGCCGATTGCCGGAATTTTCGTCGGATCGAGTGACGATCCCCTCAGACGCCATTCATAGTCGTCGAAATCCATGTAACCGCCAACCTTGAGCAGTTTGTCGCACAAGAAGTAGTTCAAAGCGTCGACTGCGACCGTGTGCGCGCCGTCGAGAAAGCAATAATCATAGATCGGAGCGCCCTCATACTGCCTGATCAGCTTCATGAGAGACCAGTTGTAGGAATCGTTGAACTTCTGGGTGTTGCCGAAATATGAGATCTTGTTGGGGTAGGCGCTGAGCTTTGTCTCCGCGCGCTGGACCGCATCGTTGAAATCGAAAAGATGCAGCTCACACTCGGGAAACAGCTGGCAGACGTTTCTTGCGGTATCCGCCATGTAGATTCCAAATTCGGCGTAACGGAACGGCTGCTCCCGGCCGAAAACGGTTTTCATGAACTCGTAGGTGCCTGTCGTCCCCTGAACGCCGACGACGAGCTTCTTGGGATACCAATCCTGCATTTTGCGCAATCCCTCCCGCTACCTTAGGGTGAAGGGTACCGCCCACAGAAATATGCGGCAACTTACCATCCTTCATCGCGGCCATGTCGAAAGGCGCCACTCCGGAACCGGAACGGATACAGCAGTTACTTTCGACGGAACCGCCGTCGGCCCGCATCCGATGCGCAGCTCTCGCCCACGCAAGCGCGCTCAGGACACCACCGGCCCCTTTGCGCCGAGCGTGACCTGCACGATCTCGGGCGGCACGCCGAGGCGGAACGGCATGATGCTGCAGCCGAGGCCGCCGGAGACCACGACGTCGCATTTCAGCTTGATATGGCCATAGGCAAGCCGCATGCCGTGCTTCACCGGCACCGCCGGCGACCAGCCGAGCAGCCGGATCTGCCCGCCATGGGTGTGGCCGGACAGCTGCAATGCGACGCGCGAGGGCACCCGGAGCGCGACGTCGGGCTCATGCGCGAGCAGGATCACCGGCGCGTCGTCCGTGACCTTGGCAAGCGTCGCGTTGAGATCGTCGACGCCGATGCGCGAGACCTGGCGATAGGGCCGCGCCGCCATGAAGGCGAGCTGGTCACCGAGACCGGCGAGCCAGAACGGACGGCCGTCCTTGGCGAGCCGCACCGCGTCGTTCTCGTAGACCGGAATCCCCGCCCCCTCCAGCGCGCGGCGCGCGAGCGGGATGCCGCGCCCCAAGCGCTGTACCGCCTTGTCTTCCCAATAGTCGTGGTTGCCGAGCACGGCGTGCACGCCGAGCGGCGCCTTCAGGCCCTTCAGCACCGCGGCCCAGTCGGAGGCCGGAATGAAGCGGGTGACGTGGCGCAGCCCCGCGACATAGTCGCCGAGCAGCACGATGATATCGGGGTTCAGGCCGTTCGTCCGCTCGACGATCTCTGCGATGCGATCGAGCGACATCCAGGGATCGCAGGCGTGGATGTCGGCGAGCGCGGCGATTTTGAGCGGAAAGTCCGCCGGCCATTGCCGCGGCGACAGATCGTAGCGCGTGAGCGCGAGGCGGACGACCGGCTCGCTCAGGCCATAGGCCGCGGTCGAAGCGGTGGCGGCGGTCAACCCGCCGAACCCGCGCAGAAAATGACGACGTGAAATCATGGACGTGCGATCGGTGATGCTTGGCGCTCGTTGAAAACGCTCTGAGTTATCATAGGCCCTTTGATTGGAGCGAAATTGGGCCGCGTTTGTGCAGACGGCCTGCAGAGATGCCGCAATGGTCAGCTGGCAAGGTTACCGGCGGCGCGACGCGCCGCATCAACACGTCTCTTCACGTCTTCGAGAGCGGAGGGCTCTTATTTGAGCATGAAAATCCGCTTCGCCCTCTTTCGGATCATGCGTCAGTCCTCGTCGCCATTGCCGCCGAACAGGCCGAACTGCGAGGGGTCGCGGTTCGGCTCGGCGAGGCCGAGATGACGGAAAGCATGCGAGGTCAGGAGCCGGCCACGCGGCGTACGCTGCAGATAGCCGCACTGGATCAGATAGGGCTCGATGATGTCCTCGATCGCATCGCGCGGCTCCGACAGCGCCGCCGCCATGGTCTCGACACCGACCGGCCCGCCGCCATAGTTCAAGGCGATGGTGGTGAGATAGCGCCGGTCCATCGCGTCTAACCCGGCGCTGTCCACCTCGAGCGCGCTCAACGCCCGGTCGGCGATGCCGCGGTCGACGGAATCGGCGTCCGCCGCGGAGGCAAAGTCGCGCACCCGGCGCAGCAGGCGGCCGGCGATGCGCGGCGTGCCGCGGGCGCGGCGCGCGATCTCATTTGCGCCATCAGGACTCATGCCGATATTGAGCACGCGGGCGCCGCGGGTAACGATCTTCTCGAGCTCTTCCTCGGTGTAGAAATTGAGCCGGATCGGAATGCCGAAGCGGTCGCGCAAGGGATTGGTGAGCAGCCCCGCACGCGTCGTCGCGCCGACCAGCGTGAACTTCGACAATTCGATCTTGACCGAGCGCGCCGCCGGACCCTCGCCGATGATCAAATCGAGCTGGAAATCCTCCATCGCGGGATAGAGCACTTCCTCGACCGCCGGGCTGAGGCGATGGATCTCGTCGATGAACAGCACGTCGCGTTCTTCGAGATTGGTCAGCAGCGCCGCGAGATCGCCGGCCTTCGCAATGACAGGGCCGGAGGTGGCACGAAAGCCGACGCCGAGCTCACGCGCGACGATCTGCGCCAGCGTGGTCTTGCCGAGGCCGGGCGGACCGACGAACAGCACGTGATCGAGCGCCTCGCCGCGTTTCTTCGCAGCCTCGATGAAGATCGAGAGATTCTTGCGCGCCTGGGCCTGACCGACGAACTCCGTCAGCGACTGCGGCCGCAGCGCGGTGTCACCGACATCGTCGGAGCGGCGTTCAGGCGAGACCATGCGCGAGGGCGTATTCATGATGCGAGACTAACACGAGATTGTTCTCCCTCTCCCCGCTCTTGCGGGGAGAGGGTTGGGGTGAGGGGCTCCTTCCGCGAGCGCAATGTGTGTCGAGACCTGTACCCCCTCACCCGGATCGCATCTGCGATGCGATCCGACCTCTCCCCGCAAGCGGGGCGAGGTGAAGAACAGAGGCGCTCCAATCCACTGATCACTTCGACAGTTCCTTCAACCCCAGCCGGATCAGCTGCGCGGTCTCGGCCTTCTCACCGGCGCTGCGCGAGGCGGCGGCTATGGCGGCGGCGGCCTGCGGCTGGCCGTAGCCGAGATTGACCAGCGCCGAGATCGCGTCGGTGACCGGACGCGGCGCGCGGTTGTTGTCGATTGCGCCCGAGAGCTGCACCACCGCGGGATCGACATCGGCAAAGCCCGGCGCCTTGTCCCTCAATTCGCTGACGATGCGCTCGGCGACCTTCGGCCCGACCCCCGGCGTCCGCGCCACCGCCGCCTTGTCGCGCAGCGCGATGGCGTTGGCGAGATCGGTCGGCGGCAGCGTGCCGAGCACCGCGAGCGCGACCTTGGCGCCGACCCCCTGCACCGTCTGCAGCAGGCGAAACCATTCGCGCTCGTGATCGCTGCGAAAGCCGAACAGTTTGATCTGATCCTCGCGGACATAGGTCTCGATCGAGAGCACGGCGGCGCCGCCTGGCGACGGCAACGCCTGCAATGTGCGGCCCGCGCAGTGCACCTGATAGCCGACGCCGCCGACGTCGAGGATCACGTAATCCTCGCCATAGGAATCGATCAGGCCCTTCAGCTTGCCGATCATAGGCTCGCCACCCTGAGCCGCAGCGCGGTGCTCTGGCGGTGATGGGCGTGGGTGATCGCGACCGCGAGCGCGTCCGCGGCGTCGGCGGACGGCGGCTCGGCTTTCGGCAGCAGGATCTTCAGCATCACCTGGATCTGGTTCTTCTCGGCATGTCCGGCGCCGACCACGGTCTTCTTGACCTGGTTCGGCGCGTATTCGGCGACCGAGATACCGAACATTGCGGGCGCCAGCATGGCGACGCCGCGCGCCTGGCCGAGCTTCAGGGTGGCAACGCCGTCCTTGTTGACGAAGGTCTGCTCGACCGCCGCCTCCACCGGTCTGTGGTCGGCGAGCACAGCGGCCAGCCCCTCATGGATCGCGAGCAGCCGGTTCGCCAGCGGCAGATCGTCCGGCGGCTCGACCGAACCGCAGGCGATGTAGACGAGACGATTGCCTTCGGTCTCGATCACCCCCCAGCCGGTGCGGCGGAGACCCGGATCGATACCGATGATGCGGACGGGAGAGCGAATCGGCTGGGATGTCATGGGCTAGTGATACCGCCTGCGCCGGGAGAACGAAACACAAACGGAGCCTCATCCCCTGCCGCAGTCGTAGTACTCGACCCACTTGTCATCCCCGCCTAGTGCGCAATTGCGCACGGGAGCGGGGGATCCAGTACGCCGCGGCCTCTCGGATCAAACGCAGGTCTCTGGAATACTGGATCGCCCGCCTTCGCGGGCGATGACAGTGGTGTGTTGGGGGCGGACGACGCTCCTACCCGCCCATCTTCGCGATCAGCGCGTCGGACACCTCGAAATTGGCGAACACGTTCTGCACGTCGTCGTGCTCGTTGAGCAGGTCCATCAGCTTCAACAGTTTTTCGCCGGTCTCGTCGTCGACCGCGACCGTGTTCTGCGGCTTCCAGGTCAGCGCCGCCTTGCGCGGCTCGCCGAACTTCGCTTCCAGCGCTTTTGCGACTTCGCGGAAAGTGTCCTGCGAGGCGTAGACCTCGTGGCCGCCTTCGCTGGAGACCACATCATCGGCGCCGGCCTCGATCGCGGCATCCAGCATGGCGTCGTCGGAGGCGACCTTGGCGTCGTATTCGATGATGCCGGTGCGATCGAACATGAAGGCGACCGAGCCGGTTTCGCCGAGATTGCCGCCCGACTTGGTGAAGAAGGAGCGGATATCGGAAGCGGCGCGGTTGCGGTTGTCGGTCAGCGCCTCGACGATCACGGCGACTCCGCCGGGGCCATAGCCCTCGTAGCGGATCTCGTCATAGTTCTCGCCTTCATTGCCGGCGGCCTTCTTGATAGCGCGGTCGATATTGTCCTTGGGCATGTTCTCGGCGCGGGCCGCGACCACGGCGGCGCGTAGCCGCGGATTCATCGCCGGGTCCGGGGTGCCGAGCTTGGCCGCCACGGTGATTTCGCGGGCCAGCTTGCCGAAAAGCTTCGACTTCTGGGCATCCTGCCGGCCCTTGCGGTGCATGATGTTCTTGAATTGGGAATGGCCGGCCATGCGACGTCTCTTCGGAGCTTAGGGTCTGAACAGGGATGGAAAACGCGGCCTTATAGGCCCCTCACGGTCAAAATCAAAGGATCGGCGGGGCCCTCCGGCGGAGGAATACTACCGCAAGCCGGAATATGAGGCACTTGTTAACCATGACTTCATGCCCGGGTGCGAGGATCGCCCCGTCCCGCCGCAACTTTCCACAGCCCCCAAAGAGCCCACATGGCGTTCGGTTTGTTTCGAAAGCAAGTGCCGGAGCCGGCTGCGCCGGCCGTCGCGCCTCAGGTTCCAACCGCGGCCGCAGCCCCTGAGGTCTCGGCCGAGACTGATTCGGCCGAGGATTCCTCCAAGGATTCATCCAAGGAGATCCTGGAATTGCTGGAACTCGAGCTCGGCGCGATGATTCGCCAGCTCGAACGCGCCGCAAGCTCGGTCGCCGACGGCGCCGAGGCGACGGCAGCCAAGCTCGCCACCATCCGCGCCCGCACCGACGCGCTGACCGGCCGCAGCAGCGATGCACAGAGCACCGCGACGACGTTCTCGCAAGCCGCCGACCGCTTCACCCACTCCGCCGAGGGCATCGGGGCGCAGGTGCGCAGTGCGAGCCAGCTCGCCGACGACGCCGCGGCCGCGGCGCGCGAGGCCACCGCCAATGTCGATCGCCTGCGCGAATCCTCAGCCGCGATCGGCAACGTCGTCAATCTGATCGCGCAGATCGCGCGGCAGACCACGCTGCTCGCGCTGAACTCGACGATCGAGGCGGCGCGCGCCGGTGCCGCCGGCAAGGGCTTTGCGGTGGTCGCAACCGAGGTCAAGGCGCTGGCGGTGCAGACCCAGAGCGCGACCGAGGAGATCACCCGCAAGATCGAGGCATTGCAGAAGGACGCCACCGGATCGGCGGACGCGGTGCACCGCATCTCCCAGGCGATCGAAAGGATCCGCCCGGTGTTCGAGAACGTCAACGGCGCGGTTGCCGAGCAGAATGAAATCACCGGCGAGATGGGGCAGAATGCCGCCTCCGCTTCGCAGTTCATCGTCTCGGTCGGCACCAGCGCCGGCGAGATCGACAGTGCAACGCGCGAAGCCGCCGCGCATGGCGACAATGTCGCCAAGGCCGGCAAGGCGGTGACTGCATTCGCGCAGAAGCTGAAAGCGCGCTGCGCGGTGCTGCTGCGCCAGGACGAGCGCGGCGATCCGCGCAAGAACGAGCGCCTGCCTTGCAGCCTCAAGATCGAGATCACGACCGCGCGCGGCCTCGTCACCGCGCCGGTCTACGAAATCGCGATGGACGGCATTCTGATCGGCGGACCCGATGCCGGGAAGCTGCCGATGCAGGAGACCCTGAACGCGACATTGCAGGAGATCGGCGCGTGCCGGGTCCGGATCGGCGAGCGCTCCAAGGCAGGCAGCCAGGCCCGCTTCGAGGCGGCAACCGCCGAGCTGCGCGAAAAAATCGAAGACCGGATGTGGGCGATCCACGAGGAGAACGCCGAGCTCGTCACCCGCGCGATCGAAGCCGGCAGCGCGCTGAGCAAGATCTTCGAGAACGGGCTGGCGAGCGGCGCGATCGCGATCGCCGACATGTTCGACACCGACTATGTCGAGATCGCAGGCACCAACCCGGTGCAGTACCGCACCAAAATGCTGGACTGGGCGGAGCGCACGCTGCCGGTGTTCCAGGAGGCATTCCTTGCCAGGGACAAGCGAATGGCGTTCTGCGTGATGATCGACCAGAACGGCTATCTGCCGGTCCATAACAAGCTCTACTCGCAGCCGCAGCGGCCGGGCGACGTGGCATACAACACCGCCAACAGCCGCAACCGCCGCATCTTCAACGACGCCGCGGGCCTCGCCGCCGGCCGCAACCAGCGCGCCTATCTGATCCAGACCTATGCGCGCGACATGGGAGGCGGCAACACGGTGATGATGCGCGAGATCGACGTACCGATCCGCGTGCGCGGCCGGCACTGGGGCGGGTTCCGCACCGCCTACAAGCTTTGAACGCTTCGTAGCCCGGATGCAGCGAAGCGTAATCCGGGATGCATGTTTCCACGGGCAGGAGTCCCGGATTTCGCTGCGCTGCATCCGGGCTACACAGTGCGCGCTCAGGCAAGACCGGCAGCGCGAATCACGCTTTAGGGTTGGAATGGGGAATGCTGCGGCGGCCGACGGGCCGCTGTAACGGAGGAAGCGTCGACATGTCGGCCGCGCAGCTTGCAGTTCTGGATACGTCATCGGACCGAACGCTGGCCGAGCGGCTGGTGGACCAGCTCGCCGACCGCATCGGCGGCCTGGGGGTGGAACTCGCCGACATCGCCGGCAACGTCCAGGAGGTCGCGAACCGCGTCAGCAGCCAATCCGAGCGCTTCCATCATTTGCAGACGACGGCCGAGACGATGGTCGCCGCCAATCACGACATCGCCAACGCATCGCAGGCGGTGCAGACGACCGCATCCGCCGCGGTCGGCCAGATCGCGGAGTCGCGTCATGTGGTCGAGACCGCGGTCAGCCATATCGCAGAGCTCGTCGCGGCGGTCGGACGGATCGAGGCGCGGCTCGCCGCGGTCGGCTCCGCGCTGAGCCAGGTCGCCAAGGTTTCCGGTTCGATCGAGGCGATCGCCAAGCAGACCAATCTGCTGGCGCTCAACGCCACCATCGAGGCGGCGCGCGCCGGCAATGCCGGCCGCGGCTTTGCCGTGGTCGCGAGCGAAGTCAAGAACCTTGCGGAAGCGACCCGCCAGGCGACGCATCAGATTTCCGACACCGTGCGCGATCTCGACGGCCAGATCGGCAGCCTGATCGGCGAGAGCAGCGATGCCTCGTTGCGCGCCAAGAGCGCCGGCGAAGGCGCCCAGCAGATTTCGGGCATCATCATGCGCGTGCAGGAAGGCTTCTCATCTGTGGGCGCCGAGATCGGCAGCGTGGCGCGCGCCGCGACCTCCAATCTCGGCCATTGCGACAGCGTGATCGCGGAGCTGAACGAGCTGGCCAAGGGCGTCGATCTCTCCTCGCGCGACCTCAAGCACGCCGACAGCCGCGTCGCGAAACTGCTCGAGCTCTCCGAGAGCCTGATCGTGACCATCGCCGACAGCGGCGTGGAGACCAGTGACACGCCGCTGATCCGCGTCGTGATCGACACCGCAAGGCAGATCTCGGAGCTGTTCGAGAATGCCGTGGCGCGCGGCGAGGTCACGCTCGCGCAATTGATGGACGAGAATTATCGCGAGATCGCCGGCACCAATCCGAAGCAGTACCTGACCGACTACGTCGCGTTTACCGACCGCGTGCTGCCCGCGATCCAGGATCCGATCCAGAAGAGCGATCCGCGCATCGTGTTCTGCGTCGCCTGGGCGCGCAGCGGCTATCTGCCGACCCACAATCCGAACTACCGGCAGCCGCAGGGGCCGGACCCGGTCTGGAACAACGCCAATTGCCGCAACCGCCGCCTGTTCAACGACCGCGCGGTGAGCAAGGTCGCGGCCAACACAAAACCGTTCCTGCTGCAGACCTATCGCCGCGACATGGGCGGCGGCAATTTCGTGCTGATGAAGGACCTGTCATCGCCGATCGTCGTAAGCGGCCGCCACTGGGGCGCATTCCGGATGGGTTTTCGGCAGGGCTGACGGCAGTTCCGTAGCCCCGGATGGAGCGAAGCGTAATCCGGGACCGGTCGTGCAACCTTTCAGAACCCCGGATTACGCTTCGCTTCATCCGGGGCTACGTTTCCTCGCTAGGTCCAAAACCCCGGCACCGCAGGCTCGAGCCGCCCGCCGGCGCGCACCGGCGCGACCTTCACCGCGAGCCCGGTCGCATCGTCGGTCTCGACCGCGATGCCGCTCAGTGTTGCCACGCCGCCCGCCGGCTCGAAACGGCCGGAGGGAATGCCGGTGAGGAAGCGCTGCAGCGGCTCCTCCTTCTGCATGCCGATCACCGAGTCATAGTCGCCGGTCATGCCGGCATCGCTCATATAGGCGGTGCCGCCCGGCAGCACCTGATGATCGGCGGTCGGCACGTGGGTATGGGTACCGACCACGAGGCTGACGCGGCCGTCGCAGAAGAAGCCGACGCCCTGCTTCTCGCTGGTCGCCTCGGCATGGAAATCGAGCACGATGGCATCACAGCCCTCGCGCAGCGGGCAGGCCTCAAGCTCGCGCTCGATGGCGCTGAACGGATCGTTCGAGGACGGCTCCATGAAGACGCGGCCGATCGCGTTGAGGACCAGCGCGCGCTTGCCGCTCTTGGTATCGACCAGCGTGGCGCCGCGGCCGGGCGAATGGCGCGGAAAATTCAGCGGGCGGATCAGGCGCGGCGCGCGCTCGATGAAGACCAGCGCCTCCTTCTGATTCCAGGCGTGGTTGCCGAGCGTGATCGCATCGGCGCCGGCGTCGAGCAGCTCCTGATAGATCGCCTCGGTGATGCCGAAGCCGCCGGCGGAATTCTCGCCATTGACGACCACGAGATCGAGCGACCAGTCCCTGATCATGCCGGGAAGGTGGTCGGCGATGGCGGTGCGGCCGGTCCTGCCGACGACGTCACCAACGAAGAGAATTCGCAAGGCTAGCTACTCCGGAAATCGAACGTCTTGCGCTCCGTTAGCACAAAATCGAGCGGGACGTCGTGCGACAGCGCCGGAATCGCCTTGGTTTCCTGTGCAGCAAAGGCAAGTCCGACCCCGATCACATGCTTGGCCTTGCGCAGATGCGCGAAGGTATAGTCGTAATAACCGGCGCCGTAGCCGATGCGGTGACCGAGCTTGTCGAATGCCGCGAGCGGCACCAGCATCACGTCCGGATGCACCTCGGCGGCGGCCGGCGACGGCTCGGGAATGCCGAGCGGCCCGAGCATCAGCCGGTCCTGCGGCGACCAGCTGCGGAAGGTCAGCGACTGGCCGCGCGCATTGATGCAGGGCAGCGCGAGCCGCGCGCCCCTGTCGGCAAGCTTCTTCATCAACGGCGCCGGATCGAGCTCGCTGCGGATCGGCGCATAGCCCGAGACGATCATGCCCGGCGCGATCTCGAACGGCGCGCCGCGCTTGGCGAGCGCTTCGGCAGCCGTCGCGCGCTGCTCGTCGCTCAGCGCATCGCGCTTGGCGAGAGCAAGTGCCCGGAGCTCGGCCTTCGATGGAGATGCGTGCATGATCCATCTTCCGCTGTCGTCGTCCGCGACAACGGACGATCCATCATCCCAGAGACGCTAGCTTTCGTTAAGGCCAGGCCGCGGCGCGCTGGACGACCCGTATCGCGGGGCACAACACTGCTAGACAATTCAACCGCCGCAGCGCGACGACAAGGCAACAGCAAAAATCAGTGCGAAGCCGCAGAGGCCGTTGGAGCGCTCGATCCCGGAGTTCCCTACGAAAGTAGGTGGGCACCATATGTCCGGGTCCACGGACCCGGCCAGGGACAGTTCCCTAAAGGATCGATAAGGCCCCGGGGATATATGGCTCCTGACGCACGACGCAGCTTCGCGGGGGCTAATCTAGCCATCGTTGCCCCAATCCGCCAGCGGTAAGGAAGACGCAGCCGAGACTCATGCACTTCTCTCCACCCTCCCCTGGAGGGGGAGGGTCGGTACGCATGAAGCGTAGCGGAATGCGAACCGGGGTGGGGTGATCTCTCAACGCGGGCGCTACACGTGTGGAAAGACCGTCACCCCACCTCGCCGCTCATTTCATGAGCGTCGATCCTCCCCCTCCAGGGGAGGATAAGATCACCCGATGCCGGAAAATATAGATCACCCGATCGCGATGCCGCCGCCGATGGTGCGGTTGAGCACCTGCGTGGTGCGCTCGATCCGCTCCGCGGCGGCGTTGAGCGCGTTGGAGACCGCGGTCTGGGTCGCGCGGGCGCGGTCGATGGCGGCAACGCGCGCGTTGCGCAGCTGCTCGACCTCTTCCTCGAGGCTGCGGATGCGTGCGCTGGCGTCGACCAGTTCGTCGCAGGCGGTGAGCGCTGCCATCACCGTCAGCCGCGCATCGCCGATCTCGCCGAACTTGCCGCGCAGCGATTCCACGCGCTGCTGGAGATTTTCCGCGAGCTTTAGGAGCCGCACCTCCTGGCCCTCCTCGCAGGCCATCCGGTATTGCCGGCCATTGATGGTGACGTTGATGTGGCTCATCTGCTGTCTCCGCCGTCGAGCACGGCGCGAATGCTGCCGATTGCCGCGTCGAGTTTTTCCGCGATCTCGCGATTGGCGCGCTCGAGCTTGCGCGTCTTCACCAGCGATCCGTCGAGCTCGTCGGCAAGCCTGGAGCGATCGGCGCCGAGCGCCTGGATGCGGCTCGCCAATTCGTTCTCGTCGCGGTCCGCCTCGCGGCGCCGCTCCACCGAGCTTTCCAGCGCATCAAGCGCTGCCATCAGCCGCTTGGTCGCAGCATCGATATCGGCAAGCGGTGCCTCGGTATTGCCAGACCCGTTGGCGAGACGATCACTCATGACACGCGGCGTGGACCTTTCAAGTCGGTTGGCCTTGGTAGCCTGCGGAAGACAGGCCTGCCGCACGGCAAAACTGGCGGTTCGGCAAGCGTTTACGGGACGAAATTTACGTGGCAAGCGAGCCCAGCGCAACGGCGGCGCAGAACTATGCACCGTTGAATGAAATAGGGCGATTTCGGGCCACTTTTCCCCGTTTTGAGGTGTTTCATCGCCTTGGACTTGCGGAATTGAGGTGCTAATCCACCCCCAACCCGTAAGGCCATCCACGCGCGTATCGCGGCTGCCCGCCCCGATCCGTCCAGCAATCAGCTCCTCATTTTAGGCGGACTTTTCATCATGACGCAGGTCGATCACACCCGTATGGCCAATGCGATCCGTGGCCTTGCCATGGACGCCGTCGAGAAGGCTAATTCCGGCCATCCCGGCCTGCCGATGGGCGCCGCCGACGTCGCGACCGTCCTGTTCACAAAATTCCTGAAATTCGATGCGGCGGACACAGCGTGGCCCGATCGCGACCGCTTCGTGCTCTCGGCCGGCCATGGCTCGATGCTGCTCTATTCGTTGCTGTACCTCACCGGCAACAAGGACATGACGCTCGACCAGCTCAAGCATTTCCGCCAGCTCGGATCGCTGACACCGGGACACCCGGAGAACTTCCACACCAGGGGCATCGAGACCACCACCGGTCCGCTCGGCCAGGGCATCGCGACCGCGGTCGGCATGGCGCTCGCCGAGAAGATGCTGGCCGCCGAGTTCGGCAAGAAGATCGTCAACCACCACACCTATGTGCTCGCCTCCGACGGCGACCTGATGGAGGGCATCTCGCAGGAAGCGATCGCGCTCGCCGGTGTCTGGCGGCTCAACAAGATGATCGTGCTGTACGACGACAACGGCATCTCGATCGACGGCCCGACCTCGATCTCCGATTCCGTCGATCAGGTGAAGCGCTTCAAGTCCGCAGGTTGGGCCGCCGAATTGATCGACGGCCACGATCCGCAGGCGATCGCCGCTGCAATCACCCGCGCGCAGAAATCCAACAAGCCCTCGATGATCGCCTGCAAGACCACGATCGGTTACGGCGCGCCGCACAAGGCCGGCACCGCCAAGGCGCATGGCGAGGCGCTCGGCGCCGACGAGCTCAAGGCGGCCAAGGAGAAGCTCGGCATCTCGCTCGAGCCGTTCTCGGTGCCCGACGATGTGCTGAAGGCCTGGCGCGAGGCAGGCGCCCGCGGCGCCGCCGAGCACAAGGCTTGGGACGAGCTGTTCGCGCAGCTCGGCAGCCGCAAGCGCGCCGAGTTCGAACGCCGCGTTCGCCACGAGCGGCCGCAGTCGCTCGCCAAGGGGCTGCGCGCCTTCAAGAAGGGGCTCCTGGAAAATCCGCTCAACGTCGCGACCCGCAAATCGTCGGAAGCCGCGATCGAGGTGATTGCGGCTGCGATGCCGATGGAATTCGTCGCCGGCTCCGCCGACCTCACCGGCTCCAACAACAACAAGGCGAAGTCGGCGACGGCGTTCGGTGCCAAGACGCCGAAGGGCCGCTTCATCCATTACGGCGTCCGCGAGCACGGCATGGCGGCGTGCCTCAACGGCATCTTCCTGCATGGCGGCTTCGCGCCGAACGGAGCCACCTTCCTCGTGTTCACCGACTACGCGCGCGGCGCGATGCGGCTGTCGGCGCTGATGGGCACCGGCGTCGTCTATGTCATGACCCATGACTCGATCGGCCTCGGCGAGGACGGCCCGACGCACCAGCCGGTCGAGCATCTCTCCGCGCTCCGCGCGATGCCCAACATGCGCGTGTTCCGTCCCTGTGACGCGGTCGAGACCGCCGAGTGCTGGGAACTGGCGCTCAACCGCGTCGACGGACCGACGGTGCTGGCGCTGACCCGCCAGAACCTGCCGCAGCTCCGCACCACGGCGCCGAACGACAACCCGTGCAGCCACGGCGCCTATGAGCTGGTCGCGGCGCAGGGTGACGCAAAAGTGTCATTGTTCGCGTCGGGTTCCGAGGTCCAGATCGCGGTCGAGGCGCAGAAGCAGCTCGCCGGACGCGGCATCGCGACGCGGGTGGTCTCGGTCCCGTCGCTGGAATTGCTGCTGGCACAGCCCGCCGAGCGGCAAAATGCCATTATCGGCAACGCCCCGGTCAAGATCGCGATCGAGGCTGCGGTACGCTGGGGCTGGGATGCCGTGATCGGCCATGACGGCGAATTCATCGGCATGCACGGATTCGGCGCCAGCGCTCCGGCGAAGGACCTTTTCCGGCATTTCGGCATTACTGCTGAAGCCGTCGTTAACGCTGCCACGAAGCGCGTCTGACGCTGGCCTGACACCCGTCGGCCAAGGTTGAGCTTGTCGCAAAAAAGGATTACCTAAGCTCCATCTTTTCCGTACGCGCCCGGCCGAACCGGGCGTTCCGCCGTAAAAACCTCGTGGGAGCGCTCCCGCGGGGCTGACAACAGCATTAGAGGAGACGAGCATGGCAATCCGCGTCGCGATCAACGGGTTTGGGCGTATCGGCCGCAACATTCTGCGCGCCATCGCCGAGTCCGGCCGCAAGGACATCGAGGTGGTCGGCATCAACGACCTCGGCCCGGTCGAGACCAACGCACACCTGCTGCGCTTCGATTCCGTGCACGGCCGCTTCCCCGGCACCGTCACGGTCGACGGCGACACGATCAGCCTCGGCGACAACAAGATCAAGGTTTCGGCCGAGCGCGATCCCTCCAAGCTGCCGTGGAAGGCGCTCGGCGTCGACGTCGCGCTGGAATGCACCGGCATCTTCACCGCGAAGGACAAGGCCTCCGCGCACCTCACCGCCGGCGCCAAGCGCGTGCTGGTCTCGGCGCCCGCCGACGGTGCTGACGCCACCATCGTCTACGGCGTCAACCACGACACGCTGACCAAGGATCACCTGGTGATCTCGAACGGCTCCTGCACCACCAACTGCCTCGCGCCGGTCGCCAAGGTCCTGAACGACACCGTCGGCATCGAGACCGGCTTCATGACCACGATCCATGCCTATACCGGCGACCAGCCGACGCTCGACACCCTGCACAAGGATCTCTATCGCGGCCGCGCTGCGGCGATGTCGATGATCCCGACCTCGACCGGTGCCGCGAAGGCGATCGGCCTCGTGCTGCCCGAGCTGAAGGGCAAGCTCGACGGCGTCTCGGTCCGCGTTCCGACCCCGAACGTTTCCGTGATCGACCTCAAGATCGTCGCCAAGCGCGCAACCGACGTCAAGGAGATCAACGAGGCGATGAAGCGTGCGTCCGAGCAGCAGCTCAAGGGCATCCTCGGCTACACCAACGCGCCGAACGTCTCGATCGACTTCAACCACGATCCGCACTCGTCGACCTTCCACATGGACCAGACCAAGGTGCAGAACGGCAACTTCGTGCGCGTGATGTCCTGGTACGACAATGAGTGGGGCTTCTCGAACCGTATGGCGGACACCGCCGTCGCGATCGGCAAGCTGGTTTAAGTTCGACTGTTCGTGATGCCCGGCTCACCGCCGGGCATCTGCGTGTTTGCCGCTCCGTCATTCCGGGATGGTCCGCAGGACCAGACCCGGAATCTCGAGATTCCCCGATGCGCAATTGCGCATCTGAGGTTCGATGCTCCGCATCGCCCCGGAATGACCCCAGGAGTTCGACACCCCCCATGACAAAATCGTTCCGCACCCTCGACGACGTCAACGTGACGGGCAAGCGCGTGCTGCTGCGCGTCGACCTCAACGTCCCCATGGAAAATGGCCGCGTCACCGACGCCACCCGGCTCGAGCGCGTGGCCCCCACCATCACCGAAATTTCCGACAAGGGCGGCAAGGTGATCCTGCTCGCCCATTTCGGCCGCCCCAAGGGACGCGATCCCAAGGAATCGCTGAAGCCGGTCGCTGACGCGCTGTCGAAGGTGATCAAGCGCCCGGTCGGCTTCGCCGAGGACTGCATCGGCGAGCCCGCGGCCGCCGCTGTCGGGGCTCTCAAGGACGGCGACATCCTCTGCCTGGAAAACACGCGTTTCCATAAGGAGGAAGAGAAGAACGACGCCGGCTTCGTTGCAGAGCTCGCCAAGCTCGGCGACATCTGGGTCAACGACGCCTTCTCCGCCGCGCATCGCGCCCACGCCTCGACCGAAGGCCTCGGCCACAAGCTGCCGGCCTATGCCGGCCGCACCATGCAGGCCGAGCTCGATGCGCTCGGCAAGGCGCTGGAAGCGCCGACCAAGCCGGTGATCGCGATCATCGGCGGCGCCAAGGTCTCGACCAAGATCGACCTCTTGGAAAACCTCGTGAGCAAGGTCGACGCGCTGGTGATCGGCGGCGGCATGGCCAACACCTTCCTGCACGCGCAGGGCGTCGCCGTCGGCAAGTCGCTCGCCGAAAAGGATCTTGCCCCGACCGCGCTGCGGATCATGGAAAAGGCCAACGCCGCCAACTGCGCGATCATCCTCCCCGTCGACGCTGTCGTCGCCAACCAGTTTGCCGCCAACGCGCCGTCGCACGCCTATGGCCTCGATGCGATCCCGGCCGACGGCATGATCCTCGACGTCGGTCCGCAATCGATCGCGCGCATCCATGCCGCGATCGACGACGCGGCGACGCTGGTCTGGAACGGACCGCTCGGCGCCTTCGAGCTGACGCCGTTCGACCGCGGCACCGTGGTGTCGGCCAAACATGCCGCCGAACGCACCAAGGCCAGGAAGCTGATCTCGGTCGCCGGCGGCGGCGACACTGTCGCGGCACTGAACCAGGCGGGCGTCGGCGGCGATTTTTCCTACGTCTCGACCGCGGGCGGCGCGTTTCTTGAATGGATGGAAGGCAAGCCGCTGCCGGGCGTCGAAGTTCTGAAAAACCGTTGATCCAGAGCATGATCCGGAAAAGTGTGAAGCGGTTTTCCGAAGAGATCATGCTCAAACAAAGAGCAAAAGCGCGATGAAAATGAGCTCATCGCGCTTCACATCCGCGAACTTGCACTACAGGGAGAAATGGAATGGCTCGCATAACGTTGCGGCAACTGCTCGACCACGCGGCCGAGCATGATTACGGCGTACCAGCCTTCAACATCAACAACATGGAACAGGCGCTGTCGATCATGGCGGCAGCCTCCGAGGTCGACGCACCCGTCATCATCCAGGCTTCGCGCGGCGCGCGGTCCTACGCCAACGACGTCATGCTCAAGCATATGATGGACGCCGTCACCGAGATCTACCCGCAGATCCCGGTCTGCGTGCATCTCGACCACGGCAACGAGCCCGCCACCTGCATGACCGCGATCCAGGCCGGCTTCACCTCGGTCATGATGGACGGCTCACTGAAGGCCGACGGCAAGACCCCCGGCGACTGGGACTACAATGTCGGCGTCACCAAGACCGTGACCGGCATGGCCCATCTCGGCGGCATCTCGGTGGAAGGCGAGCTCGGCGTGCTCGGCTCGCTCGAGACCGGCATGGGCGACAAGGAAGACGGCCATGGCGCCGAGGGCAAGCTGTCGCACGACCAGCTGCTGACCAACCCGGACGAGGCCGTGAAGTTCGTCAAGGAAACCAAGGTCGACGCGCTGGCGATCGCGATGGGCACCTCGCACGGCGCCTACAAGTTCACCCGCAAGCCCGACGGCAACATCCTCGCCATGAACGTGATCGAGGAAATCCATCGCAAGCTGCCTAACACGCATCTGGTGATGCACGGCTCCTCGTCGGTGCCGCAGGAGCTGCAGGAGATCATCAACGCCAATGGCGGCAAGATGAAGCCGACCTGGGGCGTGCCGGTCGCCGAGATCCAGCGCGGCATCAAGAACGGCGTGCGCAAGATCAACATCGACACCGACAACCGGATGGCGATGACCGGCCAGATCCGCAAGGTGCTGAAGGACAATCCGGAAGAGTTCGATCCCCGCAAGTACCTGAAGCCCGCGATGGAGGCGATGACCAAGCTGTGCAAGCAGCGCCTGCAGGAGTTCAACACCGCGGGCCAGGCCAGCAAGATCAAGAAGGTGCTGACCACGGCCGAAATGGCCAAGCGTTACGCCGCGGGCCAGCTCGACCCCAAGGTCGCCTGACGTATCTCTCCCTCTCCCCGCCCTTCGCGGGGAGAGGGTTGGGGTGAGGGGCTGCTTCCACGAGCGGCGAATGCGGTTAGACCTGTACCCCCTCACCCGGATTGCATCTAGCGATGCAACATAGCCGAAGCTCGACTTCGGCGTTCTTTGCCGACGGCCGCCGAAGGCGGCCTATGCCTCTCCCCGCAAGCGGGGCGAGGTGAACAGAACAAGCCAAATCTACGCGCGATCTCAGCCGCGACGAACGTTTTCTAGGCATTTGCCCGAGAACCGCCTATTTTGGTTTGCAAAGGCAATGGCTCTGGAGGACGCCCCGATGAACCTCTCCGACCTCAACAAAATCGCGCTTGCCATGGTCACCCCGGGCAAGGGCATTCTCGCCGCCGACGAATCCTCCGGCACCATCAAGAAGCGGTTCGACGCCATCAAGGTCGATTCGACGGAGGACAATCGCCGTGACTATCGCGAGATGCTGTTCCGCTCGCAGGAGGCGATGAGCAAGTACATCTCCGGCGTCATCCTTTACGACGAGACGATCTGGCAGAATGCCAAGGACGGCACGCCGCTGGTCAAGCTGATCGAGCAGGCCGGCGCGATCCCCGGCATCAAGGTCGACGAGGGCACGCAGGCGCTGCCGAACTGCCCAGGCGAACTCGTCACCGTCGGCCTCGACAAGCTCGCCGAGCGGCTGAAGAAATATTACGAGCGCGGTGCGCGCTTTGCGAAGTGGCGGGCGGTGATCGATATCGGACCGCGAATCCCGACCCAGACCGCGATCCGTGCCAACGCCCATGCGCTGGCGCGCTACGCCGCGCTGTGCCAGGCCGCGCAGATCGTCCCGATCGTCGAGCCGGAGGTGCTGATGGACGGCGATCATGACATCGACCGCTGCTACGAGGTGACGCAGCGCGTGCTGAACCGCACCTTCCAGGAATTGCGGGTGCAGCGCGTCGCGCTCGAAGGCATGATCCTGAAGCCGAACATGGCGATCTCGGGCAAGAAGTGCCCGAAGCAGGCGCCGGTGCAGGAAGTCGCCGAGAAGACCATCCGCCTGCTCAAGAGCTGCGTACCGGCCGCGGTGCCCGGCATCGCCTTCCTCTCCGGCGGCCAGAGCGACGAGGAAGCGACCGCCCATCTCGACGCCATGAACAAGATCGGCAATTTGCCCTGGCGGCTGACCTTCTCCTATGGCCGTGCGCTGCAGGCGGCGCCGCAGAAGGCGTGGTCCGGCAAGTCCGACAACGTCCCCGCGGGCCAGCGCGCCTTCTCGCATCGCGCCCGGATGAACGGGCTCGCGAGCACCGGCAATTGGGAAGCCGGCCTCGAGAAACAGGCGGCATAGTTGGCGACCAAGCCCGTTCCGCCGCGGCCGACGCCGCGCCTCTATCTGGCAACGCCGGCGGTCGATGAGCCTGCGCGGCTTGCGGCCGAGCTCACCGAGTTGCTTGCCGCGGCCGATGTCGCGGCCGTGCTGGTGCGGCTGCGCGAGAGCGATCCGCGCAGCATGATCTCCACCATCAAGGCGCTGGCGCCCGCGATCCAGAACGCCGGCGCGGCGCTGCTGATCGACGGTCATCCCGATATCGTGGCCCGCGCCGGCGCCGACGGCGCGCATCTGACCGGCGTCGCCGCGATGGAAGAGGCGGCGCCGGCGCTGAAACCCGACCGCATTGTCGGCGTCGGCGGACTCGCGACCCGCCACGATTCCATGGCCGCGGGCGAAGCCGGTGCCGACTATGTGCTGTTCGGCGAGCCCGACGCCAACGGACAGCGGCCCTCGCGCGAGGCCATCGCCGAGCGGCTGGAATGGTGGGACGAATTGTTCGAGCCGCCCTGCGTCGGCTTTGCAGCCTCGCGCGAGGAAGCCGAAGCGTTCGCGGCGGTCGGCGCGGATTTCGTGCTGGTCGGAGACTCCATCTGGTCCGATCCGCGCGGCGCCAAGGCGGCGCTTGTCGAGATCGGAGAGGCGATTGCGCGGGCGCATGCAGGCACATTCGGCAAGGCCAAGGCCGACGGAAAGGCCGAGGGATGACGCCGGAATGAAATGCCTGCGTCCGATAGGTGTTGCGCTCGGCTGCACGATGCTGGCGAGCGGCGCGATGGCGCAGCTCTCGATCACGCCGCCGGCACAGACGCCGCCCGCGAAGAAGGAGGCTCCGAAGCCGAAGGTGCATTCGCCGGTCGCGAAGAAGCCGGCGCCGAAGCCCGCCGCCTCAGCGACGCCGAAGCCTGCCGCATCTCCGACGCCCTCGCCGACCCCGACCCAGGCCGTCGACGATCCCAATGTCGACCTCGTCTACGGCGCCTATCAGCGCGGCATGTACAAGACCGCGTTCGATCTCGCGACCGCGCGCGCGCAGAACAACAACGATGCCAAGGCCATGACGATGCTGGGCGAGCTCTATGCCAATGGGCTCGGCGTCAAGCGCGACTACGTCAAGGCCGACGAGTGGTACAAGCGCGCCTCCGATGCCGGCGACCGCGAGGCGATGTTCGCGCTCGCCATGATGAAGATCGCGGGCCGCGGCGGCACGGTCGACAAGGATGCCGCGGTCAAGCTGCTGGCGTCGTCGGCCAAGCTCGGCGAGCCGAAAGCGGCCTATAATCTCGCGCTGCTCTATCTCGACGGCCAGACCCTGCCGCAGGACCTCCGCCGCTCCGCCGAGCTGTTGCGAATGGCCGCCGACGCCGGCAGCCCCGAGGCGCAATACGCGCTCGCGACCTTCTACAAGGAAGGCACCGGCGTGCCGAAGGACCTCGAGAAGGCGGCGCGGCTGCTGCAGGCGGCCTCGCTGGCCGACAATGTCGATGCCGAGGTCGAATATGCCATCGCCCTCTACAACGGCTCCGGCACCCCGCGGAACGTGCCGGCGGCGGTGGCGCTGCTGCGCAAGGCGGCCCGGCAGAACAGCGCGATCGCGCAAAACCGCCTCGCCCATGTGCTGGCGACCGGCGCCGGCGCCCCGGTGGACAAGGTCGAGGCGCTGAAATGGCACACGGTCGCCAAGACCGCCGGCAAGGGCGACCCCGATCTCGACGACATCCTCGCCGATATGAGCCCGGAAGACCGCGCCAAGGCCGAGGCAGCCGCGCGAAAATGGATCGGAAACAACGTCAAATGACGCCTTGACGGCGCCACTTCCAGAGGGCACCCAGTCCGGAGACTCGGGCGGCTAGGTCGCTCCCTCCTGATCCGTCATCCTGAGGTGCGCGAAAGCGCGTCTCGAAGGATGAACGGCCCGGTCCGGGGCCGTGCACCCTTCGAGGCTCGCTGCGCTCGCACCTCAGGATGACGGATTTGCGTGCGCCGCCTGATCGACTTTCACATTTCTCGGGTCACAAGTTCTCATCATGCTCTATTCCGCTCTCATCAATGTCATGGTCAAGGCCGCGCGCCGCGCCGGCCGCAGCCTTAAGCGCGACCTCGGCGAGATCGAACATCTCCAAGTGTCGCTGAAGGGGCCGGCAAACTTCGTCTCGCTCGCCGACAAGCGCGCCGAGGAGATGCTCTACACCGACCTCGAAAAGGCCCGGCCCGGCTACGGCTTCCTCGGCGAGGAAGGCGGCAAGCGCGAAGGCAGCGACAAGAGCCACACCTGGATCGTCGATCCCTTGGACGGCACCACCAACTTCCTGCACGGCATCCCGCAATTCGCGATCTCGATCGGGCTGAAGCGCGAGGACACCGTGATCGCCGGCGTGATCTACAATCCCGCCAATGACGAGCTCTACATCGCCGAGCGCGGCAAGGGCGCGTTCCTCAACGACCAGCGCCTGCGCGTCGCCGGCCGCCGCCAGCTCAACGAATGCGTTGTGGCCTGCGGCCTGCCGCATATCGGCCGCGGTAGTCACCAGCTGGCGCTGCAGGAGATGGCCGCGCTGCAGACCAAGGTCGCGGGCTTCCGCCGCTTCGGCGCCGCCTCGCTCGACCTCGCCTTTGTCGCTGCCGGCCGGCTCGACGGCTATTGGGAGCGCAATCTGCAGGCCTGGGACGTCGCGGCCGGCCTGCTGATGGTCCGCGAAGCCGGCGGCACCGTCTCCGGCATCCAGGGCAATGACGACCCGCTGCAGACCGGCCACATCGTCTGTGGCAACGAGTTCGTGCATGGCGAGCTGATCAAGATCCTGAAGCCGCTCGGGCAGTAACGCGACGGCGCGATTTAATCGTCATCATCCTCATCATCGTCGTCCTGCCCGTCACGAAATTCACCGCCGAGGGACAGGCCCTCGATGGTCGTGGCGCCCTTCGTCTTGATCACCCGGCGCAGCGGCACCGCGCTTTCGCTGCGCAGCGCTTCCATCAGAGGCTCCGAATGGGTGACGATCCAGATGTCGGCGCGGCGCGATGCCTTGGCGATCAGCCGGGCCAATGGCGCCAGCAGCGAGGGATGCAGGCTGGTCTCGGGCTCGTTCAGCGCGATGAACGGCGGCAGCCGATAGCCCATGAACACGGCGAGCAGGCAGATATATTTCAGCGTGCCGTCGGATAGTTCGTGCGCCTTGAACGGCCGCGGCATGTCCTCCAGTTGCAACTGGAATTCACATAGCCCATTTTTTTCCCAAGCCCGCAGTTCGGCGCCCGGAAATGCGTCCTCGATCGCATCCTGCAGATCGCCGGCATCCTGCCTGATCGTGAACAGGGTTGCCAACACGGCAGCCAGATCATGGCCATCGGCGCTCAGCGAAGGTGTCGTGATCGCGAGACACGGCTTTCGTATCGGCGACGCCGGATCGGTCCGGAAGTCGTGATAGAATCGCCAACTCAGCATTGCATTTCGGATCAGGTCGATCTCGGGACTTCCCTTACCATCCGAAAATCCGGCCAGTGCGGTTTCCGACGGCAGCACCGCATCCTTGTGCTGGCTCCAGGTGCCGTTCTCATCGCGGACACTGACGAGTGAGTTGGTGCGCTCCAACATCAGTATTGTCTTCTTGCCGTGGGTCGCCTCGATCGTTTCGGACTTGATCATCGGCTCACCGGGAAATGCCGCCACGACCGGGCTCGGGAATCCGAGCTCGATGGAATATCTGACGTGGTCGAGCCTCACGGCCAACCGCAGACGCGCATCGTCTCCGCGTCTGCGATGGCCGGACCAGAAGACGGAATTCAACCCGCCTTCGTCGGAGATCGTGCGCGTGATCCGGCCGGTCGCAGCATCCCGCAACAGCGACAGGGACTTGTAGAGATTGGATTTACCGACACCGTTCTCGCCGACGAAGACGGACAGCGGCTGGATGGGCATGAAGAGCCGCCGGATCGAGCGATAATTCGAGATCGCAATATCGCTCGGCCGCATCGCATGCCCTCAATCGCCGGGTTGCCCAAACGCTTCCCGTTCAATCCAGAGCTGCAATCTGGATTGGCCGGCTCGCGAAAGCAAGCCGCTGATCTGACCAGCGTCGGTCCCTGATGTCAGTGACCGATCCTTGCCGGCGCGGGCGGGCCATACACCTCACCCTGCCCCGGCGCCTTCTCGCGGTCACCGGCCAGCACGCGCTGCACGCTGACGAAGAACACCGGCACCAGAAGCAGCGCGAGGATCACCACCGCGATCATGCCGCCCATCACCGATGTGCCGAGCGCCTGTTGGCTGGCGCCGCCGGCACCGGTCGCGATCGCCATCGGCAGCACGCCGCAGACGAAGGCCAGACCGGTCATCAGGATCGGGCGGAATCTGAGACTGCAGGCCTCGATGGTCGCCTCGACCAGCGGCTTGCCCTGCGCGCGCAGATCCTTGGCAAACTCGATGATCAGGATCGCGTCCTTGGCGGCAAGACCGATGATGGTGATCAGGCCGACGGTGAAATAGACGTCGTTGGAGAGCCCGCGCATCGTCGCCGCCACCACCGCACCGAGAATGCCGAGCGGAATGGTGAGCAGCACCGCGAGCGGAATGGTCCAGCTCTCATAGAGCGCGGCCAGCAAGAGGAACACCACCAGCACCGACAGCGCGAGCAGGAACGGCGCCTGCGAGCCCGACAGCTTCTCCTGCAGCGACTGGCCGGTCCATTCATAGCCGAAGCCGCGCGGCAGCTTGTCGGCGAGCCGCTCCATTTCGGCGATCGCATCGCCCGAGGTGAAGCCGGGCCGCGCCTCGCCGGAGATGCGCACCGCCGGATAGTAATTGAAGCCCGCGATCTGCGTCGGCCCCTTCGACCACTCGATGGTGGCGAAGGCCGAGAACGGCACCAGCTGGCCGCGGCTGTTCTTGACGTTGTAGTTGAGGATGTCGTCCGCGTTCATGCGGCTGGTCTTGTCGGCCTGCACGATGACGCGCTGCATGCGCCCGCGGTTCGGGAAGTCGTTGATGTAGTTCGAGCCGAGATTGGTCGAGATCGTGTTGTTGATGTCCTCGAAGGTGACGCCGAACGCGCCGGCCTTCTCGCGGTCGATCATCAGATTGACCTGCGGCGCCGGCGGCAGGCCTTCGACATAGACCTTCTGCAGGATCGGGCTGGCATTGGCCTCCGCGATCAGGCGATCGGACGCGGCGATCAGCGCCGAGTAGCCCTTCTGGCCGCGGTCCTGCAGGCGGAACGAGAAGCCCGAGGAATTGCCGAGGTTGTCGATCGGCGGCGGCTGCAACGCCGAGATCCTGGCGTCGCGGATCGACGACAGATCGCGGTTGATGTCGGCAACGATGGCGGCGGCGGAATCCTTCGGGCCGCGCTCCGACCAGTCCTTCAGGGTGATGAAGGCCTGCGCGGTGTTCATGCCCTGGCCGAGGAAGCTGAAGCCAGTGAGGAACGTGACGTTCTCGATGCCGGCGCGGTCCTTGAGGTACTTCTCGACCTGCTCGACCGCGGCTTCGGTCCGGGCATAGGACGACTCCGACGGCGTCTGCACGTCGGTCGTGATGAAGCCCTGGTCGTCAACCGGCAGGAAGCCGCCGGGCAGCCGCACGAAGCCGTAGGCGACGCCGAGGAACAACACGAGGTAGATCAGCATCAGGCGGCCGGTGCGCTTCAGCGAGCCCTGCACGGTGCGGGTATAGCCCGCGCGGCTGGTGTCGAGCACACGGTTGAACCAGCCGAACACGCCCTTGCTGGCATGGCCGTGGCCCTTCGTGACCGGCTTGAGCAAGGTTGCGCACAGCGCCGGCGTCAGCGACAGCGCGAGCAGCGCCGAGAATGCGATCGCCGCCACCATGGTGACCGAGAACTGCCGGTAGATGATGCCGACCGAGCCGGGGAAGAACGCCATCGGCACGAACACCGCCATCAGCACCAGCGTGATGCCGATGATGGCGCCGGTGATCTGCGACATCGCCTTCTTGGTCGCTTCCTTCGGCGGCAGGCCCTCCTCCGCCATGATGCGCTCGACGTTCTCGACCACGACGATGGCGTCGTCGACGAGGATGCCGACCGCCAGCACCATGCCGAACATGGTCAGCATGTTGATCGAAAAGCCCGCGATCATCAGCGTGGCGCAGGCGCCGAGCAGCGCCACCGGAACCACGATGGTCGGGATGATGGTGTAGCGGATGTTCTGCAGAAACAGGAACATCACGACGAACACCAGCACCACGGCCTCGACCAGCGTCGTCAACACCTTCTTGATCGAAGCCTCGACCACCGGCGTGATGTTGTAGGGGATTTCGTAGGAGATGTTGGCCGGGAAGAAGCGCGACAGCTCCTTCATCTTGGCTTCGACCGCGCTCGCGGTCGCCAGCGCATTGCCCTTCGGCGACAGCAGCACCGAGAGGCCGGCGGTCGGCTTGCCGTCCAGGCGCGTGTTGAACTGGTAGCTGAGGCCGCCGACCTCGATCCGCGCGACGTCGCGCAGCCGGACCGTCGAACCGTCATTGTTGGCGCGCAGGATGATGGCGCCAAACTCGTCGGGCGAGGACAGCTGGCCCTTCACCAGCACCTGCGCGGAAATCTTCTGGGTATCGGTGCTCGGCTCGGCGCCGATGCTACCGGAGGCGACCTGGGCGTTCTGCGACGTGATCGCCTTGTTGACGTCGTCGGCGGACAGGCCGTAGCCGACCAGCTTGGCCGGATCGATCCAGATTCGCAGGCTGCGTTCGGTCGAATACAGCGTGGCGCGGCCGACGCCGGGGATGCGGCGCACCTCGCCCAGCACGTTGCGGATCATGAAGTCGCCGAGGCCCACCTCATCCAGCGAGCCGTCGGTCGAGTTCAGCGTGATGATCTGCAGCACGGCGGACGAGGCTTCCTCGACCAGGATGCCCTGCTGGATCACGGCGCGCGGCAGCCGCGCCTCGACGCGCTTGAGGCGGTTCTGCACCTCGACCGAGGCCTGGCTGGTGTCGGTGCCCGGCTTGAAGTTGGCGATGATCTCGACCTGGCCGAGCGAGTCGGAGGTCGATTCGAAGTTCAGGATGTTGGCGGCGCCGTTGAGCTCCTCCTCGATCAGCCGCGTCACGCTGTTGTAGAGGTTCTCCGGCGACGCGCCGGGATAGCTGGTCGAGATCGAGATCGAGGGCGGCGCGATGATCGGATATTGCGCGACCGCGAGCAACGGAATCGAGATCGCGCCGATCAGACAGATGAACAGCGCGACGACCCAGGCGAAGATCGGCCTGTCGATGAAGAAGCTAGGCATGTCGGATCACCGCACTGCGTGCGCGGTCTGGTGCGGATCCGTCGGTGCTGCAGCTGCGTCGACCTCGCGCCAGGCTTGCGGCCGGACCTTGTCGCCGGCGGCGAATTTCTGGAACCCCTCGACGACGACCTTGTCGCCGGCTTTAAGACCGTCGGTCACGAACCAGGAACCACCCTGCAGCGAGCCGGTGCGCACCGGCTGCACCGCGACGTGATTGTCGGCCTTGACGACGAACACCTCGCTGCCGCCGCCGCCATTGCGCTGGATCGCCTGCTGCGGCACGGCAATCGCATCGCTGTCGATGCCCTGCTCGATCAGCACGCGCACATACATGCCCGGCAGCAGGATGCGATGCGGGTTCGGGAACTCGCCGCGCAACGTCACCTGCCCGGTATAGGCGTCGACCTTGGCGTCGGAGAACAGCAGCTTGCCCGGCAGCGGGTAGATCGAGCCGTCGTCGAGCACGAGGCGCACCTTCATCGCGTCGGGCGCGATGCGGTCGAGATCGCCGCTCTCGAAGGCGCGGCGGAGCTGGTTCATCTCGGTCACCGACTGCTGGAAGTCGGCGTAGATCGGATCGAGCTGCTGGATGGTCGCAAGGCTCGCGGCGTCGTTCTGCACGACGAGCGCGCCCTCGCTGACCAGCGCCGCGCCGATGGTGCCGTCGATCGGCGCGCGGATCGTCGCATAATCCAGATTGAGCTTGGCGCGCGCGACTTCGGCCTCGCGACCCTGCACGTCGGCTTCGGCCTGCTTCAGCGTCGCGATCGCCTTTTCGTTCTCGGCTTCCGGCGCCGCGCGCTGGCTGGTCAAGGTGGCGATACGGCGGGCCTGCAGCGCGGCCTGTTCGAGCACGGCCTTGGCGCGCGCCAGCGCCGCCTCGGTCGACTGCAATTCGACTTCGAACGGGCGCGGATCGATCTGGTACAGGGGATCGCCGACCTTCACCTCGCTGCCCTGATGGAACATGCGGTTGACCACGATGCCCGAGACGCGCGGGCGTACCTCGGAAACACGGGTCGGCGCGATGCGGCCCGGCAGCTCGCGCAGCATCGCGCGCGCCTGCGGCTTCACGGTGACGACACTGACGTCCGGCTCGGGTGCTTGCACAGCGGCGGTTGCGGTGTTCGGCTCGTCGCAGCCTGCAAGCAGTGGCGCCGTCACGGCCAGCATCAGAGCAATGCATGCCGATTGCGCGCGAAGTCCAGACATTGAGATAATCGCCCCTGAAAGGTTTGAACAAACGAACGGCGGTGTCACGGCGACACCGCTCGCGTTGCTGCGATGAAAATAAAATCTGCTTGCTGCGACGCAATGCGTTTTTGGGCGGCTCAATGTCACAGAATGCTATCACTCTGATTTCGCGGCATCTTTTGTCTTGTCACCGCATTGTGAGCGGGTTCCATCGCAGGCTGTGGGAATGCATTAAGGTCTGCGTGAGCGGGAACCCCGCCATTTTGCCTGCGCGGAATGCCGCACCTTGCAACACCGAGACCATCGGACCGAATCACCATCGTCGCGTTCGCCTCACCGAATGACGCGTGCAAGCCGACCTCATTTCGCGATCTGCGGGTGGGGTGTGCAGTTCAGCGGATGGTGATGCGCCGAGCGGTCGGAAAGCCGTGCAAAGCGGCAACGGCCCACGAGATTCCAACTCAAGGTCCTGTTTGCTGCCCCTGGAATCGGCTTTCCTCACTCCGCCGCTGTGCCATATTGCTCGCAGATGCGGCCTTCGCGAACGGATGACCCGGCAATGCCTCCTTCCCGCTCCGACATGGAGATCGAATTGAGCAAGCTGTCCTCGCCTCGTATCTTCCTGGTGCGGATGCTGGTGTTCCTGGTGCTCTGCGGCCTGGTCGGGGTCGTGCTGTACAAGCAGATCGTCACCGCCTTCTTTGCCAATCCGGGGCTGAACGCCCTGATCGGGGCGGTGCTGCTGATCGGAATCATCCTGGCGTTCCGCCAAGTGATCCGGCTCTATCCCGAGGTCGCCTGGGTCAACAATTTCCGCATCGCCGATCCCGGCCTTGCGATCGAGCGCCGCCCGACGCTGCTTGCCCCGATGGCCGCGATCCTCGGCGGCGAACGCTCGGGGCGGATGTCGATCTCGCAGCAGACCATGCGACATCTGCTCGATTCGATCGCAACCCGCCTCGATGAAGCCCGCGACATCTCGCGCTACATGACCGGCCTGTTGGTGTTCCTCGGCCTGCTCGGCACCTTCTGGGGCCTGATCGAGACGGTGGGCTCGGTCGGCAAGGTGATCGACGGGCTCAAGGTCGGCGGCGACTCCGGCGCGCTGTTCGATACGCTGAAGGAGGGCCTCGCCGCGCCGCTCGGCGGCATGGGCATCTCGTTCTCGTCCTCGCTGTTCGGCCTCGCCGGCTCGCTGATCCTCGGCTTCCTCGACCTGCAGTCGAGCCAGGCCCAGAACCGCTTCTACACCGACCTCGAGGACTGGCTCGCCGGCACCGTGCGCGGCATTTCCGGCGACGAAGCCGGCGTCTCCGGCGACATGCAGGGCGCGATCGATCGGCTCCGCACCGCGCTCGAGGAAGGCGGCGGCGGCCGCAGCACCACGGCCGCGATGGCCAATCTTGCCGAGGCGATCCAGGGACTGGTTGCGCATATGCGCACCGAGCAGCAGATGATCCGGGAATGGGCCGACGGCCAGGGCGAGCAGAACCGCGAGATCAAGCGGCTGCTCGAACGCCTCGCCCGCCAGCCCGAGAAGAGCTAGCCGGGGAGCAAGCCCAAGGAGACACCCATGGCCCTCGCCCGCTCGCGCCGCAGCGAATCCGGCTTCAACTACTGGCCCGGCTTTGTCGACGCATTGTCGACGCTGGTGCTGTCGATCGTGTTCCTGCTGTCGGTGTTCCTCGTCGTGCAGTTCTTCCTGTCGCAGGAGGTCACCGGCAAGGACAAGGCACTGGAACAGCTCACCGCCAAGATCGCTCAGCTCAACGACCTGCTATCGCTGGAGAAGCTCTCCAAGCTGACGCTCGACGACCAGGTGGCACAGCTGCGCGCCGGGCTTGCGTCCGCGGAAGGCGAGCGCGACCGCATGAAGGGGCTCTATGAGGGGCTCGCGAGTTCCGGCAGCGACGCGCAGGGCCGCGCCAACGAACTCAACAAGGCGCTGGAGTCCGAGAAGGCCGTATCGTCGCGCGCACTGGCGCAGATCGAGCTGCTGAACCAGCAGATCAGCGCGCTGCGCCGCCAGCTCGCTGCGCTCGAAGAGGCGCTCGACGCCTCCGAGAAACGCGACAAGGAATCGCAGAACCGCATCGCCGATCTCGGCCAGCGCCTCAATGTCGCGCTGGCGCAGCGGGTGCAGGAACTGTCGAAATACCGCTCGGAATTCTTCGGCCGGCTGCGTGCGATCCTCGGCAACCGTCCCGATATCCGCGTCGTCGGCGACCGCTTCGTGTTTCAGTCGGAAGTGTTCTTCGACACCGGCCAGGCGACGCTGCTGCCCGAGGGCAAGACCGAGCTCGAAACGGTCGCGAGCGCGCTGATCGATCTCGACAAGCAGATTCCGCCCGAGATCGCCTGGGTGCTGCGCGTCGACGGCCACACCGACGTGCGGCCGATCAACAGCCCGCTGTTCAAGTCCAACTGGGAGCTGTCCTCGGCGCGCGCGATCTCGGTGGTGCAGTACCTGGTCTCGCTCGGCGTGCCGGCGCAGCGACTGGTCGCCGCCGGCTTTGCTGAATTCCAGCCGCTGGACACCGCGCAGACCGAAGAGGCCTACAAGCGCAACCGCCGTATCGAGCTGAAGCTGACGGAACGCTAGGACGACGGCGCCTGGCCAACCAGTCGTCATTGCCGGGCTCGACTGTGTTTGCGTGAACCCGTGAGGACGGGCACACGGCGCTATCCGTTCGTTGTCCTGGCGAATGCCAGGACCTATAACCACCGCATTTGATGATGAACGGGATCGCGGCCCCAGCGTCGCGCAACAATTGAGATTTGGGGTAATGGGTCCTGGCTTTCGCCAGGACGACATTGAGTGTGTGGCGAGGTCTGTGAGTCACACATCCGCATTCTCGCGACATGAATGTCCAAACTTCATGTCGAAAGATCCGCAACACCGGCGAGGCGTCGCCGCGATCGGTGGAGACCGTTCATTACACGGATATTTGCTTCGCCCTGGCGAGGCGTCCGGGAACGCATCAAATGCGGCTGACGTTATGCTGGTATCGCAATCTCGCGGGCTTGGCGGATGTCTCGTCTCCGTCGCGGCTGTGCCTGTCGCTCAAGCCTCACCGCGCCATCTCGGACCAGCACATGTTCAAGACCAAATTTGCCATCGTCGTCGCCACCGGCCTCATCCTCGCACCGGCCCCGCTTCTCGCGCAGAACACCGGCGGCACCCCGCTGCCGCCGAGGCCTGGCGACCGCGCCGCACCGTCGAACGGCGTCGGCGGCACTGCGCTCCCGACCCAGTCCGGCCAGCGCGTCGCACCGTCTTCGGGCACCGGCGGCGGCAGCGCCGCACCGGCGCTTCCGGGAGGCCCGACGGGCACCACCACCGGCAATGCCGACAATCCGCAGCGGCGATGACGCGAGCGACGCTTGCGCGGGAAGTCCTGCGTGAACAATTGAACGCGCGGCCGATGTGATCGGCGATGGCCTGCGCCGAACGTCCATTCGATCATTGATTGATGAACGCCGCGCTAGGTCGCGCCGGCCGGCTCCGCGGCAGGTTCAACCGGCTCGACTTCGGCCGTCACGAATTTGAGCCCGTAGGTCTTGCCGCGACGCCAGACCACCTGGCAAGGGTAGCGCTTGGCGTGATCGGCGAGCAGCGTCAGCGCGAGGCGGTCATTCACCTCGAACTCGACCTCGGTGGTGATCTTGGCGCCGCCCGGCGAGATGTCGACCACGGCGCATTCGCTCTCGGTCGCGCCGTCGTCGACCGTGATCCAGGCCGCACGATTGTTGAGCTGGCGCCGCGGCTCGCGACTGACCTTGATCCGTGCTCCATTGCTCGCCATCGTCGCCGTCCCTTGAAGCCATTGGTCATTGAAAGACATTGCACGCCGTGCACGTCGCTCGACGCGCCCGGCACAGAACCGCAACGGCCACAATGCCGGCCCCCCCGTAAAGCCTGGCTTAGCGCGATCGCTTGAACTTTACCGGAATCTTGACGGGGCTTTTAGCGAACAGGGATTCTGCAATTCCATCAGCGGGATACCGGCCGCGTCGGCAGCCATCGGCTTGACACGGAGACCGCACTGTTGGTGAAGTGGCGGCCGTGGTCTTGACCACATCCCTTCAACAAGAGCGCTTCAAGCCGCCTTTTCCGACGGAAACGACCATGCTGATCCCCCTCGCCGACGTGCCGCGCTGGTATGCCGAACGCAAGCCCACGGATGCGATCGCCATCAGTCATGGCGCGGATGCGCTGACCTGGCTCGAGCTCGAGCGCCGCGCCAATGCACGGGCGCGCGCCTTCGCCGCCAAGGGCGTCAAGCCCGGCGACTTCGTCGCGATCGGGCTGCCCAACAGCAACGCATTCTTCGAGACGACCTTCGCGGTGTGGAAGTGCGGCGCGACGCCGACCTCGCTGTCATGGCGGCTGCCGCGCGGCGAGGCCGCTGCGGTGCTCGAGATTCTGAAACCGTCGCTGGTGGTCGGCGGCGAGGCCGACTGGAATGCGCCGAATTCGCTGCCGGTGAATTTCGTGCCGGATGGATTCTCCGAGGAGCCGCTCGATGCGCCGGTCGCGCGCTACTGGAAGGCGATGACGAGCGGCGGCTCGACCGGACGGCCGAAGGTGATCCTCGATCACAACCCCGCGGTGATCGAAACCACGGCCGAGGCGACGCTCGGCATTGCGCGCGACACCTCGCTGCTCAATCCGGGGCCGCTGTATCACAATGCGCCATTCATCCTCTCGCACTTTGCGCTGTTCGGGGGCGGAAGGGTCACCGGCATGGTGAAGTTCGACGCCGAGGAGACGCTGCGGCTGATCGAACGCGAGCGCGTGCAATGGGTGAACTTCGTGCCGACCATGATGCACCGGATCTGGGCGCTGCCCGAGGATGTGCGCAGCCGCTACGACGTCTCCAGCCTGAAAATCGTGTTTCACATGGCGGCGCCGATGCCGCCCTGGCTGAAGGAGAAATGGATCGAGTGGCTCGGCCCCGAGCGGATCTGGGAGCTCTATGGCGGCACCGAGCGGCAGGGCGCCTGCGTGATCTCGGGCACCGAATGGATGGCGCACAAGGGCTCGGTCGGCAAGATCGGCGAGACCGCGAAACTGCGCATCATCGGCGAGGACGGCAACGACGTCGCGCCCGGCGAGACCGGCGAAATCTATTTCCTGCCCAATGACGGCGCCGGCTCGACCTATCACTATCTCGGCGCAACGCCGAAGCGGCGGCCGGACGGCTGGGAGTCGCTCGGCGACATCGGCCGGCTCGATGAAGAAGGCTATCTCTATCTCGGCGACCGGCTCGCCGACATGGTGCTGCGCGGCGGCGCCAACATCTATCCGGCCGAGGTCGAGGCCGCGGTCAGCGAGCATCCCGAGGTGCGCTCCTGCGTCGTGGTCGGACTGCCCGATCCGGAATTCGGTCAGCGCGTGCATGCAATCCTCGAGCTCGCCGACAGCGCCGATGCGCAAGCGATCGCCGACGGCATGGGCGATTTCCTGAAGGACCGGCTCAGCCGCTACAAGCATCCGGAAAGTTTCGAGCGCGTCGGCACCGCCCCGCGCGACGATTCCGGAAAGGTTCGCCGCACCATGCTGCGCGACGAGCGCGCCGCGTGGATCAAGGACAACCGCGCCTTCCGCATCATGCCGGCGCGTGCGGCAAAAACCGAATAGGTTCAATTATCTTGCGAGGGGCAGGTCTGCACGCCACATGAGCTGTGCAGGCGGCCCTGCAAGGTATATCATTCCATCTTCCCTGCCGGCAGAACCTCGGTCTACCTTGAGGTTCCAGCGCCCTGCACGCCAGGAGATCCCTTGATGCCCTCCACGACCGAATGGAAAGTGCCCGCGGCCTTTCAGCCTCGCCCCGAAGATTACCGCTACGATCTCGATCGCGCGCTGATGAGTGTGGTCGGGCTGCACTCGATCATTCCGCCGGATGCTTTCAGCGCCGAGACGCTCGGCACCGAGCGCGCCGGCAATGGCGTCCTGATCGACGACGGGCTGGTGCTGACGATCGGCTATCTGATCACTGAAGCCGCCACGGTGTGGCTGCATCTCGGCGACGGCCGCGCGGTCGAGGGCCACGCGCTCGGCTTCGATTTCGAATCCGGCTTCGGCCTGGTGCAGGCGCTCGGCCGGGTCGATCTCGAGCCGCTGCGGATCGGCTCGTCGGCGGCGACGCAGGTCGGCGACAATGTGGTGCTCGGCGGCGCCGGCGGCCGCACGCGCTCGGTCGCAAGCCAGATCGCGGCGAAGCAGGAATTCGCCGGTTACTGGGAGTATCTGCTGGACGAGGCGATCTTCACTTCTCCGTCGCATCCGAACTGGGGCGGCACCGGGCTGATCAACAATGCCGGCGAGCTGATCGGCATCGGCTCGCTGCAACTCGAACGCGAGCGCTCGGGCCACGCCGAGCATGTCAACATGATCGTGCCGATCGATCTGCTCAATCCGGTGCTGGACGATTTGCGCAAGTTCGGCCGGGTCGACAAGCCGGCGCGGCCGTGGCTCGGCATGTTCACGACCGAGATCGACAACCGCCTCGTGGTGGTCGGCGTCGCCAGCAAGGGACCGGCGGCGCGCGCCGAACTGAAGACCGGCGACGTGATCCTCGCGGTCGACGGCGACAAGGTGACGAGCCAGGCCGGCTTCTACCGCAAGCTCTGGTCGCTCGGCGCGGCCGGCGTCGACGTGCCGCTGACTATCTATCACGAGGGCGTCACCTTCGACGTCACGCTGACCTCGATCGACCGCATAAAGCTGTTGAAGGCGCCGCGGCTGCATTGAGGCAAAGGGAAGAGGCAGCGGCGATGAGCGAGGCGGTGGTTGACGACATCGTGGCCGTGCTGCCGCCGCTGTTGCAGACGCTGGAATCGCTGTCCTTCGTCGCGCGCAACCTCAATCCGCCGGACTTCGATCGCGTGATGCAGATTGCGGGCGAGCCGGAGGAGGCCTTGCAGGCGGTGCGGCCGCGGCTCGCCGACTGGCCGGAGAAATTCGCGCACATCAAGACCGCGCTGGAAGCCGCGATCGAACCGGCGCTGTCAGGCTATGCGGGACTGCGCGCGGTGCAGAACGGCGAAGGCGATCTGGTCAGCGTGTTCCGCGCGCTGCGCTATCTGCCGCGGGCGCAGGAGGCGCTCTATCCGCTGACCGAGCTGCCGCCGGTCAGCGGCTTCTTTATCGCGCCCGATCTCCGCGACGATACCGAGCTGCAGGCAAAGCTCGCCGCCAAGCCCAACGCCGACACCGGTATCTTCCACGAGCGCAACGAGCCGGGCAGCCGCGGCGGCTTCTCGATGTACGTGCCGGAGTATTACACGCCCGACCGCGCCTGGCCGCTGGTGATGGCGCTGCATGGCGGCAGCGGCAATGGCCGCGGCTTCCTGTGGAGCTGGCTGCGCGATGCGCGCAGCCGCGGCGCCATCCTGGTGGCGCCGACCGCGACCGGCCAGACCTGGGCGCTGATGGGCGAGGACACCGACACGCCGAACCTGAACCGCATCATCGACCAGGTGCGCGCGCACTGGACGATCGACGAGACGCGCACGCTGCTGACCGGCATGAGCGACGGCGGCACCTTCAGCTATGTGAGCGGGCTCGACGGCGCCTCGCGCTTCACGCATCTGGCGCCCGTTGCCGCGACCTTCCATCCGCTGATGGCAGAGATCGCCGACGCGGAGCGGCTGCGCGGCTTGCCGATCTTCATCACCCACGGCCGGCTCGACTGGATGTTCCCGGTGCAGACCGCGCGGCAGACCCAAGGCCTGCTGTCGGCCGCCGGCGCCAGGGTGACCTATCGCGAGATCGACGATCTCAGCCACACCTATCCGCGCGAGATCAATGCGGAGATCATGCAATGGATGAATGGAGCAGCTACTGGCGACACCTGAGGAGCTCTCTTCCGTCACCCTGAGGAGCGCGAAGCGCGTCTCGAAGGGTCGACGGCCCGGCTGCGGCAGCGCGGCTGCATCGGGGCCGTGCATCCTTCGAGACGCGCTTCGCGCTCCTCAGAGCCTGACTGAAAAATGAGTGAGTGATCTCAGTGGGGTGTGATTCCATCGGATTTGCAGAGATTCGAGGGAGAGCACGATGCCCTGGACCAAGATCACTCGGGAGCAATATCGGCGGGACGATCTGCGTTATGCAAGCGATATGACCGATGCGGAGTGGGCGCTGATCAGACGCCTGTTGCCGCGAGCGAACCGGCGCGGCCGGCCGCGTAAGACGGAGCTGCGTCGTGTGATCGAAGCGATCCTCTATATCGTTTCGACCGGCTGCCAGTGGCGGGCGTTGCCGCAGGAGTTCCCGCCCTATTCGACGGTGCAGGGCTATTTTTATAGATGGCGGGATACAGGCCGGTGGCAGAGGATTGTCAGCGTGCTTGTCCGACGGGCGCGAAAAAAGCTTGGACGGACACCGAAGCCGACGGCAGCCGTGATCGACAGTCAAAGTGCGCCGACCACCCAAGCTGGCGGACCGCGCGGCTACGATGCAGGCAAGCGCATCTACGGCCGCAAGCGGCATATCGTGACGGATACCAATGGCCTCCTCCTCGGGGTTCATGTTCATCCGGCCAACGTTCAGGACTGCCATGGCGCCGTACCGCTGCTGAAGAACGTGCGGATGAACTTCCCCCGGCTGCGCCACGTCTTTGCCGACCGGATCTACCGCGGAAATCAACTCCTCGACGCGCTCTCAGACTGCGGTCCATGGACTGTCGAGATCGTCGAGCGGCCTCAAGGCGTCAAAGGCTTCCAGCTTCTGCCGAGGCGGTGGGTGGTTGAACGCACATTCGCTTGGTTCGGCAGATGCCGCCGCCTCGCCAAGGACTTCGAGGCGACGGTGGCAACCGAAGCTGCCTGGCTGCTGATTGCACACATCAGGCTCCTGACCCGCAGACTTGCCGCTGCTGGTAAGGTTGGGTGACTTATGAGTCAGACTCTCAGGATGACGGGTGACGGGTGGGGCCGCGCGGGCGCTACTCTTCAACCCAGACAACGTTACTGGTTATCTCGCGGCTTGAGCAGGTCGGAGAAGCCGACCCGGTGCAGCATCTCGTTGCGGACGCGGTCGATCACGCCGAATGCGACTTCGGCGCCATCTTGCGTCGGATCGATGTGGACGCGGAACGGCCGCTTGCCGAACGTCGTATCGACGACCTTGACGATCGCGTCGGCGACCGACGAGGCGTCGGCATCCTCGGGCACGATCGCCGCGAACGCCTTCATGATCTCCTCGCCGAAGCCGGCATAGGGACCGGCCTCATATTCGGCGACGCGGGCCTCGTCGGCGGGACGGCCGGAATGCGCAAAGTGGTTGGTGCCGCCGGTGAAGGCACCGGGCACGATAATCGAGGTCTCGATGCCCCAGCGCGTGAGCTCCCGGGCATAGATCACGGCCATCGCATCCATGCCGGCCTTGGCCGCGAAATACGGCGCGAGATAGGGCGGCGTGCCGCCGGCCGAAGAGCTGCTCGACACCCAGACCACGAGTCCCCTGCCCTGCTTGCGCAGCTGCGGCAGCGCCGCGCGATTGACGCGCTGGGTCGACAGCACGTTGACGTCGTAGAGCTCGGCAAGCTGCTCGGGCGTGAAGGCCTCCGCCGGGCCGAACACCATGTGGCCGGCATTGTGCATTACGACGTCGAGGCGGCCTTCCTCGGCGACGATCTGCGCAATCGCCGCATCGACCGACGCCTGCGAGCCGACATCGAGCTCGAGCGAGCGCAGGTCGACCTTGTTGTCGCGCGCGAACTCCTCGATATCGGCGACCGCGGCGGCGTTGCGGCCGGTGGTGTGGCGCATCGAGGCGTAGACAGTGTGGCCGGCCCTGGCGAGCGCGTTGGCGGTGAGGCGGCCGAAGCCGCTCGAAGCGCCGGTAATGACGATGACCTGTTTCATGACACGTATCCTTGTGAAGTCGGTTGAATGCGAGTTGGGTTGGAGATGTGCGGCGTCAGACCAGGCCGCCATTGGCGCGGAGCGTCTGGCCGTTGATCCAGGAGCCGTCGGGGCCGGCGAGGAACGACACGGCATTGGCGATGTCATCGGGTGTGCCGAGGCGCTCCAGCGGCACCATCTTGGCGAAGCGGTCAATCAATTCGTCCGACTTGCCGTGCAGGAACAGGTCGGTCGCGGTCGGCCCGGGCGCGACGGCATTCACGGTGATGCCGCGGCCGCGCAATTCTTTGGACAGGATCGCCGTCAACGACTCGATCGCGGCCTTGGTCGCGACATAGATGCCGTAGGTCTCAAGCTTGGTGCCGACGACGCTGGTCGAGAAGTTGACGATGCGTCCGCCGTTGCGCAGCCGGCGCGCCGCCTCGCGCATGGTGTTGAAGCTGCCCTTCAGGTTGACCGCGACCTGCTGGTCGAACGCGGCGTCGTCGCTGTCGGCGATCTTGCCGAGCTTCATGATGCCGGCATTGTTGACCAGCACGTCGACGCCGCCGAAGGCGGCTTCCGCCGCGTCGAACATGCCGCGCACCGCGTTGGCATCGCTGACATCAGCCTTCGCGGTCAGTGCCCGGCCGCCGGCGGCCTCGATCCTGTCGGCCACCACCTGGGCGGACCTGGCGTCGCCGGAGTAGTTGATGACGACGGTGAAGCCGTCCCTGGCGAGGCGTTCGGCAACCGCCGCGCCGATCCCGCGCGAGGCACCCGTCACCAGAGCTACCTTGTTGGTTTGGTTGGTTATTTTCAGTCTCCCATCAGGTTGTGCGGCCGCGCCGCGTTCGATGGGAGGATACTAGGTCTTGGCGTCTTCCGGATAATCATGCATCATCTGACACCACTATTCGTTATTTCCGGACAATAGATGGACCGTTTCGACGCGATGCGCGTGTTCACCCGGGTGGTCGAGCGGCGCAGCTTTTCGCTCGCCGCCGAGGATCTGGGTCTGCCGCGCTCGACGGTGACGGACGCGGTGAAGGGGCTGGAGGCGCGGCTCGGCGTGCGGCTGCTCGAGCGCACCACGCGCACGGTCCGCCCGACGCTCGATGGCGAGGCGCACTACCGCCGCTGCCTGTCGCTGATCGCGGACCTCGAAGACGCCGAGGGCGCGTTCGGCGGCGCGCGGCCGAAGGGGCTGCTGCGGCTCGAGGTGCAGGGCACGCTGGCGCGGCACTTCCTGCTGCCGAACCTGCCGGGCTTTCTCGCCGAATATCCCGACATCGAGATCAACATGAGCGAGAGCGACCGCTGGGTCGATCTGATCCGCGAAGGCGTCGACTGCGTGCTGCGCTTCGGCAAGCTGCCCGACAGCGACATGATCGCGCGGCAGGTCACGATGCTGGAGCGGCTGACCTGCGCGACGCCGGATTACCTTGCGCGCTTCGGCACGCCCGCCGATCCGTTCGCGCTCGACGGCCATCGCATGATCGGCATCCGCTCGCTGACCACGGGACGCCTGCGGCCGATGGAGTTCGTGATCGACGGCACGCTGAAGCAGATTCCGCTGCCGGCGCCGATGTCGGTGACCGGCCCCGAGAGTTACCTGGCGAGCGCCAAACTCGGTCTCGGCCTCGTGCAGGTGCCGCGCTTCCACGCCGAAGCCGATCTGGCAAACGGAACGCTGGTCCCGGTGCTGCAGCAATGCCCGCCGCCATCGGTGCCGGTAAACCTGCTCTATCCGCGCAACCGCCAGCTCTCGCCGCGCGTGCGCGTGTTCATCGATTACGTGATGCGGGCGTTCGCGCGCAGTTGATCGATCGCCGGAACCACAGCGAGCCCCGCAACGTTATGCTTCCGACACCGGAGGGATTGAGCGATGCGGACCTTTTTCGGCATGATTTTGGGCGCGCTGCTGCTGACATGCGGCGTTTATGTCTATGACTCGATGCGGACGTCGAGCGTCGCCAATGGCGAGGTGGCGCAGGACACGCGCACCATCGTCAATTGGGACGTCGCAGCGCGTGACTGGAACCTGCTGAAGACGCGCACCCGCGAGCAGTGGGACAAGATCGCGGCGAAGTAACGATTGTTTTCAAGCCGACACAAAAGCAGATGGCCTCTCGCCGGAGAGGCCATTTTCGTTGCAGGAAGCGCGATCAATTCTGCTCGGTCTTGCGGCCCATATTGGCCTTGCGGGCGTCGGCGATCACCTGCTCGAACTGATCCATGCTGAGCACGCCCGGTACGCGGTACTTGCCGACGATGAATGACGGCGTGCCGTTGAAGCCGAACGCCAGCGCCTGCTCGTTGTTGCGGGAAAGGATCGCGTCGATCGCCTTGGCGTTGGCGTCGTGATCCTTCTTCAGGCGGTCCATGTCGAGGCCGGCGCCCGAGAGCAATTCGGCGATGCGCGGCTCGGTGATGCGCGAATTGACCGAGATCATCGCCTCATGCGCGACGTCGAACTTGTTCTGGTACTTCGCCGCCAGCGCCATCCGCGCCGCGACCTTGGAGACCGGTCCGAGGATCGGCCAATCCTTCAGCACGAGGCGGACCTTGCCGTCGTCCTGCACCACCTGGCGCAGCTCCGGCGCGAGCTTGCGGCAATAGGGGCAGTTGTAATCGAACCATTCGACGATGGTGATGTCGCCCTTGGGGTTGCCGATGTCAGGAATATCCGGATCGCGCAGCACCTGCTCCTCGGTCAGGACATTGTCGTCCTCGGCGCGTGCGGCGCCCGCGGCCATGAGAGCGATGCCGGCACCGAACAGGCCGAGCGCGCCGCGGCGGGTGGCACCGGCGTTGATCAGGGGCGATTTCGTCAGTTGGTTCATAGCTGGCTTTCGCAAGAGCTCTTCGCCCTTCTACGTTCAGGACACATTGATGTTACGCAGCAGCATATAGATCGCCACCACGATAATCACAGTCGCAAACACGATATTAAGCGCGCCGCGCCGTTCCGACAGGTGGCGGGCGCTGCTTGTGCCGAGAAGGCCGCCCGCGATGCCGCCGGCGACGAATAGCCCCGCCAGGCCCCACGACACCAGCCCGGACCACGCATAGCTCAGGGCCGTGGTCATGCCGAAGGCGGTGACGGCAACCAGCGAGGAACTGACCGCGTTCATGATCGGCATCCCGGTCGCCAGCATCAGCGCCGGCACGATCAAAAAGCCGCCGCCGATGCCGAAGAACCCCGACATGGTTCCGGTGGCAAGCCCGAGGCCGATGATCGCGGGCATGTTGGACATCGAGATCTTGACGTCGGTCAGCCCGACCCGCGCGCGATTCTTCAGCATCAGGCCCGCGATGACCAGCATCACCAGCGAGAACAGCGCGAGCAGCTTCTGCCCCTCCAGCATCTTGCCGAGGATCGAGCCGCCGAACGCGCCCAGCATGCCCGACAGCGCGAACACCAGCGCGCAGGACCAGATCACGGTGCCGCCGCGGGCGTGGTTGGAGAGATTGACCGCGGCGTTGGCGGCGACCGCGATCGCCGAGGTGCCGATCGCGACATGCGGCTCCGGCACGCCGACCACGTAGACCATCAACGGCACGGCAAGGATCGAGCCGCCGCCGCCGACCAGGCCCAGCGAAAAACCGACCAGCATGCCCGATGCCAGCCCAAGCACGCTTTGAGTTGCGGAGAAGACCAAGGGGAACAGACTCGCGTTTGAGCCGGCGACCCTAGAAGGATTTGCTGCTCAACGCCATACCAATAGCACAAAACTGCCCTGCAGCCGGACTCTCTATATCAGCATGATCTCCGCGCAAACGCGTTGCGTTTGTCGCGAGGGAAAACCGGTTCCCACTTTTCCGGATCATGCTCAGCGCAGCAGATATGTCACAGCCAGCGGCACCAGCAGCGAGGTGACCAGCGCATTCAGGCTCATCGCGATCCCGGCGAAGACGCCGGCGACCTCGTCGACCTGGAAGGCGCGCGCGGTGCCGATGCCATGGGCGGCGATGCCCGCCGCAAAGCCGCGGGCGCGAAAGTCGGTGATGCCGGTGAAGTTCATCAGCGGCGTGACGATGATCGCCCCCATGATGCCGGTGAGGATCACCGACACTGCGGTCAGCGAGGGATCGGCATGCAGGGATTCGCTGATGCCCATCGCGACGCCGGCGGTGACCGATTTCGGCGCCAGCGACAGGATGACGTCGCGCGGCAGCCCGAACGCCTGCGCCAGCAGCACCACCGAGACGATCGCCGTCAGCGAGCCGATCGCGAGCGCAACCAGCATCGGCAGGATCGCCGCCGCGACCCGCCGGCGATTCTCGTAGAGCGGCACCGCGAGCGCCACCGTCGCCGGCCCGAGCAGGAAGTGCACGAACTGCGCACCGGCAAAATAGGTGGTGTAGGAGGTTCGGGTCAGCAGCAGGAATACGCCGATGATCCACACCGAATGCAGCACGGGATTGGCGAGCGGGTGCCGCCTTGTCTTCAGCGACACCGCGTCGGCCGCAGCATAGGTCAACAGCGTCACCGTCAGCCAGAGCAGCGGCGACTGCGAGAGATAGACCCAGAGCGAGAACGGATTGTCGTTCACGGCCTCTCCTCCTCGCGCGACAACAAACTGCTCGCCGCAACGAAGGTCGCAACCGTCGCCAGCAGGGTGACGATGACCGAAACCGCGAGGATCACCAGGACCGCGATGCCGTGCTCGGCGAGCAGATCGAGCTTCTGCACCACGCCGACGCCGGCCGGAATGAACAGCAGCGAGAGATTGGCGAGCATGCCGCGGCTCGCGCTCTCGACGCCGTCATCGCCGAGCGGCCCGCGCGCCAGCGCCGGAAAGCGGTCGCGCGCCAACAGCACCAACAACAGCAGCACGAGGCCAACTACCGGGCCCGGCACCGGTACCGCCAGCGCGCGCACGGCGACCTCGCCGACCAGCTGGCAGAGCAGGATCAGGCTGAGGCTGGCGATCATGGCAGGAAGCTCACGCGAGACATCCGCCTATCAGGTCGGTGTGGCGGGACCTTGTCAATGCGTGGGTCTTGGATGCATGCGCAGATCTTGGGCGCCGCCGCTCTCAAATCCGTCACACTTTCTCAGACCGTCATCCCCGCTTGTCGTCCCTGCGAAAGCAGGGACCCATAACCACCGCATTCGGTGATGACCGGGATCGTGGCCCCAGCCAGCGCAACAATTGAGATTCGGGGTAATGGGTCCTGGCTTTCGCCAGGACGACACGGGGTGTGTGGCGCGGCCTGCATCCACAATCGTCGTCCCTGCGAAAGCAACCGCGCCTCGACCCGTTCAGCACCGTCATCCTGAGGCGCGAGCTCTTGCGAGCCTCGAAGGATGCACGGCCCGGACAAGCCCGCGCACTCCTTCGTCGTAACGATGGGGCCGTCGACCCTTCGAGACGCCGCTTTGCGGCTCCTCAGGGTGACGGAGATAGAGCTCCACCCGTCGGCGGCGACTCCCGCCGCGCCAGCGCCATCAGCGTGCCGCTCATGGTCGCGACCAGCGTCTCGACGCCGTCCTGGACCGCGTAGGCGCGGCCGTCGCAGACGGTCAGCGTGCGGCCGGGCTTGACCACGACGCCGCGGAACACGAATCGCTCGCCGCGGGCCGGCGCCAGCAGATTGGTCTTGAACTCCACGGTGAGGATGTCGGAGCCTTCGGGCATCAACGTGAAGGCGGCGATCCCGCAGGCATTGTCGAGCCCCGCGGTGATGATCCCGGCATGCACGAAGCCGTTCTGCTGGCAGAATTCCGGCGCATAGGGCATCGCAAGATCGACCTCGCCGGGCTCCATGCGCTCGATCGAGATACCAAGCGTCTGCATCGCGCGCTGGCGTGCGAAAGTATCGGTCGCGACGGCGCGATAGTTTGGATTCTTCGGTTCGAAACGCGGCATGGCGGTCACGCGATTGCGGGCTCTGACGGCACGAGATGCGGCATCGCCGCGTAGCGGATCGCCGGCGCGAACGGCGTCGATCTGCGCGCGGCACGGTCGATATGCACGGCCGCGATCTCGCAGGTCGCGGCGATCTCGCCGGTCTCCGCATTGCGCATCTCGTGCAGGATACGGATCGACTTGTCGCGGAACTCGACCAGCCGGCTCTTGACCTCGACGAGGTCGCCGGCGAGCAGCTCGCGCTTATAGGAGATGTTCTGCTGCACGGCGGCCATGCCGCGGCCGGACTCGCGCAGATAGCTCGGCGTCAGGCCAAGCCGCGCGAACATGTTCCAGCTCGCCTCGTCGAACTTGCCGACATACCACATGACGTTCATGTGGCCGATATGGTCGCAGTGCCAGGGATAGACCGTGCCGCGGTAGGTCGCCTCGCCCTCCATCTGATCCCTCCTTCGATTTTTGATACGGTAGCGTATCAGGGACGAAGCAGGCTAGCAATACGGTACCGTATCAAAGCATGATCCCGGAAAAGTGCAAAGCGGCTTTCCCTCGCGACAAACGCAACGCGTTTGCGCGGAGATCATGCACAAACAAGCGATTAATGCGCGATGACGATCCCATCGCGCATTATGGATGCGCGGAGATCGCATGACTGAAAGCAAAGGCGACGTCTGGGTCGCGGCCGGCTTCGCCGAACTCGCGCATAGCGGGGTCGACGGCGTGCGGGTCGAGGTACTGGCGAAGAATCTCGGCGTCACCAAGGGCGGCTTCTACCGCCGCTTCAGGGATCGCGCCGCGCTGCTCGAGGCCATGCTGACGCGCTGGCGCGACGGCCGCATCGCATCGATCGAGAAGCACACCGCGCTCGACGGCGCCAGCGCGCGCGAGCGGCTGAAGGCGATCATCACGCTGTATTCGGAGCGCATGAACACCGAGGCGATGGCGGTCGAGCTCGCGATCCGGCAATGGGCGCGCACCGATGAGGCCGCCGCCGCCGCCGCCGCGAGCGTCGATGCCGCGCGGCTGAAGAATGTCGCCCAGCTCTATCGCGCCACCGGGCTGCCGACTGAAGAGGCCGATGCGCAGGCCTTCCTGTTCTACTGCTTCATCTTCGGCCAGAGCCTGCTGTTTCTCGAGCGCGGCCCGCGCAAGCGCGCGCAATTGCTGGCGCAGTCGGCGGACAAGCTGCTCACGGAAAACCCGTAGAGAGAGCTGCAGCCAATAGAGCCGGTGCAAACAGAAAGCGGCCGGCTTACGCCGGCCGCTCGCCAGACTCGGTCGGCTCGCTCAGGCGCCCTTCAGGCGCTTGTTGCATTCGCTGTAATAGCCACCGCCCTTCTGGATCCACTTCAGGCCGCCATTGCCGCCGGTGGCCTTGTTGGCGTTGTACTGGTCGACGCAGGTGTGCATGCGTCCCTTGCCTTCGGACTCCTTGGCGTATTTGGGATCGACGGCGTTCGGAAATACGGCGGGTCCTGCCGGCGCCGCCGGTGCCGCGGCGGGCGCCTGCTTGGCTTCCTTCGGCGCGGCCGGAGCGGGCGCGGCGGCTGCCGGCGGCGGAGCGGCGGGCGCCGCAGCCGGGGTCGCGTCGGCGCCGCACTGCGCCTTGCGGAAATCATTCCACTTCTGGCCGCCGAGGGTGCCGGCCGACTTGGCCGCCTGGTACTTGGCGCTGCATTCCTGCGCGGTCAGGGCCTGCGCCGGCGCGCTCGCCGCAAAGGCTGCAAAGCCCGACACCGCAAGCACGCACAACAATCTGGTTTGAATGGTCATCGCTGGTCTCCCGTCATCCCTGGTTTCCCGTTGGTTTCCCGTGGGGAGCATTGGCGTAAGACCATTATCCTAGCGCAACCCCGACTTGCGACAACGCGCCTGCGCGCCTGCGCGTTAAAATATTGTGGCGGCGGGACCGCTGCATGTTCATCCACGGTTCAGCATCGTCGCGCGACGTTTCGGCCCTCTTTCCCTCACGAGGTGCCCCATGAAGACGATTTCCACGCTCGCGTCCGCAACCGCCCTGGCCTCCCTGCTGCTGATGGGCGGAGCTTTCGCGCAAACGGCCGCGCCCGCCGCCAAGGACGCCGCTCCGAAGGCCGAGACCAAGGCGCCGGCCGAGAAGAAGCCGCGCACCGCCGAGTCGCTGGAATGCTCGAAGGAAGCCGACGCCAAGGGGCTGCACGGCAAGGAGCGCAAGAAATTCCGCTCCGAGTGCAAGAAGGAGAAGTCGGGCGGCGCCGCTGCAGCGCCCGCGGCGACGAAGTAACGTCCGGACAGGTCTGATCCGATTCGCTCTCCCCATCGGGGAGGGCAATCGCGAACGCGCTCGATCGCTCGACGAACCCGTGATGCCCGGCCTTGTGCCGGGCATCTGCGTGTTGGCTTGCGCGTGGCAAAGGCGTGGATGGCCGGGACGCCTGCGCGAACACGCGCTTCGCTTCTGCCCGGACATGACGAGTTTGTGGCGATACTGATCGCAATCCCCCGGCTGGTTTCGAAGGGTGAAAATCTGTGCGCCGGGCGAGCCGGGGCGCAATGCTGCAATCGCGAGATGCATTTGTCGCGTTCACGCGAATTTGCCATAAGGCGGCGTGACCCTGATCCGCGCTTCGATGGCAACGGCCATTCCCGACCGCAGCAAAGTCCTGAACGGGCTCGAGACCCTCGTCATCGGCACCGTCGGCGGCTTGCTGTTTCTGTGGGCAGAATTGCCGGGCGGCCTGATCTCGGGGGCGATGGTCGCGGTCGCGATCGCCGCATTGGCCGGACGGCCGCTCGCGGTGCCGGCGGTGCTGACGCAATCGGTGTTGCTGTTGCTCGGCATCTCCCTGGGCTCGCTGATGTCGCAGCAATTGCTGCAGCACATGAGCTCCTATCCGCTCACCATCGGCCTGCTGGCGCTGGCGACGTTCTGCTCGACCTTCGGCTCGAGCCTCTATCTGCAACGCATCCATGGCTGGGACCAGACGTCGGCTTTCCTTGCCGGCAGCCCGGGCGCGCTGTCGCAGATCACGATCCTCGCCGCGGAAAAGGGCGCCGACGTCGCGGCGATCGCGGTGGTGCAGACCATGCGCGTGATCATCTTGACCGCGGCGCTGCCGCTGGTGCTGGCGCTGACCGGGGTGACGCATGCAGCGCCGCCGCCATTGCCGACGACGGTCGCCTCGCCGTTCGGCCTCGTCGCGCTGGTCGCCTTATCGATCGGCGTCTCGCTGCTGCTGCGCTGGATCAAATTCCCCGCCAGCTGGATGTTCGGCGCGATGCTCGCCTCCAGCCTGCTGCACGGCTCCGGGCTGGTCGATGGCGGCCTGCCGCCCTGGCTCCGCAACGTCGCGCTGGTCGGCATCGGCGCCATCATCGGCACCCGCTTCGCGCGGATGAAGACCTCGACGCTGCTCAGTCACGTCAATGCCGGGCTCGGCTCGTTTGCGATTGCCATCCTGATCTCGGCCGTGTTCGTCGCGGTGATCGGCTTCACCACCCATGTGCGGCTCGCCGACGTCGTGGTCGCCTTCGCGCCGGGCGCGATGGACGCGATGCTGGCGCTGGCGTTGACGCTGCACATCGACCCGATCTTCGTCGGCGCGCATCATCTGTCGCGCTTCCTGTTCGTCACCATCTCGACGCCGGGCATCATCCATCTGTTCGGCCGGCCGCAGGACGACGTCGACGATTAGCTCTACCAACCGTCATCCTGAGGAGCGCGAAGCGCGTCTCGAGGGATGAACGGCCACCGGCCGGGCCGTGCATGCTTCGAGACGGCCGCTTCGCAGCCTCCTCAGCATGACGGATCGAGAGACGGGCGGGCTTTATCCGTGGAAGCGTAGGATGGGTAGAGCGCAGCGAAACCCATCGGCTTCGTTCCGCAGCAAGGATGGTGGGTTTCGCTTCGCTCTACCCACCCTACGGGCTTATGCCCGCGCGGCTCGCATCACGCCCCAGCCGGCGATCGCGGCCATCACGAGCGAGATCAGCACGTTGTAGCCGGCCAGCGAGATGCCGAGGAAGCGCCACTGCACCTCGTCGCAGCGCACCACCTTGACCTTGTCGAGCTGGTCCAGCAGCGAGCCGGCCTTGCCGAAATCCACCATCGGGCCGGTGCAATCGGTCGGCCCCGGCCAGAACCCCCATTCGACACCGGCGTGATAGGTGCCGAGCCCGGCATTGGCGAGCGCGGCGAGGCCGAGGATCGCAAGGCCCGCGAGCAGCACCGGACGCGGCGCGCCGCGGGCGGCCGCGAGCGCCACCACGGCGCCGAGCGGCACCGCGAGGTAATAGGCATAGCGCTGCTCGAGGCAGAGCGGACAAGGCATGATCTCCAGCACGAGCTGGAAGAACCAGGCGCCGGCCAGGGTCGCCGCCGCGATCACGGCAATCGCCAGCGACGAGGTCAGCGCCGGATTGCCGGCGGCGGAAGCATGCGACGGATGGGCGGTGGCAATCGTCACGTCGGTCCTCCTGCGGGCATCGTTCGGGAGGGTCATGGGCCCTGCTCCAAGGTCGTCGATTGCGGTCGTATCGCGTGAAAATACCGCTGTCGAGGCGCGGGACAATCACATCCGCGCGGGTTGACCGTGACGGCCGCCGTCCGCCGCGGTCAGATCGCGTTCAGTCGGTGATGCGTGGGAACGCGCAGGCCCCACTGGGTCATCGCCGCCTGCAGCTCATCGGAAAAGAAAAGGCTCGGATTGAGCAGCCTGCGTTCATGCCAGAGATGGGCGCCGACGCTGACACGCTTCAAGACCGTCAGACTGCCATAGCCCTTTTTCGTGGGATTGTTTGCAAAATACGCCGTCGATCCCTCCGACACCTGATGGACGGCGCTTTGTTCCGGCACGAAGCTGTCGATGTAACGGCGGACGATGATGCCGTAATACGGAACGGGGTAGTCCTTGCCCTTCGGCGTGGTGATCCGTAGCGGCCAGAACTGGTGCACGCCCGGCTCCAGCTTCTCGATGATGGCGTGCAAGGTTGCATCGACGGCACGGACGCCGTTGGTCAAATGCAGCAGCGATCCGAGCGATTTGCGTGAATCCTCCATCCTGAATTCCAACGGACGTTCGTGCGGCTCGAGCAGGCCCCTGTCCTCCCTGAACTTGCGAGCCACCTCCCCGATGTAAGCGACGTGCCAGTCGTTCAGCGCCGCCCTTTGCTCCGCAGACATCTGCTCGTCGAAATATTGCTTGAGGCCTTCCTCCCAGCCCACATAGTCGCCGTTCGGGAAGAAGTCGCCGAATTGGCTGCGCTCGTACCATCCCCACACCATGTTCAAGTGCCCCTTGCTTCAAGTGCCCCGTGCGTTCATCGAGATCGACGAACCGGACAATACCGTTACGCTCGCGCCTCCGTCTCGAAGTAGGTTGCCGCAGCCGCGGCCAGGCTTGGGGACGGTGGCAGCGGCTGCCGCCGCCGGGCAAACTCTTCCGTGACTGCCATACGGACGGCAAGCGCCTTGCGTCGTCCTCGGGGTCACACCCGCCGGAAATTCCGCTGCCGGGGCGCGGGACATCCCGCCCGCGCGGGTTGACCATGACGGGCCGCCCGCTATAGTCCGCCGCGCTTCGCGACCCCGGCCTTCCCGGCCGGGACCATTGCGAATGCCCCTGTGGCGGAACTGGTAGACGCGCTCGACTCAAAATCGAGTTCCGCAAGGAGTGCTGGTTCGATTCCGGCCAGGGGCACCATTCAGCGCAGCCGTAGCCGACAAGCCATCCGCACGAAGGCTCGTCCCGGCGTAGCCCGAAGGGCGAAGCCGAATCCCGCCGCTGGGCGCCATTCGCGTGCGATCCAGGCCGTAAACATTCGAAAGACCTCCCCTTTAGCTAGAGGGGGCCGGTTTCCTGCCGCGTCCGAGCGCGAATTGACCGACCGGGCCCTCCACGTGGAATTCAAGCCCCGTCATTTTTGCAAACAGATCGATGTTGCAGGTGCCGATTGCGCAGCCACCAAGGCCCATGTCGGTCGCCGTCAGATAGAACGTCTGGATCAGGTTGCCGACGTCCTTCAGGATCAACGAATATGCGATTGAGCTGTATTTCCAGGAGATCCGCCCAAAGCGCGCGGCGATCGTGATCAAGACCTGCGGTGGACCGGATGCGTCCATGGCAAACTCGGCCGCCGTAGAAAGCGCTTGGAGTTGTTGGGCGGAGGTGTCGATCGCGACAAGCGCGTGGCTGCCCGCGTCATAGTGGTAAAGTCCACGTGCAAGCTCCCCGCAGTTCAAGACCGCCAAGTATAGTTCCAGCTCATACGCGCCGCCTGCCGACGGATAGGGTCTTGCGCTGTAGGTGACCTCGGGACCGCCGTCAAAATCTGCGCCGATCTTGCATTCCGACAGCACGCGGGCTGTCGTGTCGAGAAACTGCGCGAGCTCGGCGAGCGTGACCGGATGCTGGTCGTCGAAATCTCGTATTGAATGGCGTTCGCGCAACAGCTTCGCGAAGTGCGAGACCGACCCCGACGTGGAGAATTTGCCGAGGTCGATCTTCTTGCCGGGCCAAGGCGGGCGCACCGCGGGTAGCGGTGGAACGACGCCCGCATGGGTGAACGCGCCGCCAACTGGATTGGTGTGCCGGCCCTCCGTGCTCCGCGTATGAAACACGAGATCGTGGAAGTCCCAGAGAACGAGATTGCCGTCGCCTTCATTCACCCGAAGGCCGTCGCCGTCTTTCGCATTGAGCCTAATCAGCATCTTGCTGTCGAGCAGCAATCCGAGCAGATCGAGGTTCGCGGAGGCCGCATGGCGGCGAAGCTCGCTGATCTTCTGAGGCCGCGACAGGGCAGCGAGGGTGGCAGCGATGGCGGGATCGAAAATCCGAAACAGCGCGCCGGCGCGCGGTGATTCCAGCACCATCTCGCTGCCGCGCCGGCGCAGATAGGCGAAGCGCGACAGCACAATGGTATCACCGTTCCCCAGCTTTGCACGTTGTGGCCAGTATTCGGCGACCTGCGGCTCGATGACCACGAGGTCTTGCTCGTCACGCGGAGAGCATAAGCGGTATTCGAGAAGTCCATGCCCTGCCAGTCGCCGCACGAGGGCATGAACCTGCCTCGCGAGGACACCTTTGCCCGCAAAGGAGGCGAGCGGCAGGCCGCTGGTGAGATGTCCCGCACGGTCGACCGCTGCCGCACTGAATTGTCCCAGATTGATCGAGTAGCCGCCCAAGCCTGCAGCGATGCTTCCGTCCGCCTGCATGTGAAGGGAGCAACGACCGTTCAATCGGGCGACGATGACGGGTGCGACCTTCCTGAGCTTCGTTTTCCGGAAGTTGCGCAACGAGCCAGCCTTCAGGTGTGTGGAAGGAATGGCGTGAGCTCGCTTTCCAGTCGCGGACGATTCAGCAATCCGAGCTTCATCGGAACATCGTAAAGTCGGCCGGGCGCGAAGCGGCGATAGAAATGTCGCAACCCCGGAACGAGCACTCTGACGACGGGCACCTGGACATCGGGCCGCGTCTGGTCGAGCACGAGGAAATCAAATCCCGCGCCGGTGGCAATCTCGATGCAGGCATTGACCTGGTCGCGCGCGTTGTCGTGAACCTTGAGGCTCGGCGCCGACGGCACGATCGGATTGTCGCTGGGGATCAGGAACGGATAATCGTCCAGTCGCAGCGGCGTGACACCGTCCAGCGTCGGCTTCTCGCCACTTCCGCCGCCCATCATGCCAATCGACATGAACTGGGTCAGTTCGGTGAGGGAACGCAGCAGGGCTATGCGGCGATCGAAATGCGAGCCGGAACCGAATTCGATATTTTCGTGTCCGTTCTGCATCCAATGGATGATCGCCACGTAAGAGGGAATACCGAGATCGCTGGTGATGTCGAGCACCCAAAGCCTGCGCCCCGCATCGGCAAGCTGGGCTTGCAGATCCCGCACATAGGGATCTTCGAATTGCGCGAGGTCGACTTCTGCACGTTGCAGCCGGTTGTACCACCAGATCGCGTAGGCGTCGCGTTCGACCAGTTCGAGGAAGCCTTGAACGATGGCTTCCTCCCGGGTGTTGCCGGCCGCGCATCCGTTGGAATCCGTGTGGAAGCCGCCATAGAAGAAGTACAAGAGGCCCGTTGGAAGATGTTTGAAACGCTTGTCCCGTAACGACCAGACCGGCGACCACTCCGTCTTGGTCGAGGGATCGAGCGGCTCAGGCACCAGATGTGAATCGTCCGGCTGCGAGGTATGTCTGTTTTGAAACTGCGCGTCGCTGAAAAGCTGTACTTCGTTGGGAAGAAGAGCGGCGCCGGGAGCGAAATCGACAAAGCGGCGCTTCGTCCTGATCTCGTCGCCCTGGAAAATGCCCGAATAGCGCTCGATCGCCTCCATCAACGCGCTGGCCTCGCCCTGCTCGGCTGTGGAGCCCTTGCCGAAGCTGCCGCCGCTCAATCCGGATCTGAGCTGGTCGACGTTCCAGGCCGGCGCCGAGAAATTGTGGTAGGCGAAAAAATTCGTGTTCATCGGCAGATCGGCCTCGATCCGCTCGAGCCGTGAGACGACGCCGGTCAGCGGACTGACGTGCTTGCGGAACCGTGCTACGGTGGCTCGCGACGTCACGGCGCGATAACCGCCGCTGGTCATGACGAGCTTTCCGCCCTCCGCGATCTCGATCGGCGCTGTCGCCCGGCGCGGACTCTGCAGCTTCCTGCTGCCGCAGGTACGACACTGCGGGCGTCGCGCGACGTAATGCTTGGCAATGACGGCACCGGTCAGGTCGAAGCTTGCGATGTGATCGCGCAGATCGGTACGAAATCCCGAGGCAATCGCTTTTGCGATTTCAACAGCAGCGAAGTGGATGCCGATTTGTCCGACGGCGTCGCCGACCAGGGGCGATACGGCGACCACCTGCGCCGCTCTGCGATCGAGAAATCCCTTGATCTCCCGATTGCGTATCATGCGATCGAACAGGCAAGTCCAGCAGGCGCTCTCGCCCGGCTTGAACACGGGTCCCACCAGCGGAAACACGCCGGACGGCTGCGCCAGCAGCCAGGGCGTCCCATCGCCAAAGCGCTTTCCGTTCAATTCGACGAGCCGCCGGTCAAGATAATCGTTCGCCAGTGTGATCGTGAGCTTGGGCGACCGCTTGGTGATCCGAACACCGAGCTTGCTCAAGGCCGCGGCAAGTTCGTTGGCGCCTTTGACATCGATGGCTTCGACCCGCACGGGGCAATCGCGGAGATTCTGTTCTGCGACCTCGGGGGGGAGGCCGAGACTCGCCCAATATCCATCGACGACGCCTGCGAACGCGTGCGGCGCGCCGCTTACGACATATCGGCGCTCCAGCAGCCGCCTGATCGCTTCCTCGATCTTGTCGGCGGGAAAATTCTTTGAGAGCTGCCGAACGATCTCTGGTGCAGCCTTACCATTTTTGCCGATCGCCGCGGCCACCGCACAATAGAGATCACCATGCAGGAAGAATTTGCGGTTCTCGGAGTAGAGGCAGACCACATCGGGAGGAATCACATAAGCGGTAAAGTTCGGCGCGAATCGCAAAATGCCCTTGCGGCTCTGCCTCGCGGTGCGGCTCTTGCCATTGACTGTCATCGGGGCGGCACGCTGATCCTGTTGCAGTCACTTCCGATCGCCGGAGCGCGGCAAACCATGGCATTGCGCGACTTGTGCGCCGCGTTCGGCCACCGGCATTCTGCGAGCAATTTGGATCACACTCGCCCACCGTCGGCAAGCTGATCAGCCAGGCGCGGCGAATGTATAACGAAAGCAAAAAATTGGCCGGGTCGTTCGGGCGCCCGGCCAATGAAATCGCGACGTGTCGACGCCCAGTCAGTGAGCGCTAGCACCAGCGGCAGCGGCCCCAGGATGCACAGCAGCCTGCGCATGAGACCAATGGCACGCCTACGCCGATCCAACCAACGCCGCAGCCGCCACATCCACCGCAACCGACACCGCAGCGGCAGCCTCTGCAGGCCCTGCATCCTCCGCAACCCCTGCAGCCTCCGCAACCTCTGGCGCCTCCGCAGCCACGGCAACCACCGCATCCCCGCGCGAGCAGCACGCGGCCTCCGACGCTTTCATCGTCGATGAGATTGAGGTGGAAGGTGGCGAGACTGACGTCGGCGAGTTCTTCCTCACTGAGCGTCGTCATATGGCCCGGCGCGAAGTTCGGCTTGTGTTGAACGTCGCCGGAGGGCACGGCGGAGGCATATGCGCTGCCCGCGAGCGAAAAAGTCAGACCGGCTAATCCCAGCGCCGGTACCGCGGCGTTGGTCGTTCGCTTCTTTCTCGAAGCTTGCTTCGCCCGCTGCATGGCCGCATCCTCCCAGTTTGGAAGAAAGGACTTCCGAAGCACGATCTTACGCCGAGCGAACGAGGCAGACAAGAATTACGGTATACACAAAATGTAATAGAGCTCGTTCTGATTGCATTCATCTTCATGAACGATATCGCGCAATTTGGTCGATTAAATCGACAATCCGCGCCCGTAGAGCGGATTGCAACGGGTGCAATTTGATGCAGTGCGCAATCGTCGGCCCGCTTGAACGGGGAAATTAGCTTGGTCGATCAACTCGGACGCTTCGCCTGGTATGAGTTGCTGACGACGGACATGCCGGCAGCAGCTGATTTTTATGGCAAGGTCATCGGCTGGGCGGTGGAAGATGCGTCGACTCCGGAATTCGCCTATACGCTGCTTACTGTAGGCGACGCCCCGGCAGTTGGACTCATGCATCTCCCGGAAGAGGGGCTGCGATTGGGAGCGAGGCCGAGATGGGTCGGCTACATCGCCGTCGATGACGTGGATGCGAAAGCGGTGCAGATCCGCCGTCGTGGGGGCGCCATTCTGGTAACGCCGACCGCCAGCAATATTGGCCGAATTTCGGTGGTCGCCGATCCGCAAGGAGCGACGTTTGCACTGGTTTCCGGGCTGACATATGGCCAACGGCAACCCAGCGGATTGGACGAGCCTGGACGCGTGGGCTGGCACGAGTTGCTGGCTGAAGACCGGAACAAGATCTTCCCGTTTTACGGCGAGCTTCTTGGCTGGCAGAAGGCTCACGCTGAAACCGGGCCGGCCGACCTGTACGAATTGTTTTCGGCGGCCGGCCAGACGATCGGCGGAATGCTCACCAAACTTCCGAGCGTATCGCAACCCTGCTGGCTCTATTACTTCAATGTCGACGACATCGGTGCGGCTGCCAAGCGCGTTGATGCTGGCGGGGGCCGGGTCCTCCAAGGTCCAATCGAGTTGCCCGACGGTTGCTGGATCTTGCGATGTGCCGATCCCCAAGGGGCTCTATTTGCGCTACAGGGAGCTTGGGATCAGAAAGGCACTGAGCGACCCTCCGCCTCGGAACTCAATTGGTCCGCCAGGTGGGGTGATGTCGCTTCGCAGGGCAAATTGGTCCTTCACAAGACCAAGCGATAGGTCGGAAACGTGTCGACCTTGTCCGCAGCAGAATTATACAGGTATTTAAATTAGGTAGATTGCGCATTTGTATTCTGAATGGTGCACCACGCTTCGCCTTTGCAGGCTTCGCGTGGCGCGGCCGCGAAGCCTGCAAGGGCGAAGCGTGTCCGGCGAAGCTCGAGCAACGCGAAAGCGAAGACGGACTGTTTACAATCACCACACCGCACTGACTCACGATCGGCAGCCGATCCTAGGCTGGCCGGCTCGACAACGCGTCGCTGTCCGAGAGCACAACCGCGGTGATCAAATTAGCAGCCATTGCGCGGACCAAGCCTGACGTCTTCGGCAGTGTCGCGGCCGCCTGACGGGACGTACCGGCCATATTTTGGCCATAGCCCGTTTCTTAAACGCCTGCGCGGGCCATGCCCCGCCTTCGTTATGCGTCGCCTGACCGATGCGGTCGCTTCGCAAGCCAATCGCAGATCATCGCTGCGCTTCCCCCCACAACATGGATGGTCTGCCAACAGCAAGAAGGACTTTGTAATGCGTAAACTTCTCGCCGCTGTGGCGGTTCTTTTGGCGTTCGCTTCAACTGCCGAAGCCCGCGGCCGTCACCATCACCATCGGCACTCTGCACATTCCGGTCGCCCAGCTGCGTGGTGCGGCTGGTTCATGCGCACCCAGGTCGGCAGCGATCCCGGTCCGCAATTCAATCTGGCCCGATCCTGGGCAAGCTACGGCACCAATGCCGGCGGCCCCTCGGTCGGCACCATCGTGGTTTGGCGTCACCACGTCGGCAAGATCGTGGGTCAGGAGAACGGCCAGTGGATCGTGCAGAGCGGCAACGACGGGCATGCCGTGCGCACGCGGCCGCGCTCGCTGGCTGGCGCCATCGCATTTCGAAATGCCTACGCTTCGTTCTAAAGCGCGATGAGATTGGGTCGAATCGTCATCGCGCTTTGGCCTCTTGTTTGAGCATGATCTTTTCGGAAGACCGCTGCGCACTTTTCCGGGTGATGCTTTAGGGAACCTCGACGCTTCAGCTGACATGCGAGCTTGCGACAGCCGGGCGGTATACGAACCGTTCATGATCGCACCTTACGCTGCAGCAGGGTTTCGCCCTGAAGCCCTCAGACGGGCGCCGTCATCTGTGTTGACCAGATGGCGGCGCCTTTTTCAGGAGCCAATTGGCTTGCCCCAGAAGTCGAAAAAAGTTGCGACGGCCGCTCAGACTGTTTCTTACTGGTCGGCCGCTTACGTCAGTCTCTGCAATGGCGTGACGGTTTTCGCTGTGACCGGCGGCGTGCTCGGGTTTCTGCTGGTCGCCAAGCACTATCTGTGAACTTCAGCGCTTTCCGAGACTCCTCAGATACGCGCAGAACATGTCGGCCATGGCGTCGGCATAGGTCGCGATCTCGGCGGGCGTTCGCGGGCTCTCGGAAAAATCTTTGCCCACCGTGCTCAGCGTCGTCGTGATCAAATCGCCGGCCATCGCGCGCACCGCGCCGGACGCTTTCGGCGATGCCGCGCGCATGAACGCTTCGACGATGCGCTCGCCCGATGCCCGTGCCGCGCGCGCCTCGGGCGCATCGCGATAGAGCGGCGCGGCGTCGCTGAGCGCGACGCGCACCGCGGCCTCCTCGCATTCGGAGCGGATGAAGGCGTGCACCAACGAACGCAGCCGATCCAATGGCGGCCGCCTGGCATCCTCGAGAATGTCACTCAGCAGGCTGGTGGTCTGCCGCCTGCGACAGGGCAATATGCGCGAGCTCGAAACCGTCGGCGACATCAAGTCGGCGATCAACATCTCCGACGATGCGCTGCTGAAGGAGATGTTCAAGGATTGGGGGACGTTTCAGACCCGGCTGGCGCAAGCCATCGAGAAGAAGTCGCCAAGCGACGTCAGGCAGACGCTCGAGCCCTGGCTGAAGCGCAACAAGGACTTCATGAAACAGCTGCTCGTCGAAACCCAGGGTAAGGTGGAGAAGCTGCGGCCGCTGGAGGCCCGCTAGAGCACAAGGAGCGCAGATCCGCTTCGGCCGGACCCTGCCGCTCAGATCATCGCAGCGACACGTTCGAGGCCAATCAGGCGCGCCAGCGAACGGACCTCGTTCTTCTGATCCTCGCGGAGCTGGAACAGCAGCGGCATCGCCGCCGACTTCAGCTGCTGGACCTCCTCGGAGTCCGGATCGATCGGCATGCTGCCGGATGCGGGATCGCCCTGGCGCTTGGCGTGGATCTTGCGGGCGACGGCGCGCAATGCGGTCTCGACCGCCGGCCAGTAATATTCCTGCGACGACGACAGCTTCAGCCGGTCCTTGATGCCGGCGATCTGGGCGTCGCTCAGCAGCGCGTAGCTCTTCTGCGGCGCCGGCTTGGCGGCTGCCTTGGACTTCGGCGGCGCCGGGGCGACCGGCGCGGGTGCGGGCTCGGCGATCTTCGGCTGAGCCGCATCGACGGGGTCGGTGATCTTCGGCAGGCCGACATCGGTCGGCTCGATGGAGGCATAGGCCTGGCGCACCGTGTCAGGCGCGCCCGGAATCGCGGCTTGGGCCCGCAACAGGAGCGGAGACGGATTGGCGGAAGGCTCAATCGGCTGGGGTGCCTCAAACGAGGCCGCGGCAAGCGTGCTGACCGCGAGCTTGTCCTGCTTGCTGGCACGGTTGGCGACCGGTCCAATGTCGGCCTGCGCCGCCGGCAGGCTGTCACGGCCCAAAATGGCTGTTACCGCGGCGCTGGCGAGGAGGAAGCATGTCAGCGCGGCGAGGGTGATGGCTCTGGTCAAAAACTACTCCATTGCCGGCCGGTGTCACCGCAAACTGCGCGCGAAATGCGGCGGTACCGTGCCGTGACGACGCCAAATAGGTGAAATTGTCCCGAAACGGCCGGAAAATCAGGCCGCGACGTCGAGCTCATAGGCCTCCTGGATATCGGCGACGATCTCATGCGCCGTCCAGAGCGCGCCGGGCTGGACCGTGTGCATGCTGACCGTCCAGTTGGTGCGGCGGGTGCGCGGCGTGCTGACAATGTCGAATTCGACCTGACGGCACAGCGGATGCCGCTGCAGGGCGTAAAACACCCGGGTCCGGAGCTCGTCGAGCGATGCCGGGGTCTTGGAGAGCGCCTCAAAGGCCATGTCGCATTCCCACAAACTGCCGGGCGACCAGCCGTGGCGACCCGTGACGCTATTGTTGGGACTGGCATGGTTAATGTCGCGTTAAGCGGATGGGCGGGATTTGAGTGCTGCTATTTCGCGAACCAGCGCGCTTTCGGGCACCGGTTGGCGCGAAGGGAACGCGTCAAAGCAGCGACGCTAGAGCCGCACCCGCGCGCTCGCCGCCTCATACTCCGCGACCGTCTGCGCCACGAGTTCGTCGACGCCGAGCACCCCGGTCACCCCTGAGGTGGAATGACCGCCGCTCCAGATATCGCGCCAGCGTTTGGGGCGGCTTTCGCGGGCGCCGATGTCGATGTCCTTGCCGATGTCGATCGCGCCGCGTGCCGGCAGGTCGTCGGGATCGAGACCAGCGGCCTCGATCGAGGGCCGCAGCATGTTGGTCTGCAGGCCGGTGAACGCCGTCGTGAGCATGACGTCGTCGGCGGTGGAAGAGACCAGCATCTGCTTGTACCTGCCGTCCGCCATGCTCTCGCGCGTCGCGATGAACTTGGTGCCCATATAGGCGAGGTCGCAGCCGAGCGCCTCTGCGGCGCGGAGCGCGTGGCCGTCGCTGATGCCGCCGGCAAGCACGATCGGTCCATCGAAGAAGCCGCGCACAGCGCGGACGAACACGAACGGATTGAGCCAGCCGGTCTGGCCGCCCGCACCCGCAGTGAGCAGCACGAGCCCGTCGGCGCCGGCTGCTGCCGCGCGCTCGGCATGGCGGATCGAGGCGACATCGGCGAACACCAGCGCGCCGGCATCGTGCAGAGGGCCAAGCACCGGCGCGGGCGAGCCGACCGAGGTGATCACAAGCTCGGGCTTGTGCCGCAGCAGCACGGCGAGATCCTGGGCCAGCCGTGTGTTGGAGCGATGCACGATCAGGTTCGGGCAAATCGGCGCGGCTGCTTGGCCGCTGGCATCGGCATGCGCCTGCAGGCGGCGCGCGATGTCGCCGAGCCAGGCATCGAGCTGTTCCGTCTCACGGCAATTCACCGTCGGAAACGAACCGATCACGCCGTTGCGGCAGGCGGCTACCACCAGCTCGACACCGGAGACCAGGAACATCGGTGCTGCAATCAGCGGCAACCGGAGGCGATCGCGGAAACGCGCGAGAAGATCGGCGGACAAGTTGTTTCTTCCCATCATCATTGTGTTAGCGTTGCCGCCAACATTGGCACGACAAAAGCCAAAGACAAAGGCGGGAGGGACAACGAGATGAGCAATCCGCTCTATGCATTTCCGGCGGTGTGCGAACAGACCTTGCGGGCACTGGCGCGCTATCCATCGCGCACCGCCTTCGCATGGCCGGGCGGCTCGCTCAGCTATCAGGGCGCGACCGACCTGATCGGACGAATGCAGAGCGTGTTCATGCGGCTCGGCTTTGCGCCCGGCACCCGCGTCGCGCTGCTCACCGCCAACCGCGCCGACAGTTGGTGCGCCGGCGTCGCCGCGCAATTGTCACGGCTCGCGATCACCTGGCTGCATCCGCTGGGCTCGCTCGACGACCAACTGTTCCAGATCGAGGATTCCGAAGCGCAGATGCTGATCGTCGACGGCATCACGTTTCGCGATCGCGGCGGCGAACTCACGGCGAAGGCGCAGGGCCTGAAGACCGTGTTCACGCTCGGCCCGGCGGATTACGGCGCCGACCTGTTGCAGGTGGCCGAGGACGCCGGCAGCGCAAGCGCGAAGAATTTCGCCCGCGCCGACGACATCTCGACCTTGAACTACACCGGCGGCACGACCGGCAAATCCAAGGGCGCGCTGCGCTATCACCGCGAATATGGCGGCTTCGCCGCCGCGATCCTCGCCGATTTCGAGATCCCGGAGACGCCGCGCTACCTCACCGTGGCCCCCATCAGCCATGTCGCCGGCACCAAGGTGCTGCCGACCCTGATGCGCGGCGGCACCGTGCACATGCTGAAAGGGTTCGATCCGGAGGCCGTGTTCACGACCATCGCACGCGAGAGGATCAACTTCACGCTGTTCGTGCCGACCATGATCTATGTGATGCTGGATCATCCCGCGCTCGACAAGACCGACCTCTCCTCGCTCGAACTCCTGCTCTACGGCGCGTCCGCGATGTCGCCGAGCCGGCTGGTCGAAGGCATCGAGCGGATCGGCCCGGTGTTCTCGCAGCTTTATGGCCAGACCGAATGCTATCCGGTCTCGGTGCTGCGCAAGGCGGATCATGACCCGAAGACACCGGACCTGTTCCTGTCCTGCGGCTTCCCGATCGCCGCCTGCCAGGTCAAGATCCTCGATCAGGACGACGAGGAGGTCGCGACCGGCGAGGCCGGCGAGATCTGCGTGCGCGCCACGCATGTGATGGCCGAATACTGGAAACGGCCCGACATCACGGCGGAGACGCTGAAGAGCGGCTGGCTGCACACCGGCGACATCGCGCGCATGGACGAGCGCGGCTACATGTTCATCCTCGACCGCAAGAAGGACATGATCGTCTCCGGCGGCTTCAACATTTTTCCGCGCGAAGTCGAAGATGTCTTGTCACAACATGCCGACGTCGCGATGGTCGCCGTGGTCGGCGTGCCCGACGACAAATGGGGCGAGGCCGTCACCGCCGTCGTGGTCGCGCGCGAGGGCGCTGTGCCCGACGCCGACGAGCTGATCGGACTGGTGAAGGCGAAGAAGGGCTCGGCGCACGCGCCGAAGCAGATCCAGTTCGTCAAGGAACTGCCGATGACCGGCGTCGGCAAGGTCGACAAGAAGGTGCTGAAGGCGCGCTTCTGGACCGGCCGCGACCGCATGGTGGGGTAGGATGCTCGCACGACGATTGCTGGTCCCGTCATCCTGAGAGGTTGTGACGCTTTTGCTCCGCCGTCATTGCGAGGAGCGAAGCGACGAAGCAATCCATCTCTCCGACCTGCCGGGCTATGGATTGCTTCGCTTCGCTCGCAATGACGCGGATGGAGCTGTGCGCACCGTCACCCTGAGGCGCGAGCGGAGCGAGCCTCGAAGGATGCACGGCCCCGATGTTTCAGCTTGCGCTATCTCCGCTTGCGGCAGCAGCCGGGCCGGCGCCCTTCGAGACGCCGCTTCGCGGCTCCTCAGGGTGACGGGGACAGAGTGGAAGGCGTGGCGAGACTGTCGGCGCTGGCGGCAGCAGCTTGCTGACCGGTGCCCTGCCCGAGCAACTGATCGAGCCGGTCGCGCAGCTGATCCTGGTGGTAGGGCTTGGCCAGCCGCGGCAGGTCGACCTGGGTGCCGTCGGGCAGTTCGGCATAGCCGGTGGCGAGCAGCACCAGAAGCTGCGGCCGCACCTTGCGCGCAGCGGCGGCGAGTTCGATGCCGGTCATGCCGGGCATCACGTGATCGGTCATCATCAGGTCGATCTCCTGGTCGCTCCTGAGGATTTCGAGCGCCTGCGGTCCGGAATTGACGCCGATCACGCGGTGACCGAGGTCCTCCAGCATTTCCATGGTGGACATCGCGATCAACGGATCATCGTCAACCAGCAGGATCACCGCCGAGCGCTTGACCGTTTGCGCTGCAGGCGCCGGGCTCTCGACTTCAGGCACCGCCGTTGCAACCGGCAGCACCAGTGCAGCCGTGGTGCCCTTGCCGACCGCGCTCGACAGCTCCAGCTCGCCGCCGAGCTGCACGGCGAGCCCATGCACCATCGACAGGCCGAGCCCGGTGCCCTTGCCCACCGGCTTCGACGAGAAGAACGGCTCGATCGCGCGCTTCAGCACGTCCGGCGACATGCCGGTGCCGCTGTCGATCACCGAGAGCTTCAAATAGTCGCCAGGCTGCAGCGCCGGATCATTCTTCGCCTGCCAGGTCGCGAGGCGGATCTCGATCACGCCGCCATCCGGCATCGCGTCGCGCGCATTGATCGCAAGGTTGAGGACCGCAAGCTCAAGCTGGTTGCTGTCGACGCAGGCGAGCGGCAGCCCCTCGGGAATGTCGAGCCGCAACATGATGCGCGGTCCGAGCGAGCGCTCGAGCAGATTGCTCATATCGCGCACCAGCGCGCCGAGATCGACCGGCACCGCGCGCAGATCCTGCTGCCGCGCGAATGCCAGCAGCCGCTGCGTCAACGACGCGCCGCGCTCGGCGCCCTGCAATGCGCCGTCGACCAGCCGACGCAGGCGTGGGTCCTCCGGCAAGCGCTTGCGCAGCAGATCGAGATTGCCCATCACCGCCATCAGCAGATTGTTGAAGTCGTGCGCGACGCCGCCGGTGAGCTGGCCGATCGCCTCCATCTTCTGGGCATGGCGGAGCTGTTCCTGCGCCCGCTCGCGCGCCGCGACCTCCTTCATCAGGTCGGCGGTGCGCTGCTCGACCCGCTGCTCCAGCGTCGCGGTGAGTTCGGCGAGTGCGGTGCGCTCGGCGGCAAGCTGCGCCAGCAATGCCTCGCGCTCGATCTCCGCGGTCTTGCGTGCGCTGATGTCGGAGCAAACGCCGACCAGCGAGCGGATGCCGCCGTCGGGCCGACGCACCGCACGCGCGCGCACGTCAACCCAGTGCTCGGTGCCGTCGGGCCAGATGTTGCGGTATTCGATCTGATAATCCGAGCCGGTGCGCAACGTTTGTTCGACGATCTCGCTCCGGCGCGCGCGGTCGTCGGGATGCACCGCGGCCAGGAGATCCTGATAGGTGAAGGGATCGCCCGGCCTGCGCCCGAAATATGTCTTGCAGGTCGGCGACGCCTCGAGCTCGAAATCCGGCAGATGAAGCTCGAGCGCGCCGAGATGACCGGCATTGAGCGCGGTCTGCAGCAGCCCTTCGCTCTCGGTCAGATCCTCGAGGATTTGACGGGTCTGGTATTGGCGGCGACGGCCGCGCACCGTCGCGGCGACCAGGCTTACCAGCGTGGTCGGATGAAACGGCCGCTCGATGAAGGTAACATTGCCGAGCGCCCGGCCGAGCCGCGCTGCTTCCGGATTGCGCTCGGGTCCCCCCTTCTCGCTGATCAGCACGATAGGAAAGTCCGACCATGACGGCTGCTCGTTCAGCCAGTGCGTCAGGCCGGCGAGATCGGCGGCCCTGATCACCTCGTCGGCAATGATGGCAAGGCCCGCCCCCGCTTGCGATCTGGCGTTCGAGCTCGGCGAGATCACCGCAGATGTTGGCGTAATAGCCGGCTTCCTTGATCAGGTGGGCAGTCTTGACGGCGTCCCGCTCGCTCGCGGCGAGGATGACCGCGCGTTCCGAGGACGGACCAGGCTTCATCGCGTCTGTCCCTGCGGCGGCCGGGCGTCGACACCGTCCGGCACATCACACAACCGCCGGACGGCCATGGCCACGATGCCGGCGGCGGGATCAATACGCATCATGGGACCCCCTAACGGGAGCGAAACTCGCACCTGCCGCCAACCGTTCCCGGGAAGCCGAGTTATTTTTGCCGCAGGGGCAGTCGCTTGGCGTTCCTGCACCGCGAATTGGTGAAACAACCCCATGCACTGTAGACGTGGCTGGACGTAGCCGTCCCCAAAGCGACCTCCCTTTTCAAGGGAGGTCGAAGAAACATAGCCCGAGCTAGCGCCGCTCGATGACCAGGCTCTGGACCGCCTGGCCGAAATAGCCGCGCTGATCGGCGAGCCGCGACATTGCAAGCCCGGCGCCGTCAGGGCCGATCCAGGACTGGCCGTCGAGCAGGATCCAGTCGCCGACCGGCTCGCGCGCCAGGCTCACCGAGAGATCAGCGTTGATGAAGGTCCATTGGCTGAAATCGAGCGCCGGCGAGGTGCCGTTGGAGAAGTCCGAGGCAACCACTGCCCGCATCGCCTGCGAGACGGCGGCGCCCGCAATCAGCGGGCGGTCAACGCGGAACCAGATCGCACCAGGTCCCATCACGCCGAAGCGGCCGCGCGCGGCCCGCATCGAGATGCACTTCACGAACGGACTGTTCGCAAGGTTGCCCGGCTCGATCATACTTTCGTCGGGCCCCGGCAGATCGACCGCAAGCGGGGCGATGTCAGGCGGCAATTCGGCGGTCTGTTGCTTGATCTTGAGCACCGTGGCCGAAACCACGAGAACGCCGTCGGCAAGCAGCCTGACGCCACAGAGCTGGATCTTGCGGCCGTCGCGCAGGACCTCGCTCTGCACGGTCAGCGGCGCCACCGGCACCGGGCGCATCAGGTCGATGGTGACGCGCGCGATCCGCATCGGCACCGGCGTCGGAAGGGCTTCGGCCGCCCACACCACCAGCGCTGCCGGTGCGGAGCCGTGCTGCATCCGCGGATCCCACGGACCCGCGGCGTCAGGACTGGTGACGACGCGGTCGCCGTCAACGCGAAAGATCGGCTCCATCAGGCGAGCGCCGGATCGACCGCGTCTTCATACTCTTTCCTGAACCGGGCGATCAGCTCGGCTGCGGGCACCACCTTGGAGATGCTGCCGACGCCCTGGCCCGAGCCCCAGATCTCCTTCCAGGCCTTCGGCTTGGCGCGCTCGCCGGATGCATCGGTGCCGAAGCTCATCTTCGAGGGATCGGAGGTCGGCAGGTTTTCCGGATCCATGCCGGCCGCGACGATCGACGGCTTCAGATAATTGCCGTGCACGCCGGTGAACAGGTTGGAGTAGACGATGTCCTCGGCGGACGAATTGGTGATCATGTCCTTGTAGCCCTCGACCGCGTTTGCCTCTTTGGTCGCGATGAAGGCCGAGCCGATATAGGCGAAGTCGGCACCGATGATGCGCGCGGCGCGGATGGCGCGGCCGTTGGAGATGGTGCCCGACAGCGCGATCGGCCCGTCGAACCATTGCCGCGTCTCCGACACGAACGGGAACGGCGACAGCGTGCCGGCGTGACCGCCGGCGCCGGCCGCGACCAGGATCAGGCCGTCGGCGCCCTTCTCGATCGCCTTGTGCGCGAACTTCTGGTTGATCACGTCGTGGAAGACGATGCCGCCCCAGCCGTGGACGGCCTGGTTGAGCTCCTCGCGCGCGCCGAGCGAGGAGATGATCATCGGCACCTTGTGCTTCTCGCAAAGCGCCATGTCGTGATCGAGCCGGTTGTTCGACTTGTGCACGATCTGGTTCACCGCGAACGGCGCCGACGGCCGCTCCGGATGCGCCTTGTCATAGGCGGCGAGCTCTTCCTTGATCCGGTACAGCCATTCGTCGAGCAGCTCCGGCGGCCGCGCGTTCAACGCCGGAAACGAGCCGACCACGCCGGCCTTGCACTGCGCGATAACGAGGTCGGGCACGGAGATGATGAACAGCGGCGCCCCGATCACGGGAAGAGACAGGCGGCCCTTGAACAGAGCAGGCATGGACATTTGAAGCGGATCCTCAAGCGTTGGTCGTTGGTTGATCTCGAATGCTGACCGTCATACCAACAAGGCAATCTTTCCAGTGTCAAGTATTGCGTTTTGGCGCTGCAAAAAGGATGACAAATCCTCATCCTGAAACCGTGTTTTCGCGGGCGCCTGGCATCCCAGACGCAAAGCCTGGCCGTCGCTATTGGCAGACCGCCCGTGCCACGAAATTTTCCGTCCTGCAGTCGTTCGGGCCGCGCTTGTGGCCCGGCAGATAGACCAGCGGCGAGCATTTCTCGGAGGCGTCGGTATCGATGCCCTTGCCTTCCCGAAACCCCTTGCTCTGGCACAGCCGGTCGGCGCCGATCTTGCAGTCCGGCGCACCATTCGAGGCCACCACGCAGGCCGCGCGTCCGGTCACCACCGTCGAGGGGCGCGCGATGTTCGACAAATCGTTGATGGTCTCGCCGGGGCCCTTCAGCGGCGGCAGCGCCGACTTCGACTTCTCGAACAGCTTTCCGATTTCATTGATCAGCCCGGGATTCTCGCGCTCGACCGGCGCGGGCGGCAGCTCGATCTGTTGCTGCTGCGAAGGCGCGACCGGCTGCTGCGCCGGCGACTGCACGCCAAGCGCCGGCGGTACTGTCTGGGCCCAGCTGTGGTCGAGGGTCGTCAGCGACAGCGCAAGACCCGACAGCACACGACCCGACAGCGCAATGCGCGCCCTTGCACGCGTGGGCCTGACGAGCGTGAGCCCGGCAGGATCGAGCAGGTCCGCGATTCCATCAGCCATCGCGCTGAGCGTAACCCGAAGCCGCGCGCAGGCAAAGCCGCAAGCGGTCGGTCGCTAGTGTCCCGAATCCGAAGTTCGCATCATTTGCCGCACCTTCGGAGCGAACTTCGGATTCGATAAGGACACTAGCAAACTTATGATTCTAGTGTGCTTTATGAATGCGAAGTTCGTGAAAGTGGCTGCCGCGAAATCGCACGAACTTCGCATTCAGCACACTAGATCAGCTTGAATGCGACAACAAAGCCCAGCACCAGCACGATCGCGCCGATCGCGACCCACAGGCCGAGCCGCTTCTCGAGCTCGGCGCGGATGAAATCGCCATAGCGGTTGAGCAGCACCGCGACGAAGAAGAAGCGGCCGCCACGCGCGACGATCGAGCACAGGATGAACAGCCAGATGTTGTAGCCGGCAAAGCCTGATGTGATCGTCACGAGCTTGTAGGGGATCGGTGTCAGTCCCTTCAGCAGGATGATCACGGCGCCCCATTCGGCGTAGGAGGCGCGGAACGCGTCGACCTTGTCGGAGAGGCCGTAGAGATGGATCAGCCACTGCCCGAGCGAGTCGTAGAGCAGTGCGCCGATCGCATAACCGAGCACGCCGCCGGCAACTGACGCTGCCGTGCAGACCGCGGCGAACCACCACGCCCGCTTCGGCCGCGCCAGCGACATCGGCAGCAGCATGATGTCAGGAGGGATCGGGAAGAAGGAGCTCTCAGCGAAGGCGACGGCCGCGAGAATCCACAGCGCATAGGGCTTGTCGGCCGCGTCAACGCACCAGTCGTAAATCCGTTTCAACATGGGCGCGATGAACCATCATGGAGCGGATTTGTCCATGCCGGGATTGAGCTGAATCTGGTTGATTTACGGCTACCGTTTGCGCAGCCGGTTCTCCAGCGCGACAATTCGGCGCCGAACCACCGGGACCGGCGCGGGTTTGGGCAGTTTGACCGGCGACTTCGGCAGCTTCTCGGCGATCCCGAGCAGCCGCTCGCGCCGCTCCATCTCGCGCCAGACATCCTCCGGCTTCACGCCAGCCGACGCCCAGAGAACGGCGAGATTGTAGAACAGGTCGGCGCTTTCGCGAATGACGGCATCCGACTTGCCGCTGACGGCGTCGATCACCACTTCGATCGCTTCCTCGGCGAGCTTCTTGGCCATCTTGGCCGGGCCGCGCTGGAACAGCCGTGCCGTGCGCGACGTAGCCGGATCAAGATCCTTGGCCGCGATCACCGCCTGGTAAAGCCGCTCGATCGAATCACTCATGCTTCGAGCCTAATCGAAACGCGTCGCCAGCGTGTTAACGGCGACGACGAAAAAATCCACCGGCCCTCGGCCGGTGGATTCAATCCTTTGTGACAGTTCTGAGAACCGCCGACGGCCGTCAGTACGGCTGATACGGCAGTTGCGACCGGCGCCCGTAATAGCCGCGGTAACCATAGTACGGTCCGCCGCCGTAATAGACCGGGCCGCCACCATAGTAGACGGGACCACCGTAGTAGCCCGGGCCACCATAGTAGCCGTAGGAGTCGTAATAGTCGCGGCGGCTCTGGGCTGCGGCGATCGCGAGACCCGTGCCGACGATCCCGGCGAACGCAGCCGCGGCCGCTGCGCCACCGCCGCCATAGTAGCGACGGCGGGCACTGATGTCGGTCGCGCCGCTCGTGCCTTGTGACGTCGTCACAGCGGTCGCCTTACCTGCCGAAGCAGAGCCTGCGAACGCCATCGTCGGCTCGACGGCCGTCAACGCCACCGCGGCAACCGTTGCCAATGTGGCTGCGCGGCCAATGGACGAAAAAACACCTTTTCGCGCAAACATTGCAGTCATCCTTTGTGGAAGCCGGCCCGACGGGCCTTGGCTAGCTAACCCACTGCCTCCAGATTAGGTTCCCCAAACCGAATGCAAGCTGAACGACCTGAGGTGAAAACATGGCAAGCCGAAGCCTGGCAGTCATCGACCGTTCAGCTTGCCTGGGGCAAAATGCCTGCAAATAACGCTTGAAACTGACGCTTGCTCTGGCGCATTCGATGTCATGAAGCAGGCGCGCCGGCGCGGCACTTTGTCTCGCCTCCCGGATGTCATGATGCAGGTAAGTCGGACCACCGTTCTCCGCTGGATACTGGCCGGCATGATCGGCCTCACGGGGGGCGTGTGGCCGGTGTTGACGCCGCTGCGCGCCAGCGATCTGCCGCCGCCGCTCACCATCCAGTTCACGCTCGACCGTCCGCTTGATGCCGCCGCAGCGCCCTTCGTGATGGCGTTATCCGGCGGCCTGTTCAGCGCCGAGGGCCTTGCGGTCGGCACCAACGTCGCGACCAGCTCGGCGGATGCCATCGCGCGCGTCGCCGACGGCTCGAGCGATTTCGCCCTCGTCGACATCAACTCGCTGATCCGCTTTCGCGACAAGCCTGGTGCTGCGCCCGTCAAGGCGGTGTTCGTGCTGTTCAACCAGGCGCCGTATGCGATCATCGCGCGCAAGAGCCGCGGCATCAGGACGCTGAGCGACATGCAGGGCAAGAGCCTCGGCGTCGCCGAGGGCGACCTCTCGATCCGGCTGTGGCCCGCGGTCGCGAAGCAGAACGGCATCAAGCTGTCGAGCGTGAAGCAGAGCACGATCAGCGCCGCGGTGCGCGAGCCGATGCTCTCCGCCGGCCAGGTCGATGCCGTCACCGGCTTCTCCTATCTCTCGGCGATCAATTTGCGCGATCGCGGCGTGCCCGCCGACGATCTCGCGGTGCTGCGCTTCGCCGACTATGGCTGCGAGGCCTACGGCTTTGCCGTGATCGTCAGCCCGCGCCTTGCCGCCGCGAAGCCGGATGCGGTGAAAGGATTCGTGCGCGCGGCGATCGGCGGCACCAACCTCGCGATCAAGGATCCGGCCCGCGCCGCCGGCGAGGTCGCGAGCCGGATGGATGGCGGCTCGCGCGATCTGGAGCTGGAGCGGCTGAACGCCATCATCCGCGACAACATCCTGACCAGCGAGGTGAAGCGCGACGGCATCGGCGGCATCGAGACGGAGCGCTTCGAGCGCTCGGTCGACCAGCTCGCGGAGGACTTCAAATTCCAGAAGCGGCCGCACGCCGCCGACATCTTCGACGAGGCTTTCCTGCCGCCGATCGACGGCCGCCTGGTGAATTGAGAGCATGCGAAGCGGCACCAAATGTTCAGCGTCGTCCTGGCGAAAGCCAGGACCCATTACCCCAGCCGTTTGTTGTTGCGCGACGCTGGGGCCACTATCCCGCTCCCAATCAAATTCGGTGGCTGATGGTGTGGACGGCCCCCTACGGCATCAGTGTGCCAGAATGAGGTTGTCTAGATCTCATACAAGGGAGCCGTCCGTGAACCAGATTATCCGCATTGGGATTGATACGTCGAAGTATATTTTTGTGCTGCATGGGGTTGATGCGGCGGAGCAGGTGGTGCTGCGCAAGAAGCTGTCGCGCAAACAAGTGCTGGAGTTCTTCGCCAAATTGCCGCCGACTGTGATCGGGATGGAGGCCTGCGGGGCTTCGCAACATTGGGCGCGTCAGCTTTCCAAGCTCGGTCACGAGGTGAAGCTGATGGCACCGCAATTGGTCAAACCCTACGTGATGCGGAACAAGAATGACGGGCGGGATGCAGAAGGCCTGTGTGAAGCGATGAGCCGGCCGAGCATGCGCTTCGTGCCGGTGAAGACGGCCGAGCAGCAGGCCGCGCTGATGCTGATGGGTGTCCGCGACGGATTGATCGTCCGGCGCACCCAGCTGACCAATACGATACGCGGCCACGCGGCGGAGTATGGCCTGATCGCCCCCAAGGGACTGGACGCGATCGAACCCCTGCTGGTGCGGATTGCGCAGGACGAGACGCTTCCGGTTCTGGCGCGCGAGCTGTTTGTGGTGCTGGGCCGGGAGCGCGTCAGGCTCGAGGGTGAGTTGGAGGCGGTTGAGGCCAAGCTGATGGCCTGGCACCGCGCCGATGCCACGGGCCGGCGCTTGGCTCAGATCCCCTCGGTCGGTCCGATCGTTGCAACCGCGCTGGTGATGAAGACACCTGATCCGCGCACGTTCCGTTCTGGTCGTCATTTTGCGGCCTGGCTGGGATTGACACCCAAGGACCACTCCACCGCTGGCAAGACCAGGCTTGGCAAGATCACGCGGGCTGGCGATGAGAACTTGCGCCGTCTGCTGGTGGTCGGGGCCACAGCGGTGATCCAGCAGGCCAGGCGGGGACGCGGTCATCACTCGCGCTGGCTGCTGGCCCTGATCAAGCGCAAGCCGCCGAAGCTTGCGGCCGTGGCGCTCGCCAACAAAGTGGCCCGTATCGCCTGGAAGCTGATGGCAACGGGCGAGAGTTACGAGGCGGCACGGATGAATCCCATGACAGCCGCCGCCTAATCGATTAGCCGGCGGGCTCGCTCGCCGGCCGACCGGAGCTGCAAGAGCAGATGGAGCGATCGATCGAGCAACGATGCGAGACAGTCCGCAGGACCCATCGGCCGCCAACAGGCCGCGTGGTTGTTTGGAACTCGCATCGCGCAAACCATCTTGGCCAGCGATCCATTCGATCGCACCCAACAGGCCGGACATATGGATGCAAGCGATCCGATCTCACCAAACAGCTCTTGTGCCACGGGGGCCGTCCACATATGGGTCCTGGCTTTCGCCAGGACGACGGCGTAGGGAGCCGCTCGCCACAATCACCCTCACCCTGAGCATGACGCGCTGTCACCGCTGGCCCTGCATCGCGAACCCTGATTAAATTGCATTCCCGCCTGATCGGGCGCCCACCGCTGACGAGTGCCGCCGGCATGTCCATGCTTCGCCTCTATACCCGCGTCCTCGAACTGCTCGGCAAGGAGGCGCGGCTCGGCTGGATCCTGGCCATCGCCAACGTGCTGCTCGCCGGCGCGCAATTCGCCGAGCCGGTGCTGTTCGGCAAGATCGTCGACGTGCTGTCGGGCCGGCCGGTCACCGGGCTGTTCGCGACCTCCTCGGCATGGCCGCTGCTCGTCGCCTGGGCGGCGTTCGGCCTGTTCACGATCGGCTGCAGCGCGATCGTGGCGCTGCAGGCCGACCGGCTGGCGCACCGCCAGCGCCAGGCGGTGCTGACCGATTATTTCGAGCACATCCTTCAGCTGCCGCTGACCTTCCATTCCGGCACCCATTCCGGGCGGCTGATGAAGGTGATGCTGAACGGCACCGACGCGCTGTGGCGGCTCTGGCTCGGCTTCTTCCGCGAGCATTTCGCCGCGATCATGTCGCTGATCGTGCTGCTGCCGCTTTCGCTCTACATCAACTGGCGGCTGGCGATCCTGCTGTTCGGGCTCTGCGTCGTGTTCACCGTGCTGACCACGCTGGTGGTGCGCAAGACCTACGGCATGCAGAGCGAGGTCGAGGCCTATTACAGCGACCTCTCGGCGCGCGCCTCGGACGCGCTCGGCAATGTCGCGCTGGTGCAGAGCTTCGTGCGGATCGATTCCGAGGTGCAGGGCCTGCGCTACGTCGCCGACAAGCTGCTCGCGGTGCAGATGCCGGTGCTGTCATGGTGGGCGCTGGTCACCGTGATCACGCGCGCCTCGACCACGATCACGGTGCTCGCGATCTTCACCGTCGGCATCGCGCTGCATAACCAGGACCTCACCACGGTCGGCGAGATCGTGATGTTCGTCTCGTTCGCCACCATGCTGATCCAGAAGCTCGAGCAGGTGGTCAGCTTCATCAACAACGTGTTCATGGAAGCGCCGCGCCTGCAGGAGTTCTTCGACGTGCTCGATGCGGTGCCGGCGGTGCGCGACCGGCCCGGCGCGGTCGATCCCGGACGGCTGTCCGGCCTCGTCGAGTTCGACGACGTCTCATTCTCCTATGACGGCAAGCGGCCGGCGATCGAGGATCTCAGCTTCACCGCCTTGCCGGGCCAGACCATCGCGCTGGTCGGCTCGACCGGCGCCGGCAAATCCACCGCGATCGCGCTGCTGCATCGCGCGTTCGATCCGCAATCGGGCATCATCAGGATCGACGGTATGGACATACGCGCGCTGAAGCTGACGGCGCTGCGGCGAAACATCGGCGTGGTGTTCCAGGAGGCGCTGCTGTTCAACCGCTCGCTCGCCGACAATCTGCGCGTCGGCAAGCCCGACGCCACCGATGAGGAGATGCGCACCGCCGCGGCGCGCGCGCAGGCGCTGGATTTCATCGAGCGCAGCGAAAAGAAGTTCGATACCCATGCCGGCGAACGCGGCCGCATGCTGTCCGGCGGCGAACGCCAGCGGCTGTCGATCGCGCGTGCGCTGCTGAAGGATCCGCCGATCCTGATCCTCGACGAGGCCACCAGCGCCCTCGACGCCGTCACCGAGGCCAAGGTGAATGCCGCTCTCGACGAAGTGATGAAGGGCCGTACGACCTTCGTGATCGCGCACCGCCTGTCCACCATCCGCCACGCCACCCGCATCCTGCTGTTCGACCAGGGACGGGTGATCGAAAGCGGAACTTTCGATGAACTGGTGGCGAAAGGTGGGCGTTTTGCCGAACTGGCGCGGGCCCAGTTCATGGTCCAGGAACAGGCGCGCGCCGGCATCGAGACACCATAATTCCTGCCTTTCCAATTGAGGCGGCTGCCGAAATTCAGCCGATTTCGTCCACGATATAATTCCCCGGCCTCTGTTCTCTGCTGGCAAGCCGGTATAGGGTTTGCATCGCCGCAATGCGGCGCCGGACACGCTTGAAACCCGTACGTCACAATCGCAAGACCTCCTTTTTTCAAGGCGGGTCTCAAAGGACCGGAACCGGATTCGTGCACCTTCCTCGCCCGTCATTGAAATGGATTCTGGCCGTCGCGATGCTCGCCATCGCCTCGCCGCAAATGGCGCAAGCCGAGGCACTGCTGGTTGTCGAGGCCGATTCCGGAAAGGTGCTGCAGGCCGACAATGCGACGATGCCGTGGTACCCGGCTTCGCTCAGCAAGATGATGACGGCCTATGTGACGCTGAAGGCGGTCAAGGACGGCCGCGTCTCGCTCGACACGCTGCTCACGGTGTCGCCGACCGCGTCGTCGCAGTCGCCCTCGAAGATGGGCTTCCGGCCCGGCACCCAGGTCACCGTCGACAACACGCTGAAGATGATGCTGGTGAAGTCGGCCAACGACATGGCCGTGGTGCTGGCCGAGGGCATCGGCGGTTCGATCGACGGCTTTGCCGGGATGATGAACCAGACCGCGCAAAGGCTCGGCATGACGCAAACGAGCTACGTCAATCCGAACGGCCTGCCCGCCGACGGCCAGATCACCTCGGCGCGCGACATGGCGATCCTCGCCCGCGCCATCATCCGCGACCTGCCGGAATACGAGTATTTCGTCCACATCCCGTCGATCCGCTTCGGCCGCCGCATCACCCAGAACTTCAACAAGCTGATCGGCCGCTATCCCGGCGCCGACGGCTTCAAGACCGGCTTCATCTGCGCCTCCGGCTACAATCTCGTGGCGTCGGCGACGCGCGACGGCAAGCGGCTGATCGCCGTGGTGCTCGGCGCCTCCTCGGGCCGCATGCGCGCGATCCGCGCCGCGCAGCTCCTGGACCGCGGCTTTGCCAACAATGGGATGGCGTGGCTGCGGCCCTCGCTCGGCACCGTCGACAATCTGGTGCCGATCGATTCCACGCCGCCGAACCTGCGCGAGGAGATGTGCGGTCCCAAGCACAAGCGGCCCGCCAGCGACGAGGACGCAGAAGACACCGTCGCCAGCGCCGGAAGCTCCAGCACCAATGGCGACGGCGGCGTCAGCTTCTTCGCCTCGGGCCTGCAGGCTGCGATGCCGACCAAGCCGGCCGACATGCTGGCGCAGCCGGCCGCGGCCTCCGAGCCGGTCGTGGTTTATACGGGGCCGACCAAGACCGGTGCTGCGTTGATCGCCGCGGTCGAGGCCGACACCGAGAAGATGCAGCCGGTCAAGCGCGCCAAGGGCAAGCACAGCCGCGTCGCAGGCAAGAAGCCCGATGCGGCCGATGACGCGAAGGCCGACACCAAGGGCGCCTCCAAGTCGGATAGCAAGCCGGCGGCCAAGCCCGCCCGTCACGCCAACGCCAAGCCGGATGCCGCAGCTGCGAAGACGGCCGCGGCGGACAAGCCCGCCGCCGCAAAGCCTGCCGGCAAGCCGGCGGCGGCAAAGCCGGCCGCCAAGCCGAAGACTGCGGCCGACAAACCCAAGGCTGCCGACAAGCCGAAAGCCGACGCCAAGCCGGCCGGCTAGCACAGCGCCCGCCCGTCATTTCCGACCGTCATTTTCTCCAATGCGTCGATAACGCGCAGCGGCTTGCCATTGGCCGCGGCATCGCTCAATACTGCCTGAAACAACGCGGCCAAAGGTCGGAAAACCCGGAAGCAATCCGGGACATCAGCCAAATTTGAGAGAGGGGATTGACCATCATGGAGCGCATCTGGCTCAAGCATTATCCGGCCGGCGTGCCCGCGGATATCGACGTCACGCAATATTCGTCGCTGGTCGAATTGCTGGAAGAAAGCTTCAAGAAATTCGCCGATCGCAAGGCGTTCATCTGCATGGACAAGGCGATCACCTATCGCGAGCTCGACGGGATGTCGACGGCGCTCGGTGCCTACCTGCAGAGCAAGGGCCTGCAGAAGGGCGCACGGGTCGCGCTGATGATGCCGAACGTGCTGCAATATCCGATCGCAACCGCCGCCGTGCTGCGCGCCGGCTATGCCGTGGTCAACGTCAACCCGCTCTACACCCCGCGCGAGCTCGAGCACCAGCTCAAGGATTCCGGCGCGGAGGCGATCATCGTGCTGGAGAACTTTGCCACCACCGTGCAGAAGGTACTTCCCAACACCGCGGTCAAGCACGTGATCGTCGGCAGCATGGGCGACCTGCTCGGCCTCAAGGGCGTGATCGTCAATCTGGTGGTGCGCCGGGTGAAGAAGATGGTGCCGGCCTGGTCGATCCCCGGCGCCGTCGGCTTCAACGAGGCGCTGTCAGCCGGCCGCGCCGCCAAGCTCAACAAACCGACGCTGACGCTCGATGACGTCGCCTTCCTGCAATATACCGGCGGCACCACCGGCGTCTCCAAGGGCGCGACCCTGCTCCACCGCAACATCCTGGCCAACGTGCTGCAGAACGACGCCTGGCTGCAGCCGGCGCTGGCGAAGCCGCCGATCGTCGAACAGATGGTCATCGTCTGCGCGCTGCCGCTCTATCACGTCTTCGCGCTCACCGCCTGCTATCTGCTGGGCATGCGGGCCGGCGGCACCAATCTGCTGATTCCGAATCCGCGCGACATGGCGGGCTTCGTCAAGGAGCTGTCGAAGTACCAGGTCAGCTTCTTCCCGGCGGTCAACACCCTCTACAATGGCCTGCTGAACACGCCCGGATTCGACAAGCTCGACTTCTCCAAGCTGAAGATCGCCAACGGCGGCGGCATGGCGACGCAAAGGCCGGTCGCCGAGAAATGGTTGAAGGTCACGGGCATCTCGTTGTCGGAAGGCTATGGCCTGTCGGAGACGTCGCCGACCCTGACGTGCAATCCTGCAACGATCGAGGAGTTCTCCGGGACGATCGGCCTTCCCGTCCCCTCGACATGGCTCTCGATCCGCGACGATGACGACAATGAATTGCCGATCGGCGAGGCCGGCGAAATCTGCGCCAAGGGCCCGCAGGTGATGGCGGGCTACTGGAACAGGCCCGACGAGACTGCGCGCGTGATGACCGCGGACGGTTATTTCCGCACCGGCGACATCGGCGTGATGGACGAGAAGGGCTACACCAAGATCGTCGATCGCAAGAAGGACATGATCCTGGTCTCCGGCTTCAACGTCTATCCGAACGAGATCGAGGAAGTGATCGCAAGCCACCCGGGCGTGCTCGAATGCGCCGTGATCGGGGTGCCCGATGCGAAGTCCGGCGAAGCGGTGAAGGCCTTCGTGGTCAAGAAGGACCCGAACGTCACCGCCGAGGACATCATCAAGTTCAGCGCCACCCAGCTCACCGCCTACAAGGTGCCGAAGCAGATCGAGTTCAGGACCGACCTGCCGAAGACCAATGTCGGCAAGATCCTGCGCCGCGAGTTGCGCGACGAGAAGAAGGCCGCGGCCTAAGGCCTGAGTGGACTGACGTTCGATGTCTGACGCAAGCCTCGCGACGCCGGCTGACGTGCTTGGCTTCTGGCGGAATGCCGGCCGCGACCGCTGGTACAAGCACGACGACGCCTTCGATGCCGAGATCCGCAGCCGCTTCCTTGCCACCTGGCAGAAGGCGGCTGCCGGCGAATTGTCGTCATGGGAGGCGAGCGATGAGGGCGCGCTGGCGCTGACCATCGTGCTCGACCAGTTTCCGCGAAACCTGTTTCGAGGCGACGCCAGGACCTTTTCAAGCGATGCGCTGGCGCGTGAAGTGGCAAGGCGCGCCATCGACCGCGGCGTCGATGCGCGGACCGCCCCCGTGCTGCGCGAATTCCTCTATCTGCCGTTCGAGCATTCGGAGGACCTCGACGACCAGCAGCGCTGCGTGACGCTGTTCCGGCGATATGACTGCCATCCCGACAACGTGAAATACGCCGAGGACCACGCCGACATCATCCGCCGGTTCGGCCGCTTCCCGCACCGCAATCGCATGCTGGGCCGGCAGACCACGGCCGAGGAGCAGGCCTTTCTCGACGCCGGCGGGTTTTCCGGCTGATGACGGAACGGTGACCAGAGCCTTTTCCGTTCCGATTGCATCGGAACGGGGCGCTAGATTCTTGTTTTGACGCGTTTTCTTCACGCGAACCGGTATCCACTTCGCTCGAAAACGCTTTGACGTCCGGCATTGCCGTTCTTCGGCGAGCCCGTATTGTGCCGTGCTGTAGCCGGGTTTAAGACAGTTCCGCTTCACCGAGGGAGAACAACGATGACGATCAATGTTGGCGACAAGCTGCCGGAAGCCAAGTTTCGCGTGATGACCGCCGAGGGTCCGCAGGTCAAAACCACCGACGACATTTTCAAGGGCAAGAAGGTCGCCCTGTTCGCCGTGCCCGGCGCCTACACCGGCACCTGCCACAAGATGCATCTGCCGAGCATCTTCCTCAACGCCTATGCCATGAAGAACAAGGGCGTCGACACCATCGCGATCGTCTCGGTCAACGACGCCTTCGTGATGAACGCCTGGAAGCGCGACACCGACCAGCGCGACGAAGCCGTTTTCCTCGCCGACGGCAATGCCGACTTCGCCAAGGCGATCGGCATGGAGCTCGACGCCTCCGGCAACGGCCTCGGCATCCGCTCCAAGCGCTACTCGATGCTGGTCGAGGACGGCGTGGTGAAGAAGCTCAACCTCGAGCCCGCCCCGGGCAAGGTCGAGGTCTCCGGCGGCGACACGCTGCTCGGTCAGCTCTGAGCCGACGCTTCTTCCCTTCTCCCCTTGTGGGAGAAGGTGGCGCGGATGCAATCCGCGCCGAATGAGGGGTCTCTATCCGCGGAGACAGACCCCTCACCCGTCCGCGATGCTGCGCATCGCGTCCACCCTCTCCCACAAGGGGAGAGGGAAAGATCGCCGAAATGTCGGGAATCGTAGGATGGGTAGAGCGCAGCGAAACCCATCGCCTTCGTGCCGTGCATTGAGATGATGGGTTTGCGCTCTACCCATCCTACGCACCCGGCTCGCTGCGGCCCTAATTCTTCAACTTCGCCATCGCCACGCCCTCACGCGCCAGCTCGTCGGCGCGTTCGTTCTCGGTGTGGCCGGCGTGGCCCTTGATCCAGTGCCAGCGCACCTCATGCGGCTTCAGCGCGGCGTCCAGACGCTGCCACAGCTCGACATTCTTGACCGGCTTCTTGTCGGCGGTGCGCCAGCCGTTGCGCTTCCAGCCATGGATCCAGCCGGTGATGCCCTGGCGGACATACTGGCTGTCGGTGGTGAGATCGACCACGCAGGGCTTCTTCAGCGCTTCCAGCGCCGAGATCGCCGCCATCAGCTCCATGCGATTGTTGGTGGTGTGCGCCTCGCCGCCCTTCAATTCCTTCTCGACGTCGCCGAATCTGAGGATCGCGCCCCAGCCACCCGGCCCCGGATTTCCGGAGCAGGCACCATCGGTGAAGACAATCACATGCGGCTTGTCGCTCACGCCGCGCACCCGGCCGGCGTGATGCCGTAATCGCGCAGGCTCGCGACATTCTGCTGGAAGCGCAGCTTGCGGACATATTCCAGCGGGTCCTTCGGCTGCACCAGCGCGCCTTCGGGCACGTTGAGGAAATCGACCAGCCGCGTCAGCAGGAAGCGCATCGCGGCACCGCGCGCGAGCAGCGGCAGCGCGGCCTCTTCCGCCGCCGACAGCGGGCGCTCGCGGCCGTAGGCGTTGAGCAATGCGCGCGCCTTGGTGACGTTGAAGGAATGATCCGGCTCGAAGCACCAGGCGTTGAGGCAGATCGCGACGTCGTAGGCCAGGATGTCGTTGCAGGCGAACGGGAAGTCGATCAGGCCCGAGAGCCTGTCGCCCAGAAAAAACACGTTGTCGGGAAACAGGTCGGCATGGATGACGCCGACCGGCAGATCGGTCGGCCAGGCGGCTTCGAGATGATCGAGCTCGCGCGCGATGAAATCGTGCAAGCCCGGCTGCACGCTGTCGGCCCGCGCGGCGGCGAGATCGAACAGCGGCCGCCAGCCGGCGACCGACAGCGGATTGTTGCGGACCAGCGGAAAATCGCGGCCGGCAACGTGCATTTTGGCCAGCGCCTCGCCGACGCCGGAGCAATGCGCCACGTTCGGCCGCCGCGGCCACACGCCCTCGAGGAAGTTGATGATCGCGGCGGGCCGGCCGGCGAGCCGGCTAGTGACCTCGCCCTTGCGGTTGCGCGCCGGCTGCGGGCACGACACGCCGCGCTCGGCGAGATGGCCCATCAGCGACAGGAAATACGGCAGGTCGTCCTCCGCCACGCGCTTCTCATAGAGCGTGAGGATGTAGGCGCCCTGGCTGGTGTGCAGCAGGAAGTTCGAATTCTCGACGCCCTCGGCGATGCCCTTGTAGGAGAGCAGTTCGCCGATGTCGTAGCTTTTGAGGAATTCCGCGAGGTCTTCGGCGGCAACGTCGGTGTAGACCGCCATATGGTCTATTCCGCCGCGGCAGCGTCAGGCCGCAGCGAACGCGGCAGCGGGAAGAACTCGTTCTCCTCCGCGGCCGAGACCGTCTCCACGTGCAGTTCATAGCGCTCGGCGAAGGCGCCCATGATCTCCTCGACGATCACTTCCGGCGCAGAGGCGCCCGCGGTGATGCCGAGGCTCGTGATGCCTTCGAACCTGCTCCAGTCGATGTCGCTGGCGCGCTGGGCGAGCACGGCGATCGGACAGCCCTCGCGCTCGGCGACCTCGCGCAGGCGCTGCGAGTTCGACGAGTTCGGCGCGCCGACCACGATCAGGGCGTCGACCACCGGCGCCACCTTCTTGACCGCGAGCTGACGGTTGGTGGTCGCGTAGCAGATGTCTTCCTTGTGCGGACCATTGACGTTCGGGAAGCGCTGCTTGAGCAGCGTCACGATCTCCGCGGTGTCGTCGATCGACAGCGTGGTCTGGGTCACGAAGGCGAGGTTGTTGGGGTCCTTCGGAACGAAGGTCTTGGCGTCCTCGGCGGTCTCGATCAGGGTCACGGCGCCCGCCGGCAGCTGCCCCAGCGTGCCGACCACCTCGGGGTGGTGGGAATGGCCGATCAGCAGGATCTCGCGGCCGCGCTTGAAATGGATCGCCGCCTCGCGGTGGACCTTGGTCACCAGCGGGCAGGTCGCGTCCAGCGAGAAGAAATTGCGGGATTTGGCCTCGGCGGGAACCGATTTCGGAACGCCGTGGGCCGAAAACACCACCGGCGCGTTGGTATCGTCGGGAATTTCGGCCAATTCCTCGACGAAAATGGCGCCTTTGGTCTTCAGGCTGTCGACCACATACTTGTTATGGACGATTTCGTGCCGGACATAGACCGGCGCACCATAAATGGTGAGGGCACGTTCGACCGTGTCGATGGCACGGACCACCCCGGCACAAAAGCCGCGGGGGGAGCAAAGCACGATTCTAAGGTCGGGTTTTTTGGCTGACATCGGGCTGTCTCGGGGCAATCTCGGGACCGAATCACCCCTCGCCGGCGGGCGGGGAACGGCCAATTTGAGTAAGGACTTGGGACTGCTTTCGGGCGCTGTCAAGGCGATTTTGCTGACCCATTGCGCCATTCCCCCCGGAGGGCTTATATAGGCCCTATAATTCCCGTCATCGCCGATGACTACCAGCTTCGCCTCGACAGAGGTGGGCGAAGCACAAAGGAGATTTGCCATGAGCAACGCACCGCTGATGCCGAAGGCGACTGCCGTGTGGTTGGTCGACAATACCGCCCTGACCTTCGATCAGGTGGCCGATTTTACCAAAATGCACCCCCTCGAGGTCCGCGCCATCGCCGACGGCGACGCCGCCCAAGGCATCAAGGGCATGGACCCGATTTCCAACGGCCAGCTGACCCGCGAGGAGATCGAGCGCGGCGAGCGCGACCAGAACTACCGCCTCAGGCTCCAGGAGAGCAAGGTGGTGCTGCCCTCCGCCGCCAAGAAGAAGGGCCCGCGCTACACCCCGGTGTCGCGCCGCCATGAGCGTCCGAGCGCGATCCTCTGGCTGGTGCGCAACCATCCCGAGCTGAAGGACGCCCAGATCATGCGTCTGGTCGGCACCACCAAGACCACGATCGCCAGCGTGCGCGACCGCACCCACTGGAACGCCTCGACCCTGACCCCGATGGACCCGGTGACGCTCGGCCTGTGCTCGCAGATCGAGCTCGATTTCGAGGTGCAGCGCGCCGCCAAGGAGAAGCCGACCACCACGGTCTACGGCGGCGCCACGCTGCTGCCGGCCTCCGAGACCACGCGCAAGGACGAGCTGGACGACCAGCCGATCGAGCGCCACGACGATCTCAACGTCGATGCCGTGTTCGCCAAGCTGAAGACGATCGGCGGCAAGAAGCCCGCCGACGAGGAAGAGTAAGCGCGGATCGCGCAACTCGAAGCGCAGAATACGAAACGCGGCAGGGCAACCTGCCGCGTTTTTGCTTGGATGCGCATGCGATGGGCGTGACCGCGGCCGTCGGCGCGGCTCAATGCCGGTCGGGATTGTTCATCATGTATTCGCCGAGATCGCGCTGCCGCCGATCGGTGCGGGCTTCGGCGTTCTGGCGCTGCACGTCGCGGTTCTTGCGGCAGGCGACGTAATCAGGCGAGCCGACCGCCACCTTGCCGCCGGCCTGGCAGTACTGGTCGTCGTCGCCCATGCTCTCCGCGATCGGCGATCGGCCGCGCTCGAGACAGCCCGCAAGCAGCGGCAGGGCGAGCAGCAAGGCGAGTGGCGCGCGTGCGGAAATGGATCGCATCCGTGGGTCCGTATCTCGTGGCATATGACAGGGAGGCCGGGATGACCCGGCAATCCATCAAAATCAAGGCCGTTTTGCTTCCGAATGCGGAAGTCTTGTTCCACAGGTGCCGACCTCAGGCGCGGGAGGTGCCAGCACTCCCTCGCCCCGCTCTTGCGGGGTCGAGACGAGCGCTGCTCGCTCTTAGAGGGTTGGGGTGAGGGGCCGCCTCCGCAGAATGAATGCAGCGAGCGTGCGGAGCCTCCCCCTCACCCGGATCGCATTGCCATGCGATCCGGCCTCTCCCCGCAAGCGGGGCGAGGCAACAAGAGCTACGCCTTCCCCTTCAGCGCCTCGCCGATCTCGTCGAGCACCTTCGGGTCCTCGATCGTCGCCGGCATGGTCCAGGGCTCGCCGTCGGCGATCTTTTTGATGGTGCCGCGCAGGATCTTGCCGGAGCGGGTCTTCGGCAGCCGCGCCACCGTGATCGCGAGCTTGAACGCGGCGACCGGCCCGAGCTTGTCGCGCACCAGCGCCACGACGTCCTTCTCGACCTCGGCGGGCTGCTTGGTCACGCCGGCCTTCAGCACCAGGAAGCCGCAGGGCACCTCGCCCTTGATCGCGTCCTTGACGCCGAGCACGGCGCATTCGGCGACGTCGGGATGCGAGGCAAGAATCTCCTCCATGCCGCCGGTGGAGAGCCGGTGGCCGGCGACATTGATGATGTCGTCGGTGCGGCCCATCACCCAGACATAGCCGTCCTCATCCTTGTAGCCGGCATCCGAGGTCTTGTAGTAGCCGGGGAATTCCGAGAGATACGCGTCCCTGAAGCGATCGTCCTGCTGCCATAGCGTCGGCAGGCAGCCCGGGGGCATCGGCAGCTTGATGACGATCGAGCCCATCGTGCCGGCCCCGACCGGCTTTGCCGCCTCGTCGACGATGTCGACCTGATAGCCCGGCATCGGCACCGTGGGCGAGCCGTGCTTGACCGGCAGCTGGCCGAGCCCGACCGGATTGCCGGCGATGCACCAGCCGGTCTCGGTCTGCCACCAGTGGTCGATGACCGGCACCTTCAGCTGCTGCTCGGCCCACTCCACGGTCGGCGGATCGGCGCGCTCGCCGGCGAGGAACAGGGTGCGGAAGCTCGAGAGATCGTAATTCCGGATGAACTTGCCTTCGGGGTCTTCCTTCTTGATCGCGCGGAACGCGGTCGGCGCAGTGAAGAAGGCGACCGCCTTGTGCTCGCTTATCACGCGCCAGAACGCGCCGGCATCCGGCGTGCCGACCGGCTTGCCCTCGTACATGATGGTGGTCGCGCCGTGGATCAGCGGGCCATAGACGATGTAGGAATGGCCGACCACCCAGCCGATATCGGAGCCGCACCACCAGATCTCGCCGGGCTTCACGCCGTAGAGATTGTGCATCGACCATTTCAGCGCAACGAGATGCCCGCCATTGTCGCGCACCACGCCTTTCGGGATTCCGGTCGTGCCTGACGTGTAGAGGATGTAGAGCGGATCGGTGGCGGCTACCGGCACGCACGGCGCGGCCTTGCCGGCATCGAACGCGGCCTGGCGAAGCGTCGCCCAATCATGATCGCGGCCCGCGGTGAGCTCGCAAGCCTGCTGCGGCCGCTGCAGGATGATGCAGGTCTCGGGCTTGCTGCCGGCGAGGCGGATCGCCTCGTCGAGCAGCGGCTTGTATTGCACGATGCGCCCGGGCTCGATGCCGCAGCTCGCCGAGAAGATCAGCTTCGGCTTGGCGTCGTCGATGCGGGTCGCAAGCTCCTTGGCCGCGAAGCCGCCGAACACCACGCTGTGCACCGCGCCGATCCGCGCGCAGGCGAGCATCGCGACGACGGCCTCCGGCACCATCGGCATATAGAGGATGACGCGATCGCCCTTCGCCACGCCGAAATCCTGCATCACCGCAGCCAGCGTCCGCACCTCCTCCAACAATTCGGAATAGGTGAACTTGGTGATCGTGTTGGTGAGCGGCGAATCGTGGATCAGCGCGACCTGGCTGGCGCGGCCGCCGGCGACATGGCGATCCAGCGCGTTGTAGCAGGTGTTGACCACGGCGCCGGCGAACCAGCGCCCGTAGGCGCCCATGGAGGGATCGAAGATCTTCTTGGCCGGCTCGATCCAGTCGATCTCGCGCGCCGCTTCCGCCCAAAAGCCCTCGGGGTCCCGGAGCGAGCGGGCATACACCTCATGATACCGGCTCTGCTGGATATTCATCGCGTTTCTCCCTCGCGCGGTCGCGCGTCATTTGCCGACCATTGTCACGGGAAGTGGCGCCGTTTCAAGCCGAAATGACCGCGACCTTCGGCCGGGTCGGAGCAAAGCGTTTTCGAGCGAAGTGGGTCCCGGTTCGCGTGAAGAAAACGCGTCAAAACAAGAATCTAGAGCTCATTCCGCTTCGATCGGAACGGAGCACTAGTAGCCGTCGACGCCGTTGATCCGCTGCAGCCGCTCGCGCATCGCCTTTTCCAGATCGTAGCCCGGCTTGCCGAAGTCGGCATTGCGGCGGGCGATGAACTGATCCTGCGCGCGCTGCAGCTCGCGCGCCTGGCGCGGATTCTGCGTCTCGCGCACCGTGCGGAAGGTGGATGCGACGATCTCGCGATCGAGATCGGCAAGCGTGGGATTGGCGCAGATTGCCTTCTCCACCGGCCGGCGCGCCTTGCGGCAATCGAAGCTCGGCTTGCCGGCGACCGCCATCATGGCGCCGATCCGCTCCAGCTCCAGCGACAGCGATTTGTAGTTGGCCCTGGCGGCGGCGTGATTGGGGTCGAGCTTGACGGCAGCACCAAAATCCAGGATCGCCTTCGGCCGGTCGCCCTTGCGGCGCCACAGCTCGCCGCGCGCATTATGCGCATCGGCAAGCGATGGATCGAGCTTGAGCGCGGTGTCATAGTCTGCGATCGCGCGATCGATCATCTGCTTGCGGTCATAGGCGCCCGCCCGCGCCATCAGCGCCTTGACGCGATCGGGCCTCGTCGCCTTCTCATTGTCGATCAGCGCGCCGCAGACATCGATGATCTTGTCGTCATCGGCGGCCGCTGCCGCCGCGATGCAGGGGCCGGCGTTGGCCTGCACATCCTCGCCCGGTTCGCTGCCGGTGGCGCGCGCAACGCCCGTCATCAGCGCGCCCGACAGGCCGACACAGACCAGCATCGCGGCCAGATTTGCAGGTTCGCGTCGCATCCTGATCGCCGACAAATCGTCCCTCTTCCGCGCCCGAACCGCCGGCCTCCGATGCCCGGCGGCGCGCCATTTGCCGCAAAACCACACGCTGGATTATACGTCAATTGCGACGATCGGCTGCATCGGGGGTTCGGCTTGCTCACATTCGAATGGATCATCGGGCTGTTGCTCGCGGCGGTGGCGCTATCGGCGCTGGCGCGGCGGATCAAGGTGCCCTACCCGACCTTCCTGGCGCTCGGCGGCGTGCTGCTGACGCTGCTGCCGTGGGCCCCGACCTGGGCGCTGGAACCGAAACTGGCGCTGGCGCTGTTCGTCGCGCCGGTGCTGCTCGACGCCGCGTTCGACACTTCGCTGCGCGATCTCCGCAACAACTGGCTGCCGGTCTCGACGCTGGTGGTGGTCGCGGTCGGCGTCACCACAGCGGCGGTCGCGGTGGTCGCGCATTGGCTGCGCCCGGACATGCCATGGGCGGTTGCGATCGCACTCGGCGCCATCGTGGCACCGCCGGACGCGGCCGCAGCCACCGCGATCCTGCGCCAGGTCAACCTGCCCTACCGGATCCAGAAGATCCTCGAAGGAGAAAGCCTGCTCAACGATGCCAGCGCGCTGCTCATCTATCGCGTCGCGGTCGGCCTCGTCGCCGCCGAGCACATGAAGATCCGCGAGTTCGTGCCGTCCATCACGATCGCGCTGGTCGGCAGCCTCGCCGCAGGCTTCCTGTTCGCGCAAGTCTGGATGATGATCACGCGTCGCATCACCGAGGCGCCGAGCGCGATCATCACGCAGTTCGGCGGCACTTTCATGGTGTGGATCATTGCCGAGCATCTCGGGCTGTCCGGCATCCTCACCATCATCGCCTATGCGATCACCATCTCGCGCACCGCGCCGGCCCGCACATCGGCGCGGCTGCGCGTGTCGTCGTACGCGGTGTGGGAAACCGTCGTGTTCGTGCTCAACGTGCTCGCCTTCATGCTGATCGGCCTGCAGTTGCGCCCGATCTGGTCCGGGCTCGACGACGAGGTGCGGTGGAAGTATTGCAGCTTTGCCGCCGCGATCCTCGCCGTCGTGATCCTCGCCCGCATCCTCTGGGTAATGCCCTACGGCGCGCTGCTGCGCACACTGAAGACGCGCAACCTGCTGCCCGCCCACGTGGTGGACGCCGTGCCGACCTTGAAGCGCGGCTTCATCGTGTCCTGGTGCGGCATGCGCGGCATCGTCACGCTGGCGGCGGCGTTTGCGCTGCCTGAATGGTTTCCGTATCGCGATCTGATCCTGCTGACGGCGTTTGCCGTGGTGCTCGGTTCGCTCGTGATCCAGGGGTTGACGCTGCGGCCATTGATCCTGGCGTTGAATTTCGCTGACGACGATCCGGTCGGACGCGAGGCGGCCCATGCCCGCGGCGTGGTGTTTCGCGCCGCGCTCGACGAGATCGACGCCGACCCGTCGGAGGAGGCCGAGATCCTGCGGCTCGAATATCGCGCCGTGCTGCTGCGCGCCGAGAATGATCCCGACGGCGGCCTGACCTCGCGCGAGCTGCCGTCGGATCCGCTGCGCCGCCGCGCCATCGCCGCGGCGCGTCAGGCATTGCTCAATCTGCGCCGCATCGAGGCGATCGGCGACGACGCATTCCATCTGGTCGAGGAAGAGCTCGACCGCGCCGAGCTCAGCGTGGAGGCCTAAAGCGCCATGAGGTTAGGATGAATAGCCGCCGCGACACTGCGCTCCCTCTCCCCGTTCTTTACGGGGAGAGGGTTGGGGTGAGGGGCTGTCTCCGCGTAACCGGCGATAGCTGCATCTGCGGAGAATCCCCTCACCCGGAATGCATCTAGCGATGCATTCCGACCTCTCCCCGCACGCGGGGCGAGGTAAAGCGAAGTTCGCTGCTCAGGCGCCCGACTTCACGCCCCCGACTTGGAGGTGATGCCGCCGTCGACCACGAGCTCGATGCCGGTGACATACTTCGATTCGTCCGACGCCAGGAACAGCGCGGCATTGGCGACGTCCCAGGCGTCGCCCATATGCCCCATCGGCACCTGCGCGTCGCGGGCGCGCCACATCGCCTCGACATCGCCCTTGGCGTAGCTCTGCGCCAGCCCGGCCGAATGCGCGACCATCGGTGTCTTCATCAGTCCGGGCAGGATCGCGTTGACGCGCACATGCTTCGAGGCGAACTCGACCGCGGTCGAGCGCGTCATCTGGTTCATCGCGGCCTTGCTCGCGTTGTAGCTGACATAGGAAATGCCGACATGGCGGATCGAGGCGATCGAGGAGATGTTGATGATCGAGCCGCCGCCCTGCTTGATCATGACGGGAATGACGTGCTTCATCGACAGATAGGCGCTCTTGAGGTTGACCGCGAAGACGCGGTCCCACTCGGCTTCCGCAACTTCCACCACGCTGCCGACCTCGGCGATGCCGACATTGTTGTCGAGCACGTCGATGCGGCCGTAGGCCTTCAGGCAGGCCGCGACCATCGCCTCGACCTCGCCGGCGCGCGAGACATCGGCGGTGAATGCGGCAGCCTTGCCGCCCTCGCCGGTGATGATGCCGACGGTCTCCTCCGCCGCGGCGCCGTTGCGATCGACGCAGAAGACGCTGGCGCCCTCGCGCGCAAAGGTGACGGCGGTCGCCTTGCCATTGCCCCAGCCGGGCCCGATCGAACCCGCGCCGACCACCATCGCAACCTTGCCCTTGAGCCGATCCATCGCCTGTTCTCCCTTGTTGTTCTTGTCGTGACTGTAGCCCGGATGAGCGAAGCGATATCCGGGAGCGCTATCCCCCGCATATCGCTCCGCTCATGCGGGCTACGGATACTTACTACGGATTCTCGCAAACACTCATCGTCGTGACATTAGCACCGATCGGATGCCCGATAATCTCCGATAAGGTCTGGCAGCGTCCCTCCTGGCACAGGTGCCATTCACCCGCGGCGCCGGAATTGCCGAGCACGACCTCCGCCCTTGGCATCGGCGGGGGCGACCATTGAAACCAGCCATCGACAAGGCGCGCCTCCGGCGGCGGCTCCATGCCGGCGCCGGTGCCCTTGACGCGCGCCTGTTGCAGCGTCAGCCCGGCCGGCGTGACCAGCCAGTCCTCCTGCCACGCGCTCTTCTCGATCGAATGCGTCCAGGCGAGCGTGAACGCCGCAATCGACAGCGCCTTCACGACTCCCGCGGAAGCGAGGCAGAGGCTCAAGCCGCCGCCACCGCATTGCGCGGACGCTGCCGCCATTGCCATAGCACGACAGCAGCAGCGAGCGTGAAGCCCGCTGTATCCGAGAACGGGAAATCGCCGAGCAGGCAGAGCGCGGCGCCGAACGCGACCAGGATCTCGATGAAAGTCAGCCGCGTGAACAGGAAGCCGATCGCGACGATGCCGAACAATCCGATCGCCACCAGCGCCTTGAAGGTCGCCAGCGCCACCGCGCCGTAGAAGCCGAGTTGCGCCTGCATCGGATCCCCGGTCTGCAGCATCAGCGCCGGCGAATAGACGAAGATGAACGGAATGACGTAGCCGGCAAGCGCGATCCGCATCGCCTCCCAGCCGATCTTGTCCGGGTTCTCCTTGGCGATCGGCGCCGCCGCCAGGGCCGCGAGCGCGACCGGCGGCGAGAGGTCGGCCATGATGCCGTAATAGAACGCAAACATGTGGCTTGCGATCAGCGGCACGCCGAGCTTGGCGAGCGCCGGTGCAGCCAGCGCCGCGGTGATGATGTAGGTCGGGATCGTCGGGATGCCGGTGCCGAGCAGGATCGACAGCAGCATGGTCATGATCAGTGCCAGGAACAGGCTCTTGGCGCCGAGCCCGATGATCCAGCTGCCGAAGATGGTGCCGACGCCGGTCTGCGTCATCATGCCGATGATGGTGCCGACGATGGCGCAGGCCATGCCGACCGTCAGCGCCGACTTGGCGCTGTCGGCGAGCGAGTCGCGGCAGGCTTTCAGCGTGGCGCGGCCGCCGCGGGTGATCGCCGCGATCACGATCAAACCGGCGACGACGCTCGCGACCGGAACGATCTCGATGCCGTGGCGCGACACCGCGGCGACCACCAGCGCGAGGCCGGTCCAGAAGATGTAGCGTACGACGGTGTTGGAGAAGCCGAGCGTGATGCTGGCGCCGAGGATCAGCGCGACCGTGAGCGCAAGTCCCATGCTGCCGGCATAGAGCGGCGTGAAGCCCTCGAACAGCATGTAGACCAGCGCCGCGAGCGGCAACACCAGGTACCAGCGCGCCACCAGCGCTTTCCAGGCGCTCGGGATCTCCGAGCGCTTCATGCCGACGAGGCCATGCTTGCCGGCCTCCAGATGCACCATCCAGAACGCCGAGGCGAAGTAGAGGACCGCCGGGATCACCGCGGCCTTGACGATCTCCGAATAGGGCACGCCGAGCGTCTCGGCCATGATGAAGGCGACCGCTCCCATGACGGGGGGCATGATCTGGCCGCCCATCGAAGCGGTGGCCTCGACGCCGGCCGCGAAGGCGCGGCGGTAGCCGAACTTGATCATCAAGGGGATCGTGAACTGGCCGACGGTGACGACGTTGGCGACGCCCGAACCCGAGATCGTGCCCATCATGCCCGAAGCGAACACCGCGACCTTGGCGGGGCCGCCGCGGGTGCGACCGAACAGGCCGAGCGAGACGTCGGTGAACAGCTGGATCATGCCGGCGCGTTCCAGGAACGAGCCGAACAGGATGAACAGGAAGATGTAGGTCGCCGAGACGTAGATCGGCACGCCGTAGAAGCCTTCGGTGCCGAACGAGAGATGGGTGACGATCTGGTCGAAGTCATAGCCGCGGTGATTGAACGGCGACGGCAGATATTGGCCGAAGAACCAGTAGAGCAGACAGGCGCCGCACATCAGCGGCAGCGCCGCCCCCATCAGCCGCCGCGTGCCCTCGAAGATCAGGACCGCGAGCAGCGTGCCGACGGCGAGGTCCATGTTGGTCGGATCGCCGTCGCGGGCGATCAGGTCGGCATAGAAGATCCACTGGTAGAGCCCGCAGAGGAACCCGGCGGCGCCGACGATCCAACTCACCGCGCGGCCGAAATCGGTCTTGGCGGTGAAATTGCCGATCAGGCCGAAGGTCAGGAGGATCAGGAAGCCGACATGGACGCCGCGCACCACCTGGCTCGGCAGGTAGTTGAAAGCCGCGACATAGAGCTGGAACACCGCAAAGGCGAGACCGATGGCATAGGCCAGATGCCCCCAGGCACCCGGGCCGAAGCCCTCCGGAAAGCCGTGCTCGAAATTGTCGAATTCAACCTTGACGGGCTGCTCGCCCTCAACCTGCTGCTGCATATGATCAGTCCCCCGCCGTGTCCGCGACGTCCATAGTACCTGCGTGGCGCTTGGGCCGCGTCCCCCGCACGTCATGCGCGGGCTTGACCCGCGCATCCATCGAAAAATGAGCTCTTTAGAAAGATGGATGGCCGGGTCAAGCCCGGCCATGACACCCTCGAAGCGTAACCGGCCCTACTTGATCAGGCCCTTCTCCTTGTAATACCGGATCGCGCCGGGATGCAGCGGCACCGGGCTGCCGGTCGCGGCGGCCTCGAGCTTGATCTCCTTGCCCGCGGCGTGGGCGTTGGCGAGTTCCGGCAGCGATTCGTAGACCAGCTTGGTCATCTGATAGGCGAGATCGTCCGACACCGCGCTCGAGGTCACGAGGTAGTTCACGACCGCGGCGGTCGGCACGTCCTTGTCCTGGCCCGTATAGGTGTTGGCCGGGATGATCACGGAGACGAAGGGCGGGCCGATCTTGTCGACGGTCTCCTTCGGCACGGCGACCACGGTGATCTCGCTCGAGGTCGAGAGGTCCTTCAGCGAGGCGACGCCGAGGCCGGCGGACTGCAGCGTGGCGTTGAGCTGGCGGTTCTTCATCAGATCCACCGATTCGGCGAACGGCAGGTACTCGACCTTGCCGAGATCCTTGTAGCTCATGCCGGCGGCCGCGAGGATCGCGCGCGAGTTGAGCTCGGTGCCGGACTTCGGCGCACCGACCGACAGGCTCTTGCCCTTGAGATCGGCGAGTGTCTTGATGCCGCTCTCGGCGGTCGCGACGATCTGGATGTAGTTCGGATAGATCGCGCCGATGGTGCGCAGCTTGTCGAGCTTGTTCTTGAAGCCGGCTTCGGCGTCGCCTTCCCAGGCGGCTTTGAGCGAATCGCCGAGCGTGAAGGCGATCTCGCCGCGGCCCTGCTGCAGCAGCACCAGGTTCTCGACCGAGGCCTTGGTCGCCTGCACCTGGGTTTTCACGCCGGGGATCTTGTCGCCGTAGATCTTCCCCATCGCGACGCCGAGCGGATAGTAGACGCCGGAGGTGCCGCCGGTGAGCACGTTAATGAACTGCTCGGCCTGTGCGACAGGCGCGGACAAAACGCTGGCTGCCACGATCGCAGCAGCCATCAACTTGGAATTCATGAGTATTATTCTCCCCTTAAGCCGGCCGGAAATTGGCCGGACACCCCCGCCGGGTCAACCCATCCAAATGACGCATGCGCGGCGGAAATCCCCGATAGCAACACCACTTTACCTGCCGCGGGAACTCGCCGCGCGACCGGGCGACCGCTTCGAGCTGGTTGCCGCGACCCGGGCGCTGGCGGCCGCTAACGGCTCGGTATTCGCGCCGGCGATCGCCGCGGTGACACTCGGCATTGTCGGACCCAAAGCGTTCTCGGCGCGGACCGGCCGCAACGAAGCAGCGAAGATCGGCTTGCGGCCCCAGATGTCGGCTTGAGCACCGCTGTCGCCGGATTCATTGTCGTCCATGCAGGTTGCAGCGCTGCATTCCTGTTCCTTGCAGCTATCGCTTGTGCCGCGCTGATCGGCCACTGCGCGTTGATGCGGGAGACGTTGCGAACAGCAGCGACGACGTCACGCACATCTGCATTGGCATCACAAAACGGGTGATCTGATTCGCCGTCGGCGCTCCGCGCAGCACTCTGCATGATGCGATCTGATGTCCGACAATGACGCAGTTCCGCGTCTGCGTCGACGCGACAACACAGTCATTAACGCCGTCTCTCGATGACACACGCGCACAGTGTTTCTGCCGATGTGCAAAGTCGGACGCGATCGCGCTCATGAATGTCAGATGACGCATTTGTTGCACGTGTAACAGCGGTGAGACGCCGCGATTCCAGCGCCATTTGAATCGAATTGAATCCTTTAAGGTTAGCGGGGCAATCAATGTATGATCCAGAAATTTCCATGATTGCCGCCGCTCTAGGATGTACGAGTCAAGCCGGGGTAACTACGGACAAGGCGGGGCATGAATCACATCAGTCACATCGAACGCACGCGAGCCGGCTGGTTCGGACATCGCAAGCTGACCCCACGCGCATGCATTGCGGACAGCAAAAAACACCTTCGGACCTTCCTCGCCGAGGCGCTGGAAGACCTCGGCTTCATCACCAGTGAATGCAGCCAGGCGTTGGAACTCGACACCGTTCTGGACGCGGAACGGCCCGATCTCCTGGTGCTCGGCGTGTCCGTGGACGGCATCGAAGTCAGTAAAATTCTCGAGACTTTGGTGAGAAAGGACTATGGCGGCAAGGTCCTCGTCATCGGGCAGCCGGACTCGATCATCGTCAAGGCGGTCCGGCAAATCGGCGACGAGTACGGCATCGCCATGCTGCCGGCGCTGTCGACGCCGTTCAGCGCCGGGACCCTTCGCGACAGTCTTGCGTCGTTGATGCCGCTTGAACCCGCGCCGAGCCCGGCGGTGGACGTGCCCGAAGCGCTGAAGGCCGGCTGGCTCGAGCTGTGGTATCAGCAGAAAATTCATCTCCGGACGCTGGTGCCGAGCGGCGCCGAGGCGCTGATCCGGATGCGCCATCCGGCCTGGGGCGTCGTGCCGCCGGCCTACTTCATCCCGGACGAAAGCGATCCGCATTTTCATGCGCTGTCCGAGTTCGTGATCGAGCGCGCAATCGAGGACTGGCGCTATCTCCTCGAGCAGACCGGGCCGGTCAATCTTTCGATCAACCTGCCGATCTCATTCCTCGCCGACGATCGTGCCGTGCGCGAGCTCTGTTACCGGATGCCGGATCATGCGGCCTTCGCGGGCCTCTTGATCGAGATCGACAGCACCGACGTGGTCGATAATCTGGATCTGGCGATCGATGTCGCCCGGCGCGTTCGACTGCACAATATCGGCATCTCGATCGACAATGTCGGCGCGAACTGGCCGTCTTTGCTGGGACTGCCGAACTTTCCGTTCGTCCAGCTCAAGGTCGACCATCAATTCGTCACCGGCTGCGCGGATCAGCGCCTGAAGCAGACGGTGTGCCGGCGTGTCGTGGAGCTGGCCCACGAAAACGACGCGCAGGTCGTGGCCCAGGGGGTCGAGACGCGTGCGGACTTTCTCGCCGCGCACGAGATGGATTTCGATCAGGTCCAGGGCTACCTGTTCGGCAAGCCGATGGGCGTCAAGAAGTTCGCCCGCTCACGCATGCACTTCTCGGAGAAAGAGCCGGCCTCCTGAGGCGCGGCGTCGTCAAGCTCGAACGTCACGATCGACTGCGCGCAGCGCTTCGCCGCGCGCGATCAGGCGTTTTGCATTGGAATAGGTCGGCACCTCGAGCAGCGAGCCGTCAAGTTCGACGCGCCCAAAGCCCTTTGTCCGCGCCGCTTCGAACGCCGCGACGATCCTGCGCGCCTGGCGCAACTCCTCCTCGCCCGGCGTCAGGACGCCGTTGACGATCGAGGCATGCGCGGGATCGACCAGGCTCTTTGCGGCGTAACCCAGCCGCCGCGCCCAGATCGTGTCGCGTTCGACGCCTTCAGCGTCGCTCCAGGTGTAGGGACAATCGACCGCGACGACATCAGCGGCACGACATTCGACGATGAAGCGCTGCCGCGCGTAAGCCAGCTCCAGGCCGTCGCTGCCGCGCTCGGCACCAAGATCGGCGGCGAGGTCTTCGGAGGCCATCAGGCAACCGATGACGCGCCGGCTCGCCGTGGCGATCGCACCGGTCTGCACCAGACCGCGCGCGAACTCGATATTCGGCAGCAGCGACGTCGATCCCTCGGCGATACCGTAGTCGCGCTCGAACCGCGTCACCGCCTCGTCAAGCCTGACGACATGGTGCGGCTCGGCGACCTTCGGCAGCGCAACGATATCCGGACGTCCGCGCATCACGGCGGCAAGATCGTCCATGCCGTCCTGGTCCAGCGGATTGACGCGGACTGCGACCATCACGCCCTGGTCGCGCCAGGCCGCGTAGAGCTCGACCGCCAAGGCCCGCGCCTTCGGGCGCAGCGGCGGCGGGGTAAAATCCTCGAGCTCGTGGATCAGCACGTCGGCGCCGCTGGCGGCCGCGTGCTGCAGCACGTCCTCATTGGCGCCTTCGAGAAACAGCCAGGAGCGGCACAGCGGGGCCGGGCGCAGCTTGCGCATCACGCGGCCCGCGCCGCCGTCACTGGAACGTCATGTCGAGGCATTTCGAGATGTCGGAGCCGAGGCCGGACGAGATGGTGATGCAGCCGCGGATCTTCTGGGTGTTGACGTCGTTCGCCCAGATCGCATAGCCGCCGGGACCGAAGAACGAGTTGGTGTTCGGCGGCTCGGTCTCGGTGGCGTCGAAGGTGTAATTGCCGTCGGTCTCGAAGATGCGCGGCTTCTTGGTACAGCCGCCGTCGGCCTGCACGTTGATGACCTCCTTGTTGTCCCGCGTCAGCGCCAGCGAGACCTGGCAGCGGAAGTATTCCGAGGTCTTGGCGTTGAACAGATAGGCGTAGGACTTGCAGGTCGCGGTGTTGAGCTTGCCGGCGGACAGGCCGCGGCTGCAGGAGATCCGCTGATTGTTGGAGAGCTTGAACTCGTCCGCCTGCGCGACTGACGCCAGCGTCATGAACGACAGAGCGACACCGATTCCGATCTTCATGACGTGGTTCATCCTGATCATCCCAAGGTAGTGTTTCCGGCAATCAAAGCGTTTGTAAACGGTAACGCGAAAATAGTCGCCAAGCTTGATGCGGGAAATCACAAAGTCGGCGATCCGCGAGCGGTCGCGCCGATTGTCGTATTGACGCGTGAACATCGTTCGTGATTTGTTCAAAAACGTGGGGACGACGCCGTTTTCTCGGCCGGAGGTGGATCATGACGCATTTTTTGACCAAGACTTTCATCGCGACTGCGGCGTTTGCCGCGCTGACGACCTGCGCATTCGCGCAGGAGGCTGCGCCCTGGGAGCTGAAGCCCGACATGGGCTACGCCTATGACAAGGACGGCAAGACCTGGTCCTACAAGATGGGCACCAACAACGCCGGCACGCTGCTGAAGGGCGCCAAGAAGGTGCCGAAGGGGACGCTGTTCTTCATCGGCCAGAACGGCCAGCTCTACATGCGCTCCGGGCCCTATCTCGAGGGCGACGGCAAGTTCAAGTTCGGCTCGAATTAGAGCGTTTTCGAGCGAAGTGGACGCCGGTTCGCGTAAAGAAAACGCGTCAAGAAGAGTCTAGGGCTTCGGTTCTGATTCAATCAGAACCGAAAATGCCCTAGCGGTTTTCGGCAGGCGTCAGAACGTCGCGGCCAATTCCTTCGCGCCCGGCTTGTTGCTGTTGAAATCCATCCGCTCATTGGTGACGGCAAGCAGCCTGACCACCGTGTTGTGGCGGATGGCGACCGGGTTGCGCTCGTAGCCGGAGCGCTGGAAGAAATTCGCGGTCGGCACCTGCTCGCGCATCGCCTGCGGCATGGTCACCATGTCGAGCCCGGTGCCGTCGCCGGTCAGGTTCATCATCTCGAGCTCGGCCGCCGTCAGCGGCCGGCTGTAGCCCTTGTTGCGGGCGAAGATCACCGAGGTCAGCAGCTTGTGGGTCTGCAGCATCGGGCCGACATCGATGTCGAGCACCATGGCATGGCACGCCCAGCCCTGCGGCGTATCGGCGAGGCGCGCATGCGCCGACCAGTCGTCGGGCACGGTGCGGGTGAACGCGACCATCTTCTTCAGCACCGCGAGCTTGTGCTCCATCGCCTTGCGCGCGGGCCCCTGCGTCCTCGCAACCCGCTCGGTCAGATCCCGCACGAATTCATGGCCCTGCTCGGCCAATAGCTCGACGGTGTTGGTGGTGAGCAGCTGGTTGTAGCCCATCGCGGTGGAGATGGCGCGCTTGCCGCCGTGCTCGATGCCCGCCTGTACGTCGTAAGTGCCGGTGCCGCCGGTCTCGAACGAATAGACCCGCACCGCCTGTTCCGGCGTCAGCCCCGCGGCGCGCGCGTAGCGCGCATAGGCGCGCTTGAACTCGACCTCGCTGGCCGGCCGCTGCGGCGTGAACTGGAATTGCTCGGCCGCCGCCCTGACCAGATCGGAGGCCACCGGAAGCGTCTTGGGCGGACGCGGCGGCTTGCCTTCCTCCTCTTCCGGAGCCGGATTGACCGGCCGCTTCGGACCCTCATAGACCGGCGGCTGCTGCAGGACGTAATCGTCCAGCGAGATCTGAACGCGGTCGCGCCGCTTGGCATTGCGGCCGCGCCTCTTCTCGGCGATCGCGTTCCAATAGGCGCTCGCGTCCTGCTCGAAGGCGGCGCGCGCCTCCTGATATTCCTGCAGCTTGCGGCGATATTCCATGATCGCCTGCGGCGATGCCTGCGCCATCGCATTGGCGACGGAAGGCGGCAGCGGACCGGCCTCGCCGGCAAATACGGACGGCGCGCCGGCGGCGAGCGCGAGCGCGACAAATCCATGGCACAGGCGAATCAATTGCGGGCGCATGGCCTCGTTGTAGCAAGCACGGCCGCGAAGTCAGCCCGGAATTGTCCGGATCGCAGCGGCCGGATGCCGCGATCGATGCAGAATATTCGCCACAATGCGGTGTTCTCCGAGGAAAGCCTTGGAGAAAGCCCTGGAGATTGCGATGAGAATGGCACTCTGGCTCGTCGCCGCCTGCGCGTTGACGCTCGCCCCACCGGCGCGCGCCGAGCGTCCGGACTGCGGATCGTTTCCGGATACGCGTTCACGCTTCACCTGTTACGAGAATGTGTCGCGGGCGCCTCAGGAACCCGAGGCCGCGGCGCATTCGCCTGGTGCGCGGGGGAAATCAATAAAGATGAACGCCCGCAAGCGGCATCACAAATAGCGGCATCGTTGCGGCCTACTTCCATGCGAATACCGGCTGCTCCAGTTCAGCGACGCGGGTGCTGCGACCGGCCAGCACCTCGCGAAATTGATAGATCAGCGCGGCGGTCGGCGCATGGATCTGCTGGCCACCGAGGCGGAAGCGGATCACGCGGCGCGAGCTTTCCGGGATCGTGGCGAAGCTGAACGCGTCCTCCAGCTCGACCGCATCGAGGCCGATGCGATGGACGGAGGCGACCTCGTCCGGGTTCGGGATGATCGCCGCATGCGCGCCGGCCCAGACCACGACCGGCGTGATCAGATAGCCGGATCGCGTCGGATAATCGTCGAGCATGCCGAGCACGTCGCTCGGGCCAAGCGCGAGCCCGAGCTCCTCTTGCAATTCGCGCAGCGCGGCCTCGGCCTGCGTCTCGCCGGCATCGCAGCGCCCGCCCGGCAGCGCCCATTGCGCGCTGTGGGCGCGCAGGCGCGCGCTGCGGCGGGTCAACAGGAACGCCGTGCCGCTGCCGTCGTCGCCTTCGGTCAGCGCGATCGCGACCGCCGCGCGCTTCAACGTCGGCGCGGCGTCCGCCGGCGCCAGGCGTGCGAATGCGGCACAGAGCTCTGCGATATTCCGCCGGGTGGCATCGTCAAATGTGCGGGCCATGTACCTTGACTACAACACAACAGCGTTTGATGAAATGACTCCGACCACATGCCTCCTGCGATCAATCATCAGCAAGCAACGGACCCCACCTCATGACGGCCAAGGCCGCGGACAAACTCAAATCCGACGGCTGGAAGATCGCCGAAACCACGGGATTCCTGACGCTGATCGGCCCGTTGTGGGAACGGTTGAAGGACGGAGCGCTTGAACTCGCGCTGATCACCGAGGACAAGCACCACAATCGCCGCGGCCTCGTGCAGGGCGGCGTGATCATGACGTTCGCAGATCGCGCCTGCGGCATGGCCGCACGCTTCGTCTCGGGCAAGCCGACGCTTGCGACCGTGCAGCTCGACACCCATTTCGTCGAGGCCGGCAAGATCGGCGAGATCCTGACGACGCGGCCGCGTGTGGTACGCTCGACCCGCAGCCTGATCTTCATCACGGCCGAGGTGACCGTCGACAAGCGCTGTATCGCGATGGCCAACGGCGTGTTCAAGATTTTGAAGAACGAGAGTTGATCCTTTGTCATTCCGGGATGGTCCGAAGGACCAGACCCGGAATCTCGAGATTCCGGGCTCGATGCTTGCGCATCGCCCCGGAATGACCGCAGGAAAGGAAAGTCCGATGCAATATCGCCAGCTTGGCCGTAGCGGCCTGAAGGTCTCGCCGATCTGCCTCGGCACCATGATGTTCGGCGGACCGACCGACGAGGCGACCTCGGCGCGGATCGTGGCGAAGGCGCGCGAGGCCGGCATCAACTTCATCGACAGCGCCGACGCCTATAATGCCGGCAAGTCCGAGGAGGTCGTGGGGCGCGCGATCTCCAACAACCGGTCGAACTGGGTGCTCGCGACAAAACTCGCCAATCCGATCGGCGACGATCCCAACCACGGCGGGCTGTCGCGTCGCTGGGTGTTCCAGGCCGCCGACGAGAGCCTGAAGCGGCTCGGCACCGACTACATCGACGTCTACTATCTGCACAAGGAAGATCACACGACGCCGCTCGACGAGACGGTGCGCGCGATGGGCGACCTGATCCGCGCCGGCAAGGTGCGCTATTTCGGCGTCTCCAACTACCGCGCCTGGCGCGTCGCCGAGATCTGCAACATCTGCGACCGGCTCGGCATCGACCGCCCGGTCGCGAGCCAGCCCTATTACAATGCGATGAACCGGATGCCGGAGGTCGAGCATTTCCCGGCCTGCGCCTATTACGGGCTCGGCATCGTGCCCTATAGCCCGCTGGCGCGCGGCGTGCTTACCGGCAAATACGCGCCCGACGCGGCGCCACCCGCGGACACGCGTGCGGGGCGCAACGACAAGCGCATGATGCAGACCGAGTGGCGGCCGGAATCGCTCGAGCTCGCGCAGGAGATCAAGCGCCACGCCGAGAGCAAAGGCATCACCGCCGGGCAGTTCGCGGTGTCCTGGGTACTGAACTCGTCGTTCGTCAGCGCCGTGATCGCGGGGCCGCGCACCGAAGCGCAATGGGACGACTACATCCGCGCGCTCGACTATCGCTTCACCGCCGAGGACGAAGCCCTGATCGACCGCCTCGTCGTCACCGGCCATCCCTCGACGCCGGGCTTCAACGACCCCGCCTATCCGATCGAGGGGCGCCGCGCGCGGAGCGGATCGTCGCTGTAGCGGCAGCGTCACAATTTTAGTTTGTGCGCTCCGCCCGCCGTCATTGCGAGCGGAGCGAAGCAATCCATCGTGCCGCAAGCGGAGAAATGGACTGCGTCGTCGCTGACGCTCCTCGCAATGACGGTGTGTTGCACTCGCTCGGTACGGATAACCCGCTCGGCAACGCCGAAGTTACGTTTCGTAGCTTCCGAATTGCGCGAAGCCCGAGTCGGCTGCAGCATCAGGGCATGGAAATGCTGATGCTGGAGCTGCAATGACGGCATCCAATGTACTGGACTGGATCGTGGCCCTCCTCGTCTGCTGGGCGAGCCTGACCGCAATCTTTGAACCTTCGCGCGGTGCCTCGCAGTGCGACGTATCCACCGCGACGAGCAGCGCGCCGCAGGCCTCACTGGCGACCCCGACGCAGGCGGAGTTCGAGGAGATGATCCGCGACATGAAGCTGCATGATTGAACGGGATCGGCAAACCGCGAAAATCCTTCCGCATCATCTCCCAAATGAAACAGGGCGGCGCCGAAGCGCCGCCCTGCCCTGATTGCCGTTTGCTCGCCGCTTACTTCGCGAGGTCGAAGCGGTCGGCGTTCATCACCTTGGCCCAGGCCGCGACGAAGTCCTTCACGAACTGCTCCTTGGAGTCGGACTGGCCGTAGACCTCGGCGAACGCCCGCAGCTGCGAGTGTGAGCCGAAGATCAGGTCGACGCGGGTGCCGGTCCACTTCACCGCCTTGGTCTTGCGGTCGCGGCCCTCATAGACGCCCTCGCCGGCATCGGTCCACACCGTGCCCATGTCGAGCAGGTTGAGGAAGAAGTCGTTGGTGAGCGTCCCCGGCTTGCCGGTGAAGACGCCGTGCTTCGACTTCTTGGCATTGGCGCCGAGCACGCGCAGGCCGCCGACGAGGACCGTCAGTTCCGGTCCGGTCAGCCGCAGGAGCTGTGCACGGTCGACCAAGGCCTCTTCCGGCTGCAGGAACTGATGCTTGCCGCCGATATAGTTGCGGAAGCCGTCAGCCCGCGGCTCGAGCGGAGCGAAGGACTCGACGTCGGTCTGGTCCTGCGTCGCATCGGTGCGGCCCGGCGTGAAGGGGACCTTCACACTGGTGCCGCCGTCCTTGGCCGCCTTCTCGATCGCAGCCGCGCCGCCGAGCACGATCAGATCGGCCAGCGAGACCTTCTTGCCGAACTCCTTCTGGATGGCCTCGAGCTTGGACAGCACAGTCTTGAGCTGAGCCGGCTCGTTGACATCCCAGTCCTTCTGCGGCGCAAGGCGGATGCGTGCACCATTGGCACCGCCGCGCTTGTCGGAGCCGCGGAACGTGGAGGCCGAGGCCCAGGCGGTCGACACCAGTTCGGACACCGACAGGCCCGAGGCGAGGATCTTCGCCTTGAGCGCCTCGATATCCTTGTCGTCGATCACGGCGTGATCGAGCGCCGGTACCGGATCCTGCCAGATCAGCGTCTCCTTCGGCACCAGCGGGCCGAGGTAGCGCTGGATCGGACCCATGTCGCGGTGCGTGAGCTTGAACCAGGCGCGGGCGAAGGCGTCCGCGAACTGATCCGGATGCTCATAGAACCGGCGCGAGATCTTCTCATAGGCCGGATCGAAGCGGAGCGACAGGTCGGTGGTCAGCATGGTCGGGACATGCTTCTTCGACGGATCGAACGCGTCCGGAATGACGGCGTCCGCGCCCTTTGCCTTCCACTGCTTCGCACCCGCCGGGCTCTTCGTCAGCTCCCATTCGTACTTGAACAGGTTCTCGAAGAAGTGGTTGCTCCACTTGGTCGGGGTCTGGGTCCAGGTGACCTCGGGACCGCCGGTGATCGCGTCAGCGCCGACGCCGGTGCCGAACTTGCTCTTCCAGCCGAGACCCTGTTCCTCGATCGCGCCACCTTCCGGCTCCGGACCGATCAACGACGGATCGCCCGCACCGTGGGTCTTGCCGAAGGTGTGGCCACCGGCGATCAGCGCGACGGTCTCCTCGTCGTTCATCGCCATGCGGAAGAACGTCTCGCGGATGTCCTTCGCGGCGGCGACCGGATCCGGATTGCCATTCGGGCCTTCCGGGTTGACGTAGATCAGGCCCATCTGCACCGCGCCGAGCGGCTCGGAGAGCTGGCGCTCGCCGCTGTAGCGCTCGTCACCAAGCCAGGTGCCTTCCGGACCCCAGTACAGCTCTTCCGGCTCCCACACGTCGGCGCGGCCACCCGCAAAACCGAACGTCTTGAAACCCATCGATTCCAGCGCGACGTTGCCGGCGAGGACCATGAGATCGGCCCACGAGATCTTGCGGCCGTATTTCTGCTTGATCGGCCACAGCAGCCGGCGCGCCTTGTCGAGGTTGGCGTTGTCGGGCCAGCTGTTCAGCGGGGCGAAACGCTGCTGACCGGCGCCGGCGCCGCCGCGGCCGTCGGTGATGCGATAGGTGCCCGCCGAGTGCCAGGCCATGCGGATCATCAGGCCGCCGTAATGGCCGAAGTCGGCCGGCCACCATTCTTGCGACGTCGTCATCAGGGCCGTGAGGTCCTTGATCACGGCGTTGAGATCGAGGCTCTTGAATTCCTTGGCGTAGTCAAAACCCTTGCCCATCGGATCGGACAGGCTGGAGTTCTGATGCAGCACCTGAACGTCGAGCGTCTCCGGCCACCAGTCACGATTCGAGTGCCCGCGAGGCCCGCCTGTGAATGGGCATTTGCCCGCGCCTTCGTCGGTTTTTGCGTCCATGTTTCTTCTCCGAGGTGATGGATTCTGGAATGCGCTGGAGCTCTTCCAAGAACGATTCTACGCAACCCAATCCATCAGAGGAAATTGACTTTAGTGATCGCGCCGATAAGATTATCTGATGATAAATGTCACACTCCGGCAACTCAGGTATTTTGATGCTCTGGCCCACCACCGCCATTTCGGGCGCGCCGCGGATGCCTGCGCGGTGTCACAGCCGGCGCTGTCGATGCAGATCCGCGAAATGGAACAGGCGGTCGGCGGCGTGCTGATCGAACGCAATGCGCGGCAGGTGACGCTGACGACCTTCGGCGAGGACCTGCTGCGCCGCGTGCGCGACATCCTGCGTTCGGTCGACGAACTCGGCGACTTCGCGCGCGCCTCGCGCGACAAGCTTGCCGGACGGCTGCGGGTCGGCATGATCCCGACCGTCGCCCCGTATCTGCTGCCGAAGGTGATCGAGAACCTGGCGCGGCTGCATCCCGAGCTCGACATCCATGTCCGCGAGACGCTGACGCCGAAGCTTATCAAGGAAGTCGCCGAGGGGCGGCTCGACACCGCGATCGTGGCGCTGCCGGTATCGGAACCGTCGCTGACCGAGGTCGCGCTGTTCTCGGAAAACTTCCTGCTGGTGCGGCCGGGCGAGGACGCCAAGACGCCGGTGCCGAGCGCCGAGATGCTGCGCGAGATGCGGCTCTTGCTGCTCGAGGAGGGTCACTGCTTCCGCGACCAGGCGCTGTCGTTCTGCAACATGCAGTCCTCGCCGCCGCGCGAGGTGCTGGACGCGAGCTCGCTGTCGACGCTGGTGCAGATGGTCGGCGCCGGCATCGGCGTCACCCTGATCCCCGAGATGGCGGTGACGGTGGAGACGCGCTCGGCGCCGGTCACGGTCTCGCGCTTCAAGCACCCGCAGCCCTCGCGCACCATCGGCATGGTCTGGCGCAAGACCTCTCCGCTTGCCGCACAGCTCCAGCAGATCTCCGAAGTCGTCAGCCTCGCCGCCCGCGCCCTGCGCGCGCCGAAGCAGGACGGCGCCAAGGAGCCGGCGAAACGCGCGGGACGAAGGAAGGTGGCGTGATTGCCGAGACGCTGCGGCGAAGATGTAATTCTCGTTTGACGCACACGTCTCGCCACCCCCACAACCGTCGTCCTGGCGAAAGCCAGGACCCATATGTGGACGGCCCCCGTGGCACAAGAGCTGTTTGGTGAGATCGGATCGCTTGCATCCATATGTCCGGCCTGTTGGGTGCGATCGAATGGATCGCTGGCCAAGATGGTTTGCGCGATGCGAGTTCCAAACAACCACGCGGCCTGTTGGCGGCCGATGGGTCCTGCGGACTGTCTCGCATCGTTGCTCGATCGATCGCTCCATCTGCTCTTGCAGCTCCGGTCGGCCGGCGAGCGAGCCCGCCGGCTAATCGATTAGGCGGCGGCTGTCATGGGATTCATCCGTGCCGCCTCGTAACTCTCGCCCGTTGCCATCAGCTTCCAGGCGATACGGGCCACTTTGTTGGCGAGCGCCACGGCCGCAAGCTTCGGCGGCTTGCGCTTGATCAGGGCCAGCAGCCAGCGCGAGTGATGACCGCGTCCCCGCCTGGCCTGCTGGATCACCGCTGTGGCCCCGACCACCAGCAGACGGCGCAAGTTCTCATCGCCAGCCCGCGTGATCTTGCCAAGCCTGGTCTTGCCAGCGGTGGAGTGGTCCTTGGGTGTCAATCCCAGCCAGGCCGCAAAATGACGACCAGAACGGAACGTGCGCGGATCAGGTGTCTTCATCACCAGCGCGGTTGCAACGATCGGACCGACCGAGGGGATCTGAGCCAAGCGCCGGCCCGTGGCATCGGCGCGGTGCCAGGCCATCAGCTTGGCCTCAACCGCCTCCAACTCACCCTCGAGCCTGACGCGCTCCCGGCCCAGCACCACAAACAGCTCGCGCGCCAGAACCGGAAGCGTCTCGTCCTGCGCAATCCGCACCAGCAGGGGTTCGATCGCGTCCAGTCCCTTGGGGGCGATCAGGCCATACTCCGCCGCGTGGCCGCGTATCGTATTGGTCAGCTGGGTGCGCCGGACGATCAATCCGTCGCGGACACCCATCAGCATCAGCGCGGCCTGCTGCTCGGCCGTCTTCACCGGCACGAAGCGCATGCTCGGCCGGCTCATCGCTTCACACAGGCCTTCTGCATCCCGCCCGTCATTCTTGTTCCGCATCACGTAGGGTTTGACCAATTGCGGTGCCATCAGCTTCACCTCGTGACCGAGCTTGGAAAGCTGACGCGCCCAATGTTGCGAAGCCCCGCAGGCCTCCATCCCGATCACAGTCGGCGGCAATTTGGCGAAGAACTCCAGCACTTGTTTGCGCGACAGCTTCTTGCGCAGCACCACCTGCTCCGCCGCATCAACCCCATGCAGCACAAAAATATACTTCGACGTATCAATCCCAATGCGGATAATCTGGTTCACGGACGGCTCCCTTGTATGAGATCTAGACAACCTCATTCTGGCACACTGATGCCGTAGGGGGCCGTCCACACCATCAGCCACCGAATTTGATTGGGAGCGGGATAGTGGCTCCAGCTTCGCTCAACAACTGATGGTCAGGGTAATGGGTCCTGGTTTTCGCCATGACGACATCGAATATGTTGCGCGGTCTGCGAATCATACGTCCGCATTCTCGCGGCGAATGACAAGATGAGGCGGCCCCTACTTCTCCAGGTACTTCTTCATCTCGGCGATCAGGCCGTCGCGCAGTTCGGGGCGCTTGAGGCCGAAGGCGATGTTGGCGCGGAGGAAGCCGGGCTTGGAGCCGCAATCGTGGCGCTCGCCCTCGAACTCGACGCCGTAGAACTTCTGCGTCTTCGCAAGCCCGATCATCGCATCGGTGAGCTGGATCTCGCCGCCGGCGCCGCGCTCCTGCGTGGCCAGGATGTTGAAGATCTCCGGCTGCAGGATGTAGCGGCCGGTGATCGACAGGTTGGACGGCGCGGTGCCCTGCGGCGGCTTCTCGACCATGCGGTCGACCTCGAAGATGTTGCCGGTGCGTTTGCCGACGCTGCAGATGCCGTATTGATGGGTGAGTTCGTCGGGCACCGCCTCGACCGCGATCAGGTTCGACTTGTCACCAAGCCTGCTCGCGGCGTCGATCATCTGCTTGAGGCAGCCCGGCGTGTTCAGCACCAACTCGTCCGGCAGCACCACCGCGAACGGCTCGTTGCCGATGATATCGCGTGCGCACCACACCGCGTGGCCGAGCCCGAGCGGCGCCTGCTGCCGGGTGAAGCTCATCGCGCCGGCCTCCGGCTGGTTCTGCGCCAGGATATCCTGCTCGGTCTTCTTGCCGCGCTGCGCCAGCGTGGTGTCGAGCTCGAACATGCGGTCGAAGTGATCCTCGATGACACCCTTGTTGCGGCCGGTGACGAACACGAAATGCTCGATGCCGGCTTCCCGGGCCTCGTCGACCACGTACTGGATCAGGGGCTTGTCGACGATCGTCAGCATCTCCTTCGGCATCGCCTTGGTGGCGGGCAGCACGCGGGTACCGAGACCGGCGACGGGGAATACGGCTTTGCGGATCTTCATGGGATTATCGGAAGCCTTGAAATGGGTGGGACGGCGGCACGAAATGAATCATGCCTTTGGTACCCCGTTTTGCAGCCGCCAACAAAGGCGGATGTGTGGTGCGGCTTAATTCCGCCGTTCCCGTCAGCCAATGCGGGTCGCAACAAAATCTCGCCCTTGTTAAGTTATTGGAAACCGTGCCGGGGCCTTCTGGAACAGCACGATTTTGACAGGCACACGACAAATGCGCGCGTTGGGAACATCAAGGACCAAGCTTTTCGGCGCGAGCCTGATCGCGCTGGCCCTGCTGCTGCCCGGCAGCACGCAAGCCCAGTCGGCGGGCAACGGCCTGACCAACCTGATCGACAACATCTTTTCCGGACCGAACGCGACGCCGCCGCAGGCCGCAACCGGACAGGACGGCGCGGCACCGCCGTGGAGCGGTGAAGACGGCGCCTCCGGCCATCCGCTGATGACCGCAGCGGCGATCCGCCAGGCCGCGTCGGACTTCCCGAACTGCGTCGCAGCGATGTGGCCAGATGCCGCACGGCGCAACATCACCCAAGAGAATTTCGAGCGCTTCACCGCCGGCCTGACGCCCGATCTGCGCATCATGGATCTGATGGATTCGCAGCCGGAGTTCACCAAGGCGATCTGGGATTATCTCGACATCCTGGTCAGCGACACCAGGCTCGCCAAGGGCCGCGAGATCCTTGCGAAATACAAACCGCAGTTCGACGCCACCGAGAAGGCCTATGGCGTCGACCGCTACATCATCGCGGCGATCTGGGGCATCGAGTCGAACTACTCGACCCAGATGGGCGATCGCAATGTGGTGCAGTCGACCGCGACGCTCGCCTGCATCGGCCGCCGTCAGGCCTATTTCAAGGACGAGTTCCTGTCGGCGCTGGAAATCCTCAACCGCGGCGACCTCAGGCCCGAGCAGATGCGCGGCTCCTGGGCCGGCGCCTTCGGCCCGACCCAGTTCATGCCGACCGCGTTCAAGCGCTATGCCGTCGATGGCGACGGCGACGGCCGCCGCGACGTCGTCGACAATCCGAGCGACCTGATCGCCTCGACCGCCAACAATCTGAAGAAGGACGGCTGGCAGACCGGCGCGAGCTGGGGCTACGAGGTCGTGCTGCCGCAAGGCCTCAATTACATGCTGGCCGACCGCGCCAAGGCCATGCCGCTGTCGCAATGGGAGCATCTCGGCCTCAAGCGGCCGAACGGCCAGCCGTTCCCGCGGTCGTCCGACAAGGCCTATCTGCTGGCGCCGGCCGGCGCCGAGGGGCCGGGCTTCCTGATGCTGCAGAATTTCCGGGTGATCATGAAGTACAACCCGGCCGAGGCCTACGCGCTCGCCATCGGCCATTTCGCCGACCGCCTGCGCGGCGGCCAGCCCTTCGCGCAGCCCTGGCCGCGGCAGGAGCGGGTGCTGTCGCGCGCCGAGCGGCTGGAACTGCAGCAGCTGCTCGCCCAGCGCGGCTTCTACAAGGGCACGCCCGACGGCCAGTTCGGCGGCCAGACCCGCGAGGCGCTGCGCGGCTTCCAGGTGTCGATCGGGGCACCGGCCGACGGTTTTGCCACCGCCGAGGTGCTGGAGCGGCTGCGCGGGCGGTAGGGCTGAAGCCGGAGGCTGCCCCGCCCGGATGCAGCGCAGCGAAAGCCGGGGTTCTCGCCGTGCGGCTGGTCTGGTCCCGGATTACGCTTCGCTCCATCCGGGCTACGGCTCTCCCTCCCCCCGCAAGCGGGAGAGGGGGCGCAGTTCCGATGCGGCCATACTCAGGCCCTCCACCCCGAAAGTAACCGTGAAATCCGATATTTGCCGCCTGCCTTGACGGCGGCCGGCGGCACCCGATTTATGGTGGAAAAGCTGCCCGCTTGCGGCCCGATTCCGCTAGTATGCTCACGTACTTCCAGATCATTTGCGACCGAACGCGATGCGAGAGCCAAAGTCCTTTTTGCGCGTATTCACCGAAGCCGGTCCGCTGGTCGCGCTGACGGTGGCGCTTGCGCTGTTGATCGGCATCGCCCAGCCCGCCTCGGCGCAATTCTTCGGCTTCCCCGGCTTCGGCGGCGGACCGCCGCAACCACAGCGCCGCGCTCCGCCGCAGCACGGTGGTGGCGGCTGGTTCGGCGGCGATTTCTTCGCGCCGTTCCAGCAGCAGCAACCGCAATCATCGCAGCCGCAGCGGCCGCGCGAGGATTTCTCGCGCGCTCCGGCACCGGCCAAGCGCGAGGCGGCCGCCGAGCGCAACGTGCTCGTCATCGGCGACGCCATGGCCGACTGGCTCGGCTATGGCCTGGAAGATGCCTATTCCGACCAGCCCGACATGGGCGTGATCCGCAAGCACAAGACGGTCTCCGGCCTGATCCGCTATCAGCCCAAGGGCGATCCGGCGGATTGGGCCGCGGCCGCGAAGGGCATTCTCGCCACCGAGAACCCCGACGCCATCGTCGTGATGCTCGGCCTCAACGACCGCACCGCGATCCGAGAATCTGTCGTGGAGAAGAAGGTCGACAAGAAGGACGAGAAAAAGGACGCGCGCGGCAAGCCCGAAGCCAAGCCGGGCGACAAGCCCGATGCCGCCGCCAAAACTGATGGCAAGCCGGTCGAGGCCGAGCCGCCGGCCGACGACGCCGACAATGACTCGCAGGCCGCGCCGGAAAAGACTGCGCGTTCGCCGAACGGCCTCTATGAATTCCGCGACGACCGCTGGGTCGAGCTCTACGGCAAGAAGATCGAGGAGTTGATCAACGTGCTGAAGAGCAAGGGCGTGCCGGTGCTGTGGGTCGGCCTGCCCGCGATCCGCGGCCAGAAGGGCACGTCGGACATGCTGTTCCTCGACGCGCTCTATCGCGACGGCGCCGGCAAGGCCGGCATCACCTATGTCGACGTCTGGGACGGCTTTGTCGACGAGGCCGGCCGCTTCATGCAGAAGGGCCCGGACTTCGAAGGCCAGCCCCGCAAGCTGCGTACCGATGACGGCGTGTTCTTCACCAAGGCCGGCGCGCGCAAGCTCGCGCATTATGTCGAGCGCGAGGTGACGCGCCTGCTCGCGGTGCGCTCCGGGCCGATCGCGCTGCCCAGCGAACCGGCGACGCCGGATACCAGCGCCGAGCCCGGCAAGCCCGCGCCGCGGCCGCTGGCGGGCCCGGTGCTGCCGCTGGTCGCCTCCACGGTCGGCACCGATCAGTTGCTCGGCGGACCGGGCTCACGGCCCGCCGCGGTCGATGCGCTCGCCGCGCGCACGCTGGTGAAGGGTGAGGCACTGGCGCCACCCGCCGGCCGCGCCGATGATTTCGTCTGGCCGCGCCGCGAGATGGGCCGCGAGCAAGCCAAGGGCGATGTGCCGGTTGCCGCGACCACGCCGGCCGCGCCGGCGGGCGGACCGGCCAATCCGCCGCCCTCGACCACGGCGATCGCGCCCGACGGCTCGATCATCACTGCGCCGAAGCCGCCAAGACGTGTGTTCCGTCCGGCCCAGACCCAGGCCCAGCCGCAACAACAGCAGCCGCAGACACAGCCCTGGCTGCGCGATCTGTTCGGGTTCGGCGCGCCGCAGCAGCGCCCGCTGGTCGCTCCGCCGCCGCGCCCGCCGCGCGGTGTCGGACAGCGGGCGGCGGTGCCGGGGAGTCCGTGGCAGTAGGCCGCGCGTCTTCCGATAGAATTGACGCTACATCCACGTCATTGCGAGCCAACGGGTCGCGCGAACGCGCGCCCGATGACAGGCTCCGCGAAGCAATCCATCGATCCGCACGCGCGGACGGCTGGATTGCTTCGTCGCTTCAGCGCAAAATTGCTTTGCAATTTTGTCGCGAGCTCCTCGCAATGACGGTGGGCGAGATGGTCAACCGTAATAGCGCCAGCGCGACGGCGGCGGGCGGCGCGGCTGGCGCGTCATCAAGAGCGCGAGCGCAAAGCCGATGCCGCCGGCGATCAGCAGCGATCCAAGCGGGTTCTCCTGCACCGCATGCGCCATCGCCTTCTGTCCGCTGCGAACGGTCTCGCCGCGATGCTCATAGGCATCCTTGGCGTAGTTGACCGCGGTGTCGGCGGCGTCGCGCGCGGCGTCCTTGGCCTGGCCGTAAAGATCCTGCACCGAGCCCGCGGCTTCGCGCGCGCGGCCCGAGGCCTGGGTCTGCGCATCGCCGGTCGCGTCGCCGACAGCACCTTCGGCCTTGCCCGCGAACTCCTTCGCCGTTCCGAAAATCCGATCCTTGTCCATCGTCACGCTCCCTGATCTGTCCGGGAGCTAACCGGGAAACGGCGCGCAGGTTCCTGCGGTTACAGGATCAGGCCGCCGTCGACGACAATGGTCTGGCCGACGATGTAGGAGGCGAGCGGCGAGGCCAGGAACAGCGCGGCTCCGGCCATGTCGGCGGGCGTGCCGAGACGCTTCAGCGGAATGCGCTCGAGCGCGCCTTCGAGACGCTTCGGATTGGCCGTCGTCGCCTTGGTCATCTTGGTGTCGACGAGGCCAGGCGCGATGCCGTTGACGCGGATGCCGTTCTCCGCCCAGGCCTCGCCGAGCGTGCGCGTCAGTCCGACGGCGCCGGTCTTCGAGGCGTTGTAGGCCGGATTGCCCATGGTGGAATGATAGGCCGCGGTCGAGCTCACGATGATCAGCGAGCCTTTGCTCGCGCTCAGCATCGGCTGGAATTTGGTCGCGCAGGCCATCAGGCTCATCAGGTTGACCTCGAGCACCTTGCGAAAACCCTCCATCTCGAATTCCCCGCGGCGGTAAATCACCGCGCCCTGCGCCAGCACCAGCACATCGAGCCGATCGAACGACGGCCTGAAGGCCTCGATCGCCTGCGGGTTGCTGACATCGAGCTGCGCGTAGGCGAGGCCCTCGAGATGCGAGCCCTCTTCGGTGGAATAGTCGCTCGCCTGCGCACGGGTGCCGCAGATCGAGACGCGCGCGCCCCTGGCGCGGAACGCCTGCGCGATGCCGTTGCCGATGCCGCTGGAGCCGCCGACCACCAATATCTGCTTGCCGCCGAAATCGAGCTCGTTCATCGCGCGTTCCTCTCTCGTGCTGTTGTCTTGATTGAGCATGATCCTTTTCGGAAAGCCAACCAGGAAACTTGCGTTAACGCGCTGCGCGCATGCCGATATGGAATCAGTGGTTTGACGTATCTTGCGATCGGTGCCAGCGTTGCCGTCTCTCACAACGCAGAAAATCAACGGGGGGTCCGTCATGTCCGAATACAAGCAGCTCAGCCGTTCGGTGAAGGGCCTCACCGTTCTGGTCACCGGCGCCGCCAGCGGCATGGGCCGCGCCACCGCGCGGGTGTTTGCCGATGAAGGTGCCAACGTCGCGGTCACCGACCTCACCGAAGAAGGCACGCAGACGGTGGCGAAGGAGATTTCAGCAAGCGGCGGCTCGGCGAAGGCCTGGACGCTCGACGTCGGCGATCGCGACGCCATCACCAAAGTCGTCAACGACGTCGCCACGCATTTCGGCGGGCTCGACATCATCGTCAACAATGCCGGCATCTCGGTGCGGGTGCCGATCGACGATCCCGCGTACGAGGACGCTTGGGCCAAGGGCATCGCGGTGATGCTGACGGCGCATCCGCGCATCATCCGCGCGGCACTGCCATACCTGCGCAAGTCGCACTCGCCGCGCATCGTCAACATCGCCTCGACCGAGGCGCTCGGCGCGACCGCGCTGCACAGCCCCTACTCCGCGGCCAAGGGCGGCGTCACCAGCCTGACCCGCTCGCTCGCGGTGGAGCTGGGACGCGAAGGCATCACCGTGAACTGCATCTGCCCGGGCCCGATCCGCACCGCCATCACCGACCGCATCTCCGAGGAGCACAAGACGCTCTACGCCAAGCGCCGCACCGCGCTCGCCCGTTACGGCGATCCGGAAGAGGTCGCGCACATGACGCTGAGCCTGTGCCTGCCCGCCGCATCGTTCCTGACCGGCGCGGTGATTCCGGTCGACGGCGGGTTGATGGCGCGGAATGCCTGACCCGCGCACGGCCCGCGAGCGTTGACAGCGCGCGCGCGGCGAGTAGCCTTCCCGTCAAACGAAGCGGGAAAACCGCCCGCGACAGACGGGGAGATACGCCAATGACGGTCCTGATCCGGCAGCTTCACAAGCATTTCGTCGGCGAGGTTTCCGGCGTCGATCTGCGCAAGCCGCTGACGAAGCAGGAAGCGATCGACATCGAGGCCGGCATGGACAAATACGCCGTGCTCGTGTTCCACGGCCAGGACATCTCCGACGAGCAGCAGATGGCGTTCGCGCTGAATTTCGGCGAGCGCGAAGATGCGCGCGGCGGCACGGTGACGAAGAAGCAGGACTACCGCCTCGCCTCCGGGCTGAACGACGTCAGCAATCTCGGCAAGGACGGCAAGCCGCTGCCGAAGGACCACCGCACCCATCTGTTCAACCTCGGCAACTGCCTGTGGCATTCCGACAGCTCGTTCCGGCCGATCCCGGCGAAATTCTCGCTGCTGTCGGCGCGCGTGGTGAACCCGAAGGGCGGCAACACCGAATTCGCCGACATGCGCGCCGCCTATGACGCGCTCGACGACGAGACCAAGGCCGAGATCGAGGACATGATCTGCGAGCACTCGCTGATGTATTCGCGCGGCTCGCTCGGCTTCCTCGACTACACCGACGAGGAGAAGCAGATGTTCAAGCCGGTGCTGCAGCGCCTGGTGCGCACGCATCCGGTGCACGGCCGCAAGTCGCTGTATCTGTCCTCTCACGCCGGCGCCATCAGGGGCATGAGCATGCCGGAGGCGCGGCTGCTGCTGCGCGATCTGACCGAGCACGCGACGCAGCCCGAATTCGTCTATGTGCACAAATGGACAGTGCATGACCTCGTGATGTGGGACAACCGCCAGACCGTGCACCGCGTCCGCCGCTACGACCAGTCGCAGCCCCGCGACATGCGCCGCGCCACGGTGGCCGGCACCCAGCCGACGGTCGCGCAGGAAGCGGCGGAGTAGCGGTCGCGAAGGCTGTCGTAGCCAAACCACCGCTGTCGTAGTCGAACCCACAGCTGTCGTCCTGGGCAAGCGAAGCGCGACCCGGGACCATAACCACAGGGCGCTGTTGTTGCACGACGCTGTGGCCCGAGCGCGGTGCCGCAATTGCATACGGTGGTTATGGGTCTCTGCTTTCGCAGGGACGACACCGTGAATGTGGACAAATCGTCGACGACGTCAGCGCGGCCTACGCGTGGCCCGCGTCGTTCGACAGCATGCCGGCCTCGATGCCGATCTTGCGCAAGGCGCGCGCGTATTTCTCGTCGACGTCGGTACCGAAGATCAATTCCGGATCGGCGTCGCAATGCAGCCAGCCATTGTGCTGGATCTCGTTCTCGAGTTGGCCCGGCGCCCAGCCGGCATAGCCGAGCGCGAGGATCGCGTGCTTCGGCCCGGCGCCCTTTGCGATCGCTTTCAGGATATCGACGGTCGCGGTGAGCGAGATGCCGTCGTCGATGTTCAGCGTCGCATCCTGAATGTAGAAGTCGCTGGAATGCAGGACGAAGCCGCGGCCGGTGTCGACCGGCCCGCCCTTCATCACCTTCATCATCTCGGCATTCTCGGGCAGCTGGATCTGGTCCGACTTCTCGATGATGTCGAGCTGCACCAGCAGCCCGGGGAAATCGATGCTGCCGGCGGGACGGTTGACGATGATGCCCATCGCGCCCTCGGAGGAATGCGCACACATGTAGATCACGGAGCGTTCGAAGCGCGGGTCGTTCATGACAGGCATCGCGATCAGCATCTGGCCGTCGAGATAGCCGCCTTCGGCGGCATGGGCACCGACGGCCGGGCTTCTGCCGGCGGCGGTTTTGCGAGTCTTGCCTGTTTTGCCTTCAGGGCGCATCCGCAAAGGCCTTTCCTGCTGATTTGGCATCCTGATATCGGGTGGCGGTTCTGTCAATCAACCATCGACCGCCGTGCGGCGATGCATCACAAGCAATTCAATGGTTTGCACCGAAAGTTGCGGGTAAAGACGTCTCATGATCGTCATAGTTCCCTTGCGTGCCGCATTTGGCGTTGCCGCCCTGTTTTCCGTCGCATCTATGGCAACGGAGGTCCGCGCCGACGACGCCTCGCCGTGGCAACAGGACACGCATTCGGCGGTGCGGCTGCTCGCCGGATCGCGCAGCGGCGCGGTGCTGCTTGGCGGCATTGCGTTCCAATTGCAGGACGGCTGGAAGACCTATTGGCGGACGCCCGGCGATTCCGGTGTGCCGCCGCGGTTCGATTTCTCCAGGTCGGACAACGTTGAGGCGGTCACCGTGATGTGGCCCGCCCCGCGGCAATTCGACGACGGCGCCGGCGGCACCTCGCTCGGCTACAAGCACCAGGTGGTGCTGCCGCTGCGCATCGTGGCGAAGAATCCCGACAAGCCGCTGGTGCTGCGCGCCGACATCAACTACGCGGTGTGCGAGAAGCTGTGCGTGCCGGTGGAGGCGAAGGCCGAGCTGGCGTTCGCGAGCGTCGCCTCGACCGAGGACGCCGCGCTTTCGGAAGCGCTCAACGCGGTGCCGAAGCCCGCCAATATCGGCGACCCCATCCCGTTCTCGATCCGCGACGTCAAGCGCGACGGCAAGAACAACGTGCTGGTCGATGTCAGCGCGCCCGAGAGCCGCGACCTCAGCCTGTTCGTCGAGGGGCCGACGCCCGACTGGGCGCTGCCGGTGCCCAAGCTCGTTGCGCAGGCGCCGCCGGGCGTGAAGCGCTTCACCTTCGAGCTCGACGGCCTGCCGCCCGGCGCCAAGGCCGACGGCGCCGCGCTGAAGCTGACGCTGGTCGGCGGCGACAAAAGCTACGAATTCAATATCAATTTGAATTGAGCCGTAGGGTCATTCCGGGGCGATGCAGCGCATCGAACCCGGAATCTCGAGCCCCCGGGTTCAGTGCTTCGCACTGCCCCGGGACGACCCCGAAGGGGTGCGTCACCGAACCCAATCTTAACGTTTCGTTGATAGATCGGAGGCCATTGCCGCCACGCGGCGCTTTAGGAATTTTTCCGCCTTGGCTGTGATGGAGACACAATCCGCAACCTCTGCGCCGTCGGGCCGGGCCGCACGCCTGCGTGGGCTCGCCGCGCGCGCGCTCGGCGGCACCAACGAGGCGTCGGTCACCAAGCGCCTCGCCGGCATGATCTTCGTCATCCGCGTCATCAGCGCCGGCATCGCCTATCTCGCGCAGATCCTGCTGGCGCGCTGGATGAGCGGCTCGGACTACGGCATCTATGTCTATGTCTGGACCTGGGTGCTGCTGCTCGGCAGCACCATGGATTTCGGCATCGCGCCCTCCGCGCAGAAGATCATTCCGGAATACCGCGCACGCGGCGACCTCGCGGCGCTGCGCGGCTTCCTCTCCGGCGGCCGCTGGGTGGTGCTGGCGACGTCCAGCATGGTCGCGCTGCTGCTCGCCGGCGTGATCCACCTCGCCTCCCCCTGGATCGATCCCAACGCGGTGCTGCCGCTCTATATCGGCTGCCTGACGTTGCCGCCCTTCGTCGTCGCCAACACCCAGGACGGCATCTCCCGCGCGCATGACTGGATGCAGCTCGGCCTGATGCCGCAGTTCATCGTGCGGCAGGGGCTGATCATCGCACTGACCGCCGGCGCGCTGGCGCTCGGCCTCAATCTCGGCGCCACCGCGGCGATGATCGCGAGCGCGGCCGCGGTGTACATCGCGGCGATCGGCCAGATGGTCGTGCTCAATCGCCGCCTCACCGCCCATCTCGGGGTGGGCGAGAAGACCTACGACGTCAAGGGCTGGTTCGCGATCTCGCTGCCGATCATGCTGGTCGAGAGCTTCTATCTGCTGCTCGGCTACACCGACGTGCTGATGCTGCAGCAGTTCCGCTCGTCGGAGGAGGTCGGCATCTATTTCGCCGTGGTGAAGACGCTGGCGCTGGTGTCGTTCGTGCACTACGCGATGGCGGCGACGACGGCGCACCGCTTCGCCGAATACAACGCGCTCGGCGACAAGGACCGGCTGTCGGCCTATGTCGCACACGCCATCAGCTGGACGTTCTGGCCCTCGCTGCTCGCGACCATCGCCCTGCTGGCGTTCGGCAAGCCGCTGCTGTGGCTGTTCGGCCCGAAATTCGTCGACGGCTACAGCATCATGTTCGTTGCCGCGATCGGGCTCGTGGTGCGCTCGGCGATCGGGCCGGTCGAGCGCCTGTTGAACATGCTCGGCCACCAGAGCATCTGCGCGACCGCCTATGCGGTGTCATTCCTGATGAATGTCGGGCTCTGCATCGCCCTCGTCCCGCGTTACGGCGGCATGGGCGCCGCCGCCTCGACCTCGCTGTCGCTGACCTTCGAGACGATCCTCTTGTTCTATGTCGTGCGCTCGCGCCTCGGGCTGCACGTGCTGGCGTTCGGGAAGCGACGGACGGCGCCGTAGCATTCCGCCAGCGCGGCATCATGCGATGGCATGACCGCCGCCGGACTGGAAAACCTGCCTGGCCGCGTTCAGCCTTGCGCCTGTCAGGCGCGCCTGATGTCCGCCCGCTCCCAATGGTGGCCGGCAACCATACGGCGGAAGAACCACAGAACGGCCGGGCAAGCCAGGAGCATGGCGGCGCCGAAGTCGAGCGCCGCGCTCGCGGAGCCGACCGCGGTGGAGAGCTTTCCTCCGATCGCAGGTCCAGCCAGCATGCCGGCGTAAAAGACGGTGTAGAATATTCCCATTCCGATCGGCCGCGTCTTCTGCTCGAGCACGCGCGCAGGCAGGCTCATGATCGGACCGGCAGGCAGGCCGCAGAGGATTCCAAGAGCAATGACGACGGGAAGCACCGTGCCGCTGCGCGACAGAAGCAGTGTCAGGAGCGCGAAGGCGATGCAGCCCGTGACCAGGATGACCTCGCCGCGCCTGGTCCGATCGGCGAGGAAGCCGCCCAACGGCACCGAAAGGGCGGCGAGCCAGAGCACGATACTGATGGTTGATCCGGCTGCGGCACCGGACCAGCCCTGCTCGACAAGCATCGATGGACCGAAACTGAAGATCATCGCAAAGCCGATGTTGTAGAGACACCAGATCAGCCCGGCGGCAATCACGGCGCAGATCGTGTCGGCGGTCAGGTTGCTAGGCTCGCCTTCAACCGCGACGGCCGCATCCGGCGCGCGATAAACCAGAGCGATGAGGCCGAGACCGATCAGGATCACCCCGGCGACGGCAAGATTGACGGCATGGAGCCCGAGCGTGGCTCCGATTGCCGGCAACAGCATGAGAGCGACTGCGATGCCGGCCGGCCATGAGTTGATGAAAATGGCCATCGCGGTGGCGATTTCCCGGCCGGCAAACCAGTCCGCGACCATCTTGGTCATCAGAACGTTCAGGAGCACGCCGCCGATGCCGGCAGTCAGCCGGCCCGCGATCTGCACGCTCCACGACGTCGACGTGGTCATCAGCAGTTCGCCTGCCAGCATCATCAGGAGACCGGCAAGGACCACCACCTTGTCGCCATAGCGGCGGCCGATCGCGCCGCCAGGCAAGGCAAGCAAGGCGCCCGGCGCAAAGTAGAGCCCGATCAGAACGCCGATATCGGCCAGGCTCGCGCCCAGACCCTGGCTGAGCTGTGGCGCGATGGCCGCGACGCTCTGAAACTGAAAGGCGATGGTGGCACGAGCGACGAACAGAGCGGCAAGAATGGTCCAGCGGCTTCGCATTTGGATTTTCTCCGATGCCGTGAACTATGCCGTCGGCCTGATATTCTGGTTCAGGCGGAAGAAATTCGTCGGATCGTATTTGTTTTTGAGCGCGACGAGGCGTGCGTAATTTTCGCCGTAGGCGTCGCGCACGCGGTCTTCGCCCTCATCCCCCAGGTTGTTGGCATAGACGCCGCCGGTCGAATAGGGCCTGACGGCACTCCACAGCTCGCGCGCCCAACGCATGTTCGCTTCGTCACCGGCCGGATCGTCCCAGATCGCGACCGGAAAGCAGTCGAACGCCGCATCACGGTTTGCGTAAGGCGAGCTCGATACCGGAACCCGTGCAATTGCGCCGCCGACATGCTGGAGAACCAGCAAGGACGAGGTGTTGGGGGCTCTCGCATAGGCGTCGAGCAGCGCGTCGATCGCGCCGGCACCGATCTCGCGCAGGAATTGCGCCTTCCAGTAATAGCGACGTCCCCGCGGAAACAGGGCATCGCCGCCTGACTGAATCTCGAGATAGGGAACGGTTGCGAGGCGCGTCTCGACGGGCGAGCCGAACTTGACGATCGGCGAAAGGGCGCGCTCACCGTCATGATGCGAGCCGACATAACAACCGGAGATGTTGAAGAACCGGTCGCCCGACGGCAGCGTCACAAGGGCCGCATCGACGTTGACCTCATCGGCAGCGTTGCGGGCGAATTCATCGTAGAACTGCATGGCCTCGCGCGCCTGATCGTAAGGATAGAGCGTTGACGCGACGGGCAACGACGTGCCGATCGCGTGCAACTGGTATTCGAACGCAGTCACGATGCCGAAATTGCCGCCGCCGCCTCTCAAGCCCCAGAGCAGGTCGGGGTGTTCGGTCGCGCTGGCCCTTAGAACCTGTCCCTCGGCTGTCACCACCTCGGCGGCAATCAGGTTGTCGCAGGTCAACCCGTATTTTCGCCCGAGCTTGCCGAAGCCGCCGCCAAGCGTGAGCCCGGCGATGCCGGTGTCGCTATTGACCCCCATGGTGGTCGCCAGGCCGTGCGCCTGCGTGGCACGATCGAATTCGCCGAGATCGAGGCCGGCCTCCGCGCGCGCGGTGCACCTGACCGGATCGACATCGATGCGCTTCATCCGCGACAGGTCGATGACCATGCCGCCGTCACAGACCGAGAGGCCGGCGACATTGTGGCCTCCGCTGCGAACGGCCACCGGGAACGTGCGGGACCTCGCGAACGTCACCGCCTCGACCACATCCTGGGTATCCGCGCAGTAGGCGATCATGGCCGGCCGCCTGTCGACGGCGCCGTTCCAGACCTTGCGCGCCTCGTCATAACCGGCGCTCCCGGCGAGGACCACCTTGCCCTTGAGCCGTAGCTGGGGGCTGGGCCGAAGCTCGGAATGCGGTTCGCCCATCACCTCGTTATATGCCTGCCGCTGCTCCATCCGATTTACTCCTCGCCAGGAATGCCCATGCCATCATCCCACGGCGCGCCAAATCGTCCTGAATCCGATCGGAAAAAGTTGCAAAATTTCGCCAAAAGGGATGGCTCCAGGCGATGGCGACGCTTGCAACCTCAAAACAAAAGCCGGCCCTGATCCAATCAGGGCCGGTTTGTTTCTTAGGCCGCCAAGTCCCGCCGGAAAATTACTCCGCGGTCCAGCCGCCGTCGATCGAGTAGTTGGAGCCGGTGATCTGCGCGGCATCGTCGCTGCACAGGAACAGCGCAAGCGCCGCGACCTGGTCGGAGGTCACGAACTCCTTGGTGGGCTGCGCGGCGAGCAGCACGTCCTTGATGACCTGCTCCTTGGTCATGTTGCGCGCCTTCATGGTCTCCGGGATCTGGTGCTCGACCAGCGGGGTCCAGACGTAGCCCGGGCTGATGCAGTTGCAGGTGATCTTGTGCTGCGCGAGCTCCAGCGCCACCGTTTTGGTGAGGCCGGCAATGCCGTGCTTGGCCGAGACATAGGCCGACTTGAACGGCGAAGCGACCAGCGAGTGCGCCGAGGCGGTGTTGATGATGCGGCCCCAGCCGCGCTTCTTCATGCCGGGCACCGCGGCGCGGATGCCGTAGAACGCGGACGACAGATTGATCGCGATGATCGCTTCCCACTTCTCCGGCGGGAATTCCTCGATCGGCGCAACGAACTGAATGCCGGCATTGTTGACCAGGATATCGACCGAACCAAAGGTCTTCTCGCCGAGCGCAATCATGTCAGCGATCTCGGCCGGCTTGGTCATGTCGGCCGGCGAATGCACGGCCTTGACCTTGAAGTCGGTCTCGATGCCGGAACGCTCCTTCTCGATATCGGCCGGAACGCCCATGCCGTTGAGAACGATATTGGCGCCGGCACCGGCGAAGGCGCGCGCGATCGCCAATCCGATGCCGCTGGTCGAGCCGGTCACAACGGCGGTCTTGCCTGTCAACGTACCCATTATCGGTCGCTCCTATTTGCTTGCGGGGGGTGTGGGTTCATCCCCCGTGAGGTCGTAAGTCACCATGGTCTCCCCGGACTGCGGCCGTTCTAGCCATTCTTTGTGACGCATCGACAAATGCACGTCGCGGACGCCCGCGCCCCAGTGCTCGACCATCGCAACATGGGAGAAGTCGTAGTCCTTCGAGGAGCTCTCGTAGTTCTTGCTCTTGTAGATCAGGTGAACCACCGTGACGGTGTTCTCCTTGGACGCCTTGCGCAGCAGCTCGACCGACGGATCGTTCTTCAGGTAATCGGGCAGCTTGCCGATCAGGTCGCGTACCGCCATGCGGGCGTTGTGGATCTGCCGGTTCTTGTCGGTGTTCATCCGCGTCCGGCTGGAATAGCGGATGTCCTTCTCGCGCTCGGCGGCCTCCAGCAACGTCTCCGGCAACGGCCCGCGCGCGCTGAACAGGTCGACCTGGAAAATCAGCAGATCGCGGTTGATCTCCTCGTCGAGCACGAAGTCGAGCGGGGTGTTGGAGGCGATGCCGCCGTCCCAGTAGTGCTCGCCCTCGATCACCACGGACGGAAAGCCCGGCGGCAGCGCGCCCGAGGCCATGATGTGCTCGGGGCCTATCTTCTTGCCGAGCTTCCTGAACTCGTAATTGTCGAAATAGCGGAAATTGCCCGAGGTGACGCTGACCGCGCCGACCGACAGGCGCGTCTTCAGATCGTTGATGCGATCGAAATCAACCAGGCGCTCCAGCGTCTTCTTCAGGGGCCCGGTGTCGTAATAGCTCAGCGATTGCGAGCTGCCGGGCGGCCACAGCGGCGCCGGCGGAATCCGCGGCGTGAAGAAGCCGGGCACGCCGAAGGTCGCGATGATGGCGGCACTGGTCTCGTTGAACAGCGAGCGGGCGCGCTCATGGTTGGAGACCGGATTCCACGGCACCGGCGCCGACACCATCTCCCAGAATTCCTTCAGCCGCGGCACGCGCTCGGCCGGCTCGTTGCCGGCGATGATCGCGGCGTTGATGGCGCCGATCGAGATGCCGGCGATCCATTCCGGCTCGAAGCCTGCGTGGCAGAGCGCCTGAAAGGCGCCGGCCTGATAAGAGCCGAGCGCGCCGCCGCCCTGAAGAACCAGCACGCGCTGCGCTTGCGCCGGCGTCGAGGCAGGCGCGGAATCCGAAGTGTCCATTCGTAACCGTTGGGGCTGCAAACAACGAGAACGGCGCACCGTGGCGGCTGTTCGCCGCCGCGTCAATCAACGAGATGAAGGGCTCTCTGTTTGAGCATGATCTTCCCGGAAAACCGCCTCACACTTTTCCGGATCATGCTCTGGATCACGCGGAATTTATCGAGATCAGGTTGCCGCCAAAATGAGCGTCCAGAACACCTTGTACTTGGTGTTGGGAGCATAGACCGCCGCGATGCCCATTTTTGTGACACCGCTCTTCAGCATATTGGCCTTGTGCGGCGGTGAATCACGCCAGCCCGAAAAGGCTTCCGCCAGCGTGTGATAGCCGGCCGAGATGTTCTCGACCGCCACCGTCGCAGGATAGCCCCCGGCCTGCAGCCGCTTGCCGAGCGGGGCCTTCACGTCATGGTCCATCTTGTTGCGCGCGGCCATCGCCTGCGACTGCTGCTCGGCGAGCTTGGTCAGGTCCGGATCCACCGCGACGGTGCCAAGGCCATTGTTCTGGCGATACTGCGAAAACATGATCGCGGCCGCCTGGCTATCCAGGACAGCGCCGGGTTGGGCCATGTTGAGATACATGGTCGGTTCTTCCGGGATTTTGGTGTCCGTGCCGCAGCCGGCAAGCAGCAGAAGCCCGAACAGGGCGACCGTCGTCCGTTTCACTGTAAGAAAACCCCCAAAGATTGGCCCGCCGTTGTTGCATACCAACCGTGGCTGAATGGTGAACAGGGGCTAACTTTTGGCTGCGAAATGCCGTCATTCCGTGGCGCGAAGCGAGCCCGGAATCTCGAGATTCCGGCCTCGGTCCTACGGACCGCCCCGGAATGACGGTGGATGTGGTCAGGAACCGTCGCCCGGATGCCTACTCCTGGGCGGCAAAGATCCGGTAGCGGCGGGGCTGCAGCGAGACGATTTCGCCGGCCTGGAGCTCGCGGTCGCGGGGGGCGTCGATCTCGATCACGGTCTTGCCCTCGCTCCCCGACAGGGCCACCTCGGCGCGCTGGATCGGACCGAACGAGCGGACATGCCGGATGGCGCCGTCCAGGGCGCCGGTTCCAGCCGGGCCGACCGCCATGTCGTGGCGGCGGACGAACAGCTTGGCCGCGCCGGACGCCGCGCCCAAGGCCGGAATGTTCAGGGAACGACCGTCCAGCCGCACCGCATCGCCGGCGACGTCGACCGGCAGCACGATGGATTCGCCGATGAAGCCGTGCACGAAGGCGGTCGCCGGATTGTCATAGACCTCGTCGGGCGAGCCGATCTGCTCGATCTTGCCCTTGTCCATCACCACGACGCGGTTGGCGACCTCGAGCGCTTCTTCCTGGTCATGGGTGACGAAGATCGAGGTGACGTGGATTTCGTTGTGCAGCGAGCGCAGCCATTGCCTGAGCTCCTTGCGCACCTTGGCATCGAGCGCGCCGAACGGCTCGTCGAGCAACAGGATCCGCGGCTCGATCGCGAGCGCGCGCGCCAGCGCGATGCGCTGGCGCTGGCCGCCGGACAATTGGCTGGGATAGCGGTTGGCCAGCCAATCGAGCTGTACCAGGTCGAGCAGGTTCTTGACGCGGGCGCGGATCGTCGCTTCGTCCTTGCGGATCGCGCGCGGCTGCACGCGCAGGCCGAAGGCGACGTTCTCGAACACCGTCATGTGGCGGAACAGCGCGTAGTGCTGGAACACGAAACCGACCTGGCGCTCGCTGGCGCCGCGCGAGAGCGCGTTCTCGCCGTCGATCGCGACCTCGCCCGAGTCGGGCCAGTCCAGGCCTGCGATGATGCGCAGCAGCGTCGTCTTGCCGGAACCGGACGGACCGAGCAGGGCCAGCAACTCGCCATCGGCGACCTTGAGGTCGACATTGTCGAGCGCGGCAAAGCTGCCGAACGTCTTTACGATATTCTTGACTTCAATCGCCATCGGGCACCTCTGCCTCGTCGAGCCGCCGCTCGAGAACGGTTTTCGCCACCAGGGTGATCAGCGCCAGCATCGCGAGCAGCGATGCGATCGCGAACGAGGCGACGAACTGGTATTCGTTGTAGAGAATTTCGACCAGCAGCGGCATCGTGTTGGTCTCGCCACGGATGTGGCCGGAGACGACCGACACCGCGCCGAACTCGCCCATCGCGCGCGCGTTGCAGAGCAGGACGCCGTACAGCAGGCCCCATTTGATGTTGGGCAGCGTGACGCGGAAGAAGGTCTGCAGGCCGGAGGCGCCGAGCGAGATCGCCGCCTCCTCTTCCTGGGTGCCCTGCTCCTGCATCAGCGGGATCAGCGCGCGCGCCACGAAGGGGAAGGTGACGAAGATCGTCGCCAGCGCGATGCCGGGTACCGCGAACAGGATGTGGACATTGTGCGCCTGCAGCCACGGCCCGAAATAGCCCTGCGCGCCGAACAGCAGCACGAAGACCAGGCCCGAAATCACCGGCGAGACCGAGAACGGCAGGTCGATCAGCGTGATAAGGAAGGTCTTGCCGGTGAACTCGAACTTCGAGATCGCCCAGGCCGCGATCACCCCGAACACGAGGTTGAGCGTGACCGAGATCGCGGCGATCAAGAGCGTCAGCTTGATGGCGGCGAGTGCCTCAGGCTCCGCCAGCGCCGCGAGATACGCGCCGACACCTTTCGAGAACGCCGACGCAAACACCACGACCAGCGGCAGCACGACGAAGACGCTGAGGAAGGTGATCGCGAGTGCGATGATGATGAAGCGGATCGGCCCGGGCTCGGTGCGCAGATTGCGCTGCGCCGTCCCCGGCTCCGCGCGCGCGATCTCGAGTCGCGGCGCCGGCGCCGCGACGCTGACATCGGTCGCGGGTGCGTAGGTCCGCAGTTGCGTGGTCGAGGTCACCAATCCCGTCTGCATCGACATCGCAAGACCTCAATGCACGGGGATGCGGGCTTGCGCCCAGCGCTGCAGCCGGTTGATCAGGAAGATGATCAGGAACGAGGCCACCAGCATCACGACCGCGATCGCGGTGGCATCGGCGTAGCGGAATTCGGACAGCCGGATCACGATCAACAGCGGCGCGATCTCGGAGACATTGGGCAGATTGCCGGCGATGAAGATCACCGAGCCGTATTCACCGATGGCGCGGGCGAAGGCGAGCGCGAAGCCGGTGAGCAGCGCCGGAATCAAGCTCGGCAGGATGACGCGAAACACCGTGTGCCAGCGATTGGCGCCCAGGCTCGCCGCCGCCTCCTCGATCTCGGGATCGAGATCGATCAGCACCGGCTGCACCGTGCGCACCACGAACGGAATGCCGATGAAGATCATCGCGATGAAGATCCCGATCGGCGTGAACGCGACCTTGATGCCGAGCTCGGCGAGCGGCGCGCCGAGCCAGCCCTTCTGCGCGAACAGCTGCGTCAGCGCGACGCCCGCGACCGCCGTCGGCAAGGCAAACGGAATATCGACGATGGCGTCGAACAGCCGCCGGCCCGGAAAGCGGTAGCGCACCAGCGCCCAGACGATGACGGTGCCCATCACCAGATTGACGCAGGCGGCCGCAAACGAAAGCCCAAACGAAATCTTCAGGGCATTCAGGGTGCGCCGGCTGGTGATGATGCCCCAGAACTGGTCGAGGCTGAGCTCGAACGTCTTGAGGAACAGCGCGGCCAGCGGAATCAGGATGATAACGGAGAGCCATGTCAGGGTCAGTCCCATGGTGAGACCGAACCCCGGCAGGGTACTGCGCCGTGCAACCGCTGTGCTCACATATCCCCCTGATAATCCGATCAGTTCTTGTAGATCTGATCGAAGATGCCGCCCTCGGCGAAGTGCTCCTTCTGGGCCTTGGTCCAACCACCGAAAACGTCGTCGATGGTGAAAAGTTCAACCTTGGCGAAGGATTTTTCGTACTCCTTGGCGATCTCGGGATCGCGCGGCCGGTAGGAATTGCGCGCGGCGATCTCCTGGCCTTCCTTGGTGTACCAGTACTTCAGATAGGCCTCGGCCACGGCGCGGGTGCCCTTCTTGTCGGCGACCTTGTCGACCACGGCGACCGGCGGCTCGGCCAGGATCGACTGCGGCGGGGCCACGATCTCGAACTTGTCCGCGCCGAATTCGCGAAGCGCCAGAAAGGCTTCGTTCTCCCACGCAAGCAGCACGTCGCCGACGCCGCGCTCGACGAAGGTCACGGTCGAGCCGCGCGCGCCGGTGTCGAGCACCGGCACGTTCTGATAGAGATCGGCGACGAACTTCTTCGCCTTGTCCGCGGAGCCGAACTTCTTCTGCGCGTAGCCCCAGGCGGCGAGATAATTCCAGCGCGCGCCGCCCGAGGTCTTCGGGTTCGGCGTGATGACGCTGACGCCGGGTTTAATCAAATCGTCCCAATCCTTGATGCCCTTGGGATTGCCCTTGCGCACCAGGAACACGATGGTCGAGGTGTAGGGCGAGGCGTTGAGCGGCAGCCGCTTCTGCCAGTCGGCCGCGATCAGGCCCTTGCCCGCGATCGCATCGATGTCATAGGCGAGCGCCAGCGTGACGACATCGGCCTGCAATCCGTCGATCACCGAGCGCGCCTGCGAGCCGGAGCCGCCATGCGACTGCTTGATCTCGACGCTCTTGCCGGTTTCCTTCTGATAGGCCGCGGCGAACGCCTTGTTGAAATCGACATAGAGCTCGCGGGTCGGATCATACGACACGTTCAACAGCGAATAGTCGGCCGCGAAGGCCGAGCTCGCCCACAACAGTCCCGCGACCAGCGGCAGGATACGACGGATCATTTCGCTCTCCATTCAACCTGAGAAATGTCAGGGAACACGCAAGACATAACTCACGGCGAAGTGGTCTTAAGTCAACGAAACCGGTTTTCTTTGTTTTCGGCGGCGCAGCGCGCTTGTGCTACGAAGTCGCGGCACTGCGAAGGCTTTGTCGCGTCGCCAAACCGCAATGAACCGTCATCGCGATTGGGCGCCCCCGCGCAAACGCCTCGCGTTTGTCGCCAGGGATCATGCTTACGACATTTTCATCGTATGGATGCCGCATTCCGTCTTGGCCCGGCCGCGCCAGCGGCCGTCGCGCGCATCCTCGCCGGCAGCGGACCGGCTGCTGCAAGGCATACACCCGACCGACTGATATCCCGATGCGACAAGTGGATGCGGCGGCAGCTTGCCGAGCGTGTAGATCGCCTCGATCTCCTCGCGCGAGACGTTGGCGAACGGATTGAATTTCAGCCTGACGCCGTCATCCTCGACAACCGGGATGTCGGCGCGGGCACCGCCCTGGAAACGCTTGCGGCCGTTGATCCAGCCGGCGAACGGTTTCAGCGCGCGCGCCAAGGGCTCGACCTTGCGGATACGGCAGCAGGCGTCGGGATCGGTGAACCACAGCTCGCGGTCCGGATCCTGGCGCGACAGCGCTTCCTCATCGGGTTTGATCGAGCGCACATCGGTGAGGCCGAGCGACTTGATCAGCGTGTCACGATAAGCCAGCGTCTCCTCGAACAGCCAGCCGGTATCGAGAAACACCACCGGGATCGCCGGATCGACATCCGCCATCACCTTGAGCAGCGCGGCGGACTCGGTGCCGAACGACGACACCAGCGCCACCTTCTCGCGGCCGAGCGTCTTGACCGCGGCCGCGATCACCTCGGCGGGCGAGGCCGTGCGCAGCGCGCGATCGAGCGCATCGGCCGCGGGCAATGCGGCCGGCGCCACTGCGAGCTCTGGTGCAAGCGTGCTCACTGGCCGGCGCTCTCCGAGTGACGCAGCTGCATGCGGCGGTTGAGTGCGGTGACGCGGCCGTCGCCGGTCGGCTGGTAGAACACCGAATAGCGCTTCATGGTCGCGGCAAAGGCGTCGGCGTCAGCATCCTTCTTCACCTCGAAGGCGTCGAAGCCGGCGCGCGTCATGAACACGAACTGGTCGCGCAGGATCTGCCCGGTGGCGCGCAGCTCGCCGTCATAGCCGTAACGCTCGCGCAGCAGACGCGCCTGGCTGTAGGCGCGGCCGTCGCGGAAGGTCGGAAACACCAGCGCGACCGAGGCCAGCCGATCGAGATGCGGCACGAGATCGTCGAGGTTGCGGTTGTTCGGCCAGATCACGCCCGTCTTGCCGGGACGGCGCAGCAGCGCCTCCGGATCGGCGAGAAAGCGCTCGGCGCTCACCAGCACCGCGCCGTCGCCCGGCAGTTCGGCGCCGTCGGCGACATGCACGAACAGATCGGTGGTGATTCTTCCCTGCTTAACGAGTGGCATAGACCCGCTCCCTGATAGGCTCGACGCCCAGACGCTTCACCGTATCGACGAACAATTCCTCGGGACGGTCGCGCAGCGCGAGATAGGCTTCGACAATGTCTTCGATCACGTCGGCGACTTCCGCATAGGGAACGGCCGGGCCGATCAGCGTGCCCAACTGCGCGTTCTCGTCGGCGCGGCCGCCGATCGTGATCTGGTAGAATTCCTCGCCGTTCTTCTCGACGCCGAGAATGCCGATGTGGCCGACATGGTGATGGCCGCAGGCATTGATGCAGCCGGAGATGTTGATGTGCAGCCGCCCGATCAGGTCGGCGGTGTCGTGGTTGGCGAAGCGCCGCGTCAGCTCCTGCGCGATCGGGATCGAGCGCGCATTGGCCAGCGAGCAGTAGTCCAGCCCCGGGCACGCGATGATATCGGTGACGAGGTTGACGTTCGGCGTCGCGAGGCCGAGGCGATCGAGCGCCTTGAACAGCTGCGGCAGGTCGCGCTTGGCGACGTGCGGCAGCGCCAGGTTCTGCTCGTGGCCGACGCGGATCTCGCCGAACGAATATTTGTCGGCGAGGTCGGCGACCGCGTCCATCTGCTCGGCGGTGGCGTCGCCCGGAGGGCCACCGACCGGCTTCAGCGACAGCGTCACGATCGAATAGCCCTGCACCTTGTGCGGCGCGACCGAGTTCTTGCGCCAGCGCTCGAACAGCGGATCATGCGCGGCCTGCTTCAGCTCGTCCGGCATGTGTGGCAGCTTCTCGTAAGGCGGATAGGAGAAGCGCGAGCGGACCTCCTCGATGGCGGCGTGATCGAGCGTCAGCCCGACATCGCCCATCGCCTTCCACTCCTCCTCGACTTCCTTGGCGAACTTCTCGATGCCGAGCTCGTGCACCAGGATCTTGATGCGCGCCTTGTAGATGTTGTCGCGGCGGCCGTACTGGTTGTAGACGCGCAGGATCGCCTCGACATAGCTCAGGATGTCGCGGCCGTGCACGAACGGCTTGATGGTCTTGGCGATGAACGGCGTGCGGCCGAGGCCGCCGCCGACCAGTACCTCGAAACCGGTCTCGCCGTCGGCGTTCTTGTGCAGCCGCAGCCCGATGTCGTGGATCTTGATCGCGGCGCGATCGTGCTCGGAAGCGGTGATCGCGATCTTGAACTTGCGCGGCAGGAACGAGAATTCCGGATGCAGCGTGGTGTGCTGGCGCAGGATCTCCGACCAGATCCGCGGATCCTCGATCTCGCCGGGCGCTACCCCTGCCCACTGGTCCGAGGTGACGTTGCGCATGTTGTTGCCGGAGGTCTGCATCGCATGGATGCCGACTTCGGCGAGATCGGACAGCGCGTCAGGCAGCTCGGCGAGCTTGATCCAGTTGAACTGGATGTTCTGCCGCGTGGTGAAATGGCCGTAGCCGCGATCGTAGCGGCGCGCCACATGGGCGAGCCGGCGCAGCTGCTTCGACGACAGCGTGCCGTAGGGGATCGCGACGCGGAACATGTAGGCGTGCAGCTGCAAATACACGCCGTTCTGCAAGCGCAGGATCTTGAATTCGTCCTCGGTGAGCTCGCCGGAAAGGCGGCGCTTCACCTGGTCGCGGAATTCCGAAACACGCTCGTTGATCAGCGTGCGGTCGAGTTCGTCATATGCATACATGATGGATGAGCCTTACGCCGGCACCTGGAGATCGATCGTGACGCCCTTGGCGCGGATATGTTCGCGAAGATTGCCCGGCTTGAGCTTGCCGCCGTCCTTGAGCTCGACCGGCGCGATGTAGGGGCCGACCGCGCCGACATCGTCGGCGGTGGCTTCGGCCAAGAGAGCGCGCGCGTCGTCGGAGGTACTGACGACAGCGGAATCGGACAGTTCGGTGGACCAGCCTTGCTTGGCGGTCCGGTACACCACGGCACCATCCCAAGTGCGGTTGGCGGTCACCACCGAGGGGCCCGTGATCCTGATTTTCTTCTGTTCAAGCGGAGAGGTCATTCGGCAGCTTTCAGCAGTTCGGAGAACATCTGGTTGGAGAAGAGTTGGGTGACGTTGGACCGGCTCCACGGCGCGGAATGCGCGACCACGTCGCCGATGATGAGAATGGCGGGACCGCCACCGACCTGTTTGACCAGTTCGGGCAGCCGCGCCAGCGTGCCGACCGCGGCCTTGGCATCCGGCCGCGTCACGCGCGCGAACACGCCGACCGGCGTCTCCGGCGAGCGGCCCGCGGCAAGCATGCCTTCGCGGATCGAGGGCGCCGCGGTCATGCCCATATAGACGACGACGGTCATCTTCTTGTCGGTCAGCACCGACCAGTCGACGACCTCGGCATCGCGCGCCTTGTGAGCGGTGAGGAAGGTGATACGCAGCGCCTCGTGCCTGAAGGTCAGCGGCACTTCGAATTGCGCGGCCGCGCCCAGACCGGCAGAGACGCCCGGAATGATGGAGTAAGCGACGCCGGCGTCACGCAGCGCCTCGATTTCCTCGCCGCCGCGACCGAAGATAAAGGGATCGCCGCCCTTCAGCCGCACCGCGCGCTGGCCGGACTGGGCCGCCTCGATCATCAATGCATTGATGGCGTCCTGGCCGATGCCGGGCTTGCCGACACGGCGGCCGACCGGGATCCGCGTCGCATCGCGACGGATGCGGTCGAGAATTTCGGACGACACCAATTCGTCATAGAACACGACGTCGGCATCCTGCAGCGCGCGCAACGCCTTCACCGTGAGCAGATCCGGATCGCCGGGACCGGCGCCGACCAGCGTCACGTGGCCGATGGCTTTGCCTTCCGCGCTCGCGCCGGCGAATGCGGCGGGATCGGTGATCGCGTTCAGCGCCTGCTCGGCCTCGTCCTTGCGGCCGGCCAGCACCAGCGCGCCGATCGAGCCGTCGACGATGCGCTCCCAGAAGCGGCGGCGCAGCGGAAACTCCTCGATGCGGGCGTGGATCGATTTGCGGACGCCGCCGATGAAGCCGGCGAGATCGCCGATCCGCGCCGGCAGCACCGCCTCGATCTTCTCGCGGATGCGGCGCGCGACCACCGGCGACGTGCCGCCGGTGCCGACCGCGACCACGACATCGCCGCGATCGACGATCGCCGGCATGATGAAGGTGGAATGTACGAGGTCGTCCATCACGTTGACCGGCAGGCCGATCGCCTTGGCGCGCACCGACATCGCAACACCGATCTCGCCTGCGCCGGCACAGAGGACGGCGATGACATCGGAGAGATCGGAGGCGAGCGGATCGCCTTCGGCGCGCCCGATCCGCGCGGCGTCCTCCGCCGCAAGACCGGCAATGTCATAATCGCCGTCGGTCGCGTACCAGCGCACTGCGGCGCCGGCGGCTGCGAGCAGCCGCAGCTTGGCGCGCGCGAGGTCGCCCGCTCCAACGAGCAGCACCTTGCCGCTTTGCAGATCCAGAAACACCGGCAGATATCGCATCAGACACTCGCTTCCCCAACTTGGGGGTTGACTGAAATTATTTTCTATTTATCTCTCGATCAAGGCCAGCAAAGAGAAAATTATTTCTTCTCTATTGCAGCGCAACTTTAGAATTTTCAACTCCACAGGCCAAGGCCAAGAGATGCATCTTCTCGACAACGAATCCGTCGCCGCCAGGACGCGGTCCGCAGCGCTTAGCAATGCATCTTCCGTGCCGGGGATTCCCGCCAATCAGGCGCCTCCGTCGATGGATCATCTCGACGAGCTGGAGGCGCAGAGCATCTACATTCTGCGCGAAGCGTTCGCCCGGCTGAAAAAGCTCGCGTTGCTGTGGTCGCTCGGCAAGGATTCCAACGTGATGATCTGGCTGGCGCGCAAGGCGTTCTTCGGCCGCGTCCCGTTCCCGGCATTGCACGTCGACACCGGCAAGAAATTTCCGGAGATGTACGCGTTCCGCGACCGCTTCGGAAAGGAATGGGATCTCGACCTGCGCGTCGAGCCCTGCCCGCCGATCGACAGCGTCGACCCGACCCTGCCGCCGGCCGCGCGTTCTGCCGCGCGCAAGACCGAGGGGCTGAAGCTCGCGCTCAACAAGTTCGGCTTTGACGGATTGATCGCCGGCATCCGCCGCGACGAGGAGGCCACCCGCGCCAAGGAGCGCGTGTTCTCGCCGCGCGGCCTCGAGGGCGAATGGGATGTCCGCGACCAGCCGCCGGAGTTCTGGGACCAGTTCAACGCCTCGCCGCCGCAGGGCGCGCATTTGCGCATCCATCCGATCCTGCATTGGACCGAGGCCGACATCTGGGCCTACACCAAGCGCGAAGGCATTCCGATCATCCCGCTCTATCTCGCCAAGGACGGCAAGCGCTACCGCTCGCTGGGTGATGCCGACATCACCTTCCCGGTCGCCTCCACCGCCTCCAACATAGACGAGATCCTCACCGAGCTCGACGGCACCAAGGTCCCGGAGCGCGCCGGCCGCGCGCTCGACCACGAGACCGAGGATGCGTTCGAGCGGCTGCGCGTCGCCGGCTATCTCTGATCAACACTTCAAGCAACACCAAGCTTCGTGCGAGCGTTCCGATGAACATGATCCTTCCCACTGCCTCGATCTCGGCAACGCCCAACGGCACGACGCGGCCGCAGGTGCGCATCGTCATCGTCGGCCACGTCGATCACGGCAAGTCGACGCTGGTCGGGCGCCTGCTGCATGAGACCGGCAGCCTGCCGGACGGCAAGCTGGAAATGCTGAAGGCGGTGAGCGCGCGGCGCGGCATGCCGTTCGAGTGGTCGTTCCTGCTCGATGCGCTGCAGACCGAGCGCGACCAGGGCATCACCATCGACACCACCCAGATCCGCTTCCGCACCCGCTCGCGCGACGTCGTGCTGATCGACGCGCCCGGCCACGCAGAGTTCTTGCGCAACATGATCACCGGCGCCTCGCAGGCCGACGGCGCGGTGCTGATCATCGATGCGCTGGAAGGCGTGCGCGACCAGACCAGGCGGCACGGCTATCTCCTGCATCTGCTCGGCGTGAAGCAGGTCGCGGTCGTGGTCAACAAGATGGACCGCGTCGAGTTCAGCGCCGACCGCTTCAAGGAGATCAGCGACGAGATTTCCGCGCATCTGATCGGCCTCGGCGTGACCCCCACAGCCGTGATCCCGATCTCGGCGCGCGACGGCGACGGCGTCGCCGAGCGCACGGCGCGGATCGACTGGTACAAGGGACCGACCGTGGTCGAGGCGCTCGATGCGCTCGAGCCGGCACGCCCGCTGGCCGAGCTGCCGCTGCGGCTGCCGGTGCAGGCGATCTACAAGTTCGACGACCGCCGCATCGTGGCGGGCCGCATCGAATCCGGCAGCCTGAAGGCCGGCGACGAGATCGTGATCATGCCGACCGGCAAGATCGCGCAGATCAAGACCGTCGAGAGCTGGCCGGTGACGCCGGTGAACGCCCCACAGGGCGCCGGACGCTCGGTCGGCATCACGCTCGACCGCGAGCTATTCCTCGAGCGCGGCGACATCATCGGACATTCCGGGCAGAGCCCGCGCGACACTCGCCGCATCCGCGCCCGGATCTTCTGGCTGCACGACAAGCCGCTGACCAAGGGCGAGCAGATCCTGATCCGGCTCGGCACCAAGGAAAGCCGCGCCACCGTGGTCGCGATCGAGAAGGCGGTCGATCCCGGCGCGCTGTCCAACGAAGAGAACACCGCGATCGCGCGCAACCATGTCGGCGAGATCGACATCTCGCTGGCGCAGCCGGTTGCAACCGATCCCTACACCGACAATCCGCGCACCGGCCGCCTCGTGATCGAGGTCAACGGCCGTATCGCCGGCGGCGGTCTCGTGCTGTCGGTCGACGCCGGCCGGCCGGCGGTGCCGGTCGATATCGTGCCGGTGGAGTCCGCGCTGCGGCCGGACGAGCGCTCGGCGCGCTACCACCACAACGGCGCGGTGATCTGGCTAACCGGCCTGCCCGGCTCGGGCAAGTCGACCCTGGCGCGGGCGCTGGAACGGCGCCTGTTCGGCAATGGCGGCTCGCCGATCCTGCTCGATGGCGACACGCTGCGTGCCGGGCTGAACGGCGATCTCGGCTTCTCGCCGCAGGACCGCGCCGAAAACATCCGCCGCCTCGCCGAAGTCGCGACCCACCTGGCGCGCAACGGCCATATCGCCATCGTCGCCGCGGTGTCGCCATCGACCTCCGACCGTGCGGCAGCTCGCCGCATCGCCGACAGCGCGTTCCGCGAAATCTATGTCGCGACGCCGGCCGAAGTCTGCGAGACCCGCGACCCCAAGGGCCATTACGCCAAGGCGCGCTCCGGCGGATTGCCGTCTTTCACCGGCATCACCAATGACTACCAGCCGCCGACCGGCAACGAACTGACCATCGACACCTCAAACCGCTCGGTCAGCGATGCCACCGACGAGATCGAGCGGATGCTGGCCACGACCGGCATCCTGTTCGACGAACTGACCGACCTGGCGGCGAATATTTAGCTTCTCTTGCTGTCATCGCGCGGCTTGTTGTCCAGGCGATCCAGTATTCGAGAGACAGCAATTATCGAGCCGATAGGCCGCGGCGTACCGGATGCCCCGCTTGCAGCGGGGCATCCGGCGGTGTTGAGGCCTATTCCGCCGCGCGGCTTTCGGCCCCGTGCCGTACCATCCCCGGCGATTGCCCGGTGACACGCTTGAACGCGCGGCTGAACGCCGCCTGTGACGCATAGCCAAGCCGCTGCGCGATCACATCGATCGGCTGGCGTTCATGCTTGATCCACTGTGTCGCGAGACGCATGCGCAACTCGGCAAGATAGCGCAGCGGCGATTGCCCGGTCATGGCCTGGAAGCGCTCGGCGAACAGCGAACGCGAGCAACCCGCCTCCGCCGCCAATTCAGCAACAGTCCAGTTGCGGCCGGGCTCACGATGCAGCGCGCCGATCGCGCGGCCGAGACGCGGATCACGCAAGGCCTCGAACCAGCCCATGGCGTTGTCGCCGCCGCATTCGACCCAGCCACGCACGATCGACGCGGCGAGCACATCGGCGAGCCGCGCCATCACGCCGACGGAGCCGGCCCGCGGCGTGCAGGTCTCCCGCTCCATGGCCTTCAGCATCGGTTCGATTTCCGGCTGGCGCGCAAGCAAGGTGTCGGCCCGCATCACTTCCGGCATCAGCGCGATCAGCGGGCGCATGCCGCCAAGATCGAAATTCATGCAGGCGCTGAAGACCAGGACCGACTCGTCCTGCGGGCATCCTTCAGGGCAGGCCGATGTCACATCGACATTGCCGCATAGCGTCTCGGTCTTGAAACGCTCGACGTCGCAACTCGGCTCATCCGGGGCCGAGACAAGATCATGCGCGCCGCCGCGCGGCAGGAAAATCGCGTCACCGCATCCAAGGGGAAGCAGCGTCGCATCGGCGTAGCGCAGAAGTGCCGTGCCATGTGCAACGAAGTGGAATTGCGCGCGTCCGTACGGCGTTTCGAACCGAAACCCGAAGGGCGCCCGCGTCTCGACCCGACGGTAGTGAACGCCCTCAAGCCGCATGCCGAGCAGCAACTCGCTCACCAGATCGACGGCGGCGTCGGTCGTATCGGCGGTGGACGATCTGGACGAATGATCAAACATTGGAGCGTTTATGGCATAGATCGTCCAAAACCTCCAGCCTATGTCTGCGGCGGTGCAACATAGATGGAAGGTTCGGCCAATGGATCAAGAAGTGGACCCCGCTCTGGCGCACGCCGATGCCGTTGCGCTGATGCCGGGCGACGCCGCGCTCAAGGTTGGTGACAAGCCGGCCTCACCGGAAAGGCCCGCCTGGGGCGCCGTCGCGGCCATGATGCTGGGCGTCACCGCACTTCTGACGGCCGAGTTCCTGCCGTCCGGTCTGTTGACGCCGATGGCGCGCGATCTCGGTGTGAGTCCGGGCCTCGCCGGTCAGGCCGTGACCGCGACCTCGCTGGCCGGGCTGGTCGGAGCATTGTTCACGCCGACACTGACGCGCAGGTTCAATCGAAAGCCGGTGCTGCTCAGCTTTTCGATTCTCCTGGTGATCTCCAATCTGCTGGTGGCGCTGGCGCCGAGCATCACGTTCCTGCTGGCCGCGCGGATCGTGCTCGGCCTTGCCATCGGCGGGTTTTGGGCGATGGCGGCAGCGACGACGATCAGGCTGGTACCGCCGTCGCTGGTTGCCCGGGCCTTGTCGATCGTGATGAGCGGCATTCCCGCCGCGATGATCATTGCCGTTCCGCTCGGCAGCTATCTCGGCGAGGTGGCGAGCTGGCGCTCCGTGTTCCTGCTCGCGACGGCATTGGGCGCAGCGGTATTCGTCATCCAGGCACTCGCTCTGCCGCGTTTGGCCCCAAGGGGAGAAGCCGGGCTCGACACCCTGATCGACATCCTGACACGGCCGGGGATCGGCGCCGGCATCTTGGCGGCAACGTTGGTCTTCACCGGACACTTCGGCTATTTCGGCTATATCCGTCCATTCCTCGAGAGCGTGACCGGGCTGGGCGCCGCCGGAGTTGCGGCGACCTTGCTTGCCTTCGGCGTCGCGAACTACCTCGGCTCGTTCGCGAGCGGGCTGATGGCCGAGCGCAAACTCAAGCTCACGCTGATCGCGATGCCGCTGGCGATCAGCGTGATCGGTCTGTTGCTCTCGGTCTTTGGCAAGGACGTCATTCCGGCTCTGGTGCTGGTCGCACTCTGGGGATTTGCCTTTAGCGGCGTACCGGTCGCGACCACGACCTGGATCACCCGCATGGTGCCCGACGAGACCGAGAGCGGGACCGGACTGACCGTGGCCTCGATCTTCCTCGGCATCACCATGGGCGCGGCCGGCGGCGGGCTGGTGCTTGATCTGATGGGCGCAGCCGCTGTGTTCGTAGCGGGCGCAATTCCCCTGGTGCTCGCTGCATTGCTGATCGCCAGCAAGGTACGCACCGGGGCGCCCTGACGGGTCTTTCCGGGAGCGAACCCCGGCGTTTGGAAAATTCAGGGTGACCGCCCGCGTGACGGTGCGCGTGGGGCCGGAAAGGGGGCCTTCTCAGAACCGGGACTTTAGGGCTAAAAGGGCCGTGAACGCGGCCCTTTGGCGCGTTTTTTGCTGATTTCTTCTGAAAACAGCCCCTAAACGCCCCATTTCTTTGAGAAAGCCCATCATGACTCGTGTCGATGCCCATGGATTGAAGATCGCCCCTGTCCTGTTCGATTTCATCGCCAAGGAGGCGACGCCGAAAACCGGGATCGCCCCGGATGCGTTCTGGGCCGGACTTGCCGCCATCATCCAGAAGCTCGGACCGAAGAACCGCGAGTTGCTCGCGGTCCGCGACACGCTGCAGGCCAAGATCGACGACTGGCATCGCGCCAACAAGGGCAAGGCGTTCGACATCAACGCCTACACCGCGTTCCTCAAGGACATCGACTACCTGCTGCCCGAGCCCGCGACCCACAAGGTCGAGACATCAAATGTCGATGAGGAAATCGGCAAGATCTGCGGGCCGCAGCTGGTGGTGCCGCTCACCAACGCCCGCTACGCGCTGAACGCCGCCAACGCGCGCTGGGGTTCGCTGTACGACGCGTTCTACGGCACCGACGCGATCCCGCACGATCCGAGCGAGGCTGGCCGTGGTTACAACAAGGCCCGCGGCGACAAGGTGATCGCGAAGGCGAAGGCCTTCCTCGACGCCGCCGTGCCGCTCGCGACCGGAAGCCACACCGACGTGACCTCCTACGCCGTGATCGCGGGCCAGCTCTCGGTCAAGCTGAAGAGCGGCAACTCGACCGCGCTGAAGAATGCCGCCCAGTTCGCCGGCTATCAGGGCGACGCCGCCCAGCCTTCCGCGATCCTGCTCGTCAACAACGGCATGCATGTCGAGGTCAAGATCGACCGCAACAACGTGATCGGCAAGGATGACCCGGCCGGCGTCGCCGACATGATCCTGGAATCGGCGGTCTCCACCATTCTCGACATGGAAGACTCGGTCGCCGCCGTCGACGCCGAGGACAAGGTGCTGGTCTATCGCAACACGCTCGGCCTGATGAACGGCACGCTGTCGGCCGATTTCGAGAAGGGCGGCAAGACGCTGACCCGCTCGCTCAATGCCGACCGCGTCTACAAGAGGCCCGACGGCAGCGAGCTGAAGCTGCACGGCCGCAGCCTGCTATTGATGCGCAATGTCGGCCACCACATGTTCACCGACGCCGTGCTCGACGCCAAGGGTGAGGAAATCCCGGAAGGCATCCTGGATGCCGCGGTCGCCGGCCTGCTCGCGATCCACGACCTCAAGGGCAATTCCAAGGTCAGGAACAGCCGCACCGGCTCGGCCTATATCGTCAAGCCGAAGATGCACGGCCCCGACGAGGTGACGCTGACCTGCGACCTGTTCGCCGAGGTCGAAAGGATGCTCGGCCTGCCGGAGAACACGCTGAAGGTCGGCATCATGGACGAGGAGCGCCGCACCACGGTCAACCTCAAGGCCTGCATCCAGCGCGCCTCCAAGCGCATCATGTTCATCAACACCGGCTTCCTCGACCGTACCGGCGACGAGATCCACACCTCGATGGAAGCGGGTCCGATGATCCGCAAGAACGACATGAAGGCGCAGCCGTGGATCAAGGCCTATGAGGACTGGAACGTCGACAACGGCCTGATCGACGGCCTGCCCGGCCATGCCCAGATCGGCAAGGGCATGTGGGCCGCGCCCGACAAGATGGCCGACATGCTGGCGCAGAAGATCGGCCACCCGCAGGCCGGCGCCACCACCGCCTGGGTGCCGTCGCCGACCGCGGCCACGCTGCACGCACTGCACTATCACCAGGTCAACGTGATCGCCCGCCAGCAGGAGCTCGCCAAGGGCGGGCCGCGCGCAAAGCTCTCCGACATCCTCACCATTCCGGTGTCGCAGTCGAACTGGGCGCCCGACGACGTGAAGCAGGAGATCGACAACAACTGCCAGGGCATCCTGGGCTACGTCGTGCGCTGGATCGACCAGGGCGTCGGCTGCTCCAAGGTGCCCGACATCCACGATGTCGGCCTGATGGAGGACCGCGCCACGCTGCGCATCTCGAGCCAGCACCTCGCGAACTGGCTGCATCAGGGCGTCATCACCAGGGACCAGGTGATGGAGTCGCTGAAGCGCATGGCCGTCGTCGTCGACAAGCAGAACGCCGGCGATTCGCTCTACAAGCCGATGGCGCCCGCGTTCGATGGCGTGGCCTTCAAGGCCGCCTGCGACCTGATCTTCGAGGGCCGCACGCAGCCGAACGGCTACACCGAATACATCCTCACCGCGCGCCGCCGCGAGGCCAAGGCCGCGGGCTGATCTGCAAGCGATCGCAACGACAAGCAAAAGCCCCGGCGATAAGCCGGGGCTTTTTTGTTGGCGCCGCAAGTAACGCCGGGAAGAGCCGGACGCGATCACCTGCCGTCGCAAGGGCGCACTGCCAAATTATCGAAAACAACCCCATGCAAAGGTGCCGGCGGATACGGCGACTTGACTCGTCGGGCAAATCAGCTCTACATTTCCATTATCCCGAAATCGTGCAGACGCCCTCGCCGTGTCACCCCCCGCTCATGCATGCGCGGGTGACGACACCGAGAAGCTGTTTGACAACTTGAATCACGACCGCCGCCATTGTCGTCCCTGCCTAGTGCGCAATTGCGCACCAGGCAGGGACGACGATGAGGATGGTTGCGCTTCGCTCCTCGCAATGACGGATCTAGAACACCGCCAGATACTTCAGCAGCGAGACGATGCCGATGATGATGACGACGGCGCGCGCGATCTGCTTGGCGCGGCCGTCGAGCGGCAGCATGTTGATGAGATAAAGAACGAGAATAACGACAAGGAAGGTGACGAGTACGCCGACGAGCATGCGGAGCCCCCTGATGGCATCGGTGAATGTGCTGTTCGCCCTTTGCTAACGTGCAGGAGGCAGGCCGGTTCCGCGCCAGGAACAAAGCGGCCGCCGAGGTGTGATCGACGCTACTCGCGCGCCACCACTGCCGGCCGGCCATATTTGGCGCGGATGCGATCCGGCGCCGGCGTGAAGTTGAGCTGCGCGCCGCGCCGGTCCGGACGGCTCACCGACATCAGCCCGTCCTTGCCGGCAACGATGTCGCCCTTGCGCAAGGTCGGATCGTCCTCGATTTTCACCGCGGCGAGGCCGACAGAGTCCTTGCCGTTGCAGGTGCAGCCCGAGACCAGCTCGTCGCGATAGCGGAACGCGTTCGGCAGCTCGGAATACGGCTTGCCGTCTTCCGTCGCGGCGTTGTCGATATTGCCGCCATAGACCACTTCGGTCGCACTCGCCGGACAGAAGCTGTTGCAGCTTTCCGCCTTGCTCTGGTTGCCGGTCGCAGCGAGCGGGAAATAGCGGCCGTCGCAGGTCCGCACGCAATAGGCCTGGCCGACGTCATAGCGCGGACGGCGCTCGACCCGCGGCATCATAGGCGGCCCATCGTCGAACGGCATCCGAATCATCGGCGGGCGGCCATGCATCAAGCCGCCGAACAGTTGCGAGAAGAAATCCTGGGCTTGCGCCGCAGGCGCAAGGGACAGGCCAAGCACTGCCGCGGTCCCGAACGCCCACCGCCTGGAGTATCGCGTCACCATCACCGGCCCTCAGTACAATATCGATCGTCAGTACAACGAGGAAGCCGTCGGGATGTTCATTGCTTGACGGCCGGACGGCAGCGTCGTCACCGCAGGCCGCGGTTGTGCCGGGCGGACCGAGATCTGGGTCGTGGTCGGGCCGAGCGCACGCGCGGCGAGGTGCGGCGCGGTCTTCGGCAGCACCACGACCCTGGTGCCGACATCGACCCGGCTGAACAGGTCGGAAACGTCTTCATTGGTCAGGCGGATGCAACCGGACGACACGAACTTGCCGATCGTCGAGGGATCGTTGGTGCCGTGGATGCGGTATTCGCTGGAGCCGAGATACATCGCGCGCGCACCGAGCGGGTTGCCCGGGCCGCCGGCCATGAAGCGCGGCAGATAGGGCTGGCGCCTGATCATCTCGGCCGGCGGATGCCAGTCCGGCCATTCGGCCTTGCGGCTGATGGTCTGTGTGCCGGCCCAGGTGAACCCCTCGCGGCCGACGCCGACGCCGTAGCGGATCGCCCGGCCGCCGCCGAGCACGTAATAGAGCGCGGTGTTGCCGGTATCGATGATGATGGTACCGGGCGCCTCGGTCGTGTTGAGCGCGACGGTGGTCCGGCGCAGCCGCTCCGGCAGCGCGCCGTCCTCGCCGGTCCCACTCGAGGGGTCGTTCATCACCTCGTCGGCGGGAAATGCGCCCGGCTGCGTCGACGCATAGCCGAGCGCGGAAGAACGGACCTGGGCGCTGGCCGACGTGGTGACGACAAACGGCGTCGCAAACAGGACGCTGGCGAGGGCAAGGGTGCGCGCGGCGCGCGACGCAAGCCGGCGGCTGGAAACAGACTGCTGTGTCATGTGCTGCCCCCTGGACGGGATGCGCATCGTGGTGATGCGATGCCCGGCCAACGCGGATGGTCGCGAGTCGGTTCCGCCGCGAATCGTCGCGAAGCCGCGATTGTCAACCCGTCACGTCTCACGAACGCGCGACGGAACTTTCCGGGGAGCGGCCCGTTGTCATCGCGCCATTCGACGCGCGGGGCGACCACGCGACGGGCTTGTTCGTCCTCACGCGGGAGGAGTTCGGTGCGCGCCTTTCCAAGTGAAGACCTGCTTGGCAAAGCGCCCGAAGGCACGCCAGTCCCCGACAGCAAGATCGAACTGCCGCCGGTTGTCAGCCGCGCCGAGGCCGTCGCTTTCGCATTGATGGCCCTGCTGGTTATTGTCATTGTCGCGGTGCTTTATTTCGCACGCGCCTTCTTCCTCCCGATCACCATGGCCTTCATCGTCGGCACCATGCTGTCGCCGGCGGCGAGCATGCTCGAACGCTATCGGATTCCGCGCGCGCTCGGCGCGGTCGTCATCGTGATCACGGTCGGCGCCGCCGTCAGCTTCATGGTCGGGCTGATTGCCTCGCCGGTGATGGAGTGGAGCTCGCGGCTGCCCGAGCTCGGCGCGATCCTGAAGGAGAAGCTGCACGTGTTCGACCGGCCGCTCGCGCTGTGGCAGGAATTGCAGACCATGGTCGGCGGCTCCGATACGCTGGCCACGCTCCAACTGCCGAAATTCGAATGGGTGCAGCCGACGCTGGAATTCCTGTCGCCGACCTTCGCCGAATTCCTGCTGTTCATCGCGACCCTGATCCTGTTCATCGCAAGCTGGAAGGATCTGCGCCGCGCACTGGTGATGGCATTCAGCGAACGCACGGCGCGGCTGCGTACGCTGCGCATCCTCAACGAGGTCGAGACCCATCTCGGCAATTATCTCCTGATGGTGACCATGATCAATGTCGGCGTCGGCATCATCACCGGCGCGATCTGCGCGGCAACGGGCATGCCAAACCCGGCCGGGCTCGGAGCGCTCGCCGCGACGCTGAACTTCGTTCCGATCATCGGGCCGATTGCGATGTTCGTCGTGCTGGTCGCGGTCGGCATCATCGCCTCGCCGACCATCGGCGCCGGGCTGATCGCGCCGGCGTGTTTTACCGTCGTGACCTTCATGGAAGGACATTTCGTCACGCCGACGATCGTCGGCCGCAGGCTGTCGCTGAACGCGCTGGCAGTTTTCCTGGCGCTGGCGTTCTGGACCTGGCTGTGGGGCCCGATGGGCGCCTTCCTGTCGTCGCCGCTCCTGATCGTGGCGCTGATCGTCAAGGAGCATTTGATGCCGGTCAATTCGCCGCAGCTGCCGGAAGACTAGCAAGGCGTTCTCAAGCGAAGCCGGCACCGCTGAAAGTTTCACGGCTGGAACCATGCACCGCGCGGCGCGTTTTTGTTCCAGCACGCAAGTTCTCCGGGAGCTTTTCGATGTCGAGCACGGACAGCGCATTTGGGATCAAGAACATGACGGACAAAGCGACCTACGAACGCCTTGAAAAGGATGTCATCGCCGTGAAGAACGATATCGCCGCCCTCACCGAACAGATCACCGACGCGCTGAACTCGTTTGCCAACAACGCGGGCAAGCAGGCCCGCCGCCGCTACAAGGATGCGCGCGCCAGTGCGGAAGATACACTCGACGACATGTCGGAGCGCGGCAGCGCGATGATGGGCGCGGCGCAGGATGCCGCATCCTCGATCGAGGAATCGCTGGAAGATATGATCACCCAGCGGCCGCTGGCGACGGTCGGCCTTGCGCTCGGTCTTGGCTTCCTGATCGGCGTCACCTGGCGCCGCTAGGCAATCTGCGGTCTCCGGGGGATGAGCCCCATAGTGGCGATCACGCGGAAACCACCCCTCTGGATGCGATGGCGGCGCTGGCGCGCCGCCGCCGCGTTTGTCGATGCGCTTTTCAAGGCAAGGCTCAAGGCAAGGCTCAAGGCAAGATTCAAGGCAAGGTTCAGGGCAGGGCTGGTCGATGCTTCAGCGGCTGATCAATGACGTCAAGGATTCCACCGGCAACGCGCTGCGGCTGACGTCGCTGGCCGCGGCCGCCGCGATCGCGCTGTTCATCACCATCGCCTTTCTTTGCGCGGCCGCCTTCGTCTACGTGCTGCAGCATTACGGGCCGGTGGAAGCGTGCCTCGCCGGCGCCGCGCTGTTCCTTGTCGTCACGCTGATCGCCGCCAGCGTCTACATCGTGCGCAAGCGCGAGATGCGCCGCCGCGCCGAGAAGGCGGCAAAGGCCGCCGCGGCCAATGTGTTCGCCGATCCGGTGGTGGTCGCCACTGGCCTGCAGATCGTGCGGGCCATCGGCGTGAAGCGGCTGATCCCGATCCTGGCGATCGGCGGCCTCGCACTCGGCCTGATGGCAAGCCGCAGCGCCGCCAGCAGCGGCGAGGCGGACGAGGAGGAGAAGTAGGCTACCGGGCCAGCTACCAAGCTCCGCCGTCATCGCCCGCGACGGCGATCCGGTACGCCGCGCCCTATCGGCTCAATAACGGCTGTCTCTGGAATACTGGATCGCCCGGACAAACCAAACAAGCCGGGCGATGACACCTACTCAGGTCACGCAGCGGCCGGGCTGCAGCAGCTTGGCCACTTCGGTCAGCACGCTGACCACGGGCTCGCAGGCCACCTTGCGGGTGTCGCCGGGCCGGGCCCGAGCCGGCACTGCGGGGCGATGGCGCGCCTCTTCCTTGGCCACGGGGACGCGGACCAGCACCGACGTATCGGGAAGCCGCTCGACCTTCAGCGCAACGGTCCGGCTCGGCAGGCCGGTGACTGGAACCGTGGCACGGTCGGTCTTGGCGGCGCGATTGACGGCGCTCTCCGGCGCCAGTGCGGTGGTGACCTGCTGGCGGCCGATGAGATCGTGGCCAGATGCCAGCTGGACGGCGCCAAGCGTCAGCCCAGCCGCCAGCGCAGCGAAAATTCCCATCTGAATCTTTGACATGGTGATGTCCCTCGCCCCATGGAAATTCGCTCGACGATCCCTTGGCGATCCCGGACACAACGCGAACGAAACCCGCGGGGTTCTCGCGTCCGGCCATCACTTAACCGTGTACGAAAATATTTTCGCTTGTGCGGAACGACTCAGGGGGTGTGCGAGTCATTGGAAGAGCCGGTTATTCCCCCTGCCCCATTGACCGGCGACGTAGGGCGCGACCGTGGTGATGCCGGTCGCGCCCTGCTCTTTTTCTGGTGTGCCGCGAACGATGCGTCAGCCGGCCTGTCGCTCACCGGTCGCGATCGAAAAATCTGAAACCAAAGGCCCGGTCCTCCCACTCGCGAGAGGACCGTCCGCGTCAGGCATTGTCGTTCGATGGCATGTCCTGGGATCGAACAACCGTCACTTCATGGCATGACGGGCAACGACCGACGTGAAACTTGATTCCGGTTGTCTGGTCGTCGACGAGCATCAATTCGCTCAAGGGCTCACCGCATTTGCAGGTGACCGTTTTCTGATCGGCAAAGTACATCTGACGTCCTCCACAAGCCTGGAGATTTCTCGTCTTCGGGGCGAGCTCGTTTGCGCCGTGCTCGCCCCCTCGCTTCCGCTCCTTCTCGTTCGGTCAGATCCGGGCCATCCGGATTGGTTGGTGTGGCTCCAAGCGCTTATTTCGAATCAGATTTCGCCTTCCGTGACTCCGCCGCTTCGCGCGCCTGCCGCTCGGCCTTGAGGCGCTGGAAGTTGTCGTAGAACGCCTTCTCGCTGGCGCGATGCTCCTTCATCGCCTGCGATGCGTCTTGCTGGCGCTGCGCATCACGGTCCTTGCGCTGCTGGGGAGTAAGATTCATGCGACCTCCGACTAAGCTCTTGAATCAACGCCGGATTCAACGCACGAGGCCGGAAATGGTTGCACCTTGGGAGGGAACTGGATCTATTTGCGCAGGCTGGCCCAGACGCCGCCGAGGATCAAAAGGCCGCCGACCAGATGGATCAGCTTCGGCGGCTCGCCAAGGATGATCCAGGACAGCAGCGCGCTCGCGATTGGTGCGACGTAGAGCACCAGCGAGCTCCGCACCGAGCCGAATCTCGCGCCGAGCCAGGCGAAGCCCGCATAGGCGATCAGGCCGGGCACGAGGCCGGCGAAAACATAGGCCTCGAGCGCCCGGGTGTTGAACACCTCCGCCGGCGTAGCCCACATCTCCTGGAGCGCCGGCGGCAGCGAGCACAGCGCGCCGGCCGCCGAGAACAGGCTGACCCGAGCCAGCAGCGAGGCGCGCGGCGCGACGCGCGACTGCAGCAGCGTGTAGCCGGACCAGCCGAGCATCGCGCATACCACCAGGAGATCGCCCCAGGCCGCGCTCGATTGCGTCAGCGTTTCCAGATGACCGCCCGAGACGATCAGGAGCGCGCCGCCGAGCGCCAGCGCCGTGCCGAGCCATTGCAGCGGACCGATATGCTCGATGCCAAGCGCCGCCGAGATCAGCAGCACCATGATCGGCGACAGCGCGAAGATCAGCGCGATGTGGATCGCCGTGGTCGTGATGCCGGCGATGTAGACCGGGCCGCCGCACAGGAACATGCCGAGGAAACCGGCGGCGAAGATCGGCCAGAGGTTCTGCGCCAGCGGGATCTTGCCGTCGCGGATCGCTGCGATCGCAAACGGGGCGAGGCCGATGGCGATGATGCTCCAGCGGAAGAAGGCGAGCGAAAACGGCGGCACCGAGCCGGCAAGGCCGCGCGCCAGAACCTGGTTGGAGGCCTGCCCGACCGCGACCAGGATGAAGCCCGTCAGCGCGACCGCGTCCTCCCAGCCCTTGGCGGGGCGGCTGACCTGCGCCTTCGGCAGCTCCGCATCCATGACACCGCCCCCTCAGCCGGCGCGCGATCGGCTCAGACGTCCGCTACTGCTCGGCCGCCTCGCGCTCCATGTCGCGGCCGGCGAGATCCTCGCCCTGCATGTTGGCGTATTCGCGCGCCATCTCGCGCATCAGGAATTTGGCGGGGACGTCGTGATAGCTGCCGTGGTCGTTGACATACTGCATGTAGGCGCGCCCTTCGCCGTCGAAGGGATGCAGCAGCGCGTCGGCGTGGCCGTCGAAATCGAGCGGCTTGACGCCAAGCTTGGCGCACAGCGTGTCGTTGAAGGTCGGGGTCGCCTTGCGCCAGGCGCCATCGACGAACACGTCGGTGAAGCCGTGCCAGGTGAACAGGTCCGAGCCCATGCTCTGGCGCAGCTTCTCGGTGGTGAGATGGTTGCGCACATCGGCGAAGCCGACACGCGCCGGGATGCCGTGGACCCGGCAGGCCGCGGCATAGAGCGCCGCCTTGCCGACGCAGTAGCCGTTGCCGGCGGCGAGCACGCTGGAGGCCCGGTAGCTCTCGGGCGAGCGCATGCTGACATAGGGGTTGTAGCGGATGCCGTCGCGCACCGCGGTGTAGAGCCGGCGCGCCTTGTCGCGCGCGCTGGCGTCAGACGGAACGGCGGCGCGGGCGAACGCCTCGACGGCGGGATGGTCGCTGTCGACATATTCGCCAGGGTCGGTGTAGAGGCGGCTGATCGTATCGGGGAGCTGCTCGGTCATGGCACAAGCTTAGCAAGCCATCTGCGCAGTTCAATGCAGCACGTGCAGCCCCCTTCCGCAGCCCTGCCCCGCTCAGTTCTTGAAGTGTTCGTCCAACTGCGGCGGCGGGTAGCTGCGCCGCCTCGCCTTGAAATACTCACGTGCGAAATGAATGCCGATCCCGATCAGAAACGGCGGCGCCAGCGCGGCGGCGATCATGAGCGCGGTGATCGACTTCGGCGTCAGGATGTCCAGCACCATCGACGCCAGCAGCCACAGCGTGGCAGCAATCACCGCGACGTCGACGTGCTTCATTCCCCGGTCTTTCCTTTGGTTCCTGGCTTCCATCCGGGTTCCATCCTACCGGCTGGTCCCGGACGCGCCAAGGATTCCGGGCGGCAGACGGTACCTCCGGCCCTTCACTTTTTTGGAACGGCGCTTGCGCCGGCCACGTTGGTGCAGAAGTCCTGGATCCAGGATCAAATCCTGATCCGGATCCGCCGAGCACGGAGGCCGCGATGGGCAACTCCAGTGACATCCACAGCGGCGTCGACCATCCCGCCAGCCGGAACGGCGTCAACGATCCCGTCGACGGCGTCGATGTGAAGCGAAGCTTCAACGACAACCAGACGCCGCACGAACGTGCGCAATGGGCCGCCGATGTGCGCGCCGACGCCACGCCGAAGCGCGGCGAGCCGTTCCTGCCCGAGGCGCTGAGACGGCCGCCGACCGCACCGCTCAATCCACGCACCGGCCGCCGCGCGACTGATTAGCGCCTAGCGAGACTGGTATATCCATTCGTCAATTTCGCCCCGTCATCCTGAGGTGCGAGCCTTGCGGCGCAATTGCGCCGCTGGGCGAGCCTCGAAGGATGTACGGCCACTAGCCTGGCCGTGCATCCCTCGAGACGCGCGTTCCGCGCTCCTCAGGATGACGGAAAAGCGACCGCTTAGCTGACCATCAAGTCGTGAACGCCCGCACCAGCAGCAGGCCGCCGAACAGCGCGAGAATCGAAAGCGCAACGGAGGCTGCCATGTAGGCGCCGGCCGACCATAGCTCGCCGCGCTGCATCAGCACGATCGCATCGAGCGAGAAGGTCGAGAAGGTGGTGAAGCCGCCGCAAATGCCGACGGTGAGAAACACCCGCATCGCCTGGCTGGCATTCCAGCTCAGCGCGAACGCCTCCGCGAAGGCGCCGATCAGGAATGAACCCACGATGTTGATCACCAGCGTGCCCCAGGGAAATTCCGTGCCGACAAGGCGCCCCGCGCCGATCGCCACCAGATAGCGCGCGACCGATCCCAGCGAACCGCCGATCGCGACCGCCGCCAACAACTGAACGTTCAATGCTCCACCTTTCCGGCTCGCCATTCGACGAAGCCCGCCACCAACCCAAGCACGAAGGTCGCCGCGACCAGCTCGCCCGGCGCGCCGACCAGCAGGGCGACGACACCGACGAGCCAGATCGACCCGACCAGCGACAATGCGATTGAGAGTGAACCAGGAAGACCCGTCATGCGCTGTCCCTTCTCATTCGCGGGACACGGCGGGTCGGCGGTGGCGCATGCTCCTACCGACGCTGTCGCGCCCGGTAGGAGTCATCAGCCTTGCGGCGGTTATCGGGGGACTCCATCCCCATCAACATGGGAATGGTAGGCGGGTGGAGCGGCGGGAGCAAGTGGGCCGTTCCGCCGTTTCGCTTCTCGGCTCAGCCGGCCGTCGACAGCATCGCGTTCAATTCGACGGCTGTCCGCAGTTGCTCGATGCGCGCGACGATCTGCTCGCGTTCGGCACCGCGCGGCAGTTGCGCGAGCCGGCTTTCAAGTCGCACGCGGTGTTCCTCGAGGCGCTGCTCGAATGTGTGGGGTTCAGATCGCTTCCGCTTTTGAATCGTCCTCTGCATTATCGACCTTTGGCGGTTGAAGACCGGGGCTGTTGGCCCAGCGGTCCAGTTGCTCGATGACTTTCGCGTGGCTCGGACGCCGCGGTTTCGGGGCTTCCGGCTCCTCGGATAGCTTGCGGGGAAGCTTGACGTGGTTGGTCATGGCATCTCTCCAGCAGCATATCTCCAGCAGCATAACGAGATGGGTGGCCGGACCGTTCCTTTATTTTTTATCTAAGCTATTGATTTCATTTGATAAATTTACTCAATCAGCGTTTTTGTCTCAACCGATGGAACCACACGCGAGTTTGGCGGTTTAGCAAATTACTCAACAAGCTAAGTCTGGGTGTTTTGCGATGAATGAGCTTCGCGCTGAGCGTCTTCAGGTCATGCTATCGCCGGAGGAGTTGGCAGCCCTCGACGATTTCCGCTTCAAGCACCGCATGCCGACCCGCGCCGCGGCGGTCCGCGAGCTGCTCAAGCTCGGTCTGGCCGGCATTGGCGTCGATGGGGGGGCAGGAGTGAAATCGAGCGATTATGGGGTGTTCAACCGAGGCCCTGAGGGGCACACCCAAGGGGACGCGCCGCAAGAGGATTGAGGGCGCGTTGGCGCAAGGGTTGGCAGTTTCAACTCGCGAACAGGTCGACAATCGCCTTCAGGCTGCACACCACGAGGGCCGACGTGAACATCGCCGTGCCGAGATCTGCGAGATAAAGCAGTTGCGCCCTCTGCTCCGCATCAAGCCGCGCGATCGCCTTGCGCATGGCCAAGCTCCCTTTTCGGGAGAACGCGATGCGCCGATGTCCGTTCCCTCCTTTGCGTCAGGCCCGCTGCAGCGCCAGCGTCACGCCGCCGAGCGTCAGTGCCATGGCGCCGATCTCGCGCAGGCCCAGCGGCTCACCAAGAATGATCGCGGCCGACACCACGCCGATGACAGGCACCAGCAGCATGCCCGTTGACGCCGATGTCGGCGGCAGGCGGCGCAGCGTCTCGAACCAGGTGAGATAGCAGATCCCCATCGGCATCAGCGTCATATAGGCAAAGCAGCCGAGTCCGAGCGGCGTGATCGCAGCATAGTTCGGATGCTCGAAAAGGATGCCGAGCAGGAGCATCACGAGGCAGCCGATGCCGACCTGCCAGGCGACCACCGCGAGCGGCGGCATCGGCAGCGGCTTGCGATTCAGCACGTTGCCGAGCGCGAACAGGATGGCGCAGGCGAGCGCCAGCGCGATACCGGTGAGCTTGTCGGCGCTGAACGCAAAGCCATTGCTGCCGAGCAGGAGCGCAACGCCGGCGACGCCGAGCACCAGCGCCGCAAGATCCCGCAGCGTCGGGCGGCTGTGCAGCACCGGCCAGGCGAACAGCATCGCCCAGATCGGCATGGTGTAGGCGAGCAGCGCGCCCTCTCCGACCGTGACGAATTTCATCGCGATGGTGCCAAAGCCCATCCAGGCGAAGACGTTGGTGAAGGAGGCAAACAGCAGCCGCGGGATCGCCTCGCGCGGCACGGCGAGCGATTGTCCGCGGGCCAGCGCCAGCGTACCCAGGATCACCGCCGCGCAGGTGCCGGCAAGCCCGCGGGCGAACAGCGGCGGCCATTGCTGCAGCAACAGCTTCATCAGCGGCCAGTTCAGGGCCCAGCCGAAGGCCGTCACCACCAGGCAGAGAAAGCCCACCGTTCTATCGCGCTGCGTCGTATCCATGGGCGGCGCTTAGCAGGCGAACGCCCGGGATTCCACATCGCTTCGCGTATGAGGGGGACGTGGCCTATGCAGGGACGCGCGGCACGTGCGGACACCGCTCCGTCAGGCGAAGGTGCCGATCGTGATCCGCGGCCAGCCGTCGTTTTTCCGAGCGGCGGCAAGCCTGGCCGTCCAGGCATCGATCAGGCTTGCGATGAGCAGGCGGCCGGTGCCGCGCATGTCGGGCAGTTTCATGGTCGGCGTGCCGAGCGCGAGCGCGACCACGCCGTGGGTCGCCGCCAGCAGCGCGGTTGCGAGCCGCTGCGGCAGGCCAGGCGCCGGCTCGGCGCCATGTGCCGCCAGAAATTCCCGCACCGAGATCACGAACATTTCGTAGCTGCGGCGCGCAATCTCGGTCTCGCCGAAATAGACGCCGTCGGGAAAACGGCGGTCCTCGATCGTACCGGACATCGAGAACAGTGAGCGGAAGTGATCGGGATTGTCGGCCCAGTAATCGAGATAGGTTTCCATCACGCGCCGCAGCCGCAGATCGCTGTCGGCCGTCTCCGCGCGGACCCGCTCGAGGCGTTCGGCGACCGCCTCGAGATTCTGCTGCTTCACCGCGAGCAGCAGCAACAGCTTGGTCGGGTAATATTTGAGGACGGTGCCCTTGGAGTAGCCGATCGCGTCGGCGATCTTCTGGATCGATACGGTCTCCAGCGTGCCGGCGGCGAACTCCTTGCGCGCGGTCTTAAGGATCAGCGCCTTCAGCGCCTCCTTGTCGGCCTCCTGGCGCGCCCTGCGCTGAAAGCGCCGTGCGCCTTTGGCTCGCTCCACGATCGACATCCCCATCTGCCTCGCGCCTCCATGCCGCGCACCCGCCCCAATGGCAACCCCGCCCTTGCACTATGCGAGTTAATTGACTATGGTCAATTAACTAATGACAAGACGGGAGGACCCGATGAGCAGCCAAGCGAGCTCCCTTGCAGGCGAAATGGCCCGCAGCGATTTCGATCCGTTCAGCGCGTCGACGCGGGCCGATCCCTACGGCACCTATGCGGAGCTGCGTGCCGCGGCGCCGGTCGTCCGCCTGACCAAATATGACATCTGGGCGGTGCCGCGCTTTGCCGAGGTCAAGACGATCTTCGGAGACCATGTCAATTTCAGCAACGCCGGCGGCGCGGGACTTGCGAACCACTTCACGGAAAAGCCGTGGCGGCCGCCAAGCATCGTGCTGGAAGCCGATCCGCCGCTGCACACCCGAACCCGTGCGGTGCTGGCGCGGATCCTCTCGCCCGGCGCGATGCGGCGGCTCGCGGATGATTTCAAGGCGAAGGCCGCAACGCTGATCGACGGGCTGGTCGAGCGCGGATCGTTTGACGCTATCAAGGACATCGCGGAGGTGTTTCCGGTCAGCGTGTTTCCCGACGCGCTCGGCATCGACCAGGAGGGCCGCGAGAACTTCCTGACCTATGGCGCGATGGTGTTCGCCGGCTTCGGGCCCGAGAACGACTATTTTCGCGATTTGATGCAGCAGGCGCCCCGCGTGCTGCCCTGGGTCACGGCGCGCTGCCGGCGCGAGGCGCTGCGCCCGGGCAGTTTTGGCGCGCAGGTCTATGAGGCAGCCGACGCCGGCGAGATCAGCGCGGAGGAAGCACCATTGCTGGTGCGTTCGCTGCTCTCGGCCGGGCTTGACACCACGATCAGCGCGATCGGCATGGCGCTGTACACGCTTGCGCGCCATCCCGAGCAATGGTCGCTGCTTGCGGAAGATCCGTCGTTGTCGCGCGCGGCATTCGACGAGACGCTGCGCTTCGATTCACCGGCGCCGTTCGTGTTCCGCACCACGCCGCATGACACCGAGATTGCAGGCGTCAGGATCGGCAAGCACGAGAAGGTGCTGCTGCTGCTCGCCTCCGCCAACCGCGACGAGACGCGCTGGGAGCATGCCGACCAATTCGACGTCAGACGGCGGCTCTCCGGACACATGGGCTTCGGCGTCGGCATCCACGGCTGCGTCGGGCAGATGGTGGCGCGGCTGGAAGCCGAGGCCGTGATCACAGCGCTCGCCAGCCGCGTCAAACGGCTCGAGATCGCAGGCCCCACAGCCTTCCGCGACAGCTCGGGCCTGCGGGCACTCAGCACGATGCCGGTCCGCGTGACGCCGAAGTAACGTCGCTATCGAAGGCTTGAAAAAGACCGGCGTACCTTTCGGCACGCCGGTCTGGATTTTACTCCCTTGCGTAAATTCAGATCATGCCGACGCCGCGCGCGGCGTGCGGTTGCGCGAGTTGCGCTGGAAGAACAGCGCCTGGCTCGCCACCGCCGACACCATCGCCGGCTGGAACGGCTTTGAGATCAGGAATGCCGGCTCCGGCCGCTCGCCGGTCAGGAAGCGCTCGGGATAGGCGGTGATGAACACCACCGGCACCTCGAAGGTCCGCAGCAACTCGTTCACGGCATCGAGGCCCGACGAGCCGTCGGCGAGCTGGATATCGGCGAGGATCAGGCCGGGCTTCTTGTTCTTGGCGAGCGCCACCGCGTCGGAATGCGTGCGCGCAACGCCGATGACGTTGTGGCCGAGATTCTTCACCAGGCTCTCGAGGTCCATGGCGATGAAGGTCTCGTCCTCAATGATCAGGACGTCGGTGGCGATCTCGGCGGCCATCTCGCGGCCGGCGGCATCGGTGAGCTTGCGCGTCTCGGCGATATCGGTGCCGAGAATGTAGCCGACCTCCTCCTCCGAGAAGCCCTCGAGCGACAGCAGCAGGAAGGCCTGGCGAGGCAGCGGCGTGATGTTGGACAGCCGCCGCTCCGGCGGCAGCGACAGCGTCGCCACGTCGGCATTGTCGTTGTTGTTCACCGACACCGAATTCCAGATCTGGGTGAACAGCCGAAACAGGCCGGCGCGCGGCCCGTGGGTCTGATCCAGCAACGATCCATCCTGCAACAGGGCCTCGAGCATGGCCCCGACATAGGCGTCCCCCGACGCCTGATTTCCGGTCAGTGCGCGAGCGTAACGGCGCAACAGCGGAAGGTGTTCGGCAACGATCTGCGATCGGGACATTCCCACTCCATCCTTGTTCGTGAGGCCTGGCGGCCTGAAACCCGTTGTCTGGGGGCGGCAGAATCCAGTTCTGGGACGACCCCGGTTCCCCTGCATCGCCGACTACGCGCGAAAGCCGAAAAAGTTCCACGAAATAGTTCCAGCATTCCGGAACTTTCTGCGCAACTTTGCATTAGCTCCAGACCGACGAGGCAACGCGGCCAGCCTCTTTTTTCGAGGAAACGACTTGGAAATCAGAGACTTAACTCCCGGGGAAGCGTGGATCACATCATGAAGGAAGTAAAGAAGCAGGGCGGTCTCAACGCCGAGATTCAATCGAGAATCGGCCACCAGCTTCGCGCCATGTACGATGACGTGGTGCGACAGGGCGTACCCGACCGCTTTGCGGAGCTGATCCGCAAACTCGACGGGCCGGAGGCTGCGGCGGCGGCCGTCGCCGGGGGCGATACCGACAAGAACAATGGAGGGGACTAATGCCTCTCACGAATGAACTTCGCGACGATATCCTTGCGTCGGTCCCGAGCCTGCGCGCGTTCGCGATCTCGCTGTCCGGTAATGGTGACCGCGCCGACGATCTGGTGCAGGAGACCCTGCTGCGCGCGATCGCCAACATCGACTCGTTCCAGCCCGGCTCGAACCTCCCCGCGTGGCTGTTCACCATCCTGCGCAACCTGTTTCGCTCCGACTACCGGAAGCGGCGGCGCGAGGTCGAGGATGCCGAGGGCAATTATGCCAAGACGCTGAAGAGCCAGCCTTCGCAGGCGGCGCATCTGGAATTCGAGGAATTCCGCGCCGCGCTTGAAAAGCTGCCGCAGGACCAGCGCGAGGCGCTGATTTTGGTCGGCGCGTCCGGCTTCTCCTACGAGGATGCCGCGGCAATCTGCGGCTGCGCGGTCGGCACCATCAAGAGCCGCGTCAACCGCGCGCGATCGAAGCTCTCCGCGCTGCTCTATGTCGACAGCGCCGAGGATTTCGGCCCCGACAACACCGTGCGTGCCGTGATCGGCGGCAATGGCGGCTAAGCGAGACCACGGCGATAGATGAGAAAAGGCGGCCCGAGGGCCGCCTTTTTATATTGGCCTGCAAGGCCCGGTGACGCTGAGCGCGCCGTCAGCTGGCCATCGCCTTGACGGACGCCGGCTTGAAGCCGTTTCTCAATTCGAGGATCTTGGCTGCGATTTCGGTCACCGGGACCGGGTGACTGAACAGGAAGCCCTGCGCCTCGTTGCAGCCTTCGGCCCGCATATGATCCAGCTGCTCGACGGTCTCGATGCCCTCCGCGATCGTGGTCATGCCCAGGCTTCTGCCGAGGCTGATGACGGCGCGGACGATCGACTTCGATCCATGCGTCGCGGTCGCATCGCGCACGAAGGATTTGTCGATCTTGAGCTTGTCGAACGGGAAGCTGCGCAGATAGCTCAGCGAGGAATAGCCGGTACCGAAATCATCCAGCGCGATGCGCACTCCCTGCGCCTTCAGCTTGTGCAGTGTTGCAAGCGTCTCGTTGCTGTTCGCGAGGAACACGGACTCGGTGATTTCGAGCTCCAGCCGGCGCGGCGACAATTTTGACGTCGCGAGCGCGCCGACGACGACGTCGGTGAAGTCGGCATCGCGAAACTGGACCGCGGATACGTTGACCGCGAGCTTCATCTCGCTGGGCCAGGTCGTCGCCTGTTCGCAGGCGCGATTGAGCACCCATTCTCCCAGCGGGCCGATCAGGCCGATCTCTTCCGCGATCGGGATGAACTGGTCCGGCGGCACCAGCCCGCGCTTGGGGTGATGCCAGCGCAGCAGCGCCTCGAAGCCGCAGATGCGGTCGAGATGGAGATCGTAGAGCGGCTGGTAGAACAACGAGAACTCGTCCTTGACCATCGCCTCGCGAAGGTCGAGCTCGATCGCCCGACGCCGCTGCAGGCTGGCGTCCATCGCAGGCTCGAAGAAGCGCCAGGTGCCGCGGCCTTCCATCTTGGCGCGGTACAAGGCGACGTCGGCGTTCTTCAGCAGCTTCTCGCCGGTGGTGCCGTCGCCCGGCGACATCGAGATGCCGACGCTGCATCCGACGACGACGCGATGCCCGTTCAGCTCGTACGGCGCACCCACGCATTCCACGATGCGGCGCGCGAGGCGTTCGGCCTCGTCGCCGCCCTGGACGCCACACTGGATGACCGCGAACTCGTCGCCGCCCAAACGCGCGACGGTGTCGACCTCGCGGACGCAGGCGTTGAGCCGGTCCGCGACCGCGCACAGCAGTTCGTCGCCGACCGGATGCCCGAGCGTGTCGTTGACCTGCTTGAAATTATCGAGATCGAGGCAGAACACCGCGAAGCCGAGCCCGCGGCCGACCTGCGCAACCGCCAGCTCGATCCGCTCGGCCAACAACGTCCGGTTCGGCAGCTTGGTCAGGGCATCGTGCCGGGCCATGAACGCGATCTGCGATTCCGCCCGTTGCTGTTCGGTGACGTCCTCGCAGGTGACGAGCCAGCCGCCATCGGATGTCGGCCGTTGCGCGATCGCAATGATCCGTCCATCGCTGAGATGCTGCAGATAATTGCCGTCGTGCAGGGCCATCGAGCGCTCGCGCTCCGCCAGCAGGTCGGTGACGGTCCGCTCGCCGTGATTGCCCGCGGCGATGCTCAGGTCGAGCACCTCCTCCATGGTCATTCCGGGAACGACAAGCTCCGGCGATATATCGAAGATCTCGCAGAACCGGCGGTTGGCGACTTGCAGCCGCGCCTCGCTGTTATAGAGGCACAATCCTTGCGACATGTGCGTGAGCGCCGCGTCGAGCCGCAGATTGGTTTCATGCAGCTCGGCCTTCTGCTGCTTCAGCGCGGAGATGTCGCTGTAGACGAGGACGACGCCGCCCTCCTGCGTCTCGCTGCGGCTGACGCGCAGCCAGCGTCCATCCGCAAGCTGCGCCTCGCTCGCAAAGCCATCGATGTCACCGTCGGCAGGCGCCAGCCTGGCGGCATCGAGCGGATTCGACTGCAGGAGCTGCGGCGAGAGACGGATGAATTCACTCGCGCGCGAGTTGGCCAGCGCGACCTGGCCATCCGCGTCGAGCAGCACGACGCCCTCACGCGACGTTTCGAGCGCATCGGAAAGCCGTGCCTGCGCCGAGCGGCGTTGCGATACTTCTTGATTGACCATCCGCCGGATGTTGTCGCGCATCGTTTCCATTGCGGTCAGAAGCGTGCCAAGCTCGTCGGTCCCGCCCTTGGGGATGGTCGCGTCGAGGTCGCCGCCGGCGATGCTTCGCGCGGCCCGCGATGCGATCGCGACCGGCCCGATAATGCGGCGCGCCAGCAGCCACGAAAACAGCGCCGACAGAAACAGCGCGACGGTCAGCCCGGCCACGTTGAGCTGCAGGTCCCGCTTGATCGTCGAGAGCGCCTTTTGCCTGAACAGGAAGCCATCGCCGGCCGTATAATTGACCAGCAGCTCGACCTGCTGACTGACAATCTTGGAGTAGCGATCGACATCGCCGACCGTCGCACCCGGTGCGCGCGGATCGGCCGCCGCGCTGCCCTCCGTGGACGATCCGATCGCGCGCCGGTGCAGCGCCATCCAGGCGTCGGCGGCTTCCTGAACCTTAGCGGCGGCTTGCGCAGCGCGCGAGGATTGCGACCGATCGGCAGCAATCGCCAGGTCTTCCGAGAGCGTCTTCGCGAGCTTTTCAATCTGGCCATCGAGATTGGCGCGAATCTCCGGATCCGTGGTCAGCAGGCGTTGCGACGAGGCGACCCGCATCGCGGCGAAATCCGCACCGGCCGCGCGTGCATAGTTGATCGACATAAGGGATTCGTCGAACGTCTTGGCCACCAGATCGCCGGCATGGCGGATGCCGAGGATGGAGTACCCGCCGAGGGCGACCGCAACGGCGCTCATCGCAAGGCAAAAAATCAGAATCTGGCTGCGGATCGAACCCTTGGTCAGGGCAAGACGCGAAAGGCGGACGGTTGCGAACCGAAAGGCCGCACCGCTCTTTACCTTGAGGTTGCCAAATAGGCTGTCCATGCCCGCGTTTCGCCGTAGTGCTCGATACTCAAGCTACGCAGAAACGCGCAGCACTGCGGAAAATAACTGTCTGCTCAAAATTGCTTTAGTAGTGACTGGAACTCATGCTGAAATCGTTAAGATCAGCTGGCGATAATCACCCTTACAGGTGATCCGGGAGCCACATTTGCAGCCGGGATAGCCGATATTTGGTGTTCGAGGTTCAGCGGGGGTCTCATGCAGTCAGGCTTGTTGCGCGCCTTGCGCCTGGGCCAGTTCGGCCGCCTGCCGTTTGCGGCGGCGATCGTCACTGGAGCGCTTATTGGAGCAGCTTTGGGCGCAGCCCCTTATGTCATTTCGCAGAAGGATCGTGAATTCAAACCCGCGCAGATCTCGATCAAGCGGGGTGAGGTTTTACGGTTCGTTAACGATGACGGCGAACTGCTGCATCACGCTTATTTGAGCACTGATACGTTCAGCTTCGACTCGGGTGACCAGCAGCCGGGCAGCAAGTTCGACGTCACCTTCTCGGTGCCCGGCGACTACACCGTGCTGTGCGGCATTCACCCGAAGATGAAGCTCGCCGTCCACGTCGCCAAATAGCCGCCCCAGGCGGCGGCGATCTACAGGACCGACGTCTTGAAGATCGCAGCGTGGCCGAAATAATAGACAAACAAGGTCACCGACAGCGCGGCACAGAGCGCGACCGGGGCGAGCCACGGCGCACGACGGTCGCGCGACAACACCTTGTTGTCAGCGACAATCGCTAGCAGGACAGCGATGATTGCCGAGTGTCCGACCGTGTCGATCTTGCCGAATTCGAAGCACGCGCTGATGAACATCCCCGTCAGCACGGTTGCGGCGCAGCGCCGGATCAGCGGCGTCCAGATCAAGGCAAAGGCAAGCGTGAATTCCACCATGCCGGCGGCGCGCATGTAGAACTCGTTGTCGAAGCCCAGCGTCATCGCGGAATGCTCGATCAGCAGCGGGAAGCTCCACTCCGGATAGGCCCATTTTTCAACCGAGGCCCACATCAACGTCACCGCGGCGGCGTAGCGCATCACATCGATCGGCCGAACTCCGAACAAATCCTTGTTCAACCCAACCAGTGCAAAATAGGCGGCAACACCGAGAAAGATCGGGTAATCGGCGAGGTGAAAGACACCGTAGTCGCGCACACCGATCCCGAACAGGACCACCATCCCCGCCGCCGACAGCGGCAGCGTGCGGCGTGACAGCATCCCGGCAGCGATCGCAAGCTGCAGCGCGCCGACATACGGCGACGTCGTCTTCAACTCGGGCGTCAGCAGGATGCCGCCCACGGCCCAGATCGAGATGAAGAAGAACCCGCACACGGCGCGCATCATCAATTCGGTGCGCAGCCGCAGCCCCTCGGTGACGCGGTCCATCACCCGGATCGTGGCGTCACCCAGTGAGGTGGGCTCGATCAGGCAACCCGCAAACAGCCAGAAGATGGCGACGCCGAGCAGCAGCTCGAAATCCAGGCAAAGGACATTCTCGAGTCCGCGGGGCTGGCCGGCGACATCGTAGGCACAAAACCATTTGACATGTGCCTCGGCACTGCGCGCGGCGACGACACAAAACAGAACCGCTGCAAGGCACGTGGCGAAAAAGGAGCGCACCGCCGAGACGGTATCTCGCGCCCATCCACTAAACATTGAACCAACCGCCCACACACTTAAGGACTTGTTTAACTTATATCAAATTTTAGGCTTTGCGCCTGCCGGGACACCCCGTGGTTGCATTGTGGTTAATCGTGGCGGGCGAGCCCCCGGCCTGTCCCTTAGTGCAGTCTTTACAGCCGGTTGCCTCAAATTTTAGCTAATTCCGGCACGGGAGCTCAATTCAACTGTCGTAGTGAAATCCGGACAAATCGGATCGGGAGGCCGGTACAGTGTTCGGAGCGTTGAGCGTCGTAAGTATCGGGGTGGGGTCGGCCCTCGCCTGTTTGACAAGATCGTCCGCCGCGCGCGCAGCGACCCTCGAGACCTGCGCGGGCGCATTCGTGATCGTGGGGCTCGGCCTCCTGGGCGCGGCGCTGCCGCACCTGTCCTGAACGAACCTCGTTCTGAACCGCGTTGAGCCGAGGTCAGCGCGGCAGTTTGGGGACGCCTGCCACCGGCGGGGCCGTTGCGGTCAGGGTTTGCAGGAAGGCGATGAGGTCGTTCTTCTCCTCTGCCGTCAGGGACAGCGGCTTGATGTCGGGCGATCGGCTGGGCCGATCGATCCCACCCTTGTTGTAAAGCTCGATGACATCTTCCAGCGTTGCCACCGATCCGTCGTGCATATAGGGCGCGCGGCGCGCGACGTCGCGCAATGTCGGCGTCTTGAACGCATATTTCAGCTTCGCCGAGGTCGGAAAGAAACGGCCGCGCCCGATGTCATGGCCCTTGGCGGTGCCGATATCCTGGAAGGATCCGTCGGAAAACGACGGGCCGCTGTGGCAAGCCGAGCAACGTGCCTTGCCGTTGAAAAGCTCAAAGCCGTGCTGGGCTGATTTGCTGATGGCGGTGTCGTCGCCCTTGATCCAACGGTCGAACGGAGCCTCGCCTGCGACGATGGAGCGCTCGAAGGTCGCCAATGACGCCTCGATCCTCGGCCGCGTGATCGCGCCGTCTCCGAATGCGTGGGCGAAGGCATCGACATAGCCGGGGATCGCCGAAAGTCGCGCAATCAATTCCGGCTCGGTCATGTTCAGGTTCGCCGGACTGAGGATCGGCCCGAACGCAACGGATTCCAGATCCCTGAACTTACCGTCCCATCCCAGCGGCTCGAAGAAGGCCACATCGATCAATGTCGGCGAGCGGATCGGCAGGCCCTTGGGATCCTCACCGATGGCGCGCGGAAGGCCATCGGCCCATGAAAGGGATGGCCTGTGGCAACTCGCGCAGGAGTGTGTCTTTGACCTCGACAGCAGCGGATCGAAGAACAGCAGTTGCCCAAGCGCGGATTTCGCCTCCGAATAGGGATTGCTGCTCGGGAACGGAACGACGTCCGGCCGCCGATAGCTGGCACGGATTGTCGCAGGGTCGCCGGGCGGCGCTGCCGGAGTCAAGGCAAGCGACAGCCCTACCGGCAAAACTGCCGCGAGCAAGGTCAGGCTGACCCAAAGCCTCATCGGGGTCCTCAGACGGTATCCTGCTCGGTATATGCCCAAGCATGTTCAACGAAGTTTTAACAATCGGTTGCGGTCTATTACTGATAGTGGGCATTGGTCACGATGACGCCGGCGCATGCTTGCGCGCGTGATTTCGATCAATCCGCGCGTCGATCCGATCACACAACCTGAGGCAGCCGCTACTTCTTCACCGGGCGCAGCGGCGCGGAGAACTGCTCGGTGCGGTCGCGCTCGGTCATGTCGACGACGGTGTCCATCGGCGCGGTCAGTTCATAGACATAGGAGACGTCGGTGAAGTAGCGCTTCGCGGTGCCGCCGAGCGCCTCGGGCGCGACGCGGTCGAGCAGGATCAGGCCGAAATCACTGTCGGCTCGCCGCGTCGCCTGGCTGGTGTTGAACTCTTCCCAGCGGAAATGAAAGACCAAGTCCGCATCCTCGCCGACGACCTCCCAATTGGCGACGATGTGCGGGTGCTTGCCGACCAGTGACAGCCCTTCGTCGGAATGCGAGGCGAGCTCGAAGAACAGCAGCGACAGCGATTGGGCGGCGCGGGCGCTGACCGTGATGTCGGGACCGTTCACCGCGATCCGGTCGGCATGCGGGATCGCGCGCGATTCGAACAGGCCCTTCAGCTTGACGCCCTGCCACTGGCTCTCGCTGAGCAGCGTGACGACGTTCGACATCGCGTGGATGCGCCCGATCAAGAGCTCGCGCGCGACATCGATATCGGCGCCGTGCCGCAGCGTGCGGGTCACGATCGACTGGATCACCGCGAGGATGTTCTTGACGCGATGGTTGAGCTCGTCGATCACGGCGGTCAACCGGCGCTCGAATCCGATGCGGACCTCGATCTCGCGGCTGAGGCGCAAATTGTTATAGGCGACATAGCCGAACAGGCCGCAGACGATGCCGGTCAGCGCGAGGCCGATCGCCGCGACGATGGTCGCGGTCTGCTGCGCACGCACCGTGGCGTTGCTCTTGGCGTAATAGTCGAGCGACCAGTCACGGCCGCCGAACGTCACCGTGCGCACCATCGACGGCAGCGGGCCGTCCTGGCGCACCGCGCGCGAGGTGACGATGCCCTGCTCGTTGGCGGTGAACTCGTCGTTGGAGTCGCGCGGATCCTTCAACGCCACCGCGAACAGCGAGCTGTCATCGTTGGTCAGCATCAGCGACGACAGCTCATAGGAGAAGGTGATGAAGCCGGCCGGCTCGGACGCGCCCTCCTGGAACACCGGCGCGGCGAGCACGACCCCGACCGGGCCGTTCTGCCGCAACAGCGGCACCGGATCGGAGGCTACCGGCTTGGCGTTGGCCATCGCCCGCGCCAGCATCGGGCCCACCACCGAGTGGCGGTCGAAGGCGCGGCCCGGAATGCTCAAGGTCTCCGGATTGCGCGGCTCGACGTCCATCAGCACGTTGATCGGCTTGTCGAGCGCCTTGAGGTCGAGCGCCTGGTCGTCGAAATCCCGGATCGTCGGATTGGTGAAGCCGTTGGCCTTCAGCTCGGCCTCCGCCGCGGCGAGCTCGTCCGGCTTGAGCCGCGCGATCCAGGCGGCGACGACGAAATCGGTCTTGAAGGCGTAGATCGCCGAGCGCAGCGGCTGCAGCATGTTGGCCTTCACCATCGACGGCGCCCGGAACAGCCCGGAGGCGACCCGCGCCAGTAGCTCGCGCTCGGTCAGGCGGTCCTGCACCAGGCTGGCATGGACGTCGATCGCCCGCGCCAGCGCGATGCCGTCGATCGCGAGCTCCTGATCGTGCACCCGATAGGCGGCAAGACCGGAGAGCAGAACTCCGATCAGCGCAATCAAGGCAACGATGAAGCCCAGTCGAACCACACGCTTACTCGGCAATCAGGGGGTGGCGAAAGGGGACGGAAGTCATCTGGCTTCTGCAAGGGCGGCGACAAATCAGGATGCGATGAAGGCCCGCCGCAAAGGAATATGGAATAGCGATCATCGGTCCGCAACAGGAGCCGGTCGGCAGCATTAACGACGACGCCACCCGGCGGTCTTTGGCGGCGCCAAAGGTTGCTAATCGGCAAAGTTGGAAATTGTTCCGGCGATTGCGCAGCTTTTTTGCGGCGGGTGCGCGCACTCGCTCGTTCACCGTCACCCTGAGGAGCGCGGCACGCGCGTCTCGAAGGGTGAACGGCCCCACCCGTGGCCGTACATCCTTCGAGGCTCGCTCCGCTCGCACCTCCAGCGACAAAGGCGAAGCCTTTGCGCGGGGATGACGGGACTGGCCGACCCTGCCACAATGATTAACGTCTAGCTGGCCTAACCCGCCTTGACCTTGCCCTGCGACCGAAGGCCGCCCTTGGTCTCGATGAAGCTGATGATGCGATCGAGGCCGTCGCTCTTCTTCAGGTTGGTCATCACGAAGGGCCGCTCGCCGCGCATCCGCCTGGCGTCGGTGTCCATCTTCTCGAGTGACGCACCGACATGGGGTGCGAGATCGATCTTGTTGATCACCAGGAGGTCGGATCGCGTGATGCCGGGGCCGCCCTTGGAGGGGATCTTGTCGCCGGCGGCAACGTCGATGACGTAGATCGTCAGATCGGCCAATTCCGGCGAGAAGGTCGCCGCCAGATTGTCGCCGCCGGATTCGATCAGCACCAGATCGAGGTCGGGGAATTTTGCCCGCATGTCGGCGACCGCGGCGAGATTCATCGAAGCGTCCTCGCGGATCGCAGTATGCGGACAGCCGCCGGTCTCGACACCGGCGATGCGGTCCGGCGTCAGCGAACCGGAGCGCACCAGAAACTCGGCATCCCATTTGGTGTAGATGTCGTTGGTGATCGCGGCGATGTCGTAGCGCTCGCGCATCGACTTGCAGAGCAGGTCCATCAGCGCGGTCTTGCCGGAGCCCACCGGGCCGCCGACGCCGACACGAAGTGGGCCGTGGGAAGTGGGCATGTGACACGCTCTCCGTTATCGTCGTCCCGGCCGAGTGCGCAGTTGCGCACGGAGCCGGGACCCATTACCACCGAATTGAATTGTTGCGCGGAGCTGGGGCCGCAGGCTTGCATAACCACAGAGGCCGGTGGTTATGGGTCCCGGCCTTCGCCGGGACGACGGTTGAGGACGCGGACGCAGGGACGACAGCGGACGGTGCATCATGACCGGAACAGCCTCGTGTATTGCGTCTCGTGACGCAGGCTTGCGAGATCGGCGCGAAAGGTCGCGCCGCCGAGATCGTCGAGCGAGGCCGCATTGGCCCGCGCCGCGGTCGCAGCAACGACCAGCTCGAGACCGGCCAACACCCGCTGACTGTCGGTCTGCCCGAGCGGGATCAGCCGGCTGCCCGCGGAAATCCAGTTCGAGGTCACTGCATGCAGGAAGGCGTGCAGCGCCGGCGCAAGCCGAATACCGTGTGCAGCGCTGACGATGCCGACCGCGACGGGGTAGACGACAGGGCCGTTGCAAGCCGCAATCATCGCGTCGAGGCCGGGCGAATTCCACGCGGCACGGGCGATCTCGATGAAGGCGCGCCCCTGCGTCGTGGTCTCGAGCTGCCGCTCGCGCGACGGCACGAAGGCCGCGGCAAGCTCGGCGACCTGCTCCAGCCCGGCATGATTGGGCTGCAACGCCGCACGAAAACTCTGCGCGAGAAACACAGCGTCGCAAAATCCGCTGCCGTCGGAAAGCATCGCGGCGAGCCAGCCGCGCAGCGACGCGGCATCCGTGATGTCGCCGGCCTCGACCGCCCATTCGATGCCGCTGGAATAGGCGAATGCCCCCACCGGAAAGGACGGCGACAGCCATGTCATCAGCCGGTACAGCGCGGCCGCCTCGTCCTCCGCCATCCCGCCGCGCAGCACGGCGGGATCAGGCTCATTTGTGGTCATGAGCATGGGAGTGGTCGTGGTGATGATGAGCATGCTCGCAATGCTCATCATGATGATGGTGGTGGTCATGGTCAGGCCCATGATCATGGTCATGGTGGTGACCGTGATCATGCGCATGGCTGTGGGCATGATCGTGCCCGGTGTGACCATGCGCGTGCTCGTCGGCATGCGCATGCTCGGCATAGGCGCCGCCCTCGGGATCGAACGGCGCCTCGATCTCGATGACACGGGCCCCTAACCCCTTCACCATCGCCTCGATCACGTGATCCCTGCGAATGCGCAATCCCTTCGGCATGATCTGCGTCGGCAGATGACGGTTGCCGAGATGCCAGGCGACCCGGATCAGATGATGCGGATCGCTGCCGCGGATTTCCGCCAGCGGCTCGGGAGCTGCGACCACCTCGACGAGGCGGCCGTCCTCCAGCACCAGGGCATCGCCGCCGCGCAGCGCGACGGCGTTTTCGAGATCAAGCAGGAATTCGAGCCCGCGCGTCCCTGACATCACCATCCGCCGCCGGTGCCGGTCGTCGAAATCGAGCACGACGGTGTCGGCTGGCGCTTCCTTCCAGCGGTGCTGTCCCAGGAGCTTGGTGGCGCGGATCATCGATGCCTCAGAGCTTCTCGACCTTGGCGTCGCTGATGATCTCGATCACCGTCGGCCCGGTCTTCATGTTAGCGGAATATTCGCGCCATACCTTCATGTGCGGCGCCCTGGCATGGCCGTTGAGATCCTCGCGGCTCTCCCAGCGCTCGACCACCACATAGAGGTTGGGATCGTTGACGCTGACATTGCCGTCATAGGAGATGCAACCCTTCTCCTTGCGGGTCTCGACCGTGCAGGCCTTGTGCCCCTTGATGAAGTCGTCCTTGTTCTCCGGCTTCATCGGCGTGGTGGCGATGACATAGATCATGGATTATCTCCCTTCTTTTTCTCGTTAGCGGACGTCGACCTTCTCGGGCGTGATCACCTCGATCTTCGGCGGCGCGGCCATGCATTTCACCGCGACCCGGCCGAACGTCTTCATGTGCTCGGCGGTGCGATGCGGCACCAGCGCCTCCGCGTTCTCCCACTGCTCGACGAACACCATCTTGCTGTGGTCGGTGACGCTCTCATGCAAATCGTAAGCGATGTTGCCGGGCTCCTTGCGGGTTTCCTTGATGCAGGCCGTCGCCGCAGCGATGAATTCGGCGCGGGTCTCGGGCTTGATGGTCAGCGTAGCAACGACGTAAATCACGGAAATTCCTCCCGGTTTTCTCTTTTGGCGCGAGCCTTGTTTTGACGCGTTTTCTTTCCGCGAACCGGAAATCCACTTCGCTCGAAAACGCTCTGGTTACCGGGAGCGGTTTTAGAACATAAAATAGCGCTGTGCCATGGGTAGGACCTCGGCCGGCGCGCAGGTCAGCAGCTCGCCGTCTGCGCGTACCTCATAGGTCTCGGGGTCGACCTCGATCTCGGGCGTCGCGTCGTTGTGGATCATGCTCTTCTTGGAGATCTTGCCGCGGGTGTTCTGCACCGCGTAGAGTTTCTTGGCTGTGCCGAGCTTGCGGGCGAGACCGCCGCTCGCCGCGGCCTTCGAGGTGAACACCACCGAGGATGCAGTCAGCGATTTGCCGAAGGCCGCGAACATCGGCTGGTAATGCACCGGCTGCGGCGTCGGGATCGAGGCGTTGGGATCGCCCATCGGCGCCGCCACGATCGAGCCGCCCTTGATGATGCAATCCGGCTTGACGCCAAAAAACGCCGGCGACCACAGCACGAGGTCGGCCAGCTTGCCTTTCTCCACTGAACCGATCAGCTTCGACACGCCGTGCGCGATCGAGGGGTTTATGGTGTACTTTGCGATGTAGCGCTTGACGCGGAAATTGTCGTTGTCGTTGCCCTTGTCCTGCGGCAACGACCCGCGCTGCTTCTTCATCTTGTCCGCGGTTTGCCAGGTGCGGATGATGACCTCGCCGAGCCGGCCCATCGCCTGCGAGTCCGACGACATCATCGAGAGCGCGCCGAGATCGTGCAGGATGTCCTCGGCGGCGATGGTCTCCTTGCGGATCCGGCTCTCGGCGAAGGCGAGGTCTTCGGCGATCGACGGATCGAGGTGATGGCACACCATCAGCATGTCGAGATGCTCGTCGATCGTGTTGCGGGTGAACGGCCGGGTCGGATTGGTCGACGACGGCAGCACGTTCTTCAGGCCGGCAATCTTGATGATATCCGGCGCATGGCCGCCGCCGGCGCCCTCGGTGTGGAAGGCATGGATGGTGCGGCCCTTGAAGGCCTTCACAGTATCCTCGACGAAGCCGGATTCGTTCAGCGTGTCCGAATGCAGCATCACCTGGACGTCGTAGTCGTCGGCCACCGAGAGACAGGTGTCGATCGCCGACGGCGTCGTGCCCCAATCCTCGTGCAGCTTCAGCGCGCAGGCGCCGCCCTTGATCATCTCGACCAGCGCCGCCGGACGCGAGGCGTTGCCCTTGCCCGAAATGCCGAGATTGACCGGGAAGGCGTCGAACGACTGGATCATCCGCCCCATGTGCCACGGACCCGGCGTGCAGGTGGTGGCGAAGGTGCCGTGCGAGGGGCCGGTGCCGCCCCCTAACATCGAGGTGACGCCAGACATCAGCGCGTGCTCGATCTGCTGTGGGCAGATGAAATGGATGTGGCTGTCGAAACCGCCGGCGGTGAGGATCTTGCCTTCGCCGGCGATCACGTCGGTGCCGGGACCGATGACGATGGTGACATTGGGCTGGATGTCGGGATTACCGGCCTTGCCGATCGCCGCGATCATGCCCTCCTTGATCGCGACGTCGGCCTTCACGATGCCCCAGTGATCGACGATCAGCGCATTGGTGATCACGGTATCCGCCGCGCCCTGCGCGTTGGTCACCTGCGACTGCCCCATGCCGTCGCGGATCACCTTGCCGCCGCCGAACTTCACCTCCTCGCCATAGGTGGTGAGATCCTTCTCGACCTCGATGATCAGATCGGTGTCGGCAAGCCGAACCCTGTCACCGGTGGTTGGACCGAACATGTCGGCATAGACGGAACGCTTGATCTTCACGGACATGTCAGCCCCCAGTTTCAGTCAGCGCGGCCTTGGCGCGCGCAATCGTGTCGTCGAAAATGCGGTCGAGCCGCGGATTGATGCCCCGGCAACCGGCAACGACCTTGTCGGCCCAGGCCGCATAGTCGGCGAGATCATCGCGCTCGTCCTTGCTCGGATGCGGCACGATCCGCGCGCCGATATTGCTGATCTTGTCGGCGATCTTGATCAGCTTTGCACCGGGAGATTTGTGCGGAGCATCCTCGATCTGCTTTTGCCGGCGGGCAGGCTTTGGCAGGCTCATGTCATCGGTGCACTCGACAACGAGATCGGCAACGCGCGCGCTGAACTTCTGCGCGAGCTCCTCGCGCGTGGTCTCGGTGTCCTCGATGGTGTCGTGCAGCCAGCCGGCAGCCACCAGTTCGGCATCGGTGCCGTCAGTGACCTGCGCGAGCAGATTCGCGACCTCGGCGAGATGGTTGATGTAAGGCTCACTCCCCCGCCCCTTGCGCGCCATCCCGTTATGACGGTGCGCGGCAAGCTCGGCAGCTTCGGAGACCATGCGGACAGCGGGAAGCATGGCGCTACAGCTTCCCCTTCACCTCGGCGCGAAAGCCGTAGATCACGCGCTTGCCGGCGAGTGCGACGAGCTGGACGTCGCGGGTCTGGCCGGGTTCGAAGCGGACGGCGGTGCCGGCGGCGATGTCGAGGCGCATGCCGCGGGCCTTCTTGCGGTCGAATTTCAGCGCCGGATTGGTCTCGAAGAAATGGTAGTGCGAGCCGACCTGGATCGGGCGGTCGCCGGTGTTGGCGACCGAGAGCGTCACGGTCTTGCGGCCGGCATTGAGCTCGATCTCGCCGTCCTTGATGAAGAGTTCGCCGGGGATCATGTCCTTCTCCTCGTCATTCCGGGGCATGCGAAGCATGAACCCGGAATCTCTTGAAACAACCTCTGGATTCCGGGTTCGGCCTTCAGCCGCCCCGGAATGACGCTCGTGGCTATCGGATCGGCTCGTGCACGGTGACGAGCTTTGTCCCGTCGGGGAATGTCGCCTCGACCTGAATGTCGTGGATCATCTCCGGGATGCCATGCATCACCTGCGCGCGGGTCAGGACCTTGGCGCCGGCCTGCATCAGATCGGCGACGGTGCGGCCATCACGCGCGCCCTCGACGATGAAGTCGGTGATCAACGCGACGGCTTCGGGATGGTTCAGCTTGACGCCGCGCTCGAGCCGGCGGCGCGCCACCATGGCCGCCATCGATACCAGGAGCTTGTCCTTTTCGCGGGGAGACAAATTCATGCGAGCACTCTGATCGTTCTTGAAAGGTTTAGTTGAGCCACAGCCGCGGCAGCGGGACAGTGGAGGCGCGGCCGAGCACCATCATCATGTCGGCGCGCAGCCGGGCCGCATCTTGGGCACAGAAGCGGGCCATTGCAAAGCCATTCCAGGCGGAGATGCCGACTTCGCCGCCGAAGCTTTCCGACGCCTCGCGGATGCGCTCGACCAAGGCCTCGTCGCCCGGCACGATCAACGCCGTGCCGATCGCGCAGCCGCCGCCCGCGATCGCGGGTCGCGCGAGCTTCTCGCCGATCTCGCCGTCGAGGCGGATGGTCTCGGCAAACACCAGCCGGCCGCCGCGTCGCATCCGCCAGCGGTCGACGAACTCGCCGTGGCGCATGGTCTCGCCCATCGCGGCGCGGCCGAACACCACGATCTCGCAGAGCAGGAGCGAGGCACCCTCGGCGAAGTCGATGTCGAAGCCGCGGTGAATGCGGGCACGGTCGAACAGGATGGTTTCCTGCGGCAGCCAGGCAAGATGCGCGCCTGCGGCAACGGTCAGCGCGATGTCGAGCCGTGCCGCCGCTGCCGGTGCACGGTAGACTTTCTCAGCCGCCGCGGTGGTCAGCGTCAAACGCGCGCCCTCGCCGGCCGCGACCGCGATCTCGAAGCGGTCCCCGCCGCCAATGCCGCCGGCGGTGTTGACGAACATGGCCGAGAGACCGTCGTCCTCCGGCGATGGGAAGCGGACGCGCAGCGAGCCGGACTCATGCAGGTCGCCGCGGCGGGTGGCGCCGTCTTTCAGATGCACGCCGAACCTGACAGCACCCTGGGCGCGGTTTGCCGCAAACGTCGCCGCTGCCGCGCCTGCGATCCCGGTCCGCATTCCCCCGACGCTCCCTTCGCGCGCCACAACAGGCGGCTCACATCCTGTTCACAGCGCCATCTGGCGGCTGATCTCGGCGGGATCGAGGCTTGCGCGGTCGCAGGCATATTTCACCGCACCCCGGTCCATTACGGCAAAACTGTCGCCGAGTTCGCAGGCAAAGTCGAGATATTGTTCGACCAGCACGATCGCGATGTTGCCGAGGTTGCGCAGATAGGAGATGGCGCGGCCGATATCCTTGATGATCGAGGGTTGAATGCCCTCGGTCGGCTCGTCGAGCAGCAGGAGCTTCGGCCGCATCACCAGCGCCCGGCCGATCGCGAGCTGCTGCTGCTGGCCGCCGGAAAGGTCGCCGCCGCGGCGGCCCAGCATGGTCTCCAACACCGGAAACAGCGAGAACACGTCGTCGGGAATGTTGCGGTCTTCGCGCTTGAGCGGACCGAAGCCGGTCTTCAGGTTCTCTTCCACCGTCAGCAGCGGAAAGATCTCGCGGCCCTGCGGCACGAAGCCGATGCCGCGACGCGCCCGCTCATAGGGCTTTAGCGCGGTGATGTCCTTGCCGTCGAAATTGATCGTGCCGGAGGCGATCGGATACTGGCCGACCATCGCGCGCAGCAGCGAGGTCTTGCCGACGCCGTTGCGGCCGAGCACGCAGGTGACCTTGCCCGGCTCGGCGGTCAGCGACACGCCGCGCAGCGCCTGCGCCGCACCGTAATAGAGATTGATGTTGTCGATCTTCAGCATCGCGCTAGCGCCCCAGATACACTTCGACCACGCGCTCGTTCGACGACACCTGGTCGATCGAACCTTCGGCGAGCACCGAGCCCTCATGCAGGCAGGTCACCTTGACGCCGAGCTCGCGCACGAAGGTCATGTCATGCTCGACCACCATGATGGTGTGATTCCTGTTGATCTCCTTCAGGAGCTCCGCGGTCAGATGGGTCTCGACATCGGTCATGCCGGCGACCGGCTCGTCGACCAGCAGCACCTTCGGGTCCTGCGCCAGCAACATGCCGATCTCGAGCCACTGCTTCTGGCCGTGCGACAGACTGCCGGCGAGGCGGTTGCGCGCATCGGTCAGGCGGATGGTCTCGAGCACCTTGTCGATGCGCTCGGACTCAGCCTTGCTGCCGCGCCAGAACAGCGTGCCGCGCACGGAATGATCGACATTGAGCGCGAGCAGCAGATTGTCCTGCACGGTCTGGCTCTCGAACACCGTCGGCTTCTGGAATTTGCGGCCGATGCCGAGCTCGGCGATACGGGTCTCGTCGAGCCGGGTCAGGTCGACGGTGCCGTCGAACAGCACCGTGCCCTCGTCGGGTTTGGTCTTGCCCGTGATGATGTCCATCATCGTGGTCTTGCCGGCGCCGTTCGGGCCGATGATGGCGCGCATCTCGCCGGGCTCGAGCGCCAGCGACAGATTGTTGATGGCGTGAAAACCGTCGAACGAGACGTGCACGCCGTCGAGGTAGAGCATGGCCGAAGTGGCGCGGGTGTCCATGACGTTCATCTGCCTACTCCGCCGGGTTCGGTGCGCCGATGCCGTCTTCGCGCGCGGCACTCTCGGCGTCGGGTGAGTTGCGCCGCGCCTTCAGCGGCTCCCACCAGGCGTTGAAGGTACCGACGATGCCCTTGGGCAACAGCAGCGTGACCAGGATGAACAGCGCGCCCAGCATGAACAGCCAGTACGGCGCGAGCGGCCCCGAGGTGAAGAACGTCTTGGCATAATTGACGACGACGGCGCCGAGCGCCGCGCCGACCAGCGTGCCGCGGCCGCCGACCGCGACCCAGATCACCGCCTCGATCGAGTTGGCGGGCGCGAACTCGCTCGGATTGATGATGCCGACCTGCGGCACGTACAGCGCACCGGCGACGCCGGCCATGCACGCCGACAGCGTGAACACGAACAGCTTGTAGGATTCGACACGATAGCCAAGGAAGCGGGTCCGGCTTTCGGCGTCGCGCACCGCGATCAGGACCTTGCCGAGCTTCGAGGTCACGATCGCGCGGCAGATCAGGAACGCGATGATCAGCGCAAGGCAGCTCAGCAGGAACAGCGCCGCGCGGGTGCCTTCGGCCTGCACGTTGAAGCCGATGATGTCCTTGAAGTCGGTCAGCCCGTTATTGCCGCCGAAGCCGAAATCGTTGCGGAAGAACGCCAGCAGCAGCGCATAGGTCATCGCCTGCGTGATGATCGACAGATACACGCCGGTGACGCGCGAGCGGAAGGCGAGCCAGCCGAAGCAGAAGGCGAGCAGACCCGGCACCAGCAGCACCATCAGTGCGGCGAACCAGAACTGGTCGAAGCCGTACCAGTACCAGGGCAGCTTGCTCCAGTTCAGGAACACCATGAAGTCGGGCAGGATCGGATTGCCGTAGACGCCGCGGCTGCCGATCTGGCGCATCAGGTACATGCCCATCGCGTACCCGCCGAGCGCGAAGAACGCCCCGTGGCCGAGCGAGAGGATGCCGCAATAGCCCCAGATCAGATCGATCGAGAGCGCGAGGATGGCGTAGCAGACATATTTGCCCCACAACGCGACCAGATAGGTCGGCACCTGGAACATCGAGCCCTGCGGCAGCAGCAGGTTCGACAACGGGATCAGCACGCCGATCGCGGCGACGATCAGGACGAACGCGGTCGCGGCGCGATCGAGCGAACGGGTGAGGATGTGCGGCGTCATGCTTCCACCGCCCGACCCTTGAGCGCGAACAGGCCGCGCGGCCGCTTCTGGATGAACAGGATGATCAGCACCAGGATCGCGATCTTGCCGAGCACCGCGCCCGCGACAGGCTCGAGGAACTTGTTGGCGATGCCGAGCGTGAAGGCGCCGACCAGCGTGCCCCAGAGATTGCCGACGCCGCCGAACACCACGACCATGAAGCTGTCGATGATGTAGCTCTGGCCGAGATTCGGGCTGACATTGTCGATCTGCGACAGCGCCACGCCGGCAATGCCGGCGATCCCCGAGCCGAGACCGAAGGTCAGCGCGTCGACGCGCGAGGTGGCGATCCCCATCGAGGCCGCCATGCGGCGGTTCTGGGTCACCGCGCGCATCTCGAGGCCAAGCGCGGTGTAGCGCAGCATCGCCAGCAGGATGGCAAACACCGCGAGCGTGAAGCAGAGGATCCACAGCCGGTTATAGGTGATGGTGATCTGGCCGAGCTCAAAGGCACCGCTCATCCAGGAGGGATTGCCGACCTCGCGGTTGGTCGGGCCGAACGCGGTGCGCACCGCCTGCTGCAACACCAGCGACAGGCCCCAAGTCGCGAGCAGCGTCTCCAGCGGACGGCCGTAGAGGAAGCGGATGATGGTGCGCTCGATCACGACACCGATCAAGCCGGCGACCAGGAAGGCGAGCGGCACCGCGATCAGCAGCGAATAGTCGAACAGCGCAGGATAGCGGCTGCGGATCACCTCCTGCACCACGAAGGTGGTGTAGGCCCCGAGCATCACCATCTCGCCATGCGCCATGTTGATCACGCCCATCACGCCGAAGGTGATGGCAAGCCCAATCGCGGCGAGCAGCAGCACCGAGCCGAGTGATAGGCCGTACCAGGCATTCTGCACCATCGACCACATCGCCAGATTGCTCTGGATCGAGGACACCGCGCTTGCGGCCGCGTTGGCGACCAGCGGCGGCTGGTCGGCGCCGAGGCCGGTGAGCAGCGCCAGCGCCTCCTGATCGCCGCGCGCCTTGACCACGGCGACGGCGTCGAGCTTGTCGCTGTCGGATGCGTCCGACTTGAACAGGATGATGGCGGCGCGCGCCTCGGCGAAGGCCTGCTTGACCGACTTGACGTTCTCCTTGGCGAGCGCAGCCTCCACCGTCGGCAGCAAATTCTCCTCGTGGCTCTTGAACACCGACTGCGCGGCGGCGAGGCGTTTGGCCGGATCCGGCGACAGCAGCGTCAGGCCGCCGAGCGCAGCCTCCACGGTGCGGCGCAGGCGGTTGTTGAGGCGGACGGCGGCGGCGTTGTCAGGCAGCTTGTCGACGGCAGCACCCGTGGCGGCGTCGACGATCTTGCCGTCGGTCCGCGTGATGAAGACCTTCTTGCTGTCGGGATCGGCCGAGAGCCGGCCGTCCTGCAGCGCGCTGATGATGGGCGAGGCCAGCGCATTGCCCGAGGCGGCGACCTCACCGATCGCAGCCTCGGTGTCGGAGAACTCGTCATTGGCGAATTTGGCGACCGAATCCTCGAACGGACCAGCCAGCGCCGGCACAGCAAGGCAGCTCAGCAGCAGGATCGAGAGAAACAGCGCACGAAAACGATCAATACAATTGGCGAACACGTCAGTACCCCGGCAGGAGTGTGAGGAGAAGGCGGCGAGCTGTGCCGCCTTCTCCAGGTTCTTGGATGGTTGTGTTGTGTCGTCGATCAGGTCAGGAGCTCAGGAGCCCTGTTGTCAGGAGCCCTATTGTCAGGAGCCCTGGCCGCCGCACTTGTTGGTCTTGGTGTTGAAGTTGCCGCACTTCTTGCCGACCCAATCGCCGATCAGGTCCTTGGAGCCTTCGAGCTCCTTCGACCAGGCGTCGCCGGCCACCAGGCCCGGGGTCTTCCAGACCACGTCGAACTGGCCGTTGCCCTTGATCTCGCCGATGAACACCGGCTTGGTGATGTGGTGGTTCGGCAGCATCTGCGACACGCCGCCGGTCAGGTTCGGCGCCTCGATGCCGGGAAGCGCATCGATCACCTTGTCCGGATCGGTCGACTTCACCTTCTCGACCGCCTTCACCCACATGTTGAAGCCGATGTAGTGCGCTTCCATGGGATCGTTGGTCACGCGCTTCGGGTTCTTGGTGTAGGCCTGCCACTCCTTGATGAACTTCTCGTTCGCCGGGGTCTTGATCGACTCGAAGTAGTTCCAGGCGGCGAGATGGCCGAGCAGCGGCTTGGTGTCGATGCCGGCGAGCTCTTCCTCGCCGACCGAGAACGCGACCACCGGGATCTCGGTCGCCTTGATGCCCTGGTTGCCGAGCTCCTTGTAGAACGGAACGTTGGCGTCGCCGTTGATGGTGGAGACCACCGCGGTCTTCTTGCCGGCCGAGCCGAACTTCTTGATGTCGGCCACGATCGTCTGCCAGTCGGAGTGACCGAACGGCGTGTAGTTGATCATGATGTCGTCCTGGGCGACGCCCTTCGACTTCAGATAGGCTTCCAGGATCTTGTTGGTGGTGCGCGGATAGACGTAGTCGGTGCCGGCCAGCACCCAGCGCTTCACCTTCTCTTCCTTCATCAGATAGTCGACCGCCGGGATCGCCTGCTGGTTCGGCGCCGCGCCGGTGTAGAACACGTTGCGCTCGGACTCCTCGCCCTCATACTGTACCGGGTAGAACAGGATGTTGTTCAGCTCCTTGAACACCGGGAGCACGGATTTGCGCGACACCGAGGTCCAGCAGCCGAACACGACCGCGACCTTGTCCTTGGTGATCAGCTCGCGGGCCTTTTCGGCGAACAGCGGCCAGTTCGAAGCGGGGTCGACCACGACGGGCTCGAGCTTCTTGCCGAGCACGCCGCCCTTCTTGTTCTGCTCGTCGATCAGGAAAAGGATCGTGTCCTTCAGCGTGGTTTCGCTGATGGCCATGGTGCCCGACAGCGAGTGAAGGATGCCAACCTTGATGGTGTCGTCGGCCGCTTGCGCGGGCGCGAGGGACGAGGACGCAGCCAGACCCAAAACCAGGCCGGCCGTCGCCGCGAGCGCGCGGCGGCGGGTCATCGTCGTTATTTTGTGAGAAAGCTGAGTAAGCATGAAATGTCGTCTCCCTGACGCAGGCGTGGAACGCTGCGAACGGCCGCTTGGCCGCCTGCGGTTAAGGGAATCGCAAGAACTGTGCCACGGTGCGCAGCCCCTGTAAGCCGATGAACCGGTTAGATAATTTCATCGGTTCCGGGCAAATACGGAAGCCGACTGCTCAATCATTGAGCCGCCAACTTGACTGCCGAAAGAGCAATCAGATTATTTTGTAGGCAAAATCGCCGCCTTGGCTAAATTTCCGGCATCGATTTGTGACAGTTTGCGCGATGGTTCAGCGAACTCCGGGCACCAAAGACGGCAATCTCATCTTGAAACCGCCCAGTTCCTGGTCCATATCCTCGCCATGCCCGCGAGAGTCGCGGTGCCTTCGCGAGCTGCGTGTTCAAGCTGCCCCAAGCGGCTTCTGGCTCGCCTTTCAGCTAACCCAGCTTGACGCCCCAGACACGCGGGTGTCCCCGAATGCCTTCACACGCTTCCGGCCGATATGGGCCGGGACGACGACGGCTTTTATGGAAAGAACCACCTTTTGACCTCCTTTCAGGATTTCGGCCTCGCCGATCCCATCGCCCGCGCGCTCCGAGAAGAAAATTATCTCACGCCGACCCCCATCCAGGCCCAGACCATCCCGCTAGCCCTTGCCGGCCGCGACGTCGTCGGCATCGCCCAGACCGGCACCGGCAAGACCGCCTCCTTCGCGCTGCCAATCCTGCACCGGCTGCTGGAGAACCGCGTCCGCCCGCAGCCCAAGAGCTGCCGCGTGCTGGTGCTCTCGCCGACCCGTGAACTGTCCGGCCAGATCCTCGACAGTTTCAACACCTATGGCCGCCACATCCGGCTGTCCTCGACGCTCGCCATCGGCGGCGTGCCGATGGGCCGCCAGGTCCGTTCCCTGATGCAGGGCGTCGAGGTGCTGGTCGCCACCCCCGGCCGCCTGCTCGATCTCGTGCAGAGCAACGGCCTGAAGCTCAACCAGGTCGAGTTCCTGGTGCTCGATGAAGCCGACCGCATGCTCGACATGGGCTTCATCAACGACATCCGGAAAATCGTCGCCAAGCTGCCGATCCGGCGCCAGACGCTGTTCTTCTCGGCCACCATGCCCAAGGACATCGCCGAGCTCGCCGAGGCGATGCTGCGCGACCCGGCCCGCGTGGCGGTGACGCCGGTGGCCTCGACGGTGGATCGCATCGCCCAGCGCGCGATCCAGGTCGATTTCGCGGCCAAGCCGACGGTTCTCGCCCAGTTGCTGAAGCAGGAGCCGGTCAACCGCGCCCTGGTCTTCACCCGCACCAAGCACGGCGCCGACAAGGTGGTGAAAAGCCTTGCCAAGGCCGGCATCGAGGCCAATGCGATCCACGGCAACAAGTCGCAGAACCACCGCGAGCGCACGCTGGCGGCGTTCCGTTCCGGCGAGATCCGCACGCTGGTGGCGACCGATATCGCCGCCCGCGGCATCGACGTCGACGGCGTCAGCCACGTGGTGAATTTCGACCTGCCCAACATCCCGGAGACCTACGTCCACCGCATCGGCCGCACGGCACGCGCCGGCGCCGACGGCGTCGCGATCTCGCTGATCGCCGGTGCCGAGGAGATGGGCTATCTGCGCGATATCGAGCGGCTGATCCGGATTACCGTGCCGCGGGAAGACCGCCGCACGCAAGGCAGCTCCTCTGGCGGCCGCGAGGCCGCCGGGCCGGCGCAGGCCACCCACCCGCACCGGGGCGGCCGCTCTGCGCCCCGTGCGCATAATGTCCGTGGGAATGAGGCCGCTCCGGGCGCAAAAGGCCCTCGCCGCCGCCGCCGTCGAGGTGGTAATAATGGCGCGCCGCAGACGAGCCGGGGCGAGTCGCCGCGTCCGTCGCAGGCCGGCAACAGCGAAGGCATTCAGGGCGTCGCCTTCTTGCATCGCGAGAGCCGGCCGAATCCGCAATCCAACCGCAACAACCGACCGAAGCACTAGCCGTCGCTCGATCTGGAGAAACATATGGCTAAGGAAGAGCTGATCCAGTTCGAAGGACTGGTGACCGAAATCCTCCCCGACGCTCGTTACCGGGTGCAACTCGATGCCGGGCACGAGATCGTCGCCTACACCGCCGGCAAGATGAAGAAAAACCGCATCAAGACGCTGGCCGGCGACCGCGTTACGATCGAAATGTCGCCCTACGATCTCGAAAAGGGGCGCCTGATCTTCCGGCACAAGGACGAACGTCCGAGCGGCGCGCCCGGCGGCCCGCCGCGGGGCGGAGCCCAGCGCGGCGGCCAGTTCCGCCGCCGATAAGCGGGGTATTGCAACCGCTGCGGGCATGACGTCCTGATGTCCTGCGCACAATTGGCCGGCGGCTGCGCCGGCCAAAAAATCGCGCACGTCAGGATTGTTTTCAGGATTGTTTTGAAGCCTTCTATCGAATAATATCCTACCCATCGATTTTCGGCCGGACGACATTAGCCAATACCGGTACAGCCGGTTCAGACGCTGACGACCCTTCCAAAAATTCGATCTCACCACCCCGCCGATCAGCGGGTCTTGAACTTGTATATCTGAGAAGGGACTACCCACGTGAGCATGGGAACCGTGAAGTGGTTTAACGCGACCAAGGGCTACGGCTTCATCCAGCCGGATGAAGGCGGGAACGACGTGTTCGTGCACATCAGTGCAGTCGAGCGCGCCGGCCTTGGCACTCTGCGTGAAGGCCAGAAGATCTCCTACGAGATCGTGGCTGACCGCCGTTCCGGCAAATCCTCGGCCGACAATCTGCGCGCCGCCGGATAAGCCGATTTCCCGGGAGCGCGAAGCTCCAGGAAATTGTCGCTAAAGCATCAAGGGCCGCACCTTCGGGTGCGGCCCTTTTTGTCTGGATTGCCAACCGGCGTCCGCGTCGTTCGAAAGCTCTAGAGCTTTTCCCGTTCCGATGGAATCGGAACGGGGCTCTAGATTCTTGTTTTGACGCGTTTTCTCCACGCGAACCGGTATCCACTTCGCTCGAAAACGCTCTAATAGGTCGAGCAGGTCGTCGGCATCGTGGCAGACGTTGGGGCGTAGAACACGCAAACCGACTGCCGCGGCCTTGTGAAGGCGACATCGGTGAGATTGATGCCGCTCTTGGCCATCACATAGCCGACCGTCGGAACGTATTTGTAGCTGACTTCGCTGAAGATCAGATATGTGCCCGCAACCAGCAGCGCCGCCGGAACGACGCTGGTCACGACATCACCCTGGCTGCGGCTCGAGGCCGTCAATGTGGCCTGGGTGGCGCCCGTGGCCATCACCCCCGCCTTGCTCCACTGGATCCGCGCGACCTTCGAGGCATCGACGTAGATTTCCGACAACGTGACCTTGGTCGGCGTCGGATCGTACGGCGTCATGATGCCGACGCTGGCACTGAAGAAGTTCTGCAGGTCGGCATCCACCACCTGCGTCGACTGCGAGGTCAGGTCCGACGCGGCGCGCGCCATAAGCGTGACCTTGCGGTCGACCGCGACACCGGATGAAAACTCGACGGTGCCGAAGAACAGCACCAGCATCAGCGGCAGGACGAAAGCGAACTCGACGGCAGCAAGGCCCCGGCGGTCATTGCAGAGGGCCACGACGGAGCGCAGCAAGGCCGCTGCCTGGGTTTTCATGACGTTGCTCATGAGCATGTCGCCCCGGCGGTCCCGGATGGCTCGTTCTTGAATGTCGCGGTCGCGGTCAGCAGCCGCTTGCCATTGGCGAGGTTGGCGACATTGAAGCCAAGCTTGGTGACGAACAGCGGCCACTGATAGAACAGCCGGACCACCACGACGTCGCCGTCCTTGCCGGGACACCATTTCATGGCCGGAATGAATGCGTTGTTGGAATCGATTGGAGGCGCGATGTTGACGCTGCTGAAGCCCGTCGCAGCGGGATAGCTGCGCACGTCGACCGATATGCCGTTGGCGCAATCGAACAGCGGGTTGACCTGGCCGCAGACGAAGTCCTTGAACTGCTGCTGGGTATAGCTGGCGCCCTGCGCCTGACCGGTCATGATCATGCGCGCCGAATCCTGCGTCACCGTCTCCAGCACCTGGCTCGCAAAGAAGATCATCGCCACTTCGATGATCGCAAACAGCAGTCCGAAAAACAGCGGCGCGACCATCGCGAATTCGACCGCGGTCGCGCCACGGCGGTTTCTGCGAAAGCGATGGAGGAGGCGCGTGAAAGAATGAGCGGGTAGCGGCATCAACGACCCCGGATCAACATAGCGGCAACAACTACCCAAGACTCATTGTCGAAGTATTTCGCCGGATCGAGACAGGGCGACCCGATCCGTCAGGCTTTTCTTAACCATGTCGGATGAACCGCCCGCGGCCGGCGGCTGCCCCGGCGTGTGAAACGCCGGCGCGGACACGCGCTAGTTCTGCGGCTTCGCGACCGCGCCCGAGCCGGAGGCCTGGCTGTTGAGCGAGCCGGCCTGGTCCATGGTCGACTTGAAGTAGGTCTCGCCGTCGCCGAGGGTGATGCGGCGCTGGCAGACCGGCATGCAGCTGTAGGTCTCGCGATCGACGCCGCGATAGACGGTGACAAGCTGGTCGGTCGGACCTTCGACCTGGATCTGGCGATCCACCAGCACCTGGCCGGTGCGGTCGAGTGCGATGAAGTTGGTCGCGCCGTAGCCCTTGCCGGTCACGACGACAACGCCGCCATTCTGCAGGGTGACGTCGGCGATCAGCGGGTTGCCGACCACGATGGTGGAAATGCCGCCGGGCAGCTTGACGAGCTTGGCCTGATCGACATTGACCGCAATCCGGTCCGGATCCGGCGCGGCCGTTGCGAATGCGGGCCACAGCAGAACGGCTGCGGCCAGCGAGATGAATCCAATGCGCGCGACGGCGCCAATACGCTGGAATTGAAACGACATACCTTACCCCGGGACGTTAACAAGCCGGCAAAAGCGATACGCAGCGGACCGGCGCCCGACGCAGGCAAATCTGACGGCAATTCATTTAAGAAGAGCAAAAATCGACCGCTGAATTGCGCGGATGTCACGACTTCCGGAACGGATCGACCAACGGCCCGGTGATCCCGCGGAAAAACGCCCCCGCGGGGACCGCCGCCTAGCCGGCACCACGCACATGCACCACCACGCGATCGTCGGCGTAGAGGCGCTGCCATCCATCGATGTGATCGAGAAACTTGGAGGCGGGCGTTGCTGGATCGAGCATCACCGCATCGATTCTGTAGGTCTTGAGCAGGTCGAGGAAGCCGTTGACGTCCTTGAGCTGGAGCGCACGGTAATACGTCATCTCGAATTTCTCGCCGTAAAGCTCGGCACGGCCGTCGACGAACACCGGCACCTGGCGCCAGATCAGATAGCCGCCGAACTGCAGATCATTGAGCACGCGCTGCACGTTTTGCGCCTTCAGCGCGTCGACGGCGGCAGCGGGCGAATGGATCGTCGGCGGCGACATGTCCCGACGCGCCGCGATGAACCAGGTCGCGGCGCAGAGCACGGCGATCAGCATCACGGCCGGCGTGGCCTTCAGCCGGACCACGCTTGCGGCACGCAGGCCGAACTGGGTTGCCACCGGCGTCAGCACAGCCAGCGGCAACAGCAGGGCGAAGAGCTCGAGATTCCTGACATGGGATAGCGCCATGTGCAGCAGGCCCAGCGCCAGGGCGATCCGCGGCAGCGGCAGCTTCACCCCGCAATAGAGCGCCCCCCCGATCAGGCCGAGAATGGTCAGTTCGAATGCATCGACGTGGCTGAAACTCGCCGGCATCCACTCCGTGATGAGATGCAGCAGTTCACCGAGGCTGAGAATCTTCAGCGAGGCGAGGATCGTTCCCCAGCCATAGGGCGTCACGCAGCACGCGGCCAGCGCGCCGAGGCCGAATGCGGCCCAGCGCAGCGCCAGCGGCAATCTTTGCGCCGGCGCGGCGTTCCACAGCGCATCGAGCGCGAAGGCGCCGGCCAGCACCAGGCCAAACAGAAAGCCGCCATGCAGATTGGCCCAGAGCGCGATCAACGGCAGCAGCCAGAACGAGGGGGCCTCGCGGCGTTCGCTGGCGACCATCAGGCCGTTCGCCCAGACCATCATGATCGGCAGCGCAAGCACATGCGGACGGGCCAGCAGATGCGCGCATGTCAGCACCAGCGCCGCCAGCGCGATCAGGCTGGCGTAGATCGCCGGCAGCGCGCGGCTGAGGATGGCGGTGAGCAGCGCGAAGGTGGCGGCACCGCAAGCCGCGGCCAGCACCGCAGGCCCGGTCCACCCGGCAAGGTCGTAGGCCTTCGCGAACAGGACCTGCGCCAGCCACGACGACGACACCCAAGGCTCACCCGCTTTGGTGAAGGAATAGATATCGACCGACGGCAATGCGCGGTGGTCGAGGATCCACCGGCCGACGGCAATCTGCCAGTAGGTGTCGGAATCGGCGAGCAGCCTGTCGCCGACGACCAGCAGCAACGCATAGACGCCGCACGCCATCCAGAACCAGGCCGGGACTTCGGCGAACACCGAGGCCCGCGCCTGTGGGATGGTTGCGGTCTCAGCACTCATGCGCGCGCAGTCCGGTCAATGACGGAACGGATAGGCCAGCTGTCCGCCGATTTCGGCCGGCACGCCCTGCTCGGCGTCGACGCCGTAATCATCCGGAAGCTTGCCTTCGGGCATGCGGAATGTCCCGAACAGAATGTCCCAGAGCGGAAACGTGCCGGCGAAATTGGTGTCGCCACCCTCCTCGAGCGCGGTGTGATGCCAGCGATGAAACACCGGCGTGGCGATCACATATTTGAACGGGCCGAGCGTCCAGTTCAGGTTGGCGTGCACGAAGGCGGAATGGAATGTGGTGAAGGGACCGACCCACAGCATGATGTTCGGCGAGATGCCGGCCATCAGCAGGATCACGTCGACCGAGATCGTACCGATCAGCAGATTGACGGGATGGAAGCGCGCCGCCGAGATCCATTCGAGATCCTCGGAGGAATGATGAATGGCGTGGTACTTCCAGAAGCCGCCGCCGTGAAACATCCGGTGCAGCCAATACAGCATGAAGTCGGAGGCGACCAGGAAGATGATCGATTGCAGCCAGAGCGGCAGCTGCGCCAGCGGGCCGTGTCCGTTCTCGTAGAACGAGATCAGCTCGTCGGCACCGTGCACATCGAACACCGCGGCCGCGCCCACCACCAGCAGCCCGATCCGCAGCACGCGGGCGAATACCGGCACGAAGAACCAGTAGCAGATGTCCGTGACCAGCTCGCGCTTCTGCCACCACGGCTTGCCGGGATTGCAGGCCCAGAAGTGGGTCAGCACCGTGAAGAACAGCGCGAGGCCGATCGTGATCGGCACCACCCTCATCATCGTCTGGCCGAGCATCTCGATGACTTCGATCGGAAGGGTGGACATGGCAGCCTCATACTACGGAAGCCCCATGGGTATAGATGTGCGCTTAAGGAGCCGTGAATGGGCGCCGGACGCCGGGTCGCAGCAACAATCTGCAATTTGAGCGGACCGTTTAATGCCAAATTTACTGTGCGCAACATCAGCGGGTTCCCGCAGAGTTTATGCGATCAAATTAACTGCGCCGAAATCGTCCAACACTAGGGTGCCGCAATGGTCACGGTGCTGAGAACGCCGGCGAGACCAAATCTAGTTCGACCAGCCACGTGTACACAGGAGTGATTTTATGAAGAACCTCGTTTCGCGCTTCGTGAAGGACGAATCGGGCGCGACCGCCATCGAGTACGGCCTGATCGCCACCGGTATCGCCATCGCGATCATCGCTGCAGTCAACGGCGTCGGCACGAAGCTCTCGGGTACCTTCAACTCGATCTCGGGCTCGCTGAAGTAAGCCGGCTTCGACGAATTCGCATCAAAGGTCCCGGCAATCCCGGGACCTTTGCTATTTGTCGGGGGCCGATCGGCAGCCTCTGTTGAAGGTGCCGGCAATCCTTTTCCGATTGTTCACCATTGGCCGCTAGCGTCGGGTCTCGACCGCAGCTCCAGCTTGACGGCATGAATTCATGATCCTCGACATCGCACGCTTGATGCTGTTTCCGGCCCTGATGGCCTTTGCGGCGGCGAGCGATCTCCTGACCATGACGATCCCGAACCGGATTTCGCTGGCGCTGGTGGCGGGCTTCTTTGTCCTGGCGCCGCTGACCGGGATGGCCGTCCACGAGATCCTCACCCATGCCGGCGCAGGCGCGCTGGTTCTGGTGGTGGCGTTCGGCATGTTCGCGATGGGCTGGGTCGGCGGCGGAGACGCCAAGGTCGCGGCCGCCGCCAGCCTGTGGTTCGGGTTCGAGCACCTGCTGCCCTATCTGGTCTTTGCCTCGCTGTTTGGCGGTGCGCTGACCGTGCTCTTGCTGCAGCTGCGGCAATGGCCACTGCCCTACCCGCTCGCGTCCCAGGCCTGGCTCAGCCGCCTGCACGACAAGCAGACCGGAATTCCCTACGGCATCGCACTCGCCCTTGGGGCCCTCCTGATCTATCCCGAGACGGACTGGATCAAGACGATCGATCTCGCGCACTTCGCCATGCGCTGAGAAAGCAGCGGTAACCGCCCGTTAAGGCGATTTAGATACGCCTCATTAACCATGCTTTGACGAATAGCTGGTCAACTCCCATCACGGCGGCGGCAGCGTCGCGGCGTCATGTGGAAAGTGAAGCGTAATGGATAAGGCCCGCATTCTGGTCCTGGCAATTGCAGGCTGCGCCGGCCTTGCGGCGCTTTATTTGGCGAGCGGAAGCGACGACAAGCCGGCGGCTCCTCCGCCAGTTGCGCAGCTGCCGACCGTCGACATCCTGGTCGCGCGCTCGGACATCGGCCTCGGCCAGGCAGTGAAGGCCGAAGATCTGCAGTGGCAGACCTGGCCGGCGGCGACCGCCAGCGCCAGCTTCATGCGCAAGGACAGCCACGCCGACGCCATCAAGGACGTCACCGGCTCGATCGCGCGCGCCCCGTTCATCCAGGGCGAGCCGATCCGCGAGCAGAAGCTCGTCAAGGCCGACGGAAGCGGCTTCATGGCCGCGATCCTGCCGACCGGCATGCGGGCGGTATCGACTGAAATCTCTCCCGAGACCGGTGCCGGCGGCTTCATCCTGCCGAATGACCGGGTCGACGTCCTGCTGTCGAAGCGCGACAAGAATCCCGACCGCAACGGCGCCGACATCGTCAATTCCGAGGTCATCCTGACCAATATCCGCGTCCTTGCGATCGACCAGGCGCCGAAGGAGAAGGACGGCACCAACGCACTGATCGGCAAGACCGTGACGCTGGAGCTGAAGCCTGACCAGACCGAGACGCTGGCGCGCGCGCGCCAGAGCGGCGTCCTGTCGCTGGCGCTGCGCAGCATCGCCGATAACAACGGGACCGACGTCAGGACCGAAGACAACCACCAAAGACGCGGTGAGACGATCAACGTCATCCGCTTTGGCGTTGCCAACCAGGCAACGATGCAGAAGTGACCATGAGGACACAGGTGATGAAGGGCGGGGCAACTCAACGGACGATGCGGGCCTTCATGGTCCGCGCATTGTCGTTCTCGGCCGTCGCGGCGCTCACGCTCAACCCGGCACTGACGCCGGTGGTGGCGGGCGACTACCGCGCCGCTCCCGCCGCGGCCGACGGCCAGATGAACGCCCGCTTCCTCTCACTCGGCGTCGGCAAATCGGTGGTGATCGATCTGCCGAGGGACATCAAGGACGTGCTGGTCGCCGATCCCAAGATCGCCAATGCCGTGGTCCGCTCGGCGCAACGCGCCTACATCATCGGCGCGACGGTCGGCCAGACCAACATCGTGTTCTTCGACGCCGCCGGCCAGCAGATCGCGGCCTATGACATCGCGGTCAAGCGCGACCTCAACGGCGTGCGCGCGGCCCTGCGCGCAGCGCTGCCGAATGCCGATATCCAGATCGAGGGTGTCGGCGAGGGCGTCATGCTGACCGGAAACGCGGCGAGCCCGATCGAAGCGCAGCAGGCCGGCGAGATCGCCACGCGGCTGGTCGGCAGCGCCGACAAGGTCGTGAACTCCATCACGGTTCGCGGCCGCGACCAGGTGATGCTGAAGGTGACAGTCGCCGAAGTCTCGCGCAGCCTGATCAAGCAGCTCGGTATCGACCTCACCGCGAACCTCAACTACGGCACCACCGTGGTGAAGTTCACCAACAACAACCCGTTCACGGCGAACAACGCACCGCTGGTGCCCGGTAACGCCCTCACCACATCGTTCGGCGCCGCTCCATCGGTGTCGGCGACGCTACGCGCCATGGAAAGCGCAGGCGTGGTGCGGACGCTCGCCGAGCCGAACCTGACTGCGATCTCCGGCGAATCGGCGACCTTCATCTCGGGCGGCGAGTTTCCAATTCCGACCGGCGTGACCTGTCAGACGACGACGGGAGGCGCGATCGGGAATTGCGTTCAGACCGTCAGCTTCAAGAAATTCGGTATTTCGCTCAACTTCACGCCCGTGGTGCTGACCGAGGGACGGATCAGCCTGCGCGTGATGACGGAAGTGTCGGAAGTCTCGACCGAGAACTCGCTGACCGGCGGCGCCGGCGGAACAACGATCCCCTCGATCAAGACCCGGCGCGCCGAGACCACGCTGGAAATTCCCTCGGGCGGCTCGATGGCGATGGCCGGCCTGATCCAGGACCAGACCAAGCAGGCGATCAATGGCCTTCCCGGACTGGCGTCGCTGCCGGTGCTCGGAACGCTGTTCCGCAGCCGGGACTTCGTCAACAACCAGACCGAAATGATGGTGCTGGTGACGCCCTATGTCGTTCGCGCGGTGGCGCAGAAGGACCTGTCGCGTCCGGATGACGGCTTCGCCAACGCGTCCGATCCGCAGGCCGACCTGCTCGGCAGCATCAATCGCGTCTACGGCGTGCCCGGCCGCACCGAGCCGGCGCGGAATTACCGCGGCACTTACGGCTTCATTACGGACTGAGGCGGACGATGACACAGATCACATCCAGGACATCCGCCGGTTACCAGCGCGGCATCGCTCTCGCCGGAGCGCTCGTCAGCCTCGCGATGACGCTGGGCGCCTGCCAGCACGCCGCCGACAACAGTTTCGCGATGGTGAACGCACCGGCCGACTATCGCCAGCGCCATCCGATCGCGGTCACCGAGGCTGATCGCTCGATCGTGGTCTTCGTCGGCCGCAGCCGCGGCGGCCTGACTGCGGAGCAGCGCGCCGAGGTGATGGGGATGGCGCAGGACTGGATGCGCGAGGGGACCGGCGCCGTCACCATCGACGTTCCCGCCGACACGCCGAACGCACGGACCGCCCAGGAATCGCTGCGCGAGATCCAGGCCACGTTCGCCGCCGCCGGCGTGCCGCCGCGCGGGATCCTCGTTCGCAAATACCATCCCGAGGATCCGCGCCAGATGCCCGCGATCCGCGTGAACTATCCAAAGATGAAAGCGGTCGCCGGGCCGTGCGGTCTCTGGCCGGAAGATCTCGGCCCGTCGATCCACAACGGGTCCTACATCGAGAACAAGCAGTACTACAATTTCGGCTGCGCCAATCAGCGCAACCTCGCAGCCATGGTCGAAGACCCGACCGACCTCGTGCAGCCGCGCGCGGAGACCCCTGCCTATACGTCGCGTCGTAACATCGCCTTCGACAAGTATCGCAAGGGCACCACCACCGCCACGAGTTATCCCGAGTCCGACAGGGCCAAGCTAAGCGACACAGGAAAATGATCACCTACGCGCAGCAAAACTCCGAAGAGCAGACGGACGCCCCGCCGCAGGCCGTGGACGACCATATTGCTCCGGCGCCACGGGTTTCGGTCCAGGCGTTCTGCGAAACGGTCGAGACCGCTGCCGCCGTGCAGTCGGCGGGCGAGGATCGCCGGCTGGCCAAGGCTCACCTCAAGATCCAGATGGGCGGCATGGCGGCCGCCATCGAGGCCTATCGCTCGGCGCCGACGCCCAACGTCATCATCCTCGAGACCGAGGGCCGCGGCGACATCCTGGCCGGCCTCGATCAGCTCGCAACAGTGTGCGACGCCGGCACCCGTGTGGTCGTGATCGGCCGCGTCAACGATGTGACGCTGTATCGCGAGCTGGTGCGCCGCGGCGTCAGCGACTACGTGATCGCGCCGGCCCATGCGATCGACGTGGTGCGCGCGGTCTGCAACCTGTTCTCCGCGCCGGAAGCCAAGGCGGTCGGCCGCATCGTCGCCGTCGTCGGTGCCAAGGGCGGTGTCGGCGCCTCGACCATCGCCCACAACGTCGCCTGGGCGATTGCCCGCGATCTGGCGCTCGATTCCGTGGTCGCCGACCTCGACCTCGCCTTCGGCACCGCCGGCCTCAACTACAACCAGGATCCCGCGCAGGGCATCGCCGACGCCGTGTTCTCGCCGGACCGCGTCGATACCGCCTTCGTCGACCGCCTGCTGTCGAAATGCACCGACCATCTGAGCCTGCTGGCGGCGCCGGCGACGCTCGACAAGGTCTACGATTTCGGCGCCGAGGCGTTCGATGCGATCTTCGATACGCTGCGGACCACGATGCCCTGCATCGTGCTCGACGTGCCGCATCAATGGTCCGGCTGGACCAAGCGCGCGTTGATCGCGGCCGACGACATCCTGATCGTGGCGGCGCCCGACCTCGCCAATCTGCGCAATGCCAAGAACATGTTCGACCTGCTGAAGGCCTCGCGGCCCAACGACCGCGCACCGCTTTATTGCCTGAACCAGGTCGGCGTGCCGAAGCGTCCCGAGATCGCGGCCGGTGAGTTCGCCAAGGCGATCGAAAGCCAGCCGATCGCCGCCATCCCGTTCGATCCGCAGATCTTCGGTTCGGCCGCCAACAACGGCCAGATGATCGCCGAGATTTCCGCCAATCACCGCGCGGTCGAGATGTTTCTGCAGATGGCGCAGCGGCTGACAGGCCGCGGCGAGACCAAGAAGCCGAGGGGGTCCTTCCTGTCGCCCCTGCTCGAAAAGCTGCGGTCCAAATAGTGGTCCGCGTGGAGTCAAGACGTCGTGTTTGGTAAGCGTAGCGGAAACGATGGGGACGTGCGGGCACCCAAGCCCGCGTTTCAGGCGCCGGAGCCTGCCGGCGCGCCGGCGATGTCGCGCGAGTCCGTCGCACCGGCGATCTCGTCACCGCCGCTGGCACCCAGCAAGCCACCCCCTGCCCCCGTCGTCGAAGCCCGCCGCTCGGACAACTACTACCAGGTCAAGGCGACGATCTTCGGCGCCCTGATCGAGGCGATCGACCTCGCCCAGCTCGCCAAGCTGGACAGCGAATCGGCGCGCGAGGAAATCCGCGACATCGTCAACGAGATCATCGCGATCAAGAACATCGTGATGTCGATCGCCGAGCAGGAGGAGCTGCTCGACGACATCTGCAACGACGTGCTCGGCTACGGCCCGCTGGAGCCGCTGCTGTCGCGCGACGACATCGCCGACATCATGGTCAACGGCGCAGGCACCGTGTTCATCGAAGTCGCCGGCAAGATCCAGCGCACCGGCATCCGCTTTCGCGACAACCAGCAGCTGCTCAACATCTGCCAGCGCATCGTCAGCCAGGTCGGCCGGCGCGTCGACGAATCCTCGCCGATCTGCGACGCCCGCCTCGCCGACGGTTCGCGCGTCAACGCCATCGTGCCGCCGCTGGCGATCGACGGGCCCGCGCTCACCATCCGCAAATTCAAGAAGGACAAGCTGACGCTGGAGCAGCTCGTCAAGTTCGGCGCGATCACCCCCGAAGGGGCGACCATCCTGCAGATCATCGGCCGCGTCCGCTGCAACGTGATCATCTCCGGCGGCACCGGCTCGGGCAAGACCACGCTGCTGAACTGCCTGACCAACTATATCGAGCACGACGAACGCATCATCACCTGCGAAGACGCCGCCGAGCTTCAGCTGCAGCAGCCGCATGTGGTGCGGCTGGAAACCCGGCCGCCGAACATCGAGGGCGAGGGCCAGGTGACGATGCGCGAACTGGTCCGCAACTGCCTGCGTATGCGCCCGGAGCGCATCATCGTCGGCGAAGTCCGCGGACCCGAAGCGTTCGACCTGTTGCAGGCCATGAACACCGGCCACGACGGCTCGATGGGCACGCTGCACGCCAACAATCCGCGCGAAGCACTGTCGCGCTGCGAATCCATGATCACCATGGGCGGCTTCTCGCTTCCGTCACGCACCATTCGCGAGATGATCTGCGCCTCGGTCGACATCATCGTGCAGGCCGCGCGCCTGCGCGACGGTTCGCGCCGCATCACCCACATCACCGAGGTGATGGGCATGGAAGGCGATACCATCATCACCCAGGATATCTTCCTCTACGACGTGGTCGGGGAAGACGCCAACGGCAAGATCATCGGCAAGCACCGCTCGACCGGCATCGGCCGGCCGCGCTTCTGGGAACGTGCGCGCTACTACAACGAAGAGAAGCGGCTTGCGGCGGCGCTGGATGCCTCCGACGCGCCGGCGCCGGTCTAGGGGAACGCAGGATGCAGATGCAAACTCTGGCTCTCGCCTTCCTCGCCGCCACGACGGTGGGCGGCATCGCCTGGGTCTTCCTGTACCCCTACCTTTCGGGGGAGAAGAAGGCCGAGTCGCGGCGCGCGTCGGTGGCGCGCAGCGAACCCACGACGACACGAAATGCCGACCGCACGCAGCGCTCCCGCCGCGAGCAGGTCGAAGGATCGTTGAAGGAGCTCGAGGCGCGGCGACAGAAGGACAAGAGGGTCCCGCTCGGCGTGCGGATCTCGCAGGCCGGACTGGGGTGGTCGGAGCAGAAGTTCTGGATGATCTCCGGCGCTCTCGGCCTGTTCGGGTTCGGCGCGGCGTTCCTGGCCGGCGGCGGCATGCTCGGCGCGGCCGGCATCGGCTTTGCCATGGGTCTCGGCGCGCCGCGCTGGCTGCTCGGCTTCCTGAAGAAGCGGCGGGAAAAGGCTTTCCTGAAGGCACTGCCTGACGCCGTCGACGTCATCGTGCGCGGCATCAAGGCCGGCCTGCCGCTGTTCGAATCGCTCAAGGCGGTCGTCAACGACGCGCCGGAGCCGCTGCGCAGCGAATTTCTCGCCATCATCGAGACCCAGGCGATCGGCATGCCGCTCGGCGAAGCCTGTTCCCGGCTCTACGAGCGGATGCCGCTGCCGGAGGCCAACTTCTTCGGCATCGTGATCGCGATCCAGCAGAAGTCCGGCGGCAATTTGTCGGAAGCGCTCGGCAACCTGTCGAGGGTGCTGCGCGACCGCAAGAAGATGGCCGAGAAGATCCAGGCGATGTCGATGGAAGCGAAGGCCTCCGCCGCCATCATCGGCTCGCTGCCGCCGATCGTGATGATCCTCGTGTTCCTGACGACGCCGGACTACATCGCCCTGCTGTGGACGAATTCGATGGGCCAGCTCATGCTGGTCGCCTGCGCGATCTGGATGTCGATGGGCGTGCTGGTGATGAAGAAGATGATCAACTTCGATTTCTGACGGTGCAGCATGATTGATTTTCTGGTCGCCAAGCTCCACGACGTCAGGTTCATGACCATGCTGCTTGCCTTCTTCGCGGCAAGCGCGACGGTCTACACGCTGGTGATGCCGCTGCTCGCCGGCGGCGATCTCAACAAGCGCATGAAGGCGGTCGCCAGCGAGCGCGAGCGTCTGCGGCAGCGCGAGCGCGAACGTCTCTCCAAGACCGAGAAGGTGGCGCTGCGGCAGTCGCCGAAGCAGGTCGTCTCCCGGGTGGTGGACGATCTCAACCTCACCAAATGGCTGGCCCAGGAAGCGGCGCTCGAGAAGCTGGTGATGGCGGGCTATCGCGGCCACGCTCCCTACGTCACCTTCCTGTTCGCCCGCGCGGTGACGCCGATCGTGATGCTGCTCGGCGCGATCATCTATACGTTCTTCATTGCCGGTGCGAACTGGTCGCTCACGCTCAAGATCGGCATTTGCGTCGGCGCGGCCTATGCAGGCCTGCAGGCGCCGATGCTGTTCCTGAAGAACGCGATCGCCAAGCGCCAGCTCCAGATCAAGCGCGCCTTCCCGGATTCGCTCGATCTGCTGCTGATCTGCATCGAGTCGGGCATGTCGGTCGAGGTCGCGTTCCGGAAAGTGGCCAACGAGATCGCCGGGCAATCGGTCGCGCTGTCGGAGGAATTTGCGCTGACGACCGCGGAACTGTCCTATTTGCAGGATCGCAAGACCGCCTACGAGAACCTGGCGCGCCGCACCGGCCTCGAAGGCGTGAAGTCGGTGTGCATGGCCTTGCAGCAGTCCGAACGCTACGGCACGCCGCTCGGCCAGAGCTTGCGCGTGATGGCGCAGGAAAACCGCGACATGCGAATGAACGAGGCCGAGAAGAAGGCCGCAGCATTGCCGCCGAAGCTGACGGTACCGATGATCCTGTTCTTCCTGCCCTGCCTGTTCATCGTGATCCTCGGCCCGTCCTACATCAAGATCGCCACGATGCATTGAGTTGCCTCGCCTGCGCCGGCTGCCTCTCTCCTTCCCCCTGAAAGGGGGAAGGCCGGGATGGGGGTCAGCCGCAGACACCGCTCCTCGTGGAGAGATGATCCCCACCCGCTTTGCTCTCACGAGCAAAGCGACCTCCCCTTTTCAAGGGGCGGTGGAGCTGCTGCCGCGTTTGGTTTAGTCGTCCTTGGCGACGACCGGCGCCGCACGCGACGCGGTCCGCGGCCCGTCCTTGCGGTTCAGCATGTCGCGGAGATAAGCGACGTTGGCCGCGGCCTCATCCGACGGCAGGTCGGCCTTGACGATCGTTTCCGCCTCCGCGAAGCGGCCCTGCAGGCCGACGACCAGCGCAAGGTTCTGCCGGATCCGGGTGTCGGCGCGAGCGCTGGCATAGGCCTGGCGCAGCGTCTCTTCCGCTTTCGGCAAATCCTTGGTCAGCATGTAGGACAAGCCGAGATTGGACAGCACCGACGGCTCGTCCGGAGCCAGCCTGAGCGCACTGGCGTAATAGCGCCGCGCCTCCTCGTGCCGGTTCATCTTGTCGAGCGTGGTGCCCTGCACGGACAGGATCCGCCAGTCCGGATTGTCCGGGCTGTGCGCGCGGCTCAGCACGTCGAATGCAGCCTGCGAATTGCCGTTGTCGGCCAGCGCGCGGCCATAGGCGGCGAGCAGCGCCTTGTTGCCGGGGTTGGCGATCGTGGCCTGCTCGAGCACGGCGCAGGCCTGCGAGCGCTGTCCGGTCATCCGCAGGGCCTGGCCGTAGCCGACCGCGGCGGCGACATCCTTGGGATTCTTGCGATAGCGCTCGCCATAGACCTCGACGGCGCGGCGGGGATCATCGGGCGTGGGATCGGACCGGGACGTGATCGATCCCGCCACGTCGGACATGGTCTGGCAACCGCCAAGCCCTGCGGCCAGGACCGCCAGGAGGGCTGCGGAAGCAAGATGCCGGGTCAGATTGGACTGTCGACACATGGCACTGTGACTCACGAAATCGGGCGAACGGTTCCAGCCGAGCGTGCCAGCAATAGACTGTTAACCCTAACGTCTGGTTAACTGGCGTCGCCGGCAGCCGACGCTCCGGTTCCGGCCCTGCATGTCGCGTGAACGGTTGGCGCGCTACCATCCGCGGCGAAAGGCGTGTAGTAGCCCACCAACGACGCCAGAACAGCCGAGAGCCGCATGCCATCCGTGTTCGAGACCGCGCCCACGACCGCCGCCACGCCGATCACCTTCGTCACCAAGGCGACATGGGATGCGATTCAGGGCGAGCTGCCGGCGCCGGCGCGCCAGTTCGCGGTGGCCAATGGCTTCGTGGCCAAGGCGGGAAAATTGCTCGTCCTGCCGGCGGCAGACGGCGGCATCGCGCAGGTGCTGTTCGGTCTCGAGGACGCCGACCACAAGGCGCGCGATCCGTTCCGGCCCGGCGCTCTGCCCGGCCTGCTGCCGCCGGGCGTCTACCGCTTCGCCAATGCGCCGCACGACACCAGACTTGCCGCACTCGCCTTCGCGCTCGGCTGCTATCGCTTCGGCCGCTATCGCGCCAACAAGGTCCCCGAGGTCCGCCTGGTACCGCCCGACGGCGTCGACACGGCGGAGATCACCCGGATGGCGGATGCCGCGGCGCTGGCGCGCGACCTCATCAACACGCCGTCCAACGACATGGGACCGGCCGAGCTCGCCGAGGTGGCGCGCGACCTCGCGACGCGGTTCGGCGCTGCCTTCAATTGCATCGACGGCGACGAGCTCGCGCAGAACTTCCCGCTGATCCACGCCGTCGGCATGGCGTCGACGCGGTCGCCGCGATTGATCGAGCTGAGCTGGGGCGACCCCGCCCATCCGAAGGTGACGCTGGTCGGCAAGGGTGTCTGCTTCGACACCGGCGGGCTCGATCTCAAGCCTTCGAGCGGCATGCTCATCATGAAGAAGGACATGGGCGGCGCCGCCAACGTGCTGGCGCTGGCCCAGATGGTGATGGACGCGAAGCTCAAGCTGCGGCTGCGCGTGCTGATCCCGGCGGTCGAGAACGCGGTTGCCGGCAACGCGTTCCGCCCGCTCGACATCTTCAAGTCGCGCAAGGGCATCACCGTCGAGATCGGCAACACCGACGCCGAAGGGCGGCTGGTGCTCGCCGACGCGCTGGCGCTCGCCGACGAGGAGACGCCCGATCTTTTGGTCGATCTGGGCACGCTGACCGGCGCCGCGCGGGTGGCGCTGGGCCCGGATCTGCCGCCGTTCTACACCAATGACGAGGCGCTTGCCGGCGACGTCGCATCCTGTGCGAGGAGCGAGAACGACCCGTTGTGGCGGATGCCGCTGTGGCCGGCCTACGACGCCTGGCTCGACTCCAAGACCGCCGACATCACCAACGCACCGTCAGGCGGTTTCGCGGGCTCGATCACCTGCGCGCTGTTCCTGCAGCGCTTCGTCGAGCACGCGAGGAGCTGGCTGCACGTCGACATCTACGGCTGGACGCCGTCGGCAAAGCCCGGCCGTCCCGAAGGCGGCGAGTGCCAGGCGGCGCGCGCGATCTACAAATTGCTGAGCCAGCGCTATGCATGACCCCCGTCTGACACCGGCCCGCGACGACCTCGCGGCGAAGTATCTGGAGGGCAAGGTCCAGGCGTTGCGCTTCGTCGAAGGCGAAGTGCTCGAGGTCGGCGACGCCATCGCGCCGCTACGCCAGGCGCCGGCGAGCGATGCCGAACAGATGACGCAGGCGCTCCGGGGCGAGCGCGTCACGGTGTACGATCGCAACGGCGAAGGCTGGGCCTGGGGCCAGCTCGCCGATGACGGCTATGTCGGCTGGATTCCCGAGGCCGCGCTGGCCAAGCCCGGCGCCGCCCCGACGCACAAGGTCACGGCGCTGCGCACGCTGGCGTTTCCGGGCCCGTCGATCAAGCTGCCGCCGGTCGAGGCACTGGCGATGGGGACAAAGCTCGCCATCGTCCGCGAGGACGGTGCGTTCGCGGTGACCCGCGAGGGCTGGCATCTGCCACGCCAGCATCTCGCGCCGCTCGACACGATGGCAGGTGATTTCGTTGCGATCGCCGAGCAATTCGTCGGCTCACCCTATCTGTGGGGCGGCAAATCGAGCCTCGGGATCGATTGCTCTGGCCTGGTGCAGATCGCGCTGACCGCCGCCGGCACCGGCTGCCCGCGCGACAGCGACATGCAGCAGGAAGGCCTCGGCCGCGAATTGACGGTCGCGGAATCCAAGCAGCTGCAGCGCGGCGACCTGATGTTCTGGAAGGGCCATGTCGCCATCGTGCGCGACGCGACAACGATCGTGCACGCCAACGCGCATCACATGGCAACGGTGGTGGAGAACACGCAGGCTGCGATCGCGCGGATCAAGACCGCCGGCAGCGAAGTCCTGGCGATCAAGCGGCTTTGAGCAATATACATTCCCGTCATCCTGAGGAGCGCGAAGCGCGTCTCGAAGGATGGACGGCCCCAGTCCGGCCACGCCACCCTTCGAGGCTCGCCCAGCGGCGCAATTGCGCCGCAAGGCTCGCACCTCCAGCGACAACGGCAAAGCCGTTGCGCGGGGATGACGTGGAACGACGAAGATGCCTACGTCGCTACCGCCCCGTCGCCGGCCGCTTCGATGCGGAACGCGGCGGCGAACAGCGCGCGGGTGTAGTCGCTCTTCGGATTCTTGAACAGCTCGGAGGCCGGTCCCTCCTCCTCCACCTTGCCCGATTTCATCACGATCAGATGGCTCGCCAGCGAGGCGACCACACGCAGATCGTGCGAGATGAACATGTAGGTGAGGTCGCGCTTGCGCTGCAGGTCGCGCAACAGGTCGACCATCTGGGCCTGCAGCAGCATGTCGAGCGCGCTGGTCGGCTCGTCCAGCACGACGAAGTTCGGCTCCAGCACGACCGCGCGCGCGATCGAGATGCGCTGGCGCTGGCCGCCGGAGAATTCGTGCGGATAGCGGAAGCGCCAGTCCGGATCGAGCCCGACATCCTTCATTGCCTTGATCACCCGCGCCTCGCGCTCCTCGCGCGACAGCTGCTTCTGGTGCACCTCAAGGCCCTCGGCAATGATGTCGGCCACCGACATGCGCGGGCTGAGCGAGCCGAACGGGTCCTGGAACACGATCTGCATGTCGCGGCGGAACGGCCGCATCTGCTTGAAGCGCAGGCCCTGGATGTCGTTGCCGAGGAAAACGATCGGACCATCGGACGAAATCAGCCGGAGCAGCGCGAGCCCGAGTGTGGTCTTGCCGGAGCCGGATTCGCCGACCACGCCGAGCGTCTCGCCCTTGCGCACCGCGAGGCTGACGCCATCGACCGCCTTGATGTGGCCGACGGTCGAGCGCAACAGCCCGCGCCTGATCGGAAACCAGACCTTGAGATTGTCCGCCGACATCACGACCGCTGCGCCCGGCTGCGGCGGCGCCGGATCGGGCTTCGGCTCGGCCGCGAGCAGCGCCTGGGTATAGGCGTGCTTCGGCGCGGTGAAGACCTGCTCGACCGGCCCCTGCTCGACGATCTTGCCGTTGTTCATCACGCAGACCGTGTCGGCGATGCGGCGGACGATGCCGAGGTCGTGGGTGATGAACAACAGGCTCATGCCGAGCCGCGCGCGGATCTCGGCCAGCAGCGCCAGGATCTGCGCCTGCACGGTGACGTCAAGCGCGGTGGTCGGCTCGTCCGCGATCAACAGATCGGGCTCGTTGGCGAGCGCCATCGCGATCATCACGCGTTGGCGCTGGCCGCCGGACAATTGGTGCGGATAGCTCTTGAGCCGGGTCTCCGGCTCGGGGATGCCGACCTGGCCCAATAGCTCCAGCGTCCGCGCCCGCGCCGCCGCGCCACTGACGCCCCTGTGCAGGGACAGGATCTCGCCGATCTGGGTCTCTATGGTCTGGAGCGGATTGAGCGAGGTCATCGGCTCCTGGAAGATGATCGAGATGTCGTTGCCGCGAACCTCGCGCATCTGCTGATCGGACGCGGTCAGGAGGTCGCGGCCGCGGAAGCGGATCGCGCCTGAGGGATGCGAGGCCGTCGGATAGGGCAGCAGCTTCAGCACCGACAGCGCGCTGACGGATTTTCCCGAACCGGATTCACCGACCAGCGCGACGCACTCGCCGCGCTTGATCGAGAATGAGATGCCGTCGACCGCAAGCGAGCGGCCGAAAGCGACCGAGAGGTCGCGGACATCGAGCAAAGGCTGGTTGATCGCGTCCATGCCTCAGCCCTTCGAGAACGTCTTGCGTGGATCGAAGGCGTCGCGCGCGGCTTCGCCGATGAAGATCAGGAGCGACAGCATGATCGCGACCGAGAAGAAGCCGGTGAGGCCGAGCCACGGCGCCTGCACGTTGGCCTTGCCCTGCGACAGCAACTCGCCGAGCGAGGGCGAGCCGGGCGGCAGGCCGAAGCCGAGGAAATCCAGCGCCGTCAGCGTCATCACCGAGGACGAGACGATGAAGGGCAGGAAGGTCATGGTCGCGACCATCGCGTTCGGCAGCAGATGGCGGAACATGATCACGCCGTTGGAGACGCCAAGCGCGCGCGCCGCCTGGATGTATTCGAAATTGCGGCCGCGCAGGAACTCGGCGCGCACCAGCCCGACCAGCGAGACCCAGGAGAATAGCAGGAGGATGCCGAGCAGGATGAAGAAGCCCGGCGGCAGCACCGCCGAGATGATCAGCAGCAGATAGAGCGAGGGGATCGCGGTCCAGATCTCGATCAGCCGCTGGAAGATGAGATCGGTCCAGCCGCCGAAATAGCCCTGCACGCCGCCCGCGGCGATGCCGATGATCGAGGACAGGATGGTCAGCGTCAGGCCGAACAGCACCGAGATGCGGAAGCCGTAGATCAGCCGCGCGACCACGTCGCGGCCCTGATCGTCGGTGCCGAGCCAGTTGTATTCGAGGTCGCGGCAGCCGGTCAGGCCCTTGCGCTTCACCACGTCCTTGCACTGCTCTTCGGTCAACAGCCAGGTCGGCTTCGACGGCACCGCCGTCGGCGGGTCGAGGTTGCGGCTGTCGTAGGAGTAGCGGATCGGCGGCCAGATCATGCTGCCGCCCTTGGCGGCGATCTGCTTCTGCAAATAGGGATCGCGATAATCGGCCGCGGTCTCGAAGTCGCCGCCGAACGTGGTCTCGGCGTAGGTGAAGATCACCGGCCAGTACAGGCGGCCATCATATTTGACCATCAGCGGCTTGTCGTTGGCGATGAAATTGGCGAACAGCGACGCCACGAACAGCACGAGGAAGATCCAGAACGACCAGTAGCCGCGGCGATTGGCCTTGAAGTTCTGCCAGCGTCGCTTGTTCAGCGGCGACGGCGAAAAGGCGTGGTGCGTGGCGGGCACCGCTTCGCCGAGCGGCGATTGCGTCGTGGTCTCGACCGGCTGGGGCGCGAGCATCGTCATCAGACCTCCCGCGCTTCGAAGTCGATCCTGGGATCGATCCACATATAGGCGAGATCGGAGAGCAGATTGACCACCAGTCCGACCAGCGAGAAGATGAACAACGTCCCGAACACCACCGGATAGTCGCGGTTCAACACGCTCTCGAAGCCAAGCAGGCCGAGCCCGTCGAGCGAGAAGATGGTTTCGATCAAGAGCGAGCCGGAGAAGAACGCGTGAATGAACGCGCCCGGGAAGCCTGCGATCACGATCAGCATGGCGTTGCGGAAGATGTGGCCGTACAGCACCTGGCGCTCGCTGCAACCCTTGGCGCGCGCGGTCATCACATATTGCTTGCGTATCTCGTCGAGAAACGAATTCTTGGTCAGCAGGGTCATGGTGGCGAAGGCGCCGAGCGCCATCGACACCAGCGGCAGCGTCAGGTGCCAGAAATAGTCGATAATCTTCCAGTACCAGGGGAATTGCGCCCAGCCGTCCGAGGTCAGGCCGCGCAGCGGGAAGATGTTGAGGAATGAGCCGCCGGCAAACAGCACGATCAGGAGGATCGCGAACAGGAAGCCCGGGATCGCAAAGCCGATGATGATCACCGCCGAGGTCCAGGTATCGAACCGCGAGCCGTCCTGCACCGCCTTGCGGATGCCGAGCGGGATCGAGATAAGATAGGTCAGCAGCGTCATCCAGATGCCGAGCGACATCGAGACCGGCAGCTTCTCCTTGATCAACTGCAGCACGCTGACACTGCGGAAATAGCTGTTGCCGAAATCGAACCGCGCGAAGTTCCAGACCATCAGCGCGAACCGCTCCGGCGCCGGCTTGTCGAAGCCGAACTGCACCTCGAGCTTCTTGATGAAATCCGGGTCGAGCCCCTGCGCGCCGCGGTATTTCGAGTTGATGGCCGCGCCTGCGCCCGCGCCCTGGCCGCGCTGCGCGCCGAAATCGCCGCCGCCTCCCGACACGCGCGATGTGCCGCCGGTGTCGGCGCCGTTGATCTGCGCGATGACGCGCTCGACCGGACCGCCGGGAGCAAACTGCACGACCACGAAGGAGACGAACAGGATGCCAAGCAGCGTCGGCAGCATCAGGAAGATACGTCGGGCGATATAGGCGCTCATCGGCTACTTCGCCTGCTCGAGCTTCGCGGCCTTGGCCGCATCATACCACCAGTTCTCCGGGGCGCCGACACCCGCATATTTCGCCGGCTTCTCCGGATGCCCGAACTGGTCCCAATAGGCGACACGGTGCTTGTTAGAATACCATTGCGGCACCCAATAGCGGCCGGCACGGAAGACGCGATCGAGCGCGCGGCAGGCAAAGGTTAAGTCCGCCCGCGTCTCGGCAGCGATAGCTTTTTCGATCAATGCGTCGATCGCCGGGTTGGCAACGCCCGCCAGATTGTAGGAGCCCTTGGTGGTCGCAGCCTGGGACGAGAAGTAAGGCCTCAGGCTGTCACCCGGCGTCGCCGACATGGATATACGCTGGGTCGTCACCTCAAAATCGAAAGCCTCAACACGCGCACGATACTGCACTGCGTCGATCTGCCTGATGTTGGCATCGATGCCAAGCGGCTTGAGATTCTTGATGAAGCTGGCGTGATGCGGCTGGAAAGTCGGCTCATCTAGCAGGAACTCGATCGTAAGCGGGTCGCCGTTAGGCAATCGCCGCTTGCCATCCTTGACGACGCATCCTGCATCGTTGAGCAACTGCGTCGCCTTTCGCAGCAGTGCGCGGTCCTGTCCCGATCCATCCGACACCGGCGGCACAAAGGGCTCGCCGAACATCTCATCCGGCACTTGGCCGCGGAATGGTTCGAGCAGTTTCAATTCCTCGGGCGAAGGTAGTCCACTAGCCACCATGTCCGAATTCTGGAAAGGCGAGACGCTGCGCGCGTAAGCGTCGTACATGATGGTCTTGTTGGTCCATTCGAAATCGAAGGCATAGATTAGCGCTTCGCGAACGCGCGGGTCTTTGAACTTGTCGAGACGGGTGTTAATGAACCAACCCTGCCCACCGGACGGTGTTTCGTCCGGCAATGTCTCGCGCTTGACCCGCCCGTCCTTGATAGCCGGGAAATCGTACCGCGTCGCCCAGACACGGGACGTGAATTCCTCGCGAAACAGATAATTTTTGCCTGTGAAGCCTTCGAACGCGACATCGCGATCACGGTAGAACTCGTAGCGCACGGTGTCGAAATTGTAACTGCCGCGATTGACCGGCAAGTCGGCTGCCCACCAATCCTTGAGGCGGTTATACTCGACGTAACGATTGACCTCGAACTTGCCGACCATGTACGGCCCGGAGCCCAGCGGGACTTCGAGCGTGGACTCATCAAACTGCCGCTTCGCGTAATAGGCCTTCGAGAAGATCGGCAGACCCGCAACATAAAGCGGCACGTCGCGCGCGCGATTAGGCGCGAAGGTCACGATCACGGTGCCGTCGTCGGGCGCCTCGGCCTTCACGAAATCGCGCAGTTGCACCACGATCAACGGATGCCCCTTCTCCTTCAGCGTATTGAGCGAGAACGCGACATCCTGCGCAGTCAGCTTCGAGCCGTCGTGAAAGCGAGCCTCGGGCCGCATCGTGAAGCGGTAGGTGAGCTTGTCGGGAGAAATCGAGACCGATCTTGCGGCCAGGCCGTACATCGCGTCAGGTTCATCGCCCGCGCGTGCCATCAACGAATCGAAGGTCATCTCCATGCCCTTCGCGCCTTCACCCTTGAGGATGAACGCGTTGAACGAACTGAACGTAAAGAAGGACTGGTTGTAGGCACGGGTCGAAGGGATCATTGAGAACGCCCCGCCCTTCGGCGCCTTCGGATTGACGTAGTCGAAGATCTTGAAATCCGCCGGATATTTCAGGTCGCCGAACACCGACATGCCGTGCATCTCGGTTCCGTTGTCGGCCACCGCCGGCGCAGCACGCAAGCCTGCAGCACTCAACGCACCGATGCCGAGGCCGAGTGCGTGCCGACGGGAGAATAGCGCCATGCGCGAATCCTTGAGTTTTATGAACGCTTGAGCTTGGCCGCCTTGTCGGCGTCGTACCACCAAAGATTTGGGAATCCCGAAACAGCGTATTTCGGCAGCGGGTCGGGATGGCTGAAGCGATCCCAATAGACATAGCGCTGCTTGTCGTAATTGAAGTGTGGAACGCAATAGAAGTTCCAGAGCAAGACCCGATCCAGCGCCTTGGCGGCGGCGATCTGATCGGCGCGGCTGTTGGCGAAGATGATGCGCTCGATGATGGCGTCGACGGCCGGATTCTTGATGCCGGGGAGATTGTTCGAGCCCGGACGATCGGCAGCCTGTGAGCCGAAATTGTCGCGTTGCTCGTTGCCGGGAGAGATCGATTGTCCCCACACCTGGGTGACCATCTCGAAATCGAAATCGCGCACCCGGTTCTGGTACTGCACGGTGTCGACGGCGCGCAGGTTGACGGTGATGCCGAGGCGCTCCAGGCTCGGCTTGTAGAACAGTGCGATCCGCTCCATGCCGGAATCGCCACTGTTGCCGAGGATCTCGACCGTGAACGGCTGGCCTGAGGAATCCACCAGTTTGCGGTCGCGGATCTCGAAGCCGGCTTCCTTCAACAGCCGCGTCGCCTCGCGCAGATTGGCGCGCACGTTTTCCGGCGTGCCGCCGACCGGATCCTTGTAGGGCGCCGTGAAGACTTCCGGCGGCACCTTGTCGCGTAGCGTCTCCAGGATCTCGAGCTCCTTGCCCTCCGGCAGGCCGGTCGCCATCAAATCGGGGATGCCGTCGAAATAGCTTGAATCGCGATGATAGTCGCCGGTCGAAAGCACGCGGTTCATCTCTTCGAAATCGAAAGCATAGTTGAAGGCGCGGCGCAGTCTGGGGTCGGCGAATTTCGGGCGCCTCAGGTTGAACACCCAACCCTGCATCCGGCCTTGATTGCGGACGGTGAAGAGCTCCTTGAGCAGCCGCTTCTCACGCACCGGCGGAACGTCGTAGGCCGACGCCCACTCCTTCGCGCTGCGCTCGCCGTACCAATCGAACTGGTCGGCCTTCAGCGCCTCGCGCGCGACGGTGTCGTCGCGGAAATATTCGTAGCGCAGCTCGTCGAAATTGTTCTGTCCGATCGCGATCGGGATATCCTTGCCCCAGTAGTCCTTGACGCGCTCGAGCACCACCGATCGTCCGGCAACGAACTCCTTGATCCGGTAGGGACCCGAGCCAAGCGGCGGCTCCAGCGTGCTCGCGGTGATGTCACGCTTCTTGCCCTGCGCGTCGGTGCCTTCCCACCAATGCTTGGGCAGGATGACGAGCTGACCGGTGATCATCGGCAGCTCGCGGTTGCCCGGGCTGTCGAAGGTGAACTTGATGTCGCGATCGCCGACCTTCTCGGCCTTTTCGATGTGCCGGTAGTAGGCGCTGAACATCGGGCTGTTCGCCTTCCACGCCTCGAACGAGAAGATCACGTCCTCCGGCGTGACCGGCTTGCCGTCGTGCCAGCGTGAGCCGGGCCGCAGGCGGTAGATCACGTAGGAGAAATCGTCGGGGAAGGCTGCCGCCTCGGCGAGTTCGCCGTAATACGTATCGGGCTCGTCGAGCGAGGCCTCCATCAGCGAATCGTAGATGCGGGTGACGGAAGAGGCGACCGTGCCCTTCAACCCCGCAACGACCAGGTTGAAGCTGTCATAGGTGCCGGGCTGGAACAGCCGCACCACGCCGCCCTTCGGCGCGTCCGGCTTGACGTAGTCGTAGCGCTTGAAGTCGGCGGGGTATTTGATTTCGCCGTAGGTCGAGAGGCCGTGCCGCCATTTCAGCCCGTTGGGGGCTTCGTCGGCGAAGGCCGGCGTGATCGCCGACAGGCCGGGGGTGAGTCCGAGCGCCGGAGCCATTGCCGCCAGTGCGCTGCCTTGAAGGAGGTGTCGTCGGGTGATCGCCAAATTCGGTCTTCCTGCTTGCGGCCCCGCTTACATGGGACCCAATATAAGGCAACGGTTCGACAAATTACGTTGCTTTTTCCTCATGATATTGGTCCGGGAACAATATCGGTGCGGCGAAACGTCCCGATAACAACCCCGCGACAGCGGATTCCCCATGCGAAAACGGCCAGGCAATGCCTGGCCGTTTCATCCGCATGCTTGCGCGAAGCAAATCGTTACTTCGAGGCGGTCGGGAGCGGAGCCGGGTGCTCCGAGTTCGAATTCAGATAGGCGATGATGTCGGCGCGCTCGCTGTCCTTCGGCACGCCGGCAAAGCCCATCGCGGTGCCCGGGATGAAGCCCTTCGGGTTGGTCAGGAACTTGTTGAGGTCGTCGAAGGACCATTCGCCGCCCTTGCCCTTCATCGCGGCCGAGAAATTGAAGCCACGGCCCTCGCCCTTCTTCTCGCCGACGACGCCGAACAGGTTCGGACCGACGCGGTTGGGACCGCCCTTCTCGAAGGTGTGGCAGGCCTGGCACTTCTTGGCGGCCGCCGCGCCCTTCTCGACGGAAGCGGTCTGCAGCAGCTTCTCGATCGGCTCGGATGCGGCCGCAGCGGCCTCGCCGCCACCGCCATGGGACTCTTCCTTCACAGCGATCTCAAAACCCGGCTTCTCCGGCAGCTTCGGCGCGAATTTCGCGCTGGCGGCAAAGCTCATCACCAGGACGACGATGCAGGTGCCGAGAACCGCACCGAGGATTTTGTTGAGTTCGAAGGAGTCCATTTTGGGTCAGGCTCCGGGCCTTGAATGTCGACTTCAGGCCGGGAATACGGCCGCGGGGAAAGACCTGGGAATCGGCCTTATCGCACCGCCCCAAGCAGGGTTGAGATATCGGTTTGCCCGCGCTCTGGCAACCCGTATAAACGCGCCGAATTCAACCTCCTCCCCGGCAATTTCCGCAGGCCGGACGGGCTCCGACACGAATGACCCAACCCCGTACCTTGGTGCTGATTCCGGCCCGCATGGCCGCCACTCGCCTTCCGGGAAAGCCGCTGCTCGAGATCGCCGGCGTGCCGATGATCGTCCATGTGCTGCGGCGGGCCGAGGCGGCGGGCATCGGCCGGGTTGCGGTTGCGACCGACACGGCCGAGATCGCTGCAGCGGTGAAGGCTGCGGGCGGCGAGGTCGTAATGACCCGTCCCGACCATCCGTCCGGCTCGGACCGGATTTATGAAGCGATGACGACCCTCGACCCCGACGGCCATGCCGAGATCGTGGTCAATCTGCAGGGCGATTTCCCGACCATCAGCCCCGAGACCATCCGCAGCGTGATGCCGGCGCTCGACGATCCCGCAGTCGACATCTCGACCCTGGCCTCGCGCATCCATACCGAGGAGGAGGATCAGGCCCCCAGCGTCGTCAAGGCAGTCGGCTCGCCGATCGGGCCGAACCGGTTGCGCGCGCTGTATTTCACCCGCGCCACCGCGCCTTATGGCGACGGGCCGCGCTACCATCATATCGGCCTCTACGCCTACCGCCGCGCCGCGCTGGAGCGGTTCGTGGCGCTGCCGCCCTCGCCGCTGGAGCAGCAGGAAAAGCTCGAGCAACTCCGCGCGCTGGAGGCCGGGATGCGGATCGACGTCACCATCGTCGATACCGTCCCGCGCGGCGTCGACACCCCGGCCGATCTCGAAACCGCCCGCAGAATACTTTCCAAAGCCTGACCGGCTGGTAAAAGGCCACCCATGACCAAGAAGCTGAAAATCGCGTTCCAGGGCGAGCCTGGCGCCAATTCCCATATCGCGATCGTCGAGGCCTATCCCGACGCCGAGCCGATGCCCTGCCCGACCTTCGAGGACGCGCTGGCCGCGATTTCCTCGGGCGAGGCCGATCTCGGCATGATCCCGATCGAGAATTCGGTCGCCGGCCGCGTCGCCGACATCCACCATCTCTTGCCCGCTTCGGGCCTGTTCATCGTCGGCGAATGGTTCTTGCCGATCCGCCACCAGCTGATGGCGATCAAGGGCACCAAGCTCGCCGACATCAAGAGCGTGGAGAGCCATGTCCACGCGCTCGGCCAGTGCCGCCGCGTCATCCGCAAGCTCGGCATCAAGCCGATCGTCGCCGCCGACACCGCCGGCAGCGCCCGCGACATCTCCGAGCGCGGCGACAAGAGCGTGGCGGCGATCGCCTCCCGCCTCGCCGCCGACATCTACGGTCTCGACATTCTCGCCGAGGACATCGAGGACGAGGCCCACAACACCACCCGCTTCGTGGTGCTGGCGCGCGAGGCCAAATGGGCCACGCAGGGTTCGGGGCCGCTGGTCACGACTTTCGTGTTCCGGGTGCGCAATTTGCCCGCCGCGCTGTACAAGGCGCTGGGCGGCTTTGCCACCAACGGCGTCAACATGACCAAGCTCGAAAGCTACATGGTCGACGGCAATTTCTTCGCCACGCAATTCTATGCCGATGTCGACGGTCACCCCGATGAGCGCGGCCTCGCGTTTGCGATCGAGGAATTGAAATTCTTCTCGCGCGAATTCCGCATCGTCGGCGTCTATCCCGGCCATCCGTTCCGCGCGACTTTCAGCGAGACGCAGGATTGACGCAGTCATTCCGGGGCACGCGAAGCGTGAACCCGGAATCTCGAGATTCCGGGTTCGATGCTGCGCATCGCCCCGGAATGACGGGGTCAAGCCGCCGCCGTCTTCGCAAGCCCGAACGCCTCGGCGAGCAGGCTGTACGACTTCTTCCGCGCGGCATGGTCGTAGACCGCTGATATCACCATCAGCTCGTCGGCCTGGGTCGCCGCGATCAGCGGCTCCAGCTTCGTCATCACGGTTGCGGGGCTGCCGACGAAGAGGCGGGCGCGGTTGCGCGCGATCGAGGCGCGCTCGGCGTCGGTGTAGGGATAGGCCTCTGCCTCCTCGACGCTCGGCAGCGGCAGATACTGGCCGCGGTCGCGGCGCAGCCGGTTGAGATCCATCGACAGCGCAAGCCGCTCGGCTCCAGCGTCGGTCTCCGCCGCAACAACCGCAACCGCCAGAATCGCCTGCGGCGTCGCGCGCCAGTTCGACGGCTTGAAATGCGCGCGGTAGTTGGTCATCGCCGCAATTGCGTCGTGAGTGGCAAAATGATGCGCGAATGCAAAGCCCATCCCGACCTGGGCTGCGAGCTCGGCGGAATAGTCGCTCGAGCCGAGCAGCCAGATCGGCGGCAGCGGCGAATCATCCGGCATCGCCACCACATTGTTGTAGGGATGGCCGGGTGGGAAATCGCGCGTCTCCCACAAGGTCAGCTCGTGCAGCCGCTCGAGGAAATCATCGCCTTCGCGGCGATCGAGCCGGCTGCGCAGTGCGTAGGCGGTGGCGCCGTCGGTGCCGGGCGCGCGGCCGAGGCCGAGATCGATGCGGCCGGGAAACAGCGCCTCGAGCATCTTGAAGCGCTCGGCGACGACCAGCGGCGCGTGGTTGGGCAGCATCACGCCGCCGGAGCCGACACGGATATGCGACGTCACCGCCGCGATCTGCCCGATCATCAGATCGGGCGCCGGGCTCGCCACGGAAGCGAGGTTGTGGTGCTCGGCGAGCCAGTAGCGGACGTAGCCAAGGCCATCGACATGGCGTGCCAGGTCGATGCTGTTGCGGAGCGCAACAGCCGGCCTGGTGCCAGTGGTGACGACCGACAGGTCGAGGACGGACAGCGGAATCATGGCCGTCAACCTAGTGTGGCGCCACGAGGCGACAAAGGCCCCGGCCACGCAGACCAGTCCCGCGGCGGAACGCCGGCGCCGGCAGCCGCTGATTTTGGGACGATATACGACGGTTCATTGACGCACCAAGCTACCCACAATCGATTTCGATCTCCAATCACTTGCAGAATCCTTATTATATCAATATTTTCAATATATTCATGCTACCGTCGCGAAACCAACGGGTTGCCCACCAAGCGTCCACGATAGTCAATTTTTGCCGAATCTGCGCCACGAATGGGCAATTTCCCATATCCGATGGGCTGTTTGATTCGACGCGTTTGGCTTATCTTGGGGCCTTCATATCCAGGCCGGATGTCTGCCCTCCAGTTGCGGAGCCTTTGCGTACCATGACCGAGACCATTTCCTCCGTGCCGAACGCACCACGTGCGCCCAAAGCGCCGAAAATCTCCTTCGAGTTCTTCCCGCCGAAGACCGAGGAGATGGAGCGCAATCTCTGGGAGACCATCAATCGCCTGGCGCCGCTGACGCCGAACTTCGTCTCGGTCACCTACGGCGCCGGCGGCTCGACCCGCGAGCGCACCCATTCGACCATCACCCGCATCCTGCGCGAGACCGATCTGCTGCCGGCCGCGCATCTGACCTGCGTCAGCGCCTCGCGCGGCGAGATCGACGACATCGTCGACCGCTATCATGAGGTCGGCGTCCGTCACATCGTCGCGCTGCGCGGCGATCCGCCCGGCGGCATCGGCACGCCCTACTTCACCCATCCGGACGGCTACCAGAGTTCGGCCGAGCTTGTCGCCGGCATCAAGCGGCGCCACGCCGACATCGAGATCTCGGTGTCCGCCTATCCCGAGAAGCATCCGGAAGCGAAGGATTTCGACGCCGACATCGACACGCTGAAGGCCAAGGTCGACGCCGGCGCGACGCGCGCGATCACTCAGGTGTTCTTCGACAACGACCTGTACCACCGCTATGTCGACCGGGTGCGCGCGCGCGGCATCGAGATTCCGATCGTGCCGGGCATCATGCCGATGCACAATTTCAAGCAGGCCCGCAATTTCGTGACGCGCGCCGGCACCAGCGTGCCGGACTGGCTCGCCGAGAAGTTCGAGGGCCTCGACAACGACGCCGAGACCCGCAAGCTGGTTGCCGCCACCGTCGCCGCCGGCCAGGTGCAGAAGCTGTTCAAGCACGGCGTCGACACCTTCCACTTCTACACCATGAACCGCGCGGACCTCGTGTTCGCGATCAGCCACCTGCTCGGCATCCGGCCGAACGGTGCCCAGAAAGCTGCCTGACACATGTCCGTTCCCGTTTCCCCCAAGCGTAACGCTTTGCTCGCGGCTGCCCGCGAGCGCATCCTGGTGCTCGACGGCGCCATGGGCACGATGATCCAGGGCCTGCAGTTCGACGAAGCCGCGTTCCGCGGCGCGCGCTTTGCGGACTTCCACCGCGACATCAAGGGCAACAACGATCTGCTGATCCTGACCCAGCCCGATGCGATCACGGACATCCACGCCGCATATTTGCGCGCCGGTGCCGACATCGTCGCGACCAACACCTTCTCCTCGACCTCGATCGCGCAGGCCGACTACGACATGTCGGACCTCGCCTATGAGCTGAACCTGCAGGGCGCCCGGCTGGCGCGCACCGCCGCCGAGCGGGTGAGCGCCGAGGACGGCAAGCCGCGCTTTGTCGCCGGCGCACTCGGCCCGACCAACCGCACCGCCTCGATCTCGCCCGACGTTTCCAATCCCGGCTATCGCGCGGTGACCTTCGACGATCTGCGCAAGGCCTATGGCGAACAGGCCAAGGGCCTGCTCGACGGCGGCGCCGACCTGCTGCTGGTCGAGACCATCTTCGACACGCTGAACGCCAAGGCGGCGCTGTACGCGATTTCCGAGATCATCGAGGAGCGCGGCATCGACGTGCCCGTGATGATTTCCGGCACCATCACCGACAAGTCCGGCCGCCTGCTCTCCGGCCAGTTGCCGGAGGCGTTCTGGCATTCGGTGCGGCACGCAAGGCCGATCACGATCGGCTTCAACTGCGCGCTCGGCGCCGAGGATCTGCGCGCGCATATCGCCGATATCGGCCGCGTCGCCGACACGCTGGTCTGCGCATATCCTAACGCCGGCCTGCCCAACGAATTCGGCCAGTATGACGAGACGCCGGACTACATGGCGCGGCTGATCGGCGAGTTCGCGGCCGCCGGCCTCGTCAACATCGTCGGCGGCTGCTGCGGCACCACGCCCGACCATATCGCCGCGATCGCCAAGGCCGTCGCCCCGCACAAGCCGCGCGTGGTGCCCGAGATCGCACCGCGGCTCAGGCTCTCCGGCCTCGAGCCGTTCACGCTGACCGACGCCATCCCGTTCGTGAATGTCGGCGAGCGCACCAACGTCACCGGCTCCGCACGCTTCCGCAAGCTGATCACCGCCGGCGATTACACCGCCGCGCTGCAGGTCGCGCGCGACCAGGTCGAGAACGGCGCCCAGGTCATCGACGTCAACATGGACGAGGGCCTGCTCGATTCCGAAGCGGCGATGGTGACGTTCCTCAACCTCGTCGCCGCCGAGCCCGACATCGCGCGCGTGCCCGTGATGGTCGATTCCTCGAAATTCCACGTCATCGAGGCCGGCCTGAAATGCATCCAGGGCAAGCCGATCGTGAACTCGATCTCGCTCAAGGAAGGCGAGGAGAAGTTCATCCATGAGGCGACCGTCGCCAAGCGCCACGGCGCCGCCGTGGTGGTGATGGCGTTCGACGAGACCGGCCAGGCCGACACGTTCAAGCGCAAGACCGAGATCAGCAAGCGCGCCTACGACATCCTGGTCGGCCGGCTCGACTTCCCGCCCGAGGACATCATCTTCGATCCGAATATTTTTGCGATCGCGACCGGCCTCGAGGAGCACAACAATTACGGCGTCGACTTCATCGAAGCGACGCGCTGGATCCGGGCGAACCTGCCGGGCGCCCACATCTCCGGCGGCGTCTCCAACCTGTCGTTCTCGTTCCGCGGCAACGAGCCGGTGCGAGAGGCGATGCACTCGGTGTTCCTGTATCACGCGATCCATGCCGGCATGGACATGGGCATCGTCAATGCCGGGCAGATGATCGTCTATGACGACATCGACCCCGAGCTGCGCCAGACCTGCGAGGACGTGATCCTCAACCGCGATCCCGGCGCCTCCGAGCGGCTCCTGGCGCTGGCCGAGAAATTCCGCGGCAAGGAGAAGCAGACCAAGGAGCAAGATCTCGCCTGGCGCGAATGGCCGGTCGAGAAGCGGCTGTCCCACGCGTTGGTGCACGGCATCACCGAGTTCATCGAGCAGGATACCGAGGCCGCCCGCCAGAACGCGTCCCGTCCGCTCGACGTCATCGAGGGGCCGCTGATGGCCGGCATGAACGTGGTCGGCGACCTGTTCGGCGACGGCAAGATGTTCCTGCCGCAGGTCGTGAAGTCGGCCCGCGTGATGAAGCAGGCGGTCGCCTATCTGATGCCGTTCATGGAGGAGGAGAAGGCGCGCAACCTCGCCAACGGCATCACCGGCGGCCGCAACGCCGCGGGCAAGATCGTGCTCGCGACGGTGAAGGGCGACGTCCACGACATCGGCAAGAACATCGTCGGCATCGTGCTCCAGTGCAACAATTTCGAGGTCATCGACCTCGGCGTCATGGTGCCCGCCAACAAGATCATCGAGACCGCGAAGGCCGAGGGCGCCGACATCATCGGCCTGTCCGGCCTGATCACGCCCTCGCTCGACGAGATGAGCTTCCTCGCCGGCGAGCTGCAACGGCAGGGCATGAATCTGCCGCTTTTGATCGGCGGCGCCACCACGAGCCGCGTGCACACCGCCGTGAAGATCGACCCGAACTATCCGGGCGGCCCGGTCGTGCATGTCAACGATGCGAGCCGCGCGGTCGGCGTCGCTTCCTCGCTGCTGTCGGCCGAGAAGAAGCAGGCCTACGCCGCCGAGGTGCGGGCCGAATACGCAAAAATCTCGACGGCGCATTTCCGCGCCCAGGCCGACAAGAAGCGGCTGAAGCTTGGCGAGGCCCGCGCCAACAAGGTCGCGATCGACTTCGCCGCGGCGCCGCCGAAGAAGCCGGCTTTCTTCGGCCTGAAGAGCTTCGACGCCTACGATCTTGCCGAGCTCGCCGACTACATCGACTGGACGCCGTTCTTCCAGACCTGGGAGCTGACCGGCCGCTTCCCGGCGATCCTCGACGACCCCAAGGTCGGCGAGGTCGCCCGCTCGCTCTATGCCGACGCGCGCAAGATGCTGGACACCATCATTAAGGAGAAGTGGTTCACCGCCCGCGCCACCGTCGGCTTCTGGCCGGCGAACGCCGTCGGCGACGACATCGAGGTCTATGCCGACGAGACGCGGAAGCAGAAGATCGCGACCTTCCACACGCTGCGCCAGCAGCTCGAGAAGCGCGAGGGCCGCTTCAACGCCGCGCTGTCCGATTTCATCGCGCCGAAGGAAACCGGCATCGCCGACTATATCGGCGGCTTCGTCGTCACCGCGGGGATCGGCGAGGATGCGGTCGCCGACCGCTTCAAGAACGCCAATGACGACTACTCCTCGATCCTGTGCAAGGCGCTGGCCGATCGCCTGGCGGAGGCCTTCGCCGAGCGCATGCACCAGCGCGTGCGCAAGGAGTTCTGGGCCTATGCGCCCGACGAGGCGTGGTCGGCGGACGAACTGATCCTCGAGAAATATGACGGCATCCGCCCCGCGCCCGGCTATCCGGCGCAGCCCGACCACACCGAGAAACGGACGCTGTTCGCGCTGCTCGACGCCGAGAACACCGCCGGCGTGAAGCTGACCGAGAGCTTTGCGATGTGGCCGGGCTCGTCGGTCTCGGGCCTGTACTTCTCGCATCCCGAAAGCTTCTACTTCGGCGTCGGCAAGATCGAGCGCGACCAGGTCGAGGATTACGCCGCGCGTAAGGCCATGACGGTCGCCGAGATCGAGCGCTGGCTGGCGCCGGTCTTGAACTACATCCCCGCGCAGGACGGCGCCAAGGGACCGGCGATCGCGCCCGCCGCGACGCCCGCCAACGACGCGGAGCTGGCCTCGCATCCGCAGGGCTGCACCTGCGCCGTGCATCTCGCCTGGCGCAAGAAGAAGGTGGGGGCTGGGTAGGCCTCCTCGACACGTGTCATCGCCGGGGTTGACCCGGCGATCCATCTTCAAAAACACTTCTGAAGATTGATGGATGCCCGGGTCAAGCCCGGGCATGACGTATTGGAGTGCCGTAGCCCGGATGCAGCGAAGCGTAATCCGGGATAGACTGCGACGGAACGACGGACCGGCCCCGGATTTCGCTTGCGCTTCATCCGGGCTACGGGTCTGGATAGACCTTTCTTCCCTTCTCCCCTTGTGGGAGAAGGTGTCGCGGACAAAGTCCGCGACGGATGAGGGGTCTCTATCCCCGGAGACAGACCCCTCACCCGTCCGCGATGCCTTGCATCGCGTCCACCCTCTCCCACAAGGGGAGAGGGGAAGAAATGCGGGGTGCACTCCATGCAGTTCTTCTCGTTCTGGCGCTCGCTGGCGAGCTTTCGGGTGCGGGTCGCGCTCAACCTCAAGGGCGTCGCCGCCGACGTCGTCTTCGTCGATCTCGATGCGGACGCGCATCGCACTGATGCCTACCGCAAGATCAATCCGCAGATGGCGCTGCCGGCGCTGGTGACCGACGACGGCACGGTGCTGTTCCAGTCGCTCGCGATCATCGACTGGCTCGACGAGACTTTTCCGACGCCGCCGCTGCTGCCGGCGGATGCGCTCGGCCGCGCCCGGGTGCGCGGGCTGGCGCTGATCGTCGCCTGCGAGGGCCATCCGCTGCTGACGCCGCGGGTGCGGCGCTATCTCGACCGCGAGCTCGATCTGCGCGACAGCCAGCAGAACGCGTGGCGGCGGCACTGGACGGTCGAGACGCTGGCGGCGCTCGAGGGGCACCTCGCCGGCCACAAGGCGACCGGCCGGTTCTGTCACGGCGATGCACCCACCCTTGCCGACATCTGCCTGGTCGGCCATGTCACGGCGGCGATCAACCAGCAGATCAGCCTGTCGCCCTGGCCGACCGTGAAGCGCATCCACGAGACCGCCATGGCGCTGCCGGAATTCGCCAAGGCGCATCCGTCCGCGCAGCCGGATACGCCGGAAGCGATGCGGGCGAAGTAGTTTGCGGACGCGCTGCAAAGGACGGGCAGAGGCGCAAACGTGTGCGCGGTTCTCTCTCGACCGTCGTCCCGGCGAAGGCCGGGAGGTGGATTCACATTCGAAGTGCAACACTTGAGCAAAGGACTCGGCAGGCGTGCGGTAGTCAAGGCATTTGCGCGGGGTGTTGTTGTAGGCGGCGATGAACTGGCGGAATCTGGCGGTCGAGAGGGTTACGAGATCCGTCTTGCGGGGAATAAAGCGGCGCATCCTGCCGATGGCGTTCTCGATGCCACCCTTCTGCCAGGGGGCATGGGGATCGCAGAAGAAGGTCGCGATCGAGAGGCGGTGCAGCGCCAGGTGACCGGCGAACTCGGTGCCGTTGTCGAAGGTAACGCTCTGGCGCAGCTCTTGTGGAAGGGGCGCGAAGAAGCCCACGAGATGGCGGGCGACACCGCGCGCGACCTTGCTGGCAAGGCGGATGCCGAGCAGCAGCCGCGAGGTGCGCTCGTGCACGGCCAGCACGGCCTGACCGTATTTCGAGAACATCATCAGGTCGGCCTCCCAGTGTCCGGGCACGCTGCGGTCGGCCGCTTCGAGCGGCCGATTTGCCAAGGGTACACGGCCTTCGATGAAGCTTGCGGGGCTGCCGCCCCGCTTGCCGCGGCAGCCGCGCTTGCTCTTGGCGCGCGGCAGATAGCGCCGCCAGTTGAAGTCCGTGGTGCGCCTGAGTTGGCCATAGATGAAGCGGTAGATGGTCTCGTGGGAGATCACCTTGCGCCCGCACTCGCGGGCCAGCCGGCCAGCGACCTGCTCGGGCGACCAGCCGCGGCGAAGGCGTTGCAACACCGCGCGGCGCAGGCCGGGCTCCCGTTCGAGGCGTCCGCCCGTCCAGCGCCGCGCTCGCATCTGGTGCTGGGCATAGCTCGGCTTGTAGCCGACCTGGCTCCCCCGATTGCGCCTCAGTTCCCGAGAGATCGTTGATGGCGAGCGATCCAGAGCTGCCGCGATTTGCCGGACCGAGCTGCCATTGGCCGATAGGCAGGCAATCTCGCATCGGTCGTCCAGAGAGAGCTGCTTGTAAGTCCGCCCCATGGCAACACCTCCTCAAGGAAGTGTTGCACTTCGTTTGTGAACTCAGGGGACCCATACGCCGCGGCGGATGTTGTGGATGGGACTCGTCGTTGCAGCACTGCTCAATAATGACCATCGGTGGTTATGGGTCCCTGCTTTCGTGTTTGGTCCCGTATGATTGGCGAGGGCCCGCATTGGGGCCTGGTAGCGGAGGCATTTGAGCCTGGTTCGATTGTAGTCGTGGACGAATTTGGCGATGAAGGTGTCTCGATCGGCGTGATCGATGAAGGTCCGCCGGGCGCTGCCACGCTTTGTTTCGCGGCCAATGGCTTCGGCGATGCGCCGGTTGAAACGTTCGACGAGTCCGTTGGTCTGCGGATGGTAGGGCTTGGTCAGGCGATGCTGGATGCCGCACTGTCGGCAGAGTTGATCAAAGGGGTGGTCGCCGGAAGGCTTCCCGGGCGGCTTGTTCTTCTTGTCGACGGCGAAGCGGTCGGTGAACTCGGCACCGTTGTCGGTGAGGATAGTGTGAACCTGGTGCGGAAAATCAGCCAGGAAGCGCTTAAGGAAACCGGTCGCGGTCGCTCCGTCCCGCCTGGAATGGACCTCGACAAAGACGTAGCGGGTGGCTCGGTCGATGGCGACAAAGGCATAGCTGGTGCGGCGCTGCAGTGCCGGCAGATACTTCACGTCGATATGGATGAAGCCGATACTGGCATTCTCGAAGACGCCGGCTTTGGGCTTGTCAGGCTTGGCAAGCCGGCTGATGCCATTGCGCTGCAGGCAGCGGTGAATAGCACTACGGGACAGCTTGGCGTTGATGCATCGCCGCATCACCTCAACGATGTCGTCCAGCGGCAATTGGAGCGACGTCCGCAGTTCACAAACGGCCCTTTCTTCAACCGCGGAGAGGCTGGTCGTGAGGTTCTTCGGCCGGTGCGAGCGGTCTTCGACCGTCGTGCGGCTGCGCCAGCGATAAATCGTGGTCTCGCTGACCCCCAATTCGGCCGCCAACTGAGCGACCGACTTCCGGCTGCGCTGGATGTAGGCACGTGTCTTCGGCGTCGTCGTGGCGTTCGCGTGCAAGCTCAGTTCCATGACACGAGGCGCTCCCTAACAAAGGCCACGCCTCGTTCTACACCGATTCCATCCAACCAATCTGCAGGGACCAAACACTTTCGCAGGGACGACACCGAATGTGTGGCGTCGTCTGTGACACACTTCCGCGTTCTCGCGACATGATTTGTCCGAGCTTTGTCTTTCGCTCCGCCCTCTCTTGAACGGAGGGCGCAGGGAAAGCCGGGTGCCGATCGGCCCGCACGTGGCTCAAGCATCGGCGGCGGGCTCGCTCCCCTGCTATCCGCCGAAGCCTCTTGGCGGATGCGGGAGAGGGAGCCTGTAGGGCGTGCTCACCTCACGCTCGCCATGTTCCGACCGATGCGATCCCTGACCGTTCGCGCGATCGCCGCCGGAGCTTCGGCGGGAATCGCGAAGCACGAGCTCGCGTTGATCTCGCAGAGCACGTAGGTGTCGGCGCCATCAGCATCGCGTGGACCGTAGAGGAAATCGGCATCCCAGATCACCGGCAGCGACGTCTCATCGATCGTCAGCGCGGCCATCATTTGCGGGATCCATTCGTCCTCCATCAACCTTCGCAGTGCCTGGAATTGCGGCGCATCGGGGCCGTGCATGATGCGCGGTCCGGGTTGGGCTTCCGGAGAATCCGGGCCTTGCGGGGGCGGCGGGATCAGGGCCTTGATCAATTGATGCCCGAAGCCTGCGACCTTCGCTCCGCTGACATAGCAACGGATCATGCCCTCGGGCAGGCGCGGCTGGAACGCCTGATCGATGATGCAGCCGCCCCAGCCGAAATACGGCGCGCAGCGCCCCATGAAGTCCTCCAGCGGCATCTCCTCCGGCTGGCTGCCGCGCAGCGCATGCAGCACGCGAATCGTCGCGTCGGTGTTCGGCACCGTTTCCACCTTCCAGACGCCCTGCCCGCCATTGCCGCGGTTCTGCTTGAGCACGCGCGGACCACCCGCGCGCAAGCGCGAGGGAAATTCGGCGCGGAACGCATCGACCGTGGCGTATCGATGGATGTCGGCGCCCCAGCCGAGGTGTCGCGTCCGGTACAGCACGTCCTTGACGCCCATCTTGAGGATGATGTCGGGATGCGCGCTGACCCATGGTCCCGCCGCCGCGACCTCGCGCAGCAGCGGATCGAGGGCGGCGCGCGTCTTGCCCTGATGGATCGGATCGACCCAGACCAGAACGCCGTCCATCGTCAGCAATTGGTCGCGAACGGCATCGGCGAATGTCTCGTCATAGACGACGGGAACGGCCTCGATGCCCGAAGCGGCGAGCGCTTCGAAGACGCGGACGAAACGGCTGCTTTGTGGGGTCGCCTCCCGGCGCGACGCGGCGTCGCCACGCGACAGGATAGCGATTTTGCCAGGACGATTTTCGGAACGAAGACGTGTGTGTGGTTGGGTGTCCATGTGAAAGCTCCACGACGGTGAGTGTCGCGCAGAGCTTGGACCGAGGTCTCACGGGGAGTCTGCCTTGTCCCCTTGAGGCAAATCTAGACCACCGCGCGCAGGTTTCAAGATGGAAGTGGAGCGAAGCGGATCTGGCCACGATCCCGGATCACGCCGTGATCCCGGATCAGGCCGTGATCCCGTGCAACCCGAGCCAGCCCGTGTAGAGGCCGACGAGCACGATCAGCGCGGCCGACACGTAGGGGGCGCGATGGGCAAAGCGGCTGAAGCCGGCCCAATGACGTTCGACATGACGCAGGCTCAGCGCGGCCGCAACGCCGGCAGAGACCATGGTGAGCGCAAGCCCGATGCCGAAGCAAAGCACCAGCACGAAGCCGAGGCTGAACTGCTTGAGCTGGAGACAGAGCAGCAGCACGGTGATCGCCGCCGGACACGGAATCAGCCCGCCGGTCAGGCCGAACAGGATGATCTGCCATGTCGTGACGGTGCGTCCGGCAAAGCGCTTGCGGATGTCGGCGGCGTGCGCGCGCGCATGCGCGTCGTCCTCGTCGCCGAGATTCATGTGCGCATGGTCATGCTCCTCGAACAGGACTTCCGCCATATCCGCCCGCACCGAGACGCGCACCTTGAAGGCATGCGGCTCCGGAATTTCGTCGATGCTTTCCAGATAACCACCCCTGTCGGCGAAGCGAAAGCGTTGCTCGCTGCCGTCGGGACGGATCGTCACGACGTCAACGTCGCCGGCCGCCGGCAGCGCTCCGGCCTCGCTTCGCAACCGCCAGCGCGGCGGCACGCCGTCCTCGAAGACCTCGAGCGACAGCGATTGTCCGGCCAGGACAAGCTGGCGCGTTTCGTCGTGATGATGGTGGTGATCGTGATCGTGTTCGGCAGCCTGCTCGCGCCAGGTGCGCCAGGCCATCCAGGCCGCGATCGCGATGATGATCACCGCCGACGCCAGTTGCAGCCAGGCTTCGCTGCGTTCTCCGGACCATTGCTGGCCGAAATGAAGTCCGGCGAGCGCGACCAGCCAGACGATGGCGGTATGCGAGATCGTCGCCGCCAGGCCGAGCAGCACCGCCTGCACCACCGTGCCGCGGATCGCGATGATGAAGGCCGCCATCATCGTCTTGGAGTGGCCGGGCTCGAGCCCGTGCAGCGCGCCGAGCAGGATCGCGCTGGGCACGAACAGCCACGCATGCGCGCTGCTCTGCTGGAGCAGCTGAGACAGGTCGGTCATGGCACTCACTTCAAATAGGTACGAACGACGTCGATCAGGTCCGCGGCGCCCTGCGCCTTCTCGGGATCCTTTTCCCGGGCAGGATCCACGACATGGTGGCGGATATGGTCCTCGAGCAATTCCGCGGTCAGCCCGTTGATGGCGCCGCGGACCGAGGCCACCAGCATCAGCACGTCGGCACAACCAATCTCGGACTCCAGTGCACGCTCGACGGCCTCCAGCTGGCCCTTGATGCGGCGAACCCGGCCGACGAGCTTGGACTTGTGCTTGATGGTATGCGACATCAATGTAATATAGGGGGGTACCCTATATTGGTCAACCATGCTGTCGGCCAGCCGGGCGCGCATCGAGGCATGGCGGCGGGATGTCAGCGGCGGGCGTCAGCCCATGCTGCCAGGCATGAAGCAGCGCGCCTTCGGATGACCGTCTATGTAGTAGGGCCACACGATGGGTCGGCCGGACAGGTTCGGCCCGGGCACGACGGCTTCGTTCGGAACGTCAACCCACTCGCCGTCGATGCGCACCCGATAATGGCCGTTCCTGGTTTCCCAGTCGACGTCGTCGATGTGCTGCGCATCCGTGCCGTCGCAGCAGGGACCCTTGCTGCTATGCAAGCCCTCGTACCAACCATTCAAGTCGGGGTGCTGGTGATCGTGGGCGAGAGCGCCGCCGGTTGTTGTGATGAGCAGCATAACGACAAGAGCAACAGGCGTCGCATGCCAATAATGACTGTCCATCAATCGGCATTGCTCCAATGAATGCAGGCGGGAGCGCGACACGATCGCGGTGTCGGCATCTACCTGAGTTGGTCCCTGCCACCGCGCAACTCGGCAGCGAATTGTATGTTCCTATTCGCAACTCGCCGCAGATGGAGAGATGACCCATCGGCCAGAGTCCACGAATGCTTGTTCCAAGCTGCGCGATGAAGTTTTCGTGACTATCGATCGGCGATTGCTGCTGGATTTGGCAAAGTCAGGTTGACAGCCCGGAAATCGGGGTTTTTGATGCGGCTACGGGGATGTGCGATCTCCCCGCGAGGCGACATGCCCAAGAATCGCGTCCTGTCACCAAGGGCGCACCATGTCGTCATACACATCGATCTCATCAGAAAAATTGTCCCGTCTCATCGGTACGGCGAAGGCGCCGACGCTCGTCGACGTTCGTCTCGATGAAGATTTCGCTGCCGATCCGCGCCTGATTCCGGGCGCGGTCCGCTACTCCCATCTCGACGTCCAGGACTGGGCTTCCCGTTTCACCGGGCAGTCCGTGGTCGTGGTCTGCCAGAAGGGACAGAAGCTTTCCGAAGGCACCGCCGCCTGGCTGCGCTGCAGCAACATCGCGGCCGAGATTCTCGAGGGCGGCCACCTCGGCTGGCGGGAAGCGGAGCTACCGACCGTTCCCGCCGACAAGATTCCGAAACGCGACGGGCGGGGCCGCACCGTCTGGGTGACGCGATCGCGGCCGAAGATCGACCGCATCGCCTGTCCATGGCTGATCCGCCGCTTCGTCGATCCCGCGGCCGTGTTCCTGTTCGTCACATCGGCGGAGGTCGAGGCGGTCGCCGAACGGTTCGACGCCACGCCGTTCGACATCGAGAACGTGTTCTGGAGCCATCGCGGTGAGCTCTGCACCTTCGACGTGATGGTCAAGGAATTCGGCCTCGCGACGCCGGCGCTGGAGCGGCTCGCGACGATGGTGCGGGCGGCCGATACCGCGCGGCTCGAGCTTTCGCCGGAGGCGCCCGGGCTGCTCGCCGCCTCGCTCGGCCTGTCGCGCATGTTCGACGACGACCTCGAGCAGTTGAGCGCCGGGCTGCTGCTCTACGACGCCTTCTACCGATGGTGCCGCGACGCGACCAAGGAGACGCACAACTGGCCGACCAGCAAGGTGAAGCCATGACCGACGTCGCAACGACAGCGAAAGCGCGCGGGCATGAACCCGCGCACGGCATCTCCTTCAACGAGGCGCTGCTGGTCTGGATACGCGTCGCCATCCTGAGCTTTGGCGGACCGGCCGGCCAGATCGCGGTGATGCATCGCATCCTGGTCGAGGAGAAGAACTGGATATCCGAGGGGCGTTTCCTGCACGCCCTCAATTACTGCATGCTGCTGCCGGGGCCGGAGGCGCAGCAGCTGGCGACCTATATCGGCTGGCTGCTGCATCGGACGCTCGGCGGCATCGTGGCGGGCGGGCTGTTCATCCTGCCCGGCATCTTCGCCATCATGGGCCTCAGCTATATCTACGCGGCGTATGGCAATGTCGGGTTTGTCGAAGCGCTGTTCTTCGGCCTGAAGGCCGCGGTGCTCGCCATCGTCATCCAGGCCGTGGTGCGGGTCGGCAAGCGCGCGCTGCGCAACCGGGTGATGATCGCGCTCGCGGCGATCGCCTTTGTCGCGATCTTCTTCTTCGCCGTGCCGTTTCCGCTGATCATCGGCGCCGCCGCGGTCACAGGGCTGGTGGGCGCACGTCTCGGCCGGAGCGAATTTGCGGCGATCGAGCATGGCGGCAAGAATTCCGCCGTGATCGACAGCATGCTCGGTGAAGCGGTGTCGGACCATGTCCGTCCCAACGCATCGCGCACTTTGCGGGTCGGCGCCATCTGGCTCGCGCTCTGGCTGGTGCCGGTGTTCGCCCTGCTGATTGCGCTCGGGCCCGGCGACGTGTTCACCCAGATCGCGATCTTCTTCAGCAAGATGGCGATGGTGACGTTCGGCGGCGCCTACGCCGTGCTCGCCTATGTCGCGCAACAGGCCGCCGACTATTATCACTGGGTCAGCCCGCGCGAGATGCTGGACGGACTCGGCATGGCCGAGACCACGCCCGGACCGCTGATCATGGTGGTGCAGTTCGTGGGCTTCATGGCCGCGTTCCGCAAAGCAAGCGGGCTGTCGCCGATGTTGGCCGCCACGCTCGGCGGCTTGCTCGCGACCTGGGTGACGTTCACGCCGTGCTTCCTGTGGATCTTCGTCGGGGCGCCCTATATCGAGGCGCTGCGCGGCAACAAGGCGCTGGCGGGCGCGCTTTCGGCGATCACCGCCGCCGTGGTCGGCGTGATCCTCAATCTGTCGATCTGGTTCGCGCTGCACACGCTGTTTCGGCAAACATTCCCGGTGCACGGGTTAGGCCTGTCGTTCGACGCGCCGGTGCCTGCCAGCCTCGACTGGCCGGCGCTGGCGCTGTCGATCGCCGCCGCGATCGCGATCTTCCGCTTCAATGCGGGGATGCTCAGCGTCCTCGCCGCCTCCTGCATCACGGGCGCACTGCTGCGCCTTGTCGGCATCATCTGAGCGGAACGGCGCGCAGCTTGAGAACCTGGGGCAGCACAACACAACCAGGAGAACAACCATGCAGACACGACGACTCTCCCATTTGATTCTCGCCCTGACGATCGCGGGCGCGGTCATGCCGGCCCATGCCCTGACGCAGGACGAACTCGTCGCAAAACTTCGCGCCGCCGGCTACGCCGAGATCAGCGAGGTCAAGTCGACGGCCGAAGGCACGACGGCGAAGGCGATGAAGAACGGCAAGCCGGTGCGGCTCGTGATCGACAGCAGCGGCCAGGTCAAGGAGCGGGACTGAGCGCCCGCGCGCGCGAAAGCCGTCAACGAATCGATGGAGTGATAATCATGATGAGAGCAATTGTGGCCCTGTGCATGGCGGTGCTGGGGCCGGGCGCAACCCTGGCAGCGCCGGCCGCCCTCGATGAGCGGCAGGACGCGGCCGTTACAATGCAAGCGGCGATGGTCCACCCGCAAGCGAGCGAGACGCTGCGCGGCGTCGTCGATCGCGTCGATGAACGCAACGACACGCTGCTCATCCGGTTATCTCCGGACCGGACCGAACCGTTCAAGGTCCAGGACGGCCTGATCTTCAATGCCGTCCGCTTCGGCGATCCCGTCGAAATCGCGGTGCAGAACATCGCCGGGTTCCGCACCATTGTCGGGCTCTCGAAGCAATAGAGCCACGATCCGAAGCATCGAAAGAGGTTCAAGGGAGCAATCCAATGCGACATACGATTTCGGCGCTGATCGGCGTCGGTGCCTGCCTCTTCGCCACCGGCGGGAGCGCGCAAAAGATCGACTGGCAGGTATTCGCCGAGCCGTTCGTCTCGTCGGCACATGCGCAGGCGATCGATTGGCAGAAGGTCGACGACACGCTGGGCAGAAAGCCCGCGGTCACCGGTGACGTGCATCGCTACGGCTTTCCGCGGAGCGATCTGACGGTGACGCTCGACGACATCACCATCAAGCCGGCGCTGGCGCTCGGCGGCTGGGTCGCCTTCAAACCCATGCACGACGACGTCATGGCGATGGGCGACCTGGTGCTGCTCGAATCCGAAATCAACCCCGTCATGCTGAAGATGATCGGAAGCGGCCTGCAGATCACGGCCGTGCACAACCATTTGCTCGGCGCGAGCCCGGCCACCTTCTACATGCACGTCGCCGGTCACGGCGACCCGGTCAAGATCGCCGCCGCGATCCGGGATGGCCTCGCTGAAAGCAAGACGCCGCTCAAGGCCGCGGCGCCGGCCGCGCCGCCGCCGACCATCGATCTCGATACCGAGCAGCTCGATCAGATCATCGGCGTCAAGGGCCAGGCCAATGGCGGCGTCTACCAGTTCAACGTGCCCCGCCGCGATCCGATCACCGAACAGGGCATGGCGTTGAGCCCGGTTGGCCCGATGGGCGTCGCCATCGGCATCAACTTCCAGCCGACCGGCGGCGGCAAGGCGGCGATCACCGGCGATTTCGTGCTGACAAATGACGAGGTCAACCCCGTCATCATGGCGCTGCGGACGCACGGCATCGACGTCACCGCGCTGCACAGCCACATGCTGAACGAACAGCCGCGCCTGTTCTTCATGCATTTCTGGGCCAATGACGACGCCGTCAAGCTCGCCAAGGGCTTGCGTGCCGCGCTCGATAAGACGGCTACGACAAAAGGCTGACACTGGTCTCGGAGGGATCAACGATGCGAAGCCTCACGGTCATGTCCATGGTTGTCGTCGGAGTTCTTGTGGGCATGGACGCTGCGATCGGCCAGACCAGCTGTCAGGTCTGCGCTGATCAGCAAAAGGCGTGCATGAAGAACTATGCCGGGCCGACCTGCAAGTCCGAGTATCAGATGTGCAAGAAAGCCTGCAAGAAATGACAGGGGCGCCCTTGCAACCGGCGCGTGGGTGCTAACCGGGCTGAAGTGAGATGCTGACGATGCGCACGCTGCTCAGGAGTGCCCACGTGATGCTGCGCATTGCCGCCACGGTGCTTGCGATCGCGCTGACATCGGCTCGGCCGGCGCCGGCGGACGATGGCAAGATCGTTGTCTTTGTCTGCCTGCACGGCGTGGTGAACAGCCAGATGGCGGCGGCCTATTTCAACAAGGCTGCCCAGGAGCGCGGATTGCGGTTCAGGGCGGTCTCACGCGGCATCGACCTTTATCGGTCGGTGCCGGTTAGGGTGCAGGATGGCCTTGCACTCGATGGTCTGGAGGCGGCCAACACGCCGCAACAGCTGACCATCGACGATATGGCCGCGGCAGACCAGGTGGTGGCGTTCGATCAGATCCCCGCCGAGCGGCACGGACGGGCCGACGTGACCTACTGGTCCGGCATTCCCTTGGGTATCGATGATTATGAGTCGGCCCGGGATCAGATCGTCCGGCGCATCGACGCCCTCATTCCGACGCTGGCAGCGGCAACTGAACCGGCAGGAGACAAGACGCCCCTTCAGCTCGAAACGAAGATCCTGCTCGGCGATGTCCGCGGTCGGATTGATCACCTAGCGGTCGACCTGAAGCGGCAGCGACTGTTCGTGGCCGAGCTCGGCAATGACAGCGTCGGCGTCGTCGATTTGGCTGCGCGCAGTTTGCTTCGAACCATTACCGGATTGAGCGAACCCCAAGGCGTCGGCTATGAGCCGTCGACCGACACCCTCTACGTCGCCAACGCCCGCGACGGATCGGTGCAGCTATACGAAGCCAACGAGTACAAGGCGACCGGGCGAATCGAACTCGGCAGCGACGCCGACAATATCCGGGTCGACGCCGCGGCCAAGCGCGTCATCGTCGGCTATGGCGATGGTGGCCTGGCAGTCGTCGACCCATCCGCCCGGACAAAGGTTCGGAGCCTACTCCTTAAGGCACATCCGGAAAGCTTCCAGCTTCAGCCCGATAGTGGGCACATCTTTGTCAATCTGCCTGACGCGCGAGCGGTCGCGGTGGTGGACGTTGCTTCCGGGAAACAACTCACCAGCTGGCCGCTGGACAAGGGCGGTAATTTCGCGATGGCCATCGATCACGAACGAAGTCGCGTTCTCCTGGTGTATCGCAGCCCAGCCCAGCTTGCAGCCTTTTCGACCGACGGCAAGGCGATTGCGGCCACCGGCACTTGCGGCGATGCCGACGACCTCTTTGTAGATGCAAAGCGCGGACGCATTTATGTGAGCTGCGGCGCTGGATACGTCGATGTATTTGAGATTGATGGAGCGGCCTATCGACTGATCGCGCGCCTGCCGACGGCGACGGGCGCACGAACATCGCTCTTTGTGCCGGAGCTGGACCGTCTGTTTGTTGCGGTCCGCGCGGGGCCTGCCGGACCGGCGGCAATCTGGGTGTTCAAGCCATTGCCTTGAGATCGACTTTGTGGGGAGACGGCGCATGTGGAAACGCAGCCGGGGCTTTCGCAGCTGTTCGAGACGCCTTGCGCCTCGCTTCATGGTCGCTCTTGGACTGATCGCCTGGTCTGACCCCGCCTCGGCCTATCGCCCCTTCGACGGCACCGATGCCGCCGTTGCCAAGAAGGGGGAGATGGAGGTCGAGCTGCAGCCGGCCGGACGTTTGCGTGATGAGAGCGGAACAAGCCTGATCGCGCCGGCCTGGGTTCTCAACTACGGTCTGAGCGAGAGTTGGGAAGCCGTCTTCGAAGGCCAGGGACAAACGTCGCTCTCTCCGCCCGGACCGACCAGCCTGACTGCAGCCGGAGCGTTTCTCAAGCACGTGGTCGTACCCGGTAGCCTGCAGGACAAGACCGGTCCGAGCATTGCGACCGAATTTGGCGTCCTTCTTCCTGACAGTACCGGCAATTCGGGCGTTGGCGTAAGCCTGGCCGGCATTGTCTCGCAGCGCTGGGATTGGGGCACCATTCACTTGAATGCCGAGACTGCCATCACCCGCGACCATCATGGCGACGTGTTCGTGGGTGCTATTGTCGAAGGACCGATGACCTGGACGGTGCGCCCCGTCGCCGAGATATTCTACGAGAACGAGTTTGGAAAAGAGGATACGTTCTCGGGGTTGGTCGGGCTGATCTATCGTGTGAGCGACGACCTCAGCTTCGACATCGCGGTCCGGCACGCGCTCACCGGTGGCCATCCGGTAAACGAGATACGTGCGGGATTGACCTTCGGCTTTCCGCTTTCCTTCTTCGAAGGTCACGCCGCGCACCAAGCGTCGCCAATTCCGCCTCGATAGCTACTGGCGGTCCCGGTTCTCTGGATGGGCTCGCCAGTCTCGACCGACAGTCTGATGGCTGTCGTCAGGTGTTGCCTGGCCGGCGTGGTCCTTCTCGCCGCCTTGAGCCTTCCAGTCACGCCCGATCTTAACGTCCTCGGCGCGACTGCGATCCTGCTCGCGGGTTTGCTCCGACTGCTGAGGCGGCTGGGCCTGTTGGACAGGCATGGACTGTGCTTTTGCATCGCTTCCGGCGAATGCGAAGGTCATTGCGACCGCGGAGATGAACGCAACCGATATAGAATTCTTCATGGTGTTGTCCCTTCCTCTTGCTCTGCACTAACGCTCCGTCATCGCCTTTGTTCGGAAACAAACGGGCTTCTGGCCGCACGTGGTGGTCGGAACCGGGCGCTCTGCACGCGAACAGTGACGGTCAATATTTCGGCCGGTGTGAAGTAGCCCATTCGCGCGCGTGTTCGATCGGCACCCGCTGCACGGCGGCGCGAACCTTTTGCGTTGCGGGCAGATTGTCCATGCGTTCCCGCCAGCGGCAGAATGCCGGGAATTTCGGATACATCGACTGCCCTTCGGCGGTGAGGCTGAAGGCGAACGTGCTCGGCAGCAGATAGAAATCCGCAATCGAGAGCTCGTCCCCAAGCAAAAAATCCTTGCCGTGCGCAAGCTGGCGCTCGGCCACCGCAAGCCCGGTCTCGACCTTGGGCAGCGCATGTGCCACGACCTTCTCGTCGGGGGCGATGCCGAGTTCCGGGAAAACCAGACGCTCATGCGTCACGTGATAGATCATGTAGGGGTAGTAATAGTCGTTAACAGCGCTGATCCACTGGTTCATACGCGCCCGCGCCTTGATGTCTTTCGGTGTCAGCGATACGCCGCTAAAGGCGTCGTCGACATAGGCGGCAATCGCACTCGTCTCGTAGACGGTGAGATCGCCGTGTTTCAGAATTGGGACACGGTTGAACGGGTGCAGCGCCAGGTGATCGGGCTTGCCCATGACCGGTTCAAGGTCGTGGAATTGGTAAGCTACGTCCTTGTGCGTCAGGATCAAGCGGACGATGTTGACAAAACTGCTGCGTGGGAAACCGTAGACGATCGGATCGGACATCCGTTTTCTCCTTTCTGATTTGGTTTCAGCGCCAGAACGGCTTGGAGGCCTCGCGTAGCGCCTGCTCGCGCGTCAGGCCGAGATCGCGAAGCAGATGCGGGTCGTCGGCGATCGCGCGTAGCGCCATGCGCTGAAACGGCCGGTCAAGCAAGCTCCACCATACGGGGCGCGGAGCGCCAGGCGACCTTCCTGAGCTGAATTGATGAAGTGGTGTGGCCGGGTCGGCGGCGGGCACCGGCGGGATCGACCGAGTATCGGTTAAAAGGACGGACACGACAGGCTCCAAATTGCTTGAAATGCTTCACTGGAGCTGTTCAATAATCGTGCGGGGCGGTTTCCCGCAAAGCATCGTTTCTCGTGCCTGCCCTAATTTTTCTCATGAAGTCGTGCGATGCGCCCACGCCTGCCGCCACTCAATGCCCTGAAGGCCTTCGAGGCCGCCGCGCGCCACGAGAGTTTTACGCGCGCGGCCGAAGAGCTTTGTGTCACGCAGGGTGCCGTCAGCCATCAGGTGAAAGCACTGGAAGCGGAGCTCGCAATAAAGCTCTTCAACCGCGAGCGCCAGCGCCTGATCATCACCGAGGCCGGGCGCGATTATCTCGCTGTCGTGCGCGACGCGCTCGACCGCATCGCCATCGGCACCGAGCGGCTATTGCAGCGGCAGAATACCGGCGTGCTGACCGTATCGACGTCGCCGGACTTTGCCGCGAAATGGCTCGTGCACCGGCTCGGCCACTTTGTTGAGGCGCATAGCGGCATCGACCTGCGCGTCTCCGCCACGCTGCACCACGTCGATTTCGCGCGCGAGGAAGTGGATCTCGCGGTGCGCCATGGCGACGGCAACTGGCCGGGGCTTGACGCGGTGCGGCTGAGCCCCGAGCGGCTATTTGCGGTGTGCAGCCCAAAGCTGTTGTCCGGCAAGCGGCGCCTCAACAACCCCGCTGACATCCTGAAATTTCCGCTGATCCATATGGACAGTCGCGCCGACTGGAAGAACTGGCTTCAGGATGCGGGACTTGACGATGCTGCCGCCACGCATGGCCCGGTCCTCAATCGCGCCAGCATGGTGATTGATGCCGCCATCAATGGGCAAGGCATTGCGCTCGCGCGCACCACGCTGGCGGCGTGGGACCTCATCAACGGCCATCTGGCGCGGCCGTTTCCGCAGTCGCTGCCATTGTCGAAGACCTACTGGATCCTCTGCCCGAAGGCGACCGCAAGCCTGCCGAAGATCGTGACGTTTCGCGATTGGTTGCTCTCGGAGGCCGCAAGCGACCTGCGCCGGCTTAGAAAGCTCGGCGGAACCTCTCATCGATTGAAGTGAGGGCCGGCAGGCTTCCAAATACAGGGAACGGTCCGGCGGCCCTCGCGATTGTCGTGGGACGCACCACCCACCATGCATGGAGCCCGATCATTGCTGCAGCTGTACAGGTCGGCGACCTCCGATTGGCGGAGCATCGGCGCCGAAGTGCCGCCCGAGGTCATCTGGATCGATCTGCTCGATCCCACGGAGGACGAAAAGCAGTTCGTCGAGCGCGCGCTCGACATCCGCGTCCCGTCCGAGCGATCGTTGGGCGAGATCGAGGCGTCGAGCCGACTGATCACCGATCATGACCGGCTCTATCTGAGCTCGCCGGCGGTGCGGCTCGACGACAACAATGAAGCCGAGATCACCAATATCGGCTTCGTGATCGGCCCAAAGGTGCTGGTCACGGTGCGGTTCGCGCAGCTGACCACGTTCGACGACGTCATGAAGCGGATCGGCACCGACAAGAGCCTGCAAAACGGCATGTGCGTGTTCACCGCGCTGCTCGAGGCCATGATCGATCGCGGCGCCGACGTGCTGGAGCATCTCGGCGCCAAGACCGACAGGCTGTCGCGGGGCGTCTTCAAGGGCGGCCTGGTGCGGAGCAAGCGTCCGGTGCGCTCCAGCCGCAGGTTGCGCGAGGCGCTGGAGAACATCGGCGAGCTCGCCGATCGCCTGGCGAAGGCGCGCGACGTGCTGCTCGGCGTCGGCCGGGTCGCGAGCTTCGCCGACGACGTCAGCAATGAATGGATCACGTCGGCATCGAAGCGCCGGCTCGAGGCCGTCACCAAGGACGTCGCCTCGCTCGGCGACTACGAGACCCGGCTGTCGGACAAGATCCAGCTGCTGCTGGACGCCGTGCTCGGCTTCATCAACATCCAGCAGAACGACCTGTTCAAGATCCTGACCATCGTGTCGGTGGTCGGCGTTCCCCCGACCATCCTGGTCGGGGTCTGGGGCATGAATTTCAAGGAGATGCCGGAGCTGAGCTGGACCTTCGGCTATCCCTTGGCCTGGGCCGCGATCATCGCCAGCGGCATCCTGCCGGTGCTCTGGTTCAAGCGGCACGGCTGGTTCGATTAAAACAAGCGAAGTTGAAACGCCGCCGCGTTATCCGCGTTGAGAACCTGCCTGCGCGTCTATAAATCTGAAGCTGCCCCACCCGCCCCTGTGGCGCGGTCATCCCCCACCGAAGAGTTCAGCCTATGCGCCCCCACATCATCTGCCACATGGGCACGTCGATCGACGGCCGGCTTCATCCCAGCCGCTTCACCAAGGCCGCCGCCGGGATTCCGGCCGACGTGCTGCGTTCGCACTACGAACGGATCCATGACGGCTTCGATGCCGATGGATGGATCATCGGCCGCGTCACGATGAACGAGATGGCCAAGGGAACGGAGCGGCATATCGCCAACCCACTGAGGCTGGCGCGCGAGGCGCATCTCGGCAACCGCAACGGCCGCAAGCTTGCTGTCGGCATCGATCCGTCGGGCCGCGTGCATTTCGGCAAGGACAATGTCGGCGGCGATCACGCCGTCGCGGTGCTCGGCGAACAGGTGTCCGACGCGCATCTCGCCGAGCTGCGCGAGGACGGTGCGTCCTACATCTTTGCAGGCACGAAGGGCGACGACCTGCCGGGCGCCATGGCGCAGCTCGCGTCGCTGTTCGGCGCCAGGACGCTACTGCTCGAAGGCGGCGGCGGGATCAACGGCGCCTTCCTGAAGCATGGACTGATCGACGAGTTCAGCACATTGATCTTCCCGGCGGTCGATGGCGTCGCCGGCTCGCAAAGCATCGTCGACTATCACGGCTCCGACGGCGACCGCCCCGGCGCCGGACAATCGCTCCGGCTCACCCATTGCGAGACACTGGAAGGCGGCATGGTCTGGCTGCGTCACGCCGTGGAGCGCGCGCCCGATTGAGCGCGCTTATGGCTTGAGATTCTCCACCCAGCCGGTCCGGCACGCAGCAACGAAAAACGCGACGCCGCGCGCGACATGGGCGTCGATCTCGGGATCGAGCGCCTTCAGATCCACCTCGAACAGCGCCCGGAGCAGCATCGGCACCGCGATGATGTCGAGGAACATCCGCGCCGTCGTCGGCAGGTGTTCGGGCGCGAAGGCCGGCAGCTTGCCGAGTTCGTCGGATTGCGTCAGGTCGCGCAGCAGGTGAATGCCGAGCTCAGTGCTGAGCGCGCGCGCCCTGCGGTTGACGTTGGCCGCGAGATCCGGGAAGCGGTGCGCCTCCGCGATAGCGAGCCGCATCAGGCCGATCCGGTCGGCATCGAAGCCCCAATGCAGCAAGGTCGAGGCAACGCTGGTGAGGCGCTCCTCGATGGTCGCGCCGACCGGCGGATCGGCCTTGAACTCGGCGATGCGTGCCAGGATGTCCCGCGTCACCACTTCCGTGAACAGCGCCCGCTTGTCGCGGAAGCGCGCATAAATCGTCCGCTTGCCGGAGCGCGCGACTTCCGCGATCTCATCGATGCTCGCGCCCTCGAACCCACGCTGCAGAAACACCCGGCGCGCGGCGTCGAGGATGCGTGCATCGACCTCGCCGGCGAGCTCCTTCGGCGGCCGGCCGGCGCGCACCTCGACCGGCTTGGTTTTCGGTAGCCGCGGCTTCTTCAGGGTGCTGGTGGTCATCGCATCGACCCGGGTTCGATGGGCCGGTCAGGCCGGCAATATCAGGCAGTATAGCCTTATCACATCTAGTTGTAAATAGAACGATACGGTTCCGTTTCTATTGACGGCGCACCGTGGCGAGACTATTTGCCGCATAGAACGGAACGGTCCCGTTCCTTTTTGCGAAGACCTTGCAGACCTCGCCTGACAGCAGGAGCCGCCATCATGTTTGAAGACACTGTCTTGGAGCGCGACCAACCGGGGCATGAGGGTATCGAGGGGGCGTCCTCGGCTCCGGCCTCCCATGAGCCTGACCGGCCCTCGGTCACCGCACGAGCTCCGGCGCAGGAGCGCCCTGCGGACAAGGAGCCCGCTCCGCCGGCAACAATCCCGCCGGAGATCATCGGCAAGGCAACACGGCCCAGCTTTCTCCGCCGCCGTCCGGTCGTCTCCGCGATCGGCGCCGTGCTGCTCGCCGCAGCCATTGGCGGCGGCTATCTCTACATGGACTACAGCGCGCATTTCGAATCCACCGACGACGCCTTCATCGCCGCGCGGCAGTCGGCGCTGGCGCCGAAGATCTCCGGCTACATCACAGCCGTCCCGGTCACCGACAACCAGCATGTCGCGGCCGGCGACGTGATCGCCCGGCTCGACGACCGCGACTATCGCGTCGCGCTGGCGCAGGCCGAGGCGCAGGTCGCTGCCGCGCGCGCCAGCATCGAGAATGTCGATGCGCAGCTCGACGTGCAGCAGGCGCAGATTGCTGCCAACCAGGCGCAGGTCGACCAGGCGCAGGCGGCGCTGGTGTTCGCCCAGCAGCAGGCGACGCGCTACCAGCATCTGGAGCAATCCGGCTACGGCACCGTGCAGAATTCCGAGCAGTTCACCTCGCAGCTGCATCAGCAGCAGGCTGCGCTGCTGAGCGCGCAGGCGACGCTCAACCTCGCGCAGCGCCAAGTCGAGTCGCTGAAGGCGCAGCGCAAGAGCGCGGTCGCCAACCTCGCCCAGGCCGAGGCGCAACGCGACCAGGCCAAGCTCAATCTGTCCTATACGACGGTCACCGCCGCCCAGCCGGGCCGCGTCGTCAGCCTGTCGGCCGCGGTCGGCCAGTTCGCCCAGGCTGGCACCAACCTCACGATGTTCGTGCCCGACCAGACCTGGGTCACCGCGAACTTCAAGGAGATCCAGCTCGACAAGATGCGGCCGGACGAGAAGGTGACGATGAAGATCGACGCCTATCCCGGACGCACCATCCAGGGCCATGTCGAGAGCGTGCAGCCGGGCTCCGGCACGGCGTTCTCGCTGCTGCCGGCGCAGAACGCCACCGGCAACTACGTCAAGATCGTGCAGCGCGTGCCGGTGAAGATCGTGATGGACAACCCACCGGCCGACGTCGCGCTCGGCCCGGGCATGTCCGTGGTGCCGACGGTGCGGATCAATCCCGCGCCGTCCCTGTTCGAGCGCCTTGAGAAGTCGAGCCTCGGGAGGCTGTGATGAGTGCCGCCGCCATCGACGCCAAAGGCTTTTCGACTCCGAATGTCACCGTCAATCCCTGGCTGATCGCCATCGTGGTCGCGCTCGCGAGCTTCATGGAGGTGCTCGACACCACCATCGCCAACGTCGCGCTGCCCTATATCGCCGGCGGCATGGGCGTGAGCGAGGATGAGGCCTCCTGGGTGGTCACCACCTATCTGGTGTCCAACGCCATCATCCTGACCGCCTCCGGCTTCCTCGCCCGCACGCTCGGGCGCAAGACGTTCTTCCTGATCTGCCTCGGCATCTTCACGGTCAGCTCGATCCTGTGCGGTTTTGCACCCAATCTGAACGCGCTGCTGCTGTTCCGTATCCTGCAGGGTCTCGGCGGCGGCGGCATGGTGCCGGTTGCGCAATCGATTCTCGCCGACGCCTTCCCGCCGGCCAAGCGCGGGCAGGCGTTCGCGGTGTTCGGCATTGCCGTCGTGGTGGCGCCGGTGGTCGGGCCGACGCTCGGCGGCTGGCTGTCCGACAACCTCTCCTGGCACTGGTGCTTCCTGATCAACGCGCCGGTCGGTGTGTTCGCGATCGCGCTGATCGCGGCCGTGCTGCAGGAGCCCGCGACCGCGAAAGCCAAGGGAGCGCGGCCCCAGGACAACAGGTTCGACTTCATCGGCTTCGCGCTGGTCGCGACCTTCCTCGGCGCGCTCGAGGTGGTGCTCGATCGCGGCCTCGAGGACGACTGGTTCGCCTCGCCCTTCATCATCACCTTTGCAGTGATCTGCGCTGCGGCGTTCGTGCTGATGATCCCGTGGGAGATGACCCGGCGCAATCCGGTGATCGACCTGCGCATGGTCGCAACCCGGCAGTTCGGCGCCTGCTTCCTGGTGATGCTGGCGACCGGCGCCATCCTGCTCGCGACCACGCAATTCTTGCCGCAGCTGGTGCAGCAGGATTTCGGCTACACCGCGACCTGGGCCGGCCTCGTGCTCTCGCCCGGCGGCGTCGTCACCATGATGATGATGTTCGCGGTCGGCCGGCTCGCCGCCAGGGTGCAGCCGAAATACCTGATCGTTGCCGGCGCGCTGGTGATCGCCGCCTCGATGTACAGCATGACCAACGTCTACGGCGATCTCGGCTTCTGGTTCATGGCGCGCTCGCGCATGCTGATCGGCGTCGGCCTGCCGCTGATCTTCGTGCCGATCATGGCGGCGTCCTATGACGGCATTCCCGCTGGGAAGACCGACCAGGCCTCCGCGCTGATCAACGCGGCGCGCAACACCGGCGGCTCGATCGGCGTCTCGATCGTGTCCAACGTGCTGACGCATCGCCAGCAATTCCACCAGAGCCGGCTGGTCGAGCAGGTGACGCCGTCGAGCCCGCAATACCAGGACACGCTGCACCAGGTCACCGACTTCTTCGTCGCCCAGGGCAGTTCGCTGGCGCAGGCGCACAGTCAGGCGATCCAGTGGATCGGACAGCAGGTGCAGACCCAGGCCTCGTTCCTGTCCTACATGGATGCGTTCTGGGTCCTGATGCTGATCTCGCTCTCCGCCATCCCGCTGGCGCTGACCTTGCGCAAGGTCAAGCTCGGCGGCCCCGCCCCCATGGGTCATTGATCCCGGCGCCGGCATGGATGGCGCTACCGCAGAATGCAGGCGTGGCTAAGCCGCGCTATCGACCGGACAGGTCCGCGCGCCACGCGCGGGCCTTCGCGGTCGTCTCCTCGACGAAACGCGTTTTGCCGTTGCGATAGGCCGCGATGTCCTCTCTCGAGGAGGCAGCAAGGGCCTGCTTGATCTCGGCGTAGGCACGGGACACCTCGGGGTGCGCGCGAAGATAGTCGCGAAACACCAGCAGCGTTTCCCAGCGCGGATTGGATGGCTCCATCACATGCAGATGATGGGTCCACGGCCCCGGAGGACCCTTGCGGAAGAACAACTCGCCAGGCAGCCACGCCGCGTATTCCGGTATGTAGCGGTAGCCGAGCGTATCGATCGGCTTGATGCAGCGCTCCCGTGCCTCCGCGAGGCTGGGGACACCGACCATCAGGTCGATGATCGGCTTCGATGGCAAGCCCGGAACCGCGGTGCTTCCGACATGCTCGATGGCCAGAGCCAGCGAGCCGAGCGCATGCTCGATCCTCGCGCGCTCCGTCTCGAACATGGCCGGCCAGTTGGGATCATACTCCAGGACAACGATTGGCCCGGCGCCGTATTTCTCCATGGCACACCCTGATTGCTTGCCGCGAAGTCCCCTTCGCGGGTCAATCAAACCATGATGAGGCTAGGTTCGACCAGAGGCACGGCGCCGGTGGCCGCGCCACCACAGGCCGAAGGCGATGGTGACCGCAGCGGCCAGCGAGAACCAGGTGATGGCGTACTGCGTGTGGTCGTCCTTGAGACGCACCTTGAGCGGTCCGGGCTTCGGCGTGCCGCTGTCGGGCACCGGCGCCTCGAGGTCGATATAGAACGGCGCGACCTGTCCCCAGCCGAGCGCTTGCGCCATCGCGCGATGGTCGCGCACGAACCACAGCCGCTTCGAGATATCTTCCTTCGGCGTCAGCCGGCCCGGTGGCTCGGGAAAGCGGATATAGCCCGTGAGCTCAACCGGCGCGCCGGTGACGAGGCGGCCGACGACGCGGTCCTCGAAGGCGCGATCCTGCATCGTGTTCTGGACAAAGCCGGTGTTGATCACGACGGTCTCGCCGCTGGCGAGCTTCGCCGGCAGCAACGCCCAGGTGCCAGGACCCGAAATGTCGTCGCGCACCGCGGAGCCGGAGCTGAACACCATCGCGTCGGGCTGCTTCGCATAGGTCGCGGTCAGGGTGACGCGGCGGAATTCATCCTTGGCGGAGGTCAGCGTCGGCCAGGCCGACGGCGGCGGCAGCGCCTCGGTCGGCGCGGCCAGCCGCGCCTCGAGCGCTGCGATCAGCGCGTGCTTCTCGACCCGGCGCTGCAATTGCCAGAAACCGAGGGCGATAAACACCGCGATCAGGATCAACGTGAAAATGCCGAAGCCGGCCGCGTTCGGCCGGCGCGTCGTCACATCATTCATTTCGGGTCGCGCTCGATCAATTGGCCTTCGGCGGCCTTGTGGTGGAATTGCAGCGCGATCAGAAGTGCCTTCATCGATCGTAGCGGCAGGATCGTGGTGACCAGGATCAACGGCAGCCACAGCGCGGCATGCACCCAGAACGGCGGCTGGTACTTCACCTCGACGATCAGCGCCGCCGCGACCACGATGGCGCCGGCCAGCATGATCACGAAGATCGCCGGCCCGTCGCCGGAATCGATAAAGGCGAAATCGAGGCCGCAGGCCTGGCAGCGCGGCGCCAGCGTCAGGAAGCCGGAATAGAGCTTGCCCTTGCCGCAGCGCGGGCAGCGGCAGGCGATGCCGCGCAGTGCGCTCTCAGTGACGGTCGGCGGGGTATCGGTCATTTGGCTCCTTCCCCTCTCCCCTTGTGGGAGAGGGTGGCGAAATCGAGCGGAGCGAGATGTAGCCGGGTGAGGGGTCTGTCTCCGCGGATGGAGACCCCTCATCCGGCGCGGATTACATCCGCGCCACCTTCTCCCACAAGGGGAGAAGGGAAACAAAAAGGGGCGGCCATTCGGCCGCCCCCTCTTAGCACGTCGGCCGGCAATTAGTGTGCGCCGTGGGCCATCGTCTCGGCGCCGTGGCCCCAGACGTAGATGCAGATGAACAGGAACAGCCAGACCACGTCGACGAAGTGCCAGTACCAGGCGGCAAACTCGAAGCCGAGGTGCTGCTTCGGCGTGAAGTGGCCGGCATAGGCGCGGATCAGGCAGACCAGCAGGAAGATGGTGCCGACCAGCACGTGGAAACCGTGGAACCCGGTCGCCATGAAGAAGGTCGCGCCATAGACGTTGCCGCCGAACGAGAACGTCGCATGGGCGTACTCATAGGCCTGCACGCAGGTGAAGAGAGCGCCGAGGATAACGGTGAGGATCAGGCCCTGCTTGAGGCCCTGGCGGTCGTTCTCGAGCAGCGCATGGTGCGCCCAAGTGACCGTGGTGCCGGAGGTCAGGAGCAGCAGCGTGTTGAGCAGCGGCAGATGCCAGGGATCGAAGGTCTCGATGCCGTGCGGCGGCCAGGTACCGGGAACGGAGCAGGCGCCCATCGCCGTGCCGGCGCCGCAGCCGAACACCGCATCGCGCGTGGCATGCACCGCGTCGGCCGGGAACAGCGCCGCATTGAAGAAGGCCCAGAACCAGGCGACGAAGAACATCACCTCGGAGGCGATGAACAGGATCATGCCGTAGCGGTGGCTGATCTGCACCACGCGGGTGTGGTCGCCCTTGTACTGGGCTTCCTTGATCACGTCGCCCCACCAGCTCGCCATCGTGTAGAGCACGCCGATGGTGCCGACGCCGAACACGATCGGGGCTGCGGAGAACATGTGGTGCATCCAGCCGATCGCGCCGAACGCCATGATGAAGGCCGAGATCGAGCCGACCACCGGCCACGGGCTCGGGTCGACGAGATGATAGTCGTGATGCTTGACTTGCGCCTCAGCCATTGCCGTCTCTCCATTCGCGTGCCGCAAGGCACGTCTTAAATCTTAAATTCCAAAACTAGCCGCCCTTGCGCTGCTCCGCCTCGCCCGCCGCCACGGGCTTCGGCGCGGCGTCGCGCACGGGGAAGAAGGTGTAGGACAGGGTGATCGTCTTCAGCGTGTCGTTCTCGCTGTCCTTGGCCAGCGCGGGATCGACATAGAACACCACGGCCATCTCGCGCTTTTCGCCCGGCGCCATGGTCTGTTCGGTGAAGCAGAAGCAGTTGATCTTCTGGAAATAGGCGCCGACCGTCAGCGGCGCGACATTGTAGGACGCCTGGCCGGTGGTGGTGCGCGCCGACTGGTTGGTGACGGTGTAGTAGACCGTGACCACCTGGCCGATCTTGACGTCGATCGTGTTCTGCTCCGGCTCGAACTTCCAGGGCAGGCCCGGCGCGACGTTGGAATCGAAGCTGACCGCGATGGTACGCTCGAGCGGCGCATCCGAAGGCACCGAGGTCGCGACCTGGGTGGTGCCGTTGAAGCCGGTGGTGCGGCAGAACCAGTTGTAGAACGGCACGGCTGCGTAGGACGCGCCGACCATCAGCACCACGACGAAGCCGCAGATCGAGGCAACCACGGCGTCGCGCGTCAGCGTGCGGCGCGTGACCTTGGCGCCCTCACCCTGCTGCGGTCCCTGGTTGGCCATCTCACTCACAGCGGCCGCACCAGCACGGCCGGCCCCTTGACGAGGGTGACGGCGAAGAACAGCACGACCAGGATGCCGAGCGCGAGCGCGATGGCGATCGAGCGCTGGCGGCGGCTCTTGAGCTGCGCCTCGGTGAGGACGATGCCTTCTGGTTCGCGTTTCTCGTCCATCGATATCCCATGCGCCCCCATCTCGCCCCCCGGCTCCCTATCCGATGAAGACAGGCGCAATCGCGCGGACCACGACCTCGGCGAGGAGGACGGCAAACAGCGCGAACAGATAGAGGATCGAGAAGGCAAACAGCCGGCGCGTGGCGCGGTTGGCAGCCGTACCCTCGCGGCGCCGATAGACTTCGATGGCCAGCCACAGCATGCCGGCGCCGAGCACCAGCGAGGTGACGCCGTAGATCGCGTCGAAATAGCCGAGCGGCCACGGCGCCAGCGCGATCGCGACCAGCACGATGGTGTAGAGCAGAATCTGCAGCCGGGTCGCGTCGGGACCGGCGACCACCGGCAGCATCGGGATGCCGGCGCGGGCATAGTCGTCGCTGCGGAACAGCGCCAGCGCCCAGAAGTGCGGCGGAGTCCAGAAGAAGATGATCAGGAACAGGAGGATCGGCTCGACCGAGAGCGATCCGGTCGCGGCGGCCCAAGCCACCACCGGCGGCAAGGCACCGGCGGCGCCGCCGATCACGATGTTCTGCGCGGTCCAGCGCTTCAGCCACATCGTGTAGACCACGGCATAGAAGAAGATGGTGAAGGCAAGCAGCGCGCCCGCCACCCAGTTGACCAGGATGCCGAGCGTCATCACCGAGAAGAAGGCGAGCGTGATGCCGAACGCGGCCGCTTCGGTCTGCGTGATGCGGCCGCGCGGGATCGGCCGGTTGGCGGTGCGCGTCATCAAGGCGTCGACGTCACCCTCATAGGCCATGTTGAGCGCGCCGGAAGCACCGGCGCCGACCGCGATGCACAGGATCGAGGTGAATGCCAGCACCGGATGCACGTGCACCGGCGCGATCATCAGCCCGACCAGCGCGGTGAAGATCACCAGCGACATCACGCGCGGCTTCAACAGCGCGATGTAGTCGCCCACTTCGGCCTCGGAAATCCGGGGCAGCTCGATGGCGTTGTGATCGACAACCGACAAGATCAGGTCTCGCTTCTCTCAAAAGGCGCGGCGCACCCTTAAAGTGCGCCGCGTTGTCGTGGACTTACTGCACGCGGGGCAGCACTTCGAACTGGTGGAATGGCGGCGGCGAGGTCAGCGTCCACTCCAGCGTGGTCGCACCGGCGCCCCACGGATTGTTCGCGGCCTGCTCCTTGCGGACGAAGGCATCGATCACGCCGTAGATGAAGATCAAGACGCCGATGCCGGAGATGTACGAGCCCCAGGAGGAGATCAGGTTCCAGCCGGCGAACGCATCCGGATAGTCGACATAACGGCGCGGCATGCCCGACAGGCCGAGGAAGTGCTGCGGGAAGAACACCAGGTTGACGCCGACGAAGGTGAACCAGAAGTGCGCCTTGGCGATGCGCTCCGAGTACATGTAGCCGAACATCTTCGGGAACCAGTAGTACCAGCCGGCGAAGATGCCGAACACGGCGCCGAGCGACAGCACGTAGTGGAAGTGCGCCACCACGTAGTAGGTGTCCTGCAGGACGCGGTCGACGCCGGCATTGGCCAGCACGACGCCGGTAACGCCGCCGACGGTGAACAGGAAGATGAAGCCGATCGCCCAGATCATCGGCGCCTTGAACTCGATCGAGCCGCCCCACATCGTGGCGATCCACGAGAAGATCTTCACGCCGGTCGGCACCGCGATCACCATCGTGGCGGCGACGAAATAGGCCTGCGTCGCCGAGGACATGCCGACGGTGTACATGTGGTGCGCCCACACCACGAAGCCGATGCCGCCGATCGCGACCATGGCGTAGGCCATGCCGAGATAGCCGAACACGGGCTTGCGCGAGAAGGTGGAGACGATCTGGCTGATCATGCCGAAGGCGGGCAGGATCAGGATGTACACTTCGGGGTGACCGAAGAACCAGAACAGATGCTGGAACAGCACCGGGTCGCCGCCGCCGTCAGCCGCAAAGAAGGTGGTGCCGAAATTGCGGTCGGTCAGCAGCATGGTGATCGCACCGGCGAGCACCGGCAGCGACAGCAGCAGCAGGAACACGGTGACCAGGATCGACCACACGAACAGCGGCATCTTGTGCAGGGTCATGCCCGGCGCGCGCATGTTGAAGATCGTGGTGATGAAGTTGATGGCGCCGAGGATCGACGAGGCACCCGCGAGATGGAGCGAGAGAATCGCGAAATCGACCGCCGGTCCCGGATGGCCGGAGGTCGACAGCGGCGCGTACATGGTCCAGCCCGCGCCGACGCCGTTGGCGCCCGGCTCACCCTCGACGAAGGTGGACATCAGCAGCAGCGCGAACGAGGCCGGCAGCAGCCAGAACGAGATGTTGTTCATGCGCGGGAACGCCATGTCCGGCGCGCCGATCATCAGCGGCACCATCCAGTTGCCGAACCCGCCGATCATCGCCGGCATGACCATGAAGAAGATCATGATCAGACCATGCGAGGTCACGAACACGTTATAGGTGTGCGTCTCGTGGAATATCTGGACGCCCGGATACATCAACTCGGCACGGATCGCGATCGACATCGCCGCGCCGATGATGCCCGCGATCACCGCAAAGATCAGGTACATCGTACCGATGTCCTTGTGGTTCGTGGAGTAGAGATAACGCCGCCATCCGGTCGGATGGTGGGCGTGATCGTCATGGGCGTGATCGTCGTGTGTCGCTGCGCCTGTCGCCATGTTCAAAATCCTGCCTTGCAGTCCCTCTTGGACCTTGCGGTCCCGTCGCCCTTATTCCATCCGCGCCGTAAGCCGTGAGGCTTACTGCGCCGCCTGACCAGCCGAGGCGTAGGAATTCGCCGGGTTGGTCGCAAACTTCTTCTTCGCGCCTTCGACCCAGGTCGCGAATTCCTGGTCGCTCACGACCCTGACCGCGATCGGCATGAAGGCATGGTCCTTGCCGCACAGTTCCGAGCACTGGCCGTAGAACACGCCGGTCTTGGTGGCCTTGAACCAGCTCTCGTTGAGGCGGCCGGGGATCGAGTCGATCTTCACGCCGAAGGCCGGCACCGCGAAGGAGTGGATCACGTCGGCGCCGGTGGTCTGGATCCGCACCACCTTGTTGACCGGGACCACCATCTCGTTGTCGACGCCGAGCAGGCGCGGCTGCTTGTCCTTGTCGAGCAGCGAGTCGAACTCGAACTTGCCGTTATCCGGATAGGCGTAGGACCAGTACCACTGCTTGCCGGTGACCTTCACCGTGAGATCCGGCTTCGGCACGTCGAGCTCCAGGAACAGCAGGCGAAACGACGGCACCGCGATGCCGACCAGGATCAGCACCGGGATCAGCGTCCAGGCCACCTCGATCAGCGTGTTGTGGGTGGTCCTAGAGGGGACCGGGTTGGCCCTGGCGTTGAACTTCACGACCACGATGATGAGCAGCGCGAGCACGAACAGCGTGATCAGGGTGATCAGCACCAGCAGGAAATTGTGAAACCAGATGATGTTTTCCATCACCGGGGTCACGCCTTCCTGCAGCGTGTGCTCCCACGGCGCCGGCTGCCCCATTTCGGCGAAGGCCGATCCCGCGGCGACAGACGCCACACCCGCCACCGCCAACCCCAGCAATTGCCTGCCCAACCGGCCAATCGACATCTTCATGCCGCTCGCGCTCCCTTGCATTATTCCCCAAAGCACCCCCGGCATGTGGCCGAAAATGCAGCACGATCCGCCCTGACAAACGGCCTTCCGGACATACCCGTCTCTGAGTCAAGGTGGGTACGGGAGCCAGATCGCTAGAACGCGTCGAAATCCAGCCTCTCAAACCATAATTCTCCGGCGCTCGCAATGCAGTAGTGGGGCCGAAAGCCATGCGCCTGCGATGAAGCTGCCGCTTGCGATTTTTCCCGCAAAATCAAGCGAAAGCCCTTGGACCAATTGTCCACCCTGCTTGACAGGGGGATTGCCGGATGTACCCACAGGTGGGTGCTCCACAGGAACCTGATTCGCTGCGGGTTGCCGCAATCCTGCGCGGGAATGGCTTCAAGATCGCCTTCAAGGCGCCGTCATTGCGGTATCAGTCGACGCCTGGGCATGATCCGGAAAAGTGGAGACCGGTTTTCCGAAAGATCATGCTCAAACAAGAAGATGAGATCATGATTCGCTTCCGGGAAGCGCATCATGGCGCGCGTGCTACCGGCGGCCGGACGGCCGGACCGACCGAACATCTATAAGGATCGACCCGGATGGGCGCTTCGAACATTCGTTTGACGATGGCCGGCCGGCTCGGCGGCCTTGCGATTCTGGCCCTCTGCCTCGGCTTTTCTCTTGGCGTTTCTTTTGGCCTGACCCAGCCGGCGAACGCGCAAGGCGCGGTGCGTTCGGTTCATGGCGACTGGCAGATCCGCTGCGACACCCCGCCCGGCGCCCAGGCCGAGCAATGCGCGCTGATCCAGAGCGTGGTAGCAGAAGACCGCTCCAATGCCGGCCTGACCGTGATCGTGCTGAAGACCGCCGACCAGAAGAGCCGCCTGATGCGCGTGGTCGCCCCGCTCGGCGTGCTGCTGCCCTCCGGCCTCGGCCTGAAACTCGACAATCAAGACGTCGGCCGCGCCGGTTTTGTCAGATGCCTGCCCAATGGCTGCGTCGCCGAGGTCGTGATGGACGACAAGCTGCTCGGCCAGCTCAAGAACGCCAAGACCGCGACCTTCATCATCTTCGAGACCCCGGAAGAAGGTATCGGCTTTCCGCTCAGCCTGAATGGCCTGGCGGAGGGGTATGACAAATTGCCCTAGGGCGCCGAGCGGCACAGGAAAGCGTAGCCCGCATGGAGCGCAGCGCAATCCGGGGCCGCTCTCATCGCGGATTGACCAGTCCCGGATTTCGCTGCGCTTCATCCGGACTACGCCATCTCAGCGGACGCCCGCATAGTAGTCGAACAACGCGCTCGCCTCCGCGGACAGCCAGTCCGCCTCTCCCGTCATGTAGCCTTCGACTTGTCCAGTGATGCCGATCAAAAATGAGATCGGCATGCCGTACAGCGCGAACGGCGTGTCGACCTCGGCGGCGTCGACGCGCGAGACGAAACCGCCCGGATCGAAGCCGACCGCGAGGTGGCGCAGCTTGAGCTGCTTGACGTAGGGCGCGACAGGGGCGCGGTTGCGATCGGTGCTGACAGCGACGACCACAAGATCGCTGCGGCCGCTGGCGGCGAGGCGGTCCAGCATAGGCAGCTCGGTCCGGCACGCCGCGCACCAGGTGGCCCAGAAGTTGACCAGCACCATCCTGCCTTTGAACGCGGTGAGATCGAGCGCGCCGCCGGCGAGCGCCGGGATCGCGACCGGCGGCACCGGGCGGGCACCTTCGACCTGCGTGAACTGGTGCCTGACGGTGCCGAATTGCGGCGGTCCCGACGCTGCGCGCACGCTTGCTACCGGCGTCACGAGCGACACGCCGGCGCCAATCATGCTGGCAACGACAGCGCGGCGCGTCGGTGCGTGAGCTGACGTCATGACAAATTCTCCGCTTGGCTTGATGGCCACATCGCTCACGACCGGATGTAGGACCAGCCGGCTTCCTGCAATTCGATGATGCGCCCGGGACCGTTCGGCACCAGGTCGACATGATCGAGCAGCACCAGCGGATGCCCCTCGGCCCGCTCCATGCCGAGCTTGGTGGCTTCGCAGACAACCAAGCGGATGTCGGGCGTGAGCCCCCGCACCACCCGCAGCAGATCCTTCACCGGCGAGGTATCGGCGCGCAGCATGTGGACGCCGGCATTGTAGGCGACGACCTCGATCTCGAACGGCTCGCTGCGCTCCCGATAATATTTCGGGAGGTTGAGCGCGGTCGAGATCAGCGCCCGCATGGTGGTCGGATCGTCGCTGTTGATCGGCAACACAAGGTGGTGCACGCGCGGCTCCGGCTTGCTGGACTCAGGTTTCTTGGGCTCGGGTTTCGAGACCGCCGCGACCGAACCGGTGAGCAGCATTGTCGCGGCGAACGGCACCGCGAAGGCCAGCACCAGCCCGGTCACGACCATCAGCTTGCGGAGAGAGACGCGCATCGCGCTCGCCTCACGGCGCGCTCGCGAGCAGGGCGAACTGGCTGCGCTTGGCGTAGGCGACGATCACACTCAATGTCAGCAGCACGAGGGCGGGCACCGGCGAGCCGCCGATCACGAAAAGATGGCTGATGGTGGCGCCGACCATGATGCAGCTCAGCAGCACGCCGCCGAACGCCGCGACCGGGGGCAGCAGGATCAGGATCGCGCCGAGCAGCTCCAGCGATCCGGTGAAATAGCGGAACCACTGACCGAGCCCGATATGCGCGAATTCCTCGACCAGCATCGGCACGCCGTAAAGCTTGGCCGCGCCCGCGGCGGCAAAGGCCAAAGCGAGCAGTCCCCTGACGACCCAGAGGCTGACGGATTTCCAGCGCGACGGCGCCGCGGCAACTGCAACTGACATTGATGACTCCCGAGTTGTTCGTAAGGCCGGACCGCGGCCACCCGACCGATCGGCGGCTGGTCCGCGGCTTTCGGTGGTCTAAATTCGGGAGTAAGATGAAAAGAACAAGTAGGATGCTTTTTGTGAGGTAGTATGAAAAAACTGACTATTGAGCCTGCCGAGCCTCCGGCGGCGTCCGAGCCGTGCAACGGCGACCTGTCGGCGCAATTTCATCGCGCGCTGTCGGTGCTGGCCGGAAAATGGAAGGGCGACATCCTCTGGCAACTGGTCGAGCGCAAGCGGCGGTTCGGCGAGCTGCGCCAGTCGATCCCCGGCGTGACCCAGCATATGCTGACCACGCAGCTGCGCGATCTCGAGGCCAACGGCCTCGTCAAGCGCACGGTCTATCCCGAGGTGCCGCCCCGGGTTGAGTACGAGATGACGCCGTCCGCCAAGGCGCTCAAGCCGGTGTTCGATGAACTGTACCGCTGGGCACAGGAGCATGGCTTTCCGACCTCGGCGCAGGGCACCGCACAGCCGAAGCCGCAATCGGGCGATGCAGCCGAGCGCGAAAGCCCGCCGCGGAAGGCGGATCGGCGCTCAAGGTGATGACGACAAGGTGAGGAGCCCGACGGGGCACTGTGATCGACCTCATAGCCGCAGGCACTCCCGGTTTGCCACCCCAACCACTATCTTTGGTGATCGCCGTCCGGGCCTGAACCGGGACCGGTACAGGTTTCCGGGTTGTAAGATGAGTTTTCCGCTCGTCTCTGCTTCAATCCCCCGAAATCCCTGCTGCGGGTTCCCCACTGGCAATCAGTAGCGCTTCAGGCAAGGATGGCGAGGAATCGCCAAGCAATCGCATTGCGTCGGAGTGACCATGACCAATCCCGCCACGACCTCCCTGCTCGACCGCGCCAATCTGGACCGCGATGCCGTCCGCCGCGAGGTGTCCCGCGGCCTTGAAGGCGCCGACGACGGCGAGCTGTTCCTGGAGTTCGGGCAGACCGAGGCGCTGGTGTTCGACAACGGAAGGCTGAAGCAGGCGACCTATGACACCTCCCAGGGCTTCGGCCTGCGCGCGGTCAAGGACGACGCGGTCGGCTATGCGCATTCCTCCGACGTCTCGATCCCGGCGCTGATCCGCGCCGCGGATGCGGTCGCGGCCGTGCGCGGCGGCTATGCCGGCACTTTCGCCGCGGCGCCCGCCCACACCAACATCAAGCTCTATGGCGACGAGAACCCGCTGGACGGCCCGGCGTTCGAGGCCAAGGTCAAGCTGCTCGGCGAGATCGACGCCTATGTCAGGGACAAGGACCCGCGGGTGCGTCAGGTCTCGGCCAGCCTCACCGCGACCTGGCAGGTGGTCGAGATCCTGCGGCCCGACGGCGAGAGCTATCGCGACATCCGCCCGCTGGTGCGCGTCAACATCTCCGTCGTCGCCGGCCAGGGCGACCGCCAGGAGAGCGGCAGCAAGGGCTATGGCGGCCGCGAGGGCTATGCCCGCTTCATCGAGACCAAGGCCTGGCGCGACGCCGCCGACGGCGCGCTGCGCGAGGCGCTGGTCAATCTCGAATCGGTGCCGGCGCCCGCCGGCGAGATGGACGTGGTGCTCGGCGCCGGCTGGCCCGGCGTGATGCTGCATGAGGCCGTCGGCCACGGGCTCGAGGGCGACTTCAACCGCAAGCAGACCTCCGCCTTTGCCGGCCTGATGGGCCAGCAGGTCGCCGCCAAGGGCGTCACCGTGGTCGACGACGGCACCATGGCCTCGCGCCGCGGCTCGCTCTCGATCGACGACGAGGGCACGCCAACCAACCGCACCGTGCTGATCGAGGACGGCATTCTGGTCGGCTACATGCAGGACCGCCAGAACGCCCGGCTGATGGGCATGACGCCGACCGGCAACGGTCGTCGGCAGAGCTATGCCCATGTGCCGATGCCGCGCATGACCAACACCTACATGCTGTCGGGCGACCGCGACCCGGCCGAGATCATCGCCTCGGTGAGGAACGGCATGTACGCCGCCAATTTCGGCGGCGGCCAGGTCGACATCACCTCGGGCAAGTACGTGTTCCAGTGCACCGAGGCCTACAAGATCGAGAACGGCAAGCTCGGCGCGCCGCTGAAGGGCGCCATGCTGATCGGCAACGGACCGACCGATCTCCACAGGATCACCATGATCGGCAACGATCTTGCGCTGGATACGGGAATCGGCACCTGCGGCAAGAACGGCCAGGGCGTGCCGGTCGGCGTCGGCCAACCGACGCTCAGGATGGAACGGATTACGGTCGGAGGAACGGGCTAGTGAGCAGCGGAAACGAAGTCGTGACGGCCAAGCCGACCAGCTGGCGCGGGCAGGCCGTGCAACTGGCCGCGATCGTGGCCGTCGTGTTCCTCGCCAAGGGCGCGATCGCCGAGCCGTTCTACGTGCCGTCGGGATCGATGGAGCCGACGCTGCTGATCGGCGACGCGCTGGTCGCCTCGAAATATCCCTATGGCTACGGCGCGGCTTCGCTGCCGATCCAGATCACGCTGCCGGAAACCGGCCGCGTGTTCGGCGAGACGCCGAAGCGCGGCGACGTTGTCGTGTTCCGCTGGCCGGGCGACCGCTCGCAGGCCTGGGTCAAGCGCGTGGTCGGGCTGCCCGGCGACCGCATCCAGATGCGGCAGGGTCAGCTCTTCATCAACGATCATGCGGCGACGCTGAAACCCGACGGCACCGGCTTCGCCGAAGACGATCGCGGCGGCGGCGAGGAGGCGTATCGCTACATCGAGACGCTGCCGAACGGCGTCAACCACGCGATCTTCAAGATTCGCGACAACGGCCGGCTCGACAACACCCAAGAGGTGACGGTGCCGCCGGGCAAACTGTTCGTGCTCGGCGACAATCGGGACAATTCCGCCGATAGCCGCGTGCCGGTGCGCGACGGCGGCGTCGGCCTCTTGCCGATCGACAATCTGATCGGCCGCGCCGACGCCGTGGTCGGCTCCTGGGACCTCGGCATCCGCAGCCAGCCGGTCTGGACCTGGCTCTCAGGCTTCCGCCTCGCGCGCTTCTTCACCTCGGTGCAGTAGACGCGTAGCCCGGATGGAGCGCAGCGCAATCCGGGATCTCCCACTCTGCAAGATGTCCCGGATTTCGCTTCGCTCCATCCGGGCTACATTCCTTGCGGGATGATAGTCGTGACCTTCGACGACATCAGGCACATCGCGCTGGCATGGCCGGAGGTCGAGGACGGCTCTTCCTACGGCACGCCGGCGCTGAAGGTGCGCAACAGGATGCTGGTGCGGCTCAAGGAGGACGGCGACAGCCTGGTGATGCCGGGCGTCCCGCCGGAGGAGCGCGACATGCTGGTCGAGCATCAGCCCAAGGTGTTCTACGTCACCGATCACTACCGCGACTACCCGATGGTCCTGATCCGCCTGTCGAAGGTCAAACGCGCCACCGTCGAGCCCTTGCTGCGCCGGCACTGGCGCACGCTGGCATCGAAGAAGGCGGTCCGCGACCACGACGCGACCGCCTGGTCGTGACGCAAGACGAATTCCTCGCTGCGGCGCTGCGCAACCCGGCCAATCAAGCCATCACCGACGAGCTGCACCGCCTCGGCCTGCCCGATGCGTGGCTGGTCGCCGGCTGCCTGGTGCAGACCGTCTGGAACGTGCTGACCAGCCGGCCGCTCGATCATGGCATCAGCGACCACGACATCTTCTATTTCGATCCCGATACGTCGTGGGAGGCCGAGGACGCGGTGATCCGCGAGCTCAAGGCACGGCTTGGCCATCTCGGTGTCGCGATCGAGGTGCGCAACCAGGCCCGCGTCCATCTCTGGTATCCCGACAAGCACGGCCTGCCCTACCCGGCGCTGTCGCGTTCGACCGACGGCATCGATCGCTTCCTCACCGAAAACACGCAGATCGGCATCCGCCGCACCACGCGCGGCTACGACGTCTATGCGCCGAACGGTTTCGATGATGTCGTCGGCATGATCGTGCGGCCGAACCGAACCGCGAACTTTTCGCCGGCGAACTATGCGACGAAGGCGGCGCGCTGGAAGGCGCTCTGGCCCGAGATCACGGTGCTGGCGGCGGAGTAGCCCGTCGTCGCGTAGCCCGGATGAAGCGCAGCGAAATCCGGGGCAGGCCCATCCACGGTGAGCGCGGTCCCGGATTGCGCTTCGCTCCATCCGGGCTACAGAATCAACGCACCACGCCCGACGTGAACCCCGCCTTGCGGCGCGGCGGCTTGATCTCTTTCTTCAGGAAGCAATGCGCGTCGCGGCCGGCATAGCCGGGCCGGGCGTAGGTCCAGGCGCGGCACTTGTTGTCGGCGGTACAGGCGGCCTGGCAGGCCTCGTCGCCGTCGCTGCTCTTCAGCTCGAAATTCTTGTAGTCGCCGCCGAGGCGGTCGATCGAGGTTTCGATAGCGCCGTTGCGCGGTTCGACCACACCCGCGCCGCGCACCCCGGAGACGCAGCAGACGTTCTGCACCCGTGGCGGCACGGTGCTCTTCAGCCAGCACACCGCGCCGTTGTTGGCGTCGGTCGGATAGTTGAAGCTCCAGGCGCGGCAGCGGCGGTCACGCTCGCAGGTCAGCGCGCAATCGGCCGGATCGCCCGTCGTCACCGGCGCGTTGAGATAGTCGCCGCCGGGGCGGTCGAAATTGGTCTGCGCCAATGCCGGGCGCGCGACGACCGCGGCCGCAAGGACCGCAAACATCACCACACACGCCCTAAAGAGGCGGCCTATCCCCATGAGATTGCTTTCAAATTCGCGCAGCCCCGCGCGTTTCGCGGGGCGTCATTTGAACGCCATGAACCTGTACGGCTGATGAACGGCGGCTGCGACACCACCGCCGTCCGCGCGCGCCTCACGCCCGGATTGGGGCCGAGCGGGGATTAGAAGGCGTATTCCTGGTAGGCCGGTTCCACCGAGCCCTTCCAGGGGCCGTTGAACTTCTCCAGCATCTCCTCCGCCGGCGAGCGGCCGGCCTCGATGATACGCTCGAGCGGTTCGAGGAAGCGGCTCTCGTCGCGTCCGAGATGATCGATCCGGCCGCGCCGCCGCAATCCGGCATGCGACAGGATCAGGCACTCCTTGGCGATCTCGAACAGATAGCGGTCCTTGATCCGCGACTTGAAGCCGAAACGCGGCACGTCGTCACGCAGCGCTTGCCGCTCCGGCGCGGTCCAGTGGCGGACGATGTCCCAGGCGGCATCGAGGCTGTCATTGTCGTAGAGCAGCCCGACCCAGAACGCCGGCAGCGCCGGCAGCCGGCCCCACGGCACGCCGTCGGCGCCGCGCATTTCGAGGTAACGCTTCAACCGCACCTCGGGGAAGATGGTCGAGAGGTGATTGGCCCAGTCCGACAAGGTCGGGCGCTCGCCCGGGAAGGCGGCGTTCTTGCCGGCGAAGAAATCCCGGAACGAGGAGCCGGAGACGTCGATATATTCCTCGCCGCGCTTGACGAAATACATCGGAACGTCGAGCGCGTAATCGACATAGCGCTCGAATCCCATGCCGTCCTCGAACGCGAACGGCACCATGCCGCTGCGCGCATTGTCGGTGTCGCGCCAGATCTCGGAACGGAACGACAGGAAGCCGTTGGGCTTGCCTTCGGTGAACGGCGAGTTGGCGAACAAGGCGGTCGCGATCGGCTGCAACGCCAGCGATACCCGCAGCTTCTTCACCATGTCGGCTTCGGAGGAAAAGTCGAGATTGGTCTGCACAGTGCAGGTCCGGAACATCATGTCGAGGCCGTATTTGCCGACCTTCGGCATGTAGTTTCGCATGATCTTGTAACGCCCCTTGGGCATCACGGGAATCTGCGCGCGCGACCAGGACGGCGTCATGCCGAGGCCGAGGAAGCCGATGCCGAGCGGGGTTGCGATCTCCCGCACCTGCGCCAGATGCGCCATCAATTCCGACTGCGTCTGATGCACGGTTTCGACCGGCGCGCCCGACAATTCGAACTGCCCGCCCGGCTCGAGCGAAATCGCGCCACCGCCGGTGACGTCATAGAGGCCGATGATGTTGCCGCGCTCCATGATCGGCTCCCAGCCGAGCAGGAGCTTCATACCCTCGAGCAGCGCGCCGATGCCCTTGGCGCCCTCATAGGGCACGGGCTGATGGCCCTCGAGCGTGAACGGAGTCTTCTCGTGCTCGGTGCCGATCCGGAATTCGGACTCAGGCTTCACGCCGGCTTCAAGCCACGCCACGAGTTCGTCGCGCGACTGCAGCGGCGTCATGTCGATCTGGTCACGCGCCATAGATAATCCAACTCAAGGGCGCTTCGATCGAAGGCGCGCGGTGGCAGGGACATCCGCAAGCCACAACGGCTGCGGATGATGGAATCAGCAATATCATCGGGCAGGCACGCCGTCTCGCGCAGGCGCAGCCTTGCTGTCAGCCTTGGTCTCGTTCTTGACGTCGCCTTTGGCGTCGCCGCAGGCGCAGCCGAGCCGGTCGAGCAGGCCGCACAGCCTGGTCGCGTCGGCGTCGGACAATTTGGAGCCGACATGCTTGTCGATCGCGGCGGAATAGGCGTTCCACATCTTCTTCTGCAGCTCGCGCCCGGCCTCGGTGATCTCGACGAACTGGCCGCGCTTGTCGATCTTGCATTCGCGCCGGGCGGCGAGCCCCTCGTCGACCAGCTTGTCGATTAGCCGCGAGGTCGAATATTGCGGGATCAGCATCTGGCGCTCGAGCTCGACCGGGCGCAGCTCGCCCGACGGCGCGCGGGACAGCTCGAGCAAGGCGTCATACCAGGCGAGCGGCGGAAAACCGGCCTTCTTCAAATCCTGCTCGACGCAGTCCAGCACCCGGCTCGGCACCCGCATCAGGCGGATCCAGGCGGCCGTCGCCTCGCTCGATAGCTTGCGTTTCATGGTCTAGCTCATAGGGTCCCGGCACCGACTGTACCGCACTGAATGCATCTGCATCAATCTTGACTATTTCATGCAGGCGCATGTAGGCAATCCCTCTCCGGACGCCAAGAACAAGGGAAGGAATACCCCTATGAAGCTTTATTACACCCCCGGTGCCTGCTCCCTCTCCCCCCATATCGCCCTGCTCGAGGCCGGGCTGCCCTACGACCTGGTCAAGGTCGATCTGCGCGCCAAGAAGCTCGAAAACGGCGACGATTTCCTCCAGGTGAACCCCAAGGGCCAGGTGCCGGCGCTGGCGCTGGATACCGGCGAGATGGTCACCGAGGGGCCGATCATCATCCAGATGATCGCCGACAAGGCCGCCGACAAGAAGCTGGCGCCGGCGAGGGACTCCAACGAGCGCTACAAGCTGCTCGAATGGCTGAACTACACCACGACCGAGCTGCACAAGAATCTCGGCCCGATGTTCTCGCCCGTGCTCGCCGACGACGCCAAGGCCTTCTTCAAGGACCGCGCCATGGGCAAGTTCAAATATGTCGAGAGCCAGCTCGCCGGACGCGACTATTTGATGGGCAACCAGTTCACGGTCGCCGACGGCTACCTCTTCACCATGATCATGTGGGCGCAGGACCGGCTCGGCTTCGACTTCTCCGGCCTGCCGAACGTGACGGCCTACAAGGCCCGCGTGGCGGCGCGCCCGAAGGTGCAGGAGGCGCTGAAGAAGGAAGGCCTGCTCAAGGCGGCCTGAACTCGCGCCGAACAAGGCCGGCCTCGTGGCACCACGCGGCCGGCCCCTTGCCGATAATTTTCGACAGGAAGAAGCCGGCCATGACCCATCTGCTGCCGGGCATGCCGGTCGAGGTGTTTGTTCCGACCACCGAGCGGACGGTGCTCTCCTGTCTGATGAAGCCGCTGGCCGACCAGGTCCACCGCGCCTTCAGGGAGAAATGAACGGTGCAAACCTTCAGGACGTGCTGGAACAAAATCAATTTAATCGGCATTCTACCGATTAAGACTACTTTCGGCTGAGGGCGTGGCCGTCCTTGTTCGAGCGATCCAACTGACTGACTATGACCTGCGGTGCGCCCTCCGCTCCAACTGGTCTAAAAATGTGACGATCGCCTTTACCCTTTTATTGACCAGCACCCTGGTTGGGCTGGCAACCAGTTTGTACTTTCGGGTTTGGACATTGATGCTGGAGTCGCCGCTGGTCGCGGTGCTCGCGGCGATCGTGCTCCAATCCGACGGCTTTTCCTTTGCCACCGGCGCTCCGATCGTCGTCGCCTGTCTCGCTTTCAACCAGTTCGCCTATCTCGCCGGCGCCTTGCTCGCGCCGGAGACTGACGGCTCAATGGCGGAAGAAATTGACGGCCTGCCAGACCGTGGCGGCGAGCACAATATCCGCGGCCAGAACGAGTAGCGCGAGGCCGGCCCATGACGGGCCCTTGCCCCGCAGACGCAGCGGCTTCCGCCACCGCGACGACCGCAGGGAAGACAAGGAATCCTTCGCCGCGATCTCCGCGGCACCTTCCTTGAACGCAGAACTCATCGCACGACACCCTCACGCTGATCGTCGCCCCGGCGATCGACGAGCAAGAGTGATGCCAGCAGCGTGGTGCCATTGGGGAACGAGCGTGGCGGGACTTTGACGCGCATGACCGTCGCGCAACAGGATCAAGTCGGATCGATGACCGACTTGATCCTGCGCGAGTTCGCCTCAGAAGTTTACGCCGCCTGCTTCTTCGGCGGGAAGCGGCCGTAGAAGGTTTCGCCCTTGGCGGCCATCTCCTCGAGCAGCTTCGGCGGCGTGAAGCGCGAGCCGTACTTCTTCTCGAAGTCGTGGCAGAGCGCGACGAAGTTCCTGGTGCCCATGAAGTCGATGTAGGAAAGCGCACCGCCGGTGAACGGCGCGAAGCCGAAGCCGAGGATCGAGCCGACATCGGCCTCGCGCACGTCGGTGATGACGTGATCCTCGACGGTGCGCGCGGCTTCCACCGCCTGCACCACCAGGAAGCGCTGCTTCAATTCCTCGACGCTGAGCGTGTCGGGATCGAGCTGCTTGGGCTGCAGATTGGCGAGCCCCGGCCACAGGCTCTTCTGGCCCTTGCCCTTCTCGGGATAGTCGTAGAAGCCCTTGCCGTTCTTGCGGCCGAAGCGGCCCTGCTTCTCGACCATCTCGACCATCAGCTTCTTCTGCGCCTGGTCGATCGCGTTGGGGCCGAGATCGGCCTCGGTCGCCTTGGTGATCTTCAGGCCGAGATCGAGCGCGACCTCGTCCTGCAGCGACAGCGGCCCGACCGGCATGCCGGCCATCTTGGCGGTGTTCTCGATCATCGCCGGCGGCACGCCTTCGAGCAGCATCTCGTTGCCCTCGGAGATGTAACGCATCACGCAACGGTTGGCGAAGAAGCCACGGGAGTCGTTCACCACGATGGGCGTCTTGCCGATCGCGCGGACATAGTCGAGTGCGGTCGCCAGCGCGACGTCGCCGGTGTTCTTGCCGAGGATGATCTCGACCAGCATCATCTTCTCGACCGGCGAGAAGAAGTGGATGCCGATGAACTTGCCCTGGTCCTTGAACTCCTCGGCCAGCGAATTGATCGGCAGGGTCGAGGTGTTGGAGGCGAAGATCGCGCCCGGCTTCAGCAGCGGCTGCGCCTTGGCATAGGTATCCGCCTTGACCTTGCGATCCTCGAACACCGCCTCGATGACGAGGTCGCAGTCCGAGATCACGTTGTAGTCTGATGTGGCCGAGATCCGCGCCAGGATGGCATCGGCCGCGTCCTGCTTCATCCGTCCCTTGGCGATCAGGCCGTCGACCACGGTCTTGGCGTGACCCTTGCCCTTGTCGGCGCTTTCCTGGTCGCGATCGACCAGCACGACGTCGATGCCGGCCTGCGCCGAGACATAGCCGACACTGGCGCCCATGAAGCCGGCGCCGATCACGGCGAGCTTCTTGACCTTGGTCGGCGGCACGCCCGCCGGGCGGCGGGCGCCCTTGTTCAGTTCCTGCATCGACAGGAACAGCGAGCGGATCATCGCCGCCGCTTCCTTCGAGCGCAGCACCTTGGTGAAGTAGCGCGACTCGACCCGCAGCGCGGCGTCGATCGGAAGCTGCAGGCCCTCATAGACGCAGCTCATGATGGCGCGTGCGGCCGGATAATTGTCGTAGGTCTCGCGGCGATAGATCGCGTTGCCGGCCGGGAACATCTGCATGCCCATCTTGGAGAAGACGGGGCCGCCGGGCAGCTTGAAGCCCTTCTCGTCCCACGGCGCGACCGCCTTGCCGCCGCCCTTGATCCAGTCCTTCGCGGCCTTGATCAGGTCGGCCGCCGGCACCACCGCGTGAATGAGGTTGAGTGCCTTGGCGCGGGTGAGATTGACCGCCTCGCCCTTGAGCAGCAATTGCATCGCGTCCGCCGGCTGCACAAGACGCGGCACGCGCTGGGTGCCGCCGGCGCCGGGGAACAGGCCGACCTTGATCTCGGGCAGGCCGAGCCGGGTCTTCGGGTTCTCGGCCGCGACGCGGTAGTGGCAGGCCAGCGTGATCTCGAAGCCACCGCCGAGCGCAAGCCCGTTGATCGCGGCGACCCACGGCTTGCCCGAGGTCTCGATCGCGCGGAACGACTGCGACATCTGGCGGCTCTGCTCGAACAGCATCTGGTTCGCGGCTTCCTCGCCCTTCTCCTTGAAGAGCTGCGCGTAAGAGCGGTTCATGCCCTCGAGCATCGAGAGGTCGGCGCCGGCGCAGAACGCCTCCTTGGCCGAGGTGATCACGACGCCCTTGATCGCGGCATCGCCGGTCGTCTGCTTGATGATCTCGCCGATCTCCTGGGTCGAGATCTCGTCGAACACGTTCATCGAACGATCAGGGATGTCCCAGGTGACGAGCGCAATGCCGTCGGCGTCGACGTCGAACTTGAAATTCTTGTAAGCCATGTTGCTCGCTCCCCTCGCCTCAGACGCGCTCGATGATGGTGGCGGTGCCCATGCCGCCGCCGATGCACAGCGTCACCAGCGCGGTTTCCTTGTTGGTGCGCTCGAGCTCGTCGAGCACGGTGCCGAGGATCATCGCGCCGGTCGCCCCTAACGGATGGCCGAGCGCGATCGCGCCGCCATTGACGTTGACCTTGGCGTTGTCGATGTCGAACGCCTGGATGTAGCGCAGCACCACCGAGGCGAAGGCCTCGTTGAGCTCGAACAGGTCGATGTCCGACTTCTTCATGCCGGAGCGCTCGAACAGCTTTTCGGTGACGTCGACCGGGCCGGTCAGCATCATCGCGGGCTCCGAGCCGATATTGGCGAATGCGCGGATCTTCGCCCGCGGCTTCAACCCGTGCTTGGCGCCCGCCTCCTTGCTGCCGAGCAGCACGGCGCCGGCGCCGTCGACGATGCCGGAGGAATTACCGGCGTGATGCACGTAATTGACCTTCTCGACCTCGGGATGCGACTGGATCGCCACCGCGTCGAAGCCGGCCATCGCCGCCATCGCCGCGAAGGACGGCTGCAGCTGCGCCAGCGACTGCATCGTCGTGGTCGGGCGCATGTGCTCGTCCTTGGCGAGGATGGTCAGGCCGTTGACGTCCTTGACCGGCACCACCGACTTGCCGAAGCGGCCCTCGTCCCAGGCCTTGGCCGCGCGCTGCTGGCTCTGCACCGCGTAAGCGTCGACGTCGTCGCGCGAGAAACCGTATTTGGTCGCGATCAGATCGGCCGAGATGCCCTGCGGCATGAAATAGGCCGGCACCGCCATCGAGGGATCCATCGGCCAGGCGCCGCCGGAGGCGCCGATGCCGACGCGGCTCATCGATTCCGCGCCGCCACCGATCACGAGCTCATGCTGGCCGCTCATGATCTGGGCTGCGGCGAAGTTCACGGCATCGAGGCCGGAGGCGCAGAAGCGGCTGATCTGCACGCCCGGCACCTTCTCGCCGAGGCCGGCGTTCAGCGCCGCGAAACGGGCGATGTCCGAGCCGGCCTCGCCGACCGGGTCGACCACGCCGAGCACGACGTCGTCGACGGAGTCCTCGGGAAGACTGTTGCGCTCCTTGAGCGACTTCAGCGGCACCGTGGCGAGCGCCAGCGCGGTGACCTCGTGCAGCGCGCCGTCGGCCTTGCCGCGGCCGCGCGGGGTACGAACGTGATCGTAGATGTATGCCTCAGGCATGACGCCCTCCTTGATATGAGGATCATAATATATACGGAAGGACACGCCGCCGCAGCAGTGCGGCGGCAATTTTCAGGGCTTTCTTGTTTGACGCGTTTTCTTCACGCGAACCGGTCTCCACTTCGCTGGAAAGCGCTTCAGAACGCTTCCGCGGCCAATTCCATCGTGGTGGCGCTGCCGCTCTGGATCCGGGCCAGATGCACGGCGGTCTCCGGCAGCAACTTCTCCATGAAGAAGCGGCCGGTGACGAGCTTGGTGTTGAGGTACGGCGTGGTGCCGGCGGCGGCCTTGTCCTGCGCCACCTTGGCCATCTTCGCCCACATGTAGCCGAGCGCGACGAGGCCGAACAATTTCATGTAGTCGGTCGCCGCGGCGCCGGCATTGTCGGGCTTGGCCAGCGCGTTCTGCATCAGCCAGCCGGTGGCCTGCTGCAGATGGCCGAGCGCGGTGGAGAGCGGGGTGATGAACGGCTTCATAGCCTCGTCGGCACCATGCTCCTTGGCGAAAGCGCCGACCTCGCCGAAGAACGCCATCGCGGCACGGCCGCCGTCGCGCGGCAGCTTGCGGCCGACCAGGTCGAGCGCCTGGATGCCGTTGGCGCCTTCATAGATCATCGCGATGCGCGCATCGCGCACGAACTGCTCCATGCCGTGCTCGGCGATGTAGCCATGGCCACCGAACATCTGCTGCGCCGAGACCGTGTTGGCGAACCCGGTGTCGGTCAGGACGCCCTTCAGCACCGGCGTCATCAGGCCCATGTGATCGTCGGCAGCCTGGCGATCCCCAGCATCGTTGGAGCGGTGCGCGACGTCGCTCTTCAGCGCGGTCCATACCACCATGGCGCGCGCCGCCTCGTTGAAGGCGCGGATGGTGAGCAGCGTGCGGCGCACGTCGGGATGCACGATGATCGGATCGGCCGGCTTCTGGGGCTCCTTCACGCCGGTCAGCGAGCGGCCCTGCAGGCGCTCGCGGGCATAAGCGACCGCGTTCTGATAGGCGACCTCGGACTGCGCGAGGCCCTGCACGGCGACGCCGAGGCGGGCCTCGTTCATCATCACGAACATGCCCTGCATGCCCTTGTTCTCTTCGCCGATCAGCCAGCCGGTGGCGTTGTCGTAGTTCATCACACAGGTGGAATTGCCGTGGATGCCCATCTTGTGCTCGATCGAGCCGCAGCTGACGCCGTTGCGCTGCCCGAGCGAGCCGTCGGCATTGACCAGCACCTTCGGCACCACGAACAGCGAGACGCCCTTGATGCCGGCCGGCGCGCCTTCGATGCGCGCCAGCACCAGATGGATGATGTTCTCAGTGAGGTCGTGCTCGCCGGCGGAGATGAATATCTTGGTGCCCGTGATCTTGAAGCTGCCGTCGGCCTGGCGCACCGCCTTGGTGCGGAGCAGGCCGAGATCGGTGCCGCACTGCGGCTCGGTCAGGTTCATGGTGCCGGTCCACTGGCCGGCGACCATCTTCGGCACATAGGTCTGCTTCTGCTCGGGGGTGCCGTGCACCAGGAGCGCCGCGGTCGCGCCCATGGTCAGCCCGCCATACATCGAGAACGCCATGTTGGCGGAGATCTGGAATTCGTTGACCGCCTGCGAGAGCGTCACCGGCAGGCCCTGGCCGCCGAATTCCGTCGGCGCCGAGAGGCCGAGCCAGCCGCCTTCGGCGACCTGCTTGAAGGCGTCCTTGAAGCCCTTCGGCGTGGCGACGCTGCCGTCGTCATTGCGCTTGCAGCCTTCGAGATCGCCTGTGCGATTGAGCGGCTGCAGCACCTCTTCGCTGAGCTTGGCGGCCTCGCCGAGGATCGCCTCGCGTACATCGGCCGAGGCATCGGTGAAGCCGGGAAGATTGCCGTAGCGGTCGATCTGGAAAACGTCGTTGAGCAGGAAGCTGACGTCTTCGACGGGGGCTTTGTAGGTTGGCATGCTGGTCTCCCGGCTGGCACGTGACCGCATATGCGACGGACGCTGCGCAGCGTGTCCTTGGGTTGTTGGAGCGGACCTTATCCGGTTCCGGAGGTCCGCGGCAGATGCTATCGCGACTGTGATTGCGACGTTGCGCCGCTTTGCTTCATCAACTCCTCGCCCATCATCCGATGCAGCAGGTTGATCGCCTTGAGCGGACGCACCATCACCTTGAAATGCGTGATCCGGCCGTCACCATCGAACGTGATGATGTCGACGCCGTTGAGCTTGATGCCGTCGATCTCGTTCTCGAATTCGAGCACCGCGCCGGTGTCATTGCGCCACTCGCCGAGATACTTGAAGGTCGGGCCGCCGAGCACCTTGGCGGCGCTGGTGAGATATTTGAAGGTGATGTCGCGGCCACGCTGCGGCGTGTGCACGACCGGACTTTCGAACACCGCGTCGGGATGCAGCAGGTCCCACAGAGCGGCGGTGTCGTGGGACTTCATGTAGGCGTACCACTTGTCGAGGCCCGGCTTGCTCATTCGGACGTCTCCTGCGGCGGGGTTAAGAAGCCTGGACATCGGCGCGCGCGACAGGGCGGCACGCCGATCACCATATGCATATTGACGCATATGCACACTAACGCATAAAGTCAAGCGAACTTCAGAATGGCCTTTTGGGGAACTGAGATGGAGGTGGGCGTTGGCACTCGGTGACGCAATCCTTGCCTGCCTCACGGAACGTCCGATGACGGGCTATGAGCTCGCCAAGACGTTCGATGCGTCGATCGGCTTCTTCTGGAAGGCCGACCATCAGCAGATCTACCGGGAGCTCTCGCGGCTGCGCGACAAGGGGCACGTCCAGGGCCGCGAGGTGGTGCAGTCCGGCAAGCCCAACAAGCTGGTCTATACCCTGACCGCCGAAGGCCGCGCGGCGCTGAAGCACTGGGCAGCGCGCCCGAGCGTGCCGCCCTCGATCAAGGATGACCTTCTGGTCCGGCTCTATGCGCTCGACTGCGTCGATATCGAGCCGCTGCGCAACGACCTGATGGCGCGGCTGGAGCATCACCGCGACCGCTATGAGCGCTATGAGCGCCTGCTCAACAAGCGCTTCCCCGACGGCACCGCGCCGCCGGCCGATGTCGGCAAGATGCTCAGTCTGCGCCTCGGCATGCGCCATGAGCGCATGGTGGTGGAATGGTGCGAGGAGGCGCTCGACGCGCTCTCGGCCATGTCCGGCCGCAGCAATGTGCTGCCGCTCGACGACGGCAAGCGCGAAAGCAACAGCTAGAAACAAATCTCCAACCTCCCCTTGAAAAGGGGAGGTTGCTTTGCTCGAAGAACAAAGCGGGTGGGGATCATCGCTCTCCACACGCAGCAGTGTGTGCGGCTGACCCCCATCCCGACCTTCCCCCTTTCAGGGGGAAGGAGAAGCTTGGCGGCGACGCAAGTCGCTGTCCTGATCCGGCGCAACAGGTTCCCGGATTCCCTAACTTTAGCGCCCGTCGGCCGCATTCCTTAACCCGTTATTTACCGTGACGGGAAAAAGTCAGCAGCTGAGGCAGACGCCCGGCGCAGAATTCGATTGTCTCTTAACGGGAATGCGCGGGGAGGCTGCGGGCGCAGGGTGTAGCGCCGGAGTCGGGACCGGACGGAATCATGAATTCGCGCGTATCGTGGAGTGTTGACGGCATCGATCCCTCCGTCCGCGACAGGGCCGAGGCGGCTGCGCGCCGCGCCGGGATGTCGCTGAACGACTGGCTCAACTCCACCGTCGGTGAACCGAGCCCGCCGGATTGGCGCATGGAGCAACGGCAGCCGATGCCGAGCCGGGAAAGCCGCGAGGTCGCCGATATCCACCAGCGGCTCGACGCCATCACCCGCCAGATCGAACAGATTGCAAAGCCTCTGACGCGCGCCGAAGCGGTGCGCGCCGAAGTGCCGCGCGGCCAGCCCGCCGTCGCGCGGCAGCTGAACGACGCGATTTCGCGCCTCGATGCCCGGCTGTCGCAAATTTCGCGGCCGCAGCCGGCGCGCGAGCCGCAGCCACAGCCGATGCGTGAGTCGCAGATGCAGCGCGAGCCGCAGATGCATGACCGGCAACTGGAGGAGAGGCTGCGCCAGGCGGAGGCGGTCGAGCGCGCCGCAGCCCAGGTCTATCGCCCCTCGCCGCCACTGAGCCCGGCCTCGTTCGATTTCGCGATCGCGGAGATCGCCGCGCGCCAGAACGAGCTCGACGTATCGGCACAACGGCAGATGCCGCCGCGCGGCACGCCGCCGATGCCGCAATCGACGCCGCCGATGGCCGCCTATGCGCCACCGCCGCCTGCCGGGCCCGACTTCTCCTCGCTCGAGCGTCAGCTGCTCAAGATCACGAGCCAGATCGAGGCGCTGCAGCGGCCCGACCATATTGAACAGTCGATCGCGGCCTTCCGCGGCGAGCTTGCGGAGATCCGCCAGGCGATCACCGAGGCGATGCCGCGCCGGGCGATCGAGTCGATCGAGAACGAGATCCGCTCGCTGCATCACCGGATCGACGAGCTCCGCCAGGAGGGCCGCAACGGCCAGGGCCAGGCGATCGCCGGCATCGAACGCGCGCTGTCGGAAATCCGCGAGGCGCTGCGCACGCTGACGCCCGCCGAGCAGCTCACCGGCTACGACGAGGCGATCCGCAATCTCGGCGCCAAGCTCGACATGATCCTGCGCGCCAACGACGATCCGTCGACGGTGCATCAGCTCGAGAGCGCGATCGCCGCGCTGCGCGCCATCGTCTCCAACGTCGCCTCCAACGACGCGCTGCTGCAGCTCTCCGGGGACGTGCATGCGTTGGCCGCGAAGGTCGACCAGCTGTCGCAGATGTCGCGCGCCGAGAGCCATGGCGATGCCTTCGCCGGGATCGAGCAACGCATTGCCGCATTGGCCTCGACGCTGGAGACCCGCGAGCGGCCGGCCGGCTATGACAACACCGATGCCATCGAAGGCGCCCTGCGCTCGCTGTCGGAGCGGATCGACCGCCTGCAGGTCGGCAACGACAGTTCGTCGGCATTCACCCATCTCGAGCAGCGCGTCTCGTATCTGCTCGAGCGCCTGGAGTCCGCCGACCAGCGCTCCGGCAATCTCGGCCGGGTCGAGGAAGCGCTGCATGACATCATGCGGCACCTCGAGGCGCAGCACGCCCACATCGCCTCGCTCGCCGACGCCGCCCGCAACGTCAGCACCTCCTCGCCGCAGCCGATGATGGACAGCGGCATCGTCGACATGGTGAAGCGCGAGCTGTCCGACATCCGCTTCAGCCAGTCGGAGACCGACCGCCGCACTCAGGATTCGCTGGAGACCGTTCACAACACGCTCGGCCATGTCGTCGATCGTCTCGCGATGATCGAGAACGATCTGCGTACGGTGCGCACCGCGCCGCCTGCTCCCGCGCCGGCCGAGTCGCGGATGGAAGCTCCGCGGATGGAGATGCCGCGCGCGGCGATGTCGCAGCCGATCGCGCAGCCCAAACCTGAAGCGTACAAGCCTGAATCGTACAGGCCCGAATTGCCCAATCCTGCGCTGGCGCAGGAGCACTTCATGTCCGCGCCGCGCGAATTCCATGCCGCGCAGCCGGTCGAGAGCGCGCCGCCGCCGCTGCCGCCGCGCGCGATCAGCGAGATCCTCGAGCCGCATGCGGCGTCCGCACGCGCCGCGATCGCGCCGGACCTGCCACCGGATCATCCGCTCGAACCGGGCACACGCCCCTCCGGCCGCGTCGCTTCGCCGTCGGAGCGGATCGCGGATTCCGAGCGCGCGATCTCTGATCTTCCCGCCGGCAAGAAGGAGCCGGTCTCGACATCGAGCTTCATCGCCGCCGCACGCCGCGCCGCGCAGGCCGCTGCCGCGCAACCCGTCAACGAGAAGGCGGCGCGCGCCGCGAGCAAGGCTGCAGCCAAGGCCAAGGAGAAGGCCGACAAGGCCGCGAAGGCGGCTGCCGCCAAGGCCGGCACGGCCGCGGCCGGCGCGACGGCGACTGGCGCGCCGGAGGCGCCGCCCTCGACCATCACCTCCAAGATCCGTTCGCTGCTGGTCGGCGCGAGCGTGGTCGTGATCCTGCTCTCGACCGCCAAGATGGCGATGAACCTGCTCGACACCAGCCCCGCGCCGCAGGTGCCGGCGATCGAGCACAGCGAGCCGGCCACGCCGACCATGCAGCCGCCTGCCGAGAATTCCGCAGCCCCCGCCCCGGCTGCGCCGTCCGGCCTGCCCGGGTCGTCAGTGCCCGGGCCATCGATGACCTCGCCGACCCCGCTCGGCCGCCAGTCCAACAATACTCCGGCGCCGAACACGCTCGACAGCGCGCAGGTGACGTTCCCGCCGGCAATCGCGCCCGCACCGGCCGCCGCGCCTGAGCCGACCGCGGTACCAACGGCCGCTGCCAACGACGTCACCGGCACGATTCCGACCGCACCGCCGCTCGGCGGCAAGCTCGCCATGGTCCAGATCCCCGCGGGCGAGAAGCTGCCCGATGCGATCGGTGGTCCGGCGCTGCGCAGCGCCGCGATCAAGGGCGATGCGGCCGCGGCCTATGAGGTCGGCGTCCGCTTTGCCGAGGGCAAGGGCGTGACCGCCAATGTCGACGAAGCCGCCAAATGGTATGCCCGCGCGGCGCAGGCCGGCGTGGTGCCCGCGATGTTCCGGCTCGGCACCTTCTACGAGAAGGGCCTCAGCGTGAAGCGCGACTTCGATGTGGCGCGACGCTATTACGTGCAGGCCGCCGAGCGCGGCAACGCCAAGGCGATGCACAATCTCGCCGTGCTCGACGCCGATGGCGGCGGCAAGGGCGCCGACTACAAGAGCGCCGCGCAGTGGTTCCGCAAGGCGGCCGATCGCGGCGTTGCCGACAGCCAGGTCAATCTCGGCATCCTCTATGCCCGCGGCATCGGTGTCGAACAGAACCTCGCTGAGTCGTTCAAGTGGTTCAGCCTCGCGGCCGCGCAGGGCGACGCCGACGCCGGCCACAAGCGCGACGATATTGCCAAGCGGCTCGACCCGCAGTCGCTGGCCGCAGCGAAGCTGGCGATCCAGACTTTCACCGCCGAGCCGCAGCCGAGCGATGCGGTCAACGTCCCGGCGCCCGCCGGCGGCTGGGACGGCGCGGCCGCGCAGCCCGCAGCGGCGAAGCCGGTCAAGCAACCCTCGAAGCGGACCGCGGCGCTCGCCGCTCCAGCTCACTAGGTTCGAGACGGCTGCGGCGCCTTGACGGCGCCGCTGTCCTATACCTCCGGCCTTCCGCCGTGTAGACAGGCGCGCAGTTCCGCGCCGTCGGCGCACGCGTTCCGGAGGGTCAGGCTTGTCTGTCGACGATCGCCAGGATGATGGAACGGGCCACCGTTCGTCGCCGACCGGTCCCCGCGTTGCGCCGCCGCGGCAGGCGCCGTCTCCATTCGCCCCGCGCCCCTCGGCCTCGCCTCCGCCGACGCCGCAACGGAACGCGGCATCGCCGCCCCGCGCCTTCCGGTTCTCGCTCTGGTCCATCATCATCTTCGTGCTGCTGCTGTCGAGCGTCGCCATCCAGGCTTACCGTGACCTGTCGACGCCGGGCGCCTGGGACTTCTGGCGCGAGACCTACATCGCGGCCAGCATGACGTCGGCGGTGATTCCCGATGTCGACATCGACGGATCGGGCCGCGGCCGGCGGGCGCTTGCGATCAGCGGCAAGATCGGCTCGGCCAGCGCGAGCTGGTTCCGCGACCGGCTCAGCGAGGCGCGCCTCGCACCGGGCGACGTCGTGCTGTTGTCGTCGCCGGGCGGCGCGCTGAACCAGGCCGCCATCATGGGCGAGGTCGTCCGCACGCGCGGGCTGGTCACCGCGGTCGCCACATCAGATGCCTCGGGCAAGCTCCGCCCCGCGTCCTGCGCCAGCGCTTGCGTCCTGGTCTATGCCGGCGGCCAGACCCGCTATGGCATCGCAAGCTCGCGGCTCGGCGTGCATCGCTTCACGACGAGCACGCCGGTCAGCGATCCCCTCGCCGAGGCACAACGCATCCAGGGCATGGTGCTGGGCTACATGACCAAGATGGGCGTCTCCTCCGGGATCGTCGAGGCGATGTCGCAAACCTCCGATATCCGCTGGCTAAACCCGAAAGAAGCGCTCGCGCTGAACCTGATCACCAAGCCTGTCGATCGGCCGTGAGGCGCCACCGGCGCCATTAATCTGAATTATCAACCACGTCCGCAGACGGCGGCCGAGTGCGGCGAAAAATGCCCCCGGGAGCGGATTCTTTAGTCCCTCCCCCCGCCGAATTCGGTTATGCAAGAACGCGGCAATCGACCCGCGTTCGCCTGCGTCTTGCGCGCCGACCGGATTCGTTCAGCCGGAGAATGCCCGACCAGAACGACATCACGCCGTGATGCGGCCTTGTGCCGAGTTCGCGGCGAACCGACAAGAAGCGACGCGCGTGCAGCTCTATCTCCCGATCGCCGACATTCCGGTCAATGTCTTCCTCATCCTGGCGATGGGCGCGGCGGTTGGATTCGTCTCCGGCATGTTCGGCATCGGCGGCGGCTTCCTGATGACGCCGCTGCTGATCTTCGTCGGCATCGCGCCCGCGGTCGCGGTCGCCTCCGTCGCCAGCCACATCGCGGCCTCCTCGTTCTCCGGCGCCATTTCCTATTGGCGCAGACGCGCGATCGATCCGCTGCTGGCGGCGGTGCTGCTGGTCGGAGGCACGCTCGGCACCACGTTCGGGGTGTGGACCTTCACCTTCCTGCGCTCGCTCGGCCAGCTCGACCTGATGATCGCGCTGTCCTACGTCATCCTGCTGACGACGGTCGGCGGGCTGATGTTCTGGGAAGGTTTGCGCGCCATGCTGCGCGTCCGCCGCGGCGGTCCGATCGCGCTGCGCAAGCCCGGCAGCCATGGCTGGATCCACGGCCTGCCGCTGAAAGTCCGCTTCAAGCGCTCCAAGATCTATCTCTCCGTCATCCCAGTGGTCGTGGTCGGACTCGCGATCGGCTTCATCGGCGCGGTGATGGGGATCGGCGGCGGCTTCATCCTGGTGCCGCTGATGATCTATGTGCTGCGGGTGCCGACCTCGACCGTGATTGGCACCTCGATGGTGCTCACCCTCGTCACCATGGTGTTCGCGACCATGCTGCACGCTGTGACCAACCATCTGGTCGACGCCGTGCTGGCGCTGATCCTGATGGTCGGCGGCGTCACCGGCGCGCAGTTCGGCGCCCGCGCCGGGCAGAAGATCCGCGGCGAGCATCTGCGCCTGCTGCTCGGCCTGCTGGTGCTCGCGGTCGGCATCCGCTTTGCGGTGGAGCTGGTGATCCGGCCGCAGGACCTCTACAGCATCCGCGAAACCGGCGGAGCCCCGCCATGAGGCTGCGCGCGGCGCTCGCGATCATCGGTCTCGCCGCCGCCAGCCTGGCGGCCGCGCCCGCTCATGCCGAGCGGCTGATCGTGTCGGTCTCCAACCACCGCGTCACGGTGACGCCGAACTATTCCGGCGGCGAGCTCGTGCTGTTCGGCTCGGTCGAGAAGGACGACAAGGCGCCGGCCAATCGCAACAATTACGATCTCGTCGTCACGGTGTCCGGCCCGCGCGCCGACATGGTCACGCGGCGCAAGGAGCGCAAATTCGGCATCTGGATCAACACCGACTCGCGCCAGTTCCTGCAGGTGCCGGGCTATCTCGCGCTGTTCTCGAATCGCCCGTTCGACCAGATCGCCTCGCCCGAGGTGCAGCGGCGGCAGCAGCTCGGGCTCAACAACGTGCTGCTGATGCAGCGGGTCGGGCCCGACTATGCCGACGTGGTGCCGAACGACCCGTTCCGCAGCGCCTTCGTGCGGCTGCGCTCCGAGCACGGGCTGTACCGTGAGGCGGCCTCGGCGGTGACCTTCCTGACCCCGACCCTGTTCCGCACCGGCATTCCGCTGCCGGCGGAGGTGCCGATCGGTACCTATAATGTCGAGATCAAGCTGTTTTCCGACGGCGCGCTGGTGACCAAGGCCGAGACCGCGTTCGAGATCGTCAAGGTCGGCTTCGAGCAATTCGTCGCCACCACCGCGCGGCATAACGGCCTTGTCTACGGCCTGATCACCGCGTTCATGGCGCTGATGACCGGCTGGATGGCCTCGATCGTGTTCCGCAAGGATTGATCTAGCCAGCCCTGCTTTGCAATGCGCTTTCGAACGCGTTGCTGAGGATCGAGAGGCCAAGATCGATCTCGTCGTCGCTGATCGTCAGCGGCGGGGCGATGCGGAATACGCTGCCCATGCCGGGCAACTGAACGATGTTGGTGCTCAGTCCAAGCTGCATGCAGCGCTGGGAGACACGCGTTCCGAGCGCTTCGTCAGGCTCCTTGCTGTAACGGTCGCGCACGATCTCGATGCCCTGCATCAGCCCCCTGCCGCGCACGTCACCGATGCATTCGAGCCGGTTCTGAAGTGCGAGGAGCCCGTCCCTCAGCCGCGCGCCCGCTATCCTGGCGCGCTCGACCAATCTGTCGCGAAGGATGATCTCGATGACCTTCAGCCCGACCGCGGCCGGCATCGGGTCCGACACATGCGTCGTGTAGAACAGGAAACCGCGTTCGTGACACCGCTCTTCGATCTCGGCGGTGGTGATGACCGCAGCCAGAGGCAGCCCGGCACCGAGCGTCTTCGACAAGGTCAGGATATCAGGCACGACGCCGTCGCGCTCGAAAGCGAACATGGCGCCGGTTCTGCCGAGGCCGGTCTGCGCCTCGTCGATGATCAGCAGCATGCCGCGTGCCCGGCACAGCTCCTTCAACTCGGCAAGGTAGCCTTCAGGCAGGTCGATCAGCCCGCCGGAGCTGAGGATGGGCTCGGCGATCATGCAGGCGAGCGAGCCGGTCGATTGGCGATCGATCAGATCGATGGCGTAGGCCAGCTCGGCCCGCCAGTCGGCCGCGTTGCCGAAGCGCGGGCGATAGGGGTTCGGCGTCGGGATCGCGAGCGAGCCGACCGGCGCGGGACCATAGCCCTTGCGGCCGGCTGAATAGGTCGTTCCGGCCGCGCCAGACGTCATGCCGTGCCAGGACTGCGCGAACGCGACGGTCTCGAAGCCGCCGGTGGCGAGCTTGGCCATCTTGATCGCAGCTTCATTCGACTCGCCGCCGGTGCTGAGCAGCATGACGCGATCAAGCCCCGGCGGCAGCAGGCCCGCGAGCTGTTCGGCCAGCGCGACGACCGGGCGCGTCAGCATGCCGCTGAACAGATGGTCGAGCCGTTCGGCATGCTCGCTGATGGTCTGGACGATCTCCGGGTGACCGTGACCGAGCACGGCGCTCATCTGCCCGGACGTGAAATCCAGGATGGCCCGGCCGTCGGCGTCATAGACGAAGCACCCGGAGGCGCGCTCGATGATGACGGGAGCGAACGTCCCGCCATAGCGAATGAGGTGCCGCCGCGCGCGATCCCAAAAGGATTTGTCGTCATTTCCGGCCATGCCCGCTCCTTGTTGCTCGGTTGCAGCGATCAAAGAACCCTCGCACCGCATCTTATGCGCGCGCGAGGGCAATGACATTGCGATTTGAGATGCATTTCAGCCCTTCTTCTGCAAACAATTGCGCAAAAGATGGAGAATGCGAAAGAAATGGGAACCGCGATCGTGATTGACGAGATCGACCGAAAAATCCTTGACGTGCTGCAGGTCGAGGGGCGCATCACGAATCTCGGGCTGGCCGAGCGGATCGGCCTCTCGTCCGCCCCCTGCATGCGACGCGTTCGCACGCTCGAAGAGGCCGGCGTCATCAATTCCTATGTGGCGCTGGTGGACCCGACGCGGGTTGGACTCGGATTCGACGTGATCGTCGAGGTCCGTCTCAAGCAACAGAACAGGGAATCCTTCACGCGCTTCGAGCGGAAGGTGATCGACCTTCCGGAGGTCGTCGAATGTTGCATGATTGCCGGCGATTGGGATTACTCGCTACGGATCGTGTCCTCGGACCTCGCGCGCTATCAATCCTTCATCCTCGACCGCCTCATGCATCCGGACAGCGATATCGCGAGCTATCGCACGACGATCATCCTGCGAAAGGTCAAATCGACGACCAAGATCGATAGCTCGCTGTTCGGCAAGGGTTGAGGAGTTCGAACAAGCTACAGCAGGAAGCCGATCCCCATCGCGATCACGCTGAGCGCCATCGCGCCGGTCGAGAGCCAGCCGAGCCAGTACAGCCAGCCGCCGACCACAAAGCGGTCCATGACGTCCCGGCGGCGGGCCATGAACATCAGCAGCACCATCACGGGCACCGCGAGCACGCCGTTGACGACCGCGCTCCAGTACAACGCCGCGATCGGATCGATCGGCGTGAAGTTGAGCGCGATGCCGATGCCGCCCGACAGCGCCAGCACCGAATAGAACGCGATCGCCTCCTTCGGCCTGCGCGTCAGCCCAACCCGCCATCGCCGGCCCTCGCCGACGGCATAAGCCGTCGCACCCGCGAGCACCGGAATCGCCAGAAGGCCGGTGCCGACGATGCCGAGCGCGAAGATCACCTCGGCAAACGGCCCGGCGATCGGGCGCAGCGCCTCGGCGGCCTGCGCCGAGGTCTGGATGTCGGTCTTGCCGGTGGCGTGCAGCGATGCGGCGGCGGTGACGATGATCGACAATGCGATCAGGTTCGAAAACGCCATGCCGGTGATGGTATCGGCGCGGATGCGCGAGAATTCGTGCTGGGCGCCGTAATGCCGTTCGATCAGCGGATGCTTGGTGACGTCGACCCGCTGCTCCTCCGCCTCCTGCGAGGCCTGCCAGAAGAACAGATAGGGCGAGATCGTGGTGCCGAGGATCGCAACGATGGTCGTGAAATAGTCGGCGCTCCAGCTGATGCGCGGCAGCAGCACGCCGGCCAGGGCCTCCATCCACGACACCTTGGCAAAGGCGAGCGCCGCGACATAGGCGAACAGGCTGAGCGTCAGCCATTTCAGGATCGTGACGTAGCGCCGGTAGTTCATGAAGATCTGCGCGGCCACCGAGGTGACGCCGAACAGCACCACATAGAGAATGGCCGGACCGCCGATCAGGAGCTTTGCCGCATCGGCCATGGCCGAGAGGTCGGCCGCGATGTTGATGGTGTTGGCAATCGACAGCAGCGTCACCGCGACGGCGAGCAGCCAGCCTGGATAATGCCGGCATACATTGCCCGCGATGCCATGCCCGGTGACGCGGCCGACCCGCGCCGAAATCTCCTGGATCGCGCTCATCAGCGGAAACGTCAGCAGCATGGTCCAGCCAATGCCGTAGCCGAGTTGCGCGCCGGCCTGGCTGTAGGTGCCGATCCCCGAAGGGTCGTCGTCGGAAGCGCCGGTGATCAGCCCGGGTCCGAGCGTCTTCAGGACGCGGCTGAAACTGAACGGCTGGCGCCGAGGCTTCGCCGCCGGCGCATCGTCATGTTTGTCGTGTGGTGGGATCGTCCCTTGCCGCGTCATGTCCGGTTCCAGCCGTCTGACAACGAGCCGGATACCGGCAAGGTTCCTGGGACGAAACCTACGGCTCGATGACCGTGGCGATGCCGGGCTCGAGGATGCGCAGACGGCGGCCGAAGCCGAGCGTATCGAAGCTCGCGCGCAGGTCGTTCGCGCTCTGCCGGAAATGCGCCCAGCCGTCGGTATGAACCGGCACGATCACCGCGTCCGCAAAGGCGTGCGCGGTTTCGATCGCGTCATTGGTGTCCATGGTGAGATGGAAGGGGCCGCGGGTTTGCGCCGCGCCTGCGAACGGCAGCACCACGCCGCAGTCGAAGCGCCGCGCGACCTCGGCGACGCCGTCGAACCAGGTGGTGTCGCCGCTGACATAGACCGGACGGCCCGGTTTTGCCGGCTGCACAACGAAGCCGATGACGTCGCCGGACAATGGCTCGATCCCGGCCGGTCCGTGCCGCGCCGGCGTCGCGGTGATGGTGAGGGTCCGGCCGCCCTTCTGCAACTCGGTCGAGGCCCAGGGCGCAAAGCCCTCGGCGTTGCCGCCAAGCCGCCTGGCGCCGGCCTCCGTCGTCAGCACGCGCTTCACGCCTTTAAGGAAATCCCGGCCGGAATGGTCGAGATTGTCGGAATGCTGGTCGTGGCTCAGCAGCACCGCATCGATCGCGCCGACATCGCACACGCCGAGCGCGGGACCCGTCAGCTTCTCCAGTTTCACATGCGGCAATTGATACTCGCCGGGCGCATCGAAGGTCGGATCGGTGAGCAGGCGGAACCCGTCGATCTCGATCAGGGCGGTGGGGCCTCCGATCAGCGTGATGGTGATGCTCACGTCATACTCCTGTTGGCCGCGGCGGCTGCGGGGCGGGTCACCAGGTAAATGCCGAGCGCCACCGGAACGATCCCGAGCAGGTCGCGAAATTCGACATGCTCGCCGAGCACGAAATAGGCGAACAGCATGCCGAGCGGCGGCATCAGGAAGTGATAGGCGCTTGCGGCGGTCGCACCACACACTTTCAGGAGATGAAACCAGAGCAGATAGGCGAGGATCGAGCCGCCGAGCACGAGGAAGGCGAAGGCGCCGGCAAGCCGCATGCTGGGCACGATGTCGCTGACACTGGAGAGTGTGAAGGCGAACGGCATCACCGCAAGACCGCCGGCCATGTTCTGGATGCCGTTGCCGATCCACAGGCTGCCCTTCGGTGCCAGCAGCTTGAACAGCACGGTGCCGGCGACGATCGAGGCGAGCGAGGCCAGCGTGAACAAGATGCCATGCGGGCTGTCCGATCCGACCGATATGCGATGCCAGACGATGAAGGCGACGCCGACGATGCCGAGCACGAGACCAATCACCTTGCGCGAGGTCATGCTCTCACCGAGGAACAGCGCTGCCAGCATGGCGGTGAACACCGGATTGGCCGAGACGATCAGCGCGCCAAGTCCGGCGGAGACCGTCTTCAGGCCGGTATAGCCGAGGCCGAGATAGAGCGCGTTGTTGGCGACGCCGAGCACGGCGAACACCGCCGCATCGCGCCAGGTGAGATCCCATTGGTCGCTGCGCAGCCAGGAGATGGCGAGGATCAAGACCCCGGCGAGCGAAAACCGCGCGGCGAGCAGGATCAGCGGCGGGCAGTCGGTGACGCCGATTTTGCCGGCCACGAACGCGTAGCTCCAGAGCAGGCAGAACAGGGCAATCAGCAGCGGCAGGGTGTTGAAGCGGGCGCGGGAGGCGGCCATCGAGGTAGCGGCGGACATGGGCGAATTCTCCTTCGGCCATGATCTAGGCCCGCGCCTTGATATTTGGAAATTAAATGATAGACTGGCGTGCAGTGGATTTATAAATGGAGGCTGCGATGCTCGACCTGGAGCTGTTGCGCAGTTTCGTCTCGGTGGTCGATGCCGGCGGCTTCACCCGCGCCGGAGAGCGCGTCCACCGCACGCAGTCGACGGTGAGCCAGCAGATCAAGCGCCTGGAGGAGGATGTCGGCCAGCCGCTGCTGATCCGCAGCGGCAAGGACGTCACCCCGACGGAAGCCGGCGAGCGGCTGTTGACCTATGCGCGGCGGCTATTGTCGCTCGCCGAAGAGGCCCGCGACGTGCTCTCGCGGCCCGGCAGCGAAGGCGCGATCCGGATTGGCATCACCGAGGATTTTGCCGCCTACCGGCTGACAAAGCTGCTCGCCACCTTCGCGCGCAGCCATCCGAATCTGCGGCTCGACGTGCGCTCCGGGCAGAGCTTGTTCCTGTACCGCGATCTCGAACGCGGCGATCTCGATCTGGCGCTGATCAAGCGCGCCGCCAATGAGAAGGGCGGCATCGCGGTCTGGCCTGAACGCGTGCACTGGGTCACCAGCAAGGGCCACCCGCGCGATACGACGGCCGGCTCGGTTCCGCTGATCGGTTTCGCCTCGGGCTGTCTCTACCGCGCCCGCGCCATCCATGCGCTGGAGAGCGCCGGCCGCAACTGGCATATGGCCTACACCTCCTCCAGCCTCGCCGGCATCCAGGCCGCGGTCGCCGCGGGCCTCGGGCTCAGCATCCTGTCGGAAATGTCGATCCAGGCGGAGCATCGCGTGCTGACCGCAAAGGACGGCTTTGCGCCGATCGACCGCACCGAGGTCGCCCTCGTCGCCGCCCCCGAAGCCAGCCCGGCGACACTCCGGCTGGCGGACAGGCTCGCGGAGTATTGCGAAAGCGTGCAGGCGAAGGCGGCTTAGGTCGAGGTCGCGCAACAATCTCTGCTGTCGTCCCTGCGAAACACGAAAGCAGGGACCCATAACCACCGCATGCAGTAGTGATGCCCGCTGGGCCACAGCTTTGCGCAATCTCGAAGAGCGGTGGTTATGGGTCCCGGGTCGCGCTTCGCTTGCCCGGGACGACACTGAGTCTGTGGCAGGCGCCCGCGATCCTCAATAACACCGCGACGCGACGAACGCGTGGACGCGGTTGTCGCCGAGCACATGGGCCATGAAGCCGGGCGATCCGAAGATCCGTGTGAACGCGCCATCGCGGATGCTCAGGCCGCCGGTGTAGGCGCCGAACGCCGGCATCACCGCGCGCTCGCCGTCACAGGCGAAGCAGCGGCGCTCGATCGAGCGGCCGCGGGTCGGCACCCGCGCCTTGGGGTGCAGGTGTCCGGCGATCTCGCCGGCGGCGCCGGTCGGCTCATGGCGGAACACGATCGGACCGATCGCGACTTCGGTCGCGACCACGCCGCCGAGATCGGACGGCAGCGCCGGATCGTGATTGCCCGAGATCCAGATCCAGTTGCGCCGCAGCTGCAACGCCGCGAGCGCCTCGCGGTCCGGATTGGACAGGCGTTCATGCGCATCGCGATCGTGAAAGCTGTCGCCGAGCGCGATCACCTGCCGCGGATCGTGCCGCGCGATGACAGCGGCGAGCCGGCTCAGTGTCGCGACCGTGTCGTAGGGCGGCAGCAGCACGCCGCGGCTGGCGAAGCTCGAGCCTTTTTCCAGATGCAGGTCGGAGACCACGAGCAGGCGCTGCGCTTCCCAGAACAGCGCGCCGGAGAAATCCGCCACGAAGCCGACATCTGCCACCGTGACCCTCGAAACGCGCATGTCGTCACCGTCTCGCAAAGCTAGCGCGCTTGCCGTCACGTCCTGTTCCCCAGAGTACCAGCGTTACGTCGTCGCCTCCCGCACGAGTTCCTCGGCCGCCTCGGCCAGAAGCTCGTCGGATGCTTCGCCATAAACTGACTCGCGGCCGATTTCCAGCAGCGCGGGGACGGCAAGCGGAGAAACGTGGTCGAGATCCTTGTGGGTGATTCGGCCGTGGATGCGCGAAAGCATGTCGCTGAGGCGGCGAAGATCGAGCAGCCCCGTGGCGGCATCGCCGCGCGCGGCACGCAGCAGCACGTGATCGGCCTGATGTTTTCGCAAAACGTCATAGATCAGGTCGGTCGAGAACAGCACCTGGCGGCGCGACTTCTCCTCGTCGGTGAAGCGGCGCGCGATCAGCCCGGAGATGATGGCGCAGTTGCGGAAGGTCCGCTTCATCAGCGCGGATTCCGCAAGCCACGCTTCGAGGTCATCGCCGAGCATGTCGGGATCGAACAGCGCGTTGAGATCGAGCTTGCCGTGCCGGATCATGAAGGAGAGATCGCCGACGCCCCAGACCGCAAGCGCATACTCGTTGGCGACGAAGCCGAGCGGACGGGCGCGGGCGCGCTCCAGCCGGCGGGTCAGCAGCATGCCGAGCGTCTGATGCGCGAGCCGGCCCTCGAAGGGATAGCAGACCAGATAATGGCTGCCGCCGCGCGGAAAGGTCTCGACCAATAGCTCGCGCACCGCCGGCACACGCGAGAATTTTCGCTGCAGCGACAGCCAGTCGTGCACCTGGTCCGGCAGCGCGTTCCAGGCCCGGCTGTTGTCGAGCAGCTTGCGGACGCGTTCGGCGAGATAGGTCGAGAGTGGGAACTTGCCGCCCATATAGGACGGCACTTTTGCATCTTTATCATTGGTGCGGGAGACATAGACCTGGTCTTCAACCAAGGCCTCGTAGCGCACCACCTCACCGCCAAAGACAAAAGTGTCGCCTGGCACGACGCCCTCGATGAAGACCTCCTCGATCTCGCCGAGCATCCGGCCGCCGCGCGCGATCGCGCCGGTCGATCCGCTACCGCCGGCGCGCGAGCGCACCAGCCGCACCTTCAGCATGGTCTCCTCGACAATGGTGCCGACGTTGAGACGATAGCTCTGCCGCACCTTGGGATTGGTGACGCGCCAGCGGCCCTGCTTGTCCTGCTTGATGCGCGCGAAACGCTCATAGGTCTTCAGTGCGTAGCCGCCGGTGGCGACGAAATCGACGACATCGTCGAAATCGGTGCGTGCGAGCGATGCATAGGGCGCTGCGGTCCGGACCTCATCATAGAGTTCATCGGACAGAAACGGCTTGCCGCAGGCGCAGCCGAGCACGTGCTGGGCCAGCACGTCGAGCGCGCCCGAGCGCAGCGGCGGCGTGTCCTGCGCATTCTCGGCGATCGCGTCGATCGCGACACGGCATTCCAGCACCTCGAAGCGGTTGGCCGGCACCAGCACGGCGCGCGAGGCCTCGTCGAAGCGGTGGTTGGCGCGGCCGATCCGCTGCATCAGCCGCGACGAACCTTTCGGCGCGCCGATATTGATGACGAGATCGACATCGCCCCAGTCGACACCGAGATCGAGCGAGGAGGTGCAGACCACGCCGCGCAGTTTTCCCGCGGCCATCGCGTCCTCGACCTTGCGGCGCTGCGCGACGTCGAGCGAGCCGTGATGCAACGCGATCGCCAGCCCGTCGTCATTCATGCGCCAGAGATCCTGGAACAGCATCTCGGCCTGGCTGCGGGTGTTGACGAACACCAGCGTGGTCTTGTTGCGCTTGATCAGTTCGTAGACCTCGGGCAGCGCATGGCGCGCGCTGTGGCCGGACCACGGCAGCCGCTCCCTGGTGTCGAGCATCTCGACCACCGGCGGTGCGGCGCCGCCGGCGGTGACGACGTCGGCGGATGCATTCTGGCCACCGGGCTGCGGCACCAGGAAGCGCGCGAGCTGCTCCGGCTCGGCGACCGTCGCCGAGAGGCCGATGGCGCGGATCTGTGGCGCGATGGTCCAGAGCCGCGCAAGTCCGAGCGACAATAGATCGCCGCGCTTGGAGGTGACGAGCGCATGCAGCTCGTCGAGCACGATGCGCTTCAGCGAAGAGAACAGGAACGGCGCGTCGTCGGATGCCAGCAGCAGCGCCAGCTGCTCCGGCGTGGTGAGCAGGATGTCCGGCGGATAGCGCCGCTGCCGCTGCCGCCGCGACACCGGCGTGTCGCCGGTGCGGGTCTCGATCCTGATCGGCAGCCCCATCTCGGCGACCGGCGTCTCCAGATTGCGCGCGATATCGACCGCGAGCGCTTTCAGCGGCGAGATGTAAAGCGTGTGCAGCCCGCCGCTGCGGCGAACACCGCGGCCGGTGGAGATAAGGGCTGGGCGAACCGTCTTCGATTCAATTTCGTCGCTTGCGAGATCGTCGGGCTCCCTCCCCCTGAAAGGGGGAGGGTTGGGGTGGAGGTCAGCCGCTCGCTCCGTGCCCGCGGCTGACTCCCACCCGTCGCGCTCGGTTGCGCTAGTGCGCCCCCGAGCGTGCCGACCTCCCCCTTTCAGGGGGAGGTAAGAGTTCTTGCCCTGCCCCTCTCCACTCAACTCCACCAGTGTCGGCAAGAACCCCGCCAGCGTCTTGCCCGCTCCGGTGGGCGCGATCAGCAGCGCGGAGCACTGCTCGCGCGCTTTCGCCAGCAGCGCGAGCTGATGCTCGCGCGGCGACCAGCCGCGTGAGGCGAACCAGTCGCGAAACCGGCGCGGCAGGAGATCGGCCGTTTCCGACGGCGGAACGGAAAAGAGATCGAGCGTCGACACGCCCAAGAGGTAGGTGGTTCAGGCGGCTTCGTCGAGGGCGGAGCGGAAATGGCGGCAGGTGGCAGGACTACCAGCGCGCTCCGTGCGCTGCGAAGCGCCTGGATGTCACCTCGCCCCGCCTGCGGCGAGAGGCATAGGCCGCCCTTGGCGGCCGTTCAAAGAAACGCCGAAGCGAAGCTTCGGCTATGTCGCATCGCCAGATGCGATCCGGGTGAGGGGGTACAGGTCTTACAACTCGCACCGCCTCGCGGAGGGAAGCCCCTCACCCCGCCCTCTCCCCGCGAGAGCGGGGCGAGGGAGACGAGAGAGCGGAGCTTACCCAACTACTCCGTCATCGGCTGGCCGGAGAGGTCCCAATCCTTGCCGTTGAAGATCGAGACGTAGAGCGTCTTCATCGGCGTGTAGTCGTCGGGCGTGTAGCTGTAATTGATGCCATCAAGGAAATAGGGCGAGTGGAAGCCGGCGAGCGTCGTGGCGTGCTTCAGCACGTTGGCGCGGGTCAGGACGTCGCCGCAGCGGCGCAGGATTTCGCCCATCGTCGCCGCCTGGCCGTAGCCGGCGAAGGCGATGGTGTTATCGGGGTCGATGTTCGGCAGGTACTTCTTGCGCAGCTCCTCGAACGCGATCACGTCCGGATCCTTCTCGTAGCGCGGCACGCCGACTTCCTTGTTATAGCGGATCGCGACGATGTCCTTGGCGTTCTCGAGGCCCGCGGCGCTCAGGATCGAGCGACCGGTCGAGCCCGCCGACAGCAATTGCAGCGGCTTCCAGCCGAGCTCGGTCACCTTGCGGATCGACTGCGACGTCGCCTTGCCGGTGGTGATGTTGTAGAAGACGTCGGCGCCCGACTTCGAGAGATTGATGAGCTGCGAATCGACCGTCGGATCGGTGAGATCGTAGGTCTGCTCCATGATCACCTGTGCCTTGCCGCCGGCATCGGCCAGCACCTTCTTGAACGGCCCGAGGAAGTCGCGGCCGAAATCATCGTTCTGGTAGAGGATGCCGACCTTGGCGTTCGGCTTCACGCTGACGACGTGCTTGGCGAGAACGCGTGCCTCGGTCGGATAGAGCGGCAGGCCCGCCATGGTCCATTTGAAATTCTTCGGATCGTTCCACTTCGAGGCGCCGGTGTTCAACAGCAGTTGGGGAACGCCCTTGGAATTGAGATATTTGTGCACGGAGGTCTGCGGCGCGGTGCCGAGCGAGCCATAGAGCGCCAGCACCTCCTCCTGTTCGACCAGACGGCGCGTCGCCTCGACGCATTTCGGCGCGCTGTAGGCGTCGTCCATGGTGAGGAATTTCACCTTGCGGCCGTTGATGCCGCCCTTGTCGTTCAGCATCTGGAAATAGGCTTCGCCGACGCGGCCGAGCACACCATAGAGCGAGCCGGGGCCGGAATGCGGCACGGTCTGGCCGAGCTTGATCTCGGTGTCGCTCGCACCCGGATCGTACTTCTTGTCGGCGGCCCGGACGAAAGGCGCGGGCAGCACGGACGCGGCGATCACAGACAATGCGGTGGCGCCGAACTCGCGCCGTGTATGCTTTTTCATTATTTCTCTCCCTGAGGCGAAAAGCTCTCGCATTCCGCCTTGCGCCGGGCAAGCGCGAAGTCACAGCTTTGCGGCGCAATGCCGCGTCACGGCAAATGCGTAGCGTGTAGACTCAAGTTTGGGTGCGTAACGTGAATGACTTTTCCCTTCTCCCCTTGTGGGAGAAGGTGGCTCGCATCGAAGATGCGAGCCGGATGAGGGGTCTCTATCCGCGGAGGCAGACCCCTCACCCAGCTTCGCTGCGCGAAGCGACCCTCTCCCACAGGGGGAGAGGGTGCGTCACGGCTTCACGGCGACGGCGACGAGTCCGGGTGCCGGAATATTGTCTTCATTGCGCGCCGAGAGATCGTCGAGCTGGGCCAGCGTCAGTCCCGCGGCAGCGACGGAGTCGCGCACGTAAGCTGCACTGTGGGCGTAGCGCAGTCCCTCGCCGATGATGACGCCTTCGCCGTCATGGGTCTCGGCCGTGAAGGCGAGCACGCCGCCCGCCACCAGCACACGGCTGGCCTCGGCGAGCACCGGCGCGAGATCGGCGACATAGACCATTGCATCCGCGGCCAGGATCAATTCGGCGCTGGCCTCGCGCCTGGCCGAAACGGCCTTCAACATGTCGTCGACCTCGAGCTCGGCATAAAGGCCGGTGGCGCGCGCCTTGTCGATCATGCGCGGCGACAGGTCGATGCCGATGAAGCGATCGACATGCCGGGCGAATGCGCCGGCCGCCAGCCCGGTGCCGCAGCCGAGATCGATCGCACGCTTGAAGAAGGCCGGTTTCTTTGCGCCCGCACGCACCGACAGCACCGCCTTGAACAGCAGCGCCGGGCCGCGATAGCCGAGATCGCCGACCAGCGCGGCCTCGAAGCGCGGCGCATATTGATCGAACAGCGTCTGCACATAGCCCGGCGGCATCGAACTGACGGCCTCGACGCCGAGCTGCATCAGGTGAAGGCCGGCGCCATGCCGGTCTTCGGGATCGGCGTCGCGCGCGCCGCGGAACGCTGCGATCGCGGCCTCGCGCTGACCGAGCTCCAGGCGGATCTTGCCCAGCGTGTACCAGGCCGACGGGAATTTCGGCACAAGCTCGATTGCCTGTTCGAGCAGCTCGGCGGCAGCCGGCAGATCGCCCTTCAATTGCAGGTCGCGCGCGAACTCGTAGCGGCGGTCGGCGACGAGATCGCCGGAGGACAGAAACAGGCGGGGGGCCATTCGCTTTAAGGAACCAATCTCGGCCGGGTCCGGCCATCCATCAAAGCACGGACTTTTTCCGGAGATGGATGCACGGGTCAAGCCCGCGGATCCGGCTAAACATCGCGGATCGAGCGCCTATATAGGGGCGATGCGCCCGCAAGACATCCTGATGCCCGTCCCGGCCGGGCTTTGCTGCAAGCCGGGCGGCTTCCACATCGATCCTGTCAGGCCGGTCGAGCGGGCACTGATCACCCATGGCCATTCCGACCATGCGCGGGCGGGCCACGGCGCTGTGCTCGCGACCCAGGAAACGCTCGACATGATGCGGCTGCGCTACGGCGAGAACTTCGCCGGCTCTGTGCAGGCGATCGCCTATGGCGAGGAGATCAGGCTCGGCGACGTCACGGTGACGTTTCATCCCGCCGGTCATGTGCTGGGCTCCGCCCAGATATCGGTCACCTGCAAGGACACCCGCATCGTCGCCTCCGGCGACTACAAGGATGCGCGCGACCCGACCTGCGCGCCGTTCGAGCTGGTGCCCTGCGACGTCTTCATATCAGAGGCGACGTTTGGATTGCCGGTGTTCCGCCATGGCGATGCCGCCGGCGAAGTAAACAAGCTGCTGGCCTCGGTCAAACTGTTCCCGGAGCGCGCGCATCTGGTCGGCGCCTATTCGCTCGGCAAAGCGCAGCGCGTGATCGCGCTGCTGCGCGAGGCCGGCTACGACGCGCCGATCTATCTGCATGGCGCGATGGAGAAGATCACCTATTACTATCAGGAGCGCGGCATTGCGCTCGGCGAGCTCCGGCCCGCGCGCGGCATGAAGAAGGCTGAGCTTGCCGGCACCATCACGCTGGCACCGCCAAGCGCGACATCCGATGTCTGGACGCGCCGCTTTCCCGATCCAGTCACCGCATTCGCCTCGGGCTGGATGCGCGTTCGCGCCCGGGCCCGCCAGGGCGGTGTCGAGCTGCCGCTGGTGATCTCGGATCATGCCGATTGGGACGGGCTGACGGCGACGATCGCCGCCACTGGCGCCGGCGAGATCTGGGTCACCCACGGCCAGGAAGATGCGCTGGTGCATTGGTGCAAGACCAGGGGCCTTGCCGCGCGGCCGCTCGACCTGGTCGGCTATGGCGACGAGGATGAAGGCGAGACGGCCGCACTGACCGGCGAGGCCCAGCCCGCCGGCGAGGCGGAAACATGAACCGTTTTGCCGAGCTGCTCGACCGCCTCGCCTACGAGCCCGGCCGCAACAACAAGATCAAGCTGCTGGTCGCCTATTTCCGCGAGACCGAGGACCCCGACCGCGGCTACGCGCTGGCGGCGCTGACCGGCGCGCTGTCGTTCAAGCACGCCAAGCCCGGCCTGATCCGCGACCTGATCACCGAACGCGCCGACCCGGTGCTGTTCGGCTACTCCTATGATTACGTCGGCGACCTCTCGGAGACGGTCGCGCTGATGTGGCCGAAGGCGGAGCTGCCGGGCCACAACAACCCGCCTCCCCCGACGCTGACTGATGTCGTCATCACGCTGCGCACGCTCGGCAAGGCCGAGCTGCCGGCGCAGCTGGCGCGCTGGCTGGACGAGCTCGACGAGACCGGGCGCTGGGCGCTCTTGAAGCTCGTCACCGGCGCGATGCGGATCGGGATCTCGGCGCGGCTGGCGAAGACCGCGGCGGCGGCGCTCGGGACGAAGGACCCGCACGAGATCGAGTTGCTGTGGCCGGGCCTGTCGCCGCCCTATCTCGACCTGTTCGCCTGGCTCGAGGGCCGCGGCGACAAACCGGTCAACCGCGACCCGGCGCCGTTCCGCCCGGTGATGCTGGCGCATGCGATCGAGGATGGCGATTTCGCCAATCTCGACGCCGCCGATTTCAGCGCGGAATGGAAATGGGACGGCATCCGGGTGCAGGCGGTGTCTGGCCGCGATGCGCGCGGGCACGTCCAGGCGCGGCTCTATTCGCGCACCGGCGAGGACATCACCGGCAGCTTTCCGGATCTCGTGCCGTCGCTGCATCTGCCCGGCGCGATCGACGGCGAGTTGCTGGTGCTGCGCGACGGCCGCGTGCAGACCTTCAACGTGTTGCAGCAGCGACTGAACCGCAAAGTCGTTTCGCCGAAGCTGATCAAGGAATTTCCGATCCATCTGCGCGCCTACGACCTGCTCGGCGACGACGAGAGCGATTTGCGCGAGCTGCCCTTCACCGAACGTCGCGCGCATCTCGAAGGCTTCGTCGCCAAGCTGAATGATCCGCGCATCGATCTGTCGCCAACCGTCCCGTTCGCGAGCTGGGAAGAGCTGGCCGCGGCGCGCGCCGATCCCAAGAGCGCCGGCGCCGGCGACGATGCCGACGCGGTCGAAGGCGTGATGCTGAAGCGGCGCGACGCGCCCTATCTGCCTGGACGGCCGAAGGGCCCGTGGTGGAAGTGGAAGCGCGATCCGCACATCATCGACGCCGTGCTGATGTATGCCCAGCGCGGCCACGGCAAGCGCTCGTCCTATTACTCCGACTATACGTTCGGGGTCTGGACCCGTGGTGATGCCGGCGACGAGCTGGTGCCGGTCGGCAAGTCCTATTTCGGCTTCACCGACGAGGAGCTGTTGCAGATCGACCGCTTCGTCCGCCGCAACACCACCGAGAAGTTCGGCCCGGTGCGCCATGTCGTGCATGAGCCTGATCAGGGGCTGGTGCTGGAGGTCGCCTTCGAGGGCTTGCAGCGCTCGCCGCGGCACAAATCCGGCGTCGCGATGCGCTTTCCCCGGATCAGCCGCTTGCGCTGGGACAAGCCGCCGCGCGAAGCCGACCGGCTGGAGACGCTTGAACGGATGTTAATCTCCATGACAGGAAGTTAAATCCCAAGCGTGCATGGCAGCCATTGATCGCGGCGCGCGGGTTTCCCATGTGCACCGCCGTGACCTATAATGCGGGCGATTCCGTTAGACCTCGGTTCTGATGGGATCAGAATCGAGGTCTAGGTTTTGTTTTGACGCGTTTTCTTCACGCGAACCGGTGCCCACTTCGCGCGAAAACGCTATTGGAGACAGCAATGCCAAACGACATCCGGGACTTGCCGGCCGGCCGGAGTGACGGCCTGTACCGCTTTCTCGGCGGATCGCCGCTCTCTGTGGCGTTCCGGTTGATTTTGCTGTCGATTCTGGTCGGTGTCGTGCTCGCCGCGATCGGCCTCGATCCATGGAACATCCTCAACAGCATCCGCAGGCTGTTCCAGAGCATCTGGGATTTCGGCTTCGATGCGATCAACTGGGCCTGGCGCTACTTCCTGCTCGGCGCCGTCATCGTGATTCCGATCTGGCTGTTGTCGCGGCTGTTCGGCGCGCCGCGCGGCCGCTGATCTCAGGGAGTTCGCAGCCGATGCAATTGCGATTTGTCGGCTGCGGCGATGCATTCGGCTCCGGCGGCCGCTTCAACACCTGTTTCCACGTCAGCGGTGCGCGCAGCAATTTCCTGATCGATTGCGGTGCCTCATCGCTGCCGGCGATGAAGCGGCTCGAGATCGACCGCGACGCGATCGACCTGATCCTGATCACGCATTTCCATGGCGACCATTTTGCCGGCCTGCCGTTCTTCCTGCTCGACGCGCAGTTCTCCCGCCGCACCCGGCCGCTGGTGATCGCAGGGCCCGAAGGCATCGAAACGAAACTGCCTGCGGTGATGGAGGTGATGTTCGAGCATTCCTCCAAAACCAAACAACGCTTCGATCTATCCGTCGTTACGCTGGCGCCGCGCGAAACGCGCAGCTTCGGCGAGGTGACCGTGACGCCCTACCCTGTCGTGCATGGCGAGTCCGGCGGGCCGTTCCTCGCGTACCGCGTCGAGGCGGAAGGCCGCATCATCAGCTACAGCGCCGACACCGAATGGACCGACGCGCTGATCCCGGCGGCGCAGGACGCCGACCTCTTCATCGCCGAAGCCTATACCTACGACAAGATGGTCAAGAACCATCTCAGCCTGAAGACGCTGGAAGCGCATTTGCCCGCCATCAACGCCAGGCGCGTGGTGCTGACCCATATGAGCGACGACATGCTCGGCCGCATCGACGATTTGCCCTACACGGCGGCGAGCGACGGCATGGTCGTGGCGCTCTGACCAAGCAATGCCTTGCCCGCCGATCTTCCGCCATCGCATTGCTCTGAGAACAATTCCGGCATGGTCGCGCGACGGATGTCGCGATAGAAACGGATATTCCTTGCAATTGTAGCCATGCACGCACCCATCCACCCGAAGATCACGACGCGTCAGGTGTTCGCCATCGCCGGCCCCGCGATGGTCGCCAACCTGACCACGCCGCTGATCGGCATCGTCTCGACCACCGCGATCGGCCGCCTCGACGACGCCGCGCTGCTCGGCGGCGTGGCGATGGCCTCGGTGATCTTCGACTGCCTGTTCTGGCTGTTCGCCTTCCTGCGCATGAGCACGCTGGCCTTCACCGCACAGGCGCAGGGCGCCGGCGAGATCAAGGAATATGCCGCCATCCTGGTGCGCGGCTTCATCGTCGCCGGCCTGATCGGCGCGGCGCTGATCGCGCTGCAGGTGCCGCTCGCCGCGGTCACGTTCCAGCTGATGGGCGGCAGCGAAGGCGTCACGCGCGCGGCCAAAGCCTATTTCATGATCCGGATCTGGTCGGCGCCGCTGGCGCTCGCCAATTACGTCATCCTCGGCTGGCTGGTCGGCCAGGCCCGCGCCAATCTGGCGCTGGCGCTGCAGATCGTGATCAATTTGATCAACATGGCCGCGACCGTGCTGCTGGTGCAGGTCTACGGCGCCGGCATTGCCGGTGCCGCGATCGCCGCCGTGCTCGCCGAGACCGCCGGTTTCGCCGCCGGCATCGTGGTGGCGTGGCAGATCTCGCAAGGCGGCTTCGCCGTTCCCGCGGCGACGCTGTTCGACCGCGCCAAGCTGATGCGCATGCTGGCGGTCAATCGCGACATCATGGTCCGCACCGCGGCGCTGATCGTCGTGTTCCTGTTTTTCACCGCCAAGGGCGCGCGCGAAGGCGACGTGACGCTGGCGGCGAATTCGGTGCTGAACAATTTCCTGCTGGTCAGCGCCTTCTTCCTCGACGGTCTCGCCAATGCCGCGCAACAGCTGTGCGGCCGCGCATTCGGCGCGCGCGATCCACGCGGCTTTTCCGATTCGACCCGGCTGGTGCTGCTGTGGGGGATCGGCTTTGCGCTGGCGGTGTCGGTGCTGTTCGCGCTGTTCGGACCGGCGCTGATCAATCTGATGACGACCAGCGACGACGTGCGCCGCTATGCGCGCGAGTTCCTGCCGTTCGTGATCCTGGCACCCCTGCCCGGCGTGTTCGCGTTCGGCTTCGACGGCATCTATGTCGGCGCCACCTGGGCGCGCGAGATGCGCAATCTGATGCTGGCCTCGCTTGCGATCTTCCTCGCCACCTGGTGGGCGCTCAGCTCGTTCGGCAACACCGGCCTGTGGATCGCGCTGCTCGGCTTCTACGTCGCGCGCGGCGGCCTGCAGGGCCTGCGCTATCCGGCGCTGCTGCGGAAGACGTTCAAGACGGCGTAAGTCCGTAGCCCGGATGCAGCGAAGCGAAATCCGGGGTCTGCATCCGCAGCGAGACTGTCCCGGATTGCGCTTCGCTTCATCCGGGCTACGGGTACCTACCTCACCGGCCAGTCCTCGGCCGTAATCGTCGCAGCATCGGCGCCGACGATTTCCGACAGCGAGTCGCGGCCGGTGCGCAGCAGGGTCGAGGACAGATCGCGCTTGATGTCGTCGACGAGGCCGAGGCCCTTGTAGACCAGCGAGGAATAGAGCTGGATCAGGCTGGCCCCGGCGCGGATCTTGGTCAGTGCGGCGCCGCCGCTGTCGATGCCGCCGACGCCGATCAGCGGAAACGCGCCTTCGACGCGGACATAGGTCTCGGCCACCATTCGCGTCGACAGCCGGAACAGCGGACGGCCCGACAGGCCGCCCTGCTCCTTGGCGCGATTTTCCTCGCGCAAGGTCGAAGGCCGCGCCAGCGTGGTGTTGGCGACGATCATGCCGTCGACACGCCGCGAGCGGGCGATGTGCACGACGTCGTCGAGCTCGGCCAGACTCAGATCCGGCGCGATCTTGAGCAGGACCGGCGAGTCGCCGGCGTTCTTGCGCACGCGCTCGCGGGTATCGATGACCCGCGCCAGCAGATCGTCGAGCGCCGCCGATTGCTGCAGATTGCGCAGGCCGGGCGTGTTCGGCGAGGAGACATTGACGGTGAAATAGCTCGCGACCGGCGCAAACGTCTCGATCAGCTTCACATAATCGGCTGCGCGGTCGGGCGAATCCTTGTTGGCCCCGACATTGACCCCGACGATGCCGCCGGCGCTGGCGCGCGCGGCGAGCCGCCGCAGCACGGCCTCCGCACCGTCATTGTTGAAGCCCATGCGGTTGATGACGGCCTCGTCGCGCTCCAGGCGAAACAGCCGCGGCCGCGGGTTGCCGCCTTGCGGCTTCGGCGTCACCGAGCCGATCTCGACAAAGCCGAAGCCGAGCCGCAGCAGCGCGTCGGGCGCCTCCGCACTCTTGTCGAAACCCGCCGCCATGCCGATCGGGTTTGGAAAGTTGAGTCCGAAGGCGCGCACCGCGAGCTTGGGGTCATCCGGCCGCTGCCGGATCGGCGGCAGCAGCTTCAGGCCCTGGATCGCCATGCGATGGGCATCCTCGGGATCGAACCAACGCAGCAGCGGCAGCGAAAAGGCGTCGAAGGCACGGATCACGGCTTGAGCTCCGGAACGTCGTGGCCACCGTCGGAGCGCGCGCGCAGGTCGAGGATCTCGGTGACCGCGCCGAGGTCGAGTTCGCCATAGAGATGCGGGAACAGCTCGTCATTGCGCGACGGCTCCCAGCGCAGGGCATCGCCCAGCGCATCGGCATCGACCGCGACCAGGAACAGGCCGGTTTGCCCGTGGTAGTGCTTGCGCGCGGTCTCGGCCACCTGGGAGGCGGTGGAAAAATGGATGAAGCCGTCGCGTTTGTCGTCGGCACTGCCCCGGTACACGCCCTGCCGCTCAGCCTCGCGCCAGGCCGAAGCGGGGGTGATTTTGTAGATCATCGGCACGGGCCGGCCTTCCCTTTTGTCCTTGAGTCTCTTGGGGTTTTATCCGGATTTGAGGGGAAATGCCCCAGACGCCATCTGGCGAGCGAGGGACCGTATCGGCGGCGGCGGCGCAACTCAAGCGGTGCCAGGGCACATCGGCCGACAGATTTGCGAAAACGCCAAGTTTCAGGCAATAATTCCTACCATCCGGGATACCCTCGATGGCCAAACAGCCCAAAGCCACCCGACCGCTGACCCACGCGCAGGTCTGGGCCGCGCTCGACCGGCTCGCCGAACGCGCCGGGCTGTCGCCGTCGGGCCTTGCCAAGCAGTCAGGACTCGACCCCACCACCTTCAACAAATCCAAGCGCGTGACCGGCGACGGGCGCGAGCGCTGGCCCTCGACCGAATCGCTCTCCAAGGCGCTGGCCGCGAGCAATGCCAGCATGGAGACCTTCGTGCAGTTGCTCGGCGATGGCGCGCGCGGCGGACAGTCGGTGCCGCTGATCGGCTTCGCGCAGGCCGGCGCCGGCGGCTATTTCGACGACAGCGGCTTTCCCGCCGGCAAGGGCTGGGATGAAGTGGCGCTACCGGCGACATCAGACGAACACGCCTATGCGCTGGAGATCGAGGGCGACTCGATGAAACCGGCCTATCGCGAAGGTGACATCATCGTGGTGTCACCCGCGACCGCGATCCGCCGCGGCGACCGCGTGGTGGTGCGCACGACCGGCGGCGAGGTGATGGTGAAAGAATTGAGACGCCGCACCGCCAAGATGCTGGAACTGGCGTCGCTCAATCCGGAGCACCCCGACCGCATGCTCGATGCCGAGGAAGTCGCGTGGATCGCACGCGTGGTGTGGGCGAGCCAGTAGCCGGCTAAACCAGTAGCCACATAACCGATGTCGTCTCGGCGAAAGCCGGGACCCATAGCCACCGAAGATCATTGCTACACCACGCTGGGGCCGCAGCGCGCTTCCACAACGCGACCCTGTGGTAATGGGTCCCGGGCTTTCGCCGGGACGACGGCGGAGGTTAGAGCGCCATCCAAGCCCCTTACGTCGCGTAGTCCGGTTCCTTGCGATCCAGCATCCGCTTCAGCGCATCGAAATGCCGCTGCGCCGGGGACGGGCCGTTGTAGAGATGGTCGTCGCGGAAATCGCGCTTGGTCTTCTCCACCACATGCTGCGGCAATTGCTTGAGCGGCTGCTGCGTCCACATCGCGTAGATCTGCACCTGCGCGGCGCGTTCGATGTAATAGAGCCGGTCATAGGCATCGGCGACCGTCTCGCCGACGGTCGAGATGCCGTGATTGGCCATGAACAGGATGGTCTTGTTGCCGATCACCTTGGCGAGCCGCGCGCCTTCCTCTGGATCAAGCGCGGGGCCGGTGTAGAGATCGTCATAGGCAATCGCCTCCGACAGCCCGACCTCGGTCTGGCCGATCTCCTTGATCCGCGGATCCTCGAGCCGCGTCAGCGCGCTCGCATAGGGCATGTGGGTGTGGAACACCGCCTTGGCCTGCGGCAGCGCCTTGTGGATCGGCGCATGGATGCAATAGCAGGAGCGCTCGACCTCACCCTCGCCGCGCTTCACCTCGGCATCGTCGATGCCGACCTCCATGAAGGAGGATGCTGTCACTTCCGACCAGTGCATGCCGAACGGGATCTGGTAGTAGCGGTCGGTGCGGCCGGGCACCACCAAGGTGAGATGGTTGAAAATACCTTCCGAAAAGCCGTGGATGTAGGCGAGCCGATGCGCCGCCGCGAGATCGACCCGCGCCTGCCATTCCTCGGCGCTCGAATTGTCCTGCAGCGATGTCGGTGAAACCCTGAACTGCATGCGCATGCTCCCGTCTGTGCCGGCCTCTCGGCGGAGGCCGTGCTGATTTTATGGATGCGAGTGTAGCGCAATCCGGCGCCAGGCTCCGGTGAAATTGCCGATGGCCTGCTATCCGAATTTTGCGGGCTTGGCGTCATTATGTGATGATGCGCTGCGAAGACGGCGGATCGGCGGCTTCGTTGGCTGCGGCGGAAAGCCACATGAGCGGCCTGACTTTCCAACCCAACGCAACCCACTCCGCAAAGCCCAGAGTTACGCAATGACAGGACCATCCGACCGCAAGACCATCGCCATCGTCGGTCTCGGCAGCATCGGCGGCATCATCGCCGGCCTGCTGCGCGCGGTCGACAAGCATGACGTGATCGCCTGTGTCCGGCGGCCGCTCGATCGGCTCACGGTCGAGCGGGCGGAAGGCACGGTGGAAGTGCCGCTGCGCGCCCTCACCGATCCGGCAGCGGCTACGCCGGTCGACTGGGTGTTGTTGTCGACCAAGGCGCAGGACACGGAATCGAGCGCGCCCTGGCTGCAAAGGCTGTGCGGGCCGCGGACGCGCGTCGCGGTGCTGCAGAATGGCATCGGCCACGCGGAGCGGCTGGCGTCATTGGTCGGCGCCGCCACGGTCGTTCCGACCATCGTCTATTACAACGGCGAGCGGCTGGCGCCGGATCGCGTCCGTTTCCGCCGCGCCGGCGAGCATGAATTCGCGGTTGCCGATGACGCAGACGGACGCGCGTTCGAAGCGCTGCTGGATGGCACGGCGATGCGCGTGCGGCGCTCCGCCGATTTCACCACGCTGGCGTGGCGCAAGCTTCTGCTCAATGCGGTCGCCAATCCGATCACCGCGCTCACCTTGCAGCGGCAGGCGGTGTTCCGCCGCGCGGACGTCAAGGCGCTGTGCCGCGCCATCCTCGAGGAGGCCGCGAATGTCGGCCGCGCCGACGGCGCCCAGCTCGCGCCCGACGAGGCCGAGCTGATGCTGGCGACGTTGTTGACCTATCCGCCAGACGCCGGCACCTCGATGTATTTCGATCGTGTCGCGGGACGCCCGTTCGAAGCCGATGCTCTCACCGGCGCGATCGTCGCGGCCGGCGAACGGCACGGCGTGCCGACGCCGCTCAACGGCCTGCTGCTGACGCTGCTGCGCGCCACCAGCGACGGCCTGCGCGACGCGGCGCAGGCCGAGAGCGGCGATGAGCGCCGCGATCCCTACGACGACCGCGCCAGCGCGCCGTCGATCATGTTGACCGCGTTCTGCACGCCGTAGACCGCGACGAAGGAGCCGAAGCGCGGGCCCTTCTCCTGGCCGAGCAGCACCTGGTAGAGCATGTTGAACCAGTCGAGCGAGACGCCGGGACGGCCGTCCTTGCCCTTCTTGACCATGTCGAGGAACGGCTCGCGGCGGCCGATCTCATAGACCACGTTCTGGATGTCTTCCGCGGTCGCGTCCGCCGGCATGTTGGCGAGCGCATCGCGCAGATCCTGCAGCGCGGCGCGCTCTCCGTCGGTCGGCTCGCGGAACTGCTTGGTCGGCGCCACGAAGTCGCGATAGTAGTTGATGGCATAACCGACCATCGCATCTAACTTCGGATGAGTCTGCGGCGTCACGCCCGGACGATAACGGCCGATGAAACCCCACAGCGTCTCGGCATTCTCCGCGTTCGACGACGACACCAGCGTCAGCAGCAGCTGGAAGGTGACCGGCATGTCGGCCTGCGGCGGCTTGCCGGAATGGATGTGCCAGACCGGATTCTGCAGCTGCTGCCGCGCTTCCTGCCGCGTGAAGCCGTCGAGGAATTGCTGGTAGTCGTCGACATTGCGCGGGATGACGTCGAAATAGAGCCGCTTCGCCGCCTTGGGCTCGCGATACATGAACAGCGACAGCGATTCCGGCGAGGCGTAGCGCAGCCACTCGTCGATGGTCAGGCCGTTGCCCTTCGACTTCGAGATCTTCTGGCCCTTCTCGTCGAGGAACAGTTCGTAGTTGAAACCTTCCGGCGGCGTGCCGCCGAGCGCCGAGCAGATCTTGCCCGACAGCTTCACCGAGTCGATCAGGTCCTTGCCGGCCATTTCATAGTCGACGCCGAGCGCGTACCAGCGCATCGCCCAGTCCGGCTTCCATTGCAGCTTGCAGCGGCCGCCGGTGACAGGAACCGTGACGGTCTCCTTGGTATCGGGGTCTTCATACGAGATCGTGCCGGCCTTGGCGTCATGCGCCGTCACCGGCACGTAGAGCACAAGGCCGGTGCGCGGACAGATCGGCAGGAACGGCGAGTAGCTTGCCGCCCGCTCCTCGCGCAGCGACGGCAGCATGATCGCCATCACCTTCTCGATCCGCTCCAGCATGCGCAGCAGCGCGGCATCGAGGCGGCCGGAGGTGTAGTACTCGGTCGAGCTCGCGAACTCGTAGTCGAAGCCGAATTGGTCGAGAAAGGCGCGCAGCCGCGCATTGTTGTGCTGGCCGAAGCTCGGATGGGTACCGAACGGATCGGGCACCTTGGTCAGCGGCTTGCCGAGATGCTGCTCCAGCAGCTCCTTGTTCGGCACGTTGTCCGGCACCTTGCGCAGGCCGTCCATGTCGTCGGAGAAGGCGAGCAGGCGCGTCTTGATCTTGTCCTCGGTGAGCACGCGGAAGGCGTGGCGCACCATCGTGGTGCGCGCGACTTCGCCGAACGTGCCGATATGCGGCAGGCCCGATGGGCCGTAGCCGGTCTCGAACAGCACCTCGTCCTTCGGATTTTTCTTCAACCGCGCCACAATCGCTTTCGCCTGCTCGAACGGCCAGGCGTTGGATTGTTCGGCGAGCGCCCGCAGGTCGCTCGGGCTGGCAGAAGGATCAATCACGGACATTCCTCAGGTTCTCTCCAAAAAGGCCGCGAAAACTAACGCTTTCGCGGCAAAATGCAAAACGACGGGACGTTTGTCGTCATTCCGGGGCGATGCGCAGCATCGAACCCGGAATCTCGAGATTCCCCGGGGTGCAATTGCACCCCTGAGGTCTGGCCCTACGGACCATCCCGGAATGACGAACTCAGAACGGGCTGACCGAGAAATAGCGCAGCCACAGATCGGTGAAGCGGCCTTTTTCCCAGATCCGGAACAGCGCCCAGTTCAGCGATTGCCGGAGCAGATCGTTGCCCTTGCGCACCGCGATGCCGACGCCCTCGCCGAAATAGCGGCTCTCGACAAAGGGGCCGCCGGCAAAGGCGCAGCATTCGGCGGAATCGGTGCCGTTGATCCAGAACGCGAGCGAGATCGCATCGCCGAAGACGAAGTCGACCTCGCCGCGGCGCAGCGCTGCGCGCAGCGTGTCGTTATCCGGGTAGGAATGGATCTCGGCGTCGGTGAACATCGCCTTGAGGTAGGCCTCGTGCGACGTCCCGGCGATGACGCCGACCTTCTTGCCCTCGAGATATTCCGGGCGGATTTCCGGCATCGCGTTGTCACGGCGCGACACGAAGCGGGCCGGCGCGCGGTAATAGGGATCGGTGAAATCGACCTTGGCGCGCAGCTGCGGCGTCACCGCCATCGACGCGATGATGGCGTCGCCCCGGTTGGTCGCCAGGGCATCGATCAGGGTTTCGAAGCGGCGCATCTGGATGGTGCAGGTGACCTTGATCTCGTCGCAGAGCGCGCGCGCGAGGTCGACGTTGAAGCCCGCCGGATTGCCGTCGGGACCGGTGAAATTGAACGGCGGATAGTCGGTCTCGGTCAGGAAGCGGATCACGGTGAGGCGCGACAGGTCCGGGCGATCCGGCCGGCGCCGCGGGTCCCAGAAACCCGGCACCGCCTGCGGCGCGGCCTCGGCGGCGGCCTTGGGCGGCAGGGTCGGGGCCGCCTGGGTTGCCGCGGGGGCCGCAGGCGCTGCCTGCGGTGCAGCCGGCGCCGAAGGTGTCGCTTGTGCGGGGGCCGCCTTGGTGGGCGGAGCCGGAGCAGGAGCCGTCTTGGCCGTCGGTGGTTGGGCTGGAGGCGTCTGCCCGATCGCAGGACCTGCCAACGCCAGCAAGGCAGCCGCGATCATGCCCGCGGCCAGGCGAAGCTGGCGCGAACGGACGGCAAAGGGCTGGACAGAGGGATTTGGCATAACCGGCAATTTCAGGAAATTGAACGGCTTATAGCCGAATCGGCGCCTGAAGCGAGCGCCGATTGGGCTAATTCTGAACCGGAAATGGCGATCAGAGATACCGTTTGAGATCGGCCGCCGCCTCTTCCGGCGTCCGTTTCAGATTGAACGGCGCGACGAAATGACCGTCGCGGTCCATCAGATAGATCAGCGCGGTGTGGTCCATCGTGTAGTCGCCATCTTTCAGCGGCACTTTCTTGGCGTAGACACGATAGCTCGACAGCACCTTGGCGATCGCGGCGGGATCGCCGGTCAGGCCCTTGAGGTGCGGATCGAAGCTCGACAGGTAATCCTTCATCGCGGTGGCGGTGTCGCGTTCCGGATCGACCGAGACGAAATAGGCATTCACGCGATCGGCGTCCTTGCCCATCGCCTTCAGGACCTCCGAGATCTCGAACAGCGAGGTCGGGCAGATGTCCGGGCAATGGGTGAATCCGAAGAAAATCAGGGTCGGCTTGCCCTGGAGATTCTTGTCGGTGACGGTCTGGCCGGACTGGTCGGTGAGCTGGAACGATCCGCCGATCGCGGCCGGCGCGGCAACGGTGCGCAAGCCGCCGATCGCCCACAGCATGAGGAACAAGCCGACCGCCAGACTGCCCGCGAAGGCAGCGAAGATCACCAATGGGCGCGTGGTCCGGGGCATGATGCGAGAGCGTCCTTGTCAGAAGCAGGCGGAGATGCCGGCCGTGATCATTTCGAAAAACACCGCGGTCCCGTAGTGGAACCAGAGCGCAGCGGCGGCAAGCAGGGCCAATCCGCCGATACCGGCCGCACCCCACAGGATCGCAGACGCCACCCGGGTCTGTGGAGCCGTTACGAGCTCGGATCGGGTGGAGATCGGCTGAACCATGAGGCTGAGATAAGCCGGGTTCCGGCAGGCAGCAAGCGCAATGGCGGTCGCAGGCCGTCAAATGATGGCGAGCGATTCCGGTGCCGGCGCGTTCATGCCCCGGCGTCTGCCGAGGCCAATGGCCGACGAGGGTCAAACAGAGAAGCAGCCGGAGCTTAGTGCGCGGGCTTCGGCGCCGAGGCCTGGGCGTTGAGGTAGCACGGCTTGTACAGCGCCTGCAGTTGCTTGCCGCGCAGGAAGATCATGCGCCGGGTCAGGCCACCACGCCCCGAAATCCATCTGCGTACCGCCGGCGGATACATCAGGTACAGCATATGGGTGGCTTCGGGATTGGGGACCGGACGGCCGTTATCGCCGTAATCCCAGGCTGCGTGGAAGCCGAGGCTGGCGTGCGAGGTCACACAAATCCGGTCGTGAGGAACCTTGCCGAGCACGATGGTGCAGGCCGAGGCACACAGCCCGTCGATGATGACCGTCTCGCCCGAAGTCCGCAGGTCCTGATACCTGTCGACATAGACGCCGATCTTGCCGCCGCGATCGTCGGCGATCCTGACTACAGCTTGAGACACCCCCATTCCCGCCAGCAGGAGAACCGCAGCGAGCAACCCCGTCATCAACTTCATTTTGGCCAGCCCCAGTCGAAACCGAATCTGTTTGGTCTGTGATGCAAGACAATCGTGAGCGTGTTGTGCGCGCGGATTTTTGTCCAGACGAGTGAAGCCGGTCAAAACAAATTCAAATTGGGTGTTGCGCGCACGCTGCAGTGAGAGTGGGGAAAGGTCCCAAACTGGAACAGCGCGGCGCACGTGCATGGTGCTCCGCCGCCACAGGCAAGGTCCATTTGGCGTTGACCGCACGCAATGAGGCGGTCTTGAATCTCGGCAGGACGGGGGACCTGAACATGGCTGACGATGCAGATGTGATCGTGATTGGCGCGGGGCTTGCCGGTCTCGTGGCCGCAACCGAGATCGCCGACGCAGGCAAGCGCGTCATCGTGCTCGACCAGGAAGGGGAACAAAGCATCGGCGGCCAGGCCTTCTGGTCGTTTGGCGGCCTGTTCCTGGTCGATTCGCCGGAGCAGCGCCGGCTCGGCATCAAGGATTCCGCTGACCTCGCATTACAGGACTGGATGGGCACCGCGGGTTTCGATCGCGAGGAGGATTACTGGCCGCGCAAATGGGCCGAGGCCTATGTCGCATTCGCGGCCGGCGAGAAGCGCGACTGGCTGCGCGCGATGGGCCATCGCATCTTCCCGGTGGTCGGCTGGGCCGAGCGCGGCGGTTACGACGCGATGGGCCATGGCAATTCAGTGCCGCGCTTCCACGTCACCTGGGGCACCGGCCCCGGCATCGTCGAGCCGTTCGAGCGCCGTGCGCGCGAGGCCGCGAAAAGCGGACGGCTGATATTCAAGTTCCGCCACCGCGTCGACGCGCTCAGCGTCACCAACGGTGCGGTCGACGGCGTCAGCGGCGCGATCCTGGAACCGACCTCGGTCGAGCGCGGCATGAGTTCCTCGCGCAACGCCGTCGGCGATTTTTCCTTCCGCGCACCTGCGTTGATCGTCGCGTCCGGCGGCATCGGCGGCAATCATGACCTGGTGCGGCAGAACTGGCCGAAGCGGCTCGGCGAGCCGCCCAGGTTCATGATCTCCGGCGTGCCCGAACATGTCGACGGCCGCATGATCGGCATCACCGAGGCGGCGGGCGGCCGGCTGATCAACCGCGACCGCATGTGGCACTATGTCGAAGGCATCCGGAACTGGAACCCGATCTGGCCGCGTCACGGCATCCGGATCCTGCCGGGACCGTCGTCGCTGTGGTTCGACGCGACGGGCAAGCGGCTGCCGGCGCCGCTGTTCCCGGGCTCCGACACGCTCGGGCAACTGCATTACATCATGGGCACCGGCTACGATTATTCGTGGTTCATCCTGACCCAGAGCATCATCAAGAAGGAGTTCGCGCTGTCCGGCTCCGAGCAGAACCCCGACCTCACCGGCAAGAGCTGGCGCATGACGATCAAGCGCGCCACCAACAAGGGCGCGCCGGCGCCGGTGGAGGCGTTCAAGCAGCACGGCGCCGACTTCATCGTGCGCGACAATCTCGCCGATCTCGTCGATGCCATGAACAAGCTCGCGGGCAACGACCTGTTGCAGCTCGACGCCATCAAGGCGCAGATCGAGGCGCGCGACCGCGAGATCACCAACCCCTACGTCAAGGATGCGCAGGTCATGAACCTGCACAATGCGCGGCGCTATATCGGCGACAAATTGATCCGCACCGCGAAGCCGCACCGGATCCTCGATCCCGAGCACGGTCCGTTGATCGCGGTGAAGCTCAACATCCTCACCCGCAAGACGCTCGGCGGGTTCGAGACCGATCTCGATTCGCGCGTATTCGGCAACGATCACCAGATCATCCGCGGGCTCTACGCGGCCGGCGAAGCCGCCGGCTTCGGCGGCGGCGGCGTGCACGGCTATCGCTCCCTGGAAGGCACGTTCCTCGGCGGTTGCCTGTTCTCGGGCCGCAACGCAGGACGTGCGGCGGCGAAGGCGGTGAACTAGGACCAATCCACATTCAGGATTCCCATAGCTGAATGATGCTGAATCAATGCGTTCCGGACGTTTTGATTCGGAGCGTGCTGATGGGTGTGAAGCGCTATGAGCTAAGTGATGCGCAATGGGCTCGGATTGCGCCTCTGCTGCCAGGCAAGGTGGGCGATCCCGGCCGCAGCGGTGTCGACAATCGCCTGTTCGTGAACGGGGTTTTGTGGGTTCTGCGGTCCGGCGCCTACTGGCAGCACCTGCCGGAGCGCTACGGCAAGTGGAAGAGCGTACACGCGCGTTTCACCCGCTGGGCCAAGGCTGGCGTTTGGGAGAAGGTGTTTGCCGAGCTGATCAAGGATCGCGACAACAAATACCTGATGCTCGACACCACTCTGGTTCGTGTCCACCAGCAGGCTGCGAGCGGAAAAGGGGGGCCAAAACTCAGGAACTGGGGCGTTCCCGAGGTGGTTTGACCACCAAGATCCACATGCTCTGCGACAGCCTCGGTCGGCCGCTGCGCTTCATGCTCACCGCCGGACAACGACACGACAACCTCACCGCAAAAGCCCTGCTCGAAGGCTTCAAGGCCGAGGCCGTGTTGGCCGATAAGGCCTACGACAACAATGATCTACGCACGACCATCGCGGACATGAACGCCGAAGCGGTAATCCCCTCAACCCGCTCTCGTAAGATCCCCATCCCGCATGACGAGACGATCTACAAGCTACGCAACCGCATCGAGCGTTGCTTCAACAAGCTCAAACACTTCCGCCGCTTTGCCACGCGATATGACCGACGAGCAGACTACTTCCTCGCATTCGTCCACCTCGCCGCAATCTGCATTTGGCTCCGCTGAATGTGGATTCGTCCTAGGCCGCGCTACGCCGAGATGCAGTCGAAAAGCCCGCCGGCGTGAACCGGCGGGCTTTCTTGTCGAGCGGAAGTTCCCCGAGCCGTGTTGCGATCAGGCGGTCTTGGTGAAAAGCGTCAGGATGCCGTTGGTGAGATTGACCGCGACAACTTGTGCCGAGCTCAGGCCCTTCGCCTTCAGCGCGGATACTGCTTCTTCAGATGCGTCGATGGAACCGCGAAGGTTCCGCAGGTCGTCTTCGCTTGCCTTTGCGACGACAGCCTCGACCTTTGACCGGGCGTCGGGCTTGAGTTCCTTGATGTCCACGACCTGGATGCTCCGGATGGCGGTGGGCTGATCAGATTGAGCCTGCGGCATCGCCTTCGGTTGCGTTCCCTGCACCTGCGCCCAAGCAGGTGTTCCGAGCGAGAGCGCCGCAACGATGACGGACGCCGTAGAGATGCGGATGTGCATGAGTATTCCTTGTCTTGATTACCCCCAACATCCCGCGACAACGGGCTTTCCTTGCTTAAGGTTCCGCCGGAAATCCGCTCTCTGGACTAGTGCTTATGCGACCGTCGCCGGGGGGCGGGTCAAAACATCGAAAACAACCCCATGCAAAGTACCAAGTAGCGGGCGGTGGCCGGCGTTCGAACAAGCAACTTGACACGTCGCGCAACTCAGAGGCATTATTCTAATATTCCGAAATTGCGCATCTTACTCTAATCCGCCTCCGCGCTGAGGAAGCGAACGCCGAACGTATCGGCGTTGGCCTTGCCCCAATCGTAGAGTGCCTGCAGCATCGGCTTCAGCATCTCGCCGCGCTTGGTCAGGCAATAGCGCGAGGAGCCGCCGCCGCGCTCCTGCTTGACGAAGCCCGAGTTGCAGAGATCACGCAGGCGCTCGGTCAACACCTTGTCGCTGAGCTGCGGGATGTCGTGGCGCAATTCGCCGTAGCGCATCGGCCGGACCTTGAGCCGGCTCAGGATCACCGTCTTCCATTTGCCGCTGAGCTGATCGATCGAGAACTCGACCGGGCAACCATATTTGCGCTTGGTCTTGCGGATCATTGCAACTCTCCCGCGGCACTTTCCATCTGGTTCGTTGAGAGCCGCCATCGATCCATCTAAGCACGCATTGCACGGGTTGGGCGAGTTCAGGGATCATTGCAAGACATGACAGACGACAATTCCGCCCAGGGTCCAAGCGACAAGCAACAGCCGCGCAAGCGCATCGTCGTCAGACGCAATGGGCCTTACGAACCGGAGCCCGGCATTCCGGTCGTCGATCATCTCGGTGTGCCGATCGCAGCCGAGGCCCCAATGCGGCTCTGCCGCTGCGGCCAGTCGCAGACCAGGCCATTCTGCGACGACAGTCACGTCGCGCGCGGCTTCACCGAGGCCAGGGATCCGCGGCGCGCGCCGGACAGGCTCGAGGTCTATGCCGGGCAGCAGGCGTTCGTGTTCGACAATCGCGGCACCTGTGCGCATTCCGGCTTCTGCACCGACCGTCTCACCTCCGTGTTTCGTCTCGGCGAGCAGCCTTTCATCGCACCCAGCGGGGCGCGGTTTGACGACCTCCTCAACGCGGTGCGCAGATGCCCCTCGGGCGCGCTTGGCATCGGTATCGGCCCCAAGCGTGACGCCAGCCTGTCCGACGTCAGCAGGCCGCCGCAGATCGAAGTGTCGAAAGACGGGCCCTATCGCGTCACCGGCGATGTCGAACTGGTCGATGAGGATGGCGCGCCGATCACACAGAACGCGGGCGCGTCGCAAGAGCATGTCAGCCTGTGCCGCTGCGGCGCGTCGCTGAACAAGCCGTTTTGCAGCGGCATGCATTGGAACGTCGCGTTTCGCGATCCCGTTCCCGATCCGATGCGCGAGCCGACGCTGTTCGAATGGGCCGGCGGCTATCCGGCGCTGCTCGACATGACGCGCATCTTCTACAGCCGTTACGTGCCGGAAGATCCGCTGCTCGGCCCGCTGTTCGCCGAGATGTCGCCGGACCATCCCGAGCGGGTGGCGGCGTGGCTCAGCGAGGTGTTCGGCGGCCCACGCTTCTACACCGAGCGCTATGGCGGCTATCGGCGGATGGTGTCGCAGCATATCGGCAAGGAGATCCGGCCGGAGCAGCGCGCATTGTGGGCGACCTACATGGTGCAGAGCGCCGACGATGCCGGCTTGCCGAGCGATCCGGAATTCCGCGCCGCCTTCGTCGCCTATATCGAATGGGGCTCGCGGATCGCGGTGGAGAATTCCGGTGCCGGCGCGGCACCGCCGCCGAACATGCCGGTGCCGCGCTGGTGGTGGGTCTGCAACGCGACGCCGGCCGCACGGCCGTCCACAACCGCGAGCGATACGCAGGCCGCAAACGATGACATCAAGGCACCGCCCGGTCCAGACGAGGCCGTGCAGTTCGAGCAGCACATCCGGCCTCTGTTCAGGCCGATGGATCGCAACTCGATGCTGTTCGCCTTCGATCTCTGGAAGGAGGCGGATGTCGCCAGGCACGGTCAACAAATCCTCGCGCGGCTCGAGGCCGGGACCATGCCCTGCGACGGGGCCTGGCCCGCCGAGCGAGTGGCGCTGTTCGCCCGCTGGGCGAATGGGCGGAATCCGCCGACCTGATTGCGCCGAGCCGATCTCGGAGCAATTTCGAGCGATTTCGGTGAACGCCGCTGCAAATTGTGCAGTGGCGGCGCTCGCTCTGGCAGGTTAGACAGTCCCCGCCATTCAGTGGAGACCCAAATGAGCATTCAGCGTTTCGAAACCGGCCCGCGCATGAGCCAGGCCGTCGTGCACGGCAACACCGTCTATCTCGCCGGCGTCGTCGCCGGCAAGGCCGCGGGCGGCAGCGTCACCGACCAGACCAAGGACATCCTGTCGATCATCGACGGCCACCTCGCCAAGGCCGGCACCGACAAATCGAAACTGCTCAGCGCGACGATCTACATCACCGACATGAAGACGTTCCCCGAGATGAACGCGGTGTGGGACGGCTGGGTCTCGCAGGGCAACACCCCGGCCCGCGCCACCGTCGAGGCCAAGCTCGCGGCGCCGCAGTACAATGTCGAGATCATGGTCGTCGCGGCGAAATAGACGCGACGCACGTCATCCAACGGATACCGGATGCCCCGGATTGCAAAGCGCAATTCGGGGCATTTTCATCTAGCACTCACGCGCTGATCCGCGCTCGCTCGCCCGCAGCCTCACCGAGATCGGACTGAAGCCAGCGGGCAATCCGGCGCCATGAACCGGCGAGAGCCTTGCAGCCCATGAACAGTCCGAGGTGACCACACGGCTCGGTATGGCATTGCAGCCACGCGGGCGGCGTGGCCAAGAGCCGCGCTGTCGCAAATGCCTGGTCGGGCGGAACAACGATGTCGTTCTCTGCGGCGAGCACGAAGACGGGCTGCTTCACGGCAGCGAGATCGACCTTGCAGCCAAGCGCGAGGAAGTCTCCAGCCGCGATCCGGTTCTGGCGAAAGATCCAGTCGGTCACTTCGAGGTAGTAGGTGCCCGGCAGATCGAGCGTCTCGTCATTCCAGCGCGTGAAGCGATCGAGCAACGCCCGCGCATCCTCCGACGTGCGGTCGAGCCGCCTCTGCAGCGCCGCTTCCGCGTCACGCATGGTGAACGGGATGCTCCAGGCCTGCAGCATGTGCTTGCCGCTGATGATCCCATCCCCCTGACGGACCAGCGCCTCGAAGCCTTGCGGTGGAAGCGAGGCGACCATCCGGGAAAGCTCCGACGGTACCGAGACGTCGACCGGGCTGCCGGCAAGCACAAGCCGCCGTACCTTGCCGGGAAAGCGCGCCGCATAGAGCAACGACAGCCAGCCGCCTTGACAGAGACCTGCAAGGTCGACCGGCGGCCCGATCGTGTCGACGGCCACGTTGAGATCGGACAGAAAAGTGTCGATCGAGAAATATCGCATCTCCGGTGCCGCCGAGCGCCAATCCGTGAGATAGAGACGCGCAACGCCAGCCTTCTGCAACGCCTCCATCAGGCTGTGGCCGGGGGCAAGATCCGCAATCTGCGCGCGATGCAGCGCATAGGGCGCGCAGACCAGCAGCGGCGGGCCTTCGGCCGCTCTTGAGAAATCCAGCAGGCACATCGACGGCAGCTGAAGCGCGATCGAATGCGCTGTCGTCCAGGGCAGCGCCGCCGCTTCGTCCGGCGAATCCGTGGGCTCGGGCGCACGGTTGGGGTACCACTGCGAGTAGATGTCCAGCGCCAATCGCGCGGCTTCAAACGGCCATAGCCAGGCGTCCTGCGCCCAGTTGGTGCTCGCACTTCGATCCGATCGATCCGTCTTTTCGGGCAAGCTCATTTCACCGATTGATCGCTACCGGGATGGTCTGGCCAACGCGGGGTCACCTTCACGCCGACAAATTCAGGTCGGAACAGTTTACGCCAAACCGGCTGGAGCGGCAGCCACGCCGGGATGTCACGATCTCGCGACCCCGGCGCGGCTTGCTGCCAAGCAGCAAAAGCCGTCGTTGCAACGGACCAAAGCGCGATGAGATTGGGTTGAATCATCATCGCGCTTTAGCTCCTTGTTTGAGCATGATCTTTTCGGAAAACCGCTTCACACTTTTCCGGATCATGCTCTAGGCGGCGCGCGCCGTGCCTTTCTCCGCCTCGAGCCTGCGCGCGAACAGCCAGCGGAAATAAGTCAGCGGCGCGTCCGCGCCGATCGCCAGCAATTGATAGTCCGGGTCGACGTCGAGCACCTTCTGCTGCGCCTCGATGAAGTCCTTGTCCTCGTTGAAGGCCTCCTCGAGGGAATGCCGCAGCGACAGCGCGACGTTCGGATTGCCGATGTCGAAATCGTGCAGATAGTTCCAGAAGAAGTGCGTGGACGAGCGCGTCTCCGGCGTCATGAACTGCGCGTTGCGATATGACCGCGTGCCCGGAACCTGGACGCCCTTCTCCACGCCCTGTCCCGCCGGCGCGAACGTGGTGTCGAGCGTGAAGATGCCCGGCACGATCATGCGGCCGATATTGCGACGATCGACCTTGTCGTCGCGGTTGGAGATCACCTTCTTGTGGTAGGGCGGCGCATCGGCGCCCATGTGCCAGCGCTCGACGCGGAAGCCGTCATCCAGTTTCTCGATCGCGACCGGCTTGGTCTTGTAGGCGTATTCCTCGGAGCCGCCGAGCGTGTTGGTGTGCACGAAGGCGAGATGCGCGAAGTCGCTGAGGTTATCGACAATCAGGAGCCAATTGGCCTTGTAGTGCATGTAACCCGGCAGGCCGCGCCACTTGGGATCCTCGAGCGGCGGATAGTCGAGGATCAGTTTCGGATCGGCCTTCTCGGGATCGCCGGTCCAGATGAAGATCATGTTGTAGCGCTCGACCACGGGATAGCTGCGCACGCCGAGCTTGGCAGGGATCGCGTCCTGGCCCGGGATCTGGATGCACTTGCCGTCGGCCGCGAACTTCATGCCGTGATACATGCACCTGATGTCGTCGCCCTCGACGCGCCCCATCGAGAGCGGCGCGGCGCGATGGCAGCAGCGGTCGTCCAGCGCGACGACCTTTCCGCTGGCGCCGCGATAGATCACGATCGGCCGCTCCAGGATGGTGCGCGCCAATTTCTTGCCGTCGATCAGCTCGTGGTTCAGCGCCGCCACGTACCAGGCGTTGCGCAGGAAAATTCCGTCGTCAGCCATCTCACCCTCCCGATGCAAGATTTGGTTGCGACGAGGTTAAGTGATTGCGGTCACCGGGATAATCCGATTTGGCTGGACACACTGTACCGGTGGATGGACAATCGGCCATGGAGTGGCGCGACTGGGAGCTGTTTTGCGAGGTTGTCGAGCACGGCGGCTTCACGGCAGCCGCGCGCGTGCTCGGCCATCCCAAATCGAGCCTCAGTGCTGCGGTGCAGCGTCTCGAAGCCAATCTCGGGCTGCGGCTGATCGAGCGCACCACCCGGCACCTGCGGCTGACCGATTCCGGCGAGACCATCTATCGCAAGGTGCGCCGCGCTGTTCGCGGCGCTGCACGACACCCACAGCGAGGCGCTGGCGATGTCCAGCGCGGTCGCCGGCACGCTGCGCATCAAGGCGCCGTACGAATTCGGCGCGCATCATGCGGGGCCGGTCGCCTGCGCGGTGATGGGCCGCTATCCGGAGCTTTCGATCCGGATCGACGTCGAGCACGACATCGTTAGTCCGATCGCCGAGAACTACGACATCGTGTTTGCGATGCTGGAGACGCCGCTGCCGTCGGCCGGCATCGTGATCCGCCGCGTCTTCACGCTCGAGCGCGGCCTGTTCGCGGCACCGGCACTGCTGGAGAAATTCGGCGAGCCGCGCACGCTGGATGATCTGAGAAAGCTGCCGCTGCTCACCGGCCCCAGCGATCCGCCATGGGCGATCACCGCTCCCGGCGGCGCGGTCGAGCATCTCGCGGTCGATCGCGCACGGCTGACCAGCTCGAATGCCCATGTCCGGCTGCAGGCGGCGCTCGCGGGCCATGGCGTGCTGCGGGTCACCGCCAGCTACACCCGCGCCGCCGTCGCGGCCGGCCAGTTGCGGCGGCTGCTGCCCGATCATGTTTGCGAGCCGCTCAACGTGCATGCGCTGTTGCCGGCGCGGCAATTTGTCCCGGCGAAGGTGCGCTGCTTCCTCGATGCGATGGAGGCGCATGCGCGCGGGGATCCGGAGGCCTATATCAGGCCGTAGCGGTCTTTTTTGGCCGATTACCATTTTCCCGGGAACCTGTACGGCCGGTTGGCATCCAATGGTATTATTCCGCCAACAGTGAGGGCGATCCCGCCATGCGCCAGGCCCACGTAACGTCCCTGCCGCCGACCAGCTCGGGCGATGCCGAGCTCGTGCAACGCGCGCTCGCCCGCGACGAGGCCGCAATCCGCGCCATCATGCAGGCGAATAATCGCCGGCTGTTCCGGCTGGCGCGCGGTATCCTCCGCAACGACCACGAGGCCGAGGATGTGGTTCAGGACGCCTATGTGCGCGCCTTTACCCATCTCGACCAGTTCCGCGGCGACTCCAGCCTCTCGACCTGGCTGTCGCGGATCGCAATGAACGAGGCACTCGGCCGTCTGCGCCGCAGGCACAGCAGCGTCGAATGGTCCGATCTGCCGAAAGGTGCTCCTGAAGCCCAGATCATCCAGTTCCCCCTGTCGTCAACGGACGATCCGGAAAAATCCATGGCCCAGCGTGAGATCCAGCGCGTCGTCGAGCACGCGATCGACGAGCTGCCCGAGGCGTTCCGCCTCGTCTTCATCACCCGCGTGATCGAGGGCATGAATGTCGAGGAGACCGCTGAGATCCTCGGCCTCAAGCCAGAAACCGTGAAGACCCGCCTGCACCGCGCCCGGACCATGCTGCGCGACAATGTCGAGCGGAAGATCGGCCCCGTCGTCATGGAGGCCTTCCCCTTCGCGGGCAAGCGCTGCGAGCGATTGACCGAGGCGGTTCTGAAACGGCTGCGCGCCACCGCCTGAATTTTTTCGGGAACCTCTGCTCGTCCGCGCCATCCAACTCCTGTGCAAGCAACGACGCGCCGCGCGCTACGCCCGGCTCAACAGGAGTTTCAAACCATGTTCGTTCGATTGGGTATCGCGGTCGCCGCGCTCAGCCTTCTCAACTGCGCTGCGCTGGCGCAGGGCGCAAAGCCGACCGATCCGCAGATCGCGCACATCGCCTATACGGCCGGTGTGATCGACATCAATGCCGCCAAGCAGGCGGAAGAGAAGGCTTCCAACAAGGAGGTCAAGGCGTTCGCCAAGGACATGGCGCGCGACCACGAGGCGGTGAACAAGCAGGCGCTCGACCTCGTCAAGAAATTGAAGGTGACGCCGGAGGACAACGACACCAGCAAGGCGCTGTCGAAGCAGGCGGCCGACAAGCTCGCCGAACTCGGCAAGCTGAAGGGCGCCGCCTACGACAAGGCCTATATCGACAACGAGGTCGCCTACCACAAGGCCGTCAACACCGCGCTGGAGACGCAGCTGATCCCCTCGGCCAGCAATCCCGAGCTGAAGGGCCTGCTGCAGACCGGCCTGAAGATCTTCCAGGGCCACCAGCAGCATGCCGAACATGTTGCGGCCGGCCTGAAGTAAGGAGGCGCGCGATGTTGCCAGGACGCTGTCTCGCAACGCTGGCTTTGCTCGCGCTCGGCGCGATGGCCGTCCCGGCGCATGCGGCCACCATCCAGATCGTGATGGAAAATCTGGTGATCTCGCCGGCCGAGGTGTCGGCCAAGGTCGGCGACACCATCGAATGGGTCAACAAGGACGTGTTGGCGCACACCGCTACCGCGAAGAACGGCGACTTCGACGTGACGATCGCGCCGAAGAAGACAATCAAGTCGGTCCTGACCAAGGCCGGCACGGTCGACTATTACTGCCGCTACCATCCCAACATGAAGGCGGTGCTGACCATCGCACCATAGCCCGCGCGATGACCTCAGAGGTAATCGATCGGCACACGCGAACCTTCGATAGTCCGGACCGCCGCACAGTCCGGCACTATCGAAGGAGAGCACCATGACCGACCATGCCACCATCGCCCGCCGCTATATCGATCTCTGGAACGAGCGAACGCCGAGCCGGCGTCGCGAGATGCTGAGCGAGAACTGGACCGCCGATGCGCGCTATATCGATCCGCTGATGAACGGCGACGGCCATGAGGGCGTCGACGCGCTGATCGCCGGCGTGCAGCAGAAGTTTCCGGACTTCCGCTTCAAGCTGATCGGGGAGCCGAACGGCTTCGGCGACCATGTCCGGTTCTCCTGGGGCCTTGGCCCTGACGGCGTCGACAGCCCGATCAAGGGCACCGACTTCGCCATGCTGAAGGACGGCCGGATCAGGAGCATCACCGGCTTCCTCGACCAGGTGCCGGGCGCCTGAGGCCTTCCTCAGGCAACCGCGACCTATATCCTCTCGTCATTCCGGGGCGCTTTCCACGCCGGCGATGTCGCTGCCAGAGCGTTTTCGAGCGAATGGATCCCGGTTCGCGTCAAGAAAACGCGTCAAAACAAAGAATCGAGAGCCCCCGTTCCGATTCCATCGGAACGGAAAAGGCTCTAGTCTTCCCGAAACACAGGGAGGACGCCATGAAGGCAGATTACGCCTTCGAGACTTCTGTCGTCAGCGACATCACGCCGGCGCTGCTGGCGATCGGCCGCGACAGCTTTCCGCAGGCCCTGATCGGCGCGCTGCGGCGCGTCGCCGGGGTCGGTCATTGCATGGTGTTCTCGTTCACCGGTCCGCGGACCGCCGCGTGCCTGCTCGATGTCGGCAACATCCCGACCGGGCGCGACCTCGGGATCGCCTATTCCGAGCATTTCCATCAGGCCGACCCGAACCGCGACGCGGTGTTCGAGGGACGGACGCAGGCCGCGCCGATCGTGCTGCCGAACTTTGCCCGCCGCATGTACAGCGACGGCTACCGCAAGATCTTCTTCGACGACTCCGACATCGTCGACAAGTTCGCCTCCGCGATCTGGACCGGCGACATCTGCTTCTATGTCAACTTCTACCAGATCACCGCGCAAGGCCGCTTCAGCCGCGAGCAGATCGCGCGCCTGGCCGCGGTCGCGCCGGCGTTGACGGCGGCCGTGGCGCGGCATTTCCAGCGCGACCCGGCACCGGATGTTGATCCGATCGAGCGGTTGAAGATCCTGTTTGCGACCGCCGAGCCGCTGGCAAGGCTGACCGGGCGTGAGCAGGAGGTCTGCCTGCGCATCCTCTCCGGCCTCAGCTCGGAAGCGATCGCCGCCGAGCTCGGCATCGGGCTGCACTCCGCCCTCACCTATCGCAAGCGCGCCTATGACAAGCTCGGCATCTCCTCGCAGAACGAGCTGTTCGCGATCGCGCTGCGCCTGATGGCGTCGGCGCGTCAGTTAAACTGAGCGCGCTCCAGGCGATGGCCTCCCGCTGTCCCCAGCGCTGGGGACAGACGGGCCGCGCCGCCCGGCCTATGCTCGGCTCGAAAACCCGAGGCCAAACCGAGATCACGTCGTGAGCACCGCGCCCCATTTCAATATCGACGTCCCTGCCTTCTGGCAGGATCCCTATCCGGCGCTGGCGCGCATGCGCAAGGAGGCGCCGATCGCCTTCGTGCCGCAGCTCGGCAGCACGCTGCTGTGCAGCCGCGACGACATCTTCATCTCGGAGAAGCAGATCGACGTGTTCTCGTCGCACCAGCCCGAGGGGCTGATGAACAAGCTGATGGGCCACAACATGATGCGCAAGGACGGCGATGCGCACATGAACGAGCGCAAGGCGATCTTTCCGGCAATCTCGCCCAAAACCGTCCGATCGCACTGGACCGCGCAGTTCGAAGCACACGCGACGCGCATCCTCGACGAACTGAACCCGGACGGCGTGGTCGATTTCGTGCAGGCGTTCGCGCTGCCGTTCTCGGCCGAATGCCTGAAGTCGATCACCGGCCTCACCAACATGCGCTTCCAGGACATGAACGCGTGGTCGCAGGGTATGATCGACGGCATCGCCAATTATGTCGGCGATCCCGCGATCGAGGCGCGCTGCCATGCGGCGACCTCCGGGATCGATGCCGCGATCGACGACATGGTCCCCAGGCTGCGCAAGACGCCCGACCTCAGCCTGCTCGGCGTGATGCTGCAGACCGACATGCCGATGGAGAGCGTGCGCGCCAATATCAAGCTTGCGATCTCGGGCGGCCAGAACGAGCCGCGCGATGCGATCGCCGGCACGGTATGGGCGCTGCTGACGCATCCCGACCAGCTTGCGCTGGCGACGAGCGGCACGATCCCGTGGCTGCAGGTGTTCGAGGAATATGCGCGCTGGATCTCGCCGATCGGGATGTCGCCGCGGCGGATCGCAAAGCCCTGGACGATCAGGGACGTCGCATTCGAGACCAATGAGCGCGTGTTCCTGATGTTCGGCTCGGCGAACCGCGACGAGAAACACTTCGACAAGCCCGACGCGTTCGACGTGCGCCGCGACGCCAGCAAGAGCATCGCGTTCGGTGCCGGCCCGCATTTCTGCGCCGGCGCCTGGGCCTCGCGCGCCATGGTCGCCGACGTCGCGCTGCCTGCAATCTTCAAGCGGCTGAAAAATCTGCGCCTGATCGAGCACCAGCCGGCGCGGATCGGCGGCTGGGCGTTCCGCGGCCTGCTGGATTTGCCGGTGACGTGGGACGCATAGCGTGCTTTGCGCAGGTTCAGTGCACGGGACCCGGCACGACGAGGCTCAGCAATCGCGCGTCGCGTGATGGGGGGACCGTCGTGGTCCAGGCCTCGCCCGCATCGACGAGGCAGGACAAACCGTCAGGCCGCGACAAGAGGATCGTCCAGGTACCCGCCGGCGAAACGAAGACCTCCACGAGGTGGCCGCGATCGGACAATCCGCGGTGCACCTCAACCTCGCCGAAATGGTCTTTGAGGAAGGTCGCGAAATCGGACCGGGAGGCGCAAGTCTGCGCTGCGCCAGCCACCGTCGACATCAACGCGGCAGCCAAGCTGAGTGCCGCCAAGCGGATACATCGCAACATGGCCCCCTCCTTGTCCGGGCAGCCATGCACGACCATCGGCGAACCAAGCTCACTGCAGCGAACTCAAGCAGGGTCGATGATCGCGTACTCCACCCAAGGTGGTGATCAGGCACGAGGATTTCAAGAGCGGCAGCGGCGGCATCATGCTTCGACAAGGTTTCGCCCGAGCCCTTCAGCCAAGCCCGCCACACCGGCTCCGCTCGCCAGATCAACGTCCATGCGCGCCGGCGATCGAGAGAGCGTCCTAAAGGCCCTGACCAGGCGTCCTCTCATCGTCCCCAGCGCAGCACAACCGGATCGAGTGTCCGCGCGATCTCGATCAGCCCCGCGCGCGTCGCGGGATGCAGCGGTTGCAGCGGGTGGCGCACTGCATCGGACTTGATGACGCCGCCCTCGCGCATCAGCACCTTGCAGGCCTGCAGCCCGCATTGGCGGTTCTCGTAATTGATCAGCGGCAGCCAGCGCGCATAGGCCCCGACCGCCTCGTCGCGCCGGCCGGCGAAGAACGGATCCATGATCTGGCGGATGCCGTCGGGATAGCCGCCGCCGGTCATCGCGCCGGTGGCGCCGGCATCGAGATCGGCCATCAGCGTGATCGCCTCCTCGCCGTCCCACGGCCCCTCGATCTCGGCGCCGCCCTTCTCGATCAGACCGCGCAGCTTGTTTGCCGCCATCGGCACCTCGATCTTGAAGTACCTGATATTGGCGAGCTCCTTCGCCATCCGCGCCAGGAAATCCACCGAGAGCGGCGTGCCCGCCACCGGCGCGTCCTGGATCATGATCGGGATGTTGATGGCATCCGACACGACCCGATAAAACTCGTAGATGCCCGGCTCGCCGACGCGGAAGGTGGCGCCGTGATAGGGCGGCATGATCATCACCATCGCAGCCCCGGCGGCTTCCGCCTCGCGGCTGCGCGCCGCGCAGACCGCCGAAGAGAAATGCGTCGTGGTGACGATGACGGGAATGCGGCCGGCGACATGCTCGAGCACAGCATGCATCACGGTCTCGCGCTCGGCATCGGTCAGCACGAACTGTTCGGAGAAATTGGCGAGGATGCAGATGCCGTGCGAGCCGGCGTCGATCATGAAGTCGACACAGCGCCGCTGGCCATCGAGGTCGAGATTGCCGTTGGCGTCGAAGATGGTCGGCGCCACGGGGAAGACGCCGCGATAGGGGCGCTTTGCGACTGCTGTCATGATAACGACCTCCCAGGGTGTTGTCGGATTTTCTTGTCAGCTCTGGCGGAACGGCAGCGGCGGGCCATCGAGCCGGCGCAGGCCCGGCTCGCGGCGCTCCAGCCACCAACCATACTGCTTCGGCCAGGACGCGAACACCTCGCCGCCTCCACCGCCAAGCGCAAGCTCGGCATGCAGCGGCCAGTTCGGATCGAACAGCGCCTCGCGGCCGATCGCGACCAGATCGGCCTGGCCTTTGGCCAAAACATCCTCTGCCTGCTGCGGATGCAGGATGAGGCCGACCGCGATGGTCGCAATGTCGGCGGCGCGGCGGATCTCATCGGCATAGGGCACCTGAAAGCCGTAGCCACGCGGAATCCGCGCCGCGGTCGCCGAACCGAGCAGGCCGCCCGACGAGCAATCGATCAAATCGGCACCGCGCGCCCTGGCTTCGCGGGCGAACGCGACCTGGTCCTCGAGCGTCAGGCCGCCGTCGATACCGTCGACCGAGGAGATCCGCACGGACAGCGGCCGCTCTGCCGGCCAGGCCGCGCGCACGGTCTCGATGACCTCGAGCGGATAGCGCATCCGCCCGGCGCGGTCGCCGCCATAGGCATCGGTGCGGCGGTTCGACAATGGCGAGAGGAATTCATGCAGCAGATAGCCATGCGCGCAATGCACCTCGACGAATTCGAAGCCCGCCTCGACCGCGCGCAAGGTGGCGCGCCGCCATTGCTCGCGCAGCGCGGCGAGTTCGGCAGCGTCGAGCGCGTGCGGCATCAACCAGCCGTCTTCCATCGGGATCGCGCTCGGCGCCACCGTCCGCCACGGCAGATCGCCGCGGGCGCGGTCGGCCTCATCGAGAGCGGCATTGCCGTACCAGGGACGCTGCATGCTGGCCTTGCGGCCGGCATGCGCGAGCTGGATCGAGGGCACTGCGCCATTGTCCTTGAGGAAGGCGGCGATCCGTTCGAGCGGCGCGATCTGCTCGTCGTTCCAGATGCCGACGTCGCCATGGGTGATGCGGCCCTCGGCGACAACCGCTGCGGCCTCGACCATCACGAGCCCGGCGCCGCCCTGGGCGAACTTGCCGAGATGCACGAGATGCCAGTCATTGGCGAGACCGTCGGTCGCCGAATACTGGCACATCGGCGAGATCAGGATGCGGTTTCGGGAGGTCACGCCGCGAAGCGTGATCGGCTGAAACAGAAGCGGCTGCGACATCGGGACCTGCGGGACGGTGTTGGCGGGAGAAATCGTGGCGGAAAGCTAGGCGGCGCGCCCCGGGATCGCAAGCCATGCCGCGGCGCAGGCGGCAAGACCTGCACGCATGCAGCACTTGCGCAACGGCGCGATCTGCAAAACCCGCAACATTTGCCGCAGAACAATTTCCCGGCGGGTAAACACTTTCGGTCATCCCCGGGTCACGTCACGGATCGCAATTCGTCGCGGACATCCCTACATTGCCGGCATGAAGAAAATCGGATTCCTTTCGTTCGGGCACTGGACGCCCTCGCCGCAGTCGCAGGCCCGCTCGGCCGCGGATGTGCTGCTGCAATCCATCGACCTCGCGGTCGCGGCCGAAGAGCTCGGCGCGGACGGCGCGTATTTTCGCGTCCATCACTTCGCCCGCCAACTGGCCTCGCCGTTCCCGCTGCTGGCGGCCGTCGGCGCCAGGACCAGCCGGATCGAAATCGGCACCGCCGTGATCGACATGCGCTACGAAAATCCGCTCTACATGATCGAGGACGCCGGCGCGGCCGACCTGATCGCGAGGGGACGCCTGCAACTCGGCATCAGCCGCGGCTCACCCGAGCAGGTGATCGATGGCTGGCGCTATTTCGGCTATCAGCCGGGCGAGGGCGAAACCGACGCCGACATGGGCCGGCGTCATGCCGAGATCTTCCTCGACATGCTGCGCGGCCAGGGATTTGCGCAGCCCAATCCACGGCCGATGTTTCCCAATCCTCCCGGCCTGCTGCGGCTCGAACCACTCTCGGAAGGCCTGCGCGAGCGCATCTGGTGGGGCGCCGGCTCGAACGCCACCGCGGTGTGGGCGGCGAAGCTCGGGATGAACCTGCAAAGCTCGACGCTGAAGAACGACGAGACCGGAGAGGCTTTCCACATCCAGCAGGCCGCCCAGATCCGGGCCTATCGTGCCGTCTGGAAGGAAGCCGGGCACACGCGCGAGCCGCGGGTCTCGGTGAGCCGCAGCATCTTCGCGCTGGTCGACGATCGCGACCGCGCCTATTTCGGCAACGGCCAGGAGCAAGACCAGATCGGCTTCATCGATGAGAGGACGCGCGCCATCTTCGGCCGCGGCTACGCCGCCGAGCCGGACAGGCTGATCGAGCAGCTCAAGACGGATGAGGCGATCGCGGAGGCCGATACCTTGCTTCTGACCGTCCCCAATCAGCTCGGCGTCGACTACAACGCGCATGTGATCGAGACGATCTTGACCCAGATCGCGCCCGCTTTGGGCTGGCGCTAAATCCATCGCGAACGTCAGCGATACTCGCCCGGCGCGCAGCCTCGTCACATCGAGCAGGACCGGGATAAGGACCCGCGCCGGCCGTCTTCTAGGGGGGCTGTTGAGAGGGAACGGCCAGGCGCGGGCTTGAACCGACCGTTCTCGCCGGAGGTCGGTCGGCTCTATTCGACCAATGCCGGAACCCGCGACATCGTTCCGGCGGAACTTCGTTCTCAAACGCGGAGAACTACGGAAACATAACTGCGCGTTGTGAGAAGAACAGGTCGAGTACGGTGCGTTAGGCGCGCACGTTGCGTGAACAGATCGCCGTAATATCCCGGGATAATAGCGAAGGCCGTCTGCGGATCCCCTGGGTCAGGAATCCCTGTCGCGATTGCGCCGGGTGAGATCGAGCCGATCGACGCGCTCGTCGATCCGCCGGTTCAGCTCCTCGTCTTCTCGCGTATTGCTGCCGCGACGGGCGCGAACCACCAATGCACAACATCCGAGCAGAACGATCGCGAAGAACGCGTAGTACCACCATGCCATGCACTGATCTCAAATGAACGCTCGCGATACCGCCGGAAAAGTCATCGTTCAGGCCGATGAGGACGCGCCGACCTTGGCGCATAATAAGGGTTCACAAGACAGGTCGCCGGCATGCCCACAGCGCTGGCCTGGCACTGATCTATCGACGTGAAGATGCAGTCCATGCGCTCGCCGACCAACTCACCGTAAACATGCATGCAGACGGGATAGCGCGGATCATACATTTGCGCGGATGCCGGCCTCGTCATCCAAAGCGCGCCCAGCGCAAGCAGCAGCGCTCCAAGCAACCTCACGTCACGTCTCCTGCTGTCGCCAAATACATTGCCATGCCGACAAACTGTCCCGCGACATTTGCCTGAAGGCTGGAGCGGGCGAAGGGAATCGAACCCTCGTATGCAGCTTGGGAAGCTGCCGTTCTACCATTGAACTACGCCCGCGATCTCAATGCTTGAGGTCGCACCTCACGGGTGCGACCCGGCCGGACCATAGCCCGGGCGGAGGCAGCGGATCAAGCGCGCATTGGAGCCGATCGCCGCACCGCCCCCGCTAGTGGCCCATCCTCACGAGCACGTCATTGATGACAAAAGCCGCGGCGGCGGATGCGTCGCAGGTGCCGCTTCGTGCATAGATGCAGGCATCGGCGATGCCGACGCGGGCACAGCTTTGCCTCGAATAATCCGCCGGCAGATCACCGGCGGCCGCGGGCCGCGCGAGGATGCGATTGAAGGCCGGCTTGGTCGCCTGCAACAGCGGCGGCAGGATCAGCTCGGCGAGCGGATCGGCGGGCTCCAGCGCATAGAGCGGTACTGGGCCGACCAATCGTTCCCGCCCTGGCAACAGCTGGAAACGGACATTGTAAAGTGCGAGGCCGCACAGCTGCGGATCGCTGCGCAGTTCGGCGGCGAGCCGCGCCGCGCCGACACCGCGCGTCCAGTAGTCGCGCATCCCTTCGCTGGCGCCGGCGAGCGTCACCGAGAGCAAGGCCCAGCCGCCGGTGACGATCGGCAATGCCCAGCGGCGCCACCCGGGTTTTGCGCGCAGCCATTGCACCCAATCGGCCGATCCCAGCGCCGCGACGATGATGAACAGTGCCACCGACAAGAAGACGAAGCGGTATTCCTTGTGGGCGATCAAGCTGTGGAAGACGAGGTTGACCAACGCCACGGCCAGCAGCAGCGGCGCATGCCGCGCGCCGCGCCAGATCGCGGCGAGCGGCAACACGATCGCCGCCGACCACACGATCAGGAAGTTGGCGAGATAGGCCGAAGGCGGCGTCACGCCGAACTCGGTCGCGCGATCGTGCAGCAGGTTTTCCTTGATGTTGCCGATCAGCCAGGCGAACGGCATGGCGCCATGCGCAAGGTCGATCGCGGCGGTGAGCATCAGCGCGGCGAGACCGCCCGCGATCATAGGAATCAGGTCTCGCCAACGCATCCAGCAGGCGCCGAGCGCAAGCACGGCGATGGCCGGCGCGTACTGAAAGCGGCAGACAAAGGCGAAAGCGAGCAACGCGCCGCCGATCGCCAGATGCCGCGGCGACGGACGGCCGGTCGCCAGCAGCGCCGCCGGCACGACCAGCGCTGTCGCCAACGGCTCGCCCAATGTGTGCGGCGCGAGCAGGATCAACTCGAACCAGACTGCCGCAGCGAACGCCGCGACGATGGCATGGGTTCGCGAGATCCGTGCACCAAAGAACCAGGCGCTGACCACGATCGACAGTGACGCAGATGCGGCGACCAGGCGCGGCACCAGGAAAGCGCCCTCGCCCCCCGGCGCAATCAAGCCGCCCACCGCGACCGGCCCGGCCAGCAATGTCGGCAGGAACCAGCCGCGAATGCCTTCGCGCCACTCCCACGTCAAAATGCCGTCATGGCCGAGCATCCGCCACGCCGGCTCGAGATACTGAAAGATCTCGTCCGGATACATCACGTTGGGCCAGAGCGCGGCCGCAAGGCGCAGGACCAATGCCAGCAACAACAATGCGAACAGCGGATGAAGACGCCCGGTCGATGTCCCGGCCACGGCTGTGCTGCCGCGCGCCCCATCCGCGCCGGTGCTGGTCATCGTTCCGCCGATCGTACCGTGGAGCAGCATGCTGACGACCAGATAGCGGGCAAAGCCTTTAAGATGCGTGACTGATAAATTGGCGGGGTCACACAGAAGGGGCCGCGACATGGTTAGCTAAACGTCAAGATTCCGGATGCGCGCGCCGGCGACAATGTTAGGATCGCGCGCATGGGGGCTGGTGGCGTTATGGCGGGCGTGGGTACACCATTTTCGACACGGCGATCGGCCGATGCGGTATCGCGTGGGGTGAGCTCGGCGTGGCTGGCGTGCAGCTTCCCGAGCTGCGCGAGATCGAGACCCGCAAGCGGCTATTCAAGCTTTATCCTGACGCGCGCGAGATGCGGCCTCCCGAGGAGGTCGCTGTCGCGATCGAGGGCATCGCCGCGACCTTGCGTGGCGGCATTGGGGACCTTGCCGGCGTTGCGCTCGACATGAGCGGCATCCCGGCCTTCAACGCGCGCGTCTACCAGTTTGTCCGCACCATTCCCCGCGGCGAAACCCGGACCTATGACGAGGTGGCGAGCGCCTTGCGCGCGTCCGGCGCGGTCTATTCGGTGGCACAGGCGCTCGGCCGCAATCCCTTCATGGTCATGGTGCCCTGCCACCGCGTGCTCGAGGCGGGCAATTATGCCGACCGGATCTCGCCGAACGGCGGCAGCATCTCGAAACGGCGGCTGCTCTCGATCGAGGGCGCCCAGCCGACCACCAGCAAAACCCTTTTTGATGTGCTGCTGCCCGTTGCACGGCTCCGGCCGCGAGCTTAAATCCCGGGTATGGTCCGAACCACGCTGCTGCAGCGCGATCGCATCACGGTGAACGAGTTTCGCTGCACGGCGGAACCCGGCGACAGGCCGTTCGCCGAGCAGTTCGCCTGCCACTCGGTGTCCTATGTGCGCAGCGGCAGCTTCGGCTGCCATTGCCGCGGCCGCTTCCATGAGCTGGTGGCAGGCTCGATCCTGGTCGGCCATCCCGGCGATGAATACACCTGCACGCACGACCACGTGGTCGGCGACGAATGCCTGTCGTTCTTCCTGGACCCGGTGCTGGTCGAGACCATCGGCGACCGCGCGGCGGTCTGGCAGGTCGGGTCGGTGCCGCCGCTGCCGGAACTGATGGTGATCGGCGAGCTCGCGCAAACGGCGGCAGCTGGCAACAGCGACGTCGGTCTCGACGAGATCGGCCACCTCCTCACCAGCCGCCTTGTCGAGCTGGTGTCCGACCGCAAGGCAAAGCCGCTCACCGCAGGCTTGCGCGATCGCCGCCGCGCCGTCGAGGCCGCGCTGTGGATCGACGCCAATTCACAGCATCAGATCGACCTCGACGATGCCGCCGAGCAGGCCGGCTTGAGCACCTTCCATTTCCTGCGGCTGTTTTCCGCCGTGCTCGGCGTCACCCCGCATCAATATCTCGTGCGCTCGCGGCTGCGCCATGCGGCGCGGCGGCTCGCGGATGACGACAGCCCGGTCACCGACATCGCCTATGACGTCGGCTTCGGCGACCTGTCCAATTTCGTGCGCAGCTTCCACCGCGCCGCCGGTGCCTCGCCGCTGAAGTTCCGCCAGGCCTCTCGCGGCGACCGCAAGATTTTCCAAGAACGTCTCGCGCTGCAATAGCTAGGCTGCTCCAGTCCGCGCGTCTTTCGATGCGCTTAGCGACTGGAGATTTACTCATGTACGACCATATCGGATTGCGCGTTGCCGACCTCGACGCCAGCGTGCGCTTCTACACCGCAGTGCTGGCGCCACTCGGCTTCGTGCTCTGCTCGCGCGACGACAGCGGCGCCGGTTTCGGCCCGAAGGGCGAGCCCGCGCTCTGGCTGCATCTGCACAAGGGCAAGGCCCAAGGCGGCGCGCACGTTGCGTTCCGCGCGCCGAGCCATGACGCGATCGAGACATTCCATACCGAGGGCCTGAAAGCCGGCGGCAAGGACAACGGCGCGGCGGGCCATCGCAAGGATTACAGCCCGACCTACTACGCGGCGTTCCTGCTCGACCCCGACGGCAACAATGTCGAGGCGGTGTCGACCTAGCACACCACAGCTCCGCCGTCATTGCGAGCGGAGCGAAGCAATCCATCTTTCCGCCTGCTGCGGTGTGGATTGCTTCGTCGCTTCGCTCCTCGCAATGACGACACATCTGAAACCAACGAGGATTGAACGATGGCTTCCATTCACAAGGATATCCCGATCGACGCGCCGGCAGATCATGTCTGGGACGCGTTGCGCGATTTCGGCGCACTGCATACGCGGCTGGTGCCGGGCTTCGTGACCGATACGCAACTGGACGGCGACGTCCGCACTGTCACTTTCGTCAACGGCACCGTGGCGCGCGAGACGCTGGTCGATTGCGACGACAACCGACAGAGGCTGGTCTATGCGATCAGCAGCGAGCGGTTGAAGCAGCATTCCGCCTCGGTGCAGGTGTTCGCCGAGGGCGACGCGCGCTGCCGCGTGGTGTGGATCGCCGACGTGCTGCCGCACGAGGTCGCGCCCTACATGGACGCGCAAATGGACCTCGGCGCGGCGGCGATGCAGGCGGCGATGGCCAAGTCGGCGAGGGAGAAGAGCGCGGCGTGATCCGCTAGGTCATGCGACTGGCCGCGCATTTCGAACTATGACCATCACCCTGAGGAGGTCGCGAAGCGACCGTCTCGAAGGGCGACAGCCCCGCTGTTTCTACGAGCGCACGCCGAAACACCTGGGCCGTCGATCCTTCGAGACGCCGCGTTGCGGCCTCCTCAGAGCCTGACTGAAAAATGGGTGAGTGATCTCAGTGGGGTGTGATTCCATCGGATTTGCAAAGATTCGAGGGAGAGCACGATGCCCTGGACCAAGATCACTCGGGAGCAATATCGGCGGGACGATCTGCGTTATGCAAGCGATATGACCGATGCGGAGTGGGCGCTGATCAGACGCCTGTTGCCGCGAGCGAACCGGCGCGGCCGGCCGCGTAAGACGGAGCTGCGTCGTGTGATCGAAGCGATCCTCTATATCGTTTCGACCGGCTGCCAGTGGCGGGCGTTGCCGCAGGAGTTCCCGCCCTATTCGACGGTGCAGGGCTATTTTTATAGATGGCGGGATACAGGCCGGTGGCAGAGGATTGTCAGCGTGCTTGTCCGACGGGCGCGAAAAAAGCTTGGACGGACACCGAAGCCGACGGCAGCCGTGATCGACAGTCAAAGTGCGCCGACCACGCAAGCTGGCGGACCGCGCGGCTACGATGCAGGCAAGCGCATCTACGGCCGCAAGCGGCATATCGTGACGGATACCAATGGCCTCCTCCTCGGGGTTCATGTTCATCCGGCCAACGTTCAGGACTGCCATGGCGCCGTACCGCTGCTGAAGAACGTGCGGATGAACTTCCCCCGGCTGCGCCACGTCTTTGCCGACCGGATCTACCGCGGAAATCAACTCCTCGACGCGCTCTCAGACTGCGGTCCATGGACTGTCGAGATCGTCGAGCGGCCCCAAGGCGTCAAAGGCTTCCAGCTTCTGCCGAGGCGGTGGGTGGTTGAACGCACATTCGCTTGGTTCGGCAGATGCCGCCGCCTCGCCAAGGACTTCGAGGCGACGGTGGCAACCGAAGCTGCCTGGCTGCTGATTGCACACATCAGGCTCCTGACCCGCAGACTCGCGGCTGCAGCTAAGGTTGGGTGATTTATGAGTCAGACTCTCAGGATGACGGGTTTAATATCTACGACAGCGCCGGCTGCGCCTCGGCGACCGGTGCCGACTTGCCCCAGCGCGTCAGGATCACGCTGAGGCAGGACAGCACGCCGAGCACGCCCATCGAGGCGGCGGCGAGTGCGAAGAAGTTCTGCGCGCTCGCCTCATGCGTCGACAGCCACCAGCCGCCGGCACCGATGAAGATCAGCCGCGCGGTCTGCGCCAGCACCGGACCCAGCACCTTCGCGGCACCCTGCGAGGAGAAATACATCGACATCGCAAGGCCGATGAAGGCGTACATCGGCGCGGCGGTCGAGAGATATTGATGGCTGGTCGCCCGCACATGTGGATCGTTGGTGAACAGATTGACCCAGAGGTCGGGGAAGACGGCGATGAAGCTGCCGACCACGCCGACCGCAAGGAACGACAACGTGCCCGCGGTCCAGGCGATGCGCCGGGCCCGCGCGACGCGCTCGGCGCCGACCGCCATGCCGATCATCGGCACCGAGGCGATGCCGACCGCGAAGGCGACCGAGGTCAGCATGAATTCGAGCCGCGCGCCGATGCCGTAGCCGGCGAGCACCGCGGTGCCGAACTGCGCCAGCATGTGGGTGAAGATCGAGATCGTCAGAACCGATTGCAGCGGCGAGAAGCAGGAGACCGCGCCGACCTTGAGGATGTCGATGAACATCGCCCATTGCACGCGCAGTCCCTTGAGCTTCGGCTTCACGCGGGCGCGGCCCGAGAACAGATACCAGCCCATCACGCTGATGCTGATCGAATAGGCGATCAGCGAACCCGCCGCGACGCCGCGCATCCCGAATTGCGGCACCGGCCCGAGGCCGAGGCCGAGCGTGCCGCCGAGAATGATCTGCCACACCGCCGAGGACAGGATCATGGTCGACGGCAGCTTCATGTTGCCGGTGCCGCGCAGGATGCCGGCCATGGTGTTCATCAGCCAGGGCAGGATCGCGCCGCCGAAGAACACCTGCGAATAGGCGATCGCCTGCGCCAGCACATTGCCCCGGCCGCCGAGCAGTTCGAGCAGGCGCGGGCCGAAGATCAGCATGCCCAGCATGAACGTCAAACCAAAGGTCAGGCCGATCAGCAGCGCATGCATCGCCAGCGTCGAGGCGCGCTCGATCTCGCCGGCGCCGAGCGCACGCGCGATCGCGGATGCGACGCCGCCGCCCATCGCGCCGCCGGACATCGTCATGGTCAGGATCACGCAGGGAAACACCAACGCCATCGCCGCGAGCGACTCGACGCCGAGCCGGCCGATATAGGAGGTCTCCGCGATCACCACGCAGGTGCCGGCCGAGAGCGCGATCACGTTCGGCCACGCGAGCCACAGAAGCGTGCGCAGGATCGGCCCGTCGAGCAGCGCATTGCGCGCCGGCTTGGTCACCGGCGGCGGCAGCGGCCGCTCTTGTTCGTCGACAGGTATTTCGGCGAGGCCGAGATCGGACATTTCTACTCCCACGCGCGATCTGGGGAGCCGCGCCATGGTGTTTCCCTACCATGGCAGCAGCGGATTCCACGTGCGCGGGGCGCAAGGGGGGCCTGCGCGATTGCAGGTGAACCCGGATGAACCTTGGCGCTAGCCGATCGACCAGACGAACGGCGCGCCGGCGGTGCTGTTCGGCTTCAGATGCACCGGAATATGCCGCCCGCAGCCGGCGGCCAGCCCTTCGAACAGGCCGGTCAGCACGCTGGCGCAGGCCGGATGATAGTCGGCGACATCGGCCATCAGCTTCCAGCCCTGCTGGCGGAATTCGAACTGGCCCTCGGATTCGCTGACGTCAGCGATATCGTCCTGCGACTCGAAGAGAGTGCGCAGGAATGCGGCAAATTCCGTGGCACGGCCACGGCGGCCGCCGAGCGCCTGCGCGACCTCGTCGTAATACTGCATGCCGATCAGTCTGCCGGTGAGATGCAGCAGATAGCTCGCATCCTCCGGGCCGAACACCTGCACGATGACCGGCGCGGCCGTCTTCACATATTCCATCGCGTAGTTGCGATAGGCCTTTTCCAGCCGCGGCTTCGGCCAGCTGTCGACCGGCAGCGCCGGCGCGGTGTTCGGATCGAATGGCGGCGCCTCGAGATGGCGCGCGAACACCAGGCGCTGGTCGAGCTCGAGCGGATGATCGTACTCGCAGTAATAGCCTTCGAGGCCGTCCTGGCCGTCGACACTCTGCTTGGTGCAGACGAAGCCGAGCCGCAAGTCCCCGAGCGCGACACCGTTGTTGGCGTGCCAGCCGCGCAGCATCGCGCGCGAGACCTCGCCGGGCACGCCGCAGATCGCCGTGCCCTTCCAGATCCAGCGCGGCGGCGGATAGCGGATCCAGGCCTTGCGGTCGGTCTCATACATGTATTCGACATGCACGCCGCCGATCCAGTTGGAGAGGTAATGATATTGCGCGGCCGCGACCGCCGGCGGCAGGCCGTCGAGGCCGAGCTTCTTCAAGCCGGGGAGAAAGCGTTCCTGCTGCTGGCGGCGAAACACACGGAAGACGAACTCGGCGGCATCGGCCGTGCCGCGCCGCGTGACGACGGTGAGGATCAGGCCGGTGAAGAAGGCGTGATAGAGATCGGCGACGCTGCGCCACTTCCGCCACTGCGTTTCGCGCGCGTCCTGCTCTCCGGTCATGTCTGCTCCCGCTGTTCTTGTTGGCGAGATAAAGCCTCGCGCGCGCAATCGTAGCCCGGATGGAGCGAAGCGCAATCCGGGGCAGCTCATTGCGCGTATGCAGCGTCCCGGATTTCGCTAGCGCTTCATCCGGGTTACGGAATTAAGCGCGCGAAACGGAATTACACGCGAAAATGCTTGGAAAGCTTCAGGCCCTGCGCCTGATAGTTCGAGCCGATGCGCTGGCCATAGAGAGCATCGGGGCGCTCGAGCATCCGTTCATAGACGAGGCGGCCGACGATCTGGCCATGCTCGAGGATGAACGGCACTTCGCGCGAGCGCACCTCCAGCACGGCGCGCGCGCCCTTGCCGCCGGCGCCGGCATAGCCGAAACCAGGATCGAAGAAGCCGGCATAATGGACGCGGAATTCGCCGACCAGCGGATCGAACGGCACCATCTCCGCGGCGTAGTCCGGCGGCACCTGCACCGCCTCTTTCGACGCCAGGATGTAGAACTCGCCGGGATCGAGAATGAGACTGCCGTCGGGCCGGGCCTTGATCGGCTCCCAGAAGTCGTCGACGGCATAGCCGCCGCGGCGATCGACATCGACCACGCCGGTATGGCGCTTGGCGCGATAGCCGACGAAGCCGCCCGAGCTCTCGCCGGAAAGATCGACGGAAAGCGCAACGCCATCGGAGAGATCGGCATCGTCGATATCGACCAGCCGCTCGGCGGCATGCAGCGCATCGAGCTCGTCGGCGGTCAGCGTCGCCTCGCCGATCCGGAAGCGGACCTGGCTGAGCCGCGAACCCTCGCGCAGCAGCACGGGAAACGTCTTCGGGCTGATCTCGGCGTAGAGCGGGCCGTGATAGCCGGCGCCGATCATGTCGAAGCGGCGGGTACCGTCGGCGATCACGCGGGTGAAGACGTCGAGCCGTCCGGTCGAGCTCTTCGGGTTGGCCGCGGCCACGATCTCCGGCGGCAGCGCCAGGCTCTCCAGCAGCGGCACGATGTAGACGCAGTTGGTCTCCAGCACCGCGCCGTCGGACAGATCGATCTCGTGCAGCTTCAGCTCGTCGATCCGCTCGGCGACAGTGGCATCGGGTCCCGGCAGGAAGCTGGCGCGGACCCGGTAGGCGATGTCGCCAAGGCGCAGATCGAGGCTGGCCGGCTGGATCTGGCTCTCGACGAAGTCATAGGCGGGCAGAATGAGGCCGGCCTCCGCCATCTCCGCGATCATGCGGTCGGGCAGGATTCCGTTGGATTCATCTTCCAGCGTGAACGACACGATGCGGTCCCTCGGCGATCCCTCGAGATGGCCCAAAAATCATACTCCAGGCGGCCATCAAGCCCCAAAATATGGGCTTTTACGGGTTATCCGATGACCGTCTTGACGGAAAGGGCGCGAGGGAATATCAGCTGCACTTATCCCGTGGTGATTTGAGCCGGCCGGCTTGCAGCCACGTTAAATAAGTCGCTAAACAGGCCGGGGACAGTGTGATCCCGGCTTGTGGAGGTTGCTCCAGGCCGGTTTTTTTGTGGCCATTCTCCAGGGGAAATGGCCACCTCGGAGGTCACATGTCTGAATCTGAAACCACGGCCCGCTTTCGTCCCGAAACCCGCCTTGTCCATGGCGGCACGCTGCGCTCGCAATTCGGGGAGACGTCGGAAGGGCTGTTTCTCACCCAGGGCTACGTCTACGACACCGCCGAGCAATGCGAGGCGCGCTTCAAGGGCCAGGACCCCGGCTTCATCTATTCGCGCTATTCCAACCCGACCATTGCGATGTTCGAGCGCCGCATGATCGAGCTCGAGGGCGCGGAAGCCGCGCGCTCGACCGCGACCGGCATGGCCGCGGTGACCACCGCGATCCTCGCCCCGCTGAAGGCCGGCGATCATGTGGTGGCCTCGAAGGCCCTGTTCGGCTCCTGCCTCTACGTGGTGCAGGACCTGTTGCCGCGCTACGGCATCGAGACGACGCTGGTCGACGGCCTCGACCTCGACCAGTGGCAGCGCGCGTTGCGGCCGAACACCAAGACCTTCTTCCTGGAGAGCCCGACCAATCCGACGCTCGACGTGCTCGACATCGGCGCGATCGCAGAGATCGCGCATAGCGGCGGCGCCCGGCTGATCGTCGACAACGTGTTTGCGACGCCGATCTGGCAGAGCCCGCTGTCGCTCGGCGCCGACGTCGTGGTCTATTCCGCAACCAAGCATATCGACGGCCAGGGCCGCTGCCTCGGCGGCGTCATCCTGTCGTCGGAGGCCTTCATCGCCGAGCACATCCACAATTTCATGCGCCAGACCGGGCCGTCGCTGTCGCCGTTCAACGCCTGGGTGCTGCTGAAGGGGCTGGAGACGCTCGGCGTCCGCGTCCGCGCCCAGACCGAGAACGCGGCGAAGATCGCCGAGGCGCTGGCCAGGCATCCGAAGATCACGCGGCTGGTTTATCCGGGCCGCCCCGATCATCCGCAGGCCGAGACGGTGAAGAAGCAGATGGGCGCCGGCTCGACGCTGGTCGGCTTCGAGGTGAAGGACGGCAAGGCCGGTGCCTTCCGCTGCCTCAACGCGCTGAAGATCTCGCGCATCTCCAACAATCTCGGCGATGCCAAGAGCCTGGTCACGCATCCCGCGACCACGACGCATCAGCGCCTGGCGCCGGAGGCCCGCGCCGAGCTCGGCATCAGCGAAGGTTTCGTTCGCTTCTCGGCCGGGCTCGAGCATCCCGACGATCTGATCGAGGATTTCGAGCGGGCGCTGGAGCAAGTCTGAAGCAACGCGTCGTGGCCGGGCTTGCCCGGCCACGACGGCTTCTCTTGAAGATTAAGTCGCAGCCGTCGTGACGCCGCCGTCGACCACGATGGTCTGGCCGGTCATGAAGGTCGACGCGTCGGAAGCGAGATAGGCCACAGCGCCTGCGATCTCGTCGGGCTCGCCGATGCGGCGGAGCGGCGTCGATGCGGTGCGGCGCTTCAGATTGTCCGGGTCCTCCCACAGCGCGCGGGCGAAATCGGTCTTCACCAGGCCCGGCGCCACGCAATTGACGCGCACGCCCTTCGGGCCCCACTCGCCGGCGAGGCTGCGGCACAGTGCGAAGTCGGCCGCCTTGGAGATGCCGTAGGCGCCGATCACGGTCGAGCCGCGCAGGCCGCCGATCGAGGAGATGATCACGACCGAACCCTTGCCGCGCTCGGCCATCTGCGGGATCGCCAGCGCGGACAGCCAGATATTGCTCTTGACGTTCGAGCCCATGATCTTGTCGAACGCCTCGTCGGTGATGTCGAGCAGCGGGCCGTAATAGGGATTCACCGCGGCGTTGCAGACCAGGATGTCGATCTTGCCGTAATGCTTGATCGTCCCCGAGACCAGCGCCTCGACCTCGTTGCGGCGCGCGATGTTGCAGGGGATGACGAGCGCATCGCCGCCCGCCTTCTTGATGCCGTCGGCGACTTCCTGGCAAGCATCCGCCTTGCGCGAGGAGATCACGACCTTGGCGCCGAGTTTTGCCAAAAGCTCCGCCGATGCGCGGCCGATGCCGCGGCTCGAGCCGGTGATGACCGCGACCTGGCCGGTGAGATCGAACGGGGTGTTTTTCATTGTTGTTGTTTCCCTGTTATTTGCACGTCATTCCGGGGCGCGACGCAGTCGCGAACCCGGAATCCAGAGGTTACGGCGCCAGATTCCGGGTTCTCGCTTCGCGAGCCCCGGAATGACGGAGATGGCTCAGGCCAACAACCCGCCGCCCTCGCTGACGCGACGGAGGTGGTAGTCGGTGTCGCCGAGCGTGTTCTCGATCATGGTCAGCCGCTTGAAGTAGTGGCCGATCTTGGCTTCCATGGTCATGCCGATGCCGCCATGGAGCTGGATCGACTGCTGGCCGACGAACTTCAGGGACTTGCCGACCTGCACCTTGGCGGCGGCAACCGCCGACGCACGCTCCTTGGCATCGTCGAAGTCAGACGCCATGGTGGCGAACATCGACATGCTGCGGGCCTGCTCAAGCGCCACGAACATGTCGGCGGCGCGGTGCTGCAGGCTCTGGAACGAGCCGATCGCAACGCCGAACTGCTTGCGGGTCTTGATGTACTCGACCGTCTCCTTCAGCGACTCGTCCATCGCGCCGACCGCTTCCGCGCACAGCGCAATGCGGGCTTCGTCGGCGACGCGTTCGATCAGAGGCAGGCCGTTCCCGGGATCGCCGATCGCGGCGTCAGCACCGACCTCGACATTGGTGAAGGTGACGTCGGCGGCGTGCAGGCCGTCCTGGGTCGGATAGCCCTTCCTGGTGACGCCCTTGGCATCCGCCGGAACCAGGAACACGCCGATGCCGGTCTTGTCGCGCTGGCCGCCCTTGGTGCGCGCGGTCACGATCAAGGTCTGGGCGTTCTCGCCGTTGAGCACGACGAACTTCTCGCCGTCGATCACCCAGCCGTCGCCTTTCTTCTTCGCCGTGGTCACGACATCAAACAGGTCGTAGCGCGAGTTCTTCTCGAGCTGGGCAAAGCCGAAGGTCTTGCTGCCGTCGATGATGCCGGGAATGTGCTTGGCCTTCTGCTCGGCCGAGCCGCCATGGCGCAGAAAACCGCCGGCGACCACGACGGTGGCGAGATAAGGCTCGACCACCAGCGCCTTGCCGAGCGCTTCCATCACGATCATGGTCTCGACCGCGCCGGCGCCGAAGCCGCCGTCGGTCTCCGCGAAGGGCAGACCAAGCAGGCCCTGCTCGGCGAGCTTGCCCCAGACGGCTTTGCTCCAGCCGCCCTTCTCCTTCATGTACTTCTTGCGCGCATCGAAGTCGTAGGCATCCGCCAGCAACCCGTCGACGCTTTCCTTGAGAAGCCGCTGCTCCTCGGACAGATCAAAATCCATGTTCGTTCCCTTAACTAACTGATCGTTGTTCAAGCCGGGGCCTCTTCACCTCGCCCCGCTTGCGGGGAGAGGTCGGATCGCGAAGCGATCCGGGTGAGGGGGTACAGGTCTCTCGGCAGTCGTTGCTCGGAGAGATGCCCCTCACCCCAACCCTCTCCCCGCGAAGAGCGGGGAGAGGGAGAGGATCAAAGCCCCAGCACCGCCTTGCTGATGATGTTGCGCTGGATCTCGTTGGAGCCGCCGTAGATCGAAACCTTGCGGTTGTTGAAGTAGCTCGGCGCGATCTGCGCGGTCCAATCCATGCTCTCGTTGGAACCGGCATCGCCGTGCTCGTCATAGGGCGCGGCGAACGGACCGATGATCTCCATCAACAGCTCGGTCGTGGTCTGCTGGATCTCCGAGCCCTTGATCTTGAGCACCGAGGAGGCCGGATTGGGCTTGCCCTTGCCGTGCTTGCCCTCGTCGGCGACGACGCGGAGCTGGGTCAGCTCGAGCGCCTTCAGCTCGATCTCGCAGGCCGTGAGCTTCTCGCGGAACGCCGGATCCTCGATCACCGGGCGGCCGCCGGCCTCGACCTTGGAGGCCAGCGCGCGGATGCGGCGCAGCCGCTCCTTCGACACGCCGACCCGGGCGATGCCGGTGCGCTCATTGCCGAGCAGGAATTTTGCGTAATCCCAGCCCTTGTTCTCTTCGCCGATCAGGTTCTCGTAGGGCACCTCGACGTCGTCGAAGAACACCTCGTTGACCTCGTGGCCGCCGTCGATGGTCTGGATCGGGCGCACGGTGACGCCCTTCGACTTCATGTTGAACACGATGAAGGAGATGCCCATCTGCTTCTTCGCGGCCGGATCGGTGCGGCAGAGGCAGAAGATCATGTCGGCGTGCTGGGCGAGCGTGGTCCAGGTCTTCTGGCCGTTGATGATCCACTTGTCGCCACGGCGCTCGGCCTTGGTCTTCAGCGACGCGAGGTCCGAACCCGAGCCCGGCTCCGAGAAGCCCTGGCACCACCAGTCGTCGACATTGGCGATGCGCGGCAGGTATTCCTTCTTCTGCTTCTCGTTGCCGAAGGTGTAGATCACCGGGCCGACCATGCTGACGCCGAAGGCGAGCGGCTGCGGCGCCGGATAGGACTGCAGCTCTTCGTTGAAGATGTAGTGCTGCACGGTGCTCCAGCCGGTGCCGCCATATTCCTTCGGCCAGTGGGTGACGCCCCAGCCCTTCTTGTTGAGGATGCGCCACCAGGTGACCATCTCGTCCTTCGACAGATGGCGGCCTTCCTGCAGCTTGCGCCGGGTCTCCGGCGGCACGTTGTTCTTGAAGAACTCCCGCACCTCCTCGCGAAACGCTATCTCTTCCTTGGTGAAAGCGAGATCCATCGGATCCTCCTTTTGAGCGAAACCTAACGTCTTGTTCCATCGTCGTCCTGGCGAAAGCCAGGACCCATTACCACCGGCCTTCGTTGTCTTGCGAAGGCGACTACCGTCCGTGCCCCTTACCCCGGCCGCGGGGTATGGGTCCTGGCTTTCGCCAGGACGACGGCGAATTACTGCAACACCTCGAACAAACCCGCCGCGCCCATGCCGCCACCGACGCACATGGTGACGACGGCGTATTTGGCCTTGCGGCGGCGGCCCTCGATCAGCGCGTGGCCGGTGAGCCGCGCACCCGACATGCCATAGGGATGGCCGACCGAAATCGCGCCGCCATTGACGTTGATCTTCTCCGGATCGATGCCGAGCTTGTCGCGGCAATAGAGCACCTGCACCGCAAAGGCCTCGTTGAGCTCCCAGAGATCGATGTCGTCGACCTTGAGGCCGTGGCGCTTCAGCAGCCGCGGCACCGCGAAAACCGGACCGATGCCCATCTCGTCCGGCTCGCAGCCGGCGGAGACGAAGCCGCGGAAGATGCCGAGCGGCTTCAGCCCGCGCCTGGCGGCCTCCTTGTCGCTCATGATCACGGAGGCGCTGGCGCCGTCCGAGAGCTGGCTGGCATTGCCGGCGGTGATGGTGAAGCCCTCTCCGCGCACCGGCTTGAGGCTGGCAAGCCCTTCGGCCGTGGTCTCCGGCCGCGGACCTTCGTCCTGCGACAGCGTCACCTCCTTCATCGTGACGGCACCGGTCGCCTTGTCGGTGACCGCCATCATGGTGGTGATCGGCGCGAGCTCTTCCTTGAACTTGCCGCCCTGCTGCGCGGCCGCGGTGCGGCGCTGGCTTTCGAGCCCATACTCGTCCTGCTTCTCGCGCGAGATGTTGTAGCGCTTGGCGACGATCTCGGCGGTGTCGATCATGGGCATGTAGACCTCGCCCTTGATCTTGAGCAGCGCCGGATCCTGGGCATGGAAGGAATTCATCTTGTCGTTCTGCACCAGCGAGATCGACTCGCCGCCGCCGCCGACCGCAATCTCGACGCCGTCGAAGATCACCGAGCGCGCGGCGAGCGCAATCGCCTGCAGGCCGGAGGCGCACTGACGGTCGATCGTGGTGCCGGCGACCGTCACCGGCAGCCCGGCACGGAGCAGCGCCTTGCGCGCAATGTTGCCGCCGGTCGCGCCCTGCTGCATCGCCGCGCCCATCACCACGTCCTCGATCTCCTTCGGATCGACCTTGGCGCGCGCCACCGCTTCGCCGATCGCGTGCCCGAGCAGGGTCGCGCCCTCGGTGACGTTGAGCGCGCCGCGATAGGCCTTGCCGATCGGTGTGCGGGCGGTGGAGACGATAACGGCGTCGGTCATGGGCGGAATCCTGATGCGGTCTGTTGTTGCGTGGATTGAGATGTCTTGGGCTGCTGCTGGCGCAATTCGTGACGCGACAACTTTCCAACCGGGGTGCGCGGCAGTTCGTCGACGAACTCGACGGCCGCCGGCAATTCATGCTTGCCCACCTTGCCGGTGAGGAACGCGCGCAGCTCGTCGATCGAGAACGCCGGCTGCCCGTCGCGCAGCTTGATGAAGGCCTTTGCCGCCTCGCCGCGGTAATCGTCGGGAATGCCGATCACGATCACCTCCTGCACGGCGGGATGGGTGTAGATCGCCTGCTCGATCATCTGCGGATAGACGTTGAAGCCGCCGGAGATGATCATGTCCTTCTTGCGGTCCACCAGATAGAAATAGCCGTCGGCGTCCATGTAGCCGATGTCGCCGGTGAGGAAGCGGTCGCCGACGAAGGCCTCGGCGGTCTCCGCCGGCCTGTTCCAGTAGCCCTTGGTGACGTTCGGGCCGCGGATACGGATTTCACCGACCTCGCCGACCGGCATCACCCTGGTGGAATCCTCCAGCGACACCACGTCCATCTCGATGCCGGGCAGCATCAGCCCGATCGAGCCCGGCTTCTCCGGTCCCTCCTTGGGATGGCCGGTGCCGGGCGAGCAGGTCTCGGTCATGCCCCAGCCGCTCTTCAGCTTCATGCCGACGCGGCGCTCGAAGATCTTCGCGACCTCGACCGGCAGCGGCGCGCCGCCGGAGCCGGCGACCACCAGCGAAGAGAGATCGCGCTTGTCGAGATCGGGCAGCGAGGCGATCGCGATCCACATCGTCGGCACGCCAGGAAACACCGTCGCGCGCTTGACCTCGATGTCGCGCATCACGGCCTCGACGTCGAAGCGCTGGTGCAGCGAGATCAGATGGCCGCGCCGGATCGCCGACAGCAGCACGACGGTCAGTGCGTAGATGTGAAACAGCGGCAGTACGCAGATCACGCGCTCGATCGCATTGCGTTCGAGCCGCCCGGGCTTGCCCCAGACGTCGTAGATCGACACCGCCGCGGTGAGATTGCCGTGGCTGAGCATTGCGCCCTTGGGCAGGCCCGTGGTGCCGCCGGTATATTGCAGCAGCGCGACGTCCTCGACGTCGACCGCCGGCCATTGCGACGGCCTGGTCGCGCCGTCGATGAACTGGCGGTGGGTGATGATCGCGGGATTGTCGGGCAGCGCGGTTTGCGGCGTGCCGACCTTGCCCCAATTGTCGTCCTCGCAGACGATCAGACGGTCGAGCAGACCCTTGGCGAGGAATTTCAGCGCGGTCGGCAACAGCGCCGACAAATTGCTGGTGACCAGCACCCGCGCGCCTGAATCGGACAGCTTGTGCGACAGCGCGATCTCGCCGTCGAGCGGCGACAGATGCACGACGCGGGCGCCGGCCTTGAGCGCGCCGAAGAAATTGATCGGATGGTCAGGCGAATTGCCGAGGAACAGCGCGACCGAGGCGCCCTTGCCGTAGCCGGCCCGCATGAAGGCCGCAGCGGCGGTCTCGACCAGGGCTTCCAGCTCGGCGTAGCTGATCGGCCGGTCGCGGAATTCGAGCACCGGGCGCGCGCCGAACTCCGCCGCGGCGCTCGAGAGCAGGTCCGGCAGCGTGCCGCGCGTGATCTCGTCGCTCCACTGCACGCCGTTGGGATAATATTGTTCGCCGGGATAGGTCATGAAAACCAGACTCTGGAAACTGTCATTCCGGGGCACGCGCAGCGTGAACCTAAGATGCGCAATTTGCGCATCGGGGAATCTCGAGATTCCGGGTCTGCGCCTTACGGCGCATCCCGGAATGACACGTGGTTACAGTCGGCCAATCACGCCGCCTTCGACGGCGCGGCGAGCGAGGCGAAGGTCTTGCCCTCGTCGGCGAGCTTCTTGAGCAGCGGTGCCGGCTCGAGCGAGGGATCGTTGGTCTCCTTGGCGTAGAAAGCCAGACGATCGGCGATGTGCTTGAGGCCGACGGTGTCGGCCCAGAACATCGGACCGCCGCGATAGATCGGCCAGCCATAGCCATAGAGCCAGACCACGTCGATATCCGACGGACGCGCCGCGATGCCCTCGGCGAGGATCTTCGCGCCTTCGTTGATCATCGGGTACATCATGCGCTCGAGGATCTCGTCGTCGCTGACGACGCGCTTCTTGCGGCCGAGGCGCGCCAGCGTCTCGTCGATCAGCTTCTCGACCTCCGGATCGGGCAGCGCCGCGCGCGAGCCCTGCTCGTACTTGTAGTAGCCCTTGCCGGTCTTCTGGCCGAAGCGGCCGGCTTCGCACAGCGCGTCGGCGATCTCCGACTTGATGCCGCGGTCCTTGCGCGAGCGCCAGCCGATATCGAGACCGGCGAGATCGCCCATCGCGAACGGGCCCATCGGCATGCCGAACTTGGTCACCACGGCGTCGACCTGCTGCGGCAGGGCGCCTTCGAACAACAGCTTCTCGGACTGCTTGCCGCGCTGCGCCAGCATGCGGTTGCCGACGAAGCCGTCGCAGACGCCGACCACTGCCGGCACCTTGGCGATCTTGCGGGCGACCGACACGGCGGTGACCAGCGCGTCCGGCGCGGTCTTGTCGGCGCGCACGATCTCGCACAGCTTCATGACGTTGGCCGGCGAGAAGAAGTGCATGCCCAGCACGTCCTGCGGACGCTTGGTCGACTTCGCGATCTCGTCGATGTTGAGATAGGAGGTGTTGGAGGCCAGCACCGCGCCCGGCTTGGCGTACTGGTCGAGCTTGCCGAACACTTCCTTCTTCACCGCCATGGTCTCGAACACCGCCTCGATCACGAGATCGGCGTCGCCGACGTTCTCGATGCCGACGACACCGTTGATCAGCGCCATGCGCTTGGCGGGCGCGTCCGCCGGGATGCCGCCGCGCGCGGCGGTCGCCTCGTAGTTCTTCTGCATGATGCCCATGCCGCGCTTGAGCTGCTCCTCGCCGGTCTCGATCAGGGTGACCGGGATGCCGGCATTGGCGAACGACATCGCGATGCCGCCGCCCATGGTGCCGGCGCCGAGGATGGCGACGCGCGCCACGTTGCGGCCCTTGGTGCCCTCGGGGACACCGGAGATCTTGGCGGCCTCGCGCTCGGCGAAGAAGGCGTAGCGCTGTGCCTTGGACTGGTCGCCGTTCATCAGCTTGAGGAAGCCCTCGCGCTCCTTCTTCAGGCCCTCGTCGAACGGCAGGTCGATCGCGGCGCCGACGGCGTCGGCAGCGGCGAACGGCGCCTCGAGGCCGCGCGACTTCTTGGTCAGCGCAGCGACCGCATTGGTGAAGATCGAACGATCGGCCTTGGCCGCGGCGAGCTTGCTGTCGTCGTCGCGCAGCTTGCGCAGCGGACGCTTCTCGGCGACCATCTTGCGCGCAAACGCCTCACCGCCCGAGGCCGGACCCTCGACGATCTCCTCGATCAGGCCGGCCTTCAGCGCCGCGTCCGCGCCGATCGGATCGCCGCCGACGATCATCTTGACCGCGAGCTCGGGACCGACCGCGCGCGGCAGGCGCTGGGTGCCGCCGGCGCCCGGCAGCAGGCCGAGCTTCACCTCGGGCAGACCGAGCCTGGCGTCCTTGGTGGCGACACGGTAGTGGCAGGCCAGCGCGACCTCGAGGCCGCCGCCGAGCGCGGTGCCGTGGATCGCGGCAACGATCGGCTTCGGCGAGCTCTCCATCAGGCTCAGCACTTCGGCGAGCCCGGGCGGCTTCGGCGGCTTGCCGAATTCGGTGATGTCGGCGCCGGCGATGAAGGTGCGGCCGGCGCAGGTCAGCACGATGCCCTGGACCTGCGCATCATCGATCGCACTCTTGATGCATTCGAAGATGCCGCCGCGCACCGCGGCGCTCAGCGCATTCACAGGCGGACTGTTAACCGTGACGACGGCAATATTGTCATGACGTTCGAGCTTGACGACTTCACTCACCGGGACTCTCCCTGGATGCTTGTTCTTGGACTTGTGTTGAGTAGCTGCACGACTTGCGTTGAGCCGCTACGATTAGACCAATTTCGCACTGCGAAATTTAATTCCACATCTTGACATGGAGGGTTATTTTGAAGCACGTGCCTTGTCAACGAGCATGACAAGGGCAGGGCAAGGATAGGGATGAAGCGCGCTAGCAAGAAAGCCGCGACCGATCGCAATTTCGTCGTCGCGCTTTCCCGCGGACTGGACGTCCTGCGCGCATTCCAACCCAATGACGGGCTGCTCGGCAACCAGGAGATTGCGGCCCGCACCAAGTTACCGAAGCCAACCATTTCCCGGCTGACCTACACGCTGACCAAGCTGGGATACCTTACACCTGTACCGAAGTTCGAGAAGTACCAGCTCGCGCCGTCGGCGATGGCACTCGGCTACGCCGCGCTCGCCAATCTCGGCGTTCGGCATTTGTCCGAGCCCTATCGAGAAGAAGTGATGCGCGCGACCGGCGGAGCGGTCGCCGTCGGCGGCCGCGACCGCCACAGCATGATTTATTTCGGCCAGAGCCGGAACGGCCTGGCGCTCGGCGTACAACTCGACGTCGGCTCGCGGGTGCCGATCGCAACCACCGCGATGGGGCGTGCTTATATTTGGGCATTGCCGCCCGACGAGCGCGCGGCTTTACTGCGTGAGTTGCGGGACCACTACGGCAGCCGCTGGGCCAAGATGCGCGACGGCATCGAGCGCTCCGGCGAGACGGTCGCGAAGCACGGCTTCACGATGTCCGCAGGCGACTGGCAGAACGACGTCGCCGCAGTCGGCGTTGCATTGAGATTGAACGACGGAACCGGTCCTTACGCCTTCAATTGCGGCGCGCCGGCATTCCGCTTCACGGAAGACAGATTGCTCAACGACATTGGACCTCGTCTTGTCGCGATGGTAAGGAACATCGAGCAGGCGCTCGGTGGAATGGCGCCGCAATCCAAAAAAGAAGAACGCAAAAAGACCAGAGTAGGAGGGAAAGTTGCACGTTTGGCCGAGGGGATCAGATAGCCTCCATCACGTCCAGCGAAACGCATCGCAGGGCCGCTCGCACCGCTCGAAGACGGCGGGCGAGACGAGATGACGCAGGCACAGCTCGCGCAGGGGAATGATCCCCTGCTCGCGGTTCGCGACGTCAGCGTCGTGTTCGGCGGCATCATCGCACTGAACGGCGTGTCGTTCGACATGCGCCATGGACAGATCCTCGGGCTGATCGGGCCGAACGGCGCCGGCAAGACGACGCTGTTCAATTGCCTGTCGCGGCTCTATCAGCCGTCGTCCGGCGACATCCTGATGGAAGGCAAGAGCATCCTGTCGCGCCCGCCGCACCGGATCGCCGAGATCGGCATCGGCCGCACCTTCCAGAACGTCGCGCTGTTCCCCAACCTGTCCGTGATCGACAATGTGCGCGTCGGTGCGCATGCTCGCACCTCGAGCGACATCGTCAGCGACTCGCTGCGCCTCGCCTGGGTCCGCCGCGGCGAGACCGACATGAACAAGAAGGTGCACGACATCCTCGGCTATCTCGATCTCGAGGACGTCGCCCACACCGTGGTCTCGGGACTTCCGTTCGGCACCCAGAAGCGCGTCGAACTGGCGCGCGCCCTGGCCGCGGACCCGAAGATCCTGCTGCTCGACGAGCCGGCCGGCGGCCTCAACCATGAGGAAGTCTATGTGCTCGGCGACCTGATCCGCAAAATCCGCGACGACCGCCACATCACCGTGCTGCTGGTCGAGCATCACATGGGTCTCGTGATGTCGATCGCCGACCACGTCGTCGCGCTCAATTTCGGCCGCAAGCTTGCCGAAGGCACGCCGGCCCAGGTCCAGGCCGACCCTGATGTCATCAAGGCCTATCTGGGGAGCAAGGACCAATGACCACGATGCTCAACGTCAAGGACCTGCGCGCCTATTACGGCCAGGTCCAAGCCCTGCACGGCATCACCTTTTCCCTCAACGAGGGCTCGCTGACCACGCTGCTCGGCGCCAACGGCGCCGGCAAGACCACCACACTGCGGGCGATCTGCAACATGGTGCGCTCCACCGGCGCGATCGAGTTCGAGGGCAAGCCGATCGGCACGCGCTCGACCGAGAACGTGGTCCGCCTCGGCATCGCCCATGTGCCGCAGGGCCGCGGCACCTTCACCAACATGACGGTGGAGGAAAACCTGCAGCTCGGCGCCATCAGCCGCCCGGACAAGAAGGCGATCGGCGCCGACATCGAGCGGATGTACGAGCATTTCCCGGTGCTGAAGCAGCGCTACACCCAGCAGGCAGGCACGCTGTCCGGCGGCGAGCAGCAGATGCTCGCGGTGGCGCGCGCGCTGATGCTGCGGCCACGCCTGATGCTGCTCGACGAGCCGTCGTTCGGCCTCGCGCCGCTGATCGTGCGCGACCTGTTCCGCATCCTCGGCAAGATCAATCGCGAGGAAAAGGTGACCATCCTGGTGGTCGAGCAGAATGCGCAGCTCGCGCTCGAGCTCGCCGACCAGGCCTACGTGATCGAAACCGGACGGATCGTGATGTCGGGCAATGCCAAGGACATCGCGAACAACGAAGACGTCCGCAAATCCTATCTCGGCTACTGAGGGAGCTGGCACAATGGAGCTTTTTGCCAACCAGGTCCTGGCCGGCATCGCCACCGGCGCGATCTATGCCTGCATGGCGCTCGCGGTGGTCATGATCTACCAGGCCATCGACCATCTGAATTTCGCCCAGGGCGAAATGGCGATGTTCTCGACCTTCGTCTCCTGGCAGCTGATGCAATGGGGCGTGCCATATTGGGGCGCCTTCGTGCTCACCGTCGCCTTTTCGTTCGCCGCCGGCATCGTCATCGAGCGGTTGCTGTTCAAGCCGCTGGCGAAGGCGCCGATCCTGACCAACGTCGCCGGCTTCATCGCGCTCTACGCGATCATCAACTCGGTCGCCGGCCTGATCTGGGACTTCACCATCAAGCAGTATCCGACGCCGTTCGGTTCCTCACCGTTCCTCGGCAGCCAGCTGATCTCGACCCATCAGGCCGGCATGATCGGCATCACGCTGTTGATGCTGCTCCTGCTGTTCTTCTTCTTCCGCTTCACCCGGGTCGGTCTTGCGATGCGCGCCGCCGCATCGCTGCCGGAATCGGCCCGGCTGGTCGGCATCAACACCTCGTGGATGATCGCGCTGGGCTGGGGCATGGCCGCCTCGATCGGCTCGATCGCCGGCATGATGATCGCACCTGTGGTGTTCCTCGAGCCTAACATGATGCTCGGCGTGCTGATCTATGGATTTGCCGCAGCCGTGCTCGGCGGCCTGTCGAGCCCGTTCGGCGCCGTCATGGGTGGCTTCCTGGTCGGCGTCTTCGAGAACCTCGTCGGCACCTACATCCCCGGCGTCGGCAATGAACTGAAACTTCCGATCGCGCTTGCGCTGATCATCGTCGTCCTGGTCGTGAAACCGGCAGGCCTGTTCGGCCGCGCCATCGTGAAGCGAGTTTGATCATGAGCGCCGCTGAAGAAGTCGAAGTCGTCACCGAAGGCCAGGCCGTCGAGGCAGTTCCCAAGCGCGCCATGACGCTGGGCTACGGCACCTCGCTCGTCGTGCTCGCCGCGCTGATCCTGATCCCGCTGTTCGTCAAGAACTTCATCATCTTCCAGATGACGATGCTTCTGATCTACGGCCTTGCGGTGCTGGCGCTCAACATCCTGACCGGCGGCTCCGGCCAGTTCTCGCTCGGCCAGAGCGCGTTCTACGCCGTCGGCGCCTACACCTCGGCGATCCTGATGGAGCATGCGGGCATGAACTATGCCCTCACGCTGCCGATCGCCGGCATCGTCTGCTTCGGCTTCGGCTTCCTGTTCGGCCAGCCGGCGCTGCGGCTTTCCGGCGTCTATCTGGCGCTCGCGACCTTTGCGCTCGCCACCGCGATGCCGCAGCTTCTGAAGCTGGGCTATTTCGAGCACTGGACCGGCGGCGTGCAGGGTCTCGTGGTCACCAAGCCGGATGCGCCGTTCGGCCTGCCGATGGGGCAGGACATGTGGCTGTATTACTTCACGCTGGTGGTCACGATCGCGATCTATATCGCTTCGGTGAACCTGCTGCGCTCGCGCTCCGGCCGCGCCTTCATGGCGATCCGCGACAACGAGATCGCGGCCTCCGCGATGGGCGTCGACGTCGCGCTGTACAAGACGCTGGCGTTCGGCGTCTCGGCCGGCATCACCGGCGTTGCCGGCGGTCTCGGCGCCATCGCGGTGCAGTTCGTGGCGCCCGACGGCTACACCATCCAGCTCGCGATCTCGCTGTTCCTCGGCATGGTGGTCGGCGGCGTCGGCTGGCTGCCCGGCTCGATCGTAGGCTCCGCCTTCATCATCTTCGTGCCCAACATCGCCGAGGGTATTTCGAAGGGCCTTTCGGGCGCGGTGTTCGGCGTGCTGCTGTTCCTCGTCATCTTCCTCGTGCCGCACGGCGCCAGGCAGGTCGCGATCGTTGCCCAGCAACTGGCCGCAAAGTTCAAGAAAAACTGACAGCCTATAGAAGCAAACCAGGAGATATTATGCTTTCTACCGTTCGGATCGCCGCGATTTCCGCGGCGATCGTCGCTGTTGCCGCGACGTCCACTGCCGCATTCGCCCAAAAGAAATACGACACCGGCGCAAGCGATACCGAGATCAAGGTCGGCAACATCATCCCCTATTCGGGACCAGCCTCCGCCTACGGCGTGATCGGCAAGACCGAAGAAGCCTACTTCAAGATGATCAACGATCGCGGCGGCATCAACGGCCGCAAGGTCAATTTCGTCAGCTATGACGACGCCTATTCGCCGCCGAAAGCCGTCGAACAGGTGCGCAAGCTGGTCGAGAGCGACGAGGTACTGCTCGTCTTCAACCCGCTCGGCACCCCGTCCAACACCGCGATCCAGAAATACCTGAATTCCAAGAAGATCCCGCAGCTGTTCGTCGCGACCGGCGCCACCAAGTGGAACGACCCGAAGAACTTCCCGTGGACCATGGGCTGGCAGCCGAGCTACCAGAGCGAAGCGCAGATCTACGCCAAGTGGCTGATGAAGGAGAAGCCCGACGCCAAGATCGCGATCCTCTATCAGAACGACGATTTCGGCAAAGACTACCTCAAGGGCACCAAGGACGGCTTTGGCGCCAAGGCGGCCTCCAGCATCATCATGGAGGAGAGCTATGAGATTTCGGAGCCGTCGATCGACGGCCACATCGTCAAGATCAAGGCCGCCAATCCCGACGTGCTGCTGATCTACACCACGCCGAAGTTCGGCGCGCAGACCATCAAGAAGACCGCCGAGCTCGGCTGGAAGCCGCTGCAGATCATCACCAACGTGTCGGCCTCGGTCGGCAGCGTGATGCAGCCGGCCGGCTTCGACAACGCGCAGGGCGTGCTGTCGGCGGCCTACGCCAAGGACGGTGCCGACGCACAGTGGAACAACGACCCCGGCATGAAGAAGTGGGCCGAGTTTCTCGACAAGTACATGCCGGGCGCCGACAAGACCGACGGCGGCTATGTGTACGGCTATGGCGCCGCACAGACGCTCGCCAAGGTGCTCGAAATGTGCGGCGACGATCTCACCCGCGCCAACGTCATGAAGCAGGCGGCGAGCCTGAAGGACTTTACGCCCGACACCCTGCTGCCCGGCGTCAAGATCAACACCTCGGCCACCGACTTCGCCCCGATCGCCCAGCTGCAGATGCAGCGTTTCAAGGGGCAGAAGTGGGAACTGTTCGGCGACATCATTTCCGGCGACGTCCCCTCCGAGTGACGTTGCACTGCGGGAATAAAACAACAGCCTCCGCGATATCCGTCGCGGGGGCTTTTTGTTGACGCCCCGCGCCGATGGTATTGAATACTCCAAACAAAGAACCCGAGGTGGGGAAACCATGACTGCCGCACGTCCGTCCCTGACGGCGCTGTTGTCCGCATTCGCTCTGATCCTGACGAGCTGCAATGTCGCGCAGGCGCAGAAGAAATACGACACCGGGGCCAGCGACACCGAGATCAAGATCGGCAACACCATGCCCTACAGCGGCCCCGCCTCGGCCTATGGGGTGATCGGCAAGACCGAGGCCGCCTACTTCAGGATGATCAACGATGCCGGCGGTATCCACGGCCGCAAGATCAAGTTCATCTCCTACGATGACGGCTACTCGCCGCCCAAGACGGTGGAGCAGGCGCGCAAGCTGGTCGAGAACGACGAAGTGCTGCTGCTGTTCGGCTCGGTCGGGACCGCGACCAATGCGGCGATCCGGAAATACATGAACGAGAAGCAGGTGCCGCAGCTGTTCATCGCCTCCGGCGCCTCGAAGTGGAACGACCCGAAAGATTATCCGTGGACCATGGGCTGGCAGCCGTCCTACCAGGACGAGGCGCGGGTCTACGCAAAATACATCATGAAGCACAAGCCCGACGCCAAGGTCGCCGTGCTCTACCAGAACGACGATTTCGGCAAGGACTACCTCAAGGGCTTGAAGGACGCCTTCGGCGACAAGGCATCGATGATCGTCGCCGAGGAGGCCTACGAGACATCCGAGCCCACGATCGACAGTCACCTCGTCAAGCTGAAGGCCACCGGTGCCGACACCTTCGTCAGCATCACGACGCCGAAATTCGCGGCACAGGCGATCAAGAAGGCCGCCGAGATCGCGTGGACGCCGTTGCAGATCGTCGCCAACGTCTCGGCCTCGGTCGGCGGGGTGATGCAGCCGGCGGGCTTCGAGAATTCGCAGGGTATCCTGTCGGCATCCTATCTCAAGGACGGCGCCGATCCGCAGTGGGACAAGGATTCCGGCATGGAGAAATTCCTCGCCTTCCTCAAGAAGAATTATCCCGACGCCAACAAGCTCGACGGCGCCACCTCGTTCGGCTACGCCGCCGCACAGACCATGGTGCAGGTGCTGGAGATGTGCGGTGACGACCTCACCCGCGCCAATGTCATGAAGCAGGCCGCAAGCCTGAAGGATTTCGTCCCCGGCACGCTGCTGCCGGGCATCAGCATCAACACCTCGGCCACCGATTTCGCACCGATCAAGCAACTGCGCCTGATGCGGTTCAAAGGCGAAAAGTGGGAGCTGTTCGGGGACATCATTTCGAGCAATCTGAGCAACTGATCGTCACGTCGGTCTGTTCGATCCGCTCGCTCAACTCAACGGCGTCGCTTTACTCGACCGCAATCTCCGCGGTTGGCTCCACGCACACGCGAACGCGTTGGCGGATTTTTGAGCAGCGGCCCGCCTTGAGGGTGGTCGACTAAAGACGCAGCCCCTGCGGCAATGCCGCAGGGGCTTTTCATTGAGACACCCCAGGTAAGATGATAGTTTTTACGACCAATAATGAGCCCTCGAAACAGGGGGCCGCGACACATCATCGGCAATCAGGGAGAGAAACGGCATGTCTGCGATACGACAATTGACGGCATTTGCTGCTGCGCTTGCGCTCGTCGCCGCATCCGGCAGCGCTGCGCTTGCCCAGAAGAAATACGACACCGGCGCCTCCGACACCGAGATCAAGATCGGCAACATCATGCCCTATAGCGGAGCGGCCTCAGCCTATGGCGTGATCGGCAAGACCGAGGAGGCCTATTTCCGCAAGATCAACGCCGAGGGCGGCATCAACGGCCGCAAGATCACCTTCATCAGCTACGACGACGCCTACACTCCGCCGAAGACGGTCGAGCAGGCGCGCAAGCTGGTCGAGAGCGACGAGGTACTGCTGATCTTCAATTCGCTCGGCACGCCGCCGAATTCGGCAATCCAGAAATACATGAACCAGAAGAAGGTGCCGCAGCTGTTCGTCGCCACCGGCGCCACCAAGTGGAACGACCCGCAGAATTTCCCCTGGACGATGGGCTGGCAGCCCAACTACCAGAGCGAGTCCATCATCTATGCGAAGTACATCCTGAAGAACAAGCCGGATGCCAAAATCGCGGTGCTCTACCAGAACGACGACTACGGCAAGGACTATCTGAAGGGATTCAAGGACGGGCTCGGCGCCAAGGCCGCGTCGATGATCGTCGCCGAGGACAGCTATGAGGTGACGGAGCCGACCATCGACTCCCACATCGTCAGGCTCAAGGCCTCCGGCGCCGACGTATTCTTCAACATCACGACGCCGAAGTTCGCCGCGCAGGCGATCAAGAAGAATGCCGAGCTCGGCTGGAAGCCGCTACACTTCCTCAACAACGTCTCCGGATCGATCGGCAGCGTGATCAAGCCCGCGGGCTTCGAGAACGCCCAGGACATCGTCTCGTCGCAATATTTCAAGGATCCGACCGACGCGCAGTGGAAGACCGACAAGGCGATGATCGCCTGGAACGAATTCCTCGATAAGTACTATCCGGAAGCGAACCGGGCCGATGCCTCGGTGATGTACGCCTATATCGTCTCGCAGGGCCTGGTCCACGTGCTCAAGGCCTGCGGCGACAATCTGACCCGCGAGAACATCATGAAGCAGGCGGCCAGCATTCGCGATTACGAGCCCGGCGGCCTGCTGCCCGGCGTCAAGGTCAACACCTCGGCGACCGATTTCGCGCCGCTTTCGCAACTGCAATTGATCCGCTTCAAGGGCGAGACCTGGGAGCGCTTTGGCGAAGTCTTGAGCGCCGACGTCGGCGGTTAGGCCGGGAAGGTCGACCAAAGATACCGCCCCTGCGGCGTTTGCCGCAGGGGCTTCTCATTGAGACGAACCGCCTAAAATGATAATCACTGCAGCCAAACAAAGAGCTCTCCAAGCAAGAGGGCCGAGACACATGACAAACAGGGAGAGAGACATAGATGTCCGCTACCAAAAAACTTGCGGTCCTCGGGGCCGCGCTCGCGCTCGTCGCGACATCCGGCAGCGCTGCGCTTGCCCAGAAGAAATACGACACCGGCGCCAGCGATACCGAGATCAAGATCGGCAACATCATGCCCTACAGCGGCCCGGCGTCCGCCTATGGCGTCATCGGCCGCACCGAGGCCGCCTATTTCAAGAAGGTCAACGACGCCGGCGGCATCAATGGCCGCAAGATCAACTTCATCTCCTACGATGACGCCTACTCGCCGCCGAAGGCCGTGGAACAGGCCCGCAAGCTGGTCGAGAGCGACGAGGTGCTGCTGATCTTCAACTCGCTCGGCACGCCGTCGAACTCGGCGATCCAGAAATACATGAACTCCAAGAAGGTGCCGCAGCTGTTCGTCGCCACCGGCGCCACCAAGTGGAACGACCCGAAGGACTTTCCCTGGACGATGGGCTGGCAGCCCAACTACCAGAGCGAGACCCAGATCTACGCAAAATACATCCTGAAGAACATGCCGAACGCCAAGATCGCGGTGCTCTACCAGAATGACGATTACGGCAAGGACTATCTGAAGGGCCTGAAGGACGGGCTTGGCCAGAAGGCCGCCAGCATGATCGTCGCGGAAGAAAGCTTCGAGACGTCCCAGCCGACCATCGACAGCAACATCGTCAAGCTGAAGGCGAGCAACGCCGACGTCTTCATCGACATCGCGACGCCGAAATTCGCGGCCCAGGCGATCAAGAAGGTCGCCGAGATCGGCTGGAAGCCGACCCACTTCCTCAACAACGTGTCGGCCTCGGTCGGCAGCGTGATCAAACCGGCCGGCTTCGAGAACGCACAGGATATCATCTCCGCCGCCTACCTGAAGGACGCTTCCGACAAGCAATGGGACAATGACCCGGGCATGAAGGAGTTCTACGCCTTCATGGCCAAGGACTTCCCCGAAGGCGACAAGCTCGACGGCGGCACCGTGGTCGGCTTCGGCGTGGCGCAGACGCTGGTCCAGGTGCTGAAGCAGTGCGGCGACAACCTCACCCGCGAGAACATCATGAAGCAGGCCGCAAGCCTGAAGGACTTCCGCACCGAGGTGCTGCTGCCTGGCGTCAAGATCAACACCGCGGCGAACGATTTCGCGCCGATCAGCCAGCTGCAGCTGATGAAGTTCAAGGGCGAGAAATGGGAACTGTTCGGCGAGGTCATCAGCGCCGACGTCGGCGGCTGATTTCCCGCCGCCCCTCGACCGGGAAAGGCCCCCTGCGATACCCTCGCAGGGGGCTTTTTGTTGGCGCATTTCCGGGCGAAGCGGGTACCGATTCGCGCGAAGAAAACGCGTCGGAAACCGGAATTTAAAGCCATGGCCTGCTCGCACGCCGGCCCGGGCAATGCCCGCTTACACTTTGCCCGGCAATACGCTAGGTAAACCGGCAAGACACCCGACAAGAAACCGACGCCCTTGCGCGGCGGCAACAACAAGGAGATTTCGGGAAATGCCGATGCCGATCCGACACCGTGTCGCAACCGCCCTGCTCGGCCTCGCCGTCGCCGCCGCGACCGGCAATGCCGCGTGGGCGCAGAAGAAATACGACACCGGTGCGAGCGACACCGAGATCAAGATCGGCAACATCGTGCCCTATAGCGGCCCGGCGTCGGCCTATGGCGTGGTCGGCAAGGCGATGGCCGCGGTGTTCAAGAAGGTCAACGACGACGGCGGCATCAACGGACGCAAGATCACTTTCGTCTCCTATGACGACGCCTACTCGCCGCCGAAGGCCGTCGAGCAGGCCCGCAAGCTGGTCGAGAGCGACGAGGTGTTGTTCCTGTTCGGCACGCTCGGCACCGCCTCCAACACCGCGATCCAGAAATATCTCAACGCCAAGAAGGTGCCGCAGCTGTTCGTCGCCACCGGCGCGACCAAGTGGAACGATCCGAAGGCCTTCCCATGGACCATGGGCTGGCTGCCCAGCTATCAGAGCGAGTCGCGAATCTACGCGAAATATCTGCTTAAGGAGAAGCCCGCCACCAAGGTCGCGGTGCTCTACCAGAACGACGACATGGGCAAGGACTACCTCAAGGGCCTGGAAGACGGCTTCGCCAGCGATCCCGCGCGCGTCGTCGCCAAGGAGAGCTATGAAGTCGCCGAGCCGACGATCGATTCCCATGTGGTGCGGCTGAAATCCTCCAATCCCGACGTCATCGTCTTCTTCACCACGCCGAAATTCGGCGCCCAGGCGATCAAGAAGCTCGGCGAGATGAGCTGGAAGCCGGTGACCATCGTCTCCAACGTCTCGGCCTCCACCGCGACCGTGATGCGTCCGGCCGGCCTCGACAATGCGCAGGGCGTGATCTCGGCCGCCTACGCCAAGGACGCCAGCGATCCGCAATGGAAGGACGACGCCGGCATGAAGGCGTTCGACGAACTGCTCGCCAAATACATGCCTGACACCAACCGCGTCGATGCCTCCGCGATGACCGGCTACAACATGGCGACCACGATGGTCGAGGTGCTGCGCCGCTGCGGTGACGACCTCACCCGCGCCAATGTGATGAAGCAGGCGGCGAGCCTGAAGCAATTCGCGCAGGGCGGCCTGCTGCCCGGCGTGACGCTGTCGACCGGGCCTGCCGACTTCCAGCCGATCGAACAGCTCCAGCTGATGCAGTTCAAGGGCGAGCGCTGGCAATTGTTCGGCGACGTCATCAGCGGCGAAGTCGGCGGAAACTGACCGCGTTACATAAGGCACAACCATGACCGACCGTCGTTCTTTCCTGCGTTCGATCTTCGATGCCGCTGTGGCGGCTGCGCATCCCGATGTCGTGCTGGCGTCGCGGCTGCGGCCGGTGCCGAAGGGACGGGTGATCTGTCTCTGCGCAGGCAAGGGCGCCGCGGCGATGGCCGCGGCGGCCGAGCGGCATTATCTCGACGCGCTCGAGCTCGATCCGTCGCGGCTGGTCGGCATCGCCACCACCCGCCACGGCCATGGCGTGCCGACCCGCCGCATCAAGGTGGTCGAGGCCGGCCACCCGGTGCCCGACGAGGCCGGGCTCAAGGCGGCGGACGACACGCTGCAGCTCGCCGCGACCGCGACCCCGGACGATCTCCTGCTGGTGCTTTTGACCGGCGGCGGTTCGGCGAACTGGATCGCGCCGGTCGACGGCGTGAGCTTTACCCAGAAGCAGCAGGTCAACCGCGCACTGCTGCGCTCCGGCGCGCCGATCGGCGAGATGAACACCGTGCGCAAGCATCTCTCGCGCATCAAGGGCGGACGGCTGGCGCGCGCCGGCCAGCACGCGGCCGAGATCGTCACGCTGGCGATATCGGACGTGCCGCATGACGATCCCTCCGCGATCGCCTCCGGGCCGACGGTGCCGGATCCGACCACGCTGGCGGACGCCCGCGCACTGGTCGCCAAATACAATCTCTCGATCGACGACGCGGTCCGCCGCGCGCTCGACGATCCCGCGAACGAAAGCTGCAAGCCCGGCGATGCCGCCTTCGCGCGGGCGACATTCGAACTGCTGGCAAAGCCGAAGGCCTCGATCGACGCCGCGGTGAAGGTCGCGCGGGACGCCGGCTACGAGACCATCGCGCTCGGCGCCGATCTCGAAGGCGAGGCCCGCGAGATCGCGGCCGAGCATGCGCGGCTGGCGCTGAAGGCGCGCAGCGAAGGCAAGCGCGTTGCGATCATCTCCGGCGGCGAGCTGACGGTGACGGTGCGCGGCAATGGCCGCGGCGGCCCCAACCAGGAATACGCGCTGGCGCTGGCCGGCCTACTGAAGGATACACCCGACGTCTCGGCACTGGCCGCCGATACCGACGGCGCCGACGGTGGCGCTGGCAGCGCGACCGACCCGGCCGGCGCCGTGATCGACCAGGCGACATTCGCGAAGATGAAATCGATCGGCCTCGATCCGAAGGCCTATCTCGAGAACAACGATGCGACGGGGTTCTTCGCCCAGACCGGGGATTTGCTCCTGACCGGCCCGACGCTGACCAACGTCAATGACGTGCGGGTGATTTTGGTGGATTAGGCCGTATCCTCGACGGACCCAAGGCCAGTCTCGGGCTGCGCCCAAAGCTCCTGATAGTTACGAAACTTCGCAAGCGTCTCGTCATATCGCGTCGGCTCGAGCACCGGCAAAATGCGCTTCAACACTGAGTTGATCGGCGCGGAGGTGTGCCGAACGTATAAGTCGATCGGATCAAGCAAGTGCCTCAGGTGCAGCTTTGGATCATAGTTCAGCCCGCTGCTGCGAAACCATTTGTACCCGTTGGCGATTGCCCAGCTCACCATGTCGCGAAACACATAATGATAGAGGTGCAGGTCTAAGGCGACATCGTAGTCGAGACCTATGTACTCCGCATAGATCGCGTCACCATGTACCATGCATGCGGCAAACGCGACGATCCGCTCGTTCTGACGCCAGAGGAAGAAGCGGACCTTGTCCCCCATCCGCCGCCCCAAGTCGCAGAAGTATTGTTCCGTCAGCTTCTCGAAGTGCAGCTTCGAACGCTGATAGACTTGGAAATACAATGGATAGATCTGCGCGATCACCGGCGTCGCGTCGTTGACGACGTTCATCTCGACGGATGGAGAGGCCCGCGCTGTCGCCTCAAACTTCTTGCGGAGTTTCTTGCGGGTTGCGCTGTTGAGCGCATGATTCATATAGTCATCGAAATTGGCGTAATCGATGCAAAGCCTGGTCATGGGCAGGCTGGGGATGCGGGTGAAGCCGTGAGCGATCAGGCAGTCGAGGATTGGTCGGTATCGCGCCGGAAACTCCTTGAGCACGATCAGCCTCGCCCCGAGCCTGCGAGCATGTATTGCAATCGTAGAGGCCAGAAGTTCCGCGCAGCCTCGATGGCAGGCCTTGTCCCCGTCAAGATGACCTTCCCCCGCGACGCACCCCACCATGAGCGCACGGGCGCGCATCAAACCTGGCCACATCCGGCGAATGGCGTCGATGATTCCGCCAAACCGCGGGCTCGCACCGGCCAGCAAATCCAGGTCCATTAGGAAGAATGGCTGTACAGCACAAACCTGATCAACCGCATCTTTGATGAGGAAATACCGGTAATCGAACTCGGGATGAAGGGTATCCTCGACCAACTCATAGTATCGATGATCCTTGCGCTCGCTCGCGAAGGCGAACTGCCAGCGCGGACAACGCTCCAAATCGTTCCGCACGATGACTTGGAGACGCGGCGGACATTGCATCGGCACGCGTCTCGTGAGGTCGCCGATTTGGCTCGTCAAGTGCGCTGTTGCAGCTTCCGGCACGATCTCACGCTCGCCACGGATCCCGGCCCTAGGCAGCATTTATCACGGCGCCAAAACAAAGCAGCTAACATATCCGTCAGAAACTAACTCGTTAGTCATTTGCGATTTGGCGTTGGAGCAGAACACTCCTGATACGACCCGCACGCGCGGACACTCGCCGTCCAGCGCGGCATCCGGGGAGCGGACTCATGGCAGCGGTGATTGGAGTCACGGGACTTGCGTTTGAGGCGCGGATCGCTGCAGACCTGCATACGCAGGCGATCTGCAGTGGCGATGGCAGCACGCTCGCGGAGTCTCTCGCGTCGGCAATTGCTGAGGATTGCTACGGTCTTATCAGCTTTGGCGTCGCGGGCGGCCTTTCGCCCGACCTCCCGGCAGGCGCATGCGTCGTAGCATCGACGATCGTTTCGGAAACGATTCAGCTCTTCACTGATCGGGACTGGTCGCAAGCCTTGCTTCGACTCATCCCCGGTTCGATTTATGGCCCTATTGCTGGTGTGACCACGGTCGCCATGCATCCAGAAGCGAAGCGCTCGCTGCATATGAGTACAGGCGCGCTGGCGGTCGATAACGAATCCCATGTGGCGGCGAGTGTCGCTGCAGCGCGCGGCCTCCCTATGACTGCCGTCCGCGTGATCATGGATCCGGCCGGTCGGCAGCTTCCTGCCGCCGCCCTGTCCGCAGTGCGTGCAAACGGGACGATCGATCTCGCCGCGCTGGTCCGTGCGACAATGAAACAGCCGAGCGAGTTACCGATGCTGCTTCGGACCAGTCTCGACGCACTGTCCGGATTTGCGGCGCTGCTTCGCTGCCGTCAATTGCTTGGCCCTGGATTAGGGTTGCCTTCCTTGCAAGCAGAAGAGTCGGAGCCAAGTTCAAGTATCGTAGCGGAAGATCGTATGATCGCCCTCTAGAGCGTTTTCGAGCGAAGTGGGCACCGGTTCGCGTGAAGAAAACGCGTCAAAACAAGAATCTAGAGCTTCGGTTCTGATTCAATCAGAACCGAAAATGCTCTAGTCGCTTTTTTAGCCGAACGGGCTGCTATACCTGCCGACTGCGTGCGTGACCTCAACGCGCACTGAAAGTGAGGCCGGCGCGCTCCTTTAGACGCTTGCGCAAGGCCGGCCCCATCAGCGCGCCCGGCGTCCAGATGCCGCCCTCACCCTGCACGTCACGCACGACGCAGAGAGCGCTTTCGGTGATCATCTTGCTTGTCGAGCCATAGCCCGGATCGCGGTCGCCGGTGACAACGGCTTCGACCCGTCCGCCATCCGGCACCTCGCCCAGAAAGAAGATGTCGTAGAAGCCCCTCTCGCGCGCTTCCCGGGTCGGGCCTGCGCCGCGTTTGAGACCGCCGGTCCCGAACAAGGACACCACCGTGGCGAACGTCTCCGTCGTCACGCTCGCGATGTCCCCAAGTCCCGGCGCCACCATCATCTCGTCATAAACGAAGTCCCTGCCGTAGGGATGGCCCAACAGGAAGTTCGTGCGGTGCACGTTCTTGGTGTTGATCGGCGCCATCGGGAACGGCACGAGCCACGCGTGCATGCTTGTGTCATATTCGGGGACGAGGCCCGACGGCTGAGACGGCCCAGTGAAGCCCGGCGTCAACGCGAAGGGATCGGTCAGCAGCCGGATCAGGGCCGGGTCGCGCGCCGCGGCGGCCAGCGTCGCCTGAGCGCTCGCCGCGGTGCCGCCAGACATGCCACCCCTCACCTTGCGCAGACGGGCCTTCACCCGCCGCGCCGGGCGTCCGAATTTCTCGCGCGCCTTCTCCTGCAACGTGAGCACACCGAGATCGAACGGGATGGAATCGAAGCCACAGGAGAAGACGATGCGCGCGCCGGTCCGTTTTGCCTCTTCGTGATGGGCGTCGATCATAGCCCGCATCCAGCCCGGTTCGCCGCAAAGATCAACATAGGCCGTGCCGGTGGCCGCGCATGCCGCCACTAGCTCGGGACCGTGAAGCTGATAGGGCCCGACCGTGGTGACGACCACGGTCGCGCGCTCGCACATCGAACGCAGGCTGGCCGGCTCGGCGGCATCCGCCTTCACTAACGGCAAATCGTCCGGTGCGCCGATGTCGGCACGCACTTTCTGGAGTTTGTCGGTCGAGCGTCCCGCAATTGCCCAGGACGGAGCATCGTCGCCGCGATAGGATGTCGCCAGATATTCGGCGATGAGACCCCCGGTGTAACCCGTCGCGCCATAGACGATGAGGTCGAAGTCCCGCTTCACGGCGTTGATCCTCCTCGAGCCCCCGGAAGCGCTCCCTTCAGATCCGTTAGCAACGCTCGGTACGCTTCGCGGCCATTTGCGAGGGGCCGGGCAACATACGGGCCATCGCGCTTGACGGAGGATACCACAATTGCCGCCCTTCGGCGCGCAACCTCCCGGCGATTTCCGGTCCCCCCTTGAGAGCCGTCGTGAGTACGGACGCTGGTCGGCGTGAGCCGAAGCAACAGCCGGCACATTTGAGCGCCTGTGGCCGCTTGCAAACGCCCTCCGACGGCCTACCATGGATTGGGGAGTTCGCGTGCAGGAGCGAAGCCATGGAACTCACCGTGGTGCCCATCGTCAAGCCGGATGAGACCAACTTCATCTTCGGCCAGTCGCATTTCATCAAGACCGTGGAAGACCTTCACGAAGCGCTGGTGGGCACGGTTCCGCGCATCCGCTTCGGGTTGGCTTTCTGCGAGGCCTCCGGCAAGCGGTTGGTGCGCTGCTCCGGTAACGACGACGCCTCGCTCGCCCTGGCACGCGACAACGCATTGGCGATCGGCGCCGGTCACACCTTCCTGATTTTCCTCGGCGACGGGTTCTTTCCCGTCAACGTGCTGCCGGCGGTGCGCGCAGTGCCGGAGGTCTGCCGCATCTATTGCTCGACGGCCAATCCAACACAGGTGCTCGTCGCGCAGACGGAGCTCGGGCGCGGCGTGCTCGGCGTGGTGGATGGCGCCTCGCCGCTGGGTGTCGAAACCGACGCCGACATTGCGTGGCGGAAGGATCTGCTGCGGAACATCGGCTACAAGCTTTAGACCGCGATTGTTCGCCGCCTGGCGGCGCCCGCATGCCGGATATGTGTCAACCCAACGCGTCATTGCGAGCGGACGGGCCGTCACGCCCCCTCAAAACTCCTGCGCGAGCTTCGCCAGCATCTCCAGCAGCGCGGCGTGGTTGGCCGGACCGAGCACCTCGATCAGCCGCGCCTCGTGCTTGTTGGCGACCAGCTTCTTGGCGCGCGCCAGCACGGCGCGGCCCTTGTCGGTCAGGACGAGGATGTGGGAACGGCGGTCGTTGGTGGAGCGCATCCGCGCGCAAAGGTCGCGGCTCTCCAGCGCGTCGAGCATCGCGACAAAATTCGGCCTGAGGATGCCGAGCGTGTTGGCGATCTCTGTCTGGTTGCGGCCCGGATTCTTGTCGAGCAGAAGCAGCACCGAGAACTGCGCCGGCGTCAGCTGCAGCGGCGCGACGCAGCGCAGGAAGTCCTCGAATACCCTGAGCTGCGCGCGCTTCAACGAATAGCCGAGCAATCCGGACAGTTCGCCCAGTTGCAGCATGCTGTCGTCCCCGGCAGAATCGGCCGGTTCCCTGCGCAGGGCCCGCGACGAACGAAGGGCATCGGTGGCGGTCTTGGAAACAGTCATCGCTCCAGGCTCGCAATCCCGCTACAAGAATCCCGCACGACACTCGGGGACCTTGAGATTATATCTAATAATTGTTATGGACTATATCAAATGTCGGCAGCTTTCAACAGCCGATATCGGCCGACCTGACCGGCACGACCGGTTGAGGCGGTCCGACGCTTGAGGGGGAGCGCTCGGCCTTGAACACAACGATCATGCTGTTCCTGCTGCAGGACGGCATCACCAATGGCGCGATCTACGCACTGCTGGGGCTGGCCCTGGTGCTGGTGTTCGCGGTCACGCGGGTGATCCTGATCCCGCAGGGCGAATTCGTCACCTACGGCGCGCTGAGCTACGCCATGCTGGCGACCGGCCAGGTGCCCGGCACCGCACGGCTTGCGGTCGCGATGGGCCTCGTCGCCTTCGCCCTCGACCTGTTCTTCGCCCGCAACGCGCTGCATGCGCGGCTGGTGATCCGCTCGGTCGCGCTCAACATCGCCTTTCCCGTCGCGCTGCTCGGTCTGATCTATGCGCTGGTCGGTCCCGGCACGCCGATCGCCGTCAACATCGCGCTCGCGCTCCTGATCGTGGCGGCGATCGGGCTGTTCCTCTACCGCATCGCGTTCCAGCCGATCGCGCACACCTCCGTGCTGGTGCTGCTGATCGCCTCGGTCGGCTGCCATCTGGCGCTACAGGGCCTCGGCCTGGTGTTCTTCGGCGCCGAAGGCCTGCGCGCGCCTGCGCTGTCGAATGCCGCAGTGACCGCCGGCCCGCTGCGCTTCACCGGGCAGAGCCTTGCGGTCTACGGCCTGACGATCGGCTTCATCGTCGCCCTGTGGCTGTTCTTCGGCTACACCAAGACCGGCAAGGCGCTGCGCGCCACCGCGGTCAACCGCCTCGGCGCCCGCCTGGTCGGCATCCGCACCACGCTGTCCGGCCAGATCGCGTTCCTGCTCGCCTCCGTCATCGGCGCGATCTCCGGCATCCTGATCGTGCCGATCACGACGCTCTATTACGACACCGGTTTCCTGATCGGCCTGAAGGGCTTCATCGCCGCCATCATCGGCGGCCTGGTCAGCTATCCCCTGACCGCGGTCGCCGCCATCGTGGTCGGCATCGTCGAGGCCTTCTCGTCGTTCTACGCCAGCAATTTCAAGGAAGTCATCGTGTTCACGCTGATCCTCCCCGTGCTCGTGTTGCGCTCGCTCGCGGCGCCCGAGGTCGAAGAAGAGAAGGATTGAGCGCGATGACGCAGCGCCTTCCCCTCATCATCTTCGCGCTCGTGATGGCGGTGATTCCACTTGTCCCGGGTATCCCGCCGTTCTGGATCGTGCTGCTCGACAATATCGGCCTCGCCGCGCTGGTCGCGATGGGCCTCGTGCTGCTCACCGGCGTCGGCGGCCTGACCTCGTTCGGCCAGGCCGCGTTCTGCGGGTTCGGCGCCTACACCACGGCGGTGCTGACCACCGCCTACGGCGTCTCGCCCTGGCTGACGCTGCCGGCTTCGCTGTTGGTCAGCGGCATCGCCGCCGTGCTGCTCGGCATCGTCACGGTGCGGCTATCCGGCCATTATCTGCCGCTCGGCACCATCGCCTGGGGCATCGGGCTGTTCTATCTGTTCAGCAAGCTCGAATTCCTCGGCCGCAACGACGGCATCTCGGGCATTCCGCCGCTGTCGATCGGCTCGTTCAAGATGCTGAGCCCGGATGCGATCTACTACGCGATCTGGGTCGCGGTGCTGCTGTCCGCGCTGCTCACCATGAACCTCTTGGACTCCCGCACCGGGCGCGCGATCCGCGCCTTGCGGCGCGGCCATGTTGCGGCGGAAGCGTTCGGCGTGCAGACCCCCCGCGCCAAGCTGTTGGTGTTCATCTATGCCGCGGTGCTGGCCGGCCTGTCCGGTTGGCTGTATGCGCATTTCCAGCGCGCCGCCAACCCAACGCCGTTCGGCGCGCAGGCCGGCATCGAGTATCTGTTCATCGCCGTGGTCGGCGGCGCGGGCTACGTCTGGGGCGGCGTGCTCGGCGCCGGCATCGTCGTGATCCTCAAGGAGGTGCTGCAGAGCTACCTGCCCTACATCTTCGGCGGCCAGAGCCAGCTCGAGACCATCGTGTTCGGCATCATGCTTGTGCTGCTGCTGCAGCTCGCGCCTCAGGGCGTCTGGCCCTGGCTGATGTCGCGGCTGCCGTTCAAGCCCGCCCGCAAGACCCTGGACACATCGGTGAAGCTGGAGCACCGTGAACGGGCGCCTGGGACGTCTCCGGTTCTTCTGCACATCGACAAGGCGCGCAAGCAGTTCGGCGGCGTGCTCGCGGTCAACGACGTCTCGTTCGACGTCAACGCCCGCGAGATCGTCGCGCTGATCGGTCCGAACGGCGCCGGCAAGAGCACGACCTTCAATTTGATCACCGGCGTCCTGACCGCAACCAGCGGCAAGATCTCCGTGCTCGGCAAGGAAGTCGAGAACGCGCCGCCCCAGGAGGTGGTCAAGCTCGGCGTTTCCAGAACCTTCCAGCACGTCAAGCTGGTGCCCGACATGACCGTGCTCGAGAACGTCGCGATCGGTGCGCATCTGCGCGGCAATTCCGGCGCGATCTCCAGCATGCTGCGGCTCGACCGCGCCGACGAGGCGAAGCTGCTGGCGGAAGCCGCGCGGCAGATCGCGCGCGTCGGCCTGTCGGACCAGATCGACCAGCTGGCGGGCTCGCTGTCGCTCGGACAGCAGCGCATCGTCGAGATCGCCCGCGCGCTGTGCGTCGATCCGATGCTGCTGCTGCTTGATGAGCCGGCCGCCGGCCTGCGCCACATGGAGAAGCAGCGGCTCGCCGCGCTGCTCCGGCAATTGCGCGACGGCGGCATGTCGGTGCTGCTGGTCGAGCACGACATGGGGTTCGTGATGGATCTCGCCGACCGCATCGTGGTGCTGGATTTCGGTACCAAGATTGCCGAGGGCACGCCGGCCGCGATCAAGCGCAACCCCGACGTGATCAAGGCCTATCTCGGAGCCGCCGCATGAGTGCGCTGCTATCGGTGACTGACGTCCACATCTCCTACGGCAAGGTCGAGGCGGTGCGCGGCGTATCGCTCGACGTCGCCCAGAACGAGATCGTCACCATCATCGGTGCCAACGGCGCCGGCAAGACCACGCTGCTCAACGCCATCATGGGCGTACTGCCGCTGAAGGGCCGCACCAGCTTCGCCGGCGTCGACATGGCGCCGCTCGACATCGAGGACCGCGTCGCTACCGGCCTCAGCCTGGTGCCCGAGCATCGCGAATTGTTCGGCACCATGAATGTCGAGGACAATCTCGAGCTCGGCGCCTTCCGGATTGCGAAGGCCGTCGCGGTGGCGTCGCTGGAGCGGGTCTACACGCTGTTTCCGCGGCTCAAGGAGCGGCGCAAGCAGCTTGCCGGAACGCTGTCCGGCGGCGAGCAGCAGATGCTGGCGATGGGCCGCGCGCTGATGGGCGCGCCGAAGCTCCTGATGTTGGACGAGCCGAGCCTCGGCCTCGCTCCGATCATCGTCGCCGACATCTTCCGCATCGTCGGCGAGCTCCGCGCAGCCGGCGTCTCGGTGCTCCTGGTCGAGCAGAACGCCCAGGCAGCATTGCAGATCGCCGACCGCGCCTATGTCATGGAGCTCGGCGAATTCGTGCTGTCAGGCCCCGCGACGGAAATCGCCGCCAACAAGGGCGTCGCCGCGAGCTATCTCGGCTTCCAGCACGAAGGCGAGAGTGCGATTTAGGACGCGCAACTCCATCGCGGAGAGACCGTCACCCCACCTCGCCGCGCATTACATGCGCGGCGATCCTCCCCCTCCAGGGAAGGATGAAGGCAGGTGCGCCTTCCGGGAAATGATTTCTGACCGCGCTTGCATTCGCGCAAGGATTGCGCTCCACTTCACCCTCCCCTGGAGGGGGAGGGTCGATTGCGCGCGCGATGCGCAGCATCGCGGGTGCGATCGGGGTGGGGTGAAGCCACACAAATGGTCTCAACATCAATCCGCAGAGCCGCCGCGAAGAGCTGCGCGCCAACACGACGCCGCATGAACGAATCCTGTGGCGCGCGCTGAGAGAGCTGCCAACGGACGGAACGCATCTTCGAAGGCAGGCACCGATTGGCCCTTACGTCGTCGATTTCTTCTGCCCGGCCAAGCGACTCATCGTCGAGCTGGACGGTGGACACCACAATGACGATGAAGTGGCGAAGCGCGATCGTGCGCGACAAGAGTGGCTGGAGCGGGAAGGATATCGCGTCGTCAGGTTCTGGAATTCGGAGGTCAGTGAGGATTTGAATGCCGTGCTCGAACGGATCTATGTCGAGCTCTATGGCGCTCGCGAAGCGGAAGCTGTGCCACTGAAGCACTACCGACGGCGATAGACTGTCACCCCACCCCGCTTCGCATCGCTGCTCGCGATGCGAAGCGACCCTCCCCCTCCAGGGGAGGGTAAGAAAAAGCCGGCCCCATCGGGACCGGCTTCTTCGTTTCAGAGATCGCGACCGGCTTACATCGCCGGGACGTATTTGCCGTCCTTGACCGTCAGCAGGATGCGCGAACGGTCGTCGAGGCCGTAGCGATCCTTTTCGGTCCAGTTGTAGACGCCCTGGGTCGCGACGATCTCCTTCTCGGAGATGAAGGCCTTGCGAATCGCCTCGCGGAATTCCGGCGTGCCGGGCTTGGCGGTCTTCAGCGCCACCGGGATGATGCGCTTCATCACCTCGAAGGCATCGTACGAGTGGCCGGCGAACTGGCTGCGGCTGTTGGCGCCGTACTTGGCTTCATAGGCCGTGTTCAGCGCGAGGCCGGGCTTCTTGGTCAGCGCGCTGTCGGGCTGGGTTTCCGGCGACATGATCGGGCCGGCCGACATGATGACGCCTTCCGCGGCCGCACCGGCGATGCGGATGAAGTCCATGCTGGCGGCGCCGTGGGTCTGGTAGATCAGACCCTTGTAGCCGCGCTCGCGCAGCGCGGTCTGCGGCAGCGCCGCGGCGGTGCCGGAAGCACCGACCAGGATGGCATCGGGATTGGCGGCGACGAGCTTCAGCACCTGGCCCGCGACCGAGGTATCCGGACGCGCGAAGCGCTCCTCGTCGGTCATGGTCAGGCCCATCGGCACGGCCTGCGCCTTGAAGTCGTTGACCCAGAGATCGCCGTAGGAATCCGAATAGCCGATATAGCCGACGGTCTTGATGTTGTGCGCCTTCATGTGCTCGTAGAGCACCTTGCCCATGATCGGAATCGACTGCGGCAGGTCGACCGACCACTTCATGCGCGCCTCGTTGATCGGGAACGGCGCGAGGCCGAAATGCGGGATGCCGGCCTCGTTGGCGACCGTCGACACCGCGATCGACGGCGGCGTGGTGCAGGAGCCCATGATGATGTCGGCCTTGGACTCGGTGACGAAGCGCCGCGCGTTGGTAGTCGCGGCCGTCGGATCGCCACCGTCGTCGAGCACGATCAGCTTCAGCGGTACGCCGCCGATCTCCTTCGGCACGAAATCGAGCGCGTTGCGCTCGGGAATGCCGAGCGCCGCGGCGGGCCCCGTGGTCGAGATCGAGATGCCGATGGTGATTTCATTGGTCTGCGCCAGTGCGGGCGCGCCCGGCAGCGCGATGGCTGCCGCGAGCACCGCGGCGGCGAGAGTGGCCTTCCTCATTCATTCCTCCCTGCAGTTAAGTTTTTTGGGTTTAAACCGGTTTTGCGGGCCAATTCAGCCCCTTCTTTAGAGCATGATCCGGAAAAGTGGAAACCGGTTTTCCGAGAGGATCATGCTCCGAAAGTCGAGTCATGAGGGGGTGCGAGTCAGCCCTTCATGAAGCGGTCAATAATCTCCTGCGGAAACGGCGCCGATTTCAGCTTGGCGGGATCGTCCGGGTGGCGGCCGACCAGCACCCTGGTCTCGAACGCCTCGATCGCCAACGCCTCGTCCTTGAACACGCGGTGCACCACCTCGAAGCTCGAGCGCTTGATGCTCTCGATCCGGCTCTCGATGGTAATCCAGTCGCCATGGGTCGACGGGATGTGAAATTTCGCCCGCGTGTCGACCATGGGAATGCCGACCAGGCCGTATTTGTGGACGAGGTCCTGCTTCGAGCAACCGGCGGCCTCGAACATGATCGAGGTCGAGTCGTCGAACATCGCAAAATAGCGCGGGTAATAGACGATGTTGGCGGGGTCGCAATCGCCCCACTGGATCTGCACGTCGCGCCGATTGACGAACATGGTTTATCCTCGATCGAGCATGAGCGATCCGGAAGGGCGTTCATGCTCTTCCGGATCATGCTTCAGCGCGGCGCCATCCGGAGCGCGGCATCGAGCCGCACCACTTCGCCGTTCAGATAGGGGTTGTCGATCATGTGCAGCGCCAGCGAGGCGAACTCGTCGGCCTGGCCGAGCCGGCGCGGGAACGGGATCGCGGCGGCGAGCGAATCCTGCGCTTCCTGCGGCAGGCCGGCCAGCAGGGGCGTCATGAACAGGCCGGGCGCGATGGTCAGAACGCGGATGCCGAATTGCGCGAGCTCGCGCGCGATCGGCAGCGTCATCGCGACGATGCCGCCCTTCGATGCCGAATAGGCCGCCTGCCCGATCTGGCCGTCATAGGCCGCGACCGAGGCCGTTGAGATCACGACGCCGCGCTCGCCGGTTGCGAGCGGCTCGAGCTTGGCCATGTCAGCGGTCGCAAGCCGCAACATGTTGAAGGAGCCGATCAGATTGACCTTGATCACCTTGTCGAAGTCGCCCAGCGCCATCGGCCCCTCGCGACCGATCACGCGTTTTGCCACCCCAATGCCGGCACAGTTCACCAGCACGCGCGCGGGGCCGTGCGCCTTGGCGGCGGCGGCCACCGCGGCCTCGGCCGCCGCAGCATCGGCGACGTCGCAGACGACGGGAATGCCGCCGATCTCCGCCGCGACGCTCTCGGCGAGCTTGGCGTTGAGATCGCAGACCGCGACCTTGGCGCCCTGCGCGGCGAGACGGCGCGCGGTCGCAGCGCCCAATCCCGATGCACCGCCGGTGACGATGGCGGCCTGGTCCTTCAACTGCATGGCTTTCTCCTGTTCGAGAACTAGACGAGTGTGATCACCGATGCCGGCGGCACCGGCGCATAAAGCGCTTCGATGATGTCCGTGCGATGCTCCAGCACCGCGCGCTGGTTGATCGAGCCCTTGTCGGTGACCTCGCCGCGATCGATCGACAGCGGCGTGTCGAGCAGGATCGCGCGCGCGATCCGGTTCGACGAGCCGGTGGCGCCGGCCAGGACGCGCGCGAAGCGCTCGCGGAAGGCCGCCCGCACCAGCGGATCATTGGCCGCGGCCGCGATGTCGCCAGAGGCGAGCTGCGGATTGATCAGGCGGCAGCCGTCGAGATCGAGGATCACGATCGCGGCGAGCTCGTCGCGGTTGAGCCCCGCGATCACGACGTCGCGCACCAGCGGCGCGCAGGTGCCGACGAAACGCGCCCGCAAGGGTCCGACGCTGACCCAGGTGCCGCTCGCCAGCTTGAAATCCTCGGCGATGCGGCCGTCGAAATCGAAACCGGCATCGAGATCACCAGCGTCGGCAGGCTTCAGCGCGTCGCCGAACTTGTAAAAGCCTTCCTCGTCGAACGCCTTGGCGGTCAGCTCGGGCTGCCGCCAGTAGCCCGGGGTCACGTTCGGGCCTTTGGCGCGGACCTCAAGCTTGCCGTTGTTCGGAACGAGCTTCGCATCATTGCCCGACACCGGAAGCCCGACATGGCCGGAGCGGCTGGTATCGGGCCGCACCGACATGAAGAACGGCGAGGTCTCGGTGGCACCGAGGCCGGTCAGGACAGGCACACGATAGCCCTTCTCCTGCACTGCGAGCGCATCGAGGCTATTCCAGATGAACGGCGACAGCGCGGCGCCGGAGAAGAACATCGCATGCAGCCGGGCGAAGAATTTTGCCCGCAGACCGGCGTCGTCGCGCAGATAGGGCAGCAGCGATTCATAGCCTTTGGGCACGTTGAAATAGACCGTCGGCGAGATCTCGCGCAGGTTTCGCACGGTCTCCTCGATGCCGCCGGGCATCGGCTTGCCCTCATCGAGATACATCGAGCCGCCGTTATAGAGCGTCAGCCCGACATTGTGATTGCCGCCGAAGGTGTGATTCCACGGCAGCCAGTCGACGATAACCGGCGGCTCGTCCTTGAGGAATGCGAGCGTCTCGCGCAGCATCACCTGGTTAGCGCAGATCATGCGCTGGGTGTTGATGACGGCCTTGGGATTGCCGGTCGACCCCGACGTCAGCAGAAATTTCGCGATCGTGTCCGGACCGATTGCCGCATGGGCCGCATCGAGGCGCGGGTCTTCCGGCGTCGCCAGGAGACCGGCAAGGCGCGTCACCTCACGGCCGGGCACGGTGCCGCGGCTCGCGGCGATCTCGACATCGGATCCGACATTGGCACGCAGCGCGTCGGCGAACTTGTCGGCATCGTCGACAAAGATGAGGCCCGGCGTCAGAAGCTTGATGACGAAGCTGAGCTTGCCATAGTCGCGCGACACCAGCGAATAGGCCGGCGACACCGGGCAGAACGGAACGCCGGCATAGAGCGCGCCGAGCGCCACCAGGGCATGATCGATCGAATTGCCCGACAGGATCGCGATCGGCCGCTCGGCCGACAATCCGCGCGCGATCAAGGCGGAGGCGATGCGCCTGATAGCCTCGAGCAATTGCACGTAGGTGATTTGCCGCCAGCCGCCACCGGCGGCGCGCTCGGCCATGAACACGCGGTTCGGCCCGGCCTTCGCCCAGTGGTGCAGGCGATCGGTGAGGCGAACCGGAAAATCGGCGAGGCTGAGCTTCGGTCGGAGGTAGATCGTGCCGTCGTCGCGGCGCTCGACGGTGACGTCGGGATTGCCGAACGAGATCGGGCGCAGCGGATGCGCGCTCGCAGTGGTCGCAGACGGCGCGGCGCTCATGTCGGCTTCACCTTGGCGGTCTTGCGATCAAGAAACGCGCGGATGCGCTTCTTGGCTTCCTTGTCGCTCTGCGCCACCGTCGCCATCAGCGATTCCATCAACAGGCCGGTCTGCGGATTGGCCTCGGCGATCATCGGTAGCGCCTGCAACACAGCGAAGTTGGTCAGCGGCGCATTGGCGGCGACGCGCTCGGCAAGCTCCAGCGCCTTCGGCAGCGCGCCGTCGGCCTCGGTGAGATATTGCGAGAAGCCGTAGGCGGCGCCCTCGGTCGCCGAATAGACCCGCCCGGTCAGCATCATGTCCGCCATCCTGGGCACGCCGATCAGGCGCGGCAACCGCACCGATCCGCCGCCGCCGACGAAGATGCCGCGCTGGCCCTCGGGCAGCGCGAAATAGGCCGACGGCTCGGCGACGCGGATATGCGCGGCGCAAGCCAACTCCAGTCCGCCGCCGATCACCGCGCCCTTCAGTGCGGCGATGACAGGCACGCGGCAATACTGGATGCGGTCGAACACGCGGTGCCACATCTGGGAATGCACCAGGCCCTCGGTGGCGTCGCGCTCGGTCAGTTCGGAGAGGTCGAGGCCGGACGAGAAGTGATCGCCGATGCCATGGATGACGACGGCGCCGACCGCATCCGGTATCGCGGAGAAGCAATCCCGCAGCGCCAGGATGATGCCGTCGTTCAGCGCATTGCGCTTGGCGGGACGGTTCAGCCCGACCGTCAGCACCGCCCCTCGCGTCTCGATCCTGAGCAGCGAAGCGTCTCCCTCGCCGGCAGCGTTTCCCATGGCGTTATTGGTTCCCGTTCAGAATAGTTATGTTTTATAACGATTAGCGGGAGAGTCAATATGGGCGCGCACGGCTGGTGGCCATCGCCCCTTCGAGACGGCCGCTGCGCGGCCTCCTCTGGGTGACGGTGATGAAGTTGATACGCGCCCCCACCCGTCGTCCCTGCTTTCGAAAGCAGGGACCCATAACCACAAATGATTATTGTTGGACGATGACGGAACGACGAGTCCCGTTCACGACACAGGCCGCGGAGTATGGGTCCCTGCTTTCGCAGGGACGACACCGAATGTTGGCGGATCCCGGCGGGTAAAACGAGCAAGAGTGCGAAACTAAAGCACCTGATGCACGTCGATCACGACCCGGTCGGCGTGGCGGGCGGCGGAGCCGACGAAGATGTGCTGCATCAGCCAGCGGTAGTTCTCGGCGCCGGTTTCGAATTTCGGCACGGTGCGGAAATAGATCAGCTTCGGGTCGACCGGCTCGCCGCGCTTCAGCTTCTGCAACAGCTCGACCGGCCCGAAGCGGATGCCCTTGTTCTCGACATAGACGACGGCGCCGTCGTCGGTCTCGAAGGCGTATTTCGCCTCCAGCTCGATCAGCTCGTTGGGCCGGATGATCTGGAAGTCGGCACCGAACGCCAGCACTTTGCCGTTGACCTTCTCGCCCCTCACCTCGCCGCCGACGATCGGAATGATGCGGCGGACGCCGGTGCCGATGTCACCGGCGGACGTCACCTCCGCGATCCGGGCGGTTATGGTGAAGACGTATCTGGTCTCAAGCTCGGGATTCATAGGCCTAACCAATCATGCGCTGCGGCAGCCAGGTCGCAAGCAGCGGGAACAGGATCAGGATCACCAGCCGGATCAGATCGGTGATGACGAACGGTAGCACCCCGACAAAGATCGTCGACATGTTGACGTCCTTGATGACGCTCTTGATCACGAACACGTTCATGCCGACCGGTGGATGGATCAGGCCGAGTTCGACCGTCATGACGATGATGATGCCGAACCAGATCGGATCGAAGCCGAGCGCGGTCACCACCGGAAACACGATCGGCACGGTGAGGATCACCATCGCCATCGCGTCCATCAGGCAGCCGAGCACCAGATACATCAGGAGGATCAGCGCCAGCACGCCATAGGGGCCGATGCCGAGCCCGGTGAGGAATTCGGTGACGTGCTGCGGCGTCTGCGTGATGGTGAGGAAATAGCCGAAGCAGAGCGCGCCGATCAGCACCGTGAACACGGCGGCCGCGGTGCGCGTCGCCTGCAGCAGCGATTGCAGGATGCCGTCCCTGGTCAGCTTGCCACGGAGGATACCGATGATGAAGGCGCCCACCGCGCCGACCGCGCCGGCTTCGGTCGGGACAAAGAAGCCGCCATAGAGCCCGCCGATCACGAACAGGAACAGCAGCAGCGGCGACCAGACGTCGCGCAGCGCGACGAAGCGCTCGTGCCACGACGCCTTCTTTCCCGCCGGCAGGAAGCCGGGCCTCGTCACGCCGATGATGCCGATCGTGATCATGTGCATCAGGATCGCGAGCAGGCCCGGCACCACGCCCGCGATAAACAGCTTGCCGATGTCCTGCTGGGTGATGATGCCGTAGACCGCGAGCACGGTGGACGGCGGCAGCATCGCCCCGAGCGTGCCGCCGACCGCGATCACGCCGGCGGCGAAGGATTGCGGATAGCCGAAGCGGCGCATCTCGGGATAGGCGACGGCCGAGAAGGTCGCGGCGGTCGCGACCGACGAGCCCGAGATCGCGGCAAAGCCGCCGCAGGCGGCGATGGTCGCAATGCCGAGCCCGCCCTTCCAATGGCCGACAAAGGTGTTGGCGGCGCGGAACAGCTCGCGGCTGATGCCCGAGACGGACACGAAGGCGCCCATCAACAGGAACATCGGGATCACGCCGAAGGAATAATCCGTCACCGTACGCATCGTGGTCTGGCCGACCAGCTTGAGCGCCGGCGCGAAGCCGGTGAGATAGCCAAAGCCGGTGATGCCGACGAGACCCATCGCCATGCCGACGGGGACACGGAGCAGCATCAGCACGAACAGGCTGACAAAGCCGATGACGGCGACGGTCTCGGGACTGAGGTCGAGACTCATGGCCGTCTACTCCGCGGTCTTGATCTTGGCGTCATGGATATCTTCCGGATGGAAGATCAGGCGGTAGGTGCGGATCGCGATCAGCAGCACCGCGGAGACGTCGCCGATCCACGACACCAGGAAGAACGGCCAGACCGGCACGCCGAGATCCATGGTGACGATATGGCTGTTCCTGGTGTCGATCACCTTGTCGACCAGCGTGTAGGTCTGCACGCTCACCACGAACAGCAGCACCAGCGTCGCGAAGATGTCGATCCAGCGCTGGTAGCGCGGCGAGGCATTGGCCCAGACCAGATCGACGGTAATGTGGGTACCGCGATAGCTCGTCGCCGCAATTCCCCAGAAGATCAGGATGCCGAGCAGGAACTGGCCGAAATTGTAGTAGTCGGGGATCGTCACCGCGAAGAATTTGCGCATGAACACCGCGGTGAAGGTGTTGAGCGCGACGACGCCAACGAAGAAGGCCGCGACCCATTCGATCGAATCGATGAAGCGATCCATGAAATTTTTGCGCGCCGGCTCGGGTGGGCCGGTGATCGCGCCGTCTTGGGAAACTTCGGCAGATTGCGTCATGCGTTGCTTCGATGAGCTCCCTCTCCCCCGCTCTTGCGGGGAGAGGGTTGGGGTGAGGGGCTGCTTCCACGAGTCGTGAATGCGGTGAGACCTGTACCCCCTCACCCGGATCGCATCTGACGATGCGATCCGACCTCTCCCCGCAAGCGGGGAGAGGTGAAGGGGAGCGGGATCAGATCCCCGCCTCGAACTTCTTCAGCGTGGCCTGCAGATCGGCGTCGATCTTTGCCGCATCGCCGCCGGCCTTTTTCACCGCCTCGGCCCAGCTGTCGCGCAGCGGCTTGACCGCCTTCTTCCACTCGGCGAGCTGGTCCGAAGTCAGCGGATAGACCTCGTGGCCTTCCAGCGCCTTCATCTTGGTGCGGCCATTGGCTTCGAAATCGGTCCAGGGGTCGGTGACCTTGGAGGCCCATTCCGGCGTGCAGTGATCGTCGATCACCTTCTTCTGGGCAGCCGACATCGAATTATATTTGGCGAGGTTCATGTTGTAGGTGAACACCGTCGAATAGAGCGGCACGTCCATGTGGTACTTCACCACCTTGTCGATGCCGAACAGGAAGATCGAGCCCCAGGGGAAGGTGATCTCGTCGGCCACGCCGCGCTCGATCGCGTCGCGCGATTCCGGCGCGGAGGCCTGCACATTGGTGCCGCCGAACATCTTCACCATCTCGCCGATGGTGCTCTGCGCGGGACGCACCTTGACGCCGGAGAGGTCGCTCGGCAGCACGATCTTCTTCTTGCCGTGCAGCGCGCCCGGATCGTGGATGAAGGCGAAGCACAGCTTGGTGTCCTTCATCTCGGTCGGCGCATATTTGTGATACCACTCGTTCAGCGCCAGCGTGCCCTTCTTGCCGTCGGAGAAGGTGAACGGAAGCTGGCCGGCGGCCGCGATCGGGAAACGGCCGGGCTGATAGCCAGGATTGACATAGGTGACGTCGGCGATGCCGTCGCGCGCCATGTCGTAATGGTCGAACGCCTTGCCGAGTTGCTCGGACGGAAACACGGTGACCTTGATGGTGCCGCCCGATGCCTTCTCGATGTCGGCGGCCCAGGCCTGGGTCGCGGGCACCAGCGGATGCGCCGGCGGCACCCATAGCGACACCTTGAGATTGACGGTCTTGTCCTGCGCGACGGCAGGTCCCGCGGCCGGCACGATGGCGGCGGCCATCAACACCGCCAACATTGTCTTCCTCATCACGTCTCCTCCTCTCCAGGACGGGCTTCGTGCCCGGCTCATTACTTAACATGTTATCTAATTCGCGCGGATATTCAAGATGAAATCCGGCGGGCGGACGCCTCGTCGCACCCTCCGCCCGGTCCCGCGCAACCGTATCTTGCGCTGCGGCGAACGCGCGGGTCCCGCGCAAATCCGCCTTGCCAAAATCGTTATATGATATAGTTGCCTTGGCAAGTTGCCGACGCGGGCACCGGCTAAAAGCCTATCCGATCGGGAGGACAAGGTATTGCGGACAAAAGTAGCAATCATTGGTGCAGGTCCGGCCGGACTGTTGCTTGGGCAACTACTTCATACTTTCGGCGTAGACAACATCATTCTTGAGCGGCAGACCCCGGACTATGTGCTGGGGCGGATTCGCGCCGGGCTGCTCGAGGAAGGCACCGTGTCGCTGCTCGAGAGCGTCGGCGCCGCTGCCCGGCTGCACCAGGAGGGCCTCGTCCATCACGGTCTCGAACTGGCGTTCGGCGGCGCACGGCACCGCATCGACCTGCATGGTTCGACCGGCAAGACCGTGACCATCTACGGCCAGACCGAGGTCACGCTCGACCTGATGAATGCCCGCAAGGCGGCCGGCCTGACCTCGATCTACTCGGCGGCCGACGTCAAGCCGCTTGATTTCGATACCGATCATCCGCGCGTCAGCTACGTCAAGGACGGCGTCACCCACGAGATCGCCTGCGACTTCATCGCCGGCTGCGACGGCTTCCACGGCATCAGCCGCGCCAGCATGCCGGCGTCGGCGATCACCAGCTACGAACGGGTGTATCCGTTCGGCTGGCTCGGCATCCTCTCGGAGACGCCGCCGGTCTCGCCGGAGCTGATCTACAACAACCACGAGCGCGGCTTTGCGCTGTGCACGATGCGCTCGTCCCACCGCAGCCGTTACTATGTGCAGTGCCCGCTCGACGATCATGTCGACCAATGGTCGGACGAGCGGTTCTGGGACGAATTGAAGCGGCGTCTCGACCAGAAGGCCGCCGACGAGATCGTCACCGGCCCCTCGATCGAAAAGAGCATCGCGCCGCTGCGCAGCTTCGTCGCCGAGCCGATGCGGTTCGGCCGCATGTTTCTGGCGGGCGACGCCTCGCACATCGTGCCGCCGACCGGTGCCAAGGGCCTCAACCTTGCCGCCAGCGACGTGCATTATCTGTCGCAGGCGCTGCGCGAATACTACGACGAGAAATCCTCCGCCGGCATCGATGCCTATTCGGGACGCGCGCTGGCGCGGGTCTGGAAGGCGGTGCGCTTCTCCTGGTGGATGACCTCGATGCTGCACAAATTCCCCGACGAGGGCGAATTCGCCGCGCGCATCCAGATCGCCGAGCTCGACTACCTCGTCAGCTCGAAGGCGGCGTCGACCTCGCTGGCGGAGAATTACGTGGGGCTGCCGTTCTGATCACCGACTGCCGGCTTCGTCATCCCGCGCAAAGGCTTCGCCGTTGTCTCGAGGTGCCGGCGCAGCGAGCCTCGAAGGATGCACGGCCCGGCCGGTAGCCGTCGATCCTTCGAGACGGCGCTGCGCGCCTCCTCGGGATGACGGGACGTGATGCCTGGGCTTAGGCAGCCGCAACGGCCGGCTTCGGCATCAGCCAGGCCAGCACCAGCGCGATCAGCAACAGCGCCGGGATGTCGCCCAGCAAGTGACCGCGCTCGGCCTCGTCACTGATCGCCTGCACGGCCATGATGCCGCCATGCACGACGCTCGACCACACCGCGAACCAGATCAGGCTGCGGTGCCGCAGCGGATCGCGCGCGGCGAGCAACAGGAATACGCCCAGCGTCGCATAGATGCCGACGATCATCATCGGGTAATGCGAATGGCCGTGGCCCCAGGACCAGCCGGACGGCCAGAGCTGGAACAGCGGATAGACAGCGAAAATCGCGATCAGACCGACCGCGACGAGCGCAATGCGAAGGCAGGTCAGGCGGGTCTCGGCCGACATGGTCTCTCCTCACGCCATGGACGCGGCGCGAAGCATGTCACAAACTGCGGCCGGATGCGCGTGAACTGCGTCACGGTTGGGAAGCGGCCGCGATGCTGACATTGTATCCCGCACCCGGCGCGAGCGAGCTTCAAACAGCCGTGCAAATCCCGTTTAAAACTTTGTAGGCGGTGAAACCGTCATCGACATCGCGTTCAATGGCGTCAACCCAACGTCATATGCGAGCTTCAGATGACCACCGATACGCAAGTCGTGCCCGACAATCCCCAAGACGTCCCTCAAGGCTTCGAGCCGCTGTTCCGCAAGAGCCCGCTCACCGAGCCCTGGGAGCCGCTTTACCAAAAGAAGACCGAGCGGGCCGTCATCATCGGCCTGCGGCTGGCGAGGCCGCACACCAACGGCCGCGGCCTGATCCATGGCGGCCTGATCGCAGCCCTTGCCGACAACGCGATGGGCTATAGCTGCGGCCAGGCGACCGGCTGGACCACCTCGTTCGTGACGATCTCGCTCGCGGTCGATTTCGTAGGCTCCGCCAATGTCGGGCAATGGCTCGCGATCGAGAGCGACGTGATCAAGACCGGCAGCACGATCTGCTTCGCGCAGAGCCTGATCAAGGCCGACGGGGTGACCATCGCGCGCGCCAACGGCACCTTCCGCGTGGTGCCGAAGAAGCCGCCGGTGAGCTAGTCGAAATACCAGTCGGTGACCTCGGTCACGAGATCGATGAAGGTCCGCACCTTGGCCGACAACAGCCGCGTCGTCGGATAGACCACGTGGATCGGCACAGCCGGCTGCTCGAACTCGGCGAGCACGATCTGGAGCCGCCGCGCCTTCAGCGATTCGGCCGCCTGGTAGGCCATCACCCGGGTCAGTCCGCCGTCCTGCTCGGCGTACTGGATGGCGGCGTCCGAGCTGTTGCTGGTGAAGCGCGGCGCAGGGGTGATGCGGACTTCGCGGCCATCCTCCATGAAGCGCCAATCCGGCGTCGCGGTCATGGCGCCGAACTGGATCGTGTCGTGGGCGGTGAGGTCCGCCGGTCGCTTCGGCTCGCCGCGACGCTTGAGATAGCCGGCCGACGCCACCACGATGCGGCGCATCCGGCCGACATGCCGCGCCACCAGCGTCGAATCCGGCAGGTGCCCGAGCCTGACCGCGAGGTCGACGCCGTCCTCGACCAGATTGATCCTGCGATCCGACAGCCGCAGGTCGACGCCGACGCCGGGATAGCGCTTCAGATAGGCGCTCACCACCGGGCTGACATGGAGCCGCCCGAAGCCGAACGGTGCCGAGATCACCAGGCGCCCTTCGGGGCGGGTGCGCTCGTTCTCCACCGCGTCCTCGGCCTCCTCGACATCGGCGAGGATCCGGCGCGCCCGCTCCAGATAGCGCGAGCCGGCGTCCGTCAGCGTCACCTGCCGCGTGGTCCGCTGCAGCAGCCGCGCGCCGAGCCGCTCCTCCAGCGCCGCGATCAGCCGCGTGATGGCGGACGGCGACAGGCCGAGCTTGCGGGCGGCGGGGGCGAACCCCTCGAGGTCCGCCACCGCGACGAAGGCCTGCATGGCGTCGATCCGGTCCATGGCACTATTGCATAATCGGCAACAGTGAAGTGTCAATGCACAAGATTGCTTACAATCTGGGAATGTCCATCTTAAGCGGCGAGGACAACCACTCAGGCGCCCGTCACGGGAGGCTCCGATGTCAGATGGTCACAGCTATGCGAGCGACGTCGCATTCAGTCCGGCGGTGAAGGCGATCCAGACCCGCAAGGGCTCACGCGCCACCTACGCCGAAGTCGAGGCACATGGCGGCTGGCGCAGCGAGATCGACGAGAACCTCGCCGGCTTCCTCGGCGAGGTGAACAGCTTCTATCTCGCGACCGCCTCGGCCGACGGCCGGCCCTACATCCAGCATCGCGGCGGACCGAAGGGTTTTATCAAGGTGCTCGACAAGCACACCATCGCGTTCGCCGACTACAGCGGCAATCGCCAGTTCATCACCCAGGGCAATCTCTCGGAGAATGCCAAGGCCTATATCTTCGTGATGGATTACGCGCACCGCCGCCGCGTCAAGCTGTGGGGCGAGGCGAAGGTGGTGGAGGACGATCCGGCGCTGACCCGCACGCTGATGCCGCAGGGCTACCGGGCGCGGCCCGAGCAGGTGATCCTGTTCAAGGTCACGGCGTGGGACACCAACTGCCCGCAGCACATTCCGCAAAAGTTCGACGCGGCCGATGTCGCGGCAGCGCTGGCCTCGCGCGACCAGCGCATCGCCGAGCTCGAGGCGGAGCTGGCCGCATTGAAGGGCCAGCCCGCTCCTGCGGGGCCGGCTTAGGCCGCCTGCCGCTGCAGCGGCGCCCAGGCGAATTCCGGATAGTATTGCCGCATCATCCGGCCGACATAGGCGGTGAGATTGTCAAACTTCTCGGTGCGCTCGCGCAGCGGCGAATCGAAGAACGGGGTGAGGATTCCCGCCAGCGCGCCGAACGCGGTGGCATCGGTGCCGCACGGCGCATCGCCCATCAGATACGGCTTGTCGCCGAGCTGCACCGACAGCGCGAACAGCGAACGGATCGCGAGATCGACGTCTTCGTCCGGTCCGTGGCGGCCAAGTCCGCTCAGCAGATAATTCTCGGCAACGCGGAACTGGGCGTCCTCGCGCATCTTGTCGCGCATATGGTCGGGCGCGCCGTCGAAGAAATGCGCGGGCCCCTTGGCGAAATTGGTGTCGTCGACCCATCGCGCGCCGACCAGCGCCCAGTAGACGTGATGCTCGATCATGCGCTCGAAGGCCCAGGCCTGGGCGCGCGCCTGCAGGCTGAGCGGCGCGTCGAAATCGAAGCCGTATTTGCCCTCGATATGGGCGCGGATGAAGGTCGAATCGGCGATCGTCTCGCCGTCGTCGGCGATGAACGGCAGCTGGCCCTTGGGAGACGCCGGCGGCATCGCCTTCTCCTTGCGATAGTCGAGCCCGGCCATCTTGAGCTGGACCTCGGTTTTGGTCACGAAGGGGCTAATTTCCGGCAAGCCGAAGCCCGTGCCAAAGCCAAAAAGCGTAATCATATAAAGCTCCCGATCGCCTGTGGTCGTGAATTGAAGCTAGCCGTCCCCTGCTGCCAGCATGGTGTCAGCAGTAGTGGCATTCACTGTCGAACGGGCCGACGGGTGCGAGGCGGCGAACCGCCCCGCGAACGCGCTTGACCAGCCGTGCCCGCCCGTAGGACCAGACCGTGCTGATCGACTGTGCGATCAGCGCGACCAGGGCCCAGCGCAGGTCGCCGGAGGTGGAGTAGACCGTGACCAGCTGTTCCAGCGCAAAGCCTTGCGCCTGCCGGAAACCGAGTTCGTCAAGATTCGTCATGGACAAATTCCCTTCACTTGAGGTGTTGTCCTGATATAGCCCCCACCTGCTGCCAACATGCTGTCAGCAGTAGCCGGACGGGACCCAGAAAAGCCTGCGCACCGAGAGACGACGAGACCCGTCAAGACACTCGTCAAGACGGCTGCCAAAACCGCTACCGAGACACTCGACAAGACACGTGCCAAGAGAGCGATCGAGAGAGTTGCCATGAGACGCGCCGACCGGCTGTTTCAGATCATCCAGGTGCTCCGCCGCACCCGTAAGCCTTTGACCGCCGATGCAATCGCCGCCGAGCTCGAGACATCGAAGCGGACGATCTATCGCGACATCGCCAGCCTGATCGAACAGCGGGTGCCGATCCGCGGCGAGGCCGGCATGGGCTACATCCTGGAGAAGGGATTCGACCTGCCGCCCTTGATGCTGACACCCGACGAGATCGAGGCCTGCGTGCTCGGCGCACAATGGGTGGTCGGCCACGCCGATCCGGCGCTGGCGCGCGCGGCCGAGGACCTGATGGCCAAGATCGCCGAGACCGTGCCCGACCGACTGCGGCCGTTCGTGCTGGAGCCGGCAAGCCGGGCCCGCTCGGCCTGGAACCGGGAGCCCGACCGCATCGACATGGTCAGGACCCGCAGCCAGATCCATGAGGGCAAGAAGATCACGCTGAACTATCGCGACGAGCATGGCCGCGACTCTGAGCGCACGATCTGGCCGATCGCGGTCGGCTATCACGAGGCGGTGCGGCTGCTCGCCGCCTGGTGCGAGCTGCGCAAGGATTTCCGCAGCTTCCGCACCGACCGCGTGGTCACGGCGGTCTATCACGACGAGAAATATCCGGAGCGGCGCGACCTGCTCAGGGCGCGCTGGCGGCGCAGCCTGGTCTGGGAAGCGCCGAGGGACACCTGATGGCCGACAACGCGACCGACGCAGCCGACGCAAGCCCCTGCCCGTCCTGCGGCGCCTGCTGCAGCTATTCGGAGAACTGGCCGCGCTTCACCATCGAGGACGACGCGCAGCTCGATCTGATCCCACCGCAATTCGTCAACGCGCGACAATCAGGCATGCGCTGCGAGGGCGACCGCTGCTCGGCGCTAGCGGGCCGGGTCGGAGAAGCAACGCGCTGCGAAGTCTATGCGGTGCGGCCGGAAGTATGCCGGACCTGCCAGCCGGGCGACGCGGAATGCGCGATGGCGCGGCGCCGGCACGGGCTGCCGCTCATCGCGAGCGCGCAGCCGATCTAACAGACGTTACGCCGTGACCCTGTCGCTGACGTCCTCGTCGTCGAGCTCGTCATCGACGATCGGCGCGAAGGTCGTCAGCGGCTTGGTCGACAGCGTGATCGGCTTGCGGCCGCCATGCGAAACGGTCGCGGCGCGGGCCGGCTCACGCGACAGCGCGTAGAGCGTCGAGCCGACACGGCCACCCGAATTCGCCAGCTCCCACTCGCTGCAGCTCGACGCGATCGCGACCGCGAGCGCGTGCAGATGGCTGCGGCGATAGCAGAACAGCGCGAGCCTCGCCCTGACGTCGGGCGCGACATTGGCAACCAGCAACGAGAGCCCGTTCGGATTGGCGCGATACATCTGGCCGAGCAGGTCGTCGGCCACCGGGCAGGCATCGTTCTCGAAGGCGTCGCGGCTTGAAAACATTTGCAAATCCCCCTCGATCGGGAAGATGCCGCGTAATCCTCTAACGAAAGGTTAACCACGGCCTCCGGTCGCTTCCGGAGGGTCTTGCCCGTTGCGCGCGAATCACATCCGCCCGCGTCGCGGGCAGCTGGATTCGTGGTTCAGGACGGGAGGAAAGGTGCGCGCGAGCCGCTCAGTTCGCGGCCATGTAGATCGACAGCGCGAAGCCGGTGAGGTGGTGCAGCGCCTGGTCGACCCCGATCAGGGTCCAGAACCAGGGGTGCCCGGATTCCAGCGTCACGCCGAAATGCGAGGCGCAGATGCCCTTGGCCCGATCGACGATGATGTGGATCACGAAGTCAATGAAGGCGACGTACCAGAACCGCGGCGCCACCACCAGGATCAGCGCCAGGGCGACCGCGAGATGGACCAGGCAGTGCGCCAGCAGCGGCAGCGCCCAGCCGGTCTTCTGGTCCTTGCCGATCGCCATCCAGGCGTTCTGCAGCATGAAGTCGGCGATGATGTGCTTTGCGGTGAGAAGCAACATCCATCCCACCAGGGCACCAACCGACACCGACGATGACATGGAGGGAAACAACAAGCTGACGCCCTTTTACTTCGATGAATGTGATTGCAAGAAATCCGGGTCAGGCCGTCAGCACAATTCCGCAAACCGAAGCGTGTCTCATTTATGACATCTCCGGCGCCGGAATGCACCTGCGCCTCCTCGAAAATCACATCTCGGTCCGACCGTCGATAGTGGCAATGGTCATGTGGCATCGCGGCGCAGGCCAGACGAGATTAAGGTTACGGCCGGCGGCCGGTTTGCATTCCCCCCGGGGAGGTATATCGTCGGCAACATAGGAAATTTTCTTTCTTTTATAGCCATTTACGGATTCACCGGGCAGCGCCGCGCCGATCGGGTCGCGGCAACGGGCCGTCCCGGACGGGTGATGAGCCAGGTAATCAGCCATGAGTGCCGAAGCCCCCTCGCCTGCGCCGATGCCGCCACGCCCACCGGTCGCCAAACCGGTCGTCAAGACCAACCGCGCGCAGATCATCGTCTTCACCCTGCTGACGCTGCTCCTGAGCGCGGTCACCGTGATCGGCGGCCGGCTCTGGCTGCGCAATTCCGAAACGCTGGTGTTCGCGGTCGGCGATGCCAAGGGCCCGGAGGCGAAATTCGCCGCCAAGCTCGCAATCGTGCTGAAGAACAATTCGTCGCGGCTGCGGCTGAAGATCGCGCCGAACCCCGACAACGCCAAGGCGCTGGCGCAATTCGATCGCCGCGACGCCTCGCTTGCCATCCTGCGCACCGACGCAAGGGTGCCGCCGCGTGCCCGCGCCATCGCGATCCTCGAGCATGACGTGGTGCTGGTGCTCAGCCCCGGCGGCAAGAAGATCAAATCGCTGAGCGAGCTCAAGAAGAAGCGGATCGCGGTCGTCGGCGACGGCGAGAACAGCGTCAATTTCGTCCGCAGCGCGCTCGAGATTGCCGACAGCCCCGACGCGGCGCAGCGGGTACAGCAGGCGCCGCCGAACACGCCTTTCGACAAGCTGTTCGCCTCCGGCTTTGCCGCCGTGATCGCGATCGAGCACGCCTCGAAGATCGTGAAGGACAAGACCTACGAGCAATATGCCAAGCGCGCCGGCGGCTTCACGCTGAATGCGATCGACGCGGCCAAGGCGCTGGCGCGCAAATACCCGGCGATTTCGGAGGAGACGGTCTCGACCGGCATGCTGTCGTCCTCGCCGGCGATCCCCGATGACGAGGTCGACACCATCGGGCTGGAATGGCTGCTGGTCGCGCAATCCTCGATGTCCACGACGACAGCCGCCGAGCTCGCGCGCATCATCTACGAGAACAAGTCGGAGCTTGTGCTCGACGACGGCTTCGCCTCCAAGATCGAGCCGGCGGCGACCGACAAGGACGCATTCATCGTCGCCCATCAGGGCGCCGCCGAGTACATCAACGACGATACCAAGTCGTTCATGGATCGCTACAGCGACGTGATGTATCTCGCTGCCGCCGCGCTCAGCATCATCGGCTCGATCTTCGCCGCGATCTACACCAAGATCACCCGCGTCGCACCGGAGAAGGCCAGCGAGCTGGCGGGCAGGATCCTCGACATCGGCGAGCGCGTCGAGCACGCCACTTGCGCCGAGCATCTCGACGAATTGCAGGACGAGCTCGAGGCGATCCTGCGCGGCGCGGTGACCGGCCTGCGCGACGGCACCGTTTCCGGCGACGGAATGGACACGTTCAAGCTCGGCTACGAATTGGTCCGCGACGAGATCGCACTGCGCCGCGATCACCTCAAGCGCCACCCGGCGACGCCGGACGAGAACCTCGTGGTGGTGAAGGCGGCGAACGGGTGAAACCAAGCCGCTGGTCACGCCACAGATACAACTGTCGTCCCTGCGATCGCGCCACATGCACCACTGTCGTCCCGGCTTTCGCCAGGACGACACCGCCTATGTTAAACGGCCGGTGAACCATACATCCGCACGCTCTCGACATGCACCGGAGCGCAGCGCTTACTACCCGACCGCCGCGTCCGTCGGCGTCGCAGCGGCGTCGAGCTGCCGTCCCTCGTGATCCATATGCAGGTAGTTCGGGTTGAACAGGCCGGCGTGCATCAGCCGCTCGAGATTGGGGACGACCAGGGTCTTTCCCTTGAGTACGATCAGGCCGCCGGCGCGCAATTCCTGCAGCGTTCGGTTGACGTGAACCTTGGAGAGCCCGGTGGCATCGGCGAGATCGCCCTGGGTCAGCGGGAAATCACAGCTGTCGCCCTGGGTCAGGCCTGCAGCACGCAGCCGGAGCCAGATCTCGCACAGCAGATGGGCCATCCGCTCCAGCGCCGTTCGCTGGCCGAGGCTCATGGTCCATTCGCGCTGGATCGCCGCGTTGACCAGGGTTTCCCACCAGAACGCGGTCACGATGCGCGGATGTCCGGCCGCGACTTTGTCGAAGAATTCGCGGGAGAGGTCGGCGATCGACACTGCCGTGACGGTACCGATCGAATGATCCATCTCGCGCAGGATGAAGACGTTCACGTCGCAAATGTCGCCGGGCAGAAAGAAGGCCACGATCTGACGCCGGCCGTCCTCGAGCTGCTTGTAGCGATAGGCCCAGCCGGACAGGATCAGATGGACGTCCTTCGGCTTCTCGCCCTCGCGGACGATGTCGACCCGCGGACCAAAATGGCGGACGCGCTCGGTAGACGCGCGATTGAGAAGGACCTGGTCTACCGGCGAAAGCCGTGCAAACTGCTCCAATTTCCGGATTAGCGACGCCAACGATTGGTCTCCCGCATGTTTAATCGGGCAACTGCAGGACCGACTTCAATTACGTATGTTACCTTGCACAGCTATTGACGTATGTTCACTAGTGTACAGACGTCCCAAGGATGCGACGGTTACATCCCGAGCATCACGCACACCTCGGCTCCCGGTGGGTACCACCGGTGAAATACGGGTCCCCCGGCTCGGGGGGACGTCTAAGGGACGTTCAGACGAACGGCACGCCGTAGTAGTCGTTCACCGCGCGCGTGGTGCCGATATCGGACCAATTCCACTCGCGCTCGCTGCCGTATTTCGGCGCGCCGCGCAGCTGGCTCTCGGTGACGCCGGTGACATAGCCGCCCAGCCTCGTGTCGTATTTGAGCGACTGCCAGGGCAGCGGATAATGGTCGTTGCCGAGACCGAGAATGCCGCCGAAGCCGAGCACGGCGTAAGACACCCGCCCGCTCTTCTTGTCGATCATCACCCGTTCGATCGAGCCGATCTTGCGCTCGTCGGAGCCATAGACCGCGGTGCCCTCGACCTTGTCGCTGCCGATCAGGTTTCCGACCTCCTTCTCGTCCATCGCCATGTCAGTTCTCCATTGATCCCTCGACGCCAACGGTCGGCCCGGGTCATCGTTCCTGCCGCATTGCCGCGATTGCTGCAGAGCGGAACGCCGTTCAGCCCGTTGGAGGATCGCCGCGGTCGTCCGATGTCATGCCGGATCCCGGCGTCTTGTCGGCATCGTTCAATTTCGGATCACGCGTCGCTTCGCGCGCATTCGACTTTCGCGGGTCGGTCTTATGCGCGGTCTGCGCGCGCTGCTTGTCGGCCGGCTGCTCCTGCCCCTTGTTGTCTTTCACGATGCCCTAATTGGAATGTGCCACTGCTTATGTCCTTCTTGTTGCCTTGGCTGCCTTGGTTGAAGACATGCGGGCCCCGGCGATCAAATTCGCCGAGGCCCGTCACCGGAGTGGTCCACCGCCTTTCGGGGAGCAAAGCAGCGAACGCACGGGTGTTACGCAGAGCACCGAAGATCGTTCCTGCGATCTTCGCGATCCCAGGTCGCGATCTCAGGTCTCGATTTTGGGTCGCGATTTCGGGCGCGCGTTTTTTTCAATTCGACCGATGTCATGGGTTAACGACGGCATCCCGGGAACAAGCCTAGTATTGCTGGTTCCAGCTCGGAGACGGCATGATCAAGAAGAAGCGCAAAAGATCGCGGCCTCCCGGATCGTTCGAAAACCGCTTGCAGAAATTCGCCGAAGATTCGCGCATTGCGGCACGCAAGCTGCCGCCGGGACGGGAACGCGAAATGCTGATGAAGAAGGCCAGACAGACCGAGACTGTGATGGAAGTCAGCGAATGGCTGACGTTCCGCAAGTAGCCGCGAGTCGCAAAGGAGAGCTGCGATGATCGAGGAACGGTTTGACTCACGCACGCTCTTCGCCATGAACGCTGCGCTTGATCGCGTTTGCGCAGACGCAGCTCACGGCGAGGAACATGACACCCGCCGCCGCGTTGCCAGATACATCATCAAATGCGCCAAGAGCGGCAGGACGACGCTTTCCGAGCTGACCGAAGCCGGACGGCAGGCGCTGGCCAAGGCTACCGCCGCGGCGTGAAAACCGGCGCAAGTGCCCTGTTGCCCTCGGCCCTCAGCAGAGGCAGCTACGCATGCGCATTGCAATCAGCATCGGCCTGCTGGCCTTTTTGGCCGCCGTCGGCGCCTACGCCTATGAAGGTCTGACTGTGGACGCTCCGGTGCCGACCTACGGCATCGTGGTGTTCACGATCGGCATTGCGCTTCTGGCCGCGGTCTGCATCGGCCTGATGGGCCTGTTGTTCTATTCCAGCCGCCGCGGCTACGACGAGCCGCCGCACATCAAGCGGTAGAGAGCGGGAATGCAACGCACTCGAGCCCGTCACCGTCATCCTGAGGAGCGCGGAACGCGCGTCTCGAAGGATCGACGGCCCGCCTGTGGCCGTGCATCCTTCGAGGCTCGCCCAGCGGCGCAAGTGCGCCGCAAGGCTCGCACCTCAGGATGACGGGTCCAGCACTGACATCTCGTTCAATGCGACTCAACTCCCGGCGCCCGGGCGCGGATCTCCGCGATCTTGCGCTTCAGCGCTGCCTGCCGCGGATCGGGCATGGTGGCTGCGCGCGCTTCCGCAATGGCGCCGGCAAGGTCGGGGAGCACGAGCACGCCGTCGAAGGTCGGCTTGGCGAGCCCGTCGATGATCACGTGCCAGTCCGCGATGCCCTGGCGGTAGGGATCGCCGTAACCCTGGATCATGGTCGCGGTCTGCACGACCGCCGGGGCGGCGCCCGGCTGCTTGGTCAGGCTGCGGTCGATCATGTGCAGCCAGCGCTCGACCCAGACGCGCTCCCTGGCATAGCGTCCCGAGAACAGCCGCCAGCGCTTCAGGCCCGCCTCGATCCTGAGCCGGCGAACGCTGAAACGGTTGTTGGCGCTGAAGCGGATCGAGACCCGGCGACGCCGCCAGCCGAACTGATCCAGCACGCCGAGCACCGGATCGGCGACCACCGCCGGCAGGGCGTCGATCAACTCGTCAAGGCGAAACTTCTTGACGTCGTCGGCCGAGCGCGCCGCAAGGGCGCCCGCCGCGTTGACTTCGCCAAGCTTGAGCTGCGCGATGCGGATCGCGTCCTCATAGGCCATGCGCTCCGCCATCAGGCGGCCGATCTCGGCAAGCAGGGCGTCGTCGACGCCGCGGCGGCCGACGAAGCGCTTGAGCCGGTCGATATAGAGCTGGGCGTAGCTCGTGCTCTGATAGGCGATCAACAGATCGATGGCCTTGGTGACGGCCGGCCCGAGATGGTCCGGGCAGGCGTCGGGCAGCACCGGCGGCCCCTCGTCCTCATCGCCGATGATATCGGCAAAGAGGTAACGGAGCGAAGCCAGGAGACCGTCGTCATCCGCCACTGCGGCGCCTCCAGAACTCGTCACGGGGCTCATGCAGGTTTGGGCTCCGCGACCTGTGGGGTGGCGTGCTGCGCGAGCTGCTGCTCGAGCGTCGAGATATTCTGGAACAGGCGGGCGCTGGCGAGGCGCAGGAAGTAGAAGCCGAACGCCGGGTTCTGGACGTAGAGCTGCTCGACCTGGTCATAGGTCACCGACAGCACCATGCCGGTCTCGACGCACTCCAGCGTCTGGGTTCGCGTGTTCGACGGCGACAGCATGCCGAACTCGCCGACGAGGGCGCCGACCGGCAGCTCGATGCCGGATTCGACCAGGCGGAAGCGGCCACTGACAATGTAGAACATGCTGTCGGCCTTCTCGTCCTTGTAGAACAGGACTTCGCCCGCGGTGCATTTGCGTTCCGTCGTGAACGGCTTCAGCCATTCCATCGACAGATCGCTGTTGACCGATTTCTTCACGTTGCGGACCAGTTGCAGCATCTGGTGCAGCCGATAGGTGTTCACCGGCAGCAGCACGGCATGCAGGATCAGCGTCGCGTAATTGTGGGTCGGGACGGCGGTCGCGATCAGGATGATGTTGGTCAGGATGGCGAAGACGCGCAACGGGATCATGGTCCGCATCGACAGCGTGGCAACCACGAAGATCGATGCGAAGAAACTGCCGGCGGCGCCGGCGTGCTCCGCGAGATGTGAGGTATCCATCGGAAACCAACCAATTTCTCAAGAAGTGAATAAGATCGCCTTATTAGTCGCTTCATTCCGGCCAAGGTCGCATCGGCGAACCAGCATCCCTGATATACGGGGAAAAAGCGACGTTTTGTCCGATTTCTCACATTCGCGGGCGCAAAATCGGGCCAACATGGTTAGGCCTTTCGTCCAACTGATGGGTCTTCCGCCGCGAGCATCCCGCCATGGCCTGCGCGTTGACGGCCTCAACCGGGAGAGGCACGTTGTGACATCGGCTCTGCCGTTCGCAGGGCCTCAATTCCAGCAATTCATCGACAGGCAAGCTCCGTACCGATGTCCAAGCGGCTCGTCCTTCCGGCCTTGACGCGCTTCGTTTCCGCCACCGCCGGCCGCAACATGACCACGGCGGCCTATGTCGCCGTCGCGGCCGGTGTCGCCATGATGACGCTGCTGACGGTCGCGCCGGCCCATGACGCGGCGCCGCGCTGGGTGGATGCGCTGCTGTGGGCCTGCCTTGCCTATTTCGTATTCGAATGGCTGGTGCGGCTGCGCCACATGGGCCGGCAGGGCAAATTCTGGTTCTACGCGCTGTCCAGCGCCGGCGTGGTCGACGCGATCGGCGCGCTGGCCGTGCCGGTGGCCTTGCTGTCCGGAGTCGAGCCGAAAACCGCCTGGCTGCTCGGCGTGCTCTGGGTGCTCAAGGTGGTGCCGGGCATTCCCGGCCTGCGCCAGCTCCGGCGCGTGCTGGTGGTGGAATCCGGGCCGCTGCTCAGCGTGCTCGTGATCTTCCTGATGGTGGTGTTCCTGGCCTCCGTTGCGGAATATTTCCTGGAGCGGGACGTCCAGCCGCAGACCTTCGGCAGCGTGCCGGCGGCGCTGTGGTGGGCGGTGGTGACGCTGACCACGACCGGCTACGGCGACGTGGTGCCGATCACCCCGCTCGGCCGCGTGGTCGCCGCCATGGTGATGATCTCGGGCCTCGGCGTGTTCGGGCTGTGGACCGGTATCCTGGCGACCGGTTTTGCCGCCGAAACCCGCCGCGACAATTTCTTGAGAACCTGGGAGACCGTCAGCAAGGTGCCGTTCTTCGCGCATCTCGGCCCGGCCGCGATCGCCGACGTCACCCAAATGCTGCGGACCATGGACCTGCCGCCGCGCACCATGATCATCCGCAAGGACACCAATGGCGACTGCATGTATTTCGTCGCCGCCGGCGAGGTCGAGGTCGACCTGCCCGGGCGCAAGGTGAAGCTTGGCGAAGGCGAGTTCTTCGGCGAGATGGCGTTGCTCGGCAACACCAAGCGCGGCGCCAGCGTCTCGACCAGCAAGGTGACCAGGTTGTTGGTGCTTGACCTGGTCGATTTCCGCCTGTTGATGGCAAGGCATCCCGATCTCGCCGAGACCATCGACGCCGAGGCCAAGCGGCGCGAACGTGAGAATCAATAATGATGGAGACCAAGATGGCTGACGCGGCCGACACCGCCAGCGGACCCGTGCTCGAAATCGCGGGCGCGCGCGCAACGATCCGCCTCAACCGGCCGAAGCACCTCAACCGCCTGCAGGCCGAGGATCTCGGCGAGCTGCTGACATTGTTCGACCGGATCGAGGCCGATCCCGCGATCCGCGTGCTGGTGCTGACCGGAACCGGCCGCGCGTTCTCCGCCGGCTACGACCTCAACTCCGTCGCCGAGCGCGCGGTGAGCGCCAGCGAGCAGCAGAGCGCGGGCTCGGCGTTCGAGGTCGTGGTCAACCGCCTCGAGGATCTCAGCGTGCCGACGATCTGCCGGCTCAATGGCGGGGTCTATGGCGGCTCGACCGACCTCGCGCTCGCCTGCGACTTCCGCATCGGCGTCGATACCGCCGAGATGTTCATGCCGGCGGCGCGGCTCGGGCTGCACTATTACAAGAGCGGCATCCAGCGCTATGTCACGCGGCTCGGCGTCGATAACGCCAGGATGCTGTTCCTGACCGCGCAGAAGATATCGGCGCCCGAGATGCTGCGGATCGGCTACCTCACCGCGATGGTATCGCTCGACCTGCTCGACGAGGAAGTCGACAAGCTCGCGACGATTTTGGCGGGCAACGCGCCCAAGGCGATGGCCGGCATGAAGCGCGCAATCAACGAATTCGCCCGCGGCGAGCTCGACGAGGCCGCCGCCGACGCCCGTCACCGCGACAGCATGCGCGGCGACGAGATCAAGGAAGGCATCAAGGCCTTCGCCGAGAAGCGGGCGCCGCGGTTTTAGCGATTGGTCGCACGGCACACTCCCTTCACCCTCCCCTGGAGGGGGAGGGTCGGGTCACATGGAGCGCAGCGGAATGTGAGACGGGGTGGGGTGATCTCTCAGCACGAACGGTGCCCGAGTGGAGAGATCACCCCACCTCGGTTCGCATTGCATGCGAACCGATCCTCCCCCTCCAGGGGAGGATGAGAGCAGTGCCTCTTCACGCCCGCTTCGACCGCATCGCACGGACCTGCGCGATGTCAGGATCCGCGGCGAGTGCCTGGTAGCGCTTGCTATCGACGGCGTAGAGCGCGATGCGCCCCTCGGCGTCGGCATGGACACCCCAGCCGAAACGCTTGCCGAGCGGCGAGGCGCGCATGCAGGCCTGGCCGCGCGAGAAGAACGTCTCGCGGGCGAGGCTGCGCGCCTTCTTCGCCGCTCTCGCATCGAGCGCACGGCCGGCCGCCGACGTCGCGAAAACCACATCGTCAGAGGTGTACTTGTAGGGCGCGCCCGCGATCATCCGGTATTGCAGCACGGCGACCGTCGGCTGGCCGCCGCGCAGCTGCGGCTCCTCGCCGCGCTGCGCCGGGCAGTCCTCCGCGACGTGGATCAGGGTGTTGAAGCAGTTGGTGCTGTGCAGGACTTTCGCCATCGGCCCGATCCGTATCACACTCCGGCGACTGCTGCATGCTGCGCCGCCATCTCGTCATCGGCCTTCGATATCCGCTGGAAAGCCGGGCGCGCGGCGATGCTCTCGGTATAGCGAACAAACACGTCCCTTTTCGGCACGATGCCGAACATCATGGTCCAGCTGAGCGCGATGCCCCAGAGGATGTCAGCCGCCGTGATCTCTTCGCCGAGCAGATAGGGCCCCTTTGCCAGCTGCGATTCCAGCGCGCCCAGCATGGTGTCGTAATCGGCATAGGGCGACTGCGTGATCGGCGCGGGCTCGCGCTTCATGAAATGGTCGATCACGGCCGGCTCAAACGATGAGCCGTAATAGGCGATCCAGCGCAGATACGGGCCGCGGCGCGGGTCGTTCAACGCCGGCGTCAGGCCGGCCTGCGGAAACAGATCGGCGAGATAGATGAAGATCGCGACCTGCTCGGTGATCAGCGCGTCGCCGTGGCGGATCGCCGGCACCTTGCCGAGCGGATTGATGGCGAGATAGGCGTCCTTGCGCTGCTCGCCCGCCTTCATGTTCAGGACCTGCAGGTCATACGGCGCGCCGAGCTCCTCCAGCAGCACGCGGGTGCCGGTGGCGCGGCTCTGCGGCGAATAATACAGCGTGACGCGGTCGGTGGGGGCAGCGGTGGTCATGGCGGGTCTCCTTGCGCCGTCGGGGCATGGCCCCGTTATGCCCGCCTATACCTGACATCTTGTGTCAGGTATGATCCGGCCATGCGCGCGAGCCGGCTGTTTTCCATCCTCACCACCCTGCAGGCGCGGGGCCAGGTCACCGCGCCTGAGCTGGCGGAAGCCTGCGAGGTCTCGGTGCGCACGATCTATCGCGACATCGACGCGCTCGCGGCCGCCGGCGTTCCGGTTTACGCCGACCGTGGCGCCGAGGGCGGCTATCGCCTGCTCGACGGCTATCGGGTGCGGTTGAACGGCCTGTCGCAAGGCGAGGCCGAGGCGCTGTTCATGGCCGGACTTCCGGGGCCCGCCGCCGCGCTCGGCCTCGATGCCGCGATGGTGGCGGCGCAGACCAAGCTGATGGCGGCACTGCCGGAGAACCTGCGGCCCAACGCGAGAGGGATGCAGCAGCGCTTCCATCTCGACGCGCCCGGCTGGTTCGGCGAGACCGAGGAGCCGGAGCATCTGCGCGCCATCGCCGGCGCCGTGCTGCGCGAGACCATGCTCGAGATCCGCTACCAGAGCTGGAAAGCCGAAAAGCGGCGGCGCGTGGCGCCGCTTGGCCTCGTGCTGAAGGGCGGCAGCTGGTACCTCGCCGGCCTCGTCGACGGCAATGTACGCACCTACCGTGTCGCGCGCGTGCTGGATTGCACGGCGCTGGAGACCCCATTCGCGCGGCCGGCGGCGTTCGACCTCGCCGCCTATTGGCGCGCCTCGATCGAGCGGCTGGAGGCCGAGCTGCATCCGAACGAGGCCACGGTGCGGCTGTCGCCGCTCGGGCTGAAACTGTTCGACGCGCTGGCGCATCCTTACGTGAAGGCGCGGATGCGGCTCACTGATGGCACAGACGCCGACGGCTGGCGGCTCGCCACCATGCCGGTCGGCAAGACGGTGTGGCATGCGGCGACCGAATTGCTGCGGCTCGGCGCCGAGGCCGAAGTGGTCGCGCCGCTAGAGTTGCGCGAGAAGATGGCCGAGCTGACGAGCGCGATGGCGGCGCGCTATGCCGACGCGCCAGCCCGCCGCGCGGTGGCGGGACGCTGAAGCGTAATGAGATTGGGTTGAATGGAGCCGCAGGAGCAGTGCGCTCCCTCGCCCCGTCCTTACGGGGAGAGGGTCGGGGTGAGGGGCTGTCTCCGCGCATACGGTGATAGCTGCGCTTGCTGAGACTCCCCCTCACGCGGAACGCATCTAACGATGCGTTCCGACCTCTCCCCGCGCGCGGGGCGAGGTGGAGCAGAGTCTGCGGTTCGCTGCTTGCTAGTAGCGGCTGTCGGAGCTGATCACGAAGCGGTCGAAAAAATTGACCGGCAGGATCTCGAACCGCTCCAGCGTCAGCGTAATCCCGGTCACGAAGTCGACGCCCTTGATCGTGCCCTCAAGATCAATCCGCCGGCCGCGACGCAGGCCGCGGGTTTCCGGATGTTGCTCGATGTCGATATAGGCATAGATCGGATTGTCGAGCCGCGAATGGCGATGCCAGCCGCGTTGCAGGAAGCTGAATTGCAGCACCGAGCCCGCGCCCCAGTCGATCGCGTCGAAGAAGCGGGTCTTCCAGGCAACGCCCTGTCCCAGGTAATGCGCGGCGATGAACGCGTCGCGCTCGAGTGCAGGCAGACGGTGCAGCTGCCAGCTGATCTCCGCCGGCGTCAGGGAGGCGTTATTCGCCATTGTTGTTCTTGTCGTTTCTTCTTGTAGCTCTTCTTATCCTCGGCGGGAGGGTGAACCGACCTTCCCGCCTTGAGGAAATTATACATCAACGAATGTGACAGTATCTTCCACGGTCGCGCGCGACGTGCGGTAGCTGTTCACCTTTTGCGCGTGATCCGCATAGCCGAACGAGATACCGCAGACAACCCGGCGATCGTCGGCCAGGTTGAAATGACGACGGATCAGCCCGGAATGGCGCGCGATCGCCGCCTGCGGGATGGTGCCGAGCCCGAGCGCCTGCGCCGCCAGCATGAAGTTCGAGACATAGCCGCCGCAGTCGATCGCACCATAGATGCCGAGCGGCTCATTGGTGTGGATCACGGCAATGTGCGGCGCGCCGAAGAAATTGTAGTTTTCCAGCGCCTGTTTTGCATAGGCCGGCTTGTCGCCGCGCGCGATGCCGAGCGTGTTGTAGAGCTGGAAACCGCTTTCGCGGCGGCGCTCCAGATAGACCCCGACATATTCGCGCGGCGGCGTGAAGTCGTAGTCCTCGGCGAGGCCGCGCGAGGCCTCGGCATAGATCGCCTTGCGAAACCGCTCCTTGGCCTCGCTGGAGACGATCAGCACCTGCCAGGGCTGGCTGTTGCACCAGGATGCGGTGCGCTGCGCGGTCGACAGAATGTGCTCGATGACCTCGCGCGGCACTTCGCGCGGCTGGAACGCGCGCACCGAGTAGCGCTCGTTGAGCAATTCCTCGAGCGCGCCGATGCGGTCCTCGGTCGCGTAATGCGGGTTCGGTGTCTTCGCGTCCATGATGTATCCTCCTTTTTCGTCATTCCGGGGCACGCGAAGCGTGAACCCGGAACCTCGAGATTCCGGGTTCGATGCTTCGCATCGCCCCGGAATGACGACTAACCACCCCGCCCCTTGGTCGGGATCTTGTTGTAAGGCACGTCCTTGTCGACGCGGATGTCGCCGGGCAGGCCCAGCACGCGCTCGGCGATGATGTTGCGCAGGATCTCGTCGGTACCGCCGGCGATGCGCATCGAGGGCGACGACAGCAGCATCTGCTGGAACTGGCCGTTGGCCTGCTCCTCATCGGTGCCGGTGAGGCTGCCCGCCGCGCCCTCGAGGTCCATCGCATAGGTCGCGATGTCTTGCAGCATCAGGCCGGAGACGAGCTTGCCGATCGAGTTTTCCGGGCCCGGTCGCTCGCCCTTCGACAGCGCCGAGATGGCGCGGTAGCTGGTGTATTTCAGCCCGCTCGCCTTCACCGCCCAGCTCGCAAGTCTGGAGCGCACCGCCGGATCGTCGATCGCAAGACCGTCCTCCAGCATCAAATTGGAGCAGAACTCGAACATCTCGGGCACGCCGGTGGCGAGCCGCGCGCCGATCGACATGCGCTCGTTCATCAGCGTGGTCAGCGACACGCTCCAGCCCTCGCCGACCGCCCCTAACCGCTGGCTGTCCGGGATTACGACGTCGGTGAAATAGACCTCGTTGAACTCCTGCATGCCGTTGGCCTGCTTGATCGGCCGCACCTCGACGCCGGGGCTCTTCATGTCGAGGAAGAACATCGTGAGGCCCTTGTGCTTCGGGACATTCGGATCGGTGCGCGCGATCAACAGGCCGTAGTCGGAGTAATGCGCGCCTGACGTCCAGATCTTCTGGCCGTTGACGACCCAATTGTCGCCTTTCTTCTCGGCGCGGGTGCGCAGCCCCGCGACGTCGGAGCCGGCCGACGGCTCGGAGAACAGCTGGCACCAGATCTCCTCGCCGGAGGCGAGCTTCGGCAGATAGCGGCGCTTGGCATCCTCGCTGCCCCAGGCCATCACAGTCGGGCCGCACATGCCCTCGCCGATCTGGAACGGCTGGGTCAATTTGCCGTAGACGCCCTCTTCCTGCTGCCAGATCACGCGCTCGATCGGGGTGGCGCCGCGGCCGCCATATTCCTTCGGCCAGTGCAAGCAGGCCCAGCCGCCCTCGGCCTTCTTCTTCTGCCAGGCCTTGCCGACCTCGACCATGTCGTGCCTGGCGAGCCTGATACGGCCGAGCGACGACTTCGAGAGCTCCTCTTCGAACTCCTTCGGCGCATTGGCCGCGATCCAGTTGCGGGCGATGGCGCGGAACTCGGCTTCCTGCGGCGTGTCATCGAAATTCATGGCGGCTCCTTTGTTCTGTCATTCCGGGGCGATGCGCAGCATCGAACCCGGAATCTGGAGATTTATTGTGCGGCTCGAGGTTCCGGGTTCGCCGCTTCGCGCCGCCCCGGAACGACGGTTAAGCTCTTCCCTTGGTCGGGATCTTGTTGAAGGGGACGTCCTTGTCGACCCTGATGTCGCCGGGCAGGCCCAGCACGCGTTCGGCGATGATGTTGCGCATGATCTCGTCGGTGCCACCCTCGACGCGGGTGCCCGGCGCGCGCAGCAGCATCGCCTGGAATTTGCCGACGACCTCGGCATCCTCAATCCCGTTCAGCGCGCCGGCCGCGCCCTGCAGATCGAGCGCATAGGTCGCGACGTCCTGGATCATCGAGCCGGCGACCAGCTTGCCGATCGAATTCTCCGGTCCCGGACGCTCGCCCTTCGACAGCGCCGAGATCGCGCGCATGCTGGTGTATTTCAGCCCGCTCGCCTTCACGGCCCAGTTGGCGAGCTTGGAGCGCACCGCGCGGTTCTCGATCGCGGGGCCGTCCTCCAGCATCAGGCTGTTGCAGAAGTCGAACAGCTCGGGAAAGCCGGTGGCGACACCGGCGCCGATCGACATCCGCTCGTTCATCAGCGTGGTCAGCGACACGTTCCAGCCGTCATTGACATTGCCGAGCCGCTGCGAGTCCGGAATGCGCACGTCGGTGAAATAGACCTCGTTGAAGTCGGAGGCGCCGCTCGCCTGCTTGATCGGCCTGACCTCGACGCCCGGGCTCTTCATGTCCAAGAAGAACATGGTGAGGCCCTTGTGCTTGGGCACGGTCGGGTCGGTGCGGGTGAGCAAGATGCCGTAGTCGGAATAATGCGCGCCCGAGGTCCAGATCTTCTGGCCGTTGATCACCCACTCGTCGCCATGCTTCTCGGCGCGGGTGCGCAGGCCGGCGACGTCGGAGCCGCCGGCCGGCTCGGAGAACAGCTGGCACCAGATCTTCTCGCCGGAGGCAAGCGGCGGCAGATATTTGCGCTTCTGCTCCTCGCCGGCGAACGCCATCATGGTCGGGCCGCACATGCCGTGGCCGATGATGAACATCGAGCTAAGGCGGCCGAACGGGCCCTCCTCCTGCTGCCAGATCACGCGCTCGATCGGCGAGGCGCCGCGGCCGCCATACTCCTTCGGCCAGTGCAGGCAGGCCCAGCCGGCATCGGCCTTCTTCTTCTGCCAGGCCTTCGCGACCTCGAGAATGTTGGCGCCCTTGAGCGCAACACGGCCGAGCGAGGCCTTGCGCAGCTCGTCCTCATGTTGCTTCGGTGCATTGGCCGCGATCCAGGCTTTCGCCTCGGCGCGGAATGCGGCCTCCTGCGGGGTGTCATCGAAATTCATGGTGGCTTTCTTTCCGTCATTCCGGGGCGATGCGCAGCATCGAACCCGGAATCTCGATTCCCAACCTCTGGATTCCGGGTTCGCGCTACGCGCGCCCCGGAATGACGAATCGTATCGTTACGCCGCGTTCTTCTTGCGCATGCGGTCGATCAGCGCGTCTTCCCAATAGGACAGGCTGCCGAGACCGAGCGCCACCGCATTGGCGCGGCGGTAGTACATGTGGCAGTCGAACTCCCAGGTGAAGCCCATGCCGCCATGCACCTGGATGTTGTTCTTGGCGCAATGCTGGAATGCCTGCGTCGCGCTGATGCGCGCGGCGGCGGCGGCTTCCGGCAATTCGCCGGCATTGGTCGAGAGCGCCCAGGCGCCGTAGTAGCAATTTGAGCGCGCCAGCGTCGCCGACACATACATGTCGGCCAGCATGTGCTTGACCGCCTGGAACGAGCCGATCGGCCGGCCAAAGGCAATACGATCAAGCGCATAGTCGCGGCCCATCTCCAGCGCGCGGTCGGCGCCGCCGACCTGCTCGAACGCCGTCAACACGGCCGCGCGATCCAGCACCTGGGAGATGACGCTCCAGCCCTCGCCGGTAGCGCCGAGCGGCTCGGCCTTCGCATCCTTGAAGGTGAATTCGGCCTGGCCGCGGGTCAGGTCGATGTTGGTGAGCGACTTGACCTCGACGCCGCCGGCCTTGAGGTCGACGATGAACAAGGAAATATCGGACTCGCGTCCGCTCGAGCCGGTGCGCGCGGCGACCACGGCGAAATCGGCGATCGCGCCATCAGGCACCGGCTTCTTGACGCCGTTGAGCACGCCGCCATTGGCCGTCACCTTGATCGCCTTCGGCGACGGGTTGCCCTTGCCCTCGAACAGCGCCAGCGTGCCGATGGCTTCGCCCGCGGCGATCTTTGGCAGCCACTTCTGCTTCTGCGCGTCACTGCCTGCGATCAGGATCGCTTCGGCGGCGAGATAGACGGTGGAGGAGAACGGCACCGGCGCCAGCGCGCGGCCCATTTCCTCCGCGATCACGCAGAGCTCGAGATGGCCGGCGCCCGCACCGCCGAACTGTTCCGGGATCGCGACGCCGAGGAAGCCCATCTCGGCGAGGCCCTTCCACAGCGCCTTGTCGTAAGGCGCCTTGCCGTCGAGCACCTCGCGCACGGCCTTCGGCGGGCACTGTTCGCTGAGGAACTTCCGCGCCTCGTCGCGCATCTGCTTCTGTTCGTCGGAGAAATCGAAATTCATGGCGCTTACCTTTTTCTTGCTGTCATTCCGGGGCGATGCGCAGCATCGAACCCGGAATCTCGACGTAAGGAACCTCTGGATTCCGGGTTCACGCTTCGCGCGCCCCGGAATGACGCGTTTGCTTTCGTAGGATCAGTTCAAGATGATCACGTCGTCGCCGGGCTTGCCGGCATACAGCTTCTCGACCAGTGCGGCGCGGCGTTCGAGGCCGGCGCGCTGGTTGATGTAGCCCTTGTCGGTGAGCTCGTTGCCGTCGATCGACGGCGGCTCGACCATCAGCATCGCACGCGCGATACGCATGCTGCTGCCGGTGGTGGACGCATTGTGCGCCTGCAAACCCTTCTTCAGGCAGGCAAGCACTTCGGGATGCCGGATCACGTCCTCGTAGCTGGCATCGGCATTGCCGACGAGCTGGCGGCAGGCGTGCAGGTTCGGCCAGCACAGCAGGCTGATGAACTCACGGTCCTGCCCCGCAACCAGCGCGTCATGCACGACCGGCGTCGCGGCTGATATCGCATCGGTGCGCAGCGAGCCGACATGCACGAACGTGCCGGTGGTCAGCTTGAAATCTTCGACCACCCGGCCGGCAAAGATGATGCCTTGCAGCGGATCTTCGGGATCGACGAACACGCCGGCATCGCCGATGCAGTAGAAGCCTTCCTCGTCGAACATCTTGGCCGTGAGGTCCGCCTGGCCGAAATAGCCTGGCGTGACGTTGACGCCGCGCAGCCGCAATTCATATTTCGAGCCGCACGGCACCATCTTCAGCTCGACGCCAGGGAACGGCAGGCCGATCAGGCCGACGCGCTCGGTGTCCCAATAGGTGCCGGTCGAGGTCGGCGCGGTCTCGGTCGAGCCCCAACCGGTGTAGAACACGATGCGCTCGCCCGTGGTCTTCACCGCCAGCGCCTGCATGCGGTCATAGAGATCGTCGGGCAGCCGGGCGCCGCCATAGGCCATGATCGAGAGGTTCTTGAAGAAGCTCGCGCACAGCGCCTCGTCCTTCTCCATCGCGGCGGCGAGCGCCGCATAGCCGGCCGGCACGTTGGCGTAATAGGTCGGCGACACCTCGCGCAGGTTCCTGATGGTCTCCTCGAGCTGGCCCGGCATCGGCCGGCCGTCGTCGATATAGAGCGTGCCGCCGTCGACCAGTACCGGATTGAACGCGGCGTTGCCGCCCATGGTATGATTCCACGGCATCCAGTCGAGCACCGTCGGGATCGGTCCCTCCGTTTCACGCGGGCGCACCTGCATCATCATCGCCGCGTTGGCGCACATCATCTCCTGGGTGTTGATGACGGCCTTGGGCATGCCGGTCGAGCCCGAGGTGAACAGCAGCTTGCCGACGGTCCTGGGCGCGATCTTCGCGATGGACTCACCGACCGCAGCCGTCACCGGCGTTGCCGCAAGGTCGGCAAAGGCCGCGCTCCTGATGCCCTCGCAGGGACGCAAGACGTGGACTACCGTGATGCCGGTGAGATCGATCGCCTTCAGCGCCTTCTCGAAGGTCGGGCCGTCCTGCACCATCACGACGGCCGGCTTGATCAGGTTGAACAGGTATTTAAGCTTGAGATGATCCTGGCTCATCAGCGAATAGGCCGGCGACACCGGCGCGGCCGGCAGCCGCGCCTGCATCGCGGCCTGCGTCATCAGCGCGTGCTCGATCGAATTGCCTGACAGGATCGCGACGGGCCGGCCGTCGCCGACGCCGAGATCGAGCAGGCCTTGCGTCAGCGCATCGACGGTGCGCTTGGCTTCGCCATAGGAGACCTTGCGCCATTGCCGGTCGGGACCACCGCGTTGCGCGAGCCAGATCCGCTCCGGCGCCTGCGCCGCCCATTTGGCGAGATAGGCCGGAATATGCGTCTCGTAGGCCTGGAGCGGAATCCGCGACTTCAGGACGACGGTGCCGTCACCGCGCCGCTCGACCGCGATGTCACGTGCGAGCCAATCTACCTTGCGAAAGGCAGGTTTCGTCAGCATCGCCGCGTCTCCATCCATTTTGCGTCTCCCGGAATTCTTGTCCTTTTGAGGATCTGTTCTCAGCGCCTGATATAGACAGGCTTTCGTTTCTCGAGAAAGGCCCTGATGCCTTCCTGGAAATCTTCCGAGCGGCTGCACAGCACCTGATTGCGATCTTCCATCGCGATCACGGCCTCGATCGAGCCGGCATCGACGCTCATGTTGATGCATTCCTTCGAGAGGCGGAGACCGACCGGCGAGGCCGTCATCATTGCCTCGACATAAGGATTTGCCGCCGCATCAAGATCGGTGGCCTCGACCACCTCGGACACCAGGCCGACCGCAAGCGCGCGGTCGGCATGGATGAAGCGCCCGGTGAGGATCAATTCGGAAGCAACCGACACGCCGACGAGGCGCGGCAGGAAATAGCTCGTGCCGATATCGCAGCCGCCGAGACCGAGCTTGATGAAGGCGCAATTCATCCGCGCGTTCTTCGCCGCGATGCGGATGTCGGCGGCAAGCGCCAGCGCGAAGCCGCCGCCGGCGGCCGCGCCCTGCACCAGCGCGATGATCGGCTGCGGAGCGCGCCGCATCAGCATCACGATGTCGGCGATGCGCCGCTGCGAGTCCAGCGACTCCGTGACGCCGGGCGGCTCGGTCTGCCCGCCACGGCGCGCCATCGCGTGCTTGAGATCGAGCCCGGCGCAGAAATTCGCACCGGCGCCCTTCAGCACCACGACGCGGGTGTCGCGATTGCGCTGCAGGCCCTGGAAATAGACGTTGAGCGCGTCGATCAGCGAAGGGTCGAGTGCGTTGAGGCTCTCGGGGCGATTGAGCGTGACCCAATCGACCCCGTCGTGATGTTCGATCAGCAGCGGCTGAGACACGCGCATGGTCCTCCCGACCGTCGTCCCGGCCAAGCGAAGCGCGAGCCGGGACCCATAACCACAGGCTTTTGTTGTTTTGCGCGGTGTCTGCCAGCTTGCCTGTTACAGACGCCGCGGAGTATGGGTCCCGGCTCCAGCGCGCAATTGCGCGCAAGGCCGGGACGACAGTCGAGCTTGTGGTTAGCGCGGGGCCATGCGGATGGCGCCGTCGAGGCGGATGGTTTCGCCGTTGAGCATCGGGTTCTCGACGATGTGGACCGCGAGGTTGCCGTATTCCGAGGCGTCGCCGAGGCGGGCCGGATGCGGCACCTGGGCGCCGAGGCTCTTGCGCGCTTCCTCATTGAGACCCATCAGCAGCGGCGTCAGGAACAGGCCGGGCGCGATGGTGTTGACGCGGATCTTCAGGCTGGCGAGGTCGCGCGCGGCCGGCAGCGTGAGGCCGACGACGCCGCCCTTCGAGGCGGAATAGGCGATCTGGCCGATCTGGCCTTCATAGGCCGCGACCGATGCGGTGTTGATCGCGACGCCGCGCTCCTCGCCGATCGGGGCTTCGGTCGCCAGCCGCTCGGCGAACAGGCGCAGCACGTTGAAGGTGCCGATCAAATTGACGTTGATGATGCGGACGAACTTTGCCAGCGGATAGACGCCGTCCTTGCCGACGATGCGCTGCGAACCGCCGATGCCGGCGCAGTTCATCAGCACGCGCGCGATGCCGTGCGCGGCCTCGGCCTTGGCGATCGCAGCCTTGATGGCGTCCTCGTCGGTGACGTCGGCATGCAGCGCGACGCCCTTCACCTCGGCGGCGACTTTCTCAGCGTTTTCCTTGTTCTGGTCGATCACGCCGATCTTGGCGCCCTTGGCGGCCATGGCGCGCGCGGTTGCGGCACCAAGGCCGGAGCCACCGCCGGTGATGAGAACGGCAACGTCTTTCAACTGCATGGATACAACCTTTCCTTGGGCGTTTCTTCTCTAGACTCGAACTTTGTTATCCGGCGGCAACTACTGCCGTTTCCTTATCGGGATTGAGCACGCCGCCGAAGATCAAGGCTTCCATGTGCTTGATGTAATCGCGGCAGACCTCGTCGGTGACCGGGCCGACGCCGACCGCGCGCGACATCGCGTGACGGCCGAAGAACAGATGATCGCAGGCGCCGATCAGGCTGGTGTAGAACAACACCGGATCGATCTTGCGGAATTCACCGGCCTTGATCCCTTCTGCGAGCAGCCGGCGGTGAAAATCCAACAGCGGCGCGACGAAGAATTTCGACACCTCGTTCGCGGCGGCAGGCGAGCTCTCGTGCAGGAGATAATGGATCAGCCGGTTCATATAGGGGAACTGGTGATAGGCGCGGATGATGCCGCCGATATGCAGCCGCAATTTCGCCGACGGCGTGATCGGCTGGCTGATGAGATATTCGAGCTGCGATATCTCGGTGGCGGCGTCGCGCGCCAGCAGCGCCAGCAACAGCCCGTCCTTGTTGCCGAAATGATATTTCACCAGCGCGGCGTTGACGCCCGACTTCTGCGCGATGTCGGACAACGAGACCTCGATCGAGGCGCGCTCGATCATCAGCTCACTGGCCGCAACCAAAAGCTTGTCGGCGGTGGCATTTTTGCCGGCCGGAAGTTTCGTCGGTACGCTGGTATTCAACTGCGCTCTGGTCCCGCTCTAGGTCAGGGTTCGACGGTAAATCGAGGCCGCACATAACCCCATGGCGGGGCCGCACTCAAGAGTTAATTGATTGATTGACTAAATGCTGAGCCACCCCTTAAATCCGGCCCAACTTCAGACCGCCCAATCCGGAAACATCAGGGAGATCAGACATGGCCGAGGCATATATCGTCGCCGCCGCTCGTACCGCGGGCGGCCGCAAGGGAGGGCGTCTCGCCGGCTGGCATCCGGCCGATCTGGCCGCGACCGTGCTCGATGCGCTGGTCGAGCGCACCGGCGCCGACCCCGCGCAGGTCGAGGACGTGATCATGGGCTGCGTGATGCAGACCGGCGAACAGTCCACCAACGTCGCACGCAACGCGGTGATGGCCTCGAAGCTGCCGGAGAGCGTGCCGGCGACCTCGATCGACCGCCAGTGCGGTTCCTCGCAGCAGGCGCTGCACTTTGCGGCGCAGGCCGTGATGTCTGGCACGATGGATTGCGTGATCGCCGCCGGCGTGGAATCGATGACCCGCGTGCCGATGGGCCTCGCCTCCTCGCTGCCCGCCAAGAACGGCTTCGGCCACTACAAGAGCCCGGGTATCGAGGCGAAGTATCCCAACATCGTGTTCAGCCAGTTCACCGGCGCGGAGATGATGGCCGAGAAGTACGGCCTGTCGAAGGATGAGCTCGACGAATACTCCTATAACAGCCATCAGCGCGCGATCGCAGCAACGCAGGCCGGCTATTTCAAGGACGAGATCGTGCCGGTGACAATCACCCGCGCCGACGGCTCGACCGACACCCATCACATCGACGAAGGCATCCGCTTCGACGCCAGCCTCGACGGCATCAAGGGCGTCAAGCTGATCGCCGAGAACGGCAAGCTCACCGCGGCGAGCGCCAGCCAGATCTGCGACGGCGCCTCCGGCGTCATGGTCGTCAACGAGAAGGGCCTGAAGGCGCTCGGCGTCAAGCCGATGGCGCGCATCCATCACCTCACCATGATGGGCGGCGACCCCGTGATCATGCTGGAAGCGCCGCTGCCGGCAACCCAGCGCGCGCTGCAGAAGGCCGGCATGAAGATTGACGACATTGATCTCTTCGAGGTCAACGAGGCCTTCGCCTCGGTGCCGACCGCTTGGCTGAAGACCACCGGCGCCGATCCGGCCCGGCTCAACGTCAACGGCGGCGCGATCGCGCTCGGCCATCCGCTCGGCGGCAGCGGCACCAAGCTGATGACGACGCTGCTGCATGCCCTCAAGCAGCGCAACAAGCGCTACGGCCTGCAGACCATGTGCGAAGGCGGCGGCATGGCGAATGTGACGATTGTCGAGCGGCTGTAAGAAAAGTCCGCATCAGCGGCCACAACAATGATGTCGTCCCGGCGTAGGCCGGGACCCATAACCACAGCCGTTTGTGGTTAGGCGCGGCTGGGGCCACAACTCAGTCCAACAAGAAAAATTGGTGGTTATGGGTCCCCGCGTTCGCGGGGACGACCACTATTGATGCTCCGAGGAAACACAATGACCCATCCGTCGATCCACGCGCGTACCCATCCGAACAAGATCGCCTACCAGATGGCGGGCAGCGGCAAGGCGATCACCTATCGCGAGCTCGACGAGCTTTCGAACCAGGGCGCGCATCTGTTCCGCTCGCTCGGCCTGAAGGCCGGCGACCACATCGCGCTGCTGATGGAAAACCGGCTTGCCTTCATGGAGATCTGCTGGGCCGCGCAGCGCTCGGGTCTCTATTACACGGCGATCAGCCGCTACCTGACGGAAGAGGAGATCGCCTACATCATCAAGGACTGCGGCGCGAAGGTTTTCATCACCACGCCGCAATGCGCCGACAAGGCGAAGGGCCTGATCAAGGGCGAGGCGGGCGAGCCGCTGTTCTACATGATGGACGAGCCCTCACCGGGCTTCCGCTCCTACGACAAGGAAGCCGGCGCGCAGCCGACCACGCCGGTTGCCGACGAGGTCGCCGGCTACGACATGCTGTATTCCTCCGGCACCACCGGCCGGCCAAAGGGCATCAAGAAGCAGTTCGAAGGCAACCGGATCGACGTGCCGAACCCGTTCCTGCGGATTCTCACCGCAGACATGTGCGGCATGAATGCGGACAGCATCTATTTGTCGCCGGCGCCGCTCTATCACGCCGCCCCGCTACGCTTCAACATGATGGCCACCGTGCTCGGCGGCACCTCCGTCATCATGGAGCATTTCGACGCCGAAGAATTTTTGAAGCAGGTCGAGAAGCACAAGGTGACGCAGTCGCAGCTGGTGCCGACCATGTTCGTGCGCATGCTGAAGCTGCCCGACGAAGTGCGCACACGCTACAAGGTCTCGTCGCTGAAAGGCGCGATCCACGCCGCGGCGCCCTGCCCGGTCGACGTCAAGGCCAAGATGATCGAATGGTGGGGACCGATCCTGATCGAGTATTACGCCGGCTCCGAAGGCAATGGCGTCACGGTCTCGACCTCGCAGCAATGGCTGACCCACCGCGGCACGGTCGGCCGCGCGGTGGTCGGCAAGGTCAAGATCCTCGACGAGAACGACGAGGAAGCGCCGACCGGCCAGATCGGTCAGGTCTTTTTCGCCGACGCGCCGGCGTTCTCCTATCACAACGATCCGGAGAAGACGAAGAAGGCCTACAACACCAAGGGCTGGTCGACGCTCGGCGATGTCGGCTACCTCGACGAAGAGGGCTTCCTCTATCTGACCGACCGCAAGAGCTACATGATCATCTCCGGCGGCGTGAACATCTATCCGCAGGAGACCGAGGACGTCCTGATCACGCATCCGGCGGTGTCCGACGTCGCGGTGTTCGGCGTGCCGAACGAGGAGATGGGCGAAGAGGTCAAGGCCGTGGTGCAGCCGCACGACATCACCAGGGCCGGCAAGGAGCTCGAGGCCGAGCTGATCGCGTTCTGCCGGCAGCACTTGTCGCCGATCAAATGCCCCAAGAGCATCGACTTCGAGCAAGAGCTGCCGCGTACGCCGACCGGCAAACTGGTGAAGCGCCATCTGCGCGACCGCTATTGGCCGAAGGCGGCAGCGAAGGCGTGACCGCGCTTCACCCTCCCCTGGAGGGGGAGGGTCGGTTCGCATGCAGCGAAGCGAAATGCGAAACGGGGAGGGGTCAGGTCTCTCCACGAATACCTTTCGAGTGGAGAGATCCGACCCCTCCCCGCCGCTCATTTCATTCGCGTCGACCCTCCCCTTTCAGGGGAGGGTTAAGTCACACCGCATGTCAGAGACACGCTACGCTTCGTCATGTCGCGAATCTTATGCAAACCTACAAATCCTCCGCCGGTGCGCACGCGACCGATGCCACGGCACGCAAATGCAGCTGGCCGTGCTTGCCCGATGCCGTGGTGGTCCATTGCGCATCGATCTGCTGAAAATCTTCCGACAGCTTGCCGCGATGGCTGCCGTCGGTTTCGAACGCCCCGTCGCCATCGGGCGAGCGTTCGAAGATCTCGACCTCGAGATCGGACAGCCGGACGAACATCTGCACGCCGATCTTGGTCACGTGGCGACCGACCTCATATGAACCGCAGCCGCGCGCTTCCGCGTTCTGCTCGTTCAGGGCCTGCACTTTGTCGAAGGTAATGACGACGTTCTGCACCGCGTTGTCGCCGTCCCACAGGAATTCGCCGACATAGGCGCGCGGCAGTTTCTCGGTGAGCTGCCTGATGTCGGCGGCACGCACCGCCGACATCAGCACCAGACTTGCCGCCACGATCACCACGCCGAGACGCGACATCCAGCCGGGCAGCTCTGCAATCCTCGCGTGGCGCATGCGGTATGCATCCCCTGGGCAAAATTGCTATCGTTCAATAATGACCGTCAGCATACAGCCAAATGCGCTGGTTCTGCGGCGATGCCCAACAGGTGATCTGCACAATGGAAGCCCTCCCCGACGTCCCGCTGCCCTCCACCATCCGCTCGCGTTATGTCGACGGGATCAACGGCCTGCGCATGCATGTGCTGGAAGCGGGCTTTGAAACATCCGGCCGGCCCTGCCTGTTGCTGCTGCACGGCTTTCCGGAGCTGGCGTTTTCCTGGCGCAAGGTGATGCCGAAGCTCGCCGCAGCCGGCTATCACGTGATCGCGCCGGACCAGCGCGGCTATGGCCGCACCACCGGCTGGAGCGCGGAGTATGACGGCGATCTCGCGTCGTTTCGTCTCCCCAATCTGGTGCGCGATGCGCTCGGGCTGGTCGCAGCGTTCGGCTACAAGCACGTCGATGCCGTGATCGGGCACGATTTCGGCTCGTCGGTCGCGGCGTGGTGCGCGCTGATCCGGCCCGACGTGTTCCGCGCGGTGGTGATGATGAGCGCGCCATTTTCGGGACCGCCGTCGCTGCCGTTCAACACCGCGAGCGCGCCGGCAAAGCCCGCGAGCGAAGACCCCGTGCATCGCGAGCTCGCCGCGCTGCCGCGGCCGCGCAAGCATTACCAATGGTACTATTCGACGCGTCCGGCCAATGACGACATGCATCGCGCAGCGCAGGGCGTGCACGACTTCCTGCGTGCCTATTACCACCACAAAAGCGCGGACTGGAAAGACAACAAGCCGCATCCGCTGCAATCCTGGTCGGCAGGCGAACTGGCAAAACTGCCGACCTATTACGTGATGGATTTCGCCAAGGACATGGCCGCCACCGTCGCCGAGGAGATGCCGTCGCGCGAGGCGATCACTGCCAACACATGGCTGCCGGATATCGAGCTCGCTTATTACAGCGCCGAATATCAGCGCACCGGATTCCAGGGCGGGCTGCAATGGTATCGCTGCGGCACCTCGGGGGCGTTCGTCCCGGAACTGCAGACCTGGAGCGGCCGCACGATCGACCAGCCGTCCGCCTTCATTTCCGGCAAGCAGGATTGGGGCACCTACCAGCGGCCCGGCGTGTTCGAGGCGATGCAGACGAAAGCTTGCACCAACATGATCGGCTGCCATCTGGTCGACGGCGCCGGCCATTGGGTGCAGCAGGAACAGCCCGATGAGGCGAGTCGGCTGCTGCTCACATTCCTGCGAGACGCCGGCGCGCGGCGCTAGACGCCCGTTCGGCCGTCGCGTTGCATCCCGTTGATCTCAGGCGTTTTCCTCGCTCAACCCGCGCGGCTTGCCGGCGCTGCGGCAGCGAATCCGGGCCGACCCGGATTTGACCCGGCGCCAGCGCAACCCTATAGTTTAGAACTATTCTAATTCTAAACTCCGCGAACAAGGCGTTGCCGTGAAGAACTTTGCCGATCTGACCGAGCGCGAGGTGCTGGCGGTCGCGATCGCCTCCGAGGAGGAGGACAGCCGCATCTACATGACGTTCGCGGAGGATCTCGCCGAGCGCTATCCCGACACCGCCAAGATTTTCGAGGAGATGGCCGAGGAGGAGCGCGGCCATCGCCACCGGCTGCTCGAAACCTACGAGCAGCGCTTCGGGGCGCATCTGCCGCCGATCCGGCGCGAGGACGTCAAAGGCTTCCTGCGCCGCCGCCCGATCTGGCTCACCAAGAACCTGCCGCTCGACACCATCCGCAAGGAAGTCGAGACCATGGAGCTGGAGGCCGAGCGCTTCTATGCCAAAGCGGCCGAGAAGGCCGAGGATGTCGGCGTGCGACGGCTGCTCGGCGACCTCGCCGAGGAGGAGAAGGGCCACGAAAAACTCGCGGTGAAGCTGACCGGCGAGATCCTCAAGCCGGACGTGCGCGCCGAGGAAGACCGCACGCGGCGGCGGATGTTCGTGCTGCAATATGTACAGCCGGGTCTCGCCGGATTGATGGACGGCTCGGTCTCGACCCTGGCGCCGCTGTTCGCCGCCGCCTTCGCCACGCATCACAACTGGCAAACCTTCCTGGTCGGGCTCGCCGCCTCGATCGGCGCCGGCATCAGCATGGGCTTTGCCGAAGCGCTGTCCGACGACGGCTCGCTGACCGGCCGCGGCTCGCCCTGGCTGCGCGGCCTGACCTGCGGATTGATGACGACGCTCGGCGGGCTCGGCCACACCATTCCCTATCTGGTGCCCGACGCCTGGCCGAACGCATTCTGGATCGCGACCGCGATTGCCGGCATCGTGGTGTTCTTCGAATTGTGGGCGATCGCCTTCATCCGCGCGCGCTACATGGACACGCCATTCCTGCAGGCGGTGTTCCAGATCGTGCTCGGCGGCGCGATCGTGCTCGCGGTCGGCATCCTGATCGGCGCGGCGTAGCAACGGTTCAATTCTCCCTCTCCCCGTTCTTACGGGGAGAGGGTTGGGGTGAGGGGCCATATCCACACGTGACGCAAGTGGACGTACCTGTACCCCCTCACCCGCCGCGCAAGCGCGCGGCGACCTCTCCCCGCAAGCGCAGGGGTGTCCGGGGAAATTCAGGCATAGCGGAGCTCCATCTGGTCAGGTGAGATGGTTGATTTCCGACGGCTGGGGTTGATGGGCGGAGGTTTGTCGATGGCAGCGAGGGATCGACGCGTGAGCAGGAGCTGGCCGACGAGTTCGGCGAACCTGAGCGGGAGCATTTTGATGCAGTTGGTGTGAGCGGCGATGCGCAGCAGCAGGTAGGCAATCATCGCAGCGAGCACCTGAAGGCGGATCGCGTTGTCGTTGGCGCCGAGGAACTTGCGAATATCGAGATGCTGCTTGATCCAGCGGAACAGCAGCTCGATTTGCCATCGGCTCTTGTAGAGGGCGGCGATCTCGACGGCGCTACGGACAAGGTCGTTGGTCAGGAGTGTGATCTTGCCGCCTTTCTCGCGTCTGATCTTGATGCGGCGGAGCGGGATTGGAAGGCGCGAATCGCCCTTGCTGGTGAGCTTCACCTCGTCATCGGCAAGGATTTCGAAGCCATCCCCGTTACGCTTGCGGATGGCGCGATGCCTGAGCGAGCGAAGACGGATGCTCGTCTTCGCCCGGGTAACGAAGAAAGCCTTGCTATCATTGATCTTCTGCCACCAGTCGAAACGGCAATAGCCCTTGTCAAACACATAGGTGGTGGCGGGCTGGATTGGGGTCTGTCGGCCGATCTCGATGTCATTGACGTTCGCGGCCGTCATCTCGACGCAGGTCGGGACATCGCTCCTTGGGTCGTAGACGACATGCAGCTTCATGCCGCGGATGCGGCCGTTCCACGTCGCCCAACTGCAGACCTTGCCGAGCGGGATCGGACTGGCGTCGATCAGACGCACCATCTCCATGCCTTCACTCCGCAGCTGGCGACGCGCCATCGCCGACAGCGCCGCAAAGGTTTGCGCGAAAATGCCGATCGGACGGCGGGCATTGGCATCGGACAACGTCGAGCGCGACAGCTTGCCGGTTCCCAAGTGATAGTGATGCTGCGAATTGGCGTTGAAGCCAGTCACCACCCCGCGCAGACTGCTGTTGCCGCTAAGCTGGGCATAGATCAGCGCCACCAGATGATCCCAGCTCCTGAACGACTTGTCGTAGGCATCCCCGTCCAGACGATCCACAACCGTCTGAAACTGCCGTCGATTGATCGGTTCAAGCAGCCTTCCAAAAATGCTACCGCGATATCGCATGCTCGGCCCTCTGTGTCTCGACAACCAGAAAAGACCGATTTGCCTCGGTCCTGCCGAGCATGCACCGCGACACAGTGAATCATTCCCCGGACACCCCTGCCGCAAGCGGGGCGAGGTAAAGCAGAGCAATTCCGATCAAACACGGCGACAACGTCACGGCTACAGCGCTTGCGGGCGGCAGCCAAACTGCCCATCATCGCGCCAACAACAAACCGGGAGCACGCCGTGGCCAAATCGCAATACAGCTTCAAGACCGCCGTCGAATTGTCGGAGGCGCTGCGTAACAAAAAGGTCTCGGCGGTTGAACTCGCACAGGACGCGATCGGCCGCATCGAGCGCCACGACGGCAAGGTCAACGCGGTCTGCGTGCGCGACTTCGAGCGCGGCCTCGCCGCTGCGCGCGCTGCGGATGCCGCGATCGCGCGCGGCGAGCACAGGCCGCTGCTCGGCATCCCCATGACGGTGAAGGAATCCTTCAACGTCGCCGGCTTGCCGACGACCTGGGGCTTCCTGCCGCAAAAGGATTTTGTCCCGACCGAGGACGCGCTGTCGATTCAGCGCGTGAAGAACGCCGGCGGCGTCATCCTCGGCAAGACCAACGTGCCGGTCGGGCTCGCCGACTGGCAGAGCTACAACGAGATCTACGGCACCACCAACAATCCCTACGACCTCGGCCGCACGCCGGGCGGCTCCTCCGGCGGATCGTCGGCGGCGCTCGCCGCGGGCTATGGCGCGCTGTCGCTCGGCTCGGACATCGGCGGCTCGCTGCGCGTGCCGGCGTTTCATTGCGGCGTCTATGCGCACAAGCCGACCTTCGCGCTGCTGCCGTCGCGCGGCCACACCGCGCCGCCGGCACCGCCCATCATCTATGAGCGCGACCTTGCGGTAACCGGCCCGATGGCGCGCGGCGCGGCCGACCTGTCGCTGCTGCTCGACGTGATGGCCGCTCCCGATCCGCTCGATGCCGGCAAGGCCTATCGCCTCGACCTGCCGGCGGCGCGCCACGCCAGCCTGAAGGATTTCCGCATCCTCGTGATCGACACCGATCCGGTGCTGCCGACCGACAAGGCGGTGCGCGGCAGCATCGACAAGCTCGCGAGCCACCTCGACAAGGCCGGCGCGAAGATATCGCGTTCGAGCCCGCTGCTGCCGGATTTCGCGGCGTCCTCGCGGCTCTATATGCGGATGCTGCTGTCATTCCTCGCCGCGACCTTCCCGCCGGAGGTCTATGCCGGCGCCTGCGCGGCGGCGGCCGCGCTGCCCGCCAGCGACAACAGCCTGCAGGCCGAACGGCTGCGCGGCATCGCGCTCAGCCACCGCGACTGGGTACAGGCGACAGTCGTCCGCTCGCGGCTGCGCGCGCAATGGCGCGAGCTGTTCAAATCGTTCGACGCGGTGATGTGCCCGATCATGCCGACGCCGGCCTATCCGCACGATCATGAGCCCGACCAGGAGCAGCGGCGGATATTGATCGACGGCGAGCCCTACATCTACACCGACCAGCTCGCCTGGCCCGGCATCGCGACCCTGCCCGGCCTGCCTTCGACGGCGATCCCGACCGGCTTTGCGCCCGACGGATTGCCGGTCGGCGTGCAGATCGTCGGCCCATGGCTCGAGGACCGCACGCCGCTCAAGCTCGCCGAGCTGATCGAGCACGAATTCGGCGGCTTTGTGCCGCCGAAGATGTTCGATGATTAGGTGCTGGAAAAAACCGTCATTGCGAGGAGCGAAGCGACGAAGCAATCCATATCTCAACGAGCGGCGAGATGGATTGCTTCGCTGCGCTCGCAATGACGGACAACAAAACCAGGGAGAAGGCCAATGAGCAACGATCTCGAGGAGCTGACAAAGCTCAACAAGGATTACGTCGATTCCGTTCAGAACTGCGACGTCAAGCGCTTCGACGAAATTCTGGCGCAGGACTTCTACTGCACCAATCCCGACAAGAGCCTGGTCGACCGCGCTGCCTTCCTGAAGCAGACGGCGATCCCGGTGAAGATCAAGGGCCTGAAGGCCGAGGACGTCAAAATCCGCATCCTCGGCGATTTCGCCATCATCCACGCCCAGACCAGCTACACCAACGCGGACGGCGAGCCGGCGCACGGCCGCTACACCGATTGCTGGGCGCGGCAGAACGGAAAATGGCTCGCGGTATCCGCGCATGTCGCGCGGTGAGCGATTCAGGTGTCGTCCCGGCGCAGGCCGGGACCCATAACCACCGCAGCTTGTGGTGAGTAAAGAAAGTCGTCCACCCACGTGCCCAAAGCGAGGCCGCGGCGTATGGGTCCCGGCCTACGCCGGGACGACACACGCTCAGCTATCAAGCATGATCACGCTGCGCAGCGTCTTGCCGGCTTTCATGTTGGCAAAGCCCTCGTTGATCTCGGAAAGCTTCAGCTTGGCCGAGATCCAGTCTTCCAGATGCAGCTTGCCGCGCATGTAGAAGTCGACGAGGCGCGGCATGTCGACGCGGAAGTGGTTGGAGCCCATCGACGAGCCCTGGATGCGGCGCTCGCGCAGGAAGTCAAAGCCGTGCAGCTCGATCTTCTGGCCGAACGGGATCATGCCGACGATGGTCGCGGTGCCGCCCGCCGCCAGCATGGCGAAGGCCTGCTCGGCGGTGTCCTTGCGGCCGAGCACCTCGAAGGAGTGCTGCACGCCGCCGCCGGTGAGCTCGCGCACCTGCTGGACCACGTCGCCGCGGGCCGGATCGACGATATCGGTGGCCCCGAGCTTGGTCGCAAGCTGCAGCTTCGCCGGATTGGTATCGATCGCGATGATGCGGCCGGCGCCGGCGATCTGCGCGCCGTTGATCGCCGCCATGCCGACGCCGCCGCAACCGATCACCGCCACCGTCTCGCCGGCGGTCACCTTCGCGGTGTTGACTACGGCGCCGTAGCCGGTGATGACGCCGCAGCCGATCAGCGCGGCAAGATCGAGCGGCATCTCCTTCTTGATCTTCACGATGGCGTTCTCGTGCACCAGCATCTGCTCGGCGAACGACGACAGATTGAGAAACTGATTCAGCTTCTCCTTCCTGCCCCATGACAGGCGGTTGGAGGCGCCGGGCAGCATCTTCACCGTGGTGTCGGTGCACAGCACGGTGCGGCCGGTGGTGCAATTGTCGCAGGTGCCGCAGAACACCGACAGACAGGTGACGACGTGATCGCCGGGCTTCACGTAATTGACGTCGGAGCCGACCTTCTCGACCACGCCGGCCGATTCATGGCCGAGCACCGCCGGCAGCGGATGCGGATAGAGGCCTTCCATGAAGTGCAGATCGGAATGGCAGAGGCCCGCGACCGCGGTGCGGATCAGGACCTCGCGCGGCCCCGGATTGGGCACGCTGACATCCTCGATCACCAGCGGCTGATTGACTTCATGCAGGACGGCGGCCTTCATCGCGGTCTCCCTTGACGTTTTTGATTGTTTGAAAAGTTCGCTCGCGCAGCAGCCTACGCTGCGTCAAGCAATTCGCCAACCTCGGCCATGCCGACCGCGCGATCGCCGAGCAGGTGCTCGGTCATCCTGCGCTGAACGGTATTTTCCGTTAGCCGGAACGGATCGCCCGGCAGCACGCGGTGATCGATCACCATCCGCGACAGCAACAGCCGACGCGCATCGCCGCGCGTCTCGTGGATGCGCCCACCCTCCCACGCCAGCGCGACCGCGCTTGCGACATGATAGAGCAGGCTGGTGGCGCGTCGCGCGTCGCCCTCATTGTCGATGCGGCTCGCCACCTCGCGCGCAAACGCGACCGCGCGGTCGCTGAGATCGCGCAGCCGGTTGCGCCAGGCCTGCGGCACATTCGCGCTGTCATCGAGCCGCGCATGCAGATCGGCGGCCAGCGCATTGTCGGCGCCATGGCGGCCGACCGCGCGCTTCAGCGCATCGATCGCGACGATGTTGCCGGTGCCCTCCCAGATCGAGCCGAGATGCGCGTCGCGCAGCAGCCGCGGCGTGACGAATTCCTCGATGTAGCCGATGCCGCCGCGCATCTCCATCGCATCGCCGCAGACCTTTCGGGCGTCGCGAGTGGCGCGGAATTTCAGCGTCGGCGTCAGGATGCGAAGCAGCGCCGCGGCGTCCTGACTGCCGGCCTCGGCGCGGTCGAGCGCGTCGGCGGTCAGAAAGCTCATCGACAGCGCCTGCTCGGTCGGCAGCATGATCTTCATCAGCTGCCGCCGCGCCAGCGGCAGGTCGATGATGCGCTGGCCGAACACCACGCGGCCACGCGCCACTGTCATCGCGTCGTGCCAGGCGCGGCGCATCAGCGCAGTCGATTTCACGCCGTTGGAGAGCCGCGACGAGTTCACCATCTCGGCCATCTGCACGAAGCCGCGGTCGAGCTTGCCGACGGCGTAGGCGATCGCGCCGTCGAACTTGATCTCGCCCGAGGCCATCGAGCGGGTGCCGAGCTTGTCCTTCAACCGCACGATCCGGTAATGGTTCTGCGAACCGTCGTCGAGGAAACGCGGCATCAGGAACAGGCCGACGCCGCGGGTGCCCGGCCCGGCGCCTTCCGGCCGCGCCAGCAGCATCACCACCTTGGCATCGGCGTTGGAGCAGAACCACTTCTCGCCATAGAGCCGCCAGTGGTCGCCCTCCTGCACGGCGCGCGTGGTCAGCGTGCCGACATCGGAGCCGCCCTCCTTCTCGGTCATGAACTGGCCGCCCTGCGTCAGCTTGCTCATGTCGGTCTGGGTCAGGCCGTCGAGATATTTCGCCTTCAATGCCTCGCTGCCGAAATTTGCCAGCAGCTTGGCGCACCCGTCGGTGACGTTGATCGGGCAGCCCATGCCGAATTCGGTCTGGTTGAACAGGAAGGTGAAGGCGTGCTTGGCGACGACAGGATACTTGTCGGGCCAGCCCATGATGCCCTTGCGGAGCGACAGCGCGTGAATGCCGAACTCGCCGAACGCGGCCTTCTCGATCTCGCGATAGGCCGGATGATATTCGATGTGCTGCACGTCGCGGCCGAACTTGTCGCGCTGGTGCAACACCGGCGTATGCCGGTCGGCAAGCCGCGCGCATTCGTCGAGATAGCCTCCGGCCAATCCACCGAGGCGGTCGAGATGCGACTCGATATGGCGGAACAATGCATCGGGCAAATGCAGCTTCAGAAGGTCGGTCAGCGCCGGATCGGCCCGGTAGAAATTCATTCCCGTCGTGTCGGGCGCCAGCAGGCCCGGCTGGCTGGCGGCTGACGTTTTCGGATCCTGCTTGTGCGGCTGCATTGAATTCCCGGCTTCGGTGCTCATTTGTTTGGGCACGACTATCCTCCTCCGGCCGAGCAAAGGAAAGCCCAATGGATATTCCAAAATACAAGATCGCCCTGATCGTCGGCGCCGGCGAAGGCCTGAGCGCCTCGTTGACGCGGCTATTTTCGCGGGAGGGAATTCGCGTGGCACTCGGCGCCCGCAGCATCGAGAAGCTCGGCGCGCTCTGCACCGAAACCGGCGCGCGGGCCTATGCTTGCGACGCCACCAAGGCCGAGGATGTCGAACGTCTTTTTGGTCTGGTCGAGCGCGAGATTGGAACGCCTGATCTCGTGGTCTACAACGCCTCCGGCCGCTCGCGCGGGCCCTTCGTTGAACTGGTCCCTTCAGAGGTCGAGCAGGCGATCGCGGTCTCGGCGTTCGGCGGATTCCTGGTGGCGCAGGAGGCGGCGAAGCGCATGCTGCCCAACAAGAAGGGCGCAATCCTGTTCACCGGCGCCTCCGCCAGCGTGAAGGGCTATGCGCAATCGGCGCCGTTCGCGATGGGCAAGTTCGCCTTGCGCGGCCTCGCGCAGAGCATGGCGCGCGAACTGTCGCCGCAGGGTATTCACGTCGCGCATTTCGTGATCGACGGCGGCATCCGCAGCGCCGCCCGCACCGAGCCCGCCGACCGGCCGGACTCGATGCTCGATCCCGACGCGATTGCACTGAGCTACTGGAACGTGCTGCAACAGCCGCGCAGCGCCTGGACCTGGGAGCTGGAATTGCGGCCCTGGGTTGAGAAGTTTTGAGATGACGTAGATCATGCAAGCGGCGTAGGCTGAACGCAAACCGCCGCCACATTCGTCATTGCGAGGAGCGAAGCGACGAAGCAATCCATTCCTCCACTTGCGGCGGCATGGATTGCTTCGCGGAGCCTGTTATCCGGCGACGCTGCGCGCCGACCGGGTGGCTCGCAATGACGGATGGAACTAGGGAAGGAAAACATGTCGAACGAAATCAAGATCGAGACCGGCACCGACGAACTGCTCTGCGTGATCCGCGATCGCGTCGCCGTCATCACGCTGAACCGCCCGGACGCCCGCAACTCGCTGTCGGACACGCTGACGCCGGCGCTGCGCACGATGATCAGGACCTGCGGCGAGAACCCCGAGGTCGGCGTGCTGCTCGTCACCGGCGCCGGCAAGGCGTTCTGCGCCGGCGGCAACGTCAAGGGCATGGGCGCGCATCGCGACAAGAAGAAGCTCGAAATGTCCTATGAGGACAAGGTCGCGGATTTGCAGGAGCGCCAGCGCCTGCTCACCGGCGCGCTCGCCTCGGTGCGCAAGCCGACCATTGCCGCCCTTCCCGGTCCCGCGGTCGGCGCTGGCCTTGCGATCGCGATGGCCTGCGACATTCGGATCGCCGCACAATCCGCCTTCATCTCGACCGGTTACTTACGGGTGGCGCTGAGCGGCGATTACGGCATGGCCTGGCTGTTGACGCGCCTGGTCGGCACCTCGCGCGCCCGCGAGCTGATGTTCACTTCGGAGAAGGTCGACGCCGCGAGATGCGAGCAGATCGGCCTCGTCAACCGCGTGGTGCCGGACGAAACGCTGCAGGACGAGGCCTTTGCGCTGGCGAAGTCGATGGCCGAAGGCCCGACCCTCGCGCTGCGCTACATGAAGGACAATCTCGACGAGGCGCTGCAATTCGACTTCGCCACCGCGCGCGACCACGAGGCCGAGCGGCTAATCCGCCTCACCACGACTGCCGATCACAAGGAGGCGGTGCAGGCCTTCATCGAGAAGCGCAAGCCGGTGTTTCGGGGGAGTTGATCCCAGTTCGGTGTCCCGTCATTGCCGGGCTTGACCCGGCAATGCATCGAAAGAAACGCTTTCGCTCAATGGATGCGCGGGTCAAGCCCGCGCATGACGAGTAGCAGTCGCGGCACCGGTTGGGAAAAGAAAAGGGCCCGGTTCTGGAGGGGCCAGAACCGGGCCTAGTCAGTCAAACCGCAAGCGAGGACATCGCGGCCAAGCGGGAAGTGGCGGCAAGCCGCCAGCTGGCACAGGGAATGTCTTGCGGTTCGACGTGGATCTCTTTTGCAAAGCGCACCAGCTTCCAATCGCCGGCGCTCGGCATGAAGGCGTAGCCCGACTTCCGGGCGAGGCCGATCATCGTCGCATTGGAACGCAAGGTGTCGCCGAAGATGCGCTCGGCTCCGAAGGACGCCGCGCGGCATTCGAGATTCTTGAGCAGCGCCTTGCCAATGCCGTGGCCCTGCCACCGGTCATCGATCGACAGGCCGAACTCGACGCTCGACGTATCGGCATGGAAGGCGTAGCGGGCTTCGCCGACGATGGTCTCAAAGCCATCGACCGGCATCGTCGCGACCACCGTGAACCGGTCAGCCTCGCCGACATGGATGAAACGTTCGAGCTCCGTCTTCGGCAGCTCGCTCAACGCGCCCAGGAACCGGTTGTAACGGGACCCCGCGGAGAGCGAGCGGATGTAGCTCTGCAGCTCTTCGCGGTCGCGCGGCTCGACGAAGCGCACCTTGACCTCGCTGCCGTTCTTGGCGCGCAGCACGTCAGAGTATTGCTTGAGATCGTCGAGATGCAGCGCAACCATGACACGCTCCTCGGGTGAAGAAATTGGCCGGCGTCCCTCGATCGAGGCGACGCCAGCGAAGGCGTCCTTCTCAGGCCCGCCAGAACGGCTTCTCGGTTTCGAACACGATGTCGCTGCGGGACATGCCGATGTCGTGCAGGTCGCGCTCGGTCCACTGCGACAGCTCGCGGCGGCGCTCGTAGCGTTCCCACCAGACGTGAAGGGTCTCGCCGACCTGGTTCAGCAGGCCCGATGCGTGATGATTTGGCGTATGATGATTTGTCATCGATTCATGGGTGAAAATGGACATCTGCGGCTCCTAGCGGTAACCTGTTGGCCGTAATATCGGAGCTATTCGGCCCCCTCACAAACGACACTTTGTACCGTTTCGGATGAATTAAAGTCATGTATCTGGAGACAAGCCGGGGATGACCAGCCGCCTGCCTTCGCTGAATGGCCTGAGGGCGTTCGAGGCCGCCGCGCGGCATATGAGCTTCACGCTGGCGGCGTCCGAACTGAACGTGACGCAGACCGCGATCAGCCATCAGATCCGGCGGCTCGAGGAGGAACTCGGCGTCCGCCTGTTCGTCCGCCAGAACCGCTCGCTGAGCCTGACGCCCGAGGCTAGCGAATACCTTCCCGGCGTCCGCGCCGCCTTCAACGACCTCAGGCTCGCCACCGATCGCCTGCTGCGCAGGGACGACGATCACGTGCTGACGGTCTCGACGCTGGCATCGCTTGCCGCCAAATGGCTGCTGCCGCGGCTGTCGGCGTTCCAGGAGGCGCATTCCGGCATCGACGTTCGCATCACCACCTCGACCAGCCTGGTCGACTTCCAGCGCGACAAGGTCGATGCGGCGATCCGCTATGGCCGCGGCCAATGGGCGGGCCTGCGTGCGGACTGGCTGATGGCGGATGAGCTCTTTCCGGTGTGTAGCCCGTCGCTGCTGCAGGGCACCAGGCCGCTGAAATGCCCTGAAGACCTCAGGGATCACACGCTCCTGCACACCAGCAACGCCAACAGCGACGATTGGCGGCTGTGGCTGACCGCGGCGGGGCTGCCGACGGATATTTCCAAGCAGCCCGGCGTCACCTTCGACCTGCTGTTCGTGACGATCCAGGCCGCGATCGACGGCATCGGCATCGCGATGGGCCGCACCTCCTATGTGCAGGACGACATCGCCAAGGGCCGCCTCGTGGTTCCCTTCAAGATCGCGCTGCCGGCGGACGCCGGCTTCTACCTGGTTTCGCCGCAGGGACGCGCCGATACGCCAAAGCTCTCCGCGTTCCGGAGCTGGCTCGGCACAACGGCGCACGCCGCGCCTTGATGCGCCGCACGCAACGGCCGGGGCTTCGGTCCTACCAGAGCCGAAGCACTAGATCATTGTTTTGACGAGGTTTCTTCGCGCGAACCAATATCCCCTTCGCTCGAAAGGCTCCCTGCGATTTCCACCTACGGCTTTTTTCCCATAGCCCCCCGCGTGATTTCGGGTTGGTCGCGCCGGACAGGCGTGCCAAATTGCCGCACATGGCAGTTAACTGCTTTGGCCGGCGAGACAATTTGCGCCGGCCGTTTTTGTCACGGGGAGGAAAGGGCGTTATGTCGCAGTCGAGTTCATCGCAAGTCCCTCAGATCAAATCGCGTCTTGGCGCCATCCTGCGCGCGACCAGCGGCAATTTCCTCGAGCAGTTCGACTTCTTCCTGTTCGGCTTCTATGCCCAGGCGATTGCGAAGGCCTTCTTCCCCTCCGAGAACGAGACCGCGGCGCTGCTCAACGCGTTCGGCGTGTTCTGGCTCGGCGCCCTGATGCGCCCGGTCGGCGCCGTCGTGCTCGGCGCCTATATCGACCGCATCGGCCGCCGCAAGGGCCTGATCGTGACGCTGTCGATCATGGCTATCGGCACCGTGGTGATCGCGCTCTGCCCGAGCTATGCGACCATCGGCATTGCGGCGCCGATCATCGTGCTGATCGCGCGCCTGCTGCAGGGCTTCTCCGCCGGCGTCGAGCTCGGCGGCGTCTCGGTCTATCTCGCGGAGATCGCCACGCCCGGCAATCGCGGCTTCTACACCTCGTTCCAGTCGGCGAGCCAGCAGGTCGCGATCTTCGTCGCCTCGATCCTCGGCTTCGTCCTCAGCGAGAGCATGCCGGCCGCGACCGTGGCCTCCTGGGGCTGGCGCATCCCGTTCTTCGTCGGCTGCCTGATCATCCCGGTGATCTTCTTCCTGCGCCGGACGCTAGAGGAGACCCCGGCGTTCCTCGCGATGAAGAAGCATCCGACCGCAAGCGAGGTGTTCGCCTCGGCGATCGCGAACTGGCGCATCGTCGTGCTCGGCATGATGATCGCGGTGCTGACCACCACCACCTTCTACTTCGTCACCGTCTACACGCCGACCTTCGGCAAGACCGTGCTGAAGCTCTCGACCCAGGATGCGCTGCTGGTGACGCTGCTGGTTGCAGTGACCAACTTCATCTGGAATCCGGTCGGCGGCGCGGTGTCGGACCGGATCGGCCGCAAGCCGGTGCTGCTGGCGATCGCCGGCCTGTCCCTCATCACGGCCTATCCGGCGCTGCACTGGCTGGTGACCAATCCGTCGTTCGGCAAGATGCTGGCGGTCGAGATGATGTTCTCGTTCTATTTCGGCGTCTACAGCGGCACCATGCTGGGCTGCCTGGTCGAGATCGTGCCGGCGCATGTCCGCACCACCTGCTTCTCGCTGGCCTTTGCACTGGCGGCCGGGCTGTTCGGCACCTTCACGCCGTTCGCCTCGACCTGGCTGATCCAGCAGACCGGCGACAAGGCTTCGCCCGGCTACTGGCTGATGTGCGCCGCAGCTCTCGGCATCGTCGCTGCGCTGATCGTCTATCGTGGCGGCCAGACCATCGAGCAGCGCGAGACGGTTGCGGCCTGATATTCCACTTCGCGGCCGGGTGGGCTCGCTGGGCATGACTTCTCCGGAAAATCGCGACACGCTTTTCCGGATCATGCTCATGCGTCCGGCCGTGTTGCTTTCCATGCCAACAACGATAACAAGAGCGCATGGTTGATCTGACGCGCAGGTTCGACGTCCTGGTGATCGGCGGCGGCAACGCCGCGCTGTGCGCTGCGATCAGCGCACGGCGCGCCGGCGCCTCGGTGCTAGTGCTGGAAGGCGCCCCGAAATTCTATCGCGGCGGCAACACCCGCCACACCCGCAACATGCGCTGCGCCCATGACGCGGCGACCGAGATCCTCACCGGTCCCTACACCGAGGAGGAGTTCTGGAAGGATTTGCTGCTGGTGACCGGCGGCCAGACCGACGAGGAACTGGCCCGCTTCATGATCCACGAGTCCAAGGACATCCTGAACTGGATCGTCGAGCAGGGCGTGCGCTGGCAGCCGTCGCTCGGCGGCACGCTGAGCCTTGGCCGCACCAACTCGTTCTTCCTCGGCGGCGGCCGCGCGATGCTGAACGCGCTCTATCGCACCGCCGAGGAGCTCGGCGTCGACATCCTCTACGATGCCGAGGTCATCGACCTCACGGTCGAGGACGGCATGTTCCTTTCGGCGCAGCTGAAGCAGCCGGTCGGCGGCAAGACCGAAGTCCGCGCCTCGACCCTGGTTGCGGCCGCCGGCGGCTTCGAGGCCAACATCGAATGGCTGAAGGAATCCTGGGGCGCCGCGGCCGACAATTTCCTGATCCGCGGCACGCCCTATAATCGCGGCGCGATCCTCAAGATGCTGCTCGCGAAGGGCGTTCAGGAGATCGGCGATCCGACGCAATGCCATGCGGTGGCGATCGACGCCCGCGCACCGAAATTCGACGGCGGCATCATCACCCGTCACGATTCGGTCGTGTTCGGCATCGTCGTCAACAGGCATGCCGAGCGCTTCTACGACGAGGGCGAGGACATCTGGCCCAAGCGCTATGCGATCTGGGGCCGGCTGGTCGCCGCGCAGCCGGACCAGATCGCCTACATCATCTTCGACTCGACCGTGGTGACGAGCTTCATGCCGACGCTGTTTCCGCCGATCGCGGGTGCGACGATTGCCGAGCTCGCCGGCAAGCTCGAGCTCGACGCGGCCGCGCTGGAAAAGACCATCACCGAGTTCAACGCCGCGGTGCAGCCCGGCACCTTCGACCACACCATCCTCGACGACTGCGCTACCCAAGGCATCACGCCGCCGAAGACGCATTGGGCGCGCCGGATCGAGACGCCGCCCTATCTCGCCTATCCGGTGCGGCCCGGCATCACCTTCACCTATCTCGGCACCCGCGTGAACAGGGAGGCGCGGATACTGATGAAGGACGGCAAGCCGTCCGCCAACATGTTCGCCGCCGGCGAGATCATGGCCGGCAACGTGCTCGGCAAGGGCTATGCCGCCGGCATCGGCATGACCATCGGCAGCGTGTTCGGCCGCGTCGCCGGCCGGGAAGCAGCCAAGAATGCGCGGAACTGAAGGCGGGACAGACGCGATGCACGGGACGAGGATCTTGCAGGAAGCCGACCGTCTGATGACGGTGTGCAATTCCTGCCGCTATTGCGAGGGCCTGTGCGCGGTGTTTCCCGCGATGGAGATGCGCCGCGCCTTCTCCGACGGCGATCTCAACTACCTCGCCAACCTCTGCCACGGCTGCGGCGCCTGCTACACCGACTGCCAGTTCTCGCCGCCGCACGAATTCAACGTCAATGTACCGAAGACGCTCGCGGTCGCGCGCGCCGAATCCTATGCCGCCTATGCCTGGCCGCGCGCCTTTGCCGGCGCGTTCGCGCGCAACGGCCTCGTCATCAGCCTGATCGCAGCGCTCAGCGTCGCCGCCTTCATCTTCGGCTTCGCCGCAGTCAATGATCGCGGCGTGCTCACCGGCATCCACACCGGTCCCGGCGCGTTCTACAAACTGATGCCGCACAATGCGATGGCGCTGCTGTTCGGCGCCGCCCTGCTCTACGCGATCCTGGCGCTGGTGATGGGCGTGCGCGCGTTCTGGCGCGACATCGGCGAGCCGGTCGGCATGACGACGGATGCGAAGGCGCTGTTGCAGGCGGTCCGCGACGCCGGCGAGCTGCGCTATCTCGACGGCGGCGGTGTCGGCTGCTTCAACGAGGACGACCAGCCGACCGACCGCCGCAAGCTGTATCACCACTTCACCTTCTACGGCTTCATCCTGTGCTTCGCCGCGACCTGCGTCGGCACGCTATATCACTACCTCCTGGCGCGCGAGGCACCCTATGCGTGGTGGGATTTGCCCGTCGTGCTCGGCACGCTCGGCGGCATCGGGCTCGTGGTCGGTCCGCTCGGACTCCTGTCGGAGAAATGGAAGCGCGACCGCGTGCTGGTCGACGAACAGCGCATGGGCATGGACACCGCGTTCATCCTGATGCTGTTCCTGACCAGCATCACCGGCCTCGCCTTGCTGCTGTGGCGCGAGACCGCCGCGATGGGCCCGCTGCTGGCGCTGCATCTCGGCGTGGTGTTCGCGCTGTTCATCACCATGCCCTACGGCAAATTCGTGCACGGCATCTACCGCTTTGTCGCGCTGGTGCGCTACGCGCGCGAACGGCAGATGATGGCGGAATGAATGGTGGTGGGTTAACGCAGCGTAGCCCGGCTTACGAACTCATCCTGCATCGGGCTTTGTCGCCAGGGCACAGAACCACTCATTTGTCTCGACCAGCTGAGCCTGCGTGAAGCCGGCTGCTGCCAGCTTTTCCGCCACCCCTTCCTTGGGCTGTCCGGAATAGCGCGTAAAGCCGAGCGCGATCCTGCCGCTCGGCTTCATCACGCGCCGGACCTCCCGTAGCCCGGCGACGGCGTCCGGCCAGACTTGCATCGAGTTGATCGCCAGCGCCGCATCGAAGCTGTCCGCATCGAATGGCATGCGCTCCACGGAGCCAAGCCAAAGCTCGACACGACCATCCTCGATCGCGGCCGCGTTCCGGGCGCGAGCTTGCCCGACCATCTCCTGCGACGGATCAATGCCCGCGACGCGTCCGGCCGGTACCAATGTCGACAGGCGATGAATGACGGCGCCCGGACCAAACCCAACTTCGAGCACGCTGTCATCAGGTCCGACCTCGAGGCGATCTGCGACCCACGCGCCGCAATCTGCATTGGTGCGCGCCATGATCATGCCGCCGAGCCTCCCCAGCAGGCCCCGAGGACGGCCAAACGCACGCAAGAGGATGCTTTGCATGACGCTCACCGATTGCCATCTCCGGCGAACAGGATTTCGGGACGGTCGCGGCTACAAATCCACCACCACGTAGTCACTCTCCACCGCGACCTTGATGGTCTCAGCGACATACGGTCCCTTCACCACATTGGTGCCCGGCTCGACGCTGACCGGATAGGCGCGCACGCGGAAGCGGCGCGGGTCGCAATAGGACTGGCCGGTGCGGATGTCGAACTCCCAGCCGTGCCAGGGGCAGCGCAGGATCTCGCCGAGCTTGGTGTATTCGATTTCGCCGGGGTCCGACGACGACGCGAGCCCGATCAGCGGCCCCTCACACAGCGCCGCGCCCTGATGCGGGCAGCGGTTCAGCAGGCCGAAGAACTCGCCCTTGACGTTGAAGACCGCGATCGGCCGTCCGTCGATCTCGAGAAATTTTCGCGAACCCGGCGGCAACTCGTCCACCGGGGCGATCACATGCCGCGCCATCAATCGTTCTCACGCATGATCTGATTCAAAAAACCGGTTCCCACTTTTTCGGATCATGCGATACTGTACAGCTGCTTGGCGTTGCCGAGATAGAACGCCTGGCGATTGGCATCGCTGACGCCGGCCGGCAGCACGCGCGACGGCTCGTCGTAATCCCAATGCGGGTAATCGGTCGCGAACAGCAGCCTGTCCCAGCCGATCCACTCGATGGTCTGGAACAGATGGTCGCGGCTCTCCGGATCCTCCATCGGCTGCGTCGTCCACCAGATGTGGTCGCGGATATATTCCGACGGCTTGCGCTTCAGATGCGGCACCTCGGCATGCAGCCGCGAAAACACCTTGTCGAGCCGCCAGGCCAGCGACGGCGCCCAACCGAAGCCGGCTTCGACCATCACCATCTTCAGTTTCGGGAAGCGCTCGAACACGCCCTCGAGCACGAGGCTCGCCAGCGCGGTCTGCTGGCACTGCGAATGCCCGACCATCTCCTCGATATAGTAGCTCGGCCATCCCGACGCGGTAATCGGGTTGCCGCCGAAGCCGAAGGCGTGCACACCGATCGGAAGGCCGGCTTCCTGTGCCGCCTCATAGATCGGCCAGTAACGGCGCTGGCCGAGCGGCTCGACATTGCGGCTGAGCAGCAGCACCTGGACGAAATTTGTGTCGCCCGCGCGCTTGCGGATTTCGGCGGCGGCCGACATGCCATCCTCATTGGCGACGACGACCGAGCCTTTCAGGCGGGAATCCTTGCTGGTCCATTTCTCGATCTGCCAGTCGTTGATTGCCGAACAGATCGCGCCGGCGAGATCCTGGTTGCGGATGCCCTGTCCGGTGTTGAGCGGGTTGAGCACGCCGAGCGCGACATTGTTGGGATCGAGGTGCTGCTTCTGCATGAAGGACAGCGACGAGCCCTGCGGGCCGCCTTCCGGCGGATAGGCATCGCGGCGCGACGCATTCGGCTGCGCCTTCGGATAGGGCGGGCCTCCCATCATGCCCTGATAGGCATGGACGCCGAAGGTCTCGAGATGCGCATGCCAGCGCTTTTCGAGATAAGGATACAATTCATCCTTGGTGGCGCGGGCCGGATGGATGTCGCAGTCGGCGATCGCGGTCTTGATGCTGGTCGGCGATGCGGTTTCGGGACGCTCGCGGAGCTGGATGTTCATGGCGTCATCTCCTTCACCTTGAGCCGGCCATAGGTCGCATGCGGATTATCGATCATGATCTTGCGTACCAGATCCTGCGACAACCCGTGCGGCAGCACCTCGTCACCGTCGAACTGCCAATGCGGATAATCTGACGAGAATAGGATCAATTCGTCCGACTGCATATGGTCGAACAGGCGGTTCAGCGTGTCTCCGTCCGGCGGCGCATCGACCGGCTGCAGCGAGAAGCGGATGTTGCTGCGCACAATCTCCAGCGGCGCGCGGTCGACCCACGGGGTCTCCATGCGCACGCCGCGCCAGAACTTGTGCAGCCGCCACAGGAATGGCGGCAGCCAGGTGAAGCCGGACTCCAGCATCACCATTTTCAGGTTCGGATGGCGCGCGAACACGCCCTCGACGATCAGGCTGGTGAGCTGGGTCTGGAACGCCTGCGCCTGCGCAACATAATCCTCGATGTGATAGGAGCCCCAGCCGACCGAGGTCGGCGGATTGTGATAGGCGCTGCCGGCATGGATGCCGACCGGCAGGCCGAGCCGTTCCGCCGCGGCGTAGATCGGCCAGTAGTGCCGCTTGCCAAGCGGCATGTCGCCCATCACCAGCATCAACACCTGCACGAAGCGCTTGTCCTGCGCACAGCGCTCGATCTCGGCGACCGCCTTTTCGATGCTCTGCACCGGGATCACGATCGAGCCGCGCAGGCGATCGTCCTTGTCGAGCCATTCCTTGACCAGCCAGTCGTTCAGCGCGCGGCAGAACGCATCGGCCATGTCCTCGGAGAACACCATCTGCACGCCGTAGAGCGGATTGCAGATGCCGTAGGCCGTGCCGAACTGGTCGAGCGCCTGGCGCTGCATGTCCGCAAGGCTCGAGCCCGGCTTGCCTTGCGCTGGACGCCAGTCCGGCCGCGACGAGATCGGCGAATTGGTCGGATAGGATTGCGAGATCAGGTCGGTCATGCCGCGCGTCGTCACCTGGTCGCGCCAGTAGTCGTTCATGTACGGCAGCAGGCTGGTGAGGTGAGGCACGGCGGGATGCAGATCGCAATCCACGCCGCCCGCGATCGGCGACGTCATGATGTTTCCTCCGCGCACGCTCTCACGACAAGCTTGTCGGGCGGCGCCTGGTTCTTGTCTTGCATTCAATCAGGCCATGCCGCGGCCTGCAACTCGGCAAAGGGCTGCGTGGTGTGCTAGGAGGGCAGGACGCCCCACGGGATTTTCATGGCAAGCAACGAGAAAGAAGGCCGATGAACGCGCTCACATCCATCGCCGAACAGGTCGCCGCAAAACTGATCGCGAACAAGCAGACGATTGCGGTCGCGGAATCCTCAACCGGCGGACTGATCTCCGCATCGCTGCTCGCGGTTCCCGGCGCGTCGGCCTATTTCCTCGGCGGCGGCGTGATCTACACCCGCGACGCGCGGCGCGCGCTGATGGACATTCCCGACGACGCCATGCGTGGGCTCCGCTCGGCGTCGGAACCTTACGCGCAATTGCTGGCGCGGCAGATCCGCGAGCGCCTCGCGACCGACTGGGGATTGTCGGAGACCGGTGCCGCCGGCCCGACCGGCAACCGCTACGGCGATGCCGCCGGCCACAGCTGCATGGCGGTCGCAGGCCCCCACCAGCAGGTGATCACGCTGGAGACCGCGAGCGGCGACCGGCAGGCGAACATGCAGGCATTTGCGAAGGCGGCGCTGGAGCTGTTGTTGAAGAATCTGGAACGGTGACTTCGTAGCCCGGATGAAGCGAAGCGCAATCCGGGACGACTTCATCCGCTGAGCGACTGTTCCCGGATTTCGCTGCGCTTCATCCGGGCTACAAGAGCAGCGCGCGGCTCACTTCTCGCGGAACGAGCGCATGAACTGGTCGCTCATCGGCTTCATCAGGTAGGACAGCATGGTGCGGTCGCCGGTCTGGACGAAGGCTTCCACCGGCATGCCCGGGATGATCTTCACCTCGCTGCCGAGGCGCGCGACTTCTTCCGGCGGCATCGAGACGCGGATTGTGTAATAGCTCTGCCCGGTGCGCTGGTCGGTGGTGACGTCGGCGGAGACGCGGGTGACGACGCCGTTCAGCTCCGGCGTGGTGCGCTGGTTGAAGGCGGAGAGCCGCAGAACGGTCTTCTGTCCGACCTGCAGCTTGTCGATGTCCTGCGGATTGACCTTGGCTTCGACCGACAGATCGTCGGCCTTCGGCACGATCATCATGATGGCGTCGCCCGCGGTGATGACGCCGCCGACGGTGTGCACGGTCGACTGCAGCACCACGCCGTCCTGCGGCGCGCGGATGTCGATGCGGCGGAGCTGGTCCTCTGCGGTGACCTTGCGCTCGACGAACTCGCCGATCTTGTCGTTGGTCTCGCGCAGGTCCTTCGAGACCTCCGACAACATGTCCTTGTCGACCTGGATGATCTGCAACTCGGTCTCGGTGATCTTGCCCTTGGCCTGCGCGCGCGAGGCGATGTACTGCGCGCGCTCGCCGGAGAGCCGCGCCGCGTCGCGCTCGAGCGTGGTCAGGCGCGTCAGCTGCACCAGATGCTGCTCATAGAGCTGGCGGACGCCGACCAGCTCCTGCTGCACCAGCGCGATCTCCTTGTCCTTGGCGCTCTCCTGCGCCTGCAGGCCGGAGATCTCCTCGTTGAGCTGGGTGACGCGCTCGCGCAGCTGCGCCTTCTGGCCGGTGCGGCCGTTGACGCGAACCTCGAACAGCTTGGTTTCGCTCGCCATGATGTCGCGAACGTCCGGATCCTTGGCCTGCTCGAGCAGCTGCGGCGGGAAGGTGATCTTGTCGCGGCCCTGCTGCTCGGCCTCGAGCCGGGCCGCGCGCGCATAAAGACCGTTCAGCGTCTTGACCACGATTGCGAGGCTGGCCTTCACGACGGTCTCGTCGAGGCGCACGACGATGTCCCCCGCCTTGACCACGTCGCCGTCGCGCACCCGCACCTCGCCGACGACGCCGCCGGTCGGATGCTGCACCTTCTTGACGTTGGATTCGACCACCACCGAGCCCGGCGCGATCAACGCGCCCGAGATCGGTACCGTTGCGGCCCAGCCGCCGACGCCACCGCCGAGAACCAGAACCACGGCGAGGCCGACGATCAGATGCTTGCGGATCGAGCGATGTGCGTTGCGCGGTTGATCGGTCATGACTTGGCGGCTCCCGCATCCGCGACGATCTTGATCGGCGTCGGCACCGGCGGCGCAGCACGCTGCAGCACCTGCGCAAGCACGGCCTCCTTCGGCCCGAAGGTCTGCATGCGGCCATCCTTCAGCACCAGCAGATGGTCGACGCCCTCGATGCCGATCGGCCGGTGCGCAACCACAATGACGATCGCGCCGCGCTCGCGGGCGCCGCGCACCGCACGGGTCAGCGCCTCGTCGCCTTCGCTGTCGAGATTGGAGTTCGGCTCATCCAGCACGATCAGGAACGGGTTGCCGTACAGCGCCCGCGCCAGCGCCACGCGCTGCGCCTGGCCCGCGGAGAGCGCGGTGCCCTGCTCGCCGACCTGGGTGTCGTAGCCCTCGCGCATCTTGATGATCATCTCATGCACGCCGGCCTCCTTGGCCGCCGCGATGATGCCGTCGGACTTGGCGTCGGGATCGAACCGGCAGATGTTCTGGGCGACCGTACCGGCAAACAGTTCGACGTCCTGCGGCAAATAGCCGACGTGACGGCCGAGCTGGTCCGACGACCACTGGTCGAGCGCGGCGCCGTCGAGCCGTACCTTGCCCCGCGCCGGCATCCAGACGCCGACCAGCGCCCGGATCAGCGACGACTTGCCGGAGCCGCTCGGGCCGATCACGCCGACGCCGCTGCCGGCTTCGACGGCGAAGGTGATGTCCTGCACGATGGCGCGCTGGTCGCCCGGCGCGACCATGGTCACGGCCTCGACCGAAAGCTTCTTCTCCGGCGCCTGCAACAGCGTCTGCTCGGGCCGCGCCGGAATTTGCTGCAGCAGGCGGTTGAGCCGCTGCCAGCTCTGCCGCGCGGCGACGAAGCCCTTCCAATGCGCGATCGCGAGATCGACCGGCGCCAGTGCCCGCGCGCTCAGGATCGAGCCGGCGATGATGATGCCGCCGGTGGCCTCCTGATGGATCACGAGATAGGCGCCGACCGCGAGCACGGCGGACTGCAGCATCATGCGCAGCACCTTGGCGACCGCGCCGAGCCCGCCGGTGACGTCGCTCGCACGCTGGTTGCCGGACAGATATTCCTCGTTGGCCTCGTTCCACCGCCTGTTCATGCGGCCGGCCATGCCCATCGCCACCAGCACCTCGGCGTTGCGGCGGCTGGAGGCGGCGAGATCGTTGCGCCGCGCCGCGAGCGTCATCGCTTCCTTGGCCGGCGTGCGCGACAAGTATTCGGTGATCAGCGTCAACGTCACCAGAATGATCGCGCCGATCAGCGCCGTAACGCCAAGCAGCCAGTGGAAGGCAAAGCAGATCACCATGTAGAACGGCAGCCAGGGTAGATCGAAGAACGCGCCGGGACCCATGCTGCCGAGGAAAGAGCGCACATTGTCGAGGTCGCGCAGCGGCTGCAGGCCCTCGCTGCGATTACCCGCCATCAGCGGCAGCCGCACGACGGTGTCGAACACCCGCGCATTGAGCGCTTCGTCGAGCGAGGTGCCGACGCGGCCGAGGATCCGTCCGCGCAGCAGGTCGAGCACGCCCTGTGCCATGTAGAGGACCGCGGCGATGACCACGAGGCCGACCAGGGTCGGAACGCTGCGGCTCGGCAGCACCCGGTCGTAGACTTGCAGCATGAACATCGAACCTGTCAGGTAGAGCAGGTTGATCATGCAACTGATAAGGCCGACGCCGATGAAGGCGCTGCGGCAAGCGCGCAGCGCCTCAGCCAGTTCGGATCGCCGGACAGCGGGCGCGGCTGCCATAAAAACTGATCTCTGCAAAACAAAAGAGTTACGTGATCACCACGTTGTATAGACGTTTGCGACCACCGTCCATTTTAAGTCGCGTGAACCAAAGCATGGTTCGCGGCCTCATTTTGTGATCGCACCGACAGTTGACGGAATAAATTAGGGTTAACCGGCGGCGGAACCCTGGCCTCGCGCGGGCGCGCTTCCCGGAAGCGGTACGAGAATGACCGACATCGAGACCCGGCCGATCTCGCCATCCACATCGAGCAACACCCCGCTGCCGACGCCGAGCCCGGCCTCCGGGCGCCAGCGAGCCTCGGCGCGAACGCCGATCCAGGCGCCCCGCGGCGACCGGAACAGCTGCACCGCAAGGTTCGGATTGGGGTCTGCCACCACGTTCTGGACCGGCCGCGCGATGCCGTGGGTCCAGTCAGCCGGGCCGAGCACCCGCGCCAATGGGCCGGCGGCCGCAATGACGGCGTGATGCAAGCGAAACCAGGCGGTATCGCCGCCGGCACGGGCTTCCATCGCATCCATGAACCAGCTGCGGCCATGGACCGCGTGTGGGCTGCGCAACGGAAACACCGTGGGATCCACCGGATCGGCTGAGCACCCGTAAAACCCCGGGACCTCGACGGCACGCTCGCGCGACAGCGTCACGCGCACCGTCGCGCAGGGTTGCTCCTCACCGGCCGGCCAGAGCGTGTTGTCGACGACGCTGACCCGGCCGCCTTCGGTCACCACGGTAACGTGCGTGCGCAGTTCCGCCATTGGCGTCGGCCGCAGGAACCAGGCCGCCGCCGAGATCGCGGTGCCCCAGTTGCGCGCGCCGGCCATGGCCTCGACCTCGCCGGTCAGCAGGCTTGCGACCGCCCCGCCCTGAAGGCCTGTGAACGGCCCGGCCGCCAGCGCCGCGGGCTTCCAGTGATGGGGCGTGGCGAGCGGTTCGAAGATGGCCAAGGCGAATGATCCCCTGAGATGAGCAGGATTGAGCGTTCGGCCAATCTGATCCAAGAATAGTGGCCATGACAAAAGGCCATTCATCACTTCAGGTGAGCGGCATTCACCCATTGGATGCCCCCGATCCGCGGGTGATCCCGCCGCTGCCGGCGCTGCTCGCCTTCGAGCGTGCGGCCACCCAGCTCAGCTTCCGGCGCGCCGCGCGAGACCTGTCGCTGAGCCCGTCGGCAATCAGCCACCAGATCCGCGGACTGGAAGAGCAGTTCGGCACCAAGCTGTTCGTCCGCGGCGCGCGCCAGGTGCGGTTGACCGACGACGGCGAGCGCTACCTTGCAAAAGTGTCGGCCGCGTTGGCGACACTGCAGGAGGCGAGCCGTGACATGCTGCGGCGACGCGGTGAGGCCGGCAGCGAGCTCTGGATCAGCTCATTGCCGTTCTTCACCAGCGCCGTGCTGCTGCCGGCGCTTCCGGAGTTCAAGCTGCGCCATCCGCAACTGACGCTACGGATCGAGGCCACCCACCAATATGCCGACTTCAACGGGTCGCGCGTCGATGTCGCGATCCGCTACGGGCGGGAACACGCCGCCGGGCTGAAGGTCGAGCCGCTGGTACAGGTCAAAGGATTGCCGGTCTGTACGCCGGCGCTGGTCAAGGCGGGTCTTCGGACCCCTGCGGACCTGTCGCGCGAGGTGCTGATCCATGTCACGACGCAGCCGCGGGCGTGGCCGGCCTGGCTGAAGGAGGCCGGGCTGCCGAATCTCGCTCCGCGCGGACATCTATGGCTCGACAGCGTGCCGGCGATGCTGGAGGCCGCCGAACACGGGCTCGGCGTCGCGATTGCGATCGCCCCCCTGATCAAGGCGCGGCCGGGCTTGGGCAAGCGGCTGGTGGCGCCGTTTGCGTTCGAGGCGGCGCACAGCGAGACGATCTACCTGGTCTCCCGCACCGAGCAGGCGCGGGACCGCCGCATCGCTGCGGTGCGGCGCTGGATTGCCGACGCCGTCGCGCGGGCGAGCTAGGCCGTGGCGGGCGCCGGCTCGGCCAGGATGCACCGTGCCAAACGGCCGGGAGCGACCTGCACGACCGGCGGCAGGCTCTCGCTGCAGCGCGGCTCGGCGAACTTGCAGCGCGGTGCAAAGGAGCAACTGGCCGGCGCGTGATCGAGCGACGGCGGAGTGCCCGGAATGGTTTCCAGCCGCTGGCCGCGCATCGCGCCGTGAATGGTCGAGGCCAGCAGGCCCTTGGCATAGGGATGCACCGGCGAGCGCACGATGTCGCGCAAGGCGCCCTGCTCCACGATCTGACCGGCATACATCACCGCGACCCGATCGCAGATCTCGATCGCGACACCGATGTCGTGGGTGACGAAGATAACCGACATGCCGAACTCGCGCTGCAGCTCGCGCAGCAGCAGCAGGATCTGGATCTGCACGGTGGCATCGAGCGCCGTGGTCGGCTCGTCCGCGAGCAGGATCTTCGGCTTGCAGGCCAGCGCCAGCGCGATCATCGCACGCTGGCGCATCCCGCCCGACATTTCGTGCGGATAGGAGTCCAGCCGCCGCTTCGCGGAGGGGATCCGCACCACCTCGAGCATTTCGAGCGCGCGGGCCGTGGCCTCGCGCTCGCTCTTGCCCTCGTGGCGCATCACCGTTTCCGCGATCTGGCGGCCGATGGTGTAGACCGGATCGAGCGCCAGCGCCGGCTCCTGGAAGATCATCGAGACGGTCTGGCCGCGGAATGCGGACAGCGCCTCGTCGTCCATCGCCAGCACCTCCTGGCCCAGCACCTTGACGCTGCCGGAGATCTGCGTGCGTTTCTTCGGCAACAGCCGCATCAACGCGCGCAGCGTCACGCTCTTGCCCGAGCCGGACTCGCCGAGCAGCCCCAACACCTCGCCCTCGCCGAGCTGTAGGCTGAGATCGTTCACGGCATGAACCGTGCGATCGCCGGTGAAGCGGATGTTGAGGTTGTCGATCTCGACGAGGTTGGTCATGCGAGCTTGGGCACCCTGGCGTGGAAATCGGTGGCACGCTGGAACGCGGCGCCGATTCGGAGCAGAACCGCTTCCTCGAAGGAGCGGCCGATCAGCTGCATGCCGACCGGCAGACCCGTCTTGGTGAAGCCGGAGGGAATCGAGAGCGACGGCAGGCCGAGATAGTTGACCGGGCGGGTGAAGCGCGTCAGCCGCTGCAGCACCGCGTCGGCGCCCGGACCATTGCCGACATCACTCTCCGCAATCGTGGGTGCCGGCACCGGCGATGACGGCGCGATCACCGCATCGACCCCGTTGACCGCCGCGTTGTGCGCGGCGAGCGCGGGACCACGCCAGCGCATCGCCTCGAGATAGGTGACCGCCGGAATGGTCAGGCCGTTCTGCAGCCGCATCAGGACCTGCGCGCCGTAATCCTGCGGCCGCTCGATCATCCAGCGCTTGTGGAAGGCGGCAGCCTCGACCGCGAGCACCAGTTGCGATGCCGCAGAGAGCTGGCGCTGATCGGGCAACTCGACCTTGATGATCTCGGCGCCCTCCTTTTTCAGGGTGGCGATACTCTCGTCGAGGATACGCGCCACCTCGGGATCGAGGTCGTCGACATAGAACGCCGTCGGCACGCCGATCTTCAGGCCCTTCAGCGACTGTTTGGTCGCGGCCATATAGTCCGGGACCGGCTGCGTCGACGCCGTCAGATCCTCGGGGTCGGCGCCGGCCATCAGGCCGAGCAGCAGCGCGCAGTCCTCCGCGGTCTGCGCCAGCGGACCGACGGTATCGAGCGACTGCGACAGCGGCATCGCACCGGCGCGGCTGATGCGGCCGACCGTCGTCTTCAGGCCGGTGACGCCGCAGAAATGCGCCGGCATGCGCACCGAGCCGCCGGTGTCGGAGCCGAGCGCCGCGAAGGTGAGCCGCGCGGCGACCGCCGAGCCCGAGCCCGACGACGAGCCGCCGGTGATGTGCTCGGTGTTCCAGGGATTGCGCACCGCGCCGTAATGCACGTTGTGGCCGGTCGGCCCATAGGCGAACTCGACCATTTGCAACGAGCCGAGGCGGACTTGTCCGGCATCCTTCAGCCGCTGCAGGGCGGTCGCAGTCGTCTTCGGCACGAAGTCGCGGCGTATCAGCGAGCCGCAGGTCACGACCTTGCCGGCGTCGTAGTACATGTCCTTGTGCGCCAGCGGCACGCCATGCAGCACACCGCGACTATTGCCCTTGGCGAGCGCGGCATCGGCCTCGGTGGCGGCGGCCAGCGCCTGCTCGGATTCGATCGCCATATAGGCGTTGAGGCGCGGCTGCCATTCCGCAACGCGATGCAGCACGGCGCGCGTCACCTCATGCGAGGAAACTTTCTTGTCGGCGATCGCCTTGGCGACCGCGGTCAGCGTCATCAGGGCCGGATCAGAACTCATTTCGACACCTTCTCGATCTTCTGCGCGATCTGCGCCAGCAGGAAGCTCGCGGGTTCGAGATCGAAGGGCAGCGTACCGGAGATCGGTGCGAAGCCGTCGAATGCCGGCCCGATCGAATTGGCGATCCGGGTGGCGACTTCGTCGTCGGCGGGCACGTCGGCGACGTGCGCGATCACCTTGACATCCTTGGGAGTAGGTCTGGTCATGCCGCGTTTTCTCCTTTTGCTTTTGTCGGCGCGCGGCTGTGCCCCGAGCCAGGAATGGCCATGTAGCACGCCGCTTGATGGCTCATTGTATCGAGATCGCTGAGTTTTGGCGTGTCGTTTGCGCAGAGCGGCTCCGCAAACGGGCAACGGGTGTGAAACCGGCAGCCCGGCGGCGGATCGATCGGATTGGGCGGATCGCCCGAGATCGGCGGCACCTCGGTGCGCTTGTCGGGATCGGATGACGGCATCGCCGCCAGCAGCGCGCGGGTATAGGGATGCGCCGGCGCGTCCCAGACCGCATCGACCGGGCCGAGTTCGACGACCTCGCCGAGATACATCACCAGCACGCGGTCGGAGATGTAGCGGACGACGTTGAGATCGTGGCTGATGAACAGGTAGGTCAGGCCGAATTCGCGCTTCAGGTCGGCGAGCAGATTGAGCACCTGCGCCTCGACCGATTTGTCGAGCGCGGACACCGCTTCATCGAGGATCACGAGCCGCGGCGACAGCGCGAGCGCACGCGCGATATTGACGCGCTGCCGCTGGCCGCCGGACACTTCGTGCGGATAGCGGTTGGCGAAAATCTCCGGCCGCAGGCCGACCTTGCCGAGCAATTCGCGCGCCAGCGTCCGCGCCGTGTCGTCGGCCATGCCGTGGACCTTTGGCCCGAAGGCGATCGATTCCTCGATGGTGAGGCGCGGGTTGAGCGAGGCGTAGCTGTCCTGGAACACCATCTGCACGCCGCGCCGCAAATCGCGCAGCGAGAGCGACGGACCGACCTGCCGGCCGTCATAGATGATATCGCCGGCATCGCGTGCCATCAGGTGCATCAACAGCCGCGCCGTGGTCGACTTGCCGCAGCCGGATTCGCCGACAATGCCGACGGTCTCGCCCTTCATGACCGCGAAGGTGACGTCGTCGACGGCGCGCACGGTCTTGCGCGGGCTGAACAGGCCGCCGCGCACCGGGAAGTGCTTGGTCAGTCCCTTGACCTGCAGCAGCGGCTGCGCGGCGCCGCCGATGTCGGCGACCGGCTCCAGCATATCGACGGAGAGATTGGCGTCGCTCATGCTCTAATTCCTGATGTCCATGGCGCTGCGCATGCCGTCGCTGAGCAGATTGAAGCAGATCGAGACCGCGAAGATCATCGCGCCCGGCAGCGCCGCGACCCACGGATTGACGTAGATCGCAGTACGCAGCGTGTTCAGCATCAAGCCCCATTCCGGCTCCGGCGGCTTGGTGCCGAGCCCGAGGAACGACAGACCGGCCGCGAGGATCATCGACACCGAGATCAGGCCGGTGGCGTAGACGAAGATCGGGCCGAGCACATTGCCGAGCATGTGGACGCGCATGATGGTGAAGGGCCCGGCGCCGGACGCGCGCGCCGCCTCGACGAAATCCATGTTGCGGACGCCGGTGGTGACGCTTTCGGCGACGCGGGTGATCTGCGGCACGAACACGATGGTCAGCGACACGATCGAATTGGTGATGCCGGCGCCGAGCGCACCCGAGATCGCGATCGCCAGCAGCACCGAGGGAAAGGCGTAGAACACGTCGACCGTGCGCATGATCGCGGTGTTGAGCTTGCCGCCGACATAGCCGGCGACGAGGCCGAGCGAGGTGCCGATCACGAACGCAAAGATCACCGGCAGGATGCCGATGACCAGCGACAGCCGTCCGCCATAGATCAGCCGCGCCAGCATGTCGCGGCCGAGCTCGTCGGTGCCGAGCGGATAGCCCGGCGTGCCGATATGGCGCAGGCGGCGGATCATCGAGCCCTGATAGGGATCGGCAAGATGCAGCCACGGCGCCAGCAGCGCGGAGGCAAAGATCAGCACCAGGATGATGGCGCAGGCCATGCTGACCTTGTCGCGCCTGATGCGGCGGGCAACCGTCGCCCAATAGCCGCGCGCCTTGGTGGTCGGGGCAGCCTGCAACGCAGTATCGCTCATCGCGCTCATGCTCTAACTCCGCTTGATGCGCGGATCGATCGCGGCCTGCGCGATGTCGACCAGGAGGTTGAGCAGCACGAAGAACAGCGCCAGCACCAGGATCGTGCCCTGCAGCAGCGGCAGATCGCGCTGGAAGATCGCCGAGTTCAACAGCAGGCCCGAACCCGGCCAGGAGAACACGGTCTCGATCAGGATCGAGCCGCCCAGCATGTAGCCGAGCTGCAGGCCCATCACCGCGAGCGCGGTCGGCGCCGCATTCTTGATGACGTGGCGAAACACCTCGGTCTTGCGCAGGCCTTTTGCGCGCAGCGCCTCCACGAAATCCTGGCTCAGGATGTCGCCGGTCAGCGCGCGCACCGTGCGGGTGACGATGCCCATCGGGATCACCGAGGTGGTGATCGCCGGCAGCACCAGATAACGCAGATGCTCCCAGTCCCACGCCCAGGCGCCGGAGCCGCCGGGACCTGCGCCGACCGCGGGCAGCCAGTTGAGCTGCACCGAGAAGATGATGACCAGCACCATGCCGAGCCAATAATGCGGCAGCGACACGCCGGCTATCGCCACCGAGGTCGCGACCTTGTCGACCCAGGTGTCGCGGAAATAGCCGGCGATCAGGCCGAACAGCAGGCCGAGCGTAAAGCCGATCATCGCGGCCGCAATCGCCAGCATCACGGTGTTGCCGACGGCACGCATCACCTCGGTCAGGACGGGCCGCCCGGTTGCGATCGAATTGCCGAGATCGCCATGGATCGCGCGCCACAGCCACAGGCCGAATTGCACCGGCAACGGGCGATCGAAGCCGTAGGCCGTGCGCAATTGCGCGGCGAGCTCCTGCGAGGCATCGGCGGGCAGCACCGCGACCAAGGGGTCGCCGGGCGTGATGTGCACCAAGAGGAAGCACACCAGCGCCACGCTGAGCACGATCGGAATGACGTAGACGATCCGTCTGGACGTATAGGCGAACACGTTGCGTTCTTTCTTCCTTCTCACCTTGTGGGAGAAGGTCGCGCGCCGAGCGCGCCGGATGAGGGGTTTCTATCCGCGGATACAGTCATTTCAGATCGGAGAGGAGCGCCCGCGGAGACAACCCCTCACCCGGCTTAGCTTTCGCGAAGCCACCCTCTCCCACAAGGGGAGAGGGTACACCTATTGCGCGGCTAGCGCCTCACGGCGCGACCGTGACCGGCGAGAAGTCGACGAACCAGCTCTTCGGCTGCACAAATCCCTTGATCTTCGGGCTCATCGCGCGCGGTGCGACGTCGTGGGCGACATAGAGGAAGGCCGCGTCGTCGACCGAGGCCGCATGCAGCTCGGCCAGCGCGGCGTCGCGCGCCGCCGGCTCGAAGGTCTGGCGGGCCTTCTTGACCAGCTCGTCGAACTTCGGGTTGTTGTTGAAGCCCCAATTGTTCGATACCGGCGGCGCCATGCCCGACTGCAGGAAGCGCACCAGCGCGAAGAACGGATCCATCGCCGCATAAGTGACGTTGATGGCGTTCGAGCCGTTGGCGGTCGGATCCTTGGTGCCGCGCCGCCAATTGGTGAACAGCGTGTTCCACTCGATGACGTCGAGCTGCACATCGAAGTAGCATTCGGCCAACGCCTGTTGCAGATACTCGTTCATCGGCAGCGGCAGCATCTGGCCCGAGCCCGATGCCGAGGTCTGGATCTTGACCGTCAGCTTCTTGTTCGGACCGAAGCCCGCCTCCTGCATCAGCTTCTGCGCGGCCGGCTTGTCGTACTTGATCTGGAAGGTCGGGTTGCCGCGCCAGGGATGGCCGGGCTCGAACGTGCCGGTCGCCGGCACCATCAGGCCGGCAAGCAGGCCGTCACGCAGCCCTTCGCGATCGATGCAGAGATTGGCCGCCTTGCGGACGCGGATGTCATTCCACGGCGAGCCCTCGACGCGCGAGAACTGCCACGGCCAGACATGTGGCTCCTCGTTGGAATAGAGGTTGAAACCACGCTGCTTGATCTCGGGCAGCGCGTCCGGCGCCGGCGCCTCGATCCAGTTGACCTGTCCCGACAGCAGCGCCGCCGTCCGGGCATTGGCCTCCGGCATCGGCAACAGCACCATCTTGTCAGCCTTCGGCACCCGTGCCTTGTCCCAGTAATTCTCGTTCTTCACCAACTCGAGCCGCTCGCGCGGGGTGAAGCTCGACATCTTCCAGGGGCCGGTGCCCGACGCGTCCTTGGCGAACGCGGCCCACGCGGCCTGCGACTTCGCCTTGGCGTCGGCGCCTTCGGCCTTGTCGTAGAATTTCTGCCACTTGGCCGGGCTCGCCATGAACAAATTGGTGAGGTTGATCGGCAGGAAGCTGTCCGGCTCCTTGGTGGTCAGCTCCACCGTCATGTCGTCGATCTTGCGCGCCGAGACCAGCGTCGGCATGCGCGAGGCGGTGACGCCGACCTGGCTCGCATCGTATTGCGGCGCGTCCTGCTTCAAGACCTTGTCGACATTCCAGACCACGGCGTCGGCGTTGAACGGCGAGCCGTCATGAAAGGTGACGCCGGGGCGCAGCTTGAAAATCCACTTGGTCTTGTCGGCATCGTCGACCTTCCACTCGGTCGCGAGGCCCGGAATCATCGCACTTGCCTTGTCCGACGAGGACAGGTCCCACATCGTCAGCGCGTCATACATCGTCAGACCCGTGAAGCGATTGCCCTCAAAACCCTGGTCGGGCTGGCCGAGCGTGCGCGGAATATCGGCAGCGGTCATGCCAATGCGCAGCACAGTCTCGGCGCCGGCGATCGCCGGCACGCCTGTGGCTATCGCAAGCGCCAGCATGATCGCCGTCGCATTGGTTTTCCTGTTACGCATCTGAGCAGCCCCTTCGAGTCTGGTGACGTCTTGGTGATTATTTCTTGGGCAAGCGTATGCAATGCCTGTGCCAAGGGGAATAGTTCATCAGCAAATAACCGCCGGGCGCGTCATTTCTTCCCACCTCGGGCCCGAACGGAGCGAAGATGCCTATTCTGGCATCATGCTTGCAGGATTTGGCTCCGACGTCTTTCCAACGGAGCCTTCATATGCGTGCGCGCAATTCGATCCTGATGGCGGCAATGGCGCTTGCCTTGACCGCGGGCTTGCCGGCCATGTCGGCGCAAGCCGAGTCCATTGTGCGCTACGGCATTTCGATGGCCGACATTCCGCTGACCACCGGCCAGCCCGATCGCGGCGCCGGCGCCTATCAGTTCACCGCCTACACGATCTACGATCCGCTGGTTGCCTGGGAGATGGATGTTGCCGACCGGCCGGGCAAGCTGGTGCCCGGGCTTGCGACCGAATGGAAGGTCGACGACAGCGACAAGACCAAATGGCGCTTCACGCTGCGCAAGGGCGTCAAATTCCACGACGGCAGCGACTTCAATGCCGACGCGGTGATCTGGAATCTCGACAAGGTGCTGAACGACAAGGCACCGCAATTCGACAAGCGGCAGAGCGCGCAGGTCAAGACCCGCCTGCCTTCGGTTGCGAGCTACGCCAAGGTCGACGATTTCACCATCGAGATCACCACCAAGACGGTCGACTCCTTCTTCCCCTATCAGATGCTCTGGTTCCTGGTCTCGAGCCCCGCGCAATATGAAAAGCTCGGCAAGGACTGGGACAAGTTCGCCAGCCAGCCCTCCGGCACCGGTCCGTTCAAGCTGACCAAGCTGGTACCGCGCGAACTCGCCGAACTGACGAAGAACCCGGGCTATTGGGACAAGAAGCGGCTTGCGAAGGTCGACAAGATGATCCTGATCCCGATGCCGGAAGCGCTGACCCGCACCAACGCGCTGCTGGCCGGCCAGGTCGACCTGATCGAAACGCCGGCGCCCGACGCCGTGCCGCAGCTCAAGGCCGCCGGCATGAGGATCGTCGACAACGTGACGCCGCATGTCTGGAACTATCACTTGAGCGTGCTGCCGGGCTCGCCATGGACCGACATCCGCCTGCGCAAGGCGCTCAACCTCGCGATCGACCGCGACGCGGTGGTTGGCCTGATGAACGGCCTCGCCAAGCCCGCCAAGGGCCAGGTCGATCCGTCGAGCCCGTGGTTCGGCAAGCCGACCTTTGAACTGAAATACGATCTCGCAGCCGCCAGGAAGCTGGTGGAGGAAGCCGGCTATTCGAAGGACAAGCCGCTGAAGACGACCTTCATCATCGCCCAGGGCGGCACCGGGCAGATGCTGTCGCTGCCGATGAACGAGTTCCTGCAGCAGAGCTTCAAGGAGATCGGCATCGACATCGACTTCAAGGTGGTCGAGCTCGAGACATTATATACGCACTGGCGCAAGGGCGCAGCCGACGAGATGAATGCCGGCATCACCGCCAACAACATCGCCTATGTCACGTCGGATCCGCTCTACGCCATCGTGCGGTTCTTCCACTCCGGCCAGGTCGCGCCGGTGGGCGTCAACTGGGGCGGCTACAAGAACCCGAAGGTCGATGCGCTGATCGACGAGGCCAAGCAGACCTTCGATTCCGCCAAACAGGATGCGCTGCTGGCGCAGGCGCACGCGCTGATCGTCGACGATGCCGCGCTGGTGTGGGTGGTGCACGACACCAATCCGCACGCGCTGTCGCCGAAGGTGAAGACCTTCGTGCAGGCGCAGCACTGGTTCCAGGATCTGACCCAGATCGGGCTGGAATAGACATTCCATTGTCGTCCCGGCCTAGCGCGCAATTGCGCACGGGAGCCGGGACCCATACGCCGCGGCCGCCGCAATGGGCACGCGGCGAGACGATCTTCCGTCAACGACCATTCGTGGTTATGGGTCCCAGCCTTCACCGGGACGACAGCGGGCTTGCGTCGGCTATTTCGTCGTCAACGCGAATGCGCCGTTCCAGTCGTCGGGCGGCGGCTCCTTTTGGAAGGCGTGGATGCGCGCCTCATAGAGCCGGTAGAGATATTGCAGTGTCCGCGCCTCGTCGGTCTTGCGGCCGCGTTCGATCGCGGCGAGCGCGCCGTCCCAATCGCGGCCGCGGTAGCAGGCGAGCATCTCGATGGTCAGGTTGCGCAGCCGCTGGAAGCGGCCGGAGCTCGCGACATCCTCGCGGCCGGCAATCGCATAGATCACCTCGGGCTCCTTCTTGCCCTTGACCATGATGAAGTCGAGCTCGAGGATCGCAAACTTCTCCTTCACCGCGAGCGCGGTCTTCGATCCCACGATGATCGGGAAGCCGTACTCCTTCGATTGTCCCTCAAGCCGCGAGGCCAGATTGACGCTGTCGCCGAACACCGAATAGTCGAAGCGCACATCGGAGCCCATATTGCCGACCACGCAGGAGCCGGTGTTGAGGCCGACACCGATGTTGAGCGGCACATAGACGTGGCCGCCGTCCTTCGCCTCCTGCTCGCGCTCCCGATTGAGGTCATCGACGCGCTCCAGCATGTCGAGCGCCGCATCGCAGGCGTTGAGCTGGTGCTGCTTGTCATCGAGCGGCGCGTTCCAGAACGCCATGATGGCGTCGCCCATATATTTGTCGATGGTGCCCTTGCGGGCGAGGATCGCGTTGGAAAGCGGAGTAAGGAAGCGGTTCATCAGCGCCGTGAGGCCCTGCGGATTGCTCTTGTAGGTTTCCGAGATCGAGGTGAAGCCGCGCATGTCCGAGAACATGATGGTCATCTCGCGTTCCTCGCCGCCGAGCACCAGCCGCTCCGGCGACTGCGCCAGTTGCTCGACCAGCGCCGGCGACATGTACTGCACGAATTGCGACCTGATCTGTCGACGCTGCTGCTGCTCGCGCACGAAGGCGGAGAAGATCAGCGTGAGATAGATCGCCGTGGTCGACATCAGCGGATAGGTGAAGTCGATCAGCAGCCGGTGCTGGGAATAGAAATACCAGGAGGTGCCGATCAGCACCGAGGCAAACAGTCCGCCGACGGCGACCAGCGTGATCGGACCGAACTTCGGCGCGAAGGCGATCACCAGAAGCCCCATGATCAGTGCGGCGAAGAACTCGATGCCGATGCCGTAATTCGGCTGCGAAACGACATCGCCGGTCAGCGCGCTCTCCAGCACCTGGGCATGGACCTCGACACCGGGCATCGCCGGCGTCACCGGCGTCGTCTTGATGTCGTTCAGCCCGGTTGCTGAGGTGCCGATCACGATCAGCTTGCCGGCAATTCGGTCCGGTGAGACGCGCCCGTCCAGCACATCGACCGCCGAGACATAGATCGAGGGATCGCGGCGGGCGTAGTGGATCCAGAGTTGGCCGTGGAGATCGGTCGGGATCGCAAAGCCCTTGAGACCCAGGCTCTTGATACCGGCCTTGTCGGCCTTGATCAGGATCGTGCCGGAGCCGCTCGCCACCCGCAGCATCTCGAAGCTCAGCGACGGCATGGTGATGCCCTGCGCCACCATGATCATCGGCACGCGCCTGACGATGCCGTCGCGCTCCGGCCTGATCGTGAACAGGCCGCGCCCGGCAGCCGCCTCCTCGAGCACCGGCACGTTGCGCAGCAGCCCCGGGAACATGAACATGAAAGGCTGCGGCTCCTCGCCGAGCATCGCAAGCCCGGTGACCGGAAGCTTTTCGTTGAGGTCGGCGCGCACGTTGGGCCCGCCGGATTCGCCGAGCACCACGCGCGAGTTCTTGATGGCTTCGGCCATGATGCTGTCGTTGCTCGGCAGCTGCCGCAGCCTGGCGCGCATCTCCTCATCGAGGCTGCTGAACGTATCGGCGGCGATGTCGGGGTTGAGACGATCCGGCTCGGAGAACACCGCGTCGAACGCGATCACCACGGCGCCGAGCCGGGTGAGATTGGTGACGATGTCTGCGAGCCGGGTCCGCGGCCACGGCCACTGTCCGAGCCGGGGATCGGCGAGGCTCTTTTCGTCGATGTCGACGATGGTGACCGGCCGCGCGGTCTTCTGGCGCGGCTGCAGCACCTGGAATGTGTCAAACGTCCTGACGCGAAGCTCCTGAACCGGAGCCGGATCCACGATCCGCAGCGCGGCAATGCCGATCAACAGCGCCACGCAGACCAGCCGCGCATAGCCGAAGCGCCGTGCGAACCACCTGCGTATCGCCTTCAGCCGTTTCATGCCATCTGGATATCACGCGCGCAGAATTGTTCCAATCGAGCAAGCATGCGCAGTGCACAATCAGCCGGGCCAGCCCCCGGCGGCACGGCCGCGCGCCCGTCACGTAAAATGAATGATGAAGTCGTTCTGGGACAGGCTCGCCTTCGCGACATTGTGCAATGTGATCGTGTCTGCGCTGTCGATCGTGATCAGCGTATCCGCCGAATTGGTCGGCGATGTCGCAACATGCTGATCGAACCAGCTACTGAAGGTGCTTGCCGAGACGACCGTGGACAGGTCGATCTGGTCCTGGCCTGGCGTGAAGTTCAGGATCGTGTCGTGGTTGAAGTTCGGCGCAAACACGAACTTGTCCTGGTACCCCGATCCAAAGAACACGTCCTTGTCGCTGGTCCCGGTCAGGATCACGGGCTCGGGCCGATCCTGTTGGACGTTGAAGATCAGGTTGACCGTATCGGTTGCGCCATGGCCATCGGTCACGGAGAGCGCGATCGTGTCGGTCGCTGGAGCTGTCTGGCCGGGGTTGTAAACGAGGCCCGACGATCCAAGCGCGGTGTTGATGCCGGAGAGAAGCCCCTCCTGCGACGAAGGCGCAACGCTGCTGCCCGCACCGGGCGTCGTCACCGCGGCCATGGTGAAGGTCTCGTCGGCCGTCGCATCGGCGTCCGTCACGGTCAGGCCGGAGATCGTCTCGGTCCCGTTGGGATGTTCGGTGATACTGACGTTGTCGGTGTGGATCACCGGCGCGTCGTTGGCGCCGATCACGTCGATCGTCAGCTTCGCGGTCCCGACGGCGCCATGCGCGTCGATCGTCTCCACATCGAACGTGTCGGCATAGGTGCCCTTGCCGAGCGCGTTGATAGCGGCAGCATCGGGAACATAGCTGTAGGTGCCGTCCGGGTTGACGGTCAGCGAGCCGTAGAGGCCTGCGATCTGCGTGACCGCGGCGTGGTCCGAATTGAGCGCGGCATAAGTCAGCGTCGCGGTTTCGCCATGGTCGACGTCGTTGCCATGGAGCGTGCCGGTCAGCGTGCCGAACGTGTCGTTATCAGCGGTATCGGTGAGCGTGCCGGCATTGACGTCGGCGAGTGTCGGCGCGTCGTTAGCGCCGTTGATCGTGATCGTCACGGGCTCGCTGACGACGCCGCCATGGTGGTCGTCGATCTGGATCGTGTAGGTCAGCGTCAGCGTCTCGCCGAGGGCGAGATAGTCGAAATTCTGGTCCGCGGCCGAGAACGTCCAGGTCGACGATCCGATTGAACCGCCAGTCGCGTCCGTCAACGTACCCAGCGACAGCCAGTTCAGGATCGTGGACTCGTCGGGCAGGCCCGTGGTCGCCCCGGATTCGGCGACGCCGGCGATGGTCATGGTGTGGGTATCGCTGAGATCCACATCGGTGAACGTCATGGTGCCCGATGTGCTGTCCGGTGTCGATGAACCGGTCGTATCGGGTTGTTCGGGGATGATGGCCGCCTGAGGCGCCGACGTGACGATCGGCGCGTCATTGCTGCCGGTAATCGTGATCGTGACCGGTTGGCTGATCACGCCGCCATGATGGTCATTGACCTCGACCGTATAGGTCAGTGTCAGTGTCTCACCGTCGGCAAGATAATCGAAATTGCGGTCGGCGGCCGAGAAGGTCCAGGCCTGGGATCCGGCGATCCCGCCGGTCGAATCGGTCAGCGTCCCCAGCGAGAGCCAGTTCAGGATGATGGACTCGTCCTCAGGCAGGCCTGTGGTCGTTCCGGATTCCGCGACGGCGGTGATGGACACGATGTGGGTGTCGCTGAGATCGACGTCGGCAAATGTCACCGCGCCCTGGGCCACGTCGAGCTTGATCGATCCGGTCTCGCCGATCATCTCGGGGACCGTGGCGGTCGGCGGCTCCGACGTGAACGTCGGCGCGTCGTTGGTGCCCGTGATGGTGATGGTGACGGGCTGGGTCGCGACACCGTCGTGGTGGTCGTCGACCTGGATCAGGTAAGTCAGCGTCAACGTCTCGCCGACGGCGAGATAGTCGAAATTCCTGTCGGCGGCCGAGAAAGTCCAGGCGCGCGATCCGGTTACGCCGCCGGTCGAATCCGTCAGCGTGCCGAGCGACATCCAGCCCAGTATCGTCGCCTGATCGGGAAGCCCTGCGGTCACGCCAGTTTCGGTGACGCCGGCCACGGTGACGCTGTGGGTGTCGCTGAGATCGACATCGACGAAGGTCACGGTACCGGATGCGGTATCCGGCACGACCGAGCCGGTCGTCTCCTCGGCTTCAGTGATGGCGGCCAACTGGGTCGGCGAGGTGATCACCGGCCTGTCGTCGGTGCCGACGATCGTGATGGTGACCGGCAGCGTGACGACGCCGCCCTGATGGTCGTCGATCTCGACCGTGTAGGTCAGCGTCAGCGTCTCGCCGGTGGCGAGATAGTCGAAGCTCCTGTCGGCGGCCGAGAACGTCCAGGAGCGCAATCCCGTCACGCCATCGGTCGAATCCGTCAGCGCGCCCAACGACAGCCAGCTCAGCACGGTGGCATGGCTGGCAAGTCCGGTGGTGACGCCGGCCTCGGTGACGCCGGTGATGGTGACCGTATGCGTGTCGGTCAGATCCGCATCGGTAAATGTCAGCGTGCCGTGCGCCGTATCAGGCTGGGCGGAATTCGTCGTTGCTGGGAGTTCGGTGATCGAACCGGCCTGCGCCGAGGACGTCACCACCGGGGAGTCGTTGGTGCCGGTGATCGTGATCGTGAAGGTCTTGAACGTGGTCTCGTTGTTCGGTGCGAAATTGTTATCGACGCGCGCGACATAGGCCAGCGTCAGCGTTTCTCCGGCAGCCAGGAAGTCGAACGCGCTGTCGGCAAGGTTGTAGGTCCAGGTCGCCGAACCGGCATTCTTGTTGTTCGGATCGGGCTCGAGCAGCAACGGGATCTCGACGGTCTTGATGGCAGCGAGCTGCGCTGCCGTCAGCGATGAGGTCACGTCGCTGCCGTCGGCGTCCCGGTAGCTGAACGCGGAATAGTCGACCTTCGCACTCGGTATGTCACCGACATTGAGGTCCAGCCACTTGATCTGGCCCGTCGCGGTGTCGAACAGCCCGCTTTGGGTCAGCCCCGGCCGCTCGGTGAACGCCGCGTCCTGGGTCACGACCTGCGGCGGCCCCGGGATGTGGTCAATCCTGCTGTTGGGAACGCCACCGGCCTGAGGGCCGGTCGTGTTGACGAAGGTCAGCAGAATGATGATCGGCGCGCCACTGTCGCTGCTGGTGAGCTTGAAGCTGCTCGATACCGGGACGACGCTGTCCGTGAAGTTGGTGGTGAGCTTGGTGTTGGGATTGTTGTTGTCGGTGAACTTCAGCGCGAAGACGTCGGAGATCAGCTTCTGCGCATCGGTCGACAGTTGCGCCGACGAGACGAAGCTGACGCTGCCCTGGCCGTTGACGATGGTCTGGGTGCCGGCCTGATCGACGGTCGCGATCGGATTGAGCGTCGTCTTGTCGAACAGGATGTAGGAGCCGGTGCTGCCATCGGGCTCGACCAGCACCTGGAATTTGGCCGGCGGCACGCCGCCGGTGCCCTGCACGTCGAAATCGATCTCGACCAGCACCGCGGTGCCGCGGATGCCCATGGTCGCGACCGGCGTATCGACCTTCATGTCGCCGTGCTTGGCGGTCGCGCCGGCCACGAAGGAGATCGTGCCCGAGACCAGACTCATCAGCGACGTATTGCTCGACCCGTTCGGGTCGTAGATCATTTCGTTCAGCACCATCTTGGCGTTCGGTCCGAGACCGAACACGGTGCCGTCGATGAAGGTGATGCCGAGCGTAGAGTCGCCGCCGGACTGCACCACGTCACCCTTGTTGACGTTATCGCCCTGGTTCAGGACGATCGCGACGCCGTTGCGGATTGCCGTGGCGTTCCCGGTCAGCTTGGTGACATGGCCGATGACCTTAGCCGGCTCCGCCGCGCCGCCGGCCTGGGCATATTGGGTGTAGCCGGTGAGTGCGTTGACGAGATCGCCGGTGAGATGCGCGCCGTCAGGCGACGCCAGCGGCGCGCGCTTCTCGCCCTTGAAATAGTCGTGCAGGACGAGTTCCCGATCGTCCTTCGCGATGACGAGGTCGAGCCCGGTCCGCTTGAAGTCGCCGGTGAACAGCAATTGCCCATCGTCGACGATGATCGCGCCGGGCGGAGCATGCGTGGAAACGCTGTCGACGTGCACATATCCACGGGCATAAGCGTCCGTGTTCGGCAACAGGCCGTCGAATTTCTCGACAAAGTTCACTGCGGATCACCGCACGAGAGTTAATATTGTTAAAATATCCGAATGATTATGCCTGCATATCATCGGATAAAGCTTGGCGAAACCACTCTGTGCTTGCGCAAGGTGGCCCTGTTGTGCGGATTGACTGGATGTGACTTGGCTCACGCTGTGAAGAGCCGTGTAGTTCGGATTCGCCTGACGGTACCATAAGGTGGGATTTAAGCCAAGATACGTACTGAGCCACGTATTCGTGGTATTGATTGGCATTTCTGTACTTGCCTCTATTTCCCCTTAGCCCAGAGCGGGCATTTGACCCCAATTTCCCGGCCAAAGCTGTGACTTAGCTTACAAATCACAGCAGTCCCGTGCGCGGACCGGCCGGGTTAACCAGAAGGCAAGGATGAGTTGCAAAGCAGTGGAAAAAGGTTCGCCGCTTCCTTTCACAAACCGGTAAAGTTTTCGGGACCCCAAGCAGGCGCCCTTTAGCCTCTTCCCCTGATTCCCCACATCTTAAGTCGATTCGAAGGGATCGTTGGTCATGCTGCCCGGCATGAAACGATCCGGTCGCGTGCGCGGTGCAATGTCCACCCGCCGAAGAGCGGACAGGGGGTGTCAGATGAGATTCTCGCTTCGCCCGCTTGCGCTGCGCGCCGTCATGCTGGGCTTCGGCCTGGCGCTGGCCGCGCCGGTTGCCGAGCTCAATGCCGCTTCGCTGCTTTCGCCCGGTCCGGCGACGCTGATCAGAAAATCGACCGAGCCGTTCGGCCTGACCACCAGCCTGCTTGCCGACGGCGGCCTGCACGACAAATGGCTCGGCGTGCAGCGCCAGCTCGCCGACGAATTGGAGCAACTGGCAGCCTGCGAGAGCGACCGCGCCGGCTGTGCGTCGCCGGCGGCGCTGCGATTCCTGGCGATCGTCGATGCCGGACGGGCGCGTCAGGGTCGCGCCCGGCTCGGCGAAATCAACCGCGCGATCAACCTTGCGATCCGTCCGGGCAGCGATCTCGTGGCCTATGGCGAGCCCGACGTCTGGGCGACGCCGCTCGCCACCTTCGCCCGCGGCAGCGGCGATTGCGAGGACTATGCGATCGCGAAATTGGTGGCACTGCGCAAGGCCGGCGTGGCGCCGGAAGATCTGCGGATCGTCGTCCTGCATGACCTCGTCGGCGGCGAGGACCATGCGGTGGTCGCGGCGCGGCTCGACGGCCGCTGGCTGACGCTCGACAACCGCCGCATGGCGATGATCGAGGACAACGACATCAGGAGTTTTCGGCCGACCTTCGTGATCGACCAGCACGGCGTCAGCCGCTATGTCGATGCCCCGCTCGTTGCCGAGGCCGCTTGGCGGCCGGCGGCGCGTACGAACTAAGAGCCGGCCAGACATACTTTCCGTCATTGCGAGCGAAGCGAAGCAATCCATCCCTCCGCGGAAAGATGGATTGCTTCGTCGCTCGCTCCTCGCAATGACGAGTGAATCCAGATGAGCGACTACCCGTCAGAACATCAGATTGTCCTTCACCAGCACCCAGCGGCCGCCCTTGACCTGCTGCACCTGGGTGATGGTGTTGGCGAGATGATCCGTCTTGGAGAACTTGGTCGGCGGCGAGCTGAAGATGTCGAGGAATTTGTCGCCTGACTCCAGCGAGTCCAGCATCTTCTGGCCGGAGAGATCCTTGCCCGCCTTCTGGGCGTAGAAGGCGAAGGTCATCACCGCGTTGTAGCCGATGATCGCCTGGGTGTTGGCGTCGGTGTTGAACATCTTCTTGTAGTTCACCAGCCAGTCCTTCACCTTGCCCTTGGCCGTGTCCTCGTAGGGAATCTCGAAGCCCGAGGCCGCATAGAGCCCTTCGACGGCTTCCTTGCCGAGCGCCGGCACTTCGAGCACGTTGGTCGGGGTGGCGCCGAGGAACGTCACGTCCCAGCCGAGCTTCTTGGCCTCGTTCATCGCGCCGATGGTCTCGCGGATCACGGTGCCGAGCACGACGAGGTCGCAGCCGTCGGCCTTCATCTTGGCGACCTGCGCCGAGAAGTCGGAGGCACCGCGCTTGTAGCTCGTGACCGAGGCCGGCTGCACCTTCATCGCGCCAAGCTGCTGGGTGAAGCCGTCGAGCACGTTTTTGCCGTACTCGTCATCCTGATGCATGATGCAGGGCTTCTTGAAGTTCTTCCACTCCATCATGTATTTGAGCGCGGCGCGCGTGCTCTCGACATAGGGCAGGAGGTTGTTGAACTTCAGCCGCTCCTGCGGCTTGGCGGGATCGAACTTGAAGGTGAATTCGGCGGCCGTCAGCGGGAACAGCTGCAACACGCCCGCATCGAACAGGATGTCCTGCGCGGCGAGCACGGTCGGCGAGCCCATCGGGCCGATCATCGCGAACACCTTGTCGCGCTCGACCATCTTCTGCGAGGCCAGCACCGCCTTCTTCGGATCGTAGCCGTTGTCCTCCAGGATCATCTTGATCTTGCGGCCGTTGATGCCGCCGCCGGCGTTGATCTCCTCAACCGCCATCTTCATGCCGTTGGACACCGGAACGCCCCAGACCTTGATCGGGCCGGACAAGTCCTGATGCGTTCCGATCACGATCTCGGTCGGCGAGATGCCTTCATTGGTGACCTTGGTCTGGGCTGCGGCCGGCAGACAGGTCAGCGCCAGCGCACTCACCGCAAGGCCCAGCGCCTTCAGCGATTTCGACATTGCAGTCTCCTCCTTACATGGCCCATGTTAAGCGAAGGGTCGGGCCTGCTCGCTCCTTCGCCAATTCGGTGTCGTCGAATCCCTTCTTTGAGCATGATCTCCGCGCAAGCGCTGCGCGCTTGTCGCGAGGGAAAACCGTTTCACACTTTTCCGGATCATGCTCTATGCCACCGCGCGTTCGCCATACATGGCAGCGATCTCGGCCGCGTAGCGCTTATTCACGAAGCTGCGCTTCAGCTTCATGGTCGGCGTCAGCTCCTCGTCCTCGGGCGTGAGCTGGCGCTCGATCAGATAGAATTTCTTGACGGTCTCGACGCGCGCGAACTTCACGTTGACCGCCTCGACCTCGCGCTGGATCAGATCCTGGATTTCGCGTGCGCGGCACAGGCTCGCGTAATTGGTGAAGGGGATGTCGTGATCCTGGGCGTATTTCTCGACATTCTCCTGGTCGATCATGATCAGGCAGGTGAGATACGGCCGCTTGTCGCCGATCACGACCGCATCCGAGACATAGGGCGAGAACTTGAGCTGGTTCTCGATCTCGGACGGCGTGATGTTCTTGCCGCCGGAGGTGATGATGATGTCCTTCATCCGGTCGGTGATCTTGACATAGCCTTCATTGTCGATCGTCCCGACGTCGCCGGTGTGCAGCCAGCCTTTGGCGTCGATCGTCTCGGCGGTCTTCTCCGGCTGGTTGAGATAGCCCATGAACAGGAAATCGCCCTTGATCAGGATCTCGCCCTTCGGGCAGATCATCACCTCGCCCCAGGGCGCGGCCTTGCCGACCGAGCCGAGCTTGATGCGGTCCGCCGGCATCATGGTCGCGACGCCGCAATTCTCGGTCTGGCCGTAGACCTCGCGCATGTCGATGCCGAGCGCGAGATACCAGCGGATCAGATCCGGCGAGATCGGCGCGGCGCCGGTCAGCGCAATCCGGCAGCGGTCGAGCCCGAGCATGCGGCGGATGTTGCGGAACACCAGCCAATAGGCCGCGCGGTTGGCGAGCCGCAGCGACAAGGGCGGCGTCTCGCCCTGCAGCCGGCACTCGGTCATCCGGTTGCCGATCGCGAGCGCGCGGGCATACATCCAGTTCTGGAACGGGGTCGCATCCTTCAGCGCGATGGTGATGCCGGAATAGAACTTCTCCCAGATCCGGGGCACCGCGAGGAACGCGGTCGGCTGCACCTCGCGAAGATTGTCCGGCACCGTCTCCGGGCTCTCGGCGAAATTCATCACCGATCCCAGCGCGAGCGAGAGGTAATAGCCGCCGACCCGCTCGGCGACGTGGCAGAGCGGCAGGAACACCAGCCGCTCCTCGCTGTCGGTCGAGGGGTAGAGATCGTTGGCGTGGCGCATCTGGTGCGTCACGCTGCGGTTGGAATGCATCGCGCCCTTGGGCGGGCCCGTGGTGCCGGAGGTGTAGACCAGGATCGCGAGATCGGAGGCGGTGCGGCTGCCGGTCATCTCGTCCCACAGCGCCGGATTGCCCCAGGCATGATTGCGGCCGAGCGACGTGAATTCCGCGAGCGACAGCACCATCGGATCGGAAAAGCCGGAGAGGCCTTCCATGTCGAACACGACGATCTTCTCCAGCGTCGGACAGCGCGACCGGCAGGTCAGCACCTTGTCGAGCTGCTCCTCATCCTCGACGAAGATCACCCGCGTGCGGGAATCATTGATGAGGTATTCGACCTGCGCCGCCGAATCGGTCGGATAGATGCCGGAAGAGACGCCGCCGGCGCATAGGATGCCCATGTCGGCATAGACCCATTCCGGCACCGCGTTGGCGATGATCGAGCCAACGTCGCCGGGACGGAAGCCTGTGGCATGCAGGCCGTAGGAGATGTCCTTGGAGATCTGCAGCCATTCGCGCCAGCTGGTCGGTTGCCAGATGCCGAACTTCTTCTCGCGGATCGCGGGCCTGTCGCCACGCGTTTGAACCGCGAGCAGAAAGCTCCTCGCGATCGTGTCGGCAACCGTCAGCACCGCTGGTCCGGCCATGCGCGCTCCCTCCTCTGCCGCCGGTCTCACGCGCCGGCTTGTGTTGCCGGTCTTGTTGGCGAAACTGGCCTGAAATCTAGCTCCAACTCTCTTTCAGTGCCAAACCTTCCTGGGCGCCCTTGCCAGCGCCCAGTCATTCTCAACGCCACGTCTTCTTCTTTTTCCAACGCCGCTCGCCGCGCGCACCGGCTTCCTTGGCGCCGAGATAGAACTCCTGGATATCGGGTGAATTCATCAGACGCTCACAGGTGTCGTTCATGACGACGCGGCCGATCTCCAGCACATAGCCGTAATGCGCCGTCTCCAGCGCGATCTTGGCATTCTGCTCGACCAGCAGGATCGACATGCCCTGCTCCTCATTGACGCGGCGGATGATGGTGAAGATCTCCTTCACCAGGATCGGCGACAGCCCGAGCGACGGCTCATCGAGCAACAGCAGCGTCGGCCGGTTCATCAGCGCCCGCCCGATCGCCAGCATCTGCTGCTCGCCGCCCGAAAGCTGCCCGGCCGGCTGGCCGAGCCGCTCCCTCAGCCGTGGAAAATAGCCGTAGACGCGCTCGAGGTCCTGCGCCACACCGTCGCGGTCCTTGCGCAGATAGGCGCCCATCATCAGGTTTTCGCGCACCGACAGGAACGGAAACACCTCGCGCCCCTCCGGCACATGGCTCAGCCCGAGCCTCACGATCCGGTCGGCCTCCATGCGCTGGATCGGCTTGCCGAGGAATTCGATCGAGCCCTTCTGCGGGTCGAGGATCCCGGAGATCGTCTTTAGGACCGTGGTCTTGCCGGCGCCGTTGGCGCCGAGCAGCGTCACGATCCGGCCGCGCGGCACCTCGAGGCTGATGCCGCGGATCGCCATGATCGGCCCGTAATAGCTTTCGATGTTGGAGAGTTTCAGGATGATGTCCGCTGTGCTCATGGCATCATCCTCATGCGCCGAGATACGCTGCGACGACGTCGGGATGGTGCTGCACCTCGGACGGCGAGCCCATCGCCAGCACGCGGCCGTAGTTCAGCGCGATGACGCGGTCGGAGACGCGGTTGACCAGCGTCATGTCGTGCTCGACCATCAGCACGGTGATGCCGAGCTCGCTCTTCATGTCGCGGATCCAGAACGACATGTCGTCGGTCTCCTCGACATTGAGGCCGGAGGACGGTTCGTCGAGCAGGATCAGCTTCGGCTCCGAGCACAGCGCCCGCGCCAGCTCGATCACCTTGCGCACGCCGTAAGGCAGTCCCGAGATCAGCTTGTCGCGGTAGGGCTCGAGATCGAGGAACTCGATCACCTGCTCGACGCGGCGGCGATGCGCCTTCTCGCCGGCACGAACGCTCGGCAGGAACAACAATTCCTGCCACAGCCGGGTGGTGGAATGGCGATGGCGGCCGACCAGGAGATTGCTCAGCACGGTCGCGTTCTCGAACAGCTCGATGTTCTGGAAGGTGCGGGCGATGCCGAGTTTCGCGATGTCGTAGGCCGGCTCCTGGGTGATGTCCTGATCCTCGAAGAAGATCTTGCCGGAGGTCGGCGGATAGATCCGCGAGATCAGGTTGAAGATCGAGCTCTTGCCGGCGCCGTTGGGCCCGATGATCGAGAGGATCTCGCCCTTCTCGACCGCGAAGCTGACCGCATCGACCGCCTTGAGGCCCCCGAAATGCAGCGACAGGTTCTCGGCGCGGAAATAGCTCATCTGTTCCGCTCCGATTTCACATAGATCTTCTGCCGCTTGAAGGTGGCGCGCTTGTAGAGCGGGAACAGCTGGAGGAAGAGCTTGATCTTGAGCCAACGGCCATAGAGTCCGAGCGGTTCAAACAGCACGAACAGCACGATGATGATGCCGTAGATCGCGCCCTTCAGTCCGTTGGCGGAGGCGAAGGCTGCGACCGCGTCCTGGATCTGGCCCGCGCGCTCGGTGCCGGCGCCGAGGGTGGCAGCAATGCCGCCGATCACGCCGGGCATATCGTCCTTCAGATAGGTCAGGAACGGATCGATCATGACCAGGAAGATCGCGCCCAGCACCGCACCGTGCAGGCTGAACGTGCCGCCGATCAGGATCACGATGATGAACTCGATCGAAAGCTGCAGCGTGAACATCTCGGGCGAGATGAAGGACAGCTTGTGCGCGAACAGCACGCCGGCAAAGCCGGTGATCGCCGCCGAGATCGCGAACGACTTCACCTTGTAGAGCGCGACATTGATGCCCATGCTGCGCGCCGCGGTCTCGCTGTCGCGGATCGCGACAAAGGCGCGCCCGGTCGGCGAGCGCAGCAGATTGAGCGTGCCGACGATGGTCAGCACCAGCACCGCAAGGCAGAGGTAATAGAAGGTCGGGCCGTCGCGCGACACCGTGGTGCCGAGCAGCTGCATGGTCTTGACCCGCATGCCCTCATTGCCGTTGGTGACGCTTTCCCAGCGCGCCAGGATCTCCTCGACGATGAACGCAAAGGAGATCGTCGCGATCACCAGATAGATGCCCTGCAGCCGCAAGGCCGGAAATCCGACCAGCGCGCCGACCACGCCGGTCAACAGCCCCGCGGCGAGGAAGTAGACCGGGAACGGCACGTTGAACTGCTGCAGATAGGCGGCGGTATAGGCGCCGATCGCAAGAAACGCGGCATGGCCGAGCGAGGCCTGTCCGGTGAAGCCGGTCAGGATCAAGAGCCCGACGCCGACGGTCGCGTAGATGCAGACGAAGACAAGCTGGCTCATCAGATAGCTTGAGAGCACGTAAGGCGCGATCAGCAGCACCGCCAGCAACAGGCCGTAGGAATAGATGTAGCCCGAATGCGGGAACAGCTTGATGTCGTCTTCGTAATCGGTCTTGAAGAGAAACCGCATGTGTCGCTCCTCAGACCTTCTTGCGGACGTGAAGGCCGAACAGGCCCTCGGGCTTGAGCAGCAGCACCGCGAGCAGCACGATGTAGGGCGCGACGTCCTTCCATCCCTGCGGCAAATAGAAGCCGGCCATGCTCTCGATCACGCCGATCAGGACGCCGCCGACCACGGCGCCCGGGATCGAGCCGAAGCCGCCGAGCACCGCGGCCGGAAACGCCTTCAACCCCAGCACAAGGCCGACATTGGAATGAATGAAGGTGATCGGCGCCAGCAGCACGCCGGCGCAGGTCGCGACCGCCGCCGAGATCGCCCAGACGATCGAGACCACCCGCTTGACCGGAATGCCCATGTAATAGGCAGCCAGCATGTTCTCCGAACTGGCGCGCATCGCCGTGCCGAGCGTGGTGCGGTTGAAGAACAGATAGAGCAGCGCGCACAGGATGATGGTCGCCGCGATCACCGACAGCTTGTCGTAGGCGAGCACCAGGCTGCCGATCCGCAGGACGCCCTGGCTGAACGGCGTCTCGATCTTGAAGTCGTCGGTGCCCCAGATCATGCCGGAGATCGAGCGCAGGAAATAGCCGAGCCCGATCGTCGCCATGATGATGGAGAACTGTGGATAGCCGAGGATCGGCCGCACCACGAGCCGCTCGGCCAGCATGCCGAACAGCGCCATGCAGATCACCGCGCCGGCGAACCCGACCCAGTAATTCAGCCCGAGCATGCCGATGAAGGTGAAGGCGAAAAAGCCGCCCAGCATCATCAAATCGCCTTGCGCGAAATTGACGACCTCGGTTGCCTTGTAGACCAGCACGAAGCCGAGCGCGATCAGGCCGTAAACGCAGCCGAGCGCGATGCCGCTGACGAGCTGCTGAACAAAGTCCAGCATCGTTCCCTCCCCGATGCCCGGCGATTCTTATCCGATCGCTCGTTGCATCCCGCCTTCACGCCCTTGTGTCTGGAGCGCCGAAAGCCGCCTATGTCCGCCCCGATTGAGCCAAAAGGCCCGATCCCTGTCAACAAACCGCTGTTGTCGCTGTATCATCACATTTGCGGAGATTTGCCGCAGCACGGACTAATACGGATATCACCTTTGATTTGCCCCGTGCGATTCACTGCACCGAAACGGTTTTTGTCCAAGCTTTGCGCAACCGACGAGCGAAATTCCGGATCGCCACCACGCCATGACACCTGAACTGTCCGCACTCGCCGTGCGAGGGTTAACCAAGCGTTTTGATCGCCCGGCGGTCGACGCGCTCGATCTCACGATCCGTATCGGCGAGTTCTATGCGCTGCTCGGACCGAACGGCGCCGGCAAGACCACGACGCTGCGCATGGTGGCGGGGCTATTGCGGCCCGATGCCGGCTCGGTGTCGATCCTCGGCATCGATGCGCTCGCCGATCCGGTCGCCGCCAAGCAGATCATGGCTTGGGTGTCCGACGAGCCGATGATTTACGACAAGCTGACGCCGCTGGAATATCTCGAATTCGTCGCCGGCCTGTGGGGCATCGATCCGCGCACCTCGGAGAGCTCGGCGCGCGATCTCCTGATGTCGCTCGGGCTCGAGCCGCATCTCAACGAGCGCTGCGAAGGCTTCTCCAAGGGCATGCGCCAGAAGGTGGCGCTGGCCGGCGCGCTGGTGCACGATCCCCGCCTGATCATTCTCGACGAACCGCTGACCGGCCTCGACGCGCTGTCGGCGCGCCACGTCAAGGGACTGCTGCAGGAGCGCGTCCGCGCCGGCTGCACCGTGATCATGACGACCCACATTCTCGAAGTCGCCGAGCGGATGGCCGACCGGATCGGCGTGATCGCGGCCGGCAGGCTGATCGCCGAGGGCACGCTGGCCGAGCTGCGCGCGCAGAACGGCCGCAACGACACCACCCTCGAGGACATGTTCATCGCGCTGGTCGATACCGAAGCGGCGGCCGCGTGAGCTCGGTCGCCCACCTCACCTGGTTCGCGCGGCACGAATTCCGCCTGGCGTGGCGCGAATGGCTGGCGATGATGACCGGCGGCCGTCGCCGGCGCAATCGCGCCGTGATCGGCCTTCTGATCTTCGCGGCGATCCTGCATCTGCCGGCTTATGCCGTGGTCAACCGCTATGCCGACCTGCGGTTTCCGCTCGACCCGTCGTCGCTGATCGTGCTGACCGCGACGATCTTCCTGGCCTGGGCGCTGATGCTCTCGCAGGCGATCGAGTCGGTGACGCGCGTGTTTTACGCCCGCGCCGATCTCGATCTGATCATGTCGTCGCCGGCAAAACTCACCAACATCTTCTCGATCCGGATCGCCGCGATCGCGCTGACGGTGAGCAGCATGGCGCTGTTGCTGTCGACGCCGTTCATCGACGTGCTGGTCTATCTCGGCGGCCCGCGGTGGCTCGCCGGCTTCGGCGTCGTCCTTGCGATCGGGCTGTCGGCGGCAGCCGCCGCGATCGCCGTCACCGCGTTCCTGTTCCGCCTGATCGGGCCGAGCCGGACGCGGCTGGTGGCGCAGGTCGTCTCCGCCGTGATCGGCGCCGGCTTCGTCATCGCGCTGCAGGTCGTGGCCGTGCTGTCCTACGGCACGTTGTCGCGCTTTGCCTTCCTGACCTCGGACACCGCGGCGCGAATTGCCCCCGCCCTCGGCAGCCTGCTGTGGTGGCCGGCGCGGGCATCGCTCGGGGACCTCGAAATCATGCTGCTGCTGCTCGCCGCGGCGCTGGTGATGCTCGGCGGCGTGATGGCGATATTCGCACCGCGGTTTGCCGATACGGTCGCCAGCGTCGCCGCCAATCCGGCTGCGGTGACGCGGGGACGCGCCCGCGCGTTCCGGGCCGGCTCGCGGCAGCAGGCGCTGCGGCGCAAGGAATTCTTGCTGCTGCGCCGCGATCCGTGGCTGCTGTCGCAGACCCTGATGCAGATGCTCTATCTGCTGCCGCCGGCGCTGATGCTGTGGCGCAGCTTCTCCGGTACGTCGACCGCGATCGTGCTGATTACGCCCGTCATCGTGATGGCCGCAGGCCAGCTCGCCGGCGGGCTCGCCTGGCTGACCATCTCCGGCGAGGACGCGCCCGATCTGGTGGCGACCGCGCCGCTGCCGCCGTCACGCGTGACCCGCGCCAAGGTCGAGGTGGTCCTGATCGCGATCGCCGCAATCTTCGCCCCGCTGGTGGCCGCGCTGGCGTTTGCCTCGCCAGGGCAGGCCGCGGTCACGGCGATCGCAATCCTCATCGCGACCGCATCCGCCGCCGCGGTCCAGCTCTGGTTCCGCGCGCAGGCCAAGCGCAGCCAGTTCCGCCGGCGCCAAACCTCCTCCCGTATCGCGACCTTCGCGGAAGCCTTCTCCTCGATCGGCTGGGCCGCAACCGCGGCACTGGCCCTGACAATCCCGACGGCCGCGCTGGTCAGCGGCATTCTGACGCTGCTGACGCTTGTCATCGCCTGGAAGATCAGCCCGCGGCGCTAGCCTTCATCACCTCGATCACCGCCGCGGCAAACGCCTCGGGCGCTTCCTGCGGCAGATTGTGGCCGGCATGCGGAATCAGGCGATGGGCAAGGCGGCCGGTGTACTTTGCCGCAGAGCGACTGCCGTCGGTCGCGAACGTCACGCCGTCATCGGCGCCGTCGAGCGAGACGGCGGGGACCCTGATGACAGGCAATGTGTCGAGCCGCCGCTGCAAATCCGCATATTGCGGATCCCCATCGACAACGCCGTAGCGGTGCCGATAACTGTGGATCACCACGTCGACATAATCAGGATTGTCGAACGCGACCGCAGTCCGCTCGAAGCAGGCGTCGTCGAACGCCCAGCCCGGCGACCATTGCGACCACAGGATTTTGGCGATGCCGCGCCGGTTGGCGGCAAGCCCCGCCCGCCCCCGCTCGAGCTGGAAGTAGTACTGATACCAAAGCGGCACCTCGCGATCCGGCGGCGCCGGCACCATTGCATGCGCGATGTCCTGGATCATGTAGCCGTTGGTGCAGACGAGTCCGATGCATCTTTCCGGCCACAGCGCCGCACCGATCGATGCGGCGCGGCCGCCCCAGTCATAGCCGGCGAACACCGCGCGCGCGATGCCGAGCGCGTCCATCAGCGCCACCATGTCGGCACCGACCGCCGCCTGCTCGCCCGAGCGCGGCGTCGCCTTGTCGCGGAACGCCGTCGGTCCGTAGCCGCGCAGATAGGGCACGATGACCCGACAGCCTTGCGCCGCCAGCATGGGCGCGACGTCCACATAGGAATGGATGTCGTAGGGGAAGCCATGCATCAGCAGCACGGCCGGCCCAATGGAGGGGCCCGCTTCGTAATAGGCGATGTTGAGCACACCGGCCTCGACATGGCGCAATGGCTCGAGCCGTTTGGTCGAAGGCGCGCGCTGCGAAGAGACGGTATCAGTCACGCAGAACTCCCTGATCTCGATCGTTTGCGCGGCATCCTAGCGTGTCCCGACGCAATAATCGCCCGGCTCGTGTTGCAGCCCGCGCCATGGAGCGATGCACGGGCCTCATCATGACGGCGCGCCAATTGCGCGCTACTGTTCCGTCCGCGGATGCCGCCGCAGACGGAACAGGTCATGCTGAGATTGCTCGCCGCGCTGGTCTTGCTGGGATCATTGACCGGTCACGCCTTCGCGCAGGACGCCCAGCGCAGCGAATGCCTGGCGATGGCCAATGCGCCGCCGCGCGCCGTCCCCGTGAGCTACCGCCGCCTCGCGGCCAAGACCGCGGACAAGACTGCGACCAAGTCCGACGAAGTCGCGATCACCTATGCCGGCCATTCGACCTACTATATCGACACGCCCGGCGGCATCCGGATCGCGACCGACTATAACGGCGTCTATCGGACCGGGCGGCTGCCCGACGTCGCGACCATGAACCGGGCCCACGCGACCCATTACACGCTGTTTCCCGACCCCAAGATTCCCCACGTGCTGCATGGCTGGGGCGAGAACGGCCAGGCCGCGCATTACGCGATGCGCATCGGCGACGTCTATATCCGCAACGTCACCACCGACATTCGCCGCTACTGGGGCGAAGACCCCGGCGGCGAGATGATCAAAGACGGCAATTCGATCTTCATCTTCGAGGTCGCCGGCCTCTGCATCGGCCATCTCGGCCACCTCCACGTCAAACTCGACGACAGCCATTTCGCCGCGATCGGCCGGCTCGACATCGTGATGGTGCCGATCGACGGCACCTATACGATGTCGCTCGACGGCATCTCCGAGATCACCAGGCGATTGCGCGCCGCCGTCGTGCTGCCGATGCACCGCTTCGCCACCCCGCTCGACGAGTTCATGCGCCTGATCGGCCAGCAGTTCGAGATCGATCGCCGCGGCGGCGAGCGCACCTTGCGGATTTCGCGCGACACCCTGCCGGCGACGCCGACGGTGATCATCCTCGATGGGGTGTGAGGCTCAACGCACTCATTCCTCCGCCGCCTGGCTGCGCCGGTAGTGCCGCCGCGATTTGGCAAGATTGCCGCAATCGCCCATCGAGCACCACCGCCGGTTCTGGGTACGGCTCTCGTCAACGAACAACCAACCGCAACCCCGCTCATCCTGGCACTGCTTCACCCTCAGCGCACGGGGCCCGGTCAGAAGGCTCACCGCCGACCATGCGATCGGCTTGAGCAGCGTCTCGGGCGCAACTTTCCCGGCTGTCGGCAGCCACCGCAGGGTGTCGCCGACAGGTCCGAGCGCAACACCGCCCAACGCGGCTTCGAGGTATCGGTTGATATCGGCCAGCGCCGTCGGATCGATCCGGCCGCCTCCGATGCGGCCGATAAAGATCCTGTAGAGCGCCTCGCGCAGACCATGCGCCGCATTCAGAAAGGCATCGGCCTCGTGCGGTGAGGCTTTCCATCGCGCCCTGAGTTGCGCGGCGATCCGGCGATCCGCCAGTTCGGCATCGACCAGCCATTTCAGGATGGAATCCGAGGTCGCGATCCGATCCTCAACCAGGTCGCGGAGACGCCATGCGACGGTATTGACGAACTTGATGCTGAGCTCTTCCCGGGACGACGCCTCAGCCGAAGGAACGCGCGGCATGGTCCAGCAACTCCTTCGGAACGCATAACCCCTTAATGGGTTGGATTTGATAACCCATTAAGGGGTTAGAATCTAGCTCGGGAGCCTCGTATGTCCAAGCGCCTTTTGATTGTCGGCGCGTTCGCCGCCATCTATCTGCTTTGGGGTTCCACCTACTTCGCGATCGCGCTCGGCTTGAAGTCGATCCCGCCGTTCCTGCTGATGGGCCTTCGCTCGCTCGGCGGCGGCCTGATCCTGATCGCGCTGAACGGGGCGGACGTCACGCGTGTTTCGCGGTGGAACTGGCTGACCGCAGCACTTTGCGGCGTGCTGTTCTTCGTCGGCTGCCATGGTGTTCTCGCTTATGCCCAGCAATCGGTTCCGTCCGGCATCGCCGCGATCATGCTGGCTACGATCCCGTTCTGGGTGTTGCTCATCGATTTCCTGTATCCGCAAACCCGGCGTCCCGCGACCATGACGCTCGCCGCATTGCTGCCCGGCCTTGCTGGTGTTGCAATCGTGGGCTGGCAATCGGCCGAACAGGGCCATTTCAGTATCCTTCCCATTCTGCTGCTGCTCGCTGCGGCGTTCTCCTGGGCGGTGGGCACGGTGCTGTCGCGCCGGACTTCGGATCATGGTTCGCCAACATTGTCGTCAGGCATGCAACTGTCGATCGGCGGCGCGGTCCTGTTTGCAATCAGTCTTGCGTCCGGTGAACTGGAAGGCTTCTCGCCGCGCGGCGTTTCGGCGCCCTCGCTCGCGGCCGTGATCTATCTCGCCATCGCCGGCAGCGTCATCGGCTTCACGGCATTTCGCTGGCTCCTCGACAATGTGTCGACGTTCATGGTCTCGACCTACATCTTCGTCAACCCGATCATCGCCGTGCTGCTCGGCACGCTGATTCTGGGCGAGCCGTTTTCCGTCACGATGTTGTTTGGAGCGCTTCTTGTCATCGCCTCGGTCATCATCACCTGGCGCGCCGAGCAGGCATCGCCGGCGTCGGCGAGGCAAGCTCAGTCGATGACATGGTCGCGACCGGCAATACGGTCGGGTTGACCGGCACGCGCAGACGTACGCATGCCTCCTCAGGCAGAGGTCAGGCAGAGGCCCGGGTTTGACGCGTCGCTGCGCGGCTCGTTATCCTCCACGCAGCCGACATCGTATCGGCGGCCGACAAGAGCAAGAACAGGGAGCATCATCCATGGCCAGCACTCTGCCCGCCTCCGCCAGCGGGCTCTATGCCAACCCGCGCGAAGACTGGCTCGCCCAATACACCGAGGAGATCATCGACCCGGCCCGGCCGATCGTCGATCCGCATCACCATCTCTGGGATCGCGGGGGCTTGCGCTATCTGATCGAGGAGATGCGCGACGACATCGCGTCCGGCCACAACATCGTGGCGACCGTCTATGTCGATTGCCGGTCGATGTACCGCGCCGACGGCCCGGAGGCGTTCCGTCCGGTCGGCGAGGTCGAGTTTGCCAACGGCGTCGCGGCGATGGCGGCGAGTGGCGGCTACGGCAAGGCGGCGATCTGCGCCGGCATCGTCAGCCACGTTAACCTTCTGATCGGCGATCAGGCCAAGGCGGTGCTGGAGGCGGAGATTGCCGCCGGCAACGGCCGGTTCCGCGGCATCCGCCACTCCTCGGCCTGGGATGAAGACCCCAACGTCGCCCACATGTACGCGAACCGACCGAAGGGCATTCTGCTGGACTCCACCTTTCGTAGGGGGTTCGCCTGCCTGGCACCGCTCGGCCTCAGCTTCGATGCCTGGTTGTTCCACCCGCAGATCAGCGAGCTGACCGACCTCGCCCGCGCCTTTCCCGATACCAGGATCGTGCTCGACCATTGCGGCGGCCCGGTCGGCACCGGCCGCTTCGCCGGCAAGCGCGCGGAGACCTTTCCGGACTGGAAGGCGTCGATCCAGGAGATCGCCAGATGCCCGAACGTCGTGGTCAAGCTCGGCGGGCTGGCGATGTGCCTGCTCGGCTACGACTTCCACCTCCGCCCCAGGCCGCCCTCGTCGGAGGAACTTGCCGCCGCCTGGCGGCCTTATGTCGAGACCTGCATCGAGGCGTTCGGTCCGGACCGTTGCATGTTCGAGAGCAACTTCCCACCTGATAAGGGGCAATGCAGCTACCAGGTCATCTTCAACACCTTTAAACGGCTTGCATCACAATATAGCGAAGCCGAAAAGACGGCGTTGTTCTTGAAGACGGCAAAGGATGTCTATCGGCTCGATATCGGGTAAACTCTCGACTCATGGATGACGGCATCACCATCCGGCCGCTTCGAGAGGCTGATGCGGAAGCGGTGGTCGAACTTTACGCAAAGGCAGCCGCGGTGGAACCGCGGCTAGGCCCTGTCACGCTGCCGCAATGGGACCAGTTCCTGAAGCTGCCGCAGAACCGCGGCGGGCGCGGCTTTCGTGTTGCCGAGCGCGATGGCGCACTCGTCGGCCTCGCCGAGTCCTCGTTGCGCGACCAGGGCGCGCATCACACCCGATTCCTCAAGATCGTCGTGGCGCCCGAGATGCGGCGCCGCCGGATTGGCCTCGCGCTGTTCGACGAGGTGCTTGCGATCGACGCCGATGCCGATCTCACCGTGCAGACGCTGGTGAGCAGCGACTGGCCGGCCGGAATGGCCTTCGTCGCGGCCTTCGGCTTCGTTCATGTCGAGTCCGAGATCGGGATGAAGTGCGTCGAGCCGCTGCAGCCGGCGCGCACGCTCGCGGCCGCGCGCGCCACCATCGAGCAGGTCAGCGACGTCAGCGCCTGCGCGGGCGAGGTCGCGCGCATCCACAATGCCGCCTATGCCTCGGACGCCGCCTTCCGCCTGTACTCGCCGGAGGAGATGGCGCAGGTCCTGACCGAAAGCGAAGTCTGGATCGCGTCGGAGGATGGACAGATGTCGGGCTTCTGCCTGACCGAGCCGGAACGGAACTCGATGTGGATCGAGTCGGTCGCCGTCGATCCGGTGCGGCAGGGACGCGGGCTCGGCCAGCTGCTGGTGTATCGCGTGCTGGCCGCACACGACGTCTCGATCGAACACCCGTGCTGGCTCAACGTCTCGAGCCGCAACGCTCCCGCGCTGAAGATCTATCGCCGGCTCGGTTTCCGGCCGCAGCACGAGACCTGCCGCTTCAGCGCGCCGCGCGGCGATCTGCTCGCCGCGCGGGGGCGGAGGTTTCAGTAGAGCGCGATGAGATTGGGTCGGTAGCGACGGCGACGGGATTGCGCTCCCTCGCCCCGTTCTTACGGGGAGAGGGTTGGGGTGAGGGGCCTCTCCACATATTCGGTGACAGCTGCATTCGCGGAGGCGCCCCCTCACCCGGATCGCATCTGAAGATGCGATCCGACCTCTCCCCGCACGCGGGGCGAGGTGAAGAGCGTCGGCCCCCTTACGCCCACTCGCCCTTGCGGAACACCGGCACGCTGCGACCGTCGGCATGGATGCCGTCGATATCGGTGTGGGCGGAGCCGATCATCCAGTCGATATGGATCAGGCTCTTGTTGCCGCCCTGCTCGGCGATCTGCTGCGGCGTCAGCTTGTCGCCATTAACGAAGCATTTCGAGTAGCACTGGCCGAGCGCGATGTGCGAGGCGGCGTTCTCGTCGAACAGCGTGTTGAAGAACAGCAGCCCGCTCTTCGAAATAGGTGAGGAATGCGGCACCAGCGCGACCTCGCCGAGGCGGCGCGCGCCCTCGTCGGTGTCGAGCACCTTCTTCAGCACTTCCTCGCCGCGCGAGGCCTTAGCCTCGACGATGCGGCCTTCCTCGAACTTGACCGAGATATTGTCGATCAGCGTGCCCTGATAGGACAGCGGCTTGGAGCTGACGACGTGGCCGCTGACGCGGCGGCAGTGCGGGGTGGTGAAGACTTCCTCGGTCGGGATGTTGGCATTGCAGACGATGCCGTTCTTGGCAGTCGACGCACCGCCCTCCCATTCATGACCGTCGGCGAGGCCGATCGTGAGGTCCATGCCGGGTCCGGAATATTTCAGCGCGTGGAAGCGCTGGCCGTTCAGCCATTCGGTGCGCTCGCGGAGCTTCGCATTGTGCTGTGCCCAGGCGGCGACGGCGCCATCCTGATCGACGCGGGAGGCGGAGAAGATCGCATCGGCAAGCCTGGCCACCGCGACGTCCTCGGCATCGTCGGGGAACACCTGCTTGGCCCAGGACGTGCTCGGATAGGCGATGATGTTCCAGTTGGTGTCGAAATTGACGATCTTCTCCAGTGCCGGCTGGTAGGCGATCGAATTGGCCTTGCTGGCGCGCGCCACCTTGACCGGGTCTTCGCCCGACAGCAGCATCGGATTGTCGCCGACGATCGCAAGCCGCGCGGTGTTAGCGCCGAACGCCTTCGCCATGCCCTCATAGAGCCAGCTTGCGGCGCGATCGAAACTCGCATCGTTGGCGTAGCGGTAGCGCGCCAGCGTGAGCTCCTCGTCCGAGAAGAATGGCGTCACGAGACCCGCACCGGCCTTGTAGGCATGCTCCACCACCCGCCGCACCAGCGGCATCGCTCCGGCGGGCGCCGTGAGCAGCAGATCCTGCCCCGGCTGCAGCTGCAGGCCGACCTTGATCGCGACTTCGGCGAGCCGGTCGAGCTTCACGGGATCGATCGATGCGGAAAGGTTGCGTTGATGTGCGGTCATGAAGCGCCGTGTCGTTTGAGGAACCCTCGGGATTCGTAGTCCAATTCGATCCGCATCCGCAAGGTTCCTGCCCGCCGCGCCCGATCACGCGACGGCGAGCAATTGCCTCGAATTTTACCGCTTCACCGAGGCCAGCACCCGGTCGACCATCTGCGGCGCCAGGCCGAGATAGTTTTTCGGCGCGGTGAGGCGGTCGATCGTCGCCCGATCGATCCGGCTGGCAACGCGATCATCCGCCGCTAGCGCCTCGGTCAGCGTCAGGCCCTTGTCGTTGGCGAGGCGGCAGGCGTCATAGACCACGTCATGCGCTTCCTGCCGGCCGATCGACGGCGCGAGGCCCATCATCACGGCTTCGGCCACGATCAGCCCGCGGCTGATGTCGAGATTGTCGGCCATCCGCTGCTCGTCGACGATCAGACCGCCAAGCGCGAACCTCGCCTGGTGCAGCGCGCCCGCGGTCAGCACGAAGCTTTCCGGGATCGCCATCCATTCGGCGTGCCACGGGCCGGTGGCGCGCTCGAAATCCTGCACCATCGCATCCAGCATCAGGCCGGCATGCTGGCGCACCGCCTTGGCGGCGGCGAGCATCAGCTCCGACGAGATCGGGTTGCGCTTTTGCGGCATGGTCGAGGACGCGCCGCGCCCTTTGACGAACGGCTCGTAGACCTCGGCGAACTCGGTCGACGCCATGATCATGATGTCGAGCGCGATCTTGCCGAGCGTTCCCGTGACCAGCGCGAGGAAACTCACCGCTTCGGCCAGACCGTCGCGCGCGACATGCCAGGTCGCGACGGGCACGCCGAGCCCGAGTTCCTCGCACAGCGCCCGCTGAACCTCGAATCCCTTGTCGCCGAGCGAGGCCAGCGTGCCGGCGGCGCCGGCGAACTGGCCGACCAGCACGCGCGGCTTCAGCTCCGCAAGCCGCGCGGCGTGGCGATCGAACGCGGCGAGCCAGATCGCGATCTTGTAGCCGAACGTCACCGGCAGCGCCTGCTGCAGATGGGTGCGGCCGGCCATCGGCGTGTCGCGGTATTTTTTCGAGAGATCGGCGAGGATGCCGCGCAGCGCAGCGATGTCGTCCTCGATGATCTTCAATCCGTCGCGCAGTTGCAGCACCACGGCGGTGTCCATGACGTCCTGCGTGGTCGCGCCCCAATGGACGTAGCGGCCGGCCTCGCCGCACTGCTTGGCCATCTGATGCACCAGCGGCAGGATCGGGTAGCCGACGACGTCGGTCTCCTGCCGCAGCAGATCGAAATCGAGCGCGGCAACATCGGTACGTTTTGCGATCTCCGCGGCGGCTTCAGCGGGAATCACACCGCAGCGCGCTTCGGCCTTCGCCAGCGCGACCTCGACCTCGGCATAGCGCTCGATCAGCCGCAGGTCGGAAAACACCTCGCGCATCTCGCGCGTGCCGAAGGCATCGCGAAACAATACGGAATCGAGCACGGTGGTCGAGGTCGGGAAGGCGGACATGGGCAAATCCTGTTGCCGGTCGCAGACGGCAACGTCCCTATCACGGCAAGGGCCCGTGCCCTACCCCTCCGGCGGCGCCTCGCCGAACACCTCGGCTGCGATCTTGCTGGTCTCGATCGCGGCCGGAATGCCGCAATACATCGCGACCAGCAGCAGCACGTCCTGCACCTGCGCGGCGGTGCAGCCATTGGCCAGCGCGCCCTTGGCATGCACGCGGAACTCGGCCGGCTTGCTGCTCGCCGCGGTGATGCCGAGCATCACGAGGCTGCGGATCTGGTCGGACAGCCCGCTGCGCTCCCAGACGTCGCCGTAGACATAGGCATTGATGATGTCCTGCAGCGGCGTGCCGAAATCGCCCGCAGCGGCCATCCGCTTGGCGACATCGCCCTCGCCGAACATCTTCTGGCGCCGGCGCAGTCCGCGCGCATGGAGATCGCTGATGTCCACCATCGTCGTCTGGCTCCCCTGAATGGGCTATTTATACGGATAAATATGACGCACCTCAACATTCCAGCAGGCCTGGCGCTTGCCTTTCTAAGGTATTTGTCCGTATAAATTTGCAAAAGCAGACACGAGGGGACCGGGATGAAGTTACGGCTGGGGCTGCTCGTCGTCCTGCTTGCGACGCTTTCCATCCTGCCGGCTTTCGCCGCGGACGATTTCCCGCAACGGCCGCTCAAGATCATCGTGCCATTCCCGGCCGGCGCCGGTCCCGACAATGTCGCGCGGCTGGTCGGCCAGCATCTGCAGGACGCGTTCGGCCAGACCGTGCTGATCGAGAACCGCGCCGGCGCGCTCGGCAGCATCGGCGCCCAGGAGGTCGCCCGCAGCGCGCCCGACGGCTACACGCTGTTGATGGGCACCAACACCACCCATGCCAGCAACGTCGCGACGCTGAAGAGCCTGCCCTACGACCCGGTGAAGGATTTCGCACCTGTCATCCGCACCACCACCACGGCGATGGTGCTGCTGGTCAATCCCAAGCTCGCGGCCAGGGACCTGCCGCAGTTCCTCAGCTACGCCAAGGCCAATCCCAACCTGACCGCGGGCTACGGTTCCGGCGCATCGCAGATCTCGATCGCCCAGCTGCAATCGCGCGGCGGCCTGTCGCTGGTCGCGGCGTCGTATCGCGGCGTCCCGCAGGCGATGACCGACGTGATGGCGGGGGTGATCGATCTCACCTTCGGCGACTTCTCGGTCGCGATCCCGCAGATGCAGGGCGGCACCTTGCGCGGCATCGCCGTGACGTCGGCGACCCGCAACGAGCTGACGCCCGGCCTGCCCGCGCTCGCGGAAGCGATGCCGGGCTTCGAGGCCACGATCTGGTACGGCCTGTTCGCGCCCGCCGGCACGCCGGAACCCGTGGTCAGCAAACTCTACGCCGAGTGTGCGAAGTACCTCGCGATGCCGGAGACGAGGAAGAAGCTCGCCGATGTCGGCGTGATGGTGGCGCCGCTCGCGCCCGCCGAGTTCGGCGCCTTCGTCAGGAGCGAGGTCGTGCGCTGGTCGGCGGAGGTCAAGGCGGCCGGCATCCAGCCGCAATAAAGCGAGGCGGCGTCGCATCATGGCTCGCGAGACACCCGTTGGCATGATTGGCCTGGGGCTGATGGGATCGGCGCTCTCCGCGCGGCTGATCGACGCCGGCATCGGGGTGATCGGCTTCGACATCGACGCCGCGAAGACAGATGGCCTGCGAGCCAGCGGCGCCGAGTTCGCGGCTTTTGCCGCCGACGTGGCAGCGCGCTGCCGGACCATCGTCATCGCGGTGGATGACGCGGCCCAGGTCAAGGGATTGCTGCCGGAGCTCGCCAACGCGACGGCGCCGCCGCGCATCATCTGCACCACCACCTGCGCGCCGGGCGAGATCGCGGCAATCGCCGAATTCGCCTCCCGCTCGCGCCTCGCCTTCATCGAAGCGCCGATCTCGGGGACCAGCGCCGAGGTCCGTGCGGGCACGGCTACCGCGCTGGTCGCCGGCGATGCCGACATCATCGACGCCGCCGCGGCGACGCTCGATATCCTCTGCCCGCAGCGGATCAATGTCGGCGCGATCGGCAATGCCAGCCGCACCAAGCTCGCCATCAACCTGATCCTGCAGAACAACCGCGCCGCGCTGGCCGAGGGCATCGCCTTTGCCGAAAGCCTCGGCCTCGACGGCGCGGCGTTCCTTGCGACCGCGCGGCAATCGGCGGCATATTCCAAGGTGATGGACAGCAAGGGGCCGAAGATGCTGGCGCGGGATTTCTCGCCGCAATCGCATATCGCGCAGACCTTGAAGGATGCCGAGCTGATCCTGCAGGAGGCCGGTCGGCACGGCCTGCCCTTGCCGCTGACCTCGGTGCAGGCCGAACTGCTGCGCGCGGCGATCGCGCTTCAAGGGCCAGACAACGACAGCGCCGCGGTCATCGAGGCGATCCGGGCCGGCCGCGGCCACGGTGAGGGACAGTCATGATCAACTGTGCGATCGCGGGCCTCGGTCGATGGGGCCGCGCACTGGTCGGGGCCGCGCGCAACGAGCCGCGGCTCAGGATCGTCCGCGCGGTGGAACCCGACGCCAACGGCGCCGCCAGCTTTTGCGAGGCGCACGGCCTCTCCGTCGCGGCGAGCCTGGACGATGTCCTCGCCGACGCTCGCATCGATGCCGTGCTGCTGGCGACGCCGCATTCGCTGCACAAGGGCCAGGTGATCGCGGCAGCCAGCGCCGGTAAGCAGGTGTTTTGCGAGAAGCCGCTGGCGCTTCGGCGCGCCGATGCCGCGGAGATGTTCGCAGCGTGCCGCAGCGCCGGCGTGGTGCTCGCGGTCGGGCATAACCGCCGGTTCTGGCCGTCGATGCAGGCGCTGCGCGCGATCACAGCCAGCAGCGAGCTCGGCACCATCCTGCATGTCGAGGGCCACAATAGCAACGAGAACTCGCAGACCATCACGCAGGGCTGGCGGCTGTCGCCCGAGGAATCGCCGGGCGGCGGCCTGACCGGCGCGGGGCTGCATGTGCTCCACGGCTTCGTCAGCCTGCTTGGTCCCGCGCGCCAGGTCTATGCCCGGTTGAGTGCGCGCGAGGCCGGACCGCCGCCGCTCGACACTGCAACCTTGGCGATTGAATTTGTGAATGGCGTGAGCGCAACCCTTGCGACAATTCGCGCAACACCGTTCTATTGGCGCGTGCATGTGTTCGGAACGAAGGGATCCGCCGAGGTGCTCGACGAACAGACGATGGTACTGCGGAAATCCGGCGAGGCGCCTGCGACGACGCGCTATCCGGCAATCGACACCCTCACCGCGGAACTATCGGCCTTTGCCGACGCCGTCGAAGGCAAGCAGCCGTTCCCGGTGCTCGAGGCAGACGTGCTGGCGACGCTCGCCGCGTTCGAGGCCGCGCTGCAGTCGATGCAATCGGGACATCCGGTCGCCTGCCATACGGCATACCAGTGATCCGCCATGTCTGAACAACCGGACCGAGCGCGATCGTCCCGCTACCGCGACATCGCCACCGGACTGCAGAAGGACATCCGGCTCGGCACCTACGCGGTCGGCAATCTGCTGCCGACCGAGACCGAGCTGATGGCGAGCTATCAGGCCAGCCGGCAGACCGTGCGCGAGGCGCTGCGCATCCTGATCGACCAGGGCCTGATCGTGCGCCGCGCCGGCCTCGGCTCGGTGGTGATCGCATCCGAGCCGCCGGTGCTGTTCACCCACAGCGTCAAGTCGCTCGGCGAGTGGCTGCGTTATTCCAACGAAACCTACCGCGAGGTCGTTGCGAGCAGCGACATCGTCGCCGACCGCAAGCTGGCCGGGCTCTTGAAATGCGAGCCCGGCAAGAGCTGGTTCCTGATCGAGGCGGTGCGCCGCTCCGACCAGTTCGCAGCCCCGCTCGGCTGGGCCGAGATCTACGTGCTGCGCAGGTTCGCCGATGTCGTGACCCGGCCCGACCACGGCCGCACCCCGGTGCATGAGCAGATTGCCAGGATGTACGGCCAGGTCACCGAGCGCGCGCAGATGGAAATCTTCGTGCGGGGCATGCCGGCGCCGATCGCCAGGGCGCTCGGCGTCAAGACCGGCTCGCCGGCACTCACCGTGGTACGCCGCTACTACGGCCAGCGCGAGGAACTGTTCGAGGTCACCATCACCACGCACCCCGAGGGGCGCTACACCTACACGATGGATATGCAGCGCTCGCTGCGGCCGAAGCTCTAGCGCACCCGGGCCAGATGGGTGCTGGCAGAGGTGTGTGCCGTCTGCGGGGTGCCGCTCACGCCCCAGATCGCGACCGCAATCAGCGCGGCCGCCCAGACATAAGGCACAGCATTCAACTTCTTCATTTCCGGGATCATCCCCAACGTCTCAGGAGGACCGACTGACCTCTCGACCCAGGTCGTGAATCTCACCACCGCAGTCCTCAGCGTCTCACCAGGCAGCCGTCCTTCACAACGCTACTAAGGTTAGACCTTGTCGGTTTCAGGACGCCTTCGTGCGAATCCGGAAATGATTTCGTCGGAACCGGGCTCTCTTATCCGAATTGATGAGACGGCGGGCCGAAGGGGTCCGGCTCCATTCGAGGCAACACTTAAGAGAATTTTCTGCCCAAATTTGAATCAGACGCACAGCAAACCTTCCAAAGATGCACCCACTGAATTCTTTTTGATTGTCGCCCCGACTCCCGCCGTGCGATCAGGGCCTGTGACACTGTGATGACAAGGGCTTCTCCCGTGACTGCCGAACCGGCCAAACCGCAAGGCGACTCCCGTCGCCGCTCCAAGGAAACCCAGGACGAGGTGGCGCGGTCGCTGGAACGGGAATTGAAGCTGCTGACGGAAGAGCGCCAGGAGCGCGCGCTCCGGTTCGGCCTCGACATTGCGGGCAAGACGCCGAAGGTGGACCAATAAGGTCGCCGCCGCGCTGAGAGCCTCGGGCGCATAGTTTCCTTAGCATTGTCGATTCGCGCGGCCGTCTGCCATGGCCGGTGTGCGTGTTGGCGTACGCCGGTCGTGATTTCCTGCGATCATGCCGCCAAGGTCGCTGCGCGGGCACGACGCCTTCTGCACTATTGCACGACCAGTCCCAGCTACAACGTCCGCCGCGGCGTATGGGTCCCGGCCTTCGCCGGGACGACGCGAAGGAAGCCGAGCTTCACGTGCCCGAAATGGACAGGGACGCGGCCCGCGCTCGAGCTATTGCGCGCCCGGCGCTTCAGCGTCGGCCTTAACGTCGCGGCCGAAGCGATCCTTGCCGCTGAGCCGGGCCTTGCCGCCATCGAACGACAGCAGCCATCGGCGGTCGGTATCGCCGCCGACCAGACGCAGATCGATCGCGAATGTCTGGTTGTCCTGCCACGTCCCTTTCAGCGCCATCACGCCGAGCGCCGTCGGTTGACCGAGACGGTAGGCACCGTCGAGCCCGATCGGTCCCGCCAGTGTCGTCACCGGCCTCGCCGAATCCGGCGTCGCCGTTTCGAGTTCGTAGTGCGCGGGCTGATCCGTCAGATGCAGCGTCAGTGCCCGCAAATTGAAGCCATTGGCCGGGAAGCGCCAGGTCTTGCCGGAGATGGCGGCGGCCGTCTCGGGCACGGCACCAACCGTCGACAGCTTCTCGGTTGCGATATCGCGCAACGCGCCCGCGAGCTGATTGCCGCCGACGGAGTTCACCGGCAGCGCCGTGTCGGATTTGACCGCGCCCGAAATCTCGTCGGCCATTCTGCCGAACGAGCAATAGTCGCGCGCGGTCACGACGGTGACGATGTCGAGCGCGGGAAACAGCATGAGGAGCTGGCAGCGGTCGCCGACCGCCATGACAACCTGCCGCTGCGGCATGACCCAGAAGAAATTGGCGTAGCGCAACGATGAGTCGAACGAGGCGTGCATCTCCGTCGTCGCATGCCTGATGCGGTCGACCCAGCCGGTCGGCAGCAAGCGCTGCCCGTCCCATTCACCGTCATGCAGATAGAGCAGACCGATCCTGGCCGCGTCGCGCGGCGCGAGCTGAAGCCCGCCGCCGCCCTGCGTCAGTCCGGGACCGATGCTGTGCCAGTACGGCGCGGCTATCCCGAGCGGGCGAAACAGTTTGGTCACCGCGTAGTCCCGCGCGCTCATGCCGGTGAGCTTGTTGATGATCGCAGCCAACAGCTGCGCATTGCCGGTGTTATAATCAAACGCCTCGCCCGGCGCCTTCGCCATCGGGCGGTCGAGGATGAACTGGATCGCATCAGGGCTGCGCCCCCACTCGATCAGCGAGTCCGGTCGGCCACCCTCAACGCCTTCGGTCCAGGCCATTCCCGAGGTCATGTCCAGCATGGTCTGGACCGTGATCGCCCGCTTGCGGTCGTCGAGATTGGCGATGCTGCGATCGCCGAAGAAATCCACCATGCGATGGTCGAGGTTGTCGAGCACGCCATCCCTGAGCAGCATCGCGACCAGCGTGCCGGTCACCGCCTTGGTGACGGAATTGAACAGATGCGGGATCTCCGGCGTGTAGGGCGCATAATAGGCGTCGAGCACGATCCGGCCGTGCCGCGCGATCAGGAGGCTATCGAGACTGTGGGCCGCGCCGTCATTGACGAGCCGCGCCAGCGCGGCGGAATCCATCCCCTGCTCTTCCGGCGTCGAGGTCTGCCACTGCCAGGTCTGCCACTGCGAGGTCTGCGGTACCGGCTCGGCGGCGCCTTGCGCCTGGGCTGCGCCCGACAAAGCCGAAGCTGCAAGCACGAGCCCTGCAAGCATCGGCAGCGCCAAACGTTGAACCTGCATCGGCGTCTCATTGCGACACGGCGGAGAGCCGCACCATCCGCGATCCCTCGCTTGCTTGTCAATCGTCGCCGCGACCGCGCGCCATCAGGACGTCGGCAAAGCCGTCTAGCGCTGCCGCTGCGCGAGATAGAATCCGACCAACACGGCGGCCAATCCGGCCGCCTGCAGCGTGGTCGGTGGCTCGCCGATCAGGAGCCATCCCAACAGCAGGGTCAGCACCGGCACGGTCGCAGGAAATACGGCTGCGCGGGCAACGCCGAGGCGCTGGATCGACACCGCGAACAGATACATCGCCGCGGGCCCGGCCAGGATGCCCTGGGCGATGGCCTGCAGCGCGTTTTCATGCAGGCCGATGGCCGCATCGCGAGCGAGCCCACCCGAGGCGGCGTACAGCGGAAACAGCGAGAGCGACAGCACGCTGATGACGCTGGCCACGGAGAACGCCGAGACACGCCAATAGCGCACCAGCGTGGCGAAGCCTGCGAACATCAAGCCGGTCGCAACGAAGATCAAATCGCCGATCACGGCGCTCGGCCCCATATGGCCGATCGACTCGCTGCCGATCACGGCAAGGCCGACGACGACGACGACAGCGCCGGCTGCCCGCGAGAGCGAGACCGCTTCCTTCAGCAAGACGACCGCGAGAAACAATCCACCCAGCGTCGCGCAGGACGGCTGGATCACGCTGCCATGCCCCAGCGGCACGAACATGAAGCCGGCATAGCTGATCAGCGACATCACCGGCCCGCCCAGCAGCATCAGCGCCATGCCGCGGCCCCAGCCGATGCCGCAGAGATCGCGGAGGCCGGCGCGCACAACGAGCGGCAGGAAGACGATGCCCGACCACAGGAAGCGATGCATCAGCAGGTCGACCGGTGTGAAACCGACCTTCAGGCCGTGTCGGGTCGCCACGAAGCCGAGCGCCCAGCACAGCGCCGCACCGAGGCCGCATGCGACCCCGAGCAGGATGGCTTTCGTATCCGGAAGGGCTGCGGCCTTGGCGCCGGCCGTGCGTTCGCTCATCGCGAACGACTACGTTAGTGTTGGAAGCGGATCAACCCATCGATACGCACGGCTGGTTGGCGCAAGCCAGCCAGGGTCCGCTTGGATCAAGCTTTGACGTCATTCCGCGCTGCCGCGATGTCCGTTTGCTGCAAAGGGCGAGCTCGAGGGCCGGTTCACCCTAAGGGAAGCTGGCCTTTCACAGACAAGACGTGGGACCTAGGCCCTTCGGAAGATCAGGCGGCGCTATAGCCGCCGTCGACCACGTGCGATGCGCCGGTCATGAACGACGCCTTGTCCGAGCACATCCAGACCACGGCTTCGGCGATTTCCTCGGGCACGCCGAGGCGACGGACCGGCACCTTGGCGATGATCTCGTCATAGCGTTCGTCCATCGTCTCCTTGGTCATCGGCGTCTTGATGTATCCGGGATTGACGCAATTCACGCGGATGCCGTCCTGGGCATATTCGATCGCGGCGGACTTGGTCAGCCCGACGACACCGTGCTTGGTCGCGACATAGTGGCCGGACGTCGCGAGGCCGACCAGGCCTGCGATCGAGGCCGTGTTGACGATGGCGCCGCCACCGCCCTGTTTGAGCATTTGCGCGACCTCGTATTTCAGGCACAGGAACACGCCCATCAGATTCACCGAGAACATCTTGGCCACCGAGGCCTGGGTGAGTTCATGAATGCGCTGGCCGGGCGGCCCGACGGAGCGCCCGGCAACGCCGGCATTGTTGAACGCACAATCGATGCGCCCGAACGCCGAAACCGTGCGGGCCACCATGTTCGCGACCTCGGCCTCGTCGGTGACGTCGCCCTGGATCGCGATCGACTGGCCGCCGGCGGCATTGATCAGCGCGACCGTCTCCTCGATGCCGTCCTTCGAGAGGTCCGACACCGCCACGCGCGCGCCTTCACGCGCCATGGCGATCGCCGTCGCCCGGCCGATGCCGGAGCCGCCGCCCGTCACCAATGCAGCCTTGCCGTCCAGAATGCCTGCCATGAGAAACTCCTCTAAAGCGCGACGCGATCGAATCGAATCGTCATCGCGCTCTTTGCTCCCTGTTTGAACATGATCTTGTCGGAAAACCGCTTCGCACTTTTCCGGATCATGCTCTAGCGCTTGCCTTCGATTGCGATCTCGACGAGGTACGGCCGCTGCGCCGCGACAGCCTTTGCGACGGCACCGGCAATGTCGTCGGCCTTCTCGACCCTGACCGCCTCGACGCCCATGCCGGCCGCGAGATGCACGAAGTCGAGCGCGGGGCCGGTGATATCCATGTTCTGATAGGGATGCTGGGTGCCGGCTTCGAAGTTCTGCCGCCAGACGTCCACATTGTGCTTGAGGATGCGATACTCGCGGTTCGCCAGCACCACGAACACGATCGCAAGCTTGTGGTGCGCGGCGGTCCACAGCGCCTGGATCGCGTACATCGCCGAGCCGTCGCCGGAGATCGCGACCACCGGACGATCCGGCATCGCGACCTTGACGCCGATCGCCCCGGCGAGGCCCTGGCCGATGCCGCCGCCGCGGCCGCCGAAATAATCGCCGAAGCCGCGATAGTCGAAGGCGCGCGCGAGATCGAGGCTCGCCGTGATGCTTTCATCGACGATGACGACATCATCGGGCAGGCCGCGACGCAATTCCGCGGTGAGGCGCGGCATCGCGGTCGGCTGGCGGTCCCAGCTTTTCTCGACGCGCGCGCGATAGGCCTCCTTCTCCTTCGCCTGCAGTTCGGCCAGCGCGGCATTGCGGTTCTGCGCGGCCTGCCTGAAGTCGGCGCCCGCCTTTGCACGTACCGCTTCCGACAATGCACTGACGCTGACGGCGATGTCGCCGACGATGCCGGCATCGAGCCGGTTGTTGAGCGCGAGACGCTCGGCCGAGGCTTCGATCTGCAGCAGGGACGCACCGTCAGGGATGTGGCCACCAGGCGCAAACCAGATGTCCTCAAAGAACGGACCGCCGATCAGCAGCACGAGATCGATATCGCCGAGCGCCTTGCGCACCTGCCTTGCGTCGCCCGGAAGCGACTGGCGATAGCTCGGATGGCTGGTCGGGAACGGCGCGTGATGGCGCAGCCCCTCGAACCACACGGTGGCGCCGATCGCTTCCGTGAGCGCCACCAGCGCCTGCTCGCCGCCCGATCGTGCCCCGTCGTCGCCGGCGATGATGGCCGGCTTCTTCGACTTCAGAAGCAGCGCGACAAGCGCTTCGATGCCGGCCGGATCGGGGCGCGTCGAGCGCCACAAATTGTCCGGCGCCAGAGCATCGACCGCGGTCTCCTGTTCCATGACGTCGATCGGCAGCGACACGAACACCGGCCCCTGCGGCGCATCGGTCGCCACCTTGAACGCGCGGCGCATGATCGGCGCGATCTCGTCGGCGCGCTCGATCTGCACGCTCCACTTGGTCACCGGCGCCGCCATCGCGACGAGGTCATGGCCGAGCAGCGGATTCTTCAGCCGCATTCGCGTATCCTGCTGGCCGGCCGTCACGACCACGGGCGAACCCGCCTTCAGCGCGCCGTACAGCGAGCCGATACCGTTGCCGAGGCCTGGAGCGACGTGCAGGTTGGCGACGGTGACCCGCCCCGACGCCTGCGCGTAGAAGCTGGCGGCGCTGACCGCGACACCTTCATGCAGCGCCATGATGTATTCGAGTTGCGGAAATGCCGGCAGGCTATCGAGCAGCGGCGTTTCGGTCGTGCCGGGATTGCCGAAGATATGACGCACGCCGTGCGACACGAACGATTCCATCAGCACACGACGCCCGCGCATTCGCTCTCTCTCGATTGTTCTGATCCGTTTTGCGCATCATCGGCCGGGGAGAGCCCCGTGGCAACCGTGCGAGACGGCTGGCATCCGCGCGGCCGGCTGCGTCTTCCGCATGGCTTCAAGGCGCGGCCGCGCCAGCGAGGCCGCATGCCACTTCCGCGGCCAAAGCAGCCACGAATGAAAAGGGCCACCGTTTTGGGTGGCCCTTTTGCTTATTTCTTGAGGTTGGCGGCAAACAGCTTGGCGGCTTCGGCCTTGGATTCCTGATCGGCCTTGGCATCGTATCTGAGCGGCAAATTGAACTTCTTGCCGAGCTCGGTGGCTTCGGGGTTGGTGAATGCGTGCACCGCACCGGGATACTCGACGATCCGGTAATCGGCCTTCGCCGTGTCGAAATCCTTCTTCAGCGCATCATACTGCTCGCGCTTCACGAACGGGTCGTCGGCGCCGTTCAGGATCAGGATTTTCGCCTTGACGGTGCCCGGCGCCGGTGCGGGCGTGTTGAGACCGAGCGATGCGTGGAAGCCCGCGACGGCGGCAAGATCGGCGCCAGTGCGCGCCATGTTCAGCACCACCGCGCCGCCGAAGCAGTAACCGACGGCGCCGATCCGCTGCGGATTGACCGAGGCCTGCTTGGCGAGTTGCTCGCGCGCGGCATTGAAGCGCTGCTCCATCACCTTCGGGTTCTTCATCACCGAGCCCGAGAGCGCGCCGGCATCCTTCGGGTTGTCGGCAGTCTTGGCGTCGCCGTACATATCCGCGATGAAGGCCACGTAGCCCTGCTCCGCGAACTTCCGCGCCTCGTTATGGATATGCGGGGTGATGCCCCACCATTCGTGCACCATGACGATGCCGGGCCGCTTGGCCTGGGTCGCGTCGTCATAGACGACGAAGCCCTTCATCGTGGTCTCGCCGTCGGTATAGGTGACCGGCTCTTCCTTGACCGCTGCGTGTGCGCTCGCGACCATCGCGATGGCGCAGAGTGCTCCCACTATGTTCGTTATGATCGTTCGCATGCTGACCTCCTGCGGGTTTGGCACGACGCGACATTGGCATACCAGCGAATCCTGCGCTAGGCTTGGAAAGCGGAGCCGCTTCGCTCGCCGGCTGCGCATCATCTCCCGAGCGCGCGGGCGTCCGGCCCGCGGCCGAGCGCGCCAACATTTCTGTCGGTTGCTGATCTGTGAACGATGTTGCGTCAAGGTCAGCGCGTCGCCGTTGCTGAGCTTGTCGCGCTATCGATGAACGCAACCAGCGTGCCCTTCGCGACACCGGCCGCGACGCGCTGCGCGTCCCAGTTGGTGAGCCGGACGCAGCCGTGGGACTCCGCCTTGGAGACCTTGCCGGGATCGGGCGTGCCGTGAATGCCATAGCCTTCGCCCGAGAGGTTGATCCAGACCACACCGACCGGGTTGTTCGGACCGGGCCTGATCGTGAACGGCGTCTTCGATCTGACGCCCTTGAACGCGTATTCCGGATTGTAGCGATAGGTCGGGTTCTTGTTGATCGCTGTCACCTTCAGCGTTCCGCTCGGCGTCGGCTTCTCCGCGCTGCCGACCGTCGCAGGATAGAAGCCGAGCAGCTTGCCTGCTGCATCGAACGTGCTGAGCGCCTGCCGCGTCTTGTCGACCTCGACGCGCGCGACTTGCGGCGGTTTTCCGGCATCGGCGACGTTCGCAACCGCAATGGTCTCGCCGGCCTTGTCGAACGTCTGTCCCGGATTGAGCGCCTGAAGCAGCGCCTCGCTCATGTGGAATTTTTCGGCGAGCGCTTCGCGTGGACTGGTGTAGCCCAGCGCCGGCAAGCTCTTCATGCTCTCCATCTTCGCGGGGATCCTCTTCGCGAACGGCCCCTTCACGTCGGCGTCGACGATCGTGTAGCTGACGATCGCAGGCCCCTCGCTGGCGGCTGTGAGCCCGCTCCAGAGCTCCGGCGTCACCGTCTTGTCGAAGGACAATCCATTCGCCTCGGCAAACGCCCTGAGTGCCTTCTGCGCGTTGTCGCCCAGCTTGCCGTCGATCTCGCCGGGAGAAAAATGCGCGCGGTCGAGCAGGATCTCGAGCCTGGCAATGAAGGCGCTGAGCTGATGACGGTCCGGCAATTTTGCCGGCGGCGCGGCCACGTCGTTGATCGCGGCCGCATCGAGACCCGCGCCCACCGCCGGCGCGGCCGACACGAGCAAAAGTGCAATCGCAAAACGTGCAACGGAAAACGATCGGAACATCGTGCATCCCACCGTGATCATCTTCCGTAAAGCTACGGAAAGCGTCGAAGTTCCAATGCGAACAGCGGCGAAGTTCCGCGGCGGAACAGCTGATTTCGCGGCTTCGCCGCAATCGACCCGCTAAAAAGTCGTGATCCGAAGTGCATTTGCGCGCAACTCCCATCACAATTAAGGTCTCTGGAGGCAAATGCGATTTGTCGTCGCGGCGCTTGCCGCGTTTCTTGTCTTGATGCTCGATTTCGATCGTTCGCCCGGCTCGGTCAATGCCTCAACCCAAGCCCCGACATTCTCGCGCGACGCGACATCCGACGCCGTTCCGTTTGCCGCGCGCTTTATCGAAAGCGCTGATGCCAGCGAGGCACCCGCTGCGACGGACGCGGACAGGACGCCCGCGCCTGCGGCACAGCCGAGCGATGCCGCGGCCGAGTCACAGCTGTCCGCGATCGACAAGTTCTGCCATAGCCTGAAGGACGCGGCGCAGGCGAGCGAAATCCCCGTTGCGTTCTTTGCGCGGCTGATCTGGCAGGAGAGCCGCTTTCGCTCGAACGAGATCAGCCATGCCGGTGCGCAGGGCGTTGCGCAGTTCATGCCGGAGACGGCGGCCGAAGTCGGGCTCGACGATCCCTTCGATCCGCTGCAGGCGTTGCCCGCATCCGCAAGACTGCTGCGCAAGCTGCGCGACGATTTCGGCAATCTCGGCCTGGCGGCGGCCGCCTACAATGCCGGCAGCGGCCGCGTCCAGAAATGGCTCGCCCGGCAGAGCGAGCTGCCGCGCGAGACCCGCGACTATGTCCGGATCATCACCGGCACCAAGGCGGAGGACTGGGTCGAGCATGCCGAGACGCTCGCCATCCGCATCGACTTGCCGGGCGAAGCGCCGTGCGAAGGCATAGGCGGCCTCTCGAAGGCGAAGGATGTCGCCTTCGTCGCGGCGTCGCCGGCGTCCGCGGTGACGACGATCATCCGCAAGGCCGAGGCCGCGCGAGAGGCGGCAAGGTCGGTCGCCGGCCGCGCGCGCAAGCGGCTCGCGCTGCTGCTCGGGAAGAGCTCGCCGGGCGCGGCCCGGCTCGGCAAGGCGCGCCCGACCGTCGTCGCCGCCAAAACGAAATCCGGCAAGACCCGCGCCATTCACGTGGCCTCGCGGGTGCGCTCGTCGAGCTGAGGTCGCGTCACGACGCGTGCACTGCCGCAAGCGTGGGCCGGCCACATTTCCGCTCAGGAAACTGAGCGCACTGGTGTATGTTGCCGGTCGTTTTGAGATCGGTTTGCTTGCAATTTTCATTTCCCAGTGGGCGTTGTCATGACGTTGATCGATGGTTTGGGTTATCTGGCGTCGGCGCTTGTGTTGCTGACGTTCTGCATGAGTACGATGTTGAGCCTGCGCGCTGTCGCGATATTTAGCAATTTGGCATTCATCAGCTATGGATTGGGCGACCGGATCTACCCGGTGCTCATCCTGCATATCATTCTGCTGCCGCTGAACGTGGTGTTGCTGTTCCAGATGGTTCGGCTGCTTCGGAAAGCGAAGCGTGCTGCAGCGACGGACCTTTCTCCGAACTGGCTGCAGCCGTTCATGCAGCCGAAGCATCTCAAGGCGGGAGAAACGATCTTCAGGAAGGGCGACGACGCCGACCTGCTGTACATGGTCGTGTCCGGCGAGGTCAGGTTTCCCGAGATCGATCGCGGGGTATCGGCGGGTGAACTGTTCGGCGAGATCGGGCTGTTTTCGCTCGAGCGCCGCCGCACGCAAACCGCTCAAGCCGCGACCGATGTAGATCTGCTCTGGATCAGCGACAGCGCACTGAGGAAGCTGTGCGAGCGCAACCCGGGACTGTCGCTGTATTTCCTGCGCTTGACGGCGACGAGGATGACGGAAAACGCGGCCCGCGCGATCGGGGTCGGTGCGGCGGCGCCCAATCCGGCGTAGAGCGCGCCGCCTCGCTTGCCGGCGTTACGGCGCGGACGACGCCGCAAGGCTCGGCAGCGGCGCAAACTGCATCTCTGCAACGGCCGAACCGGCATATGCACTGGCGATCAGGATCATGACTCGAATGGCGACGAACATGGTGCCTCCTCAGTCTTGTTGTTGGTCTCTCAATGCCAGAGACTTCTTTCCCGCCGGTGAGGAAAGCTGGTTGCCGCAACCTTGAAGGCATTGGTAAGCGGGCCGTTTACGCAAGCCTCTGTTCATGAGTTGGGAACCGTATCGGCCGATCGACCGGAGCGCTAAACGCGCGGTTCACCGTCGCCGGGCATTGTCCGCCTCAATCAAGAAGGCGCAAGCACAATGCCGATTTCCAGGACGATCCTTGTTGTCGTATCGATTTTTCTTGCCGGTTTGTACGTCTACGACAGCTGCCGCAGTGATGGGCTCTCGATGCCGGTTTCGGTAAACGAAGTCCTTGCACGGCGCTGGCCGGAACCGGACGCGTTTCATCCGGCGGCAGCCCCTGTGTCCGCGGCCGCCGGCAACGTGACGCCGGCCGCGCGCGTTAGGGAAACGTTTGCGATGTTCATCCCCAAAGATGCGCGACGCCATCCGATGCAGCGCAGCCTTTAGCGGCCTCGGGTCAGCCCAGCGATGCGCCGGCCTTGGCGCGGCTTATTCCGAGCGTCACGATGCGCTGCAGGAGATCCGGATAGTCCAGTCCGTCATGCCCGGCGGCCGTCGCGAACTCCTGGCTCTTGGCGATTTCGGGATTGGGATTGGCTTCGATGAAATACGGAACGCCATTGGTCGACAGGCGGAAGTCGATGCGCGCATAGCCATCGAGCCCCAGCGTCCGGTAGATGCGCTTCGCCAGCCGTTGAATATGGGCGGATAGCTCCGGCGTGAGATCCTCGGCCGGGCCGTCGACAATCCCGACTCGCTCCTGATAGCTGGTATCGTGCTTGACCTTTTCGGTGGCGATCTGGCGCGCAGCGGGGCCGCCCATGCTGCCGAATTTCAGCTCCCACACCGGCAGCACCCGCAGCCGGTTGTTGCCGAGCACGCCGACATAGAGCTCGCGTCCCTCGATGAACTGCTCGGCGATCGCGGCCGTTCCGATCCGCTCATGGATGAAGGCGACGCGCTCGGCGAGCTTCTCGTCGGTATCGACGATCGACGCCTGCGAGATGCCGAGCGATCCATCGCTGCTCAGGCTCTTGACGATCAGCGGCAGCTCGAGACGCGGCGGCCGCTTGACCTTGCGGCGCATCGGAAACACCGCGAAGGCCGGCACCGGAATCCGGCGATGGTGCACCAGCGTCTTGGACAGATCCTTGCCGCGCGCCAGGATCAGGCCGCGCGGGTTGCACCCGGTATAGGCGATCTTCATCAGCTCGAGATAGCTTGCGATGTGCTGGTCGTACACGACGTCGTAGTGAAACTCCTCCAGCAGCGTGAACACGACGTGCGGTTTGAAGCCCTCGATCTCATCGCGCACCGGCTTGATTTCCTCCTGCACGCCGAGCGGACGAACCTCATGGCCGGCCGCGCGCAGGGTGCTGACGACGTCGTATTCCGTCTTCCACTCGTTGATCTCCCGCGCGCTGTATCCATCGCTGGAGTCGGGCGGCACACAATCCGGGTGCATCAGCACCAGAATGCGAAGCTGTTTCATAGCGCGATCCATTTCCGGCGCGACGGGCCGAACAGCGCGTGCATGGTCTTGGCGGTCAGCAAAATGGTGAAGTTTGTCACGAGCTTCTGCTCGGGGCCGACGGCACGCAGATTGAGCTCGCGGCAGCGCGAGATCATATCATCGAGCACGGCATCGAGCGTCAACTGGTTCTCGCCGGTCCACCGCGCCACCAGCTGCCTGATCTGGGCGCGGTGCCGCCTGATGAAGGCCGCGGCCGGCGGACGCCGATAATGCCGCGGATCGGCGGAGAACAGCTTGGAGAGATCGCGGTCGTAGGTCTTCGGCGGAGTGAAAGCGTAGAATGCCTGCTTCTTCCTGTAGTGCTCGGCGAGCGTTTGCTTGAGCGTATGCAGCGGATCGACCCGCTCGCGCGTCGGGAGCAGCGGCCGCTTGCCGGCGATCTCGCCCATCAGCTCGTCGACATATTCGAGCTTCTTCAGCGCGGGCCAGCCGGCATAGCGCGTCCGCCAGTTCGAGCGCGGCCGCAGCCACACCGCGAAGGTCTCGGCGAAGTCCTCGTCCGGATGGCTCTGCGCGTACCAGAGCCGAAGGTGCTGGACATAATTGCGGCTGGCCGGATTGGGCCGGTAGTAGCGCGGGTAGTGCTGCGACGACGGACCGAACAGCTGCTGCCAGCGCCGGCGGCGCTGCAGCTGGTAGCCGTGCTGCACGGCGTGCCCCGCCTCGTGGCGAAGAATGGCCATGCACTCGGACCACGAGGCGCCCTCGACGTCGAGCATCATCTTCTTCTCGAGCTTCATCAGGCGGGGATGGGCGAGGTAGAACGGGATCGCGATGCCGGGCACATCGGCCGGGCTGAACCATTCGCTCGAGATCCATGTGTGCGGCCGCAACCGGATGCCGCGCTCCTCGAGCTCCTCATAGAGCGTATTCACACAATCGGCGAGCCAGGTGCCCTCGACGGCAACCCTCAGGCGGTTGAGCGGTTGCGCGAGCAACTGCTCGTCCGTCAGCTTTTCCCAGGCAAATTTGCGGCGCGGCATAGGCTTCCAAAGTCTAAAACAAATCGGACTCTGGATGGTGTCATAGGTTGCCGCCGGCAACAACCGCCGGGCCTTCGCGGCGAGCCTCCGGCCAATGCCGGCATCGGGCCGGCCCGAGTGTCCGCCTTGCGCGGCGGGCAGCGCGCCGAGCCCGATTCGCCGGCTCAAGGCGACGCTCATCTGGCGTCCTAAGGCTTGACCCAGCGTTGCACGGCCGCGGCGGTGTCGGCCGGCCTGGTGTTGAAGCAGATGGCGGCATCGGGGGCGAGCCGGTGCACCAGATTGAGGATCGTCTCGAACAGCAAGAGCCGTTCCGGCAGCTCGCGCAGCCCGGCACCGATCACGACGCAGTCGTAGCGGCGCGCGTTGAGGGCCGCCGCCGTCACGGCTTCCGCCGTATCGCCGAGGTCGATCAGGCAGCTCTCGACGTCGTAGCCGAGCGTCCGCAGGCCCTCGATCTGCGCGTCGAGATAGCTGCGTACCAGTTCGGGCGTGAACTGCGGCATGACGGACAGATCGACGAAGGTAGGGTCGAGGCCGATCGCCAGCACGGATGGCTTCGTCATGGTGGCAGTTCCCGGTCCGAGAGAATTTCGTCCGAGCATGCCGCAGGTTTGAGTCGAAATCGCGGACACGACGACCCGCAGCAACCTTGTGAAGCCCGGGTGAGCGAAGCGACACCCGGGGTCGCTCGTGGCAAAGACCCGCATGTCGCTTCGCTCATGCGGGCTACGTGGTTTCGCTCCGCCGGAATCGCGGAGCCGTCAGCGGCAGCCATGATCCTGCGCGGCACGCGCGGCGATCGCGGCGCGTCGCTTGAGGAACTCACGCTCGCGCGAATTGCCGGCCAATGCGGCGGCGGCCTCGAACGCGGCATGCGCCTCCGCGAAACGGCTCAGCTTATGCAGCAGATCGCCGCGCACGCTCGGCAGCAGATGATAGGATTTCAGCGCCGGCTCATCCGCGAGACCGTCGACGATCGCGAGCGCGGCCAGCGCCCCCTCGGCCATGCCGATCGCAACTGCGCGGTTGAGCTCGATCACGGGAGAATCCAACAGCGCGGCGAGATCGCCGTACAGCGCGGCGATGCGGCGCCAGTCGGTCGCGTCAGGGGTGCCGGCCTCGGCGTGGCAGGCGGCGATCGCGGCCTGCAGCACATAGAAGCCGCCGGCGCCGCCGAGCTCGCGGGCGCGCGCCAGCGCGAGCTGCCCGCGGCGGATCTGCAGGCGATCCCACCGCGCACGGTTCTGGTCCATCAGCAGGATCGGCTCACCGGACGCATCGATGCGCGCCGCCATCCGCGAGGCGTTGAACTCCATCAGCGCCAGCAGGCCGTGCGCCTCCGGCTCCGATGGTGCGATCGAGGTCAGCACGCGGCCCATGCGCAGCGCCTCGTTGCAGAGCTGCGGCCGCAGCCATTCGTCGCCGCTTGCCGCGGTATAGCCCTCGTTGAAGATGAGGTAGACGACCTCGAGCACGGAGGCGAGCCGCTCGGACAGCTCCTCGCCGCGCGGCGTCTCGTAGGCAAGGCCCGACTCCGACAATGTGCGCTTGGCGCGCACGATGCGCTGGGCGATGGTCGCCTCCGCCTGCAGGAAAGCGCGCGCGATCTCCTCGGTGGTGAGGCCGCAGATCATCCGAAGCGCCAGCGCGGCGCGCGCCTCCCGCGACAGGCGCGGATGGCAGGCGGTGAAGATCAGCCGCAGCAATTCGTCACCGATATCGTCGTCGAGCGCGGCATCGAAGTCGGGCATGGTCTCCTGCTCCCGCGCCAGGTCGTGCGCGATCACGCCGTGCTTCTCGGCCAGCATGCGATTGCGGCGCAGATGGTCGAGCGCGCGGCGTTTGGCCGTCGCCATCAGCCAGGCACCGGGCTTTTCCGGCACGCCATCGGCCGGCCAATGCTCGAGCGCGGCGACCAGCGCTTCCTGGGTCAGGTCCTCGGCGAGCGGCACGTCGCGCAGCATCCGCGACAGGCTGGTGATCAGCCGCGGCTGCTCGATGCGCCACACCGCAAGAATCGTGGCCTGGATGTCGGCGGCCGTCATCGCCGCCGACCTGAATTCTCGTCTTGACGCGTTGTCTTCACGCGAACCGGCGTCCACTTCGCTTGCGAACGCCCTGTTCGCGCGGCGCATCAGGCGCAGGCGGACACATCGACCTGACAACCGCCGTCGGCGCCCGGGGTGGCGAACGGGCGAACCTCACAGGTTCCCTCCCAACCCGGCATATGCTCCTTGTGCAGCTGCATGAACTCCACGGCGGCGGCGACCGCCTCTTCCTTGTTGCGGAGCTCGAAGATCGCATAGCCGCCGATCATCTCCTTGGTCTCAACGAAGGGCCCGTCGACCACGTTGAGCTTGCCGTCGGTGATGCGGACCTGGGCGCCCATCGCGACCGGCAACAGCCCGCCGGTGTCGATCATGCGGCCCGCCTTGATTTCCCGCTCGGCAAGCCTGCCCATCGCCTCCATCAGAGCCGGCGTCGGCGGGCCCGGGGGCTGCGCGGAGGTGACGATATACATGAAGCGCATCGGAAAACTCCTGTTGGGCGAGACGCGGCGATGATCGCCGCAAGACCGGCTCGCTATCGGGAACGACGATCCGGGAGGAGGTGAATCGACATGGGAAAGGGAATTTTTTTCGGGCAGAAGCAGATCGTACCGGCCCCATCGTCGTCCCTGCGAAAGCACGGACGACACGGAGCTTGTGGCAATCCCGTAGCCCGGGTGAGCGAAGCGATACCCGGGGAATGCACCGGCGAAATCCCGCATATCGCTTGCGCTCATGCGGGCTACGAAGCCAGCACCCGATCTACTGCTCCCGCAGCATGATCAGCGGGTCGGCGCTGTCGGGGACGCGGCGCCACTGAGCATTGTCGTCGGCCTCGAACTGCCAGGTCTCGCCCTTGGCCGACATCAGGATCATCTGGCCGTGATCGAGCCGCCACATGGTCGGGTTGAAGGCCGCGACCGCGGGATCGCATTTGCCTTTCAGGAACACCTGGAAATTGTCGTTGCCGGCGTCGGTGTTGGTCAGCACCAGCGTGCAGATCGCCTGGCCGTTGCCGCGGACCATCGACCAGTCGCCGATCATCTGGTCCATCGATTTGGCGAGCGAGCGCGCCGCGGCAAGGTTTTGCAGGATGTAGACGCCCTCGTTCGTGCGCATGCCTTCGAAGATGCCGGTCTCGACCTCGGTGAAATCGATCACGGTCTCGCCGGCGGCATTATGCAGCCGCACGATGTCGCCGAGGCCCTTGATGCTCCAGCCGGTGATGTCCTTGGTGAAGGGCAGCGCGGCGGCGCAGGCGGGCTCGAGCTCGAGCTTGAAGCCTTGCGGCGCCGTATCGCCCTTCAGCGTCACGACGCAGGTCTTGCTGCGCTCGGTGGTGGCGAGCTCCCACTGCCCGATCATGTCCTTCTTCAACGTCGTGACGTCCTGCGCCGCTGCCGGACCGCACGCGGCCAGCAGCAGACACAGCACGGCGTTGAAGCGGGACAACGACATCAGCGATCCTTGACCGGCGTTTCGGCAACCGGCGTCAGCGGCGGCTTGCCGGCGAACCAGTTCTTGATGTTGTCGACCACGAGCTGGTCCATCGCGTTGCGCGTCACCACCGAGGCCGAACCGATATGCGGCAGCAGCACGACGTTCTGCATCGCCTTCAACTCGTCGGGCACGTTCGGCTCGGCCGCGAACACGTCGAGACCGGCGGCCAGGATGGTGCCGGACTTCAGCGCCGCGACCAGCGCCGGCTCGTCGACCACCGAGCCGCGCGCGACATTGATCAGCACGCCGCGGGGGCCGAGCGCCTTCAGAACGTCGGCATTGATCATCTTCGCGGTCGAGGCGCCGCCCGGCACGATGACGATCAAGGTGTCGACCGCCTTCGCCATCTCGATCAGATCGGGATAGTGCTTGTAGGAGACGTCCTTGGACGGATTGCGTGAGTGATAGGACACCGGCACCCGCGACGCATCGAGCCGGCGTCCGATCGCCTGGCCGATCCGGCCCATGCCGACGATGCCGATCTTGCGGTCGCGCAGCGAGCCGACGCTGAGCGGATAATTCTGGGTCTGCCACAGCCCGGAGCGCACATAGCGGTCGGCCTTGACGAACTCGCGCAACGTCGCGATCAACAGGCCCATCGCGACATCGGCGACCTCCTCGGTCAGCACGTCGGGCGTATTGGTGACCACGATATTGTGATCGCGCGCATAGGCAGAATCGACGTGGTCGTAGCCGACGCCGAAGCTGCCGACGATCTCGAGCTTCGGAAACATCGCCAGCGCGGTCTTGTCGGTCGCCATCGTGTGATAGGTGACGGCGATGCCGCGGATCTTCGCCAGCGTATCGGGCGTCAGCCGCTCGAGGTCGCCGCGGCTCTCGGCACGGTGCAGCACGTATTGATCGGGAAAGCCGTTTTCGAGGATTGGCCGGATCGGTCCATAGATCAACAGATCGATCTTTTCGGAAGAAATCGGGGCCATCAACTGTCCTTTCCTAACGCGCTTTCATGCCAACGCCGCAACAACAAATGCGAAACTAGCGCCAGCAACCCATAAATGACAATCCCGGCCAGCGATAGCAGTAGAAGTGCTGCGAACATGCGGGGAATATTCAGCCGGTAGCCTGATTCAGCGATCCGGAAGGCGAGACCCGAGCCGGCGCCGGCGCTGCCCGCTGCGATCTCCGCGACCACGGCGCCGATCAGCGACAGCCCGCCGGCGATGCGCAGACCGCCGAGGATATAGGGCAGCGCCGCGGGCAGCTTCAGGAACAGCAGCGTCTGCAGTTGTGAGGCGCCATAAAGTTGAAACAATCCGGCGAGGTTGCGATCCACCGAATTGAGGCCGAGCGTCGTGTTCGACAGCACCGGAAAGAACGCCACGATCCAGGCGCAGACGATCACCGCGGTCTGCTGCTGCAAATAGATCAGGAGCAGCGGCGCGATCGCGATAACGGGCGTAACCTGCAGCACCACGGCATAGGGAAACAGCGAATACTCCAGCCATTTCGACTGGTTGAACAATAGCGCCAGCACGATGCCGCCGACTGCCGCGGCAACGAAGCCTTCGAGCGTGGTCAGGAGCGTGACGCCGAGCGATTGCGACAGGATAGGCCAGTCCGCAACCAGCGTCTTCAGCACCAATAGCGGGCTCGGCAGCACGTAAGGTTGGATGCCATAGCCGCGGACGATGGCTTCCCAGAGCAGGACGCCAGCGGCGAACACCGCAAGCGGCAGCAGAAAACGGACGAGGTCCTGCGGAGATTTCATGCGCCCGCCTGCCCTGCATACGATGGCGCCAGCGCGCTGGAGACCTCGCGGCAGAACGCGGCGTATTCGGCCGAGGTGCGGAACTCCTCGCCGCGCGGTTCCGGCGAGGTGATGCGAAACTCCGCGCCGATCCGGCCCGGGCGCGCGGTCATCACGATCACGCGCTCGGAAAGATAGACCGACTCGAACACGGAGTGCGTCACGAAGATGACGGTCTTGTGCAGGGTGCGCCACAGCGACAGCAGGTCGTTGTTGAGGCGAAACCGCGTGATCTCGTCGAGCGCCGCGAACGGCTCGTCCATCAAGAGGACATCCGGATCGGTGACCAGCGCGCGCGCCAGCGACACCCGCATCTTCATGCCGCCGGACAGTTCGCGCGGATAGGCGTCGGCGAACTCCACAAGCCCGACCTGATCCAGCGCCGCATCGATGCGCGCATCGGCGTCGGTCGCAGGCAGCCGGGCAAGCTTCAGCGGCAGGCGGACATTGTCGCGCACGGTAGCCCACGGCATCAGGGTCGGCTCCTGAAATACGAAGCCGATGCGGTGGCTGCCGCGCTGCTCCGCGCCATGATGCGAGACCTCGACCGTGCCGGCGCTTGGCGTGGCGAGACCTGCAATGAGCCGCAGCGCGGTGGACTTGCCGCAACCGGAGGGCCCGAGTAGCGAGACGAACTCGCCGCGCCTCACGTCGAGGTCGAGCGGCCCGAGTGCCCTCACGCCGCTGTCATAGGTCTTGCTGACGCCGCGCAGGCGCACAGCCGACGCTGCATCAGATCCAGACAACGCAGGCTCCGCCATCGCCCGTCCGCACCCGTCAGTTCTTCGGCCGGAGCTCGGCGCCGACCGCCTTGTTGACGAAGCGCAGCGTGTAGCCCTGGCGATAGTCGATAGCGCTCTTGACCACGCCGGCGCGCACCATCTTGTCGAAGAAGCTCGCCATCCGCTCATCGGTCATGGCGCCGATGCCGTTCTTGATGGAATCGCCGGAATCGACGATGCCGTGCTCGCGCATCTTGGCGACGCAATAGGAGAGCAGCTCGTCGTTCATGTCGGGATTGAGCTTCTTGATCATCGCATTGCCGGCCGAGTTGTCACCGTAGACGTAGTGGTACCAGCCGACGATCGAGGCATCGACGAAGCGCTGCACGAGGTCAGGCTTCTTGTCGACCAGGTCGCGGCGGGTCTCGATCAGCGTCGAGTAGGAGTTGAAGCCGTAATCGGCGAGCAGCAGCACGTTCGGCTTGAAGCCGGCGGCTTTCTCGACCGCGAAGGGCTCCGAGGTGACGTAGCCCTGCATCGCGGTCTGCTTGTTCACGATGAAGGGCTGCGGGTTGAAGGTGTAGGGCTTCACCTTGTTCTCGTCGAAACCGTATTCGGACTTCAGCCACTGGAAGTAGCTGGTGATGCCCTCCTTCGAAATCAAAAGCGTGAGCGGCTTCAGATCCTCGATCTTTGCGACCTTGACCTCGGGATGGGTCAGGAAGACTTGGGGGTCCTTCTGGAACATGGCGGCGACAGCGACCAGCGGCACGTTGTTGGTGACGGCGTCGAAGGTCTGCAGCGAGTTCGCGCTCATGAAGAAGTCGAGCTTGCCCGCGATCAGCAGCATCCGGTTGTTCTCGTTGGGACCGCCCGGCACGATGGTGACGTCGAGGCCGTATTTCTTGTAGGTGCCGTCGGCGAGCGCCTGGAAGAAACCGCCATGCTCGCCCTCGGCGACCCAATTGGTGCCGAACGAGACTTTGTCGAGGGTCTGCGCCCGCGCCGGGGCAAACGCCGCGGCGACGCAAAACGCGGCGGTCAGAAGGCTTGTGGTTAACGCTCGCAGCAAAAAGGCCGGGATCATGGTTGGACTCCGTCGATCATTATGGCCCATGATGGAAGGCGGGAAGACGTGGACCGCGCCCGGAGACGCGAACCCGTTATGATGTTAAACAAACTAGCCTGCAAATCCATCCCGTGAAACGCTTGTATTGAAACGACCGGCTTGATGACTTCTCAGCTTCCGCCCCGCGACTGGACCGCCATCCACTGGCCCGATATCGCCAGGGATACGGCCGCGCGCTGGATCGCGGTGCTGCCACTGGCCGCGACCGAGCAGCACGGGCCGCATCTGCCGCTCGGAACCGACGTCATGATCGGCGAGGCCTATCTTTCGCGGGTGCGAGAGTTGCTGCCCGCGACCACTCCCGCCACGTTCCTGCCGTTGCAGCCAGTCGGCATCTCAACCGAGCACATCGATTTTCCGGGTACCTTGACCTTGCCGACCAACTTGGCGCTGAAGAGCTGGATGGCACTCGGCGAGAGCGTGGCGCGCGCAGGCGTCAGGAAGCTCGTGATCGTGACCAGCCATGGCGGCAATTCCGCCGCGATGCAGCTGGTGGCGCAGGATCTGCGCGCGCACCATCAGATGCTGGTGGTGACCACGAGCTGGTCGCGCTTCGGCGCGCCCGACGGGCTGTTCGACGCCGGCGAATTACGCCACGGCATCCATGGCGGCGCGGTCGAGACCTCGATCATGCTGGCGAAATATCCGCACGCCGTGCGCAAGGATGCGATCGCGGACTTCAAGCCGGCCAGCGTGCGGATCGAGAAGGATCATCGCTTTCTGTCGACGCAGCGGCCGGCGCCGTTCGCCTGGCAGGCGCAGGACCTCAATCCGAGCGGCGCGATCGGCGATGCGACCAAGGCCTCGGCCGAGAAGGGCGAGAAGCTGATCGAGCACGGCGCGCGCGCGTTCTGCGAGCTGCTCGCCGATGTCGACAGGTTCGATCCCGGCGTATTTCGCGGCAAATGACCGCGATTGCTTCGTCCTGACAAGCGCGACGAAACAATTCGCGAAACCATATTTCCGCCCCGATCTTCGAACCGGAACCGGACAGCCTCCGTCCAACGGGCATGCGGACCACACCGGCGCCGCCCACACAGGATGGAGTATTCCATGTCGATCAAGACCAAGTTCGCCGCCCTCGCCCTCACCGCGCTCGCCGTGACCGGCACCATCGCGTCCACGACGTCGCAGGCTGAAGCGAAGCCCTATGGCTGGGGCTGGGGCGTTGGCGCAGGTCTCGTCGGCGCCGCCGTTGTCGGCAGCGCGATCGCGGCCAGCGACGGCTATTACTACGGCGGCGGCTATCGGCGCTGCGGCTGGGTGCGCCAGTTCGACGCCTACGGCAATTACATCGGCCGCGTGCGCAGCTGCTCCTACTGATCGACGCAATTCCCAGGGTTGCGGATCCTGTGTTCGGCACGGGTCCTCATCCACCCCGTGTCGCAACCGACCCGTCCGGCGATCCCCCCGGGCGGGTCAATTCTTGAACGCGGCGATCACAGATACTTCGCGACCAGCCTGAAATCGCGCAGCACGGCTCGCCCTTTCGGCCCCGATGCCTTCAGCGTCTCCTCCAGGCTGTGACCGATGTGATCGTGGATCAGCGCCTTCTTGGCGCTCTCGATCGCGCTCTCCACCGCCTGCAATTGCTGGGCGATCTGCGCACAGGGCCGGCCCTGCTCGATCATCTCGACGATGGTGTCGAGATGGCCGTTGGCGCGCTTCAGGCGCCTGGCGATCGCAGCGTGCGGATGGTCGTCGGACATCTGGCTCCTCCTATCCTCCCCGGAGGATAATCGTGATCCTCCCCGGAGGATAGCGGAATCGGCTTGACAGGCCATTGTCGCGGGCGTAGTGCCCGATGATCGGAACGTTCGTTCCGCGCCGGGGGTTCTATCTCCGGAGACAAGTCGATCCACGAGCCAGCACAGAAGGCACATGGGCAGTAGCAACTCAGGCGACAGTAGTCCGGCGATGCCGGGACTGGTGACGCCGCAACACAGCAAGACTGATCGCGCAGATCTCGCCTGCGTGGACGGGTGGTCGCGCCCAAGCTGACCACTGCTCCTCACCGGCCTGCCGCGACCAGCGGAAGTGGAGGTGAGCGATGTTCGAAAAGCTCGCAAAATTCCGGCAAGCAAGCCCGCGGCGCGTTGTCGAGCCGCGGCGCATGCCGCCGCCGGCCGCCATTCATTGCAATGACAACCTGCCGGGCTTTCGCCGCCTGGCGGGCCGCCGCCGGCGTCCAACCCCGGCCTGTCATTGGGTCCTGATCGACGGCTGCCTGGAATGCCGTTGGATCGTCGACGACAGCGGCGGTGATCTCGATCAGCAGCGGCGCGCGGGCCGGCGTTTCGGCCCGCGCGCAACAGCCAAGCGCCACGCCGCGGCAAAGCCGCGGCTGTGCGCGTAGGCCGACGATGAGGGTGGGCTTGATAACGACGGTGCTGCCGCTCCCTCTCCCCGTTCTTACGGGGAGAGGGTTGGGGTGAGGGGCCGTCTCCGCGCACACGGTGATAGCTGAGTTCGCGGAAGCTCCCCCTCACCCGGATCGCATCTGACGATGCGATCCGACCTCTCCCCGCACGCGGGGCGAGGTAAAGCGGCGCCCCGCTGCTCGGTCGGAAGTAGTCGTCTTGGTTTAGGAGGCCGACATGGACGAAGGACCTAGTTGCCCCGTTGCGCGGCATTCAGGCGCGGCAACGGGATTCTCGATCTGCATCACATCTGGAAATGCCGCTGCTCACGGCAGCGGAGACGGGCGCGCCTGACGACGCCTGCGTCCCTCCCGCCGTGCCGAAAGGCGGCGAGGAGACGCGAAATGACCGAAAGCAAGACCACACAAACCGCCATTCTCGACAGCGCGCATGCCGGCGACATCCACGGCGCGCTCGGCAGCATCGCGCGCGACGACACCGCGCCGCGCGCGACCTTGCTGGCCCGGCTGAAGACGCTGCTGGCGATCGTCGGCCCCGGCCTGATCGTGATGGTCGGCGACAACGACGCCGGCGCGTTCGGCACCTACACCCAGGCCGGACAGAATTACGGCACCACGCTGCTGTGGACGCTTCTGCTGCTGATCCCGGTGCTCTACGTCAACCAGGAGATGGTGGTGCGGCTCGGCGCCGTCACCGGGGTTGGCCATGCGCGGCTGATTTTCGAGCGCTTCGGCAAGTTCTGGGGTGCCTTCAGCGTCATCGACCTCCTGGTATTGAACGCGCTGACCATCGTCACCGAGTTCATCGGCATCACGTTTGCACTTCACTTTCTCGGCGTCTCGCAGTTCTGGGGCGTGTTGGCCTCGGCTGTTATCGTGATGCTGGCGGTCTCGACCGGCGACTTCCGCCGCTTCGAACGCTTCGGAATCGTGCTGGTCGCCGGCAGCCTGCTGCTGGTACCCGTGATCCTGATGGTGCATCCGCCGGTCGGGCAGATCGCGGCGGACTTCTTCGTGCCGAAGATGCCGCAGGACGCCAAGCTCAGCGAGGTGATGCTGCTGATCGTCGCCATCGTCGGTACCACGGTGGCGCCGTGGCAATTGTTCTTCCAGCAGAGCTACATCGTCGACAAGCGGATCACGCCGCGTTTCATCCGCTATGAGCGGATGGATCTGTGCATCGGCATCGTGCTGGTGGTGGTCGGCGCCGTCGCGATGATCTCGTTCTGCGCGGCAGTGTTCGCAGGAAAGCCCGAATTCGGCAATTACACCGACGCGCTGGGGACCGCTGTGGGCCTCGAGACATATGCCGGCCGGCTGCCGGCGGTGCTGTTCGCCCTTGCGCTGCTCGATGCCTGCATCATCGGTGCTGCGGCAGTCTCCCTCGCGACCGCTTATGCGATCGGCGACGTGTTCGCGGTCAAGCACTCGCTGCACCGCAAGCCGTGGGACGCGAAGGGCTTCTACAGCGTCTATTGCGGCCTGATCGTGCTCGCGGCGGCGCTGGTGCTGACGCCGGGCACGCCGCTCGGACTATTGACCAACGCGGTGCAGACGCTGGCCGGCGTGCTGCTGCCGAGCGCGACCGTGTTCCTGCTGCTGCTGTGCAACGATCGCCACATCCTCGGGCCCTGGGTCAATTCGACCAAACTCAACCTGTTCACCGGCGCGGTGGTCGCGGGGCTGGTGATGCTGTCGGTGATCCTGACCGCCGCGGTGCTGTTCCCCGATCTCGGCGAGGCGTGGATCATCGGCATCCTCGTCGCCGGCGGCCTGCTCGCGTTGTTGGTGACGGCAGCCGTCAAGTTCTACGAGATGTCGTCGCGCCGTCACGCGTCGTTCCGCTTCAAGCGCAAGCCGCCGCGAGAGTCTTTTCATGTCGAGCGCGACAGCTGGCGGATGCCGCCGCTCGACCGGCTGCCGCCGGCGCGGCTCAGCCCGCTGAGCCGGATCTGGATGATCGTGCTGCGCGGCTATCTCGTCGTCGCCGCCGGCCTCGTGCTGCTGCGGATCGTGCAGCTCGCCACGGTGGGAGCGTGACCGCGCTCAGTCGCGGACGGCGATGGGGCGCGCTCGTGCTGCTCAGGCTGGCGAGCGCCATCCTGCGCGGCGCGGCCGCGCTCCACCGGAAACGCACAATCTCAAACGCCGGACTGCGGACAGCGCTGTCGATGGCGCGATGTATCGAACGGGCCGGCGCGCGGGTCGTGCTCGGCAGAGCATCGCAGCCGGCATTCAACACAAAGGACGAGGACAATGGGGGCATCGATTGAACGGTCGGGTCGCGACCGATTTGCCACGGACACGCGGCCGATCGCCGCCGATGTGGCCTGCCGCCTCGCGCTGTTACGTGACTGTCACGGTGACGTGCAAATCGGAACGGTATTGGGCGCGCCTCAGTTGCTATTGCGAATTATTTGCAATAAGCAACGTGGGATGCTAGGTGCTGATCTGGCTTTGGATGGGACGACACAGATCGGACCGGGGACGGCGGGCGATGATTTCAAATCTCGGGTGGCAAGCGGCCACCAAATCTGCAGTGATGCCGGGCGAAACCGCCACTCGTTCGCGGAAAGCCGCGTCATGACCTGCGTCCGCCTCTTCCGGGTCCAGATCGCCGCCGGCGCAGCGCTCGGTGCGGCAACCTTCGGCGCGCCGGCGACCGCGGCCGATCTGGCGCTCAAATCCCCCGCCGCCAGGGCGGTCTACAGCTGGACCGGATTCTATGTCGGCGCCCATGTCGGTTATGGCGACGGCACGCTGGGTCCCGGCACCAACCCGATCCTGGAACAGGGCGTGTTCTTTCCGCCCACCATCACCGGCGGGATCGGCGGCTTCCAGGTTGGATACAACAAGGAATTCGCCAACCGCTTCGTGCTCGGCATCGAGGCGGATGCGACCTTCACCGGCCCGACCGACCTGCCGCGGCGGGTGCTCGGCCCCTTCAATTCGTCGATCGACTATGTCGGCACGCTGCGCGGCCGCGCCGGCTACTCTTTCGGCACCTGGATGCCTTACGTGACCGGCGGCTTCGCCTGGGGCCACAGCCAGGTCCGGGTCAACGATGCCGCGGGCGAGGTGATCTCGGAGCCCGGCCAGTACCAGACCGGCTGGACCGTCGGCGCCGGCGCCGAATTCGCGGTGAGCGGCAATTGGACCGCCAAGGTCGAATACGACTATGTCGACCTGTCGCGCCGCACGCTCGGCCTCAATGATTTCGGCCTGCCCGGCGTCAGCATCGACCCGCGCATCCATTTGCTGAAATTCGGCCTCAACTATCAGCTTGGCGACTCGCCATGGTCGCCAACGCCGACGCGCACCGCGCTACCCGAATCGAGCGACTGGAGCGTGCACGGCCAGACGACGCTGCTGCCGCAGACCTACGCCTCCTTCCGCTCGCCCTATGCCGGCACCAACAGCCTTCCCGGCGCGGGGCAGTTGCAGCAGACCTGGACCACGACGGCGTTTCTCGGCGTGCGGCTCTGGGAAGGCGGCGAGTTCTACTTCAACCCGGAAACCGCGCAGGGCTTTGGCCTCAACGGCACGCTCGGCCTTGCCGGCTTCTCGAACGGCGAAGCGCAGAAGGCCGGCGCGCCGTTCCCGAAAATCCGGCCGCAGCGCTACTACTTCAAGCAGACCTTCGGCTTCGGCGGCGAGCAGGAAGACGTCGCCGACGGCCCGAACCAGATCGCCGGCAAGCGCGATATCGACCGCCTCACGCTCGTGGTCGGGCGCTTTGCGGTCGGCGATTTCTTCGACGGCAATTCCTACGCCAAGGACCCGCGCGCCGATTTCATGAACTGGACGATGTGGGCGTCCGCCGCCTACGACTTCCCGGCCGACCTGCCCGGTTACACCCGCGGCGCCGTGGTCGAGCTCAACCGCAAGGATTGGGCGGTGCGCGCCGGCCTGTTCCAGGTGCCGAACGCACCGAACAGCGACGTTCTGGTGTTCAACACCGGCGGCGCGGTGGTCGAGTTCGAGGGCCGCTATTCGATCTTCGATCAGCCCGGCAAGCTGCGCGTCGGCGTGTTCGGCAACCGCGGCAACACCGGCAACTACGCCCAGGCGCTCGCGATCGAGGACGCCAATCCGGGGCTCGACATCAACGACGTGATGGCCGGCATCCGCAAGGACAATCTGAAATACGGCTTCTATCTGAACGGCGAGCAGCAGATCGCAAAGGATGTCGGCCTGTTCGGCCGCCTCAGCTGGAACGACGGCCGGACCGAAATCCTGTCGTTCACCGATGTCGATCGCAGCGTGTCGGGCGGCCTGTCGATCAAGGGCAGCAGGTGGGGACGGGCGAACGACACGATCGGCATCGGCGGCGCGATCAACGGGCTGTCATCAGCGCATCGCGACTACCTTGCCGCCGGCGGCCTCGGTCTGCTGATCGGCGACGGCGCGCTGAACTACAGCCCGGAGCGGATCTTCGAGACCTACTACGCCTATCAGGTGAACAAGAACCTGACGCTGACCGCGGACTATCAGTTCATCACCAACCCCGCCTACAACGCCGACCGCGGCCCGGTGCACATCTTCTCCGGCCGCATCCACGGCGAGTTCTGAACGCGCCATCTCCCAACGTCGTCCCGGCGAAAGCCGGGGTGACAGCAACTTTGCCGCGCCGTTCTTCTCAATGATGTCTCGGAGTTGGTTCGATAGAGCAAACGCCCTCTCCCCACTCAGATATATGTAGACCCCCCGGGCTTGCCGCAAGCCCGGGGTCATCCCGTAGAACGCGCGCCCCAATCGAACGGAGGAGTGCGGGATGCGGGAACATGCTGTCGTGATTGCCGGCGGAGGTCCGACCGGGCTGATGCTGGCGGGCGAGTCGGCGCTGGCGGGAATAGATGTTGCGATTGTCGAGCGGCGCGCGGGGGAGGACCTGATCGGCGCGCGGGCCGGCGGCCTGCACGCGCGCACCATCGAGGTGCTCGATCAGCGCGGCATCGGCGACCGCTTCGTCGCGTTGGGGACGCGCCATCCGGCGGTGCTGTTCCATTCGCACCTGGTTCCGCTTGAGATCACCGACTTTCCGACACGGCGCAATTTCACGCTGGGGCTCCGGCAGAACCATATCGAGCGCCTGCTCGGCGAATGGGTCGGCGAACTGGCAGTGCCGATTATTCGCGCGCGCGACGTGACCGGCTTCACGCAGGACGACGCTGGCGTCGACGTCGAACTGTCGGATGGCCAATTGCTCCGGGCACAATATCTCGTCGGCTGCGACGGTGGCCGGAGCCTCGTCCGCAAAGCGGCCGGCATCGAATTCGCCGGGTGGGATCCGACCACGAGCTGGCTGATCGCCGAGGCCGAGATGGCGGGCGAGCCGGAATGGGGCTTTCGCCAGCACGACACCGGCACCTCGGCGATCGGCAAGGCGGAAGATGGCGGGCGGGTGCGGCTGGTGCTGACCGAGCGGCAACTCGGCACCGACCGGGAGCCGACCTTGCGCGACGTCAGCGAGGCACTGGTCGCCGCGTACGGCACCGATTTCGGCATCCACAGTCCGGTCTGGATCTCGCGCTTCACCGACATGACCCGGCAGGCCGTGACCTACCGCAAACAGCGCGTGCTGCTGGCCGGCGATGCCGCCCATGTGCATCCGCCGATGGGCGGCCAGGGCCTCAATATCGGCGTGCAGGACGCGGTGAACCTGGGCTGGAAGCTGGCCCAGGTGGTCAAGCAGATCGCGCCGGACGGCCTGCTCGACACCTACCAAGCCGAACGGCATCCGGTGGCGGCCCGCGTGCTGCGCAACACCATGGCGCATGTCGCGCTCAACCGCACCGATCCGCGCACCGGGGCGTTGAACGAGATCGTCTCCGACCTGCTGCGCATGGACGAGCCGCGCAGAAGCTTTGCCGCGATGATGTCCGGCCTCGATCTTCACTACGATCTTGGCGACGGCCATCCGCTGCTCGGACGCCGCATGCCCGATCTCGATCTGGTCACCGCCAACGGCCCGATGCAGGTCTTCGCGCTGCTGCACCGGGCGCGGCCGGTTCTGCTGAATTTCGGCGAGCCTGGCGGCATCGCCATCGCGGGATGGACCGACCGGGTTCAGCTGGTCGATGCTGCGAATCGCGGCGCATGGGAGCTTCCCGCGCACGGCACGGTTTCGGCCCCGACCGCGGTGCTGGTGCGGCCCGATGGCTACGTGGCGTGGGTTGGCGAGCGAACGCAGGCCGGCCTACCCGAGGCGCTGACCAAATGGTTCGGCGCGTCCGCTGGTACGTCGTGAGCGTAGCCCGGATGGAGCGTAGCGTAATCCGGGATCGGTCGATCCGCACAGAGAGTGGTCCCGGATTATGCTGCGCTTCATCCGGGCTACGGATTTGCCGCCCCTACCCCGCCGGCTGAAACGAATCCGCGCGCGCCATCGCCCAGGCGTCGCGGAAGCGGCGGTCCTGGGTGCCTTCGAGCAGTTCGCCGGGGCGCAGCGTCGGATAGAGCTCGGCGAAGGAAGAGACCTCGGTGGTCGAACTTCGCTGCGAGAAGTGGATCGGGCGCAGCTCCTTGGTGTGCTCGAGGCCGGCGGCGGCGAGCAGCTCGGTCAGCGCGTGCAGGGTCGAGTGGTGGTAGTTGTACACGCGGTCGATCTTGTCGGGCACGTAGAGCGCGCGGTTGCGGATCGGGTCCTGCGAGGTGACGCCGGTCGGGCAGCGATCGGTGTGGCAGCTCAGGGACTGAATGCAGCCGAGCGCGAACATGAAGCCGCGCGCCGAATTGCACCCAGTCGGCCCCGATCGCCATCGCGCGCGCCATGTCGAACGCGGTCGCGATCTTGCCGGAGGCACCGATCTTGATGCGATCGCGCGCGCCGATGCCGATCAGCGCGTTGTGGACGAAATTGACGCCCTCGCGCATCGGCATGCCGAGATGGTCCATGAACTCGAGCGGCGCGGCGCCGGTGCCGCCTTCATTGCCGTCGACCACGATGAAGTCGGGATAGAGGCCGCTCTCGTGCATCGCCTTGCAGATCGCCAGGAATTCCCAGGGATGGCCGATGCACATCTTGAAGCCGGCCGGCTTGCCGCCGGACAGCTGGCGCATCCGGGCGACGAATTCCATCATCTGCAGCGGCGTCGAGAACGCCTTGTGATAGGCCGGCGAGATGCAGTCCTCGCCCATCGGTACGCCCCGGATCTTGGAAATCTCCTCGGAAACCTTCGCCGCTGGCAGCACGCCGCCATGGCCGGGCTTGGCGCCCTGGCTGATCTTGAGCTCGACCATCTTGATCTGATCGTCACCCGCGACGCTTGCGAAGAGATCCGGATTGAAGGTGCCGTCGCGGTTGCGGCAGCCGAAATAGCCGGAGCCGATCTCCCAGATGATGTCGCCCCCCATCTCGCGATGATACGGGCTGACGCCGCCCTCACCGGTGTCGTGGGCGAAGCCGCCCTTCTTGGCGCCGGCATTGAGCGCCCGCACCGCGTTCGGGCTGAGCGCGCCAAAGCTCATCGCCGAGATGTTGAAGACCGAGGCCGAATACGGCTTGGTGCAGTCGGGGCCGCCGACGGTGATGCGGAATTTCTGGTCGGCCCTCGGCTTCGGCGCCACCGAGTGGTGCATCCACTCATAGCCCTCGCGATAGACGTCCTCCTGGGTGCCGAACGGCCGCTTGTCGAGCACCATCTTGGCACGCTGGTAAACCACCGCGCGGGTGTCGCGGGAGAACGGCATGCCGTCCTTCTCGCTCTCGAAGAAATATTGCCGCATCTCCGGGCGGATTTCCTCGAGCAGGAAGCGGACATGCGCCGAGATCGGGTAGTTGCGCAGCACCGCGTGGTTCTTCTGGGTGAGGTCGCGGATGCCGAGCAATGTCAGCGCGCCGAAGATGACCAGCGGGATCAGGACGATCTTGAAGACCTTGTGATCAAAAATTCCAACCAGCAGCAGCAGTGCGGTGACGACGGCGCAGATCGTCAGCACGATGAAGCGCGGCGAGAACGGAAGCAGCACTGTATCCATGAAATTCCTCCGGTCTGCCCAAATGACCTGTCGGCCGCGAGCCTAATCCAACTCGCGGAACAAGTGCACTACGGTTATACGGCCGAGCAGTCACAGATGTGACAACCGCCCGAATGGGCGGGTGCGAATACCGGTCAAATTGAAACGGTATCGCCTTTTGCACTGCAACGGAGCGCAGCGGATCGGATGCGATAACCTGCCGTCGCGGGCGCACTACCAAAATATCGAAAACAACCCCATGCAAAGGAGCCGGCTGCGGCCGGCGCTCGACACAGCGACTTGACACGTCGGGCAACCCACCGGCACAATTCCACTATTCCGAAATCGTGATGTGAGTCTGCGGCTCCTCCAACCCGTCGTCCCTGCCTAGTGCGCACTTGCGCACGGGAGCAGGGACCCATGACCACAAATGCCAATTGTTGGGCCACGCTGGAACGACGAGTCCCTTCAACAAGGTCCGCCGCGGCGTATGGGTCGCTGCTTTCGCAGGGACGACGATGGGGATGGTTCTCGATTCGAGGCGTCGCACCACGCGGTGTCATCACCCGCGCATGTGAGTGCGCTTGCAGAGGAGATGAGGAGAGAGCACCGTTCGCCTAGTGCTCGTGCGGCTGCAATTCGTGCGGGATGTGCCCCGGCTTCAGGCCGTCGCCGTCGAGCCAGGCGTTGGTGGTGTCGAGTGCCCGGGTAATGTGATCGGCAGTCCGGGAGAAATCGTAGGGCGAGCCGACCAGCGGGCAGAGCGGCGGCACCACGAAGTACTCGACATCGGGCCCGATGTTCTCGAGCTCGTTGACGAGTTGCCGCGCGATCAGGAGCGTCAGCGCGTGCAGGGCATTGGCGAGCGCGCCGACCGGCGGCGCCTGGTTGGCGCAGGCATGCCCGGTCGGCAGCACGATCAGGCGTTTGGCACCGTGCCGGACCGCGACGCGGACCGGTGTGTTGCTGGAGATCGCGCCATCGGCCAGGAAACGATCGCGGTAATGCACCGGCGTGAACGCGCCCGGGATCGCGGTCGATGCGACGATCGCCTCGGCCGTCGAACCTTCCGACAGCACCACGCTGTCGCCGCTGATGATGTCTGTGGTGACGATGTGGATCGGGATCCGCGCATCCTCGAGATTGCGGAACGGGATGTAGTCGTCGATCAGCTTGCGGACGCCATCATGGGGGATCAGGAAGTCGCGCCGCCACAGGAAGCTCACCAGCGTCCGCCACGTCACCGGAAACACGTCCTGCCGGTTGAGGCCGCGCCAGATCTCGGCCAGCCGCGCGACGCCCGAGACCGTCGGGTCGCCGGCATAGAACGCGCCGTTCAGTGCGCCGACGCTGGAGCCGACCACCATGTCGGCGACCACGCCATGCGCGGCCAGCGCCTGCAGCATGCCGACCTGGATCGCGCCAAAGCTGCCGCCGCCGGCAAACACAAAGGCGGTCTTCGGTGCATCCGGATCGGTGATGGACAAGGTGCTGCTCCCAGATCGCCGCTTTCGCGCAACGGCCGCGCGGCGTTGGGGGCGTTATAGCAGCGGGGGAATGGGAGACGCCACATACTCACGGGTCGTCCTGGCCTAGTGCGCAATTGCGCACGGGAGCCAGGACCCATTACCACAAATGCAAAAGGCTGGAGCCTGATGGGGCCCCAGCCTTCGACAAACAAAGAGCGGTGGTTATGGGTCCCCTGAGTTCACAAACGAAGTGCAACACTTCCTTGAGGAGGTGTTGCCATGGGGCGGACTTACAAGCAGCTCTCTCTGGACGACCGATGCGAGATTGCCTGCCTATCGGCCAATGGCAGCTCGGTCCGGCAAATCGCGGCAGCTCTGGATCGCTCGCCATCAACGATCTCTCGGGAACTGAGGCGCAATCGGGGGAGCCAGGTCGGCTACAAGCCGAGCTATGCCCAGCACCAGATGCGAGCGCGGCGCTGGACGGGCGGACGCCTCGAACGGGAGCCCGGCCTGCGCCGCGCGGTGTTGCAACGCCTTCGCCGCGGCTGGTCGCCCGAGCAGGTCGCTGGCCGGCTGGCCCGCGAGTGCGGGCGCAAGGTGATCTCCCACGAGACCATCTACCGCTTCATCTATGGCCAACTCAGGCGCACCACGGACTTCAACTGGCGGCGCTATCTGCCGCGCGCCAAGAGCAAGCGCGGCTGCCGCGGCAAGCGGGGCGGCAGCCCCGCAAGCTTCATCGAAGGCCGTGTACCCTTGGCAAATCGGCCGCTCGAAGCGGCCGACCGCAGCGTGCCCGGACACTGGGAGGCCGACCTGATGATGTTCTCGAAATACGGTCAGGCCGTGCTGGCCGTGCACGAGCGCACCTCGCGGCTGCTGCTCGGCATCCGCCTTGCCAGCAAGGTCGCGCGCGGTGTCGCCCGCCATCTCGTGGGCTTCTTCGCGACCCTTCCACAAGAGCTGCGCCAGAGCGTTACCTTCGACAACGGCACCGAGTTCGCCGGTCACCTGGCGCTGCACCGCCTCTCGATCGCGACCTTCTTCTGCGATCCCCATGCCCCCTGGCAGAAGGGTGGCATCGAGAACGCCATCGGCAGGATGCGCCGCTTTATTCCCCGCAAGACGGATCTCGTAACCCTCTCGACCGCCAGATTCCGCCAGTTCATCGCCGCCTACAACAACACCCCGCGCAAATGCCTTGACTACCGCACGCCTGCCGAGTCCTTTGCTCAAGTGTTGCACTTCGAATGTGAATCCACCTCCTGGCTTTCGCCAGGACGACAATCTTAACGCTCGACGGCCTTAACGCTCGACGAACGCCTTCTCGATCACGAAGTGACCGGGGGTGTTGCCGCTGCCTTCCTTGAAGCCGCGCGTCTCGAACAGCTGCTTCAGCTCTTCCAGCATCGCCGGGCTGCCGCACATCATGATGCGATCGGTCTCGATGTCGAGCGGGCCCTGATGCAGGTCGCTGAACAGCTGGTTGGAGGTGATCAGATCGGTGATGCGGCCGCGGTTGCGGAACGGCTCGCGCGTCACGGTCGGGTAGTACGAGAGCTTCTCGGACAGCAGCGGCCCGAACAGCTCGTCGTCGCGCAGCTTGGCGACCAGCTCCTCGCCATAGGCGAGCTCCGAGACCTGACGGCAGCCATGCACCAGCAGGATCTGATCGTAGCGATCATAGACCTCGGGGTCCTTGATCAGGCTGGCGAACGGGGCGAGGCCGGTGCCGGTCGACAGCAGCATCAGCCGCTTGCCGGGAATCAGGTTGTCGGTGATCAGCGTGCCGGTCGCCTTGCGGCCGACCAGAATGGTGTCGCCCTCGCGGATCTTCTGCAGCTTGGAGGTGAGCGGGCCGTCCTGCACCTTGATCGAGAAGAACTCGAGCTCTTCCTCGTGATTGGCGCTCGCCATCGAATAGGCGCGCAGCAGCGGCCTGCCGTCGACCTCAAGGCCGATCATGGCAAACTGCCCGTTCTGGAAGCGGAAACCGGAATCGCGGGTCGCCCGGAAGCTGAAAAGCGTATCGGTCCAGTGCTGAACGGAAAGAACTTTCTCTCGATAGAACGCGCTCATGGGTTTTCGTTTTCTCGACTGACCAGAATTAGAATGGTTTGATTTCTAGACGGCTCGCGACGGCGCGGAAGTGGCCGAAATCACTGAAGATCTCGCGTGTCCATTGCGCCAATGCAGGAGATAGTCAAGATCAACTGGCGTGCAATTGCGATCTCAGAATGGCAGTCGTTCGATTTCGCGCAGAGGTTCAACGACGTCATCGTTAACACGTGGCGCTGTACGTAATTTACTTGCTGAGATCGGCATCGATCTGGCAATTAATTGCTACAAAAACCGCGGTGAAGGGAAAATGATCTCGTGGTCCTGATCAGCCAGCGAATCTTCCTGGAAACCATCAAAAAATATTGTTTGGCGCACGCGATTGCCGTCGAGGTGCGGTCCGGCGGCTGGCTGGTCACCATGACCAAGGGCAACGCGCGGCGGCTCGCGATCGGCTACGACGTCGGGCTGAACAGCGCGGTCGCGCATCAGGTCGCCAACGACAAATCGGCCTGCGCGGACGTGCTGGCATCGGCCGGCGTCCCCGTCATTCCGCATACGCTGTTTTTGGGCGCGAAGCTCAGCAAGCACATCCCGGGATCGGACTCGCTGGACGCGATGCAGCGTCTGCTCGAGCAGCATCCGCAGGGGCTCGTCATCAAACCCAATGAGGGGACCTCCGGCGAGCTCGTGTTCCGCGTGACGACGCGGGCGCAATTGGAGACCGCGGTCGCGCGCGTCCTTGCCGCACATCCAAGTCTCGCCATCTCGCCCTATGTCGAGATCGTGGACGAGGTGCGCGTCGTGCTGCTCGATGCGCGCGCGCTGATCGTCTACGGCAAGGCGCGCCCGTCGGTGACTGGCGACGGCATCCAGTCGCTGCGCGCGCTGGCGCAGGCGAGCGCGACGGCCGAGCAACTCAAGACCATCACCGAGGATTTCGATGCCGCCGCGCTCGACGCCGTTCCGCCCGCCGGCGAACGGCTTCTGCTGAACTGGCGGCACAACCTCGATGCCGGCGCGGAGCCCGTGCTGCTCGCCGATGACGCAATGCGCGAGGCCTGCGTCGCGCTCGCGATCAAGGCCGCGCAAGCCGTCGGCATCCGCTTCGCCTCGATCGACGTCGTGCGCACGGATGGCGCGTGGAAAATCCTCGAGGTGAACTCCGGGGTGAAGATGGAAGCGCTGGGGCGCCGGCATCCGGCGCTGGTCGAGGCGGCGTATTCGGCGGCGCTGGACGAAGTATTCGCGTAGCATTTCCCTGCCCGACGACGCGGGCTCGCCGGCGCGATCCTGCACTGTGTGCGCCCGATCAGTCTTGCGGGTGCTCCTTTTCATAGGCGGCGACGATCAATTCCGATTGCTCGATCTGTGCCGTGAGACGATCGATCTCGGCTTGCGTCTCTGGAAACACGTCAGCCCCCGCCGTATTTCCGGATTGCAATTCCGCGATCAGTTCCCGGTGCTTCGCAATCTGCTCCCGGTGCCAATCGATTTCGGGATCGTCTTGCATGGGCCACCCATCGGCGAGATCTACGACGCCAGCTCTCGCAGCAGCATGGGTGGATAAACCGGCTTCTCGAAAAACTTGACGCCCTCAGGCAGCGCGCTGTCCGGGGGCCGGCCCGAGATGACCATAACGCGCACGCCCGGGTCGCAATCCACGGCCAAGCGTGCAAGCTCGACGCCATCCATTTTGCCCGTGAGCTTGATATCGGTAACCACCAGCGACGGATGACGCATCTTGATGGCCAGCGCTGCCGTCTCGGCGTCCTCGCACTGGATGACGTCGAAATGGCCTTCTTCCAACAACAGCGCGATCATGTCGCGCTGGATCGTGTCGTCTTCGACCACAATTGCTATTTGACGAATTGGTCTCGCGTAAGCCATGGCGACCTCCGAACGATCAACCAGAGTTAACGAATGAGGATGTTTATGGTTCTGGTTCCCGCTTCATGAGGGACTGTTCCGGCAGACCTTTGCAAGTTCCGTGCGGAACAACTTTGCAGGTTTCAGCGTCATTGATTGGCGACGAGCCGGACGAGCCGAATGGTTCGGGCCTGAGCAAGTGAATTCTTGCGAGATAGTGCCAGGAGGCAGAGCTCATGAAGAACGTTGTGCAGTCGGATCAGGATTCTTGCGAGCCCTACGGCGCTGACGTGACGGCCGGCCCGACAGGCTATGCGTCCTCTCGACGATTGATCGAGGATCAGGCCCTTAAACGACCCGCGCTCGCCAAGCAGCCCAGGATGCAGCACGAGACGACCGATCGGCTTCGCGCTCGCCTGCCGCACGACGTCATTTCCGAAATGGAAGCAGAGCTGAAGCAACAGGTCGATCGAATCGTCGCCGAACGACATTAGCCGGTGAAGCGACGAGTTCGCAGACCGCAACAGCCGAATCTTGCCTGCCGATGATGCTCCAGAGATCGCGGCGCGTGGACACTCGAAGGAAGATCCCGCCGGATCGACGGAGCTTTGATGAGAGCGATTCTTGGGCGCGCGGTTTTCCAGGTCATGGTTGTTCTGGCGGCGGTCGGCATCGTTGCCCTCGCATGCATGGCGGTTCGCGGCGGCTGATGCGGGGGCTGTGGCGCAGCCGGCACCGAAGTTCTGGCCGCCATTTTGATCGATTCAGCGCCTTGCTCATCCTGTGCAAGGGAGTACGCTTCCATGCATTGATTGATCCGGAAACAGATTATGCGCAAACTTCTTTTGAGCCTCGTCGCACTCGCGGCCTTCGCCGCCGCCTTCAATCCTCCGGCCGCCAACGCGGTGTTTTGGCGTGGCGTCACGGCCCCGACGAATATCGATATCCACGGCTACCCGATCATCAAGGAGCCGCCTCCGAGCACGTGCCAGTTGATCCACGTGAACGGATACTGGGTCCGGCAGTGCCTGGATTTGTCGCGCCGCTATTGGCGGTGAGCGAAGTCGCGCTGGAGTTCAGACCTCTCCCGCGAGGGGAGAGGCCGAAATTCGCGGCTAGTTCGACCCGCCCGGCGAATCGTCGAGCGCCTTGAAGGCCTCTTCGAGCTGCGGTGACAGCGCGACGTTGAGCTTCTCGCCGGTCGGCAGCCGGGCGACGAACCATTTGTTGTAGAGCGGGACCATGTCGCGGTTCGAGGCGAGCCTGCGGAACGCGCGTTCGACCACGTCCTTCATCTGCGGCTCGCCCTTGCGGTACATGATGCCGTAGGGATCGTAGGACAGGTAGTCGCCGGTGACGCGGAATTTGTCCTGCGACTTGTGCCGCGCGATCAGGCCGTAGAGCAGGATGTCGTCGGTCGCGAACGCATCCGCCTTGCCGTCCACCAGCATCTGGTAGGACTGCTCGTGGTCGGGTGCGGTGACGATGTTGAGGCCGAGCTTTTGCTTGGCGTCGACATTGTGCATCGCCTGTTCGTTGGTGGTGCCCTTGGTCACCACCACCGTCTTGCCCTTCAGGTCGGCGACCTGGGTGACGCCGGAGGCCTTCGGCACCATCAGCTTGGTACCGGCCACGAACATCAGCGGCGAGAATGCGACCTGCCTGCCGCGCTCGGCATTCGCCGTGGTCGAGCCGCATTCCAGGTCGATCTTCTTGTCGACGACCGCCGGAATGCGGTCGTCGGAGGTGACCTTGACGTAGTCGACCTTGAGATTGGCGTCGTCGACCTCGGTCCCGATCTCCTCGACGATCGCATCGCACAGCTCGAGGCTGTAGCCGATCGGCCGGTTGGAGTGATCGAGGAACGAGAACGGCGGCGAACTTTCGCGATAGCCGATCCGCACCGTGTGCGTGGCCTTGATGTTGGCGAGCGTGGGGCTGAGCCCCTCGCCCGCCGGCTGTGCGGACGCCGGTGCGGCGAACAGGCTTGCCGCCAGCAGACAAGCTGGCAGCAGGTGTGTCGACAGGAGAGGCGCCTCAGCCCGTATCGGCCTCCAGCGGGCGCGATGCATGCATCCCTCCCCTCAATGGCCGGCCATCACGGCGCCCGGCACCGCATCCTGCGGCACCGCGTCGTCGGGCCCGAGCTCGTGCTCGGCCTTCAGCTCGCCCTCCCACTTCGCGACCACGGCGGTCGCCAGCGAGTTGCCGATCACGTTGGTGGCGCTGCGGCCCATGTCGAGGAAGGTGTCGATGCCCATGATCATCAGCAGGCCCGCCTCGGGGATGTTGAACTGCGCCAGCGTCGAGGCGATCACCACCAGCGAGGCGCGCGGCACGCCGGCAACGCCCTTCGAGGTGATCATCAGCGTCGCCAGCATCGCGAGCTGCGTGCCGACCGACATCTCGATGTGGTAGGTCTGCGCGATGAAGATGCTCGCGAAGGTGCAGTACATCATCGTGCCGTCGAGATTGAAGGAATAGCCGAGCGGCAGCACGAAGGCCGAGATGCGCGAGGAGGCGCCGAACCTGTTCAGCCCCTCCAGCGTCTTCGGATAGGCCGCCTCCGACGAGGCGGTCGAGAACGCGATCATCAGCGGCTCGCGGATCAGCCGCAAGAGATGGCTGTAGCGTGGCCCGATCACGATGAACCCGACGACGACCAGGATGCCCCACAGGATCAGGAGCGAGAGATAGAAGCCGCCCATGAAGACGATGAGCTTCCAGAGCACGCCGAGGCCGTTCTTCGAGACGGTCGCCATGATCGCGGCCCACACCGCGAGCGGCGCGAACAGCATCACATAGCCGGTGACCTTGAGCATGATGTGCGCGAGGTCGTCGATCAGGCTCATGATCGGCTTGGCCCGTTCAGGCATCGCACCGAGCGCAACCGCGAAGAACACCGCGAACACGACGATCTGCAGGATCTCGTTCTGCGCCATCGCGTCCGCGATCGAGGTCGGGATCAGATGGGTGAGGAATTTTTCGATCGAGAACGCCGACACCGGCAGTCCGGTCGACTGCGCCTTGTCGGGCAGCGTGCCGGGGAAGTTGGCGCCGGGCTGCAGCAGGTTCACCATCACGAGGCCGAGCAGCAGCGAGACGAAGGAGGCGGAGACGAACCAGCCCATGGTCTTGGCAAAGATGCGGCCGAGCTTGGCGCCGCTTCCCATATGGGCGATGCCGCCGACGAGGGTTGCGAAAACCAGCGGCGCGATGATCATCTTGATCAGACGCAGGAACAGCATCGCGATCAGGTTGACGTCTGCTGCGATCTCGGCACGGCTGTCAGGAAAGTAGTTGAAGACAATCGTCCCCATCGCGATGCCAAGGACCATCGCAATCAGGATATACTGCGTAAACCTGCTGGACATTCTCTTACCCCCGTCAGTTCCCGGCGGAGGGCAAGTGTGGCAGATTTACGCAGCTACGCAACACGCTTCGCGTCCAGCGCGACTTTGCCGAAACGTTCCCGTTGTGGAATGCCAGCGCGCGGACTAGCGTTCATGCAGCGCACAATCTGTGCAAGGCGCTGCGCGCGTCGCAGTCAATTGCATGCGAAACGACCAACGCCAAGGGAAGGCAAAGCGAAGGCAAAAGGGGGAGACACCGCCAATGAACGACACCGTCAATCGCCAGATCCTGCTTGTCGAAAAGCCGACCGGCAAGCTTGGCCCCGAGCATTTTCGTCTGACCACGGGGACGATCCCCACGCCGAAGGACGGCGAGGCGCTGGTGCGGACGCGCTACATCTCGCTCGATGCCGCCAACCGCGCCTGGATGCACGGCGCCACGTACCGCGCTGCGGTGGAAGCCAACACCGTGATGGCCGGCGGCAGCATCGCCGAGGTGATCTCGTCGAAGGATTCTAGCCTGAAGCCCGGCGATATCGTGTTCGGCGACACCGGCTGGCAGGATTATGCCGCCGTGCCCGCCAAGCATCTGGCGAAGATGCCGAAGCTCGAGCCGATGACGCATCTGCTCAGCGTCTACGGCGTTGCCGGCCTGACCGCCTATTTCGGCCTGCTCCATGTCGGCAAGCCCAGGGAAGGCGAGACCGTGGTGGTGTCGGCGGCCGCGGGCTCGGTCGGCTCGATCGTCGGCCAGATCGCTGGGATCAAGGGCTGCCGCGTCGTCGGCATTGCCGGCGGCAAGGACAAGTGCCATTGGCTGACCAGCGAGCTCGGCTTCGACGCCGCGGTCGACTACAAGGACGGCGCCACCTACAAGGCGCTGCGCGCGGCGGCGCCCAAGGGCATCGACGTCTATTTCGACAATGTCGGCGGCGACATTCTGGAAGCCTGCCTGGCGCAGATGAACAATCGCGGCCGGATCGCCTGCTGCGGCGCGATCTCGCAATATGACGGCGTCCCCTCCGCGCACGGCCCGCGCGGCGTGCCCGGCCTGATCGTGGTGAAGCGGCTGATCATGCAGGGCTTCATCGTGATGGATTACATGGACCAGCGCGATGCCGCGCTCGCCGACCTGCAGTCCTGGGTCGCCTCGGGCAAGCTCAAGGTGCAGGAGGACGTGATCGACGGCCTCGAGAACACGCCGCAGGCGCTGATCGGGCTCTTGGCCGGCGAAAACCGCGGCAAGCGCATGGTGAAGGTGTAGGCGGGGAACATCTCCGAACCCGTCATCCCCGCGCAAAGGCTTCGTCTTTGTCGCTGGACGAGCGCGTAGCGCGTCTCGAAGGATGCACGGCCCGGCTGGTGGCCGTCGCCCCTTCGAGACGGCCGCTTCGCGGCCTCCTCAGGGTGACGGGGATGCAGCGCAATCTCTCCCCTCGTCGTCCCGGCGAAAGCCGGGACCCATAACCACAGGGTTGAGTCGTTAGAAAGCTGTGGCCCCAGCGTCGTGCAACAATGACCTTCGGTGGCTATGGGTCCCGGCTTTCGCCGGGACGACATCGAGTATGTTGCGTCATCGAGAGTCATACATTCACGGCCTCTCAGGGGCACGCTGATAGGTTTGAATGCGCAGCCCTAATGCACCGTGCCCGACACCTGCGGCGCGGCTTGCGGCGCCGTCTTGCCTTTCTTCGCCTTGCGCCAGTTCTCGAAACTCTGCACCACGACGAAGAACGCCGGCACGAACAGCACGGCGAGGCAGGTCGAGGCGATCATGCCGGAGAACACGGTGATGCCGATCGACTTGCGGGCGTTTGCGCCGGCGCCGGTCGCGATCACCAGCGGCAGCACGCCGAGGATGAAGGCGAACGACGTCATCAGGATCGGCCGGAATCTCGCGCGCGCCGCGTCGATCGCCGCATCCAGCACCGACCGTCCGTCGCGCAGATGACGTTCCAGCGCGACCTCGACGATCAGGATCGCGTTCTTGGCCGACAGCGCGATCAGCAGGATGGTGCCGATCTGGGTGTAGAGGTTGTTCTCGATATTCAGGCTCAGCAGCACCAGCGTCGGGCCGAGCAGCGACAGCGGTACGGCCAGGATCACCGAGATCGGCGCGTACCAGCTCTCATATTGCCCGGCGAGCACCAGATAGACCAGGAGCAGCGCCAGCGCGAACACGTAGTAGATCTGGCTGCCGACCTCCTTCTCCTGGTACGACATCGCCGTCCACTCAAAACCCGAGCCGGGCGGCAGCGTCTTTGCCGCGATCTCCTCCATCAGCGCCATCGACTGGCCGGACGAGTAACCCTGCGCCGGCAGCCCGATGATGGAGGCGGACGGATAGAGGTTGTAGAGGCTGATCAGCGACGGTCCGATCGAGGGCGTGATCTTGGCGACCGTTCCGAGCGGGATCATGTCGCCGTTGCTGTTGCGCACCATCATATTCTCGATGTCGCGCAGGCTCAGGCGGTACTGTGCCTCGGCCTGGGTATAGACCTGGAAGGTGCGGCCGAACTTGGTGAACTGGTTGACGTAGCTGGCGCCGAGATAGGACGACAGCGCCGCGAAGATCTGGTCGGGGGTGACGTGCAGGGTCTGCGTCTTGATGCGATCGACGTCGACGTCGAACTGCGGCACCATCGAGCGGAACGACGACTGGACCCGCTGCAGCGCGCTCTGGGTCTGCGCATTGGCCACGATCGCCCCCGTGACCGCCTGCAGCTTGCCGTAGTCGGCATTCCCGTCGCGCAGCTCGATCTGCATGGCAAAGCCGGCGGCGTTGCCGATGCCCTGGATCGGCGGCGGCGGGATCACCAGGATGCGCGCCTCCGGGATCACCGCGAGCTTGTCGTTGAGCCCGTAGACCAGCGAGCGCAGGTCCTCGCCCGGCCCACGCGCGCTCCAGTCCTTCAGGATCAGATAGGCGACGCCGGCATTGGCGAGGCTCGAGGAATTGTCCAGCGCCGAGATGCCGGCGATGCTGATCACCTGGTCGACGCCGGGGGTCTTGCCGGCGATCGTGGTGACCTCGTCGAGCACGTGCTGGGTGCGGTCGAGGGCCGCGCCGTCGGGCAATTGCACCGCGGCGAGCAGATAGCCCTGGTCCTCGATCGGAATGAATCCGGTCGGCACCCGCGACAGGCCGTAGCCGGCAAGCCCGATGATGACAAGCGCAACGGCGACCGAGGTCTTGGCATGCCCGGCGATGCCGCTGACCAGCCGTGTGTAGCCGCGCTCCAGCCGGTCATAGACCGCGTTGAAGCCGCGATAGAAGAAATTGCGCTGCTCGGGCGGCGCGGGAGGACGCAGCCATAGCGCGCATTGTGTCGGCTTCAGCGTCGCGGCGTTGACGGCGCTGAGCAGCGCGGTGGCGGCGATCACCAGCGCGAATTGCGCGTACATCCGCCCGGTCAGCCCGGGCAGGAACGCCGCCGGCAGGAACACCGAGATCAAGACCAGCGTGATGCCGACGATCGGCGCGAACAATTCGTCCATCGCCTTGATCGCGGCGTCGTGGCCCGACATGCCGCGCTCGATATTGTGCGCCGCGCCCTCGACCACGACGATGGCGTCGTCGACCACGATGCCGATCGCCAGCACGATCGCAAACAGCGTCGACAGGTTGATGGTGAAGCCGAGCGCGGCCATGGCCGCGAACGCGCCGATGATCGTGACCGGCACGGTGGTTGCCGGCACCAGCATCGCCCGCCAGTCCTGCAGGAAGACCAGGATCACGACCAGCACCAGCAGGCCGGCCTCGAACAGGGTCTTGTAGACCTCCTGGATCGAGGCGTTGACGAATTTGGTGGTGTCGAACGGCGTGTCGTATTTGATGTCCTGCGGGAACTGCCTGGCGAGCTCCGCCATCTTCTTCTCGACGGCCTTCTCGACCTGCAAGGCATTGGCGCCCGGCGACTGGAACACGCCGATGCCGGTCGCGGGCTTCTGGTTCAGCGAGAAGATCTGGCTGTAGGTCTGCGCGCCGAGCTCGACCCAGCCGACGTCGCGGACCCGGGTGACGTCGCCGACATTGCCTGTCTTGACGATGATGTCCTCGAACTGGCTCTTGTCGTCGAGCCGGCCGTTGACGTTCAGCGTGTACTGGAACGCCTGGCCCGCCGGCGTCGGCGGCGCGCCGACCTGGCCGGCCGTGACCTGCTGGCTCTGCTGCTGGATCGCCTGGATGACGTCCTGCGGCACCAGCCCGCGCACCTGCAGCTTGTTCGGATCGAGCCAGACCCGCATCGAATATTGCCCGGCGCCGAACACCGTGACGTTGCCGACACCCGGCAGGCGCGACAGCTCGTCCCGGATGTTGATGGTGGCGTAGTTCGACAGGAACAGGCTGTCATAGGTCTTGTTCGGCGAGGTCAGCGTCACGAACAGCAGGATCGAGGTCGACCGCTTCTGGACCGTGACGCCCTGGTTCTGCACCGAGGTCGGCAGCTGCGACAGCGCGCTGGAGACACGGTTCTGCACCAGCACCTGCGCGAAATTGAGATCGGTGCCGATCTTGAAGGTCACCGTCAGCGTATAGGTGCCGTCGGCGCCGCTGTAGGACTGCATGTACAGCATGTCCTCGACGCCGTTGACCTGCTGCTCGATCGGCAGCGCCACGGTGTCGACCACCGTCTTGGCCGAGGCGCCGGGATAGCGCGTCGTCACCTGCACCGTCGGCGGCACCACGTCGGGATATTGCGCGACCGCGAGGTTGTACAACGCCACGCCGCCGATCAGGATCATCAGGATCGCGATGACGTTGGAGAGGACCGGGCGCTCGATGAAAAATTTCGAGATCATGGCGCGTGCGTCCTATTTGGCGGCTGTCGGCGCCGCGTCGGCCTTCTGCACCTGCGGATCGACCTTCTGCCCGGGGATCGCGCGCAGCAATCCGGCGGTCACGATGCGGTCATCCGGCTTCAGGCCGCTCTCGATGACGCGCAGCCCCTGATCGAGCGGGCCGGTCGTCACCTTGCGCTGCTCGACCACATTCTCGGAATTGACGACCAGCACGTAGCGGCCGGCCTGGTCGCTGCCGATCGCGACGTCGGGCACCAGCAGCGCCTTGTCCTGCTTTTCGAACGGCACGCGAACGCGGACATAGAAGCCGGGCAGCAAGGTGCGATCCGGATTTGCGAACACGCCGCGGACCGCGAGCGTGCCGGTCGACTGGTTGAGGGTCGGCGAGATGTAATCAAGCTTGCCCTTGTGCGGAAAGTCGGTCTCGGTCTGCAGGCCGACCTCGACCGGCAACTGCCTGAGCTCGTTGACCGTCAGGCCACGACGGCGCGCTTCATCCCGCACGCGCTGCACGTCCTGTTCGTTGACGTTGAAGTTCACATAGATCGGATCGAGCTGCACGATGGTGGCAAGCTGCGTCGGCGACGTCACGCCGACCAGCTCGCCGATCGAGACCAGGTGATTGCTGACGATGCCGTCGAACGGCGCTGCCACGTTGGTGTAGCCGTAGTTGACCGCCGCGATCCTGGTGTTGACCTGGGCCTGCTGCAGGCTGGCCTGGGCGTTGTCCCGGGTAGACGTCGAGGTATCAAGGGTCGCCTGCGAAACCGCCTGCCGCTGCACCAGATCGGTCTGCCGCTTGAAGTCGAGCTCGGCCTGCTTCAGCGTCGCCTGCGCGCCGACCTCTGCGGCCTGCGCCTGTTCCAACTTCAGCTTGTAGGTCTCCGGCTCGATCGTGAACAGCGTGGTCCCCGCCTTCACGAGGGAGCCGTCCTGATAGTTGATCGCCTGCAGGAAGCCCTGCACGCGCGCGACCAGATCGACGGTCTGGATCGGCGCGGTGTTTCCGGTGGCGTCCAGATAACGTGTGACGGCGCGCTGCACCGGCGGCGCAACCTCGACCTTGGGCGGCGGCGGCGCAACAAAACTGTTTTGCTCGCAGGCACTTAAACTGACGAAGGCCGATACGACGAACGCGATGCGCGCAAGCGGTGCATTTCGCAGCCGCACAAAACTGCTCCGACCGAAATGTGCCGACGCGCGCGCATGCCTCATTTCCGAGCCTCGATTCAAATGACTAAATTTAAAGATCTCGTGACGGGCAAAAAATCCGCCTGCTTCATCCATAGCAACAATCCGCTTGCAGCGGAACTCGAAAGCGAAAATGATGCCGCTCGCCGAGGTTGCTACAACAAGACTTTTTCAGAACTCAGTTCAGTTGAGCCGGAGACATCCGGCGCGACCAGAGGATTAATTCAGATGATCAATGCGTTGACACGAGCAACGAAGCTGTCCGCATGTCTTGCGCTTGCGGCATTCATGAGCACCGCACCGGCCTTGTCGCAGGCGCCGACCCAGGCGCAGCGCGACGCCATCAAGTCGCAATGCCGCAACGACTACATCGCCCATTGCTCAAGCGTACCGCCGGGCGGCGAAGCCTCGCTGCAATGTCTGCAGAAGAACATGGCAAGCCTCGGACCGGGCTGCGCCAGCGCGGTGAAGGCCGTCGAAGCTCCGGCTGCCGCACCGAAGGCAGACTCCGCGCCCGCGGCGGCCAAGACCGAGGCTGCTCCCGCGGCAACGGCCAAGCCCGCCACCGAAGCCGCCGCACCGAAGGTGGCCGGGACGCCGTCCAACACGCAGATCTCCGCGATCCGCAGCGCATGCCGCTCCGATTATCCCAAGGTTTGCGCGGGCGTGCCGACCGGCGGCGCGGCGGCGCTGCAGTGTCTCGAAAAGAACAAGGGCAAGCTTTCGCCGGCCTGCGAGAAGGCCGTCGCCGCCGCTGGTGGCGGCGCCGCCGCGCCGGCCGCCGGCGCTGCAGCGACGACAGCACCAGCCGCGGCGCCGGCCGTGATCGCGTTGCGGCCGCTGCGGCCGCGCGAAGAGCTGTTCGTGCTGCGCTCGGCCTGCGGCGCCGACGTCCGCTCGATCTGTGGCGGCGTCCAACCGGGCGGCGGGCGGATCGTGCAGTGCCTCGCGACCAATGCCGGCTCGCTGTCGCCGGCGTGCCGCGACGTGCTGGCGCCGTTCGCAGCGCGATAATCCTGTTGTCACGCTAGAGACTGGAGAAGGGAGCGAACAATGCTGCGTATTGTCCTGACCGCCGCGCTGCTTTGCGGCGCAACCGCTGTCTACGCCCAGGAGCTGACCACAGCGCAACGCGACGCCTGCATGGGCGACTACGAGAAGTTCTGCAAAAGCGTGACGCCCGGCGGCGGCCGCATCATCGCCTGTCTTGCCAAGCAGAGCGACAAGCTGGCGCCCGCCTGCAAGAAGGTGCTGGCGGAAGCGGAAAAGAAATAGCCGCGCAGGCGGTGAGACGACAGGTGCCCGGCGATTTGCCGGGCACGGAACCGCAGCACCTTGTTGCCACCTGCAGGCCAACCATGCCTCACCCGGGAGAGGGAATTTTCATGCGTTCAATATTGCTGATCGCCGCGGCCCGGCTGTCCTTTGCCGCGACGATGACCTTTGAGTCCTCCGACGCCAATGCGGTCGTTTGCGCGCGCGGCGTCTATCGCGCCGGCTGCGCCGGCCCCAACGGCGCGGTCGTCGCCCGCAAACCCGTCGCCGCCGGCTGCCGCTGGGTATGGGTCGACGGGGTCAAGGTCCGCCGCTGCTACTGAACCCTTCGGCGCCACGCGGCTAGTCGCCGCGCGCAATTTCCCTCTGGCGTTCCCGCCGGAGGACGATTAGTCTGGACCCAAATTGTAAGTACACTGTCAATCTGGGAGGCAGACGTTGCGGATCGCCGTGATCGGCGGAGGGCCCGGCGGGCTCTATTTCGCCTATCTCTGGAAGAAGCGTCATCCCGACGCCGAGATCGATCTGTTCGAGCAGAACGCGGCCGGCGCGACCTGGGGCTTCGGCGTGGTGTTCTCCGAACAGGCGCTGGACTTCCTGCGCGCCGACGACCCCGAGACGGTCGACGCCATCGCCCCGCGGATGGAGAGCTGGAAGAACATCACCCTCAATCTGCGCGGCGAGAGCGTCGAGATCGACGGCGTCGGGTTCTCCTCGATCGGCCGGCTGGCGCTGCTGACGATCCTGCAGGAGCGCGTCCGCAGCACGGGTGTCACGCCGCGCTTCGACACCGTGGTGCAATCGGTCGACGAGCTCAGGGATTACGACCTGATCGTTGCCGCCGACGGGCTGAACTCGATGGTCCGCCGCGACTTCGAGGCCGCGTTCGGCGCCTCGGTCTCGCATTCCTCAAACAAGTTCGCCTGGTACGGCACCACCAAACCCTTCGCGACGCTGTCGCAGACCTTCGTGGCCACCGAGCGCGGCAGCTTCAACGCCCATCACTATCGCTATGCGAAGGACATGAGCACCTTCCTGGTCGAGTGCGACGCGGCGACCTGGGCGGCCTACGGCTTCGCCGACAAGAGCATCGAAGAGTCGCAGGCGATCTGCGAAGACGTGTTCGCCGCGACGCTGGACGGCCACCGGCTGATCTCGAACAAATCGGTGTGGCGCGATTTCCCGTGGATCTGGAACGAGCGCTGGTCGCACGGCAACATGGTGCTGATCGGCGATGCGCTGCATTCGGCGCATTTCTCGATCGGCTCGGGCACGCGGCTCGCGATCGAGGATGCGATTGCGCTGACCAAGGCGCTGGAGACCGAGAGTGGCATTGGCGCCGCGCTTGCCCGCTACGAGAGCGAGCGCAAGCCGATCGTGAAGAAGCTCGTCACCGCGGCGCGGACCAGCGCCGACTGGTACGAGCATTTCCCCGCGCACATGACGCTCGATCTGATGGATTTCGCCTACAGCTACATCACCCGCTCCGGCCGGATCGACGACGCGCGGCTGCGCGCGATGTCGCCCGTCTTCATGGCCCGCTACGCAGCCGCAAAGGGACAATCATGACCGGGATCGCCGACCAGGTTCCGCTGGACAATCCCGGTGCGCGCGAGATCGGCTTTACGATCCCCGAGCGCTACAATGCGAGCCGCATCCTGTTCGACAATCTCGGTAACGGGAATGCCGAACGCGTGGCGCTGACCGGCCCGGCCGGCACGCGGACCTATCGCGAGCTCTGCACTGAGGCCGCACGCTGGGGCCACGCCTTCCGATCGCTCGGGCTGCAGCGCGGTGATCGCGTCCTGCTGTTCCTCGACGACACCACGGTTTATCCGGCGGCATTCTTCGGTGCGGTGCGTGCCGGCTTCGTGCCGCTCTTGATCAACACGCTGACGACGCCCGAGCTGCTGCAATTCTACCTGTCCGACGCCGGCGCGCAGGTCGCCGTCACCGACGCGGAATTCTGTGCGCGCTTCAACGTGGAAGCCTGCATGGACACGCCGCTACGCACGCTGGTCGTGGTCAATGGCGCCGCCGGTGATCACGCGGTTGCCGAAACGCGCGAGGCCGGCGACTGGCTGCAAGGATTTCCGACCGAGCTCGACGCGGCCGACACGCACCGCAACGAGATGGCGTTCTGGATGTATTCGTCGGGGTCGACCGGCCGTCCCAAGGGCATCGTGCATCTGCAGCACGACATGGCCTATAGCGAGCGCGCCTTTGCCCGCAATGTGCTGAACCTAAAGCCCGGCGACATCTGCTTCTCGGTGCCGAAGATCTTCTTCGCCTATGGTTTCGGCAATTCGATCACGTTTCCATTTTCCGTGGGCGCCGCGACGCTGCTGCTGCCGGGCCAGCCGAAGCCGGCCGCGATCTTCTCGGCGATCGGGCAATATCGTCCGACCGTGTTCTTCGGCCTGCCGACGCTCTACATCTCGCTGACCAAGGCTGAAGGCGCCGACACCGCCGATTTCTCCTCGCTGCGGATGGCGGTCTCGGCCGCCGAAGTGCTGTCAGCCGACGTCTTCAACGGCTGGAAGCGGCTCACCGGGCTCGAGATCATCGAAGGCCTCGGCTCGACCGAAGTGCTGCACGTCTATCTCAGCAACCGCGCGGAGCAAAAGAAGCTCGGCGCCGCCGGCCTGCGCGTGCCCGGCTACGAGATCATGCTGCGCGACAGCGATGGCCGCGAGGTCGGCGACAATGAGGAAGGCATCCTGTGGGTACGCGGCGATTCCGCGACCCCGCTGTACTGGAACCGGCCGGACAAGACCGCCGAGACCGTGCGCGAGGACGGCTGGATCTACACCGGCGACCGCTTCATGCGCGACAGCGACGGCTTCCACTTCTTCCGCGGCCGCGCCGACGATCTGATCAAGATCTCCGGCCAGTGGGTCTATCCGCTGGAGGTCGAGCTCTGCCTCGCCGATCACCCCGACGTCCGCGAATGCGCCGTCTACGCCGCCGAATTGCCGGACCGGCGCATGACGCTGCGCGCCGTGGTGGTCATGAACAAGGCCGACTTCGACACGGCCGAGGCGACGCGGCGGCTGCAGGACTACGTCAAGACAAAGCTGTTGCCGTACAAATATCCGCGCGAGGTCAAATTCATCGACGAGCTGCCGAAGACCGGCACCGGCAAGATCGACCGGCAGGCGGTGATGCGGATGTAGGGCGTTGGTTGATGGACGCGGCCACCGCAAATTCAATGTCGTCCCGGCGAAAGCAGGGACCCATAACCACAAATGCTTGTGGCGCGAGGGCTGGAGCCCCAGCCTGCCACAACAACAGCCATCGGTGGTTATGGATCCCGGATCGCGCTTCGCTTGTCCAGGACGACGAGCATTAGCTGCCCCGCCATCCAGCCAAACATTCGATGTCGTCCCGGCGAAGGCCGGGACCCATAACCACAAATATTTGCGGCGCGACGGCTGGGGCCCCAGCCTGCCATAACAACAGCCTTCGGTGGTTATGGGTCCCGGATCGCGCTTCGCTTGTCCGGGACGACGAGTAGTTAGCTAGCCGCCCAGGCCCGTCCCGCCATACAGCCACACATTCAACGTCGTCCCGGCGAAGGCCGGGACCCATAACCACAAATATTTGCGGCGCAAAGGCTGGGGCCCCAGCCTGCCATCACAACAGCCTTCGGTGGTTATGGGTCCCGGATCGCGCTTCGCTTGTCCGGGACGACGAGCATTAGCTGCCCCGCCATCCCGCCACACATTCGATGTCGTCCCGGCGAAGGCCGGGACCCATAACCACAAATATTTGTGGCGCAAAGGCTGGGGCCCCAGCCTGCCATAACAACAGCCTTCGGTGGTTATGGGTCCCGGATCGCGCTTCGCTCGTCCGGGACGACGAGTAAGTAGCTAGCCGCCCAGCCCCGTCCCGCCATACAGCCAGGCGATGTCATCACACCACTGATCCTGCGACTTCGTGCTCATGATCGCGTTGCGGATGCGGGCGTGCTCGCCTGAGGGATGGTAGACGTGCTCGCCGATCGCGCGTGACATCAGCTGCACGCGCGCGGTGCGCGGGAAGCGCTGCGCGCTGTAGGCCGCCAGCGCCGCTGTCTGGTCATCGTGACTGGCCAGCATGTGCGACAGGCAGACCGCGTCCTCCATCGCCTGGCAGGCGCCCTGCGCAAAATATTGCAACATCGGATGCGCGGCGTCGCCGAGCAGCACCACGCGGCCGTCGATCCACTGCTCGTTCGGATCGCGGTCGCACAACACCCAGAGCTTCCAGTTGGTGCCGTGGCGGATGATGTTCTGCGCCCGCTCATGGACGTGGGTAAAACCCTTCATCACCTCGGCCTCGGACACCGGCTTGCCGGCAACCGGCTCCGGCGCATTGTTGTGATAGGTGACGACGAGGTTGAACACTTTCCAGCCCGACAGCGGATAATGCACGATGTGGCATTTCGGCCCGGCCCACAGCGTGGCGGCGTTCCAGCGCAGGTCCTCCGGCATCTGCTCGGTCGGGATCACCGAGCGATAGGTGGTGTGGCCGGAGACGCGCGGCGGACCATCCGCCGTGACTTGCTTGCGGATGTTCGACCACAAGCCATCGGCGCCGATCAGGAGACGGCCGCCGATGCGCTCCCCACTCGCGAGCGTAGCGGTCACCGACGAACCATCCTGCTCGTAGCCTGTCACCTCGCTGGACACGCGCAGTTCGATCAGCTCGTGATTCTGGCACGCGCGCAGGAACACACCGTGCAGATCGCCGCGATGCACCACGGCATAGGGATTGCCGAACCGCGCGCGAAAGGCATCGCCGAGATCGATATGGGTGATCTCGTCGGCGGTCAGCGCATCCATCAGCCTGAGCTGATCGATATAGACGGCCATGTTGCGCGCGGCCTCGCCGACGCCGAGATAGTCGAAGGCGTGGAACGCGTTCGGGCCGAGCTGGATGCCGGCGCCGATCTCGCCGAGCGCGGCGGCCTTCTCCAGCAGGATCGAGCGGATGCCTTTTTGCGCGAGGCCCAGCGCCACGGCAAGGCCGCCAATGCCGCCACCCGCGATCAGGACAGGTCTCGTCTCCGCCATCAGCCCGACCTCCCGAGATGTTCGAGCGCGTCCTCGGCGCGCAGCGGCACCCGCGACGCCTCGTTGTTGAGGTCGACGAGCTGGGTCAACAATGCCAGCAACGTCTTGCGGTCGGCCGGCTTCAGCGGCTGCAGCATTCGCGCCTGCGCCTTGTCGACCGAGGGCATGATGTCGCTCAGCACCGCCGCGCCGGCCTTGGTAAGATAGAGCAGCTTGACCCGCTTGTCCTCGGGCGCCGGCTTGCGCACGATGAACTCCTTGGCCTGCAGCCGTTCGATCACATTGCCGAGCGTGGAACGGTCGAACGCGATCACCGCCGAGAGCCTCGTGGCATCGATGCCGGGATGGGTCGAGATCGTGACCAGCGCGGCATATTGCACCGGCGTCAGGTCGAACGCCCTGCACTCCTCGATGAACAGTGCGACCGCGATCTGCTGCATCCGCCGAAACAGATAGCCGGGCGCGGTATAGACCGCGTCCATGGTGACGGGCGCTGGTTTGTTATTCGGCATCGGGTTGCTTGTCCGGAGCGGCGTCGGCAAACGCCTTGATTTGCTTTGCCGCGGCCTCGGCCTTGAGCAGGCGCGGATAGGCCGAGACGTCGACGCCGAAGCGCCGCGCATTGGCGAGCTGCGGCACCAGGCAGAGATCGGCCAGTGTCGGCGCATCGCCAAAGCAGAACGGGCCGGACTCCGCCGCGATCAGGGTCTCGCAGGCCGACAGTCCCTCGCGATTGGCCCAGGCCGCCCATTCGGTCACCTGCTCCTCGGGCAGGCCGAGCTGACGCAGCCGCGCCAGCACCTTCAAATTCTGCACCGGATGGGTGTCGCAGGCGATCGCCTGCGCAAACGCCCGCACCTTTGCGCGCCGCAGCGGATCCTTCGGCAAGAGCGGCGGGTTGGGATTGGTCTCGTCGAGCCATTCGATGATCGCGAGCGACTGGGTGAGGATCGCGCCAGCGTCGCTCTCCAGGGTCGGCACCAGCCCCTGCGGATTGATCGCGAGATAGGCCGGCGCGCACTGCTCGCCCTTGCGCAGATGATGCGGCAGATGCTCGGACGTGAGCCCCTTCAGGTTGAGGGCGATCCGGACCCGGTAGGACGCGCTGCTCCGGAAATAGCCATGCAGCTTCATCGGAACCTCCCTTGCATTATTCTGGTTTGACGCGTTTTCTTTGCGCGAACCGGTATCCACTTCGCTCGAAAACGCCATGGCTTGCTTCATTGACGCTAGCCATATTGTCAGTATACTGTCAATTAAATTGCACCGACAAGAATGATGGGAGGCTTGCCATGGAAGCCGTGCAGAAGACCCCGGAGCGCGAGGCATTCTACAAGAAGATCGACGGCCAGAACCTCTCGGCGCTGTGGAACGTGATGAACGATCTGATCACGCCGGAGCCGAAAAGCGCCTGCCGTCCTCACTTGTGGAAGTTCGACCAGATCCGCGACTACATGAACGAGGCCGGCAAGCTGATCACGGCCAAGGAAGCCGAGCGCCGCGTGCTGGTGCTGGAAAATCCCGGCCTGCGCGGCCAGTCCAAGATCACGACCTCGCTGTTCGCCGGCGTGCAGATGGTGGTGCCGGGCGACATCGCCCCCGCCCATCGCCATGCCCAATCGGCGCTGCGCTTCGTGCTCGAGGGCAAGGGCGCCTTCACCGCCGTCGACGGCGAGCGCACCGCGATGTCGCCGGGCGATTTCGTCATCACCCCGTCGATGACCTGGCACGACCATTCCAACGAAACCAACGAGCCGATGTTCTGGCTCGACGGGCTCGACATCCCGATGGTGCAGTTCTTCGACTGCTCGTTTGCCGAAGGCGCCAAGGAAGATCAGCAGTCGATCTCCAAGCCGGCCGGCGCCAGCTTCGCGCGCTACGGACACAATCTGCTGCCGATCGACCAGAAGCGAACCTCGAAAACCTCGCCGATCTTCAACTATCCCTATGAATACACCCGCGAGGCGCTGGAGAAGGCCAAGGTCAGCGACGAGTGGGACGCCTGCCACGGGCTGAAGCTGAAATTCTCCAACCCCGAGACCGGCGATTTCGCGATGCCGACCATCGGCACCTTCATCCAGCTGCTGCCAAAGGGTTTCAAGACCGCGCGCTATCGCGCAACCGATGCGACCGTGTTCGCCGCGATCGAGGGCAAGGGCCGCACAAGGGTCGGCGACCAGACCTTCGAGTGGGGACCGCGCGATTTGTTCGTGGTGCCGAGCTGGCACTGGGTCACCCACGAGGCCGATGCCGACTCCGTGCTGTTCTCGTTCTCCGACCGCCCGGTGCAGCAGAAGCTCGACCTGTTCCGCGAGGACAGGGGCAACGCGTAACGATCGTCTGCGCAAGGCACGCAGCGCCCACCTCACGTCGTCCCGGCGAAAGCCGGGACCCATAACCACCGTCCTCGGTTGGCTAAAGAAGCTGCGGCCCCAGCCTGTTTTAACAACCACGCCCTGTGGTTATGGGTCCCTGCTTTCGCAGGGACGACAGCGGGGGTTGTGGCCCGCAGCGTGCTCTCACCGCCAGTGCAACAACCTCGTCTCGAGCAAATTGATCAGCTTCCCCACCGCAAGCCCGAACAGCGACAGGATCACGACGCCGGCGAGCAGCTGATCGGTCTGCATCAGATTGCCGGCCTGCAGGACGAAGGCGCCGATGCCGTATTGCGCGCCGATCATCTCGGCGCTGACCACGAGCAGCAGCGCCACCGACGCGGTGATGCGGAAGCCGGCGAGGATCGAGGGCAGCGCGCCCGGCCAGATCACGCGGCGCACGATGGCGTGGAACGGCACGTTGAAGCTTTGCGCCATCCGGATCAGGTTGCGCGGCACCGCATCGACGCCGCTATAGACCGAGATCGCGGTCGAGAAGAACACGCCAAGCGCAATGGTCGCGATCTTCGGCTCCTCGCCGATCCCGAGCCACAGAATGAGCAACGGCAGCAGCGCGATCTTCGGAATCGGAAACAGCGCCGAGATGAAGGTGATGCCGACGCCGCGCGCCATGGTCGACAGCCCGATCGCGAAGCCGACCACGACTCCGGCGGCCGTGCCGATGATCCAGCCGGTACCGATCCGCATAATGGACCACGACAGGTGCTGCCACAGCGCGCCCGACATCGCGAGCTTATAGATCGCGACCGCGATCGCCGACGGCGCCGGCAGGAACAGCGGATTGACCCAGCCTGCGCTGCCGGCGAGCTGCCAGAGCGCGATCACGAGCGCGAGCGCGATCCAGCCGGCATGTCGGCTGCCGTCGGGGATAAAGCCGGCGCCGCGAAACGCGACCGGGCGCGTAGCCTCCGCCGACTGGTCTTTCGGTTGCTGCGGCGCGCGGTCAAGCATGCTGGACCTCGCGCTCGGCATCGATCGCCTCCTTCCGGATCAGCGACCACAGCTCACTTTGCAGCGAGGCCATCGGCCCGCGCGCGTCCATCGTGCCGCGCTCGGCGCGCGTCATCGGAATGGTCACGATTTCCCGGATCCGGCCAGGACGGCGCGACAGCACCACGACGCGGTCGGCGAGCCGCACCGCTTCCTCGAGATTATGCGTGACATAGACCGCGCCCATCGCACCGTCGGCGAGCAGCCGCACGAAATCCTCCATCAGGAGCTCGCGGGTCTGCGAATCCAGCGCCGACAGCGGCTCGTCCATCAGCAGGATCGCCGGGCGAACCGCGAGTGCCCGCGCAATGCCGACGCGCTGGCGCATGCCGCCGGACAGTTGCTTCGGATAGGCGGCGCGAAAATCCGACAGCCCGGTGCGGCGCAGCGCATCGTCGATCACGGCGCTGCGCTCGCCGGCACTCAAGCCCGTATGCAGCAGCGGAAACGCGACGTTCTCCTCGACCGTGTTCCACGGCAGCAGCGCAAAATCCTGGAACACGAAGGTCAGCGGATTGAGGCTATCAGCCGGCGCCGCGCCGCGCAGCTCAGCGGCACCTTTGCTCGGCCGCAGCAGGCCGCCAAGGATCGACAGCAGGGTGCTCTTGCCGCAGCCGGACGGCCCGACGATCGCGACGATCTCGCCGGCGCGGACCGTGAAGGAGACATCGTCGAGCACGTCGAGCGCGCCGAAGCGATGGCTGATATGGTCGGCGATCAGGTCCATCTACCGGCTCACTCTTTGACCCGTCATCCTGAGGAGCGCGCACTTGCGCGCGTCTCGAAGGATGGACGGCCGGTCACTATCGGGGCCGTCGATCCTTCGAGACGCCGCTTCGCGGCTCCTCAGGATGACGGGGATAGAGTTGTGCACGCGGTCCCACATCAATCCGCCTTCACGTAATCCTTGGCGATGATCGCATTGGCATCGAAACCCTTGTCCACGAAACCCTGCCCCTGCAGCCATTTGATCTGGTTGTCGAGGTTCTTCACGTCGAGCTTGCCGTCGGGATCGATATAGGCGCAATTGCCGACCACCTGCGCGACCGGCAGGTTGGTGTATTTGGCAATGATCTCGAGCAGCGGCCTGGTCTTGTCGTTGATCGGCGCCACGCCGTCCTTGATCGCAGTCAGGATCACATCGTGATATTCGTGGTCGGCACGGGTGAGCGCGGTGAGCAGCCTGGTCACCAGCGGTGCGTTGGTCAGCGCCTTCGGCGACGCGAAGATGGCGCCTAACTGCCACGGCGTCTCGTCGCCGACCCAGCCGAGCAATTTCGCGCCGTTGGAATCCATCAGCGTCCGCGCGGTCGAGACCGGCAGCAGCGCGGCGTCGACGGTTTCGCCCTTCAGCGCCGCGGCTGCGTTCGACAGCGACTGCAGCGGCACCACCTTCACCTCGGACAGCTTGAAGCCGTATTTGTCGGCGAGCAGGCCGAGCGAATAATGGAAGCTGGAGCCGACCTGGGTCACCGCGACGCGCTTGCCCGCCAGATCCTTCGGCGTCTTGAGGCCGGCGGCATAGGCGTTGTTGCTGGCGAAGTAGCCGATCAGGGGATAGCCGGCCTTCTCGCGGCTCATGCCGCCGATCACCTTCAGCGTGCCCTTGCCGGCGAGATTATAGAGCCCCGCGGTGACGGCGGTGATGCCGAAATCGACATCGCCCGACGCGGTCGCGACCGCGATCGGCTGCGCCGCGTCGAAGAACTTGAGCTCGACGTCGAGGCCGGCGTCGCGGAAATAGCCCTTGTCCTGCGCAATGAACACCGGCGCCGAGGACGACAGGCGCAAGACGCCGATCTTCGCCTTCAGGAGATCATCGGCCCGCGCGAGACCGCTCGCGGCCCACACCAGGAGACCCGCGAGTGCGAGCCGCGCCCAACCCATCATTGCCGTCTCCACCTACAACCCCTCGGGCACGGCCTGATCGCGGCCGATGAACGCGCCCTGTTTGCCAAGCTGTTGTTGCAACTTTTCGACGGAAATGTCGCGCGGAATCGTATTGCCCGACAGCGCCAGCGCCGCCGCAGTTCCCGCCGCCTCGCCCATCACAAAGCAGGCACCGGAGACGCGCGCCGCCGATTGTCCCTCATGGGTCATCGAGGCGCAGCGGCCGGCGACCAGGAGATTGTCGACGCCCTCCGGTACCAGCATGCGGTACGGCAACTCGTTATAGCCGCGGCTCTCCGGGATCGGCGGAAACTCGAAGATCACATCACCCGGCACATGGGATTCCTTCGGCCAACCATTGACGCCGATCGAATCCTCGAACGAGGCGCAGCCCAGCACATCCTCGCCTGACAGCATGTATCCGCCGATCACACGCCGCGTCTCGCGGATGCCGAGCTGCGGCGGCAGATCGACGATGTAGGAATTCTCGAAGCCGGGCACCGTGCGCAGGAACCTGAACGCTTCGACCGCCTGGCGGCGGCCCTCGATCTCGCCGCGCGTCATGTCGTCAGGATCGACACCGGAAATGGCGCCGCCATCGCTTCGCGTCACCTGGGTGAAATTCACCCGCCATTCGATCTGCGATTTCTGCGGCCGCACGATCGCCGACTTGCGCGGGAATGTGTGGGTGCCGGCGGCCTCGGCCTCAGCCATCAGCGCCGGGATGGTGCGCCAGGCATCGCCGGCCTTCGCTGGATCGATGCCGTTGAGGCGGAACATCATCGAGGGGTAGAGCATGCCGCCGGCATTATCGCCGACTTCATGGGGCGCACCGGCCCACACCGCGAGATCGCCGTCACCGGAGCAATCGATGAAGATGCTGGCGCGCACGGCCTGACGGCCGGCCTTGGTTTCCACCATCAGCGCACGGATATGCGAACCATCCATGACGACGCCGGCGCCGAGCGCGTGGAACAGAATGTCGACCTTGTGATGTGCGAGCAGATCGTCGGCCGCGATCTTGTAGGCCGCGGTGTCGTAGGCCTGCGCAAGGATCTTGCCGAGGATCAGATGCGGCGCGTTCAGCCCGCCGAGCCGGTCGATCCGCGCCAGGAGGTCGGAGGCAATGCCCTGCACCACGCGGTGCATCTCGCCGAAGATGTTGGCGTGCAGTCCGCAGAAGTTGGTCACGCCGGCCGCGGTGCCCATGCCGCCGAGAAATCCGTAACGCTCGATCAGGAGCGTCCGCCGTCCGGTACGTGCCGCGCCGACCGCTGCCGCGATGCCGGCCGGTCCGCCGCCCAGCACCACCACGTCGTATTCGCCATAGACCGGGACCTGCCGCGCAGGTTCTTCGATCGTGCTCGCTCGCATCATTTCCGCCCTGAACAAAGTTGATTGGGCCAACTATGAATTGATGCGGATTGCAGTACAATCTACCAAATTATGTAATCAGCTTTCGCGAATCGAGAAAGGCGAGCAAGGCAGATGGATACGCTGGTCAATCTCGAAGCCTTCCTCGCCACCGCCGATGCCGGCGGCTTTTCCGCCGCGGCGCGCAAGCTCAATATCGCGACATCCGTCGTCGCCAAGCGCGTGACCCAGCTCGAGGAGCGGATCGGCACCGCGCTGTTCTACCGCTCGACCCGCCAGTTGCGGCTGACCGAGGCCGGGCAGCAATATGTGCATCGCGCCCGCGGCGTGGTTGCCGATGTCGGCGATCTCTTGTCGCGGATGGGCGAGAAGCAGCGCGACCTCTCCGATCATCTGCGCGTCAAGGCGCCGACTTCGCTGACGGTGGCGCGGCTCGCCGATGCCTTCACGATCTTCCAGAAACAGAACGGAAGCGTGAAGCTCGAGATCGTGATGATCGATCGTCCGGTCGATCCGGTGACCGAAGGTTTTGATATCGCGATCGGCGCCTTCCCGCATTCCTTTGGCGGCGTGGTTGACGAGCCTTTGTGCCGGCTGCCGCGTCTCGTATGCGCCTCGCCGGCCTATCTGAAGAAGCACGGCACGCCGAAACATCCGCGCGACCTGGTCGATCATCGCTGCCTCAGCTTCCTGCCGACCGGACCGGAATGGCCGTTCGAGGGACCGCGCGGCCGCATCAATATCCAGGTCCGCCCGATTCTCTCTTCGAACGAAGGCCGCGTGCTGACGCAAAGCGCGATCGCCGGCAACGGCATCGCGCTGCTCTCGCATTATCTGGTCGCGGACGCGCTGCGCGCCGGCGCGTTGCAACCGGTACTCACCGACTTTCCGATCCCCGAATTGTGGGTCAAGGCCGCCGTTCCCGAGCGCCGCATCGATGCCGCCGCGGTGCAGGCGCTGCTGAAGACATTGAAAAAAACGCTGTCGCAGCCGCTGTGATGCGACGCCGGCCTTGCCGGTCGCATGCCGAGCTGAGACAAGGACGCGAAAGGATCGCCCGCTTGAAACTCCTGATCTCAATGTCGTTTGGTCTCATCATCGTCGCTGGGCCCGCGGCCGCGATCGAGACCTGCCGCTTCATTGAGGCCAAGGCGGATCGCGAGGCTTGCTACCATCGGCAAGAGCAGGAACTTGCGGCGAAGCGCAAGCCCGAGCCGCCGGTGACGCGGTCGAGCGAATCGAAGACGTTCGATCAGCTGCAGCAGATGCGCCGCGACGACGAAGAGGTCTATCGCAGCATGCGCGGCATCTGCCGCGGCTGCTGAGCTTACGCGCCGCCGCCCCACCGGCCCGCGCGCTTCTCGGCGAAGGATGCAAGCCCCTCGGCTGCCTCGGCGGTCTGGCGCTTGGCCGAATGCAGATGAACGAGGCGCTTGTAGGCCTCGTCGTCCACCGCCATGCCGCCGAACGAGCTTTCCATCGCGAGCTTCTTGGTCTCGGCCATCGCATCCGGCGCGTTGCCGAGCAGCTGCTCGACGACCTTGGCGCCGGCGCTGTCGAGTTCGGCCAGCGGCACCACCTCATGGACAAGGCCGATGCGGCGGGCATCCTCGGCGCCGAACCGTTCGCCGGTCAGCGCATAGCGGCGCACCTGGCGGACGCCGATCGCGTCGCAGAGCTGCGGGATGATGATCGCCGCGGTCAGGCCCCAGCGCACCTCGGTGATCGAGAACAGCGCATTGTCGGCCGCGATCACGATGTCGCAGGCCGAGATCACGCCGGTGCCGCCGCCGAAGCAGCCGCCCTGCACCAGCGCGACGGTCGGGACCGGCAGCGTGTTGAGACGCTGCACCGCCTCGAAGGTGGCGCGCGACGCCGCCTCGTTCTCCTCGAACGATTTCGGCCGCACGCCGTTGATCCATTTCAGGTCGGCGCCGGCCTGGAAATGCTTGCCGTTGCCGTTCAGCACGACGACGCGCACCGGCTTGGTCGAGAGATCGTCGATCGCGGCCAGCACGCCCGCAATCAGCGCGCCGTCATAAGCATTGTTGACCTCGGGACGATTCAGCGTGACGGTCGCGACCCCGCGCGCATCGAGGCTCCACAGGACTGGGCTGGCCGACATGACGTTGCTCCCTCGTTCGGCATTGCTGTTATCTTGTACTAGCCTTGCACTATGGCGAGAGCGGATGCCTTGATCCATCACTTTCGGGCGCGCACGACCGCGCCCCGCGCATGACGGGTTGCGCGATGCCCCGCGCTTGTGGAAACTGACGGGCACGTTACGGAGATTTGTTCCACTCATGCGTATTTGCATTTTCGGCGCGGGCGCCGTCGGCAGCCACTTCGCGGTCCGGCTCGCGCGCGCCGGTCACGATGTGGCCTGCGTGATGCGCGGGCCGCATCTCGACGCGGTCAGGGCCAGCGGACTGACGCTGAAGGTCGGCGATAGCAGCGTCACCGCGAAGGTGAAGGCCTCCGCCGATCCTGCCGATCTGGGGCCGCAGGACATCGTCATCAGCACACTGAAGGCGACCGGCATCGGCGCGCTCGCAGCCGGGCTCCCGCCGCTGCTTCAGCGCGACACATCAATCGTGTTCGCGCAGAACGGCATTCCCTGGTGGTACGATCTCGGCCTGCCGCCACAGCATCCCGCGATCCCCGATCTCGGCTTCCTCGATCCCGGCGGGCATTTGCGCAGCGCCGTCCCGAAGCAGCGGATCATCGGCGGCGTGATCTTTTCCTCCAACGAGGTGATCGCGCCAGGGGTCGTCGCGAACCTGTCGCCGGACCGCAACCGCCTCTTGATCGGCGAATGCGACGATCGCCAGGGCGAGCGCATCGCCCGCCTGCGCGCGGCGCTCGACGACGCCGCGATCGAATCGCCTGAGGTCAAGCAGATCCGCGAGACGATCTGGTCGAAGCTGTTGACCAACATGTCGATGTCGGTGCTCTGTCTGTTGACCGGGCTGACCGCGCGCGGCGTCCGCGACGATCCTGACATGCAGGACGTGATCCCGCGCCTGCTCGACGAGGCTAATGCGGTGGCGACACGCTACATTCCCGAGGTCAAGCGCGTCACCCGCTCAGGGCCGGCGCCGGACCACAAGCCGTCGATCCTGCAGGATTACGAACTCGGACGCGGCATGGAGATCGATGTGCTGGTGCGCGCACCGGCGGCATTCGCCCGCGCGGCCGCCATTTCGACCCCGATGCTCGACCTGATGGCCGCGCTCGCGATCCAGAAGGCGCGTGACAAGCGCCTGTATCAGGACTGACAATCCGACCCACCACGATAACAAGCAGGGACATCGAACCATGCAAGTCAAGGACAAGGTCTGTGTCGTCACCGGCGGCGCGAGCGGGATCGGCGAGGCGGTGGCGCGGGCCTATGCGGACGCCGGTGCTCGCGGCGTCGTGGTCGCCGATCTCAAGACCTCGCGCGATCGGCTCGCGAGCGTCGCCGGCGACATCGACGGCCTCGCCGTCACCGCCGATGTCGGGCTCGAGGAGGACATCAAGGCGCTGATCGCCGCGGCCGAGGACAAATATGGTCCGGTCGACGTGTTCTTCTCCAATGCCGGGCTCTCGCGCAAGGGACAGGAGGCCGCCTCCGATGCCGACTGGGACGTGAGCTGGCGCGTGCATGTGATGAGCCACGTGTACGCGGCGCGCGCGCTGGTGCCCGGCATGCTCGCGCGCGGCTCCGGCTATCTCATCAACACCGCATCCGCCGCGGGGCTGCTGGCCTCGCTGAACTCGATGCCTTACGGCGTGACCAAGAATGCCGCGGTCGCGCTCGCCGAGCATCTCGCCATCCAGTATGGCGATCGCGGCATCCGCGTCTCCGTGCTCTGTCCGCAATCGGTGCAGACGGGCATGACGACGCCGGGCCCGAGTGCCGCGCGCGTCGACGGCGTGCTGCAGCCGGGCGAGGTCGCGCGCATGGTGATCGAGGCGATGGCGGAAGAACGCTTCCTGATTCTCTCGCATCCGCAGGTGCAGGAATACATGCAGCGCAAGGCCACCAACCGCGAGCGCTGGCTGTCCGGCATGCGCCGCCTGCGCGACCGGATCTATGGCGGGGTGGCGTCATAAAAACTTCATCCGTCATTGCGAGGAGCGACAGCGACGAAGCAATCCACGCTTCCGCAAGTTAAGAGATGATTGCTTCGCTTCGCTCGCAATGACGGAGCTTATTCATTTGAAGCTGGCGCGAATCCTTCGAGCAGACCGTGGTATTTTTTCGCCGCGGGCGAAGCGTAAGCACCGCGACGCGACGTCGTAAGCCTGAGGCCGGCAAGCGCTTCCGCCTGCTTCACCGCGGCGGCCACGCCGTCGACCACAGGCACGCCGAACTGCACCGACAGCTCGCGGGCAAGATCGGCCATGCCGGCGCAGCCGAGCACGATGGCATCCGCGCCCTTGTCCAGCGCGCGGGCGATCTCCGCCTCCAGCTTCGGCCTCGCGCCCGAGCCCGGCTTCTCGAGATCGAGCACCGCGACGTCGCAGGCGGTGACCACCGCGCGGTCGGCAAAGCCGTAGCGGCGCACCAGTTCCTCCAGCGGCACGATCGAGCGCGACAGCGTGGTAACGATGCCGATGCGCTTGGCGATCTGCCCGGCGGTGACCAAGGCCGCTTCGCAGACGCCGACCACCGGATAGCGGGCCGCCGACCGCGCGGCATCCAGCCCGGTGTCGTCGAAACATGCGACGATGCCGGCATCGGCATCGGGCGTCTTCAGCAGCGCCTCGATCAGCCCGGGAACGGCGAAGGCCTCGTCATAGAAGCCTTCGATCGAGGCCGGTCCCATCGACGACGTAACGGCGACGATCTCGGTGCCCGGCGCGGCCACCGCTTGCGCCGCGGCCGCGATGGTCGCGGTCATCGACGCGGTGGTGTTGGGATTGACGATCAGGATCCTGGTCATGGGTGGAGATTAGTAGCCCGGATGGAGCGAAGCGCAATCCGGGACGGTGTCACAGGGCGGAAGGGCCTGTCCCGGATTTCGCTTCGCTGCATCCGGGCTACAAGACTACGAATGCTTCGCCACCCAGCCCGCGAAGGCATCGAGCACCTCGGCCATCACCTCGCGGTCGTTGCGGCCGGAGCGCTTGAGGACATGGAAGGAGTGGTCGGCCTCCTGCGCGAGATGCAGCGTCGCGCGATGACCCAACCCCTTCACCACGGGCTCGAGCAGGTCGAGCTCGGCCAGCGCATCGCGCGTGCCCTGCAGGAACAGCATCGGGACCTCGACCTCGGCGAGATGCTTGGCCCGCTCGCTCGACGGCTTGCCGGCGGGATGCAGCGGAAAGCCGAGAAACACCAGCCCGCGCACGCCGGCGAGCGGCGCCTTGGCCTGTGCCTGCGAGGTCATGCGTCCGCCGAACGACTTGCCGCCGGCGAACAGCGGCAGTTCGCCGCAATGACGCGCGGCCTCCGCCACCGCGGCACGCACCGTTGCCTGCGCGACGGCGGGCGGATCGGGCCGCTTGCTGCCCTTCTCCATGTAGGGAAACTGATAACGCAATGTCGCGATGCCGCGCTCCGCCAGGCCCTCCGCGATCGCGGCCATCGAGGAATGCGTCATGCCGGCGCCGGCGCCATGGGCAAACACATAGGCGCTGCGGGCCTGCGCCGGCCGCAGCAGCAGCGCGGACACCGTGCTGTGGTCCGAGACCGTGATCGTGAGCGGCTGCGCGCCTGACGTGTTCAAAATGACATCTCGAAGAATTGTTGCGCCGTTGTTTCTAGCCGCAGGCCTCGATGCGCGCAAATGCCGCCGCGGAGGGAACGCCGCAAGTGAACTGGCTCACAGCCAATCAACATTTCCGTTGTTAGACCAAGCGCCGCCACTGTAGGATAGCGCACACCGCATCACACGCTTAGCGCGAACTCGTTTTTCGGCGAATTTTAACATCTCATCCATATCACGCGCGGGTACCGCGAATTGGGGGAACGGGGCATGCCTCGCAAGACGATATTCGTCACCGGACTGTTGATTGTCGCCGGCGTCCTCTATTTCAAGGACGATATCGAGACGGTCGCGAGCGGCTTCCGCGTCAAGGTCGTCGACTACCAGCCGTCGGCAAAGACCGTGTGGCTGGATCAGAATGTCAGCGCGGAGCGGCTGCGCTGGTTCTACCACGCCGACCAGGGCACGCGGACCTTCGGCATTCCCCATGAATGGTTCATGGCGCTGGAGCAGCCGACGGTCTGGCCGCTGTTCACCGCGGCGCCGCGACTCAGCGAGACCAATTATCTCGGCCGCTTCGGCTTTATTCCCGACACGGTGATTCCGGGCAAACCCGATGCGCTGCCGATCGGCTTTGCGCAGGGCGGCCCGATGGCCGATGCCAACGGCGCGCCATGGCGCAACCCGCACAGCAAGGCCGACATGACCGGCGTAGGCCTCACCTGCGCCGCCTGCCACACCGGCAGCTTCAGCTATCGCGGCACCGAGATCGTGATCGACGGCGGACCGGCCAACACCAATCTGTTCGAATTCCAGAAGAGCGTCGGCGTCTCGCTGCTGCTGACGCGCTTCTGGCCGGGGCGCTTCTCGCGCTTTGCCGACGAGATCCTCGGCAAGGATGCCAGCCTCGACGAGCGCATGGCGCTGCGCGGCCAGCTCGACCTCGTGCTGAAGCAATACGCCAACATCAATTCGCTGGAGAACAAGGTCGCCGCCAACAGCGTCGAGGAAGGCTATGCGCGGCTCGACGCGCTGAACCGGATCGGCAACCAGGTGTTCTCGATCGACCTGAACAACCCGAACAACTACGCCTCGCATTCGGCGCCGGTGCATTTCCCGCGGATCTGGAACGCACCGTGGTTCAGCTGGGTGCAATATGACGGCTCGATCATGCAGCCGATGGTGCGCAACGCCGGCGAGGCGCTCGGCGTCAGCGCCGAGCTCAACCTGCTCGACGAGTCCAAGGGGCTTTACAAATCGAGCGCGCGGATCGACGTGCTGCACGAGATGGAGCGGATGATCGCCGGCGAGCCGCCCAGCGAGGACAGGGGTTTTGGCGGACTGGCGTCGCCGAAATGGCCGGAGAACATCCTGCCGCCGATCAACATGGATCTCGCGAAGAAGGGCGGCGAGCTCTACAAGGCGCATTGCCAGGGCTGTCACGGCCCGGCGATCGACAGCAAGGCGCTGCCGGCGAGCGAAGCCTTTGCGCTGTTCAAGGACAAGAAGCGCTGGACCAGGAACGAGGCCGGCCAGCCGCTGCTCGATGTCGAGATGATTCCGATCAGCCATATCGGCACCGACAGCGCGCAGGCCGAGGGCCTCGCGCACCGCACCGTCGAGACGCCGGCCAATCTGAACATCAAGGACAGCAGTTTCGGTCCGGCGCTCGGCGATCTCGTCGAGAAGACCGTCGACTATTGGTACGACCAGAACAAGACCCCGCCGGAAGATCGCAAGCGCATCAACGGCTACCGGCCGAACGAGATCCAGGCGCCGCTCGCCTACAAGGTCCGGCCGCTCAACGGCATCTGGGCGACCCCGCCCTATCTGCACAACGGCTCGGTCCCGACCATCTACGCACTGCTGTCGCCGGTGAAGGATCGTCCCGCGACCTTCTATCTCGGCAGCCGGGAGTATGATCCGAAGGATCTCGGCTACGTCTGGAAGGACAAGATCAAGAACGCCTTCATGCTCGACACCACCAAGCGCGGCAACGGCAATTCCGGACACGAATTCTCCAACGAGAAGCGCACCGGCGTGATCGGGCCGGAGCTGAAGGAAGACGAACGCCGCGCCCTGATCGAGTTCATCAAGACGCTGTAGGCCCCCGAAGGGACTGCGCCCCCTCTCCCGCTTGCGGGCAGAACTATCGCATATGTCCCCTGGCGACCGGGCAAGTGTTTGGCCTCGTGGTTCGAGACGCGCCGCAAGCGGCGCTCCTCACCATGAGGGTCTACTATTGTGCCGCAAAACAAGACCTCATCCTGAGGGCCCGCCGAAGGCGGGCGTCTCGAAGGATGGCCACGAGGGCACCGCCACGAAATGCGATAGCCCTGCGCTTGCGGGAGAGGGAGCGCAATTGCTGCGCCTCGCCCTCAGCTCCTCGGCACCGGCTGCCGGCGCGCCGGGCGGGTCATGGCCTCGAGCTCGAGCAGCTGGTTGAGCTGCGCCTCGGTCAGAAGCTTTTCCTCCAGCACGATGTCGGCGACCGAGCGGTTCTCCTTGAGCGCACGGCGCGCCACGCGCGATGAAGCTTCGTAACCGAGCGACGGCGCCAGCGCCGTGATCAGGCCGATCGAGCCCTGCACCAGGCTGCGGCAACGCTCGCGATCGGCCTCGATGCCGTCGACACAACGCTTGGTCAGCGTATCGACCGCCGCCGTCAGCATGCGCAGCGAGCTCAAGACGCAATAGCCGATGGTCGGCTCGAACGCGTTGAGCTGCAACTGGCCGCCTTCGGCGCACATCGTGACCGTGAGGTCGTGCCCGATCACCAGGAAAGCCACCTGGTTGACCACCTCGGGAATGACGGGATTGACCTTGCCGGGCATGATCGACGAGCCGGCCTGCACCGCTGGCAGGCGGATTTCGCCAATGCCGGTGCGCGGCCCCGACGACAGCAGCCGCAGGTCGTTGCAGATCTTGGACAGCTTGACCGCAACGCGCTTGAGCACGCCGGAGAACAGCACGAAGGCGCCGAGATCGGACGTCGCCTCGATCAGGTTGGAGGCAAGCACCATCGGCTGGCCGGACAGCCGCGACAATTCCTCGACCGCGAGCGCCGCATAGCGCGGATCGGCATTGATGCCGGTGCCGATCGCGGTGGCGCCGAGATTGACCTCGCGGAACAGCGCGGAAATCTCGTTCAGGCGCGCAACGTCCTCCTTCACGGTCACGTGGAAGGCATCGAATTCCTGGCCGAGCGTCATCGGCACCGCATCCTGAAGCTGGGTCCGCCCCATCTTCAACACGTCGGCGAACTCCACCGCCTTGCCTTTGAGCGAGTAGGCGAGATCGTCCAGCGCGCGCACCAGCGGCTGGGTGGCGAAGATCACCGCGAGCCGCAGCGCGGTCGGATAGGCGTCGTTGGTCGACTGCGCCATGTTGACGTCGTCGTTCGGATGCAGCGCGTGATAGTCACCCGGCTTGCGCCCCATCAGCCGCAGCGCGACGTTGGCGATCACCTCATTGGCGTTCATGTTGGTCGACGTGCCGGCGCCGCCCTGGATCGCGTCGACGACGAAGGATTCGGCATAGACCTTTTCGGTCGCAATCTGGGTGCAGGCCGCTTCGATCGCATCCGCCTTCTCCGGTGCGAGATAGCCGAGCCGCTTGTTGGCGCGCGCGGCAGCCTGCTTCACCAGCGCCAGCGCGCGGACGAATTCCGGGAAGTGCCCGACCGGCACGCCGGTGATCGGAAAGTTCATCACCGCGCGCTTGGTGTGAATGCCCCACAGCGCATTGGCCGGGACGTCGTCCTCGCCGAGCAGATCGTGCTCGGTGCGGGACTGCGCCTGCTCGATCGGCACGGTGCGGACGGTCGCGACCGCGAGCTGGCTGGGGCCGCTGCCGCTCTCGCCGGAGGGGGACGCGGCAGCTGCAGCGTTGGCGGTCTCAACCTTCGATTCGGCCATCGGTACCTCCGTTACCTCTCGCAGATCTTGTCGTCAGCGACGCCGGCGATGATGCGCTCGGCGGGCGTCGAAAGCCAATGCCTATCGGCAGAGTCTTGCACACCGGTGAGCGGCAAGACGCGGAAAACCGGCATTGGCGCGCGCCGAACCGTGAGATTAAGGACTTTGCCTTATCCGTCATGATAACAACAACTTATAGCTCGATATCGCGGCTCGCTTCGCGACCGATGCGGCTGCTTTCTCCGCCCCGTCGTCGCGTGCTAGACGAGCATCGACTGGCGCAAGGGCGCCGCCGACACTGAACGAACCAAGGACCAAAGCCGTGTCCAACAATAACGAAGCGATCACCATCAAATTCCGCTGCCCCGCGGAGCTCGAGGGCAAGATTCCGCCGCCGATGCCTGCGTCGTTGGGGCTTCCCGGATGGCTCAAGGCGATGCCGACGCAGGCCTTCAATACGATGAGCAATCGCGAAGAGGATACCGTCAAGCGCTGCCCGCCATTCGTCGATGCGATGACATCGGGTTTCCTTTTGCCGCTGATCTGCGATCTCAAGGTCGAGAATGGCGCGATCACCTGGGACAACGACCTTCCCGCCGGCGGCGCGCTCGAATTCCCGCGCTCGCCGGTCGGCTTCCACGACGAAAGCCAGGTAGTCGGCTCGCCGCTGTTCGAGCCCGACCGCTTCGTCATCAAGTTCGTCAATCTGTGGACCATCGAGGCGCCGCCCGGCTACTCGCTGTTCTTCACGCATCCGGTCAACCGGTTCGACCTGCCGTTCACCACGCTGACCGGCATGGTCGATTGCGATCTGTTTCACGACAGCTGGGTTCATTTCCCGGCACGCTGGCATGACACCAGTTTCAACGGCGTATTGCCCAAGGGCACGCCGGTTGCGCAGTGCTTCCCGGTGAAGCGCGAAAACTGGGTCGCGCAGACCGCCGCGATGACGCCGGATGAAACATCGCGCGCCCAGGAACTGACCAACAGGATGGCCCGCGAGTCCGGACTCTATCGGCGGCAGTTTCGGACGTAGAGCGGGCGCGCGAAGCTCCGCTGCGGCCTCCTCCGTCATTGCGAACTACCCGATGGGAGGCTCGGCATCCACCGCCGTCGTCCTGGCGAAAGCCAGGACCCTTAGCCACCGTCTTCGGTGATGAGCGGGATCGCGGCCCGGTAGCGCTCAACAATTGAGATTTGGGGTAATGGGTCCTGGCTTTCGCCAGGACGACACCGACTATGGGGCGCGATCCTGAGCCAGTTCGGTGTCTTCACCCGGATGCGGGCGATCCAGCATTCCAGAGGCGCTTGTGCTTGAGCGCAGAGGCCGCGGCTTATCCCTGCCGCTCTAGATTCTAGTTTTGACGCGTTAGCGCTAGCCGGTGTCCGCTTCGCTCGAAAACGCCCTAGCTCAGAAATTCCGCAAAGGCGCTGCGACGGAAGAAGAAGCGGCCGTGCGATGACATGATCAGCGCGGCGGTCGTGCGGCCGATCATTTGCGGCCGGCCGCGCAACGCGAGACGCAGATTGGCCTCGCCGGCCGCGCGGTCGCCCATTTCCAGAAGACTGGCGGAGAAGCTGAGACGCGTCAGCGGGTCGTCGGGGCGCTGCGCCACCACCTGGCGGTAGAGATCCGCCGCGGCAGCATATTCGCCATCGAGCAGCAGCACACGCGCGAGCGCGGCCAGAACATCGGGATGTCCCGGCGCCGCATTGCGCAGCTTCTCCAGAATCTCGCGCGCCCGGCCACGCTCATTGCGTTGGGGCAGCAGCTGCGCCAGCAGGAGCTGAAACTCGAGGCTCCCCGGCGCGAGAACGAGCGCGCTCTCAATGACGGCAACCGCCTCGTCGATGCGGCCGGCCGAGTGCAATTGTCCTGCCAGGGCCTGGAATGCGGGCAGGTACGGCGGCCGCCGCGCGGTGGTTCGCCGCAGCACATCGATCGCCTCGCTGCCGCGACCGGCGCCGCCAAGCGCTGCGCCGAGCAGAGTCTCGAGGCCGGGATCCTCGACCCGGCGCACGGCTCGCTCGAGCGGTGCGATCGCCTCCTCGTTGCGGTTCTGGATCATCAGCGCCCGTGCCAGGATCGAGGCCGCGCCGACATCGGTCCGGTTTGCCTTCAAGACCTCCGCCGCCAGCCGCTCGGCTTCGACGACCTGTCCCATCTGCAATGCGACCACGGCGCGTTGCAGGACCGGGGATGGGCTGGGCCCGCGATTGGAAGGAGGCGGCGGTTTCGGCATGCGGTCCGTCGTGAGATGGTTATTGTCAGGCGTTATCACTGCCGCCGACGGAGCGTCCAGCGAAAGTCGCATCCGGACACCGAGATACCGTCCGGTTCCAGCCTCCGCCGACCGATTTGACACATCCCTGCGGCTGTCAGGCGACAGGGGACCCCACCCTCTCCGTGCAATTTTTCGACTGCTTAACCTATTCAATCTAGCTTGGGTTGCCATCACAGGGCCCGGCTTGATGCTCGCAACAACGCTCGAAACAATTCAGTCGACGGACTCGAAGCGCGCCAACTACACACGCGGAATCCTCGTGATGCTGGTCGCCGCCCTCCTGTTCAAGGTTGTGTGGTTCTCCCAGCTGGGGCTGGGGCACGGCCGCGAACTGGTCGACTTCGCCGCCTTCTACATTACCGCAAAGCTGGTGTGGCTCGGCGACCTCGACCAGGCCTATCAATTCGCGAAGCTCGCCATCATCGAGAAGCAGGCGTCGGGCGGGCACGACGGCTTCATGCCATGGACCTATCCGCCGCAATTCAACCTGCTGCTGGCTCCGTTCGCGCTGGTCCCGTTCGGAATGGCCTATCTGTTGTTCATGGCCTCGACGCTGGCTGTTTACCTCGCGGTGCTGCGGCGTCTTGCCGGAAACCGGTTCGTGCTCGTGCTGATCGTTTTCTTTCCGACGATCGGGGTCACGCTGGCATGCGGTCAGAACAGCTTCCTTACCGCCGCACTGATCGGACTGGTGTGCCTGTACTTCGAAGAGCGGCCGATGCTCGCAGGCGTGGCCCTTGGTCTCATGATCATCAAGCCGCATTTCGCCGTTGCCTTCGCACTCTATGCCATCCTGCGGCGCTCGTGGATCGTCGTGATGACGGCCGGCGCCGTCGTGCTGATCAGTTCGGCGATCTGCACTGTGCTGTTCGGCATGCAGATCTGGACCGTGATGCTGCAGAGCGTGCATGATTCGTCGGTATTCCTGCGGGAAGCCTATTATCCGCTGTATCGAATGGTCTCGGCCTATGCCGCGCTGCGAACCACGGGGTTCTCCGCATCGGCAGCGTTTATCGGCCAGGGCATCGTCGCCGTCCTTGCGCTCGGCATCGTGCTGGTTGCGGTCTACCGCAAGATGCCGGTGCGCGAGAGCCTCGGCCTGACCGCGGTCGTATCGGTCTGCATCAGCCCCTATGCGTATGATTACGACTTCCTGATCTTCAGTGTCGGAATGGCGCTGCTGTTGCCGACGCTTCAGGCCAAGGCCCGCGAGTGGGAACGTGCGATCATCTATGCCGCACCGATACCGATCGGAGCCTTCGGCTACATGCACACGGTCCATAACAACACGCCCCGCACGGACGTCCATTGGGTCGACGTGCTTTCGATCGGAGGCTTCGGGATCGCCGCGCTGATCACGCTGATCGTCGCAATCCTGCTGCTGCGCGAGTCAAGCAGCGGCTCTCCCGTTCCGGCGCAGGGGCCTCTTGCGAGGATTTGAGCACCCGGCGCGACACGCCCCGCGATCACGCAGCGCTCACGGCGACACCATTTCGAGACGATCGCGCGCCGGCAGGGTCGACGCGAAGGCCTTCAGGGCGCCGGCGACGAGTTGTGGCTCCGCGGCCGGCGTGACGTAGAAGCTTACGTCACCGCGCGCGCCGGTCACCGGAATCGTGTGCAGGATCGCGACCTTGCTCCAGCTCGCCGGCACGCCCTGCGCAAACCAGCTGTCGTAGATCATGGCGACGCCGACATGATGCTCGTCGGCGAGCGCGGCCATTTCGGCCGGGCCGTAGCGGCCGGCGCGCTTCGCCTTGCGCACGCGCTCCGAACCGAGCCCCCACAGATCCAGCACGAAGTTCGGATTTCCCCAGGCAACGAGCCCAAGATCGTTCACGGCAATCGGCCGCCGGTAGAGCTGCTGGGCGAAGCGCCCCAACTGATAATGCTGCTCGTAGACGCCGCGCGAGGCAAACGGCGTCTCCAGAGCGGCGCTGACATAGCCCACGCTGGCAAAACCGGCGAGCCCGACGCTGGCGAGCGTCGCGGCGGTCCATTGCGGGACGCTCAAGACCGCTCGCGCGCGTGCAACCGCGTAGAGCAGCGCCAGCACCGCAAGCGCAACGATGTAAACCTCATACCGGTAGAACCAGCCATATTGGCCAAAGCCGAGATGCGCAGCGATCGCGGCGAGCACCGTCGCACAGACGATCAGGGCGCCGCGGTCGGAGCGGAGCAGCGCCATCACGGCGGCGAGCGCAAGACCGAGCAGCATCAGCCTGAAGCCGGCGGGATCAGCGAAGCTGTCGCCGAGATTGCGGAGGATGGAGGCGATGACGCCGGTCCCTTCATAGCCGGATTCGGCGATGCGCGATTTGAGCAATACCGAACTCGGCAAAGGCGGGAGACCGAGCGAGGCCATTCGCGCGAAATACGCGGCGAACGCGCAGAGCGTGACGGCAGCGGCCGCGGCGGCAAAACGGCGCTGGCCGAGCAGAGCAAACCCCATCATCGCCGCGATGGCAAACGCGATTCCCTCGAAGCGAACTAGCGGCAGCAGCACCAGCGCCGCGAAGTGCATGACGGTCGGCGACCGTCCGCGCGCGGCTTCGGTCAGGCCGCCGAAAGTCGCGACCGTGGCCCAAACGTGAAGACTGTGCTCCATGCCGGTCATCGGCAGGGCGATCGCGCTTGACGAAAAAATGGCGAGCAACGCGACGAAAAACAGCAGCGACTTCTCCCGGCCGGGGCCAAGCAGTTCAGCCGATTCAAGAATGCGCAGGAAAGCCACGACGGTCGCTGCCGCTGCCGCGGCATTGATCAGGAGTGGACCGAATGCGCCAAGATGCAGCGTCTCGGTCACGGCCAGCAGATAGGGCCAGATGATCGACGAGCTTGGCGACGAGACCTCGGACGCATTGACGCCGTAGCCGCCGGACAGGATGTGATCGGCGACGGCGAGGTGGATGTAGGGATCGTCGAGGGTGAAGATCAGCCTGCCGTCGCAGAGCATGACGCTGAAGATCAGCGTCACCGCGAACAGCACGAGCCACAGCGATGCCGTCACGAGCGGGACGCTCGCCCGGATCGCGCTGGATCGCGGGAACGACGCGTGGTTGGCGGCGACGCCGGGCATCAGATACGCATCCGTTTGAAGATCGTCTCCGGCAGCGCGCAGATGATCGCCATCACCAGCCGGAAGCGGCGCGCCACATAGATCACGTCACGCGGCCTCGTCACATCGGCCCGGAAGATATCCTCCGCGACCCGATCCGGCTGCACCGTCAGGGGAGCCGGCAGCTTCATATGCGCCGTCATCCTGGTCCGCACGAATCCCGGCTTGACGGTGACGACACGAACCTTGCCCGCAAGCGCCAGGCGGTTGCGCAAGCCGGACAGGAATTGCGAGAAGCCGGCCTTGGCCGCGCCGTAGTAATAGTTCGAGGCCCGCCCGCGATCGCCGGCGACCGAGCTCACACCGACGATGGTGCCCGAGCCGCGCGTCGCGAAGGCTTGCGCGAACAGTTCGAGCAGCAGCGCGGGCGCCTCGAAATTGGTGCGCATGATCTTCGTCGCTAGCTCGGGATCGGTCTCGGCACGCTGCTGATCGCCGAGCTCCCCGACAACGCATACGACGGTGTCGGGAGGTGGCGAAAGACCGGCGACGAAGCGGGCAAGCTGCCCGGTCTGCAGCACGTCGAGCGCGACAACCGAGGTGTCGGTACCGCTTCGCGTCTTGATGTCGTCCGCATTGCGCTGTGCCACCCCGATATCGCGGGCGGCGAGCATCACGCGCCATCCCTCCCTCGCATAGCGCAGCGCGGTCGCGTGCCCGATGTCCGAGCTGCCGCCAATCACCAGAATCGATTTTGTGCCGGTCATCAAATTCCAAGCCGTGCTGAAAGATGGGACACGAGGCGACTGTTCGCCCCGATCTGCTGGCGGATGTCACGCAAGGCCGCAAGGCCGGGATATCCGGATTCGAATGTCGCGCGGGACTGCCGCGCGTCCTTGGCGAGATAGAGCCGGCCGCCGGCATCGACCACCAGCGCGTCGAGCTGGTCAAGAAACCCGAACAGCGCGTCGGTGACGGGAAAATCCATCGTCAGCGTGTAGCCGCGGAGCGGAAACGACATCGGCCCGCTGCCTTCGCCAAGTTGCTTGAGCACCGCAAGAAACGACGCATCGCCGCGCCGCGACACACGATCGAGAATTTCGGCGAGAACGCGGCGCGCGCGGCCAGCCGGGATCACGCATTGATATTGCACGAAGCCGCGCCGGCCGTAGATCCTGTTCCAGTCCGCGATCGCATCGAGCGGAAAGAAATACGGGTCCCAATGGACCAGCCGCGGCTTGCCCGGATGCGCGGCGCCGCGGCGGAAGTACAGCTCGTTGAACACCCGCATCGATGCGCGATTGAGCAGCCATCCCGGAAATTGCTCCGGGACCGCGAGCCGCGACGCGCGAAGCCTGGGAAACGTCTCGAGGCCGGGCCCCAGCATATCCTTGTCGCGCCGCGTGGCGTGCTCGGCCAGATAGACCAGCGACCGGCCAAGCGCCGCGCCGCGCGCGAGGCAGTCGATCCAGGCCACCGAATAGGTGGTCGATGCGCTGCTTTCCAGCTGATCGATCGCCTCGTCGAGATTGCCGGCGACGCGGGTGTCCTGACGCAGCCAGGCGGTCTCGATCGGCAGCAGTTGCAGCGTCGCGTCGAGGATCATGCCCGTCAGCCCCATGCCTCCCAGTGTCGCCGCGAACAGCGCGGCGTTTTCCGATCGCGAGCAGGTGACGATCTCGCCGCCAGGCAGCGCGAGGCGGAACGAATCGACGATGTTGCCGAAGCCGCCATCGCGATGATGGTTCTTGCCGTGAACGTCGGCCGCGATCGCGCCGCCGACCGTCACGAATTTCGTGCCGGGCACGACCTTAAGGAAGAAGCCGCGCGGCTCGAAAACGGCAAGGATGTCGGCGATGGTCACGCCGGATTCGACCGTCAATCGCGCGGTTGCGGCATCAAAGCTCCGCATCCGGTTCAGGCCGCGCGACGAAATCGTGGATTGCGTTCCGATCGCGGCATCGCCGTAGGCCCGCCCGGCCCCGCGCGCGACGACGCCGGACCGCGCAAGCAGGTGGTCCCGCGCGCCTGCGGGCGTCTGCGGCGCCAGCAGTTCGGACGACGCCCTGGGATAGTTGCCCCAGCCGGACAGGCCAATGCCGCCCGGACTGGAGGTCGACATCACAGCTCCTGGTAACGCAGCCGCCGGCATCGCTAGATGGCGGCGAGCATGATGGCGCCGATCGCGCCGAGCGCGACCCAGCTGACGCGATCCCTCAGCGCAAAGATGACCGGATCGTCGTCGATCAATCCGCGCTGCGCGAATAACATCACGCGGCCGATCCAGTACATCAAGATCGGACAACCGACCCAGAGCAGTTGCGGATGGCTGTAAAGCGCGCGCACCGTATCGGACGAGATGTAGAGCGTGAAGATCACGACGGCGTTGAAGCCTGACGCGGCGGCGAGGATCGCGATCATCGATTTGTCTTCGACCTGGTAGCCGCGCGCCGCCAGCACGGCGCCGTCCGGCTGGCCGGCGAGCTCGATATAGCGCTTCACCAGCGCCAGCGACATGAAGATGAACAGCGAGAAAGCGAGCAGCCATTCCGACATCGGCACGCCGATCGCGACGGCGCCGCCGATCACGCGGACGGTGTAAAGCGTGGCGAGCACGACGACGTCGACGGTCGCGATGCGCTTGAGCCAGAACGAATAGGAGGTGGTCAGCGCGAAATAGCCGAGCAGGACGCCGCCGAACTCGATCGATATCGACAAGGCGATCGCAAATGCGGCGACCAGCGCCAGGGCCATCGCGCCGACGGCCCGCGATGCCAGGATGGCGCCGCTTGCGATCGGGCGGTTGCGCTTGGTCGGATGCGCGCGGTCGGCCTCGACGTCGAGAAGGTCGTTCAGGATGTAGGCGCCCGACGCGCAGAGCGAAAATGCGATCACCGCAAACAGCGACGTCGCCGCCGATCCCAATGCGAATTTGTGTGCGGTCAGCAGCGGCACCAGCACGAGAGCGTTCTTCGCGTATTGATGCACCCTGAACAGCTTCAGCCAGCTGCGCATATTGACGCGCATACTGACCAGCGCGGGCGCGGACGGCTCGGATCGAGCGGGGCGCGCGATGCGCGATGCGGAATCGGGCAACGCGACCGCCGCGCTGCCGATATAGTCAAAGCCCTGCCGAAGCACGGGCGGCAGCTCTTCGCGCTGCGGTGCGGCGGCCCAGGCGGTGAAGACGCCGAGATGTTGGGCGACCGCGCTGACGAACGGCTCGGGATAGGTTTCCGAGCAAAGGTAGACCGGGCGGCCTTCGCCCAGCACCTGCAGCAGGAACCTCACCGCGTCGTGGTCGAATTGCGCCCGGGACGGATCGAACCCCGATGGATCTGCACCATGCGCTGATCGCGGCTGCGACCCGAAGGAAGCGGTGATCGCCGCGGCGAAAGCGCGAAGGCGGCGGATCAGATCGGATGCGATATCGGCCGGGACGGAGCTCCCCCGCACCATGACCTCGTCGACATCGACGACGAGCGGCCGGGCCTTCGAACGCAACGGATCGCGAAGGGCATCGCCGCCCCCCTGCTCAACCCGTTCTGGAACGCTAGCTCGCATACGCGCGGTCTTCCGGTGCCCCCTCCCCATTGTCCCGGGCTTTCCCTAATTTGGGGTGAACTTGATCTCGGGTGAACTTGGGGGGAGCAAACGCCGGGCAAATGGCGCCGAAATGCGTGTTGAAAAGCCTCGCCGGCAGCGCGCGGCGAGCGAAAAATGGCGATCCCGGGAAGACTCGAACTTCCGACCTACGGTTTAGGAAACCGTCGCTCTATCCGGCTGAGCTACGGGACCGCACCGCCCGCAGCGAAGGCATGCGGGCGTCGCCATCCCATAGCAGAGCTGCCGGGTGATCGCCAGCCCGCGCCACAACGGACGCGCGCGAAGTTGCGCGGCGTTTGGCGCGTCGCGTTACGCCACCTGCCGGGCCGGATTCGAGGCGGCATCCGCGCTGGCCCGACGCGCCGGGAGAAACTCGATGGCTTCATCCTTCAGCGAGCCGAAGCGCAGCGTCACGATATCGAGTGCATAATTCTGGTAGAGCCGCCACGGCCGGCGCGAGCCCTGCTTGGGGAACCTGGCGGCGGCGCGCTGGATATAGCCCGATGAGAAATCCACCCAGGGCAGTTCGGCGACATCAGGATCGTTCCGCCGCGGCGTGACCTGCGCGTAACCATGCGCCTTCATGTGGTTGAGCATGCGGCAGACATATTCGCAGGTCAGGTCACATTTCAGCGTCCAGGACGCGTTGGTGTAGCCGAAGGCGGCGGCGAGGTTCGGCACGCCGCTATACATCAGCCCCTTGTAGTTCATGGTCTTCGACAGATCGACGCGCGCGCCGTCGACATTGATCTCGAGTCCGCCGAGCACCTGCAGATCGAGGCCGGTCGCGGTCACCACGATGTCGGCGTCGAGCACATTGCCGCTCTTGAGCTTGATGCCGCCGGGCGTGAAGGTCTCGATCTGATCGGTGACGACGGACGATCCACCGTTGCGCAGCGATTGGAAGAGATCGCCGTTCGGCACCAGGCAAAGCCGCTGGTCCCACGGATTGTAGCGCGGCGTGAAATGGGTTGCGACATCGTAGTCGGGGCCGAGCGCGTGGCGCACGCCGCCGAGGATCAGCTTCTTCACGCGCTCCGGATCGCGCTTGCAGAGCCGGTAGAAATACATGCCGAACAGCACGTTCTTCCAGCGGGTGAGGCCGTAGGCGAGTTTCGCGGGCAGCCGCGCGCGCAGCCAGTTGGCGACCTTGTCCTCATCCGGACGCGCCACGACATAGGTCGGCGAACGCTGCAGCATCGTGACATGGGCGGCGGTCTTGGCCATCTCCGGCACCAGCGTCACCGCGGTCGCGCCGCTGCCGATCACCACCACCTTCTTGGCGGCATAGTCGATGTCGTCGGTCCATTTCTGCGGATGGACGACGCGGCCGGCGAAATCGGCGATGCCGGGGAAGTCGGGCGTGTAGCCGTGTTCATATTTGTAGTAGCCGCTGCACATGAACAGGAAGCTGCAGGTGAAGCGCTCGATCGTCTTCTCCGGCCCGCGCTCGACCTCGACCGTCCATTGCGAGTCCGCCGACGACCAGTCGGCGCGCACGACGCGATGGTTGAAGCGGATGTTCTTGTCGATGCCGTAGGCGCGCGCGGTCTCGCGCACATAGTTCAGGATCGACGGGCCATCCGCGATCGCCTTCGGCTCGGTCCACGGCCGGAACGAATAGCCAAGCGTGTACATGTCGGAGTCGGAGCGGATGCCGGGATAGCGGAAAAGGTCCCAGGTGCCGCCGATGCAGTCGCGGCCTTCAAGAATGGCGTAGCTGCGGTCCGGGCAGTTGGCCTGCAAATGGTAGCCGGCGCCGATGCCCGACAGTCCCGCGCCCACGATCAACACGTCGAAATGAACGGACACGCCCTGACCCTCCCGTGGCAGTACTGACAATACATATTGTCAGATAACTTGACATCTGACAATGCCCCGTGTCAATACACTTTCATGGCAAGCAGCCGGAAAGCCCGCCTTTATGGCGGTATGGACGCCGAGGAACGCCGCGCCGAGCGGCGGCTCAAGCTGATCGACGCGGCGATCGAGGTCTATGGCGAGGTCGGCTATCGCGGCGCCACCGTGAAGGCGATCTGCGAGGCGGCCGAGCTGACCGAGCGCTATTTCTACGAGTCCTTTGCGAACAGCGAGGCTCTGCTGATCGCCGCTTACGGCCATGTCGTCGGCCACCTGCACGAGGAAATGACCGCGGCCGCTGCAGCCGCAGGCGACGATGCCGAGATGAGGCTGCGCGCGGCGCTGGCGCTCTATTTCACGCGGCTGAAGCAGCACCCGAAGCCCGCCCGGGTCTTTCTGCTGGAAATTTCAGGCATCAGTCCGGCGGTCGATGCCGTCAAGCTCGACGCCTTGCGCGTCTTCAGCGACATCCTGGTGCCGCCGGCGCTCGACCCGAAGCGCAGCGGCAAGGGCGCGGCCGCCTCGCTGCTCTCGGTCGGCATGGTGGGCGCCGTCATCTCGATCGCGCTGCGCTGGGTGTCGAAGCAATATCCGCAGGCCGTGGAGGAGGTCGTCGCGATCGCCGCCAGCTTCTGCCGCGTGGCGCTGACCGAGGCCGGCCACCGTGAGGATGGTCACTTATCGTAGCGGCCGGATCGCACCGGCCAGCGGGACCCGCCGATTTTCGATCATGTTTCGCCAGCGCTTGCGGACCCGGCCCCTAGCCTGTCGCTGATTTAACTTGCATATCGGGCCCCTGGGTTTTCTTATGCCCGGTACCGGGCGCAACGAGGTGCAGCCTGTTTCGCCTGACAAAACAACGCTGTTTGCATCGGCGGAGCTGAATTTTGGTCGATCTGCACAGGCTTGACGATGTGACCGCGCGCCTCGGCGATGTGGTTCTCGATCCCTCGACCTGGCCGTCCTTTATGGACGAGGTCTGCGCCGCCGTCGGCGCGACCGGCGCTGCGATGCTTCAGAGCGATATCCGCACTGAAGACATTCCGCGCACGGACTCGATCACCGAGTATTTCACCAAGACCTACTTCCCGCACAATCTTCACCTCACCGACATCCGCGCGGCCCGCGGCGTGCCGCTGATGCATGCTGGCGTCGATGTCATCACCGATGCGGATCTGTTCGAATCCGAAACCGAGATGCTGCGCGATCCGCTCTACGCCACGCTCGGCGAGTTCGGACTGAAATGGTTCGCGGCGATCGGCTTCCACTCCGGCCCGGCGTTGTGGGCACTGACGATCCAGCGTTCGCCCAGGGAAGGCTTGTTCGACGCCGACGAGATCAAGGCGCTGCAAAGGGTGTCGGCGCCGCTCACGGAAGCCGCGACGCTCTCCGCCGTCGTCGGCCGCTCCGCACTCTCGGGCATCACCGGCGCGCTCGATCTGATCCAGGTCGCTGCGATTGCCGTCGGCCGCTTCGGTACCATCATCGGCATGAACAGCCAGGCGGAACGCTGCCTCGGCTACGACCTTGCGATCCGCAACAATCGCCTCACCCTGCTCGACCGACAGGCCAATGCCGATCTGACCAGGCTGATCGATCAGTTGGCCCACAGCTCGGACCTGCACCCATTGCCGTCGTCGCCGATCGTGGTGCGCAGGATCGACAAGCGGCCGATCGTGATCCAGATCCAACCGGTGCCTCCGGCGGCGCGCTCGCCGTTCCTCGGGGCGCGCGCGATCCTGTTGATCCGCGATCTCGAAGGCAGCGCCGCGTTCGATCAGGCGCTGCTGGCGGCGACGTTCGAGCTGACGCCGGCGCAGGCACGCCTCGCCGCGCGGCTTGCGCGCGGCGATTCGGTCGAAGCGGCCGCGCAGGCGGCCGGCGTTGCCCTTGCCACCGCGCGCAATCAGCTCAAGACGATCTTCCAGAAGACCGGCACCCACCGGCAGGCGGAACTGGTTGCGTTGCTGCACAGGGTGAAGTGAACGATTAAAGGCGAATTGTTCTGATCTCCGGCCCGGCCCGTTCCGATGAGATTCTTCAATTATTCCAATCGCGAAGGCTGTGTTCCATCAGCCGCGGCAACATTCCACAGGTCAGGAAAATCGTCGGGTTCCCGGGTGACAAGTGTCACTAAAATGGCGACAATCTGCTCACTCTGTGTCGTTCGGGTTTGGTCTCAATGTCCGTGATGCCGTCACGATCATCGACGTTGGCTGTTGCCGCTTTCGCCGTCGCTTGCGTGCTGGCGCCGATGAGCGCGCACGCGCAATGGTGGCGCGGTGGACCGAAGGACTTCGAGGACTGCGCCGACCTCGCCGAGAAGGCGAAGACCAGGGAAGACAAAACCGCGCAACTCGCCGATTGCAACGCCAAGTTCGCCGGCCGTCGCAAGCCTGGCGGTGGCTACACCTATTACGACTTCATGCAGGACCGCAGCTTCGACATCGCGGGTCCCAATCCGACGCCGGACGAGCAGAAGAAGATCGACCAGGAATATACCGGCTATCTCGAGCAACAGCGCCGCTCGCGTATCGTCGCGGCGTTCAATGCGAAACAGCTCGAGCGGCAGGAGACACAGCCGGTGCGTCCGCCGCAGGTCCAGCAGGCGTCGTTGCACAATGAGCCGGTGCGCAGTGAGACTGCGAAGGTCCCCGTCCCTGCTGCAAGGCCGGTCAAGCCGCGGGGCGCTGCCGTCCCCATTCCCGAGCCGCGGCCGCGAGCAAGCAACTGCGTGAAGGGTACGTTCTCCTGCGAATGGCCGCGGCTTTCCGAGGGATTGGACGGCCTGAAGAAGCTGTTCACGCCGACACCGCCGCCACCGACCAAGGTTGCGAAGCGAAACTGACGGTTCGCTTAGTCATTCCGGGGCTCGCGCAAGCGAGAACCCGGAATCTCTCTGCCGTCGAGATTCCGGGTTCGTCGCTTCGCTCCGCCCCGGAATGACACCGCAGGCTCAATCGGTAATCACCATCGCCCAGAACCTGCGGTACGGCGACTTCGGATTGTCGACGAAGGCGACGCCGACGCGCTTGGCGCCCGGCATCAGCAGGTTCTCGCGATGGCCCGGCGAATTCTCCCACTGCTTCAGCATCTCGGCGAAGGCGATGAAGCCGGCGCCGATATTCTCGGCGGCGCGCTGCTTCTTGAGCGGCGCGATGCGCGTGAAGAAGCTGCCGCCCGCGGAGTGGCTGACGGATCCGGTCGCCGACATCGCCTGCGCCTGCTTCAGCGCCATCGCGTTCAGCTTCGCGTCGAGCTTCACCGCGGGCGTGCGGTTGGCGCGCCGGTAGGCGCTGATCGAGCCGGCATAGTCGGCGGCGCCTGCGGCCGTGGCGAAGCCAAACACGAAGGTAAGCGCGAGGAACAGCAGCTTCATCTGAGGTCGTCTCTGTGATGGATCAGTGCGCGCGGGTGCGCTTGTGGTGCCGGGGTGCGACCGATTTGTGCGCAGGCGTGGCCGCTCGGCTCGCTGCTGCGGCCGCCGCGCGTTGCTCCTGCAAGCGCGCATCATAGCCAGGCGACGGTGTCACGGTCGGCGGCGCCGCGCGGACCGGGCCGGCCGCGAGCGCAACAAGCGTGAACAGCATGATGCTGGACCGTTTCATGATGTCATCTCCTCTGTTGTTCGATCGACGTGGCGGACGATCATCGGCGTTCATGGTCGCCGCCATCGCGGATCTGTTCGGGCGTTAGCCCCGGCGAGCCCTTGCCGTCCGCCTCCGCCTTCCGGATCAGCGCGATGACGCGGCGCGACAATGGTGCCTCGAGCCCGCGGCGATCCGCGATCGCGGTAATCACGCCCTGCAAATAGTCGACCTCAGTGCGGCGGCCGCGCTGCAGATCCTCCCACATCGAGGAGCGCGCCTCGGGATCGATCTTCATGGTGCGGCCGAGCAGCATGTCGAACAGCGCATCGGGCAGCCGCAGCAAAGGCGGCATCCAGTTCGACGGCAGCGGCGTCGGCGACACCGGCGCAATGCCTTCGGCGCGCACCGCGGCCAGGCCCTCGGCCATCTGATCGGCAAGCAGTCGTCGCCAGCCGCGCTGCGCGAGCTGTTGCCGCAGCGGAATATTGGACAGCGCATTGAGCGCATTGTTGAGATTGACGATCAGCTTGCCCCACTGCACGCCGTCGATATCGCCGGTGGGCTTGATCGCAAGGCCCGGCACCGACAGCCGCGCCGCGGTGCCCGCGTCATCCTGCGCGATGACGATGTCGCCGGAGGTCGAGCGATGGAAGCGGCCGTCGCCGAGCGCGACCACGTTGAACGGCACCATGCCGCCGAGCACCCTGCGGCCCGGCAGACGGTCGCGCAGCAGCGGCACATTGCCGACGCCATTCTGCAGGCTGATCACCGCGGCATCGCCAGGCGCGTGGCGCGCGATCGCATCGGCCATCGCAGCGGTATCGGCGCTCTTCACCGTCACCAGCACGGTCTGAACGTCGGACAAGATCGACGGATCGTCGGACACAATGAGCCGGTCCGCGGATACCGTCCGCTCGGAGCCGTCAAAGCTGCTGACCCGCAAGCCGTTGCCTGCGATCTCCTGGATCAGCCGCGGCCGCGCCAGCAGCACGACACGGCACCCCGCAGCCGCGAGCGTGCCGCCGACGAAGCAGCCGATGCTTCCCGCGCCCGCAATGCCAATCGGCCGGTCCTGGTTCATCTGGCCAAACGTCCATTCATCATTGGCTCGATAGCAGACCTTGGGTTGCCTGCCTATTTCGACGCACCGCGGTCCGGGTGGCCCGCCTTGTAACCGTCATGGGCGGAAGCTATGTTTCCCGCTCGGGGCACGGTTGCGGCAGGAGACGATCATGGGTTTACTCGACGTACTCAACGGCATGCAGAACGGCCCGCGCGGTCCGAGCGCGCCAAGCACCTCATCCGACAGTTCGAGCGGCGGCGGAATGTCGCCGATGACGATGGCTATCCTCGCGCTGCTCGCCTGGAAGGCGGTCAAGCATTTCTCCGGCGGCCAGGCGGACGCGAGCGCCCCTGAGCCGAAGCCGGCGCAGGCGCCGCCGCTTCCTCCCGGCAACGTCACCGCAGGCCTGCCCGGCGGCGCAGGCGGTGGCGGGCTCAGCGATCTGCTCAAGGGCGGCCTCGGCGGCCTGCTCGCCGGCGGCGCAGCCGGCACCGTGCTCAGCGGCGGCCTCGGCGATCTGCTCAACCAGCTGCAGCAGAAGGGCCATGGCGACGCGGCCAATTCCTGGGTCAGCAACGGTCCCAACAAGCAGATCGCGCCCGGCGATCTCGCCAACGCGCTCGGCGCCGACCAGATCAACTCGCTGGCATCGCAGAGCGGCTTGTCGCGCGACGAACTGCTGCAGGGCCTCAGCCAGTATCTGCCCGACGCGATCAATCATCTGACGCCGGACGGCCGGCTGCCGAGCGGCGACGAGTTGCACCGCAGGCTCTGACGGTAGCGTTGATTCCATCTGAGGAGGACGACAGTCATGGGCGGCATCATCTGGGTCATCATCGTCGGCTTTGTCGCGGGGATCATCGCGCGGTTCCTGTCGCCGGGGCCGAACAATCCAAGCGGCTTCATTCTCACCACCGTGCTCGGCATCGCCGGCGCGTTTCTTGCGACCTTCATCGGCCAGGCGATCGGCCATTACGGTCCCGAACAAGGTGCCGGCTTCATCACCGCCACGATCGGCGCTCTGGTGGTGCTGTTCATCTGGAATCGGCTGGTCGCGGCGCGCGTGATCCCGGATATCGGAAACAGGTGACGCCGTAGGCGTCATCCAAAACGGTCATTCCGGGGCTCGCGAAGCGAGAACCCGGAATCTCGAGATTCCGGGTTCGATGCTGACGCATCGCCCCGGAATGACCGAATAACCGCAAAGCCTGTCTCAAAATGCAAATGCCCGGGCCTCGCCCGGGCATTTTCGTTTCGGCAAACCGCTCCGCAGCCGTGTCACTGAATCAGATGCATGCCGGCGTCCATGCGGACGAACTCACCGGTCATGTTGCTCGACACCGGGCTCGCCAGGAAGCAGACCAGGTTGGCGATGTCCTCGGCCGTTGAGGCGACCTTCAGCGGCACGCGCGCGATCACGGTATCGCGCACCTGTTTCGCCTGCGCCTCCCCGCGTCCCTTGGTGAACCAGGGCGTATCGATATAACCCGGACACACCGTGTTGACGCGGATCAACGGCGCCAGCGCGCGCGCCAGCGACTGCGTCATGGTGTTGAGCGCGCCCTTGCTCGCGGCATAGGCGACCGACGAACCACCGCCGGAAATGCCTGCAACCGAGGAGACGTTGACCACAGCCGACGGACGGCTAGATGCCTTCGCGCCGGCTTCGAGCAGCGCGCGCGCGGCACGAACCATCTGGAACGGGCCTATGGTGTTGACGGCATAGATGCGCTGGAAATCTTCCGCGGTCAGGCCGTCGAGATCGTGATGCGGCACGTGCTTGGTGGTGCCCGCATTGTTGACGAGCACGTCGAGGCGGCCCCAGCCCTGCGCGGCGGCTGCGATCTTCTTGCAGTCCTCATCGCGCGAGACGTCGCCCTGCACCACCAGCACCTCGGCGCCCTGCTTGCGGCAGACTTCCGCGGTCGCCTCGGCTTCCGCCTTGCTGTTGGAATAGTTGATAATGAGGCGCGCGCCCTGCGTGGCGAGGATTTGCGCGGTGGCGGCGCCGAGTCCCGATGCCGATCCCGTCACGATCGCGCACAAACCATCCTTGGACATCTGCATTTTCCTTGTTGTTGTGAGCCAGATGAACTCCGGCGGCGGCACACCATATCGCGTGGAACGACATCTGCAAGCCGCGCCCAAATCCTCACGTATAGGCGTTCAGCCCCTTTTGCAGGCTGGCCCACTGCGCCTCGTCATGGCCGCAGATGATCTTGACGCCGGACGCCTCGAGCCTGGCGATCTCGTCGAGCGACTTCAGGAACTGGTCGACGTCAAGGCTGTTCCTCGGCGAGGTCCGCTGGTCGAGATTGGCGCGCACACTGAGCGCGTCGGAGGCGAGCAGGAATTCGCCGCTGTTGTCGAGCTTGACCAGCGCGCCGGTCGTTCCCTTCGAGTGTCCGGGCAGCGGGACCAGCGTCAGCTTGCCGTCGCCGAACACGTCCATCTGCTCATCGAAGATCTCCATCTTCAGCGGATGATCCCAATCCGCCTTGAGGTATCCGCGATCGAACGCGTTATCGGCATTCGCGGCCTCGATCTCGAGCGCGTGGACGAAGATCGTCGCCTTCTTGAAGAAGGCGTTGCAGCCGCAATGGTCGGTGTGCAGGTGGGAGCAGATCACCACGTCGATATCGTCGGCGCCGAGGCCAACGGCCTTCAGGCTCGTCAGCACATGATCATCCGCCGGCATGATCGGGCGCATGTATTTGGCGAGCGTGCCGAGCCGCCCTTCAGGATCGGTCGCGACATCGGGATGGCATCCGGTGTCGAACAGCACATTGCCCTGCGCATGCCGCAACAGCACGCAGGCGACCGGAAGCTCAATCATCTCGCCGCGCGCCGCATCGGGCAGATAGGTCCGCTTCGACATCTGGAGACGGCCGCCCGACAACATATGCATCTTCATCTCGTTACCTCCGCTTTTGGCTTCAAACTACATATGAGTTTTATGGAAACTTATAATGGATTTGACAGCATATTATTCGTCCTTATAGCTTCCGCGCAACGTCGCGATCGCATGACAAATGCGCTCAACGAAGCACCCGGCTCTTTCGGATCGGCATCGTTGGCATCGATCAGCGGCCGTCAAAGGGAAGTTTCGCCACGATGTACACCGTGTTCAGCACGTTCGCTGCGACATCCGATGCGGCAGCATTCAAACCCTTTCTCTGCATTCCCGCGCGTGCTGACCGCGCATACTTTCCCGATGGTATCGAACTGTCCTATGGCGACATTGCGCGGCAGGTCTGCGCATTGCGCGATCAGTACCGCGCAGCAGGCTTCGGCCACGGACACCGCGCCTGCCTGCTGCTGGAGAACCGCCCCGATTTCATCGTGCATTGGCTGGCGTTCAACGGCATCGGCGTCTCGATCGTTCCGATCAACCCGGCCTATCGCGCGGCGGAAATCGAGTACCTGATCGCGCATGCCGAACCCGACCTGATCGTCACGCTGGCCGATCAGAAGGAATTGCAGAAGGCGCTGACCGGCGACGTTCCGCTGCTCACCGTCTCCGGTGACGATCTCGGCGCCAGCGTCGAGAAAGTGCCGCCGGCCAGGCGGCCAGCACCGCGCGCCGGCGAGCCGGGAAGCGAGACCGAGGCTGCGCTGCTCTACACGTCAGGCACGACGGCGCGTCCGAAGGGATGCATCCTGACCAATGAATACGTGGTCTCGACCGGCCGCTGGTACGTCAGCCACGGCGGCGAGGCGACGTATCATGCCGGAACGGAGCGCCTCTACAGCCCGCTGCCGCTGTTCCACATGGCCGGCCTGACGCTGACCCCGATCGCGATGATCTTGACCGGCGGCTGCCTGATCCTGCCGGAACGCTTCAACGCGAAATTTGCCTGGCACGACATCGTCGCAGGCCGCGCCAGCGTGCTGCATTATCTCGGCGTGATCGTCGCGGCCCTGCTGGCGCAGCCGGAGACGCCGGACGAGAAGGCCCATGCGCTGCGCTTTTCGATGGGCGTCGGCGCCAATCCCGAGCAGCGCGCGCGAGCCCGCGAGCGCTTCGGCATCCCCTTCGTCGAAGGCTGGGGCATGACGGAGACCGGGCGCAGTCCGTTCAACACGGTCGAGCCGCGCCATCTCGAGACCAACACCATCGGCCGCAGCGTACCGGGGCTCGAAATGACGATCCTCGATGCCGACGGCAATACGCTGCCGGCTGGCGCAGTCGGTGAACTCTGCGTGCGCCATTCGGAAGCGACGCCGCGGCGCGGCTTGTTCTCCGGCTATCTGAAGGACCCCGAGGCCACCGAGCAGGCTTGGCGCGGCGGCTGGTTTCACACCGGCGACAGCGGCTGGCAGCACAAGGACGGCGCCTTCGTGTTCGTCGACCGGCTGAAGCATCTGGTCCGGCGCGCCGGCGAGAACATCTCGGCGGCGGAGGTCGAGGCCGTGCTGACGACGTCGCCTCTGGTCAAGCAGGCCGCCGTCGTCGCCGCGCGCGATCCGGTCCGCGACGAGGAAGTTGCGGCCTTCATCGTGAGCAACGACGGCACCGATGCTTCACGCGAGCTCGCGCAGGACATCTTCCACTTCTGCCGCGAACGCCTGGCGGCGTTCAAGCTGCCGGCGTGGATCGCTTTCGTCGCCGAGTTGCCGCTGACCTCGACCAACAAGATCCAGAAACACGTGCTGCTCGGCACGGACAGGGATCCGCAGTCGCATCCGGGCATGATCGACCTGCGGCAAGACAAGATCAACGCCATAAGGCAATCGAACTAGAGGAAACCAGGGACAATGACATCGAGATACGGATGGATCGCCGCGAGCGCTGCAATCCTCTCAGTCGCCTTCGCCGCCGCGCCATCCCACGCGCAGATTTCCGACGACGCGGTGAAGATCGGCGTGCTGACCGATCAGGCCGGACTCTACGCCGACGCCGCCGGCCCCGGAGCGGTCGAAGCGGTCCGGATGGCGATCGCGGATTTCGGCGGCAAGGTGCTGGGCAAGCCGATCGCGATGGTCGATGCCGACCATCAGAACAAGGCGGACATCGGCGCCGGCATCGCGCGGCGCTGGTATGAGCAGGAGAATGTCGACGTCATCGTCGATTTCGCCAATTCCGCCGTCGCCTTCGCCGTGCTCGAGCTCACCAAGCAGAAGAACAAGGCGATGCTGGTGTCGTCGGCCGGCTCCTCCGATCTGACCGGCAAGGGCTGCTCGGCGAATTCGGTGCAGTGGACCTACAATACCTATGCGCTCGCCAACAGCACGGTGCGGGCGCTGGCCAAGGAAGGCGCGAAGAGCTGGTACTTCGTCACGGTCGACTACGCCTTCGGCCACGCCCTGCGCAACGACGCGGCCAAGACCGTGGAGAAGGTCGGCGGCACGATCGCCGGCGAGGTGCGGCATCCGCTCAACAGCATGGATTTCTCGTCCTATCTGCTGCAGGCCCAGAGCTCGAAGGCTGATGTGATCGCCTTCGCCAACACCGGCGGCGATCTCGCCAACTCGATCCGGCAGGCGCAGGAATTCGGGATGGCGCACACGCAAAAGCTCGCGGCCTTCCTGATGCAGACCAGCGACATCCACGCGATCGGTTTGCAGGCCGCCCAGGGGCTGCAGCTCGCGACCGCCTTTTATTGGGATCTCGACGACAAGACCCGCGACTTTGCCGCGCGCTTCATGGCCAGGACCAAGAAGCGGCCGACCATGGTGCAGGCCGGCCTCTACTCCGCGGTGATGAACTATCTCAAGGCGGTCGAGAAGTCCGGCACCGACGACGGCCCCAAGGTGATCGCGCAGATGAAGGACATGCCGATCGACGATTTCTTTGCCCGCAACGCATTCCTGCGCGAGGACGGCCAGCTCATCCACGACATGTATCTCGTGCAGGTGAAATCGCCGACCGAATCGAAGGGCGCCTGGGATTACGAGAAGCTGGTTCAGGTGATTCCGGGCAAGGAGGCGTTTGCGACGCCGGAGGAGAGCGCCTGTCCGCTGCTGAAGAAATGACTGCGCGCACGAATCCACGCACCACAGGCAAGAAACCACAGGCAAGGCTGGACATCCCATGACTGAGCTGCCGCTGCTGTTCACCCCGCTGCAACTGCGCGACCTCGAACTGAAGAACCGGATCATGGTCTCGCCGATGGCGACCTATTCGGCGCAGGAGGGGCGCGCCACCGATTGGCACACCGCGCATATCGGCAAGCTCGCCGCCGGCGGCGCCGGCCTCGTGTTCGTCGAGCAGAGCTCGGTGAACACCCAGGGGCGCATCACCCATGGATGCCTCGGCATCTGGGACGATGCGCACATCGCGGACCACGCCGCCCTCGCCGCGCTGATCCACAGCTTCAACGCCAAGGCCGCGATCCAGATCGCACATGGCGGCCGGAAAGGCTCCTCGCAGCGGCCGTGGGAAGGAGGCAACCCGCTCGGCGAAGCTGACATCAAGGCACGCGGCGAAGGCCCATGGCAGATCGCGGCCTCGAGCGGCATTCCCTTCGATGACGGCTGGCCGGCACCGCAGATGATGACTTCAGAGCAGATCGATGCCCTGGTGGACGACTATCGCCAGGCATTTCGTCGCGCCAGGGCGGCCGGCTATGACGTCATCGAGCTGCACTGCGCGCACGGCTATCTGATGCACTCGTTCCTGTCGCCGCTGGCGAACAACCGCAACGACGAGTATGGCGGGTCGCGCGAGAACCGCATGCGCCTGCCGCTGCGGATCGCGGCGATCATGCGCGAGGAGTGGCCCAGCCATCTGCCGGCCTTCGTCCGCATCTCGTCGGTCGACGGCGTCGACATCGGCTGGTCGATCGAGGACTCGATCGCGTTTGCGACGGAGCTGAAGGCGATCGGGATCGACATGGTGGACTGCTCGTCGGGCGGCATGAAGCTACCGCGCGGCAATTCGCTGGTGTCGCGCACCCCGGGCTTCCAGGTGCCGTTCGCCGAGCGCATCCAGAAGGAAGTCGGCATGCCGACGGTGGCGGTCGGGCTGATCCGCGAACCGGACTACGCCGAAGCCATTTTGCGGGACGGCAAGGCGACGCTTATTGCACTCGGCCGCGAACTGCTGTGGAATCCGAACTGGCCCGCGCAGACGGCACTTGCGCTCGGATGCGATCCGGAGTGGACGAGTTGGCCCGAGCAATATGGCTGGTGGCTGAAGCGGCGGGTGGCACAGCAGGGACGATAGCGATGCCGGTGGCGAAGAAAGACTTGGCGAAGGCCGGCACGGCTGCCGGCGCGCGGACTTTCGACCGCCCCGATTTCCCCGGCGACACCTCGCGCGACCTGCCGAAGATGGACAATGCAGTCAAGTCGGCGCGGCGCGTGTTCGACGTGCTCGAATTCTTCGAGGAGCACCAGCGCGCCGCCTCCGCGATCGAAGTCGCGGCCGCGCTCAAGTTCCCGCAATCCAGCACCTCGGCGTTGATGCGGACGATGACGGCGTTCGGCTATCTCCACTATGACACCAGCCGCCGCACCTATATCCCGACGCCGCGGATCTCGATGCTGGGGCACTGGCTGAGCCCGGCGTTGTTCACGAAGGGACGCCTGGTCAATCTGATGGAAGAGCTCTCCGCGCGGACCGGAGAGACCATCATGCTCGCGGTGCGCAACGGGCTCAGCGCGCAGTATGTCCATATCATTCAGGCCAAGCTGCCGATGCGGCTGTATGTCAAGGCCGGAACGCTGCGGCCGCTGGCGCGATCCGCGTCGGGTTACGCGCTGCTGTCGGCCTATCCGGACAAGGAGGTGCGCCGCCTGGTGCGCCTGATCAACGCCAACGAGAGCCGGCCCGATCGTCAGGTCGACATCAAGGCGCTGCTGCTTGAGCTGAAGAAGGTCCGCGCCAAGGGGCACGCTTTCTCGCTCGGCCTGGTCACGCCGGGCGCGGGCGCCGTCGCCATGAACCTGCCGCCGATTGCGGAATCGAACGAACCGCTGGTGCTGTGCGTGGCCGGATTGAACGACGCGCTGGTCACCCAGGAGACCGAGTTCGCCGACCTGATGCGGAAGGCAATCGAGTTTCATCTGGCGGACTGAACTTATGTCGGCGGCCGGTTTGCGCGTGTGCGTGGCATACAAACGGGGACAATCGAAAGTTCACTATGCGGAATTCATGCGCCAAGTCCGGCTTCATGCCATCCGCGCAAGTGGCCCTGCGGGCAGCGCTTGTCACGGCTATGGCTTTTCCGCATCATTGAGCGCAAGACAACATCGCAAGCAGGGCATGGCCGAACAGCCAGCCCGAGCCAATCAACACGAGGAACGCTGTGGCGGAGAGTGAAAACATCGTCGCCGAGACCGCGGAAAAGATTTTCGCCGATCTCGCGGATGCCCAAACCATCAATCACGACAAGCAGGGCGCATGGAAGGCGCCGCTGTGGCAGGCGCTGACCGAAGCCGGCCTGCCGCTGTCCTGGGTGCCCGACGATCTCGGCGGTTCCGGCGCCAGCCTCGCCGAAGGATTCAGCGTCCTCAACGTCGCTGGGCGGCATGCGATCGCTGTTCCGCTGGCCGAAACAATGCTGGCCGGCTGGCTGCTGACGCAAGCCAGGATCGCCTCGCCGGACGGCGAGATGACCGTGCTCCCCGCAAGCCCGAAGGACCGCGTGACGCTCAACGCCGACGGCAGCCTCTCCGGCCGTGCCCGCGGCGTGCCGTTTGCCAAGGACGCAAAGCATTTCGCGGTGCTGGCTGTCGGCAATGGCGGGGTGTCCGTCGCGCTGGTCGATGCCGCGAAGTGCCGGATCGAATCCGGCGTCGGGCTCGGCGGCGATCACAACGACATTGTCACGCTCGACAAGGTGCAGCCGGTCACCACCAGGCTGGCGCCGAAGGGCTTTGACCAGACCACGCTGATGCTGATGGGCGGCGTGGTGCGGTCACTCCAGATCGCCGGCGCGCTGGAAGCGATGCTCGACATTTCGGTGCGCTATTCCAACGAGCGTGTCGCCTTCGAGAAGAAGATCTCGAAATTCCAGGCGGTGCAGCACAACCTCGCCCGGCTCGCCGGCGAAAACGCCGCGGCACTCGCCGCCGCGACCTCGGCGGCGGATACGATCGTCAATGCCAAGTCGCTGGACACTGATGCGGTGTTCCTGGAAGCCGCAGCGGCCAAGGTCCGCTGCTCGGAAGCGGCGGAGAAGGGCAGCGGCATCGCGCATCAGGTGCATGGCGCGATCGGCTTCACCATCGAGCACATCCTGCACCGCTATTCGCTGCGGGCGCTGGCCTGGCGCGACGATTTCGGCTCGGAGAGCTACTGGGCGGTCGAGCTCGGCAAGCTCGTCGCGAATCGTGGCGCCGATGAATTGTGGCCGCTGGTGGCTTCGCGCTGAGATCAGGCAGAAAGATCAGGACTGGACATCATGACTGCAGCCCTTCGTTTCGATCCGATCCGCCTGCCGGAAAAATGCGAGCAGCTCCGCAAGGAGGTGCGCGCCTTCCTCGCCGAGGAAATCGCCGCCGGCACCTTCGATCCCCACGCGCCGAACCGCGAGGACAATGACGCGCCGGAATTCTCCCGTCGCGTCGGCGCCAAGGGCTGGCTCGGCATGACCTGGCCGAAGAAATACGGCGGCCAGGAGCGCTCGTTCCTCGAGCGTTATGTGGTGACCGAGGAGATGCGGGTGGCGAACGCGCCGACCCGGCGCTTCTTCGTCGCCGACCGCCAGAGCGGGCCGGTGCTGCTGAAATACGCGCCCGAGCACATCAAGATGGACATCCTGCCGCGCATCTGCCGCGGCGAGGTCTGCTTCGCCATCGGCATGAGCGAACCGAACTCCGGCTCCGATTTGTTCGCGGCGAAGACCCGCGCAACCAAGACCGACGGCGGCTACCTGATCAACGGCACCAAGATCTGGACCTCGTCGGCGCACATCGCCGACTACATGATCGCGATCTTCCGCACCTCGCCGCCGACCAAGGAAAACCGCCGCCACGGCCTGACCCAGTTCCTGGTCAAGATGAAGCAGCCGGGCATCCAGGTGAATCCGATCGGCCAGATCACCGGCCAGTTCGAGTTCAACGAGGTCGTGTTCACCGACTACTTCGTGCCCGACGATCACGTGCTGGGCGAGGTCGACGGCGCCTGGAAGCAGGCGACGTCGGAGCTCGCCTATGAGCGAAGTGGTCCCGAGCGCTTCCTCGAGACCTATTACGTGCTCACCGAGCTCGTGCGCGCGGTCGGCAAGAACCCGGACACCCGCAGCGCCGAGGGCATCGGACGCCTGGTGGCGCAGGTCCACACCATGCGCCGCATGTCGGTGTCGGTCGCCGGCATGCTGCAGGCCGGCAAGGAGCCGGTGGTGGAGGCCTCGATCGTCAAGGACATCGGCACGGTGTGGGAGCAGCAGCTGCCGCATCGCGTGCGCGATCTCGCCGCGTTCGTCGAGGAGACCGCGACCAATCGCGAGACGCTGGAAAAGCAGCTCGATTTCGCCATCAAGACCGCGCCCAAGCTGACGATCCAGGGCGGCACCACGGAAGTGCTGCGCGGCATCATCGCCCGCGGACTTGGTCTGCGCTAGCCGCGCGGGCTCGCCTGCGCTAATTCAACGAGGACAGATCATGACCAAGTACACTGATATCGGCGTCGAAACCCACGGCCATGTCGGCCTGATCGAAATCCGAAAACCCCCGCTGAACTTCTTCGACGTCGCGCTGATCAACCAGATCGCCGACGCGCTGGAGGAGTTCGACAACAATATCGAGATCCGCGCCTCGGTGCTCGCAGCCCAGGGCAAGGCGTTCTGCGCCGGCGCCAATTTCGGTGATCCCGCCCGCCAGGAGCAGGAGGAACGCGCCAAGAGCGATCCGGCCTCGAACCTGCCGATCAACCATCTCTACGTTCAGGCGGTGCGCATCTTCCGGAACAAGAAGCCGATCGTCGCGGCGATCCATGGCGCCGCGATCGGCGGCGGCCTCGGCCTTGCCGTCTCCGCCGACTTCCGCGTCGCCTGTCCCGAGGCGCGCTTCGCGGCAAACTTCACCAAGCTCGGCTTCCATCCGGGCTTCGGCCTCACCACGACGCTGCCGGAGCTGATCGGCAAGAACAATGCCGAGCTGATGTTCTACACCAGCCGCCGCGTCACCGGCGAAGAGGCCTATCGCTGGGGCCTCGCCAATGTGCTGGTGCCGCAGGACCAGGTGCGCGCCGAAGCCATGAAGCTCGCGCAGGAGATCGCCGAGTGCTCGCCGCTCGGCCTGGTCTCGACCCGCGCCACCATGCGCGCCGGCCTCGCCGACCGCGTGCTCGCCGCGACCAACCATGAGCTCGCCGAGCAGACCAAACTGCGCGCGACCGAAGACTTCAAGGAAGGCGTCAAGGCGACGGCCGAACGCCGCGTCGCCAACTTCAAGGGGCGGTAGCCGCGAGCGCCGCTCTCTCCACGGGTCGTCCCGGCCTAGTGCGCAATTGCGCACGGGAGCCGGGACCCGTACGCCGCTGCCCGTGGAAAGGGCACAAGCGGCGTCACCTGGCTTCTTTAACTACGTTCGGTGGTTATGGGTCCCGGCTTTCGCCGGGACGACACCGAATTATTTCGGCACCACCAGCGCATCGACGATCGTGACGCCCTGCCCCTCCGGGTGCACCAGCACCGGATTGACCTCAATCTCGGCGATTTCGTTCGCGTGCTGCGCCGCCAGCACCGAAATCTGCGAGATCAACCGCGCCAGTGCCGCGACATCGGCCTTCGGCGCGCCGCGGAAACCGTGCAGCAGCGGCGCGGCCTTCAGCGTCTCAAGCATCGTGCTCGCTTCAGCCGGGCTCACCGGCGCGGGGCGATAGACCACGTCCTTGAACAGTTCGGTAGTGATGCCGCCGAGCCCCACCATCACCATCGGCCCGAAGGTCGCGTCCGTCATGGTGCCGACGATGATCTCGACGCCCTTCCTGGCCATCGGCCCGACCAGCACGCCCTGGATTTCAGCGCCCGGCCGCTGCTTCTGCACCGTCTCCAGCATGTCGCGATAGGTCGCGATAGGCCGTGAATGCCGCGCCCTTGGCGGCGATGTTGACGCGGACGCCGCCGACCTCGCTCTTGTGCGCGATCGCGGGCGACTGGATCTTCATGACCAGTGGAAATCCGGCGCGCTCGATCGCAGCGTCGAGCCCGTCGCGGTCGGTCACCAGCACCTCATCCGGCAGCGCAATGCCGGCCGCGCGCAGCAGCGATTTGCTGTCATATTCCGACAACGTCTTCGACGTGAGATGCATGGAGAGATCGTGCGCCGGCGACGCTGATGCCGAGATCTCCGGCGCGGGCTTGAAGGCGGCATAGTCCGCCAGCCGCCGCATCGCGACGCCGACATGGGTTAGCCCCGACAGCACCACCACGCCCGACTTCGCCAGTTCCTGCCGCGCGAATTGCGACGGCAGCGTGTAGGAATAGAACACCAGCGGCCTGTTCTGCGCCGCGATCACCGGCTTCAGCTCGGCTTCCTTGAACGGCATCCGCGTCTCGCTCGACAGCGACAGCACGACCAGCGTCGCGTCCACTTCATCAGACGTGTCGAACAGCTCGATGCTCTTCTGCAGTCCGCCGGATGACACACCCTGCGCGGTCACGTCGACCGGATTGCCCGCCGCTCCGTAGGACGGCATCCATTGCTTGATCTGGCTCTGGATCGCGGCTGAAAGCTCCGGCACGCGCAGGCCCTGCATCGAGACGGTATCGGCGCCCCAGATGCCGGCGCCACCTGACACCGTCAGCACCGCGACGCGATCGCCCTTCGGCAGCGGATTGGTGGTCAGAACCGCGGCAATGGTCACGGCCTCGTCGAGGTCGTTGGAGACGATGAAGCCGTATTTCGCGAACACCGCGTCATAGGCCGCCGACCAGCCGGCCATGCTCGCGGTGTGCGAGGCCGCCGCGCGCTCGCCAGCGCCGGAGCGGCCCACTTTAGTTACGATGACGGGCTTTTTGAGCTCTGCCGCGCGCTTCGCCGCCGCCAAGAACTTGTCGACGTCGCGGATACCCTCGATGAACAGCAGGATCACGTCGGTCGAGGCATCCTGCACCATGTAGTCGAGGAACTCGCCGGCGCCGAGATCGCTCTCATTGCCGGCGCTGACGACATAGCTGAGCGCGACGCCGAGCGCCTTGGCGCGATGATAGATCGCAAAGCCGATGCCGCCGCTCTGCGCGACGATGCCGATCCGCCGCTTGCCGGCGATCAGATCGGGCGCATCCGGCTTGACGTCGACGGTCGGGCTGAAGGTCGCGGCGACCTTCTGCGCCTGGCTGTAAAACCCTTCCGCGTTCGGCCCACTGATCCGCATCCCGGTCCGCTTCGCCAGCGCGACGATCGCATCCTGCATGTCAGCGCTGTCGCCGCCTTCCTCGGCAAAGCCGGACGAGATGATGACGGCGTTCTTCACGCCGGTGGCGGCACACTGCTCCAGCGCCGGCAGCACCGCACGGGCGGGAATGACGATAACGGCAAGATCGATCGGCGCGCCGATCTCGGCGATCGACTTGAAGCATTTCAGCCCGTCGATCTCGTCATAGTTCGGATTGATCGGATAGAGCGCGCCGGGATAGCCGTTCTTGCGCAGCATCGCGAGCAGCCGCCCGGGAATCTTCTCATGATCGCGCGAGGCGCCGATCAGCGCGATGCTTTTTGGGGCGAAGAAGGTATCGAGCGGATGCGGCATGGGGAGCGTGTTCCCGATTGTTGTTGTTGCTCTTGACGATATTGGATCACCGCCGCCGGCTCAACCGCTCTCCCCGCAAGCACCAATCGTTCACCGTCACCCTGAGGTGCGAGCGAAGAGAGCCTCGAAGGGTGCACGGCCACCAGCCGGGCCGTGCACCCTTCGAGACGCGCGTTCCGCGCTCCTCAGGATGACGGGAGAAAGATGCGTAGCGCGGATGCAACGGAGCGCAATCCGGGGTCGGTCTACCCGCGGAGAGCACAGTCCCGGATTTCGCTCTGCTCCATCCGGGCTACGACGTCACGACGTCAGCTTGAACATCACGCCGCAGAGCAGGAACTCGTCGCCCTTCACCGCACAGCCTCTGGCTTTTGCGGCTTCCAGCACCTTCGCCTTGTCGGCGACCTTGAACGTCAAGCCGCTCATGATCTCGCTGTCGCCCTTGACGAAGCGGAAGGTGCCGTTCGGCAACTTCACCACGGCACCATCGGCGGGAATGCCGATGATCCTGCCCCAATGCGTCGCCAACGCCTCAGGCTCGGGGCTCTGCATCTCGACCGTGGTCAGCGCCAAAGTCGTGTCCTTGCGGATCGACTTCTGCCAGTCGGGGCCGGCCGGTGGGTACGGTCCCAGCACGTCGTCGCTGCCGTCGGTGTGGTTGAACTCGATGAAGGCGGCTCGGCAGTCGCGCGGGTGCAGTTGCACGCCGTGATACGGCGCGTGCGTGATCACGTTGGCGGTGCGCACGCCCATCGCGTTGGCCTTGGCGCCGCGCGCGTCGGGATCCTCGCAAGCGAAGATCGCCATATAGCCGCCGCGGCCGCCGGTCTTCTCGATGAAGCGGCCGGCCGCCGTGCCCGGCCCCGGCTGGAACGGCGCGACGACTTCGAGCAGGATGGTATCGACCGGCAGCAGCGCATTCTCGAGGCCGTATTTCGCGACGTTGCCGTCGCGATAGCAGACGTCGAGGCCCATGATCGCGGAGATGTCCGCGATCACGGGCGCAAGCTGCGGCGCCACCAGGCAGATCTGCCGCAGCCGCATGTACTCGGCCATGGTTTACTGCCCCTGGAAGGTGGGCTTGCGCTTCTCGACGAAGGCTTTTGCCGCTTCCTTGTGGTCCGTGGTCTCGCCGGCACGCGTGTGATGGATCGCCTCGCCGTCGAAGCAGGCCTCCAGCGTCATGGTCTCGGCGTTGTTGATGTTGCGCTTGATGTAGCCGAGCGCCACTGACGGGCCCTGCGCCAGCGAGCGCGCCAGTTCCAGAGTTTCGGCCTCGACATCGGCATCGGGCACCACCTTGGAGACCATGCCGAGGTTGTAGGCTTCCTGCGCCGACAGCACCGGCGACATCATGTAGAGTTCGCGCGCCTTGGCGCTGCCGAGCATCTTGGTCAGGAAATAGGTACCGCCGTAGTCGCCGGAAAAGCCAACCTTGGCAAAGGCGGTGGTGATCTTGCAGGAGGCGCCGGCAACGCGGAGGTCGCAGGACAGCGCGATCGAGAGCCCGGCGCCGGCCGCGGCGCCGTCGAGCTGCGCCACCACCGGCTTCGGCATCTGGTGCAGGATGCGCGAGACCTCCATGCCGCGGCGCAGGTTGGCCATCTTGGCCTCGAACGGCAGCGGGGCGCGGCCTTCCGCCATCGACTTGACGTCGCCGCCGACGCAGAAGGTGCCGCCGGCGCCCCGGATCAGCACGGCGCGCACCTCGGTATCGTCCTGCGCCCGCCGCGCCGCCTCGACGAGGCCGCGCGTCATGTCGGGATTGAGCGCATTGCGCCGATCGGGACGGTTCATGGTGATGGTGAGCAGGCCCTTGTCGAGGGATTGGAGGACCATCTGATTATCGCTCATGGCGTTTTGCCTTTCGTTGTTATTTTGAATCCGTCGTTCCGGGATGGTGCGTAAGCACCAGCCCCGGAACCTCGAGATCCCGGGTTCGTGCTTCGCACGCCCCGGGATGACTGCGTGACTTCGTCACTTCGTCACTTCTTCACCAGCGGGCAGCGCGACTCCGACAGCGGCTGGAAGGCCTGGTCGCCCGGCACGGTCGCTACCAGCTTGTAGTCGTCCCAGCGGCCCTTCGATTCCGACGGCTTCTTGACCTCGAACAAATACATGTCGTGCACCATACGGCCGTCCTCGCGGATCTTGCCGTTCTTGGTGAACATGTCGTTGATCGGTGTCTCCTTCATCACCTTCATGACGGCGGCCGCATCGGTGGTGCCGGCGGCCTTCACCGCCTTGAGATAGTGCGTCACCGAGGAATAGACGCCGGCCTGTGCCGAAGTCGGCACCCGCTTGGTGCGTTCCATGAAGCGCTTCGTGAAGGCGCGGCTGTCGTCGTTGAGATCCCAGTAGAAGGCTTCCGCCAGCAACAGGCCCTGCGCGGTCTCGAGCCCGACGCTGTCGATGTCGGTGACGAAGGCCAATAGCGGCGACAGTTTCTGGCCGCTCTTGGTGAGGCCGAATTCCGCCGCCTGCTTGATCGCGTTGATGGTGTCGCCGCCGGCATTGGCAAGGCCGATCACCTTGGCCTTCGAGGCCTGCGCCTGCAGCAGGAAGGAGGAGAAGTCCGAGGTGTTGATCGGATGTCGCACGCTGCCGAGCACCTTGCCGCCCGACTTCACCACGACATTGCTGGTGTCCTTTTCCAGGTCCTGGCCGAACGCGTAGTCCGCGGTCAGGAAGAACCAGGTATCGAGACCGGATTTCACCGCGGCAAGGCCGGTCACATTGGCCTGCGCGAAGGTGTCGAACACGTAGTGCACGGTATAGGGGCCGCAGGCCTCGTTGGAGAGGCGGATCGAGCCCGGACCGTTGAACATGATGATCTTGTTGCGCGCCTTGGCGATTTCGGCAGCGGCGAGCGCGGTCGCGGATGCCGCGACGTCGAAGATCATCTCGACGCCCTGGTTGTCGATCATGTCGCGGGCGATGTTGGCGGAGAGGTCAGCCTTGTTGAGATGGTCGCCGACCACGATCTCGACCTTGCGGCCAAGCACCTCGCCGCCGAAATCCTCCACCGCCATCTTGGCGGCGGTTTCGCTGCCCGAGCCGGTGATGTCGGCATAGAGGCTCGACATATCGAGGATGCCGCCGAGCTTCAGCGGAGGCTTGTCCTGCGCCAGCGACGCATTCGCCGAGATCGCAAACGCACAGGCCAACACGCCGGCCAAAACTCGTCTCATTCCAATTCTCCCTTGCAGCGCGGACCTCGTTCCATCAGGTCCGTTTCGAGGGCCGGATCATGCCGCATGGCCTGTACTGCAGCAAGCCGCAGCGGCAGCAATCTGTTTTCCGCTAAGCGGAATGAAGCGCCGCGCCGGAGCTTCCGGCTGCGCTGCGATCAGAGATGAAAGTCGGGAACGGTCTGATGGGGCGTTCCCGCCGGCAGGCCGAGGAACAGATACTGCATGCCATAATGTCCGGCGAATGCCGATGCCGTTGCATCCATGATGATGCGACCGCCGAGATCCAGATGCAATTCCGGCCGGGTAATGGCGCCGAGTGTGTAGGCCGGCACGATGGTCTCGTTGATATGCAGGGCGTCGAACACGGCGGACACCGCCGAAAGCGAGGCCGCATTGCCGGCTAGGTCGACGACATCGGCGCCATTGGCGGCGAAGCCGGTCACCGCCAGCGAGCCGGCCCGATCCGTCGACGACACGATGTGATCGAATACCAGCTTCGAGGAATCGCCGAGCAACGCCGTTGCCGCAGCGTCGTAGATTGCGGTGCCGCCATCGTTCAGCGTCAGGCTCGGCGTGCCGCCATTGACGTGAACCGCCTCGTTGAACCCGACCGTCAGTTGCACCAGCGAACCCGGCGCCGCGACGCCGCCGGAGGGCGTCGCCGTGATCCCGGTGAAATGGGGCGCCGTGGTGTCGAGGGTGAACGTCAGGCTCGACGACGCGCTGACATTGCCGGCGGCGTCGACCTCCTGCACCGTGACGGAGTGCATACCATCAGTCGTAAAGACCGGCGCCGCCGTGGAGAAGCCCGACGCGCCGTCGGCCTTGTAGCGCAGCGTGTCGGCCGCATCGAACTTGGTGTAATCGATCAGCGGATTGCTGGTGATGTGGTCGGCGCTGGAGACGCCGGTGTCGCGGTGCAGTGCCAGCGTCGGCGCCGATGGCGCCTTGGTGTCGCCGGTGAAGCTGACCGCATTGCTCGCTCCGCCGGCATTGCCGGCGATGTCGGTGTAGCTCGCCCCGGCAACCGAAAGGTCAGCCGACAGATGGTCGGTGACATCGGCCGTGAAGGTCGCGGTGTAGATATCGTGGCCTGCGCCATTGATGCCGACATGGACGAGGCTGCCCAGCAGGCCGCCATGGACGGTGACGTCGCCGAGTCCGAAACCGGCGACCGCCTCGGAGAAGGTGAACGTCATCAGCGCGGTGTCGCCGGCGTGCAGCAGGGTATGATCGGCCGCCACCGATACCGTCGGCGGATGCGTGTCGCCACCGATCGCCGCGGTATTGCTCGCCGCGCCGGTATTGCCTGATACGTCGGCATAGCTTGCGGCGGTGACCCGGACCGAGCCCGCCACGACGTCGTTGATATCAGGCGTGAAGATCGCGGTGTAGACGTCCTGGCCTGAACCATTGAGCCCGACATGGACCAGATTGGTCACCGTGCCGCCGGCGACGGCCGTGTCGCCGAGCGCAAAGCCCGCGATCTCTTCGGAGAAGGTGAAGGTGACGGCCGAAGTCTGGCCGGAAAGCACCGTGCTCGGGCTCACCGCAACCGACACGGTCGGGGCCCTGGTATCGCCGGTGAAATTGATGGCGTTGCTGGCCGCGCCGCTATTACCGGCGACGTCGGTGTAACCAGACGCGGTGACCTGTACCGAACCGGCTTCAGTGTTGCTTTCGTCCGGCGTGAAAATTGCGGTGTAGACGTCCTCGCCCGATGCGTTGACGCCGAGATGGACCAGATTGCCCAACGCCCCGCCATGCACCGTGACGTCACCGAGCGCGAAGCTCGCGATTTGTTCGGAGAACGTGAACGTCACCAGCGCGGTCTGGCCCGCCAGCAGCGCGTTACGGTCAGCTACGATCGACACCGTCGGCGCCAGCGTATCGCCGCCGATCGTCGCGGTGTTGCTTGCCGCGCCGGCATTGCCGGCCACATCGCTGTAACCGGACGCATTCACCTTCACCGAGCCGGTCTCGGTGTCGCTGACATCGGGCGTGAAGGTCGCGGTGTAGACGTCCTGCCCAGCGCCATCGAGCCCGACATGCACGAGATTGCTCAGCGCGCCGCCATGGACGGTGATGTCGCCAAGGGCGAAGCCCGACACGGTCTCCGAGAAGGTGAAGGTCGCGACGGAGAGGTCGCCGGCCAGCACCGTGTCGGGATTGAGCGTGACGGAGACCGTCGGCGCCAGCGTGTCACCGGTGAAGTTGATGGCGTTGCTGGCGGCGCCGGCGTTGCCGGCCGTATCGCTATAGCTCGATGCATTGACCTGCACCGAGCCAGCCTCGGCGTTGGTGACGTCGGGCGTGAAGGTCGCGGTGTAGATGTCCTGGCCGGCGCCGTTGACGCCGACATGGACAAGGCTGCCCAGCGCGCCGCCGCTGACGCTGACATCGCCGAGCGCGAAGCCCGCGACGGCCTCGGAGAAGGCGAAGGTCACGACCGCGGTCTGGCCGGCGAGCAGCGTGCCATGGTCAGCTGAAACCGACACGGTCGGCGCCTTGGTGTCGCCGCTGAAGCTGATCGTGTTGCTCGACGAGCCGGAATTGCCGGCAACGTCGCTATAGCTCGACGCATTGACCTGCACCGAGCCTGCCTCGGTGTTGGTCACATCGGGCGTGAAGGTCGCGGTGTAGACGTCGTGGCCGGAGCCATCGACGCCGACATGGGTGAGATTGCCTAGCGTACCGCCCTGGACGGCGACATCACCCAATCCAAAGCCGCTGACGGCCTCGGAGAAGGTGAACGTGACAACCGCGCTATCGCCGGCAACCAGCGTGGTGTGATCGGCTGCAACCGCCACCGTCGGCGCCTTGGTATCACCGGTGAAGCTGATCGCGCTGCTTGCCGCGCCGGCGTTTCCGGCGCTGTCGGTATAGCTTGACGCGTTGACCTGCACCGAGCCCGCCTCGGCGTTGGTCACGTCGGGTGTGAAGGTTGCCGTGTAGATGTCCTGGTGCGCGGCGTTGACGCCGACATGCACGAGGTTGCTCAGCGCGCCGCCGCTCACCGTCGTGTCCGTCAACGCGAAGCCGGTGACCGCCTCGGAGAAGGTGAAGGTGACGGTCGAGGTCTGCCCGGCCAGCAGCGCGGTCGAACTCGCCGCAACCGACACGGTCGGCGCGATCGCGTCGATCACGAGATGCAAATCGGTCGCCGCATGGGTCACGTCGGCGTCCTGGCCGCCGGGATCCCTGATCGTGCCGCCGTTGAGCGAGAGGCTCTGCACCTGCAGATCAGACGTGCTGTCACCGTCCTGCACCGTGTAGCTGAACACCAGCGCCTGCGAGCCGCTGCCGCTGAGATAGGTCGCGGCCTTGCCGTCATTGAGCAGCAATTCGGGCGCGCCGGTCACGCTCACCGTATTGCTGAAGTTGACGGTGATGGTCACGACCTTGCCGGCGTTCAGCGTCGTGAGATGATCGGTGGTGTCAGCCGTGACCGAGGCGATGCTCGCCTGTGACCGGATCTCGAGATGCGGAGAGGCCGAGCCGTCGGAACCAAGAAGCAGCGAGCCGGCCGAGGCGCCGGCGCCAAAGCTCAGGTTCAGCGAGGCGAGCGTCGTGCCGCTGCCGCTCTTCACCAGCAACACGCCGTTCGCATAAGACAGCGTCGCCGTGGTGTCATAGGCGATGTTGCCGAAGTCGATGGTGTCGCCGCCGGCAAAGCCGGTGATCGACGTGCCAAACGAGGTGCCGGAGAATGCCGCAGCATCGAGCACGAGTTTTTCGGTGCTGCCGTCGGTGAAGGCGATCGCGCCGGTTCCCGCCGCACCGCTCGCCGCCAGCTCGAGGATCGAGCCCTTGATGACGGTGCCGCCGGAATAGGTGTTGTGCGCCGACAGCACAAGCCGCCCGCCGCCGGTCACCTCGACATCACCAGGCGTCGCGCCGTCGGAGATCACGCCGCTCTGGGTAACGGTTTCGCCGGCCGCGACATTGAAGACCGGATCGCCCGCGACGGTGATGTTGCGGGTCTGCGTGAAGCCGTCGGTGAAGCTGATGCCGGTGCCGTCGCCCAGCTTCAGCACATTGGTGACCGCGCCGAGATTCACGTTGGCGGAGATCGACACCCTTGTGCCGGCGCCGCTGACCGTGGTGTTGCCGGTGTAGGTGTTGTTGCCGCCGAGGATGACGGTGCCGCCGCCGCTGATGGCGAGGCCCCCAATGCCCGCATTGGCACCGGTGCCGCCATTGCCGCTCTGGTCCGCGATGTCGTTGGCAACCGTCAGCGTCTGGCCGCTGGCCGGCGTGAAGCTGAGATTGTTGTTGCCCTGGATGAAGATGCCGGAGCCGAAACCCGAGCCGCTGGCCTGGCCGATGCCATTGGTGCCGCCCTTGACGGCGCTGAAGCCGGAATCGTTCGACAGCGAGCCGCTCTTGATGGTCAGCGAGCCGCCTTGCTGGACGAAGACGTCGCCGCCCGCGCCAAGGCCGCCACCGCCGCCGGGCGCGCCGTTGCCGTTGGTGCCGCCATTGCCGCCGCCAAAGCCGCCGACACCGCCGATGCCACCGCCGCCACCGAAGCCGCCGTCGCCATTGTAGCCGCCGCCACCGCCGAAGCCGCCGTTGCCGCCATCGCCGCCGCCACCACCGAAGCCGCCATTGCCGCCATCGGCCCCGTTGCCGCCGCCGACACCGCCACCCGGACCATAGGGTGCGCGGACGCCGCTGCCGATCCACCCCGCCGCGCCACCGCCTCCACCGTTGGCGCCGCCTGCTCCGCCATACCAGTAAAGCTCGGTCCCGCCCCCGATCGAGACCAGGTAACCGTCGCTCCCTTTGCCGCCCCCAGCGGTGTTGGGGACAATGCCCGGTGAACCGTTTCTGAAGAGATCATCATCCGCGCCCTGAGCGCCGAGGCCGATCCCCCCGCCGCCGCTGCTTCCGCCGCGTCCGCCCATCCCGCCGCCGCCGCCGAAGCCGTAGCCGGAGCTGATACTGCCAGTGCCGCCGGCACCGCCGTTGCCGCCGATCGCGGCGCTGTTGTGGAAGGTGACGTTGTCGATGGTGGCGCTGCCGTTCGACGAGACGAACAGCGCGCCGCCGAGCCCGGCGCCGCCACCGCCGCCGCCGCGAACGACACCGCCGCCTGCGGCCACCGTGTTCTGGATGGTCAGGTTCTCGAGATTGACGTTGCCCGCATAGACGAAGAAGCCGCGCTGGGCGTTGAGGCCGTCGATCGTATGCGTGCCGCCGTGGCCGTCGCTGCCATTGATCGTGACGCTCGATCCGCTCAAGAGATTGAGCGCGTACAGCTCCGACGTCAGGCTGAAGTTCGCAGTGATGTTGATTGTGTAGTTGGCATTCGGCGCGGCGTTCTGCCCGCCGGAATCCATCTGCAGGATGGCCGCATTGAGCTCGGCGACGTTGGAGACGTTGAAGACGCGGGTCGAGACGACCTGCACGATCGTTCCGCCGTTGGCATCCTGCGAGAGCTGAAAACTGGTCCCGGCGCCGACGCCGGCAAGGGTCAGCGTATCGGTCGTGGTGCCGTTCGAGATCGAGAGCGTGTTGCCGGACAGGCTGACCGTGTTGAGCGACGGATTCTGGGTGTTGTACTGCAGCCCGGTCAGGTCGATGAGCTGGCCGGGATTGAAGTTCGCGATCGTGTTGGCGAACGCATTGCCGCTCAGCGCGGCGTTGTCGATCTTCAGCGTGCCGGCGATGCCGGTCGTGAACGAGATGTTGCCGGTTCCGGCGGCGCCGGCCGCGGTGAGCCACACCGTGCCCGAATAGATCGTCGTGCTTCCGTAGGTATTGGCGGCATGGCCAAGCACGAGCGTACCGCCGCCATCGACGCCGAGATTGCCGCTGCCGGTGACGAGGGCCGTGTCGGACACGGTCTTGCCGTTCGCGATCGACAGGATCGAATTGCCGGTGACCGAGAGCGTGTCGTCGAAAGTGCCGCTCGATGTCAGCGACAGATGCGCGCTGCTCAGACCGAACGTCCCGGTCAGCCCCGCGAGCTGACCCATCCCGAGCTGCAACGTGCCGGCGCCGGACAGCATGAACGTACCGGAGCCGCTGATCGAGCCGGTGTCCGCGATCGTGCCGGACGATATGTCGAAGGTGCCGCCATTGGCGGTGAGCTGAATATCGTGCGTGAAAGTGTAGCCGCCGGTCGTGGTCAGCGTGCCGCCGTTGAGGATCAGCGCACCGGCCGAACCGCCGATGTTGTTGTCGGCCGTGATCGAGAGAGTGTTGCCGGCATCGATCTGCGTACCGCCGACATAGGTGCTCGCACCCGTCAACGTCAGCGTACCGCCGCCGGAGACGACCAGCTTGCCAGTGGTGCCGCTGCCGCTGATGCCCCGCTCATCGGCGATGCTGTCGCCGATCGTCAGCGTGGTGACGGTCTGCAATCCCTCGAAGACCGTGGAAACGGCGTGCGTCGGCGTGACCACCATCGTGCCCTGGATGAAGATGTCGCCATAGGCGGAGCCGTTGCCGGCACCGTTGGCGCCGGTGCCGCCGGTCTCGGTGGCATCCATCAAGGTGCCGCCGATGACGGTCAGCGTTCCGCCTTGCTGAACGAAGATGTCGCCGCCGGCGCCAAGGCCCCCGCCTCCGCCGCCGGCGAGCGAGCCGCTGCCCGCGCCAAAGCCGCCGGTGCCGGGCGTGCCGTTCGAACCGCCGCCTCCGCCGCCGAAACCGCCATTGCCGCCGGTGTGCGCGTATCCGCTGCCGTTGCCGGAGCCGCCGCCACCGCCGGCGAAACCACCATTGCCGCCGCCATAAATGCCGCCGCCGCCACCGCCGCCCATGCCGCCGGCGCCGCCGAAGCCGATCAGGATGCCCGAGGGGCCGCCGCCCACCGAGTTGGCGCCGCCGATACCGCCGCCGCCACCACCGACACCGCCGCCACCACCGCCGCCGCTCGCGCCACCGCCGGCATGTGCGCCGTAGCCTGAGCCGCCGTAATTGTCGGCGCCCTGTCCGCCGCCCGCCGCACCTTCGATCGTCGCCGGCGTGCCGCCCGCGGTCTGCGCCCCGGTCGAGGGATGCTGGCTGTCGGAGCCCGCCTCGCTGTAACCGCTGCCGCCATTGCCGTGATAGCCGTAATAGTCCTGGCCGCCGAAGCCGCCGCCACCACCGCCGCCACCATTGCCGCTGCCGCCGTCGGCACCGATGCCGCCGCCACCGCCGCCGCCACCGGCCGGATCGACCACGCCGCCATCGCCGCCCTTGGCCGTGTTGCTGCCGAAATTGACGTTGTTCAGCGTGACGTTGGCGTTCTGTCCGACGAACAAGCCGCCGCCAAGACCCGCGCCGCCGCCGCCACCGCCGACCCCGCCATTGCCGCCGCTCGCAACCGCGTTGACGATCGTGAGGTTCTTGAACGTCACCGTGCCTGATGTGACGACGAAGCCTTGGTAGCCGCGCGCGTCGATGACGTCGCTATAGTCCTGTCCGCCGAGCTGATTGTTGTAGTCGGAGTTGCCGTCGAAGGTCAGCGTTGAGCCGTTCATCAGATTGATGGCCGGCAGATCGTCCAGCAATTGCAGCGTGCGCGCGCCGGACGAGAGCGAGAAGTTGATGACGTAATCGGTGTTGGCCGCAGCCAGACCACCGCCGACGCTGATCGCCGAGATCGCGTTGTAGAGCTGGAGATAATCGTGGAGCGGATCGCTGGTCGTCAGCGTCAGAACAACGGGATTCGACACAAGGACCTCGGCAATATGCGTGAGCGACCGCAACCGGTCGCCTTTCAAAAAATTGCCGAATAGTTACCTTGCGCCGCAAGTCATTGGCAACAATAACGAATTCTCATTCCGCGCACGGAGTTGCGATCATGAATGGGTAAGGTTGACGCGTGTGAGGGCCGCTCGACGCACGATCGGACGGCAATTTTCGTCACGACAAGGCGCGCTGAAGACGAGTTCGTCCCGCGACAGGCACGCATTGATGTGAAACACGAATCTCGCCTGTGCACGCGATGAGAAGCGCCGCAGAAAAATTGACCACCGAATCAACGATGGCATCCTCGATGCGATCTCGCTTCGCTTGTGGTGGCTCTGAAGCGATCTTTCCGTCAGACTGTCCTTGTTGGCGACCACGCTCCGAGCGGAGCGCGCCGAAGTGACGAGTGCCGTATGACGCCTCCACGCGATAGAGCATGGCGTCGCCGTCCGTGGGCGGTGATGATGACAGCATGCGTCCTCGCGATCGGCGCGTGCAGCGGACGCGCCGAAGCGGATGGATGCAATTTCGAGATTCAGGGTGAGGGTCGCGTCGCCGCCATCGTCGATGCGCGCAGCCTGCGGCTGGACGACGGCCGTGAGGTCAAGCTCGCCGGTATCGAGGTGGCCGACAAGGCGAAGACCATCGCTGCACTGACGGCGCTGCTGGTCGGCCGCGAGGTGACGTTGCGCGGACAGGATGACACGCCGGACCGCTATGGCCGGCAGCCGGCCTACGCATTCCTCGAAGGCAGTGAGAAGCCCGTGCAAAGCGAGCTGCTGCGCCAGGGCCTCGCTGTGGCGTCATCCGAGGTCGCCGACAAGGACTGTGCTGCGGCGCTGATGGCGGCCGAGGCCGAGGCAAGGGCCGCCCGATCGGGAACCTGGGCCGAGGCCACCGTCATAAAAAACGCCGAAAGCTCCGCCGATATTTTGACCGGGATCGGGCGTTTTACAGTGGTCGAGGGCAGGGTTTTGTCCGTGCGTCAGGCGGGCGCGACGACTTACCTGAATTTCGGTCGAAACTGGACTCAGGACTTTGCCGCGACTATTTCAAGGCGCATAGTCCCTGCGTTCGAGGCGGCCGGGCTTGCGCCCAAGTCTCTGGAAAATCGTAAGATTCGTGTACGAGGCTGGGTGGAAGCACGACGTGGGCCGCGAATCGAACTGCTCCGGGTGGGGCAGCTTGAAGTGCTCGGCGGGAACTAGAGGCCCAAGGGACTCAAGAAACCCAGGGGCCCTGCTCCGGTCTTTTTACGGGACAATTTGTGAGTTTTTGACGTGATTGAGCGCGCAGGACGGCGTGAAGAGGGGACTGGCCGCCGCCTTTTGGCTGCGCCGGCGCTCGTCTGCGCCGCCCTGACGCTGTCGGCCTGCGGCAATGTCGGCCGGTTCGAGCAGGCCGCGCCCACGGCAGCGGCGGCGCCGGTAAAGCCGAACCGCGTGGTGCAGCAGACGCCCACGAGCGAACGCGAGCATGAGCGCATCCTGTCGTCCTATGGCGGCGCCTATGACGACCCGAAGCTCGAGGCCCTGATCAGCAAGACCGTCGAGCGGCTGGTCGCCGCCTCCGAACGGCCCGACCAGGCCTACAAGGTCACCATCCTCAATTCCGGCGCGGTCAACGCCTTCGCGCTGCCGACCGGCCAGCTCTATGTCACGCGCGGCCTGATTGCGCTCGCCAGCGACACCTCCGAGCTGTCCTCGGTGCTGAGCCACGAGATGGCGCATGTGCTGGCCAAGCACGCGGCGATGCGCGAGGACCAGGCCCGCCAGGCGGCGGTGGTGACGCGCGTCGTCACCGACATGAGCACCGATCCCGATCTCACCGCGCTGGCGCTCGCCAAGACCAAGCTGACGATGGCGAGCTTCTCGCGCCAGCAGGAATTCGAGGCCGACGGCATCGGCGTCGGGATCGCCGCCCGCGCGCATTTCGATCCCTACGGCGCGGCGCGCTTCCTGACCGCGATGGAGCGCAATGCTGCGCTCAAGATCGGCAAGACCGCGCTCGATCCGCGCGCGCAGGACTTCACCTCGTCGCATCCGGCAACGCCCGAGCGCATCAACAATGCGCAGACCACCGCACGGCAATACTCGTCGCCCGAGAGCAACGAGCGCGATCGCGAGACCTATCTCGCCGCGATCGACAACATCGTCTATGGCGAGGATCCCAGCGAAGGGTTCGTGCGCGGCCGCCGCTTCCTGCATCCCAAGCTCGGCTTCACCTTCACCGCGCCCGATAATTTCACGCTCGACAACACCGCGCAGGCGGTGATCGGCGTGCGCGAGGGCGGCAGCCAGGCGATGCGCTTCGACGTGGTGCGGGTGCCGGCCGAGCAGTCGCTCGGCGATTACCTGAATTCGGGCTGGATGGAAGGCGTCGAGAAGTCCTCGACCGAGGACCTCAACATCAACGGCTTTCCGGCGGCGTCGGCCACCGCGCATGGCGACCAGTGGCAGTTCAAGGTCTATGCGTTGCGCTTCGGCAGCGACGTCTACCGCTTCATCTTCGCCGCCAAGCAGAAGTCCACCGAGAGCGAGCGTAACGCGCGCGAGACCGTCAACTCGTTCCGCCGCCTGACGCTCGACGAGATCCAGGCCGCGCGCCCGCTGCGCATCAAGGTCATCAACGTGCAGCCCGGCGACACCGTGGAATCGCTGTCGCACCGCATGTCCGGCGTCGACCACCCGTCCGAGCGCTTCCGCGTGCTCAACGGCCTCGACGCCCATGCCCAGGTGAAGCCGCGCGACCGCGTCAAGATCGTGGTGGATTGAGGTTGCGAGGTGTCGCGCTCGCGCCTCACTACCGCTGTCGTCCCGGCGAAGGCCGGGACCCATAACCACAGCTATCGATTGATTGAAAAAAGCTGGGGCCACAGCGCGCCCTAACAACGTATTCCGGTGGTTATGGGTCCCTGCTTCCGCAGGGACGACATGAGAGATAGCCCGCTACTTCGCCTTCTCCTTGAGGAAGGCAATGATGTCGGCGCGATCCTTCGGATCCTGAACCTCGTAGAACATCTTGGTGCCCGGAACCATCGTGTCCGGACCGGTGAGCCATTTGTCGAGATTCTCCTCGGTCCACACGATCTTCGAGTTCTTCAGCGCCGGCGAGTAGTCGTAGCCTGCGACGGAGCCGGCTAGGCGGCCGACGACACCCTTGTGCATCGGGCCGACGTCGTTCTTGTCGATCGAGTGGCAATCGCCGCAGCCCTGGTACAGCGTGGCGCCGCGCGCCGCATCTCCCGCGGCACGGGCGCTGTTCAGGGCGAGCAGAATCGCGATGGCCGCCATCGCGGCAATTCTGGCTTGCCGCGGCGCCAGCACGCCTGCGATCGAACGAATGGTCATTCCCGGGGCTCTCCTGTTTGCCACCACAACAGGAGCAGCCATGCTGCCATTCTATTCCCTAAAATGTCGCGCGCTCGCGCCGCCGACGACTGACGAAGATTTTTGAGCCAACCGGGAATTTCCCCGCGCGCCGCCGATCTCTATCGAAAGCTGCCACCTCCGCAGCGGCGCCGGGCTATTGGAGCATCCCCAGTGTTTCAGAATCGGTTCGGCGCCGTCGCTCGACTTGCCGAACTCGGGTGCGTGCTTGCTGCGCTCACACTCGCAGCAGCCACCGCCGCGCGCGCGGACGGCTGTCCCAAGCCGAGCGACGAAATCGCGACCGACCGGCCCGACGTCACCAATTCGAGTATCGTCGTGCCGGTCGGGAGCTTGCAGAACGAGAACGGCATCAACCTGACCGGCCGCAGCAGTGGCCGCAGCATCGACGGCAGCAATAGCCGCTGGCGGCTCGGGATTGCGCCCTGCCTCGAAGTGCTGGTCGACCTGCCGAGCTATGTCGGCACCGTGAAATCGCCCGGCGCCTCGGGCTTTTCCGACGTCGCGCCGGGGATCAAATGGCAGATCAGTCCGCTGCCGGGGAAGCTCGACCTCTCGATCACGGCCGGCGTCGCGCTGCCGACGGGCGCTGCCGAGATCGCCGGGCGCGGCGCGCAGCCCTATCTCCAACTGCCATGGTCATGGGCGCTGCATGACGGCTGGGGCGTCAGCGGCATGTTCACGGAATTCTTCCGCCCTGCCGAGCTGACCGGCCGGCACATGTCGGAAGCGACCTTCGTGATCGAGAAGAAGCTGACCGAGCGGATCAGCGTGTTCACCGAATATGTCGGCGACTATCCCGACGGCACGCGGCCGACTCAGCTCATCAACTCCGGCGGCCTGTACCAGATCACGCCGACCCAGCAGGTCGACTTCCATGTCGCGTTCGGACTCAACCGCAACTCACCGAACTACATCGTCGGCCTGGGCTACTCGTTCCGCGTCGACGGATTGTTCCGCTAGCCCACCTCCCCTTGAAAAGGGGAGGTCGCTTTGCTCGCCAGAGCAAAGCGGGTGGGGATCTGCTCTCTCCGCTTGCAGCGGAGCCTGTGGCTGACCCCCATCCCAACCTTCCCCCTTTCAGGGGGAAGGAGAAGAGCTCAACCCTCGGCTTCGCGCAATCCGCTCAGCCACAGCGCCAGCAGCGTCCACACCGCGCCCGACAGCAGGTAGGCGCCGGCCGAGATCAGGCCGAAATGCGTCGCCAGCAGCAGCGCCGCGAGCGGCGCAAAGCCGGCGCCGAACAGCCAGGCGAGATCCGAGGTCAGTGCCGAGGCCGTGTAGCGATAGTTGCGCGCGAAGCTCGAGGCGATCGCGCCCGACGACTGACCGAACGACAGGCCGAGCAGCACGAAGCCGAGCACCATGTACACCGTTTCGCCGAACGCGCCGGCGTCGAGCAGCTGCGGCGCGAAGCCGCTGTAGACCGCGATCGCGACCGCCGAGCCCAAGAGCAGCGGCTTGCGCCCGACGCGGTCGGCGATCATGCCGGAGGCGATGATCGCGACGACGCCGACCATGGCGCCGATCATCTCGATGATCAGGAAGCGCACCGGGCTTTCCTTGGTGAACAGGAACACCCAGGACAGCGGAAACACCGTGACCATGTGGAACAGCGCAAAGCTCGCCAGCGGCGCGAAGGCGCCGAGCAGGATGTTGCGGCCCTCCTGCGCGATGGTCTCGCCGACCCGCGCCGGCTCCAGATCGCGGCTTTCGAACAGCTCGGAATATTCATCCGTCGCCACCATGCGCAGCCGCGCGAACAGCGCCACCACGTTGATGGCGAAGGCGACGAAGAACGGATAGCGCCAGCCCCAGTCGAAGAAATCATCCGCCGAGAGGTTGCCGGCGAAGAAGGCGAACAGCGCGCTCGCCACGATCAGCCCGAGCGGCGCGCCGAGCTGCGGCACCATCGCGTACCAGCCGCGGCGATGCGCCGGCGAATTCATCGCCAGCAGCGAGGCAAGGCCGTCCCAGGCGCCGCCCCAGGCGATGCCCTGCAGCACGCGCGCGGCGGCCAGCAGCCAGATCGCCGCGACGCCGATCGTGTCGTAGCCGGGCAGGAAGGCGAGCGCGACCGTGGCGGTGCCGAGCAGGAACAGCGCGATGACGAGCTTGGCGCCCTTGCCGTGGCGGCGGTCGACCGCCATGAAGATCACGGTGCCGAGTGGCCGCGCGGCGAAGGCCAGCGCGAAGATGCCGAACGAATAGAGCGTGCCGGTCAGTTCATTGACGAACGGAAACACCAGCTTCGGAAACACGATGACCGAGGCGATCGCATAGACGAAGAAATCGAAGAATTCCGACGTGCGTCCGATGATGACGCCGATGGCGATTTCGCCGGGTTTTGCCTGCCCGTGACCTGATGCGGTCGGGTTGCCGTGAGCCATTGCTGGGGCTTGTGCCATCGCCGGAGAACCGTCCTTTGGAGCACGATCAAACGGTTTTCCGAACAGACCGTGCTCAAACAAGAAGTGAGGCCACGGGCAGATTGCCACGCGGTCCACCTCACCTTCTGCCCCTCCATCCCGCAGTGCAACATTGGACAAATTGTCCAATGTGAACTTTGCTGCATCGCAGCTACCCCTTGGCGGAACTCATAAAATTCAAGTGGGGTGAGCCGTGCGCGCCTTGAAATTATTGGCCTTATTGCCGTTCGCGGCGCTCCTTGGCGGGTGCGATTTCGTCGTCCTAGCGCCTGCCGGCGACATCGCCGCCCAGCAGCGCGACCTCGTCGTCATCTCGACCGTCCTGATGCTCATCATCGTGCTTCCGGTGATGGCGCTGACCGTGTTCTTCGCCTGGCGCTACCGCCAGTCCAACGCTGCGGCCCCCTATGAGCCGGAGTGGGATCACTCCACCCAGCTCGAGCTCGTGATCTGGTCGGCGCCGCTGCTGATCATCATCTGCCTCGGCGCGCTGACCTGGATGGGCACCCATCTGCTCGATCCCTACCGCTCGCTCGGCCGCATCGCCGCCGACAAGCCGATCGAGAGCAAGGACGCCCCGCTCAATGTCGAGGTGGTCGCGCTCGACTGGAAGTGGCTGTTCATCTACCCGGACTACGGCGTCGCCGCCGTCAACGAGCTCGCAGCTCCGGTCGACCGCCCGATCCGCTTCCGCATCACGGCGTCCTCCGTGATGAACTCGTTCTATATCCCCGCGCTTGCCGGCCAGATCTACGCCATGCCCGGCATGGAGACCAAGCTGCACGCGGTCGCCAACAAGGAAGGCACCTATCGCGGCTTCTCCGCCAACTACAGCGGCGCCGGCTTCTCCGGCATGCACTTCGACTTCAAGAGCCTGTCTGGCGCCGATTTCGACAAGTGGATCGCCACTGCCAAGACCAGCGCCAATATGCTCGGCCGCACCGACTATCTGCAGCTTGAGCGTCCGAGCCAGAACGATCCGGTCCGGCTCTACCGCTCGGTCGACCGCGATCTCTACAAGGCGGTCCTCAACATGTGCGTCGAGCCCGGCAAGATGTGCATGAGCGAGATGATGGCGATCGACGCCAAGGGCGGCCTCGGCCGCGAAGGCTTCAACAACACGCTGCCGCTGACCTACGACAAATACGCCCGCCGCGGCGCGCCGCTCGGCTCCGAGCCGACCTTCGTCGCCGGCATCTGTTCGATGGACGAGATCAAGGACGCGCCGTCGCACGAGATCACCGCGCCGCTCGACCTGACGCCGCTGCGCGGCTTCGGGCTGAAGCGCCCGCCGTTCTCGCCCGCGCACCCCTCGTCGACATCCTTGCTGCTCGGTCAGCGTCCGAAATCAGAGTCCTGAGGAGGACCGCATGAATCCCGATCTCGTCAAGATGATCTTCGGTCGCCTCAATCTGGAGGCGCTGCCGATCCACGAGCCGATCCTGGTCGGCACCTTCGCGGTGGTGGCGACCGGCGGCCTCGCGCTGTTTGCGATCGTCACCTATTTCCGGCTCTGGACCTATCTGTGGCGCGAGTGGTTCACCACCGTGGACCACAAGCGCATCGGCATCATGTACATGATCCTCGGCATCGTGATGCTGCTGCGCGGCTTCGCGGACGCGTTGATGATGCGGCTGCAGCAGGCGATCGCCTTTGGCGGCTCCGACGGTTACCTCCCGGCCCATCACTACGACCAGATCTTCACCGCGCACGGCGTGATCATGATCTTCTTCGTGGCGATGCCGCTGGTCACCGGCCTGATGAACTATGTGGTGCCGCTGCAGATCGGTGCCCGCGACGTCTCCTTCCCGTTTCTGAACAATTTCAGCTTCTGGATGACGGTCGGCGGCGCCGTGCTGGTGATGATGTCGCTGTTCGTCGGCGAATTCGCCCGCACCGGCTGGCTCGCCTACCCGCCGCTGTCGAACATCGGCTACAGTCCCGACGTCGGCGTCGACTATTACATATGGGGACTACAGGTCGCCGGCGTCGGCACGACGCTATCGGGCATCAACCTGATCTGCACCATCGTCAAGCTGCGCGCGCCGGGCATGACGATGATGAAGATGCCGGTGTTCACCTGGACCTCGCTCTGCACCAACGTCCTGATCGTCGCCTCCTTCCCGGTACTGACGGCGGTGCTGGCGCTGCTGTCGCTCGACCGTTACGTCGGCACCAACTTCTTCACGAACGACTTCGGCGGCAACCCGATGATGTACGTGAACCTGATCTGGATCTGGGGCCACCCCGAGGTCTACATCCTGGTGTTGCCGGCGTTCGGCATCTTCTCCGAGGTGACCGCGACGTTCTCCGGCAAGCGGCTGTTCGGCTACACCTCGATGGTCTACGCCACGGTCGTCATCACCATCCTGTCCTACCTGGTCTGGCTGCACCACTTCTTCACGATGGGCTCCGGCGCCAGCGTGAACTCGTTCTTCGGCATCACCACCATGATCATCTCGATCCCGACGGGCGCGAAGATGTTCAACTGGCTGTTCACGATGTATCGCGGCCGCATCCGCTTCGAACTGCCGATGATGTGGACGGTGGCATTCATGCTGACCTTCGTGATCGGCGGCATGACCGGCGTGCTGCTGGCAGTGCCGCCGGCCGACTTCGTGCTGCATAACAGCCTGTTCCTGATCGCGCATTTCCACAACGTGATCATCGGCGGCGTGCTGTTCGGCCTGTTCGCCGGCATCAACTACTGGTTCCCGAAGGCGTTCGGCTTCAGGCTCGATCCGTTCTGGGGCAAGCTGTCGTTCTGGTTCTGGGTCTCGGGCTTCTACTTCGCCTTCATGCCGCTCTACGTGCTCGGCCTGATGGGCGTGACCCGAAGGCTCCGCGTGTTCGACGATCCCTCCCTGCAGATCTGGTTCATCATCGCGGGCTTCGGCGCGTTCCTGATCCTGCTCGGCATCGTCGCGATGCTGGTGCAGTTCGCGGTCAGCATTCTGCGCCGCGAGCAGCTGAAGGACACCACCGGCGATCCCTGGAACGCGCGGACGCTCGAATGGGCGACCTCGTCGCCGCCGCCGGACTACAACTTCGCCTTCACGCCCGTGGTCTACGACAACGATGCCTGGTGGGACATGAAGCGCCGCGGCTACAGGCGCCCGCTGACCGGCTTCAAGCCGATCCACATGCCGTCCAACACCGGCACCGGCATCATTCTCGCCGGCCTCGCGACGGTAATGGGGTTCGGCCTGATCTGGTACATCTGGTGGCTCGCCGCCGTCAGCTTCGTTGCGCTGCTCGCGGTCGCGATCGGCCACACCTTCAACTATCAGCGCGACTTCCACATCCAGGCGGATGAGGTGGTGCGGACTGAAGACGCGCGGACACGCGTGCTCGCCGCGGGAGCCCAGACATGAGCGTAGCAACAACCGTCTCCACCCAGGACTCCGAGCCGATCTTTCACGTTGTGGACGAGCACGATCATCCGGAAGGCGCCAGCACCATGCTGGGCTTCTGGATCTACCTGATGAGCGATTGCCTCATCTTCGCGATGCTGTTTGCGACCTATGGCGTGCTCGGCGGTAACTATGCCGCTGGCCCATCGCCGAAGGACCTGTTCGACCTCAAGCTGGTCGCGCTCAACACCACGATGCTGCTGCTCTCCTCGATCACCTATGGCTTCGCCATGCTGACGATGGAGAAATCGAGGATCGGCGCGACGCAAGCCTGGCTCGCCATCACCGGGCTGTTCGGCCTCGCCTTCCTCGGCATCGAGCTCACCGAGTTCGCGCATATGATCCACGAGGGCGCAACGCCCCAACGCAGCGCCTTCCTGTCGTCATTCTTCACCCTGGTCGGCACCCACGGCCTGCACGTCACCTTCGGCCTGGTCTGGCTGGTGACGCTGATGGTGCAGACCGCGCGCTTCGGCCTCACCGAAGCCAACCGGCGCCGGCTGATGTGCCTCTCGATGTTCTGGCACTTCCTCGACGTGGTCTGGATCGGCGTCTTCACCTTCGTCTATCTCCTGGGAATGCTGCGATGACAAAAGAAGCTCACGCCAAAGCTCATACGCTCGAAGCCAATGCCAGCCACGGACATGGCGATCACGGCGGCGCGGCTCACGGCTCGCTGCAGAGCTATCTGATCGGCTTCGGTCTCTCCGTCGTCCTCACCGCGGTGCCGTTCTGGCTGGTGATGACCGGCGCCATCGCCGACAAGCAGGTCACCGCGCTGATCGTGCTGGTGCTCGCCGCGGTGCAGATCGTCGTGCACATGGTGTACTTCCTGCACATGAACACGCGGTCCGAGAACGGCTGGACCATGATGGCGATGATCTTCACCGTGGTCATGGTGGTGATCGCGCTGACCGGCTCGCTGTGGGTCATGCATCATCTCAACATCAACATGATGCCGCTGCACGACATGAGCCAGATGCCGTGACGATGCGGTCTGCCAGACCCTCGCTGTTGCTGCTCACGCTCGGCATGCTGGGCGTGGTGCTGCTGAGCGCGCTCGGTATCTGGCAGATCGAACGCCGGACCTGGAAGCTGGCGCTGATCGAGCGGGTCGAGCAGCGCATGCATGCCGCGCCGGTCGCGCCGCCGCCCCCATCGTCATGGCCGGCGGTCACGGCCGCGAGCGATGAATACCGCCGCGTCACCCTACGCGGCACGTTCCTCAACGCCGACGAAACGCTGGTGCAGGCCGTCACGGCCGAAGGTCCCGGCTTCTGGGTACTGACCCCGCTGCAAGCCGCCGACGGAACCACCGTGCTGGTCAACCGCGGCTTTGTTCCCGCTGATAAACGCGATCCCGCGACACGGCGCGATGGCGAGCAGCAGGGCGCCGTCAGCGTCACCGGACTGCTGCGGATGTCGGAGCTGAAGGGCGGCTTCCTGCGCAGCAACGATGCTTCGGCCGGCCGCTGGTATTCCCGCGACGTCGCCGCCATCGCCGCCGCGCACGGACTGTCGCATGTAGCCCCCTTCTTCATCGACGCCGATGCGACGCCAAATCCGGGCGGCTACCCAATCGGCGGGCTCACGATCGTGCGGTTTCCGAACAACCACCTGATTTACGCGCTGACATGGTTCGCACTGACCCTTATGCTGGCGGGCGCGCTCCTGCGCGTCATCAGCGGCAGGAGCCGCGCCGGCGCCTCCGATCCAAGGTGGGGCTCACGGCGCGCCGCCGTGCGCCGCTTGATCGGCGCAGCCCGCAATCTGTCTCGCGACACAGGCCCAGATGCTCGAGCGCACATCGGATCTGCATGACGACAAGGCCGCGACCGGCGCGGCGGTAACGCCGTCCGCCGCGGGCGCGGCCGCCGGCATGCCGTTCGACCTCGCAGCGCCCGCCGACATCGCGACCAATCGCAAGAACATGGCCCTCCTGGTCCAGCTGCGCTGGATCGCCGTGATCGGCCAGATCGCCACCATCGGCTTCGTGCAGTTCTGGATGGGCGTCGCGCTGCCGCTGCTGCCCTTGGCGGCCGTGATCTCCGGGCTGGTGGCACTCAATGTCGTCAGCCTGCTGTGGCTGCGCTACCGCGCCGACATCAACAACCGCGAGCTGCTGGTCGCGCTGGCGCTCGACGTCGCGGCGCTGACCGCCCTGCTCTATCTCAGCGGCGGCGCCACCAACCCCTTCACCTCGCTCTACCTGCTGCAGGTGACGCTTGGCGCGGTGCTGCTCGATGCGCCTTCGACCTGGTCGCTGGTGGCGCTGGTCTGCATGAACTTCGCCTGGCTGACCAGCTATTACCGGCCGCTCGAGCTGCCGCAGCACGGCTTCGCCGATGCCTTCAACCTCTATATCGCCGGCACCTTCATCGGCCTCGTGCTCGACGCCGTGCTGCTCGTGGTGTTCATGACCCGGATCAACCGCAATCTGCGCGATCGCGACCTGCGCCTCGCGGCGCTGCGCCAGCACGCCGCCGAGCAGGATCACATCGTCCGGATCGGCCTCCTGGCCTCCGGCGCCGCGCATGAGCTCGGCACGCCGCTCGCCTCGCTCTCGGTCATCCTCGGCGACTGGCGCCGGATGCCCGCGCTCGCCTCCGACCCTGAAATGTCGCAGGACCTCGGCGAGATGGAGATCTCGGTGCAGCGCTGCAAGTCGATCGTGACGGGCATCCTGCTCTCGGCGGGCGAAGCCCGCGGCGAAGGCTCCTCGCCGACCACGGTCACGGCGTTCCTGACGGCATTGGTGGAGGAATGGCGGACGACGCGGCCCTCGGCCACGCTGTATTTCCGCAACGCCTTCGGCGCTGATCTCGCGATCGTATCCGACATCGCGCTCAAGCAGGCGATCTTCAACGTGCTCGACAACGCCGCCGAGGTGTCGCGCGACTGGATCGAGCTGATGGCCGAGCGCAATGCCGACACGCTGGTGCTGTCGGTGACCGATCGCGGCCCGGGCTTCTCGCACGAGATGCTGGCGCATATCGGCAAGCCGTATCAATCGACCAAGGGCAGCCCCGGCAGCGGCCTCGGCCTGTTCCTGGTGGTCAACGTGGTGCGCAAGCTGGGCGGCGTGGTGACGGCGCGCAACCGGCCGGACATCGGCGCCGCGGTCAGGCTCGAGCTGCCGCTCTCGACGCTTGCGATCGGAGACCATCTTGACGGATGAACGCCAGCTCCTGATCGTCGAGGACGATGCGGGTTTCGCCCGCACATTGAAGCGCTCGTTCGAGCGCCGCGGCTATGATGTGGCGGTGTCGGCCTCGCTCGACGAGGTCCGCCAGCTGCTCGAGCAGCAATCGCCCGGCTATGCGGTGGTCGACCTGAAGCTCGCCGGCGGCGCATCGGGCCTTGCCTGCGTCGAAGCGCTGCACGCGCATGACCCTGAGATGCTGATCGTCGTGCTGACCGGATTTGCCAGCATCGCGACCGCGGTCGAGGCGATCAAGCTCGGCGCCTGCCACTATCTGGCCAAGCCGTCAAACACCGACGACATCGAGGCCGCGTTCCAGAAGGCCGCCGGCAACGCCGCCATCGAGCTTGGCGCGCGGCCGACCTCGATCAAGACGCTGGAATGGGAGCGCATCCACCAGACCCTGATGGAGACCGACTTCAACATCTCCGAAGCCGCCCGCCGCCTCGGCATGCATCGCCGGACATTGGCGCGCAAGCTCGAGAAGCAGCGGGTGAAGTAGGCGATAGAGGCGGATGACGCCGACGACATCCGCGCATGCGCGCCTGCCTCTTGCTTTGTCACGACATCGCGGCAACATCCGCCGCAGTGTCAATGTACTCCTGAAAGCGGACCGCCTTCCCGTCACGGTACTTGAAAACGTGGGCCCATTCGTTCGTTACAGTCTTGCCTGTTTTCTTTGCCCGCGCCGTGAGTGTACCCAGGACCACGACGGTGTCGCCCTGCTCAATCATCTCACGCGGCGCGAACTCGCTGAATTCCAGATTCTCGCCAACCTGGACGAAGAAGTTTGCAATCTGCTGCTTTCCCTTGAAGGTCCCGGCCCAAGGCAGTTTGTCCTGGGGACCCGGGGTTATCCACGTGCAGTCGTCATCGATCAGATCCCTCATGAGCGTCGGAATGTCACCACGTTGAAAGGCCTCATAACCCTTCCTGGTTGCCTCAACATTGGATGTCATCGAATTTCTCCTCGCTGCAAATTGATGGGGTCAGTTTAATGTCGATCAAATAACGGCAGGGCGGTCAGCATAGCACGCCGCGCTCCCGTTGCCGTCGTCATCCATGAAGCAAGACAAGACGATACTGGTCAGGATCGTTTACGTAGCTTCGAGCGTCATTGCGGCTCGCTTCGCTGCCAGTGTAAAGCGACGGCATGAGTAATGCCGACAAGCTCTTCCAACCCGCCCCTGACAATGCCGACCATGCGGCCATGATCGCGGCGGCGATCCGTTGCATCGACGATTTCACCGACCGCTTCAACGCTCGCGATCTCGCCGGCATGGACGCGCTGCTGCACTTCCCGCACGTCATCCTGTCCGGCGAGCAGCTCGTGATCTGGGATGGCCCGGGCCAGCTGCCGCCGTCGTTCTTCAACGATCTGGCGCGCACCACGGGATGGACGAAGAGCACCTATCAGCGCAAGGAGCCGGTGCTGGTCGGGCCGCGCAAGGTGCATCTGCTGGTCGAATACAGCCGCCACCGCGCCGACGGATCGATTGCCAGCCGTCACCGCAATCTATGGATCGTGACCTCCGAGAACCGCCGCTGGGGCATCGAGCAGCGCTCGTATTGAGCACGCGGCGCGGCAGCATCAACGGCGTAGCCGACGGCTACCGCCGAGCCAGGAAGACCCCCAGCAAGAATGCAACGGCAAGCGATTGAAGCGGAGCCGCCCTGGTCGCTTCACTCAAGTGATGCAGCCACCGATCTTGTTGCGGCAAAGGTTCGAATACGCCGCGCTCAGCCATCTGACGGATCGCCTCTGACGCCTGCTCTATGCGTTGTTCAGGACTGGCAGTTGAAGCAATGGAGTTTTCGTTAGCCATCAGACGAACGGGCCTTCTGTATCAGCACTAACGTCCCTCGATTGCGGACTGTTCCTCGGCTCCTTCACTAAAGCGATGCGCTCAGTCATTCCTGAAGAAATTCGCGAACGGACGCGGCGGGGAGTCATCGTCTTCAGACGCCATGATCGGCACTTCGTGGCGTCGCGCCTGCTCCAAGAGCACCGGAGCTTCGCGGCGTTGCTCGCCTTGTTCGATGCGCCGCTGTTGACGCCTCGCCTGCTCGGTCGCGACGCGCGTCGCCTTGCGTTCGGCGTAGCGCTTACGCCGCTCCTTTTCTGCAATGTCAGATTTTCTCGTGTCCACCACGTCCGCCTGCTTCTCGACAGGCGCTTGTACGTCCTTGACCGGCTCCAGTGGCGGCTGCGGCGGTGAGGCTGCGTCTGGCGTGGCGGGCTCTCGTTGGGTGGCAGGCTGCGGTGGCTGCGCGGCTTCTGCCGTGGATGGCAGGATAACGCGCGCTGGTTCCGCAGGCGCTGGCGAAGAGACGCGCGCGGGGGCGCCGGCAGAATCCTTAAGCGCCGAATTCGCCATGAACAGTCCACCACCGAACCCAGCGCCTAGGATAATAAAAGTTGTTCCAACGCCTGCGAAAAAAATGCCTGCCTTTGATGTCATGGTCCGCTCTCCTCATTGGCGAGCGAACGCGCGAAAGTTACCGGCGTTCCGTTTCGGGATAAGTCGGCAACGAGTGCCGCTGGTCCAAGAGTCCAGCGGCGCGGACAGTTTGGAATATCGATCTGCCCGGGCGAAGATCGCGGTCGAGGGGCTGCAACTTGCGGAGAGCCTGCACCCTCACCCGGATTGCATTTGCCATGCAATCCGACCTCTCCCACCAGGGGAGAGGTAAGCGTGCCCCACGGACACGCCGCCAAAGCAAAAAGCCCGGTCTTGCGACCGGGCTTTTGTTTTCAATCCGTCGAACCCTTTCAGGCGGCTTCGTCCTCGACGGCGGTATCGTCGCCATCGGTATCGGCATCCTCGCCGTCGGCATCGCCCTCGCCTTCACCCTCGGCTTCTGCCTTGGCGCCGCGGCGCGGGCTCTTGGCGAGCTGGCCTTCGATCTCCTTGATCGCCTCGGTCTCGGTCGAGTGCTGCACGACCGCGATCTCGCGCGACAGACGGTCGAGCGCCGCTTCATAGAGCTGGCGTTCGCTATAGGACTGCTCGGGCTGCGATTCCGAACGATAGAGGTCGCGGACCACCTCGGCGATCGCGACGATGTCGCCCGAGTTGATCTTCGCTTCGTATTCCTGGGCGCGGCGCGACCACATGGTGCGCTTGACGCGGGCGCGGCCCTTCAGCGTCTCCAGCGCCTTCTTGACCAGCGCCGGCTCCGACAGCTTGCGCATGCCGACATTGGCGACCTTCGCCGTCGGGACGCGCAGCGTCATCTTGTCCTTCATGAAATTGATCACGAACAGCTCGAGCTTGGCGCCCGCGATCTCCTGCTCCTCGATCGCCAGGATCTGGCCGACGCCGTGAGCGGGATAGACCACGAATTCATTGGCCTTGAAGCCCTGACGCTGCGTCACGACCTTCTTCGGCTCCTCGACGCGCGGCGCGGCGGCCGGCTTGGCGGCAGCCTTCGGAGCAGCGGCGGGGACGGCAGCCTTCGGGGCGGCCGGCTTCGGCGCAGCAGCCGTCTTGGTCGCGGCAGGCTTGGGGGCGACCTTGGCAGCAGCGGGCTTCGCAGCTGCCGCTTTCGCGGCAGTCTTGGCAGTCTTTTCTGGCATCACGCTTCTTTTGTTCTTTGAGGACTTTGCAGCCGCCGCCTTCTTGGCCCCCTTCACGGAAGCCTTGGCACGGCCCTTGGTTGCGCTGCGAGCAACGACAGCGGCTTTTTTCGTCGTCTTTGAAGCACTCTTTTTACGCGTTTTCTGTGACACAGCCTGCGCGCGGAAACTGCCACGCCCCTGTTCGAGTTTGCGGGAACCTCGAAGCCACAAGGTACGCATGGCAGGGGGTTCTTGGCCTGTAATGTGTCAGATATAGCACATTTTCCGCAAAAATCAATGGTTTACGCCCGATTCCGGGCATAACAGGGGCCGTTCAGGTCATATGTCCGTCATTAGGGTTAAATCGGCGGCCGAACGGAGGGCCGCGGCGGACCAGAGCCCGACCTTACCACGGTATTCCCTGGCGAATCAGTCGCCGCTGCCGGGATTCGGAGAAAAATATTTCTCGAACTTGCCTTCCTTGCCTTCCCACTCCTTGGCGTCTTCCGGCGAGTCCTTCTTCTGGGTGATATTGGGCCAGCTCTTGGCGTAGTCGCGGTTGACCTCGAGCCACTTTTCCAGGCCCGGCTCGGTGTCCGGCTTGATGGCGTCCGCCGGGCATTCCGGCTCGCACACGCCGCAATCGATGCATTCGTCGGGATGGATGACCAGCATGTTCTCGCCCTCGTAGAAGCAATCGACGGGGCAGACCTCGACGCAGTCGGTATATTTGCACTTGATGCAGGCTTCAGTGACGACGTAGGTCATCCAAAACTCCGGAACGATCGGTTTTTCTGGGGTTGCGTAGCGCAGGAATACCGGGGCCGCAAGGGAAGCGGCCCTCGAAAAACGCCAGTATTCTCACGCTCCTGCCACCCAAATTGAGATAGCAAGCGCTAGATAACTACTCCTTACCGGCCTGCAAATTGCCGGCCTGCAAATCCTCGTACAGCACCCGCGCCGAACTGGCATCGCCGCGCCGCTCGGCAAAGCCGATCACCTTGAGCACGCGGACGCTGTTGTCGAGCGCGACGGTGACGACATCACCCGCCTTCACCGCATGGCCCGGCGATTTCTCACGCGCGCCGTTGATCCGGACATGACCCGATACGACGAGTTCAGCGGCGCTGGTGCGGGCCTTCACCAGGCGCGCATGCCACAGCCATTTGTCGAGGCGCTGTCGATCCAAACTAGACCAAGCGTTAAACCAAGGGTTGGACTATTCCTTCCGGCCTGCGAGCTGCTCTTTCAGGGCAGCGAGCTTGGCGAATGGCGAATTCGGATCGATCGGCCGGTCGCGCTCGCGCGGCGCGCTCGAGGCGTAGGGCCGATGCGACGGGCCGCCCTCGCGCTTGTCGCGGCCGCCCTTGCCGAAATCGCGGCCGCCGCGATCACGATCGCCGCGCTCGCCCTTGCGGTCGCCGCCGAACTTGTTGTCGCGGCGACGCTCGTTGTCGCGGTCGCGACCCTTGCCTTCGAAGCGCTCGCGGCGCTGACCCTTGTCGTCCCTGTTGTCGCGGGCCTGCGCGCCTTCGGCGGGGGCCGCAGCCGGATCCGCGGGCGCGCCCGGACGCGGCGCGCGGAAATCCTGGTGACGGCGCGGACGGCGATGCTGCTCGCGCTTGCTGTTGCCCCCCTCACCGCCGCCTTCTGCGGCCTGGGCGCCCTCGGCGGGCTTGCCCTGGTGACGGCCGCGGTTCCGATCGTGGCCGCGATGATGCGGACGGCGCTCGTCGGAGCGGCCACCGGGACGCCAGACTTCGACCAGCTGCGGCTCGGCCGGCGTCTCCGCGGCGGCGGCAGTGGCTTCAGCTGGTGCTGCCTCAGCACTCGCGGTCTCCGCGGCCGCCTCAGTGGCGGTCTCGGAGGGCGTCTCTGCAGTGGCTTCCACGGCAGGCGCGGACTCGGATACCGCTTCCGAAGCGGGCGCCTCAGCAGCGGGCTCTTCGGCGACAGCGGCGGGCTCCGCGGCAGCTTCTGCCGCCGGCTCGGGCTTGGTCTCGACGACGACCGGCGTCGCCTCGCTGGACACCACCTCGGCAAAGCCGACATCGGGCAGCAGCGCGGCCGACGGTGCGGGATCGCCCGACACTGGCTGATCCGTGGCGGCCTCCGGCGCTTCGGCCACAACCTCGGCGGTGGCACCAACCGGCGCATCCACGGCGGCCTCAGAGGTCGCCTCGACTGGCGGCGTCTCGGCGGCGACCGTCTCGGTGGTCTCGGCCACGGCCTCCGTGGTCTCGGCTACGGCCTCCGTGGTCTCGGCCGGCGCGGCCTCGACGGGCTTCGGCGGCAGCGGCGGACGGCGGTCCATGCGGTAGCCGAGCGCGCGCAGGATCGAGGCAAAATCCTCGCCCGCGGAGCCGGTCAGCGAGGTCATCGCCTGCGTCACGACAAAGCCGCGGCCGTCGAACGCGCCCGCGGGCTTCTCGCCCGGCGAGGTCTCGCGCCAGGCCAGAGCGGGGCGGATCAGGTCGGCGAGCCGCTCCAGGATGTCGACGCGCACCGCGCGCTCGCCGCACTGGCGATAGCCGAGCACGCGATAGGCATCGCGCGGCAACGCCTTGTCGACCGGGAACGAGGTGCGGCCGCTGGAGGCCAGATGCTGCACATTTGACAGCGCCGCCATGTCGGCATTGCTCTGCTTCTCGGCCCACAGCAGCGAGGCCAGCGAGCGCGCCGCGGGCTTCAAGAGCTGCGGGAAATAGATGTGGTAGGCGCCGAACCGCACGCCGTATTTGCGCAGGGCCGCGCGCGAGGGCTGGTCGAGATCCTTCATCTCGGCCGCGATCTTCGCGCGTTCGAGCACGCCGAGCGCCTCGACCAGCTGGAAGGCGATGCCGCGGGCGATGCCCTGCAGGTCCTCGGCCTTGGACAGTTCGAACAGCGGCCCGAGCAGCTTTTCGATATGCGTCTTGAGCCAGAGATCGAGCCGGGTCTGCACCGCTTCGCGCGAGGCGCCGGTCAGCCGCTCGTCGGAGATGATGCGCAGCCGCGGATGCAGCGCGTCCTCGGCGGACACCAGCTTGGCGACCGCATCGCCGGTCCAGCGGATGGTGCCGTCGGAGGTCAGCACGAACTGCTCGTCGGGGGCGGCGCCCAGTTTCTCGGCACGCGCATCGATCTCGCGCGCCAGCACCTGCTGGGCGGCGGCTTGCAGCGCCTTGGCGTCGCTGCCGGCCTCGGCCGCATCAGGTGCGAAGGTGAAACCATCGAGCCGGCCGATCACGTGGCCTTCCACGATCACTTCACCGGTCTTGCCAATTTCCGTATTCAAAACTGAGTTCTCCCGCAGGCGGCGCATCAATACACTGGTCCGCCTGTCAACGAAACGCTCCGTGAGCCGTTCATGCAGCGCATCGGATAATTTATTTTCGAGCTCGCGCGTGATCCCCTGCCAGTGGTCCGGGTCGTAGAGCCAGTCCGGCCGGTTGGCAACAAAGGTCCAGGTCCTGATCTGCGCGATCCGGCCCGATAGCGTGTCGATATCGCCGTCGGTCCGGTTGGCCTGGTCGACCTGGGCGGCAAACCATGCGTCAGGGATACGCCCCTTTTGCATCAGGAAGCCATACAGCGTGGTCACGAGTTCGGCATGGGCGGCCGGTGACAGCTTTCGGTAGTCCGGAACCTGGCAGGCCTCCCACAGCCGCTCCACCGCGGCCGCCCCATGCGCGAGATCGCGCACCTCGGCGTCGCGCGCGACATGCTCGAGCACGCGCAAATCCTCGGCCACCGGGGCCCGCGTCAGTGCCTCATGATTGGGCGATAGCGCCAGCGACACCTGCAACGCGCCGAGCGAGGCGAAGTCCAACTTCGCGTTGCGCCATTGCAGCACCTTGACGGCATCGAAGGTGTGGTTCTGCAGCGCGTTGACGAGCTCCGGCTCGAACGGCGCGCAGCGCCCGGTGGTGCCGAAGGTGCCGTTGCGCGTCGCGCGGCCGGCGCGGCCCGCGATCTGCGCGAATTCGGCCGGCGTCAGCCGGCGGAACTGGTAGCCGTCATACTTGCGGTCGGAGGCGAAGGCGACGTGGTCGACGTCGAGATTGAGCCCCATGCCGACCGCGTCGGTGGCGACGAGGTAATCGACGTCGCCGTTCTGGAACATCGCGACCTGCGCATTGCGCGTGCGTGGCGAGAGCGAGCCCAGCACCACGGCCGCGCCGCCATGCTGACGGCGGATCAATTCGGCGATCGCGTAGACCTCGTCCGCGGAGAACGCGACGATTGCCGTTCTGCGCGGCTGCCGCGTGATCTTGCGGTCGCCGGCGAATTCAAGCTGCGACAGCCGCGGCCGCGTGATGATCGAGGCACCCGGCAGCAGCCGCTCGATCATCGGCCGCATCGTTGCCGCGCCCAGCAGCAGCGTCTCGTCGCGGCCGCGGCGGTTGAGGATGCGATCGGTGAACACATGCCCGCGCTCGAGATCGGCCGCGATCTGGATCTCGTCGACCGCGAGAAAGGACACATCGAGATCGCGCGGCATCGCCTCGACGGTCGAGACCCAGAAGCGCGGCGCCTTCGGCTTGATCTTCTCCTCGCCCGTGACCAGCGCGACATTGTCGACGCCGGCACGATCCGCGATCTTGTTGTAGACCTCGCGCGCGAGCAGCCGCAGCGGCAGCCCGATCAGGCCGGACGAATGCGCCAGCATGCGCTCGATGGCCAGATGCGTCTTGCCGGTGTTGGTCGGCCCGAGCACCGCGGTGACGCCTGCACCGGGCACGCGGTCATTTCCGAACGAAGTTGAGAAAACCATATTTTGCAGGTTGTTTCTTTTGGTCGATGCGCCGCTGTTAGCCGTCATTGCGAGCCAACGGGTCGCGCGAATGCGCGCCCGATGACAGGCTCCGCTGAAGCAATCCATTCGGACCGCTTGCCGCGATAGTGGATTGCTTCGTCGCTTCGCTCCTCGCAATGACGCTGAAATCCGGAAACTGATCGATCATCGACACCATCTGCGGCGAAATCTGTCTCACAATGCGACGCTTTCCGCGCCCCCCTTAAGCTCTGGAACGACTCTAGAACGAATCGCGGCCGAATCGCTGACTCCATTCCGGGCTCGAAACGTTCACCGCAACATCTCGGGTAGGCTGACGGCGGCGGCACTAGATCAAGTTTGAGAGGGCTCCACAAGCACAGGATATGCGGACTGAATTCCTTAAGTTCCAGGGTGGACGAGTCGAATCAGAAGCGGACAAGAGTCAACTGGATTCCGGTGACGTTCGTTGCATGCCCCGCACGCTGAGTGCCCCGTCATTCCGGGGGGCGCGCAGCGCGAACCCGGAATCTCGAGATTCCGGGTTCGATGCTTCCGCATCGCCCCGGAATGACGGCACGATCTACTGCGTCTTCGCCACGCGCGGCGGCGCGGCCGTGGTGACGAAGGAGGTCGCTTCCAGCATGGCCTGGCCGAGCGGGGTCGGGATCGTCATGCGGAACGGCACCAGCAGTCGGGTGCCGGCGATCGGCACGAAGGCGATCTCGATGTTGCGCTGGGCGGCGAGATATTTGATCACCGGGCGATCCGGGATGTAGCCCGAGATCGGCACGAAATAGAGCGCGCAGACCAGCGCCGGGCCATGATAGCCGCGCTCGGCCTTGACGATCTCGACCCGCTTGAAATCGAGCTTGAGGTCGTAGCGCATGCGGCCGTCGAAGATGCCGGCGCCGCTGCGGCAGATGTCCGGGCTCATCAATTCGGCATTGCCGGGCGCGCGCAGGAACGAGCCGGTCATCGGATCGAACACGTTCTTCTTCTGCGCATCGGTCACCGGCAGGCGGTCGGGATCGACCGGCGGCTCCGGCTCGATCGCGGATTCCTTGATGCCGCCATTCGCCAGCACCATCCGGATCGTCTCCGACTTCTTCGAGGTGGTGGTGGTCGCGGTGTAGGAGGAGGCGGCCAGCGCGCCGTTGACGACGCGGCCCTGCGAGGCGCCCGCGCCGGAGCCGCCGGAAAACGCCTTCAAGAGGCCCGCGGTGCCGCCCTGGGCCGAGGCGGAGAAGCTGTCGTCGCCGATTTCGATGGTCCAGCTGCCCTTGCCGACCGGGATACCGGCCAGGGTCGCCTCATACTGGGCGTCGAGCCGCCCCTGCGCGCTGGCGCGCTCGGCGCAGAACAGCAGTAATGCGCCCGCGCACAGGCCGAGCAGCCGGCCGAGCGGGGGCAAAATGGCAATGGCGGTGGTCACTTAACCTACCTGACGGTCCTGCTATCGGCGCTCTATCCGTTGTCCATTTCGGCGTTCAATTCGGCCGGACAACACGCGCATCTCTTATGGAACCTAGACTTGCAGCCGAATACGCCCTTTATATGGTTGCCATATCCGCCGTTAAGTGGCTGGAAGACCTTATGAACCGGCATTTCCGGCGCCCCGCATGCGGCGATATAATCTTGACGCTCGGGTATTCTCCCCCTATACACCCGCGGTTCCTGGAAAATGGACGCGAATTCAAAACCCCCGCGCGGGCCGTGTGATTGCACGCCTGGCAGAGAGGCGGGGATGCAATAAGGATTTTGTAAGATGTCCCGGCGCTGCGAACTGACGGCCAAGGGCCCCCAGACGGGCCACAAGGTGAGCCACTCGAACATCAAGACCAAGCGGCGCTTCCTGCCGAACCTGGCCAACATCACCTTCATCTCCGAAGCGCTCGGCCGCAACGTGCGCCTGCGCGTCTCGACCAATGCGCTGAAGAGCGTCGACCACAATGGCGGCCTCGACGCCTATCTGCTCAAGGCCAAGGCCGACGTGCTCTCGCCCCGCGCCCTCGACCTGAAGCGCGCGATCGAGAAGAAGGTCGGCAAGCCCGCGCCGGTGAAGAAGGCGAGCTGAGCAAGACTGCGAAAGCGGAATTCGCGGAGAGTTTTGAACGGCCGGGTCGATGACCCGGCCGTTTTTGTTTGTCAGCTGCCACCATTCTTCTCACGTAAATCGCCAAGTTATCCTCTGGCGCGATGCCTTTTGCTCAACGTTGGCTTGCACTTGCCCGCTAAATCTACCAAGTTCGTCAGATAAAGGTGGGGTCACGATCATCGAGGACGATTGCGAACTTCGCCCGAATTGCGCATAGGGCGACCATTTGTGCCTCACCAATTTGATCCTGATTCAGTTCAGCCAATCCTCCGATGGGCGGGAAGCAAAAAGCGATCGCTTCCCTATTGATAATCGCGGCGCCAGATTTTTGATGAACTATCCCGACTGCGGGATGATGCGCACCATCGCCTCACGATGGAATTTCCGTCGAATCAAGACTCATCGGACGATTGCCGGTCAAGTCGCGTCACGCGGTTATGCCTCGGAAATACTGATCTACAACTTCGAGCCATAACATGTTTCAGATTCTAGTTCTCAGCGACCTGCATTTGCATCACGGAGACAACGAGAGCGGCGAGCCGTCCTATCTCAGCAGCCTGCCAAGGCTAGCATCGCCAACAAGAAATCCCCTCACGGGAATACCCGATCTTCTAAAGGCTCATGACATTCGTCCCGATTGGATCCTGAGCCCCGGAGATTTGGGAGACAAGTGCGATCAACTGGCGCAAAGCGAGGCATGGAAGCTACTAGAGACAGTGCGGAGAAAGACGCACTCGCGCAAGCTTATTGGCTCAGTCGGCAACCACGACGTCGACTCTCGACGGAATGATGACGCGGGGCGCCCAAATGACGCATTATTATCTCTCAATCCCATGTTCCCGACAACGCCCAAGCGAGAATCCGACCGCTTTTGGCGCGAAGGGTTCGTCTGCATTCAGGACGATCTCTCTGACATCAATCTGGTCGTGATGAATAGTTGTGAGTTTCACGGCGTCACTCCGGCGAAAGGCAAAAAGGAAGAAGCCGCGCGCGGACGCATATCAACAAGGACGATCGACAAGTTCGCGGCGTCTTTAGGCCAGAAGCTCCGATCGAGAAATATTCTTCTACTCCACCACCACATACGGCAACATCCTTGGTTGCCGAACGAGAACAGCCATCTTGAAAACGGCGCGGCACTTCTCGAGGTCTTAAAGCAATCCGGATGGCAATGGCTCGTAATTCACGGTCATCAGCACCTCCCAAATCTGAGCTACTCGGAGGGAGGCGCAATCGCGCCAATCGTCTTCTCCGCCGGGAGCCTAGCAGCTCCAACAACAGTCATAAGATCGAAGCGTCCCCGCAATCAAATGTATTGCATACCCGCTCCTTGACGCATTGACCGCATACCGACATCTCGAGAATGTTGTATTTGGAATGACGAGAGGGTATCGGGTCGTCGTAGTTCCACTTGGACCAAAGATTTTTGCTGCCTTGGCTGTTCTTATCGCCATCCAAAATCTTGGTACAGTTGCGATCTGGCGCGTGGCCGCAAAGCTGGAAGCAGTGGACGTCAAGCCATCCAACGATGTCCTGCGGGTTCAGCTGGATCTCAACGCCGACGTTCCGCAAGAGCAATTGGAATTAACCGCCATGCTGAATGGATAAAGCGATACTTGTAACCGTTGCAGTCAGCCGATGACGTCGCTGGATATGGGATCGAAAATCGCAACGGCCACCAGGTCTGGGCGTGCGCCAAAAACTCCCATTTCCCAGCCGTTTCAACGCGACACCTCCTACCCAATCATCACATAGAGAATATTCCTTTTCCCTCAAAGCCCAACTCACGGGTACAAGCAGGGTGTCCCGCCTCCCCTGAGAGGGGCGTATCACGATCGTCACGGACGTTGGGCGGGGGATGCGGTGGACGCGAGAGATGCGCGAGACGAGCGCGCTGCATCGGACAGTCAAATCGTGTGGTCCTGACGCCCTGGTGGCAGGTGTCCTCGCGAGATGCGAAAGCGTCTTGCGAAGGCGGTGACAAGCAAGCCCGATCTCGCCGGGGATCCGACCGCGCGTGTGGCGTGACGCGAGTGGATTCTTCTTTGCGCGATTACGCGTAAAGCAAAACAATCCATCGGAATGGGCGTGGAGAGATGGATTGCTTCGTCGCAGCGCTCCTCGCAATGACGGCGTCCGCGAAGGTCGCACCAAGTCCGCTGACAGCTGCCGCCAATGACAGCGGTGTCATCGCTCGCGACGGTACGAATCTCTGCCGATGCGCTGTTCGTGAAGAAACGCTTAACGCACGCGCCTTGACCAACAAAGAAAGCCTATAAATAAAGGCAAGAGCAGCTTCTCGCGTGGCCATTAATCACAACATCACTGCGCATCATCACGAGCGCATGAGGCGCATGCAAAACGCCACGATCTCTTCCAACTATTAGTGTGCAAACAAGCCGTCCTACACGAATGCGATTCGACGCGGCACGCCGCGTCGTCTCGAAGACCGTGAGGGACATCACGGCCAGCACAACTGATTGTGAGGCATGTGCGCCGCACTCTTGGGAAGAAGCCTGGCCGTTCCTATGTCACGTCCAAAGAACGACCTCGATAAAGGAATTGCTCGATGCAAGTTCGCGCAGCCGATCCGCGCGGAAGACTGGTGCCTGCGATTGCAACCGCCGCCGTGGCGGTGCTCGCCACGGCCGCCCTCGTCATCCTCGAATTCAACCCGCCGCGCAATGTGCAGGCCGCGGCCGAGCCCGGCATGATCACCTCCGCCGCCGCCAGCAGAGCCGGCGCCACCGTGCTGCCGACCGATCCGGTCACGACCGGCAGCGTGCGGGTGCGCTAGAAGTTATTCCCTCGCCCCGCTCTTGCGGGGAGAGGGTTAGGGTGAGGGGCTTCTCTCCACACGTTAGGTCGCCGTTAGACCTGTACCCCCTCACCCGGATCGCATTGCGCTACGCTGCATGCGATCCGACCTCTCCCCGCAAGCGGGGCGAGGTTAAGGAAGCGGCATTCCGCTCCACGGCAGGCCACCGCACATTGGCCGATTTGGCCACCCCGTCGCATTTTCGCATCCCTGCCCCGGCGTCTCGTCGCAAGCCCACCTCCCTCGACCTGCGTAAGCTCTCCCTCGCGAACAAAACAAAAAAGCCACAGGGAGGCTCACGATGATCTGGAAGGCCGTCACGGCAGCCGTCGCGCTTGCGCTCGCGACGCAGGTACACGCCGCCGAGAAGAAATATGGCACGGGCGCCAGCGACACCGAGATCAAGCTCGGACAGACCTCGCCATTCTCCGGCGCGGCGTCGGCCTACAGCGCGATCGCGAAGACGCAGGCCGCCTACTTCAGGATGATCAACGACCAGGGCGGCGTGAACGGGCGCAAGATCAATCTGATCACGCTCGACGACGGCTACTCGCCGCCGAAGACGGTGGAGCAGACCCGCAAGCTGGTGGAGCAGGAGGAGGTCGCCGCGATCCTCAATCCGCTGGGCACGCCGACGGGCCTGGCCGTCCGCAAATATCTCAACGACAAGAAGGTGCCGCAGTTGTTCGTCGGCGCCGGCGCCACGCTGTGGGGCGACTACGCGCATTATCCGTGGACGATCGGCTTCCAGCCGTCGTACCAGGCCGAGACCGCGGTCTACGCCAAGTATGTGCTGACCAACAAGCCGGACGCCAAGATCGCGCTGTTCTACCAGAACGACGACGCCGGCAAGGATTACGGCAACGGCTTCAAGAAGGGACTGGGGCCGGAGAACACCGCCAAGATGGTGGTGGCGGAGACGACCTATGAATCGACCGATCCGACGGTCGACAGCCAGATCGTGAAGCTGAAATCCTCCGGCGCCAACGTGCTGTTCATGCACGCGATCCCCAAGCAGGCGGCGCAGGCGATCAAGAAGATCGGCGAGATCGGCTGGAAGCCCGACCTGTTCTTCCTCGCGGCGACCTCGACCTCGGTGTCCTCGGTGCTGAAGCCGGCCGGCTTCGACTATTCCAGGGACATCATCTCGTCCTACTCGCTGAAGGATCCGAACGATCCGCAATGGAAGGCGGACCCGGACGTGATCGCCTGGCAGGACTTCATGAAGAAGTATTTTCCGGACGGCAATCTGCAGGACCAGCTGATCGTCTACGGCTATGTGGTGGCGGAGGCGACGGTGCAGGTGCTGAAGCAATGCGGCGACGACCTCACCCATGAGAACATCATGAAGCAGGCCGCCAATCTCGACATCGCGCTGCCGATGTTCCTGCCCGGCATCAAGGTGAAGACCTCACCGACCGACTACTTCCCGGTCGAAGCGATGCGGCTGCAGAAGTTCAACGGCGAGACCTGGCAGCTGTTCGGCGACACGATCGGGAATGATTGAGAGGCGTTGTGACTGAACGCTGAACCATCCACATCGTCGTCCCGGCGCAGGCCGGGACCCATAACCCCGGATGTGCAGGTGGCGGCACACTGGGGCCGCAGCCCGTTTCAACAAGAGGCCGCGGTGGTAATGGGTCCCGGCCTGCGCCCATAGGCGCTAAAATAGGATTTGCGCCTTGGATTCGCTTGTGATTCCAAGATGGAATGGCACACGAATCGCTTGTGAACAAAGATTGGGCGCGCGTTGTCGCCCGACTTGGCGGAGCCGAGGCTCTGAACATTAGCGCGCGCAAGACGAAGGCGTTTGTCCGTCCGCGGGAGATCAGCAATGCGGTCGACTTGCTGCGCCTGATCTTGGCTTATTGCCTTGGTGAGAAAGGGCTGCGGTTGACGGCGGCATGGGCCACGTCGGTTGGGCTTGTCGATATCTCCAACGTGGCTCTGTTGTATCGCTTACGTCAGTGCGGAGATTGGCTGGCAATCTTGGTCGAGCAGGCGCTTGCCGCCGCGGCGCCGAAGGCGAGCCGCGGTCGTCTGATCCGTATTGTTGACGCCACGACGGTCCCCAAGGCTGGGACGAGCGGCAGGAACAAGAACGCAGTGTGGCGTATCCATAGCGCGTTCGATCTTCCGCAGGAGCGCTTTGGTCACTTCGAACTGACCGATCAGCGAGCGGGCGAGACGCTGGATCGGATACCGGCGGTTGCCGGTGAGATCCGTCTTGCCGATCGCGCCTATCTGCAACCGGAGCGCATGGCGCATCTCGTCGATGCCGATGCGGACTTCGTGATCCGGGCCGGCTGGAAGAGCGCGCGCTGGCTCGATGCCGAAGGTAATCTTGTTGACCTCACTGCCGAACTGCGCAACGCCTCGGCGCGTGGCCTGATCGATCGGCCGATTTGGATAAAGCGCAAGTCAGGTGCGCCGCCGCTCGCAGTGCGTCTGGTTGCCGCGAAGAAGCCGGCGCAAGCTGCTGCGGCTGCGCGACGCAAGGCGCGCCGGACTGCACAAAAGGGAGGTCATCAGCTCTCCAGGCAAACACTTGACGCCGCAGATTGGGTGATCCTGGTGACCTCACTCAGGCCAGAGGACTTCACGACTGCAGATATCCTCGCCCTCTATCGGCTGCGATGGCGCATTGAGCTCGGCTTCAAGCGGCTGAAAAGCCTGATTGGCCTGAAGGGACCTCCCGGAACCGACGAGCGGTCCGCCAGACCCCATATCCTCGCTCATCTGCTGATCATTCTATTGCTCGAGCCGCTCGTCGACGAACTCGAAGACTCTCCCCGCTTGGCCGACGCCGCCTGACCCACCCAGTGACGTGGCGTCTGCTGCGCCAGCTCGTAGCTTCGCTACGGCAAGCGATCATTCCACAGCCCGCAATCGCTCTACTCTGCAGAGCCAGTCACGCTCTCCGGCGACATCTACGCGAGCCACCCAGACATAAGCGCCACTATCAGACTATGATCAAACTATCTTAGCGCCTATGGGCCTGCGCCGGGACGACGAGGAGGTTAGCTCCCCGTCAACAACGGCGAAATGCCACCTGCCCCCTGGTGCGGGCATACGCATGATCGATTTCGGAATATTGGAAATATACCCGTGAGTTGCCCGACGCGTCAAGTCGTCGGGTCGAACGTCGGCCACCGCCGGCTACTTTGCATGGGGTTGTTTTCGATATTTTGGCAACGCGCCTCCCCCGCAAGCGCCCTCCAGGGGAGGCAAGCGAGGGGTCACACCCCCTTCTCCAACAACACCCGAAAATCCGCCCGCGCGCGCTGCGCCTCGGCGCGGGCGGCGTCCGAGGCATCGCCAAGACCAAAGTAGCCGTGAATCAGGCCCTCGCCGGAATGATACGCGACCTGCACGCCGGCCGCCTGCAACGCCTTGGCATAAGCGTGCCCCTCGTCGCGCAGCGGGTCGAACCAGGCTGTGGTGACCACCGCCGGTGCCACGCCCGCGAGGCTCTTCGCGCGCAGCGGCGAGACGCGCCAGTCGGCGCCCTCAGCCTTGCCGGCGAGATAGTGCCCGCAGAACCACTGCATCGTCGCCCGCGTCAGGAAGTAGCCGTCCGCATTCTCGGCGCGTGACGGAAATTTGGCGTTCTCGGCCGCGTCGGCAAAATTGCCGACCACATCGGTGACGGGATAGACCAGCAATTGCCCGGCGAGCCTGATGCCGGCGTCGCGGCAGGCCAGCGCGGTGGCGGCGGCGAGATTGCCGCCCGCGGAATCGCCGGCAACGCCGACGCGGGCGAGATCGCCGCCGAATTCATCGATCCGCGCGACCACGTCGCGGATCGCGGCGAACGCATCCTCGAACGCCCCTGGAAAGTGCGTCTCCGGCGGGCGGCGGTAATCGACCGAGATCACGACAGCGCCGGTGTCGATCACGAGGTTGCGGGCCTGGCGATCATGCGTCTCGAGATCGCCGGCGACCCAGCCGCCGCCGTGGAAGAAGATCACGGTCGGCGCCGTGCCGCGGCCGTTGCGATAGAGCCGCGCGCCGAGCTTGCCGGCGGCGCCAGCGACCTCGATATCGCGTGCCACGTCGACCGGCGGCGGCGGCACCGCCTTGCGCGCCTCGGCCAGCGCGCGCAGCGAATCGCGGCAGCTCTGCGGCGTCATGGTCGCGGGCTCGCGCAGCGGCAGCAGCGGGATGATCTTCTCAATGACGGGATCGAGCGGAAGCGGCATGGGAGTCCTTGAGTTCGAGTGCTTGCAGTTGAGTCACTTGGAAAGCGTGCCGGCCTCGATCGCGGCGATCTGCAGCGCGATGAAGCGGCTATAGATGCGGGCCTGCGAGAATGCGCCGCCGGTGAACCAGAGGCCGGGCTGCGGCGTGCGCGTCCACATGTTGCGCAGCTCCTGCGTCGCATCGTCAAAGCCCCAGACGCGGCCGACGCGCCGGGCGACGTCCTCGCCGAACAGCTTGCCGACCAGATGATCGGGGCCCTTGTAGCCGGTGGCGAGCACAAACAGCTCGGCGTTCAGTGCCGTGCCGTCGTTCAGCGCGAGGCCATCGGCGGTGTAGCCGGTGATGTCGGCGGCCTGGATCAGGCGGATCTTGCCGTTGGCGATCAGCTCGGAGCAGCCGACATTGAAGTAATAGCCGCCGCCGCGGGAGCGGAACTTCAGCGGCCAGCCGGTGCCGTCCTCGCCGAATTCGAGCCGGAAGCCGGCGCGCTCCAGCCGCGACAGCAAGGGCGCATCGAGCCGCTTCACCTCGTCGGTGATGATCCTGTGCGCGATCTTCATCACCGGGAGCGGCACGCCGGAATTGAGGATGTCGCGCACCTCGATCGCCGGTCCGTCGCCGAGATAGGTCTTGTCGTAGAGCTGCGCGGGCTCGACATTGACCACCATGGTCGGGCTGCGCTGCACCATGGTGACGTCGGCACCGGCGGCGTGCAGCTCCTGGCAGATGTCATGCGCGCTGGTGCCGGTGCCAAACACGACGACCGAACGCCCCGCCCATTCGCGCCCGGCCGCGAAGGCGCTGGAGTGCAGCACCTTCCCCTCGAAATTCCCGATGCCGTCGATCCTGGGAATGTTCGGCGTGCCGCTGACGCTGGTCGCGAGCACGATGTGCTTCGGATGCAGCGTGCGCGGGCCGCCGGTCCCTTGCAGCGTCACGGTCCAGCGCTGCGTCGTATCGTCATAGCGCGCGCCCTCGAACGAGGTCTCGGTCCAGAAGTCGAGCTCCATGATGTCGACATAGCTCTCCAGCCAGTTCGCGATCTTGTCCTTCGGGATGTAGTCCGGAAAGCTCGGCGGGAACGGCAGGTAGCGAAACAGATTGACCGGCGTCTTGTTGTGCAGCTTGAGCCCGCGATAGCGCAGCCGCCAATTGTCGCCGATGCGCCGCTCGCGATCGACGATCAGGGCATCGAGCCCGATCCGCTTGCACTCGACCGCGGCCGCGATGCCGGCATGGCCGCCGCCGACGATCAGCACATCGGGCTCGCGGTCGGCATAGGCGCGCGAGGCCTGTCGCTGCTCCAGCCAGTCGGGTGCGGCAAAATCGCGCGCGTGGGATTGCTCGGCAGCGCCGTCGGTGCGCGCCTCGCAGATGCGGTTGAAGTCGAGCATCGTGGAGAACGTCCACGCCGCGGAATTTCTGCCCCTCTCATGCAGCAGGCGGACCGCGCCGCTGCCGGGACCATTGGACGTGTCGAAGGTGAAGACCGCCTCAATCACCTCGCGTCCGGCCACCACGGCCCGCCGCGGTATCAAGGCACGGTCATCGAGACGAAATCCGCTCGCGCCGACCGCTTCAGCGCGCGTCAGCAGTTCGGCAACGACGCGCTGCCGCCCGCTGAAGGTCGCAAATTGCCAGGAGATGCCGAAGATATTGCGCCAGTGGCTCTCGGGCGCAAACAGCGCGGCGAGAGCCTCGGCGGAGCGGCTCGCGAACGCCGCATCCAGCGCGCCGATCCATTGCTCGGCGGCAAGTTCAGGCGCGTCCTCCGTAGCCGGGTTCAGTTTGTCCAGCATGATCGTGCTTTCTCGGGAGCAGTTGCCGTCTATCTGACAACATGGTCCCGAAAAGCACAACCATCATGCCAAGCCTCATGCAACGTGTTGCGCCAGCCGCGCCGGCTCGGCCTCGCCCTCATCGCCGGCGGGCTCGACCTGCGGCGCAGGCGCCGCGGCGAGTTCCGCTGCTATTTCCTTGGCCAATGCAGTGGCGCGGACATAGTCGGTCTTGCCGGTGCCGAGCAGCGGCACCTTGTCGATGACGCGGATATCGGCCGGCACCGCGAGCTCGGAGGCGCCGACGCTCTTGGCCTGGCGCTGCATCGCGGCGCGGTCGGCGTCCTTCTGCGTGGTGAGCAGCACGATGCGTTCGCCCTTGCGCTGATCGGGCAGCGTGACCGCAACCGACATCGCCTGCGGCCAGATCGCAGCCGCGATCGCCTCCACCGCCGAGAGCGAGACCATCTCGCCGGCGATCTTGGCGAAGCGCTTGGCACGGCCCTTGATCGCGATGAAACCCTGCGCGTCGACCGTGACGATGTCGCCGGTGTCGTGCCAGCCCTCGGGCAGCGGCTCAAGCACGCCGGGATTCTCGGCGCGGAGATAGCCGAGCATGACGTTCGGGCCCTTCACCGACAGCCGGCCGCCTTCCTCGATGCCGGGGACCGGATCGAGACGGTACTGCATCAGCGGCGAGATCCGGCCGACGGTGCCCTGACGGTTGGCCATCGGCGTGTTCATCGCCAGCACCGGCGCGGTCTCGGTGACGCCGTAGCCCTCGAGGATGCGGATGCCGTAGCGCTCCATGTAGATCTGCCGCGTGCGCTCCTTCACCGCCTCCGCACCGGCGATGACGAGCCGCAGCGTGCGGAAGTCATAGGCATGCGCCGAGCGGGCATAGCCGGTGAGGAAGGTGTCGGTGCCGAACAGGATCGTCGCGCCGGTCTGGTAGATCAGCTCGGGCACGATGCGGTAATGCAGCGGCGACGGATACATGAAGATCGGGATGCCGCCGAGGATCGGCATCATCATGCCGCCGGTCAAACCAAACGAGTGGAACACCGGCAGCACGTTGAACACCTTGTCGTTGGCATTGGCATCGACCCGTGCCAGCGCCTGCGCCGCGTTGGCGAGGATGTTGCGATGGGACAGCACGACGCCCTTCGGTGTGCCTTCCGAGCCCGAGGTAAACAGGATGACCGCGGGATCGTTGGCCTTGCGGGCGACGCGCGGCGCGATGCCGGCGCGGAAGCCCGCGACCTTGTCGGCGAGGCCGATGCCGGCCCTGACATCCTCGAGATAGACGACGCGCGCCTGGCCGGCGAGCGCCGCGATCAGCTTGTCGAGCTTGCCCTTCTCGATGAAGGCCTGCGAGGTCAGCACGGTCTTCACCTGCGCCGCCTTCATCGCCGCCAGCACATTGACTGGACCTGCCGAGAAGTTGAGCATCGCCGGCACGCGGCCGATGGTCTGCAGCGCCATGAACACGACGGCAACGCCGGCCGAGTTCGGCAGCAGCACCCCGACATTCTCGCCGACCGCGGTGCCCTGCTCGAGCTTGCGGCTCAGCACCTGGGCGCCGAGGATCAGCTTGCGATAGGTCAGCTTGGTGCCGAGCGCGTCCTCGATGATCGGCTTCCCGGTATCGCGGTCGCGATAGGCGTGGCCGAGGCCCTCGAACAGCGTGTGGTCGAGCATCGCGTTCTGGACCATGGCGTTGATCATCACGTCCTGCAGCGCGGCGCCGGCGGCATTGCGGCGCGCCTTGCCTCGCAGCGATTCGTCGACCGGCAGCTTCACCGGCGGCAGGATCGAGATCGTCACCTTGGGGAACCAGGAGCGCTTGATCTCGCCATTCTTGAGATAGCTGAGATGCGAACGCTGCGCACCCTCGATGCGGACCGGGACGACGACCGCATCGGCCTTGTCGGCGATCATCGCGGTGCCGTCATAGACCTTCATCAACGAACCCGAGACCGTGATGCGCCCTTCCGGGAAGATCACCACCGGCTCGCCGGCGGCGACCAGCTTGATCAGGTCGCGCGCGGCCAGCGGCTTCGACGGATCCATCGTGTAGTGCTTGATCATCTTCAGGAACGGCTTGGCCCACCACGCCTTGGAGATGCCGGTGTCGACCGCGAAGCTCGCATCGATCGGCAAGGTGGCGTGCAGCAGCGGGCCGTCGACCAGGCTGACATGGTTGGGCGCGATCAGCATCCGCGTACCCGATGGCGGCAGATTCTCCATGCCGCGCACCTCGACGCGGAACAGCGCCCGGAACAGCAGCGCGCCGAAGTCGCGCACGCCCTCCTTGCCCCACTTGCTCAGCACGAACCAGACGGTGCCGAAGCTCGCGACGGCGAGGCCGAAGAAAATCCAGGCGATCGGCAGGCCGATATATTGCAGGGCGCCGACGAACACCGCGCCGGCGACCATGAAGCCAGCCTGCAGGATATTGCCGGCGGCGATGATGCGGGCGCGCTCGGACGGCGCGGTCCAGGCCTGCACGGCGGCAAACGACGGCACCACGAACAGGCCGCCGCCGAAGGCGAACAGGAAGAAGTCGGCCAGCATGCGGAAGCCGCCGAACGAGGTCGCAAACGCGGCCGCGGTGACGTCCTTGCCGAGCGAGGTGGTGGCGATCGCCCAGGCGAGGTCGAGGCCGACCACGCCCATCACGATGGCGCCGATCGGCACCAGCGCGAGGTTCGGGCGGACATGGCTCAGCTGCGCGGCGAACAGCGAGCCGGCGGCAATGCCGATCGCGAACACGGCAAGGCACAGCGTGACCACACCCTCGGTGCCGCCGACGCCTTCCTTGATCAGCGCGGGCAGCAGCGACAGCACGATCGCGCCGACCATCCAGAACCAGGACACGATCACCATGCCGTCCCACAGCCGCGGCTCGGCATAGAGCGACTTCAACAGGCGCACGGTCGAGGTCCAGGGATTTTTGGTGATCGGCAGATCCGGCGCGGACGGCTGCGTCACCGGGATCCGTGACGCGAAGCCCCAGGACAGCACCGACAGGCCGACCACGGCGGCACAGATCCAGCCCATGTGGCTGGCGCCGGCGACGAACATGCCGCCCGCGATGGTGCCGATCAGGATCGCCATGAAGGTTGCGCCCTCGACCAGCGCGTTGCCGGTCGCGAGTTCGGACACCGACAGCTGGTCGGGCAGAACGGCATATTTCACCGGGCCGAACAGCGCCGCGACGATGCCGAACAGCGCCAGCGCGATGAACAGCAGCGGGATCGAATGAGTGAAGAAGCCGGCGGCGGCAAACGCCGCGGCGAAGATCTCGAAGAACTTCAGCCGGCGGGCGACGACGGACTTGATGTAGCGGTCGGCGAGCTCGCCGCCGAGCGCCGACAGCACGAAGAACGGAGCGATGAAGACCGCCCCCGCGAGCTGGACCAGCGCCGGCCCCTGCTCGTTGGCGACGCCATACAGCAGCATGATGACGAGCGCGTTCTTCAGCACGTTGTCGTTCAACGCCGAGCAGAACTGCGACCAGAACAGCGGCGCGAAGCGGCGGGACGTCATCAATTCCTTGATCATGACCGGTTCCTTGGGTTAGCGCGCACGGCGCTGGCAGGTCTGCGAATTCGGGTGGCGGAGAATGGTGAGCGTGGAGAAAATGACGGAGATGCCGCAGCCTTTAGTCTTTTCCGCAACGTATCGGTTCGAAGGCGCGCAAAATCGGGCGCACCGGGACGTCGCGACATTGCCCGCCAGAGATGTACGAGACCTTATCCAGACCTGGGGTTGACCGACGCCGGATGGGCTCGCAGAGGACATGGTGAGCGCTTTGTTGAGGTTTCGCCGACAATTGCCGGGGGCCCGCTTCAGGTCAGTTCACTCAAGCCGCCGAACGGTGACCATCGGCAGTTGCGCGGCTTGCAGCGGCCTCCGCTCGCAGCCGCCTGGCGCGGCGCGCGCCGATCCGCGCGCCGCTGCTCCAGGACGCCTGCGACGTCGCAGGCGCGGGCGATCCGCTCGATCGGCGCGGTCGCCAGATTGAGGACGGCGCGGCCGAAGCCCTTCACGAGCTCGATCGCGTCATCGACAAGGGTGGTGGTCGATTGAAGTGCTAGGGTCTGCATCTGAGTGGCCTCCTATGCCAACTTGAGCAACGCTCAAATTAGTAGTACGAAAATGAACATTGTTCAAGAAGAATCGCGACGAGACCGAAAAAAACTTCAACGGCGGGCCCTGCTGATCGAGATCGCGCGTCGGTCAATCGCCACTAAAGGCTTGAGATCACTCAAGGTTCGCGATGTCGCCGAGGCCGCCGGCTGCTCCATCGGCAGTGTCTATAATGAGTTCGGCGACTTCGACGGGTTGATCCTGACCGTGAACCGGGAGACCGTTCACGCCCTGACCACACGCCTCAAGGCGGTCCCGGCCGACGATCCCCTGCACCAGCTGCACGGACTTGCCGACGCCTATCTCGGCTTCGCCACCGAGCACGCCAATCTGCTGCGCTCGCTGTTCGAGCACCGGATGGAGGACGACCGGCCGTTTCCGGAAGACATCCTCACGATGGTGATGGATGCGTTCGCGCTGATGCATGCGCCGCTGCTCCGGCTGCTGCCCGATCGTGATCCCGGCGACGTCGCGCTGCTGTCGCGGACGATGTTCTCCGCGGTCCACGGCATTATCTCGCTCGGCCTCGAGGAGCGCATGGTCGCGGTCCCGCCCGAGATGCTGCGCGAGCGGCTCGCGCAGTTCGTCGACACGCATCTGGCGGGGCTCGGTGTTTCGCGTCGCACGTAATCACACCGGGCGCGCCTCGATCAGGTTTGACTGCGTGCAATGCGGCCTGGATGGGCAAGGGTCCAGAGCGGTTCGAGGAACACGACACCCGTACCTCCCTCGCGGAAGACGAGCTTGAACTCGATCCGTCCATCCGCGGTGATGGAGGCGGAGTGCAGTCCGGTATTGCCGTCATAGCGCAAGACGTCGTCGAGGACATATCCGGTGAAGCCGCCGGAAAAGCCGGGCCCGGGTACACGGCTGTGCGGCATCGCCGGACCGTTCACGAGATAGCCGGTCGCGACACCATCCCGATCGACATTGGTGACGATCATCATGAATTGGCGGTGCGAATTGATCCATCCCTCGGCGCTCACCCACACGCCGAGAAAGCGGCGGATATTGTCCGGTACGTCACTTGCCGGCGCGCGAACGCGATAGGCGGGAAGCGGCAGCTGCTTCTCGGCGGCCAGCGCGGTGATCCGCTCGACATCCTGCTCCGGCACGATGCCGTGATCCTGCGGCACAAGCCAGTGCGCCAATTCGGCCAGAGGATGCCACATCCCGTTGGCGATCGGCGGCGCGGATGCGAATGATGCGAAGGCGATCACCGACAGGCCGGCGATCAGCAACCATCGGGGAAGTGCGGCCAAGCGTGCCGCGATGCCGCGGGGAGCGGACGTTCGGCGCGAGATGTTCTGCGATCCATGATCCTGCGGCGGCGGCACCGGCCTGGCGTCGAGGCGATAACCGCGGCGAGACACCGTCTTGATGATGCGGTGGTCATCATCGCGCAGCTTCAGGCGCAGCTCGCGGATGCACTGGACGAGCGAGTCGTCGGAAACCGCGACGTTGCCCCAGACCGCCTCGTGCAGATCCTGCTTGGATGCCAGCCGCCCGGCATTGCCGGCGAGATAGCCGAGCACCGCGAATGATTTCGGCCTGAGATCGAGATCGACGCCATCCACGCGGGCTACGCCGCGGGCGAGATCAAGCTCAAAGGAATCAAATATCAAAACGGAATCAGTCGCCGGGTCCATAGAGGTCACTCCATGCCCACAGACGGCACCAATCGGGAAAATTTAGCAGGAAATTCGCCGTTCTGTCACTTCTTCATCAGGACTTCCCTGGCGCGAAGCCGATAGTCGCGAACCGGCCCGGCATCATCTCCGGGCTCGCGGGAGGTTGGCCATGTCGAGTACCCGGTTTGCCATGTTGGTCGGGGCCGTTCTGGCGCTTGCGGCGGTGCGACCGGGACCCACCCAGGCGCAGGACGTCGTAAGGGTCGGGCTGGTGATGCCATTGACCGGCGTTCTGGGGCCGGTCGGCAAGCAGGCGGTCGCCGGGGCGCGGCTCTACATGGCGCAGCACGGTGACATGGTCGCCGGCCGCAAGATCGAATTGATCGTCCGGGACGATGCCAGCGTGCCCGACAATGCCAAGCGCATTGCGCAGGAGCTGATCGTCAACGACGAGGTGGCGATCCTCGGCGGCGGGCTAACGCCGAGCGTGCTGGCGCTCGCGCCGCTGGCCAATGAAAGCAAGACGGCAACCGTCGTCATGGTATCGGGCACCTCGATCGTGACCGAACGGTCGCCTTACTTCGTGCGCACCAGCTGGACGCACGCGCAGCAGGCCAGCGTGCTGGCGGATTGGGCGGCGCGGAACGGATCGAAACGGGCCACCATCATAGCGTCCGACTGGGCACCCGGGCGCGAAGCCGCCGGCGTATTTTCGGCGAGCTTCACCGTGGCCGGCGGAACGATTGTCGAAGCGCTGAAAGTGCCGCTGGCCAACCCCGATTTCGCGCCGTTCCTGCAGCGCGCGCGGGATGGCAATCCCGACACCCTGTTCATTTTTGTCCCGACAAGCCAGGCCGGTATCCTGGCCAAGCAGTTTGTCGAGCGCGGGCTCGACAAGAGCGGGATCAAGCTGATCGGCCCCGGCGACATCGCCGACGACGAGGACCTGCCGGGCATGAGCGATGCGATGATCGGCATGATCACGGCGGGGTTCTACTCCGCCGCGCATCCATCCGACCTGAACCGCGACTATGTCGCGGCGTTCCGCAAGGCCAACGCGAATGTTCGACCGAACTTCATCAGCGTCAGCGCCTATGACGGCATGCATCTGATCTACGAGGCGCTGAAGGTGACCGGCGGCAAGACCAATGGCGATGCGCTGGTCGAAGCCATGAAGGGCATGGCCTGGGAAAGCCCGCGCGGCCCGATGTCGATCGACCCGAAGACGCGCGAGGTCGTCCACGACATCTACATTCGCAAGGTCGAGAAGGTCGGCGGCGAGCTCTACAGCGTCGAGCAGGAGACGTTCAAGGCGGTCAAGGACCCCGCCAAGGTCGCGAACCGATGAGGGAGGCGGAGTAGCAGCTGATCCGGCTTGGCGTAGGCCTTTGCGGTGTCCCGGCGTAGCGGGTGACGGCCGACACAGGACTTGCGTTCAGACCATCCCCCCTGCAACACGACCGATCCCGAGCCAGCAAACCAGCCTCGTCCAACGCCACTCCGACGCTTCAAGCGCGCGCCCGCGCGATCGTGCCGCCGACGATCTGCATGGCAACGCCGAGCACCCAGCCCGCCATGATGGCCGCGGTCCAGCCGATGTCCGGCTCGCTGCGCAGCACGACGACGCCAACCGAGAAGAACGCAACCATTGTCGCGAGGAAGGTCCCGATCGCGCCGAGCAGCTCCGCCGCGTCGATCTTGCGCATCGAGGCCGTATCCTTCGGATGGAACAGCTTGGGGGGCGTATCGATGCCGAGATAGAAGCCGATCGCGCCGCCCAGCATCATGATGAGCAGGAACGCCTGCGAGGTCAGCGCCGAGACGCTCGAGCCGACATGGATGGCGACAAACAGACCGCTTGCAGCTCCCGCCAAAGCAAGGCCGAAGCGCTCAAGGACATGGGCAAATTTTCTGACGTGGCTGCGCATGGCTGTGCCTCATCAATGAATTGCGCCGCTATCAGGCTAGGCCTTTTCGCAGCAGCGCGAAAGCGGTCACCTCTCACATGGCCGCGACCACGTGACGCTTTGTGCGCTAGTTCACACCTATCGCGGCATGGAATGATTAAAGAGCGATCAAAGGTAGCAAACGATCCGGTCCCTGCTACGCTGCGCCATCCGCTTCATTCGTTTCAGCGAGCGTCTTTCAATGCCGAGTCCGAAGATCATTATTCTGTCCGATGGCACCGGCAACGCCGCTTCCAGCGTCTGGCGCACCAATGTCTGGCGAATCTTCCAGTCGCTCGATTTGCAGGGCAATACGCAGGCCGCCAAGTATGATGACGGCGTCGGCACGTCGAAATTCATTCCGCTGGCAATCCTCGGCGGCGCCTTCGGCTACGGCCTCAAGCGCAACATCCTCGACGCCTACAAGTTCATCTGCCGGAACTACGACCACGCGAAAGATTCGAAGGTCTACCTGTTCGGATTCAGCCGCGGCGCGTTCACCGTGCGCACGCTCGCCGCACTCATCCTCGATCAGGGCCTGATCGTCGCGGACACCGAATCCGAGCTCCACGACGGCGCGGTGAAGGCCTATCGCGCATACCGGGCCGAGGGCTACCACTCGATCTGGCGCATCGAGGTGCTGTTCCGCGCGCTGCGCGACTATGTTCTTGTGCCGCTGTGGGATCGCCTTCGAGGCAACAAGCCGTATGCAAGGATCGCGCGGAAGCCGGTGCCAGCGATCGAGTTCATCGGCATCTGGGACACCGTCGCGGCCTATGGCCTGCCGATCGACGAGATGACGCGCGGCATCTCCAACTGGGTGTGGCCGCTCGAACTGCCGAACCGGATTCTCAGCCCGAAGGTCAAGTGCGCGCGACACGCGCTGGCGCTTGACGACGAGCGCACGACCTTTCATCCGGTGCTCTGGACCGAGCAAGAGCCGGGACAGCCCGCGCCGGCGGTGCCGACCAGCATCGATGGCGAGCGCCTCGTCCAGGTCTGGTTCGTCGGAATGCATGCCAATGTCGGCGGCGGCTATCCGGACGACGCCGTCGCCTTCGTGCCGCTGGCCTGGCTGGTCGACGAAGCCGTCAAGCGCGGCCTCGCATTCAAGAGCGCACCGATCGCCGACCCTGACGCGATCAAGTCAATCAAGTCCTCCGAGGACAAGGATGGGCGCCTCTACGATTCCCGGGCCGGCCTCGGCGCGTACTACCGGTACGGTCCGCGCAAGGTCGCCGACCTCTGCAACGATCCCTATGCCGGCGTCAGCGTGCCGATGCCGAAGATCCACGAGAGCGTGTTCGAGCGGATCGACAGCGGCGCCAATGCCTATGCCCCGATCGGACTTCCGCCGAACTACGTGGTCGTCTCGCGCAGCGGCCAGGTCACCCCGCTCGGCGCCAATACGTTTGAGACGCCTGCGGGCGCACCGGCGCGCTATGCCGCGCAGGAGAAGCTGTGGAACTACGTCTGGATGCGGCGGATCGCCTACTTCGCCACGCTGGCGGCGTCGCTGCATCTGGCCGCGTTCTGGCTGTTCCATAACCAGCACAAGGAGCACGAATTCAGCTCACCTGTCAGGATGATCTCTGAGCTGGTGCGCTTCGTTCAATCGTTTCTGCCCGATTCCTTTCATTGGTGGACCGATTGGTACGCCGGCAACCCGGAATGGTTCGCCGGCGGCATCCTCGCTGTCATCGTGCTGATGGGTGCAGGCAGTTCGCTCAGCGCCACGATTCGGGACAGGATGCGGATCATCTGGCGTGACCGCGCGAAGCCTGTGCCGCTCTCCGGGTTCATGCACGATGCGATCTATCGATTCCGTACCAGCGCGGTCTATCAGTGGATTCTCAATGTCGGAAAGCGGCATGTCGTCCCTTTCCTGCTCACGGCCCTGCTGGTCTGGTTCAGCGCGACGCTGGTCAGCCACTTCCTGTTCAATCTCGCCGATTCGACGGGGGCATTCTGCAAGGGCACTGCAACGGACAAGCTTGTCGCCGTCGACAAGGGCATCCCGCAGGATGCCGCCGACTTCGACACCGGCGCCATCTGTGCGCCGACCGGTCTCAAGGTGCGCACGGGATTCAAGTACGAGATCGCGATCACGATGTCGGAGCCATGGGAGGACGCCGGCCGCGCGGTGACGCCGATCGGATACCGGACCTCGACCATCGAAGGCACAAAGCAGTTGCGCGGCTATTTTGCGATCTTCCTGCGGCGGATCCTGTTCCGGCCGTGGTTCAGGCTGATCGCACGGGTCGGAGAGACCGGCGTCGACGAGTATTTCCTCGACCCCCTGCCGGTGTCGAACACCGACCCGCAGGTCTACAAGGCGAGGTTCACCGCCGATCGCAGCGGCGAGATCTTCCTCTACGTCAACCAGGCCGTCATCGGCCTGCCCTGGATCTGCGGATGGTTCTACGGCGACCATAAGGGCAAGGCGAAGGTCACGGTGCGGCTGCTGTAGGGAGCCGCGATCGGGCCCACAGCATCGCGGCCCAACGGGTGCGCACGGCGTGACCGATCTGTGATCCTGCCGACAGATCAGGTTGTAGATTGTCTGGCATACTCTCCTTGCTAGATCAGCTGCCCCGACGCCCGGAACGATCCGACGCGACTTCAGGGATCGCCGGGCGACGTTGACGCGCCAGGTTCATGTCGACCGGAAAGTTCTCATCAGGGATTTGGAGGCATCACCATGATTTCCACAATTCAGGCGTTCCCGACCACCGACGGCATCTTCGTGGTCTGGGAGGTCGCGGCAATGATCCCGGACTGCCTCGGCTTTGCGCTGTATCGTCAGCAGCAGGGCAAAAGTGCAACCGTGGTCGACACCTGGGTCGGGTTCGAGGACCAGGCGCAGGATCACAAGCCGGGCGAACATCGGCCGAGCACCGAATGGCCGGTGCAGAAGACGAACTGGACCGATTTCCTGGCGCCGATTGACGCGCCGGTCCGCTATGGCGTCGTTCCGGTTCTCAAGGACGGCGCCGCCAAGGTGAAGCCCGCCTACAGTGCGCCAGCGACATGGACCGAATACGTCTCGGCCATGCCGTCGGGCCCGCTCAAGCCGTGGTTCAACCGCGGCACGATCTCGGCGCAATGGCTGTCGCGCGCGATCGGCAAGGACAAGAAGCCGGCGCAAACCCTGGAGAAGGCTATCTCGACCAAGGGCAACAAGATCCGCGACTTCCTCAAGGGCCAGCTCGGCGCCCGCATGCTGGCGCTGTTGGCCGATGCCAAGAAGAGCAAGCGCGACGTCTATCTCGCGCTCTACGAGCTCAACGACCCTGAGCTGATCGCCGCGCTGACCGCAATGAAAGGCAAGGCGCACGTCGTGCTCGGCAACAGCACCGGCAAGTCCGACGCCACCGCCAAGGACACCGAGAAGAACGCCGGCGTGCTGAAGAAGGCCGGCGTCGACATCGTCCGCCGCAAGATCGCGCCGAGCCGTTACGCTCACAACAAGTTCGCGGTGTTCTGCGACGGCGCGCAGAAGCCGAAGGTGGTCTGGACCGGCAGCACCAACTGGACCCGGACCGGACTGTGCACCCAGAACAACAACGGGCTCGAGATCACCGACGACAAGGTCGCGGCGGCCTATCATGACCATTGGAAAGCGATCTACGCCGACGGCAGCAAGTCGCCGAAGGCGCTGGCCGTGGCCGGCGATCACGAATGGCCCTTCACCATCGGCAAGTCGAAGCTCAGCGTCTGGTTCACGCCCACCACCAGGAGCGGCGACCTCAAGGAAGCCACCAAGATGATCGAGGACACCGAGCATGGCGCGGTGTGCCTGATGCTCAATCCCGGCAACAAGGGCCTGCTCGGCCCGATCCTGGAGAAGGCGCAGGACAAGAAGCTCTATGTGCGCGGGGTGCTCAACAATTTCCCGGCGCAGGGCAAGGACAGCCCGAAGGATCAGCTGCAGCTCCTGGCCGGCGACGGACAGCAGCAGGTCTTCAAGGGCAAGCAGATCGCCGACGTGATCCGGCCCGCCGGCATCGACAAGACCGCGGACTGGTGGGAGCACGAGATCAAGAACACCGGCAAATTCATGATCGCCGTGCACAGCAAGGTGATCGTGCTGGATCCGGCCGGCAAGAACCCGGTGGTCATGACCGGCTCGCACAATTTCTCCGACCGCGCCAGCACCAAGAACGACGACAACCTCGTCATCATCAGGGGCGATTCGCAGCTGGCGCTGACCTATGCCGCGCGCATCGTCAGCATCTACGGACAGTATCGCTGGCAGGCCTGGCGCAACACGCCGGAGGGCCAGAAGGACAAGGGTCTGAAGCGCAGCGACACCTGGCTGAGCAACCGCATCGGCAAGGGCTGGGCGGAAACCGAAACGCGGTTCTGGCTCGGCACCACCTGACGCCGGCGATCCGTCGTGAACACGGGGCAGCGTTACCGCTGCCCCTTGTTATCCTCTCCGCCAAACCTACGCCGCGCGGCCGACCGAGGCGTCGAGATGCTTCAGCCGCGGCAGCACCTCTTGCTTCAGGAGCCGCAGCGAATTGTGCCAGGCTTCCGGCTTGTGCTTGTAGTCGAAGCCGAACACCAGGAGCACGCCGAATCCGCCGACCTCCTGGTAGATCTGCTCGATCTTCTCGGTGACCGTCGCGGGCGAGCCGACGATCCAGTTGTTGCGCGCGCAATATTCGACCGTGACGTCGCTGTCCGGCACGTCGGGCGAGGCCTTCAGGTAATCCTTGAAACCAAAGTGGCCGAGCAGCGGCAGGAAGTACTCGCCCATCATCCGGCCCATCATGTCGCCGGTCGACAGCTTCCATGCTTCTTCATCAGTGTCGGCGACGAATACCTCGCGCACCATTCGCCAATCCTTGCGGCTCGGCGTGCGGCCGGTCTTGGCCGCGCCCGCCTCCACCGAGTCCCAGTGGCTGCCGACATAGGCCGGGTTGAGGTTGAGGCTCATCGGAATGAAGCCGCGCTCGCCGGCGAGCTTCAGCGTGTCCGAATTCTTGGAGAGCCCCGCGACGCCGATCGGCGGATGCGGCGCTTGCTGAGGCTTGATATGCGGCTTGAGGAAATCGAACATCGTGTCCGGCTTGGTCACGGTCCAGAACTTGCCCTTGTGGATCCAGGGAGCCGGCTCGGTCCACATCTTCAAAATGATCTCGAGCGCCTCGCGGGTCATGTCGCGGTTCTGTCCTGACATGCCGTCGACATTGAACATCGCCCAGTCGCTCGGCAGCCCGGAGGCCGCGACGCCGAAGTTGAGCCGCCCGTTCGAGAGGTGATCAAGCATCGCGACGCGGTTGGCGAGCTCGGCCGGGTGATGATACGGCAGCAGGAAGCCGCCGGGCCCGATGCGGATGTTCTTGGTCTGCAGCAGCGCCTGCGCGATCAACAGATCAGGCGACGGATGCGGCTCCCAGGGTGCGGTGTGGTGCTCGCCGATCCAGGCTTCCTGATAGCCGAGCTCGTCGAGCCAGCGCAGCACCTGCAGGTCCCAGTCGTGGCCCTCCTTCAATCCGCACTCCGGCGGATGCGACGGCATCGCGAAGTATCCGAGTTCCATGGGTTTCCTCTCTTTGTTCGATGCGTGTCTTGCGCACGCGCTTCGAGAGTACCTGCCCGGGCTGCGGCAGAACAATGGCCCTGTCGCATCAGCTCGGCCCGGATCTATGCGTAGGGCGTATCCTTCAGCATGATCGCGATACCGGAAAAGCTTCGCTCCATGATCCGCAGGAAGGTCTCGCGTGACGTCGCAGCCGACCTGCGGGCCTTGTGCTCGCGAAGCCCTTCCGCATAGGCGACGGTCAGCGCCGTGACCACCATCGACGCGGCGAGCCGGGCATCGGCATCGGCGAGCGGGCGCTTGATGGCTGCCGCCAGCACGCTCGCGAGATCATCGACCAGTTCGTCACGCATCTCGCGCGCCCGCGCCGAGAGCGCCGGGCTTTCGGCGACGGTGCGCCAGAATTTCGCCGTCGCGTCGGTGAATTTCGCGAACGGATGCACGCGATCCGCCAGGCTGTGCACCAGCTTGCGGAGGGTTGCGATCGGCGCCTCGCCCGCCGGCCGCTCGGCAAAGCCGGCCCGCAGCATCTGCCGACTTTCCTCTTCACGGTCGAAGAACAGGTCTTCCTTGCGTGGAAAGTAATTGAACACAGTCATCCGGGAGACCTCGGCGGCCTCGGCGACTTCGGCCACCGAAACATTGTCGAAGCCGCGTTCCAGGAACAGCTCGGTGGCGACATCCGAGATCGCCTGGCGCGTCGCCTCCTTCTTCCGCTCGCGCAATCCGCCCTGATTTGACATGCGGGAATTTGTACCATAGTAAATAGTATACTGAGTATAATTTTATGGTGACGGCGTGACGCGTGAACGAACCGATGTGGTTGTGGTCGGTGCCGGGCCGACCGGACTGCTGCTGGCGATCGAACTGACCCTGGGCGGCGCCGACGTGATCGTGATCGAGCGGCTGACCGAGCCCGACCAGACCATCAAGGCCGGCGCGATCGGCGCGCTGGCAGGCGAGGCTCTGGAGCGCCGCGGCCTCGGCGACGCGATGAATGCGGTCGAACGCAGCATGGCGGACAGCATGTCCAGGCTCATGAAGGGCTCGGGCGATGCGAGCGACCTGCCGTTCAAGAAATTCGGCGGTCACTTCTCGGGCATTTTCCTGATCGACCAGACGCGTCAGCGCGAGCCGGACCGGCGGTTGCGCGGGGTGAACCAGCAAGCCCTGGAAAGCATGCTTGCCGAGCGCGCCCACGCGCTCGGCATCGAGATCAGGCGCGGCTGCGAGTTGATCGATTTCGAGGATAGCGGCGACGGCGTCGTGGTGCAAACTAAGGACGCGTCCGGCGATGCCACGCTGCACGCGGCCTATCTGGTCGGCTGCGACGGCGGACGCAGCGCCGTGCGCAAGCGCGCGGGCTTCGCATTCCCCGGCACCGAACCGACCCTCACGGGACACCAGGCCATCGTCGATCTCGATCATCCGGATCGGCTTCTGCCGGTCGGCTGGCGACGGACGCCGGTCGGCATGATGGCGTATGGACCGATTCCTGGCCGGGTGTTCCTGGCCGAATTCGATGGGCCGCCGGCCGATCGCAGCGCGCCGGTCACGCGCGAGGAGATCGAGACCACCCTGCGCCGGATCAGCGGGGCCGACGTTCGCGTCACCGCCGTCAAGACCGCGACGCGCTTCACCGACAATGCGCGGCAGGCCGACAGCTATCGCAGGGGCCGCGTCCTCTTGGCGGGCGATGCGGCGCATGTGCACTCGCCATTCGGCGGACAAGGCCTCAATCTCGGCCTGCTCGATGCGGTCAATCTCGGCTGGAAACTTGCGGCAGTCGTGTGCGATCGCATGCCCGAAAGCCTGCTCGACAGCTACACCGAAGAGCGGCATCCGATCGCGGCAAGGGTGCTCGCCAACACCCGCGCCCAGGTCGCCTTGATGCGGCCTGATGTCATGACGGACGCCTTGCGCGAGATCGTTGCTGACCTGATGAGCCTTGACGAGGGCACCCGCTATTTCGGCGAAATGATCAGCGGCGTCAGGATCCGTTACGATCTCGGCAGCGACCATCCCTCGATCGGCCGGCTCTCCGGCAATTTTGCTCTCGGCGACGACGGCGCGGAAACAACCCTGTTCGATCAGATGGAGGACGGCAGGGCCGTGCTGGTCGATGCGACTGATGGAGCCGCGTCAGCGATCGCGGCACGCTGGGATATCTTCGTGCGATGCGTGCCGCGACGTAGCGGCGCTTCGCTGCTGATCCGCCCGGATGCCTGCATCGCCTGGGCGGCCGACGACGCCGACACGACGGGCCTCGACACCGCGCTGACGCGCTGGTTCGGGCCCGCCATGCAGTGATCTCGCAAGCGAGGTGCGCTGTCAGCGCGTCCCGAACGTGGTCTTGCCGAACAGCGCCTTCTGCGTCGAGGGCTGCGAGCGCCAGTATTGCGGCGGCGCGCTCACCTCGCCGCCGAGCTCGGCGGCGGCGTGCCAGCCCCAGCGTGGGTCGTAGAGCATGCCGCGGGCGAGCGCGACCATATCGGCCTTGCCGGACGAGACGATCTCCTCCGCCTGCTTCGCTTCCGTGATCAGGCCGACCGCCATCGTGGTAACGCCGGTCGCCTCCTTGACCGCCAGCGCCGCCGGCACCTGATAGCCCGGCCCGAGCGGGATCTTCTGCAACGGCGAGACGCCGCCGGAGGAGACATCCATCCAGTCGACGCCGCGCTTCTTCAGCTCCTTGGCAAACTCGATGGTCTGCGCAAGGTCCCAGGCGCCCTCGACCCAGTCGGTCGCCGACACCCGCATGCCGATCGGCTTGTGATCCGGGAATACGGCGCGCACGGCATCGAACACTTCGAGCGGGAAGCGCATGCGATTTTCCAGCGAGCCGCCATAGCGGTCGGTCCGCTTGTTGGCGATCGGCGACAGGAACTGGTGCAGCAGATAGCCATGCGCGCCGTGCAGCTCGAGCGCATCGATGCCGAGCCGGTCGGCGCGCTTTGCCGACGCGACAAAGGCCTCGCGGATGCGCGTCAGGCCGGCGTCGTCGAGCGCCACCGGCGCGGCCTCGCCTTCCTTGTGCGGGACGTTGGATGGTCCGACCGTCTGCCAGCCGCCTTCGGCAATCGGGATCAACTGCCCGCCCTCCCAGGGGCGCTGGCTCGACGCCTTGCGGCCGGCATGGGCGAGTTGCATGGCGACCGCCGCTTTCGAATGCTTGCGCACCGAGGCCAGGATCGGCTTCAGCGCCGCCTCGTTGGCGTCGTTGTAAAGACCGAGGCAGCCGGGCGTGATCCGCCCGATATCCTCGACATGGGTGGCCTCGATGCAGAACATCGCCGCGCCCGACAGGGCCAGCATGTTGATGTGGGTGAAGTGCCAGTCGTTGGCGGAGCCGTCGACGGCCGAATACTGGCACATCGGCGAGACCATGATGCGATTGGAGAGTTTCAGGTCGCGCAGTTCGATCGGAGAGAACAGGGTGCTCATGCGGCGGATATCCGGGATCGGGGAGAGGGCCCGGTTAAGATAGAGGCAGCACGGCCGATCACCAACCGTCCGGAAGGCCGCGCAGGCCGGGGCGCAGATCAGCAATGTCCTGACGGGGTCCCTCCGGGCCGGCGCTCTCAGTCCACCAGCGTGAACTGCAGCAGCAGATTGCGCTGGATCAGGGAGAAATTGTCGTCGGAGACCATGGTCAGCACGGTCTCGCCCTCCTCCGTGACATGGGCGTCGATGCCTTCCATATTGTCGATCTCGTTGCCGAGATCGGCATTGAAGATCGCGGGGCCATCGACCACGGCGCCGGGCGCGATCTCGGACAGCGCGAGACGGCGGATGCGGATGCCGACGCCGCCGAACCAGGAGAATTTCCGCTCCAGGATCAACAGGCCGCCCGACGGCAGCAGGACCGCGTCGCTGATGTCGAAATTCTCGGTGCGGCGGACGCTGAACTGGCCCGGCGTCTTGCCGCCGACCAGGAAGGCAATCAAATTACCGCTCGCATCGAGCCCGCGTTCCGAGAACGCGATCAGCGTGCCGGCGAGCGGCTGGCCCATGGCCTTGGGCACGAAGACGAGGCCCTCCAGCCCCTTGTTGTTGGGAAGCCTGCGCGCCGCCGCCGGCAGCGCAATCACCTCGCCGCGCGAGCGGGTAAAGCCCTTGGCGAAGTCGAAGCGCAGCACCTGGTTGACCCGCTCGAGCCCGACATAGGCGAACGAGCCGTCGAGCGCGAGCGATTCCGAATCATACCAGCCGCGGGTCGCGGTGATCGGCCTGCCGTCGGCGCCGAGCAGCGGTGCCGCTTCGACATCCTCGAGCCCGACCATCTCCCGGCCACGATAAACGATGCGGCCGGTGAACCAGCTGCCCTGGTCGCTGACCGCGATGAAGCGTTCGCCCTTGGGATCGAGCCGTAGCGCGGAGAGGCCGCCGAAGCCGGAGAACGACGAGGTCAGGATCAGACCGCTGCGATATTCCAGCGCGCCGAACCGCGTGCGCGCGCGATCGCGGATGTCGAACGACGGCAGCGGCCGCGCGTTGACGTCGATCGAAACCGGTTCGTTGACCCGGTAGGGGCTCGGCCTCGCAGCCGGCCTCGGCGTTGCCGGCGGCTGGGTCGCGCTCTGCGCCTGCGCAAGACGCGGCAATGCAGCGGCCGACAGCCCCGCCGCCATACCCTGGAGGAAACGGCGGCGGCTAGGGGACGAGCGCATGTCTCACGAGTGGAGGCGGCGCCGGATGCCCGGCGCGGGCGCCGAGCCGTGGGTCTCGCTGAACAGCTCGGCGAGCTTTTCGGTGATGGCGCCGCCAAGCTCTTCGGCGTCCACGATGGTCACGGCGCGGCGATAGTAGCGCGTCACGTCGTGACCGATGCCGATCGCGATCAGCTCGACCGGCGAGCGGGTCTCGATCTCGTCGATGATGTGACGCAGATGCCGCTCGAGATAGTTGCCGGGATTGACCGACAGCGTGGAGTCGTCGACCGGCGCGCCGTCGGAGATCATCATCAGGATGCGGCGCTGCTCGGGGCGCGCGAGCAAGCGCTTGTGCGCCCAGTCGAGCGCCTCGCCGTCGATGTTCTCCTTGAGCAGGCCTTCGCGCATCATCAGCCCGAGGTTTTTCCGCGCGCGACGCCAAGGTGCGTCAGCCGACTTGTAGATGATGTGCCTGAGATCGTTGAGGCGGCCCGGATTGGCCGGCTTGCCGGCCGCGAGCCACGCCTCGCGCGACTGCCCGCCCTTCCAGGCGCGCGTGGTGAAGCCGAGGATCTCGACCTTGACGCCGCACCGCTCCAGCGTGCGCGCCAGAATGTCGGCGCAGGTGGCGGCGACCGTGATCGGGCGGCCGCGCATCGAGCCGGAGTTATCCAGCAGCAGCGTCACCACGGTGTCGCGGAAGGTCGCCTCCTTCTCATGCATGAAGGATAGCGGATGATAGGGATCGGTGACGACGCGCGACAGCCGCGCCGGATCGAGGATGCCCTCCTCGAGATCGAAATCCCAGGCGCGGTTCTGCTGCGCCATCAGCCGACGCTGCAAGCGGTTGGCGAGCCGCGCCACGATGCCCTGCAGATGCGCGAGCTGCTTGTCGAGATAGGAGCGCAGCCGCTCGAGCTCGTCGTGATCGCAAAGGTCTTCGGCGGCGATCACCTCGTCGAACTTCGGCGCGAAGGCGTGATATTCCGGACCGCGCGGCTCGTTCTGTCCGCGCGCATTCGGCCGCGTCGCCTCGCCCGGCGTCTCGTCGTCGCCGAGCTCGCCGTCGTCGAACGTATCAGACGTGGAGGCCTGCGCGCTCTCCATCGCGCTTTCGCTCATCTCTTCCGCTGACGTCTGCGCCTGGTCGGCGCTCATCTCCTGCGCGGCATCGGAGTCGGGCGAGCCCTCGGCGCCGGACTGATCGCTCTCGCCGTCCTGGTTCTCGTCCTGGTCGTCGTCATCGTCCGAATCCATGTTGCGGTCGTCGCCGAGATCGAGCGCCGACAGCAGATCATGGACGAGGTCGCCGAACCTCGCCTGGTCCTCGGTGAAACGGCTGAGCTTGTCGAGCCGCGAGCCGATCTTGTCCTCCAGGGTCGGACGCCAGAGATCGACCATCTTCTTGGCGGCCGCGGGCGGCGCCATGCCGGTGAGACGTTCGCGCACCAGCATCGCCAGCGCATCCGACAGCGGCGCGTCGGCGCGATCGGTGATCTCGTCATACTTGCCGCGGTGGAAATGATCGTCGAGCATCGCGGTGAGGTTCTTCGCGACGCCCGCCATCCGCCGCGAACCGATCGCCTCGACGCGCGCCTGCTCGACCGCCTCGAACACGCCGCGCGCCTGCGGGTTACCCGGCATCAGCTTGCGATGCACCTTGGGATCGTGACAGGCGATCTTGAGCGCGATCGAATCGGCGTGGCCGCGCACGATCGCCGCATCGCGCTTGGTCATCTTGCGCGCCGGCTCCGGCAGCCGCGCCTTGCCGGGCGCGAGCCCCGGGCGCTCGGCGGCGAAGGAGACCTCGAGCTCCGGCTTCTTGGCGATCGCCTTCAGGCACGCCGACACCGAGCGCTTGAACGGCTCGGTCGGCGCTTCCTTGGATCCGGGACGGAATTTGATGTTGGAGGTTGTCATAGCGATTTCGTAAACCAATGGCGCGTTACGCCGCCGGGATACCCCTCAATCGAACCGAACTCTTTATATCCGTTGGCGCGGTAGAAGCCCGGCGCCTGGAAGCTCATCGTATCCAGATAGGATCGCGTCGCTCCGAAGCGCCGCGCCTCGTCCTCGATCGCCTTGATCAGCTTCGCGCCAAAGCCCTTGTTGCGAAACTTCTGCTCCATCCAGAACAACTGGATGAACAACACCGCGGTCCAGACCTCGCCGACGATGCCGCCGACAATCTCGTCGCCTTGCCGCAGCGAGATGGCGAAGCGCTTGTACTTCTGCTTCCCCATCTTCTCGTTGTTGTAGTGGAGCAATCCGCCGAGCACCGCTTTCTTCGTCTGTGTGACTGTGCGCTCGACGGAGATTTTCGGCATGGACTAGCTGAGCGCCACGTTGACCGAGGATTCCGGCAGCTCGACGTTGAAGCAGCGCTGGTAGAACTCGGCGACCAGCGGCCGTTCCAGCTCGTCACACTTGTTGAGGAAGGTGACGCGGAACGCGAAGCCGATGTCGCTGAAGATGTCGGCGTTCTCGGCCCAGGTGATCACCGTGCGCGGGCTCATCACCGTCGACAGGTCGCCGTTGGCGAACGCGTTGCGGGTGAGATCCGCCAGCCGCACCATCTTGTTGACGATGTCGCGGCCTTCCTGGGTGCGATAGTGCTTCGCCTTCGCCAGCACGATCTCCACTTCCTCGTCATGGGCGAGGTAGTTCAGCGTGGTGACGATCGACCAGCGGTCCATCTGGCCCTGGTTGATCTGCTGGGTGCCGTGATAGAGGCCCGAGGTATCGCCGAGGCCGACCGTGTTGGCGGTCGAGAACAGGCGGAACGCCGGATGCGGCTTGATCACCTTGTTCTGGTCGAGCAGCGTCAGGCGGCCGGAGACTTCCAGCACGCGCTGAATCACGAACATCACGTCCGGGCGGCCGGCGTCGTATTCGTCGAACACCAGCGCGATATTGTGCTGCAGCGCCCAGGGCAGGATGCCGTCGCGGAATTCGGTGACCTGCTTGCCTTCCTTGACCACGATCGCGTCCTTGCCGACGAGGTCGATACGGCTGATGTGGCTGTCGAGGTTGACGCGCACGCAGGGCCAGTTGAGGCGGGCCGCAACCTGCTCGATGTGGGTGGACTTGCCGGTGCCGTGATAGCCGGTGACCATCACGCGGCGGTTCTTGGCAAAGCCCGCGAGGATCGCGAGCGTGGTGGCGCGGTCGAAGCGGTAGTCGCTGTCGACTTCCGGCACATGCGGATCGACTTCGGAATAGGCGGGAACTTCCAGGTCGCTATCGATCCCGAAGACCTGCCGGACCGACACCTTCATGTCGGGCAAGCCGACGGGTTCCTGAGCTTTGGTCTGGACGGCGGTCGTCATTCATCCTCCGAGGTCGCGGGCGTTCCCGAAACCAGATTAATCGTTTGGCTGCGGATGGGGTGCTTCGCATAAGCCTAGCAGAGAGCAACGGTTGGCAGAAGCCCGCGAGCAAATCAAAGTTCCGTTGTTCTATCATAAAGATAGGAGCGAAACTCGGTTTTTGGAAGGCTGCCCTGCAAATCCCGCCGTACTTTTGCCGCAGCACCACGACGGCCGGCCCGGGCCGGGCACTTTTCAGCCCGGCGGGGAGTTGTTAGCTCTCAAATCGATAACACCGCCACATGGGAATTTTGTGACTTCATTCCTTGACCCTTTGATCGCGTTCGTTTCGGCCCATGCCTGGCTTGCCTATCTGACGCTGTTTCTGGCCGCCCTGCTGGAGGCGGTGCCGGTGGTCGGCTCCCTGGTGCCGGGGTCGACCATCATCCTGGCGTTGAGCGCGCTGGTGCCGGGCGGCGAATTAAAGCTGTTGCCGGTGCTCGCCGCGGCGGCCGCCGGCGCGATGCTCGGCGACGGCACCGCCTACCTGATCGGCCACCGCAGCCAGCGCGAGATCCTGTCGGCCTGGCCGCTTTCCAACTACCCGCGCGTGGTCGCGCAGAGCGAGGCCTTCTTCAACCGCTGGGGCGTGCTCGCGGTGTTCTTCGCCCGCTTCGTGCCGCCGATCCGCGCCTTCGTGCCGATCACGGCCGGCGCGCTCGACATGCCGCCGGTGCGCTTCTACGCGGTCAACATCCCCGCGATCCTGCTCTGGGCGCCGGCGCATGTGCTGCCCGGCGTGCTCGCCGTCACCGCGCTGCATGACTATGCCGGCCTGCCGCATCATGGCCATGTCGGCAAGCATCTGTGGATGTTTGCGGTCGCGGGCGGCGCCGTGATCCTGGCGCTGGCCGTCTGGACCATCCGCCGCCGGCACGGCGGCAGCCTGATCGAACCGGCCAAGCCGGCGAAATAATTCCTTTCACTTGCGCATGATCTTCTCGGAAAACCGGTCTCCACTTTTCCGGATCATGCGCTAGATGCTGTTGGTCGTTCCCGCCCGCCCGGGCGCCGGACCGACATAGCGCGCGCGAGGCCTGATCAACTTGCCGAGCTGAAGCTGCTCGCTGGCATGTGCGATCCAGCCGACGCTGCGGGCCATCGCAAACAGCGCCAGCTCGCTGCCCGCCGGCATCCGCAGCGCATGCACCAGCACCGCCAGCGCGTAATCGATGTTGACGAATTCGCCGGTCGCTTCCGCGATCCGCTCCGGCACTTCCCTGGTGAATTTCCGCGGCGCGCCGGCCCGCGTCAGCGCCTCGAGCAGCGAGATCGCCCGCGGATCGCCCTTCTTGTAGACGCCGTGCCCGAAGCCGGCGAAACGCTCGCCAAGCGCGACGCGCTCGCGGACCACCGGCGCAACGTCACTATCGAGCATCGTCTTGACGAGGCGCGAGGCGAGCACGCCGGCGCCGCCATGCATCGGTCCTTTCAGCGCGACGAGACCCGCAATGACAGCGTCGTACAGATTGAGCCCGGTCGATGCCGCGCAGCGTGCGGTGAAGGTCGACGCATTCAGTTCGTGATCGGCGAGCAGCACCAGCGCGCGGCGGATCAGGTCGGGCGCGTGCTTGTTGCCTGGCGTCCAAACCTGCGCCACCTGCTCGTGCAGCGGCTCGTTCGATGGCGTAGCGTTCAGCATGGTCGCGACCAGCAGCCGCAGGATGCGGCCGCCGACCATGGCGCGGCCGTCGGGCGCGCGCGTGAAGGCGCCGGGATCGGCACTTGCCGCCAGCGCCAGCACCGCGACCGTGCGGTCGATCGGCTGGGCGCGGCGCGCGGCTTCGGCGATCGCGCGCATTTCGTCCGAGACGTGCGGGCAATTGTCCGGTGCGAACGGATCGACGCCGGTGACATCCCACAGCAACGTCGCGGTGTGCTCCAGTGTGTCGCGCTCAGCGAGCTCGACGCAGTTGACGCCGCGATAGATCGGGCCCTGCTCGGTGATGGTCGCGATCGCCGAATCCATCACCGGCAGATCGGCGTCGAAATTACGGAAGCCGCGCGGCTCCGGCGACGGCACGCGGCGCTCCTTCAACCCCCTGATGTCCTCGGCGCGGTAGCGGTGGCTGCGCGAATCCAGCGACGGCTCGGAGCGGATCAGCCCGCGGCTGACATAGGCGTAGAGGGTCGCCGGCGAGATCGCGAGCTCGGCGGCGGCTTCGCGAGCGGAGAGGTAAAGCTCGGCGGATTTTTTCATATTGATTTATATAATCAAGATTGATCAACTCGTCGAGAGGCCTGACCTTGAAGGGGTGAAGCAAGGAGATCAGGCCATGAATATGCACCTCACCAAGAGCCAGATCGGTCTGGACGGCGTTCCTGCCGCCGAGACCGTGTTGAGCCATGTCGACGGCGAGCGCGGCGAATTGATCATCGCCGGCGAGCACGTCGCCGACCTCGCGGGCAAGTCGAGCTTCGAGGGCGTCACGGCGCGGCTGTGGAACGGCGCTACCGGCAAGTCGCTGAGTGAAGCCAATGTCCGCGCCAGCCTCGGCGCCGCCCGCGAACGCGCCTTCGCCCGCCTGCCGGACCTGCTGCCGGCGACGCGCGGCATGTCGATCGTCGACGGCTTCCGGGCCGCGATCGCGGGCCTGCGCGGCGAGAACGGGCTTGAGCATGAGGCGACCATCGTCGGCGCCTTCCCGGTGATTGCGGGCGCCCTGGTCCGGCACGCCAAGGGACACGACCCGATCGCGCCGGACCCGAATGCCGGCCACGCCGCCGACACGCTGCGGATGCTGCTGGGCCGCAAGGTCGAGCCGCGCGAGGTCGCCGCGCTCGACGCCTATCTCGTCACGGTCTGCGACCACGGCATGAATGCGTCGACCTTCACCACGCGGGTGATCGCCTCGACGCAGGCCGACCTGTTCGCGGCGATCACCGGCGGCTATTGCGCGCTGACCGGCCCGCTGCATGGCGGCGCACCTGAGCCGGTGCTCGAAATGCTGGACGCGATCGGCACGCGCGAGCGGATCAAGCCCTGGGTCGACGGCGCGCTGGCGCACGGCGAACGGCTGATGGGATTCGGTCACCGCGTCTATCGCGTGCGCGACCCGCGCGCCGACGTGCTGAAGGTCGCGGTCGAGCGCCTCGAGGCCAGTGGTGCCGACCTGCCATTTGCCGGCGAGGTCGAGGCTTACATCCGCGAGGCGCTGCGGAAAAAGAATCCGGAGCGGCCGCTCGAGACCAATGTCGAGTTCTTCACCGCGATCCTGCTCGACGGGCTGGAAATCCCGCGGCAGGCGTTCACGCCGATCTTTGCCACCGCGCGCGCCGCCGGCTGGACCGCGCACGCCCTGGAGCAGCGGCGCACCGGGCGCCTGATCCGGCCGAGTTCGTCCTATGTCGGGGCAGTGCCGAACGGGTGAGAGCTAGACCGTTTCAACGCTTGCGACGGCGGAGCTACATATTCCGCCGTCGTCCCTGCGAAAGCAGGGACCCATACGCCGCGGCCCGACAATGGGGCAATCGGGTAGACATCTTGTGCAAACGAGAACGGCCGGTGGTTATGGGCCCCTGCTCCCGTGCGCAACTGCGCACTAGGCAGGGGCGACGGAGGCAAGACTTCAGGCCTCGCGCACCACGGTCTTCAGATAATTGTACGCCTTGATGATCTCGATCAGGCGATCCTCGGTGGAGCGGTCGCCGCCATTGGCGTCGGGATGGTGCTGCTTGACCAGCGCCTTGTACTTCGACTTGACGTCTTCGAGCGTCGCCTCGGCCCCGAGCCCCATCACCTGCAGCGCCTTGCGCTCGGCGTTCATGACCTTGCGGGTCTCGGGCTTGGGCTCCGCGCCACCCGGTCCGGGGCGCCAGCGGCCGCGGCCGTTGAGCTCGGAGAATACGTGGAACGGATCGGAGGCGGCATCGAGACCGCTCTCGCCCTTCTTGCCGTTGTTGGCGCCCATCTTCCAGGTCGGACGGTGGCCGGTCAGCGCGTCCTTCTGGTAGCGCGCGACGTCGTCAGGATTCATACCCTGGAAGAAATTGTAGGACTGGTTGTATTCACGGACGTGGTCGAGACAGAAGTGCCAATACTCGCGTGAATTCTCGCGGCCTTTCGGGGCGCGATGCGCGCCCTTGTTCTGGCAACCCGCCCACTCGCAGGTCACGGCCTGCTCGCCGGCCTGCGCCTGGCGCTTCGCACTGACCTTGGTCGGCTTGATGCGAATGGAGTCGAAGAATTTTGATGAATCGATCGGCATGTTCTCTTTGACTACGCAATGCACAAATCTTCAAGTCTTGACATTGCGCGGACCTCGTTTCCCGCTTGCACCATTGACGAAAAGCTGTCGCGAACCTAACTCCGCCGCCATGAGCACCAAAGACGCTATCATAAACAAGTTGCGTGAAGCTTTCTTGCCGGAAAGCCTCGACGTCGTCGATGAGTCACATCTGCATGAGGGCCACGCCGGCCACAGGCCAGGCGGGGAGACGCACTTTCGGGTATATATTGTGTCTCCGGCCTTCGAAGGGAAGAGCCGGATCGAACGCCATCGCATGATAAATGCGACGCTGGCGCAGGAACTCGCCGGCTCGGTGCATGCTCTGGCGATCCACGCCCACGGCCCCGGGGAAAAGCCGCGCTAGTTCGCGCTTGCCTCAAGACGAAGCGGTGGTTTTCCTCTATGAGAACAGGATGGACCTGCTCCATAGGTGAGCAGGTGAAACTACGGATTGCACCGCCACGCATGATATGGGGCCATTGATGATCCCTTGCTGGCCACGTTTCCGGTCGATCGTCACCGCCGCCGGCCTGCTCCTGATCTGCGCGATGCGCCCGGCCTCGGCGCTGGACATGCCGAGCCCGTTCGTCCAGGAGGTGCTGATCAAGAGCATCCTGGTCTCGCTCAACGATGCGGTGGCCGCGAACAATTTCACCGTGTTCCACGCCAAGATCTCAAAGCCGTTCCGGGACCAGTTTCCGCCCGACAAGCTCAAGACCATCTTCAAGGATCTGGTCGACAAGCACGCGGTGTTCGACGCCGTAGTCGCCAAGCCGATCGTTCTCGACGAGGACGCCAAGATCGACGACAAGGGCGTGCTGCGGCTGAAGGGACATTTCGACACCACGCCCAAGCAGGTGAAGTATCAGCTCGGCTTCATCCCCTCCGACGGCGCCTGGAAGCTGTCGGGCATCTCGATCGATATCGAGTAGGTCCACGGCGCTGCCTGATCCGTCATCCCCGCGCAAAGGCTGCGCCTTTGTCGCTGGAGGAGCCGCGAAGCGGCGTCGCGAAGGATGCACGGCCACCGGCCGGGCCGTCGACCCTTCGAGACGCGCGCGATGCGCGCTCCTCAGGGTGACGGTGCTAGGAGACTGGCCAACTCGAACTAGAACGCCGTCCCCGCCCGCTTCGGCTTCTTCTCCTCCAGCTCGGCCTCGCGCGGGACGGCGACGATGCGCAGCGCGGTGATGCGGTTGCGCTCGCGGCGGAGCACGCGGAAGCGGAAGCCGTGGAAGGTGAAGCTCTGGCCGCGCTCCGGGATCGAGCGCGCCTCGTGGATCACGAGGCCGGCGACGGTGGTCGCCTCCTCGTCCGGCAGGCGCCAGTCCATCGCGCGGTTGAGATCGCGGATCGGTACCGAGCCGTCGACCACGACCGAGCCGTCCGGCTGCGCCCGCACGCCGGCAACGACGACGTCATGCTCGTCGGAGATGTCGCCGACGATCTCCTCCAGGATGTCCTCCAGCGTCACCATGCCTTCGACCTCGCCATACTCGTCGACCACGAGGGCGAAGTGGGTCTTGCGGCGACGGAACGCCTTCAGCTGTTCGGAGACCGGACGCATCTCCGGCACGAACCAGGGCGGCAGCGCGATCGCGGAGGCATCGATCGCCGACATGTCACCCTCGTTGGCGCGCATCGCGCGCAGCAGGTCCTTGGCGTGGAGCACGCCGACGATGTTCTCCGGCTTCTCCCGCCACAGCGGGATGCGGGTGTATTCGCTCGCCAGCACCTCGCGCACCAGTTCCTCGGGCGGCAGGTCGGCGTTGACCATGGTCATCTCGGTGCGATGGACCATGACGTCGGAGACCTGCAGCTCGCTGAGATCCAGCAACCCGCCGAGCATGTCGCGATCCTGCTTCTCGACCTTGCCCTCGTGATGCAACAGATCGACCGCACCGCGCAGACGTTCGGTCGGCGACAGCACCGCCTGATGCGCCCCGACCTTGATGCCGAGCAGCTTCATCAGCGCCAGCACGATGGTCTCGATGATGGTGAGCAGCGGCCCCAGCACGAAGATCGTCAGCCGCATCGGCCGCGCGACCAAAAGCGAGATGCGGTCGGGCGCGTTGATCGCGATGGTCTTGGGCAGCACCTCGGCAAACACCACGACCATCACGGTCATGACAGCGGTGGCATAGAGCACGCCGACGTCGCCAAACCAGGCGGTGAACACGCCGGTCGCCAGCGCCGAGGCGCCGATATTGGCGATGTTGTTGCCGAGCAGCAGCGCGCCGATCATGCGCTCGCGCATGTTGACCAGCTTGGAGACCACACCGGCATCGGTGTTGCCCTGCTTCGACAGCCGCAGCATGCTGGCGCGCGAGGCGCCGGTCAGCGCCGTCTCACTCGCCGCGAAAAACGCCGAGATGAACAGGCAGAGCAGCACGATCGAGAAGGTGAACCATCCCACTGAACTGATCCGTGGCTAGAGCATGATCCGGAAAAGTGTGTAGCGGTTTTCCGAAAAGATCATGCTCAAATCAAAAAGATAGAGCGGGATGACGATCCGAAGGAAAGGCATCCCGGTCTAGGCCTTCAGCTTGGCTTGCAGGAAGTCGCGCACCGGCTGCGGCTCGACATTGTTGGCGATCACGGCGCGGCCGACGGCCTCCAGCAGGATGAAGGTGAGCTTGCCGCGCTTGACCTTCTTGTCCTGCGCCATCAGCGCCAGCAGCGCGTCGGCGTCGGCAAGGCCTTCCTGCGCGAAGCCTGCGATATCCTGCAGGCGCGTCGGCAATCCGACCGCGGACAGATGACGCGCGATGCGCCCCGCATCGTCCGACGAAATCATGCCGAGCTGCGCCGAGAATTCCGCCGCCAGCACCATGCCGACCGCGACGCCCTCGCCGTGGAACAGCCGGTCGGAGAAGCCGGTTGCGGCTTCCAGCGCATGGCCGAAGGTATGGCCGAGATTGAGCAGCGCCCGCTCGCCGGTCTCGCGCTCGTCGCGCGAGACGACGCCCGCCTTGGCGCGGCAGGAGGTTGCGATCGCGTGCTCGCGCCCGGCGCCGCCGGCGAAGATGTCGGCGTGGTTCTTCTCGAGCCAGGCGAAGAAGGCCTCGTCGCCGAGGATGCCGTATTTCGCGACCTCGGCGTAGCCGGCGCGGAACTGGCGCGGCGACAGCGTGTCGAGCACCGAGGTGTCGGCGATGACCAGCACCGGCTGGTGGAATGCGCCGATCAGGTTCTTGCCCTGCGGCGAGTTGATGCCGGTCTTGCCGCCGACGGAGGAATCGACCTGCGCCAGCAGCGAGGTCGGCACCTGCACGAAATCGACGCCGCGGCGCAGGATCGCGGCCGCGAAGCCGGCGAGATCGCCGACCACGCCGCCGCCGAGCGCGATGACGAGGTCATTGCGCTCGATCTTCGCCGCGATCAGCGCCTCGCTGACCTCGGTCAGCGTGGCATAGCTCTTCGAGCCCTCGCCCTCCTCGACGACGATCCGCGACGTCGGCACGCCGGCGGCGGCAAGCGATGCCTCGGTCGGCTCCAGCCAGTGCTTGGCGACGGTGCGGTCGGTGACGATGGCGGTACGCACGCCGGGCCGCAGCGCCGCGACACGCTCGCCGAGCGACTGCAGCACGTCGCGGCCGATCACGATGTCATAGGCGCGGTCGCCGAGCGCGACGTCGACGGTAACGGAGGCGGAATGTTTCAAGGGCGCAGTCATGAGGTCGCGTTCAATCCATCACAGGTGGTTGCTCGTCGGCCGGACGCGCACCACACAGATGCGCATGCAGGGCCTCGAGGCATTCGTCGACGATGCGGTCGTGCGGCACGTCGCGCGAGGCAATCGTCAAATCGGCGGTGCCGTAGACCGGCTCGCGCTCGCTGAGCAGGCGGTTGACGGTCGCCTCCGGGTCGGGGGTGTGCAACAGCGGACGATCGGCGCGGCGGCGCACCCGGCGCATGATGATATCACTGTCGGCCTTGAGCCAGATCGAGATCGCGCGGTCGCGGATCCGGTTGCGGGTCTCCTCGCGCATGAAGGCGCCGCCGCCGGTCGCCAGCACGACCGGGCCATTGCCGAGGATGCGGGCGATCACCCGCGCCTCACCGTCGCGGAAATACGGCTCGCCCTTGCTCTCGAAGATCTCCGGGATCGTCATGTCCGCCGCCGCCTCGATCTCGGTGTCGGCATCGGTGAACGGCAGCTTGAGTCGCGCCGCCACCCGCCGGCCGATGGTCGACTTGCCGGCCCCCATCATGCCGACCAGCACGATCGACCGCGTCCCCAGCGCGGCCGCGATGTCGGCCTCCAGGGTCGGGTGGGTGGGCGCCGGTACGGCTGCGTCGGACATCAAAAAGCTCGGATATTGGGACGAATTGTTCAGAATTCGAGCCACCTATACTACCCCCGGCGACACCCTTACCAGCGACTCTTGCAACCGCGCGGGGAACATGTTGGATGATTTCATTGGTTAATTCGCCGCCCGAGTCGCCTCCATGCCCAGCCTGTTCCGCTTCCTGACGGTCGTCGCCGTGATTTTCGGGATCGGCTACGGCATCGTCTTCGCGCTGGCGAATTTCGTGCACCCGAAACCGCGGGAAATGACGGTGACCATCCCACCGGATAAGTTCCTCAAGAAATAGACGCTATGATTCCGGCATGCCCGCTGCTGCCAAAAATCCCGCCAAGACCCTCGCCAAGTCCTCCGACGCCAGACTGACCGCGTTGTTCCTCGACATGCTCGCCGCGGAACAGGGCGCAGGCGCCAACACGCTCGACGCCTACCGGCGCGACCTCACCGATTTCTCCGACTACCTCGCCCATGCCGGCGCCGATTTCACCAGCGCCGACACCGAGACGCTGCGTGGCTACCTCGCCGACCTCGATGTCAGAGGCTTCAAGTCGACCAGCGTGGCGCGGCGGCTGTCGGCGATGCGGCATCTCTACCGTTTCCTGCTCAATGAGCGGGTCCGCACCGACGATCCGGCCGCGATCCTGTCCGGCCCGAAGCGCGGCCGCGGCCTGCCCAAGGTGCTGTCGATCGCCGATGTCGACCGCATGCTGACCCGCGCCAAGGAACTGACCCAGACCGACGTCTCGCCGGCGCAGCGGCTGCGCGCGCTGCGGCTGTATTGCCTGCTCGAGGTGCTCTACGCCACCGGCCTGCGCGTCTCCGAGCTGGTGTCGCTGCCGGTCTCGGCGGCGCGGCGCGATGCGCGGATGATCGTGGTGCGCGGCAAGGGCAACAAGGAGCGGCTGGTGCCGCTGAACGACGCCTCGCGCCAGGCGATGGCAGACTATCTCGCAGCGCTGGAGGTGATGCAGCCGAAGGCGAAGAAGGCCGCGCCGGCGAAATGGCTGTTTCCGTCCTCCGGCGAGAGCGGCCATCTGACCCGGCAGCATTTCGCCCGCGATCTGAAGGAGCTCGCGAGCGCCTCCGGCCTTGCGCCGCGGCTGGTCTCCCCGCACGTGCTGCGTCATGCGTTTGCCAGCCATCTGCTGCACAATGGCGCGGACCTGCGCATCGTGCAGACCCTGCTCGGCCACACCGACATCTCGACCACCCAGATCTACACCCATGTGGTCGAGGAGCGGCTGAAGAGCCTGGTCCGCGACCTGCATCCGTTGGCGGAGAAGTCCTAGGGATCCGTAGCCCGGATGAAGCGCAGCGAAATCCGGGAATGGAATATCGGTCGATATAGCTCCCCGGATTGCGCTTCGCTCCATCCGGGCTACGCGCGTGGAGACCTCGATACCTTCATCTGATCCGCCTTGACTTCCGCTTCGTCTCCGCAGAAAGAGCGTCACCTGCTTGCGATCCCGAAGCGTGCATTCCACCCGGATGCGCGTTAACCGTTTGAAGTTACAAAGCTTCTCTTTCCGACGCCGAAACCGCTTCGCCCCTCGCACCGATCTTCCCTATATTGAGTTGATGCCCGACCCGATGCGCAGCTATCTCGACTTCGAAAAACCTGTCGCCGAGCTTGAATCCAAGATCGACGAGTTGCGCACGCTTGCCGCGAGCGGCAGCGACATCGGCGACGAGGTCGCGCGGATCGAGGACAAGGCGGCGCAGGCGCTCACCGAGCTCTATTCCAATCTGACGCCGTGGCAGAAGACGCTGGTGGCGCGGCATCCGCAGCGACCGCACTTCACCGATTTCATCGGCGGCCTGATCACCGAATTCACGCCGATGGCCGGCGACCGCAAATTCGCCGACGACGAGGCCCTGGTCGGCGGCTTCGGCCGCTTCCGCGGCGAGAGCATCTGTGTGGTCGGCCAGGAGAAGGGCGCCACCACCGAGAGCCGCATCAAGCACAATTTCGGCATGGCGCGCCCCGAAGGCTACCGCAAGGCGGTGCGCCTGATGGAAATGGCCGACCGGTTCGGCATCCCGGTGCTGTCGATCGTCGATTCCGCCGGCGCCTATCCCGGCATCGGCGCCGAGGAACGCGGCCAGGCCGAGGCGATCGCGCGCTCGACCGACGCCTGCCTGTCGCTCGGTGTGCCCAATGTCGCGATCGTCACCGGCGAAGGCATGTCGGGCGGCGCCATCGCCATCACCACGGCGAACCGCGTCCTGATGATGGAGCACGCGATCTACAGCGTGATCTCGCCGGAGGCGGCATCCTCGATCCTGTGGCGCGACGGCACCAAGGCGCAGGAAGCCGCCAACAGCATGAAGATCACCGCCCAGGACATGCTGCGCTTCGGCGTGATCGACCAGATCCTGAAGGAGCCCTCCGGCGGCGCTCATCGCGACCCGGGCGCGATGATCGCGACCACGGGCGATGCCATCGCCCAGGCGCTCAACGACCTACGAAATCTTGATCCGGACGCGATTCGCAAACAGCGGCGCCAGAAGTTTCTCGATATCGGCCGCAAGCTCGGCTGAGGCGCCCAAACCGCCCGATTTTTCGCCCAAATCGACCAATTTTGCCCTAATTGGGCCCCGAGCCGGGTCTTTAACATTCCTTGAACCATGCCTGCTACCGTGAGGGCTGTCCGCCCCGGTTCAGGTTGCGAGCAGGGGTCGTCGAAGGCTAATATTTTACACAATGGCTTCAGGGCATATTCGCCGTGTTGGGGTCGCGAAAATCGCCCGGTGGGTGTGGAGCTCGGACTTGACTCATCGCACGCTCGTACGCGCGCTTCTGACCTCGGCGGTCCTCGCCGCAGGCGTCATGCTCGCCGGTTGTGACAGCGACCAGATCTCGCTCGCGCAGAACGCCAAGGCCAACCAGCCGGTCCCGCCAAAGCTCGTCGCTGCCATGACCGAAAAGGACATGGACATGCAGTCGCCGATCCTGGTGCGGCTGTTCAAGCAGGAGGCCGAGCTCGAGGTCTGGAAGCAAAACCGCTCCGGCCAGTTCGCGCTGCTCAAGACCTATCCGATCTGCCGCTGGTCGGGCGACCTCGGTCCGAAGGTCCGCGAAGGCGACCGCCAGGCGCCCGAAGGGTTCTATTCGATCAACCCGAGCCAGATGAACCCGCAATCGGCCTATTACCTGTCGTTCAACACCGGCTATCCCAACGCCTTCGACAAGGCGCTCGGCCGCACCGGCTCGCAGCTGATGGTGCACGGCGATTGCTCCTCGCGCGGCTGCTACGCGATGACGGACGAGCAGATCGCAGAGATCTACTCGCTCGGCCGCGAATCCTTCTTCGGCGGCCAGAAGGCGTTCCAGCTGCAGGCCTATCCGTTCCGGATGACGCCGGTGAACATGGCCAAGCACCGCAACAATCCGAACATGCCTTTCTGGAAGATGATCAAGGAAGGCTATGATCATTTCGAGGTGACCAAGCAGGAGCCGAGGGTCGACTTCTGCGAAAAGAAGTACGTGTTCGACGCGGTGAAGGCGCCGGGCGCGACACGCGATCCGGTGTTCGACGCCTCCGCGAGGTGCCCGGCCTATGTGATCCCCGAGGAGATCGCGAGCGCCGTGCACGAGAAGGAGCAGAAGGACGCCGCCGAGACCGCCAAGCTGGTGTCCAAGGGCACGCCCGTTGCGCGCCTCAACACCGGCATCGACGGCGGCATGAACGCGATCTTCGCCTCGAAGATTCCGGAAGGAAACACCGGCCTCTCCGAAGGCGGCGACAGCCAGGCGCTGGCATCGATGTCGCTGGCACGCGCGCCCGGCACGATCCCCGGTACGGTCAATCCGCCGAAGCCCAATCTCGCGGTCCAGCAGGAAGAGCCGGTCGTGGCGACGACGTCGTCCACCGCATCGTCAGCCGGCACCCGCGTTGCCTCGGCGAACCCGTCCGACAAATCCGCCTCTGACAAGTCCGCCTCTGACAAATCCACCTCTGACAAGTCCGAAGGCTTCTTCTCCAGCTTCGCGCGCAAGGTCGGCATCGGCGGCACCGCCGACGCCAGCAAGACGACCGCGCCGCCGGCTCCGGCCGCTGCTGCCCCGGCCAAGCCCAAGGTCGCCGAGACCAAGCCGCAATCAGTGGTTCGCGTCGCCCCCAAGGCTGAGCCGAAGCAGGCCGCCAAGCCCGCGCCGAAGCCCGCAATGACCACGGCCGCAGCCGCTGCACCGGCCCCGTCGTCGTCGACCCAACTCGCCGGCTCCGCGCCTGTGGTGCAGACCAACTCGTTCGACACCCGCTTCTCGGCGGTGAAGTAGGCGGGGCGCGTCTGCGCGAAGACAGCTCGCTGCCGCTCGTCGCAATGCTGCTGTAGCGCAAACTATTTCCAGCCGTCGTCCCTGCGAAAGTGTTTGGTCCCGTATGATTGGCGAGGGCCCGCATTGGGGCCTGGTAGCGGAGGCATTTGAGCCTGGTTCGATTGTAGTCGTGGACGAATTTGGCGATGAAGGTGTCTCGATCGGCGTGATCGATGAAGGTCCGCCGGGCGCTGCCACGCTTTGTTTCGCGGCCAATGGCTTCGGCGATGCGCCGGTTGAAACGTTCGACGAGTCCGTTGGTCTGCGGATGGTAGGGCTTGGTCAGGCGATGCTGGATGCCGCACTGTCGGCAGAGTTGATCAAAGGGGTGGTCGCCGGAAGGCTTCCCGGGCGGCTTGTTCTTCTTGTCGACGGCGAAGCGGTCGGTGAACTCGGCACCGTTGTCGGTGAGGATAGTGTGAACCTGGTGCGGAAAATCAGCCAGGAAGCGCTTAAGGAAACCGGTCGCGGTCGCTCCGTCCCGCTTGGAATGGACCTCGACAAAGACGTAGCGGGTGGCTCGGTCGATGGCGACAAAGGCATAGCTGGTGCGGCGCTGCAGTGCCGGCAGATACTTCACGTCGATATGGATGAAGCCGATACTGGCATTCTCGAAGACGCCGGCTTTGGGCTTGTCAGGCTTGGCAAGCCGGCTGATGCCATTGCGCTGCAGGCAGCGGTGAATAGCACTACGGGACAGCTTGGCGTTGATGCATCGCCGCATCACCTCAACGATGTCGTCCAGCGGCAATTGGAGCGACGTCCGCAGTTCACAAACGGCCCTTTCTTCAACCGCGGAGAGGCTGGTCGTGAGGTTCTTCGGCCGGTGCGAGCGGTCTTCGACCGTCGTGCGGCTGCGCCAGCGATAAATCGTGGTCTCGCTGCCCCCCAATTCGGCCGCCAACTGAGCGACCGACTTCCGGCTGCGCTGGATGTAGGCACGTGTCTTCGGCGTCGTCGTGGCGTTCGCGTGCAAGCTCAGTTCCATGACACGAGGCGCTCCCTAACAAAGGCCACGCCTCGTTCTACACCGATTCCATCCAACCAATCTGCAGGGACCAAACACGAAAGCAGGGACCCATAACCACCGAACTTGATCGTGAATGGGATCGTGGCCCCAGCGTCGCGCAACAACTCTCATTTGGGGTAATGGGTCCTGGCTTTCGCCAGGACGACATTGAGTGTGTGGCGCGGTCTGCGAGTCACACCACAACGTTCTCGCGACATGATTTGTCCGAGCTTTGCTCTTCGTTCCGCCCTCTCCGTTGGCAGAGCGCGCAGGGAAAGCCGGGCGCCGATCGCACCCAAAGCGTCAGGCCTGCACGATTTCGCCGTCCGCGTTGCGTGCTTTCGTCAGTACCGCGCGCAGACGCCTCGTCGCTGCCGCACCGCCACGCTCGCAGGTTCGAACACCACGCTCCGTCACCGTCGCATGCACGTTGACCGTTACATTCCGTGGCTTTCGAAAACCTTCTTGCAGCTTCGGCTCAGGCTGGCCCGCTTCATCTGAAGACAGTTCTGCACGGCACCGTCATTGCCGAGGTCCTTCCGGCAGAAGCGCTGTGCATCGCGGGTGCACGCGCTCTGTTCCGATGGCGTACCGGAATGCTGCGCCAACGCGGCACTGCTGCTCATCACCGCAGCAGCAACAAGAGCTGCAATCGAAATATAGCGCATTGTGACTTCCTCCCGCGGCCTAACGGGCAGCCGGGGCGCTTCGTTCCTTTGGGAACCCGGATTCCATCCTACTTCGGCCGCGGGTCCTCAAGCCCCTTGCCGGGATCTTCCAGATGCCCGGTGCGCGCGAGGTCGACGGCGGCGCCGAGCGCCAGCGCGACATTGCGCACCTGTTCCTGGAAGGCCCTGTCTTCGTCGAGATCGCGGTGCGACGTCGCATAGGGCTTCATGTAGCCGACATAGCCATCGATTTCGGCCCTGCCGCCGGCCGAGATCAACTCCATGTCGGTGAGCCAGTCCGCAAGGAAGCGGCGGCATGTTTCCGCACCGACGCTGTCGCCGTGGACCACGATGCCGAAATGCCGGCCGCGCAAATGCTTGGGGTATGGCCAGCCCTTGAGTTCGAGCGCCTTGGCTTTGCTCGCGGTCTTGCCGTGGGTCGAGGTCGGATCGGGATTGCCGCCATCGGCGCAGACCAGGCGATCGATCATCGCCCTGAGTCCGGTCGGCGTCTGGTACCAGTTGACCGGCGAGATGATCATGATGCCGTGCGCGCGCACCCACAGCGGATAGATCTCGTTCATCCAGTCGTCGGTTTGCCCGAGCGAGTGGTTCGGATAGCAGCTGCACGGCCAGTGGCAAAGCGCCATCGAGGTCGACACGCAGGACTTGCAGGGGTGAATCTCCCTGCCGAACTCGGACGTCAGCCGCGACAGATCGAGCACATCGACCGCCAAGCCCATCTCGCGGAAGGCGGCCTCGGCGATCTCGACCATGCGCCAGCTTTTGGACATCTCGCCGGGACACGTATGTTCGCTGCGCGAGGAGCCGTTGATCAGCAGGATATGCGGCGCTTCGTTTGGATCGTCGTGCCTGCGCTGCGCTTCATCGATGGCATCGCGCGCGGACAGCCAATCGACCGCGAGATCATAGTCGGGATCGGCAAAACCGGGGCCCGGCCTTGCGGGTAACCGGCGCCTTGCGCGAATGACGATAGGCGTCCCAGGCGCCGGCGAGGATTGTCGCAAGCTCCGTCTGCATGGATTGAACGACCGGATCGGCAAATCGCTTGCGGTAGCGCCGTTCGAATTCATCGCGCGAAAGCTTGACCGGCGGCATCCCCTTGCGAACGTCCGGCTCCTTCATCGAGACCTCTCCCGCCTACAATCCATCGCCCGCCGTGCATCCCGGTTAGCGCGCGAAACCTCGGGATTGAGCCTTGGGATCAGGTCGAGACGGGCAAGAGTTCAAGAGCATCGATCTGCATTTGGTTCCTTGCACGCCGGTTAGGACCCATGCCGCGCCTGGTGCGTTGGATGGGAACCTGACCATGGATACGACAACCAGAGTTCGAGCACGCCGCCAGCGAGGCGCCCCCTTCCCGATCACCATTCGCCCGACCGCGGCGGACGCCATGATCGCGCGTGCGATCGCCCGCAACACCGCACCTGCGCCGGAAGAGATCGCCCGCACGCTGACCTGGGGCGCTGACGAAAAGGTCCTGCTTGTGCTCGCCGCCGCAGGCTGGCTCGCCTCACGCGGGCGCGGCGCCTCGCTCGAGCGCGCCGGCAATCACGCGCTGCTGGTGACGGTCGCAGCATCGCTGCTGCCGCATGGCCTGAAGTTGCTGTTCAACCAGACTCGCCCGGATCGCCTGACCGTGGCCGGCCATGCCAACGGCATCCCGATCTCTGGCAGGCGCGACGACGCCTTCCCATCCGGCCACGCGCTGCATATGGGCGCGCTGGCGTCGGCGGCAGCGACATTGCCCGCCGGCGCGCGCCGCCCAATCCAGGCACTCGCGGTCGGCCTCTCGCTGACGCGCATTATGGTTCTCGCACACTGGACGAGCGACGTGATCGCGGGATTCGGGCTCGGAGCACTTCTCGAGCGGCTGCTGCGATTGTGGACCGGCTATCCCGGTGACGATCCACCGCGGGGCAAGGCGCGATGAGCGAATATGTCATCCGCTTTCTCGTGGGCGGGGCCGTGGTGTCGGCCTTCGCGATGCTGGGTGACGTGCTGCGTCCGAAGAGCTTCGCCGGGCTGTTCGGCGCGGCGCCGTCGGTTGCGCTCGCCACCCTCGGCATCGCCGTGTACCAGCACGGCACCGACTATGCCGGCCTGCAGAGCCGCGCGATGATGGCTGGCGCCGTTGCGCTTGCCATCTATAGCTTCGTGGTCTGCCAATTGCTGATTCGCGCGAGGCTCCGCGCTGCCCCCGCCACCTTGCTGGCGCTTGTCGTCTGGCTCGCGATCGTCTTCGGCTTGCTGGGCGTTGCCGGAGGACAGGCATGACACCGGTCCGCGTCTCACTGTCCTCGCTCAGGGAAAGCCGCTGGACCGAATATCTGATCCGCTTCGTGCTCGGTGGCGGCGCCACTGTCCTGACCGGCCTGATCAGCAGCACTTGCGGCGCCTATGTCGGCGGCGCCTTTCTTGCACTCCCCGCCATCTTCTGCGCCAGCGCCACCCTGATCGAGAAGCATGAAATCCGCCGCAAGCGGAACGCCGGCCTCGATGGCACGTGGCGCGGGCAGCAGGCCGCGGCGCTCGATGCGGCGGGCGCTGCGCTCGGCGCGGTCGGCATGCTGGCATTTGCTGTCGTCTTCCTGCTGACGGTCGATCGCAGCGTGCCGGCCGCCTTCATCGCCGCATCGCTGGCCTGGCTGATCTGCTCGGTCGCGACCTGGTATGTGCGTCGCGAGATGCGATCGGCACGGCGGACGCCGGGAGACGGCGTGATCGGCCGCAAGGCCGATCGCCTGCCGCACTGAAGCCTGCTACGGCGCCAGATAGCGCAGCAGTTCGGGATCGCTCCGCACCTCGCTCGCGCCGCCCTGCAGCGCGACGCGGCCGCGGTCCAGCACATAGGCATAGTCGGCGACGCGCAGCGCGAGGTCGAGATGCTGCTCGACGATCACGACCGAGATGCTTTTGGCGAGCTCGATCAGCCGTTCGGTGATCTCCTCGATCACGCCGATCCAGACGCCTTCGGTCGGCTCGTCCAGCAGCAGCAGCTTCGGATTGCCGAGCATGGCGCGGCCGATCGCCAGCATCTTGCGCTCGCCGCCGGACAGCGTGCCGGCCGGCTGGTCGAGCCGCTGGCCGAGTTTCGGGAAGATCGTCAGCACGCGATCGACCGCGCTGGCATCGGAATTGAACAGCGACCCGACCGCGAGGTTGTCGCGCACCGACAGGCGGGCGAACACCGAATGCTCCTGCGGCACATAGCCGATGCCGGAGCGCACCCGCTCCTCGGTGCGGCGGCGGGTGATGTCGCGGCCGTCGAAGAACAACTCGCCCTGCGAGCTCGTGAGCTCGCCGACGATGGTCTTCATCAGCGTGGTCTTGCCGGCGCCGTTGCGGCCGAGCACGGCGACGCCGCCGCGCCAGGGAATGCCGATGTTGACATCGAACAGGACCTGGCTGCGGCCATAACCGGCATCGAGATGCCGGATATCGAGGAAGGTTTGCTCAGGCACGGCGAAGATAGATCTCCTGGACGCTTTTGTTGGCCTGGATTTCCGCGACCGTTCCCGAGGCCAGCACCTTGCCCTGGTCGAGCACGGTGAGGCGGTCGCAGATGTCGCGGATGAAATCGAGGTCGTGTTCGACGATGACGAGCGAGCAATGCTGCTTGATCGGCTGCAACAGCTCGCCGGTGACGCGGCGCTCCTCGAGGCTCATGCCGCCGGTCGGCTCGTCCAGCAGCAACAGCCGTGGCTTGCCGGCGAGCGCCATCGCGATCTCGAGCCATTGCTGCTGGCCGTGCGACAGCGCCGCGGCGGCATCATGCGCGCGATCGGCGAGCCGGAACTGGGTCAGCATCGTCATCACCTGATCGTGCAGCTTCTTGCGGGTGCGCGACAGCACCAGGTCGAACAGCGAGCAGTGCGCCTGCAGCGCCAGCAGGATGTTGTCATACAGCGTCAGCGTCGGCAGCACCGAGGTGATCTGGAACTTCAGGCTCATGCCGGCGCGGGCGCGCTCGGTCGGCGTGAACGCCGTGATGTCGGTGTTGATGAAGCTGACCTTGCCGGTGGTCGGCACCTCGGCGCCGGCGACGCATTTCATCAGCGTGCTCTTGCCCGAGCCGTTCGGGCCGATCAGGCCGTGGAACTCGTTCTCGCCGACGGTCAGCGCCGCACCGTCGAGCGCGGTCAGCTTGCCGAACACTTTGCTGATGCCTTGCGCCTCAAGGAGCGGCATTGCCGGTCTCCTTCGGGGCTTTGCCGAAACTGCCGACCCGCTCGCGCTCGCCGAGCACGAAGGAGATCAGCCCGAGCGGCCGGAACATGATGACGAGCAGCAGCAGCACGCCGAGGATGATCGGCCAGACGTCGCGGTAATTGTCCGACAGCCAGAAGCTGACGCCCTCGATGATCACGGTGCCGATCACGGCGCCGATCAGCGTGCCGGAGCCGCCGAACAGGACGTAGAGCACGACCTGGGTCGAGAACACGACGCCCAGCATGTTGGGCCAGACGAAGCCCTCGTGGAAGGCATAGAGGCTGCCGGCGAGACCGGCGATGGTGCCGCCGACCGCGAAGATGATCGCCTTCAGGTGCTGCGCCTTGTAGCCGAAGAAGGCGATGCGCTGCTCGTTCTCGCGCAGCCCCGCGAGCGCGAGGCCAAATTGCGAGCGCACCAGGAAGCGGCAGAGCAGGTAGACGACCACGAGGATGCCGAGCACCATGTAGTAGTAGATCGGGCCCTCCTCGAACTCGTAGCTGCCGAGGGTGAGCGGCGGGATCGACGGGATGCCGTTCTGGCCGCCGAGATAATACCAGCCGCGCGCCAGCCGGTCCGCGGCATAGGAGCCGGTGAGGGTGCCGAGCGAGACGAAGATCACGCTCGAGGGATAACGCCCGAGCAGCAGGAAGCCGCCGAGCAGCAGCGACGCAGTGAGCCCGATCAGCGTGCCGGCAGGCAGGATCAGGAGGATCGAGGTGACATTGAGATCGCGTGCCAAGAGCGCCACGCCGTAGCCGGCGGCGCCGAAGAACAGCGCCTGGCCGAAGCTCATGATGCCGGCATAGCCCCACACCAGGTCGAACGACAGGGCGAACAACGCGAGGATCACCACGCGGGTGGCGAACACCGTCAGATAGTCCTGCAGCACCCATGGCAGGACCAGTGCGATCAGCAGCACCAGCCCTTCCACGATCGGCAGGACCTTCCATCCTGCCGATACCCGTCCCGCCGGCGCGCTTGCGGCCGGTGCACCCTCGCCCGTCACGACATCTGGTTCCTCACCGACGCGTGCGACAGCCTCTCTTGCTCCAGCCATGGATCGCTCAGCATTCCTTGGGATCAACGAGACCGTCGCTGCGCGCGACGATCTCATAGTTCCCGCCTTTGGCAACAGCGGTGTACATCTTCATCTTGCAATGACGCTTGCCCGGCACCATCTCCGCCGGTCCGCCCGGCCCTTCGGCGATCTTGGCGTGGTCGAGCGCGGCCGCAACGGAGTCGCGGTCGACCTTGCCGGCCTCCTTGACCGCCGCCTCCCACAGCTTGAGGCCGCGATAGGTTCCGGTGGCGGCGCTGCCGGCCGCGAACAGGAAGTTGCCGGGGAAATCCTTCTCATAGGCTGCCTGGAGCTTGGCGTCGAACGGATCCTCCTTGGTCAGCACCTTGAAATAGTCGAGGCAGCTCGCAAGGCCCTCGATCTCGTTGGCCTGATTGATGTTGAGCGTGTTCTCGTCATAGTAGACGCAGGCGAGCCGCCCGCCGTTCTTGAGGAAGCCGGCTTCATAGAGCTGCTTGAAGAACGGACCGACGCCGGGCGGGATCACGGTGTTGAAGACGACGTCGACCTTGTTGGAGATGACGCGGTTGACGGTGGCCGAGAAGTCGACCTGGTCGAGCGGGTAGTATTCCTCGAACACCACCTCGCCGCCGCTCGACTCGATCACCTTGCGGGCGTAGACGTTGAGCGTGTGCGGCCAGACATAGTTGGCGCTCGGCAGCGCGAATTTCTTGCCGCCGTTCTTGATCAGCCAGGGAATGAAGGTGTCGCATTGCTGCGCCGGGGTCGGTCCGGTGCAGAACAGATAGGGCGTGCACTCCTTGCCCTCGTAGAGCTGCGGATAGATGTAGAGCGTCTTGCCGCGCGCCACGATCGGATCCTTGATCGCGTTGCGCATCGACGAGGTGATGCCGCCGAGCACCATGTCGACCTTGTCGCGCTGGATCAGCTTGCGGACATTGCCGACCGCGACCGATTCGTTCGAGGCGGTGTCCTCGATATAGAGCTCGAGCGGCCGGCCGAGCAGGCCGCCGCCGGCGTTGATCTCCTTGATCACCATCTTGGCGACGTTGGCGTCGGCGTTGCCGGCATAGGCGATCGGGCCGGTCAGGTCGGTCGCGATGCCGACCTTGATCGGTCCCTCGGCGGCGTTGGCCCAGTCGGGCCTGACCACCCAGCTGCCGACCCCGGTCGCGAGCGCGCCGGTCGCGAACGCGAAATTGCTCATGAAGCGGCGGCGCGTGAGATTGGTGCGATCGAACATCTGACTAAACCCCTTTTCCCGATATGAGGCCCTGCGGGCGGAATTTGATGAAGGCAATTGCGAGCACGAAGACGAGGACGTCGGCGACGACCGGAGACATCACCCATGGCAGCGCCGCGCTGAGCGTGCCGATCACACCGGCGCCGGCGACCGGACCGATGAAGGAGCCGACCCCACCGACCATCACGGCGACGAAGCCCTGGATCAGGAAGCGGATGCCGAGGTCGGCAAACAGGCTGAACACCGGCACGATCAGCGCGCCGGCAAGCCCGGCCAGTGCCGCGCCGAACGCGAAGGTCGCCCCGTAGATCAGGGGCGTCGAGATGCCCGACGCGCGCGCCAGCGCCGGATTCTCCAGCGTGGCGCGGACCCGAAGCCCGAACGAGGTGCGCGCCAGCAAGAGATAGCAGCCACCCATCACCAACAGCGTGATCACGATGATGGTGAAGCGCCAGGCCGAGATGTGGACCGAGCCGAGGTCGATCGAGCCGCCGATCGGCTCCGGCACCGTGAGATAGAAGCCGCCGATCAGGCCGCGCACGCTTTCGCGGATGATCAGGCCGAGCGCATAGGTGCCGAGCATCGCCACGATCGGCGCGGCGTAGAAGCGCCGGATTATGAGCGCCTCGAGCACGAAGCCGATCGCGCCGACCACGAAGGGCGCCGCGACCATGCCGGCCCAGACCGGTGCGCCATGGGCGTAGGCCAGATAGGTGACATAGGCCCCGAGCAGGACGAACTCGCCCTGCGCGAAGTTGAAGATGCCCATCATGCTGGCGATGATGCCGAGCCCGAGCACCACCAGCACGATGATCGCGCCGAAGCTCACGATCTCGAACGCCGCGGCAAAAGTGCTAGCCATGTCGTTCGATCCGGCGTTCGATCCATCCAGCCTGCGTCTGCAACAAGCGGCGCCTCACATCTTCTTCCAGTCGCCGGCCTGCTCGAAGGCGTGCGCGGCGCGGTAGATGGTGGATTCCTCGAACATCCGGCCGACCAGCATCAACCCGACCGGCAGGCCATCGACCATGCCGCAGGGCAGCGACATCGCCGGGTGATGGGTGATGTCGAACGGCGCGGTGTTGGTGATCATCTCGAGCGCGCGGGCGACATAGTCCTCGCGGCTGGCATTGGCCGCCGGCAAAGGCGGCGCCTTCATCGGCGTGGTCGGCAGCAGCAGCAGGTCGTAATCCTTGAACGCCTTGTCATAGGCCGCGGTGAGGCGGCGGGAGATGTTGAGCGCCTTGCCGTAGAAGCGCGGACCGAAATTGTTGTGGATGTAGGTGCCGAGCATCATGAACAGCTTGGTCGTTTCCGACAGCGAATCCGCCTGGCGGCGCCAGCCGCGATGGAAGTCCATCAGCGAGGTCGAATAGAGGTCGGGCCGGCTGAGGCCGTAGCCGTCGCCGAACATCATGGTCTGGGTCAGGCCTTCGGTGCCGATCGGGGTCCAGATCGCGGGGCCGACCATGTGCATCGGGATCGACACGGTGTCGACCGACGCGCCGAGGTCCTTGAGGCGCTTGGCCGCCTCGCGCACGCTTTCATTGACCGCGGCCTCCGCGGTCGGCTGCTCGAAGCCTTCCCTGAGGATGCCGATCTTCATGCCCTTGACGCCTTTGCCCAGCGCCTTGGTGTAATCCTCGACCTTGGGCGCCTTGATGCGCGGATCGTAGCCGTCGTCACCGGCGATCACTTCGAGCAGCAGCGCGTTGTCCTCCACCGTCGCGGTCATCGGTCCGGTGTGGTCGACGAAAATCTCGATCGGCATGATGCCGGTATAGGGCACGAGGCCCCAGGTCGGCTTCATGCCGTAGGTGCCGCAGAACGAGGACGGCATGCGGATCGAGCCGCCCTGGTCGCCGCCGATCGCCATGTCGACCTCGCCGAGCGCGACCACGACGCCGGAGCCCGACGACGAGCCCCCGGCCGAGTAGCCCATCTTGTGCGGATTGTGCACCGCTCCGTAGGAGTTGGTGTGGCTGCCGCCGGACAGGCAGAAGTGCTCGCAATGGGTCTTGCCGGCGATCTCGGCGCCGGCATCGAGCATGCGCGTGACGATGGTGGCGTCGAAATCGGGGATATAGCCTTCCAGCGTCGACGAGCCGTTCGTCATCGGCACGCCGGCCAGCATGATGTTGTCCTTCAGCGCCACCGTCTTGCCCTTGAGCTTGCCGGAGGCCGCGCCCTTCACGGTCGACTTGTAGTACCAGGCGTTGCGCGGGTTCTCCTCTGGCGCCGGGCGATAGCCGGGCGTGCGCGGATATTTCACCGCAGGCAGTTCGTCCGGCATCGCGGCGATCACGTTGTAGGCGTCGATCGAGCCCTGCATCAGGCCGCGGAACGAGGCCACATCCTCATCGGTCAGTGACAGGCCGCACTGCTCGGCGACGGCACGAAGTTGCGTTGGCGTGGGAAGGACGACGGTCACGGCGCTCTCCTGATAGCTTTTGATCTTTGGATTTGATCCCTCGACGCAGGGCGCAGCGGCGCGTTGCCCACGCGAACCGCTCACCCCGCTGCTGTATTCAAAACGGAAATATTTTCCTTTTCAAGTATTATTTCGCAAAACCTTCCGGCGAAGCTGTCGCACTGCTCAGATCGCCTTGATCACCCTGAAGTCGAGGCCATCGGCTTCCGCAAGATACATCGGCATCCTGGCATGGCCGCTGCGCACCGTGACCGGACCGCGCGGGCCGCGATAGACGAGGTTGTCCGCCGCCGCGAGCAGCGGCCGCATGTCCAGCGTGCCGGCGCGCTTGGCGGCGGCCTCGAGCAGGCAGAAGCCTTCATAGGCGGACTCGCTGCACGAGCCGACCGGCGGCGCGAACGCACCGAACATCGCGCGATAGCGGTCCCTGAAATCGTCGCCGGCCTGCGAGCCGACGGAGGGGAAATAGCCGGAGGCGCAGTACAGGTTCTCGGTCTTGTCGGCGCCGATGCCGAGCAGCGCCGTCTCGTCGAAACAGCCGGCAAAGCGCAGCGTGGTAGCGGCAAGGCCGGCATCGGCGAAGGCGCGGTTGAAGGTCACGCTGTCGGTGCCGATCAGCGAGATCAGCACGACATCGGGCTTCGCGGCGCGGATGCGTTCCAGCTGCGCCTCGTGATTATCCTCGCCGACCGGCACGAACTCCTCGCCGACCACGAGACCGCCGGTCTCCTTGATGTAACGCTTCACCGCGCGGTGCGACTGCCATGGCCAGACATAATCGCTGCCGATCAGGTACCAGCGCGAGGCGCGCTTCGCCTCGGCCAGCCAGTGGATCGACGGCCGGTTCTGCCAGCGCGGCGTCTCGCCGATCGCAATGACGCCCGGCGTCCGCTCGCCACCCTCATAGACCGGCGTGTAGATGTAGGGGATCTTGCTGCGGGTGATCAGGCCACGCAACGCGACGCGCACCGCGCTGGTGTGCATGCCCATGATGAGATCGACGTCGTCGGATGCGATCGCCTGCTCGGCGCGATCGAGCACGTCCTCGATCGGTCCGCCGGCGTCATAGACCGAGAACTCGACCTCGCGGCCGAGGATGCCGCCGCGCCGGTTGATGTCGGCGACGGCGAGCTGTGCGCTCGAGGTCGCGGCCGGTCCCCACATCCCGGGCGAACCGGTGCAGCAGACGAAGCCGGCGATCCGCAGCCGGCTGCGCGCACCGCGCGGACCGAAACCGTCCCGATCCATCGGGGAAAAGACCCGATCGGACCGCGCCGACGTCAGGTTCCGGAACAGCAGGGAAGGCGGGCATGGAAGGCCGCCATACCTGCTGCTCGAGGTTCGGGCCATGACGTAGGGCGTCGAATGCACACCTGCTCCTGTCTGGCACCGGCAAGCCGCGCGGCGAGCGCGGCATCGCCCGGTCCATCTAGATCGTCCTGATCACATTGAAGTCGAGACCGTCGGCCTCGGCAAGATAGATCGGCATCTCGGCGCGGCCGTCGCGGATGGTGACGGTGCCGCGCGCGCCGCTGTAGACGAGGTTGTGCGCTGCGGCGGACAACGGTCCGATCGACAGCGAGCGCGCCTGATTGGCCGCCGCCTCGAGAAAGCGCATCCCCTCATAATTGGACTGCCCGACCGAACCGATCGGCGGCGCATGCGCCCCGAACATCGCGCGGTAGCTGGTCCGGAAGTCGTCATTGGCGCGCGAATCGATGCAGCCGAAATAGCCGGAGGCGCAGAACAGGTTTTGGGTCGAGTCCGGGCCGATGCCGAGCATCACGGTCTCGTCCGTCGCGCCGGCGTAACGTAGCGTGGTCGCCGCAAGCCCGGCCTCGGCGAAGGCACGGTTGAACGTGATGCTGTCGGTGCCGATCAGGGAGATCAGCACGACATCGGGCCGTGCTGCGCGAATTCGCGCCAGATGCGGCTCGTGATTGTCCTCGCCGAGCGGGACGAATTCCTCGCCGACGACATGGCCGCCGGCCTCCTTGATGTAGCGCTTCACCGCGCGATGCGACTGCCAGGGCCAGACATAATCGCTGCCGATCAGATACCAGCGCCGCGCCTTCTTGACCTCGGTGAGCCAGTGGATCGCCGGGCGACTCTCGGCGCGCGGCGTCTCGCCGATCGCCATCACCCCGGGCGTCCGCTCGCCGCCCTCATAGACCGGCGTGTAGACATAGGGGATGCGGCCGGCCGTGACCTTGCGCAGCGCGAGCCGCACCGCCGAGATATGCGAGCCCATGATCACGTCGATCTCGTCGAAGGCGATCGCCCGCTCGGCGCGGCGCACCACCTCCTCGATCGGGCCGCCGGCGTCGTACATCGACAATTCGACCTCGCGGCCGCGGATGCCGCCGCGCCGGTTGATCTCGGCGACCGCGAGCATGACGCTGTTGGCGGAGATCGGCCCCCAGATCCCCGGCGCGCCGGAGAAGGTGATGAAATTGCCAATTCTGAGCTTGCTGTCGGTGCCACCACGGCGCGACTTGCCGGGCTTGAGGGTCAAAGCGAGATCGGCCGCGCAGGACGACGGATTTCGAAACAGCAGCGGCGGCGCGACGGGCATGCCGCCATACGCCTGGAAAGAGACCGTCGAGAGCACGCCAACTCCTGTCTGGGAAGCAGTACGCAACGCAGCCAGCGGGCGGTCGCGGCATCCGCCCCTTGGTTGGGGGAATATCCTAGGTGAAAATATTGAATATTCAACAATTGAAGTGCATATAGAAACGGCATGAGTTGCCGGACATTCATTCACCGGGTCAGGAACCAGGTCTCACGCCGTGGCTAAACCGCCGAAAGAAAATTCCCCGATCACCGAACATCTCGCCTACCTGCTGGCGCAAGCCAACCGGGAGATCAACCGGCAGTTGGAGACGCGGCTCGCCAAGGAAGGCGTGCCGGTCGAGCAGTGGCGCATCCTGAAGGTGCTGTCCGACGGCAACGGCCACTCGATGGGCGAGCTTGCGGATGCTGTGCTGCTCAACCATCCGACGCTGACCAAGATGATCGACCGCATGGTGTCGGACGCGCTGGTCTATCGCGTCCAGGATCCCAAGGATCGTCGCAAGGTGCTGATGTTCGTCTCCGACCGCGGCAAGGCGCTGTGCCGGCGGCTCAACTCGCTCGCGGTGAGCCAGGAGGAGCACATCGTCGAGAGCTATGGCGACAAGTCGACCACCGAGCTCAAGCGCCTGCTGGAAAGCCTGATCGGCAGCGCCAATTAGGCCAGCGCCGGCCCGGCGCGCTCTTACCGAAACCATCGAAAAAAGACCGGCAGGAAATGTCGGGATGCGGCGGTTTGGTGCGTCCTCGGGGCGCGCCCTGCGGCGCAGCCTTCGCGCTTGGCCGCGCTGGTCCACCCGATCACTCGCTAGTGAGGATTTCCCGTCATGACTTCGATCACGCCGTTCCTCTGGCTCGACAACAACGTCCGCGACGCGGTTGCCTTCTACCAATCGGTGTTTCCGAACGCCAAGATCGAGACCGTCAGCGATTTCATGGCGAGCTTCGAGCTCGAGGGGCAGCGGTTCCACGCGCTCAATGGCGGGCCGCAGCACAAGTTCAACGAGGCGGTGTCGTTCTTCCTGAGCGTCGAGACCCAGGAGCAGGTGGACTACTTCTGGGAGAAGCTCACCGACGGCGGCCAGGAATCGCGCTGCGGCTGGCTCAAGGACCGCTTCGGCCTGTCCTGGCAGGTGATCCCGACCGCGCTCGGCCGCTATCTCAGCGCCCCTGATCGCAAGGCAGCCGACCGCGCGATGCAGGCGATGCTGAAGATGCAGAAGATCGTGATCGCCGATCTCGACAAGGCCTTCGCCGGCTGAGAGCGATGCGGCTCGACGGGCGCGGGCCAGTCGCCCGCCGCCTCAGCGCGCGCGGCGGCTACGCGTACCGGCCGTGGCAGTGCTTGTACTTCTTGCCAGACCCGCAGGGGCAGTCCTCGTTGCGGCCGACCTTGCCCCAGCTCGCCGGATCGTTCGGATCGCGGTCGGTGGCAATCATCCCCGGCGCCAGCGAGGCCTGGGCGTAGGTCGCCTCGGTCAGGCGGGCCTGCGCGAACTCGTCCTCGCCGGTGTTGGGATCGAGCTTGTGCGCTTCCATCAGCGGCAGCGGCTGCGGCGGCTCCTCCGGCGGCACGATCTCGACCCGCATCAGCTGCGCGGTGACGGCCTCGCGCAGATGCGCGCTCATCTCCTGGAATAGGTTGAAGGCCTCGGTCTTGTACTCCTGCAACGGATCGCGCTGGCCATAGCCGCGCAGGCCGATCACCTGGCGCAAATGGTCGAGCATGATCAGGTGCTCGCGCCAGAGATGGTCCAGCGTCTGCAGCAGGATGGTCTTCTCGACGTAACGCATCACGTCGGGACCCCATTGCGCGACCTTGGCGGCCATGCGCTCGTCGACATGGGTCTCGATGCGCGTCAGCAGCTCCTCGTCGGCGATGCCCTCTTCCTTGGCCCATTCGTCGACCGGCAGATCGACATCGAGCACGCGCTTCAGCTCGTCCTTGAGGCCCGCGGTGTCCCACTGCTCGGCATAGGCGTGCTCGGGAATGTATTTGGTGACCACGTCCTCGACGAAGGCATGGCGCATGTCGGTCACGGTCTCGACGACGCTGTCGTCCTTCATCAGGTCGACGCGCTGGTCGAAGATCACCTTACGCTGGTCGTTCTGGACGTTGTCGAACTTCAAGAGGTTCTTGCGGATGTCGAAGTTGCGCGCCTCGACCTTCTGCTGCGCCTTCTCGAGCGCCTTGTTGATCCAGGGATGGATGATCGCTTCGCCTTCCTGCAAGCCGAGCCGCTGCAGCATGCTGTCGAGCCGGTCGGAGCCGAAGATGCGCATCAGATCGTCTTCCAGCGACAGGAAGAACTTCGAGCGGCCGGGATCGCCCTGACGGCCGGAACGGCCGCGCAGCTGGTTGTCGATGCGGCGGGATTCGTGACGCTCGGAGCCGATGATGTAGAGGCCGCCCGGCTTCTTCACGGTTTTCGCGGGCTTGTTGCCCTTGGCGGGCTCGACCTCGAAATCCTCTTCCGCCTTCAGCACGATCTCGCGGAAGCGCTCGATGTCGGCCTTGATCTGCTCGATCTTCTTGGCCTTCTCGGCCTCATCGGTGATCCCGGCGGTCTCCTGCTGGATCCGCATCTCGAGCGAGCCGCCGAGCTTGATGTCGGTGCCGCGGCCGGCCATGTTGGTCGCGATCGTGATCGCGCCCGGCACGCCGGCTTCCGCGACGATATAGGCTTCCTGCTCGTGGAAGCGCGCGTTCAGCACCGCGAACAGCTTTGCCGGCTTGCCGGCACGCGCGGCGGCGTAGAGCTTCTCCATGCCGGATTCGGACGTGAAGTCGATCTGCTTGTAGCCGTGTTTCTTCAGGTACTCGGCCAGCACTTCCGACTTTTCGATCGACGCCGTGCCGACCAGCACCGGCTGCAGCCGCTTGTTGGCGCGCTCGATCTCGGCAAGGATCGCGGCATATTTCTCGTTCTGGGTGCGGTAGACCTCGTCGTCCTCGTCGAGGCGTGCCACCGGCAGGTTGGTCGGGATCTCCACGACCTCGAGTTTGTAGATGTCGAACAGTTCGTCGGCTTCGGTCAGCGCCGTGCCGGTCATGCCGGACAGCTTCTGGTACATCCGGAAATAGTTCTGGAAGGTGATCGAGGCCAGCGTCTGGTTCTCGGGCTGGACCGTGACGTGCTCCTTGGCTTCCAGCGCCTGGTGCAGGCCTTCCGAATAGCGGCGGCCCTGCATCATGCGGCCGGTGAACTCGTCGATGATGACGACCTCGTCGTCGCGGACGATGTAGTCCTTGTCGCGCGTGAACAGCGTGTGCGCGCGCAGCGCCTGGTTGACGTGATGCACGACGGAGACGTTCTCGACGTCGTACAGCGAGTCGCCCTTGAGCTGGCCGGCGTCGCGCAGCAGGTTCTCCAGCTTCTCCATGCCGCCTTCGGTCAGCGTCACCGTGCGCTGCTTCTCGTCGACCTCGTAGTCGTCCTTCTTGGCGAGATTCGGCATGAAGGTGTCGATGGTGTTGTAGAAATCCGAGCGGTCGTCGAGCGGGCCGGAGATGATCAGCGGCGTGCGCGCCTCGTCGATCAGGATCGAGTCCACTTCGTCGACGATCGCGTAGTAGTGCTCGCGCTGGACCATGTCCTCCAGGCGGTACTTCATGTTGTCGCGCAGATAGTCGAAGCCGTATTCGTTGTTGGTGCCGTAGGTGATGTCGCAGGCATAGGCGGCCTTGCGCTCGGCGTCGTCGAGGCCGTGCACGATCACGCCGGTGGTCAGCCCCAGGAAGGCGTAGATCTGGCCCATCCAGCCGGAGTCGCGGCGGGCGAGGTAGTCGTTGACGGTGACGACGTGGACGCCCTTGCCGGCGAGCGCGTTGAGGTAGACCGCAAGCGTCGCGACCAGCGTCTTGCCTTCGCCGGTCTTCATCTCGGCGATGTCGCCCTCATGCAGCACCATGCCGCCGATCAGCTGAACGTCGAAATGGCGCTGGCCGAGCGTCCGCTTGGCGGCCTCGCGCACCGTGGCGAAGGCCGGAACCAGGATGTCGTCCAGCGTCTTGCCGCTGGCGAGCTGCTGCTTGAATTCGGCGGTGCGGGCCTTGAGCTGATCGTCCGTCAGTTTGACGAGCTCGGGCTCCAGCGCGTTGATGGCGTTGACGCGGGACTGATACCCCTTGACCCGACGGTCGTTGGCGGAGCCGAAAAACTTGCGGGCGAGCGCGCCGATCATGCGAAATTCCTGTTCTTCGGTCTCGAGTTCGGTCTTCGTTCAGTGTTGGAATTCAACTTGGAATTCAGTCTTGGATTACAGCCTGAGATGGTCCGCCGGATCGCCTATCAACTCACCGTGACGCGCTACGGTTCGAGCCCCGGCCCGGGGGCTCCTCCGCCAATTGAGTGGGAAACAGGCCATCCTGGGTTCAACGGCGAAAAACGCAGCAAAATAAGCGCTCTCGCCGCTGACGCGGTTGGCCAGAGATATGGCCCGGTCGGGGGGTTGTCAACGCTGGCAAGATGTCAAGGAATTCATCATTTTGACAAGACTTTCGCGTTGCCAATGTAACACGATTGGGCGAGTGTCCGCCCCGCTCGAGCTTCCCCCCTTTGAGACAAGGATTTTGCATGACCACCTCGCCCCCGGAAACCAAAACCGGCCTGCGCCTCGGCCTCGCCACCCTGGCCGCGACGGGCTGTCTTGTCGCAGTGCTGGCTGCCGGCCTCCCGGTCCGGGCCGCGGAATCCGATCCGGTGCTGGCGAAGGTCAACGGCTCGGAGATCCACGCCAGCGACGTGGCGCTAGCCGAGGAGGAACTCGGCCCGAGCCTGCAGCAGATGGACCCCTCGACCCGCAAGGACAACGTGCTGTCCTTCCTGATCGACATGAAGATCGTGTCCAAGGCCGCCGAGGACAAGAAGATCGAGAACAATGACGACTTCAAGAAGCGGCTCGCCTTCACCCGCAACCGCCTGTTGATGGACAGCCTGCTTGCCAGCGAGGGCAAGGCCGCGACCACCGACGACGCCATGAAGAAGGTCTATGAGGAGGCCGCCAAGCAGATCACCGGCGAGCAGGAGGTGCGCGCCCGCCACATCCTGGTCGAGACCGAGGACGAGGCCAAGGCGATCAAGGCCGAGCTCGACAAGGGCGCCGACTTCGGCGAGCTCGCCAAGAAGAAGTCCAAGGACCCCGGCGCCTCCGACGGCGGCGACCTCGGCTTCTTCACCAAGGAGCAGATGGTGCCGGAATTCTCCGCGGTCGCCTTCTCGCTCGAGCCGGGCAAGATCTCCGATCCGGTCAAGTCGCAGTTCGGCTGGCACATCATCAAGGTCGAGGAAAAGCGCAACCGCAAGGCGCCCGACTTCGAGCAGGTGAAGGCCCAGATCGAGACCTATGTGACCCGCAAGGCCCAGGCCGACTACGTCGCCAAGCTGCGCGAGGCCGCCAAGGTCGAGCGCATGGACAAGCCGGCCGACGCGGCCGCGCCGGCGGATGCCGCCAAGGACGCGCCGAAGCCGGCCGACAACAAGATGGCGCCGGCGAAGAAGTAAGCTTCGCGACGTCAATAGCTTCAATGCGCGATGGCCGGGCATGTCCCGGCCATTTTGCTTTTTACAGCCTCCTCGTAGCCCGGATGAAGCGCAGCGAAATCCGGGGTCTGTTGCCGCGGAGGGACTCGTCCCGGATTGCGCTGCGCTCCATCCGGGCTACGCATTCGTCGCGCTGCTGCTTCCTTGAACGATTCATGACAGCGCGTTCGCATCGCAGCCCTCTCCCGCTTCTTGCGGCGAGATGTTATGGAGCGCTTCCCTCCCCGTAGCCGGAAGCTTGCCGATGTCCACCGCCGTCTCCCCCCTCGCCCCGCCCGACGTTCCCGAGATGCCCGTGATCGCGGGTGTGCGGCTTGCGACCGCTGCCGCCGGCATCCGCTACAAGGGGCGCACCGACGTGCTGCTCGCGCTGCTCGACAAGGGCACCACGGTGGCCGGCGTCTTCACCAAGTCGAAGTGCCCGTCGGCGCCGGTCGAATGGTGCCGCGCCAAGCTGAAGGGCGGCGCCGCGCGCGCGCTGGTGGTCAATTCCGGCAATGCCAACGCCTTCACCGGCAAGACCGGCAAGGCGTCGACCGCGCTGACCGCGCAGATCGCGGCGAAGGCAGTCGGCTGCTCGACATCGGACGTGTTCCTCGCCTCCACCGGCGTGATCGGCGAGCCGCTCGACGCCACCAAGTTCGACGGCGTGCTGGCGCAGCTCGCGGAGACCGCGACCCCCGATCGCTGGATGGACGCAGCGAAGGCAATCATGACCACCGACACCTTTCCGAAGGTCGCCACCGCGACCGTCAAGCTCGGCAAGGCCAAGGTGACGATCAACGGCATGGCCAAGGGTGCCGGGATGATCATGCCCGACATGGCGACCATGCTGTCGTTCATCTTCACCGACGCGCCGCTGTCGGCCTCGGTGCTGCAATCCCTGCTCAAGGCCGGCGTCGAGGACACCTTCAATGCGCTGACCATCGACGGCGACACCTCGACCTCGGATACGCTGCTGGCCTTCGCGACCGGCGCCGCCGCTGCCAACGGCGCGCCGAAGATCTCGCGCGCCGGCGACCCGCGGCTGAAGGCCTTCACCAAGGCGTTCCAGCAGATCCTCGCTGATCTGTCCGAGCAGGTGGCGCGCGACGGCGAAGGCGCGCGCAAGCTAGTCGAGGTCGTGGTCGAGGGCGCCACCACCAAACCGTCGGCACGCAGAATCGCGATGTCGATCGCCAATTCGCCGCTGGTGAAGACCGCGATCGCCGGCGAGGACGCCAATTGGGGCCGCGTGGTGATGGCAGTCGGCAAGGCCGGCGAGCCCGCCAACCGCGACAAGCTCTCGATCTCCTTCAACGGCATCCGCGTCGCCAAGAGCGGCGCGCGCGATCCGTCCTACAACGAGAAAGAGGTGTCGGAGGCGATGAAGACGCCGAAGATCCAGATCAAGGTCGCGCTCGGCCTCGGCAAGGCCAAAGACCGCGTGCTGACCTGCGACCTCACCAAGGAATACGTCGCGATCAACGGGGACTACAGGTCGTAGGGCAGCCTGTCATTCCGGGGCGATGCGTTAGCATCGAACCCGGAATCTCGAAGTTGTGGCGCGAGATTCCGGGTTCTCGCTGCGCGAGCCCCGGAATGACGCCGATGGCCTCAGCTCGAGATCCGCGCGTCGGCGACGGCCTTCTTGAACAGCGCGTTCATCGCGTCGGCGATGCCTTGCGTCGGGCTGACCTCGAAATAGAAGCCCGGCGACGCGCAGGCCTGCATGTTCTGCGCGATCTGGCTGTTCGGCGACGGGCCGAACGGGCCCTGGTTGAACGGATCGATCCAGGTCATGTACCAGCCGTTGGTCGGCAGCTGCAGGTAAGTCGTGTAGAGCACCGCGATCTTGATGCCGCGGTTCTTGATCGCCGTGCACAGCGCCGGATTGATCGGCGACTGGCAGCGATTGCCGCCGCTGATCGGCTTCAGGCAGCTTGAATTCGGCTCGTCGGCCACGCCGTCGGATACGAAGAACAGGTATTTCATCGGCGCTGCCGCCGTGCCCGGGCCCGGCGCGCTGATCGCGTTGCTGATGGCCGGAAGCACCGTCGAGAACTGGCTGTCCTTGTCGGCGGTGTAGGTATCGTTGTTGCCGTAGACGCCCATCAGGTCGATGTTGCCGGCCGCGGTCTTGGCGCTCGACAGGCTGGTCGACAGCGAGAACAGCGCGCGCAGGCCGATCGTCTTCGACGAGGCGCCGAAATCGTAGATCGCCATCCGGTACTGGCTGGCATAGGTCGCAGTGTTCGCGGCCGTGTCCATCAATTGCTGGGTCGCGCTGCGCAGCACGTCGATCCGCGTCGTCACGCCGAGCGTCTTGGCGAGATTGTAGTAGTTGTTGGCGTCGTTGTAGTCGTGACAGGCGAAGGCGCACTTGTCGGACGTGTTGTTGACCATCTTGGTCACGTCAGCGGGCGTCGCCGCAACCCCCATCGACGGCGAGTTGTCGAGCAGGAGATAGAAATCGATATAGAGCGGCATGTTCGCGGTCGAGGTCGACGCGCCGGTCACCGTCATCTTGCTTTGTCCGATCACGCCGAGGAACATGGTCGGGACATCGGCGGTGAACTTGACCGTCGAGGTGATGACGCCGCCGTTCTTGGTCATGGTCGGCGTCACGCTGGTCAGCGTGAAGCCGTTCTGGTTCAAGATGTTGCCGTTGAAGATCTTGGTTGCATCGGCTTCGCCCGCCTGGATCTCGCCGTCCGAGGTCATGGCGCCGGCGGCGATGAAGCCGGGCGACGCCTTGGCGATCGATCCGACGCTCGCGGCGTCGGCGGCCGATATCAGCTTGCTGCGGATCTGGTTGGCGCGGGAATAGTCGACCGCGCATCCGACTGCGACGACGAGCGGCAGCACAGCGAGGCCAAAGGTCATTGCGATGTTGCCGGAGCGATCGCGACGGAAACGGCTGATGGTCCGGATCAAGGTGCTCATGGGTTATGTCGGCAAAGAATATGATGGGCAGATAGATGAGAACCTTCACCCTGCCGGATACGAATTAAGGCCGGCTTATCGCGATCGCGGAAAGCCGCGCGGGCATAAATCGTTTGGCTGACAGCGCGTTGCTGGTTAATGAAAGCTTGCAGACTGGAAGGAATCCCCCGCCGCATGGCTGACATCAAGCTGACCCTCGTCGTCGCCTGCGCGCTTGTCGATGCCGACAAGCGCGTGCTGCTGGCGCAGCGCCCCGAGGGCAAGGCGCTGGCCGGCCTGTGGGAATTCCCCGGCGGCAAGATCGAGCCCGGCGAGCGGCCGGAGCAGACCCTGATCCGCGAACTGCACGAGGAGATCGGCATCACCGTGAGCGAGCCGTGCCTCGCGCCGCTGACCTTCGCCAGCCATGCCTACGAGACCTTCCATCTGCTGATGCCGCTCTACATCTGCCGGCGCTGGGAGGGCATCGCGGTGGCGCGCGAGGGCCAGAACCTCGCCTGGGTCCGCGCAAGCAAGCTACGCGACTACCCGATGCCGCCCGCGGACATCCCGCTGCTGCCGCATCTGATCGATCTGTTGCTGTGATCTTCTTCGCCTCTTCCGCTCGCGGGGAGGCGCGCTACCAAAATATCGAAAACAACCCCATGCAAAGCAGGTGGCGGTGGCCGGCGTCCGACCAGGCGACTTGACACGTCGGGCAACTCACCGGCATAATTCCATTATTCCGAAATCGCGTAAGCGCCCCCTCGCCTTCCCCGCAAGGGCAGGGCAATCGCATATGAACGCGACTTATCCGCTGGCTCGGTCGGCCTCTCCCGCTTGCGGGGGAGGCCGGATCGCATCGCAGATGCGATCCGGGTGGGGGCCATTTCCGCGATACGACTCGTGGAGAGACCCCACCCCAACCCTCCCCCGCAAGCGGGAGAGGGAGTCCTTGCATCGTGCGTCCCTAACGCTTCGTCCCCTTCACCGCCGCCTCCAAGCTCGCTTTCGCCGAGCCGGGCTTGAGCGGCTTCGGCTGGCCTTCATGCGGCGCCCAGCCGGACAGCCAGACGATGTCGAAGGTGGCGCGGATGCGGCCGTCGGGATCGGCGAAACGCTCGCCGTAGATCTGCGCCATGCGCAGCATGGTGGCGCGGCGGGTCAAGGTGTGCCGGCGCTCGCGCAGCACATTGGTGGCGCCCATGCGCCTGAGATCGGCCATCAGCGCGAAGGCGCTGGCATAGCGCACCACGACGCGGTCGACGTCGGTCACCGGCAGCGCGAATCCCGCCCGCTGCAGCAGCGCGCCGATATCGCGCAGATCGGCGAACGGCGCGACGCGCGGCGAGGCCCCGCCCTCGCACTCGGCCTCCGCCGCGGCAAAGCTCTGCCGCAGCTCGGTCAGCGTATCGCCGCCGAGCATCGCCGCAAGCAATAGCCCGTCCGGCTTCAGCCCCCGGCGGATCTGCGCCAGCACGCCCGGTAGGTCGTTGACGAACTGGAAGGCGAGCGCGGAGACCACGAGATCGCGCGACTCCGGCGCCAGTCCGAGCGCTTCCGCCTCACTGAATCCGATCGCATCGACCGCGGCGACACGCCCATGCAGGGCGTCCGCGAGCCCGTTGCCCGGCGTCCAGACATCGGCAGCCGCCGAAAAGCTGCGTGACACCGCCAGCAAGCGGTCCGCCATGTCTTCGCTGGCACGCTCGAGCAGGAATGTCGCCGCGCCCTCGCGCCGCGCGCGCGCCAGCCGCGCGCCGAGCAAGGCGCGATCGAACAGGATGGGGGCGGTCGGCGGGTTCGGTGTCATGCCGGCTGGTTACGCCGGACCGCCGCCGCAGGCAATGCGCCTTGAGCCTGCATTGATCAAACGCTAGCCTCGCCCGCCATGGACGCCGAGGCATCACCGACACGCTCCATTACCGGTCACGTCCACCGCGCGCTCGGCGCGATCGGGAGCGCGTGGCTGCGCACCGCGCGGCTGGCGCTCGATATCGCGCTGCCGACGCTATGCGTTTCGTGCCGTGAGCCAGTCGATGGCGAGGGGGTGTGCGCGACCTGCTGGGCCAGATTGTCGTTCATCGCGCCGCCGTTCTGCCCGCGGCTCGGGATTCCCTTCGTCTACGATCCCGGCCCCGAGCTGCTGTCGATGGAGGCGATCGCCAATCCGCCGGCCTACAGCAGAGCCCGCGCCGCGGTGCGCTATGACGATGTCGCGCGCACGCTGGTGCACGCATTGAAATACCAGGATCGCACCGATCTGGCGCCCACAATGGGTCGCTGGATGGCGCGGGCGGGGAAGGAATTGCTCCACGACGCCGATCTGCTGGTTCCGGTTCCTCTGCACTGGCGGCGCGGCTGGAGCCGGCGCTACAACCAGTCCGGGGCGCTCGCCAAGGTGATCGCGCTCCAGAGCGGCGTCAAAATGACTGCCGAAGCGCTGCGGCGCATCCGCGCCACCGAGCAGCAGATCGGGCTGTCACGCAAGGATCGCGCCAGCAATGTCCAGGGCGCATTCGGGGTCGCCGATGAACGCAAGGCTGACGTCCAGGGCCGCCGCGTGATCCTGATCGACGACGTCCTGACCTCGGGCGCGACAGTGGACGCCTGCGCACGGGCGCTGCTCCGCGCCAAAGCCGCGCAGGTCGACGTGCTGGTGTTTGCCCGGGTTGTCGATACCCACCGCGCTCCCATATAATCTGACATTCTGGTTCAACCGAGCGCACCATGACCGCTGCCATTGAAATCTACACCCGCCCGGGCTGCGGTTATTGCAGCGCGGCCAAATCGCTTTTGACGCGCAAGAACGCCGCGTTCACCGAATTGAGCGTCGCCAGCAACCCGGCCTATCGCGACGAGATGTATGGCCGCGCCGGTGCCGGCTCGACCTTCCCGCAGATCTTCATCGGCAAGACCCATGTCGGCGGCTGCGACGAGCTCTACGCGCTCGACCGCGAGGGCAAGCTCGACGGCCTGCTCAGCAACGGAGGCGGCGCCTGATGACGGAGAACATTTTCACCGCCGCCATGGTGCAGATGCGCACCGGATTGCTGCCGGAGCCGAGCCTCGAGCAGGGCACGCGGCTGATCCGCGAGGCGGCGGCGCAGGGTGCCAAGTACGTGCTGACCCCTGAGGTCAGCAACATGATGCAGCTCAACCGCAAGGCGCTGTTCGAGCATTTGGCGAGCGAAGAGGACGACCAGTCGCTCAAGGCGTATCGCGCGCTGGCCGCCGAACTGAAGATCCACCTGCATATCGGCTCGCTGGCGCTGCGCTACTCGCCGGAGAAGGCGGTCAACCGTTCGTTCCTGATCGGGCCCGAGGGCAATCTGCTCGCGAGCTACGACAAGATCCATATGTTCGATATCGATCTGCCGGGCGGCGAAAGCTATCGCGAATCGGCCAATTATCAGCCCGGCGAGACCGCCGTGATCTCCGACCTACCCTGGGGCCGAATCGGACTCACGATCTGCTACGACGTGCGCTTACCCGGCGCTGTACCGCGCGCTGGCCGAAGCCGGCGCATCGTTCCTCACCGTGCCGTCCGCCTTCACCCGCAAGACCGGCGAAGCGCATTGGCACACGCTGCTGCGCGCCCGCGCCATCGAGACCGGCTGCTTCGTGTTCGCAGCGGCGCAGGCCGGCCTGCATGAGAACAAGCGCGAGACCTTCGGGCATTCGCTGATCATCGACCCCTGGGGCGAGATCCTCGCCGAGGGCGGCGTCGAGCCGGGCGTGTTCCTGGCCGAGATCGACCCCGCCAAGGTCGAGACTGCGCGCAAGACCATTCCCTCGTTGCAGCATGGCAGGCGTTTCGGCATTGCCGACCCCAAGGCCGGCCCGGAGCATCTGCACCTCGTCCGGGGTTCGGCATGATCCGCTACACGCTGCGCTGCGAGCGCGGCCACCAGTTCGAGAGCTGGTTCCAGAGCTCCGCGGCCTATGAATCGCAGGAGCGGCGTCACCTGATCGATTGCCCGTCGTGCGGCTCGAGCAAGATCGAGCGCGCGATCATGGCGCCGCAGGTCGTCAGCAAGAAGGGCCGCGAACCGGCCCAGCCGGCGCCGGCCGCGCCCGTCGAGGCGACTGGCAATGAATCGACGTCGCTGATGATGGCGCAGGAGCGCGAGCTGCGCAGCAAGCTGAAGGAGCTGCGCGACCACATCGTGAAGAACGCCGACAATGTCGGCGACCGCTTCCCGAACGAAGCGCGCAAGATGCACTACGGCGATATCGAGCACCGGCCGATCTACGGCGAAGCCTCGCCCGAAGAGGCCCGCGCGCTGATCGACGAAGGCGTCGAGGTCTCGCCCCTGCCGACGCTGCCGGAAGACCGGAATTGACGCGCAGCGTCATTCCGGGGCACGCGAAGCGTGAACCCGGAATCTCGCGCCGCAACCTCGAGATTCCGGGTTCGGTGCTGCGCACCGCCCCGGAATGACAATCTGGGAAGAGCATGCCCCCCGACTCATTCTCCTCCTGGCAGGTCTGGGCGTTTCTTTCCGCCGTCTTCGCCGCGCTGACCGCGATCTTCGCCAAGGTCGGCGTCGAGGGCATCAACTCCGATCTCGCCACCCTGATCCGCACCGTGGTCGTGCTGATCACGCTGTCGGCCATCCTGTTCGCGACCGGACAGTTCACCCAGTCCGGGCCGATCTCGGGCAAGAGCTGGCTGTTCCTGCTGCTGTCCGGGCTCGGCACCGGCGCATCATGGATCTGCTATTTCCGCGCGCTCAAGCTCGGACCGGCCACGCTCGTCGCGCCGATCGACAAGCTCAGCGTCGTGCTGGTGGCGCTGTTCGGCGCTACCTTCCTCGGCGAACGCCCCTCGGCCTATGGCTGGATCGGGATCGCGCTGATCTCCGCGGGCGCGGTGCTGATCGCGGTGAAAGGGTAATTACGCGGCGATCAAGAGCGCGACGCCGATCACGATCAGGACGATGCCGAACACCTCGCGCAGCGAGAACGGCTGCTTGAGCGAGAAATACGCCACGCCCTGCGCGAACAGCACCTCGATCAGCGCCAGCGTGCGCACATTGGCGGCGGCGGTGAGCGCGAACGCCAGGAACCAGAATTGCGATGAGAATGCGCCCATGAAGCCCGCGAACATCGAGGGCCGCCACAGCTTGAGGATCGACCTCAGCACGTCGGGCGCGCGCAACAACAGATAGACCGACAGGATCAGCGTCTGCACGAGGAGGCTCCACATCAGCGTGTAGGAGGCCGCCGTAACAAATGAGACGCCGGGCACCGCGATGATCGCGCCGCGAAAGCTCACCGCCGAGATCGCGAACACTGCGGCGGCGCCGAGGCCGAGCACGGTCGGGCGCAGGTCGGCGAAGCTCTTCTGCCCACCGGGCCGCAACGCGGTGATGACGACGCCGATGGTCGCGATCACGATCGCGATCACCTTGGACGAGGTGAGATGGTCGCCGAGGAAGATGAAGCCGAAGATCGCAGTCTGGATCGCCTCGGTCTTCATGTAGGCCGTGGTTACCACGAAAGAGCGGTCGTTCATCGCCAGCAGCATGAAGCCGGTGCCGACGATCTGGCTGAGCGCGCCGGTCACCAGCCACGGCCAGAACGACGATGACGGCCACGGCACGCGATCGCCGGTCAGCAGCACCGCCAGCGCGAAGAACACCACCGAGAACGGCAGGCCGAACAGGAAGCGGATATTGGTCGCGCCCCAGGTCCCGAGCGGCCCGGTCAGATGCCGCTGCATCGCATTGCGCGCCACCTGCCCGAACGCAGCGACGATGGTGAAGGGGATCCAGAGCGAGGCGATCGTGAACATGGGGGATAAGGAAAGCATGCCGGCGGGAGTACACGCCCAGCGTGCCGATTGCCGCTGACGCGGTCAACCGAGTGGGCGCATGACTGGATTGCGCGATGTCCACAAACTTCCGTAGCCCGGATGAAGCGAAGCGCAATCCGGGGCCAGCTCATCCGCGGACGAAGGGGTCCCGGATTACGCTACGCTCCATCCGGGCTACGCATTCTGTGTTCGCAGGGACGACACCTGTTGTGTGGCCAAGGCCGTGACACTCAACTCACACCTCTTCCGCCACCACCATGTAGTTCACGTCCATGTCGGTCGACACGGTCCATTTGTCGGCGAGCGGGTTGTAGACCACGCCGGCCTGTTCGGTGACGGTGAGGTTGACGTCGCCGAGATAGCGCTCGAGCTCGGCGGGGGTGACGAACTTGCTCCACTCATGGGTGCCGCGCGGCAGCCAGCGCAGCACGTATTCGGCGCCGACGATCGCCAGCGCAAAACTTTTCCAGTTGCGGTTCAGGGTCGAGACCACCATCAGCCCGCCGGGCTTGAGCATGACCGCGCAGCGCTTGATGAAGGCGCCGACGTCGTTGACGTGCTCGACCACCTCCATCGCCAGCACGATGTCGAAGCGCTCGCGGGCGTCCATCTCCTCCACCGTGGTGCAGCGGTAGTCGATCGACAGATGGCCCTTGTCGGCGTGCAGCTTCGCCGCGGCGATGTTGGTGGCGGACGGATCGATCCCGATCACCTGGGCCCCTAACCGCGTGAACGGCTCGCACAACAGGCCGGCGCCGCAGCCGATGTCGAGCAGGCGCAGGCCGGACAGGCAGCTGAGGCTCTTGGCGTTGCGCTCGAACTTGCGGCAGGCGGCGTCGCGGATATAGGTCAGGCGCAGCGGGTTGATCTTGTGCAGCGGCGCCATCTTGCCGCGCGGATCCCACCATTCATCCGACAGTTTCGAGAATTTCGCGACCTCGGCCGGATCGACCGAGCTGGCGGAGGCATTGGCGGAGGAACTGGCGGAGGAACCGGAAAGAGTTGATTGCGTGGCCATGATTGCGCGCGCCCCTATCGCGCGGTGATCGAATTGCGGAACGACAGCGGCGCGGCGATGGTCCTGATGGTCTCGCTGCCCTCGCCGACGCCGCGGATGGTGACGTCGCCATAATTGAGCAGGCGCCCCATGATGCTCTGGTTGACGTCGACGCTCTCGACCTTGTCGAGGCTCATCTCGAAGGTGCGCCGCTTGATGAAGCCGCTCTTGTGCACCACGCGGAAATTGGTGACGTCGGTTTCGGTGGTCCAGCGGTGGAACCAGGCCGCGGCGGTCCAGTACAGCGCCGCGACCGCGACCACGGCGGCGGCCGCAAAGCAGGCCATCACGAGGCCGTCGACCGTCGTCATCCGCGACAGGATCAAGAGCGCCAGCACCACGATCCAGGCCCCGATCGCCGGCAGATAGAACATCCAGTGCGCATTGGTGGAATACAGCACCTTCTCGCCAGGCTGCAGGATCTCGTCGATATAACGTCCCATCCAATCCGCCTTCGAGTTGCCCCGTGTTACCCGTGCGCCACAACCCGCCCGCAACCGGTCAAAACACCCCCAAAAGACACTCGAGGGCCCCCTACCTACCGGCTTGCCCCCGGGCGCGGCGCTATGTATACGCGCGTTTCGGTCCCCGCGCTTGCGGTTTTCGGCGTGGGTTAACCTACTTATCCTCTTAAAGGAATAGACGCGTCGTCATGGGCCGCCTCGTGATGAAATTCGGCGGTACGTCCGTCGCCAATATCGATCGTATCCGCAACGTCGCGCAGCATGTGAAGCGCGAGGTCGACGCGGGCCACGAGGTCGCCGTCGTCGTCTCCGCGATGTCCGGCAAGACCAATGAGCTGGTGGCCTGGTGCACCGATGCCTCGCCGATGCACGACGCGCGCGAATATGACGCGGTGGTCGCCTCCGGCGAACAGGTCACTTCGGGCCTGCTCGCGATCGTGCTGCAGGGCATCGGCATCCAGGCGCGCTCCTGGCAGGGCTGGCAGATCCCGATCAAGACCTCGGACGCGCATGCCTCGGCGCGCATCGTCGATATCGACGGCACCGAGATCATCACCCGCTTCAAGGAACGCAAGGAAGTCGCCGTGATCGCCGGCTTCCAGGGCATCAATCCCGACACCGGCCGCATCACCACGCTCGGCCGCGGCGGCTCGGACACCTCGGCGGTAGCGATCGCCGCCGCGCTGCGCGCCGACCGCTGCGACATCTACACCGACGTCGACGGCGTCTACACCACCGATCCCCGCGTGGTGCCGAAGGCGCGCCGGCTCGACAAGATCGCCTTCGAGGACATGCTGGAACTGGCCTCGCAGGGCGCCAAGGTGCTGCAGGTTCGCTCGGTGGAACTCGGCATGGTGCACAACATGCCGATCTTCGTGCGCTCCAGCTTCGACAAGCCAGAGGATATCGACCCGCACGCCAACCAGCCGCCGGGCACGCTGATCTGCGGCGAGGAGGAAATCATGGAAATGCACGTCGTCACCGGCATCGCCTTCTCCAAGGACGAAGCCCAGATTTCCGTGCGCCAGATCGAGGACAAGCCCGGCGTCGCCGCCGCGATCTTCGGGCCGCTCGCGGATGCCAACATCAATGTCGACATGATCGTGCAGAACGTGTCCGAGGACGGCAAGACCACCGACCTCACCTTCACCGTTCCGGCCGGCGACTATAACCGCGCCAAGGACACGATTACCGCCGCCAAGGCCAAGATCGGCTACGCCCGCCTCGACACCGCGACCGACGTCGCCAAGGTCTCGGTGATCGGCAGCGGCATGCGCAGCCATGCCGGCGTCGCGGCCAAGGCGTTCAAGGCGCTGGCCGACCGAAACATCAACATCCGCGCCATCACCACCTCCGAGATCAAGTTCTCGGTCCTGATCGACGCCGCCTATACCGAGCTCGCGGTCCGCACGCTGCACACGCTGTACGGGCTGGATCAGGCGTAGGCGCGACCGGCAGGGGCGGGGGCTCGCTCCGCTGTCATTCCGGGGCGATGCGACAGCATCGAACCCGGAATCTCGAGTTTCCGGGTTCGCCGCTTCGCGACGCCCCGGAACGACGAGACCGAGCACTGGCCGTGTCCCCCAGCCCCGCCCCGGAGTTAGAATTTCTCTTAGCGGGCGCAGCATTGGGCTGACGCAGACGTTATTTGCTACTGGCAGGCGTTTTGCTTGGCAAAGCAAGCCTCGATTGGCTATACGGCCAGTCAGGTAGGCTGTCGCAAACTGTGGCACAGTTTCGGTGATCGCGAATCGGCGGGAACTGGCGAGCGGCGACACCGAATGACTAAAATTGTTGTTTTTGACGAGTTTTGCGCCAGCGGCCGGCCGCACCGGTGCGCTGGCTTCGCGGGGAGGGACTGAAACACATGCGGAGCGCGTCGGGAGGCCCCCGCATCCTGTTGAGACGGCTCCGCGAGACCATGGCGGAGCAAGTCTCCGCCCAGGAGCGGCTCGACAAGATCGTGGTGCTGATCGCGGCCAACATGGTGGCCGAGGTCTGCTCGTGCTACGTGCTGCGCATCGACAACACCCTCGAGCTCTACGCCACCGAAGGTCTGAACCGCGACGCCGTCCACCGCACCGTGATGAGTGCGCATGAAGGCCTGGTCGGCCTCGTCGCCAGCGAGGCGACGCCGCTCAATCTGTCCGACGCGCAAAGCCATCCCGCCTTCGCCTACCGCCCGGAGACCGGCGAAGAGGCCTACCACTCGTTCCTCGGCGTGCCGATCCTGCGCGCCGGCAACACGCTCGGCGTGCTCGTGGTGCAGAACCGCGCCAAGCGCACCTATGTCGAGGAAGAAGTCGAGGCGCTGCAGACCACCGCCATGGTGCTGGCGGAGATGATCGCCTCCGGCGAGCTTGCCGCGCTGGCGCAGCCTGGCGCCGAGCCCGCCGCACGGCACTCGCTGCACAAGACCGGCGCGGTGCTCTCCGACGGCATCGCGCTCGGCCATGTCGTGCTGCACGAGCCGCGCGTGGTGATCACCAACTACATCGCCGAGGATCTGCCGAAGGAGATCAAACGGCTCGACACTGCGCTCGCCAATTTGCGCGCCGATCTCGACCGCATGCTGGAGCGCGGCGACGTCGCCGACGGCGGCGAGCACCGCGAGGTGCTGGAAGCCTACCGCATGTTCGCCAACGACCAGGGCTGGTCGCACAAGCTGCATGAGGCGGTCGCCACCGGCCTCACCGCGGAAGCGGCCGTCGAACGCGTGCAGTCCGACACCCGCGCGCGCATGCTGCGCTCGACCGATCCCTATCTGCGCGACCGCCTGCACGACCTCGAGGATCTCGGCCATCGCCTGATGCGGCAGCTGGTCGGCCAGGACCATGCGCCGTCGCGCGAGCAATTGCCCGACAACGCCATCCTGATCGCCCGCGCGATGGGTCCGGCGGCCCTGCTCGACTATGACCGCAAGCGGCTGCGCGGCCTGGTGCTGGAGGAAGGCACCGCGAATTCCCACGTCTCGATCGTGGCGCGCGCGCTGGGCATTCCCGCGGTCGGCGAGGTGCCGAACGCGCCCGGCATCGCCGATCCGGGCGATGCCATCATCGTCGACGGCATTTCCGGCGAGATCTATGTCCGCCCCTCGACCGAGATCGAATCCGCCTATGCCGAGCGCGTCCGGTTCCGGGCGCGCCGGCAGGCGCAATATTCGGCGCTGCGCGACAAGGCCTGCGTGACCAAGGACGGCCAGCCGATCGAGCTTTTGATCAATGCCGGCCTGACCATCGACCTGCCGCATATCGACGACACCGGCAGCGCCGGCATCGGCCTGTTCCGCACCGAATTGCAATTCATGGTGAGCCCGAACCTGCCGCGCTCGAGCGACCAGCTCGCGCTGTACCGCACCGTGCTCGACGCCGCGGGCTCAAAGCCCGTCACCTTCCGCACGCTCGACATCGGCGGCGACAAGGCGCTGCCCTATATGGAGACCGTGATCGAGGAAAATCCCGCGCTCGGCTGGCGCGCGATCCGGCTCGGCCTCGACCGTCCCGGCCTTTTGCGCGGCCAGATCCGCGCGCTGCTGCGTGCCGGCGGCGGCCGCGCGCTGAAGATCATGTTCCCGATGATCTCGGACATCACCGAGTTCGACCAGGCCAAGGCGATCGTCGAGCGCGAGCTGACCTATCTGCGCCAGCACGGCCATTCGCTGCCCGAGCGGATCGATATCGGCACCATGGTCGAGGTGCCGGCGCTGCTCTACCAGCTCGACGAGCTGCTGAAGAAGGTCGACTTCGTCTCGGTCGGCTCCAACGATCTGTTCCAGTTCCTGTTTGCGGTCGACCGCGGCAATGCCAAGGTCTCCGAACGCTTCGACATTTTGTCGGCGCCGATCCTGCGCGCGCTGCGCGATATCGTGCGCAAGGCCAAGGCGGCGAAGAAGGCCGCCTCGCTGTGCGGCGAGATGGCGTCGAAGCCGATCGGCGCGCTGGCGCTGATCGCCATCGGCTACCGTTCGCTTTCATTGTCGGCAACCGCGCACGGCCCGGTCAAGGCGTTGATCCTTGACCTCGATGCCAAGAAGGCCGAAGCGATGATCAATCCGCTGCTGGACGCGCCGGTCGGCAGCGTCTCGATCCGCGCGGCGCTGACGAAGTTTGCGGAAACCGAGGGGCTGGCCTTGTAGCGACGCTGCCGTCGCCGCTGCCGCCCTTCCGTACCTTCCGCAATTCGAGATACCGCCATGCTACCCGAAGCCAAACTCGACGTCCTGCTCGCCCATCATGCCTCGCTCGAGGCCGAGCTGCTCGGCGAGGTCAAGTCCGAGCGCTATGTGCAGATCACGCGCGAGCTCGCCGAGCTCAACCCGCTGATCGATGCAGTGAAGCTCTATCGTTCTGCGCGTAGTGAACTCGCCGATACCGAGGCGATGCTGGCGGACGCCGGGACCGACGCCGAAATGCGCAGCATGGCGGAAGCCGAGCTGGAAACGCTGCAGGCGCGGCTCGGCGAGCTCGAGCAGCAGATCCGGATCGCGCTGTTGCCGAAGGATGCAATGGACGACCGCAACGTGATGCTGGAAATCCGCGCCGGCACCGGCGGCGACGAGGCCTCGCTGTTCGCCGGCGACCTGTTCCGGATGTATGAGCGCTTCGCGTCCTTGCAGGGCTGGAAGGTCGAGGTGATCTCGGCGAGCGAAGGCACCGTCGGCGGCTACAAGGAAATCATCGCCGAGGTGCAGGGCCGCGGCGCGTTCGCCAAGCTGAAATTCGAATCCGGCGTGCACCGCGTGCAGCGCGTGCCCGACACCGAGACGCAGGGCCGCATCCACACCTCGGCCGCCACGGTCGCCGTGCTGCCGGAGGTCGAGGACGTCGACGTCGATATCAAGGACACCGACTTGAGGATCGAGACCATGCGCGCGGGCGGCGCCGGCGGCCAGCACGTCAACAAGACCGAATCGGCGATCCGTATCACCCATCTGCCGACCGGCATCGTCGTGATGATGCAGGACAGCCGCTCGCAGCACAAGAACCGGGCGTCGGCGATGAACATCCTGCGCTCGCGCATCTACGATGCCGAGCGCCAGCGCGTCGAGGCGGCGCGCTCCGCCGACCGCAAGGAGAAGGTCGGCTCCGGCGACCGCTCCGAGCGCATCCGCACCTATAATTTCCCGCAAGGGCGAGTCACCGACCACCGCATCAACCTGACGCTCTACAAGCTGCCGCAGGTGATCGCGGGAGAAGCGCTCGGCGAATTGATCGACGCGCTGACCACCGAGCACCAGGCGGCACAGCTCGCCGCGCAGGGCGCCGCGGCCTGACGCGCGCCGCCGCTTGCGCCGGCGGATGCTGCGCTCAGTCCTCTCCGGAAGACGGCGAAGACTTCAGCAAGCGGCGCAACGCCGGGCTCGCGACGCGGCGCAGCTCCTCGATGTTCTTCTTCGAGACCGCCTGGAGCTTCTGCTCACCCTTTGCCGTCAGCTTGAGCTGAACCCGCCTCGCGTCGTCGGGATCGGCAAGCCGGCTGACCAGCCCGAGCTTTGCCATGCGGTTCATCAGTTCGACGGCGGAGTGATGCCGGATCAGCAGGAACCGGGCGATGTCGCCGACGGTCGGCGGACCGGGATCGACGAAACCCTTGATGCCGAGCAGCGCCTGATGCTGCCGCGGCGTCATTCCGGCCTTCCGGGCGCCCTCCTCGCTGAATGCGAGAAACCTGCGCAACTCGTAGCGAAACTGCGCCAGCGCCCGGTAGTCCACCGTCGCGGCCACGGCCTTGCGTTTGGTTGCGCCGGCGAGCGCTCGTCGTTGCTTTGGTTGCGGCATTCGATCGTCCTGCTGCTGGCTCGCTCCGCCGGACGGCAGACGCCGTGCAACGCTATCAAGCCCGCGCCGAACGCACCATACTACCGGTCGCCCTTCCACTCATGTTTCAACGGTTTGACGATCGAGCGGCAGGGCCGGCAAGCTCAGGGCTGCGGCCAGTGATCGTAGGTCGAGCTCAATATTTTCAGCAGCACGATCTGGAAGGCGACCGGAATCCGCGGGCTCCTGCGGCGAATGGATTTCTCCAGCGCCTCGGTGATCTCGCTCTTGGTGAGATGCCCGGCCGAGGCACGCGCGACCAGATCGCCCCAGACCTCCGACAACGACTTGCCGGTGTGATGCGGAGACGGGATCGTTATTCCGCGCGTCTCGGCCCAAGCGATGATCTCGCGCATGGTTTGCCGTCCGCAATTCCGCGCCGTCGCGAGATGGCGCGCGGTGAGCAGCCGCAACAGATCGTCCGGTGGCGTCCAGCCCACCTTCGGCGGCACTTCGTCGAGCAGCTCTACCGCCAGCTCCTTCAGGACGTTGATCGCGCGGATGCTCAGGCTGCCCGATTGCCCGGCGCCACCGTGCTCGGACACGACGTGCTCTCCGGCATCTCCGGTGCGACTTGCAGGCTCCTGGATCATCGCTCCCTCACTTACAGGACGCGCACCCGGTCGGTAAACCCTCGATACATCGTAGAACGATATTATTTCTATCGTAGGCCGATATGATTCGACGAAAGGTGACATTGACTAAATATGCCGGTGGGGAATTGTAGCTGTGACAGGCTGCTCGATCGCAGCCGGCGCATCGTGCCGCCGATCGATCCGATCAGGCGACGAGTGAGCATGCGCGCCAACAATCAATATAATTGGAGGATACTGAGCGATGAGCACCAAGGATTTTCGGCCGGGCAGCGCCCCGAACGTTTCGCGCCGCACTTTGCTGCAAGCCGGCGCGGGCCTGATCGGCGGCAGCGTGCTGCCGGCCTCGATCGCATCGCGGGCATTCGCCGAGGACCACCCGGCGATCGGAACCTATCCCGCGGGCACGTCGGGCTCTTCGGCGTTCATCGGCATCTCGGTCCCGCGCACCGGCACCTATGCGGTGCAGGGCGAGGATGAGCTCAAGGGCTATCAGCTCGCGATCGAGCACATCAACAGCGGCCACGAGCTGATCAAGAAGATCTCGCCGAAGACCAGCAAGGGCGTGCTCGGCAAGGAGCTGAAGTTCGGCGTCGCGGATTCCGCGGCGAAGCCGAACGAGGCCGTGCAGGCGCAGCAGCGCTTCATCTCCGAGAACAAGGCGGTGATGATCACCGGCGGCACGTCGAGCGCGGTCGCGGTGGCGCTGAACAAGCTGGCGCAGCGCGAGAAGGTGATCTTCGTCTGCGGCATTTCCGGCTCGAACGACACCACTGGCAAGGATTGCGTGCGCTACGGCTTCCGCCAGAACTTCTTCGGCCAGACCGCCGCGGCGGCGATCGCGCCGGTGCTGATCAAGCAGTTCGGCAAGAACAAGAAGGCCGCCTACCTGACGCCCGACTACACCTACGGCCACACCGTCACCAAGTCGATGCAGGACTACCTCGCCCAGGCGGGCTGGACCACCGTCACCAACCAGGTCTCGCCGCTCGGCGCGCCGGACTATTCGTCCTATCTGCTCAACGTCGCGAACTCCGGCGCCGACGTGCTGATCAACGTCAACTGGGGTCACGATGCCGTGCTGTCGACGCAGCAGGCCAAGCAGTTCGGCGTGCTCGACAAGATGAAGCTCGTGGTGCCCTACCAGGTGCCGTTCATCGCCCGCGAGACCGGCGGCCTGATGCAGGGCGTCTACGCCGCGACCGACTATTGGTGGACCATCGAGGACAAATATCCGCTGGCCAAGATGTTCAACGAGGCCTTCGAGAAGAAGTACGGATACAAGCCGGAATGGGGCGCCGAGAACGCCTATGTCAGCTTCGCGCACTGGGCCCGCATGGTCGAGGAAGCCGGCAGTTTCTATCCGCCCGACGTCATCAAGGCCTATGAGAAGGGCGAGACGCTGCCTTCGCTGGTCGGCGACGTCCACTATCGCCCCGAGGATCACCAGTGCGTCCGCCCCGTCGTCATCGTCCGCGGCAAGATGGAAAAGGAGATGAAGAACAAGGAGGACTATTACGAGGTGATCGAGATCGTCCCCGGCGACGGCTTGATGCAGAAGCCGGATGCGTTCGGCTGCCATCTCGGCGACTACACCTGATTAACGTGGGAAGACTCGGCGCCGTGGGCGGGGCGACCCGGCCCGCGGCGCCGCTTTTCTCGGAACGCATCCTCCATCGACCGGGCCAGGTATACGGCTGAGTGAACGCGCGCCATGATCAACTGGCCAAATTTCGTCTCGCAACTTTTCAACGGGCTGGCGCTCGGCGCGCTGCTGGCGCTGATCAGCTCCGGATTGACGATCATCTACGGCACGCTCGGGGTGCTCAATCTCGCCCACGGCGCCATGTTCATGATCGGCGGCTACGCCGGATATGTGGCCTATTCCTGCACCGGCTCGTTCATTCTCGCCGTGATCGCGGGCTCGCTGTTCGTGATGGTGCTCGGGATTGCGATGGAGCGGATCATCATCCGCCACTTCTACCACCGCCCGCATGAGGACCAGCTGCTGGTCACGTTCGGCCTCGGCATCTGCTTCGTCGAGATCGTGCGGCTGATCTTCACCAGCCAGTCGCAGGTGGTGCCGCCGCCGGCGCTGCTGCAGGGCATCACCTCGCTCGGCTTCCTGTTCTACCCGACCTACCGGCTTGCGGTCGTCGGCATCGTCGCGGTCGCGCTCGGCGCGCTGTTCCTGATCCTGTACCGCACCCGGCTCGGCATGATCGTGCGCGCCGGCATCGAGGATTCGGTGATGGTCGATTCGCTCGGCATCAACGTCTACCGCGTCTTCATGATCGTGTTCGGCATCGGCGCGATGGCCGCGGGCTTCGCCGGCATCATCAACGCGCCGGTGGTGTCGCTGACGCCGGGTGTCGGCGACGACATCCTGGTCGAGACCTTCGTGGTGGTGGTGATCGGCGGCGTCGGTTCGTTTCCCGGCGCCATCCTCGGCGGGCTGATCGCCGGCGAGATCATCAGCATCACCTCGATGTTCAACCCAGGTTACGCCTACGTCATGCTGTTCGCGGCGATGACGCTCGTGCTGGTGCTCAGACCGCACGGCCTGCTCGGCACGCAGGGCCGCGAATGACGACGGATATTTAGATGCTTAAACAGCGCCCATACCTGATCGAACTCCTGACCGCCGCCGGACTGATCGTTGCGCCCTTCGTGCTGCCGTGGCTCGGCTTCGCGCCCAACACGGTGAACCGGATCCTGGTCTGGGGCCTGTTCGGCCTCGGCTTCGACATCCTGTTCGGCTTCACCGGCCTGCTGTCGTTCGGCCAGTCGGCCTTTTACGGCACCGGCGGCTTCGTCGCCGCCTATCTGCTGACGCGCGCCGGCTTTCCCTACGTCGTGCTCGCGCTCGTCATCGGCATGATCGCGGCCGCCGCCACCGGCTATCTGATCGGCCTGATCGCACTGCGCCGCACCGGCATCTATTTCGCGATGATCACGGTGGCGATCGCCGAGGTGTTCTTCTTCGTCGAGTTCAATCCGCTGTCGGACTTCACCGGCGGCGAGAACGGGCTGCCGGGCGTGCCGACCCCGAGCTTCAATCTCGGCTTCACCACGCTGCACTTCACCACCGGCTGGTCGCTCTATCAGTTCCTGGCGCTGTGCTACTTCATCGGCGTCGTGATCGCGCTGCGCATCGTGCGCTCGCCGGTCGGCGCCGTGTTCAGCGCGATCCGCGACAATCCGCTGCGCGCCACCGCAGTCGGCCACAACATCCACGGCTACAAGCTCACCGCCTTCGTGATCGCCGCCGCCTATGCCGGCTTTGCCGGCGGGCTGCTCGGCGTGCTGCAGGCCTTCATGCCGCCCGACGCGTTCACCTTCGATACGTCGGGCCAGCTCGTGATGCAGACCGCGATCGGCGGCCGCGGCACGCTGTTCGGGCCGCTGGTCGGCGCCGCGGTGTGGCTGTCGCTGCAGGACTTCCTGCAGGCGGCGCTCGGGCTCGGCGCGGCCTGGAAGCTGGTGCTCGGCATCGTGTTCGTGCTGCTGGTGTGCTTCCTGCGCCGCGGCATCATCGGCGGCCTCGCCGACCTGTACCGCCTCCTGACCGGGCAGCGCGGCGCCAAGGAGCCGGAGGAGAGCGCACCCGAGGTCGTCGCCGTGGCAAGCGAGCGGCACGCCACGGCGCCCGCCGCGCCGAAGCCGGCGGCGGCTCGTGCCGGCGGCAATCCGTCCGGACCGATCCTCCAGGCCAGGGGCCTGACCAAGCGCTATGGCGGCCTGCTCGCCAACAGCGACATCGACTTCACCGTCAATCACGGCGAGCTGCGCGGCATCATCGGCCCGAACGGCGCCGGCAAGTCGACCTTCTTCAAGATGCTGACCTGCGAGGTGCATCCGACTTCGGGCACTATCCTGTTCGAGGGCCGCGACATCACCGGCATGAACGTCACCGACGTCTGTCAGCTCGGCCTGACCAAGAGCTACCAGGTCAACCAGCTGTTCGCCGGGTTGACGGTGCGCGAGAATCTGGTGATCGCGGCGCTGTCGGCGCTGCGCGGCAAGTTCAAGCTCGACCTGTTCCGCAGCATCGACAGCATCCCCGGCCTGACCGAGCGCGTGCAGCAGACACTCGAGCTGGTCAATCTGACCTCGAGGCCGGACACGCCCGTGTCCGAGCTAGCCTATGGCGAGAAGCGGCGGCTGGAGATCGGGCTCGCGCTGGCGACGTCGCCGAGCCTGCTGCTGCTGGATGAGCCGCTCGCCGGCATGAGCCCGCGCGAGCGCGTCGAGACCGTCAAGCTATTGAAGTCGATCAGCCAGGGCCGCACCTTGATCATCATCGATCATGACATGGATGCGCTGTTCGAGCTCGCCGAGCGCGTCACCGTGCTGCAGGAGGGCCGTGTGCTGGTCGAGGGAACGCCGGAAGAGATCAAGACCAACTCGACCGTCCAGGAAGCCTATCTTGGCGGCGTGCATGGAGTGCTCGCCGCATGAGCCTGCTCGAGGTCAACGGACTGAACAGCTATTACGGGGATTCCCACATCCTGTTCAACGTCTCGATGCGCGTCGAGCGCAACGAGGTGGTGGCGCTGCTCGGGCGTAACGGCGCCGGCAAGAGCACGACGCTGAAGAGCCTGATGGGCGTCGTGACCCCGCGCCGCGGCTCGGTGATGTTCGACGGCGTCGAGATTTCCGGCCGGAAGAGTCACAAGATCGCGCAGGCCGGCATGCAGCTGGTCCATGAGGAGCGCCGTATCTTCGGCAGCCTGAGCGTCGAGGAGAACCTTGTGATCGCCGGCCTGACCGCCTCGCAGCGCTGGCCGCTCGACCGCATCTACGAGATGTTCCCGCGGCTCCGCGAGCGGCGGAGCAATCGCGGCACCGACCTGTCCGGCGGCGAGCAGCAGATGCTGGCGATCGCGCGCGCCCTTGTGCGCGATCCCAAGATCATCCTGCTCGACGAGCCGTTCGAGGGACTGGCGCCGGTGATCGTGCGCGACCTGATGAAGGCGTGCCGCGACCTCGCCGAGGCCGGACAGACCATCGTGCTGGTGGAGCAGAACCTCGCCGCGACGCTCGCGCTGGCGCAGCGCATCTACATCATCAACAACGGACACATCGTCCATGAAGGGCCGGCGCAGGAGATCAAGGCGCAGCCCGATGTCCTGCAGCGCTATCTCGGGGTTTAGGGCGCGTCACTTTCTCCGCCGTCATTGCGAGCCAACGGGTCGCGCGAACGCGCGCCCGATGACAGGCTCCGCGAAGCAATCCATCGGTCCGCATGCGCGGATGGATGGATTGCTTCGTCGCTACAGCGCAAAATTGCTTTGCAAATTTTGTCGCGAGCTCCTCGCAATGACGAACTCGATATTGCGCATGGCCTCTCGGGATAGGGATTACGGCATTCCCGCGTCGGACCGGGCCACCCGCTCACCCACGCAGCGCCGCGATCATCCGCCTGGCGTGATCGGCGAGCACATCCATCTCCGCCTTGACGGTCTGCGCCGGCAGCAGCGCGACGCCGGCCTTCACCGGCATCACATGCATGTGCAGGTGAAACACCACCTGGCCGCTGGCGGGCTCGCTGAACTGCTGGATGATGATGCCGTCGGCCGCAAACGCCTTCATCGCGGCGACGGCGATGCGCTTGGCCGACCGCGCCACCTCGGCGAGGTCGTCTTCGGCGATGTCGAGGATGCCGCGCGCGGGTGCCTTCGGAATCACCAGGGTATGTCCCGGCGATCGCGGCATGATGTCGAGAAAGGCAAAGGTCCGGTCGGTCTCGTAGACCTTGAAGCTCGGGATCTCGCCGCGCAGGATCCTGGCGAAGATGTTCTGATCGTCATAGCCCGTCATGGTCGCGCGTTCCGGATCGATGGGTTGAGGTTTCGACCGTGCGCGCCGCCCGCACGGGGCGCAAGTGATATCGACGCCGCATCGACCATCGGCTAACAACGCGCGATGAGCGAACCCGCAGGACATGGCCAGACCGTCGAGCGCATCAGGCGCAGCCTCGCCGCCCGCCTCAAGGCGGCCGGCAGCGACGCCGCCGAGCTCGATGCGCGACTGCTGGTCGGCGCCGCGCTGGGGCTCGATCTGACCGGCATGGTCACCGGCGCGAAGCGCGCGCTGACGAGAGACGAGGCGGATCACCTCGAGCGCCTCGCGCAGCGCCGCCTCGCCGGCGAACCGATCGCGCGCATCCTCGGCGTCAAGGAGTTCTGGGGACTGCCGCTGCACCTGTCCGCCGCGACGCTGGTGCCGCGCCCGGACACCGAGACGGTGGTCGAGCGCGCGCTCGAACTGCTGCGCGCCGACGGGGTGGCCGAGCGCGCCTTGCGGATCGCCGATCTCGGCACCGGTTCTGGCGCGATCCTGCTGGCGCTGCTCTCGGAACTGCCGAACGCGCATGGCTTCGCCACCGACATCTCGACGGAGGCGCTGCAGACCGCGAGCCGCAACGCCACCGCGCTCGGATTCGCCGATCGCACGACATGGATCGAGTGCGACTACGGCCGCGGGCTCGTCGGCGCGTTCGAGCTGATCGTGTCCAATCCGCCGTACATCCCCTCGGCCGACGTCGCCGGACTCGACATCGAGGTGCGCGCGCATGATCCGCGCGCGGCGCTCGACGGCGGTGCCGACGGGCTCGACGCCTACCGCGCGCTGATTTCGCAATCTGCGGGTCTTTTGACCTCAGGAGGATTTCTGGTTGTGGAAGTCGGACAGGGTCAGAGCGGCGACGTTGAAGCGCTGATGACGGCATCCGGGTTATCCCCAACGGGGCCGCCAAAGGCCGATCTGGGGGGCATCCCGAGGGCCGTTTCCGCCCGCCGGCTGCCCCGATAAAGTCCTATTGGAACGAAAAAAAACCTCTTGGATTATCCCCCGGGAACGACTACGTTCCGGGCACAACATCGGTGCTGGCCCCGTAATCCGTTACGGGTGATGACCAGGGTTCAGCAGAGCCCGCCGATCGAAAGGTTCCAGGAACGCAGGTCATATAGAGCGCAATAGCCGAAGCTGTGCTGCTCTCGACCGCCAAGCGAACGAAAGCCTGTTATTGCGCTTGAAGACTTACGCACGAGAACTGAGCCTGTCTCAACGGGCGGAATGATTTGGTCGCTGGCGCGATTGCCGGCGGTTGGGGAACGCGTCTTTGCTGCACGCGACTTTGCTGAACGAGATGGTCGGCGACATCGAAACCACTTCGAACGGTATTGCGATTCCGTGTGCCTAGGCGCGCGCCGAATCGGACTCTGGGAATCGGACTTCTGAGAAATCGGACTGCTGAGAAATCGGACTGTGGACTGCAATAACTTCAGGGCTGGAATAAAAGGCGACAGATGAGAAACGGTCAGAACAACAAGCGGATGCGCAACCGGAATAACAACAACAATAACAACAACAATAACCGGCGCGGCCAGAATCCCCTGACACGGGTGTACGAATCGAACGGACCTGACATCAAGATCCGCGGCACGGCCTCCCACGTGGCCGAGAAATACGTTCAGCTTGCGCGCGATGCGCGCTCCTCCGGCGATCCGGTGGCCGCTGAAAACTACTACCAGCACGCCGAGCACTACTACCGGATCATCGCGGCCGCGCAGGAGCAGTTCCGGCAGAATCAGCAGCCGCCGCGCCCCGACGCCGAGGTCACCCCGACCGAAGACGGCGACGACGACAGCGACGGCTATTCGAGCTTCGGCCAGGAGCCGGGCTTCGTGCCGCAGCAGCAGCAACCTTTCATGCGCGACAACGGCCAGCAGCCGTACCAGCGCGAGCAGCAGCAGCCGCGCGAGCATCGCGAGCGCGACCAGCAGCCGCGTGAGCACCGCGAGCGCGAGCATCGTCCGCAGCCGCAATATCAGCCGCAACCGCAGAACCAGCCGCAGCCCGCGATGGCCGATGCCGGCGGCGTCGATCGCCTGCCCTCGTTCATCACCGGCGGCGCGCAGCCACAGGTCAACGGCGCCTATGAAGGCAATAATGGCGGCGCAGAACGCGGCGAACGGAGCGAGCGCTTTCCGCGCCGCCGCCGCCGTCCGCACGGACCCCGCCCCGACATGGCGGCGCAGCCCGCGCCGAGCGACGACTTCAATCCGGGCAACGAGTAATCCTGAAAATCTGTCACCCTCCCTTCACGGGGAGGGTGAATTGTCCGCGTCACGCCTCGGGTCGTGTTACGACTCTGCGTGAGTCGATTTGCGCGTCGCCGTCGAGGACGGCACCAGCACCGGACGCAATGACGGGATCAGCTGCGTGCGCTCGCGGCGCGCGGGAATCGCGCGATAGACCTGCTTGGTCGCCTCCACGATATGCACGCCGGCGAACGGCATCGACAGCGCCGCGCCGACCCGCTCCCACGCCATCGCTGAGCGCAGGAACCAGCTGCCCTGCACCGGCGGCATGAACAACGCCTCGCCCCACGACGACGGCGTGAACCAGGTCTGCCGCAACAGCTGCGTGATCTGCGCCCGCGAATAGGGCCGGCCATGGCCGAACGGCGTGGCGTCGGTGCGCGTCCAGACGCCGCGGCGATTCGGGATGATCGCGATCAGCCGCCCCGAGGGCGAGAGCACCCGCCACACCTCGCGCAGCAACCGCTCCGGGTCATCGGACATCTCCAGCGCGTGCACCAGCAGCACGCGGTCGACCGCGGCATCCGGCAGCGGCATCGAGAATTCGTCGATCAGGGTGGCCAGCGCCGGCCGGCCGGTCGGCCATTTCAGCACGCCCTGGGCCGCCGGCATGAAGGCAATGCAGCGCTCGCAGGACTCACGGAACAGGCCGAGATAGGGGGTCGGATAGCCGAGGCCGAGCACGCGCTGGCCTTCCGCGTTCGGCCACCGCGCGCGGATACCCCGGTTGATCAGTTGCCGCGCCACGATGCCGAGGCGCTGCGAATAGAAGTCGCGCAGGTCGATGACGTCCATGGTGTTTAGCCTAACACGCCCCCTGCTGCCCGGGTGCGCCGAAAATTGCATTGCCGCCGGAGCGTTAACGCCATATTTCACCCCTATATTGGGCGCGTTAAAAGCATGACCCGGAGAGATCGACACCGGTTTTTCGAAAACATCATGCTCTGAAATGTCCGTCCCGTTTGTTCGTGGAGATATCATGACCGCCGAAATTCGCACTTTCAGCTGCCTCACCGACAATTTCGGGTATTTGATCCACGATCCCGCGACCAAGGCGACCGCGTCGATCGACGCGCCGGAAGCCGGCCCGATCATCAAGGCGCTGGAGCGCGAAGGCTGGACGCTGACCGATATCCTGATCACCCATCACCATGGCGACCATGTCGGCGGCGTCGCCGAGCTGAAGCAGAAATACGGCTGCCGCGTCGTCGCCCCGCACGACCAGTCGGCCAAGATCGTCAATGTCGATCTGCGCGCCGCCAATGCCGATGTCATCAAGGTCGGCAGCCTGCTCGCACGCGTGGTCGAGACGCCCGGCCATACGCTCGATCACATCTCCTATGTGTTCGACGGCGAGAAGGCGGTGTTTGCCGCCGATACGCTGTTCTCGATCGGCTGCGGCCGGGTGTTCGAGGGCACCTACCCCATGATGTGGGACTCGCTGCTGAAGCTGCGCTCGCTGCCGGACGATTTCCGTCTCTATTGCGGCCATGAATATACCGCGGCGAATGTGAAGTTCGCGCTCACCATCGAGCCCGACAATGCGGCCCTGCAGGCGCGCGCAGCAGAGGTCACAAAACTGCGCGCCGAGAACAAGCCGACGATTCCGGTGCTGCTCGGCGACGAGAAGAAGGCCAACGTGTTCCTGCGCGCCGACGAGCCCGCGGTGGCGGCGAAGCTGCACATGAAGGGCGCCGACCCGGCGCTGGTGTTCGGCGAGCTCCGCGAGCGCAAGAACAAGTCGTGATGGCCGACCTCTCGGCTGCCGACATCATCGCGCAGCTCGCGCTGCAGCCGCATCCCGAAGGCGGACATTATCGCGAGACGTTTCGCGACGCGCGCTGCGACGCCAATGGCCGCGCGCATTCGACCGCGATCTATTTCCTGCTGGCGCGCGGCGAGCGCTCGCATTGGCATCGCATCGACGCGGTCGAGATGTGGCACTATTACGCCGGCGCGCCGCTGACGCTGCGGATTGCGGAGGACGGCGGCCCACATTCGATCACGCTCGGGCCGGATGTGGCGCGCGGCGAGCAGCCGCAGGCGATCGTGCCGGCAGACGCATGGCAGGCCGCCGAAAGCAACGGCGACTGGACGCTGGTCGGCTGCACGGTCGCGCCGGGCTTCGAGTTCGCGAAATTCGAGCTGGCGCCAAAGGGCTGGGAGCCGGCGTCGCAGGATCTTTCCCCGTCGTCCTGAGGTGCGAGCCGCGCGAGCCTCGAAGGATGAATCGGCCACAGGCGGGGCCGTCGACCCTTCGAGACGGCCGCGTTGCGGCCTCCTCAGAGTCTGACTCATAAATCACCCAACCTTAGCTGCAGCCGCGAGTCTGCGGGTCAGGAGCCTGATGTGTGCAATCAGCAGCCAGGCAGCTTCGGTTGCCACCGTCGCCTCGAAGTCCTTGGCGAGGCGGCGGCATCTGCCGAACCAAGCGAATGTGCGTTCAACCACCCACCGCCTCGGCAGAAGCTGGAAGCCTTTGACGCCTTGAGGCCGCTCGACGATCTCGACAGTCCATGGACCGCAGTCTGAGAGCGCGTCGAGGAGTTGATTTCCGCGGTAGACCCGGTCGGCAAAGACGTGGCGCAGCCGGGGGAAGTTCATCCGCACGTTCTTCAGCAGCGGTACGGCGCCATGGCAGTCCTGAACGTTGGCGGGATGAACATGAACCCCGAGGAGGAGGCCATTGGTATCCGTCACAATGTGCCGCTTGCGGCCGTAGATGCGCTTGCCTGCATCGTAGCCGCGCGGTCCGCCAGCTTGCGTGGTTGGCGCACTTTGACTGTCGATCACGGCTGCCGTCGGCTTCGGTGTCCGTCCAAGCTTTTTTCGCGCCCGTCGGACAAGCACGCTGACAATCCTCTGCCACCGGCCTGTATCCCGCCATCTATAAAAATAGCCCTGCACCGTCGAATAGGGCGGGAACTCCTGCGGCAACGCCCGCCACTGGCAGCCGGTCGAAACGATATAGAGGATCGCTTCGATCACACGACGCAGCTCCGTCTTACGCGGCCGGCCGCGCCGGTTCGCTCGCGGCAACAGGCGTCTGATCAGCGCCCACTCCGCATCGGTCATATCGCTTGCATAACGCAGATCGTCCCGCCGATATTGCTCCCGAGTGATCTTGGTCCAGGGCATCGTGCTCTCCCTCGAATCTTTGCAAATCCGATGGAATCACACCCCACTGAGATCACTCACCCATTTTTCAGTCAGGCTCTCAGGGTGACGGTGAAGCAGTAGCAACAACCTTCTTCGTAGGATGGGTAGAGCGCAGCGAAACCCATCAACTCCTGTCCCGGCGGCAAGATGATGGGTTTCGCTGCGCTCTACCCATCCTACGTTCTTTTTCTCAGCACCATATCCTTTGCCGCGATCAACCCGCCGCCGGCGATCAGGATCGCGGCGATGGCAATATTGGCGCTGGGCTTGGCGAAGCCCGCTGCGATCAGGAACGCGGTCGAGAGCAGCGGCGTCGCATAGGAGGCGGCACCGAGCACGCGGATGTCGCCGCGCTTCATGCCGATATCCCAGGCGAAGAACGCGGCCCCCACCGGACCGATGCCGAGCGCGACGACGGCGAGCCATTGCAGCGGCGTCGCGGGCCACACCGTCGTCTCCACCATCATGTGCACGAGCGCCGCAAGCACGGCGGTCGCGAGGCAGAAGCCTGCCACCGCATCGGTCGGCACCGCCTTGAGCCGGCGCGACATCACCGAATAGGACGCCCAGACGAACGCCGCGACAAAGGCGGCCGCGAAGCCTGGAATCTGCTCTTTTGTGAAGGCGCCGGTGTTGCCGGCGAACAGCAGCACGGTGCCGGCGAGCCCGAGCAGCGCGCCGACGATGTGATGCACCGCAAGCCGCTCGCCCGGCAGCAGCGACGAGAACAGCACGATCAATAGCGGCCAGAGATAATTGAGCAGGCCGGCCTCAGCCGGCGGGGCGAAGCGCAGCGCCAGGAAATACAGCGCGTGATAGCCGAACAGCCCGCCGACGCCGACGACCCAGGCGACAAGCGGCTGCTTCAACGCGCCGAAGGCTGACGGACGCAACAGGAAGCTCGCGAACGCGAACGCGGCGCCGATCGCAAAGGTCATGGCCGCGAGCTGGAACGCCGGGATAGCCCCGGTCGCGACCGTCATGACCGACAGCAGCGACCACATCAGGATGGCGGTCAGTCCGACAAGGGTGGCAGTTCGGGTCGTCATCTCAATTCAATCCGTCGTGGCCGGGCATGACTGTCCAAAGGATGGCGGTCTGCAGCCGCTCGCCGATGTCCCGGCCGGCCACGTCTTCCTTCGCGTGTGTTGCGTTGTAAAGACGAAAATGCCCGGCACAAGGCCGGGCATTCGCTACTTGATTGTGCGCGCCTGCGACGCGGCGACGCTGCTCGCGTCAGGCGTGATACTGGCCGCCGTTGACGGTCAGCGTCGAGCCGGTGATGAAGCCGGCATCGTCGGCGGCGAGGAAGACCACGGCCCGCGCGATCTCCTCGGGTTCGCCGAGCCGGGCGACCGGAATCTGCGGGATCACGTTCTTCTCGAGCACGTCCTTCGGCACCGCCTGCACCATCTCGGTATTGATATAGCCGGGGCAGATCACGTTGACGGTGATGCCGCCCTTGGCGTTCTCCAGCGCCAGCGCCTTGGTGAAGCCGATGTCGCCGGCCTTGGCCGCCGAGTAGTTGACCTGGCCGAACTGGCCCTTCTGGCCGTTGATGGAGGAGATCGAGATGACGCGGCCGAACTTGCGGGCGCGCATGCCCTCGATCACCTGGCGCGTCATGTTGAACAGCGAGCCGAGGTTGGTGTTGATCACGGCATTCCACTGCTCGACCGTCATCTTGTGGAACGCGGTATCCTTGGTGATGCCGGCATTGTTGACGAGCACGTCGACCGGGCCGAGATCGGCCTCGACCTGCTTGACGCCGGCCGCGCAGGCGTCAAACGAAGCGACGTCCCACTTGTAGACCGGAATCCCGCTCTCCGCCTTGAACTTCTCCGCCGCGGCGTCATTGCCGGCGTAGCTTGCCGCCACATTGTAGCCCGCCGCTTTCAGCGCCTTGCTGATCGCAGCTCCAATACCGCGCGTTCCGCCCGTCACCAATGCAACACGTGCCATGTCCGTTTCCTCCTTGGCCGTCTTTTATAACCGGATAACTCCGGCCTACGCACTCACAACCCCTCGAAACAAAAATGCCCGGCGCAAAGCCGGGCATCTTATTTATCAGCTCGCTTCGCGGTTGACAGATGATCTTTTCATCACCTAACCGGCCTCGCTGCCTTTTGTTCAGTCGCGTGCAACGCACATAGCGATGCCCATGCCGCCGCCGATGCACAGCGTCGCGAGGCCCTTCTTGGCATCGCGCTTCTGCATCTCGTGCAGCAGCGTCACCAGCACGCGCGCACCCGACGCGCCGACCGGATGGCCGATCGCGATCGCGCCGCCATTGACGTTGACTTTGGCCGGATCCCAGCCGAGGTCCTTGTTCACCGCGCAGGCCTGCGCGGCGAACGCCTCGTTGGCCTCGATCAGGTCGAGGTCGGCGATGTTCCAGCCGGCCTTCTTCAGCGCGGCGCGCGAAGCGGGGATCGGGCCGGTGCCCATGATCTTGGGGTCGACGCCGGCCTGGCCCCACGACACGATGCGGGCCAGCACCTTCTTGCCCTGCTTGGCGGCTTCCTTGGCGGTCATCAGCACGACGGCGGCGGCGCCGTCATTGATGCCCGAGGCGTTGCCGGCGGTCACGGTACCGTCCTTCTCGAAGGCCGCGCGGAGCTTGGCCATCGCGTCGAGCGTGGCGCCATGGCGCGGATACTCGTCGGCGTCGACCACGATATCGCCCTTGCGGGACTTGATGGTGACCGGGACGATCTCGTCCTTGAACTTGCCGGCCTTCTGCGCCGCCTCGGCCTTGTTCTGCGAACCGACCGCGAACTCGTCCTGCTGCGACCGGGTGATCTGGTACTGCTTGGCGACGTTCTCGGCGGTGTTGCCCATGTGGTAGCCGTTGAAGGCATCCCACAGCCCGTCCTTGATCATGGTGTCGATCAGCTCGAGGCCGCCCATCTTGACGCCGCCACGCAGATATTGCGCGTGCGGGGCCATGCTCATGGATTCCTGGCCACCCGCGACGACGATCGAGGAATCACCGTTGAGCAGCGCCTGGTAGCCGAGCGCCACGGTGCGCAGGCCCGAGCCGCAGAGCTGGTTGACGCCCCAGGCCGGGCTTTCCACCGGGATGCCGGCCGCGATCGAGGCCTGGCGGGCCGGGTTCTGGCCCTGCGCGGCGGTGAGGATCTGGCCCATGATGACTTCGGAGACCTGACCGCCCTCGACGCCGGCACGCTCCAGCGCCGCCTTGATGGCGATGGCCCCGAGGTCATGGGCCGGCGTGGTGGCGAAAGCGCCGTTGAAGCTACCGACGGGGGTGCGGGCGGCGCTGACGATGACGACATCGTCTGACATGGACATCTCCTATGGGTTGTAGCTGGGTTTCTCGACGGCGGGCGGCCGATTTGGCGGGCCTGTCTCTTGACGGCTATCCTGTAAACCTCGTTGAGACATGTCAATCGCACTGTCGGGCAAATCGCGCCGCGACGCACTCAAAATGACGCCCTTGGCACTTTCCTGAGCAAATCCTATGCTTTGGAATTAACCGCACAGCACAAAACTGTAGCCGAACCGCTTTGAAAATGCTTACCTTTGCTGCGATGCGTTGCATTTTGCCCTGCGGCGATGCCGTGGGGTTCCAGGTTCTTCGGTGTTGAAGTGAGAGCCCATGGCAAAATCTGAACAACCGACCACGATCAAGAAATACGCGAACCGGCGGCTCTATAATACCGGGACGAGCACCTATGTCACGCTCGAGGATCTCGCGGCGATGGTGAAGGAAGGCGAGGATTTCCTCGTCTATGACGCCAAGACCGGCGACGACATCACCCGCTCCGTGCTCGCGCAAATCATCTTCGAACAGGAAAACAAGGCCGGGCAGAACCTGCTGCCGACCACTTTCCTGCGCCAGCTGATCCGCTTCTACGGCGACAGCATGCAGATGGTGGTGCCGAAGTATCTCGAACAGTCGATCGAGACGCTGACCAAGGAACAGGAAAAATTCCGCAAGCAGATCGCGGGCGCGCTGAGCGGCACACCGTTTGCGCCGCTGGAAGAACAGGTCCGCCGCAACATGGAGCTGTTCCAGCAGACCTTCTCGATGTTCAAGCCGTTCGTGCCGCAACGCGGTGGCGGCGAGGCCGACAAGGCGCCGGAGCCCACGCCCGATGACGGCAACATCGACGATCTTCGCCGCCAGATGAAGGACATGCAGGAACGCCTCGAGCGCATGTCGCAGCCGACGAAGAAGGACGAGTAGGTCCTTATCGCCGATCGGCCGGACGCACCGGCCGCTATCGTTTCGCGCAATCCTGACGGCGGCAACTCTGCCGGCGTCAGGCGCCGCTTGCCCCGGGAAGCATGCTCTTGCGGACGATCGCGTGCACGCCCCAATTGCCGTCGGCAACCTGCGTGACGCCGAAATCGACGCCGAGCGAGATCAGCGCCAGCGCCTCGTCCTCGCTGAGACAGTAGCACTCCATCAGGAATTTGCGCGTCGCCCGGAACGCATTGCGCAGCGCCAGATCGACCGACGAGCGCTGGTAGATCTCCGACTGCGCGTTGCGCCCGAGCTCGCGCAGATAATTGCCGTAGCTGAAGCCATGCAGGATCCACTCCTCCGGCGTTTCCAAAAGCGGATGCGCCAGCCCTTCGACATGCGGCTTGGTCGCCCTGCCGCTCTTGTGCAGGATGAAGCGAAACTGGCCGGTGAGCGAAAGCTCGAGCGCGGTGCCGTTGACCTCGCCATCGCCTTGCGCGAAATGCGGATCGCCGATCGAGAACAGCGCGCCTGATACTGCGACCGGCAGATAGAGCGTGGTGCCCTTAGTAGCGCGCCAATTGTCGACATTGCCGCCGAAATAGCCGGGCGGAATCGAATCGATGATGTCGGATTCGCGCGGCGCCACCGCCATAAAGCCGAAATGCAGCCGCGCCGGAATCCGTACGCCGGCGAGCACGCCGGGCTGTTTCTCGACGGTGGCGTGATCGACCGGCACACCGGGATAATCCATCGTCTCGTGGCGCACGCCGAACGGATCGGTCTGCGGCGTCCAGCGGTAGGAATAGACGGCGTGGGCCCACTCGGCCTGCGCATCGGTCTCGAAGATCGTGATGGTCTCGCGCTTGGCCGGCGGATCGATCAGATCGTTGTACTGAAAGCCCCACCAGGCCGCGGCATTGCTGCCGAACGACTTGCCGGCGTAGGCCGGATTGGCTGATGGCCGCGGCCAGATGTCGAGGATCTGCACCTCGAGTACATCGCCCGGCTCCGCACCGCAGACATAGATCGGCCCGGTGCAGATGTGCACGCCGAACCCTTCGCCGGCGCCGCGGCCGAAGATCGAACCGTCCATCGGACCGGCGCCGCGCCGTTCGACCGACTTGCCCTCGGCGGTCCAGCGAAACACGCTCTCCGCGCCGGGATCACCCTTGATCATGCGCTCGTAATCATCGAAGGCATGCTGGGTCAGCGTCTCGATCGTCACCACCGCGCCCGACTGCACGCTCATGACGGGCGGGATGGCGCGGCTGAGATAGCCCCAATGCGCGGTCTCCCTGGACACCTTGAGATGGTGATGCGAGGCGCCCCGCCCTTCCGGCACAGCCCCCGCCGGTTCAACCGGTACGATCGGCTCCAGCGGCGCAACCGTCTCGCGCGCAACCGGGCTTGACGCGAGATTTGGCGCGAGCCGCAGCACCGTTGCGGTGCCACGCGCCAGCCGCGGCCGGCCGCGCGTGCGCTCGCCCTCCACATCACGAGGCACCGCCTTGCGGAAGTCGCGCGGCGAGGTGCCGTAGGTCGCGCTGAACATCCGGCTGAAATGCGCCTGATCGGTGAAGCCCCAGCGGTAGCTGATTTCGGCGATGCGCTGGTCAGCATAGTTCGGATCGATCAGATCATTGCAGCAGCGTTCCAGCCGCCGCTCACGCACATAGGCCGAGAACGTCGTGTTCTGCCGTTCGAACAGCCGTTGCAGATAGCGTTGCGACAGCCCTTCCTGCCGCGCGATGTCGGCGATGGTCAGGCCGGCATTGCCGAGCTGGGCCTCGATCGCGGCATCGACCCGGCGCAGATGGCCGGCCTGGACCTGCGTCATCGCTTCTGCATCGAGCCGCGTCTCGCCGAGCAGCGCGCCGGCGACGAGTTCGGTGACCGCGACCTCGGCGGTGACGAGATCGGCCTTGTCCAGGATCGCGAAATTGCCGCCCAGGGTCCGCATCACCGGACGCACGGACGCAGCGGCGATCGTCGCGCCGAGCACGGCCGGCAAACGCAAGCGATTATGCCCGAGCCGGCCGAGCAGCCGCTCACGTGGCAGTTCGAGCAACAGGATCTCGAAATCCTCGCGCAAGGTCATCCGCCACGGCGATTGCAGGTCACACACCGAGACGTCGTTGTCGGCAAACTCGCAGCTGCGTTGGCCGGACGTGATGCTGCCGCGGCCGTATCCGTGGAAGATGATGGCGACCCGCGCCGGCATTCCCGGCGAGGCCGCATGACCGCTGCAGACGATCTGCTGCTCGGTGGAACGCAGCAGCGCGAGCTGGCCGCCGCTGGTCGAGCGCTTCGCGGTCAATTCGCCGAACTGGAATTGGCCGGCCTCCGGCAATTCGCAATCGAGCTGCAAACCGGCCAGCGCCTCGCGCCAGACCTCCCGCCGGTTTTGCCGCGGGATCGCATCGACCGAAACCCGATAGGTCGTCGCGACCATCACCCCTCCAGGCCGCAGCACCGCAGCGTTCCACTCACAGAGCCGTGAACGCAGCCTGCACCGATTGCAGGCAGGCGGCAAGCGTGTTGCGACGGCACATGTTGCCCAGCCTGCGTGCAACGCGCGGAAGCGGCCGCTTTCGCGTGGCAGCGCTATCAGCGGCGAACGCAGTGCAACTTGATCGAATGCGCCCAAATTCTTGACCGCTCCGGCCATGCCGCGATGCGAAGACGGCCGCCGCAGATGCCTTGCACGCTGTTGCACAGGCCTTTGCGCCGCGACGACAGCAAGCGCGCCGACAAATTATTGGGCGCGCCCGGTCATGTCGGAGCGGCGCGGCACCATGCACTCTCATGCGCACTTTCGATCCAAGGAGGAGCTCAAGATGTGCGCAGGTGACGACAAGAACTGCCCGGACTTCGAATTGCATCATCGCCAGTTCAAGGAGACGCTCGACCGCGAACGCCGTTCGTTCCTGCGCTCAAGCTTCGCGGCGGCGGGCGGCGCCGCGGCAATGACCGCCGGCGGCATCTCGCTGGTGACGCCGAAAATGGCGGCCGCCGCCGAGAAGCATCAGCCGGCGCAGCGCGCCTATCACCATTTGCCAGCGAATGCCGACACCGTGCATTGGGGCTATTTCAGCAAATCGCTGAAGCCGCGCGTCGAGATCAATTCCGGCGACTTCATCACCATCGAGGCGCTGACGCATCACGCCAATGACGATGCCGAGCGCATGGTCAAGGGCGATCCCGGCGTCGAGAGCGTCTATCTCTGGACCAAGGAGAAGAAGGGCGTGAACCGGCGCGGCGCCGGCCCGATGGATGCCTCGCTGTTCGGACGCGGCGCCGGCGAAGGCCTCGGGGTGCATATCTGCACCGGGCCGGTGTTCGTGCGCGGCGCCGAGGAAGGCGACGTGCTCGAGCTGCGCATCATCGACGTCGCGCCGCGGCCCTGCGCCAACCCGAAATTTTCCGGCAAGGCGTTCGGCAGCAACGCCGCGGCATCGTGGGGCTTCCATTACAAGGATCTGCTCACCGAGCCGAAGCCGCGCGAGGTGGTCACCATCTACGAGGTCGACGCGACCGGCGAGCGCAACTGGGCGCGCGCCGTCTACAATTTCACCTGGACGCCGCAGACCGATCCGTCCGGCGTGGTGCACAAGACGATCGATTATCCCGGCGTCCCGGTCGATCATTCGACCGTCAAGGAGAACCACGGCATCCTGAAGAACGTGCGCATCCCGGTGCGTCCGCATTTCGGCGTGATCGGGCTCGCGCCGAAGGAGGCCGAGTTCGTCGATTCGATCCCGCCGAGCTACACCGGCGGCAACATCGACAATTGGCGTATCGGCAAGGGCGCCACGATGTATTACCCGGTGGCGGTCGAGGGCGGGCTGCTCTCTGTCGGCGACTCCCATGCTTCGCAGGGCGATTCCGAACTGTGCGGCACCGCGATCGAATGCTCGCTCAACGGCACCTTCCAGATCATCCTGCACAAGAAGGCCGACCTCGCCGGCACCGCGCTGGAAGCGCTCGACTACCCGATGCTGGAGACCCAGGACGAATGGCTGGTGCACGGCTTCAGCTATGCCAACTATCTCAACGAGCTCGGCTCCAGCGCGCAGACCGAGATCTACAAGAAGTCGTCGGTCGACCTCGCTCTGCGCGACGCCTTCCGCAAGATGCGCAAATTCCTGATGACGACGAAGAAGCTGACCGAGGACGAGGCCATCTCGCTGATCTCGCTCGGCGTCGACTTCGGCGTCACCCAGGTGGTCGACGGCAATTGGGGCGTCCATGCAGTGATCCGCAAGGACATCTTCGCCGGCGGCGAGAGCTGAAGAAAAGGCCTGAAGCGTGGCGGTCAGCCGAAGAAGGACGAGCATGGCTTTGCGCCGCGCACCTCACCCAACGTCGCCCCGGCGAAAGCCGGGGCCCATAACCACAAATGTCGGTTGTTTGAAGCAAACGTCTGCCAGATCGCTTCATCGAGAGGCTGCGGCGTATGGGTCCCGGCTTTCGCCGGGACGACACCGTTGATTTGGCGAACAGATCAGCCCGTGGCGGGCACGGGCTTCTCCGCCGACGCGTTCCACGGGCGGTCCGGCGAGGCGAGGCCGATCAGGCGGCCCTGGATGAAGTCGCAGCCCCATTCGCGCAGCATCACGGCGGCTTCCTCGTCCTGCACCCATTCGGCGACCGTCTTGATCTCGAGGCGGCGGGCGAGATCGATCAGCGTTTGCACGAAAGCGCGGTCGTCGGCCGAACGCACGATGTTCTGCACGAAGGCGCCGTCGATCTTCACGATGTCGACGCCGAGCTTGCGCAAGTTGCGGAACGAGGTGTAGCCGGCGCCGAAATCGTCGATCGCGATCCGGCTGCCGAAGTTCTTCAGGCGCGTGACAAAGCCGCGCACGTCGTCGATATCCTGGATCGCCACCGTCTCGGTGATCTCGACGATCAGCCGCTCGCCGACGCCGGGATGCGCGCGCATCAGGGATTCGATGGTGGCCCACCAGTCCGGATCCATCGTGGTGTCGGGCGAGATGTTGAGGCTGAGCTGTACGCCGGGAGCGGCAGCGAGCTCGGCGATGGCGAGCTCCAGCACACGGTGATCGACCAGCCGGATCAGGCCGAGCCGCTCGGCGACCGGCACGATATCGGGCGCGAGCAGCGCGCGGCCGTCGTCCTGCTCCATCCGGACCAGGCACTCGTAGAACGCGGGCTGCCGCAGGCGCGCATCGACCACGGGCTCGAAGCCGATCACGATGCGGCGCTCGTTCAGCGCGGTGACGATCTCGTCGGTGACGCGGATGTTGACGCGGCGCTGGGCGTCGCGCTCGACATTCGGCTTCCACAGCGCGAACGATCCGGCGCGGCGGCTCTTGGCCGCGTCCAGCGTCTCCTGGGCGCGATTGACCGCCTCCTCCGCCGACCGCGCATGGCGGGGAATGGTGACGGCGCCGATCGAGACCGTCACCGATACCGGGCCGGACTTGGTCGGCACCACCTCGTCGCGAACCGCGGCGAGGAAGCGCTCGGCCGCGACATTGGTATCGTCGACGGTGCAGTTGCGCAGGATCAGGCCGAACTTGTTGCCGGAGAAGCGGCCGAGCATGTCGCCGCTGCGCAGCCGCGCACGAATCCGCTTCGCGACCTCGGCGATGACGGCGTCGGCGACATCGAAGCCAAAGGCATCGTTGACGCGCGCGAGGTGATCGATGCCGATCAGCATGAAGGCGCAGGAGGAGCGGAAGCGCGCGCACTCCTCCATCGTCTCGGCGAGCGAGGCGATCAGATGGGTGCGGTTGAGCTCATTGGTCAGCGGGTCGTGCCGCGACAGCTTCAGCAGCTGCTCGTCGCGGGCATGCCGCTCATTGTTGATGCGGACGACGCCCTGCACGCGCGCCGGCCTGCCGTCGGCGCCGGCAAACCAGCAGCCGGTCTCCTCGATCCAGATCACCGGCGCCGAGGTGACGGCCCGCACGCCATATTCGATCCGGTAGGGAACGCCCTCCCCGCCGCGTACCGGCGCCGGCGCGCCGAGCGCATCGGATCGCACCGAGCGCGATGGCTCGATCAGCTTTGCAAGCTCGGCGCCGCTCGCCAGCGCCGCGACCGGGATATCCGGGAAGACCGCCGCCACATTGTCGCTCCAGGCGATCGCATCGCTCGCGAGGTCCCAGGCGAATGTCGCTTGGCCGAGCGAGGCGAGGATGCTGGCAGCTGGCGGGACAGGGGGCATCGAACATGTCTCGATTTGGGACGGCGCCCGGTGATTCTACACGCTCTCAAGATAGTGGTTCCGGCGAATCCAACGCTAGGTGAAGTTGATAAATAATCTGGAAACCACGTTTTCGACTGTCCGGGAACGAACTGGGGACGGCGGGCATGACCCTTGCCACAGGGGTGTTGCGGAGGGCCGCAACGTCCCAAACTATGACGCTCCAACGGGTCGCAGACGATGCCGGATATCGATCAATCGGAAATCCTCGACGGCGAGTGCACCGGCGATGCTGCGGCGGCCAGCACGGCGCTGGTGCCGCTGGCCGCGACCACCCATTGGGCGCCCAAGATCCCGCTGCCGCATGCCGATCCGTCGTTTGTGGCTCATCTGATCGCGACCGCCGCACACGAACCGCAGACGCGCGGGCAGGGGCGTGGGTCATTGGCCGACGCGCAGAGCGCTTACGGCCCGCATGTCGACGAACGCCGCAGCGTGGCGCGGCGGACCCGGCAGATCATCTAGGAAAATATCAGCGCTGCGGCGCGTCCGACGGCGGATGGCCGCCCGGCTGCAAATCCGGCGAGGTCACCGTCGGCTTTGGCGCGGACTGATCGAGTAGCACGGATTCCGCAACCGACGTCGCCGAGGGGACCGGTGCGGCCGGTGGCGGCGCGGCAGGCGCCGGCGCGGCGACAGGCGCGGGCTCAGGCCGGGGTGCCGGCTCCGCTACGGGTGCAGGTTGCGATGCCTCAGCTGCCGCAGGGTGCGCCCTGCCGGCGCTGGGCGCCGGTGCGACCACCGCACGGCGGCGGGTGCGCAGCGCAATTCCGGAAATGAAATCGACCAGCGCCAGCAGCGTGAGCAGGCCATAGGTCGAGTTGCCGAATTTCGGCCAGAGCACGAATTCGGCAGCGGCGGCGCCGAACACGATCAGCGACAGCAGATGGTCGGTGAGATATTTCGCGCCGGGGCGCGCGCCCTTGATGACCTCGAGCAGCAACAGCAGTACGGCGGCGGCGAGCAGCATGTCGCTGAGCGTGATCTGCCACTGCTCGCCCGACAGCAATGTCAGCCTGATCAGCGGGTCCGTGAACGACACGCCGGGCATCAGGAAAGCGATGATGTTGTAGACCGCGAGCGGAACGAGCAGCAGCGGAAAACCGACCATCGGGGCTTGCGCCTTATTCAGGGAGAACCAGCAATGCGGCGACGCTCATTGGCCTCGCCGCGGACGCGCCCGTCTTGGCCGCACTCGTTGACCGAATTCAGGCGCCGCGCCGCATGGCTGCGGCGCGTGGACCGAATGTCCGATCAGGACTCTTTCTTGGCCTTCAGGACCTGACGGCCCTTGTACATGCCGGTCTTCAGGTCGAGGTGGTGCGGACGGCGCAGTTCGCCGGAGTCCTTGTCCTCGACATAGGTCGGGGTCTTGATCGCATCGGCCGAACGGCGCATGCCACGGCGCGACGGCGAGGTTTTTCTTCTGGGAACGGCCATGACGGTGTCCTCTAGGGGTGTTGCGGAGGCATCGTCCGAAATGCGGACGGCTCAGCGCTTCGAAGCGCAAGCTGCGATGCCGGTAAGGCCGCGCTTATAGAGGAAGGCACTGCGTAAAGCTAGGGCCGGAGACAGCAAAAAGCGCCCGAAATCGGCCTCAGGAGCCGCGATTTTCGCGCCAGCAGCGCGTCACGGAGTTGGCCCGGACCATATAGGTGGCGGACAGCCTGCGGACCCCCGGGCCCGGGTTCCGGGCGCTCCTCTTGACCGGATTCGGCAGGATCGCCGCCAAAAGCGCGGCCTCGCGGGCTGACAGCCCCGCGGCGGACCGGCCGAAGGCATATTGGGCGCCGGCTTCGGCGCCGAACTGGCCGGACGGGCCCATTTCCGCGATATTGAGGTAGATTTCCAGGATCCGCTGCTTGGGCAACACGAGATCGATCCAGAGCGCCAGCGGCAGTTCCAGCCCCTTGCGGATCACGCTGCGGCCGGACCACAGGAACAGGTTCTTGGCGACCTGCTGGGTGATGGTCGAGCCGCCGCGGGCCACCTCGCCATCCTCGGCGTCGTCGAGCACCTCGCGCAGCGCGCCCCAGTCGATGCCCCGATGCTTGCAGAAATGGGCATCCTCCGAGCCGACCACGGACCGCGCCAGATAGGGCGACATCGCGCCGAAATCGATCCAATGCCGCGTCACCGGGGCCCCGCGCAGGGTCCGCCAGGCCATCAGCGCCGAAACCGGATGGCCGGTACGGTAGAACGGCGCCACCAGATACGGCAGCAACAGCAGGGCCAGCAAAAGCAGCAACAAAATTCGGACGATGCGCAAAGCAGGGTTTCCGGGGAGGACCATTCCAGGAAGGATTTGGGACCCGCCCGCCAGAACACGGCCGGCGCCGTCGACGTCTGCGGGATAATTCACGGTTTTTCCAGCACTTTTAAGGCGCATTCCGTCGCAGGGCGGGAATTGACGAAGCCGATGCCATCAACGATTGTCCGGCCGAAAATCGATCTGGAGCAATTCTTAATGACGACCGGTACTGCAGAGTTTTCCAAGCGGCTGGACCAGACCGCGGAGGATACCGAAGCCCTGCTCGCCAAACTGCTGTCCGACGCGACCGAAAGCGACGAAATCGTGCGCCCGAAGCGGCTGATCGAGGCCATGCGCTATTCGAGCCTCGGCGGCGGCAAGCGGCTGCGGCCGTTCCTCGCGGTCGAGAGCGCGGCGGTGTTCGGCATCCCACGCGAATCCGCGCTGCTGGTCGGCGCCGCGCTGGAATGCATCCACTGCTACTCGCTGATCCACGACGATCTGCCGGCGATGGACAATTCCGATCTGCGCCGCGGCCGCCCGACCCTGCACAAGGCCTATGACGACGCCACCGCGATCCTCGCCGGCGACGCGCTGCTCACCATCGCCTTCGACATCATCACCCGCGATGCGATCCACAAGGACGCCCAGGTCCGCCTGCTCCTGACCCGCGCGCTGGCGCGCGCCTCCGGCGTCGGCGGCATGGCCGGCGGCCAGATCCTCGACCTTGCCGGCGAAGGCCGCTTCGGCGACCGCGAGCCGGTCGACGTCGCGCGCCTGCAGCAGATGAAGACCGGCGCGCTGCTCCGTTTCGGCTGCATCGCCGGCGCGATCCTCGGCCAGTCCTCGCAAAAGGAGTACCAGGCGCTCGACGATTACGGCAAAGCGCTCGGTGAAGCCTTCCAGATCGCCGACGATCTGCTCGACGTCGAGGGCGACGCCGCCGCGCTCGGCAAGCCGGCCGGCGCTGACGCCGCGCTCGGCAAGACCACGTTCGTCACCCAGCTCGGCATCGATGGCGCCAAGCAACGCGTGCGCGACCTCCTGGCGCGTGCCGACGCCGCGCTGTCGGTATTCGGCGACCGCGGCGAGGTGCTGCGGGCGGCCGCCCGCTTCGTCGCCGAGCGCAAGAACTAGCCGAGAGCAACGCGCGAAATGAACAAGGAGATCGACGACCGCCTTGTTCGCTTCCGCAAGCTGCCGCTGCCGGTCCGCGTCGTCGTGGGCCGGCCGCGCACCTTCGGCTCGATCGCTTTCGGCATCCTGGCTGCGCTGCTGGTGCCGGGAGCAGCGCGCATCGTCACGCGCCTGCTCGCGGGCTGGGATGCCTTCGCCGCGCTGTATCTCGTGCTGGCCTATGTGATGATGCTGCGCTGTGGCGTCGCCCATATCAAGCGAAGCGCCATCCTGCAGGACGACGGCCGTTTCCTGATCCTGCTGCTGACCGCGTTCGGCGCGCTGGCGAGCCTCGCCGCCATCGTGTTCGAGCTCGGCGCATCGAAGGGCAGCCCGGCCGGACTGGCGCTGGCAATCGTCACCATCACGCTGTCATGGGCCGTGGTGCACACCGCGTTCGCGCTGCACTACGCCCATGAGTATTACCGCGGCAAGACGCCCGGCGGCCTGCAGTTTCCGAGCGGCGACGAACATGCCGACGCCGATTACTGGGACTTCGTCTACTTCTCGTTCGTGATCGGCATGACCGCGCAGGTCTCAGACGTCGGCATCACCGACAAGATCATCCGCCGCACCGCGACCGTGCACGGCATCATCTCGTTCGTGTTCAACACCGCGCTGCTCGCCCTGATGGTGAACATCGCCGCGAGCGCAATCTAGCTGCGCGGCATGATGAGATGCCGTGCGCAGGGCGGTCGGCAAGGGCTACAAGCAGCACGCCGATGACGTCGTGCGAATTTATTCCCCGCCTTGCGTCACGTGCTCCTGATATTGCGGCAGATCGTCCGATATCGCGTACCACGGCGCCTTGGAGCCGACGAAGATATGGGCGGTCGGCCGGATCGCCGGCGCATCGCGCAGCGTGCCCATCGCAACATGGACATAGGCGCCGTCACGGACCAGCGAATAGAGCAGCGAGCCGCAGCGGCCGCAATGCGCGTCGTGGGTGCGCTCATCGCCATAGATCAGGAGCCCGTCAGCGCCGCCGACCACGGTGAATTTGTCGCGCGCGATTCCCGCGAACGGCTTGAACGCCGATCCCGTGGTGCGCCGGCAGTTCGAGCAGTGACAATTGAGCGCATAGGCAAACGCGTCGGCCACCTCGTAGCGCACGTCGCGGCAGAAGCATTCGCCGGTCAGGATATGTTCGTTCGAATTTGCAGATGCGGTCACAACTCGTCCCTCACGCAGAATTTTGTCGCCGGCCATGGCGCAATCTAGCGGTTCATGGCTAAATCCTGGAGCCCTTTCCGTTCCGATTGAATCGGAACGGGGGCTCTAGATTCGAGCCTGACGCGTTTTCTCCACGCGAACCGGCACCCGCTTCGCTCGAAAACGCTCCAGCCGATCCAATCCTGCCGGGAGGACCAACCAATGAGCCAAGATCGATCCAGCGTCGAAAGCGTCGTGCAAACCTATTTCGACGGTCTCTACGAGAGCAATGCCGACAAGCTCGCCGAGGCTTTTCATCCGAGCGCCGATTTGCGCTGGGTGGAGAAGGGCGAGCTGAAGGTCCTGACCGTGCCGGACTGGCTTGCCTTGGTGCGCAAGCGCACCTCGGCGAAGGCCGAAGGCAAGCCGCGCGAGGATTTTATCGTCACCATCGACCGCTCCGACGACAACACCGCCTTCATCAAGGTGCGCTGCCAGCTGCCGCCGCGCTATTTCACCGACTATCTGGTGGCGATGAAGCTCGCCGACGGCTGGCAGATCGTCTCGAAGTCGTACCGCTACGACCTCAGGGATTGATCGACCGGGCGCGGCGCGCCCGCGACGGCTTTGTGACGCGCCCCCTGCGGTCCGGCTCCGGCCGGACCGCATTGACTGGCGCTGGTTTCCGGGCGAATTGAGCCCGTTATGGAAGCCAAGTTTCAGATTTTTCTCACTTTGCTCGGCGTGCTGGCGGGAACCGCCCTGGTGGCGCGGCGGACCGATATCGCGCCCGCGATCCTGCTGCTGCTGGTCGGCATCGTGCTCGCCTTCGTGCCGGGCATGCCGTCGCTGGAACTACCGCCCGAGCTGGTGCTGCTGGTGGTGCTGCCGCCGCTGATCTATTCGGCGAGCGTCGCGATGAGCTGGCGCGAGTTCAAGGCCAATCTACGGCCGATCATCCTGCTGTCGGTCGGCTGCGTGATCTTCACCGCCTTCATGGTCGCGGCCGCGACCCATTATCTGATCGGCCTGCCCTGGAGCATCGGCTTCCTGCTCGGCGCCATCGTCGCGCCGCCCGACGTGGTCGCGCCGCTGGCGATCGCCCGCAGGCTCGGCATGCCCCGCCGCATCCTGGTGGTGCTCGAGGGCGAAGGGCTCGCCAATGACGCGACCGCGCTGATTCTCTACCGCTTCGCGCTCGCCGCGATCACCACCGGGCTGTTCTCGCTGCCGAAGGCGACCGGCACTTTCCTCGTCATCGTCGCCGGCGAGATCGCGTTCGGCACCGCGGTCGGCTGGCTCAGCCTGCGCGCCCGCCGCCGCGCCAGGGATCCGCAGGTCGAGATCACGCTGTCGCTGATCACGCCCTACCTCGCCTACTGGATCCCGGAGCATTTCGGCGGCAGCGGCGTGATCGCGACCGTCGCCTGCGGCCTCTACATGAGCTGGAACGGGCCGCTGCTGATCTCGGCCGCGACGCGCCTGCAGGGCATCTTCTTCTGGGACCTGATCATCTATCTGATCGAGGGCCTGCTGTTCCTCTTGACCGGCTTCCAGATGCGTTCGCTGTACGAGAAGTCGAAGTCGTTCCCGCTGCACGACATCCTCACCGCGACCGTGCTGGTCGCCGTCATCGTGATCGTGGCGCGCTTCGTCTGGGTGTTTCCCGGCACCTATCTGCCGCGCTGGATCAGCCGACGCGTGAGCGAGCGCGATCCGCTGCCGTCGTGGCGGGCGGTGTTCGTGGTCGCCTTCACCGGCGTGCGCGGCGCGGTCTCGCTCGCCGCGGCGCTGGCGCTGCCATTGACGCTGCCGAGCGGAGACGCCTTCCCGTATCGCGACCTGATCCTGTTCGTCGCCTTCGGTGTGATCTTCGTGACGCTGGTCGGGCTCGGCCTCACTCTGCCGCCGGTGGTGCGCTGGCTCGGCCTCGCCAGGGACGGACGCAGCGAGCACATCGCCGAGCACGAGCAGGAGATCGCGGCGCGGCGCGAGGCGCTGAACGCCGCGCTGAAGTCGCTCGATGCCATCACCGACGACCGCGAGCTTTCCGACGAGGTCATCAAGCTCTTGCGCTCGCGGCACGAGATCCGGATCAACCAGCTGCCCGACTCGCTCAATCCCGACACGCACGACGTCTCCGCCACCGGCACCGAGCTGACGCGGGAGCTGATCGCCTCCGAGCGCAAGTTCATCCATATGCTGCTGCGCGACGGCAAGATCACCGACGAGACCAGGCGGCGGATCGAGCGCGACCTGGATCTGGAGGAGGCGAGCCTGTCGAACCGCGAGTATCGCAGGATTCCGTTGTAGCGCGCGGTATCTCCACCCGTCGTCCCGGCGAAGGCCGGGACCCATTACCACAAGTACCAATTGGTTTGCGGGCTGGAGCCACGCCGCGCTTCAACAACGCAACCCTGTGGTTATGGGTCCCGGCCTTCGCCGGGACGACAGTGGATATCATTCCGCCGCGGCGTTCTGGCCGGGACCGCCGACGAAGCCGGCGGGGTCGCCGAACCGCTCGATCATGACGGCGGTGAGGTCCTTGGTCTTGCTGGTGACGCAGGCGCCGGAGCGCACGGTGTAGCGGTCCTGATGCTGAGCATGCGGCGGCGCCTCGCCCTTTTGCAGCGCGCGGGCCGCCTCCATGACCAGCTTGCGGAAATGCATGATGCCGAGATCGGTCGGGCCGAGATGCTCGCGGGTACGGTCGGCGATCGGGCCCTGGCTGTCCTGCACCGCGGCGTCCTGCTCGGAGACGCCCTTGATGCCGGTGTAGCTTTTGGTCCGCTGCAGCTTGCGGTCGATCAGATAGTCGTTGGCCTTGTTGCGCAGCGGCACGTAGTTCTCGTCGACGACAGCCATCACGCCGTTGCCGTTGGCGTAGCCTTCGCGCTCGGCATCGGTCAGCGGCCGATGGGGATTCCACGCATAGGTGTAAATCCAGCAATTGGTGTCGGTGACCGGCACGAAGGTCTGGCCGAACATGTTCTCGCCCGGCATCGAGCTCGGCGCGTAGCTGTGGAACGGCATCAGGAACTGGGCGATGCGCCAGTAGATGTTGTCGCTGCCGGTGAGCCGTCCGCCCGCCACCGTGAGGCCGGCCTCATGCGGATTGATCTTGATGACGGGGCGCGGATCCTCGGCGATCCAGCGCATGTGATCGGTCGCGACCCGCGTCAGCGGGTTCACGAAATGCTTCTTGATGTCGAGGATCTCGTTCTCCTCCTTCTCGAAGGAGAGGTGTGCGAAGGTGAAATGCGCGGTGTCGATCGAGCCTTCCACCGCCTGCACCCAGTTGCAGTCCTGCCACTTCTTGGTGACGAAGCGGTGCGAGGCCGGCAGCAGCGCCATCTCCAGCGCCGGCAGCTCGGGCATCTGATCGGCCGGGCCCATATAGGCCCAGATCATGTCGCCCCATTCACGCACCGGATAGGACTTGATCCGGATCAGGTCCTTTGCGTTGAGGTCGGGATACGAGGTCGGCATGTCGACGCAGCGGCCGTCGGTGTCGAACTTCCAGCCGTGATAGACGCAGCGGATGCCGCATTCCTCGTTGCGGCCGAGCCAGAGATTGGCGCCGCGATGCGGGCAGTACTGGTCGATGACGCCGACCACGCCTCTCGTGTCGCGGAAGGCGAGCAGCTCCTCGCCCATCACGACGATCTTCTTCGGATCGCTGTCCGGCTCCGGCAACTCCTCCGACAGCAGCACCGGAATCCAGAACCGCCGCAGCAATTCGCCCATGCCGGTCCCCTCACCGGATTCGGTGAGGAATTTGTTGTCCTCGGCGCGAAGCATGGGCGGTCTCCCGATGGCATTTTTTCAGTTCGTAGTTCGTAGGATGGGTGGAGCGCAGCGATACCCATCAACTTTTTGAGCCGCACGATGAGACGATGGGTTTCGCGGAGTTTATCATCGGGCCGCGCGTTGCGCGGACCCGTTGGCTCTACCCGTCCTACGCACCACGCAATTCCTCACACCGGCCGCTCTCCCTTCACGGTGACGCGGGTGCCGGAGCGGGTGTGCGGCCAGTAATCCCACATCGCGCGATGCTGGGCGCAGCGGTTGTCCCAGAACGCGATCGCGTTCTCGGTCCAGCGGAAGCGGCACTGGAACAGCGGGTTCTCGGCGTGCTGGTAGAGATAGGCCAGCATCGCGTCGCTCTCGTCGCGCGGGATGCCGACGATGAAGCGGGTGAAGCCGCGATTGACATAGAGCGACTTCTTGCCGGTCACCGGATGGGTGCGGACCACCGGATGCTCGGCGCGGGGATATTCCCGTTTGTCGGCGACGCCGTAGTTGGCATACAGGCCACGATAGGTCTGTTCGCCGTCATGCAGCGCGGTCAGCCCGTCGAGATAGGCCTTCATGCGGTCCGACAGCGCCTCATAGGCGGCGTACATGTTGGCGAACAGGGTGTCGCCGCCGCGCGGCGGGCACTGCTTGATGTAGAGGATCGAACCCATCGGCGGCTCGAGATCGCAGGACACGTCGGTGTGCCAGCCCTCGCCATTCGCGCGTGGCGAATCCTTGTCGGCATAGATCTTCATCAGCGCCGGATCGCCCTCGTTGGGCGCGGCCGGATGCACATGCAGCTCGCCGAACTTGCGGCCAAAGGCGAGATGCTGGTCGGGGCTGATGTGCTGGTCGCGGAAGAAGATGACGAGGTTTTCGGCGAGCGCGCGATGGATCTCGTCCATCTGGCGGTTGGAGCGCGCATCGTCGCCAACGAGCTTGCCGATATCGACGCCGGAGATCTCCGCGCCGATGATCGGCGTCAGCTTCTCGACGCCGATGGTCTCATAGGGCTCGGATTGGTCGGCGAGGTGGCGGTAGCGCGGACCCTGCTTGCCGGACAGCGAGCTCATGGGCGTTCTCCCAATCATTCTTGATTGGGAGCATCGTAGCGAGCATCGACGGAAGCGCAATCTGCGCCCCAAACATATCTGTCGTCCCGGACAAGCGCAGCGAAGCGGAGCGCAGATCCGGGACCCATAACCACAGGGTCGCGTTTTGCGGAGGCTGGTAACCCGCATCTCGCGCCACAACCACATCCTGTGGTTATGGGTCCCTGCTCCCGTGCGCAATTGCGCACTAGGCAGGGACGACGGTTGAGTGTGGGTCACGCGCGGAGTGAAACTACTCCGCGGCGCCGGCCTGCTCCGGCAGCTTGGCGCCGTTGCCGTAGCGCTGGTCGATATAGTCGATCACCAATGCCTTGAAGTCGGCGGCGATGCCCGGACCGCGCAGGGTGCGGAACTTCTTGCCGTCGACGAAGACAGGCGCGGCCGGCGCTTCGCCGGTACCGGGCAGCGAGATGCCGATATTGGCATGCTTGGATTCGCCCGGGCCGTTGACGATGCAGCCCATCACCGCGACGTTGAGCTGCTCGACGCCCGGATACTTGGTCTTCCAGGCCGGCATCTCGTCGCGGATGAAATCCTGGATCGAGCGCGCCAGCTCCTGGAACGTGGTCGAGGTCGTGCGGCCGCAGCCCGGGCATGCCGCAACCAGCGGCACGAAGGTACGGAAGCCCATGGTCTGCAGCAATTCCTGCGCGACCTGCACTTCCAGCGTGCGATCGCCGCCGGGCTCCGGCGTCAGCGAGATGCGGATGGTGTCGCCGATGCCCTGCTGCAGCAGGATGCCCAGCGCGGCCGAGGAGGCCACGATGCCCTTCGAGCCCATGCCGGCCTCGGTGAGGCCGAGATGGATCGCATAATCCGAGCGGCGCACCACTTCCTGATAGACCGCGATCAGGTCCTGCACGGCGGAGACCTTCGCCGACAGGATGATCCGGTTCTTCGGCATGCCGAGCTCTTGCGCGCGCGCCGCCGACAGCAGCGCCGACTGCACCATCGCCTCGCGCGTCACGGCGCGGGCATCGCGCGGATTCGCAGACGCCGTGTTCTCGTCCATCAGCTTGGTGAGCAGCTCCTGGTCGAGCGAGCCCCAATTGGCGCCGATGCGCACCGGCTTGTTGTTCTTGTTGGCGATCTCGATGATGTCGGCGAACTGCGTATCGCGCTTGTTCTTGAAGCCGACATTGCCGGGATTGATGCGGTACTTGTCGAGCGCTTCGGCGCAGGCCGGATATCCGGCGAGCAGCTTGTGGCCGATATAGTGGAAGTCGCCGATCAGGGGCGTGGTGATGCCGCGCTTGCGCAGGCCGTCACGGATGTGCGGCACGGCAGCGGCGGCTTCCTCGCGGTCGACGGTGATGCGGACCATCTCGGAGCCGGCGCGGGAGAGCGCGGCGACCTGGGCGATGGTGCCGTCGACATCGGCGGTGTCGGTGTTGGTCATCGACTGCACGACGATCGGCGCGCCGCCGCCGACGGCGACGTTGCCGACCATGACCTGCGTGGTTTCGTGCCGCGGCGCGGGGCCGGCGACGTCGTCTTGCGGCAAAATCTCGGGCTTGTTCATGGCGTCTCGAATATCAGGTTTTGGTGACATTCACCAAGGGGGCGATGGGCCTCGCGCGCGACGGACCAAACGACCATATTTCGGAGTGAATTCAACAGCTTATGGCGCCGATTGAGGCCAAACGCAAGCCATGCAGCGGCGTCCTGCATGCCCAGCTATATTGGACCGGATTGGGGTGAATCAAAGGGCAAAGTGACAGCTTTTCATATGATCTGGCGCATCTTAGCATCCCGTTAAACACACACCGGGAGGACGCAAAATGGCCGGCAACAGCGAGCTGATCACCACGGCGGAACTTGCCGAGATCCTGACCCGGCCGGACCTTCGCCTGTTCGACTGCACGACCTATCTGGAGCCGGCCCCCGCCGGCAGCAACGTTCCCTATATTGTCGTCTCGGGCCGCCAGACGTTCGAGGCCGGCCACATCCCGGGCGCGAATTTCCTGGATTTGCAGGCCGAATTCTCCGAGGCCAATACCCATCTGCGTTTCATGATGCCGCCGACAGCGCAGCTCGAAGCCGCGTTCGGCCGCCACGGCATCTCGGCGGGCAGCCGCGTCGTGCTCTATTCGATCGGCACCGCAATGTGGGCGACGCGGTTCTGGTGGATGCTGCGCTCGCTCGGCTTCGAGGGTGCCGCCGTGCTCGACGGCGGCATCGACAAATGGACCGCCGAAGGACGCGACATCGAGACCGGACTTGCCGGCGGCTATCCGCCGGCGACGTTTCCGGCGCGGCCGAAGGACGGCATGTTCGCCGACAAGCATGACGTGCTCGCCGCGACCACGGAGGGCGACACCGTCATCGTCAACGCGCTCGGCCCGCAATTCTACAAGGGACTGGAGCCGAGCCGTTACGGCCGGCCCGGCCGCATCCCCGGCAGCGTCAGCGTGCCGGCGGCGACCTTGATCGATCCCAAGGCCAAGACGTTCGTGCCGCTTGAGGAGGCCGAAGCAACCTTCGCCGCGCAAGGCATCACCAGGGACAAGCGCGTCGTCGCCTATTGCGGCGGCGGCATCTCCGCGACCATCGACCTGTTCCAGCTGCATCGGCTCGGCTACGACAATCTCACGCTCTATGACGGCTCGATGGGCGAATGGGCGAAGGATGAGTCCCTGCCAATCGAGAGGGGGTAGTGGACAGGCGCGATGTCTCCTCCGTCGTCCTGGCGAAGGCGAATTTGCTTGTGAACGGGAAAGCGGCCCCCAGCGTCGCGCGACAACCGACAGTTGGGGTAATGGGTCCTGGCCTTCGCCAGGACGACGCTGAATGTTTGGCGCGCCGATGAGGCATACATCCGCATTCTCGTGACATGAATCGTCGGAGTCTTGAGGCGATCAAGCCGGCTTCTTGACGATCTCAAGGCCGCGGGCCGCCAATTCCTTCAAGATGCTCCGTGCGAGGTGGGAGCACTCATCCGGCTTGATCCAGCACGCGCTCCGCCAGTCCGGATCATCCTCCTTGGAGTATGCCGTGAACGCGGACCGGATTCCGGCTTCAATTGCATCGGTGGCATCGGTTGGCATCGGCGCGCCTCCAACGGCATCCCTCGCATGGGAGCCTTCGTGGAGGCGATGTTGACGTAAATCGATACCGTCCGCAATTGCGCCTGAAGGCCACAATTGTCCGCTCAGCAATAGGGAAACGTAAATCTTCGCCGCTAGAGTGCTGCCGTCTGCCGGAGATGGTCGTGCATCCCACCGTGTCGATCGCCACCTGTTTCAGGAAGTATGCTGATTTCACCGGACGGGCTTCGCGCGCCGAGTTCTGGTGGTTCTTCGGCTTTTGTCTGCTGCTCCTGCTCGCAGCCCATCAGCTCGACAAGACGGTCTACGCCGCCGTCGCAATAGCGCTGCCGCTGTTTGCCGTGACGGCCCGGCGCTTCCACGACAGTGGCCTGACCACCGGCCTTGCGGTGTTCTTCGCCGTTGCGCCGTTTGTCATCTTCTACTTCTTTTCCGCTGTCCAGGATCGCATCGAGGCATGGTTTGGCGTGCACGTGCCGTATGGATTGATCGCCGCGATCCCGGCGACCTGCGCCTTTGCTTTCTCTGCCTTCTGCTTCCTCGCCGCACTCGGCCGCCGAGGCCTGCAGACCGCTTCGACGGCACGGGCGAGGTCCGGCGTCGATTCATCGGAAGCAAATCCGGCCGTGCTCGCCAGGCAAGAGGCGGAACGCAAGGTCTCCGGTTTTTCCAAAGCCGTCATGGCCGTATTCGCGATCCCGGCGGATGGCGGGGCGTCGGCCGGCGCCGACAAGACCGACCCCGGCGTCACCGCCGCGTGCGGGATCGTCGTCGATCTCTGCGCGCGTTACGGACACGGCATCACCTCACCGCCATTCAACGCGCTGTTTTCCGGATCAGGGGCGCGACTTGAGGCCGCCGGCTGGCACGCCCTACCGGACGGCGGCGCGGAGATCGACCTGAACCATCGCGCAAGCACCAGCATCGTGCGCAATTGCGCAGTTGAACTGCGCAAGGACGCGGGACAGACCGACATTGCCGGCCTGCTGCGCAAGGAGAAAGAGCAGTTGCAGGCGGCCGAGACGGCGACGCCGGAACAGGATCGGACGACAGCCTATTACGCGCTCGACGGAGCGGGCGCAGCCGGATTCATTGCGATCGAGAAGCTGCGTCAAAGCTACAACACCTATTTCCGAATCCGCATCTGCCTTGCCGAAGGGCATGGGCGCGCCGCGATGGAGACCCTGCGATCGTCGACGCTCTACCAGGCATTTCGCCACGCGTTCTCCGATGGCGCGCCGCCCTATCCCGCGTTCGGCCAGAGAATCATCAAGGGCTATCAGCCGATCCTCTACCGGGACGGGCTCGGCATCTCACTCGAGGTCACCGATCTCGGAGCCGGGAGCGCAAAAATGCTTGCCGACCGCGGGCTGCATCTTCCGCCGGTCTATGTCGATTTCGAGATGCATGAGCGGATGATGTAACGGGATTGCGCTCCGGTTGTCTGCGGCATTCCGCTCCTCTTTGCTCGTCATCCTGAGGCGCGAGCTCTTGCGAGCCTCGAAGGATGAACGGCCCGGCTGCCGGCTGGGCCGTCGTGCTTCGAGACGCGCGTTCCGCGCTCCTCAGCATGACGGGGAGAGAGTTGAGCGCACGGCACCCAGGATAACCTCACGCCGGCACGTTGGGATCCGGCGTCACCTTCGGGTCGGGCTTGTTGACGAGATAGAGCCCGGCGATCACCAGCAGCGCGGCGACGCCGAACACCGCCGTCAGCGTGTCGTGCATGATGAAATAGGCCGCGACGACGCCGAACAGCGGCGTGACGAAGGTGAAGGCCGACAGCTTGCTCGCGGAGTAGGTTTTCACCATCGCGAACCAGATGACGAACGTGCAGCCCACCACCCAGACCGCCTGATAGGCGAGCAGCGAGATCGACAGCGCGCTCGGCACATGCTCGATGCGCTCGCCCGCGATCCAGGCGGCGAAGCCGAGGATCGGAATCGAGATCGCGACCTGGTAGCCGAGCGCCTTTTCCGGCGCGGCCTTGCGCAAGCCTGTGCCCTTGGCGACCAGCGTGGTTGCCGCCCACAGCGCGCCGCCGCCGACCACCATGAGGTCGCCGAGCAGCACCTTGGCATCGACGTTCGGCTGCGGCACGCCGATCGCGAGCGCGACGCCGGCAAAGCTCAGCGCAAGCCCGCTCCACTGCACGGTCGAGAGACGCTCGCCGAGGAATTGGTGCGAGCCGAGCGCGACGAAGAACGGCGCGGTGTAGAGGAACACCGAGGCGCGCGAGGCCGAGGTGAAGACCAGTCCGGTGAAAATCAGCACGAACTCGCAGCCGAACATCAGCCCGGCGATGATCCCGGGCACGAGCGTGCCGTCGCCCTCGAAGAATTTGACCCCGCGCAGGCGGCCGACGATCAGCATCACCGGCAGCGCGCCGGCGGAGCGGATCATCGCCTGCAGCATCGGCGGCACGTCGGGCAGCGCAAGCTTGACCGCGAGCTGGTTGAAGCCCCAGCTCACGCACAGCATCAGCATCACGGCGATGGCGCCGGGCGGCAGCCCGTGTCCGACGCTGACGGGCCTCGTGACGCTGGCGGAGATCGCTTGGGTCGACATGTTTCCTCGCGGGCCGGCTTGGTGCCGTGTTGTTAATTGCCGGTTGGGCTCCCTCGCCCCGCTCTTGCGGGGAGAGGGTTGGGGTGAGGGGCCGTCGCCGCAAATTCGATAGAGGCGAGCGTGCGGAGAGTCCCCCTCACCCGAAATTCGCTACCGCGAATTTCGACCTCTCCCCGCAAGCGGGGCGAGGTAGCTCGAAAGCAGTGCGAGTTAGCTGAAACCATCGCGCCATCTACGTCTTCTGGCAATGCGCGCAGGTGCCGGCGATCTCGACGACGGAGAGTTTCGGGATGAACCCCGAGGCCCGCGCCGCCGCGGTCAGGCTTTGCGCGACGGGGGCGGCCGGGATCTCGCCGACCGAGCCGCAATGGTCGCAGATCAGGAACGCCACCATCGAGGTCTCGTCATGGTCATGCGCGCAGGCGAGGAAGGCGTTGCGGCTCTCGATGCGGTGCACGAGGCCGTTCTCCATCAGGAAGTCGAGCGCGCGGTAGACGGTAATCGGTGCCGGCCGCGGCATCGTCTTGGCCAGCTCGTCGATCACCTCATAGGCGCCGAGCGGGCGATGGCTCGACAGCAGCGCCTGCAGCACCTGACGGCGGATCGGGGTGAATTTCTGGCCGCGGCGCGCACAAACCTGCTCGGCATGCGCCATCGCGTCCGCGGCGCAGCGGCCGTGATCGTGGTCGGGGGCAGGAAATGTCGGCTTGGCCAGGCTCATTGCCTCGATATGTAGCATTTGCGCGCCCGTTCCCAAAGCCCGGCTCCAAACCCCGGTCCGTCGCCGCGTTGCAGCCATGCCCGCAATGCGGGGCAGCCTCGCGTTAACCCGGCATGCAGAAATCATAAGCAAGCTTATTATATCCTAAGCTTATGGAGGCAGGATCGATGCGCGGTTCCGTGGACACCGATTTCTTGTTTACGCTGGGCGAAGTGTTCCGGCTGATCCGCGTCTATGCGGACAAGGAGGCCGCACGCTACGGCATCACCCGCGCGCAATGGGCCGTGCTGTCCAAGGTGGAACGCCAGGAAGGGTTGAAACAGACCGAGCTCGCCGAGCTGCTCGAGGTGCAGCCGATCACGCTGACGCGGCTGATCGACAAGCTCTGCGACAATGGCTGGATCGAACGCCGCAGCGACGAGAACGATCGCCGCGTGAACCGCCTCTATCTGAAGAAGGCCGCCCGCCCGCTGCTCGGCAAGCTCGCCGGCCTCCGCTCCGAACTCACCGCGACCGCGCTCGAGGGCATCAGCCCCGCTGACGCGTATCGCCTGCTCACCCAATTGGAATCGATCAAGGAAAACGTTCGCAATGCCATCCAGACCCCAGCCGGCGAGCCCTCCCGAAAGGAACAGCGCTATGGCTGAACCCGTCCTCAAGCTGGCTCCCGAGCAGAAGAGCAATCCGGGCGAGCCCACCCCGTCGGGCAAGGCCAGCCGCGCGCCGCGCCGTCGCCTGATGGCGGGCCTGCGGCGCTATCGCCGCATGCTGCTGCTGGTCGTGCTGCCGACGCTCGCTGCGATCGGCGGCATCGTGTTCTATCTCAATGGCGGCCGCTATGTCGGCACCGACGATGCCTATGTCGGGGCGCAGAAGGTGCTGATCACGCCGGAAATCTCCGGCAAGATCGACAAGATCGTCGTGAAGGAAGGCCAGCACGTCAAGAAGGGCGACGAACTGTTCGAGATCGATCCGGTGCCGTTCCGCCTCGCGGTGGCGCAGGCCAAGGCCGCGCTCGACCAGACCAGGACCACCTATGACAACCTGGTCGACAACATCAAGATCAACGGCAGGATGCTGGAATTCGCCCAGCAGAGCATCGAATTGAAGAAGCGCGACGTCGATCGCAAGTCGACACTGGCCAAGCAGAATTTCGGCTCGCAGCTCGACCTCGACAATGCGGCGAATGCGCAAGTGACGGCCGAGAGTCTCGCGCAATACATCAGGCAGCAGATCTCCAAGGACAAGACGCAGCTGCTCGGCGATATCGACCTGCCGATCGAACAGTTCCCGCCCTACGCCCAGGCCAAGGCCAAGCTCGACGACGCCCAGCGCAATCTCGACCACACCGTGCTGCGCGCGCCGATGGACGGCGTCGCGACCCAGGTCGACCAGATCCAGCTCGGCCGCTTCGTCGCCGCCGGCTCGCCGGTGTTCTCGATCATCGATGTCGACCATCCCTGGGTCGACGCCAATCCGAAGGAAAGCGACTTCACCTATGTCGCGGTCGGCCAGCCGGTTGAGCTCGACGTCGACGCGTTCCCGAACCATCGGTTCAAGGGCAAGGTCGGCTCGCTGTCGCCCGGCACCGGCGCGCAGTTCGCGATCCTGCCGCCGCAGAACGCGACCGGCAATTTCGTCAAGGTGGTGCAGCGCGTGCCGGTGCGGATCTATTTCGACGAGAACGATCCGTTCGTGAAGAAGCTGAAAGCCGGCATGAGCGTCTACGCGACGATCGACACCAACCACCGCCGTACGCTGGCCGGCCTGCTCGGGCTGGCGCCGGCCTCGGCGCACCCGGACCACGAGTAGAGAGAAGAAGCGGTCGATCATCGACCGCAGAGACAGTGCGCCCCCTCTCCCGCTTGCGGGGGAGGGGGTTTCCAACGCTCGAACAGGACCGACCTGAATGAATGCACCGTCACCATCCGCCGTACCCGGCATGCGCCGGAACATGGTGACGATCTGCGCGATGACCGCGACGATCATGCAGGCGCTCGACACCACGATCGCCAACGTCGCGCTGCCCTATATGCAGGGCTCGCTGTCGGCCTCGCAGGACCAGATCAACTGGGTGCTGACCTCCTACATCGTCGCGGCCGCGATCATGACCGCGCCGGTCGGCTGGATCGCCAACCGCTATGGCCGGAAGCGCATCTTCATCATCTGCTCGGCCGGCTTCACCGTCGCCTCGGTGTTCTGCGGCCTGGCGCAGGACATCAACCAGATGGTGCTGTTCCGCCTGCTGCAGGGCGTGTTCGGCGCGGCGCTGGTGCCGCTGTCGCAGGCGGTGATGCTCGACTCCTACGCGCTGCATGAGCGCGCGAAAGCGATGTCGATCTGGGGCATGGGCGTGATGATGGGCCCGATCATGGGACCATCACTGGGCGCGTGGCTGACCGAGACCTATTCCTGGCACTGGGTGTTCTTCGTCAACCTCCCGTTCGGTGCTATCACGGTGCTCGGGCTCGCGGTCTTCATGGACGAGACCAAGCAGGACCTCAATCTGCGCTTCGACTGGTTCGGGTTCGGCGCGCTCGCGGTTGCGATCGGTTCGCTGCAGCTCGCGCTCGACCGCGGCGAGCAGCTTGGCTGGCTGGAATCCAACGAGATCATGATCGAATTCATCGTCTCCGCGGTCGGCTTCTACTATTTCTTCGCCCATTCGCTGACGACCAGCCGGCCCTTCATCCAGTTCGCGCTGTTCAAGGACAAGAACTTCCTCGGCGGCTGCGTGTTCATGACTGTCATGGGCCTCGTGCTGTATTCGACCATGGCGCTGTCCTCGCCCTATCTGCAGAACGTGGTCGGCTACCCGATCATCACCGCGGGTCTGTTGTTGGCGACCCGCGGCGCCGGCACCTTCGTCGCGATGATGCTGGTCGGCCGCATGATGCGCTACATCGAGGCGCGCACGCTGATCGTCTCCGGCCTGGCGCTGACCGCGGCCTCGCTGTTCCAGATGACCGGCTGGACCGACATGACGCAGGCCAACGAGATCATCGTCGTCAGCGTGATCCAGGGCTTCGGCTTCGGCCTCGTGTTCGTGCCGCTGTCGACGGTGGCGTTCATGTCGCTGCCCAACCATCTGCGCACCGACGGCACCTCGATGCTGACGCTGCTGCGCAACGTGGCAAGTTCGGTCGGCATCTCGATCGTGATCGCGCAGCTGACGGAAGGCGGACGGCGGATCTACGCAAAGCTGTCGGAGCAGATCAATCCGTTCAACCACGCGCTGCAGATGCCCGACGTATCGGGCATGATCAACCTCAACACCGATGCCGGCCGCGCGATGGCCGACAAGATGGTGGCGGCGCAGTCGCAGATCATCGCGTTCTCGCACGACTACCAGCTGGTGATGCTGTTCATCCTGGTCTCGATCCCGCTCGCGCTGATGATCGGCTCGACCAAGGCCACGCTGCGCTCGCAGTCGGCGCCGTCGGACCATGCCGCGGTGATGGAGTAGGTTTTCGCCCTACGTTCTCCGAGTGTCGGGGCGATTGGTCACACCGTCATCCTGAGGCGCGAGCACTTGCGAGCCTCGAAGGATGCACGGCCCCGTTGGTGGCCGTCGACCCTTCGAGACGCGCTACGCGCTCCTCAGGGTGACGGTGAAAGAGTGAGGACGCCCCCTCCGAAAGCGCAAGACGCCGCAGCCGCGAGCCGCGTTGACTTTCCGACCTCGCCTCCCAATACTCCGCGAAAACAAGCAGGACCCGTCACACAACTGACGGTTTCAGGGGAGGACGCGATGCCGACTTCACGCAGGACGCTGCTGAAGACTTCAGCGGCTGCCGCCGCTGCTTTCAGCTTGGATTGGACACGGGCGCAGGCGCAGGCCGAGACGGTCCGGATCGGCGTGATCTACGACCTGACAGGCCCGTTCGCCGCCGGCGGCTCGGTCGCCTCCTCGATCGGCACCCAGATCGCGATCGACCTCGTCAACGAGAAGGGCGGCATCGGTGGCAAGTACAAGATCGCGCCGGTCAACGTCGATTCCCAGAGCAAGCCCGATGTCGCGATCAACGAGGCCAATCGCCTGATCGACCAGGAGAAGGTCGACATCCTCAACGGCGTGTTCGCAAGCTCCCACGCGGTGCCGCTCGCCGCCAAGGTCGAGCAGCAGAAGCGGATCCTGTGGATCACGACCGCAGTCTCGACCGCCGTGTTCAAGGACAAGAACCTGCAATACGTATTCCGCGCGCAGATCCATTCCGACCAGTACGGCCAGGCCTTCGCGAGCTTCATCAACGAGCACGCCAAGGCCAAGCTCGGCATGGAGCCGAAGGACGTTAAGGTGGCGCTGATCCATGAGGACGGGCCCTATGGCGTCGGCGTCGCCGCCGCGGACGAAGCCTTCGCCAAGGAGGTCGGGCTCCAGGTCGCGCTGAAGGAGGGCTATTCCGCCTCCGCGCCCGATCTCTCGGTGCTGGTCACCAAGCTGAAGCGCGCCAAGGCCGACGTGATCTCGCATGCCGGCTACAATCCCGACATCACGCTGTTCCTGCGCCAGGCACGCGAGAGCGGGCTGAAGTTCAAGATGCTGTTCGGCGCCGGCGCCGGCTACAGCCAGCTCGACAAGCTGCGCGCGACCTTCGGCGCCGACATCGACAATTTCTGCAACATCGATCCGGTGCCGGCGCAGCTGCTCGATCCCGCCAAGCTCGCGCCGGGAATCGGCGACCTCACCAAGACCATGGTCGCGCGCTACCGCGAGAAGACCAATGCGACCGAAGTGCCGCCGCACTGCTCGATGGGCTTCAACCAGACCTGGATCCTGCTCAACAATGTGCTGCCGGTCGCCAAGGAGAAGTATGGCGGCTTCGATCCCGAGGCGATCCGCAAGGCGGCGCTCGACGTCGACATCCCCGCAGGCGGCACCATCCAGGGCTATGGCGTGAAGTTCTATCCGCCGGGCACGCCGCTGTCCGGCCAGAACGAGCGCTCGACGCCGGTCGTGATGCAGAACGCCGGCGAGCGCATCACCGTGGTGTGGCCGACCAATATCCGCACCCAGGATCCGGTGTTTCCGCTGCCGAAGGGATCGGTCTACGCGGCGTAGCGTGGCGACGAGGCGAGACTGCCGCCGCATCGGGGCTGCGCTCCCTCGCCCCGCTGTTGCGGGGAGAGGGTTGGGGTGAGGGGCTTCTCTCCGCGAATGCGATCGCGATGAGACCTGTACCCCCTCACCCGGATTGCATCTGGCGATGCAATCCGACCTCTCCCCGCAAGCGGAGCGAGGTGAGGTGAGATGTCGCCTCGCCGCTCGAGCGAATGACGCGGTGACAACCTCTCATCCGGCGCGCTGTGCGCGCCACCTTCTCCCACAAGGGGAGAAGGGAAGAGCAGCCGCAGGGTAACCAAAAGGAGTGCGACGACGTACCAGACTCACATGCTGCTCTCGACTCCGTCATCCTGAGGTGCGAGCGGAGCGAGCCTCGAAGGATGGACGGCCCGGCATACGCACTATGGGACGAGAGCAATCACGCTGCTCCTCCCGCGCCGTTACAGCACCACCCGCCTGCCCTCATCCGCCGCCCAGTAGCCGGCGTAGTTCACCCTGGTCGTCTCATACGCCAGCGCGAGGTCCGCAAGGGGCTGCCGGCCGGTCGCAATGCATTCCATGAAGTCCTGGATCTCCTGCAGGTAGCCGCGGGTCCATTCCTCCTCGAGACAGACATATTGCCAGCCGGTTTTGCGATCGACCTTTTCGCTGATGTAGACCGAGGCAAGCTTCTCCTCGGAGGTCTGGTAGCTGGTCAGATGCGTGTTCGGGGTGATGTTGGCGAATAGCGAGCCGCCGCTCGTATAGGTCTCGATCAGGTTGCGCACGCCGCCCATGATCATGTCGCCGGAAAACACCGTGGCCTTGGTGCCGTCGGAGAAGGTTGCGGTCAGCGTGCCCCAATCCTCGACATCGACCGGATTGGCCTTGATGTAGGCGCGCTCCTCGGATTTAAGGCCGGCGGTGACATTGCCGACGTCGCAGGTGACGCTGGCGACCGTGATGGTCTCGCCGCGCGCGCGGGCTTCGACCTGCTTGAGATAGAGCACCGCCGACAGGGGATGACAGCCCATCCGGATCAGCGAGCCGCCGCCGCTCATCGCCCACTCGGCGGCATGCGCCGCATGCGAGCCGGAATGGCTCTCCTCGCCCTTCATGAACAGGATCTTGTCGCCTGTGGCGCGGATGATCTCCGCGGTCTTGGTCACCGCCGGCGCGTAGATCCAGTCCTCGGCATACATGAAGAGTTGTCCACTTCGCTCGATCGCGGCGCGGGTCACCTCCATCTCCTCCATCACCCGCTGGTACATCAGCGCTTTCGGCACGTGCCTGCCGATCGGCGCCTTGTCACCGTCGCGGCCGAAATAACCGCTGAACGGCTTCTCGCAGATCACGTGCTTGCCCGCCTGCATCGCCTCGACGATCATCCCGGCATGCAGATTGGGCGGCGTGCAGATGTCGATAACGTCAAGCTCGCGGTCGGCGATCAGCTCGGCGAAGCTGCGATAGGCGTTCGGGATTGCGTGCTTGCGCGCGAACGCATTGACATGATCGCCGCGCGCCGCGACTGCCCTCACCTCGACGTCGACGCCATAGACGCGCCGATAGGCAACCATATGCAGCTCCGACACGAAGCCGCAGCCGGCCAGCCCGATCCTGATTTTTGTCATTTTGTGTCTCCGCCCCTCAGGCGGGCGCAGAGTAGCGTGCGGCCATCACCGCGTCGAACGCATTTGCCATGACATCCGTCGAAGGCATCATTGTCGTGAACAATTCGAACGCGTCCGCTGCTGCGTAGATCGCAAGATCGCGCCCGGTCAGAACTTTGGCGCCCTTGGCCTTGGCCGCCAACAGCAGCGGCGTCCACAGCGGCGTGTAGACGGCGTCGGCGACCCACATCGACGGATGCAACAAGCCGTCCGGCACAGGACTGTCGCGGCTCGGCAGCATGCCGACCGGCGTTGCGTTGACGACGCCGGTCGCGCCATCGACCGCGGCCTCGATGCCGGCGACACCACGAACCGCATGACGGCCGGCCAACTGGCCGGCCAGCCACGCGACCTTCGCGGCATCAGCGTCGAAGATGCGGAGCCCACCAACGCCGAGGATGGCGAGCGCGAAGGCGATCGCCTTGCCGACGCCGCCGGCACCGATCAGCGCGATCGGGCCGCGCGGCGCTGACGCAAGCAGCGGCGCGATTGCGCGCGCAAAGCCGGTCGCGTCGGTGTTGTGTCCGACCAGCCGCGTGCGATCGACGACGATGGTGTTGACCGCGCCGATCGCACGCGCATCGGGTGAGAGGTCGTCGAGCAGCTCAACCACCGCCTCCTTGTAGGGAAAGGTGACATTGACGCCGGCAAAGCCGAGCCGCCGGATGCCGTCGAGCATCGCGCGCAGCTCGTCGCGGCCGGCGCCGTTGACCTCGATGAGCTGGTAGTGGACGCGAACGCCGAGCGCTGCTGCGGCCGCTTCGTGCATCGCAGGCGCCGCCGAATGCGCGATCGGATAGCCAATCAGCCCCGTCAGGAAACGGTCGCGCATTGTCCCTCACGTCAGTCGCGTTCAGCTCATGCGGTCGAGCCGAGCATAGCTGTCTTCCATGCCGTGCTCCATGCCGGTCGCGAGCATCGCTGCGCGCGTTTCGGCATCCGGCAAGGTCATCCGCATCGTCATCAAGGTGCCGTCGCCGTCGGGCGCAAAGCGCGTCTCGACATGATTGTCCGGCGTCGGGTCCGGCAGATGCATGCGCTCGACATGCACGATGCGGCTGAACGGTTCGAGCGCGAGATATTCGCCGGTCAAATGAAAGCCGCCGCCCTTCCCGTCGGTCCATTCGTAGCGGATCCTGCCGCCGGGCTTCGCCTCGCTGATGCAGACCGGCATGGTCCAGTCGTCGGGACCGAGCAGCCATTTCTGCAACAGCTCCGGCTCGGTATGCGCCCGATACACCGCCTCCGGCGGCGCGACGAAGCGCCTGATCACGACGACATAGCGGTCGCCTTCGGTCTTCAGCGTCAACTTGCTCATGGGGATACCCTTCACTGCTCAGGCTTCATTGCGGCCAGCACGTCGTCCAGCCGGTCGTAATTGGTTTCCAGCGCACGGCGCAGCATGCCGAGCCATTGATCGATCTCGGCCACCGCCGTCGGCGCGAGCCGGCACGGCCGCTTGGTGCCTTCGATGCGCCGCACGATCAGGCCGGCGCCCTCGAGCACCTTGAGATGGCGGGAGATCGCGGGCTGGGTCATGTCGAACGGCTCGACTAGCTCCATCACAGTCGCCTCGCCCAGCGCGAGGCGCGCCAGGATCGCCCGGCGGGTCGGGTCGGCGAGCGCGGAAAAGGCGGCATCGAGGTTGGCCATGTTTGATCTCAAATCAGTTATATAACTTATATATTATATAACTTATCACGCATGATCAAGCAAAATCCGTTGCGGCGAACGCGCGCAGCGGATTTTTCGGTCGTCCCCCGATGTTGGATTGGCGCGCCGCTGGCGGCGCGCAGCTAGACGTCGAAGAACACGGTCTCGTTGTCGCCCTGCAGATGGACGTCGAAGGTGTAGACGCTGCCCGCGCCGGCCTTGCGCCTGGCGATCAGCGTCGCGCGGCGGTCGGCCGGCACCAGTGCGAGCGTAGAATCAGCGGCGTTGCCGGCTTCGTCGTCGAAATAGATCCTTGTGTAGAGGTGCAGCAGCATGCCGCGCGCGAACACCGCGAGCCCGATATGCGGCGCCTGCGGCTTGCCGTCGGCATCCGGCACCACGCCCGGCTTGATGGTGTCGAAGGCGTAGCCACCGCTCTTGTCGGTGCCGCAGCGGCCAAAGCCCTTGAAGCTCGAATTGGGCAGCGCGCGCGCATCCTGCGGATCGGAGAAGCGGCCCTGGCTATCGGCCTGCCAGATCTCCAGCATGCAGTCCGGGATCACGGCGCCGTCGCCGTCATAGACCTTGCCCTCGACGCGGATGCGCTCACCCGAGACGTCAGGCGTCAGAAGGTTGTTGGTAAAAGCGTCGTTCCATTCATATTCGCCGTTCGGCGTCAGGCCATACTTGAAATAGGGGCCGACGGTCTGCGAAGGCGTGATTCCATCAGGACGCGGGTTCGACACTTACCTGGTCTCCATCGGCGTGGCACTCTGCCCGCGCAGCACGATATCGAAGCGGTAGCACAGCGCCCATTCCGGCTTGGTGTTCTCGAGATCGAACGACGAGATCATCCGCGCCCGCGCCTTCTCGTCGGTCACCGAGTTGAAGATCGGATCGAACGGAAACAAGGGATCGCCGGGGAAATACATCTGGGTCACCAGCCGCGAGACGAACGAGTGGCCGAACACCGAGAAGTGGATATGCGCGGGCCGCCAGGCGTTATGGTGATTGCCCCACGGATAGGCGCCGGGCTTGATGGTGATGAACTTGTAATAGCCCTTGGCATCGGACTGCGTGCGGCCGGCGCCGGTGAAGTTGGGATCGAGCGGCGCCGGGTGCTGGTCGACGACATGGATGTAGCGGCCGCAGGCATTGGCCTGCCACAGCTCGACCAGCGTGTTGGGCACGCCGCGGCCGTCCTCATCGAGCACATAGCCGTGCACAATGATGCGCTCGCCGAGCGGCTCGCCCTTGGCCTGGATGGTGAGATCGTTGTCGTGCGCGCGCACGGTCTCATGACCGTAGACCGGCCCGGTCAGTTCCGAGAGCGTGTGCCGCATCGGGATCAGCGGCTTTTGCGGCGAACGCTTGATCGCGCTCCGGTACGCAGGCGACAGGCGCGCGGGATGGACGCTGTTCGAAGCGACAGGGTAGATCAACGTCATGAGCTTTCTCCAGACCGGATTGCCGCCCGCGCCGGATATCAGGCCGGCGCCTTGAAATCGTAGGAGATGCGCCCAGCCGGCAGATAGAACAGTGCGATGACCGCGCCGCCCCTGACCTCCGGATAGTGCCGGCTGCCGGGATCCGGCGCGGTCCAGCCCGGCCCCTGCCAGCCCTGCAGCCCCTTCAACTGCGCGCCCTTGTCGAGGGGAACGACGAGGTTGAGCTCGCCATAGGGGTGACCATGATATTGCCCGCGCAGCACGTCGTGATCGTCCTCGTCCTTGAAGCGGCGCGGATCGGTGCTGTTCATGTAGACCGCGGTGATGCTGAACTGGAACGTCTCGGGGACCGGCTCGAGGATGCGGCTGCGCCGATAGTTCGGACCTTCCACCTCCTGGTTCGCCGCCCAGCCCTCCTCGACTCCCATTTTGATGAGGCGGGCGAGATCCTGGTACAGCGCGCTGTCCTCTCCATAGGTCTCGTTGAGCCATCGCTCCATCGCCGCGCTCGGCGTCATGTCCTTGACCTCGCGCAGAAACGGAATGCTGCGTTCGATAAGCTGTTCCCGGCTTCCCATGACTTTCTCCTGTCTAATCCTCGAAACCCTTGAAGGAGGCGAATGCCTCCAGTTCCGCGCGCGGCATCAGCCGCGTGCGCGACCGCTCCCTGGGGTGGCCCATCGAGATCCCGCAGGCCACCATCTGCTCGGCGGGGATCGACAGCAGCGGACGCAAGATCCGATGGAATCTGGCGAAGGTCTCCTGCGGACAGGATTGCAGCCCGCGTCCGACCGCCGCCAGCATCACGTTCTGGATGAACATGCCGAGATCGAGCCAGCTTCCCATCGCCAGGCGTCGATCGATGGTGACGATCAACCCAACCGGCGCGCCGAAGAACATGAAGTTCTTTGCGGTCTGCCGGCTCCTCGCCGCAGCGTCGCTTTGCGCGATCCCGAGCGAGTCATAGAACAATCGCCCGAACTCCTGACGACGGCCGAGATACGGCTCGGGGAAAGCGCTGGCGTAGTATTGATATTCGGAGACGTGCTCGTTCGGCTCGTTCTCATACGCATCCAGCAGCGCAGCCGACACCTCGGTCTTGGCGACGCCGGCGAGCACGTAGACGTGCCAGGGCTGGATGTTCGCGCCGCTCGGCGCGAACCGCGCCACGCGCAGGATCTGCTCGATGGTCGATCGGGAGACCGGACTGCCGGAGAACTCGCGGCACGACAGCCGGCCGGCGATCACCTCGTCGATTGGATTGCGCGCGGCTCCGCACGCCACATCCCGGTCGATCACGACTTCTTCACGAGCGAGCATCCGCCGCCCTCCATCGGTCTGAAGGCCTCTTCACCCGGGATGGTGGCCAGCAGCTGGTAGTAGTCGAACTGGTATTTCGACTCTGCCGGCGACTTGACGCGGAACAGATACATGTCGCGGACCAGCCGGCCGTCGGGACGGATCCTGCCGTTGCGGGTCATGAAATCGTTCACCGGCAATTCGCGCATCTTGGCGGCGACAGTCGGCCCATCGAGCGTGCCGGCGGCTTCGACCGCCTTGAGGTAGTGCATGACCGCGCCATAGGTGCCGGCGTGGATCATGGTGGGCACCTTCTTCGTCTTCTCGATGAAGCGCTTCGACCACGCCCGCGTCTCGTCGTTGAGGTCCCAGTAGAACGCCGAGCTCAGCATCAGGCCTTGCGCACTCTGCAGCCCAAGGCTGTGAATGTCGGCGATGAAGACGATCAGGCCGGCAAGCTTCTGCCCGCGCGTCACCCCGAACTCGCCGGCCTGCTTCACGGCGTTGATGAAGTCGCCGCCGGCGTCGGCGAGCGCGATCACGTCGGCCCTGGAGGCCTGCGCCTGCAGCAGGAAGGACGAGAAATCGGGCGTGTTGATCGGGTGTTTCACGGCGCCGACCACCTTGCCGCCGGTCGTGTCGATCACCTTGCGGCTGTCGGCCTCAAGCTGCGCACCGAGCGAGTAGTCGGCCGAAAGAAAGAACCAGGACCTGGCGCCGAGGCGCGAAATCGCCCTCGTCGTCCCCTGCGACAGCGCATAGGTATCGTAGGTCCAGTGGATGCCGGTCGGCGAGCACTCGTCGCCGGTCAGCCGGGACGTTGCCGCGCCGGTGGCGAGAAACAGCTTCTTCTTGTCGCGCGTGATGCCCTGCACCGCCAGCGCGACCGCGGAATTCGGGACATCGAGAATGGCCTCGACATTGTCGTTCTCCAGCCAGCGCCGGGCAATCGCCGAGCCGATATCCGCCTTGTTCTGATGATCGCCGGCAACGATCTCGATCGGGCGGCCGAGCACCTTGCCCTTGAAATCGTCCACCGCCATTTGCGCCGCGACCACCGAGCCCTGGCCGCCATTGTCAGCGTACAGCGACGACATGTCGGTCAGCACGCCGAGCCTGACCGGCCCGTTCTGTGCAATCGCCGACGTCGCCGTCGCCACCAGCATCAACGCCAGTCCGATTGATTTACGCGCGCCACTTCGGGCCAACATCACCCAGGCCTTCATCGCTTTTCTCCTCCCAACCCGGTGCCGGCAATCTTGGCCAGAACGCCGCGTTGCGGAAGTGAAAGTCTTGCAGAGTGATCCTGAACCGGCTTCAGATGGCAGGTGGTGACGACACGGCTATACGCTCGTGGAGAATCCGCTCGGTTGCATCCGCCAGACGCCTGGCCTTAACTGCCGTCGATCGCGGAATTTTGCCGAGGCGAGCGATCTGCCATAGACGGGGACTCTCAACGTGTCCGTTTCCTTCAAGACCCTGGATCTGAATCTGCTCAAGGTATTCGACGCCGTCATGGAGGAGCGCAGCGTGCTGCGGGCCAGCCAGAAGGTCGCGCTGAGCCAATCCGCTGTCAGCCACTCTCTGGCGCGGCTGCGCGAGATGCTGGATGACGACCTGTTCGTGCGCACGGCCACCGGCATGCAGCCGACCGCGCGCGCGTTGACGATGGCGCCGCAGGTTCGCCAGGCGCTGCGATCGCTGGAGGCAGCGGTCGAGCTGCCGACCTTCGCTCCAGCAGCCTCCACCAAGCCGTTCACGCTGGCCGCCAACGACTTCACGACGATGGTGCTGGCGCCGCCGCTCCTGAAGATCCTGGGCCGGGAAGCTCCTGCGATCGACCTCACCATCAAGCCGGTGACGCGGATCGATCTTGCCGAGCAGATCGACCTCGGCCGCATCGACGTCGCGATCGGCGTGTTCTCGTCGCCGCCGAGCCGTTTCCGCACGGCGCTGCTGTTCGAATATAATGATGTGCTGATCGTCGGCAAAAGGCGCAAGCTTGGCCGGCTCGACAAGGCAAAGCTCGCGACCTTGCCGTTGGTCGTGGTGTCCTTTGGCGGCGAGCAGGAAGGCGCGATTGGCGGCTTCATCTCCGAGCGCGGACTCGCCAGGCGTTCGGAGATGTACGATCGCCCCGCGCTCGAACGGGCGCTGTCCGACAGCGACCGGCCGCCGCGGATCGCGGTCTCGCTGCCGCACTTCCTTGCCCTGCCCGCACTGCTGATCGATTCCGAGTTGGCTGCGATCGTCCCGCGGCCGCTGGCGCGTGCACTCGAGCAGGCACATGCGATTACGACCTATGAACTGCCTTACACCACGACGCCCGTGGAAGTTCGGCTGCTCTGGCACGAACGCGTCGAGGACGAGCCTTCGCACGAATGGCTTCACGAGGTGCTCCGGCGCGCCACCGAAGAGCTGCGGCGCGGCGGCTAGCGGCCGGGCTAGACGTCGAAGAACACGGTCTCGTTGTCGCCCTGCAGATGGACGTCGAAGGTGTAGACGCTGCCCGCGCCGGCCTTGCGCCTGGCGATCAGCGTCGCGCGGCGGTCGGCCGGCACCAGTGCGAGCGTAGAATCAGCGGCGTTGCCGGCTTCGTCGTCGAAATAGATCCTTGTGTAGAGGTGCAGCAGCATGCCGCGCGCAAACACCGCGAGCCCGATATGCGGCGCCTGCGGCTTGCCGTCGGCATCCGGCACCACGCCCGGCTTGATGGTGTCGAAGGCGTAGCCACCGCTCTTGTCGGTGCCGCAGCGGCCAAAGCCCTTGAAGCTCGAATTGGGCAGCGCGCGCGCATCCTGCGGATCGGAGAAGCGGCCCTGGCTATCGGCCTGCCAGATCTCCAGCATGCAGTCCGGGATCACGGCGCCGTCGCCGTCATAGACCTTGCCCTCGACGCGGATGCGCTCACCCGAGACGTCAGGCGTCAGAAGGTTGTTGGTAAAAGCGTCGTTCCATTCATATTCGCCGTTCGGCGTCAGGCCATACTTGAAATAGGGGCCGACGGTCTGCGAAGGCGTGATTCCATCAGGACGCGGGTTCGACACGTTACTTGGTCTCCATCGGCGTGGCACTCTGCCCGCGCAGCACGATATCGAAGCGGTAGCACAGCGCCCATTCCGGCTTGGTGTTCTCGAGATCGAACGACGAGATCATCCGCGCCTGCGCCTTCTCGTCCGTCACCGAGTTGAAGATCGGATCGAACGGGAACAGCGGATCGCCCGGGAAGTACATCTGGGTCACCAGCCGCGAGACGAACGAGTGGCCGAACACCGAGAAGTGGATATGCGCGGGCCGCCAGGCGTTATGGTGATTGCCCCACGGATAGGCGCCGGGCTTGATGGTGATGAACTTGTAATAGCCCTTGGCATCGGACTGCGTGCGGCCGGCGCCGGTGAAGTTGGGATCGAGCGGCGCCGGGTGCTGGTCGACGACATGGATGTAGCGGCCGCAGGCATTGGCCTGCCACAGCTCGACCAGCGTGTTGGGCACGCCGCGGCCGTCCTCATCGAGCACATAGCCGTGCACAATGATGCGCTCGCCGAGCGGCTCGCCCTTGGCCTGGATGGTGAGGTCGTTGTCGTGCGCGCGCACCGTCTCATGACCATAGACCGGGCCGGTCAGCTCCGAGAGCGTGTGCCGCAGCGGGATCAGCGGCTTCTGCGGCGAACGCTTCACGGTGGAACGATAGTCCGGCGACAGCCGCGCCGGATGGGCCGCAAGCGATTGCAGCGGGTACAACAAGGTCATGGCGAATTCCTCCGCGGCCCACGCGCCCGGTGAGCTCACGTCAGATCATTATAATGCATAACCAAATTGGGGAAGGGCTGTTTTCAGCCCCTCCAAGCCATTGGCTTAATTAAGTTTTTCGATCGCGACCGCAACGCCCTGACCAACTCCGACGCACATAGTTGCCAAGGCAAGCTTCCCGCCCCGCTTCTCCATGCCGTGCACGGCGGTCAAGACCAGCCGCGCGCCGCTCATGCCGAGCGGATGGCCGAGCGCGATCGCGCCGCCATGCGGATTGACGAAATCGGCGTCTTCCTTGACGCCGAGCTGGCGCAGGCAGGCGATGCCCTGCGAGGCGAAGGCCTCGTTGAGCTCGATCAGGTCGAAGTCCGACACCTTGATGCCGAGGCGCTCGACCAACTTCTTCGTTGCCGGCACCGGACCGATGCCCATGATGCGCGGCGGCACCGCGGCCGAGGCAAGGCCGAGGATTTTTGCGCGCGGCGTCAGGCCGTGCTTCTTCACCGCGGCTTCGGAAGCGAGGATCATCGCGGCGGCGCCGTCATTGACGCCGGACGCGTTGCCCGCGGTCACTGTGCCCGGATTGCGCACGATCGGCTTCAGCTTGGCGAGACCTTCGAGCGTGGTCTCCGGACGCGGATGCTCGTCCTTGTCGACGGTGATCGGGCCGGCCTTGCCGCCGGGCACTTGGATCGGAACGATCTCCTCGGCGAAATAGCCCGACGCAATCGCCGCGCCCGCACGCTGCTGCGAGCGGATCGCCATCGCATCCTGATCGGCGCGCGACACCTGGAATTCCTCAGCGACGTTCTCGCCGGTCTCTGGCATCGCATCGACGCCGTACTGCGCCTTCATCAGCGGATTGATGAAGCGCCAGCCGATTGTGGTGTCGTAGATCTCGGACGAACGCGAGAAGGCTTCCGCGGCCTTGCCCATCACGAACGGCGCGCGCGTCATCGATTCGACGCCGCCCGCGATCGCGAAATCGATCTCGCCAGCGCGGATGGCGCGGCCCGCAGCGCCGACTGCATCGAGGCCGGAGGCGCAGAGCCGGTTCAGGGTCTGGCCGGGAACCGACTCCGGCATGCCTGCGAGCAGCAGCGCCATGCGCGCAACGTTGCGGTTGTCTTCGCCGGCCTGGTTGGCGCAGCCGAAATAGACCTCGTCAACCTCGTTCCAATTGAGCGTCGGGTGCTTGGCCATCAGCGCCTTGATCGGGGCCGCCGCGAGATCGTCGGCGCGTACTTTGGCGAGCGAGCCGCCGAAACGGCCGATCGGGGTCCGGACGGCATCGCAAATGAACACATCACGCATTGAATCTCTCCCTGAATGCCGCGACTTAGGCGCTGGATCTGCTGGAACTTGAGATCGGTTTTAGGAGCGTGCCCGCGGCAGGTCAATTGATGCGGCTGCGCGCCCCGCACGCATTGCCGTGAGGGCTGACATAATTGGCGCCGTGGACAGGGTGGAAAACCCCGACTTCGCGGATAGGACCGCGCGACGAAATTTTGTAGTTTCCGCCCCCTCATGACAGTCCAGCAGCCCATCCCCGTTCCGCCCGAGCCCGCTCCTGCCGCCGAGGCGCCGTCGCGCGTCACGCCGATGATGGAACAGTATCTGGAAATCAAGGCCGCCCATCCCGGCCTGCTGCTGTTCTACCGGATGGGCGACTTCTACGAACTGTTCTTCGAGGATGCGGAGATCGCCTCCCGGACGCTCGGCATCGTGCTGACCAAGCGCGGCAAGCATCAGGGCATGGACATCCCGATGTGCGGCGTTCCGGTCGAACGCTCCGAGGATTACCTGCATCGCCTGATCGGCGCCGGCCATCGTGTCGCGGTGTGCGAGCAGACGGAAAATCCCGCGGAGGCCAAAGCCCGCGGCAACAAGAGCGTGGTCCGCCGCGGCGTGGTGCGGCTGGTGACGCCGGGCACGCTGACCGAAGACACCCTGCTTGACGCCCGCACCAACAATTACTTGATCGCGATCGCGCGCGCCCGCGGCTCGGCCGGTGCGGATCGTCTTGGCCTTGCCTGGATCGACATTTCGACCTCCGAATTCATGGTGACGGAGTGTGCGACCGCGGAGCTCGCGGCGACGCTGGCGCGCATCAATCCGAACGAGGCCATCGTCACCGATGCGCTCTACAGCGACAGCGAGCTGGCGCCGACCTTGCGCGAACTGCCGTCGGTGACGCCGCTGACCCGCGACGTGTTCGACAGCGCCACCGCCGAGCGGCGACTCTGCGACTATTTCGCGGTCGCGACCATGGACGGCCTGTCAGCGATGTCGCGACTGGAGGCGACCGCCGCGGCCGCGGCCGTCACCTATATCGACCGCACCCAGGTCGGCAAGCGTCCGCCGCTGTCGCCGCCGGCGCGCGAGGCCGCCGGCACCACGATGGCGATCGATCCGGCGACCCGCGCCAATCTCGAACTGACGCGCACGCTCGCCGGCGAGCGCCGCGGCTCGCTGCTCGATGCGATCGACTGCACCGTCACCGCGGCGGGCTCGCGCCTCCTGGCGCAGCGCCTTGCCGCGCCGCTCACCGACGTCGCCGTGATCGCGCGGCGGCTCGATGCCGTCTCGGCCTTCGTCGCGGATTCCGCGGCGCGCGAGGACGTCAGGACCGTGCTGCGCGCGGCGCCCGACATGTCGCGCGCATTGGCGCGGCTCTCGGTCGGCCGCGGCGGCCCGCGCGACCTCGCCAGCCTGCGCGACGGCATCCTCGCCGCCGACCAGGCGCTGGAGCTGCTGGCGCAGCTTTCCAATCCGCCGGCCGAGGTTTCGACCGTGATGGCGGCGCTACAGCGCCCCTCGCGCGATCTGGCGCAGGAATTCTCCCGCGCACTCTCCGAGCAGCTTCCGCTGATCAAGCGCGACGGCGGTTTCGTCCGCGAGGGTTATGAGGCCGCGCTCGACGAAAGCCGCAATTTGCGCGACGCCTCGCGCCTCGTCGTCGCCGCGATGCAGGCGCGTTATGCCGAGGATACCGGCATCAAGACGCTGAAGATCCGGCACAACAACGTGCTCGGCTATTTCGTCGAGGTCACCGCGCAGCACGGCGACAAGCTGTTCGCGCCGCCGCTGAATGCAACCTTCATCCATCGCCAGACGCTGGCCGGGCAGGTCCGCTTCACCACCGCAGAGCTCGGCGAGACCGAAGCCAAGATCGCCAATGCCGGCGAGCGCGCGCTCAATCTCGAGCTCGAGATCTTCGAACGCCTGAGCGCGATGGCGCTCGCGGCGAGCGATGATCTGCGCAACGCCGCGCATGCCTTTGCGATGCTCGACGTCGCGACGTCATTGGCCAAACTTGCGATCGACGACAATTACGTGCGGCCCGATGTCGACGGCTCGCTCGGTTTTGCGATCGAGGGCGGACGGCATCCGGTGGTCGAGCAGGCACTGAAGCGCGACGGCCAGCCGTTTATCGCCAATGCCTGCGACCTGTCGCCGGCGCCGGGCCAGAAATCCGGTCAGCTCTGGCTGATCACCGGTCCGAACATGGCCGGCAAGTCGACCTTCCTGCGCCAGAATGCGCTGATCGCGCTCTTGGCACAGATCGGCTCTTACGTGCCGGCGTCGCGGGCGCGGCTCGGCATCGTCGACCGGCTGTTCTCGCGCGTCGGCGCCGCCGACGACCTGGCGCGCGGACGCTCGACCTTCATGGTCGAGATGGTCGAGACCGCGGTGATCCTGAACCAGGCCAGCGAACGGTCGCTGGTGATCCTCGACGAGATCGGCCGCGGCACGGCAACGTTCGACGGGCTGTCGATAGCCTGGGCCGCGATCGAGCATCTGCATGAGAGCAACCGCTGCCGCACGCTGTTCGCGACGCATTATCACGAGCTGACCGCGCTCTCGGCGAAACTGCCGCGGATGTTCAACGCCACGGTGCGGGTCAAGGAGTGGCAGGGCGACGTCGTGTTCCTGCACGAGGTGCTGCCGGGCTCGGCCGATCGCTCCTACGGCATCCAGGTCGCAAAACTCGCCGGCCTGCCGCCGGCCGTGATCACGCGCGCCAAATCGGTGCTGGCAAAACTCGAAGCCCAGGACCGCGGCCAGACCGCGCGTGCTTTGGTCGACGACCTGCCGCTGTTCGCCGTCCCCTCCCGCGCCGCCAGTGAGGACAAACCGCCGAGCGAGGCGGATTTGCTGGTCGAGGCGGTGAAGGCGCTGCACCCCGACGAGATGTCGCCGCGCGAGGCGCTGGATGCGCTGTATGCGCTAAGGGCGAAGCTGCCGAAGGGGTAGCTCCTGTCGTCATTCCGGGATGGTCCGAAGGACCAGACCCGGAATCTCGAGATTCCGGGTTCGATGCTTCGCATCGCCCCGGAATGACGGCGTCAACGTTTTACTTTCCTCCGCCCGAGCTGCCACAGCACCAGATTCCAGACGATGCAGGTAGCGAGCGCGCAGCAGAGGCCGATCGGCGAGCCGAATTGCAGCACCGCGACGTGCAGCACCGCAACCCCGAGGCCAAAGCCCATCAGGCCCCAGGCGCTGTTGGCGAGCACGGCGGCGGTGGCGGGGCCGCCGATGCGCGGATGCAGGATCAGCATCATCGAGGAGAACACGATCGGAAACAGCGCCATGACGCCGGTGACGCGCGGGCCGACCCAGCTTGACGCTGTAACCACGGTGCCGACCAGGCTTGCGACCAGCGCGGCGCGCAGCGGAATGTCGTACCAGCGCCGCGCGATCAGCGGCATTTTCGCGACATGCCGATAGGGCCTCAGCAGCGGGATGCAGATCGCAAAGGTGATGGCGTTGACGATCAGCCCGGCGGCGAGCGACCACTCGAACTGGCGGATGATGGTGGCGAGCACCAGCCACACCGCGATCGCGCTGCCCGCGCTGATCCACATGCTGAAGCGCTGCGCCAGCACGGCGTAGGTCAGGCCCATATAGATCGTGGCGGCGTTGACCGGCAGGCTCGCCAGCGCGCCCTCGGCGATGAAGGCCGCGTCATGGTCGAGCGCGAGGAAGGTGTAGGACGGCCCGGCCGAGATCGGCAGGGTTGCGATCAGCGCGCCGATCACCGGTCCCGAACGCTCCGTGATGATGGACGCGCTGACCACGAATGCGGCCGCAACCGCCATGCGCAGCACGAGGATCAGGACGAAGTGGAGTTCGGGGGACATTCTGCGTCATCCCGGCGAAGGCCGGGATCCATAACCACGACTGTTCGTGTGGAACGAAAGCCGTCGGACAGCGCGGCTTGAACCGATGGGACACGGCGTCTGGGCCCCGGCTCCCGTGCGCAATTGCGCACTAGGCCGGGGCGACGCGCTAAACCCGCTGCATCGTCACCGACACCTTCGGGCCGTTCTTGATGGTCTGATAGACCACGCAATAGCGCTCGGTGAGTTTCAGCAAGAGGTCGAGCTTGTCCTGCGGCGCGTCGGTGCCGATCTCGAAGCGCAGGCGGATCTCGCGGAAGCCGACCGGGGTCTCCTTGTCGACGCCGAGCGTGCCGCGGAAATCGAGATCGCCCTCGGCGAAGACATTGCCGGGCTTCAGCGGCACTTCGATCGCGGTGGCGACCGATTTCAGCGTGACGCCGGCGCAGGCGACCAGCGCTTCCAGCAGCATGTCGCCGGAGCAAAGTTCGAGCCCGGAGCCGCCGGTAGCGGGGTGGAGGCCGGCGATCGCGAGCGCACGGCCGGTCTCGACCTTGCAGGCGATGCTCTCATTGTCGATCGAGCCCTTGGCCTTCAGCGTGATCACGGCGGCCTGGGGGTCGGTCTTGTAGCGCTCCTTGATCGGAGCCTGCATTGCGCGGAGTTCGGCGGAGTCCATGGGTCTGCTCCCGGCTATTCTTCTTAAAGCGCGATGAGACTCAGGCTGAAATCGTCATCGCGCTTTAGATTCTTGTTTTAGCATGATCTTTTCGGAAAACCGCTTCACACTTTTCCGGATCATGCTCTAGCCGATGTAAGGCCTTAAGGAGCGGATGTCACCACCACATCGCCTCGCCGGCGCTCGATTTGTCGGTGACGTCCCGCACCGTGCGGTCCAGCGAGCGGTCGAGCGCGGTCAGCACGCGGCGTTTGAAGGTGTCGAACAGCTCCGATTTCCGGTCGCGCGGCCGCGCCAGGTTGATGGTGATCTCCTCGAATAGCCGGCCCGGCCGCGGCCGCATCACCAGCCCGCGGTCGGCGAGCACCACGGCCTCGTCCACGTCATGGGTGACCAGGATCAAGGTCGGCCGCGTGTCGGCCCACAGATCGAGCAGATGATCCTGCAGATCGCGCCGCGTGAAGGCATCGAGCGCCGAGAACGGCTCGTCGAGCAGCAGCACTTCGGGCTGCGGCACCAGCGCGCGGGGCGATCGCGACCCGCTGCGCCTGGCCGCCGGACAATTCGCGCGGCCAGGCCGCGGCCTTGTCGGCAAGGCCGACGCGGGCGAGCGCCGCCACGACGCGCGCGCGCCTCGCCTCGGCCGGAAGGCCGGCGAGGCCGAAGCCGATATTGTCGGCGACGCTGAGCCAGGGCAGCAGCCGTGGCTCCTGGAAGATGATCCCGATCTTGGCGTGCGGCGATGATATCACCGCATTGTCGAGCGTCACGCTGCCTGAAGAGGCGCGGTCGAGGCCGGCGATGGCGCGCAACAGCGTCGACTTGCCGCAACCCGAGCCGCCGATGATCGCGATGATCTCGCCGGGCGCAATCTCGGCCGAGAACCGCTCCAGCGCGTGGACACCGTTCGGATAGGTCTTGCCGACGTCCTTGAGAGCCAGCATCACTGCCCTCCCCGTGCGCCGAACGCGTCCTGCCAGCGCAGCAGCGGTGCGGCGGCGACCTCGATCAGCCAGTCGGTGAGCTTGCCGAGGATCGCGAAGATCACGATCGCGGCGAGGATCTGCGCCGGCTTGCCGAGCTGCTGGCCGTCGAGCAGAAGGTAGCCGAGGCCTTCGGAGGCGCCGATCAGTTCGGCCGCGACCACGAACATCCACCCCAAACCGAGCCCGACCCGCAGCGCAACCACATAGGCCGGCAGCACGGCGGGCAACAGGATGCGGCGGATCATCGCCGGTCCGGACAGGCGGAACACGCGGCCGACCTCGACGATCTTGCGATCGACCGACAGGATTGCGCCCATCACGCCGAGATAGATCGGAAAGAACACGCCGACCGCGATCAGCGCGACCTTCGAGGTCTCGAAGATGCCGAGCCAGAGCACGAACAGCGGCACCCAGGCGAGCGAGGGGATCGCGCGCAACGCCTGCACCGTCGGATCGAGCAACCGCTTGGCGAAATCCCAGTAGCCGGAGATCGCGCCCATGATGGTGCCGGCGACGACGCCAAGCGCAAAGCCCGCGCCGACCCGCCACAGCGTCGCGAGGATATGGCGCGACAGCTCGCCGCTCTTGGCGAGCTCAATGATGGTCTCGAACACCTTTGACGGCGGCGGCACCAGGCGGCCGTTGGAGTAGCCGAGAGAAACAACGAGTTCCCAGCCCAGCGCCAGCGCGACCGGCAGCACAAGCCCGAGCACCGGCCGCGCATAGCGCGACCACCGCGCAGGTGCACCGGGCGGGGCCGTCTGTTCCAGCGCGGGCAGGTCAACGGTCATGGCCATAGCAAGAACTATTCTTCCGGCGGGATCGCAAGGTGGGGCCAACTCCATCCACGTCGTCCCGGCGAAGGCTGGGACCCACAACCACAGGGCATGGTAATCAAGCGAGCTGGGGCCACAGCCTTGTCCAGCAATAGAGCCCTGTGGTTATGGGTCCCGGGTCGCGCTTCGCTTGCCCGGGACGACGAAGGTTAGTTTGACGACGGAGGTTGGCTTGACGACAGCGGTTAGTTGGTGGGCAGCGGGACCTGATCGTCGATCAAGGAATCCAGCGCGGCCTTGACGTCGGTCTTGGCGTCGATCACGCCCGCCTGCTGCAAGGCGAGGCCGGCGGCGAGGATCGATTCGCGCTGGGCACTGCCGATCCGGCTGTGGGTCAGCTCGGTGCGTTCCTTGAGCTGCTTGTCGACCACGGCATCCGGCAGCTTGGTGACCGCGATGAAGGTCTTCTTCAACTCGTCATAGTTGGCCAGCGAATATCTCCGCGCTTCCTCGTACGTCGCGAGCACGCGGCGGACGATATCCGGATGCGCCTTCAGAAACTCCTCGCGCACATTGAGGATGCCCCAGGTGTTGGCTTCCGCCTTGCGGTAGAACAGCTTTGCGCCGTCCTCGACCTCCGCCTGCGCCATCATCGGATCGAGACCGGCCCAGGCGTCGACATCGCCGCGGATCAACGCGGTCTTGCCGTCGGCGTGCTGCAACAGCACCGGCGTGATGTCCCTTTCGGTGAGACCGGCGCCGAGCAGCGCACGAACCAGGAAGATGTGCGGATCGGTGCCACGCGTCACCGCGACGCGCTTGCCCTTGAGGTCGGCGACGGACGCGATCCTGGAGTCCTTGGTCGTGACCAGGGCGGTCCATTCGGGACGCGAATAGACATAGATCGACTTGATCGGGTTGCCGTTGATCTTCGCAACCAGCGCGGCCGAACCCGCCGTCGAGCCGAGATCGATCGAACCGGCGTTGAGGAATTCGAGCGCCTTGTTGGAGCCGGCCGACTGCACCCAGACGATGTTGATGCCGTCCTTGGCGAACTCCTTTTCCAGCAGGCCCTTCTGCTTCAGGACCATCGACACCGGATTGTAGGTCGCCCAGTCGATCCGGATCTCCTTCAGTGCGTCGGCGGCGCGCGCCGCGCCGGGCAGCAAGGTCGAGACCGCGAGCAGCGCAGCGAACGTGCGCCGGGAAAATTCTTGCATTCGTCGCCCCCTCGATCAGTTTAGAAACAATCATTTATTTCAATGAGTTATCCTTGCGGTCAACGAGAAAATCTCTACCCTCTACGAGATGGCGCGAGAACGATCTTGCTCGAAGCGCCGCCATGAGAGCATGGAGCTGCTGTCGTTATACTTTGGTCAGTGACAGCAACGGCTCCGTCCGATATCGGATGAACCTATGGACAGCGTCGTAGCCGAGGCCCGCCCTGAAGCGGATGATCGTTTCGAGACCGAGCGGATCACCGCGGCGGTGAATGCACTTGCCGAACGGCATGCCGGCCGCGAGGACCAGTTCCGCGCCGCGATGGCGCAGTTGCTCAAGGCCGAGCTGATCGCGGCGCGCGCCACGGCGCAGGCGCTGCTGCTTAAGGACCGTCACGGCCGGCGCTGCGCCGAACGGCTCTGCTTCGTGCAGGACGAGATCATCCGCATCCTCTATGCGGCGGCGACCCGGCACCTCTATCACTCGCCGATCCCCTCGGGCGCCGAACGCATGGCCGTGGTGGCGACCGGCGGCTATGGCCGCGGGCTGATGGCGCCGGAGTCCGACATCGATCTGTTGTTCATCCTGCCCTACAAGCAGACCGCCTGGGGCGAACAGGTTGCCGAGGCGATTCTCTATTGCCTCTGGGACATGGGGCTGAAGGTCGGCCACGCCACGCGCTCGGTCGATGAATCGATCCGTCAGGCGCGCGGCGACATGACGATCCGCACCGCGATCCTGGAGACCAGGTTCCTGACCGGCGACCAGCCGCTTTATGACGAGCTGGTCGAGCGCTTCGACAAGGACGTGGTGCAGGGCACCGCGTCGGAATTCGTCACCGCCAAGCTTGCCGAGCGCGAGGAGCGGCATCGCCGCGCCGGCCAGTCGCGCTATCTGGTCGAGCCCAACGTCAAGGACGGCAAGGGCGGCCTGCGCGACCTGCACACGCTGTTCTGGATCGCCAAATACGTCTACCGCGTGCGCGAGACCGACGAGCTGCTGGAACGCGGCGTGTTCGACGCGCAGGAATACCGCACCTTCCGCCGCTGCGCCGACTTCCTGTGGTCGGTGCGCTGCAATCTGCACTTCTTCGCCGGACGCGCCGAGGAACGGCTGTCATTCGACATGCAGCGCGAAATCGCGGTCCGCCTCGGCTACACCTCGCATCCCGGCATGCAGGACGTCGAGCGCTTCATGAAGCACTACTTCCTGATCGCGAAAGACGTCGGCGACCTCACCGCGATCCTGTGCGCCAAGCTCGAGGAAGAGCACAACAAGCCGGCGCCTGTGCTGAGCCGGATGGTGGCGCGGCTGCGGCCCGGCACCAAGCGGCGGCGGGTTAACGGCAGCGACGACTTCATCGTCGACAACAACCGCATCAACCTCGCCGCGCCCGACGTGTTCAAGCACGATCCGGTCAATCTGATCCGGATCTTCCGCCTCGCGCAGCAGAACAACCTTGCCTTCCATCCCGATGCGATGCGCACGGTGACGCGCTCGCTCAAGCTGATCAACACCCAGCTGCGCGAGAACGACGAAGCCAACCGCCTGTTCATGGAGATCCTGACCTCCGACAATGCGGAGATCGTGCTGCGGCGGATGAACGAGACCGGCGTGCTCGGCCACTTCATCCGCGCCTTCGGCAAGATCGTGTCGATGATGCAGTTCAACATGTACCACCACTACACGGTGGACGAGCATCTGCTCCGCTGCATCGGCTTCCTGCAGGACATCGAGCGCGGCGGCAACGAGGAGTTCGCGGTCGCCAGCGACCTGTTTCGCAAGATCCGCCCCGAGCACCGCCCGGTGATCTATATCGCGACGCTGCTGCACGACATCGCCAAGGGCCGACCTGAGGATCATTCGATCGCCGGCGCCAAGGTGGCGCGGCGGCTGTGCCCGCGGCTCGGCTTCTCGGCGGCCGACACCGAGCTGGTGGCGTGGCTGATCGAGGAGCATTTGACGATGTCGACGGTGGCGCAATCGCGCGACCTGTCGGACCGCAAGACCATCGAGAATTTCGCCGCCGTGGTCCAGTCGGTCGAGCAGATGAAGCTGCTCACGATCCTAACCACGGCCGACATCCGCGGCGTCGGCCCGGGCGTTTGGAACGGCTGGAAGGCGCAGCTGTTGCGCACGCTGTATTACGAGACCGAGCCGGTGCTGACCGGCGGCTTCTCCGAGGTCAACCGCGCCCAGCGCATCGCGGTGGCGCAAGCCGAATTCCGCCGCGCCTTCACCGAATGGCCGGAGGCGGAGCTCAACGCCTATATCGGCCGGCACTATCCGGCCTACTGGCTCAAGGTCGAGCTGGCGCGCAAGATCCGCCAGGCCCGCTTCATCCGCGCCAGCGAGCAGGCCGGCCACAAGCTTGCGATCAATGTCGGCTTCGACGAGGTCCGCGCCGTCACCGAACTGACGATCCTGGCGACCGACCATCCCTGGCTGCTGTCGATCATCGCGGGTGCCTGCGCGTCGGCCGGCGCCAACATCGTCGACGCCCAGATCTACACCACGACCGACGGCCGCGCGCTCGACACCATCTCGATCTCACGCGAATACGACCGCGACGAGGACGAGGGCCGCCGCGCCACCAGAATTGGCGAGATGATCGAGCACGTGCTGGAAGGCAAGCTGCGGCTGCCCGAGGCGGTCGCCAAGCGCACCGTCCGCAGCAAGGCGCGGCCGTTCATCGTCGAGCCCGAGGTGACCATCAACAACCAGTGGTCCGACCGCTACACCGTGATCGAGGTCTCCGGCCTCGACCGGCCCGGCCTGCTCTACCAGCTCACCACCGCGATCTCGAAGCTCAACCTCAACATCGCCTCGGCCCATGTCGCGACCTTCGGCGAACGTGCCCGCGACGTGTTCTATGTCACCGACCTGCTCGGCGCCCAGATCACGGCGCCGACCCGGCAGGCCGCGATCAAGAGCGCGCTGCTGCATCTGCTGGCGAGCGAGGACCAGGCAGCAAAGCCGGCGGCGTAGATCGAATCGTAAGAAGCGTACACGCCTGTCCCGTCATCCTGAGGAGGCCGCGCAGCGGCCGTCTCGAAGGATCGACGGCCACGTTCCTTCCCCAAGAGAGTGGAAGTATGCGGAAGCGGCCGGGCCGTCGATCCTTCGAGACGCGCGTTCCGCGCTCCTCCAGCGACAAAGGCGAAGCCTTTGCGCGGGGATGACGGGATCGAAAGCCGTTTCCACCGAAGGAGCGAAGCCCCAATCCCGTGGCGAATCAACCGAACAGCCGCATCAGCAGGGCCTTGCCGACCGGCGCCGCGCGCACGCCTTGGAAAGCGCGGACATATTCGCCGGCGTAGAACGCGCGCACGACATTGACCCGCGTCGCCACCGCGTCCTCGAAGCGGACGCCGAAGCCGTCGCGGGTGCGGCGGACCACGGTCGCGGCGACGTTCTGTCCGTAGACATTGCATTTGATCAGCGAACCGATGGCGGGCGGGACAGGATCGATGAAGCGCGCACCGGAGATCGAGATGTCGGCCATCCGGATCAGCCGCATCTCGCTGTCCTGATGGATCAGGATCGGCTCGTCGCGCTCGAACCGCTCGGCCTTGCGGCGCCGCGGCTGCTCGATGCAGATGAAGCACACGATCGCGAGCACGACGCAATTGTACAGGCTCCAGGCCAGCGCCAGCCCGCCATAGGCGATGTTTTCGCCGCGCAGATGCAGGATGAAGGCGTAGGCGATCGCAAACAGCGTGATCAGCAGGGCGGCACCGTAGAGCCGCAGCAGCGGCCACTCGATGAAGCGGCGGTTGCGGTCGCCGCCCTTGGCCGTCACCTTGAATTTGTGGCCCTGCGGCCTGGCGAGGCCGGTCACGACCGCCTTCAGCACCGCGGGCGCCGCGATGTATTGCGACACGTCGGTCATGATCGCGAGCGAGCGGCCGCGCGAAATCCACGCCATCGTGAAGGCGTGCCAGACATAGAACGGCAGGAAATATTTTAGCAGCTCGAACAGGTCGGCATGGACCGCCTTGATCCCGAACAGCAGATAAAGCCACGGCACGACCAGGCCGAACACCTTGGTGCCGTAGACCGCCGCCCAGCTCATGAAGGCGTCGACCAGCGACAGCCGGTCCATGAAGGCGAGCTTCGATTGCCGCGAGAACGGCCCGCTGCGGCCGCGGAAGATCTGCATGAAGCCGAGACACCAGCGTCCGCGCTGCGTGATGTATTCCTTCAGTCCCTCCGGCGCGAGTCCGATGGTCAGGCGCTCGTTCAGATAGACCGTGCGCAGTCCCTTCTCCTTCAGCCGCAGTGTGACGAGGTAATCCTCCGTCACCGAATCGGTCGGGAAGCCGCCGATCTGCATCAGGCCGGAGAAGCGGATCAGCGACGAGGTGCCGCAGCAGAATGCCGTGTCCCAGGCATCCTTGGCCGGCATCAGGATATCGAAGAAGAAGCGCTGCTCGTCGGGCCACACATCGGTCGCCGCAAGATTGGTCTGGATCGGATCCGGGTTGATGAAGTGCTGCGGCGTCTGCACGACGCCGACGCTGCCGTCCTGCATCAGGCTCATCGCCCGGGTCAGGAAATCCGGCATCGGGACAAAATCCGCATCGAGGATCGAGATGAACTCCGGCCGCTCAGCCAGCCCGGAAACGTGCTGGAGCGCATGATTGATGTTGCCGGCCTTGGCGTGGCGGTTGTCCGGGCGGGCCAGATAGTTGCAGCCGAGCTCCTGGGCGAGCCGGCGCAGCCAGAGCCGCCGCCCGTCGTCGAGCACCCAGACGCGGTAGTTCGGATAGTTCAGCCCGGTCGCGCCGATGATGGTGCGCTCCAGGATCGCCTTCTCCTCGTTGTAGGTGCAGATGAAGACGTCGACGAGCGGCGCGTTTGCGGGCAACCTCGATCGGCGCAGGATCGCATTGACCTCAGGCGAACGGTCGATCGTGCGGCTGAGAAACAGCAGCGACAGGCACACCGCGATCATCGAGGCCGCCCCGGCCAGCATGAAGGGATAGCCGACCAGCGCGTCGGCGGTGAGGCCCGGAGGCGGCAAGGTGTGGGTCACCCGCCACGCGAAATAGTGGACCAGCAGGACGAACGACATGCCGGTCATCATGACGCGGGCCAGGGTCTGCTCGCGGCGGAGCAGGGGCAGGATGGCAAGGCAGGCGCCGAAGGCGACCAGCCCGGGCGCAAATGCCGCCATCATGACTTTGCCACGTCCGCGTTGAACACCACGCGCCCGGTGCGGCCGACCGCGCAATCCTTGCCCGTGGTATCGAGCGCCGGCATCGAGACCGTGACCCGATAGGGTTCCTTGTTCAGCGCATCCGGATTGATCGCAAGGTTCGCGGGCGCGCCCGACGCGCCGGTGAGATTGACGATCTCGCCCTGCAGCGCGGCGCTGCCGTCATTCGGCTCGAAGCTCGCCTGCTCGCCCAGTTTCAGACCGTTGTAGACGCTCTCGGTGACGTTCGCCGTGACCACTGCGCCGCTGCAATCGAGCAGCTTGAGCAAGGGCTGCCCGGCCCTGACGTCCTCGCCGGGCGACGTCATCATCTCCCAGATGCGCCCCCCGACCGGCGCCTTGATGTCGGCTTCCGCCCGGTTGACGTAGTGCAGCTGCTCGGCGGCGATCTCGTGGGTCAGCCAGTCGATCTCGGCATCGGCATGCGCCAGATCGGCGCGCAGGTCGCTGACGCGCTGGCGCATCTCCTCTTCGCGCTGCACGGAGCTCGGCCGGTCATTGTAGCTGTCGCCGAGATAAGTGCCATTCCTTGCGGCGGTGAGCTCGACCTTGGCGGCGTCGAGACGCCGTCGAGCGCCGATTTCGGTCTGCTGCGAGATCGCCTGCTCGCGCGTCAGGCGGGCCATTTCGACCGTCGACACGCTGCCCGACTTGATCAGCGACGACGCCCGCTCGACGGCGGCCACGGCCTCCTCCCGCCGTGCGGCGGCGGCCTCGATCGCAGTCTGGATTTCGGCGATCCGGGCCTCGAGCTGGAGGATGCGGCCGTCACGGAACTGGCCGGCCTGGCGGGCAAGGTCCTGTTGCGCCGTCTCGGCGGCCGCAAGCTTGGCCGCCAGACTCGGGCGCTCATTTTCCAACCGCGACATCTGCCGCCGGAGATCATCGAGCCGGGCGCGATCGCCGCGTGCGTTGACGACGTGAAGGATCGCATCGCCCTCGTGAACCACGCTGAGCTGCGTGGATTTCTGCGGCTTCGCGCTCACGGTGCCGTCGATCGGCGAGCGCAAGGTCACGATCCTGGCGTTGACCACGGCCTCCACGCTCGAGGTCTGCAACACAGCCCTGAGCGGCAGCCATCCGAAGACGGCCACGATGGCAAGGCCAATGCCGACCTTGAGCAGGCGGCGAACCATCCGGCCTGATCCGGCGGGCGCTTCGGGATGGGGAGCGCTATCGCTGACTGGCTCGTCGTGCTCCGGCTGCAGCCGTTCCTGCAGATCGCGCTGCAATCCCCGTGCGCCGTCGGCCTCATTCCTGGTGACGGAATTATTGTCTTCGGGAAGCGGCTTGTGCTGCTGTGCCTGATTCATAATGACCGGCCCCTGATCTGTCAGTGCGCGAACCAACGCACAGCTCTGCAGAGCGATGCCGTTGCCGGACAGATCCAATAATCAGGTGCTTCAAAAGCGGCTAAAGCGAACCGGGCATCTTTCGAAAAAATTGCTGCAATTTGCCGTCGTCGGGAGCTTGGCGCGGGAGCCGCGCCGTCGACCTGCTCCGCCCATCATTCCGGTGCGCCATTGCGCAGCCGAGGGCGTCTGCAAAACTGAGCCCGGAATCCATCAGGGCCGGGGCTAGGCGGGGAATGGATTCCGGGCTCTCACGGAGGCTGTGATCGGACCCGTCTTGCGCGACCCAGGCGTGAGCAGCCAGCGCTTCGGTCCCGGCAGCCTGCCGGACTTGGAATTCAGGGCCGGCTACCGCCCTGAGTCTGGCGCGTCGAATTGCGGCTGCAGCGCCGCCAGGCTCGCTCCCAGCAAGGCCAGGTAGCTGGCCTGACAGACCACCACGCCGAGATCGAATGCGTCCAGCAGATCGATCCACGGGTTGTCGGCCAGCGTGCTTGCTGTTTGCCTGCCACCAACGATAACGGAAGGCTGGAAGCTGCGATCGCGTCTCTGAGGCCTTGCCTCGTGGTCGACGTCGTCGGAGCAAACGATCAGATGCAGGCGCGCGCTGGGCATTTCAATCTCCGTCACTGATTGGCGATTGCTGAACCCCGGAAATCTCTACCGTCATCGAGTTACCCAATAAGCGTAGTCACCGGGATGGAACGGGCCATTGAACGGAGGTTGATCCGACCGTTACATTCGGTGGGGACGACTCATACTTGAGTTTAGGTCGCAACCTGGACCTGAGCGCGCTCAACGGCTTCGCTTTCTGCGCGATCCCACGGGTGTGGACCGCCAAAAAGGCCGGCGTCATCCCGCCAGGGCGGCAAGAAAGCTGCTAATATACAGTCTATTGGGAGGGCGACGTTGTCGCCGCTGATGGTAGCAGTCACCTAGCGACGCAGCGCGGCCCATGATGATGGCCAAGTGCTGGGCTGCCGATGATCCGCGACCCGACCACGAAGTCCTGGTCGGCCGAGCAATGGCTGCTCGGCGGCATGGTGCTGGCCTTGGCGACAACCTGCATCGGGCTGTTGCTGGGTCCGCAGCCAGCAGCTTCCGCCCATCTGGTTGCCCTGGCGCTGCTCGTCGCGTCGCTGACCGCCGCATTGCTGATGATCCGCCTGGTGGGCCGTTCGCAAAGGCGGATGGAAGCCATGTTGCGCGGCCGAGCCAGCAGCGAGGAGCGCGCGATGGAGGCGCTGCGCAACAGCGAAGCGCAATGGAAGGAGGTATTCGAGCACAACCCGGTCATGTACTTCATGGTCGACGCAACGGGGCTCGTGCTGTCGGTCAACACGTTCGGCGCGGCGCAGCTCGGCTACACCGTCGACGAACTGCTTGGACAATCGGTGCTGCGGGTCTTTGCCGCCGAAGACCGGGATATGGTCCAACGCAACGTCGCGGCATGCCTCGACAACATCGGCCAGACCCACAATTGGGAAATCCGGAAGGTCCGCAAGGACGGTTCAAGGATTTGGGTTCGTGAAAACGCCAAGGCGGTGCGGCGGCTGGGCGATCAGCTGATCGTGCTGATCGCGTGCGAGGATATCACCGAGCGCAAGCACGCCGAAAATGCGCTGCAGCAGAGTGAAATGTACCTGACCGAAGCCCAGCGATTGAGCCACACCGGCAGCTTCGGCTGGCACGTCGCCAGCGGCGAGATCATCTGGTCGGAAGAGACGTTCAGGATCTTCGAATTCGACAGGGCTCCTTCCATCACACATGCCACGGTCCTGCAGCGCGTCCATCCGGATGATCGCGCCCGCGTGCAACGGGCCATCGACCGGGCCTCGCTCGACGGCAAGGACTTCGAGCACGGCTACCGATTGCTGATGCCCAATGGGGCGATCAAATTTGTTCACGCCAGGGCGCATGCGGTGACGAATCTTTCCGGCGACACCGAATTCATCGGAGCGGTCACCGACGTGACCGCCCGCAAGCGAGCCGAGGCGGAGTTGCACGAAGCGCAGACCAACCTCGCGCACGTCACACGCGTGACGGCGCTCGGCGAGCTCGCCGCATCGATCGCCCATGAAGTGAACCAGCCGCTTGCCGCCGTGGTCACCAATGCCGCGGCATGCCTGCGGTGGCTCAACCGGGCGGCCCCCGATCTGAACGAGGCTCGCGGCGCGGTCAGGTCGATCATCAGCGACGGCAACCGGGCGGGCGAGGTCATCCAGCGCGTCCGCGCGATGGTGAACAAGACGACCGGTCAGAAGGCGCCGCTCGACGTGAATGAAGTCATCAACCAGGTGATCGGGCTGGTGCAGCATGAACTGCAGCGTCACCTGGTATCCTTGCAACTCGACCTCGCTCCCGCGCTCCCGTCTGTTGTCGCCGACCGAATCCAGCTGCAGCAGGTCATCCTCAACCTGGTCCTCAATGGTATCGAGGCCATGCAGCCGGTCACGGACCGGCCACGGGAACTCGTGATCCGGACGCGCCATGACGAGGTCGGGCAGATCGTGGTCACGGTCACCGACTGCGGCGTCGGAATCGCGACCGAGAATGCCGAACGGCTGTTCGACGCGTTCTACACCACCAAGGCCAGCGGCATGGGGATGGGGCTGTCGATCTGCCGATCGATCATCGAAGCTCACCGAGGCCGCCTGTCCGTGGCCGGAAACATCGGCCCCGGCGCGACGTTCCAGTTCACCTTGCCACTGCACGAAGAGGATCATGCATGGTGACCGGGCGCGCGGCATCGCCTTCTGGTCTGGCAAACGCCGAGGATCCCGTCGTCTTCGTCGTCGACGACGACGCATCCATGCGGGACGCGCTGAGCAATCTGTTCCGGTCGGTCGGCTTGCGGACCGCAGCATTCGGCTCGGCCCATGAATTTCTGCAGCGCAAGCCTCCGGATGTCCCGAGCTGCCTGATCCTCGACATCAGGTTACCGCGGGTGAGCGGGCTGGACTTTCAGGGGGAGCTGGCGAAGGCGGGCATCGATATTCCGATCATCTTCATGACCGGCCACGGCGATATCCCGATGACGGTCAGGGCCATGAAGGCCGGCGCTGTGGACTTCCTGACCAAGCCATTCCGCGATCAGGACATGCTGGATGCCGTCACGACGGCGATCGAGCGCGACAGGAATCGTCGCGATGAGGCCAAGGTTCTTGCCAACCTGCGCGCCGCCTTCGCGACCCTGACGCCGCGTGAACGCCAGGTGATGACGCTCGTCACGGCGGGGTTGATGAACAAGCAGGTCGCCGCCGAAATCGGTGTGGCCGAAATCACAGTGAAGATACACCGCGGGCACATCATGCGGAAAATGGCGGCAAAGTCGTTACCCGATCTGGTCAGGATGGCACAGATGCTCCAGATCGGACCGGCAGCCGGCGGGGCGCAAACCTAAGTATGATTCTCCGGCCCCGATTGGCGACGCACTGTGGTCCCCACATGATGCACACGCCAGAGGCCCTTCCGGCCCGGGATAACCTCCTTGCCCAACCCGCCAGTGATATCAATCATCGACGATGACATGTCGGTTCGCACCGCGACCGACAATCTCGTCAGGTCGCTAGGCTACGCGGTCGAGACCTACGCGTCGGCCGAGGAATTTTTGCACTCGCCCCGCCTGAATGACACATCCTGTGTGATCGCGGATGTCAGGATGCCGGCCATGAGCGGGCTCGACCTGCAGAGCCACCTCATTGCCAGCGGACACCGCTTTCCGTTCATTTTCGTCACGGCGTTCTCGGTCGAAAGCGATCGCGTCCGGGCGCTGAAGGCTGGAGCGATCTGCTTTCTGAGCAAGCCCTACGACGGGGACGTCCTGATCAAATGCCTCGATACCGCCCTCAGGCAGCACAGCGCGGCGCCGGGTGCGTGAGTTGGATCAGCCGTGACCAGGCCGGCTATACGCAAGGATGATGCCACAAAACATCTGGACAAGTTGCGCATGGACGGCGGCGGCGCGAGATTTCGCATCGTCGTCCTTCGGGAAGATCGACGGCAAGGACAGCACCAGACATTTTGATTGGCAAATGGCAATTCCTCGGAGGGAGGTCGCCATGCGTGCGGAACCGCGCTGCGCCCAGTGTGACAGCGAAGAGCCCAAGATCATCTGTTTGCGAAATCCGGCGGGCGAACGCTACTGCGGACGCCTCTGCCTCTACAAAGGCCAGGAGGACTTCATCCGCTGGCTTTGGCGCGCGAATGCGGAGGCAGCGTCATGACAGCTCGTTGCGGAAATCCGGCCTGCAAGCGGCCTTTCGGGCTGATCCGGCATAATTGGTATTTTGAGCAGTTTTGCTCGACGAAGTGTCGCGAGATCCACAAGCGGCAGCTGGAGCGCAACAAGGCCTATTGGAAGTGGCTGTATCCCTTCCCCAGAACCGGCGCCCCATCGAAAAAGCCGATCTGACGACGTTGGCCAATAGCGCGCAAGGAGTCTCACATGACGACGGTCGATGCGATGCTGGTGGGAGCGATACTCGCGTGGGTACCTTCGCTCGTCGTGTTCCTCTATATCGTGCGCGATCTGCGCAACATGCCCCGCGAAGATCTCGATTGATCGCCACACCGGCGGCCGAAGCGGATTGCTGGATCGTTGTCTTGACGCGCGTCTTCACGCGAACCGGTTCCCGCTCGAAATCACTCTAGACCTCCACGCCCTCGTGGCGCAGCAGCCAGCGCTTGCGCTCCAGCCCGCCGCCATATTTGACCAGTGAGCCGTTGGCGCCGATCAGGCGATGACATGGCACGACGACGCTGATCGGGTTGGAGCCGTTGGCATGGCCGACCGCGCGCATCGCATTCGGCGCGTTCAGTTTCGCCGCCAGCGCGCCGTAGCTCATGGTGGTGCCGTGCGGAATGTTCGGCAGCGCGTGCCAGACCTTCTGCTGGAACGGCGTGCCAGCGACGCGCCATTCGACATCGGTGAGACGATCGAGATCGCCCTTGAAGTAATCGCCGAGCGCCTTGCGCATCGCAGCCGGCGCGCGACCGCCCCGCAGCGTCACGGCGCCATAATGCAGCCGCAGCAGGTCGAGCATGCGCCCTTCATAGTCGTCCCAGTCCAGCGCGCGCAGCACGCCGTCGTCATCGGTCACCAGCAGCGCGGTGCCGATCGGGGTCTTGTGGCGGTCGAGGTTGAAGGTCTGTGCAGTCCTGCGGTCGGCCATTGTCATATCTCGGGCAAGCAGATCGGTCGGCATACAATTCACCGCCCGCATGCTAGCGTCCACCCGAATTCCGGTTAAAGCGTTTTCGAGCGAAGTGGACACCGGTTCGCGTGAAGAAAACGCGTCAAAACAACAATTTTGAGCTTCGATTCTGATTCAATCAGAACCGAAGCTCTGGGGGACCGCAATATGCTGTTGCTTGGCAATGTTCTGGTCGCGGTGGTGGCCATGCTGCACGTCTATTTCCTTGTGCTCGAGATGTTTCTCTGGACCAAGCCGCTCGGGCTGAAGACGTTTCGCAACTCGATCGAGAAGGCAAACGATTCCGCGGTGCTCGCCGCCAATCAGGGGCTGTATAACGGCTTCCTCGCCGCCGGACTGATCTGGGGCCTCATACATGGCAATCCGGCCTTCGCGTTCCAGATCAAGACATTCTTCCTGCTCTGCGTGATCGTCGCCGGTGCCTATGGCGCCGCCACCGTTAGCCGCCGCATTCTTTATGTGCAGGCGGCTCCCGCTGCGTTGGCGCTCATTCAGCTCTGGCTGGCCTGACGCGACATCGCGCGCAGGGTGCATCGTCTTGCAATGGCCCAGCCGTTCCTCCATCATCCCGTGCAACGGTGACATCCGCCGGCCTGAGCTTGCGGACAAGATCACCGGCAACAGGGAGGTCACGGACATGAGAAGCGTGCAATTGCTCGCTGCGACGGCGCTTGCGATCGCGTTGTCGGTTACATCGGCCACCGCGCAGAAGAAATACGACATCGGCGCGACCGACACCGAGATCAAGATCGGCCAGACTGTGCCGTTCTCCGGCCCCGCATCCGCCTATGCCGGCATCGGCAAGACCCAGGCGGCCTACATGAAGATGATCAACGATCAGGGCGGCATCAACGGCCGCAAGCTAAACCTGATCCAGTATGACGACGCTTATTCGCCGCCGAAAGCGGTCGAGCAGGTGCGCAAGCTCGTAGAGGGCGACGAGGTGCTGTTCACGTTCCAGATCATCGGCACGCCGTCGAATGCCGCCGTGCAGAAATATCTGAATGCCAAGAAGGTGCCGCAGCTGCTCGCCTCCACCGGCGCCTCGCGCTTCTCCGATCCGCAGAACGCGCCGTGGACGATCGCGTTCAATCCGAACTACCAGTCCGAGGGACGCATCTACGCCAAATACATCCTGGCCAATCACCCCAACGCCAAGATCGGCATCTTCTACCAGAACGACGATCTCGGCCGCGACTACATCACCGGCCTGAAGAGCGGGCTCGGCGACAAGGCCGCCAGCATGATCGTCACCGAGGTGTCCTACGAGCTGACCGACCCGACGGTCGATTCCCAGATCGTGAAGCTGAAGGCCGCCGGCGTCGATCTGGTCTATGACGCCTCGACCCCGAAATTCGCCGCGCAGGCGATCCGCAAGATCGCCGACCTCAACTGGAACCCGGTGCACATCCTCGACATCAATGCGAGCCCGGTGTCGGCGACGCTGAAGCCGGCCGGTCTCGACATCTCCAAGGGCATCATCTCGACCAATTACGGCAAGGACCCCGCCGACCCGCAATGGAAGGACGATCCCGGCGTGAAGGCCTATTTCGCCTTCATGGACAAGTATTATCCGGAAGGCGACAAGCTCAACACCGTCAACACCTACGGCTACTCGACGGCCGAGCTCCTGATCCAGGTGCTCAAGCAGTGCGGCGACGACCTCACCCGCGAGAACCTGATGAAGCAGGTGACCAGCCTGAAGAAGTTCGTGCCGAGCCTCGCGCTGCCGGGCATGTCGATCACAACGGGACCGAACGACTATCGCATCAACAAGCAGATGCAGATGATGAAGTTCAACGGCGAGCGCTGGGAGCTGTTCGGCCCGATCATCGAGGACACCGGACCGGCGGGCTAGCCGCGGTCGGGACGAGACTCCACTCCCTCTCCCCGTTCTTACGGGGAGAGGGTCGGGGTGAGGGGCTGCTTCCGCGCACCGCTGCATTAGCTGCGCCCGCGGAGACTCCCCCTCACCCACATCGCATCTTCGATGCGACCTCTCTCCCCGCAGCCGGGGCGAGGTAAAGCGGGCCCCAACCTTCGCGCCGCTCCACCCACCTTTTCGCACCGCCCCCTACTTTGGTTGACTGAAATCGCTCACCTTTTCGGCAGCGCTCGTCTTGCGTTGCAATAACGGTTCCTCCAGTATCCCGGCCCAGCGATGGCGACCGCGGGACCTTGAACCCGCGGACAAGATCATCGGCCAACCATCAGTCACGTGAGGGAAACAGCATTATGAGGAACGGGATTTTCCACCTGGTCACGGGAACGGCGCTCGCGATCGCGCTGTCAGCAACGTCGGCCTTTGCGCAGAAGAAGTACGATCCCGGCGCGAGCGACACCGAGATCAAGATCGGCCAGACCGTCCCCTTCTCCGGACCGGCCTCCGCCTATGCCTCGATCGGCAAGACCCAGGCGGCCTACTTCAAGATGATCAACGATCAGGGCGGCATCAACGGCCGCAAGATCAACCTGATCCAGTATGACGACGCGTATTCGCCGCCGAAGGCCGTCGAGCAGGTGCGCAAGCTCGTCGAGAGCGACGAGGTGCTCTTGACCTTCCAGATCGTCGGCACGCCGTCGAACGCCGCCGTGCAGAAGTATCTCAACGCCAAGAAGGTGCCGCAGCTGTTTGCCGCCACCGGCGCTTCGAAGTTCACCGACCCGAAGAACTTCCCCTGGACGCTCGGCTTCAACCCGAACTACTTCGTCGAAGGCCGCATCTACGGCCAGTACATCCTGAAGGAGCACCCCAACGCCAAGATCGGCGTGCTCTATCAGAACGACGACCTCGGCAAGGATTATCTGAACGGCATCAAGGCCGGGCTCGGCGACAAGGCCGCCAAGATGATCGTGGCCGAAGCCTCCTACGAGGTCTCCGACCCGACCATCGATTCCCAGGTGATCAAGATCAAGGACGCCGGCGCCGACTTGTTCTTCTCGGCCTCGACGCCGAAGCAGGCGGCGCAGGCGATCAAGAAGATCGCCGAGCTCGGCTGGCACCCGATCCACATCGTCGACATCAACGCGACCTCGGTCGGCGCCGTGCTGCAGCCGGCGGGCCTGGAAGCCTCCAAGGGCCTGATCAGCACCAATTACGGCAAGGATCCGGCCGATCCGCAGTGGAAGGACGATCCGGGCATGAAGCGCTATTTCGACTTCATGGCCAAGTACTATCCCGACGGCGACAAGAACTCGAACTTCAACACCTATGGCTACTCGACCGCCCAGTTGATGGTGCATGTGCTGAAGCAGTGCGGCGACGACCTGACCCGCGACAACGTGCTGAAGCAGGCCACCAACCTGAAGAATGTCGAGCTCGACATGGCGCTGCCCGGCATCAAAGGCAACACCGCGCCGAACGACTATCGCGTCAACAAGCAGCTGCAGATGATGCGCTTCAACGGCGAGCGCTGGGAGCTGTTCGGCCCGATCCTCGAGGACGCCGGCCCGGCCGGCTAGCCGGTTCGCGCAGGTTTGAAATGCAATCGGCGGCCTCCAGGCCGCCGATTTTGTTTTTTGTGACTCGTCATTGCCGGGCTTGACCCGGCAATCCATCAATTGAGAAGGCCTTTTCTCCGATGGATGCGCGGGTCAAGCCCGCGCATGACGATATCCGCCGACGGCCGACATCGTCACTCCGGAATCTCGCCGAAATTCTTGCCGACCGGCAGCACCGCATGGCGGATCAAGCGCGAATCGTCCACCGCGGCCTGGCGGTGTTTCACGGCCTCGCGATAGACCGGATCGCGGATCATCTCGACGAAGGCAGCGACGCTTGGATATTCCGCGATGAAGCAGTGATCCCAGCGCTCCTCCTGCGGACCGATCAGCATCAGCTCGAAGCGGCCTTGCCAGACGATGCGGCCGCCGAGCCGTTCGAACACCGGCCCGCTCTCGCGGCCATAGGCGGCATAGGCCTCCGCGCCGGTGGCCTTGCGACCGTCGGGATAGGCGGCCCATTCGCGCAAGCGTACCAGGTTGAGCATGTGGATCGGGCCCGGCCGGTTGTTGTCCCGGAATTGCGCGAAGACGTCCTTGGTCGGATCGATATGGCCCATGCGGTGCTCCTTCGTTTCTTGTTCCATCTCTATGTAGCACGCGCTGCCTCACCTCCTAATCCCCCGTTAAGCTTTGCGTAACCGCGCCTTAAACCGGGAACGCTAGCGTGCGCTCTGTCAGGGTGTGAGCGTTGCGGATGGCGTGGGGACGTAAAAAAGGCGGTGCGCGCAAGGAGCCGCTGTTCGGGCTTCCGGCCGCGCTTGCCGACCTCCGACTGTCGCCGTCCGACCGCATTCCCGGCGGCGGCGGCGACAAGCCCGCCAAATCCAAACCCAAAAGCAGCGACAAGGGCAGCGATTCCGGTAGCGAGAAACCGCGCCCGTCGCGCAGCGTCAGCAAGCGGCGCAGCAAGCCGCGGGGCTTTGGCATCGGCCGCCTGTTCTATTGGACCGCGGTGCTCGGCCTGTGGGCCGGCATTGCGGTGATCGGTGTCGTGGTGTGGGTCGGCGCGCATCTGCCGCCGATCCAGTCGCTGGAGATTCCCAAGCGTCCGCCGACGATCCAGATCGTCGGCATCGACGGCAGCGTGCTGGCGCAGCGCGGCGAAATGGCCGGCGCCAACATCGCGTTGAAGGATCTGCCGCCCTATCTGCCGAAGGCCTTCATCGCGATCGAGGACCGCCGCTTCTATTCGCATTACGGCGTCGACCCGGTCGGCATCCTGCGCGCGGCAGTGACCAACCTCCTGCACCGCGGCGTCTCGCAGGGCGGATCGACGCTGACCCAGCAGCTCGCCAAGAACCTGTTCCTGACCCAGGAGCGCACCATGCAGCGCAAGCTGCAGGAGGCCGAGCTCGCGCTCTGGCTGGAGCGCAAGCATTCCAAGAACGAGATCCTCGAGCTCTATCTCAACCGGGTCTATTTCGGTTCCGGCGCCTATGGCGTCGAGGCCGCCGCGCAGCGCTATTTCGGCAAGTCGGCGAAGAACGTGACGCTGCCGGAAGCCGCGATGCTGGCCGGCCTCGTCAAGTCGCCGTCGCGGCTGGCGCCGAACCGCAACCCTGAAGGCGCCGAGCAGCGCGCGCAGGTCGTGCTGGCGGCGATGGCCGATGCCAAGTTCATCACCGAGGCGCAGGCCAAGGCCTCGATCGGTCAGCCCTCGATTGCGGTGAAGCCGGCCGGCGCCGGCACCGTGAACTATGTCGCCGACTGGATCGGCGAAGTGCTCGACGATCTGGTCGGCCAGATCGACCAGGACATCGTGGTGCAGACCACGATCGATCCGAAGCTGCAGAATGTCGCCGAAGCCGCCATCATCGATGAGCTCGCCGCCAAAAGCGTGAAGTTCAATGTCAGCCAGGGCGCGCTGGTGGCGATGACACCGGACGGCGCGGTGCGCGCCATGGTCGGCGGCCGGAACTACTCGGAGAGCCAGTACAATCGCGCGGTCACCGCGAAGCGGCAGCCGGGCTCGGCGTTCAAGCCGTTCGTCTATCTCACCGCGGTCGAAGCAGGACTGACACCGGACACCATCCGCACCGACGCGCCGCTCGACATCAAGGGCTGGAAGCCGGAGAACTACACCCACGAATATTTCGGCTCGGTGACATTGACCCAGGCGCTGGCAATGTCGCTGAACACGGTCGCGGTGCGGCTCGGCGTCGAGGTCGGCGCCAAGAATGTGGTGCGCACCGCGCACCGGCTCGGCATCTCCTCCAAGCTCGAGCCCAACGTCTCGATCGCGCTCGGCACCTCGGAAGTCTCGGTGATCGAGCTGGTCGGCGCCTATGCGCCGTTCGCCAATGGCGGCTACGTGGTGTCGCCGCATGTGGTGACCAAGATCAAGACCAGTTCGGGCAAGCTGCTCTATGACCGTCCGACCGATCCGCCCAACCAGGTGATCGAGCCGCGCTATGATTCGATGATGAACAGCATGATGCGCGAGACGCTGATCTCGGGCACCGCGCGCAAGGCGGAGATCCCGGGCTGGACAGCCGCCGGCAAGACCGGCACCAGCCAGGATTATCGCGACGCCTGGTTCATCGGCTACACCGCCAAGCTCGTCACCGGCGTCTGGCTCGGCAATGACGACAATTCACCGACCAAGAAGGCGACCGGCGGCGGCCTGCCGGTCGAAGTGTGGACCCGCTTCATGAAGGCGGCGCATCAGGGCGTGCCGGTCGCGGCGATCCCGAACTCGCAAGGCAGCTGGGGGCCGGCGAACCTGATGCAGATCTCGTCGCAGGTCACCGCGCCGTCAGCGCCTGCGGGACCGATGCAGATTCAGCCGCCGATGCAGGCATCGCAGCCGCCCGCGCCGGTGCCATCCGGCGGCTATTATCGCCCGCCATCGCCGACGCCGGCCCGCGCCTCGGCGCCACCCAATCCCAACGCGCGGCCGGAGGCAGCGGCCGGACTGGACGGCTGGCTGGCGGATCGGTTGTTTCGATAGAAGTCGGTAGGCGGACGGATCGCGTTGCTCCGTAGCCCGGATGAAGCGAAGCGTAATCCGGGACCAGTCGCGCCATCGGTGAAAACTGCCCCGGATTACGCTTACGCTCCATCCGGGCTACGCACTCAAGCCGTCATCCCCCGCGAAAGCGAGGGCTTTGCGAAAGTCGAGCAATCGACAGGGGCGGGCGCTGGTTGTTTGGGCCTGTTAGTGGCTTGGATGGGTCAGCCATGATGGCTGGATGGCTGGTTTGGTTAGGCGATCTGGGGTGGCGTCCTGGCCCATCGCTGGAGATTGATCGCAGTCGCGGCGAGCTGGAAAGCTGCGGCATTGCGCATCAGGCCCCGATAGCGGGCACGCGCCAGACCGTAGACGCGCTTGAGCAATGCGAACAACGGCTCGATCGGCGCGCGTCGATGCGAGATGACCGCATTACGACGCACCGCCCAAGGTCCCAAGCGAAGCCAGCGGTTGTGTCTGCGCATGATGCCGTCGCGAATATCCATCTCCTTCAACCGCACGCGTCGCGCGATGGTATCGTAGGCTTTGTCAGCGTAGACCGTTGCCTCGTCGCCGCAGATCAGCCCGTCGGCGGGCACGGTGTCGTTGACATTGGCTGGCGTAAAGGCGAGGCGCCGGATGATGCGACTGCCTTGGTCCATCGCCACGTGCATCTTGTAGCCGAAGGCATATTTGCCGTCCTTCTTGGTCCAGGCAGCGTCAGGATCGTGCGCGCTTTTGACCAGTTTGCTGGCCGGCCGCCCGTCCGCATCCGGGGGCAAATCGGGATCCGGTGGTTCGGGTGGATTTACCGCCGAGCGGATCAGCGAAGCGTCGATCAATGTGCCGCGCTTCAAGACGAAGCCGGACTTCTCGATCTGCGCCGTAATCAGGGCGAAAGCGCGCTCCGCCAGCCCGCTCTTGGCCAGTTGTTCGCGGAAACGCCACAGCGTGGAATGATCCGGCACCGGCTCACTCAGCGACAGGCCCAGAAAGCGCCGGAACGACAGGCGGTCCACCAGTGCTTCCTCAAGTCCCGGATCCGACAGACCATACCATTGCTGCAGCAACAGCGCCTTAAACAGCGCCAGCGACGGGTAAGCTGGCGCCCCCATCGACCCGCTGCGCAAGCCGCTCAGCAGCGCTTCAATCGCGTTCCAGTCGACCAGTTCCGACACTCGCTGCAATGGCGCATTGGCCCTGGCCGCGTCATTCATCAGCCCATCTGTAAAGCTCAATTGACCAATCTGGCGCTCCGCCATCCGACCCTCCGGCGAATCCTTCACCAAAAGAGAATCATCCCGGGCGATTTCTGCAAAGCCCTCGCGAAAGCGGGGGATCCAGTACGCCGCGGCCCATCGATTGAAGACAAATGCCTCTGGAATACTGGATCGCCCGCTTTCGCGGGCGATGACAGCAACGGTCGGGGCGAACAGCGCGCCCTACTCCTGAATTCCGTAGCGGTGCAGGTCGTTGCCGTATGTATCGAGCCAGTTCTTGGCGCGGGTCACCGACGCGCAGACCTTGTCGACTACCCGCCAGAACCGTGCCGAGTGGTTCATCTCGACGAGATGGGCGACCTCATGCGCGGCGAGGTAATCGAGCACGAAGGGCGGCGCCAGGATCAGCCGCCATGAGAACGACAGCGAACCCGCCGAAGTACACGAGCCCCAGCGGCTGGACTGATCGCGGATCGAGATCCGGCGTACCCGCACGCCGAGTTCCGCGGCGTGAAGCTGCGCCGCCTTCTGCAGGTCCTTGCGCGCCTCGCGCTTGAGGAAGTCGTGCACGCGGCGATCCATGTACTCGACGCCGCCGGCGACGCAAATGATCCTCTCGCCGCTGTCGCGCGTCTCGGTCCACACCGTGCCGCGCTCGCCCGAGCGGTGCACCAGGCGATGCGGCACGCCGCGCAACGGCACCACGGTGCCGGGCTGGAACGGCGCGGCCTTCGGCAAGCGGCCAAGACGGGCGGCGATCCAGCCGCCATGGAGATTGGCGAACTCCTTGGCTTCCGGAATCGTGCCGCGCGGCGGCATCGTCAGGATCGCTTCACGATCGGTTGGATGTATCCTGAGTGTGTAGCGGCGCGCGCGCCTATGCCGGCGCAACCTGACGGTGAAGAACTGGGAGCCGTGTCTGACCAATACGGTCGCGGGTTCGGCAGGCCGCCGATAGAGGAGCGCGCGAGTAGCCATTTCTGAGAGTCCGGGGAGCAGGAGTTCGCCCGAACTTTGCCATATCCGCCGCCAGGGAAAGCGCTCGGCGCAAAAACAAATCATTTGCCCAATATACAGGGGTCGGACGTTAATTGACCTCTACAGGCAGGGGCTGGAACCGGAATTTTCCCGATGAATCAAGGTTACGAAAAAGGCCCAAAGAATGAAATTATACTCATCCCTTGAACCCTGCCCGATTTGAGATTCTTTTAGTTAAATCAGTGGCTTGCGCGACCGCGAAAATCGCGGCCGGGGCGATACCTATTCGGCGGCGGCGACCAGCGAAAGCCGCGTATTGGCCGCCGAAACCATGAAATCGGAGATCCGCGGCACGATTTCGGAGCGAAAACGCGAGCCGTTGAACACGCCATAGTGCCCAACGCCCTTCTGCACGTAATGCACGCGGCGATGGTTCGGGATCGCGGTGCAGAGCGCGTGCGTCGCCTCGGTTTGGCCAAGACCTGAGATGTCGTCCTTCTCGCCTTCGACCGTCATCAGCGCGACGCGGCGGATCTTCGACGGATCGACCGGCTTGCCGCGATGGGTCATCTCGCCCTTCGGCAACGCGTGCTTGACGAAGACGAGGTCGACGGTCTGCAGGTAATATTCGGCGGTGAGATCCATCACCGCGAGATACTCGTCATAGAATTCGCGGTGCTTGTCGACGAGATCGCCGTCACCCTTGACCAGATTGGCGAACAGCGCCTTGTGCGCGTCCATGTGCCGGTCGAGGTTCATGCTGATGAAGCCATTGAGCTGCAGGAAGCCCGGATAGACGTCACGCATCACGCCCGGATGCGGGAACGGCACCTTGGTGATGACATTGTTGCGGAACCACTCGATGCCGCGCTCTTCCGCGAGGTTGTTGACCGCGGTCGGATTGCGCCTGGTGTCGATCGGCCCGCCCATCAGCGTCATCGACAGCGGCACGAACGGGTCGTTGTTGGCTTCCATCACCGAAACAGCTGCCACGACAGGCACCGAAGGCTGGCACACCGCGATGACGTGCATGTTGCCGCCGAGCGCGTGCAGCATCTCGATCAGGTAGTCGACATAGTCCTCGAGATCGAACCGGCCGGCCGCGAGCGGCACCATGCGCGCATCGGCCCAGTCGGTGATGTAGACCTCATGTGTCGGCAGGAACGCCTCGACCGTGCCGCGCAGCAGCGTCGCATAGTGGCCCGACATCGGCGCCACGATCAGCACGCGCGGCTGCGGCGAACGCAGCGGGCGCGTCAGCTTGCGATCGAAATGCAGCAGGCGGCAGAACGGCTTTTCCCAGATCGAACGGACCTCGACCGGGGTGCGGATGCCGTTGACTTCGGTCGTCGGCAGGTTCCATTCCGGCTTGCCGTAGCGGCGCGTGGTGCGCTCGAACAACTCACAGCCGGCGGCGATCGACTTGCCGAACTCGGTGTGGGTCCACGGATTGAGCGGGTTCTGAAACAGGATCTTGGTGGCGTCGGTCACCGCGCGCACCGGGTTGAGCGACGCATGCGCCATCTCGTACATCCAGTACAACGGCGTCGTGAGTGCCGGGCTGCCTTCCGCCGCTAGTGGCGGGGCACCGCCAAATTCACCGATGGGCATAGTATTTTCAGACCCCTGTTTTGCGCCGCAGCATACTGACCAATGCGTAACAATGCGTCAATGCGCCGCGAGCCGAATCTGGGGGCGATATCGGGCTAAAAGGCCGAGAATCCACGAGAAAGTGACATTTATTCACCACCGCCGAGCAGCGACCCGTTGCGCTTGGCGCTCTGCAAAAGGGCAAGGAAGATCGCAAAAGAGGCAGCGAACAGGACCGCGTTGATGACCAGCGCCCACGCCATCAGGTCGGCGCGGAAGACGTGATCGATCAACAGCGAGCGCATGCCTTCGAACACATAGGTCGGCGGCAGCGTCCAGGCGACAGCTTGCAGCCAGGCCGGCAGCACCTCGACCGGATAGTAGATGCAGGCGAGCGGCATCACCGCGAACATCAGCGTCCAGACGATGCTTTCCGACCCTAACCCGTTGCGCAGCACGAGGCCGGAGGCGAACACGCCGACCGACCAACTCGTGAAGATCAGATTGCAGAAGAACGCGATCAGCGGCAGCCCGATGGCGTAGAAGTTGAAGCCGAAGAAGAACAGCGCCAGCAGCGTCATCGGGATCACGCCGATGGCGAGCCGGATCAGGCTCATGATCATCAGCGAGAGGAGGAATTCGATCGGCTTCAGCGGGCTCATCATCAGGTTGCCGAGGTTGCGCGCCCACATCTCCTCCAGGAACGAGATCGAGAAGCCGAGCTGCCCGCGGAACAGGATGTCCCACAGGATCACGGCGCCGATCAGCGTGCCGCCCGCCTTGGCGAAGAAGCCGGATGCCTGCGAGATGTAATTCTGCAGGAAGCCCCAGGTGATGATCTGCAATGCCGGCCAGTAGACCAGCTCCAGGAGCCGCGGCCACGACGACATCAAGAGGTACCAATAGCGCAGCACCATCGCGTTGATGCGTTGCAGTGAAATGGTGTGCTGGTGCTGGCTGACGAGTTCACTCATGGTGTGCCCTCTGGCGCGCCCTCGCGCAGGCGGCCGCGCGCCACGTCGAGAAACACCTCTTCCAGCGTGTCGCGGTTGTAGCGCGCCATGATCCGCTCGGGGCTGTCGTCGTCCTCGATCTTGCCGCGCTTCATGATGATGACGCGGTCGCAGAGGCGCTCGACCTCCAGCATGTTGTGTGACGCCAGCAGGATGGTCGCGTTATGGGTCTTGCGGTAGGTCTCGAGATGCTGCCGCACCCAGTCGGCGGTATCCGGGTCGAGCGAGGCGGTCGGCTCGTCGAGCAGCAAGAGATCGGGCTCGTTGATCAGCGCCTTCGCCAGCGCGACGCGGGTTTTCTGCCCGGCGGAGAGCTTGCCGTTGGAGCGGTCGAGGAATTCCTTGAGATCGAGATCGTCGGCAAGCTGGTCGATCCGCTCACGCAAATGCTGCACGGCATAGAGGCGGCCGAAAATGGTCAGGTTCTGCCGCACAGTGAGCCGCATCGGCATGTCGACATAGGGGCTTTCGAAGTTCATCCGGCCGAGCACGTCGTAGCGCTGCTCGGGGATTTTTGCACCGAGCACCTCGACGCTGCCCGAGGTCGGCAGCACCAGACCCATGATCATCGCGATCGTTGTGGTCTTTCCTGCACCGTTGCCGCCGAGCAGGCCGGTGATGCTGCCGCGCGCGATGCGGAACGAGATGTCGTCGACCGCGCGGGTGGTCTTGTAGACCTTGACCAGATGCGCAACGTCGATCGCGGCCGATCCGCCCTGATCGACCGCCGGCGTTTGCGCCTGACCTGTCCCGACCTGTTGCATATGGCCGTCATTGAGCCATTGCGACAATAAGCGCAAGGCTTGGCGGTAACCAAGGCTTGCCCTGCATCGTTGCGCTAAGTCGCGAATTTGTGCGCCGCCCACGGCACAGCTAAGGTCCCGGCATGACCGACGTCGCCTCCGATTTCCGCCAACCCCGCCGCTACGTCCGCCTGGATACGATCCTGCGGCTGCGCTGGCTCGCCGCGCTCGGCCAGCTCGTCGCCATCTTCATCGTGGCGCAGGGACTGGAATTCGACGTTCCGATCGTCCCCTGCGTCACCATCGTGACGTTCTCGGCGCTGCTCAATCTTGCACTGCAGATCGCCTTCAACCCGATGCAGCGGCTGGAGCCGGCCTATGCCGCCGCCCTGCTCGCCTTCAACATCGTCGAGCTCGGCGGGCTCCTGTACTTCACCGGCGGATTGCAGAACCCGTTCTCGTTCCTGTTCCTGGCGCCGGTCCTGATCTCGGCCACCGTGCTGCCGATCCGGCTGACGATAGCGCTCGGCTGCCTTGCGGTCGCCTGCGCCTCGGCGCTGTTCTTCTACCATCTGCCGCTGCCCTGGGACGCCGACGATCCCTTGGTGCTGCCGCCGATCTATCTGATCGGCGTCTGGCTTTCGATCCTGCTCGCGATCGGTGTCACCAGCCTTTACGCATTCCAGGTGACGGAGGAAGCGCGCCAGCTCTCCGATGCGCTGGCCGCGACCGAACTGGTACTGACACGCGAACAGCACCTGACCCAGCTCGATGGCCTCGCCGCCGCCGCCGCGCATGAGCTCGGAACGCCGCTGTCGACGATCTTCCTGATCTCGCGCGAGCTCGAGAAGACGGTGCATGACGCGGCGATCGCCGGCGACCTCAAGACCCTGCGTGAGCAGGCGCAGCGCTGCCGCGACATCCTGAGCAAGATCGCGCAATTGTCATCGAGCGGTGCGCCGTTCGACACCATGAAGCTGTCGACCTTGATCGAGGAGGCGGTGGCGCCGCATCGCGATTTCGGCATCAACATCAAGGTGCGGCTTGCTGTCGCAGCAACGCCTGAACCGGTCGCCGCGCGCAATCCGGCGATCCTCTATGGCGTCGGAAACATTCTCGAAAATGCGGTCGATTTCGCGCACCAGACCGTCGAGGTGAACGCGTGGTGGAACGCCGAGACCGTTGAAGTCGTCGTCTCCGACGACGGTCCGGGCATCGCGCCCGACATGCTGAAGCGGATCGGCGAGCCGTATCTGTCGCGTCGCCGAGGTGCGGATGAGGCCCAAAACCCACGTGGGGGCCTGGGTCTGGGCGTTTTCATCGCACGGACGTTGCTGGAACGCGCCGGCGCCAAGGTGTCGTTTACCAATCGCACCTTTCCCGATCACGGCGCCGTGGTGCAGATCGTCTGGCCGCGCGAGCGCTTTGAGGAATCCGCGCCGGGCGACGAAACCGAATCCTAAGAACGATTCTTAATCGCGACCCTGGCATTACGGATGCATTGCTCTTTCCAGACAAGCACGCGACTTTCGGCTGCCTTGGCAGCGCCGCAGTAGGACCCCATATAATAGGGGTCTGCCACAGGGAAAAATGGATCGTGAACGCCATCACTGAACTGAATGACCATGCCGACCGCTCGCTCCTCATCGTCGAGGACGACAAGCCGTTCCTGGAACGCCTGTCGCGCGCGATGGAGACGCGGGGTTTCGCGGTGAAGTCATGCGACACGGTATCTGATGGTCTCGCCGAGATCGGCCGCGCCGCGCCCGCTTTCGCGGTCGTCGATCTCCGCCTCGGCGACGGCAACGGCCTCGACGTCGTTTCGGCGTTGAAGCGCAAGCGCCCCGAGGCGCGCGCGATCGTGCTGACCGGCTACGGCAACATCGCCACCGCCGTCACCGCGGTGAAGATGGGCGCCGTCGATTATCTCTCGAAGCCCGCCGACGCCGATGACGTCGTCGCCGCGCTGCTCGCGACCGGCACCGAGAAGTCCGAGCTGCCGGCCAATCCGATGTCGGCGGACCGTGTGCGCTGGGAGCACATCCAGCGCATCTACGAGATGTGCAACCGCAACGTCTCGGAGACCGCGCGCCGCCTCAACATGCACCGCCGCACCTTGCAGCGCATCCTCGCCAAGCGCGCACCGCGCTAAGCGATCGCTTCATTTGTTTTCGCGATGGCCGGGCTCGTCCCGGCCATTTGCTTTTGTAGGGTGGGCAGCTTCGTAGGATGGGTGGAGCGAAGCGATACCCATCCTCTCTCCCGGTGTCCCGAAGCTGATGGGTTTCGCTTCGCTCTACCCATCCTACGGAATCCAACAAGCTGTCCGTCACCCTGAGGAGCGCGCCCTTGCGCGCGTCTCGAAGGGTCGACGGCCACCAGCCCGGCCGAACCATCCTTCGAGGCTCGCTCCGCTCGCGCCTCCAGCGACAAAGGCGAGGCCTTTGCGCGGGATGACGGGGCAACAGCAATGTTCTTCGCTAAAACTCGGCGTGCCCCTGCGGATCGACCAGCCGGTTGATGCGCTGCGCCGCGGCCATTGCAAAGCGCACCGTCATCGCCTTGCGGGTGGCCGCCGGCAGCCGATGCTCCGGCGCCTCGCAATGCAGATGCCCGCCATAGGCGTCGGCGATGATCAAACCGGTGTCGACGGGAAAGATCTCGCACGGCAGATCCTGCGTGAAGGCGAAGAACAGCCGGTCGCAATGCATCCGGTAGTCCTGCCATTTCTGGTCGGCGCGCAGATCCTCGACCGATGACTTGATCTCGACGATCCAGATCTCGCCGCGCTCGTTCAGCGCCACCAGATCGGCTCGTCGGCCGGACGGCAGCGGCAATTCGCTGATGCACGAAAATCCCAGCGATCTCAGAAGCCTCGCCGTGCCGCGCGCGATCGCAAGCGCGGTCTCCGACTGGCGTCGGTCGGGCGCGGGCACAAGCGCGATCTGGCGGGCGGATGAGTCCATTGCGCGAAGATTAGCCGATTCCACGAGCGCATGATCCGGAAAAGTGGAAGCCGGCTTTCCGCGGGGATCATGCTCCCACCGATACAACGCGGCAGCGTCAGGCCGGCACGGAGCGTCGTCCGTCTCCGTTGTGGGACGGCGCTCCACAGGAACCCGTCGCCGCCTCACCGCTTATCCTCCCGGCCGCCGCCACGGGTGGACTGGTGAGGATTGCCTGGTGATCGACGACCTCTGGTACAAGAACGGAGTGATCTACTGCCTGTCGGTTGGCACCTACATGGATGCCAACGGCGATGGCATCGGTGATTTCAGCGGCCTGCTCCGGCGCCTGGACTATTTGCACGGGCTCGGCATCACGGCGATCTGGCTGATGCCGTTTCAGCCTTCGCCCAACAGGGACGACGGCTACGACATCTCGGATTATTACGACGTCGATCCGCGCTACGGCATGCTGGGCGATTTCGTTGAATTTACCCATGGCTGCCAGCAGCGCGGCATCCGCGTCATCATCGACCTCGTCGTCAATCACACCTCGGATCAGCACGCCTGGTTTCGATCAGCGCGCAGCTCGAAGGACTCGCCGTACCGCGACTGGTATGTCTGGTCGGACAGGAAGCCCGCCAATGCCAATACCGGCATGGTATTTCCCGGCGTCCAGAAATCGACCTGGACGCGCGACAAGCAAGCCGGCGCCTGGTACTTTCATCGCTTCTACGATTTCCAGCCGGACCTCAACACATCGAACCCGCATGTGCAGGCCGAGATCCTCAAGATCATGGGGTTCTGGATTCAGCTCGGCGTCTCGGGCTTCCGCATGGACGCCGTGCCCTTCGTGATCGCGACCAAGGGCGCCTCCAGGCGCAAGCCGGTCGAGCAGTACGACATGCTGCGATCGTTTCGGGAATTCCTGCAATGGCGCCAGGGCAACGCGATCATCCTCGCTGAAGCCAACGTATTGCCCGAGACGGACATGGAATATTTCGGACGTGACGGCGACCGGATGCACATGATGTTCAACTTCCATGTCAACCAGCATCTGTTCTACGCGCTGGCGTCGGCGGATACGAAGCCGTTGGCGAAGGCACTGACGGCGACCAAGCCACGGCCCGCGACCGCACAATGGGGCTTGTTCCTGCGCAATCATGATGAACTCGACCTCGGCCGCCTGTCGAAGCCGCAGCGCGAGACGGTGTTCGAGGCATTCGGTGCCGACAAGAGCATGCAGCTCTACGACCGGGGCATCCGGCGACGGCTTGCGCCCATGCTGGGCGGCGACCGCCGACGCATCGAGCTCGCTTACGGCGTGATGTGCACGCTTCCCGGCACGCCCGTGATCCGCTACGGCGATGAGCTCGGCATGGGCGACAATCTCGACCTGCCCGAACGCGGTTGCGCGCGCACACCGATGCAATGGTCGACCGAGCCACACGCCGGCTTCACCGAGAGCGATCGGCCATGTGTGCCCGTCATCGACAATGGACCGTATGGCTATGAGCACGTCAACGCGGCCAAGCAACGGCGCGACCCCAATTCGATGCTGAACTGGACCGAGCGCATCGTCCGCATGCGCAAGGAAGTCCCCGAGGTCGGCTGGGGAGATTTCAAGGTTATCGCAAGCCGCAATCCCGCCATCCTGATCATCCGCTACGACTGGCGTAACAACTCGGTGCTGTTCGTGCACAATTTCGCGGAAAAGCCGCTCGAGATATCCTTCAACGTCGGGCTGCCCGACGACGCCGGCAATCTTCTGGTCAATCTCCTGACCGAGGACCACAGCCGCGCCGACGAGGCCGGTCGCCACAAGCTTCTGATCGAGGCCTACGGCTATCGCTGGTATCGGGTCGGTGGGCTCGACTATCTGCTCAAGCGCAGCGACATCGATACCATGGAGCCCCGCACCCGGCGTCAATCGTCCTGATGCGGCCCAAGGATCACGCCCTCATTGGCGCGCAGATCGAGCACGCCTTCGACCTTCTCGCCCTGCCGGTCCATCAAGGTCGACAGCAGGACCTCATTGCTGAAGCCGATCGCGCTCGAGGAGACCGACGCGGCGGCCGCGCCGAAGTTCAGCGCGATCACGGCCACGCCCTCAGTGCTGCGCCGCCGGTAGAGCAACACATCACCGTGCGCCGCCACCGGCTCATAGCTGCCATGGACGAGCTGCGGCAGCCTTCGCCGCAGCGCGATCAGCGCCTTGTAGAGATTGAGGATCGACGTCCTCTCGGCTTCGAGACTTGCGACATTGTCGCTGGCAAAATCCTGCGCCAGCGGCAGCCACGGCGGAGCCGTCGAGAAGCCGGCATGGCGCTCGGCGCTCCATTGCATCGGAGTGCGGCAGCCGTCACGGCCGACGCCCATATCCGGCACGTTCTTCTCGAAGGGGTCGCGCACCTGATCCGGCGCAATCGCAACCTGGCGCATGCCGATCTCGTCGCCGTAATAGAGCGTAGGCGTGCCGCGCAGCGTCAGCAGCAGCATCGCCGCGACCGGCGCCTGCGCCGGCCCCACCCGGCTCGCCACCCGCGGCCGATCGTGGTTGCCGAGCACCCAGTTCGGCCACGCCCCCGGCGGCAGCGCCTTTTCGTAGTCGGCGATGATCATCTCGACTGCTCGCGCGCTCCACAAGGTCGACAGCAGCGCAAAATTGAAAGGCATCTGCGCGCCGCGTAGATCGTTACCGTAGTAGGCGACCAGCCGATGCAGCGGCAGATAAATCTCGCCGATCAGCACGCGGTTGTCGAATTCCTCGGTGACGCTGCGCATCTCGGTGATGACGGTGTGCACCTCGAGCTGATCGGTCGAATATTGCGTCAGCAGCTTTTCGTGCGGCGGCCGGCCCTCGCGATAGTGCGGGTTTGTCGGGTTATCGCGGAAGTCGGCATCCTTGATCAGGTGCCAGATCACGTCGACGCGAAAACCGTCGACACCCTTGCGCAGCCAGAAGCGCATCACGTCGTAGATCGCGTCCCTGACCTCGCGATTGCGCCAGTTGAGATCGGGCTGCTGCGCGAGGAAGGCGTGATAATAGTATTGGCCTGAGGCCTCGTCATACGCCCAGGCGCTGCCGCCGAACTCCGACAGCCAGTTGTTGGGCGGGCCGCCGTCCGGCGCCGGATCGCGCCAGATGTACCAGTCGCGCTTAGGGTTATCGTGCGAGCTCTTCGCCTCGATGAACCATTGATGCTGGTCGGATGTGTGGTTCGGCACCAGATCGAGGATCAGCTTGAGGCCGGAATCGTGCGCGGCCGCGACCAGCGCGTCGAAATCCTCCATCGTCCCGAACAGCGGGTCGATGCCGGTGTAATCGGAGATATCGTAACCGAAATCGGCCATCGGCGACGGGAAGATCGGCGACAGCCAGACCGCGTCGACGCCAAGCCGCGTCAGATAGGGCAGCCGCGTGATGATCCCCTTGAGATCGCCGACGCCGTCACCGTCGCTATCCGCGAACGAGCGGGGATAGACCTGATAGAAAATGCCGCGTCGCCACCAGTCCCTGTTGTCCTGATCCATCCCGTCCCCCCAAGCTCGCAGCCCGGCCCAGGCCGCTCCGCGCCCGGAGTGGCCGATCGGTTCAGGGATGACGCACAATTCGGGACGGAAAGATGGCCGGATTCGGCCGCTGTAGCCCGTTCAATGCCGGGCCATCGCCAGCTGATAGATGGTGATCAGCACCTCGAACAGGATCAGGAAGACGATGATCAGCTCCAGCCGCAGCGAGCGGCTGGTGTCGATGATGTCGGTCAGCACCTGCGCGGTTTCGGCGACGACTGCGAGCTTGCGGTTCAGCGATTCCGCACGCTCCTTCAATTCATACTCGTCCTCGAGCCTGGCGTAGAGGCGCTCGAGCTGCGGCTTGTCCCAGAGGATATCGGGCTTCTCCGACACTTCGACCGGTCCGGCCACGCGATGCCGCACCAGCAGCGCGTTGCCGATGTGCTTGAGGATCGCAACGCGGCCGCGATGGACGCGGCCGCCCTTGGCGAGCTCACGTGCAAGCGGCTCGGTCGTGTCGAAGACTGCCCGGACCTCGCGCTCGTGCCGCGCCAGCACCACGCTTTTCGCCAACGCCTCGCCGACCAGGATCAGCCGCTCCGGCGAAAGGCCTTGCAGATAGATCGGGCCGCCCGGCGGAATCTGATCCTCCTTCTCGGCGGCGAGCTCGATGATCGCGATCTCCTCCTCGCGCCGCGTGAACAGGCCGGTCATGCGCGACTGCAGGCTGCGCAGGAATTCATCCTCCTCCAGCGCATTGAGGCCGATCAGAACGACGACGCCGTAGCGGAACAGGATCGCCACGCCGTTTTCATTGACGCGAAACGCCAGCGGCGTCGTGGCCAGCACGTCGCCGCGCTCGAGGCCCGACGTGTTGATGCGATCCGCGACGAAGAAGGCGCGCGCGGTGGTCCGGGGTCCGCCGAGCGGTGATTTGGAAGCCTGGGTCATGAAGTTCCGGACTGCGAGGACTTGAATCATGATCGAGAGCAGTCGCGTACCGGCCTGCTCACGAACTTGTTCTGCTGGAGGTGACCTTATCACGGTCCGTTTTGGGATCACACGCCGGGGCAGCCGCATTTCCAGCGCGTGTTGACGACGTTTCCCGGAAGCCTATGGTGCCCCCATGAACGAGACAACCGACACCAAACCGAAGGCCGGCGCGATCATCGTGCCGGTGACGCTGTTCGAGCAGAACTGCACCATCATCTGGCACGAGCCCACCAAGAAGGCCGTGGTGATCGACCCGGGCGGCGACGTGCCGAAGATCCAGGCCGCGATCAAGCAGACCGGCGTGACGGTCGAGAAGATCTGGCTGACCCACGGTCATATCGACCATGTCGGCGGCGCTGCTGAACTGCGCGACGCGCTGCAGGTCAAGATCGAGGGCCCGCACATCGCCGACAAATATCTGCTCGACAATGTCGTCTCGAGCGGCGCGCGCTTTGGCATGACCGGGGTACGCAATTTCGGGCCAGACCGCTGGCTCGATGAGGGCGATCAGGTCTCGATCGGCGACCTCACCTTCGACATCCTGCACTGCCCCGGCCACTCACCGGGCAGCGTGGTGTTCATCAACAAGGAGCTGCGCTTCGCCCATGTCGGCGACGTGCTGTTCGCCGGCTCGGTCGGACGCACCGATTTGCCCGGGGGCAGCCATCCGACGCTGATCCAGTCGATCAAGGACAAGCTGCTGCCGCTCGGCGACGATGTCGGCTTCATCTGCGGCCATGGCGCCGGATCGAGCATCGGCCAGGAGCGGATGACGAATCCGTTCCTGACCGGCGAGATGTAGCTACTTCATCAGCCCCGCGGCGGTGAGCGCCCGCGTGATGACGCCGCCGACATCGACACCCTTGTTCCGTCGCTTGCGCGGCCGATCGCTCTTGCGGCCGGATGCCACCTCCGGCTCGGCCGCGGGCACCGGTACCGTCATCGAGACCGTGTCGGCGCGCTCGCGCGGAATTCCGGTCGGCGCGATATGCGGCTGACGGACCTTGTCGGTCAGGCCGAAGAAGCTCGCGATGTGATAGGACGAGGAGATTCCGGCCTCGATCAGGAACGCGCCCTCCACGCCATAGCGCTCGTCATTGTCGGCAAGCCCGAGCGGCGTGCCATGCGCCATGTCGGCGATGGTGTAGGACTCGACCAGCGTTTCGCCGTCGGCGTTCCACCACACCTCGCGCGGATGGCCGTCGACATCCGCCTTCGACATCGCGGCAAGCGGCAAGCCGTGCACGTCGAGCCACTGCCGCACGATTGCATCGGCATTGCCGGGATGCACGGTGCGGTCGGCACTGCCGTGCCACACCGAAATCTTCGGCCATGCGCCGCCATGCGTCGACGCGTTGCGCACCAGACCGCCGAGCTCGGGCGCGGAGAGCGCGCTGCCATGCATCATCGCGTGCAGCGCTTCGCGCAGATCGGTGGCGACGCCGAACGGCAGGCCGGCGATGATGGCGCCGGCAGCGAACACATCTGGATAGGTCGCGAGCATGACCGAGGCCATCGCGCCGCCGGCGGACAGACCCGTCACATAGATGCGGCGCGGGTCGATCTCATGCGTGCCGACCAGATGCGCGATCATCTGCTTGATCGACGCGGCCTCGCCCTGCCCGCGCGCGATGTCTTGCGGGTTGAACCAGTTGAAGCAGGTGTTGCCGTTGTTGGAAGACTGCTGCTCCGGCATCAGCAGTGCGAAGCCGTAATGCGCCGCAAGCGCCGACCAGCCGGCGCCGAGATCGTAGGACGCTGCAGTCTGGCCGCAGCCATGCAGCACCACGACGAGCGCGGGCGACCGCGCCAGCTGCGCGGGCACGAACGAGAACATTTTCAGATCGCCGGGGTTGACGCCGAATTCGGTCGTCTCGACGAGCGGCGTCGGCACGGCCGGCGCGAGTGCGCCAAGGCCGCTGAACGCGTTCATCTTTGGCAGATGACGCAGAAATTCGACGTTGTTGATCAGGGACAACAGCAACTCCTGAGGTGATTTGGTCTTCTGTGTCACCCGATCAGATAATTGCTGCACTGCAAAATGAAAAGGCCGTGTGCTGTCTTTCCCTGCGGAATTGTGAGAATCGGCGTTAATGCGTGATCGCGCCGCGGGCCGGCCGAAATAGTTGCCGTAGCACCTTGTTTGAGCACCAACTTTTCAGGAATGCGCGCCGCGTGGCGCCGGATTCACGCCGTGGCGCGGCGCATCCATGACAGAAATGCGGCTGAAATTGCGATCGACAGCACAAACAATGCGCATGCCGCAAACAGCGCCAGACGTGCTGACATCGTGCTCTCGATTGCGAAGAAGACTGCGCCGATCGCGGCAACGCCGGCCGCGTTGCCGATCTGCGTCGTCGTGCCGTACATGCCGGAGCCGGCACCGGCGCTGGCGGGCTGCACGCTCGCGAGCACCGCGCTCGACAATGGCGCCATGACGAGCCCCTGGCCGTAGCCGAAGATCATCAGCACCAGCGCGAGCAGCAGTGCCGACGGTGCCGCGACCGCCTCAATCGTTGCGACCAGCACGGCGAGACCGACGATCTGCAGCGCGCAGCCCTCGATCAGCACCAGCGTGCCGCGATGCCGGGCGCGCACGCCGCTGTGACGCGAGGCAACCACGAAGGTCAGCGCCAGCGGCACGAACACCAGCCCGGCCTGTAGCGGCGGAATCTGCAAGCCCTTCTGCATGAACATGGTCATGATCAGATAGAACGACAGATTGGCGAAGAAGAAGAAAAACACCGCGACCAGCCCGCGCATGAAGGCGCGATCCGACAGCAGCGACAGATCGATCAGAGGCATGCCGCCGCGGCGCGCGACGGACCGCTCGAGCCGTACGAAGGTCGCGATCACGGCGATGCCCACGGCCATCACCAACCACACCCATGCCGTCCAGCCGAGATCGTGGCCGAACAGCAGCGGACCGATCAGGCACAGCAGGCCCGCGAACAGCACGATCGCGCCCGGGATATCGAGCCGCGTGCTGGCGCGGCGCGGCACCGTCGGCATGATCTTCAATGCCGCCGCGATGATGACGACGCCGCACGGCACGTTGACGAAAAACACCGCGCGCCAGCCGAGGCCGGCGAGATCGAGCGTCACCAGCACGCCGCCGAGCATGAAGCCGGCGGCTCCCGCGAGCCCCAGCACGATGCCGTAGATGCCGAACGCCCGCGCGCGGCTGGCGTCTGAGAACAGCAGATGCAGCGTCGCCAGCACCTGCGGCACCATCAGCGCCGCGGTTGCACCCTGCGCGAGCCGCGCGACGATGAGCTCGGGCCCGGACTGCGCGAGACCGCACCACAGCGAGGTCACCGAGAATCCGGCGACGCCGGCGATGAACACGTTCCTGGTGCCATGGATGTCGCCAAGCCGGCCGCCGGTGACCACCAGCGTGGCATAGGCGATCAGGTAGATCGCGATCACGGCCTCGATCTCTGCCGGCGTCGCGTGCAGCTCCGCCGCGATCGTCGGGATCGCGACGTTGACGATGAAGGCATCGACCCCGAACATGAATTGCGCCGACACCACGATCGCCAGCACCCACCAGCGGCGGGACGTGTCCGCTCGCGTCGAAACGATCTGGTGCATGTCCTGTCCTGCTCGAAATGACGTTACAGCGGACATCAGCAGATTCCGGTCATCGCTTCGATTACCTGCGAGGTAAGCCCGGGATCACAGACGCTCGAGCCCCGGCTGCCAATTTGCGTTGACGCGCTAGGAAACATTCCGGACGGCGGCAATCGCCGCCGATTTGCGCAACAACCATGCGGGCGCCGCAGCCTCGGAGCATTGCCTTGCCCCGGGGCACCCCGTAGGTTGGCGGAAAGCCCCGATAACAATAGTCCGGAGAGAACGACCCATGGCGCGCCTCAAGTTCGGAGCCTTCCTCGCCCCGCATCACCCGATCGGCGAGCATCCGATGCTGCAATTCCGCCGCGACCTCGATTTCGTCGAGCAGCTCGACGCGCTCGGTTACGACGAATTCTGGTGCGGCGAGCACCACTCCTCGGGCTGGGAGACCATCGCCTCGCCGGAGATGTTCCTGGCCGCCGCCGGCGAGCGCACCAAGCGCATCAAGCTCGGCACCGGCGTGATCTCGCTGCCCTATCATCACCCCTTCAACGTCGCGCAGCGCATGGTGCAGCTCGACCACATGACCGGCGGCCGTGCCATCTTCGGCTCCGGCCCTGGTGCGCTCGCCTCCGACGCCCATACGCTCGGCATCGACCCGATGACCCAGCGCGATCGCCAGGACGAGGCGATCGCGGTGATCCGCCGCCTGTTCAACGGCGAGCGCGTCACCGCCAAGACTGACTGGTTCGAGATGCACGACGCCGCGTTGCAGATCCTGCCGCTGCAGGAGGACATGCCGTTCGTGGTGGCCTCGCAGATCTCGCCGTCGGGCATGACGCTCGCCGGCAAATACGGCATCGGCATCATCTCGCTGGGCTCGATGTCGACCCAGGGCTTGATGGCGCTGCCGCAGCAATGGCAGTTCGCCGAGGATGCCGCCAAGAAGGCCGGCACCACGGTGAGCCGCGCCAACTGGCGCGTGCTGCTGTCCTGGCACATCGCCGAGACCCGCGAGCAGGCGCGGCGCGAGGCCGGTGCCGGGCTGATGCGCTGGCACAACGAATATAACGTCGGCACCCTGATGCGGCCGGGCCTGACCGCGTTCTCCTCGCCCGATGAGGCCGTCGACAAGACCGCGTTCGTCGAAGGCGCCGCGTCCACCATCGGCACGCCGGATGATCTGATCAAGATGATCAAGAACCTGGTCGATGTGTCGGGTGGCGTCGGCTCGATCATCGGCTTCGCGCACGACTGGGCCAATCCGGAAAATACCCGCCGCAGCTGGGACATGGTCGCGCGCTATGTCGTGCCCGAGATCAATGGCTTTATCGACGGCCTGCGCAAGTCGCGCCAGTTCCTGATCGACAACCGCGCCGTGTTCGAGCGCGCCGGCCAGGCTGTGATGGCCAAGATCATGCAGAACGACAAGGCCGCCGCCGCGCTTCAACAAACCGGCCCCGGCCGCGTCGCGATCCCCGCGGTGAATGCGCCGGATCTTGCGAAGGCCGCGGCCAAGCAGAAGGCGTGATTTGTGATCCTTCCTGGAGGAAGAAAAAGCGCTGGAGGAAGAAAGAACGCCAGCTCGCGCCACACCCACCGCCGTCGTCCCGGCGAAGGCCGGGACCCATACTCCGCGGCGGGTGTTGTGAACGGGACTCGTCGTTCCAGCATCGCTCAACAATGACCAATCGGGGTAATGGGTCCCGGCCTTCGCCGGGACGACGGCGGGGATGGTTTGCGCTTCAAGACGCCAAACAATGCGGCGTCATCACCCGCACATGCCGCGTGCGAGTGAGACCATTCGGGTGTGTCAAGGTCGTAAGCCTGATGACCTCGCGCAACCAACTCTTCGATCGCGGACGATTTCCCCGTTCCAGACATGCCCGTGATCAAGACGCGCTTCATACTTTTTCCTCGCCCTGAAGGAATCGGCAGTGCACGCGATGGATTACTCCCGCCTTCGCCAAGGATTCAGCGGACAAGTCGCTCCGCGCGCAATGACGGATGCTGCTACCCCGCCCCCTGATCGAACGCCTTGCGCAGCGCGACGTAGCCGGCCTGCTGTTGGCTCCAGTTGCGGCCGCCGGTGATGGCGCCGTCGATGACGAGGTCATGGCCGTTGATGAAACTCGATTCGTCGCTCGCCAGGAACACCGCGGCATGCGCGATGTCGTCGGGCAGTCCGGCGCGCGGGATCGGCTGCGCCGCCTTGTAGACCTCGCGCATCACGGCTGCGGTCTTCTCGGCTGCTTCCGTCGACAATCCGAGCGCCTTGCCGAAAATGCCGGTGGCGATCGCGCCGGGCGAGATCGAGTTGACGCGGATGCCGGACTCGCCGAGCTCCATCGCCACGCATTTGGTGAAATGGATGACCGCGGCCTTCGCGGCGCCATAGACCATCGATGAGGAGAAGCCGGCGAGCCGTCCGGCGATGCTGCCATTGTTGATGATGCTGCCGGAGCCCTGTTTGCGCATGTAGGGCGCGGCATGCTTCATGCCGAGCATGACGCTGCGCACCAGCGTCGCCATCGCGGCGTCGAACCGCTCGACGTCGAGGCCTTCGATGCCCCCGGTCTGCGCCGGGCCGCCGGCATTGTTGAACAGGCAGTCGATCCGGCCGAACTTCTCGACCGCAAGCGCGATCAGCGCCTGCATCTGTTCCTCGACCGTGACGTCCGTCTGACGGAACACGCAGGTCTCGCCGAGTTGTTGCGCCAGTGCCTCGCCCTCCGGCGCTCGGCGCCCGGCAATCACGACCTTCGCGCCCTCCGCGACAAAGATCTCCGCCGTGCGCAGCCCGATGCCGCTGGTCGCCCCTGTGATCACCGCGACCTTGCCGTCCAGCCGTCCATGTCGGTCCCCTCAACTTACGTATGATGTTGCGGATATTCCCCAGCTCCTGCTGCCAATACAAGCACTTGCAAGCCGCCACGGTCGCGAGGTCCGCCTGTGGCCAGAAGGCCACAACTGCGGTTTTTCGGTCGCAGCGGCCTTATTTTGGGTCGCCTGTTCACGTGAACTGGGACGACCGATGGCGAAGTGGATCGACGATTTCAGGGCGTGTTGGCGGGGCGATGCCCAGCCGTCGGTGCGGCTTGCGGTCGCCTTCGCGGTGCTTTGTCTCGTTTTGGCCACGGCCGCGCGCTTCGGGCTCGCCCAGATCCGGCCGGATGTGTTCTTCACGCCCTATTTCCCGGCGGTGTTCTTTGCCACCGCCCTTGGCGGTTTCCGGATCGGGATCGCGACCGCGCTGGCGAGCGGCCTGCTCGGCGTCGTGCTCAATTTCAGCGGCGCGCACGCCGATCCTGCGCGCTTTGCGCTGCTGATGATCTTCTGGGTTGTGTGCGGCATCGCGATCTGGGGCGTCGAGCATTACCGTTCCCTGGTCGCACAGCAGCGCGAAGTTTCCAAACGGCTGATCGAGGAAGAGCAGTACCGCAAGGTGGTGGTCGACGAATTGCAGCACCGGCTGAAGAACAAGTCCTCGACCATTCATGCCGTACTGCATCAGGCGCTGCAGGACCGGCCCGATGTCTGGCAGCGCATCGACCATCGCATCCGCGCGCTCTCGGCAACCGACGATCTGATCGCGCGGGTCGACGGCTATGGCTGCGATATCAAGGATTTGCTGCGCTCGGAACTCGGGCCCTACGGCCACGTGCGGTTCAACCTCAATGGCGAGCAGCTGTTCCTGCCCGCCAAGCTCGCCGTCTCGCTGGCGCTGATCTTCCATGAGCTCGCAACCAACGCCGGAAAATACGGCGCCTTCTCCTCGCCGCGCGGATTTTTACAAGTGTCATGGACCGTCGACGATGGACGTCTCAACGTGATCTGGGACGAGACCGAGGGACCAGTGGTCGAGACGATCGGCGAAGCCGGCTTCGGCACCAAGCTGCTCAAGTCGGCGCTGCGGCCGTTCGACGGCAAGACCGAGATCAGTTACCTGAAGACCGGTGTTCACTGCACCATGCAGTGCAAGCTTCCGAGCTGTTGATAAGTCGGCTTTCCGGCACACGCGCATGTGTTGATGCAACCGCGCGCAGCGCAATCGCTTTCACCAGCGGTCGCGGCCGACATTGATACTCTGTTAATGACGATTGCCGCGACGGCTTGCGAAAGCCGCCGCGGTCTCATTCTGTCACGGCATTTCGCAGGTCCGCTTAACCAAAACTACAACGGACTTTGCCAAGGTCGGCGCATGCATAGTCTCACCAGACACGATTTTCAGGCGGGCGCGGCAGTGCCCGGCCAAGACGATATTTCCGGCAATGAATTGCGTATCCTGCGCGACCTTCTCCAACTCCTTCCGGCGGGTGTGACCGTCCAGGACGAGCAGGGCCAGATCATCCTGGTGAATGAAGCAGCCGCGAGCCAGCTGCAGCTGGCCGCCAGTGCGAGCCAGGCGTCCCCGGTCGACGAGCGCCACGCCGCCAACCTGGACCTGCTGCGCAGCGGCCGTCCGGTGGTGCTCGAGGAAACGCTCTCCTGCGGCGCATCCAAATACGTGTTCCTGACCTCGCACCGGCCGGTCCGGATCGCGGGTCGCAATCTCCTGATCTCGACCTCGACCGACATCAGCGAGCAGAAGGCGTTCGAGGACCAGCTGTTCCGCTCGGCCTATTACGACGAGCTGACCGGCCTGCCGACCCGCCGGGTGATCGAGCACCGCGTCAACGGCTTGATCCGCGACGATTCGCAAGGCCATTTCGCGCTCGCCTTCCTCGACGTCGACAACTTCAAGCACATCAACGACTATTACGGCCATGCGATCGGCGATGCGCTGCTCGTTGAGCTGTCGAAGCGACTCGGCCACGCGCTGCGCGACACCGATATCCTGTCGCGCATCTCCGGCGATGAATTCCTGCTGCTGCTCAACCCGATCAGCGGCAATGACGAAGTCGCCGAATTCATCCATGTCATGCAGGAGCGGCTGAAGGCGCCGTTCTTCATCGAGGACTCCGAGATCTTCGCCTCGACCTCGATCGGCGTCAGCCTCTATCCGATGCATGGCCGGAGCTACGAGGCGCTGCGCCAGAACGCCGACATCGCGATGTACCGCGTCAAGAACAACGGCAAGGGCTCGACCGCGTTCTTCGACAACAGCATGGAGCGCGAGGCGCTGGCGCGGATGAAGATCGAGCAGTCGCTGCGGCTGGCGATCCTGGAAAAGCGCTTCTGCTGCGCGTTTCAGGCCAAGGTCGATATCCGCACCCAGGAGGTGAAGGGCATCGAGGCGCTGGTGCGGCTGCGCGACGACGAGGGTGTGATCCAGGCGCCGGGTACCTTCATCGATCTCGCGGTCGAGCTCGGCCTGATCGACGAGCTGACGTTCCTGGTGCTGGCGGAGATCGTCAAGTCGATCGACCTGATCAACGACACGTTCGGTCCGACGGCGACGATCAGCATCAATGTCGCCGCCAAGCAGGCCTCCAACCTCGAATTCATGCGCCGGTTCGCTCGCGCGCTCGAGGAGACCGGATTCCCGAAACGCTTCATGATCGAGGTGACCGAGGACGCGTTCGTGACGCGATCGCATTTCCAGGACCAGATCCTGCCGATCCTGCGCGGCATCGGCGTCGGCATCTCGATCGACGATTTCGGCATCGGCTATTCGTCGCTGTCGGCGCTCGCCGATATCACCGCCGACGAGATCAAGATCGATCGCTCCTTCATCACCGACATCCATCAGCGGCCGCGCAGCCAGGGCATTTTGCGCGCAATCGAATCGCTGAGCGAGGCGCTCGGCATGACCGTGATCGCCGAGGGTATCGAGTCCTACGAGGAGCTCACCTATCTGCAGGCGGCGACCAAGATCCGCTATGCCCAGGGCTATTACTTCGCCAAGCCGATCTTCCTCGAGGATTTGAAGCCGGCGACGCCGGTCGCCAGCGAAACGCGCGCCAGCATGGCCGCGCGCCCTACCCAGGAAGGCCGCCAGGGCTATTCGCGCGCCAGCGGTTTCCGGCGGTAAGGGCGCGATGTGACTGCGCTCGCTCTCCCGCTTGCGAGGGAGGGTTGGGGTGGGGGTCTCACCACGAGTCATACTGGGGAGAGAGCCCTCACCCGCCGCGCGCTGCGCGCACGTCGACCTCCCCCGCAGGCGGGAGAAGTAAGAACGCGAGACCGCCGCAGACGCCCTACTTCTCCAGCACCGCCAACGGCTGCACGCCGTTGTTCGCGGGGCCGGCCTGCATCGTGATCAGCATCATCGAGACCATGTCGTAATAGCCCATGATGGCGATGATATCCGTGATGCCGCGCTCGCCGAATTTCTCCAGCGCCGCGTTGTAGACGGCGTCGCCGACTTTCTTGTCGCGATAGAGCGCGATGCCGAGATCGTACAGCGCGGCCTCGTCGTCCTTCATGCTCTCGGGCCGCGTGCCCTTGGCGATGGCGTCCGCGATTTTCGGATCGAGCCCGCCCTTGATCGCCAGCGGATGGTGCGCGGACCATTCATATTGCGCAGTCCAGTGCCGCGCCGTGATCAGGATCGCCATTTCGCTGAGCCGTGCCGGCAGCGAGGTATTCCAGCGCAGGTACTCCGACAGGTTCGACAGCTTCGGCGCCAGATCGGGATTGCGGATATAGGCACGGTAGGGCGGCGCGGTGAATTTGGCATTGCGCGGCGGCGCGCTGATCATGTCGGCCCAGGCCTTTTGCGCCGGCGACAGCTCCTCCGCCTTCAGCGGCGCGAAGCGTACGGCGTCCTCGGCCCGCACTGCCGACACCGACAATGCCAGCGCCACCAAGATCCCTGCTCCGAATATTGCTCTCATTGTTGTTCTCCCTTTTCGGTGCAGGCGTCTTTGCGCCCTGCCCGGTCGCGCGAGATTAGTTGCCGTCGCGATGGATGCAATGAGGTGTCACCTGTCGGCGCCGGCCGCCGGTGAAGCGCCTCGTCACGGCAAGCGCGCGGTTAGGCCACACCTACCGCAGCGCCGGGCAGCGGCGTATATAAAGTGCAGTCCCAAGCGGCGCGAAGGTGTTAGCCATGCAGCCTGTGTCTATCCTCCTGAACATCCTCTGGATCCTGATCGGCGGCGCGTGGATGGCGTTCGGCTGGCTGATCGCCGCCGTGATCATGGCTGTGACCATTATCGGGCTGCCCTGGGCGCGCGCCGCCTTCAACATCGCCGTCTACACGCTGCTGCCGTTCGGCTCGCGTGCGGTGCGCCGCGATGAGGTGACCGGCACGTCCGACATCGGTACCGGACCGCTCGGCGTGATCGGCAATCTGATCTGGTTCATCCTGGCCGGCTGGTGGCTCGCGATCGGCCATGTGATCACCGCGATCCTGCTGGCGGTGACCATCATCGGCATCCCGTTCGCCTGGGCGCATCTCAAGCTTGCCGGCATCGCGCTGTGGCCGATCGGCAAGGTGATCGTGCCGGCGTGACGCTGGCCAGGCCGTCGACGGCTAGTGTCCCGAATCCGAAGTTCGCATCATTTGCCGCACCTTCGGAGCGAACTTCGGATTCGATAAGGACACTAGCAAACTTATGATTCTAGTGTGCTTTATGAATGCGAAGTTCGTGAAAGTGGCTACCGCGAAATCGCACGAACTTCGCATTCAGCACACTAGAGCCAATCCTTCGTGGTCTGGCTGCAAGCCTGGTAGTCGCGCCGCCAGACGAAGCCAGCGCCACCACACGGCGGGCGCGGGCGCGAGGTGGCGGGACACTCGTTCCTGACCCGCGCGGCGGTGCCCCAGCCGTCGATCACGCAGGCACCTCGTGAGGTCCTGTGGCAACCGTCACCGCATCCCTCTGCGGCGTTGGCCGGGGTCAAGCCGAGGAAGGCACCGGCTGTCAGAAGCGTGATCAAACCTGCTCTCATGATGTTCTCCATCGAGCTGTCGGTCGTGCTGCTCCATTCGCGATACGAGCGTAGGCGATCTCAGTGCCGCTTGCCACCGAATCCGCGCACAAATTCTGGTGTCGGGGGGCTCAGCGCGCCGCCTCGCAGCCGGGGATGTCGAACACGGCGGTCAGGCCGCAGGGCGAATTGAGCATCTTGCCGCCGGCATGGCCGACGCCGGGCACATCCCACACGCTGTGGTTCGGCGCGCCGCCGTCGCGGGCCTGCATCGCGGCGGCATAGGAATGCCCGCACGCGTAACGGTACGGCCCTTCGGCCTCCGCCATGCAGGATTTGTCGAGCGCGGGATGATTGGGGTTGGTGTCGAGCGTTCCGAGCAAATAGATCACGCGGCGCGCGACGTAGGCCTGCTCCAGCGCGGCCGGCGAAGGCTCGGCAAGATAGGGCGGGCGGTTGTCCATGCCGAATTTCCAGCTGTTATAGCCATGGCAGTTCGCCGCGATCGCGGGCTCCGGCCGCTCCTTGGTGAAATAGGCGTAGGAGGACGGATTGGCGACCACATAGCGCACGCCGATGCCCTCGCGCAGCAGCAACTGGTCGCCCTTCACCGCGATCGCATAGCGCTGCACCACCTGGCCGCCGCCGGAATGACCGAACACGACGACCTGCTGCAGGTTCGGAAACAGCTTGCGGTCGCCGAGCTTCGCCAGGATGGTGTCGAGCGCCTCGAACGAGCTCGCCGCGCTCGGCGCGAGCGCAGGCTCGCCGCCCTGCCAGCCATAGAGGCTCCAGCGCAGCGTCTCCGCCGGCAGCTTGAAGGCCTCGACGTCGGACTCGATCAGGAATTGCGGCGCGATCATCAGCGCATGCTCGCCGGCATCGCCGGCCGCGGCCTGCGCGCTCAGCGCCGCGCGAAAATAGTCGTCGGCATTGCGCAGCACGCCATGCAGCACGAGCACCGCGCGCGTAACATCCGGCAGCGGGTTGGACCAGTCGGCCGAGAGGTAGAGCGGAAAGCTCGCTTTGCCGACGGCAATCCGCGCATTGGCGATCTCCTTGACCGGTTTCCGGTCGCGCTCGGTCTGTGCCTGCGTCGCGGACGCCGCGGGTACATGCGCCGCCGCCACGACGAGCAATGCCGCGGCCGCAAGCCAGGCCCGGTGATGCATGGTTCGACTCCGTTGCTGCCGCGAGCTCGGCTGGATCATGGCGCGTCAGGCGCAGATTCACCCGTGAATTTTCGGAAAGCTTCCGGATCGCGCCTCAGGCCACGAGCCGTCCATGATTGTTGGCAGCGAGGATCGGGCGGATCAGGCGGCCGAACCGCTCGGCCTCCTCGTCGTGCAGATAACCGGACAGGCAGAAGGAGTGGCAACCGGCATCGATGAACTGCTGCAAGGTCGCGGCGCATTGCGCGGGATCGCCGACCACCGCGATGCCGGCGCCGGGCCGCACCTTGGTGATGCCGGTCCACAGATGCGGCATCAGGAGATCGCCGTAGTCGCGCGCGAGCTGCTGCACGCGCTGGTTGGCCTCCGAGCGATTGTAGAGCGTCTTCATCTCCTGCTTCTGCCGCTCGGTGGCGTGGCGCACCAGCTGGTCGGCCGCCTCCCAGGCATCTGTCTCGTTCTCGCGGCAGATTACCTGCAGCCGCATGCCGAAGCCGATCGCATCCTCGCGGTCATGCGCCCGCGCCATCCGCCGAATCTCGGCGATATTCTCCGCGATGCGCTCCGGCAGGTCGCCCCAGAACAGATGGACGTCGGAATGCTTCGCCGACACCTCCCAGGCCTGCCGCGAGCCGCCGCCGAGATAGAATTTCGGAAACGGCTGCTGCAACGGACGCGGCCTGATATGCGCGCCGGAGATCGTGTGAAACCTGCCCTGGAAATGGACCGGGCCGCGCGTCGTCCACAGCGCCTTGAGGATCGAGACCTCCTCCTCCATCAGCGCGTAGCGCTCTTCTTTGGGCTGACGCACGCCCTCGGCCTCGACCTCGCTCTCGTTCTGGCCGGCGATCAGATTGATGCAGATCCGCCCGCCCGACATCTGGTCGAAGGTCGAGATCATCTTTGCCATCAGCACCGGGTTGATATAGCCGGGCCGCGCCGCAATCAGCGGCTTGATCCGGCTGGAGCGCGCCGCCATGAAGGCGCCCGTGATCCAGGCCTCCCAGCACACCGAGCCTACCGGGATCAGCAGATACTCGAAGCCGGCGTCCTCAGCGGCCGCGACCACGCGCTCGCAGAGTTCCGGCGAACCGGCGATCTGGGCCTCCATCAGCCCATAGGCCGTGGTGTCGCCATGCGTGGGCAGATACCAGCCGAATTCCAGCGGACGCATGGGCAAACTCCCTCGAAAGACGGCCTTTTTTCGCGGCCTGTCATATTGTCGGGAGGCAGTTTACAGCCCTTAACCAGTTGGACAACGCCGTTGCCGACGCGGAGCCAATCAGCTAAATGAACCCCTGCACGCACCCGTAGCTCAGCTGGATAGAGCGTTGCCCTCCGAAGGCAAAGGTCACACGTTCGAATCGTGTCGGGTGCGCCATTTCCGCTTCGTTCGCCGCCGTTCAATTGTAGCCTTTGCTGCGATTCCCCCAGCTTAGGGGATTCTTTCCACAACGTTGGGCCGGTTTTTCTCGAGCCAGGCGACGGCCTCGGATCCATCGACGACACACTCGAAGGTTTCCCAGGTTGGGTCCTCCAGAGATTCCAGTTGCAGTCGCTTCGCCGCATACTCAACGAGGTCGTGCAGACGTTCATATCCTTGTCTGCGCTCGAGGGAATCTGCAATCGCAGTGCTGGTCCATCCTCGTTGAGCCAAATCGATAATGCTCGGAGCGTCAGCCTCGCTGAACCACGGTGTGGCATCGAACTCGATGCAGCGAACATTGTCGGCGGTATGACAAGTGGCGTGGATCATTGGATTCCTCCGTTTGCCGGCTAACTACCTGCGCCAGCATTGCGCTTCTCACATCGCGGCCTCGCACGCCCTCAGGCCTTGACCAGGTCCCCCAGCAGGTTCGCCGCCACCGTCAGCTTGGCGAGGGTCAGGCCGCTGGCAGCGATCTCCTCGACCGAGCGGCGGATACGCGTCGCCTCGGGGTGAGCCGCGAGCCAGGTCTCGACGGCCTGCTGGCCAGACTGGCCGGTTGCCAGCATATCGGCGGCCAGTCTCCTTTCGGCGCCGGCGATCTGCTCGACGGCGCGATCGATGGCCATGCGTTCGAAATAATCGTTGGCCGGCACACTGCGTGCGGCGGCGATGATGCGATCGAGACGGAAATTCGCCTCGGCAGCGTAGAAGGTTGCGGCGGCATCGCCGATGGGGCGCGTGGTGCGCTCGGCAACCGTCACGATGTCGGGAGCCGAGACCAAAGCATCAAGATCGGCGAGCTCTCCGGCGAGGCCGGCCGGGACACCGGCGTCGGCGAGTTCCTGCCGCCGCTTGACGCGCGCGGCTTGCAAGTCCGGCGGCAAGGCAGTGTCGAGCCCGGCGACGATCTGGCGGATCGCCGGGCCGAAGCGCGCGACGACGGCCTCCAGCCCGTCCTTGAAATCGACATTGCGCACGTACCAGACCATGCGGGAGAGCAGGAGGTCCTGCACCGAAGCGTAGAGGGACAGCTGCAGCTGCCCGTCGATGCAGGCGTCGAGCGCGTCGATCGCGTCATTGAGCCACTTCAGGCCGAAGCATTCATCGACCGCCACATAGGCCATGACGATGGTCGGGATATCGGCGTCGGTCTCGTCGATCAGGCGCACGACGCAGGCCGGGCCGCCGCGATTGATCACCGCATTGGCGAGACTGGTCGCGATGATCTCCCGCCGCAGGCGATGCAATCCGGCCGCGGTCGGGAATTTGTCCTGAACCTCGCGCGGAAAATACTGGGATAGTTCGCGGGCAAGATAGGGGTCATCGGGCACGCTGGTGACGAGCAGGTCATCGTAGAGGGTCAGCTTGGCGTAGGCGAGCAGCACGGCAAGCTCGGGCCGCGCGAGCGACTGGCCGCGCCGTGTGCGCTCGGTGAGCGCGGCGTCGTCGGGCAAGAACTCCACAGCGCGGCTGAGCAAGCCGCGCTGTTCGAGCGACTGCATCAGGCGGGTGAGGAAACCGGTCTCTGCCACACCCTTGCGCTCGGCCAGCGAGAGCGCCAGCGTCTGCAGGTAGTTGTTGCGCAGCACCAGCACGCCGACCTCGTCGGTCATCGCGGCAAGCAGGCTGTTGCGGTCAGTGGGACTGAGGCGTCCCTCGCGTTCGGGACGCGCCAGCGCGATCTTGATGTTGACCTCGACGTCGGACGTGTTCACGCCGGCCGAATTGTCGATGGCGTCGGTGTTGAGCCTGACGCCCTTCTGCGCCGCTTCGATGCGGCCGCGCTGGGTAACGCCGAGGTTGGCCCCTTCGCCGATCACCCGGGCGCGCACGTCGCCACCCGCGATGCGGATCGGATCGTTGGCGCGGTCCCCGACCTGATCGTCGCTTTCCCCGGAGGAGCGGACATAGGTGCCGATGCCGCCAAACCACAGCAGGTCCGCGCGAGCCTTCAGGATCGCCGTCATCACCTCGAAAGGCGTGGCTTGCGGCTTGTCGAGATCGAGCAGCGTGCGCACCTCCGGCGCAAGCGGGATCGCCTTGAGCGAGCGCGAGAACACGCCGCCGCCCTGCGAGATCAGCGACTTGTTGTAGTCCTGCCAGCTCGATCGCGGCAGATCGAACAGGCGCTTGCGCTCGGCGAAGCTGGTCGATGGATCGGGCGAAGGATCGATGAAGATGTCGCGATGATCGAAAGCCGCCACAAGCCTTGTCGCCGGCGAGAGCAGCATGCCATTGCCGAAAACGTCGCCCGACATGTCGCCGACGCCGACCGCGGTGAACGGCATGGTCTGGATGTCGGTGCCGAGCTCGCGGAAGTGGCGCTTGACCGCCGTCCAGGCGCCGCGCGCCGTGATCCCCATCTTCTTGTGATCGTAACCCTGGCTGCCGCCGGATGCGAAGGCATCGCCGAGCCAATGGTTCTTCTCGGCCGAGATCGCGTTGGCGACGTCGGAGAAGGTGGCGGTGCCCTTGTCGGCGGCGACGACGAGGTAGGGGTCGTCGCCGTCGTGGCGCACGGTGGATTCAGGCGGCACGACGATGTCGCCGTCGAGATTGTCGGTGAGTTCGAGCAGCGAGCGAACGAAGATGCGATAGCTTTCGGTGCCCTCCGCGAGCCAGGCGTCGCGCTTGGAAGGCGGCGGCAGGCGCTTGGGCACGAAGCCGCCCTTGGCTCCGACCGGCACGATCACGGCGTTCTTGACCTGCTGCGCTTTCACCAGGCCGAGGATCTCGGTGCGGAAATCCTGCGGCCGGTCGGACCAGCGCAAGCCACCGCGCGCAACCTTGCCGAAGCGCAGGTGGATACCTTCGACACGAGGGGAATAGACGAAGATCTCGTAGAGCGGTCGTGGAGCGGGCAAGTCGTCGATCCGGCGCGCCTCGAACTTGAAGGAGATCACCGGACGCGGGTGTCCATCCTCGCCGATCTGCCACAGATTGGTGCGAACGGTAGCCTGCACCAGATTGGTGAAGCGGCGCAGGATGCGGTCTTCATCGAGCGAGGCGACGGATTTGAGCTGTTCCTCGACCTCGGCAAGCAAAGCCGCCTCGCGCGCCGCGCGCTCGGCGTCCGTCAAGGCGAGGCGCGGATCGAGGCGGGTCTGGAACATCGCGACCAGGCTGGCCGTAATCGCGGCGTTCTTGCGCAAGGTCTCCCACATGTAATCCTGAGTGAACGGAGCGCGGATCTGGTGCAAATAACGCGACAGCGCCCGAATGGTCGAGACTTCCCGCCAACTTAGGGCGGTGCGCAGGATCAGGCCATTATATCCGTCGGATTCGGCGCGATCGGTCACCACGGCCATGATCGAGGCTTCCAGGCGATGGCTGAATTCCGGGTTGATCTCGATGGGCTGGCCGTCACTGGTCTCGATCGTCATGTCGTGCAGCCATACCGGCGCAGGCCTGGTACCGGGCACGACCTGATAGGTGCGTTCGTTGACCACGCGCAGGCCGTGATTTTCGATCACCGGCACGCGGTAGGACAACGACAGCGGTACGGCGTCCGAAAACACCTTAAGGCCGAAGCGCCTCGGATCGTCGCCTTCGATGCGGTAAACCGAAATCGTTACCGGACGGGCCGGCGTCAGCTTTTCGACGGTCGTGATATCGGCGATCGCCTGTTCCGCGCCGAACACCTCGGTATAGCCGCCGCTGAAGGCCTGGGCATATCGGTTGGTGAGCATACGCGCCCGCATGCCATCGGTCGACGCGGTGAGCGCGGCCTTCAGCTTGTCGGCCCAGGTCGCGGCAATGGCGCTGATCCCGGCTTCGAGCAAGGCGCGGTCGACGACGGGCGTTTTGCCTTCATAGCGCCCGATGATGAAGTGGACGCGCGCAAGCGCCCCTTCCGGGAATGACACGTAGGAGGCGGACAGCTTCCCTTTGTAGGCCTGCGCCAAAAAGGCTCCGACGCGCGTGCGGACGTCGGTGTCGTATTTGTCGCGCGGAATGAAGGTGAGGATGGAGACAAAGCGATCGAACTTGTCGACCCGCGGCAGCGCCCGGACGCGCGGACGCTCGTAGAGGATCAGGATCTCGATGACGAAGTTGTAGAGCGTGTCGACATCGATCTGGAACAGCTCGTCGCGCGGATAATCTTCGAGAATATGCATCAGCGCCTTGCCGGAATGACCGTTCGGGTCGAAGCCCGCGCGCTGCAGCACCCGCGAAACCTTGTGGCGGACATAAGGGATCTGCCGTACCGAGCGAGTATAGGCGCCCGAGGTGAAAAGGCCGACGACGCGCAACTCGCCTTCGAGCCGGCCGTCGGGCGAGTAGAGTTTGATGCCCACATAATCCATCCGGGTGCGGCGATGGACGCGGCTGGAGACATTGGCCTTGATGACGATCAGCAGGGTCGGCTCGTGCATGAACTCGCGGATTTCCGGCGTCATCACCACCATTTCGCTGCCGCGGCGCAGGACCTTCACGTCCGGATCGCGCAGGATGCCGAGGCCTTCGCCGGTTGTAATGTCGTCCGACGCGTCGCTGTCGGGCGAGAAGCGATATTTGCGCACGCCGAGGAAGGTGAAATTGTCCGCGCAGAGCCATTGCAGGAACTGATTCGCTTCGGCGAGTTCGTCGATCGGCAGCGGCGGCGGATTGGAAGAGAACGTCTTGATCGCTTCCTCGACACTGTCACGCATGACGCGCCAGTCGGCAACGCAGGCGCGGACATTGTTCAACGTCCTGGTCAGGCCGTCGATCAGCTTCTGGCGATCGGAATCCGCGTCCAGGCGGGTGATGTGGAGATGAATCAGGCTTTCGCGCGCGCCCTTTGCTCCGTCCGGCAATGCTTCCCCGTAGAATCGCAGCAGCTTGCCTCCATCGTCGCGCTCCACCGCGATGATCGGGTGAGCGACCAGGGTGACCTCGAGGCCCTGCTCGGCGAGCTCCGCCATGGTGGAATCGAACAGGAAAGGCATGTTGTCGTTGAGAATTTCGAGCACGGAAATCTCGCGTCCGTTCGGCAACGTCGGATTGACGACGCGGATATCGGCGCTGCCGGCCGTGCGCCGCTGCACGTGCTCCCAGGCCTGCTCCGCCAGCAGGGCAAGCGAGGCGGCATCGTAATTGGCGAGATCCTCGATATTGGTGTAGCCGAACAACGGCTCGGCAAAGGCCCGGGGGCTCTTGCCCGCTGGCACGCTGCCCGCTGCATCGCGGATCAGGGCTGCCCGGGCCTTGTCGTCACGCCACGCCATAATGTCCTCCATTTGCCGTGCCGTCCGATCGCAGCCGCGACCATCCGCTTGATTCTGGAGTGCATCTCTTCGTGCGTCGCGATCGAATGCTACGCGAAATCCTAGCTTCGACGGCTGCCGACGACAATACTACGATCCCGCAGCGAACGGCGCACGCTGTCGTGAGGCGTGCTGAATTTCGCTTGCGAAAGCGGGTGGGCCGAAGTCGGCCGACGGCGGCCGAACGCCTGCGGCAGGAAAAATCACATGCAATTTCAATTATGTATGGGTTCGCGCCGCTGTTCGGCAGGGATGTCGTATCTGACGGTGGCGGTCAGCGACGGCGGGCAACGCCTGCGCTCAGGTCAGGTCTTTCGGCATCGTGATGCCGAAGCGGAGAATCTGGCGATGGATGGTCGAGCGATCGACGCCGCGTTCGCGCGCCACCTGCGAGACGTTCCAGCGATTGTTGCGCAACGCCGCAAGTAGCGCATCGGCTTGCCGCGACGTCGCCGCTCTGCCACGTGCCGGCTTTCCGGAGCTGTCCTGACCCAGGGGATGAGCGATCCGGTCCGGCAGATCGGCAAGATCGATCGTGCCGTCGTTCGCCAGCGCGCAGCCATGATCGAGCGCGTTGATCAGCTCGCGGATATTGCCAGGCCATTGGTACTTGAGCAGCGCGCTGCGCGCGCGTGCCGTCAGTGCATAGTTGGCCTTGTGCTCCGTCGAAAGCCGATGCAGGGATTGATCGATCAGCCACTCGATATCGGTCCGCTGACGCAGCGGAGGCAGCGCAAGCACCGCGCCGTTGAGGCGGAAATAGAGATCCTCGCGGAACTGCCCCGCCTTCACCAGCGCGACGAGGTCGCGATGGGTGGCAGCGATGACGCGGACATTGAGCGGGACCGGCCGGGTGCGGCCGACCGGTGTCACCTCGCGCTCGGCGAGCACGCGCAACAGGCGCGTCTGCGACGAGATCGGCATGTCGCCGATCTCGTCAAGGAACAGGGTGCCGCCGTCGGCTTCGAGCACGAGACCCTTCTTGCCCTTGGCCGCCGCTCCGGTGAAGGCGCCCGCCTCGTGGCCGAACAGCTCGCTCTCGATCAGGCTTTCCGGCAGCGCGGCGCAGTTGACCGCGACGAACGGCCTGCCTGCCCGCGCACTGACCGAATGCAGCGCCTTCGTCAGGTGCTCCTTGCCGGTGCCGGTTTCGCCGGTGATGAGCAAGCCCATCTGGGTGTTGATGAGCTTGGCGGCGCGCGTCATCACGTGATGCATGGCGGGATCGCCGCGGAACAGGTTGCGTAACGGCGCCGGAAGCGCCGACTCGCTGCGGGAGGAGGCCGGTGCCGCCAGCTTGTTCGGGGGCGGCAAGGTCTGCGCGAACAGCGTCGCGCCGCTATTGGCAAGCCGCAGCGTGCGTTGGCCGGTGGGCCGCGAGTGGGCGAAGCGCGGCAGATCGTCGATGGTGCATTCAAAGATGTCGGACACGCCGAAGCCGTCGGCCCGCAGGCGAAGGTCCGGACGCTTGGCCAGTTCGCGGGCGAGCAGCTGCCTTGCCCGATTGTTGAAACCGATGATGTGGCCGCTGCTATCGACGGCCATCACATAGTCCGGATCGACATCGGCGAATTCCGCGGAGCCGGACAGCTTGATGATCCATTCCTGCCGGAAACGGTTCAACAGGTTCGCATTCTCGATCTTGTGGGCGAACGACTTGACCAGTTGCAGCGCCAGGAACTGGCTGGCCTTCGGTTCCGGCGAGCGCAGCGCGGAGATATCCAAGACCGCAGCGAGCTTGCCGCTGGGATCGAAGACCGGCGCGGCCGTGCAGGTCAGCGGAATATGGGTGGCGTCGAAATGGTCGGATTGATGCACCGTCAGGGCTTCTTCGGTCGCGATGCAGGTGCCGACTGCGCAAGTGCCGGCATGCGGCTCGTTCCAGTCGGCGCCGAGATAGAGGCCGGCCCTGCGAAGCGTGTTGTTGAATGTCGGGTCGCCGATGAAATCCACCGTGATGCCCCTGGCATCGGTGAGCAGCAGCACATAGCCGAGTCCGGCGATCTGACGATACAGCATCTCGACGCCGAAGCGCGCCGTGTGCAGGAACTCGTCCATGGCGTCGCGATGCTCGCGCAGCCGCCCGGACGTTACGATATGAGCGTCGCGCAGCACCAACGGATCGAGCTTGTGTTCGGAGACGCATCGCACCCACGACTGATGGATGATTGCGTCACGCGCGCTGCTCTGGCCGTCCGCAACGCGAACCAGCTCGTCGATGTGCGCAGCCCGCTCCGTCGTCACGGCTGATGCTCCTGGATGTTTCCCCGCACGTTGTTGCGTCGAGTGTCACTCGGATTGTGCCGCCGATCAAGTTTGTTGCGTGCAACACCTGTTGCATGACGCAACAAGTGAAGCGGCCTGGCGCCGACAGCTAACGCGAGGAAATGCCGAGCGTTTTTCGAGATGCGCCGCAATGGCATGAGGCTTGCTGACATGGTGGTCGAGGCAAGATTCGACCTCGCTAACAAACGCGCCGGACCCACGACGCAAAGGCGATCGACGCCGGCATATGGGAGAATGAAACCATGCTCACGAAGGCCCCGGACGGAAAGATCACCGCGCTGCTCGACGAGTTCAACGTCGCATTGTCGTCGGGCGACATCGAACGCGCGATCGCGCTGTTCCAGACCAATTGCTACTGGCGCGATCTGGTCACCTTCACCTGGAACATCAAGACCATGGAAGGCAAGGATCAGATCCGCGACATGCTGAAGGCGCGGCTTGCGGACAGCAAACCGTCGGGATGGCGCATTGCCGATGGCGAAGTTGCGAGCGAAGCCGGCGGCATCATCGAGAGCTGGATCGAGTTCGAGACCGATGTCGCGCGCGGCTATGGTCACCTGCGCATGAAGGATGGACGCATCTGGACCTTGCTCACCACCATGGCCGAGCTCAAGGGACATGAGGAGAAGTCCGGCTTCACCCGTCCGCTCGGCGCCAAGCACGGTCATGGCAAGGACCGTAAGAGCTGGCGCGAGGAACGCGACCAGGAAATCACCGAACTGGGTCATGCAAAACAACCCTATGCGCTGATCATCGGCGGTGGGCAGGGCGGCATCGCGCTTGGCGCGCGGCTGCGGCAACTGAACGTGCCGACCATCATCATCGAGAAGAACGAACGCGCCGGCGATTCCTGGCGCAAGCGATACAAGTCGCTCTGCCTGCACGATCCGGTCTGGTACGACCATCTGCCTTATATCGACTTCCCGAAGAACTGGCCGGTGTTTGCGCCGAAGGACAAGATCGGCGACTGGTTGGAGATGTACACGAAGGTGATGGAGCTCAACTACTGGAGCTCGACCACGGCGAAGTCAGCCAAGTATGACGAGAAGGCCGGGGAATGGACCGTCGTGGTCAAGCGCGACGGCAAGGAGATCAAGCTCAAGCCGAAGCAGCTCGTGCTGGCGACCGGCATGTCGGGCAAGGCGAACTGGCCCACCTACAGGGGGCAGGACATCTTCAAGGGTGAGCAGCAGCATTCCTCGACCCACCCGGGGCCGGAGAAATATCGCGGCAAGAAGGTGGTGGTGATCGGCTCCAACAACTCCGCCCACGATATTTGCGCGGCGCTATGGGAAGGTGGCGCCGACGTCACCATGGTGCAGCGCTCGTCCACGCATATCGTGAAATCCGACACGCTGATGGATATCGGGCTCGGCGCGCTCTATTCGGAGCAGGCGGTGGCGAGCGGGATGACCACGCGCAAGGCCGATTTGATCTTCGCCTCGTTGCCCTACAAGATCATGCACGAATTCCAGATCCCGCTCTACGAGCAGATGCGCGAGCGCGACAAGGATTTCTACGCCGCGCTGGAGAAAGTCGGCTTCATGCATGATTGGGGCGACGACGGCTCCGGCCTGTTCATGAAGTACCTGCGCCGCGGTTCGGGCTATTATATCGACGTCGGCGCCTGCGATCTCGTGATCGACGGTTCGATCAAGCTCAAGAGCGGCAAGGGCGCTGCGGTGCGGGAACTGACCGAAACCGGCGTCAGGTTCGTGGACGGGACCGAACTCCCCGCCGATCTCGTCGTCTATGCCACCGGCTATGGCTCGATGAACGGTTGGGCCGCCGACCTGATCTCGAAGGACGTCGCCGACAAGGTCGGAAAGGTCTGGGGTCTTGGATCCGAGACCACCAAGGACCCCGGCCCGTGGGAGGGCGAGCAGCGCAACATGTGGAAGCCGACCCAGCAGCAAGCGCTGTGGTTCCATGGCGGCAACCTGCACCAGTCGCGGCATTACTCCCAGTATCTGGCGCTGCAACTGAAGGCGCGGATGGAAGGCATCCCAACCCCGGTCTACGGCTTGCAGAAGGTTCATCACCTCGGTTGATCGACCGGGCGATAACGAGATGTCGGGCGGATCGTCGTGCGATCCGCCCCTCGACAGATCGGATGGAGATCGAACTGTGCCGATCGCCGTCCAGCTTCGGGCCGATGCCTGCGAGACAGCCGGCACCGGTTGCCTTCCCGGTTGACCACGATACTGGCCGGTCTGCCAGCTTCCCGCAGACCGGCCTCGCCTCAATGATGAGCCGACACGCTCTTCATGCATTGGGACAAGAGATCGGCACCGGCAAAGTGGCCTACATCGCCCAGGCTGATCATGCCAACCATCCGCTTGCTCTTGTTGATCACAGGCAGTCTGCGAATCTTCAGCGTTTCCATGTGATGTATAGCTTTCGTCAGATCGTCGTCTTCCCGGCAGCAGTGGATGCCTTCGGTCATCACATCCCGCGCTGTGGTGCGCGCAGAGTTGAAGTCCTTGCTCGCGAGACCTTTGCAGACGAGGTCGCGATCCGTCACCATCCCGATCAGACGATCGTCTTGCCCGATCGGAATGCAGCCGATGTCGTGCCCTTGCATCAATTTCGCGATTTCGGTGATTGGCGTGTCGGGGCTCACCCAATCGACGCCCTTGTGCATCACGTCCTTGACTTTCATGGAGGACCTCCCGTCCAAGGCAGCACCCCCTCGCTCGCAATTATACAACAGAGCTGGCGCGACTGCATGCGTGCTGCACCTTAAGGCACGATGAAACCGGGTCGAAGCGTTATCGCGCTCGAGCCCCTTGCTTGAGCATGATCTCCGCGCAAGCGCGTTCCTCCCTTGTCTCGGGGAAGAGCCGCTTCGCACCCCTCCGGATCATGCTCCAGTCGGGGCGCACAGATAGATGGTCCCGCTGTCACGCCGCCTCAGTCATGCGCACTGAAGCTGCCATGCAGGGAACCGGCGGTCAGGCGTGCGAATTGCGCACGACCGAGATGAAGCAACGTCTCATGATCGCCGGCTTCGATATAGATCTCGGGCTGCATCCGGATGCTGTCATCAACGATAACGTCGAGCCCGTAGCAGCTACCGGCGGCGGGAACCGCCCCGTGCGCACAGTCCGTGAACAGCCGATCGATCTCGCCTTCAGCGGCCATGGCGATATCGTCACCGAATCTCGCCCTGAGATCCGCCAGCCTGAGGTGATGCGATGCCGGCAGCACGGCGAGCAGGTACCCGTCGTTGCGGCGCAGCACAATGGCCTTGGCCAAGCGATCGCCCGAGACGTGACAAGCCTGGGCGGTAAGGGCTGACGACATCGTCAGTACGTGCGGGATTTCGTCGTACTCGATGTTTTCTGCAGCGAGATAATTGTGCAGTTTGGGAGAAATGGTCATGACGTCACCTCCGGTGCGACATGCAACCATCCACCGTGGTCCTGCCCGCCGCACGATGAGCGGCTGCGTGGTTCTCAAGACAGAACATAGGTCTTGTCGCAGGACACTGCAATTCGATCCCTAACGGGGGCGCCGCGCCAAATTCAAGTTCCGGGCCTTGTCCAGATTGCGGGCCTCGGCCAGCGCCGCCGCGCTCGGCAACAGGGCCGACGCAAGGTCGGCCTCGGTGAAATCTGCGCCGGCGACATTGGCGTCGGATAGGTCGGCTCCCGCAAGGTCAGCTCTATGGAGGCTGCAGTTCGCCAAATTGGCATTCTGCAGTTGCGCAAATTCGAGATCGGCGCGCGAGAGATTGGCGCCGCTTAAATCCGCGTTCCGCAGATCGGCGGATTTGAGCACGCCACGCATCAGGCCCATCGATTGGTTGCGCATATCAGCGCTCAGATCGGCGCCCGCAAGCCTGGCCCCGATCAGGCTGGCACCGGAAAGATCGGCGGTTATCCGAGCGCCGCTCAAGTCGGCGCTGCCAAGCTTGGCGCGTTGCATCTGCGTGCCGAGCAGCGATGCCTTGACGAGGGACGCCCCCGTCAAGTCTGCGTCGATCAGCCAGGCCTGGTTCAAGATAGCCCGATCGAAGCGGGCGCCTTTCAGATTGGTCTGGTTGAGCTTTACGAGATGAAGGTTGCCGCCGGAGAAGTCGAGGCCCGAGAGATCGAGGTGCGACAGTCGCTTTCCATCCAAATCTGCAGTGCGTCCGTCCCCTTGAGGGATCGACTTGAGGAGCGCATCGACCTCGGCGCGCGTCATCTCCGACGCCGTCATTTCCGGACTGTTGAGGTCGACACTCCGCAGCATGTCCTGCGACACGGCGTCAGTCGAATCAACCAGCAGCGCCGCTATCGACACAAAGGCAAATGCGAGACGAAACGACATCGCCGTCTCTCCGCCGCTCAGAAACCCGGTATTGTCTCTTGTATTCTCCGGGTTGGCCGCGCCGTCAGGTTAGCTGGCCGGCTCCGGCCTATGCCAGAGTATGAAACCGGATATCGATCCTGGCAATGCCAGTGACCTCACATCGACGATCGCACGAACGTCCGTCCAAAGTCGCCGAATGCGCCCTCGGCGGCAAAACTCCCGAACTGATCGTCGCTCCAGCCGAGCCATTCCGCAAACACCTCGCTTGTGTGTTCGCCGAGCATCGGCGGCGGCGTGGAAGGTGGCGGCGGTTCGTCGCCGAACCGCGTCGGCCTCGCGATGAACTTCACATCTCCCGCGGCCGGATGGCTGATGGTCTGGACCATTCCGCGCTGCGTGAGTTGAGGCGTTTCGCAGACCTCGCCGACCGACTTGATCGCGCCGCACGGAATGCCCGCCGCGCCGAGCGCCTGCAGCCAGTCGGCACGACTCCTCCGCGCGAAGATCGGCGAAAGGATCGCGACGAGCTCGTTTCGGCTCGCCGCGCGGTTCGGAGCGGTTGCGAAGCGGATGTCTTCGCGCAGCTCCCGACGGCCGACGACGCCGCAAAACGCCGCCCAGAACTTGTCGTTCGCGACCCCGACATTGATCCAGCCGTCACTCGCCTCGAACGGTTCATACGGGCTGATGGTCGGATGGACATTGCCGCGGCGCTTCGGGCTTTGTCCCGAGGCGAAGTACATGCCGGCGTTGAACGTCAGCAGCGATGCCATGGCGTCGAGCATGGAGACGTCGACCCGGCCGCCCTCGCCGGTGCGGCTCTTGCGCATCAGGGCGGCCAGCACCGAATGCGACGCATAGAGGCCCGTGACTAGGTCGGCGATCGACGTGCCGACCTTGGTCGGCGGTCCGTCCGGATCGCCGGTGATGTCCATCACGCCGGATTCGCCTTGAAGGATCAGATCGTAGCCGGGCCGCGCGGCGTCGGCGCCGGTGCGACCGAATCCCGAGATGCTGCACAGGATGATGTCGGCCTTGCGGGCGCGCAGCGCGTCGAAGCCGAGCCCCCATTTGTCCAGGGTACCGGGGCGGAAGTTCTCGATGACGACATCGGCGACGGATGCAAGATCGAGCACCGCGTCGCGCCCGGCCGGCGACTTCAGATCGACGGCGCAACTTCGCTTGTTGCGGTTCACCGACAGAAAATACGCACTCTCGCCGCCGATGAACGGCGGCCCGTAGCGGCGGCTCTCGTCGCCCTGTCGCGGATCCTCGATCTTGACGATGTCGGCGCCGAGATCGCCGAGCTGCATCGTGGCAAACGGGCCAGAGACCACCCGGCAGAGGTCGAGGACCCTGATGCCCGACAGCGGCTCGCGATCAGACGATCGCATCGGCGAGGTCCTTCATCGACGGCACCAGGATATCGGGCTGATGCGGCGTGATGCCGAACGGGCGGCTGCGCCGATCGATGAAAGCCGTCCGCATGCCGGCGGACTTGGCGCCGATGCAGTCGAAGGCATGATTGGCCACGAACAGTACCTGCGCGGGCTTCACGCCCATGCTCTCGGCCGCTTTGGTATAGGTCGCGACATGCGGCTTGAACGAATTGGCTTCGGCCACCGAGATCACGCGATCGAACGGGACCTTGTGGTACTGCTTCGCGGTCTCGAGCATGTCCGGATCGCCGTTCGAGAGCACCACCAGCTTGTACTTGCGTTGCAGCCGCGCGAGTGCGTCCGGCACCTCTGGAAACGGCAACAGCTTCTCGATCTCGCCCACGAGGTAGCGCACATCGTCCATCGTATAGTCGATCTTCGCGCGGTCCATGACGTGAGCAACCGCGCGGTGCCCGATCTCGCGATAGGGCGTGTGCTCGCGATCCAGCAGCGCATCGATCATCGAGTTCTCGAAATGCGTGCGACGCCACCACGTGACGAAGGAATTCGGATCGCCCTTCCAGCCCTTCTTCTCGAGGAACGGCGCCGCGATCCTGGTCAGGCCGCCCTGCATGTCGACGACCGTGCCGTACTGGTCGAACATGCAGATCTTCACGTCGCGCTTGATCGTCTCAAAGCTCATTGATGCCTCCTTGGTCCTGATCGATTGATACGCGCCGCGCCATCATGGATGAAATGGATTTGTTATCTCCCATCATTCACGATATGAATGATGGATGAACCTTCGATCCATCGACCTCAATCTGCTCGTCGCGCTGGACGCACTGCTGACCGAGCGTCACGTCACCAAGGCGGCAGACCGCGTCGGCCTCAGCCAACCCGCGATGAGCAATGCGCTCAACCGGTTGCGCGCGATGTTCAAGGACGAGCTCCTGGTGCGGACCACGACCGGGATGAAGCCCACGCCCCGCGCCACCGAACTGGCGGAGCCGCTGCGCCAGGTTCTGCGCCAAGTCGAGCGCGTGATGGCGAGCGACGCCGGCTTCGATCCAGACAGGACGGAACGCACCTTCACGATCAGGATGTCGGACATTCTCGCGTGCCTGCTGCTGCCGCGGCTCGCCGCAGCACGGCCGCCGGAGGGGCGGATCTCCTACAACACGATCCATCTGCCGCCCGCCCTGACGATCGATGCGCTGGAGCGGGACGAGATCGACGTCGCGGTGAGCATGGGGCTCGAGCATTCCGCATCGATCCGTTCCGAGACGCTGCTGCGCGACCGCATGGTCTGCCTGATGCGACGCGGACACCAGATCAAGCGCGCACGGCTGACCTTTGAGCGCTTCATCGCGCAGGAGCACATGAAGGTCTCGATGAGCCCGACCGATCTTCGCTTCGTCGACGACGTGCTCGCCGAACGCGGCCATCGAAGACGCATTGCCCTGAACGTGCCGCATTGGCTGGTCGTGCCTCACGTCTTGAAGAAGAGCGATCTGCTCGCGGTGATGCCGAGGCACCTCGCGACCGTGCTGATGGACGACGATCTGAGGATGGAGGAACTGCCGTTCGAGTCCGCGCCGTTCGACTGGATGTTGTACTGGCACCGCAGATACGATCAGAGCAACGCCAACGGCTGGCTCCGCGACCGGATCAGGGCGGCGTGCTCCGACCTGAACTAGGCGCCGAGGTCCGCCGGCCTCCGCGCCATGGGCGATTGACGTGCTGCCTCGGCGTCCGTGACGGCCGATGCGTCCTCTAAAGAACGCCCCTTGGTCTCGAAACCGAACACGAGGAAGACCACGGCCTGGAAGACGAGGATGCCGGCCAAGGTCGTCAGCACGCCGGTCAGCCCCTGCCAGGCGAAGATCGCAACCACGACGTATTGAACCAGCGCGGTCGCGATGCGTCCGGACGTGGCGCAGATCGCCGTGCCGCGAAGCCGATACCGCGTCGGGAACAGTTCGGGGACGTGCATCGCGAACCCGGTCGCCAGCATGACGTAGATTGCGGTGATCAGCAGGAAGCCCACGGCCGCGAGCGCAACACCATCAGGCATGTATGGATAGGCGATACCGAGCGCCGCTGCCGCAATCGACGAACAGACGATCGACAGCCTGCGTCCGAGCCGGTCCGCCAGCACGAGCCCGATCAGCGAGCCGACCGGGCCGCCCAGCGCCATCACCGTGGTGTAGCCCAGCGAGGAAACCACGCTGTGGCCGCCCTTGACCATGAAGGTCGGCAGCCAGCCGATGAACCCGTAGAGGCTGAACCCGACGACGATGTGCAACAGGCTGCCGAGCAGCGTGCGCGCGAGATACGGCGGCTGGAACAGACGCCAGACCGCGCCGGGAGACTCCTGCACCGGCGCGCGGGCAGCGACGGCAGGCAGTGTCGCCTTGCGCCCGGCCTCGACTTCGATCGCCGACAGGATCTTCTCGGCTTCATCGGCGCGTCCGTTGGCGGCGAGCCAGCGCGGCGATTCCGGCATCGACTTGCGCAGAATCCAGACGACCATCGCAAGGCAACCGACAAGGCCGAACATGTAGCGCCATCCAAGCGTCGGGATCACCCACAGGCCGACCATCGACGAGACGAACAGCGAGAAATTGGTGATCACGGCCAGCAGCCCGATCCAGCGCCCACGCGAGGAAGCCGGCACGAATTCCGTCAACGTCGCGTAGCCGACCACGATCTCTGCGCCGAGGCCAATGCCGATGATGAAACGCAGGCCGATCAGGACGATCATGTTCGGCGCGAAGGCCGCGGCGATCGAGGCGAGGCCAAAGATCGCGAGGTTCATCTGATAGGAGAAGCGGCGGCCGAACCGATCGCCGAGGATGCCGGAGCACCACGCGCCGATCGTCATCCCGACGAAGGTCGCGGAGACGAATGCGGCGTTGAGCTCGAGCGTCGACCAGCCTTCCTTGAGCACGGCGCCCAGCACGCCGCCGGCCAGATAAATATCGAACGCGTCGAGGAACATGCCGGCGCCGATCAGGGCCAGGATGCGCCAGTGGAATCCGCAGATCGGCAGCCTGTCGAGGCGCGCGCCCGCGTTGATATCGATGTCGGCGGATCGCGCCATGCCAAACCTCCCTGCCCGGCCTTTGGCAGCCGGATGCTCCGGGCACCGATTGATGACGCGCAGGGGGTCGTCGTCCAATTCAAATCGAAAATTCGACTATTTGGCGCAGTGATGAAGCTGACGCGACCGCACCGTCGCGTTCCATCCTGACACCGAGCTGACTTGCATTCGCCGTCGTTAACGATCCCGCCGTCGCGCGATCTCGAAATCACGGTGTCAGCACAAACATTCACAACGGGTTCATGTCGCCGCCACTATTCGACTCCAACGCTGGGGGAAGAAGATTGGAGTATGTGCCATGCGCCGCATCGCCGGACTGCCTTTCGCCTTGGCTCTCAGCCTCTGCTGTCTCTCACCGCTCGCGCCAGCACGCGGGCAGCTTGCCATCGGCATCACCGTCAATGCGGCGCCGCCGCCATTGCCGGTCTATGTCCAGCCGCCGATCCCCGCGCCCGGCTACATCTGGACTCCGGGCTATTGGGCATGGAACGACGACACCGGTTACTACTGGGTGCCCGGCACATGGGTGCTTCCGCCAGCGCCCGAATTGCTGTGGACTCCCGGCTATTGGGGCTGGAGCGACGGCGCCTACGGCTTCCACGCCGGATATTGGGGCGCGACGGTCGGCTTCTACGGCGGCATCTCTTATGGCTTCGGCTACACCGGCGTCGGCTATGAGGGCGGCTACTGGCGCGGCGGCAGCTTCTTCTACAACAGTTCCGTCAACAACATCTCGAACGTCTCGGTCACCAACGTCTACAACAAGACCGTCGTCAACAACACGACCAACGTCAGCTACAACGGCGGCACCGGCGGCACTACGGTGAAGCCGACGCCACAGCAGCTCGCGGCCCAGAGCGCGCACCACGTGGCCGCGACCGGCGAGCAGACGCGACACGCGGAAGCGGCGATGAAGAATCCGGCGCTGACGCTCGCCAACAACCATGGTCATCCGGCGGTCGCCGCGACCGCGCACGCAGCACGGTTCAGCGGCGCCGGCGTGGTGGCCGCGCGCCCAGGCAAGCCGATCGCGGCGCCGCCGCCCCGACATGCGCAACCCACGGCCGCACACGCCTTGCCAACGGGACATGCACTCCCGACGGGGAATGCTCCGCCGCCAGGACACGCCCTGCCGACTGCGCATGCTCTCCCCGGCACCAGCGCACATCCCGCACCCGCGCCGCACGTCGCTCCGCCGGCGTCAAGACCGCAGCTCGTGCAGCATGCACCGCCGCAGCCACGCGCGGTCGCGCATCCACCGGCACCGCGCGTCGCGCAAGCGGTTGTGCATCGGCCCGCGCCGCCGCATGTGTCACGACCGGCGCCACGGCCGCATCCTGCTGCGAGGCCGCGTCCGGCGCCACACCAACACTCATGATCGGGCTCATCGGCGTGCCTGCAAGGGCACGCCGATCTCGTATGAGACCCCATCGCGGGCACCACGGCCCGCGATGCAATCATCAATCCCTGACCTTTGGGCGCGAAGCGCGTCGTCAAGCCAGCGCGTCGGCCGCGCACCTGATCCCGTCGTAGATCTCCTCGAGATCCGCCTCCGTGACGCAGTAGGGCGGCATGACGTAGATCGTGTTGCCGAGCGGCCGCAGCAGCAGGTTGCGGCGTTCGAAGAAGGCCTGAAGCTTTGGGCCGATGCCGGCGAGATAGCCTGCATCGCTTGTTTTCAGATCAAGTGCGGTGATGGTCCCGGTGCGGCGGACGTTCTCGAAGCGCGCGTCGGCACGGAACGCGGCGAGCAGACGCTCCTGCATCGCAGCCACCGCGGAGACGCGCGCGCCTGCACCGTGTTGCCAGAGCTCGAGGTTTGCTTTTGCAGCAGCGCAGGCGACCGGGTTTGCCGTGTAGGAGCTGGAATGGAAGAAGGTGCGCGAACGATCACTGGAATAATGTGCGTCGTAGATCTCGGCCCGGCAGAGCGTCACCGCGAGCGGCAGCGAACCGCCGGTGAGGCCCTTGGAATAGCAGGCGATATCGGGCCTGACGTCCGCCTGCTCGCAGGCGAACAAGGTGCCGGTGCGGCCCCAGCCGGTCATCACCTCGTCGGCGATGAACAACACGCCAGCGGCTGCGCAGATGCGTTTCATTTCCTTCAGCACCCAGGGCGGATACATCAGCATCCCGCCCGCACCCAGGATCAGCGGTTCGACAATGAACACTGCCGCGGATTCCTTCCTGCACGCGGCTTCGAGCGCGTCGAGCATCGTCTGTTCATAGCCAGGCGCCGGAAACGGGATCGACGCGACGTCGAACAGCAGCGGCTCGTAAGCCCTGTTGAAGACGCCGCGCGCGCCGACCGACATCGTCCCGACCGTGTCGCCATGGTAGGAATTTTCCATCACGATGATCTGCGTGCGCGTCGCGCCGATATTGTGCCAGTAGCCGAGCGCCATCTTCAGCGCCACCTCGACGCTGGTCGAGCCAGAGTCGGAGAAGAACACGTAATCGAGCCCGTCGGGCGCCAGCTTCAACAGCTGCGCGGCGACCTGCTCGGCCGGATCGTGGGTATGGCCCGCGAAGATGATCTGGTTGAGCTGCTCCGCCTGGTCCTGGATCGCGCGCACGATGTGCGGATGGCAATGGCCGTGGGTCACGACCCACCAGGATGCGATCGCATCGATGATGCGGCGATCATCCGCGGTGTAGAGATAGGCGCCCTCCCCACGCACGATCCTCGTCATCTCGCCGTGCAGCGCGTGCTGGGTGAACGGGTGCCAGATCGGCGACTTCCGAGCGGATGTCATGGATTGAAATCTTCCCGCCGGAACGACGCCTTGAACGCTGCCTGCAGCGTGTCTGCCGCAAGCGGAGCAAGCCAGGGCAACCGGCCTAGCCGGCGCACCTGCCCGATCTCGCAGATCGCGCGCTCGCTCTCGGGATTGCTCTCGCCGATGAATGCGATCCCGTGAATGTCGATCCCGCGCGTGCGCAGCGCCTCGACCGACAACAGCGAGTGATTGATGGTGCCGAGCGCGGTGCGGGCGCACAGCACGACCGGAAGGCGCCATCGCGCGAAGATATCGATATAGAGCGTGTTGCCGTCGAGCGGCACCATCAGCCCGCCGGCGCCCTCGATCACCAGCGGACGGTCCCCGGCATCGGGCACGCCGAGCGCGGCAGCGTCGATGCGCACGCCGTCGAGTGCGGCAGACTGATGCGGCGAAGCCGGCGTTCGAAGCCGGTAACGCTCCTGCACGATGCGATCCGCCGGGAGCCCGCCAAGCCGTGCGACCAGTTGCGCATCGGTTTCCTCCTCGAGGCCGGCCTGAACCGGCTTCCAGTAGCGCGCGCCGAGGAAGCCGGCGAGGCCCGCGGAGAACACCGTCTTCCCGATCCCGGTATCGGTGCCGGTGATCACGATCCGGCTCGTCATCGCGACCAGCCTTTGGTCTCGTCGACCAGCGCGTCGAGCAGCGCGCGCACGTCGTCCTCGTCGACATTAAGGGTCAGCGCAATCCGCAACCGGGCAGAGCCTGCCGGCACGGTCGGCGGCCTGATGCCTCTGATATCGAAGCCGCGCGCCTGCAGCGCAGACGCCAGCTGCATCGCACGCGCATTGTCGCCGACGATATAGGGCACGATCTGCGAGCGCGACGGGCTGCGCCAACCGCGCAGGTCGAGCTCGCGATGCGTGAACGCGACCAGTTTTGCCAGGCGCTGCTGATGCACGGGCTCCTGCTGCAGGATCAGCACCGCCTCGCGCACGGCGACGGCCACAAGTGGCGACGGTGCAGTGGCGAAGATGAACGGGCGGCAGCGATTGACCATGAAGTCGCGCAGCACGGTCGAAGCCGTGACCAGCGCGCCGGCGGCGCCCAGCGCCTTGCCGCAGGTATGAACGATCACGAGGTTCTCGCGCCCCTCATAGGACGCCGTCAGCCCACGCCCCTGCTCGCCATAGACGCCGGTGCCATGCGCCTCGTCCACCATCAGGAACGCGTCGTGCCGGTCCGCGATGGCGACGAGGTCGTCGAGCGGCGCGACGTCGCCGTCCATGCTGTAGACGCTTTCGACCACGATCCAGACCCGGCCCGTGCCACCCTCGGCGCGCCAGCCGCGAATGGTGGCTTCGACCGACCCGGGATCATTGTGCGCGCTGATCCGGAATTCGGCCCGGCCGGCGCGCGCGCCTTCATGGATGCTGGCGTGCACGAGAGAATCGAGCACCAGGAGGTCGCCGCGCTGCGGTAGCGTCGTCAGCACGGCGAAATTGGCGACATAGCCGCCACCGAAGAACAGCGCCGTCTCGGCTCCAAAGAACGCGGCGGCTTCGGCCTCTAGCCGTTCGTGCTCCTCGCAATTGCCGCGCAGCAGCCGCGACCCACCGGCGCCGATCGGTGTGCCGGCCTCGAGCGCGGCCGAGACCGCATTCTTGATGCGCGGCGCGTTCGCGAGCGCCAGATAGTCGTTCGAGACGAAATCGATGCCCGCGCGCGGCTTAAGACCGCGCAGCCGATCGTCCTTGCTCAGGGCGTGCAAGGCCGCGGCGTAATCAGCGACCTTGGCCGCATGGATTGCGCTCATGCTTCTCTCTCAGATTTGTAGTTGGTCGCGCGGCGAATCCCGCCGCGCGCGTGCCGGAGTTGCGCTCAGGCGAGGGCGGAGTTGATGCCGAGCCGGTCCAGCAAATCGGCGTCGCGATCGCGCTGCGGGTTCCTGGTGGTCAGCAGCACATCGCCGATGAAGATCGAATTCGCGCCGGCGAGGAAGCACATCGCCTGCAGCTCGTCGGTCATGTATTGCCGTCCGGCCGACAGCCGCACCACGCTCTTCGGCATCATGATCCGCGCAGTGGCAACCAGACGCACCAGCGCGATCGGATCGGGCCGTTCCGCGGTGTCGTTGACCGGAACGCCCTTGACCTCGTTCCACAGATTGATCGGCACGCTCTCCGGATGGCTGGGGAGATTGGCAAGCAGCATCAGCATGCCGAGCCGGTCATCGACCTGTTCACCCATGCCGATAATGCCGCCGCAGCAGACCTTGATGCCGGCGTCGCGCACATGCGCGAGCGTATCGATGCGATCCTGCAGGGTGCGGGTGGTGATGATCTTGTCGTAGAACTCGGGCGAGGTGTCGACGTTGTGGTTGTAGAAATCGAGCCCGGCGTCAGAGAGACGCTCGGCCTGCTTTGGCGTCAGCATGCCGAGCGTGACGCAGGTTTCCATGCCGAGGCCCTTCACCGCGCTGACCATGTCGCAGACCTGATCGAGATCGCGGTCCTTCGGGCTGCGCCAGGCCGCGGCCATGCAGAAGCGGGTTGCGCCGGCGTCCTTGGCGCGCTGCGCGACCGCGACCACTTCGTCCCGCGGCATCAGGCGAGTGGCCTTCAGGCCGGTGTCGTAATGCGCGCTTTGCGAGCAGTAGCCGCAGTCTTCCGGGCAGCCGCCGGTCTTGATGCTGAGCAGGCTCGCGGTTTCGACATGGTTCGGATTGAAGTTGGCGCGATGCACGCCTTGCGCCTGAAACATCAAATCCGCGAACGGCAAATTGTAGAGTGCTTCAGCCTCGGTACGGTCCCAGGTCTTGCGGGGCGCTGCACTGGTGCCGCTGTCGGTCCGTTCGATTTCCACGACATCAACCATATGGCTTGCTTTCTCGTTTGCTGTGGATCATAGATAATCTGGTATATTATCTATGATCTATGGACTTAGAACGATGCTAGCCGAGCCAGTACGCGCGCGCACCCGTTTTTACGATAGATAATCTATGACGAGCGAAGGCGAGAACACGACCACCGCGGGGCGCATCGCCGAAGCGATCGGCGAGCGCATCATCAACGGCGAATTGCTGCCGGACGCGCCGCTGCGGCAGGATCATGTCGCGCGCGAATTCCATTCGAGCCACGTGCCGGTGCGCGAGGCCTTCAGGCAATTGGAGGCGCAGCATCTCGTTGTTGCGGTGCCGCGACGCGGGGTGCGGGTCGCGCCGCTCGACACCAGGTCGGTGAAGGAAATCGCCGAGATGCGCGCCGCGCTCGAGGTGGTCGCGTTGCGCAATGCCGCCCCCAGGCTCACATCGGCCCATCTGGCACGGATCGAACTCGCCATGATCGAAGGCGACAATGCCGAGACGGTGCAGGATTTCGAGATGGCCAATCGCGCCTTTCACCATGCGCTGGTGGCGCCGTGCGCGATGCCGCGGCTGCTTGCCAGCCTCGACGGCCTGCAGCTTGCGAATTCGCGACTGGTGTTCGCGATGGCGCGCAACGCCGGCTGGCGGCCGCGGCCGAGCCAGGATCATCGCGTGATCCTGCAGGCGCTGCGCGCACGCAACATCGAACAGGCCTGCAGCCTGCTGGCGCGGCATATTCAGACTATCGAGCGGCTTGCCCTGCCGGCAGCGTGATCACTTTGCTCCGAATCGAGCGGCGGACTCCGGTTCACCTCGCCCCGCGTGCGGGGAGAGGTCGGAACGCATCGGCAGATGCGTTCCGGGTGAGAGGGGGAGTCTCCGCGAGAGTATCTGTCTCCGCGTGTGCGGAGGCAGCCCCTCACCCCCAACCCTCTCCCCGTAAGAACGGGGCGAGGGACGCGTCGCCTTTGCGACCGCCATTCAATCTAATCCCATCACTCTCTAAGCGATCGCGACGATCTCCAGCTCCTGATCGCCCGAGCCTGCGACGTCGCCCAGGGCTTTGCCCATCAGCGACCTCGCTACCGGCGAGACAAAGGAAATCGAGCCTGCCTTTGGGTCGGCTTCGTCCTCGCCGACAATGCGATAGGTCTGCACCCGCCCGTCGGCGCGGCTGAAAGTCACCGTGCTGCCGAAGGCAACAGTTTCGGTGGAAGCAGGGTCAGGCACGACCTGCGCGGTGCGGAGCCGCTCTGTGAGATAGCGCGCGTCGCGCAACGGAACCGCCGACTGCCGCCGCCGTTCGTTGATATCGTCCAGCTGCTGCGCGGCCTCAAGGGCCTCGCGTGCCGCCTGGAGCTCACGCTCCAGCGCCTTGCGTCCTGCTTCGGTCACCAGGTTGGGATGCGGCGAAATGGGGCGGTCCGGCAACAGCGTTTCGGACGCGGTCTCGGCACTTTCTTCCTTGGTGAAGGCAACGCTCAATCCAGAACTCCATCGATGAGGCCAGTAGCATAGACCCGCCCCCACGCGCCTCCCTAATGCGCGAAGGGATTAGGCAGGATCTAATGCGAGGCAGGCTGTTCCGCCTTGGTCCGTCTGCCGAAGCGGTTCTTTACACCCTCGCGCCAGCCCTGGAAGGTGACGAACAGCATCGGCACCAGGAAGATGCCGACCGAGCTTGCGGCGAGCATACCGCCGAACACCGCGGTGCCGACCGCACGGCGGCTGATTTCCGCGGCACCGGTCGCGACCACCAGCGGCACCAGGCCGAGGATGAAGGCAATTGATGTCATCATGACGGCGCGGAAGCGCATTTGCGCGCCCATCGTCGCGGCCTCCGCGATCGGCTTGCCGGCCTCGCGCTGCTCCTTGGCGAACTCGACGATCAGGATGCCGTTCTTGGCGGCGAGCGCGATCAGCACCACGAGGCCGATCTGACCGTAGAGATCGAGGTTGAGGCCCGCGAGCTTGATCGCAAGATAGGAACCGAACACGCCGACCGTGACCGATAGCAGCACGGGAATCGGGATCGTCCAGCTCTCATACAGCGCGACCAGGAACAGATAGGCAAACAGCACCGCGAGGCCGAGAATGATGCCGGTCTGGCCGGAGGCCGCCTGCTCCTGATAGGCCGTGCCGGTCCACTCGTAGGAATAGCCGGAAGGCAGCGTCGACTTGGAGAGCTCGGCCATCGTCGCGATCGCGGTGCCCGAGGACACGCCCGCCGCCGGGCTGCCGTTCACGGTGACCGAACGATAATTGTTGTAGCGCGTGATCACCTGCGGTCCGGTCACGATGCGCAGGCTTGCGATCGAACGGATCGGCACCATCTCGCCGCCGCTGTTGCGCACATAGATCTGCCAGATGTCGGGAATGTCGCGGCGATCGGCTGCATCGCCCTGCACATTGACCTGCCAGGTGCGGCCGAACAGGTTGAAGTTGTTGACGTAGATGCCGCCGAGCGTGGCCTGCAGCGCGGTGAAGACGTCGGCCATGTTGAGGCCGAGCGCCTGCGCCTTGGCGCGATCGATATCGAGATAGACCGACGGGTTGGTCGCGGTGAAGGTCGAGAACACGCGGGCCAGATTCGGATTGCGGTTGGCAGCACCGATCAGCCCGCCCATCACGCTGCTGAGCGAGGCCGGATCCTGCCCTTCGAGCGCCTCGAGCTGATATTCGAATCCGCCGGAGGTCGAAAGCCCGATGATCGGCGGCAGGTTGAACGGCAGCACCGAAGCCTGGCGAATCTGCGATCCCCCGACGAAGGTCTGCCCGATCGCCGCCTGCACCGAGTCGGTGACGGCCTTGCGGTCGGCGAACGCCTTCATACGCGCCACCATGAATGCCGAATTCGGCTCGCTGGCACCGTCGAGCAGCGAGAAGCCGATGATCGACAGCACATGGTCGATCGCCGGATTCTTCTTCAAGAGCGCCTCGACCTGCTTGGTGACCTCGCTGGTGCGTGCCACCGACGCGCCGTCGGGCAATTGCACCGCGATGAAGAAGGCGCCCTGATCCTCCTCGGGCAGGAAGCCGGTCGGCGTGATCTTCGACACGCCGAACACCGCGCCGGCAAACACCAGCACCGCAACCAGCGACAGCACCGCCACACGAACCAGCCGTTGCACCACGCCGGCGTAGCGGTCGCGCACCCAGTCGATGCTGCCGAGCACCCGTCCCATGATGCCGCGGCGCGGCCCGCCATGACGCAGGAACACGGCGCACAGTGCCGGCGACAAGGTCAGCGCATTCAGCGCCGAGATCACCATCGCGGCGCTGATCGTCACCGCGAACTGGCGGAACAGCGTGCCGGAAATGCCGGGGATGAACGCGATCGGCACGAACACCGAGAGCAGCACCAGCGAGATCGCGATGATCGGCGCCGTGATTTGCGCCATCGCCTTCTTGGTGGCGTCGGCCGGCGACAGCTCCGGCTCCTCCTCCATGACGCGCTCGACGTTCTCGACCACGACGATGGCGTCGTCGACCACGATGCCGATCGCCAGCACCATCGCCAGCAGCGAGACCGTATTGGCGGAATAGCCGAGCGCCAGCAGCACCGCGAAGGCGCCGATCAGGCTGACCGGAACCGCGACCGCCGGGATCACCGTGGCGCGCAGATTGCCGAGGAACAGGAACACCACGATCACGACGAGCACGAAGGCCTCGCCGAGCGTCTTCATCACCTCCTTGATCGTATCGGACACGAAGGTGGTGGAGTCGTACTGCACGAGATAGGTCAGCCCCGGCGGAAACCGCTCCGACAGCCGCGCAAGCGTGGCCTGCACCGCCTTGGCCGTGGTCACGGCATTGGCGCCGGGCGCGAGATAGATGCCCATCGGCACGCCGGGATTGCCGTCGATCCGCGACTCCGAATCCATGTTCTGCGCGCCGATCTCGACGCGGGCAACGTCCCTGATCCGCAGCACCGATCCATCCGGATTGGCCCGCAGCACGATGTCGCCGAACTGCTTGGATGTCGTCAGGCGGCCCTGCGTCTGCACGTTGAACTGGAACTGCTGGTCATTGCTGATCGGACGCGCGCCGATGCGGCCGACCGGCGCCTGCACGCTTTGGGCCCGGATCGCGGCGATCACGTCCGACGGCGCCAGATTGAGGCTGGTCAGGCGCTGGGTGTCGAACCAGATCCGCATCGAATAGTTCAGCTTCGCGAACAGCGAGGCCTGTCCGACACCAGGCGTGCGCGAGATCGCGTCCAGCACGTTGATGATGGCGTAGTTGGTGATGAACAGCGGATCCTGATCGCCGCTCTTGCTGTACAGCACGATGAATTGCAGCACCGCCGAGGATTTCTTCTGCACGGTCAGGCCCTGCGCCTGCACCTCGGTCGGCAATTGCGCGAGCGCGCTTTGCACGCGGTTGTTGACGTTGACGGTGTTGATATCGGGATCGGTGCCGAGCGCGAAGGAGACCGTCAGCGTGTAGCTGCCGTCATTGCCACTGGTCGACTTCATGTAGAGCATCTTGTCGACGCCCACGACCTGCGCTTCCAGCGGCTGGGCGACGCTCGATTCCACCACTTCGGCCGATGCGCCGGGGAATACGGCGGAGACCGTGACCTGCGGCGGCACGATGTCCGGAAACTGCGCGACCGGAATCTGCATCAGCGCCAGCGCGCCCGCGATCGTGATCACGAACGCGATGACGATCGCAAGCCGCGGACGATCGACGAAGACGGCAGAAATCATGGGTTATTACCCGTCGATTTCGGCGCGCTGCTCGCGGCGCCATCCGCCGAAACCTTCATGCTCGACTGGATCAGCGCGCTGACGGGCCCCGGCGCCACCACCTCGCCCGGCTTGACCTTCTGCAACCCCTCGACGACGACCTTGTCGCCGAGCGAGATGCCGCTCGTCACCGCCGCGATCGTTGCTGTCGATTGCCCAAGCTGGATCCGCCTTTGCTCGGCCTTGTTGTCCGCGCCGACGACATAGACATATTCGCCTTGCTGGTCCGACAGCACCGCCGAACGCGGGATCGCGAGCACCTCGACCGGCTGCACGCCTTCGAGGAGAACGGTCACGAACTCATTGTCGGTGAGTTCGCGGAGCGAGCCGCCGGCCGCGACGGAAGTATATGTCGGCGGATTGGGGATGGTGCCGCGCAGGGAGATGGTATCGGTGTTCTGCGCGATCGTGTTGTTGACGAAGTTCAGTTCGCCGGTCTTGTCGAAGAGCCGGCCGTCCGGCAACCGCAGGCGGATGACGACGGCCTTGAAGCCGCCGCGCGTCGCATAACGGTCGCGCAGATCGAGCGCCTCGCGCACCGGCACGGGAAAGGTGACGTACATCGGGTCCTGGCTGACGATTGTCGTCAGGGTTCCCGAGCTCGGCGTCACGACGTTGCCCTCGGTGACCGCGGTGCGTCCGATCCTGCCGTCGATCGGCGAGTGGATCATGGTGTAGTCGAGATTGATCTGGGACAGGTCGACCTGCGCCTGCGCGGCCTGCACCTGCGCCTCGAGGCTCTGCTGGTTGGCGACCGCCGCATCAACATTGGATTGCTGGCCGGCCGGGCCGCCCATCAGAGCCTTGGCGCGATCGGTGGTCAGCTTGGCGTTGACCAGCGTCGCCTGCAACTGAGCGACCTGTGCCTTCTTCGATGCGAGATCGGCTTCGAACGGTCCGCGCTCGAGTTGATACAAGAGATCACCGGCCTTGACCTCGGAGCCCTCGACAAAGTTCCGCTTGTCCAGGAACGCGGTCACACGCGCCACCACGTTGACGCGGTTGGGGGCTTCGATGCGTCCGAGAAATTCATTGGTTTCGGTGATCGGCCGCTTCACCGCCTCGAACACGCCCACGGCAGGAGGCCCGGGTGGCCCCGCCTGGGCATGGGCCGCCGATACTCCCGCCGCCATTAGTCCCGCCGATACGAGAACCCCTGCCAAGCCGCCGAGCGTGCGTTCCGTACCACTCATGCAGTCCAACCCTTCGGCTACCAACAGACGCTACGAGACGGATATGACGTCGAGTTCCCTCAGACCCGAAGGTCAGGATGGGCAGGTGCGTTGCAGCAGATCATAACGCGGCCAATCCGACAATGCTGTAAGCTGATCGCGATTGTTCCAGCGACCTCGGCTGAAGACAGTTTTAAGAAACGTCGCGGCGCTGCAATCGCACCGCGATTGCGACCGCCGTCCAGCGCGGGGCATGCCGCGGACACCGAAAACTCCCGGCAATGTGATGCAAGTCAGCGCTACCTCGGTATGGTCGAGGTCAGCTCTGCGCGTGGTCAACGACGGATCGGGCGCGGCCGCGGACCGTGCGCTCACAACGCGATGGCGCCCTTCAGACGAGACGTCTGTTGATAGAGAGGCGACGCGAGGTGCTCGTACAGCCAAGGCATTGCACGCTTGCCACTGACCTCGTGCACGCCGTCGAAAACGTCGATGTCGATCAAATGCGGATGGCCTGACGATGCGTAGACCGACCGCATCTCCGCGAACTTCTCATCCCGCCCGAGCTCCATCGCGTTTGCACCATCACGATTGCCAATCTCGGCGAACAGCGGACATGGACAAAGCAGATATGCCAGCTCCGCGCCGGCGTACTTGGCGCGGCCGTTGCTGAAATGAATGTAAGCCGCAAGTTCGACGCCGAGATTCCTGGTGATCACGGATGACATCAGGAGCTTCTTCTCGTCGCGCATATATCCGGACACGACAGTCGGCCGCATCTGCCCCGTCGCGGCTTCCAGATGCAGCGCGAGAAAGGCGCCCCAGGACACCCCGTAGACGCCGACATTCAAACCCGACACGCCGGTGAGCTTCCTGCAAACGATTTCGCCGGCGTCGAGCGATGCGCATGACACGTTGTGGGCGGAGATGCCGTGAGATGCCAGCATCGCGGCGATGTTGTTCTGGCTCTCCTGATTTCCGATCTGGACGATGTAAGGACACCAGACGACGTAACCGTCCCGACATAGCCGTTTGCCGAGCGCGTTCATGTAGTCCTTGTCGGCATCGTCGAAGCAGCGCTCCGGCGTGCTCGCCATGCCGTGGCCGAGCAGGATCAACCCCTTGAATTCTCCGTCGGGAATTCCAAGACATCCGCGCACCGGCACGCCGCATTCCAGATCGAACTCGACCTTCACGACCGAGAAGCCATCCGCCGGCGCGCGCCAGAGCACCCGGATCTCGTCGTGCGACGGCCGATAAAGCCGCCGCGCCCGGAACAGAGATCGCATCTCTCCGCGAATCTCCGAACCGGTTGCGACCGCATGCAGCCTGCCGCTTGCCGCGATATCGAACAACGACCGGCAGAACTGATCGTAGCCAAGGGTCGGCAAGTCGACATTCGCGCATGATCCCTGGCAATGGCCCAGCGCCAGCCTGTCGTTGCCGGCCCGCGACGAGGGGCCGACCAGCGTCATCAACAATCCGGAAAGCGCTCTGCGGCTGATCATCGGCCCTCCCCGAGCCGACGATGGCTCGCATGAATGTCAGAGGTGGCCGCTCCAAGCGCGATGAGACCCGGTTTGAATCGTCATCGCGCTTAAGGCCGCCCCTTAGGCATGATCCTTTTCGGAAAACCGCTTCGCACTTTTCCGGATCATGCCCTAGCTGGCGCCACGGATTGCCCGGATACAAATTAAAGGATGTTCATGCTCGAACGATCGCGTGCAGCGTTGCAAATGTGTGACGCCGGCGGGGCTGGCGCAGCGCCAGTCACGCCAATCGGGTTTCGAGATGCTTCCGAATATTTCCACCTGTCACGCAGCTTCGATTTTGCCACACGCGGCGATGATCGTCGGGCCCTGATTATCGGGTCTTCATCAAGTCTCTATCAAGTCTTGGGCCTGCCCCGCGACCTGGCATCGGCCTTGGAATGCGTCGTCCGGGCGCCGGCGGCCGCGCGCCGGGTCGCAGCCGAGCGAGCGAGGCTCCAGGCGCCCGCGCGAAAATCGCGAAGAAGAGCGGCGAAAACGTCGTAATTCCCCCCCTGATGCGCGTGAACGCGCACCGGAATAACCCGGACTCGTGGCTCGGGCTGAATTGCTTTACGCAATATTTCCGGGGTCGCCGGGTTTATCTATTGGGCAACAACGGTTTTTGGGATGACCGATGGCGAACGACCTGCACGAGCATCTGATTGAACTGGCCTATGAGGCCGCGGTCGTCCCCGAATTGTGGCCGAATGTCCTGCATCAGGTCGGTGCAATCGCGCGTGCGCGCGGTATCGTGCTGCTGACGGCGGCCCCACACGACGTCCGCTGGGTCGCGTCGCCCGACATGCACGACGACACGGTGGCCTATGTCGAGGGCGGCTGGCACGAGCGCAACGGGCGATTGCCGCGCCTGCTCGCGGCCAACCATGCCGGCTTCCTGCGCGACATCGACGTGTTCGATACGCCCGAGGAGGTGCAGCAGGACTTCCAGATCCGCGAATTCTTCCGCCCGCGCGGGCTCGGATGGGGCGCCGGTACTGCGATCGCGGTGCCGAGCGGCGACGTGCTGATCTACAGCGTCGAGCGCGAATACCAGCACGGACCGATCGAGCGGGAAGCAATCGAGCAGCTCGACGCGCTGCGGCCGCATCTGGCGCGTGCGGCGCTGCTGTCGGCGCGGCTCGGGATGGAGCGCGCCAGGGCGGCAACCGAATCGCTGGCGATGCTCGGCCTGCCCGCGGCAGTGCTGCGGCGCGGCGGCCGCCTGATGGCAGCCAACACGCTGTTCGACCGCCTGGTGCCCGACGTGATGCAGGATCGCGGCGAGCGCCTGACGCTGGCGGCGACCACTGCCGACGCGCTGTTCGCCCAGGCGCTGGCCGCACTTGATCAGGGACTGATCGGCGTGGAGGTGCGCTCGGTGCCGATCGCGGCGCAGGAGGATCGGCCGCCGCTGATCGTGCATCTGGTCCCGATCCACGGCGCAGCGCGTGACCTGTTCGATCGCGCGGCGGCGATCGTGATCGTGACGCCGGTGGTGCCGGCCGAGGTGCCGACCGCGGAGGTGCTGCAGGGCCTGTTCGACTTGACGCCGGCGGAGGCGCGCGTCGCGCGCGGCATTGGCGAAGGACGCACCGTCGAGGCAATCGCCGGCGCATTCGGCATTTCCCGCGAAACGGTTCGCAACCAGCTCAAGGCGGTGTTGGCCAAGACCGGACTGGGCCGGCAGGTCGAGCTGGCCAGACTGCTCGCCGGCGCGAAGGTGCCGCCGGGGTCGTCAGGAGACTAGCGCACGCCGCGCAAGCCTCGGTACAGGGGTCGATGCGATCCTCCGGGAATTCGCAAAACGATCGCATGTTCAAACGGCACCGGTTACGCTAGGGGTAGCTCCCGTCCCTCCGTGCGCCCTCCCGGCGCATGTCCAGTCAATGAGTGCATCTGAATGGCCGAAGCCGACCTCGACGCCGTCATCCGGCAAACCGCAAAAGCGCAGACCAAGGCCGTGATGGCGGCTGCCAAGAAACGCCAGGCCGTCTGGGTCACGCGCGCCGCCAAGGCCAAGGACAAGGAGACCAAGGCGCGCTTCCGCTTCCTGGCCAAGAGCACGATGATGAACGCAACCGCGACCGCCAAGCGGTTGCAGAATTCGGCCGAGAACGCCGCCGACGCCTATGCGCGCGCCATGAAGAAGGCGATGGAAGAGCCGCCGCCGGCCAAGAAGCCTACGAAGAAGAAAGCCGACGGCTAGTCGATGCCGCGTTACGTCGCCCTGCTGCGCGCGGTCAATGTCGGCGGCACCGGCAAGCTGCCGATGACCGAGTTGAAGGCGATGTGCGTCGACGAGGGATTTGCCGACGCGCAGACCTATATCGCCAGCGGCAATGTCGTATTCTCCTCGAAGCTCGGCGCGGCCAAGGTCAAGGCCGCGCTGGAGCGGCGGCTGCAGGCCTATGCCGGCAAGCCGGTCGGCATCGTCATCCGGAGCGCGGACGAGATCGCCGCGGTGCTGAGGGCCAATCCGTTTCCGAAAGCGCCGCCGAACTATACTGTCGCGATCTTCCTCGACGAGCCGCCGCCGAAGGATGCCTTGAAGGACATCAAGGGCCAGCAGGACGAAGAGGTGCGGCTCGGCAAGCGCGAGATCTATGTCGCCTATGGCAGCGGCATGGGCCGCTCGAAGCTGAAGATCCCCGCCGCCGCCAAGGGTACCGCGCGCAACATCAACACCATCGCGAAGCTCGCCGAGCTGGCGGCGGGTGACAACGAGGGTTAGTTCGCCCATTGAAATCCGTCATCCTGAGGAGCGCGCACTTGCGCGCGTCTCGAAGGATCGACGGCCCGGCTGGTGGCCGATTCATCCTTCGAGGCTCGCTCCGCTCGCGCCTCAGGATGACGGTCAAGCAGTCTGACAGCTAACTTTCCCGGACCGCGAATCCTTCGGAGCTGAGCCTTGCCAGCACGTCCTCCAGATGGGCGCGGTCGCGGGTTTCGATCACGAGCTCGAGCAGCGTCGCCTTCGCCGGAAGGTCGGAGAAGGTGCGCTGATGCGAGACCTCGATGATATTGGCGCCGGCATCGGCAAGCAGGATCGACACCGCCGCGAGCTGTCCGGGCCGGTCGACGATGTCGAGCGCCAGTTGCGTCAGTCGTCCCTCGCGCGCGAGCTCGCGGGTCAGGACCGAGGCAATCAGCCTGGTGTCGATATTGCCGCCGGTCAGCACCAGGCCGACTGAGCTGCCCGCAAAGCGCTCGGGAGCTGCGAGCACCGCCGCGAGACCGGCGGCGCCGGCGCCTTCGACCACCGTCTTTTCGATCGAGATCAGGGTCGCGACCGCGCGCTCGATCTGGTCCTCGCTGACCAGGATGATGTCGTCAACGAGCTCGCGCACGATTTTCGTGGTGATCTGCCCGGGCGCCTTGACCGCAATGCCCTCGGCGAGGGTGTCGCCGCGCATCGGCAGCTGCTCGCCTTTGACCGCATTGTACATTGACGGATAGAGCTGGGCCTGCACGCCGACGACCTGGATCGACGGCTTCAGTGCCTTCGCGGCCGTGGCGATGCCCGAGATCAGCCCGCCGCCGCCGATCGGTACCACCAGGATATCGAGCTCCGGCACCGTCGCGAGCATTTCAAGTCCGATCGTGCCTTGCCCTGCAATGATCAACGGATCGTCATAGGGATGGATCAGGATCAGGCCCTTCTGCGCAGCATGCGAGCCAACGAACGCGAAGCATTCTTCCAGCGTCTGCCCGGTGATGATGACCTCGGCGCCGTGCCGCCTGGTGTTCTCGATCTTCACCATCGGCGTCCCGATCGGCATCACGATGGTAGCGGGGATGCCGAGCCGCTTGGCGTGATAGGCCACGCCCTGGGCGTGATTGCCGGCAGACATCGCGATCACGCCGCGCTTGCGCTCCTCTGGCGACAGCGCCTGCAGGCGATTCAGCGCGCCGCGCTCCTTGAACGTCGCGGTGAACTGCAGGTTCTCGAATTTGAGGAACAGGCGGCAGCCGCAGATCTCGCCCAGCGTGCGGCTCTCGTTGCAGGCCGTGACCATGACCGCATCCCGGATCACATCCGCGGCACGGCGTATGTCGGCAAGGGTGATGGCGGCGGTGTCGGAAGGCTGCGGCATCGGGTTTCGCTTTGGTCCGTTTCGTCAGACGGAACCTAGCGGGTTTCGGCGCCGAACACGACCGCGCTTTAGCGTGCGGTCAAACACCTGTTCCTCCGGCCTCGCCGGCCCGGTCAGTTGAACCTCATCACATTTCGGGCATACCAGCGCGGTGCGGAAATGCTTGTCGAGCACAATGGTTCGCGTCCTGCCGCACTGGCAGCGCATCGGCTTATCCATGGAAGACCGGCCCGGGTTAGAGATGCAAGGAAAGCGTGCGCCCGGCTACCTCGGTCCGGTTAACCCAATATGACTTGAGGCCGGATAATTTGTCGCGCGGCTAGAAGAGACCAGCGCTGAGATCGAGGCCGTAGCTTGCCCTGAGCGCCGCGACGAACAGGACCGCGGAGGCAAGCAGCAGGACATGCCGGGCGATGCTGCTCCGAAGCGAATTGGCCGGAAACGCGCGTGCGATCGATTGAGCCAAAGCAGTCATTTGCGACCTCCGGAGCCACGTCCCGAAGGTAGGTCGCGGGCAGCGCAGTGAGGTTCAATGCGGCTCGCGGATCGGCCGGCGGCGCGCCAATGTGCTCTGTTCGGGATCACTCGGTGCCCGCACCTGATTCTTGAAGCGGTGACCGACCACGATCAGCCTGCCCTCGGCGTGGATTACGGTATCGGCCGATGGCGCGGACGGCAGATTGTCTTGCGTGACCGCTTCCAGTGCACGCAGGAACTCGCGACCGGCCGATGTGATCTCCCAGCCTTCGACGTCACGGAGCACATAGCCATGGCTAAAGATGTCGAGTTCGGGGACCCGCGACGCCAGACGTTTGATCCGCGCATGCCAATCGTCGCCGCTCGATGAGAGCACGGCGAGATCGTGCTTAAGTGAATTGATTGTGGCTTTGCCGCGGACGTGACTGGCCAATATTTTTAAGATCGCAACCTGTATGCTCAACTCGACGCCTCGACCGCCACGGTTCTTTTTGTTCTGCGCAGCCGACCTGAAAATTATCGCGCTGATGACTGAGGCGTCCAGTCATCAGCGCCAGATATCCAGAACCCGACAAGACGGTATCGACTTACGCCGCGCGTGATGTGCCGACGCGGCGCTCGGGCCGGTGCGACGACATCGATTCCTCCTCCATATCCTGCGGCGCGCCCCAAAATTCCTGCACGGTGGGCCCGTTCTTCAACCTCTTGTCGCGCAGGAAGCCGAGGATTTCGTGCGGCCAGACCCGGCGGCCCATCTGCGTGTACCAGCGCATCGCGTGACGAAGTCCGGCGTCGCGGTGGAGCAGCACGCGGAGCAGCGCCTTCGGGCGGCACTGCAGCACCATCTCGGTGAACTTGAACCAGAGCAGCACGCGCCATGGCGGCATGTGCCGGGTCGCCAGCACCTGATGCTTGTAGTCCCAGAGCCTGCGATCGGTCTGGATGACGCGCCGCTCCGCCGCGAGACGGAAATACGGCGTCCAGCGATGCGGCGTGACGTAGAGCATCTGGATCTGGTCGGGATCATAGGACAACAGCTGCCTGAGACCACGCCAATGATCGCGATCGGTCTCCTCCTCGAAGCCGACCACCCACGTCGCCATCGACAGGATGCCGTGCTGGCGCATCAAACGGATGGCTTCGCGATCGATCGTGGTGGTCGCGCCCTTGCGGATCAGCTCCAGCGTCTTCTCGTCGGTGTTCTCCATGCCGAGCAGGAAGCGCTGCCAGCCCGCCTTCTTGTAGAGATGCAGGATATCGGCGTCGCGCACGATGTCGTCGGCGCGGGTCGAGCCGACCAGGATCAGATCGACATCCTCCGCGATCAGGGCCTCGAGAAAGGCCCGCCACGCCTTCTTCGAGACGGTCGGATTCTCGTCGGCGAAATTGATCACCTTGACGCCGTGCTCGCGATGGAGCCGCGCCAGCTCCTTCGCAAAGCGCACGGGATCGCGGTGCCGCCACCGCGTCCAGAAGCCGCGCTGGCCGCAGTAATTGCAGAGATGCGGACAGCCGCGCGAGAATTGCACGACGACGGCACGCAGCCCGCCCCAATAGCTGTAGCGCGCGTGATCGATCAATTCCCAGCCGACGCGATAGGCATCGAGGTCACGGATGACAGGCGCAGGCGGCGTCACGCGCGGCCCGTAATCGTCACGGAATGCGATGCCGTTGATGATACGGAGATCCTCGCCGGCCTCCAGCGCTCGCATCAGACGCCGCGCCGTCTCTTCGCCCTCGCCGCGCACGATCGCGGTGACGTAGCGCTCCTCGCGCAGGATGTCGCGCCAGTGATAGGTCGGAAACACGCCGCCATAGACGATCCGCACACCGGGCACGGCCTTGACGATCGCCTGCGCCACCTCGGCGATGACCGGATGGCCCGACGTCGAGCCGGAATGGCCGAACAGCACCGCATCCGGTGCAAATCTCGATGCCTCCGCCACGATGGCTTGGACCGGCATCGGCCCGAACTCGGCATCGATAAGACCGACGTCGTGGCCGTCATCGATCAGGGGGCCGCCGATCGACAACAGGCCAAGTGGCGGCAGATGGTCGTCGGGGATCCGGCTGCCGATCGCCGGGTGCGGCACGTTGATGAGAAGAATGCGCATGGATGATCGCTCCCGCTTTGGTTGGCGTGATCGTTCGTCCCCGCATCTTGTGAGAGAGAGCCCAACCCCCCGGCCGGGCTTTAGGAAGAGAGCAGTTGGCGCGGCTTGACGCGTTAGAGGTTCGGCACCTCCGCCGGCGCGATCGCGGTCAGTCCGCCGAAGCGGCGCTCGCGGCGATGGAAGGAGCCGAGTGCGTCGGCGAGATCGTCGGCATCGAATTCGGGCCACATCCGCTCGGTGAAATGCAGCTCGGCATAGGCACCCTCCCAGAGCAGGAAGTCCGACAGCCGCTTCTCGCCCGAAGTGCGGATGATCAGGTCGACGTCGCGCAGCCCGGCCTCGCCGGTAATGAGATCGGAGAACGTCTCGCGGCTGAGCTCGCCGGCGCCGGCCGCGCGCGCGGCGGCGTTCAGGATGGCGTCGCGCGCCGAATAGTCGATCGCGATGCGCAGATGCAGCGTGGTGCCGCCGGCGGTCTCGGCCTCGGCGCGCGTGATCGCGGCGGCGATGCCGTCGGGCAGCCGGTCGCGGCGGCCGATCACGGTGAGGCGAACGCCGTTGCGCACGAGCGCGGCGATCTCATTGGCGAGATAGAACCGCAGCAGCCCCATCAGCGCCGCGACCTCGGCCTTCGGACGGCGCCAATTGTCGCTCGAGAAGGCGTAGAGCGTTAGCGTGCCGACGCCCTGGTCCGGTGCGGCCTCGACGATGCGGCGGATCGCCTCGACGCCGGCCTCGTGTCCGCGCAGGCGCGACAGGCCGCGCCGCGTTGCCCAGCGGCCATTGCCATCCATGATGATGCCGACATGGAGCCTGAAGGCGGCTTCCGGCTTGAGCGCGACGTTACTTTGCATCACAAAGTCTCCGGACAAAAATGAGATGGTTCAAACCGGCTGGATACCGAGGCGGCCAGCTGCGCGGTCGTCCTTGCCGGCGGCCTTTTCTGCCGTGCCGGCGGCCCTCTCGGCCGTGCCGGCGGCCTTGGCCGCGTCACGCACCAGCTGCTCGAGCACGGCGAGATAGTCGAGGAAGCGGCGACGACCGCTCTTGGTCAGGCGGCAGGTGGTGTGCGGACGATTGCCTTCATAGCCCTTGATGACGTCGACGAGACCGGCCTCCTGCAGCACCTGGAGGTGCCGGCTGAGGTTGCCGTCGGTCAGGCCGCAGAGCTGCTTGAGATCGGCAAAGGCGAGCCCTTTCGGATGCGCCATCAGCGAGGTCAGCAGGCCGAGCCGCGCCTTCTCGTGGATGACGCGGTCGAGGCCGTCATAGGCGAACGGCGCGGTGGTCAGGTCAGTCTTCGGCATCATGGCCTCCGGAAGCGAAATAGAGCAGCGCTGCGAGCAGCAACTGGCCGATCGCGAATGGCAGTCCCATGGTCCAGGGCGACAGCGCGTGGCTCTGGCTTGCGATCAAGAGCACCGTGAAGCCCGACAGGAAATACCAGGCGCCGCCGAGCGCGATCGTGCGCGGCAGCAGGCGGACCGAAGCGAACACGCCGAGGCTGACCAGCACCTGCCACAGGCCGGGCAGCATCCACAACGTCTCGGGCGCGAACTTCCATTGCAGGATCGCGAGCAGCACGCCGGCGATCGCCGCGGGAACGAACTGCTCGATCGCCTGCTGGACCATCGCGTCCGCAAGGCCGGAATGATGCCGCCGCGAGCGCGCCTGCATCTCGATCCAGATCAGCACGGCGGAGACCAACGCGGCCGCCGCCCAGCCTGCGAGGAACGCGATCGGATGAGCGGTGGGATCGGCGAGCCAGAGATATTGCGCAAGCGCCGTGACCAGCGCGATGCCGCTGGTGGCGGCGACGGTTGCCGGACCGTAGCCGCGGAACGCCGTTCCGGCCGCAATCTGGCTGCGGATGGCGAGGATATCGGCCAACGCCTTGTCGAGGTCACGCATGATTCGCCCGAACTTTGTATTGCAAAGTATACGGGATCACCAAGTAAACGCAAGCGGCATCGCGCGGCTTGCCGAGCGTGATGTTTAACAGCTGGTTACTGCGCGGATTGCGGCGAAACCGTGCCGCGTCAGACCTTCACCAGGCTGGCGAAGCCGCCATAGATCATCCGCTTGCCGTCGAACGGCACGTCACCCATGCTCATCGATGCCAGGCGCGGATCGGCCATCACCTTGGCGTTGATCCGGTCGCGCTGGGCGCGCGACTTGTAGGTGATCCAGGCAAACACGACGGTTTCGCCGGCCTTCAGTTTCACGCTCTGCGGAAACGAGGTCAGCTTGCCCGGCTTGACGTCGTCGGCGACCCATTCGCGATAATCCAACGCGCCATACTCGCGCCAGACCTTGCCGGCCTTCTTCGAGAGTTGCGCATAGGCTTTGAGTTTCTTCTTCGGCACGGCGACGATGAATCCATCGACGTAAGGCATGCGGATGACTTCCTGCTGTTTGGCTCCCCGTCATTGCGAGGAGCGAAGCTATGAAGCAATCCATCTCGACACTTGCGGCGCGATGGATTGCTTCGCTGCGCTCGCAATGACGATCAGGAGTGACAGCAGGATGCCTGAACCGGCGCCGGTTGGTACTGGTCACGTAGCCGCACCCAATCCATCGGATAGGGCAATCCTTCCTCGTGGCGGCCGAGCGGCGTCAGGTCGAGATAGTGATAGGCGGCATTCATCATGTCGAGGCCGCGCGCGAAGGTCGAGTAAGTGTGGAACACGCTCCCTGTCTCATCACGGAAGAACACGCTGATGCCGGGCAGTTCGGGACCATAGAGCGGCGTCGTTCCATAATTGTATTTCGCGTCCCCCGCATCGATCTGCCCTTGCGTGAACGACACGCCGTAATCGTAGTTGAAGTCGCTCTCTCCCGAGGAGACCCAATCGAAGGTCCAGCCCATCCGCGCCTTGAATGCGTCGAGCTTGACGAGCGGCGCCCGCGAGATCGCGATCATCGTGGTGTCGCGTGCGGCGAGATGCGGAACCATGCGCTCGAAACCGTCGGCCCAGAACGAGCAGTTCTTGCACGCCGCGTCCCACTCCGGCGCGAACATCACATGCTGCACCACGAGTTGCGGCCTGCCCCTGAAAAGATCGCCGAGGGTCATTTTGCCGCCAGGGCCGTCGAAGACATAGTCCTTGTCAACTTTCACCCAGGGCAGTTCGCGGCGCTGCCGGCTGAGCGCTTCGCGGGCCTGGGTCAGTTCCTTCTCACCGGCCATCAATGCCTTGCGGGCTGCGATCCATTCTTCGCGCGAGACGATCATGTGCTGTTGCATGGGATGCTCCTTTGCAGGTCAGGCGTCGACGAAGCTTTCCAGATTGCCGAGGAATGCGGTCCAGCCGCGCTGGTGGTTGTCGCGGGCGGTCTCATCGACGAACTGCGCGTGATGGAAGGTGAGCAACGTACCGCCGGCATCGGGCTTGATCGATATCGTCACCTCGGATTCGCGTTCGGGCGTCGAATGCCAGGCCCAGCTGAACACCAGCTTCTCGTTCGGCACCACCTCACGATAGACGCCGCCGACCTCGTGATATTCGCCGTTGGTGCCGATGAATCCGATGCGATAGCGTCCGCCGACGCGGACATCGAGCTCCGCACGCGTCGTGGCCGGCTTGACCCCACCCGGTCCGAACCACTGCGCTAGATTTTCCGGCTCGGTCCACGCGGCGTAGACTTTTTCCGGCCGCGCGCGGAGGCGCCGCGTGAGGGTGAGGCTTGGGCGCGCGGCGAGGCCGGCGTCGGCGGCGACTGCGGATTGGTTTGCCATGGTTCTTCCTCCACAAAGGCGGCAAGGCGGTCGAGATTGTCGGACCAGAATTGCGCATAGCGATTGAGCCAGTTCATCGCCTGCTCCATCGGCTGTGCGGTGAGCCGGCACGCCACTGTGCGGCCGGTCTTTTCGCGCGCGACGAGACCCGCATCGGTGAGCACGTCGAGATGCTTCATGATCGCCGGCAGCGACATCGCGAATGGCTGCGCCAGCTCGCTCACCGACAGGCTTTCCTGGTCGCCGAGCCGCGCCAGCAGCGCGCGACGGGTGGGATCGGAAAGCGCCGCAAAGGTGCGGTCCAGCGTCTCGTCCTGATACTTAACCATGTGGTTTAGTATAGGCGCAAACGGCGTGACGTCAAGTGCGCGGCTTCACGATCACGTCAGCATGGACCCGACGCGAGGGACGAACGTCAGGAACAGTGGCGACAGACTGCCTTGCAGTGATGCCGCAACGCTAGTCGGGATATACGGTCCGGTGCCGACGCTGATAGCGGCCCGGTGGTGGCGGCGGCGGTTCGCTGAACAGGAAGCGCGGATTCTCGCCGCAATAGAGATAGCGGCCGGACACGCTCGCGAGGCATTGCTGGTAGGTCCGGTAAGCGCATTCGCCGGGATAACCCAGGCTCGGGCCCTGCGCGCACCATGGGTAGTCATAAGGATCGGCGGAAGCGGGCGTGATACCCGCCGCGCCTGCGAGCGTCATCGTTCCCAGAACAAGCATTGCCAATCCCGATGCGCGCATGATCCGGCTCCTCGGACGCCGCAGTTAGCCAGGTGCGGCATCTTTGATAAGGTTCCTGAAGGTCATTTTATTCCGCGTCAAGGCCGACGAATCCGGCTTCGGCCAGGGACCGGCTGTACCACGCGGGCCACGTTTGTCCCGCGCGATCCAGCATCGCGCCTCTTGCGGGGCCTACTCTACCTTGAGGCCGGCGAACTCGACCACCTTCTTCCACTTGTCGGTCTCGGCCTTGATGTCGTTGCCGAAGGCTTCCGGCGTCTGGATCAGCGGATCGCCGCCGAGCTCGACCAGGCGCTTCTTCATGTCGGGTTCAGCGAGCACGGCGTTGATCTCGGTGTTGAGCCTGGCGATAACTTCCTTCGGCATGTTCTTCGGCGCGCCCATGCCGAACAGCGCGCTCGCCTCGTAGCCCTTCACGGTTTCGGCGACCGACGGAACATCGGGCAGTTGCGAGGATCGCTCTGTTGACGTCACAGCCAGCGCGCGCAGCGCGCCGGAGCGGATGTGCTGGATGATCGAGGGCATGTTGTCGAAGATCACCTGCACCTGGCCGCCGAGCATGTCGGTGATCGCGGGCGCGGCGCCGCGATACGGCACGTGCTGCATCTTGCAGCCGGTCATCGCCATGAACATCTCGCCGGAGAGATGCACCGAGGTGCCGTTGCCGGAAGAGGCCATGTTCACCTTGCCGGGATTGGCCTTCACATATTCGATGAACTCGGCGACGGTCTTGGCCGGCACGTCCTTGTTGACGGTCATCACGTTCGGCACGCGATTGAAGGAAGCAACCGGCGCGACGTCGCGCACGAAGTTGAACTTCAGATTGGCGTAAAGCGAGGCGTTGATGTAATTGGCCGGATTGACCAGCAGCACGGTGTAGCCGTCCGGCTCGGCATTGATCGCCGCCTCGGTGCCGATATTGTTGCCGGCGCCCGGCTTGTTCTCGATCACGAATTGCTGCCCGAGCCTCTCCGACAGCCGCTGCCCGACCAGGCGCGCGATGATGTCGGTGGCGCCGCCCGGCGGATAACCCACGATCCAGCGCACCGGCCGCGCCGGATAGTCGGCAGCGGAAGCGCGGCCGATCGCGAATGTCGAAATCCCCGACCCGATCAGGCCCAGCGCGGTACGGCGTGAAATCATGAAGCTTCTCCCAATCCAGCAGGGTTTGGCGCCCTGCCCGTTTCTGTTGCGTTGCGTGCGGCGCGGTTTTAACAAACAATGCCTGAAGCGACCAGTGCGACACGTGCGCCGCCGACCGCGACGAAAGACTAAGCTTCGGCTCTGATCGCACCAGAACCGGCGACCACATCGCTCGAAAGTACTCTGGACCGAAGAGGATCGATCATGTCCGTCAAGGTAAATGGCCTCGACCATCTCGTGATCAACGTCACCGATGTCGTGCGCTCGGTTGCCTGGTACAGCAGGATCCTCGGCATGGAGGTGAAGGTGTTCGACCCCGGCAAGGGCAAGACACCGCGCACCTCGCTGGTGTTCGGCAACCAGAAGATCAATGTGCGGCCGCGCGATGCCGACAAGGTGGACTGGTTCACCGCCGATCACGAAGCGGCCGGCAGCGACGATCTCTGCTTCCTCACCTCGAGCACGCCCGAGGAAGTGGTCGCACATCTGAAGGCCAATGGCGTCAGGATCGAGGAAGGCCCGGTGGCGAAGCAGGGCGCGCGCGGCACGCTGCGCTCGGTCTATTGCCGCGACCCCGACGGCAGCCTGATCGAGATCTCGTCGTACGAGAAGAACGCGACCTAGCTCTCGTTCGTCCTTGCGAGCCGGCGCGGCGTGCGAATGCGCGCCCGATGACGGATGCCGCGAATAAGTCGAACTCTTCCGCGCGGCGGAACAGATTGCTTCAGCGCAAAACCGCTTTGCAAATCCCGATTTGCTCTCGGCGCACACCGATGGCAGAACTGCTCCCAACCAAGACCAATGGCGGCCGACAAGGCTGCGCGGGAGGACATATGGCCAACTCGAATCCAGCACCAGGCGTCGTGGGACCGTTTGCGGGGCTCGACGTGCCATGGCTGCTGCGGATGCGCGCCGAGGTGCGCCGCGACCATCCATTCCTGATCTGGGCGCCGTTCGACGCGCCGGCACGGCGCTGGAGTTACGGCGAATTCCATGAGCGGGTCGGCGCGCTGGCTGCGGGCCTTGCGAAGCGCGGCATCCGGCAAGGCGACTACGTCCTGATCCATCTCGACAATTGCGTCGAGGCGATCATGTCGTGGTTCGCCTGCGTCGAGCTCGGCGCCATCGCGGTCACCACCAACACCCGTTCCGCCGCCGCCGAGATCGAATATTTTGCCGGCCATTGCGGCGCGGTCGCCGCGATCACCCAGCCGGCCTATGCCGAGCTGATATCGGCCAACTGCAAGGGCCTGCGCTGGATCGCGGTGACCTCGCACGACGCCGGGCAAACGCCGGCACAACCGCCCGCGCGCGGCGACAGTTTTGACGCGCTGTTTGCCGACGGTGCCGACCGGCCACGTCGCCCAACCGATCCACTCGCCCCCTGCAGTGTACAATACACCTCCGGCACCACGTCGCGGCCGAAGGCGGTGCTATGGACCCACGCCAACGCGCTGTGGGGCGCCAAGATCAACGCCGCGCATCAGGATCTGCACGCCTTTGACGTGCACCAGACCTATCTGCCGCTGTTCCACACCAACGCGCTGGCCTATTCGATGCTGGCGAGCCTGTGGGTCGGAGCGACCTGTGTGATCCAGCCGCGCTTCTCGGCGAGCCGCTTCTGGCCGGTGGCGCTGGAGCACGGCTCGACCTGGACCTCGACGATCCCGTTCTGCATGAAGGCGCTGCTCGAGCACGAGGTGCCGAAGAAGCACAAATTCCGGCTCTGGGGCACTGCCGTGAACGAGCCGCCGGCATTCGCGGTGTTCGGCATCAAGATCATCGGCTGGTGGGGCATGACCGAGACCATCACCCACGGCATCATCGGCGAGGTCGATCAGCCCAACACGCCGATGTCGATCGGCCGCGCCGCCCCCGAATACGAAATCCGCATCGTCAATGACGACGGCGCGCCGACCGGCGTCGGTGAGACCGGCAATCTCCTGATCAAGGGCATTCCCGGCCTGTCGCTGTTCGCCGAATATCTACACAACGAGACGGCCACGCGCGAGAGTTTTGACGAGCACGGCTACTTCATCACCGGCGACCGCGTCACGATGCTGGAGCGCGGCTACATCAAGTTCGGCGACCGCTCCAAGGACATGCTGAAGGTCGGCGGCGAGAATGTCGCGGCCTCCGAGATCGAACAGGTGATCGCGGTGGTGCCGGGCGTACGCGAAGCCGCCGTGGTGGCGAAGAAGCATCCGATGCTGGACGAGGTGCCCGTCGTCTTCATCATCCCGCAAGCCGGCGTCGCCGCGTTGCCCGTCGACCTCCACGACAACATCATGGCCGCTTGCCGTGCAGGCCTCGCCGACTTCAAGCTGCCGCGCGAAATCCGCTTCGTCGACGAGATGCCGCGCTCGACGCTGGAGAAGGTCGCGAAGGCGGAGCTCAGGAAGATGCTGGAGTGAGGCGGACTTGATCGCGTCATTCCGGGGCGATGCGTTAGCATCGAACCCGGAATCTCGAGATTCCGGGCCTGGTCCTTCGGACCATCCCGGAATGACAAGTACTCAATTCACCTCGAACCGGATCGGCAGCTTCTTCGGGCCGTTGACAAAATAGGCCTGCGTCATCTTCACCTCGCCGTCGAGCGACAGCGACTTCAGGTGCGGCAGCAGTTCCTCGAACAGGATGCGCATCTCGAGCTTGGCGAGGTACTGGCCGAGGCAGAGATGCGCGCCATAGCCGAACGCGACATGGCGATTGGGCTTGCGATCGCTGCGGAAGCGATCGGGGTCCTCGAACACCTCCTCGTCGCGATTGCCGGAGGCGTAGCACAGCATCAGCCAATCGCCCTTGGCGATCTTGCGGCCGCCGAGCTCGGTATCCGCGGTGGCCGAGCGCATGAAATGCTTGACCGGCGTCATCCAGCGGATCGACTCGTCGACCAGGCCCGGGATCAACTCCGGGTTGGCCTTCACCTTGGCGAATTCCGCGGGGTCCCTGGCCAGCGCCCAGATCGCGCCGGCGGTCGAGGATGAGGTGGTGTCGTGGCCCGCCGTCGCGACGATCATGTAATAGCTGGTCTGATCGTGCTCCGGCATGTACTCGCCGCCGATCTTCGCGTTGGCGATGACGGTGGCGAGATCGTCGCGCGGGTTCCGGCGGCGATCCTCGGTGATCTTGCGGAAGTAGGCGGAGAAGTCGGCGATGATCGCCTGCAGCATCGCGGAGACCTGCTCCGCGCTCAGCGCGTCGCGGACGCGCGCGGTGTCGGGATCCTGCGGCCCGAACAGCTCCTGGGTCAGCTTGAGCATGCGCGGCTCGTCCGCCTCGGGCACGCCGAGGATCTCCATGATGACGTGCAGCGGATAGCCGAGCGCGACGTCCTCGACGAAGTCGCAGGCGCCGCCCCTCGCGAGCATGCGCTGCACCGTGGCGCGCGCGATCTCGCGGACGCGGGCCTCGAACTTGCCGAGATTGGCCGGCATGAACCAGCCCTGCGTCAGCGCGCGATATTTCGGGTGATCGGGCGCGTCCATCTGCACCAGCGAGCGCACCAAATTGGGCCCGCCCGTGATCTTGCGAACGCGCTCCTCGAGCGCCTGCGTCGTCAGGGTGGTCGGCCGATCGGCGTTGTGGAACAGCTCGTTCTGCCGGCTGATCGCCTGGATATGGGCGTGCTTGGTCACCACCCAGAACGGATCGAACTTCTCGGGCCGCGCGATGCCGAGCGGATTGTTGGCGCGCAGCCAGCGATAGCTGTCGTGGATGCGGTCGTCCGCATAGGCGACGGGATCGACGACGGTTGCCGCGATGTCGGCGGGGATGTCGAAATCCCCGGTCGTTGCCGTATCCATGATCGTCCTCACCCGTCAAAGCATCGGTCTTGCCGATGATCACCGGAATCTAGGCGGAGGTAAGGAGCACGACTTGCGTTGATTGGCTAGGATCCCCGCCAAATGGCGTCATTGCGAGGAGCCAACGGGTCGCGCGAACGCGCGCCCTATGACAGGCTCCGCGACGAAGCAATCCATCGGCCCGCTCACGCGGAGCAATGGATTGCTTCGCTTCGCTCGCAATGACGGCGAAAACCGTTGGAGATCAATAATGCCCGAACGCCACCGGGCGGAACGCCTGCAGCAATTGCTGGTCGAGCTTGCCGCCCATCTCCTCCATCATGGAGAATGCCTTGGCGTGGGTGAACTGCAGCCGGTAGGCGCGCTTCTCGACCAAGGCGGCATAGACATCGACGATCGTGGTGACGCGGACGATGTCGCTGATCTGGTTGCCGCTGAGGCCGTTGGGATAGCCGGTGCCGTCGAGGAATTCGTGATGGTGCAGGATCACGTCGAGCATTTCCGGCGGGAAGCCGCCCTGCGCGGACAGCGCCTCGTAGCCGCGGCGCGGATGCTCGCGCATCTCGGCCATTTCCTCCACCGTCAGCGCGCCGGGCTTGTCGAGCAGCGCGACCGGCACGAAGGCCTTGCCGACGTCGTGCAGCAGCGCGGCGCGGGCGAGCCGGCGCTGATCGTCGTCGCGCATGCCGAGATGCTGCGCGAAGGCGACCGCAAAACCGGTCACGAACAGGCAGTGGCGATAGGTCTCCTGGTGATGGCAGCCGACCGTGGTCAGCCACTCGCGCAGCGAGTTGTGCTTGATCGCCTTGAGGATCTTGTTCTCGGCGGCGACGATGTCCTCGAACTTGAGCGGCTCGCCGGCGCGCATCCGCTCGAACATCTTGACCATCACGCCGTGCGCAGCTTCGACGCCGCGGTTGAGCGCCTTGCCGCGATCGGTCTCGTCATAACCGCTGTCGTCGGGGAAGGCGGCGCGGATGCGCTGCAGGATGCCGCGCGCATCGAACGGCCGCGAGATCGTGTCGGTGGCGCCGAGCGCCCAGGCCTGCATCGAGGCGTGATGCAAGGCATCCGCCAGCACGAACAGCCGCGGCATCTCGCGATAGGCGTCGGCCTGCAGCTTGGCGCGGACGAGTTGCACGGCTTCGGGCGAGCGCAGGTTGATGTCGACGACGATGCCGGAGAGATCGCGGGCCGGCTGCTCGGGAATGTCAGAGGTCGGAACGGTATCGACCTCGCCCACCGAACGCAGGATGTTGGCGAGCTCGTTGCTCTGATCGCTTCGATCTGACGCCAGCAGGAGGCGGCGCTTCGAAGTCTGGTTGTTGGCTAAGGCTGTCATGAAATCCCCGTCGCGGTAACGACCGACGCCGGGACGCTACCTGACGATGCGTTCCCTCCGACTTAATGGGGATGCTGAACGGCGCTTAAGCGCAATGGATACAATTTGAGGGATCGCCGAATCCGCCAGCAAAATCAGGCCGGCCGGAAATCGATGCAGTTGCGCAGATCGGCAGCGAATCATGAATTTTTGCGGCGTCGAAGTTGATGCCGTCACTGCCCGGCCGACGCGCGAAGCAAAGAAAAACGCCGGAGAGCTCGTGCTCTCCGGCGTTCTTGTTCGTTCAGGCCGTTACGCCTTCATCGCAGCCTTGACGGCTTCCGCGGTGATCGGCAGGCCGCGAACGCGGGCACCGACCGCGTTGAAGACGGCGTTGCCGATCGCCGGCGCCACCACCGTCACCGCGGGCTCGCCGACGCCCGTCGCCTTCTCGCCATTGGCGATGACGTTGACCGCGACTTCCGGCAGCTGGCTCATCCGAAGCGGTGTGTAGCTGTCGAAGTTGGTCTGCTCGATGCCGCCGTCCTTCAACGTCGCCTTCTCGAACAGCGCCAGCGACATGCCCCACAGCGCCGCGCCCTCGACCTGGGCCCGGATGCCGTCGGGATTCACCTGCGTACCAACGTCGGTCGCAACCGTCAGCTTCTTCACCGTCACCTCGCCCGACGGGGCGACCGCGACATGGGCAACGCAGGCGGTCCAGCTCGCCGTGGCGCGCTCCTGCGACGACACGCAGGCGACCCCCATGCCTTCGCCCTTGGGCAGCTGCTTGGTGCCGTAGCCGGCAAGACCCATCGCAGCGAGCAAGGTGTTGCGGAGACGCTGCGCGCCGCCGTCATTCTTGCCCTTGCCGTCGAGCAACGAGATGCGCAGCTGCGCCGGGTCCTTGCCGGTCGCATGCGCGATCTCGTCGATCATGCTTTCGACCGCCCAGAACGTCCAGCCCGGCGCCACCGAACGGAGCTGACCCGACGGGGTGGCGTTGTGCGCCATCTCGTTCTTGATCGCCCGCACATAGTGGTTGGGCACGGTATAGAAGAAGTCCGCTCCGTTCACGGTGAAGGAGTCGAGCGGACCCTTCTTGTCGACCGACGGTGTCAGGAAATCGGGGATTCCCCAACGCGCGGTCGGCCAGGCCGAGACCACGTCGTGGCTCATCGCGACGATCTTGCCGTCGCCATCCATGCCGGCCTTCACCTTCTGGTAGGTCAGCGGACGCGAGAAATCCATCGTCATGTCGTTTTCGCGCGTGTAGATGACCTTGACCGGCTTGCCGACGGCCTTCGCCGCCTGCACCGCGGGCACCATCATGTCGGCGTCGAGACGCCGGCCGAAGCCGCCACCCAGCCACATCTGGTGCATCACCACGAACTTCGGATCGATCCCGGCGGCGCCGGCCGCGATCGCGCCGGAGCGCGTCGCGAACTGGTTGCCGGAATAGATGTGCAGGATGTCGCCCTTGAACTCCGCGGTGGCGTTCATCGGCTCCATCGGCGCGTGGATGTTGATGTTGGTGGTGTATTCCGCCTCCAACAGCTTGGCCGCCGAGCCGAAGGCCGCGTTCGGATCGCCGTCCTTGACGAAGAACTCTCCGGAATCGCTGAGCCCCTGCAGCCGCTTGGCCTCGGCGAACAGCGATTCGCTCGACAGTTTTGCGTTCGGGCCGCCGTCATAGCTGATCTTCAGCGCCGCCGCGGCCTTCTTCGCCTGCGCATAGGTGTTGGCGACCGCGACGACCCAGCCGGTCGTGGTTGTGGTCTTGTCGTCGAGGGTGACGGCCTTGATGAAGCCGGGCAGCTTCTTGGCCGCGCTATCGTCGACCGACTTCACGGTGGCGCCGTAACGCACCGGCGGGGTGACCAGCGCGCCGTGGACCATGCCCGGCACCATCACGTCGATGCCGTACTTGGCCGTGCCGTTGGTCTTCGACGGGATGTCGAGCTGCGGCACCGAGACGCCGATCATGGTGTACTGGTCGGGCGTCTTCAGCTTGATCGCCTTCAGGTCATCCGCCGTGAAGGTCTTGGTCGCCTTGCCGCTCTTCACCACTTCGGCGAACGACATCGACTTCTTCGACTTCGCGTGGCTGATCTTGGAATCGCGCACCACCAGCTCGCCGGCCGGCACGCCCATGGAGGCCGCCGCCGCCTCGGTCAATGCGATGCGGCCAGCTGCGCCGGCGCGGCTCATCGCATCGAAGTTCATCATCGTCGACCAGCTGCCGCCGGTGATCTGCGCGCCCAGCACGGGATCGTTGAACTTCGGATCGTTGGAGGCGAGCTGAACCCGCATGTCCTTCCAGTTCGCGCCGAGCTCTTCGGCCACGATCTGCGCCATGGTCGAGGCGACGTGCTGGCCCATGTCGGCCTTGCCGCAGGTCACGGTGACGAGGCCGTCGGGCGCGATCGAATACCAGACGCTCGGCTCGAAGTTGGCGGGTGCGGGCGCCGCGAGCGCCTGGTCGATGCCGGACGCGGAGTAGCCGAGCACGAGGCCGGTTGCAGCGGTGCCGACTAGGAAGGAACGGCGGCTGAGATCGGTCGTCTCTGGCGCGAGGTTTTTCACGTGCTTGTTCATGTGGCCCTCCGCTCGGATCCGGTGGCCGATGCGGTGCGCATGTCGGACGCAGCGCGCATGATCGCCTTCTGGATTCGTGAATAGGTCATGCAACGGCAGAGATTGCCGTCCATATGCGCGACCACTTCTTCCTTGGTCGGGTTGGTGTTCTTCGACAGCAGCGCCGCCGCCTGCATGATCTGGCCGGACTGGCAGTAGCCGCATTGCGGCACCTGCTCGGCGACCCAGGCCTTCTGCAAGGGATGATCGCCCTTGGCGGAGAGGCCTTCGATGGTAGTGATCTTCTTGCCGACGGCGTCGGCGACCGAGGTCTGGCAGGACCGCACCGCTTCGCCGTTGACGTGAACCGTGCAGGCGCCACACAGACCGGCGCCGCAACCGAATTTGGTGCCCGTCATCTGCAATTGCTCGCGGATGACCCAAAGCAGCGGCGTGTCATTGGCCGCCTCGACGGACATATTCCGTCCGTTGATATTGAGATTTGGCATCTCTCTCCCCTTCCGGTGTAGGAAGCCGCTTACGGCGGCAACTCACTGTTGGGTCTTGGCCGGCGCCCACCGGGTAAGCGACAGTTGCCGAAACAATGATCCGGTTCCCGGCTGGAGGCAATCCAATTTGGAATTGCTCGAAAAGAATAAATTTCCGAAGATGACTGTTGTGCGATGCGGCAACGGCATGACGCTTTTTGGAATGGCAGCGTTGGTGTCTAATCGCCAGGCGCTTGCTCAAAGCGTCGGCAGCAAGCGCCGGCAACGCCGTCCGACGACAGCGGCGAGAGAAACACAAGGAGCCCGTCAATGGCCAAGCTCAACCGCAACGGCGTCGAGATCTACTACGAGGTTCACGGCAGCGGCCCGCCGCTGATCCTGACCCACGGCTATTCCTCGACCTCGGCGATGTGGCAAGGCCAGATCGAGGCGCTGTCGCGGCGACACAAGCTGATCCTGTGGGACATGCGCGGGCACGGCCAGTCCGACTATCCCGACGATCCCGATGCCTATAGCGAAGCGCTGACGATCGACGACATCGCCGCTCTGCTCGACGCCGCCGGCGCCGACAAGGCGATCGTCGGCGGGCTGTCGCTCGGCGGCTACATGTCGCTTGCCTTTCATCGCGCCCATCCGGAACGGGTGCGGGCGCTGCTGATCATCGACACCGGCCCGGGCTTCAAGAAGGACGACGCCCGTGAGGTTTGGAACAAGCGCGCCCGCGAGACCGGCGACCGCTTCGACCGCGAAGGGCTCGAGGTGCTTAGATCGTTGAGCGCCGAGCGCGCGTCGGTCACCCATCGCAACGCCAGGGGCCTCGCGCTCGCGGCGCGCGGCATGCTGGCCCAGCGTGATGCACGGGTGATCGAATCGCTGCCCGGGATCCAGGCGCCAGCGCTGGTTGTGGTCGGCGCCGACGACACGCCGTTCCTGGCGGCGTCCGATTACATGGCGGCGAAGATCCCCGGTGCACAGAAGGCGGTGATTCCGAACGCCGGCCATGCCGTCAACATCGACCAGCCGCAGGCCTTCATCACCGCGGTGCTGCCGTTCCTGGATGGCCTTGAGGCCGGCGCGCCGGGAAAGACCGCGCCATGAAGTCAGTCGCCGTTGCCTTGTTGCTGACTGCGGCCACGACAGGGGCGAACGCGCAGAAGCTGCCGTTCGTCACAGCCCCGTCCACTTTCACCGCGACGCTGTCCAACACCACGCCGCTGGCGTTCGGCATGGGCGTTGCGGACGCGCAGCGCGCGCTCGGCACGCCGCTCACCTATGTCAGCGGACGGCCCGGCAACGAGATATTCCTGACCTTCCGCGACCTCGGCGGCAGCGGGCTGTTTCCGCACCACGACCGTCTCTTCCTCCAATTCCGCAAACACCGGCTGACCGGCTGGAAGGCCGACTGGGGCGAGAACTGGATGTGGCGCTAGAGCATGGTCCGGAAAAGTGCGAAGCGGTTTTCCGAAAGGCCATGCTCAAACGAGAGCTAAAGCGCGATGACGATGTCATCGCGCTTTGGACCTCATCATCGAAAGCTTCATGCAACCCCCAAACTGACAAGGATGGACCATGGGACAAGACATCAAACTGAAAGCTTCCGACGGATTTGAACTCGGCGCCTACCGCGCCGATCCTGCCGGCGCGCCGAAGGGCGCGGTCGTCGTGATCCAGGAGATTTTTGGCGTCAATCACCACATCCGCTCGGTCTGCGACCGGCTGGCGAAGGAAGGCTATGCCGCGGTTGCACCTTCGATCTTCGACCGCATCACGCCGAACTTCCAGAGCGGCTATTCCCCCGACGAGATCGCCGAGGCGCGGAAGTTCGTCGCCAATCCGGACTGGGCCGCGATGCTGCGCGACACCCAGGCGGCGATCGACGCTGTGAAGTCGGTCGGTCCGGTCGGCATCATCGGCTTCTGCCTCGGCGGCAGCGTCGCCTATGCTGCCGCCACCAAGCTGGCCGGGCTGTCCGCCGCGGTCGGCTATTACGGCGGCGCCGTCGTGCGCTTCGCCGACGACAAGCCGGCGGTGCCGACGCAGCTACATTTCGGTGAGAAGGATGCCGGCATTCCCTTGAGCGATGTCGAGACCATCAAGTCGAAGCGGCCCGAGGTCGAGGTCTTCATCTATCCCGGCGCGCAGCACGGCTTCCATTGCGACGAGCGCGCCAGCTACGACAAGGCAAGCGCCGACATCGCCTGGCCGCGCAGCATGGAGTTTTTCGCAAAGCATCTGAAGAAGTGACGCTGCAAGCGTCATTCCGGGGCAATGCCCAGTATCGAACCACAGATGCGCAATTGCGCATCGGGGAATCTCGAGATTCCGGGTCTGGTGCTAACGCACCATCCCGGAATGAAGAAGGACACTATCCTTCTTCAGAACCAGCGCTCGCCGACGAATACCGTATCGCCCGGGCTCATCGGCGTGCCCAGCGGCACCACAAAGCGCCCGGAGCCGGACGCATCGGTGTGGGTCAGCGTCACGCTGTCGCGGCGGGCACGCGGCGAGAAGCCGCCGGCAATCGCGACCGCGCTCTCGACCGTCATGTTCGGCACGTAGGGATATTGGCCGGGGGCCTGGACTTCGCCGAGGATGAAGAACGGACGATAGGACTCGATCTCGACCGCCACCGAAGGCTCGCGGATATAGCCGTTGCGCAGCCGTGCCGAGATTTCGCCGGCAAGCCCGGCCGGCGTGCGGCCGCGCGCCGGCACCGAGCCGATCAGCGGCATGGTGATCGCGCCCGCGGCGTCGATCGCATAGGAATTGGTCAGGCCTTCCTGGCCGTAGACCACCACGCGAAGCTTGTCGCCGGGGCCAAGGTGATAGCCGTTGTCGTAACCGGCGGGGGGTCCACCCGGGGAGGCGGCGGCATAGACGACCGGTGCGGCATAGCCATAACCAGGGGACGTGCTGGCGAAGGCGGAACGCAATGCGCTGATCGCACCGCCGCCGCCTGCATCGGCAACCGGAGCGGGTGCGTAGGCCGGGCCGTAGGTGACGGCATCGACGCCTTGCGGGCCGACGGCGACGGGACCGGACGTGCTCATGCAACCAGACAGCGCGAGCGCAGCCACAACGGCAGTGATCGGCAATCGTAACGCGCGTGCAACCGGCACCGGACCTATCCCTCAACGGCGAGACAGGCCCAGTCTTGCACCACTTATGGTTAACAAAGGGTTTTCGAGGATCGAGCGGGAGGCCGGAACAGCCGGCCTCCCATTGGCTTGGAGCCGTGCCCGGGAAGAGCGCAAACCGGCTTTCCAGAGCGAGCTCTTTCTCAACAAGACGATCAGGCGGTGACGCCGACGCCGATCGGGCAGGACACGCCGGTGCCGCCGAGCCCGCAATAGCCCGCCGGATTCTTGGCGAGGTATTGCTGGTGGTAGTCCTCGGCGAAGTAGAATTCACCGGCCGGCGCGATCTCGGTGGTGATGGCGCCGAGGCCCTTGGCGGCAAGCGCCTTCTGATACATCGCCTGCGACTCATCGGCGGCTTTGCGCTGCGCGTCGCTGAACGTGTAGATCGCGGAGCGATATTGCGTGCCGATGTCGTTGCCCTGGCGCATGCCCTGCGTCGGGTTGTGGTTCTCCCAGAACGTCTTCAGCAGCTTCTCGTAGGAAATCTTCTTCGGGTCGAACACGACCAGCACCACTTCGGTGTGGCCGGTGCGCCCCGAGCATGCTTCCTCATAGGTCGGGTTCGGCGTGTGGCCGCCGGCATAGCCGACCGCAGTGGTGTAGATCCCCTCGCCGAGTTCCCAGAATTTGCGCTCCGCGCCCCAGAAGCAGCCGAGCCCGAACACCGCCTGCTCGAGGCCTTGCGGATAAGGCGGCTGCAACTTGCTGCCATTGACGAAATGGGTGATCGCGGTCGGGATCGGCGTCGCGCGGCCCGGCAGCGCCTCGGCGGCGCTCGGCAACGCGGTGGTCTTGCGCATGAACAACATGGACACCTCCAGGCGGGACATCGGCCGACGCGGCAACGGCCTGCGGGCCGGCTGTCACTTATATATGTCCTTACGCGGATGATGGCAGCCCCGTTACGGGGCACTGCGGCCAAGGGGAGTGCAGCCAAGGAGGGCTGCCGACAAGTCAGTCGCGCGCGTAGCCGATCAGGGGCTTACGCGGCCGGAACAGGATCATCAGCAGGATGCCGGCAATGCCGAGCACCGCGAATACCGGCTGCTCCAGAAGCAGGCGGATCACGTCATTCCAGAGCCAGGGCGCGAAGCGATCCACCCAGGCATGGAATGCCTGCTGGCTCGACTGGTGGATGTCGTTCCAGAACTGGCCGAACTGGGTGAACCGCAGGCTCTGGTCGGCGACGTAGCGGGCCCCGTCATAGACCATGAAGATGAAGCTGCCGGCCAGCAGCAGAAGGCCGATCAGACGGAAAAAGCCGCGGATCATGCGTCACCCTAACTCCCAGTCGCGCCCCACGCGTCGTCAGGCCTTACCGGGCGCCCCCCGGAAATTCAACCTCTTCAGCGGCTTATCCGGCCCCCGCAGGGACGATTTCGGGCCCTTTTGGGGTCCCGAAAGCGTTGACGCTTAAGCCCGCGCCATCTATAAGACCGACCGATGGCGGCGGGCGCAATCCTGCCGCCGCTGTTCTTTGGACAGTGCCGCATGCGGAGGCAGCATTTTGCGCTCTTCGCATGGCCGCCTCAAGGACACCCAAGAAAACCACCTTGGACAAATACATCAGAGTTGAGATTTGAACCGGCCGGTGCGCGCAAGCCCGACCACCGAGCGATCACCGCCGAAGGACAGTTAGAGAACCATGGCCAACACCACCTCCGCCAAGAAGGCGACCCGCAAGATTGCCCGCCGCACCATCGTCAACAAGTCGCGCCGCACGCAGATGCGTGGCGCGGTGCGCACCGTCGAGGAAGCGATCAAGAGCGGCGACCGCGAGGCGGCACTGAAGGCGATGAGCCGCGCCGAGCCCGAGCTGATGAAGGCAGCGCAGCGCAACATCATTCACAAGAACCTCGCGAGCCGTAAGGTGTCGCGCCTCACGCAGAGCATCGCCAAGCTCGCGAAGTAACGGCTTGCCACCAGAGCTGACTGGAAAACACATTTGTCACGAAGCCCGGCTCGCGCCGGGCTTTTTGTTTTTGTCTCGACTTTTGTCGTGGAAGTTTCATAGCGCGAGAACACTTCGCGTTGCCGCGCAACGAACTGCGTGTCATGTTTCGTCGCGTCCGTAGTTCTACCGGCTCGACATGCTTAACGCGCCGCACTCGCCCACAGATTGTTCTTCGCTAAGCTAGATAGATGGAATAGCGCGCGAGCATTTCGCGGACGAAACTTGCGAAGCGGGGTTACCCTGCAAAAGTAATCGAGAAAAATGACGTCTCGCGAATTACTTATGCACATAGCGCCGAACAGCGATTGGAAAAATGACCGGCGCGAGACCAAATGTAAATTTTCTATGAAAAATTTTTGGTATTGCACCGTCGTTTGTGACACGCGTGAATCTGTGCGCTGATTCAAAAACTTGCTTTCGCAACTCAGCATCGGCAACGCCGCAACAGTCGCGAAGAGTCTCGATCCCCGTCGAATCCACGGATTGTCAGAAAATCAGCTTGGTGTATTTATTTCTTGTTCGCGACGCCCACGGCTCTCCAGATCAGCGCGGTTTGAGACCCAGGGGCGGACGCACAAATCGGCGGCGGTGTGTGCGTTAGCGACGCTTTCCAAGCGAAGCTGAATTGACGGCTCATAGCGATATGAGGACGGTCGACCTGTGTCAAAATTTCTCCGGCGATGTCCCCGGCAATTTGGGGGATCGAACAAGAGAGACCAGGACGTCAGTCGGAATTTGGCAGCGGGAACGCGGAGCGAGTGAACGGGTTGACGACGACACGGCGGCGGCGAAGCGCCGGGCATTTCGGTGTTCGGTAGCAGCAGTTCGAATTTGAAGACACGAGCAAGCTGACAACTTGCCGCGATACGTCGCGGCGGGAGGGGGAGGTCATATGGCTTACGGTATCATCACTGCAGTCGAACCAACGACAGCCGAAGCGCAAATTTCCAGTGGTGCCGTAATCAACCCCTCGGACGTCAGCTCCCACCCGAAGCGTCCGTCGAGTACGCGCTGACCTCGCGGGGCGCATCTTCTCCAAACAGCTGATCTGTCGGGTGGCGCATGGACGCCACACGGGAGAGCTTTGTCCGGAGCAGACCGCGCCCGCTAGAGGTCGCGCCGCGGCAGGAAACCTGCACGGCGCTTTCGCAACGATCATCTCTCAGACTTGGAAGTACGAAGGCAATGACGAACACGGAACAGGATCGCTGGTCGCGGGTGAAGGGACGTTTGCGGACGAGCGTTGGCGAGGACGTCTACACGAGCTGGTTCGCTCGGATGGATCTGGAGAGCGTGCACGACGAGAGCGTGCACCTGTCGGTTCCGACCCGGTTCCTCAAGAGCTGGATCCAGGCGCACTATGCCGAACGCGTGCTCTCCTGCTGGCAGGCCGAGATGCCCGAAGTGCATCGCATCGACCTCACCGTGCGCTCGGCGATCCGCGCGACGGCTCCGGTGAAGGAAACGGTTGCGCCCGTCGAAGTGCGCCGCATCGAGCGCACTGACGGCCGGCTCGTGCCTGAACTGCGCTCGGTTGCGACCGCGCCGGTGTCCGCGAGCCACGACGCGCTCGGCGGCTCGCCGCTCGATCCGCGCCTGACCTTCGCCAGCTTCGTCGTCGGCAGGTCCAACACGCTGGCTCATGCGGCGGCCCGCCAGGTCGCGGAAGGTCGCCGCGGCGATCCCGTGATGTTCAACCCGCTCTACATTCATGCCGGCGTCGGCCTCGGCAAGACGCATCTGCTGCAGGCGGTGACCTGGGCCGGCAATTCCGGCGGCGAGCGCAAGGTGCTGTATCTCACCGCCGAGAAGTTCATGTACGGCTTCGTCGCGGCGCTGAAGACGCAGACGGCGCTGGCCTTCAAGGAGGCGCTGCGCGGCATCGACGTGCTGGTCATCGACGATCTGCAGTTCCTGCAGGGCAAGTCGACGCAGGCCGAGTTCTGCCACACGCTGAACGCGCTGATCGATGCCGGCCGCCAGGTTGTGATCGCAGCCGACCGTCCGCCGTCGGATCTGGAAAGCCTCGACGACCGCGTGCGCTCGCGACTTGCGGGCGGCCTCGTGGTCGAGATGGGCTCGCTCGGCGAGGAGCTGCGGCTCGGCATCCTGAAGTCGCGCGTCGCCGCCGCCCGCGCCCACCATGCGAGCTTCGATGTACCGGAGGAAGTGCTCGACTATCTGGCGCGCACCATCACCCATAACGGCCGCGACCTTGAAGGCGCGATCAATCGCCTGCTGGCGCACTCCAAGCTCAACAACCAGCCGGTGACGCTGGAGATGGCCGAGCGCGAGGTGCGCGACCTGATTCGCCCGCAGGAGCCGAAGCGGATCAAGATCGAGGACATCCAGCGCGTGGTCGCCCGGCAGTACAATGTCAGCCGCTCCGACTTGCTGTCGTCCCGCCGCACCGCCAATGTGGTGCGCCCGCGCCAGGTCGCGATGTATCTGGCGAAGACGCTGACCTTGCGCTCGCTGCCGGAGATCGGCCGGCGCTTCGGCGGCCGCGACCACACCACGGTGTTGCACGCCGTGCGCAAGATTGAGGCACTGGTCGCCAAGGACACGGCGCTGTCGGAGGAAGTCGAATCGCTGAAGCGCCAGCTGCAGGAATAGGGCCGCTTCATCCGGCCGGATCGTTCCATAGCCCTCCCCTCGCCAAAGGGGAGGGCTAAACTTTTTTCCGACCCAAAACGTGGGGAACGGGGCTCGTTTCGCGCCCGTATCCCTTGCACCGGCCGCCCATCCGCGCCACCTTGCGGTCCCCCCGTGGGTTTGATCAAATCCGGTATTGATCCGGCTTTTCGGGTTTCCAATGCCGCGGTGCTGCCCTGAACGGCCGCCCGGCTTTTCCATCTGAGGGATCTGGCGGGTATTGCAATGAAGGTCACCGTCGAGCGCGCGCAACTCCTGAAATCGCTGGGTCACGTTCACCGCGTGGTCGAGCGCCGCAACACCATCCCGATCCTCGGCAACGTGTTGATCCGCGCCGAGGGCGCCAAATTGTCGCTGAAGGCGACCGACCTCGACCTCGAGGTGACGGAGACCTTGGCCGCCGAGACCGGAACCGCCGGCTCGACCACGGTGCCCGCGCACATGTTCTACGACATCGTCCGCAAGCTGCCCGACGGCTCGCAGATCGTGCTGGAAGCCGACGGCGACCGCTCGGTGCTGGCCGTGCGTGCCGGCCGCTCGCGCTTCACGCTGCAGACGCTGCCCGAGAGCGACTTCCCGGGCCTTGCCGCCGGCGACATGACGCATTCGTTCTCACTGCCGGCGTCCGACATCAAGCGCCTGATCGACCGCACGCAGTTCGCGATCTCGACCGAAGAGACCCGCTACTACCTCAACGGCATCTATCTGCACGCGGCCGGCAGCGCCAAGGCGGCGACCCTGCGCGGCGTTGCGACCGACGGTCACCGGCTGGCGCAGATCGACCTCGCGCTGCCCAAGGGCGCAACCGGCATGCCCGGCGTGATCGTCCCGCGCAAGACGGTCGGCGAGGTGCAGCGGCTGATCGAGGGCGACGACGCCGAGATCTCGATCGAGCTGTCGGACGGCAAGATCCGCTTTACGCTCGGCAATGTGGTGCTGACCTCGAAGCTGATCGACGGCACCTTCCCGGACTACGGCCGCGTCATTCCGCAGAACAACGACAAGGAACTCGTCGTCGACAAGAAGGATTTCGAGGCCGCCGTCGACCGCGTCTCGACGATTTCCAGCGAACGCGGCCGCGCGGTGAAGCTCGCACTGTCCGCGGGCAAGCTGGTGCTCTCGGTCACCAACCCGGATTCCGGCAGCGCCACCGAGGAGCTCGAGGTCGAGTACGCCTCCGACGCGCTCGATATCGGCTTCAACTCGCGCTATCTGCTCGACATCGCCGCCCAGATTGAAGGCGAGGTCGCAGTGCTGAAGCTCGCCGATCCCGGCTCGCCGACCCTTGTGCAGGACCGCGACAGCAAGGGCGCGCTCTACGTGCTGATGCCGATGCGGGTGTGATGACCCTCTCTTCACGAGCAACTGCACCCTCTCCCCTTGTGGGAGAGGGTGGCGCCGCAGGCGCCGGGTGAGGGGTTGGTGCCGCGAACGCCGCACCATCGACCGACCGATGAACGCCTCCGCAGCTTCGCAAAGAAGATGCGCCGGGAGCCGACTGACGCGGAAGCGAAGATGTGGCGCCTGCTGCGCGATCGGCGCCTGTCGCACTTGAAATTTCGAAGGCAGGTTCCATTTCGAAATTACATTCTCGACTTCGCGTGTTTCGAGAAGCGCCTCGCCATCGAGATCGACGGCGGTCAGCACGCTTCGTCGCCGCGTGATGCATCCAGGACTGACGCGCTTGCGGCGGAAGGCTTTCAGGTCTTGCGCTACTGGAACAATGACGTATTGCGGACGCCCGGGGCGGTGCTGGAAGACATTGTCGCCAAGCTTGCCGAGCTGTGAGATACCCCTCACCCGTCGCCTCACTTCGTGAGACGCCACCCTCTCCCACAGGGGGAGAGGGGAAGGAAGAGAGATGACCCCGTCCCGCATTCACCGCCTGTCGCTGACGCATTTCCGCAATTACCGGACGGCGACGCTGCAGGTCGCCGGCGACATGGTGGTGCTGGTGGGGCCGAACGGCGCCGGCAAGACCAATTGCATGGAAGCGGTCTCGTTTCTGTCGCCGGGCCGCGGCCTGCGCCGCGCGACGCTGGAGGACATCGCCGACAACCAGGGCGACGGCTCCTGGGCGGTCTCGGCCGAAGTCGAGGGCGCGCTCGGCCTTGCGACGCTCGGCACCGGTATCGATCCGCCGACCGGTGACGCCGGCAACACAAGGCGCTGCCGCATCGACCGCGAACCGGTGGGGTCCGCAACCGCGTTCGGCGATCATCTGCGCATCGTGTGGCTGACGCCGGCGATGGACGGCCTGTTCATGGGCGCCGCCTCGGAACGGCGGCGCTTCTTCGATCGCCTGGTGCTGGCGATCGATTCCGAGCATTCCAGCCGCGTCTCGGCACTGGAGCGCTCGCTGCGCTCGCGCAACCGGCTGCTCGAGGTGCGCAACTATGACGACCATTGGTGTGACGCGATCGAGCGCGAGACCGCCGAGCTTGCGGTCGCGGTCGCCGCATCGCGGGGCCAGACCGCCGCCAAGCTCGCCGTGATGCTGCGCGAGCGCGGCGCTGCCTCGGCCTTCCCCTCCGCCGAGATCATGCTCGACGGCTGGATGGAGAACGCACTGCTGCAGGAGCCCGCAACGGCGGTGGAGGACCGCTACCGCGAGATCCTGCGCGCGAGCCGGCCGCGCGATGCCGCCGCCGGCCGCACGCTCGACGGCCCGCATCTGACCGATCTGCAGGTGATCTACGCGCCGAAAAGCATGCCGGCGCGTGACGCCTCGACCGGCGAGCAGAAGGCGCTTTTGATCGGGCTGGTGCTGGCGCACGCCACGATGGTCGCGGAGATGACCGGCATCGTACCGCTGCTGCTGCTCGACGAGGTCGTCGCCCATCTCGATCCGAACCGCCGCAAGGCGCTGTTTGACGAGCTCGCCAAGCTCGGCGCGCAGGTCTGGATGACCGGCGCCGATCCCGCGGCGTTCGTCGATATCGGCCCGCTGGGGGAGATTTTCGACGTCGAATCCGGCCGCGCGACGCGGCGCGGCTGAGGGTGCGGAATCTGCTCCGAGAGGGGCCCGAATCCGCCTTCGAAACGGGCTTTTCGAGACCGCCGGAATCGGCCTTTGAAAGCCTTGAAACAGGCCTAAAAAATCCTATTTATTCAATAGTTTGTAGATGGAGACTTTGCGCTAGGCGCAACCCCTCTTTCATGGCACAAATAGCGGAATCAGCGCCTCATATTGCGCAGCTGATTCGGATATCCTCGAAGGCCTCACATGACTGAACCTGCCCGGCAGACCCCTGCCGAATCTGAGCATCCCGTTCCGGCCGAATATGGCGCGGAATCGATCCGGGTGCTGAAGGGCCTCGACGCCGTCCGCAAGCGCCCCGGCATGTATATCGGCGACACCGACGACGGTTCCGGCCTGCACCACATGGTCTACGAGGTCGTCGACAACGCGATCGACGAGGCGCTGGCGGGCCATGCCAGCCGCGTCCTGGTCACCCTCAACGCCGACAATTCCGTCACCGTGTACGACGACGGACGCGGCATTCCGGTCGGCATCCACAAGGAGGAGGGCGTCTCGGCAGCCGAGGTCATCATGACCCAGCTGCACGCCGGCGGAAAATTCGACCAGAACTCCTACAAGGTCTCCGGCGGTCTGCACGGCGTCGGCGTCTCCGTCGTCAACGCGCTCTCCAGCAAGCTCGCGCTGCGGATCTGGCGCGACGACAAGGAGCACTACATCGAATTCGCGCACGGCGATGCCGTGGCGCCGCTCAAGGTGGTCGGCGATGCCCCTGGCAAGCGCGGCACCGAGGTCACTTTCCTCGCCTCGGTCGAGACCTTCAAGAACATCGAATATGATTTCGCGACGCTGGAGCACCGGCTGCGCGAGCTCGCCTTCCTCAATTCCGGCGTCAACATCGTGCTCTCCGACATGCGTCATGCGGTCGAGAAGCGCGAGGAGATGCACTATTCCGGTGGTGTCGAGGAATTCGTCAAATATCTCGACCGCAACAAGAAGGCGATCGTGCCGGCGCCGATCATGGTGCGCTCGGAAGCCAACGGCATCGGCGTCGAGGCGGCGCTATGGTGGAACGACAGCTACCACGAGAACGTGCTGTGCTTCACCAACAACATCCCGCAGCGCGACGGCGGCACCCATCTGGCCGGCTTCCGCGGCGCGCTGACGCGCCAGGTCAACGGCTATGCCGAGGCCAATGCGAAGAAGGAAAAGATCGCGCTGACCGGCGACGATTGCCGCGAAGGCCTCACCGCGGTGCTGTCGGTGAAGGTGCCCGATCCGAAATTCTCGTCGCAGACCAAGGACAAGCTGGTGTCCTCGGAGGTTCGACCGGTGGTCGAGAACGTCCTGAACGAGGCGCTCGCCGCCTGGTTCGAGGAGAATCCGAAGGAAGCCAAGGAGATCGTCGGCAAGGTGATCCAGGCCGCTGCGGCCCGCGAGGCCGCGCGCAAGGCGCGCGAGCTGACCCGCAAGAATCCGCTCAGCGTCTCCTCGCTGCCCGGCAAGCTCGCCGACTGCCAGGAGAAGGACCCGGCCAAGTCCGAACTGTTCATCGTCGAGGGCGACTCGGCAGGCGGCAGCGCCAAGCAGGGCCGCAACCGTGAATTCCAGGCGGTGCTGCCGCTGCGCGGCAAGATCCTCAATGTCGAGCGCGTCCGTCCCGACAAGATGCTGTCGTCCGAGCAGATCGGCACGCTGATCACCGCGCTCGGCACCGGCATCAGCGACGATTTCTCGGTCGACAAGCTGCGCTATCACAAGATCATCGTGATGACCGACGCCGACGTCGACGGCGCCCATATCCGCACGCTGCTGCTGACCTTCTTCTATCGTCAGATGCGCTCGATCATCGATGGCGGCTATCTCTATATCGCCCAGCCGCCGCTCTATAAGGTCTCGCGCGGCAAGTCCGAGCAATACCTGAAGGACGAGCGCGCCCTCGAGGACTATCTGATCTCGACCGGACTCGACGAATGCGTCTTCAAGCCGGCCTCCGGCGACGACCGCTCGGGCCGTGACCTGCTGTCGCTGGTCGAAGACGCCCGGGTCATCCGCTCGGTGCTGCGCAACCTGCACAGCCGCTATAATCGCGCCGTCATCGAGCAGGCCGCGATCGCGGGCGTGCTCAATCCCAGGATCACCGGCGATATCGCCACCGCCAATTCGGCGGCCGAATACATCGCCAAGCGGCTGGACGCCGTGGCCGAGGAGGTCGAGCGCGGCTGGATCGGCACCTTCACGGAAGGCCAGGGGTTCCAGTTCGAGCGCACCGTGCGCGGGGTCAGGGAATTCGCCGTGATCGACGACGCCTTCCTCGGCTCGGCCGACGCCCGCAAGCTCGACGAATACGCGACCGAACTGCAGGAGATCTACGTGCGCGCGGGCAAGCTGCGGCGCAAGGATGCCGAGCAGATCATCCACGGCCCGATCGACCTGTTCGAGGCCGTGACCGACGCCGCCCGCAAGGGCATCTCGCTGCAGCGCTACAAAGGTCTCGGCGAGATGAACCCGGAGCAGCTCTGGGAGACCACGCTGGACACCGAGGCGCGCTCGCTGCTGCAGGTGAAGATCAAGGAGGTCGACGAGGCCGACGATATCTTCACCAAGCTGATGGGCGACGTGGTCGAGCCGCGCCGTGAGTTCATCCAGGACAATTCGCTCAGCGCCACCATCGACATCTAGGGTTCTGCGCACGGCCGGGCGGGCGTGCACTTCTCGGCGCCGGCGCGGCGCTACCTTTCGTGTGGAAGCTGCGCCGGAAGTTGTGTTACGGTGCCGGACGGCCGTTGATTCCGTTGTGGAATTTCCAACGGCCCAGTCTGAATGATGCGTTAGGGGACATTCCGCGTGCCGCCGATCCAATACATCGTCGAAGGCGGCCGCCGCCTTTCGGGCACCATCGAGCCGTCGGGCAACAAGAACTCCGCGCTGCCGATCATCGCCGCGGCACTGCTCACCGAGCATCCGGTCACACTGACCAACGTGCCGCGCATCCGCGACACCGAAACGCTGGTCGAATTGTGCCGCTCGGTCGGCGCCACCGCCGAATGGACCGAGCGCAACACGCTGCAGATTCATGCCAAGGAGATTCGCGCCGCCGATCTCGATCCGGCGCTGTGCGCGCGCATCCGCGCCTCGATCCTGCTCGCAGGCCCGCTGCTCGCCCGCTGCGGCGAGGTCGCGCTGCCGCCGCCCGGCGGCGACGTGATCGGCCGCCGCCGGCTCGACACGCACTTCCTGGCCTTCGAGCAGCTCGGCGCCACCGTCACCGCGACGCACCGGCTGGAATTCCGCGCCACGCGGCTGAAGGGCGCCGACGTGTTCCTCGACGAGCCCAGCGTCACCGCGACGGAGAACGCGCTGGTCGCCGCGGTCGCCGCCCGCGGCACCACCTATCTGCGCAACGCGGCCTCCGAGCCGCATGTGCAGGACCTCGCCAATTTCCTGATCGCGCTCGGCGCCAGGATCGAAGGTGTCGGCACCAACACCATCATCGTGCACGGGCCGGCAACGCTCGGCAGCACGACTTTCGCGATCCAGCCCGACCATATCGAGGTCGGATCGCTGATCGGGCTCGCCGCGGTGACCCGCTCGCCGCTGCGCATCGCGCGCGCCGGCGTCGAGCATCTGCGCTCGATCCGGATGGGCTTTGAGCGGCTCGGCATCGTCTGCGGCGTCGAGGGCGACGACCTCGTCGTCCCGTCCGGCCAGACCATGAAGATCCAGGACGATTTCGGCGGCCATGTGCCGAAGCTCGAGGACCAGCCCTGGCCGGCCTTCCCGGCCGACCTGATGTCGATCGCGATCGTCACCGCGACGCAGTGCGACGGCGTCATCCTGATGCACGAGAAGATGTTCGAATCCCGGATGTTCTTCGTCGACAACCTGATCGCGATGGGTGGCCGCATCGTGCTGTGCGACCCGCACCGCGCGATCGTCGCCGGCCCCAGCCGGCTGCGCGGCGCGCCGATGAACTCGCCCGACATCCGGGCCGGTATGGCGATGCTGCTGGCCGCGGTGTGTGCCGAGGGCACCTCCACCATCAACAACGCCGACCAGATCGAGCGCGGCTATGAGCGGATCGATGAGCGGCTCAACGCCCTCGGGGCCAAGATCAAGCGGATTCCCGCGCGATCGTGATCCGGGCCCGATCCGGAAAAGTGTAAAGCGGTCTTCCGGTCTCAATTGACAATCTGGGACGCGACGACCTCTGCGTGAGATCGTCGCGTTTGCGCAACTTGGCCATCCTTCCGGCCGGTTTGCCGTGCTAAGCGTGCCGTCATGACCTGCATCGACAAGATCGACCCGGCCGCGCCGAACGCGGCCGTTGTCGTCCCTCGCAACCTGCTCACGGCCGAGCTCGCGGAAACGCTGAAGCTCGCGGTGCCGCTCGCGCTGACGCAGCTCGGGCAGATCGCGATGATGACGACCGATCTCGCCTTCATCGGCCGGCTCGGCAGCGAAAACGTCGCCGCCGCCGCGCTGGCGCACACCGTGTATTTCGTCAGCTTCACCATCGGCATGGGCATGATGTCGGCGGTCTCGCCCCTTGCCGCGCAGGCGTTCGGCGCGCGCAACCCCCGCGTGATGCGGCGCGCGCTCCGCGTCGGCCTGTGGGCCGGCTTCTTCATGGTGCTGCCGCTGATGGCGCTGCCGTTCCAGGGTGAGCGCATCCTGCTCGCGCTCGGCCAGACCCAGGCCACCGCGCATCTGGCGCAGCAATATCTGTTCGGTCTCGCCTGGGGCATCCTGCCGGCGCTGTGGTTCATCGCGCTCCGCGGCTTCATGAGCGCGGTGAACCGGCCGGAGCCGGTGCTATGGATCACGCTCGCGGCGATCCCGGCCAATGCGCTGATGGTCTACCTGTTGCTCTACGGCAAATGGGGCATGCCCGAACTCGGCATGTTCGGCGCCGGACTTGCGACCACGATCGTCAATCTCGGCACCTTCCTTGCCGGCGTGTGGTTCGCGGCGCGCCGCCGCCCGTTCCGCAAGTACCACGTATTCAGCCGCGTCTGGCGCATCGACTGGCCGCTGATGGGCAAGCTGGTCGCCGTCGGCGCGCCGATCTCGATCGCCTTCCTGCTGGAATACGGCCTGTTCGGCGCGGCCGGACTGCTGATGGGGCTGATCAGCACCACGGCGCTGGCCGCGCACCAGATCGCGCTGCAGATCGCGGCGATCCTGTTCATGGTGCCGTTCGGCGTCAGCATGGCCGCCACCGTGCGGGTCGGCCAGGCCGTTGGCCGCCGCGATACCGACGCTGTGCAGCGTGCCGGCTTTGTCGCGATCGCGCTCAGCGGGATCTTCATGAGCGTCATGACGCTCGCGGTGATCCTGGCGCGCTTCGAGATCGCAGCGCTGTTCCTCGGCGAGGCCTCCGACACCACCGCGCAGCTCACCGCGGCGCTGCTGTTGATCGGGGCGACCTTCTTCATCGCCGACGGCATCCAGACCACCACCGCGGGCGCGCTGCGCGGCATGAACGACACCCAGGTGCCGCTGCTGTTCGCCGTCATCAGCTATTGGCTGATCGGCTTCGCGTCGGCCTCCGCGCTCGCCTTCTGGGTGAAGCTCGACGCCGCCGGTGTCTGGATCGGGCTGTCGCTCGGGACGGCGGTCTATGCGACCCTCCTTGTCTTGCGTTTCCGCCTGCTGGCACGCAGACTGGGCAAATGAGGGTCGACGAGGTCACGCCGAACGTGGATTCCGCCGCGCTGCTCGCCGGCGCGCAGTTCGTCGACGCGTTCCGCATCGCGACCGCGCGCCCCGACCTCGATGCGCGGCACGCCGCCGAGGCGATGGTGGCGCGGCAGCCGCGCTGGATCGAATGGCTGCTTGCCCTGCGTAATTTCATCGTCGCGCCGCTTGGCCTGAAAACCTCGGGCGCAGCCGACGGCGCGACACGCGACATGATCGGGATCTTTCCGGTGGTCAGTGAGACGCCGGAGCGGCTGGTCGCGGGCTTCAACGACAAGCATCTCGACTTCAGGCTCGTCGTCGACGTCGCCTCCGCGGGAGCTGTGCGCAGCATCACCGCGACCTCGCTGGTGCTCACCCACAACTGGTTCGGGCGCGCCTATCTCGCGGTAATCCTGCCGTTCCACCGCCTGATCGTGCCCGCGATGCTGCGCAAGGCCGGAGGCTGAACTACTACTCGATCTCAAGCCGCGCTCTTCTCCGGCGTGTCGGCGACGATCTTCTCGGAGGCCTCGGCGTTGGTACACCAATTGCCGTGGCAGCGCTTGAGGTCGTTGAGATTCTGCCGCATCTGGTCGAGCGAGAAGCCAAGCGCATAGAAGCGCTCGGCGGCATCGACCGGCAGGCCACGGATCAGCCCATCCCTTCGCACCGCGGCGACCTCCTCGCTATACGCATGCAGCGCGGCATCGACCGGCACCATGTCGGCCGGGCCGCTGCCGGCGCGCAACGCGGTCGCGACCGCCACCATGTAAGTCACGATCGCCTTGCTGACGTCGGCCAATGGCCGCGCCAGCCTCGCCTGGATATCGGCCGGCAGCGGCACCACACAGGCACGCCCGATCATCACGACGTCGTGCCGCAGCCGCTGGATGGTTCGCAGCAACGGCCCGGTGTCCGGTCCCGACGACAGATGCATCGAGCGCTCGCGCTCGGCCTCGAGGCCGGTCGCGTGCAGATTGCTCACCGCGGTGCCGATGCCGTCCTGGATCCGGTGCAGCGCGTCGTTGTCGAGGCCGCGGGTCAGGCCGGCGAGCAATTCGGCGAACGCCGCCGACAGCAGCTCCAGCAGGTTCGATGCATTGACCCTGATCTGACTGACCGCGCGCGACGGCAGCACCAGGAACGAGATCAAAAGCCCGGTGAGCGCGCCGACCGTCACCTCGAGGACGCGGTCGATCGCGGAATCCAGCGGGTTGGAGTGATGCATCGTCGGCAGCAGCAGCACGATCACTGCCGTCACGGTCGCAGAGTTCAGGCTCGGATTGAGCGCGGCGATGAAGGCCAGCGGCACGATCGCCAGCACCAGCAGCGCCAGCAGGCTGCCCTCGCCGGAATGCGGGATCAGCACCGCGATCGCGCCGCCATAGACGGCGCCGCCGATGGTACCGAGCATGTAGTCGCGGCTGGCCTTCAGCGAGCGGCCGACGCTCATCTGGGTCACGATCAGCGAGGTCAGCACCGCCCAGAGCGGCAGCATCAGGTTGAACGCCAGCGCGATGGTATAGGCCGCCACGCCGGCGGACGCGATCCGGACCGCCAGCGCCAGCTGCGTCTTGCGAGCCCAGAGCTGGTCGAACATGCGTTTTGCGAAGGTCCTCATGCACCGTGATCCGCAATCAAAGGAAAGGCCCGTGTTACATGACTTGAAGCTAACCGACCTGAAGCTAACCGATTTGGAGCATGGCAGCTGCCCGCGGCGGCAAGGTGGCTTGAAAGGCCTGACCTGCCCGCCTACCCTGCGCCGCAAAATTGAGGAAACACGATGGCCCACGAAACCGCAACGCTCGCCGCCTACGTCGCCGACCTGAAATATTCCGACATTCCGCCGGAGGTGCTGGAGCGCGCCAAGGTTTTGACGCTGGATTTCCTCGGCAGCACCATCCGCGCCCGGCGCGATGCGGAATCGACGCCGTCGCTGATGAAGATGCTGGAGGCGCTGGCGCTCGACGGCAAGGGCGAAGCCACCGTATTCGGCGACACCAAGACCTGGACCCCGGCGGTCGCGGCGCTGCTCAACGGCGCGCTCGGCCATTCGCTCGACTTCGACGACACCCATGCCGATTCCTCGCTGCATCCGAGCGCACCGGTGGTGCCCGCCGCGTTCGCGGTCGGCGAGATGGTCGGCGCCTCCGGCCGCGACGTGCTGACCGCGATCGTCGCCGGCTATGAGGTGTGCTGTCGGCTCGGCAACGCGCTCGACCCGACCTCGCATTACGCCCGCGGCTTCCACCCGACTGCGACCGCCGGCACCTATGGCGCCGCCGCGGCGGCGGCCAAGCTATTCGGGTTGTCGAAGGAGCAGATCGTCTCCGCTTTCGGCGTCTCCGGCAGCCAGGCCGCGGGCTCGCTGCAATTCCTGGTCAACGGCGCCTGGAACAAGCGCTACCAGGTCGGCGCCGCCGCGATGAACGGCGTGATCGCCGCGACCCTGGCGCGCAACGACTTCATCGGCTCGAGCGAGTCGGTCGAAGGCAAGCACGGCCTTCTGGTCGGCTATACCGATGACGCTCATCCGGACAAGGCGGTGGCGGACTTGGGCCACACCTATGAGACGCTGAAGATCGGCGTGAAGCCGTATCCGAGCTGCCGCTACACTCACGCCGCGATCGACGCGCTGATCGCGATGCGACGCGAGCACAATCTGACGCCGGACCAGATCAGGAAGGTCGAGATCGGCCTGCACCGCAACGGCATCACGCTGACCGGCGACGCCGCCACCAAGCGCCACCCGACCTCGGTGGTCGGCGGCCAGTTCTCGATGTTCTTCACCGGCGCGATCGCGCTCGACCAGGGCCATTTCGGCTGGGACGATTACGACCGGCTGGGCGACAAGGCCATCGACGCGCTCGCCGACAAGTTCGACGTGGTGCAGGACGACCGGCTCGAGGTCGGCCGCACCCATCCGTTCGGCGCCCGCGTCTCGATCACGACAGACGACGGTACCCATGAGCGCCTCTACGCCGATCCCTCCGGCGAGCCGACCTCTTCTTCCCCGACGCAAAGGCGATGCAGCAGAAATTCCTGACGCTGGCTCGCCCGGTGCTCGACAAGCGCGCCGACCAGCTCGCCGACGCCATCCTGACGCTGGAACGCTTCGATCGCGTGGAGAAGGCAACGCAGCTGGGAAGGCAGTAGGCGGGGCGTCGAGGCGCAGGCTGCACGCCACGCCCACAGCTGTCGTCCTGGCGAAAGCCAGGACCCATATGTGGACGGCCCCCGTGGCACAAGAGCTGTTTGGTGAGATCGGATCGCTTGCATCCATATGTCCGGCCTGTTGGGTGCGATCGAATGGATCGCTGGCCAAGATGGTTTGCGCGATGCGAGTTCCAAACAACCACGCGGCCTGTTGGCGGCCGATGGGTCCTGCGGACTGTCTCGCATCGTTGCTCGATCGATCGCTCCATCTGCTCTTGCAGCTCCGGTCGGCCGGCGAGCGAGCCCGCCGGCTAATCGATTAGGCGGCGGCTGTCATGGGATTCATCCGTGCCGCCTCGTAACTCTCGCCCGTTGCCATCAGCTTCCAGGCGATACGGGCCACTTTGTTGGCGAGCGCCACGGCCGCAAGCTTCGGCGGCTTGCGCTTGATCAGGGCCAGCAGCCAGCGCGAGTGATGACCGCGTCCCCGCCTGGCCTGCTGGATCACCGCTGTGGCCCCGACCACCAGCAGACGGCGCAAGTTCTCATCGCCAGCCCGCGTGATCTTGCCAAGCCTGGTCTTGCCAGCGGTGGAGTGGTCCTTGGGTGTCAATCCCAGCCAGGCCGCAAAATGACGACCAGAACGGAACGTGCGCGGATCAGGTGTCTTCATCACCAGCGCGGTTGCAACGATCGGACCGACCGAGGGGATCTGAGCCAAGCGCCGGCCCGTGGCATCGGCGCGGTGCCAGGCCATCAGCTTGGCCTCAACCGCCTCCAACTCACCCTCGAGCCTGACGCGCTCCCGGCCCAGCACCACAAACAGCTCGCGCGCCAGAACCGGAAGCGTCTCGTCCTGCGCAATCCGCACCAGCAGGGGTTCGATCGCGTCCAGTCCCTTGGGGGCGATCAGGCCATACTCCGCCGCGTGGCCGCGTATCGTATTGGTCAGCTGGGTGCGCCGGACGATCAATCCGTCGCGGACACCCATCAGCATCAGCGCGGCCTGCTGCTCGGCCGTCTTCACCGGCACGAAGCGCATGCTCGGCCGGCTCATCGCTTCACACAGGCCTTCTGCATCCCGCCCGTCATTCTTGTTCCGCATCACGTAGGGTTTGACCAATTGCGGTGCCATCAGCTTCACCTCGTGACCGAGCTTGGAAAGCTGACGCGCCCAATGTTGCGAAGCCCCGCAGGCCTCCATCCCGATCACAGTCGGCGGCAATTTGGCGAAGAACTCCAGCACTTGTTTGCGCGACAGCTTCTTGCGCAGCACCACCTGCTCCGCCGCATCAACCCCATGCAGCACAAAAATATACTTCGACGTATCAATCCCAATGCGGATAATCTGGTTCACGGACGGCTCCCTTGTATGAGATCTAGACAACCTCATTCTGGCACACTGATGCCGTAGGGGGCCGTCCACACCATCAACCACCGCATTTGATCATGAACGGGATCGTGGCCCCAGCGTCGCGCAACAAGTCTCATTTGGGGTAATGGGTCCCGGCCTTCGCCGGGACGACGACGGCGGGGATGCGTCGTAATTCAAGAAGTCAAACAGCGCGGTGTCATCGCCCGCGTGGCGAAATGGATTCCGGGCTCATGCTTCGCATGCCCTGGAATGACGGCGCGTCCTACTCCGCTCCATCGATAATCACAAAATCCCCCTCCGAGTATTTCTGCCGGATCGCCTTCGCGGCCTGATATTCAGGGCAGGTGTAGCATTCCATCGCGGTGGCGCGGTCCCTGAATTCGATGACGAAGTTGCGCTGGCGCGTTGCGCCTTCCATCACGTCATAGGGGCCGTTGCGCACGATGAAATTGGCGCCGTACTTTTCGAACACCGGCATCGCGGCGGCGAGATATTCGGGATAGCGGGCTTCATCGTGAACCGTGACGTGCACGATCCAATAGGCTTTCGGCATGATGGTCTCCGGTTGACGCGTGCTTCAAGAAACTATGGCGCGCCTCCTCGCGAGATGCGCCACAGCATCAGAAAATTCCGGAGGCCGAGATTCAATTCACGATCGCGCGGGTGTTGTGTGACATGCCGGTGAATTGCCGCCCGCGAGCCGCGCACTTGCAGACGTCGCTGTGACGACGTCACGGACCAGATCGAACACACCGTCCGCCTCGGGCGGCATGTTCGGCGAGCGGCCGAGGCGGACGATGACGATGTGCTGCGACGGCACGATAATCACATATTGCCCGATCGTGCCCTTGGCGAAGAAGGCATCGCGCGGCCAGCCGTGCTCGACACGGAAGCGAGCGCCAAAGCTGTCGCCGAGATTGGTCCAGAAGCCCGCGCCATAGCCGACCCAGGCATTCGGCGTCGGCGATGCCGAGTACTTCACCCAGCCCTCTGGCAGGATGCGCTTGCCGCCAACCACGCCGTCATTGAGATAGAGCTGACCCAAGCGCGCCCAGTCGCGCGCGCTCGCCATCATCGCGCCCGATCCTTCCGGCGTGCCCGCAGCATCGAACTGCATCACGACATTGCGCATGCCGAGCGGTCCGAACAGCTCCTCACGCGCGAAGCGCATCACATCAGTCGCATGCCCGCCGGCGGCGTTGCGGATCAGGTGCGAGAGGATCAGGTAGTTGCCGTCGTGATAGTTCCAGACCCGGCCGGGCGCGCTCTCCAGCGGAGCGCTCTCGGCGAAGGCGGCCATATCCGATTCCATGAACTTCATGCGGTTGACCGGCTCGAGCACGGATGCCAGCGACGCCTGCAGCGAGCTGCCGAGCGCAAGCCCTGCGGTGTGGCGCAACAGCTCGTCGACCGTGATCGCGTGGCGCGGATCGTCGGGATTCCGCCAGGCCGCGATCGGGACCGGCTGGTCGCGCGTCAGCCTGCCCTCGCGGACGAGGATTCCGATCAGGGCCGTGATCGCCGACTTGCTCATGGAGAAGCCGAGCAGCGGCGTGTCGATGCCGATGCCGTTGGCGTAGCGCTCGGCGACGATGCGGCCATCCTTCATCACGACGACAGCGCGGGTGTGGCGGAACGGCGGCTCCGCGGGCTCGGCAAAGGCGCGGTCGAGCGCGGCCGCAAGCTGCGGGGTTTGCGGCGCGACGAGCGCGGGGCCGGCGATCTCGGGCAGCTGCGCGGCCTGCGGCCTCAAAGGCGTCAACGCAGTCTCGCCCAGCGTCTCGCCATGTTCGAGCGTGCAGCCCATGCCCTCGCGATAGACCGCATGGCTGCGGCCGAGCCCGAACAGCGTCACGGTGACATCCTTGCGATCGAGGTCGACCTCGGTGTCCATCGCCCAGGTGATCAGGCCGGCGCCCGGCATCGCGTCCGTGGTCTCGGTCAGATTTCGCCTGGGGTCGAGCCCGCTGACGAAAGTCTCCGAGCAGATCACATTGGCGACAAAGCCGGTCGCGACCTCAGGCACATCGCGGGCGCGGGCGGCGGACAGCGCCAACGCACCGAAGGCGGTGGTGGCGGCGAGAATGAGAAAGAGCTTTCGACGGGTCACGGGATCCTCCGGCATGGCGCAATGGGCGCGTGGCCGGATCAGGCCGCAGGTGGCGGGAGAGCGCTCGCCGGATTTGGAAATCGGGCTGGCCGAGGATTGGAGGCGACTGGTCGATTCTGGAATTCTACAGCGATTACAAGGGCCTGTAATCACGACGCCCCTTACCTTCTCCCCTTGTGGGAGAAGGTGGCGCGGACGAAGTCCGCGACGGATGAGGGGTCTCTATCCGAGGAGACAAACCCCTCACCCGGCTTCGATGCTACCGCATCGAATCCACCCTCTCCCACAAGGGGAGAGGGTGCAGCGGTATCCGCCGCAAGCAGGACATCTACACCGCGCTTGCCTTCAGCTTCCGGTACTCTGTCGGGGTCACGCCGGTTGTCGCCTTGAAGGCGCGGTTGAAGGGGCCGAGCGACTGGAAGCCGGCATCCATGGCGATGGTGATGACCGGGACTTCGGCCTGGGAAGGATCGGCGAGCGCCGCCTTGGCCTCCTCGATCCGGTGGTTGTTCAAGAAGACATTGAAGTTGCGGTAGCCGAGCCGCTGGTTGATCAGCCGTCGGAGACGATATTCGGGGATTTTCAACCGGGTCGCCAGCGCGCCGATGGTGACGTTGTCATGGCGGTAGATCCGCTCGTCCGCCATCAGCCGCATCAGGGCATCGACCAGCTTGCGGTCGGCCGCCTCCTCGGCCGCGGCCGGCTTCGTCGGCACGACGGCCTCCGCCGGCACCGTGAACAGGTCGGCGCCGTCGACGCGCATCATCGCCCAGGTGATTGCGGCCACGATGGCGGTGAGCACGGCCGCGTTCACCAGGTTGGCCCATTCCACGGTCACGCGGCTGCCGGCATAGGCAATCTGAAGCAGCGCATTGAATCCGCCGTACAGCGCAGACGCGGCGACGATGAAGACGCGGACACGGCGGCGGCGCTCGACCAGATCCGCCGACCATGATCCGATGGTTTGCCCCACCGCGAGCGCAACGAACACGAGCGTGAGCGAATTGACCATGGTGATCGCGAGCCGCGCGTGACCGGCGGGTGCAATCCACATGCAACTGACGAAGCTGTAGGCCACGACCGCGGCCCAGATCAGGCCGTGCCACCAGCGCAGCACAAACGCGTCATCGAACAGCGCGCGCGTGAACAGCCAGAACACCACGATATCGCCGGTCGAGAGCGCGATCAGGGGCGCATGCCAGTCCGAGACCGGCGGCCCGGCACCGATCGACGCAGTCACCGCATGCGCGGCCGAACCGAGCGCGAAAGCGGCCGCAAGGCGCCCGGCAAGCGCCTTGCGAAAATCAGTGATCAGCAAGGCGGCGAGCACCAGCAGCAGCGCCACGCTGGCGCTGCGCAGGCAGAGTTCAAGTGCAGGCCAATGTGAAGCAGCCGATGTCATCGCCGGACAATCGTCGGTCGGACGTGGTTTTTCAAGATGGCCGGCGCTGCCAGCGTTGACGCGACGTCACCCAGATATCGACGACATCACCCTCGAGCTGGCTCGGCCCCTCATTCACGGCACCGAGCCGCCGCGCCACGGCCTGGGAAGCTGCGTTGGCCGGATCGATGCAATGGATGATGCGGTCGACCGTGAAGTTGTCGAAAACCCAATCGATCGCGGCCCGCGCCGCCTCCACCGCGTAGCCCTTGCCGCGGTGCTCTTTGGCAATGCCCCAGCCGACCTCGAAGCCCGGCCATTCCGGCGGATAATACGGGCCGACGCGCCCGATGTAGTGGGCGGAAGACTTCTCCTCCACCGCGAACATGCCGAAGCCGTATAGCGCCCAGTGGCCCGAGATGACGGCGGCATTGCGCCAGCCCTTCAGCTCAGACGTGACCGGCTGGTGATCCGGCGTAATGAAGCGCGCCGTCTCGGGATCGGACAGCATCCGCGTGTTCCCAGCAATATCCGATGCGCGCCACGGCCGCAGGATGAGCCGCGCGGTCTCGATCACGGGACCGTCGACCTGCAGCAGACTTGCGCCTGGCTTGATCAGAGAAACCATGACTGTCTCCGGTTTCCAAGTTTGAACTTGCTGCCATCGAGAGCAGGTGCAAGCCACAAGTAATTCGTCGTCCCTGCGAAAGCAGGGACCCATAACCACCGATAACACTTGATGAGCAGGGCTGGGGCCCCAGCCTTCGCAAGACTAGCATCGGTGGTTATGGGCCCCGGCTCGCGCGGAGCCTGTCATCGGGCGGCGCTTCGCGCCGACCCGTTGGCTTGGCCGGGACGACGGATAGAGAGTATGATCACGGCAAGAGAGTATCATCGCTACACTACTGTAAGGAGTCCGACATGAGTTGGCAGCCCTCGACCGATCCCGAACTCGGCGATCCCAAGACCTGCGACGCGCTGGATCTGATCATCGTGCCGCGCACCCGCGATCTCGGCGACGGCTTTGCGGTGCGCCGCGCATTGCCGCACGGCAAGCGGCAGATGGTCGGGCCCTTCATCTTCTTCGACCATTTCGGGCCGGTGCAGTATCTCGCCGGCAAGGGCATGGACGTGCGGCCGCATCCGCATATCGGGCTCGCCACCGTCACCTATCTGTTCGACGGCAGCATCATGCACCGCGACAGCGAGGGCAACATCCAGGAGATCCAGCCCGGCGCGATGAACCTGATGACCGCGGGCCGCGGCATCGCGCATTCCGAGCGCACCCCCGACGTGCAGCGCCGCGACGGCCAGAAGATGCTGGGCCTGCAAAGCTGGATCGCGCTGCCGGCGGGCAAGGAGGAGATCGCGCCGTCGTTCCAGCACTATGGCGCCGGCGATCTGCCGATGATCTCCGAGCGCGACTTCACCGCGCGCATCATCGCAGGCTCCGCGTTCGGCATCACCTCGCCGGTCAGCATGGTCTCGCCCTGGTTCTACACCGAGGTGACCGCAAAGGCCGGCACCTCGGTGCCGCTCGACCCCGATCACGAGGAACGCGCGATCTACCTCGTCGACGGCGAGGTCGAGATCGCGGGCGACCGCCACGAGGGGCCGAGGCTCCTGATCTTCCGGCCCGGCGACCGCATCACCGTCAAGACGCTGCGGCCGACCCGCATGATGTTCCTCGGCGGCGACGCCCTGGAAGGGCCGCGCCACATCTGGTGGAATTTCGTCTCGTCATCCAAGGAGCGGATCGAGCAGGCCAAACAGGACTGGAAAACCGGGCGTTTCGCGCAGGTTCCGCACGAACACGAGTTCATTCCGCTACCGGAGTGAGCTATTTCCTGTGATAACCTCGAACGCCCGCACGCCTCGTGCGGGCGCTCGTCTTTGCAAAGCCACCTAGAAAGACCCTCGCCCATGACCGCGATGCTATCCAGCGATTTGCCCCTGCCCCGGATCGGCCGCGGCAAGGTGCGCGATATCTACGCCGTTGGCGACGATCGCGTGTTGCTGCTGACCACCGATCGCATCTCGGCATTCGACGTGGTGATGGCGGAAACCATTCCGATGAAGGGCGCGGTGCTGACCCAGATCAGCGCCTGGTGGTTCCGGCAGCTCGAGGGCACCGTGCCGCATCACATGATCAGCGCCGATGCCGACGAGATCATCCGCGCGGTGCCTGAACTGAAGGATCATCGCGCCGACATCCTCGGCCGCGCGATGCTGTGCAAGCGCACCACCGTGTTCCCGATCGAATGCGTGATCCGCGGCTACATCTCCGGCTCGGCATGGAAGGAATACGCGGCCGATGGCACGCTTGCCGGCGAGAAGCTGCCGGCCGGCCTGGTCGAAAGCCAGAAGCTCGAGCCCGCGATCTTCAGTCCGGCGACCAAGGCCGAGGCCGGCCATGACGAGAACATCACGGTCGCGCGGGTGCGCGAGATCGTCGGTGCCGACGTCGCTGCGACGCTGGAGAAGATGGCGCGCGACGTCTATAGCTACGGCGAGCAGACCAGCCGCGCCCGCGGCATCATCATCGCCGACACCAAATTCGAGTTCGGCCGCGACAAGGACGGCCGCATCATCCTGATCGACGAGGTGATGACGCCGGATTCGTCGCGGTTCTGGGCGGTCAATGCCTACAAGCCTGGCCAGTCGCAGCCGAGCTTCGACAAGCAGCCACTGCGCGACTATCTCGACGTCGAGCGCCGCGCCGGTCGCTGGAACGGCGACGCGCCGGCCCCGCCGCTGCCGGCCGGCGTGGTGGATGCGACGAGCAAGCGGTATCTGGAAGCGTATCGCCGCGTGACGGGAAGCGAGCTGAAGGTTTAGCTGCAGCGCCGTTGCGAGCCAACGGGTCGCGCGAAGGCGCGCCCGATGACAGGCTCGGCGAAGCAATCCATGGCGCCACAAGCCGAGGCATGGATTGCTTCGTCGCTACGCTCCTCGCAATGACGGCTGAGGTGTTGCAACGAACTCACCTCTGATGCCACTCTCCGGGCACAACAAGAACAGCCCAGGGAGCGCCCCATGTCCGATGCCGATACCGTGCTCGTCGAACGCGACGGTCCCGTCACCATCATCTCGATCAACCGTCCGCACAACCGCAACGCCGTCGATGGCGCCACCGCGCGCAAGCTGTATGACGCGTTTCTCGCCTTCGATGCGGACGCGAGCGCATCCGTCGCGGTCTTCACCGGCACGGGCGGCTATTTCTGCGCCGGCGCCGATCTGAAGGCGGTGGCGGCGGGCGATCCCGAGAAAAAGCGCGAGGTCGGCGGCCACGACACGATCGCGCCGATGGGACCGAGCCGGCTGCGGCTGTCGAAGCCGGTGATCGCCGCGATCGAAGGCTTTGCGGTCGCCGGCGGCATGGAGCTCGCGCTGTGGGCCGACATGCGTGTCGTGGCCGAGGACGCAACCTTCGGCGTGTTCTGCCGCCGCTTCGGCGTGCCATTGATCGATCTCGGCACCATCCGCCTGCCGCGACTGATCGGCCATTCCCAAGCCATCGACCTGATCCTCACCGGACGCCCGGTCGGCGGCGCTGAAGCCCACCGGATGGGGCTCGCGAACCGGCTGGTGCCGAAGGGCGAGGCCCGCGCCCACGCCATTGCGCTTGCCAAGGACATCGCGAAATTCCCGCAGACCTGCCTGCGCGCCGACCGGCTGTCGGCGCTGCGGCAGTGGGATCTCGAGGAGGAAGAGGCGATCAGAAACGAGATGCGCGGCGGGCTCGACGTGATCGCCTCGGGCGAAACGCTGTCGGGCGCGGCGCGCTTTGCCTCCGGCGTCGGCCGTCACGGCGCCTTCGGCAGTGAGGGCGGCCACGGCTGAAGATCGCGTCTCGCTAGCCTTCTCCTTCCCCCTGAAAGGGGGAAGGCCGGGATGGGGGTCAGCCGCAGGCGACGCTCTGTGCGGAGAGAGCAGATCCCCACCCGCTCTGCTCTGACGAGCAAAGCGACCTCCCCTTTTCAAGGGGAGGTCCGAGCCATTTCCGCGGCGCTGGGTTTCGCTTGCTCTGCGCGAGAAGCGAAATGCGCGCGTTGAGAATTGGTTGTCACAAAAATCCTGTTGTCGTCCTGCGCCGGGCTCGTCTACGACTGGCGGCGAAAGTTCAGGACATATTTTAACGTGATTAGTCGATCGCTTTATTTCGGCTCGCAAACGCGGCGGGCCATGCACGACGTGCTCGGCGGCGGCGCTGCCAGTGTGCTCGGCATCACGTTCGGCCTGTCCTACGCGCTCTTGATCTTCGCCGGGCCATTGTCGCCCTATCTGTCATACGGCGTCGCGGCGACATTCATTTCCTCGGCAGTGCTCGCGACCTTCATCGCACTCGGCAGCTCGCTGCCCTTCGCGGTCGCCGGCCCCGACACCTCCACCGCGGCAGTGACGGGAATCCTGATGGCCTCTCTGGTCGAGCGCGTCAGTGCCGCCAATCCGACGGCGCCGCTGCTCGCGCCGGTGCTGATCACGCTCGGGCTCTCGACCATCGTCACCGGCATCGTGCTGTGCTGCCTCGGGCTGACACGGTTCGGCCGCGCCATCCGCTATGTGCCTTACCCTGTCGTCGGCGGATTCCTCGGGGCAACCGGCCTGTTGATCGTGCTGGGCGCGATCAGGGTGATCACCGGCTACCCCGTGCAGCTCGGCACCCTCTTCCACTTCACCAACATCATCACGATCTCCGAGCTCAGTGCCGCCTGCGCGATGGCGCTGGTGCTGTATCTGACCTGGCATCGCTCGCGCACCCCGTTCGGTCTGCCGATCATCCTGATCGGCGGCGTGATCGTGGCGCACCTCGTATTCTGGATCATCGGCATCACGCCCGAGGAAGCGCATCTGACCGGCTGGACCTTCGAGCCGCCGCCGGCATCGACCTTCATGCTGCCGTGGCACATGGCCGAGCTTGCGCAATATCCGTGGTCGGCGGTGCCGGACCTGCTCGGCAACATGATCGCCGTCGTGTTCGTCACCGCGGCGAGTACACTGTTCAACACCACCGGCATCGAGGTCGCGGTACATCGCGAGGCCAATCTCGAGCGCGAGCTCAATATCACCGGCTTCGCCAACATCCTGACCGGCGCGCTGGCCGGCTATGCCGGCTGCATCTCGGTCAGCCGCTCGATCCTGAATTTCTCCAGCGGCGGACGCGGCCGGCTCTCGGGGCTGACGGTCGCTGCGATCTCGCTGCTGATGCTAGCGGTGGCGCCGCAGCTGCTCGGCTACATGCCGAAATTCGTGCTCGGCGGCCTCCTGATCTATCTCGGCGCCGACCAGCTGCATAAATGGATAATCGAATCGCGCAAGCGGCTGTCGCAGACAGAATATGTGTCGCTGCTCGCGATCATCGCCATCATCGTGACCTGGGGCTTCGTGCCCGGCATCCTGATCGGCATCATCATCGGCTGCGCCACCTTTGCGCTCAGCGCGGCGCGGGTCGAGGCGATCAAATACGGTTTCGACGGCTCGGAATATCGCAGCTCGCTGGATCGCTCGCGCGACGACCGCGAGGTGTTGTCGGCCCATGGCGGCAAGATCCAGGGCCTGACCCTGCAAAGCTATCTGTTCTTCGGCTCCGCCAACCGCCTGTACCAGCACGTCAAGGCGCTGCTGCGCGAGCACCCGGAGTGCCGCTATCTGCTGTTCGATTTCAAGCTCGTTACCGGCGTCGATTCGTCGGCGGCCTACAGCTTTGCGCAGATCAAGCGCAGCGCGCACGAGGTCGGCGTCGAGCTGGTGCTGGTGCATCTGTCGGCCAAGGCCGAGCAGGTGCTGCGCTCCAGCGATTTCATCACAGAGGGTGTTACCGTGATCGACGAGCTCGATCGCGCGCTTGAATGGTGCGAGAACCAGATCATCGCGCAGCACCAGGAGCTCGCGCAGGAGGAAGCCGACCTGCGCGGCTGGTTCACGGGGATGCTCGACAGCGAAAACGACGCCGACGCACTGATCCGGCGCTGCCAGCGCATCGAGGTCGACGCCGGCGAGGTCATCGTGCACGCCGGCGACGCCGCCGATTCCATGCACTTCATCCTCGACGGCCGTGTCGGCATCATGGTGCCCGCCGAGGACGGCCGCTCGACCCGAGTGCGCAGCCTCGGCCGCTACACCACGATCGGCGAGATGGGCCTCGTCTCGCAAGCCCCGCGCAGCGCCACCATCCAGGCCGAGATGGCGAGCGTGCTCTATGTGCTGAACACCCACCAGTTCGCCGCGATCCGCGACGAGGACCCCGAGCTCAGCCACAAGCTGCTGACCTATTTCGTGTCGGTGATGGCGGAGCGGCTGACGTTTGCCAATCGCACCATTGCGGTGCTGCGGCGCTGAGAACGTGTAGCCCGGATGGAGCGAAGCGAAATCCGGGGTTATCGCCCCCCAGCAATATGGGTCCCGGATTTCGCTTCGCTCCATCCGGGCTACGACGCTGAAGCGAGGACGCGGATACGCTACAGCAACCCGCGGCTTTCGCTCGCCGCGAGTTCAGCCATCAGCGCCTTATCCTGATAGCGCGCGAGCGAAAGGCTGCGGGCGAAGGCCGGCACGGGCGCGCCGACGATGGCACGGGCGCAGAGGTCGCCGGTGGCGCAGGCGCCCATCGTGCCGTAGCCGGAGAGCGCGGTGGCGAGGAACACGCCCGGTGTCTTCGCAGCGCCGATCAGCGGCCAATTCTCTCGCGTCATCGGATAGTACCCGCCGTAATGCACGCGGTCGCGCGGCAGCGCGCCGAGATATTGCGCGAGCTTTGGCTGCAGCCGGCTCGCCGCGCGCAGCACGACTTCAGGGAAATAGAGATTCAGCTCCGGCTCGCGAACCGGCTCGGTGGTCAGTTCCGCGTTGAACGCCCAGCCGAGCTTGATCCACTCGCCGTGATCGCCGCCGTCGGGCCGGCAATGGATGCTGCCCGGCATCGGCGCCAGCAGACGCGAAAATTCCGGCGCCGCTGACAGCGCCTCACGCTCGTCATCAGCCCAGGCCAGCGTCTGGCCGTCGAGATCGATCGCGAACGGCATTTTTCGATCGACCGCGCGGTTGCGGTCGGCGAACGCGATCTTCTGCTGCAGCACATTGACGATCGGCAGCTCTTCGCCATGCATCGCCGCGACATGCGCCGCGAACGGGCCCGCGGCGTTGACGATGACGTCGGCCTTGATGGTCTGCCTTGAGCCATCGGCCTGCACATCGACGACAAAGCGGTCGGTTTTCGCGATGCCGAGCACCTTGGCCTGCTGGAATTGCGCGCCGAGCGGACGCATCGTCTCCAGCATGTACTGGCCGAGCTGCTGGCCGCTGATGTCGCCCGCGCGGCGGATATGCAGCGCGGTCGCGACCTCCTTGTCGAAGCTCGGATAATGCACCTGGATCAGGTCGCGGCCGAGCAGGACGTCGACCCCGTCGGGCGCACTCTGCCAATCCGCCGAATGCGGCGGCAGATAGCCTCGGCCGTCGCCCTCATGCATGCGGATCAACTTTTCGGCCTGCGCGCCGTAACCGGCATGGAGCTGCCGCAGCAGCTCTTCGGGCTTCTCCTCGCGCGTGACCAGAAGATAGCCGCGCCGGGTCATGTGGATGCGGTTGTCGCTGCGGCGCGCGATCGCCTCCATCAGGTCGGTGGAATGGTTGGTGAAATCGGCCATCGTCGGATGCGGCCACCAGTTGCGGTAGTTCTCGCCCGACTGCGCCGAGGTCAATGCCATCGGCTGACCTTCGTCGACGATCAACAGGCGCGAACGTTTGTGCTGAACGGCGAGGTAATAGGCCGTGGCGATGCCGACGATGCCCGCACCGATCACCAGGATTTCGACGTCATTGGTCTTCACGCGCACTCTCCTGCGGCCGCGCAGCGCGGCCCGCGAACATTCACATTGTCTGAACGACGATCAGGCAGGGCGACCCTCGCCTGCATCGCGCAGCGCCTGGCGCTGCGCCGAGCGCAGCGTCTTCTGCGTCTCCTCGATATGATCGCGCAGCAGCCGGACCGCCTTCTTGACCTCGCCGTCGCGGCAGAATTCGAGCAGCCGGTAATGCTCGCGCTGCGGCCGCTCCTTGCCGGTCGCCTGCGATACCAGCGCCCGGGTGAAGCGGCCGACATGGCCGTAATTCGCCTCGATCATGCTGAGCAGGCGCGGGCGATTGCACGGCGCGTAGAGCGTGGCGTGGAATTTCCAGTTGAAGGCGCCCCATTGCGCCGGATCCGGCTCGGCATCGTAGGCGCGGAGGATTTTCGTCGCCTCCTCGAGATCGATCTCGCCCATGGCCGGGATCGCCAGGCGCAGCGCGTGGCATTCGAGCGCGATCCGGATTTCGAGCAGCTCGATCACCTCGTCGATCGACAGATCCGAGACCACCGCGCCGCGATTGGGCAGGAAGGTCACAAAGCCCTCGGCCTCGAGCTGGCGCAGCGCCTCGCGCACCGGGATGCGGCTGGTCCCGAACCGCGCGGCAAGCTCGTCCTGACGCAGCTGCAATCCCGGCGCGAGCTCGCCCGAGCTGATCGCGGCCCGCAATGCCTCGCGCACGGCGTCCGGTGCGGAGCCGTGGGGTCCGGCCCCTCGATGGCTGGTGACGGTTGCGGGCTCCATCCGGCTTCTCTCTCACTGTGCGGCGGGCATCGAGATATCCGCTATGACCATGATTGTATAAAATCAGTTTGTCGATTATGCAATACCGACGTATAAAATCTGACCTCATCGTATCCAACATTACCAGCGTTCGCGAGCGCCCGATGCATCAAGCCACCAAGCGATTGATCTGCCTAGCTTTTCTTGCGACGACGGCGTCCACCCCGGCACAGGCCCAATCGTCCGGCGGCACCCTGGCCAAGATCCGCGATGCCGGCGAAATCCGGCTCGGCCACCGCGACGTCTCGGTCCCGTTCTCCTATCTCGACGACAACCAGAAGCCGGTCGGCTTTGCGATGGACCTTTGCACCCGGATCGTCGATGCGGTGAAGGCCGAGCTCAAGCTGCCGGCGCTGCAAACCAGGCTGCAGCCGATCCAGCTCTCCACCCAGATCCCGCTGATCGAGAACGGCACCATCGACATCGTCTGCGGTCCCGCCACCAATACGCTGGAGCGGCAGAAGGTCGTCGCCTTCAGCAACACGATCTTCGTGTCGAGCATCCGCGCGGTGGTGCAGAAGGACGCGCCGATCAAGACCTTTGAGGATCTCGGCGGCCGGCCGGTCTCGCTGACCTCGGGCTCGACCTCGATCGGACTGTTGAGTGCACGGGCCCAGGAGAAGAACTTTCAGACCAAGAACATCCTGACGGCGGACCACGCCGCATCGTTCCTCGCGCTGACCACCGGACGCAGCGAAGCCTTCGTGATGGACGACATTCTGCTGGCGAGCCTGATCGCCGGCAGCCGCAACCCTGCGGACTGGCGCATCATCGACGACAGCCTGCGCACCGAGCCCTACGGGCTGATCATCCGCAAGGGCGATCCGGAGTTCAAGACGCTGGTCGACAAGACGCTGGTCGCCATGATGAAGAACGGCGAATTCCAGGAGCTCTACGCAAAATGGTTCACGCGGCCGATCCCGCCGAAGAACGTGAACCTGAATTTTCCGATGACGGCGCCGCTGAGGGATGCCGTCGCCAACCCGAACGACAAGGGCGTGTGACGCAATCGCCGGATCGGCGGCGGATCTTTCGCAACACAGCCGGGACGACTGAGCGGCCACCGCACACCAGCGTGTGGCGCGCGATGGCCCTCGGCTTTTCTGCTAGAAATCCACTGTCATGGAAAGCCACAGCGTCCGCGGCATGCCGCTGATTACATAACCGGTTGGATTGCCGATCCAGTAGTGCTTGTCGAACAGATTGGTCAGTGACGCCCTGAAGGTGGTCGGACGCCCCGCGAGGGTCGTCGCGTAGCGCGCACCGATGTCGAAGGTCGCCCAGGCGGGAACGCTTTGGACGTTGTCGGCATTGACATAGGCCCGGCTGGTGTAGATGGCGCGCGCCGTCGCGGTGAGGCCGGGCACGAAGGGCGTATCCCATTCGACACCGAGATTGCCCTGCAGGTCGGGCGCGCCGATCGCGTGATTGCCGTCGTAGAGGTGGCCCTGCGTTTGGGTAAGCCGGGCATCAAGCCAGGTCACGCCACCGAGAACGCGGACGCCGGGCGTGACCTCGCCGAAGGTATTGAGCTCGATACCGCGGTTTCTCTGCTCGCCATCCAGACTGTAGATCTTGGTGACGGGATCGATCACACCGCTCGGTTGGCTGATCTGGAACGCCGCAAGGCTCGCACCGAAGCCTCCGAGATCGAGCTTCGTGCCGACCTCGACTTGTCGCGTCTTGAACGGCGCAAACACCGCATTGGTATTCACCGCGCCAGAGGGCGGCGTCGGCCCCGGCGTCAGCCCTTCGATGTAATTGGCATAAAGCGAGAGTTGCTTGATCGGCCTCACCACCAAGGCGATCGAAGGCGACGTCGCGCTATCGTCGTAGTGCGTTGTTTCCAGGCCGCTGACTGGATTGAAGCTGTTCGCGATCACCTGCTGCTGGCGCGCGCCCACGATCACCTGCAACAGGCCCCCCATAGTCGTGATGGTGTCGGCAACACCGACGCTACGCAGCCCGAGGAAGCCGGACTTGCCCTCCGCGAATGTCGATACCGGCGTGCCGGCGGTCGTCAGCAAGGTCGGTCTGTAGATGTTGGTCAGGTAGGTCGCGTAGTTGGTCTGGCCGAGCCAGTCCGTCCGGTTTTGCGCGCTGCCGCTGACCACGACCTCGTGGCCGACAGGACCCGTGTCGAAACGCGCGCGTATACCCGCCTCGCCGGAGGCGCCCTCCGACTTGCCGGTCTGGAACCGTGACGTGCCCAGGGCATCGCCTGCGGTGTTGAGCAGCGTGGCACCGGGATCTTCCTGCTTGTCGTAGCGGAACTGGTTGCCGCCGATCGCACCAAACAGGGTGACGCTGTTGCTGAGATCGTATTCGGCCCTGGTCAAGCCGGTCAGGCTCTGCGACCGCGCATAGTCAAACGGCTGCGCGAGATTGATACGCGGATCGGGGGCGCTCGGCATGGCGATGCCGGGCACGGGCGTGTAGCCGCGCTGGGCCGCCTTCATCCAGTCGTCCTGGGAGATGATGTCCGCCGACCAGCGAAAGCGCTCTCCACGATAGTCCACGCCGAGCGAGCCCACGCCGTTGCGCGCCGACTGCCGATCGATCGTGGTGTTGCCGCCATCGATCCCGCCGTTGAAGCGAACGCCCCATTCCTTCTGTTCGCCATAGCGGCGTGCGAGGTCCAGCTCCGTTCCAAAACGTCCATCCGAGATGTAGCCGGCGGTCAGGCGCGTGATGTCCTCCGCCGCCCGCTTCGTCACGACATTGACCGTGCCGCCGATGCTGCCTTGCGGAGCCATTCCGTTGAGAAAGGCACCCGGCCCCTTGAGCAGCTCAATGCGCTCGATGGGAGCCGGATTGACGCGGTAGGCTGGAACGAGGCCGTAGAGTCCGTTCAAGGCGATTTCGCTGTTCTCGACCCGGAAGCCGCGAATGGTCAATGCGTCGTAACGGTTGCTGCTGCCGATCGCAGCACGCACCGACGGATCGGAATTGGTCAGCACTTCCGCAACGCTTGTTGCCTGCTGATCGCGGATCGTCTTCGCGGTGTAGCTCGTCAGGCTGTACGGGGCCTCCATATAGTCCTTGTTGCCGAGCAGGCCGAGTTGCCCGCCGCGCGCGACCTGGCCGCCGATATAGGGCACAGGTAACGCCGCCTGCTGCGCGCCGGCCGTCGGCGTGGCCGCAGCCTGCGTCGCGTGCTCGCGCCTGCTCACCTGACGCAATGCCGACGAGCGCACTGAGTGCGACGACGACGGCCTCCGAACCGGCGTGGCTCGATGCTGCGGGGCGGTGACGACGACTGGAGGCAGCGGCGCAACACTGCTCGCGGGTGGTTGCTCCGGAGACTGGGCGAGCGAAGGGACCGCGGAAAGGAGGAGAGACGCGCACGCGAATTGGAATGCGCGTGGAGCGTTTGAACTGACGAGCATGAGGTCCCCGGATTCTTCCTGGCTTCGCCTCGAACATCATCAGGGTTCGAGCACGACCACCGGGGCATAAGCAGCATGCGTTGTGAGGCCAACTAGAACGCATCTAAGCGACGGGGATAAAGCTTGCCGCGCAAGACGACATTGATGCGGCAGATTCCGCGTTTCGCTTATTCCGTCCTTGAAATGGCGAGGCGCGTACGCGGTTCGATCGCCCGACAGACGCTCTCGAGGTTAGAGAGATTCTTGATGCAATCGTCGCTGCGCTCCGCGCGATACATCCAATCGTCGTGATGAATTGTCGCAGACCGCGAATGCCGGCGGACGGAGCGATCGACAACGACAATCGATGAATTCACGGGCATGCGTCCCCTCGCCCGCCAGGGCGAAGGGACACGCAGCCCGGCGATCAGACGCCGGCCATCATCACGTATTTGATCTCGACATATTCATCCATGCCGTGGCGCGAGCCTTCGCGGCCGAGGCCCGATTCCTTGACGCCGCCGAACGGCGCCACTTCGGTCGTGATCAGGCCGGAGTTGACGCCGACCATGCCCGACTCCAGCGCCTCGGCGACGCGCCAGACGCGGCCGATGTCGCGCGAATAGAAGTAGGAGGCAAGGCCGAACGGTGAGGCATTGCACATCGCGATCACGTCGGCCTCGTCCTTGAAGCGGATCACCGGCGCGAGCGGGCCAAAGGTCTCTTCGTGCGAGACCAGCGCGTCCGGCCGCACATCCGACAGCACCGTGGGCTCGAAGAAGCTGCGGCCGAGCGACGAGCGCTTGCCGCCGGTCACGATCTTGGCGCCGCCCTTCACCGCATCGGCAATGTGCCGTTCGACCTTCTCGATCGCTTCCATGTTGATCAGCGGCCCCTGCGTCACGCCCTGCTCCGTGCCGTCGCCGATCTTCATCTCCGCGACCTTCTTCGACAGCTTCGAGACGAACGCGTCGTAGATCTTGTCCTGGGCATAGAGACGGTTGGCGCAGACGCAGGTCTGGCCCATGTTGCGATACTTCGAGACGATGGCGCCTTCGACGGCGGCATCGATATCGGCGTCGTCGAACACCACGAACGGCGCGTTGCCGCCGAGCTCGAGGCCAAGCTTCTTCACGCCGACCGCCGCCTGCCGGTACAGGATCTTGCCGACCTCGGTCGAGCCGGTGAAGCCGACGAAGCGCACCGCCGGATGCTCGCACAGCACCTTGCCGATCGGCGGCGCATCACCGGTGATGATGTTGAACACGCCCTTCGGCACGCCGGCCTTCTCGGCCAGCGCAACGAGCGCGAGCGCGGACAGCGGCGTCTCGTTGGCGGGCTTCAGCACCACGGTGCAACCGGCCGCCAGCGCCGGCGAGACCTTGCGGGTGATCATCGAGTTCGGGAAATTCCATGGGGTGATGGCGCCGCAGACACCGATCGGCTGCCGGATCGCGAGCAGGCGCGCGTCCGGACGCTGGGTCGGGATCGTCTCGCCATAGACGCGACGCGCCTCTTCCGCGAAGAATTCGACATAGGCGGCGCCGATATCGACCTCGCCGAGCGCTTCCGCCAGCGGCTTGCCCTGCTCGGAGGTCAGGATCAGCGCAAGGTCCTCGCGGTTGGCGATGATCAGATCAAACCACTTGCGCAGGATGTTGGAGCGCTGTTTCGCGGTCAGCTTGGCCCAGGCCGGAAACGCGCGCTCGGCGGCCTCGACGGCCTTGGTCGCGTCATCGGCGCTCAGCTGCGGGATCTTGATCAGCTCGACGCCGGTCGCCGGATTGTTGACGGCGAATTCGGGGCTGCCGACCCAGGCGCCATCGATATAGCAGCGGTCGCGCAGCAGCGAGGGGTCCTTCAGGCGGCTTTGCAGGGAGGATGCTGCGGATTGGGTGGCGCGTGCGGCAACGGGCGGGGTCATGGCGTTACTCCTGTCATTTCTGGAATTTCTTGGGGGTGTTCGCCGCCTATATAAGCGGAAAGCCGCTGCGATGCACCGGCGCCGGGCGCGACCCTGCTTGGACGCAAACGCGGCGCGATTGTTGGAGGGTTGTCATTCCGGGGCGGCTCTAAGAGCCGAACTCGGAATCTCGAGATTCTCGGTGCGCAGTTGCGCACCTGAGGGTTCGATGCTGCGCATCGCCCCGGAATGACGGCTCTGATCAGACCGCGCCGCCGGACATATAGGTTTCACGACGCCCGATCATGCGCTCGGCCGCGGCCTTGGCGTCCGCCTTGGTCGAGGTCGCGCAGGTCCGGTATTCGAGGTCGGCCTGCGCCCGCGCATCGCGGCGGCCGAACCAGGATTTGGCGCCGGTCTGCAGCAGCGCCAGCGCCCGCGCGACATTCTCGACGGCCTCGAAGGAGTGCAGTGCGCCGGTACCTGCGTAGCGGACTTCGTAGAGACCTGGGCTGATCGGCGCTTCGATATTCTCGCCGCGGCCCGGCCGCGGATAGCGCTTCCATTCACTCCATGTCGAAATCATTGCTGCGCCCCCGCAAGGCGGGAAATGACGAATCTTTTCGTCAAATCCGGTCCAATCCGCCGCACCGTTTGTGCAGCGATCTGAATGCGTTAATGCAAATAATCAGGTACGAAAATCATTCCTTGATCACGTTACCGTGGCCACCCGCGAAGGTCACCGGAACTTGCTCGAAGTCCCCTGCAAAATCTGCGCGCGTGGTGAACGCCTCCCGACCAAGGCCGTTCCTAGCGGCCGGCCTTCACGACATCGCGACGTCGTCGCATCGCGCCCGCCTTGCGGGAGCGGAAAAGCGGGAGGATGATCCGCCCACTTCAAAACAATAAACCCCACCGGAGGAAGCCCCCAATGCAGAGCAAGGCTCAGATCGATCAGGTATTGCGCCAGAAGAGTGAGGCAAAGGAAATTCCCGGCGTGGTCGCCATCGCGGCCACCGGCAAGGACGTGATCTACGAAGGCGCGTTCGGTAAGCGCGACCTCTCCAAGAGCGATCCCATGACGGCGGACAGCGTGTTCTGGATCGCCTCGATGACCAAGGCGGTGACCTCGGCGGGCGCGATGCAACTCGTCGAGCAGGGCAAGCTCTCGCTCGATGAGCCGATCGGCAAGCTGTTGCCCGATCTCGCCGCGGTGCAGGTGCTCGACGGCTTCGACGCCAAGGGCGAACCGCAACTGCGGCCGGCGCAAAAGCCGATCACGCTGCGCCAGCTCATGACCCACACCGCCGGCTTCGCCTACGACATGTGGGACGGCAATCTCGGCAAGTATCTCGAAAAGACCGGCACGCCCGGCATCATCACCTGCCTGAATGCCGCGCTCAAGACGCCGATCATGACCGATCCCGGCACGCGCTGGGAATACGGCACCAATATCGACTTCGTCGGCAAGGCGGTGGAGGCCGCATCCGGCAAGAAGCTCGATGCCTATCTGCGCGACAACGTGTTCGCGCCGCTCGGCATGAGCGACACCGCCTTCAAGATCTCCGACGACATGCGCAAGCGGCTGGTCGGCATGCATGCCCGCGGCGAGGACGGCACGCTGGCGGCAATCCCGTTCGAGCTCGAGCAGAATCCTGAATTCCACATGGGTGGCGGCGGCCTGTATTCGACCGCGGCCGACTACATCAAGTTCTGCCAGATGATCCTCAACAAGGGCAAAGGCAACGGCAACCAGGTGCTGAAGGCCGAGACGGTCGCGACCATGGGGCAGAATCACATCGGCGAGCTCACCGTCGGCAAGATGACGACGGCCTTGCCGATGTACACCAACGATGTCGATCTCTATCCCGACATCGTCAAGAAGTGGGGACTGAGCTTCCTCATCAACACCGCCAAGACGCCGGAAGGCCGCAGCGCCGGCAGCCTCGCCTGGGCGGGCCTTGCCAACACCTATTACTGGATCGATCCGTCGCGCGACGTCTGCGGCGTGATCCTGACCCAGCTGTTGCCGTTCGCCGACAAGCACAGCCTGGAAGCCTTCGCAGGCTTCGAGAAGGGCATCTATGGCCGGGCTCGACGCCGGCAGCGGGCAAAGGGCGGCGTAAGGCTCGATGAGATAAGTCGTACCAGCCGTGACGGGACTCCTCTCCCTCTCCCCGTTCTTACGGGGAGAGGGTTGGGGTGAGGGGCCACTTCCGCACAGACGGTCGCAATTGGACTCGCAGAGACTCCCCCTCACCCGGATCGCATCTTCGATGCGATCCGACCTCTCCCCGCACGCGGGGCAAGGTGAAGCGGAACCCGTCGCCGCCACAATCGAAAAACACACCCGCCATAGGTCGGGCCTGTCCCACCGACGCCAAACGACTAAGATCACGCAAAAAGCGTGACGACACGAACACGACCACGAGGAGGACGAGCTTGGCACCCACACCCAAGGGAGACAGCAAGGCAGACAGCTATGTCTGCGGCATTTCCGATACGCCGCTGCTCGGTGAAACCATCGGCCGCAGCCTCGACCGCGCACGGGCGCGCTGGGGCACGCGCGAGGCGCTGGTCTCGCCCAGCCACAATGTGCGCTGGACCTGGAACGAGTTCGCCGAGCGCGTCGATGCCTTGGCGGCGGGCTTCATCGCGCTCGGGCTGCAACGCGGCGAGCGGATCGGGATCTGGTCGCTGAACCGGCCGGAATGGACGCTAACGCAATTCGCCGCCGCGAAAGCCGGACTGATCCTCGTCACCATCAATCCGGCCTATCGCCTCAGCGAGCTGGAATTCGCACTCGGCAAGGTCGGCTGCGCCGCGATCGTGACGGCGACCGCATTCAAGACCTCGGCCTATATGGAGATGCTGAACACGCTGCTGCCCGAGCTTGCGAGCTCCGAGCCCGGCCATCTGCGATCGGCGCGGCTGCCGCAACTGCGCGCCGTGATCCAGATCGGCGGACCGGCGGCGCCGGGCACCATTCCGTTCGATGCGGTATCGCAGATGGGCGGCGATCGCCATCGCGAGCAGCTTGCGGCGCTCGGCGAGAGCCTGCAATTCGACGATCCCGTCAACATCCAGTTCACCAGCGGCACCACCGGCTCGCCCAAGGGCGTGACGCTGACCCATCACAACATCCTCAACAACGGCTACTTCACCGGCCGCGCCATGCGCCTGACCGAAGCGGACCGCATCTGCATTCCGGTGCCGCTCTATCACTGCTTCGGCATGGTGATGGGCAACCTCGCCTCGGTCACGCTCGGCACCACCATGGTCTATCCCGGCGAAGGTTTTGATCCGCTGGCGACGCTGACGACGGTCGCGCAGGAGAGATGCACGACGCTGTACGGCGTGCCGACCATGTTCATCGCCGAGCTCGACCATCCCGACTTCGCGCGCTTCGACTTGTCGTCGCTGCGCACCGGCATCATGGCCGGCGCGCCCTGCCCGATCGAGGTGATGAAGCGCGTCAACACCGAGATGAACATGCGCGAGGTGACGATCGCCTATGGGATGACCGAAACCAGCCCGGTGAGTTTCCAGAGCGCGACCGACGATCCCTTGGAGCGCCGCGTCTCGACCGTCGGTCGCATCCATCCGCATGTCGAGGTCAAGGTGGTCGATCTCGACGGCAAGGTGGTGCCGCGCGGCGAACGCGGCGAGCTCTGCACCCGCGGCTACAGCATCATGCTCGGCTATTGGGACGAGAAGGAGAAGACATCAGACGTGCTCGACGCCAATGGCTGGATGCACACCGGCGATCTCGCCGTGATCGACGACGAGGGCTACTGCAACATCGTCGGCCGCATCAAGGACATGGTGATCCGCGGCGGCGAGAACCTCTATCCGAGGGAGATCGAGGAATTCCTCTACCGCCATCCGAAGATCCAGGACGTGCAGATCTTCGGCGTCGCCGACGAGCGCTATGGCGAGGAGCTGTGCGCCTGGGTCAGGATCAGGCAGGGTGAAACGCTCACCGCCGACGAGGTCCGCGCCTTCTGCCATGGCCAGATCGCCCACAACAAGATCCCGCGCTATGTCGAGTTCGTCGAGGAATTCCCGATGACGGTGACGGGGAAAATCCAGAAGTTCGTGATGCGCGACGCGGTCGAGCAGCGGCTCGGGCTCAAGGCGGCGAAGACGGCGTGATCTCTCTTCTCCCTCGCCCCGCTCTTGCGGGGAGAGGGTCGGGGTGAGGGGCCGCCTCCGCAAACTGGATGAAGATGAGTACGCGGAGACTCCCCCTCACCCGGATCGCATCTTGCGATGCGATCCGGCCTCTCCCCGCAGGCGGGGCGAGGCGAGAAAGAGCGGCGCCCTTAAACCAGCAGCCCCTGCTGCTTCGCCAGATCCTGCAGCGACACCAGCGGCCGGGCGCCGATGTGCTGGATCACCTCGGCGGCGGCGAGCGCGCCGAGCCGGCCGGCATTCTCATGGCCGACATTGCGCACGAGACCGACCAGGAAGCCGGCGGCGAACAGATCGCCGGCGCCGGTGGTATCGACCAGCCTGTCGATCGGCGAGGCCGGCGCCGCGACGACGCTGTCGCCTGATATCACGACGCAGCCCTTCTCGCTGCGAGTGACGACGCCGAGCTTGGTGTCCTTGCCGAACTGCTTCAGCGCGGTGTCGAAATCCGAGGTCTGATATAGCGAGTGCAGCTCGGACTCGTTGGAGAACACCAGGTCCACGATGCCCTTGCGCATCAGATCGAGGAATTCGTCGCGGTAGCGATCGACGCAGAACGAATCCGACAGCGTCAGCGCGACCTGGCGGCCCGCGCCATGCGCGATATCAGCCGCCTTCACGAAAGCGTCCTTGGCGTTCTTCGGATCCCAGAGATAGCCCTCGAGATAGATGATGCTGGCGGCTGCGATCTGGTTCGGATCGATATCGTCCGGCGTCAGATCCTGCGCGGCGCCGAGATAGGTGTTCATGGTGCGCTCCCCGTCCGGCGTCACCAGGATGTAGGAGCAGCCGGTGGCCGGTCCGGTCCTGGCCGGCGCGGTGTCGAAGGCGACGCCGGCGGCGCGGATGTCGTGGACGTAGAGCTTGCCGATCTGGTCGTCCTTGACCTTGCCGACATAGGCGGCGCGGGCACCGAGATTGCCGACGCCGACGATGGTGTTCGCGGCCGAGCCGCCCGACATTTCGGTCGCCACCCCCATGTCGCTGTAGATCGCGGTGGCGCGCGCCTCGTCGATCAGTTGCATCGAGCCCTTGGTCATGCCGTGACGGGCAAGGAACCCCTCGTCGGTCTGCACCAGCACGTCGAAGATCGCGTTGCCGATCCCAAGAACGTCGTATTTTGCGTCAGCCATAGACCTGCCCTGTGTTAACGCCACCCAACAAGAGTGGCGGCCTATCACGTTACGCCTCGGGGCAGCAAGGGAAGCTCTACGTTCCGTCATCCCGAGATCTACGTTCCGTCATCCTGAGGAGCGCGGAACGCGCGTCTCGAAGGATGCGCGGCCCCACGCCGGCCGATTCATCCTTCGAGGCTCGCCCAGCGGCGCAATTGCGCTGCAAGGCTCGCACCTCAGGATGACGGGTCCGTGAGAGTGCCGCTGGCAGCAAAGCGCGCTGCTGCTATACAGACCTCATGTTCCGCTCCTTCCTCACGGTCTCCTCGGGAACGCTGGCCTCGCGACTGCTCGGCTTCGTGCGCGATTCCGTGATCGCGGCGCTGCTGGGCACGGGACCGGTGGCGGATGCCTTCCTGGCGGCATTCCAGCTTGTGAATGTTGTGCGACGGCTGTTGTCCGAGGGCGGACTGAATGCCGCCCTGGTGCCGGCCTGGCTGAAGGCGCGCGATGCCGGCGGCATGGACGCCGCGACCGCCTTTGCCGGCCGCGTGCTCGGCACCGTCAGCGCCGCGGTGATCGCATCCGCGCTCGTCATCGGCGTGCTGATGCCGCTGGTGATCGCGGCGATCGCGCCGGGGTTCGTCGGCCGCGACACGCTGCAATTCGCCGTCGACGACGCGAGGCTGATGCTGCCCTATCTCGCCTTCGCCGGCCCGGTCACCGTGATGATGGCGCTGCTCAGCGCGCAGGGGCGCTTCGCGCTGACCGCGTTCTCGCCGCTGTTGTTCAACATCGCGCTGATATCCGTGATGGCCGTGCTGCTGGTGCGGCAGCAGGAGCCGGCGCAGGCCGCGATTGTCATGGCGGCAACGATCGGCATCGCCGGCTTCCTGCAACTGTCGATGCTGGCGCTGCGCGGCGCAAGGCTCGCCTCGCCGCTCCGCGTGTCCTTCGATCCTGACATGCGCGGCTTTCTCGGCCGCGCGATCCCCGGCATGGTCGCGAGTAGCGCGCCGCAATGGCTGATGGTGGCAGGCGCGGTGATCGCATCGACCTCGCCGTCGGCGGTGTCCTGGCTCTATTTCGCCAACCGCCTGCTCGAGCTGCCGCTCGGCATTGTCGGCGTCGCCATGGGCACCGTGCTGATCCCGGAGATGACGCGCGCCGTGCGCAGCGGCGAATCCAGCGCGATCGCGCATGCGGAATCACGTGCCCTCGAGCTCGCGGTCGGGCTGGCGCTGCCGGCGACGCTCGGCCTGATGGTGCTGAGCGAGCCGATCGTGCGGATGCTGTTCGAGCACGGCGCGTTCACCGCCCAGGATAGCGCGGCAACCGCGCAAGCCTTGATCTGGCTGACGCTGGCCTTGCCGGCGCATGTGCTGGTGAAGGCGCTGTCGCCGGCATTCTTTGCGCGCGAGGACACGCTGACGCCGCTGCTCGCGACGCTGAAGGCGGTCGTGGTGACGATCGCGGCGGCCTTTCTGCTCGGGCAGATCTTCGGTGCGAGCGGAATTGCCGCAGGCATCGCGCTCGGCGCCTGGAGCAACGCACTGGCACTGATCCGCAAGGGGGCCGCGACCTTCGGCTTCTCGATCGACGCCGATGCGCGCCGCCGGCTGCCACGCATCCTGGCCGCGGCGCTCGCGATGGGCGCCCTGCTCTGGCTCGCGGAGGGCGGGCTGCCGTCAGCCGGCAGCCACGGTTTCGTGCAAGCAGCCTCCCTGCTCGTGCTGATCGCGGCAGGTATCGCCGCTTACGGGCTGTTCTTGCAGCTTTTCGGCGTCACCGGCTGGCGCGAGGCGGTTAACGCCGTCAGGCAAAGGCGCCCCGCCTGACTTGCGCGCGCGGAGCTTAAGTGGCAAACGACGCGGCAAAACTAGCCATTTCCGGGAATTAGACCATGGCGTTCGTTGAACGGGTTTTCTCAGGCGTCCAGCCGACGGGCAATCTGCACCTCGGCAACTACCTCGGCGCCATCGTCAACTTCGTGAAGATGCAGCAGACCCACAACTGCATCTATTGCGTCGTCGACATGCATGCGATCACGCAGGGCGTCGAGGTCTGGGGCGGCCCGGCCGAGCTCGCCCGCAACACCCGCGAGGTCACCGCGGCCTTCATCGCCGCCGGCATCGATGCCAAGAAGCACATCGTGTTCAACCAGAGCCAGATCGCCGGCCATGCCGAGCTGACCTGGATCTTCAACTGCGTCGCGCGGATCGGCTGGCTGAACCGCATGACGCAGTTCAAGGAGAAGGCCGGCAAGGACCGCGAGAACGCCTCGGTCGGCCTCTACGACTATCCGGTGCTGATGGCCGCCGACATCCTGCTCTACCGCGCGACCCATGTGCCGGTCGGCGAGGACCAGAAGCAGCATCTGGAGCTGTCCCGCGACATCGCGCAGAAGTTCAACAACGATTTCGCTGATTCAATTCGTGGTCATGGTTTCGCCGACGGCCTGTTCTTCCCGCAGCCCGAGCCGCTGATCACGGGGCCGGCGACGCGGGTGATGAGCCTGCGCGACGGCACCAAGAAGATGTCGAAGTCGGATGCGTCGGACAATTCGCGCATCAACCTCACCGACGACGCCGACACCATCGCGCAGAAGATCCGCAAGGCGAAGACCGATCCGGAGCCGCTGCCGTCCGAGGAGAAGGGTCTGGAAACCCGCCCCGAGGCCGACAACCTGGTCGGCATCTACGCGGCGCTGGCCGGCATCTCCAAGCAGGAGGTGCTGACGCAGTTCGGCGGCGGGCAGTTCTCCAGCTTCAAGAACGCGCTGGTCGAGGTTTGCGTCGCAAAACTGGCGCCGATCGCCTCCGAGATGAAGAGGCTGGTCGCCGATCCCGGCCATGTCGACGCGGTCCTCGCCGACGGCGCCAACCGCGCCCGCGGCATCGCCGACGAGACCATGCGCATCACCAAGGATATCGTCGGCTTCATCCGCCCGCGCTGACACACAAGGCAGGAACTGCGCGCTCCCTCTCCCAAACGGCGAGGGAGTATGGCACCATCGGTTGGTTTGGTTCAGCACCGGGACATGCATGACCACCCAGCGACGAAGCTACGAGTCAGGTCACAAGCCGAAATGCCTCGTCATCGTTGACGACACTGCGGAATGGGACCGCGCAGTCTATTACGCCAGCCGGTGGGCGATCCGGGTCGGCGGCGGCGTCGTGATGCTGCGGGTGATCGAGACCGAGGACCAGAACCAACAATGGCTCGGGGTCGCCGACATCATGCGCGCGGAGGCCGAGGAGGCCGCCAACGAGGCGCTCGACCGCGCCGCCGGCCGCGCCAACGGCATCGCCGCGATCACCCCGGAGCGGGTGATTCGAGAGGGCGACCCGATCGAACAGATCCTCGACGTGATCGACAAGGACGTCGATATCGCAGCGCTGGTGCTGGCCGCCAACCCGGGCGCCGAGGGGCCCGGGCCGATCATCACCACCATGGCCAAGACCATGGGGGCATTCCCGATCCCGGTAACCATCGTGCCGGGCGGCCTGACCGACGCCGAGATCGACGCCCTGTCCTAACGCGTTACCGGCGCCGGACCCGCTTCCGGGCATGGGTATGCGCCCGGAACCGCGGTTTTGCGGCTTGATCGCGGGCTTTTTAGTTGCCATCTGACTCCTTGATTTGACGCGTTTTCTTCGCGAACCGGTGTCACTTCGCTCGAAAACGCTATAATGGAACCCAACGCGCCGGCCTTGAACCGGCGACGCCGGAGACAGCAGATGTTCATTCAGACCGAAGCCACGCCCAATCCCGCCACGCTGAAATTCATCCCGGGCCGCATGGTGCTCGACAGCGGTACCATGGAATTCTCCTCGCCCGAATCCGCCGCGCGCTCGCCGCTCGCCGAACGGCTGTTCGCCGTATCCGGCGTCACCGGCGTGTTCTACGGCGGCGACTTCATCACCGTGACCAAGGCGGAGGGCGACTGGCAGCACCTCAAGCCCGCGATCCTCGGCGCGATCATGGAGCACTACATGTCCGGCGCGCCGCTGCTCGCCGACGGCACCGCGGCCAGCGACGACGCCCGCGATGAGGAAGACGAGTTCTTCGACGAGGCCGACGCCGAGACGGTCGAGCAGATCAAGGACCTGATCGAGACCCGCGTGCGTCCCGCGGTCGCCAATGACGGCGGCGACATCACCTTCCGCGGCTTCAAGGACGGCATCGTCTATCTCAACATGAAGGGCTCCTGCGCCGGCTGTCCGTCGTCGACCGCAACCCTGCAACACGGCATCCAGAACCTGCTCCGGCACTTCGTGCCCGACGTGCAGGAAGTCCGGCCGATGTGATGGAGCGGCGAATGGCGAGTGGCGAATCGCGAATAGCATTCTCCGCAAGACCCCTGTTCGCCATTCCCTATTCGCCATTCGCCCTCCCATGATGATTCTCGCCATCGATACGGCGCTCGACGCCTGCTCCGCGGCGGTGCTCGACACCACCTCCGGCAATACAATCGCCATTGAATCGCAGGCGATGCAGCGCGGCCATGCCGAGGCGCTGATGCCGCTGATCGCTCGGGTGATGAAAGAGAGCGGCATCGGCTTTGCCGGGCTCGACCGCATCGCCGTCACCACCGGCCCCGGCAGTTTCACTGGCCTGCGCGTCGGCCTCTCGGCGGCGCGCGGCTTGGCGCTGGCCGCGGAAAAGCCGGTGGTCGGACTGTCGACGCTCGCCGCCTACGCCGCGCCTGTCGTCGCCGAGAATGGCGCATCCGCGATCCTGTCGGCGATCGATGCGCGGCATGATCACGTCTATTTCCAGCTGGTCGGCGGCGACGGCAGCCCGATCATCAAGCCGAAGGTGGCGCCGATCGCGGAAGCGCTCGAGGCCTCCCAACACGGCGCGCTGCATCTGGTCGGCAACGCCGCCGATATCCTCGCCGAGCGCTGGCCCGCCGACGCAGCACCGCCGGTCAAGGTCGACCGGCAGCCCGCGCCCGATATTACCTGGGTCGCCTGGATCGGCGCGGCCGTGGATCCTGAAACCGCGCCGCCGCGGCCGTTCTATCTACGTGCGCCCGACGCCAAGCCGCCAAAGGACCGGCTCGAAATCAGCACGCCGCGATCGACATGATCGGCTGGCTGTCACGATGGTGGGGCGGCGGTCCGCCCGCGGTCGAGCCTGCATCGCTGCGCGATGCGGCGCGGCTCGCGCAATTGCACGGCGCGTCGTTTCATCGCGGCTGGGGCGAGGGCGAATTCGAGGCGATGCTGACCGAGCGCAACACGCTGGTGCACCGGCTGCGGCAGGGACGCAAGGTGATCGGCTTTGCCGTCTCACGGATGGCAGCGGACGAAGCCGAAATTCTGTCGATTGCGATCGATTCCAATCAGCGCGGCCGCGGCCTGTCGCGCGACCTGCTGCTGACCCATCTCGGCCATCTTGCCGGCCGCGGCATCCGCACCATCTTCCTCGAGGTGGAAGAGAACAATCAGCCGGCGCGACGGCTCTACGAAAAGGCCGGATTCGGCGTGATCGGCCGCCGCGAACGCTACTACAAGCAGCCCGGCGGGGAACATTTGAACGCGCTTCTGATGCGCCGCGACTTGTCGTAACATCGGCGCGATGGCAGAACAGCCCCCTGCTCTGCCATCCAAGGCCCAAGGACTGGCCAAGGACCTGCCAAGGACCCATGACGACGGTGAAAATCACGCCTGCGCAGAAGAATACCGGCATCGAGGCGCGCTGCGCCGCGACCGGCATGCGCATGACCGAACAGCGCCGTGTGATCGCACGCGTGCTGGCGGAGGCCATGGATCACCCTGACGTCGAGGAGCTCTATCGCCGCTGCGTGGCGGTCGACGACAAGATCTCGATCTCGACCGTCTATCGCACCGTCAAGCTGTTCGAGGATGCCGGCATCATCGAGCGCCACGACTTCCGCGAGGGCCGCGCGCGCTACGAGCAGATGCCCGAGAGCCATCACGACCACCTGATCAATCTGCGCGACGGCAAGGTGATCGAGTTCACCTCCGAGGAAATCGAGAAGCTGCAGGCCGAGATCGCGCGCAAGCTCGGCTACAAGCTGGTCGATCACCGTCTCGAGCTGTATTGCGTCCCGCTCGACGAAGACAGCAAGTCGTAAGCCGGGTGAATTTCGACCTCGTCATCTTCGATTGCGACGGCGTGCTGGTCGACAGCGAGGTGATCTCCTGTCGCGCGCATGCGGAGACGCTCACGCGGCACGGCTTTCCGATTACACCTGACGGCGTGCTGAAGCGCTTCCTCGGCGTGTCCGACCGCGAGGCGCGGCGGATCGTCGAGAGCGAGATCGGCCGCGCGCTGCCCGAGACCTTCGAGGCCGAGGTCAAGCACGCGACGCTGAGCTTCTATGCCGACGATCTCAGTGCGATCGCGCATGTCGGCGAGGCGATCGCCGCGCTCGGCTTACCGAAATGCGTGGCGTCGAGCGGCACGCCGGAAAAGATCCATCACGGCTTGACCTGCGCCGGGCTCTACGACCAGCTCGCGCCGCATATTTTCTCCGCCACCCAGGTCAAGCGCGGCAAGCCGGCGCCCGACCTCTTCCTGTTCGCGGCCGAACAGATGGGCGCCAACCCGGCGCGTTGCGTCGTGATCGAGGACAGCGTGGCCGGCGTCACCGGCGCCCGTGCCGCCGGGATGACCGTGCTCGGTTTTTACGGCGGCAGCCACTGCACGGCGGAACATGAGGGGATGCTCCGCCAGGCCGGCGCGGCCGTCACCTTCGCCGATATGCGGAAATTGCCCGATTTGATCGCCCGGGTGGGGGCCACGGCGAGCGCTGACTGACCCTGCGAGGTCATTCCGGGGCGCGACCGAAGGGAGCGAACCCGGAATCTCGAGATTCCCCGGTGCGCAATTGCGCACCTGAGGTTCGATGCTGACGCATCGCCCCGGAATGACGTCCAGACCGCTGGATTTTCCCCGGTTTAAGCTATATTTCAGCCCCGGCGCCCCGATGGCGCCGTTTCCATTTTTCACTCTCAGGGTTCCATGACGACGCCGCGCAAGCTGCACATCAAGTCCTATGGCTGCCAGATGAATGTCTACGATGCGCAACGCATGGCGGACACGCTGGCCGGCGAGGGCTTTGTCGAGACCGCGAGCGCCGAAGACGCCGACCTCGTGATCCTCAACACCTGCCACATCCGCGAGAAGGCGTCGGAGAAAGTCTATTCCGAACTCGGGCGGCTGCGCGTCGCCAAGGACGAGGCCGCGCGGGCGGGCCGCGAGATGAAGATCGCGGTCGCCGGCTGCGTCGCGCAGGCCGAAGGCGCAGAGATCATCCATCGCGCGCCGACCGTCGACATCGTGGTCGGGCCGCAGAGCTATCATCATCTGCCGGAGCTCTTGAAGCGCGCCAAGGCAAACGGCCGCGCGCTGGAAACGGAATTCCCGGTCGAGGACAAGTTCGGCTTCCTGCCGCAGCCGAAGCCGGATGCGATCCGCGCCCGCGGCATTTCCGCCTTCGTCACGGTGCAGGAAGGTTGCGACAAGTTCTGCACCTTCTGCGTGGTGCCCTACACGCGCGGCGCGGAAGTCTCGCGTCCGGTCGCCAGGATCATCGACGATGTGAAGCAGCTCGCTGACAATGGCGTGCGCGAATTCACGCTGATCGGACAGAACGTCAACGCCTATCATGGCGAAGGCGCCGACGGCCGCGTCTGGCCGCTCGGCAAATTGTTGCAGCGCCTCGCCGAGATCCCCGGCGTCGCGCGGCTGCGCTATTCGACCAGCCATCCGCGCGACGTCGACGACGCCCTGATCGCGGCACATCGCGATTTGCCCGAACTGATGCCGTTCGTGCACCTGCCGGTGCAATCGGGGTCGGACCGGATCCTTGCCGCCATGAACCGCAAACATACCGCCGATGACTACCGGCGCGTCATCGACCGGTTCCGCGCCGCGCGGCAAGACATTGCTTTTTCATCAGATTTTATCGTGGGCTTCCCCGGAGAGACCGCGGAAGAATTTTCCGCCACCCTCGCGCTTGTCACGCAAATCGGATACGCTGCGGCGTATTCATTCAAATATTCGCCACGGCCGGGCACGCCGGCGGCGGAGATGCGGGAGACAGTGTCAGCAGCCGAGATGGACGAGCGCTTGGGGCGGCTTCAGGAATTGATCGACAGCCAGCAATCGGCCTTCAACCGGGCTGCGATTGGCACAACGGTCGATGTGCTGTTCGAGCGCGCCGCGCGCAATCCGGGCCAGATCGTCGGCCGCACCGCCTATCTGCAGCCCGCCCATGTGATGGCATCGCCCGACATCATCGGCCAGGTCCTCCCGGTGAGGATCGACAGCCTCGAGCGCTACAGCCTGATCGGCGAGCTCGCGACGCGACCCGCGCCCGGCCTCATTTCGCAGACCATTGGAGCCTGAAATCCTTGCCCAAAAGCGCATCGGATTCGTCTTCGCTCGCTCCCAGCCGCAAACCTGACCGCGACATGCAAATGCCACCTGAGACCCGGCCCCCTGAAACTCAGGTCGTCATCGATTTCGACGACAACCGCGCGGCATCCGCGCTGGTGGGTCCCTACGGACAAAATCTGGCGCTGATCGAGCGGCGGCTCGGCGTCGTGGTCGATTCCCGCGGCAATCATCTCACCATCGCAGGCTCCCGCGACGGCTGCGACGCGGCGCGGCGCGTGCTGGAGACGCTCTACGCGCAGGCGGTCGAAGGACACGACCTCGATCAGGGCGAGGTCGAAGGCGCGATCCGCGCCGTGATCGCGCAGGGCTCGCTGTTCGAATTCGACAACAAGACCGCCAAGCCGACCTTCGAGACCATCAATCTGCGCAAGCGTCCGGTGCGCGCCCGCACTGCTGCCCAGGATTCCTACATCCGCGCGCTGAAGCGGCATGAGCTGGTGTTCGGGATCGGCCCGGCCGGCACCGGCAAGACCTGGCTCGCGGTTGCCCATGCCGCGCAGCTGTTCGAGCGCAAGGAGGTCGATCGCATCATCCTGACGCGGCCCGCGGTGGAAGCCGGCGAGCGGCTCGGCTTCCTGCCCGGCGACCTCAAGGAGAAGGTCGATCCGTATCTGCGCCCGATCTATGACGCGCTGTACGATCTGATGGATGCCCGCGTCGTCGAGCGCGCGCTGCAGGGCAACGAGATCGAGATCGCCCCGCTCGCCTTCATGCGCGGCCGCACCCTGACCAATGCCGCCATCATCCTCGACGAAGCGCAGAACACCACAACGATGCAGATGAAGATGTTCCTGACGCGTCTCGGCGAGAACAGCCGGATGATCGTCACCGGCGACCCCTCGCAGGTCGACCTGCCGCATGGCCAGGCCTCGGGGCTCACGGAAGCCGTGAAGCTGCTCGACGGCGTCGAGGGCATCGCCCAGGTGCACTTCAAGGCCGAGGACGTCATCCGCCATGAGTTGGTGGCGCGCATCGTGGCCGCCTATGAGGGATTGCCGCAAAAGCCGGCAAACGCCAGATCTTGAGACCAATAGCTTCGGCCACGAGCCCGCACGGCGCGGGATCCGGCCATAACGCAGATTTTGAAACCAACGTGTCTGCTTTTCCTGCCACCGAGGTTCTCGTCACCGCCGAATGCTGGCAGGCCGAGCCCAATGCCGACGCGGTGATCCACCGCGCCATCGAGGCTGCCGCCGAAATCGCCGATGCCGATGTCGCCGACGCCGAGCTTGCGGTGATGCTGACCGACGATGCCGGTATCCGCACCCTCAACGCCAACTGGCGCAGCATCGACAAGCCGACCAATGTGCTGTCGTTTCCGGCGCTGCAGCCCGAAGGCGCCGGCGGACCCGACGATGCCCCGCGTATGCTCGGCGACATCGCGATCGCCTATGAGACGACGCGGCGGGAAGCCGATGAAGAGCAGAAACCGTTCGACCATCATTTGAGCCATCTCGCGGTGCATGGCTTCCTGCACCTGATCGGGTACGACCACGAGAACGACAACGATGCCGAGGACATGGAGGCGCTCGAGCGCGAGATCCTCTCTTCCCTCGGCATTCCCGACCCCTATGCGGATCGGATCGCCTGACATGCCGGATTCCGAGCCAACCCACGACAACCCGCGCAACGTGAGCAACCTGCCCGCCGTGGTGCACGAGGGCGAGGTGCAGCGCCCGGCGGCCGAGGGCTGGCTGGTGCGCGCGATCCGCACGCTGTTCGGCTGGAAGGCCGGCTCCGTGCGCGACGATTTGCAGGTGGTGCTCGACGCCTCGACGCCCGACGACGTCGGCTTCTCGGCGATCGAGCGCACCATGCTGCGCAACATCCTGTCGCTGAACGAGCGGCGGATCGCCGACGTCATGGTGCATCGCGCCGACATCGTCGCGGTCAAGCGCGACATCCCGCTCGGCGAATTGATGAGCCTGTTCGAGAGCGCGGCGCATTCGCGGCTCGTCGTCTACAACGAGACCCTCGACGACCCCGAGGGCATGGTGCACATCCGCGACCTGCTCGCCTTCATGACTGTGAAGGCCCGCGTCACCGACGCGACCAAGACGAAGCGCAAGAAGCCGTTCCCGGCCGGGCTCGATCTGCGCAGCGTCGACCTCGCGCTGCCGCTGTCGGAAGCCAATATCATCCGCAAGCTGCTCTATATCCCACCATCGATGCGCGCGATCGACCTGTTGGCGCAGATGCAGGCCTCGCGGATCCATCTCGCGCTGGTGGTCGACGAATATGGCGGCACCGACGGGCTGGTGTCGATCGAGGATATCGTCGAGCAGATCGTCGGCGAGATCGACGACGAGCACGATTCGGACGAGCCGCCGTCCATCGTGCGCCAGCCGGACAACTCCTTCATCGCCGATGCACGCGCCAGCCTCGACGATGTCCGCTCGGTGATCGGCGAGGATTTCGTGATCGGCGACGCCGGCGAGGAGGTCGAGACGCTCGGCGGCTATCTCGTATCGTTCGTCGGGCGCCTGCCGGTGCGCGGCGAGGTGATTTCGGGACCCGGCAATTACGAGGTCGAGGTGCTCGACGCCGATCCGCGGCGGGTCAAGCGCGTGCGCATCAGCGCGCGCAAGGAACGGCCGACGCCGCGCAAGGAGCGCGAGCGGCGCCGCGAGCAGGCGCCGGACTCCGGAAACCCGCAGGCGAATGACAACCTGCCGCCGCCCGGCGAGGGAGCCGGTCCGCAGTGAGGCTGTCCGACAAGCTCCGATCGATCGGCCTTGCAATCATCCTGACCTGGGGATGGAAACGCGCCGTCCTCGCGCTCGCGGCCGGCGCGCTGTCTGCGCTGGCGATGGCGCCGTTCAACGCCTGGCCGGTTCTGTTTCTCACCTTTTCCATCGCGGTCTGGCTGATCGACGGCAGCGCGGCCGGCCGCTGGCGCGGCGTGCCCGCCGCGGCGCTGTCCGGCTTCTGGTTCGGCCTCGGCTATTTCGTGCCGGGGCTGTACTGGATCGGCTACGCCTTCTTCGTCGATGCGGACACCTTCGCCTGGCTGACGCCGTTCGCGGTGCTCGGCCTGCCTGCCTATCTCGCTTTGTTCACCGCGTTCGGCTTCGGGCTGGCGCGGCTGATCTGGCCGCGCGATGCCTCGCGCGTGCTGGCGCTCGCGGTCAGCCTGACGATTTCGGAATGGCTGCGCGGCCATCTCCTCAGCGGCTTTCCGTGGAATGCGTTCGGCTACGCACTGACCGAGCCGCTGGCGATGGCACAAACTGCGTCACTGATCGGGCTGTGGGGCATGACGTTCCTGGCCGTCGCGATCTTCGCAAGCCCGGCCGTGTTGATCGACGGCGGCTCGCGCGGCCGCAAGCCGTGGCGCGCGCCGGTGGCCGCGGTGCTGGTGCTGGTGGCGATGCTGGCGTTCGGCGTGATCCGCCTCGCGCAGCAGCCGACCAGGATGGTCGATGGCGTCAAGCTGCGCATCATGCAGCCCGATTTGCAGCAGGACGCCAAGTTCAACTACTCCGCCAAGGCGGCGGTGATGCAGAAATATCTCACTCTGTCGGATCGCGCCTCCGGGCCGCATGCCACCGGCGTGAAGGATGCCACCATCCTGATCTGGCCGGAATCCGCGTTTCCGTTCTTCCTGACCAAGGAAGCCGACGCGATGGCGCAGATCGCCGACCTGCTGCCGAAGGGAACCGTGCTGATCACCGGTTCGGTGCGCGCGCCCGATCTGCCGCCCGGCGTCCGCGTCACGCGCGCCTATAATTCCATCTACGTCATCGACCACGACGGCAGCGTGCTTGCGGTCTATGACAAGCTGCATCTTGTCCCGTTCGGAGAATATCTGCCGTTCCAGGACTGGATGGAGAAGCTCGGCTTCGTGCAGCTCACCAAGGTGCAGGGCGGCTACATTCCCGGCACGATCCGCCGGACGCTCGATATTCCGAATGCGCCGCGCGCCCTGCCGCTGATCTGCTACGAGGCGATTTTTCCCGGCAATGTCGTGAGCCGCGACGACCGTCCCGGCTGGATCGTCAATGTCACCAATGACGGATGGTTCGGAATCTCGACCGGCCCTTACCAGCACCTGCGACAAGCCCGGCTGCGCACCATCGAGGAAGGCCTGCCGATGGTCCGCGCCGCCAATACGGGCATCTCGGCCGTCATTGACCCCGTCGGCCGGATCGTCGCGCAACTCGGGCTCGGCATCGAGGGCGTGCTGGATGCCGGCCTGCCGGCGGCCATCGCGCCGACGATCTATGCGCGTGTCGGGAACGTCCCCGCCGCTGTGATTGTGATCACAGCCCTGGCGTTCGTGTTGCGGCGGCGGTTTGTGAGGCGAAAAGCCTGACGGCTGCATATCGCCGGTTGTCGCGAACCCGAAAAAACGTCGAAATTTACCTCAGTATGATTCCACCAGTTGACAGATCGACCGTGCACTTCGCATTGTACGGGTCCACGCGAAATCACAAGCCAAGTCAGCCCCTTTGCGCAAATTGTCCGCATTTCGTCCCGATCCTCCTTGCAGGATTTGACGGCACCGGCGCCTGAGGCATACTCCACTTCCAACTTGCCTCATCCACGGGCGCGCAATCCCTTAGGAGAGTTGGAGATGTCCACCAAAGCGCCCAATCCTGTTGACAAATATGTCGGCAGCCGCGTCCGTATGCGACGTATCATGCTCGGCATGAGCCAGGAGAAACTGGGCGAGGCGCTAGGCCTGACGTTCCAGCAGGTGCAAAAATACGAGAAGGGCACCAACCGCGTCGGCGCCAGCCGGCTGCAGCAGATCTCCGAAATTCTGCAAGTGCCGGTCTCCTTCCTGTTCGACGGCGGCCCGAGCGGGGTCAAGACCGCCGACGGCTTCAGCGAGGGCGCCTCGCCGACCTATGTCTCCGATTTTCTGGCAACCGCCGAGGGCCTGGCCCTGACCCGCGCCTTCACGCGGATTGCGGACGCCAAGCTCCGCCGCAGCATCGTCGAACTGGTCGAGCAGATCGCGGCGCGCGAGGCAGCCGAGCAGGCCTGATTCAGCCATATCCGTTTGAGAGATCGTCAAATCTGGAATATGCCATTCCGGCGCGCGCCAACGCGATGAGCTCAGCTTGAGCATCATCGCGCTTGAGCGCCATTTTTGAGCATGATTCCGGATCGTGCTTCGGCGCGTGCGCGCAATGACAAAGCGAATTCACAGGCGACGACAACAGCATGTCCAGCAATCCGTTCGAAACCGCCGTGATTCTCGACGGCATCCGCCGCTGGGTCGAGATCGAATCTCCGACCGAGCGGCCCGATCAGGTCAACAAGCTGGCTGATCTCGTCGCGTCGGGCTATCGCGACCTGCCGGCCACGGTGGAGCGCATTGCGGGGCGCGACGGCTGCGGCGATCACCTGGTGACGCGCTCGTCCTGGGGCCAGGACGCGCCGGGCATCCTGGTGCTGAGCCATCTCGACACAGTCCATCCGATGGGATTCATCGAACGGTTACCATTCAAGGTCGACGGCGACAGCGCGTTCGGCCCCGGCATCTACGACATGAAGGGCGGCGCCTACCTCGCCCATTATGCGTTCAGGCAGGTCTGCGCCGACGGCGCGCGCCCGCCGCTCGGCATCACCCAGCTCTACGTGTCGGACGAGGAGATCGGCAGCCCGACCTCGCGGGCACTGATCGAGACCGAGGGCCGCAAGGCCAAATACGTGCTGGTGACGGAGCCGGCGCGCGACGGCGGCAAGATCGTCACCGGACGCAAGGGCGTTGCGCGTTTCGACGTGTTCATCAAGGGCGCGCCGGCGCATGCCGGCACGCGCCCCGAGGACGGCCGCAGCGCGATCCGGGAGCTCGGCAATGTGATCCAGGCGCTGGAGGCGATGAACGATCTCAAGCGCGGCGTCACCGTCAATGTCGGTGTCGTCCGCGGCGGCACCAAGCCGAACGTGATCGCCGAAGAGGCCTATGCGGAAGTCGACATGCGCGTGCCGACGATGGCCGACGCCGACGAGCTGGTGCCGAAGATCCTCGGGATCACCTCGCGCACCGAGGGCGTCAGCGTGAAGATATCGGGCGAATTGAACCGTCCGCCCTATGAGAAAAGCAACGCCGGCGCCGCACTCTACGAGCACGCCAGGGGGCTGGCCGCCGAGCTCGGCTTCGAGCTGGCGGATGTGTTCACCGGCGGCGGCTCCGACGGCAATTTCACCGCGCCGCACACCGCGACCCTCGACGGCCTCGGCGTCGACGGCAAGGGCGCGCATACCCATTACGAGCAGCTCTACATCTCGTCGATCGAGCCGCGCGCGCGGCTGCTCCACCGTCTCTACCAAACGCTGCGATGACACCGGCTCCAGGCGACCGCGGCGATCGCGATTCCCCCGACGACGGCGCGATGACGCATGCGCGCGGCTCGTTCTTCGGACGGCGCAAGGGCCACAAGCTGCGCCCGCACCAGGCCGACCTGATCGACACTCTGCTGCCGCATCTGGCCGTCGACATCGCGGCGCCCGCGCCCGAGGCGCTGACCGAGTTGTTCGACGACGGCATCGAGAATGTCAGGCTCGAGATCGGCTTCGGCGGCGGCGAGCATCTGATCGCGGAGGCACAGGCCTTTCCGGCCACGGGCTTCATCGGCTGCGAGCCCTATGTCAACGGCATGGCGAAGATCCTGACCCAGATCGAGGCGCTGAATATCGGCAATATCCGCCTGTTCGCCGGCGACGCGGCCGAACTGCTGGCCTGGGCGCCGACGCGTTCGCTTGCGCGCATCGACCTGATCCATCCCGATCCCTGGCCGAAGCGGCGGCACTGGAAGCGGCGCTTCGTGCAGGATGCGACGGTCGCTGCGATGACACGATTGCTGCCGCCGGGCGGCGAATTCCGCTTCGTCAGCGACATCGACGACTATTGCGCCTGGACGCTGGCGCATCTGATGCGCTCGCCCGACTTCGCCTGGCTCGCCGAGCGCGCGATCGACTGGCAACAGCCATGGCTGAACTACACGATGACGCGCTACGGCGCCAAAGCCGAGCGCGAGGGGCGCAAGGCGGCGTATTTGAGGTTTCGACGCACGCCTTAGTGTCGTCGTTCCGGGGCGATGCGCAGCATCGAACCCGGAACCTCGAGATTCCGGGTTCGTCGCTATCGCGCCGCCCCGGAATGACGGGTGGCTATCCCTTCGCTTCCGCCAGCCGCGCCTTCCTGACGTCGGTCGCCTGCCACACCATCCGCTTGCCGCGCTCGCGGCCGAGCAGCTCGATCGGATCGTGATTGTCGATGTGGCCGAACTGGCCCTTGTAGACGCTGTAGCCGCACAATTCCTGCAAACGGCGCGGAAAGCGGGCCGCGGTCTCGCGCGGAATGCCGAGCTGCAGATTCTCCTGCTGCCGCATCCAGCCCCAGCAATAGGCGCAGGAGAAGGCAAAGCGCCTGGCGTCGCTGCTGTTGGCGCCGCCGCCATGCCACAGCGCGCTGTCGAACAGCATCACGCTGCCGGCCGGCATGGTCGCGGTGACCGCGTCGTACTCCTTGCCGTATTCCGGCGACGAATCGAATTTGTGGCTGCGCGGGATGATCCGCGTCGCGCCGTTATCTTCGCGGAAATCGGACAGCGCCCAGATCGCATTGATCGTGATCGGAATGTGCGGCCGCGGCAACGGGATCAATTGGGTGTCTTCGTGAATCGGCTGCGCCTCCTGGCCGGGCCCGAGCACCAGCGAGCAGAACGACGACAGCAGGCATTCCCTGTCCAGCACGCGTTCGACCACCGGCAGCACGTTGTCATGCAGCGGCACCTCCCAGAACAGATCGTCATAGGTCAGGAGGTTGTTGATGCGCAGCGTCTTGAAGCCTTCGAACGACGTCCTGGCAGGTGCGAGATTGTGCTCGCTCTCGATTCTCAGCACCGCCGCCTTCAACCCCTCGACCAAATCGGGCGAGGCGGCGCGCTCGATCACGGTGTATCCGTCGTCGCGGATCCGCGCGGCGTGCGATTGGATGTCGGCGTCCGTCAGCATGGCGATCTCCCCGTTGGCGCTGTGTCGCGCCTTGCGGAAAGCATAGCGGAGCGATTTTGGGTTTGGGAAGTGTGCACTATGATCCGTCATGCTGAGGAGGCCGCAAAGCGGCCGTCTCGAAGCACGACGGCCCGGCTGCAACAGCGTGGCCGTGCATCCTTCGAGACGCGCGCAAATGCGCGCTCCTCAGGATGACGGAATGAAGAGTCCCCTTGCGGACTAGCGCGACTTCCAGAACTCCACGACGCGCTGCGCCGTCGAGGGCATCAGGCGCACGAAATTCACCCGCGCACCTTCGATATCGGCGGGAGACGGCACGCGGTTGGGCCCGAGCCGCATCAGGATCAGGGCACGCACGGTCGGCCATTCGAAGCCGATCGTCTTGCTCGCGATCAGGATCGGATCGTAACGTTCGCCGGAGATCAGGCGATCGAGCGTGACGATTTTCACGCCGGCCATCGCGGCGAGCGCCGCCACGCATTCCTCATATTTGAAGGCCTTTGCGAAGCCGGCCACCGCGGCCTCGTTCAATTCGCCGGCGCGATGCAGCGCCAGGATGGCGCGCTGCGCGGCTGTGAAATCGCGGCCCTCGACCTGAACGATCACGCCCTCGATCTCGGTCATCGCCAGCTTGATCTCGGCCTGGCGTTCCGGCTTGGCGACGGCATGCAGACGGCGGCGGATCACGTCGATCGAGCCGGCGAGCAGGCCCTTCAGATGTTCGGGCGGAAGATCATCGCGGCGGCCGATCCGCAGCGTCAGCACGCCGTCCTGGCCGGCGCGTTGTACCAGCGTCGTGAAGGAGGCGTCCGAGAACGCCGCGCCCGCATTGCCGGCCGCGCATCGGATCACGTCGCGATCGCCGCGTCGGACGAGGACGTCGGTCAGCGCAGTCGAGAGCTTCGATCGCTCGGCCATCGCGAGCAGATGGCCCTGGCCCTTGGCATTGGCGATCTCGACCAGCACCTTTTCGTCAATCACCGGCGATCGGCGCAGCAGCGGCCCCGCGATCGCGACCTCGTCGTCGCGGGCGAGCTGCCCGACCAGATGCCGCGGCGCGTTGGCGAGCAGCGCGAGCCGTTCGGCGAGATCGACCCGCGCGGCAAGCTCGGCATGCGGGACCAGGCTGGTCAGCACCCCGTCGAACAGGTCGATATGGTCGGGACGGAAGCTCGCGGCGCCCTGCAGGAACAGCTCGCCGAGCCGCCGCGCGGCCTCGGCGCGGCGCTTGGGGTCGCCGCGACGAACGATGTCGTCGAGTTCCGGGATCAGCGCAGGGGCTGTCGTCATGGGCCTTGTCCAACCGGCGACTTCTGCCGATTTTCGGCAATCTATGGTCCCGTTCGTAAACGGAGGGTTAGGACCAATCCACATTCAGGATTCCCATAGCTGAATGATGCTGAATCAATGCGTTCCGGACGTTTTGATTCGGAGCGTGCTGATGGGTGTGAAGCGCTATGAGCTAAGTGATGCGCAATGGGCTCGGATTGCGCCTCTGCTGCCAGGCAAGGTGGGCGATCCCGGCCGCAGCGGTGTCGACAATCGCCTGTTCGTGAACGGGGTTTTGTGGGTTCTGCGGTCCGGCGCCTACTGGCAGCACCTGCCGGAGCGCTACGGCAAGTGGAAGAGCGTACACGCGCGTTTCACCCGCTGGGCCAAGGCTGGCGTTTGGGAGAAGGTGTTTGCCGAGCTGATCAAGGATCGCGACAACAAATACCTGATGCTCGACACCACTCTGGTTCGTGTCCACCAGCAGGCTGCGAGCGGAAAAGGGGGGCCAAAACTCAGGAACTGGGGCGTTCCCGAGGTGGTTTGACCACCAAGATCCACATGCTCTGCGACAGCCTCGGTCGGCCGCTGCGCTTCATGCTCACCGCCGGACAACGACACGACAACCTCACCGCAAAAGCCCTGCTCGAAGGCTTCAAGGCCGAGGCCGTGTTGGCCGATAAGGCCTACGACAACAATGATCTACGCACGACCATCGCGGACATGAACGCCGAAGCGGTAATCCCCTCAACCCGCTCTCGTAAGATCCCCATCCCGCATGACGAGACGATCTACAAGCTACGCAACCGCATCGAGCGTTGCTTCAACAAGCTCAAACACTTCCGCCGCTTTGCCACGCGATATGACCGACGAGCAGACTACTTCCTCGCATTCGTCCACCTCGCCGCAATCTGCATTTGGCTCCGCTGAATGTGGATTCGTCCTAGATCAATCCGGCATCCGGGGAGCCGTAAAATCGCCTCCCGCCGGACCCGGGGGCCTTGCCGGACCCGGGCAAAAGAGCTATATCCAGCGCAACTTATGGTATCTCATACGATCGCGTAGGAGAGTGGGCCCCCCGGGACCCGCTCTTTTTTATTACCTGACGGGACCCAACGAGGCCGGGTCCGGTTTGGGTAGCGTTAGCGGCCCCTTAAGGCCACCTGAACAACACAACAGACCTCAGCAGCCTTTAAGACCTTAGACAGCCTTTGACACTGGATATGACCGAACCGACCGCCACGTCCGTGGACACCGAACTGCTCGCCGAGCCGCGTCTCGTCGTCGAGCCCGGGGTTGCGGCGCGCGTCGCCGCGGTCGCGGTCCCGGTGCTGCAGGGCATGGGCTATCGCCTGGTGCGCATCAAGGTCTCGGGCGATGCCGGCTGCACCGTGCAGATCATGGCGGAGCGACCCGACGGCTCGATGCAGCTCGAGGATTGCGAGGCGATCTCGCGCGCGCTGTCGCCGGTGCTCGATGTCGCCGACCCGATCGAGCGTGCCTACCGGCTGGAAATCTCGTCGCCCGGCATCGACCGCCCGCTGGTGCGCCGCTCCGACTTCGAGCGCTACACCGGGCATCTCGTGAAGATCGAGATGGCGGTGGCGCATCAGGGCCGCAAGCGGTTCCGCGGCGTGCTTGCCGGCGTCGAGGGCGATGCGGTGCGCATCAGGCGCGACGATCGGCGTCCCGACGAGGACGCCGAGGTTCTCCTGGTGATGGAGGACATCTCGGACGCGCGGCTGGTGCTGACCGATGAGCTGATCGAGGAATCGATGCGCCGCGGCAAGGCCGCCGAGCGCGAGCTGCGCCGCGAGCTCGGCCTGGCGCCGCCGCAGCCGGCCCATGCCAAGAAGAGCGATCCGGCGAAGAGCCAGAAGCCGAAACCCAAGCCTGGTGATAAGCCTGCTCACAAGCCCGGCAAGAGGCCGGCCCCGACCAATACCAAAAAGCACCGCCTGGCGGCCGAGCGCGCGCGCCGTGGCGAGATCGATCCATCCGAAGGAGACTAAGCCATGGCAGTCAGCGCCAACAAACTCGAACTGCTGCAGATCGCAGACGCAGTTGCGCGCGAAAAGTCGATCGACCGCTCCATCGTGATCGCGGCGATGGAAGACGCCATCGCCAAGGCCGCGCGTGCCCGCTACGGCAGCGAGACCGACGTCCATGCCGAGATCGATGCCAAGAAGGGCGAGCTGCGGCTGACCCGCCACATGCTGGTGGTCGACGTCGTCGAAAACTCCTCCAACCAGATTTCGCTGCACGACGCGCAGCGCGCCAATCCGGGCGCCCAGGTCGGCGACACCATCGCCGACACGCTGCCGCCGCTGGAATATGGCCGCATCGCCGCGCAGTCGGCCAAGCAGGTGATCGTGCAGAAGGTGCGCGAGGCCGAGCGCGACCGGCAGTACCAGGAATTCAAGGACCGCATCGGCGACATCGTCAACGGCATCGTCAAGCGCGTCGAATATGGCAGCGTGATCGTCGACCTCGGCCGTGGCGAAGCGATCGTGCGCCGCGACGAGATGCTGCCGCGCGAAGTGTTCCGCAACGGCGACCGCGTCCGCGCCTATATCTTCGACGTCCGCCGCGAGACCCGCGGTCCGCAGATTTTCCTGTCGCGCACCCATCCGCAGTTCATGGCGAAGCTGTTCGCACAGGAAGTGCCGGAGATCTACGACGGCATCGTCGAGATCAAGGCGGTCGCCCGCGATCCGGGCTCGCGCGCCAAGATCGGCGTGATCTCGCGCGATTCCTCGGTCGACCCGGTCGGCGCCTGCGTCGGCATGCGCGGCTCGCGCGTGCAGGCCGTGGTGAACGAGCTGCAGGGCGAGAAGATCGACATCATCCCGTGGTCGCCCGACATTGCGACCTTCGTCGTCAACGCGCTGGCGCCGGCTGAAGTCGCCAAGGTCGTGATCGACGAGGACCGCGAGCGTATCGAGGTCGTGGTTCCCGACACCAATAACCAGCTGTCGCTTGCGATCGGCCGCCGCGGCCAGAACGTCCGCCTCGCCTCGCAGCTGACCGGCTGGGACATCGACATCCTGACCGAGCAGGAAGAGTCGGAGCGCCGCCAGGCCGACTTCGAGAACTCGACCCGCGTGTTCATGGAAGCGCTCAATGTCGACGAGGTGGTCGGCCAGCTGCTCGCCTCCGAAGGCTTCACCTCGGTCGAGGAACTCGCGCTGGTCGACGTCAAGGAACTCGCGGGCATCGAGGGTTTCGACGAGGAGACCGCCACCGAGCTGCAGACCCGCGCCCGCGAATATCTGGAACAGCTCGAGGCGGAACTGGAAGCCAAGCGCAAGGAACTCGGCGTCGAGGACGCCATGAAGGACGTGCCCGGCATCACCGGCAAGATGCTGGTGAAGCTCGGCGAGAACGACGTGAAGACGGTCGAGGATCTCGCCGGCTGCGCCACCGACGATCTGGTCGGCTGGACCGAGCGCAAGGAAGGCGGCGAGCCGACCAAGCATGCCGGGTACCTCGACGGCATCGAGATCTCGCGCGACGAGGCCGAGGCCGTGATCATGCAGGCCCGTCTGAAGGCCGGCTGGATCACCGAGGCCGACCTCGCCAAGCCTGCCGAGGAGGCCGAGGCCGCCGAAGCAGAAACGACGGCTTCGTAAGGAGATGCCCCACGGATGCTGGCTCAGGCTGACCCCGATCTCGACGATGGGCCGCGGACGCAGAAGTCCGCGACCACGCGGATGTGCGCGGTCAGCCGCGAGGTGCGTCCGATCGACGAGCTGATCCGGTTCGTCGTCGCGCCCACGGGCGAGGTAATCCCGGATATCAAGCGCAAGCTGCCCGGCCGCGGACTCTGGGTTTCCGCGTCGCGGCGCAGCGTTGCGGAAGCGGTCCGCCGTCACCAATTTAGCAAGGGATTCAAGCGCGACGTCCGCGTCGCGCCGACCCTTCCCACCGATACCGACACCCTCCTGGTGCGCAGCGTCACGGAGGCCCTGGCGATGGCCGCCAAGGCCGGTCAGGTCGTTTCGGGCTTCGGCAAGGTCGAGGACGCACTCAACCGGAACGAAACTGCAGCCCTGATCCACGCTTCCGACGGCGCGGCGGACGGAATCCGCAAATTGGACGCGATCGTGAGGCAAAGGGGCGAAAAACGTGGTGAATCGCCGGTAATCCCCGTCGTCAATGTTTTGACGTCGGAAGAATTGGATTTGGCACTTGGGCGGTCAAATGTGATACATGCTGCGCTGCTCGCGGGCCCAGCGAGCAAGACGTTCCTGTCGCGCTGCCAGATGCTGGTCCGATACCGGATGGCCGACGACGACAAGACCGCCGAAGCGGCCAGAAATTCCAGAGCGTGATCCGGGAAGGCGGACGCCGTCTTTCCGACCGGTCATGCTCAGCAAACGACGACACGTTGAAGGATTTGTGCGGCAAACGCACAGCGAAACGAGATTAGGACTGCTGAATGGTTGATACCAAGACCCCTGGCGACAAGACTTTGAGTGTCCCGAGCAAGACGTTGTCGCTGAAGCCGCGCGTCGAGACGGGCACCGTGCGCCAGAGCTTCAGCCACGGCCGGACCAAGCAGGTCGTGGTCGAGAAGCGCGGCAAGCGTCGCGTCGGTGGCGATGGTCCCGGCGAGGCGCACGCGCCGGAACCCGTGGTTGCAAAGCCTGCGGCGCCGGCCGCCAGGCCGCCGCTCGGCCGCCCCTCAGGCCCGCCTCCCGGCCAGCAACAGCGTAACACCCGCTCCGGCGTGGTGCTGCCGACCCTGACCGAGGACGAGCGTTCCGCGCGCGCCAGCGCGCTGGCCGACGCCCGTCAGCGCGACATCGAGGAGCGCCGCCAGGCCGAAGAGGAAGCCAAGCGCCGCGCCGTCCGCGAGGCTGCCGAGAAGGCAGAGCGCGAGGCCGCCGAAACCCGCCGCAAAGCGGAAGAGGAGCGCCACCGCCACGAGGAAGAGGCCAAGCGCAAGGCCGAGGTCGAGGCCAAGCGCCGCTTTGGCGAGGGCGAAGCCAAACCCGGCGCTCCGGCCACAACAGCGGCCAGGCCCGCGACAGCCGCACCTGCGTCTGCTCCGCCTGCCCGCGCGCCCGCAGCACGCCCGACCACCACGACAACCGCGCGCGCACCAGCCTCTGCGCCGCGGCCGGCGGCAGTTGCGGCCGGGCCGGACGAAGACGAAGGTCCGCGCCTGGTGCGCCGCCCCGGCGGCGCCGTGCGCCCCGCCGCGGCTCCGAAGACCACCCACAAGCCCGGTCCGCAGAAGGAGCGCGGCCGCCTCACTCTGACCACTGCGCTCAACGCCGACGACGTGCGCGAGCGTTCGATCGCCTCGTTCCGCCGCCGCACCCAGCGCCTGAAGGGGCATGCGTCGAACGAACCGAAGGAAAAGCTGATCCGCGAAGTCACCATTCCGGAAGCGATCACGATCCAGGAACTCGCGAACCGCATGTCGGAACGCGCGGTCGACGTCATCCGCATGCTGATGAAGCAGGGCGCGATGCACAAGATCACCGACGTGATCGATGCCGACACCGCGCAACTGATCGCCGAAGAACTCGGCCACAGCGTCAAGCGCGTCGCGGCGTCCGACGTGGAAGAGGGCCTGTTCGACGTCGTCGACAATTCCACCGACACCGAGCCGCGCTCGCCGGTAGTCACCGTCATGGGTCACGTCGACCACGGCAAGACCTCGCTGCTCGACGCGCTGCGCCACGCCAACGTCGTATCGGGCGAAGCCGGCGGCATCACCCAGCATATCGGCGCCTACCAGGTGCTGTCGCCCGAGAGCGGCACCAAGATCACCTTCATCGACACGCCCGGCCACGCCGCGTTCACCGCGATGCGCGCCCGCGGCGCCAAGGTCACCGACATCGTCGTGCTGGTGGTCGCGGCCGATGACGGCGTGATGCCGCAGACGATCGAGGCGATCAATCACGCCAAAGCGGCCAAGGTGCCGATGATCGTGGCGATCAACAAGATCGACAAGCCGGATGCGCGGCCGGAGCGCGTGCGCACCGAGTTGCTCCAGTACGAGGTGCAGGTCGAATCGCTCGGCGGCGACGTCGTCGACGTCGAGGTTTCGGCCAAGAACAAGACCAATCTCGACAAGCTGCTCGAGATGATCGCGCTGCAGGCTGAAATCCTCGACCTGAAGACCAACTCGGAGCGTCCGGCGGAAGGCACCGTGATCGAAGCCAAGCTCGATCGCGGACGCGGTCCGGTCGCGACCGTGCTGGTGCAGCGCGGCACGCTGCGCGTCGGCGACATCATCGTGGCCGGCGCCGAGATGGGCCGCGTCCGCGCGCTGATCTCCGACCAGGGCGAGAATCTCGAAGAGGCCGGTCCGTCCGTGCCGGTCGAGGTGCTCGGCTTCAACGGCCCGCCGGAAGCCGGCGATCGTCTCGCCGTGGTCGAGAACGAAGCCCGCGCCCGTCAGGTCACGAGCTATCGCGCGCACCAGAAGCGCGAGAATGCCGCGGCCTCGATCTCGGGCATGCGCGGCTCGCTCGAGCAGATGATGTCGCAGCTCAAGACCGCGGGCCGCAAGGAGTTCCCGCTGATCGTCAAGGCCGACGTGCAGGGCTCGCTGGAAGCGATCCTGGGCTCGCTCGAGAAGCTCGGCACCGACGAAGTCGCCGCCCGCATCCTGCATGCCGGCGTCGGCGGCATCTCGGAATCCGACGTCACGCTGGCGGAAGGCTTCAACGCCGCGATCATCGGCTTCTCGGTCCGAGCCAACAAGGAAGCGGCGGCCGCGGCCAAGCGCAACGGCATCGAAATCCGCTACTACAACATCATCTACGACCTCGTGGATGACATCAAAAAGGCGATGTCCGGCCTGCTCGCGCCCACGCTGCGCGAAACCATGCTGGGCAACGCGCAGATCCTGGAAGTGTTCAACATTTCCAAGGTCGGCAAGGTCGCGGGTTGCCGCGTCACCGACGGCACCGTGGAACGCGGCGCCAATGTTCGCCTGATCCGCGACAACGTCGTGGTGCACGAAGGCAAGCTGTCGACGCTGAAGCGCTTCAAGGATGAAGTGAAGGAAGTGGTCGCCGGCCAGGAGTGTGGCATGGCGTTCGAGAACTACGGCGACATGCGTGTCGGCGACGTGATCGAGTGTTACCGCATCGAGACGATCCAGCGCTCTCTGTAAGTCCAAATCTTACGAAGCGCAGATCTTGCTAGGCGTTGGGTCCATTTAACTGAAAATGCGACGGCGTGGCCGGACTTTAGTCCGGCCACCAGCGCATCGTCCGATTGAAAGCAAAGCAAGGACATTGATGCCCGCGGCCACGGCTGGCGGGCGCGACGGTTTTGGAAAAAGGTCATGCCCCGTCAAAAGAAGAGTTCCAGCCCCGGCGGATCGCAACGTCAGCTGCGCGTCGGCGAAACGGTTCGCCATGCAGTTGCCGAGATTCTGTCACAGGGTGAGGTTCACGATCCCGATCTGGAAGGCCACATCATCACCGTTCCCGAGGTGCGTATGTCGCCGGATCTGAAGCTCGCCACGATCTACGTGATGCCGCTCGGCGGACGCGACACCGACACGGTGATATCCGCGCTCGAGCGCAACAAGAAGTTCCTTCGCGGCGAGATCGCGCACCGCGTCAACCTGAAATTTGCACCCGACATTCGCTTCCGCGTCGATGAGCGGTTCGACGAGGCGGAGCGCATCGAGAAACTACTGCGGACACCTGCGGTGCAGCGAGACCTTGCACCCGATTCGGACGACGAGTGATGACTGTGATGACGACCAACAGCGTTATCGACGCGAAGGATGCCGACGCGCGCGACGCTGAGCGGGATGCTTTTGCCGGCCAGCGCACCGACGATGCGCGCCGCACCAACAACGACCCGCGCCAGAAGCAGGGCAGGCAGAACCAGCAGCCGCGCCGCGACAAGCGCGACGTCCACGGCTGGGTGGTGCTCGACAAGCCGATCGGCATGACCTCGACGCAGGCGGTCGCGGTGCTCAAGCGCCTGTTTCAGGCCAAGCGCGCCGGCCATGCCGGCACGCTCGATCCGCTCGCCTCCGGCGGCCTGCCGATCGCGCTGGGCGAGGCGACCAAGACGGTGCCGTTCGTGATGGACGGTCGCAAGCGCTACCGCTTCACGGTGTGCTGGGGCGAGGAGCGCGACACCGACGACACCGAGGGACGGCCGGTCAGGACCAGCGAGAGCCGGCCGACCGCCGATTCGATTAGGGAACTGTTGCCGCGCTTTACCGGGGTGATCGAGCAGATCCCGCCGCAATATTCGGCGATCAAGGTGCAGGGCGAGCGCGCCTATGATCTGGCGCGCGACGGCGAGACCGTGGAACTGAAGCCGCGCCCGGTCGAAATTCACGAGTTAACCCTTGTGGAACATGGCGATAACGGCCAGTCCGTATTCGAGGCCGAGTGCGGCAAGGGAACCTATGTCCGGGCGCTGGCCCGCGATATGGGCCGGATTCTGGGCTGTTTCGGCCATATCTGCGCCCTGCGGCGGACCCTTGTCGGTCCGTTTACCGAACGGGACATGATTCCGCTGGAACAGTTGGAGGCTTTATGCAATAGAGCCGCGTCTGGCGAGGGCAGCCTCGCCGACGCGCTTTTGCCCGTTGAGACCGCGCTGGACGACATCCCGGCACTGGCCGTCACACGGGCTGATGCGGCAAGGCTCCACAGGGGCCAGGCCGTTTTGTTGCGCGGACGGGATGCGCCCAATACCAGCGGCACAGTCTATGTCACGGTGGCAGGCCGGCTTCTCGCGCTTGCCGAAATTGGCAATGGCGAACTCATCCCCAAGCGCGTGTTCAACCTGAACGGACTGACTGCCGGTCCGGCTCGCAACGATGAAAGTAACTGACGATGTCGATTACCGCCGAACGCAAAGCGGAAGTCATCAAGACGAATGCCAACAAAGCCGGCGACACCGGCTCGCCCGAGGTTCAGGTCGCGATCCTGTCGGAACGCATCAATAACCTCACCGAGCACTTCAAGAGCCATGTGAAGGACAACCATTCACGCCGCGGCCTCCTGAAGCTCGTGTCGACGCGTCGTTCCCTGCTTGACTACATCAAGCGCAAGGACGAGGCGCGCTACAAGGCGCTGCTCGAAAAGCACAACATCCGTCGTTGATTTGAGAAGCACGCGCGCGAGGGTTCGCGCGCGTTTTCGCATGGTCGTCCGTGAACTCGGGCTTTCGAATTGTCGAAAGATGACCATGCGCAGCATGGCAGTCGCGCCATGCACACTAGCGTCCAGCAGCAATCCGGCCGCTGGACCGGGCAAGATGCCCAGATGACCGAAAGGATGGACGCCATCCGAAATCCAGGGACCATGGCAGGATCGCCGGATGCTGATCGCGACAGCGCATCAGTGTCTCGCCGTCTTGGCATGGTCTTTGTGTTTCAGGGCGCCGTGCTTTCGTGAAACCATGAAAGAAAACCGAAATGTTCAATTCGCATTCCGTCGAAATCGACTGGGGTGGACGTCCCCTCAAACTTGAAACCGGCAAGATCGCCCGCCAGGCCGACGGCGCCGTGATGGCCACCTACGGCGAGACCGTGGTGCTTGCCACCGTCGTTGCGGCGAAGGCGCCGCGCGAGGGCGTCGACTTCCTGCCGCTCACGGTCGACTACCAGGAGAAGACCTACGCCGCGGGCCGCATTCCCGGCGGCTATTTCAAGCGCGAAGGCCGTCCGACCGAGAAGGAGACGCTGGTCTCCCGCCTGATCGACCGCCCGATCCGTCCGCTGTTCGTCGACGGCTGGCGCAACGAGACCCAGGTGATCGTCACCGTGCTCTCGCACGACATGGAGAACGATCCGGACATCGTGTCGCTGGTCGCCGCCTCCGCCGCCCTGACGCTGTCGGGCGCGCCGTTCAAGGGCCCGATCGGCGCCGCACGCGTCGGCTTTGCCAATGACGAATACGTGCTCAACCCGACGCTGGACGAGATGACCGAGACCCAGCTCGACCTCGTCGTCGCCGGCACCGCCGACGCCGTGCTGATGGTCGAATCGGAAGCCAAGGAGCTCAACGAGGACGTGATGCTCGGCGCGGTCATGTTCGGCCACCGCCACTTCCAGCCGGTCATCAACGCGATCATCGAGCTCGCCGAGAAGGCCGCCAAGGAGCCGCGCGAAGTCACCACAATCGACAATTCGGAGATCGAGAAGGAGATGCTCGGCATCGCCGAACAGGAGCTCCGCAAGGCCTATGCGATCCCGGTCAAGCAGGAACGCTATGCCGCGGTCGGCGCCGTCAAGGAGAAGGTGCTGGCGCACTTCTTCCCGGAAGGCCAGGAGCCGAAATACGACAAGCTCCGCGTCGCCGGCGTGTTCAAGGAACTGGAAGCCAAGATCGTTCGCTGGAACATCCTTGACACCGGCAAGCGCATCGACGGCCGTGACGCCAAGACCGTGCGCAACATCATCGCCGAAGCCGGCGTGCTGCCGCGCGCCCACGGCTCGGCGCTGTTCACCCGCGGTGAGACCCAGGCGATGGTCGTGACCACGCTCGGCACCGGCGAGGACGAGCAGTACATTGATGCACTGTCGGGGACGTACAAGGAAACGTTCCTGCTGCACTACAACTTCCCGCCCTACTCGGTCGGTGAAACCGGTCGCCTCGGCGGCACCAAGCGCCGCGAAATCGGCCACGGCAAGCTCGCCTGGCGCGCGATCCACCCGGTGCTGCCGCCGCATCACGAGTTCCCGTACACGATCCGCGTGGTCTCCGAGATCACCGAGTCGAACGGCTCGTCCTCGATGGCCTCGGTGTGCGGCGCCTCGTTGTCGCTGATGGACGCCGGCGTGCCGCTGAAGCGGCCGACCGCCGGTATCGCCATGGGCCTGATCCTCGAAGGTCAGCGCTTCGCGGTGCTGTCGGACATCCTCGGTGACGAGGATCATCTCGGCGACATGGACTTCAAGGTCGCCGGTACCGACCACGGCATCACCTCGCTCCAGATGGACATCAAGATCGAGGGCATCACCGAGGAGATCATGAAGGTTGCGCTTGGCCAGGCCAAGGAAGGGCGCATCCACATCCTCGGCGAGATGGCCAAGGCTCTGACCGCGGCGCGCGCCGAGCTCGGCGAATACGCACCGCGCATCGAGACCTTCAAGATCGCCACCGACAAGATCCGCGAAGTGATCGGCACCGGCGGCAAGGTGATCCGCGAGATCGTCGAGAAGACCGGCGCCAAGGTCAACATCGAGGACGACGGCACCGTGAAGGTCGCCTCCAACGATGGCGAGGCGATGAAGGCTGCGATCAAGTGGATCAAGTCGATCGCCTCCGATCCGGAGGTCGGCCAGATCTACGAGGGCACCGTCGTCAAGGTGATGGAGTTCGGCGCGTTCGTGAACTTCTTCGGCGCCAAGGACGGCCTCGTCCACATCAGCCAGCTCGCGTCCAACCGCGTGCAGAAGACCTCCGACGTCGTCAAGGAAGGCGACAAGGTCAAGGTCAAGCTGCTCGGCTTCGACGATCGCGGCAAGACCCGCCTGTCGATGAAGGCGGTCGACCAGGAGACCGGCGAAGATCTCGAGGCCAAGCAGAAGACCGAAGCGCCGGCTGCGGCGCCGCGCGAAGCTGCCGGCGAGTAAGCCAGGGCAAATCGATTGTTACCAAATCGACTGTTACGAAAAGGGCGGCCCTGTGGCCGCCCTTTTTGGTTTGCCGAGATTGAACGCAAATCAATCTCCGCTGATCGGCATGCGCGATTTTGACCCGGCATTGTGACCGGATTCGCTGGAACCCGTTCACAACTCGGGCCTAACATCAGGAAGCTTTCCCAGCACGGAGAACCACGATGTCCTCGATGTCCCGACGCCATTTGATCATCGCAGCAGGCGGCATCGCCGCGGCCGCAGCCGCATCGCGCACGGCATTCGCGCAGGCCACGGCGCAGGTCCCAGCCGGACCGTTCAAGATCGATCCGCTGACCTATCCCACCAATGCGCTGGAGCCGCATATCGACGCCAAGACGATGGAAATCCATCACGACCGGCATCATCAGGCCTATGTCACCAACCTCAACAATTTCGCCAAGGACAATCCGCAGATCGCCGAGAAGCCGGTCGTCGAGGTGCTCGCCAATCTCGGCAGCGTGCCGGAGGCGATCCGCACCGGCGTGCGCAACAACATGGGCGGCCACGCCAACCACACGATGTTCTGGCAGATCATGGGACCGAACGGCGGCAAGGCGGACGGCGAGGTGCTCGCCGCAATCGATCGCGACCTCGGCGGCATGGAAAAATTCCAGACCGATTTCAACGCTGCCGGCGGGCGCGTGTTCGGCTCCGGCTGGGTGTTCGTCACCGTGACCAAAGACGGCAAGCTCGCGATCGAGACGCGGCCGAACCAGGACAATCCGATCATGGACGGCAAGCGCGCGCTGCTCGGCAACGACGTCTGGGAGCACGCCTATTACCTGACCTACCAGAACCGCCGCCCCGATTATCTCAAGGCGTGGTGGAATACGGTGAACTGGAAGGCCGTGGCTGAGCGCTATGCGGCAGCAAAGGCCGGCACGCTCGGCGTGTGAGCCGCCGGGCTCGCCGGTCGCAAACAACTACGCTAGAGTTGAAAGCTCCGCGAGGCGCTCGCGGGCTTTCACCTTTATGCACCCACAGCGTCGCGCCGCCGGCGTCGAACGCGATAGGGAACAATGACGCTGCCGATCATCCGCCCCGCTCGTCCCGACGAACATGACGCGATCGCGCGCGCCTGGATGGCTAGTTGGGTTTCGACCGGGCTCTCGCAAGCCAGCGACAACCTGTTGAACGATCTGCGTGTCCGCCTGCCGCGCGAGATCGCTGGTGGCTGGAGCCTGTTCGTCGTCGACGATCGCGGCGCCATCGCCGCCATGCTTGCGCTGCACATGCCGACCTCGCTGCTCGATCAGCTGATGGTGGTCCCCACCTATCAGGGCCGGAGCCTGGGACGCGAGCTGCTTGCCTTCACGCGCCGGCAGATGCCCGACGAGATCTGGCTGAAATGCGTCCGCGAGAACGAGAAGGCGTGGCGCTGGTACGAGCGCGAAGGCTTTGTGTTCGAGAAGGAAGCGCCCAATCCGATCACCGGCTTCATGATGAAGCACTATCGGTGGAAGAGAACAAACCGCACATCGGAGGCTAAGCCATGATCAAGCTGTACTGGTCGCCGCGCTCGCGCTCGTTCTCAGCCATCTGGCTGCTGGAGGAATCCGGTCTGCCATACGAACGGGTGCTGACCGACATCAGCACCGGCGCGCAGAAATCGCCGGACTTCCTCAAGATCAACCCGATGGGCAAGGTCCCGGCGCTGACCGACGGCGACGCGCATCTCGCCGAGGCCGCCGCGATCTGCGCCTATATCGCCGACCGCTATCCCGAGACCAAACTCGCGCCGGCAGCGACGGCCCCGAAGCGGGCGCGCTATCTGCAGTGGCTGTTTTTCTCGCCGAGTTGCATCGAGCCGGCGCTGATCCAGCTCTTCACCAAGCTCGAGGTGCCGACCAGCACCGCGGCATGGGGCAGCGCCGCGCAGGTGTTCGACGTGCTCGACGCCGAGTTGCAGAAGGGGCCATGGATCCTCGGCGATCAATTCTCCGCTGCCGACATCGCGATCGGCGCGGGACTGAACTTTGCGGTGCGCGTGTTCAAGATGGTGCCGCCGCGGCCGTCGTTCGAGGCCTATATCGGCCGCTGCGTGGCCCGGCCCGCGTTCCAGCGCGCAGAGAAGATCGCGGCGGGGTGAGCGTCGGGTCTTGTAGCCCGGATGGAATCTCGTAGCCCGGATGGAGGGAAGCGCAATCCGGGAAAAGTCTCTGACGTAGAAAGAGCTGTCCCGGATTACGCTTCGCTCCATCCGGGCTACGAAGCAGTGAATTGCGAACGGCCTAACCCGGCACGACGCGCGGATCCACGTCCTGCGTGTAATCCACGCCGTCGATGCCGAAGCCGAACAGGCGCAGGAACTGGCTCTTGTACTCGCCGAGATCGGCCAACTCGCCGAGCGTCTCGGTGGTGAGCAGTGGCCAGCGCCGCGACACTTCCGTCTGCACTTCGGGGGAAAGCTCCCAGTCGTCGACCCGGACGCGCCGCGCGTCATCGAGCTCGACGCCCTTACCGAGCTTCGTCCGGAACAGGCGATCAATCTGCTCGATGCAGCCTTCGTGGAGGCCGAGCTGCTTCATCACCTTGAACAGCACCGTGCCATAGAGCGGCACCACCGGAATCGCCGAGCTCGCCTGGGTGACCACGGCCTTCAGCGCGACGACGCGGGCCGCGTCCGCGCCGAGCCGGCCGCGGATCGCTTCCGCCTTGCTGTCGAGATCGACCTTGGCGCGGCCGAGCGTGCCGTTCCAGTAGATCGGCCAGGTCAGTTCACTGCCGATATAGGTGTAGTTGAGCGTCCGGAAGCCCGGCGCCAGCACGCCGGCATCCGCCAGCTGATCGATCCAGCGCTTCCAGTCGTCGCCGCCCATCACCGCGACGGTGGCCGCGGTTTGCTCCTCGCTGGCCGGTTCGAGCGTGGTCTGGAACACCTCGCCGGTCTCGGTGTCGAGCGTCTTGATCTCGACCGGGGCGCCCAGCGGCTTGATCACCGAACGATAGGTCTTGCCGGTGTCGGGATCGGTCCGGACCGGAGCGGCCATGCTGTAGACCAGCAGGTCGAGCTGTCCGAATTTCTCGCGCACGCGCTCGATGAAGGTCGCCTTCAGCTCGTCGGAGAAGGCGTCGCCTTCGAGCGTGAGCGGCGAGCGTCCGATCTTCTGGGCCTCGATCTCGAAGGCGCGGTTGTTGTACCAGCCGGCGCTGGCGCTCCTCTTTTCCGACGGCTCGCGCTCCAGCGACACGCCGATCGTATCGGCGCCGCCGGCGAAGGTCGCGACGATGCGGCTCGCGAGGCCATACCCCGTCGAGCAGCCCAGCACGGCAACGCGCTTCGGGCAGTCGGCGACCGGGCCCTGCTTCAGAACATAGGCGATCTGTTCGCGGACATTCGTGGCGCAGCCGACGGGATGTGCCGTCGTGCAGATGAAGCCTCGCACGCGCGGTTCAATAATCATTCCCACCCCATTCCGGATCGTTGCAATGTTCCCATTCGCTGCCCGCGGACCTCCCTCAGCAAGCGAGGAGAGGCGAAATCACGCGTCAAGCCGCCTGAACACCAGCGTCGCGTTGGTGCCGCCGAAGCCGAACGAGTTCGACAGCACGGTGTTGAGCTTGGCGTTGTCGATGCGCTTGCGCACGATCGGCATGTCGGCAAACACCGGATCGAGTTCGGTGATATGCGCGCTCTCGCAGATGAAGCCGTTGTTCAGCATCAGCAGCGAATAGATCGCTTCCTGCACGCCGGTGGCGCCGAGCGAGTGGCCGGTCAGCGCCTTGGTCGCCGAGATCGGCGGGCACTTGTCGCCGGTGCCGAACACCTTGCGGATCGCCTCGATCTCCGGCGGATCGCCGGCGGGCGTCGAAGTGGCATGCGGATTGATGTAGTCGACCGGCGTGTTCACCGTCGACATCGCCATGCGCATGCAGCGCTCGGCGCCCTCGCCCGATGGCGCCACCATGTCGTAGCCGTCGGAAGTTGCGCCGTAGCCGACGACCTCGCCATAGATCCTGGCGCCGCGCGCCTTGGCATGCTCGAGCTCTTCCAGCACCACGACACCCGCGCCGCCCGCGATGACGAAGCCGTCGCGGTTGAGATCGTAGGGACGCGAGGCGGTGGCGGGCGTGTCGTTGTATTTCGAGGACATCGCGCCCATGGCGTCGAACAGCACCGACAGCGTCCAGTCGAGTTCCTCGCAGCCGCCGGCGAAGATGACATCCTGCTTGCCGATCTGGATCGTCTCATAGGCGTTGCCGATGCAGTGGTTCGACGTCGCGCAGGCCGACGAGATCGAATAGTTCACGCCCTTGATCTTGAACCAGGTGGCGAGCGTCGCCGACGCGGTCGAGGACATGCCCTTCGGCACCGCGAACGGACCGACGCGCTTCGGGCCCTTGGCGCGCGCGATGTCGGCGGCCTCCACCAGCGTGCGCGTCGACGGACCGCCGGATCCCATGATGATGCCGGTACGGATGTTGGAGACTTCGCTTTCCTCGAGGCCCGAGTCGCGGATCGCCTGTTCCATCGCAACGTGATTCCACGCCGCACCTTCGGCAAGGAACCGCATCGCGCGGCGATCGATCACCTCGGCAGGATTGAGTGTCGGCGCACCGTGCACCTGCGAACGGAAGCCGAGTTCGGCGGCCTTCTCCGCGCGCGAAATGCCCGACTTCGCCTCGTAGAGGCTCGCAAGCACTTCCTGGGTGTTGTTACCGATGGACGAGACAATACCCATCCCCGTGATGACAACCCGCCTCATGTTCGCCTCGCCCTGCCTTTATGTTGCCGCATGATGATCCTGCTCAAGATGGAGCCGTGCCCTGCTTGAACAACCCGACCTTCAAGTCCTTGGCGCGATAGATAATCTCGTCGTCCATGGAAAGCCACCCGTCGGCAATTCCAAGCACGAGCTTTGACCGCATCACGCGCTTGATATCGATGTTGTACACAACCTTGCGCGCTTGCGGCAGCACCTGTCCGGAGAACTTCAGCTCGCCGAGGCCGAGCGCGCGGCCACGACCTTCGCCACCGATCCAGCCGAGGTAAAAGCCGACCATTTGCCACATGGCATCGAGGCCGAGGCAGCCCGGCATCACCGGATCATTCTTGAAATGGCAGCCGAAGAACCAGAGATCCGGTTTCACCTCGAGCTCGGCGCGCACCAGCCCCTTGCCGAACTCGCCGCCATTCTCCGAAATCTCGCTGATGCGATCGAACATGAGCATCGGCGGCAGCGGCAACTGGGCGTTGCCGGGACCGAAAAGCTCGCCCCGCCCGCAAGCCAGCAAATCCTCGTATTCGTAACCGCCGCGCCGATCCAGCATCCTCTTTCCACCTCTGATGTCCCGATGAGCGCTTTGCTTGGTCGGACCTTGATCTACCCACGGGAACCGGAATAACCCGTCCCGCATCTTGGCGCTACCTGGGTACGCTACGGCCTGTTATCTCTGCCGAAAGCGCATATGTGGTCCGCGCGCTCTCTAACATAGCGCCAACTGGGCGGCAAAGCGGCATTCCGAGGATAAATGACCGCTTCTCCTTAGGTTTCTACCGCAGCTTGGATTCGTTCTAGTTGCGAAAAACTTGCATCTGATAGGCATCCTTTTTATATTTATGAGGAATATTGCCTGAGTTGGGTGCATAGAGTGGATATGAACGAGGAAGTACCGGCTGTGAACGATGATGCCGTGCACCCGGCTGCCCGGGGCGCTGGGCACCACCCTGCCCTGACCGGCTGTCCGTGGCATGACGTCAACGAGATGTTGCAGTCTGCCGGTCTGCGGCCGACCCGTCAGCGCATGGCGCTGGGCTGGCTGCTGTTCGGCAAGGGTGCCCGCCACCTGACCGCTGAAATGCTGTACGAGGAAGCCACGCTGGCCAAGGTTCCGGTGTCGCTGGCGACCGTCTACAACACCCTGAACCAGCTGACCGACGCCGGCCTGCTGCGCCAGGTCAGCGTCGACGGCACGAAAACCTATTTCGATACCAACGTGTCGACGCACCACCACTTCTATCTCGAGCACAACCACGAGCTGGTCGACATTCCCGACCCGAACCTCGTGCTGTCGAAGATGCCCGACGTGCCGGAAGGCTACGAGATCTCCCGCGTCGACATGGTGGTGCGGTTGCGCAAGAAGCGCTGAACCGTCTTACCGTCGATTTGAGTTGTGATGGCCGGGCTCGTCCCGGCCATTGTCGTTCGGGACGAGGAAAACTCAGTCCACCTTCTCGTCGGCGTAGACGCCCCAGAGGCGCTGCTGCTCGATCCAGCCGTCGAACCCGCTGCCGGTGACCCGGCACCAGTTATTGGCGCATTTCTTCACCTGCGCGACGACGCCGGCCTGCAGGCGCGCCGCGACGGCGCTGGTGGCATCGGGACGATCGTAGAGCGAGGCCAGATCGTCCTTGTTCTTCATCGTGACGACGGCGGTGCGGCGGCCGGACAGCAGGGAATGATAAACCCAGCCTTCGGCACCCTCGGAATCGCGCACCCGGCGCCAGTTCTCGAACTCGGCGGTGATTTCTACCGGCAGCCCCGACCGCGTGTAGACCCAGGCGACGTCATTGTCCTTGGTCGGGCCGGCCCGGACGTTCACGTGATCCGACTTCAGGCTGACATAGCGCGGGATCGGCAGGCCGCTGGTGGTGGGGCTCAAATCCTTGGCGGAATGTCCGGGCATGACCGACGCACTCAGCATGCTTCCGACCAGCGCCACCAATGAACTGAAACGCCAGAACGCCACCATCAACCCGTCTCCTGCCGAGATGCCCAACCCGCATTCGGCGAACTGCAACCCAAACCACGCCCGAGGGCCCCTGCGCCCGCGCCAGTTCGCTCCCGCACTGCAAGCCCGAGGGGTTCTTGTCTTGGCCCGGCCTTCTGCTAGAGAGGACGGAACGCCTGAGAGCCAGAACACCCGAATTTCCCGTCGTTTCGCCTTGGCGAAAAGCCGGGGCAAGTATCGGGGAACCCTAGGAAACGCGAAGGAAACGCCGGGACAGCGCGGCTATCAGCAGTGTCGAACAACCGGGTTAATGAGGCCTGAACGGTTTGTTTTTTGGCAAGCCGCGCGCCCCATGAAGGCAGGACATGTCGGTGAAGAAAAAGCCTCTCGTCGTCGTCACCCGCAAGCTGCCGGACTCGATCGAGACCCGGATGCGCGAGCTGTTCGACGCCAGATTGAATCTCGACGACACGCCGATGACGCCGGAGCAGATCGCCGAGGCGGCGCGAACCGCCGACGTGCTGGTGCCGACCGTGACCGACATGATCCGCGAGGACGTGATCAATCAGCCCGACTGCAAGCTGAAGATGATCGCCAATTTCGGCAACGGCGTCGACAATATCGATGTCGCCGCGGCGCATGCCCGCGGCATCACGGTGACCAACACCCCGAAGGTGCTGACCGAGGACACCGCCGACATGACCATGGCGTTGATCCTCGCGGTGCCGCGGCGCCTGATCGAGGGCGCTTCGATCCTGACCGAAGGCAGGCAGCACTGGGCGGGCTGGTCGCCGACCTGGATGCTCGGCCACCGCATCGGTGGAAAGAGGCTCGGCATCGTCGGCATGGGCCGCATCGGCCAGGCCGTGGCGCGCCGTGCCCGCGCCTTCGGCCTGCAGATCCACTATCACAACCGCCGCCCGGTGGCGCCTATGATCGCCGAAGAGCTAGGGGCCACCTATTGGGAAAGCCTCGACCAGATGCTGGCGCGGATGGACATCATCTCGGTGAATTGCCCGCACACGCCGGCCACCTATCACCTGCTCTCGGCGCGGCGGCTCAAGCTGATCCGGAAAGAGGCCTATGTCGTCAACACCGCGCGCGGCGAGGTGATCGACGAGGACACGCTGATCAAGCTGATCGAAGCCGGCGATATCGGCGGCGCAGCCCTCGACGTCTATGAGCACGAGCCCGCGGTGAACCCAAAGCTGGTGCGGCTCGCCAAGGCCGGCAAGGTGACGCTGCTGCCGCATATGGGTTCGGCCACCATCGAAGGCCGCGTCGAGATGGGCGAGAAGGTGATCATCAACATCCGAACCTTCCTCGACGCCCACAAGCCGCCGGATCGCGTGCTGCCGAGCATGCTGTAAGCGCTCGTAGCCCGGATGGAGCCAACGGGTCGCGCGAACGCGCGCCCGATGACAGGCTCCGCGCAATCCGGGACCGCTTCTTTCCATAACCTCCCCTTGAAAAGGGGAGGTCGCTTTGCTCGCCAGAGCAAAGCGGGTGGGGATCATCTCTCTCCACGAGAGACGGTGCGTGTGGCTGACCCCCATCCCGACCTTCCCCCTTTCAGGGGGAAGGAGAAGAGAGATCTGTAGCCCGGATGGAGCGCAGCGAAATCCGGGGCCTGTATCCGCGGACAGGCCGCCCCGGATTACGCTTCGCTCCATCCGGGCTACGAGACGTGGGTAGTCACATGCGACAGCCCTGCCGTCGCAGGGGCGAGCTGCCAAAATATCGAAAATAACCCCATGCAAAGGAGCCGGTGCGGCCGGCGAGGCGCATGCTGCGATCACGCATTCGGTGTCGTCCCTGCGAACGCACGGACCCATAACCGCAGGGCCTTGTTGCTGCAAAGGCCGTGGCCCCAGCGCTGCAAGGCAATCTGTATTTGTGGTTATGGGTCCGGCCTTCGCCGGGACGACGATGTGGCGAGGTCCTGCCTTACCTCTTCCGTCGCGCCTGCTTGCGCCAGTCGGCGACGAATGACACGAACGCAGCCAGCGCGGGCGGCGGCTGACGGCGGCTCGGATAATAGAGGAACGGTCCGTCGAACGGCGGGCACCAGTCGTCGAGCACGCTGACCAGCGCGCCGGACTTCACGCCGTAGCGGACATAGCCCTCGAACGTCGCCCAGTAGCCGACGCCGTCATGAACCGCACGCAGCGCGAGGCCGAGATGGGTCGCGGTCAGCCTGGCCGGCGGCGAAATCTTCACCACGCGGCCGTTCTTCTCGAACTCCCAATCGAACATCACGCCGTTGCTGAAGCGGCTGCGGATGCAGGGGTGCGCCAGCAGATCTTTCGGATGCATCGGCCGGCCGTGCTTTGCGACATACTCACTGGACGCCACGATCGCGTAACGTTGCGGCGCGCCGAGCGGAACCGCGACCATGTCCTGTGCCAGGTGCTCGCCGTAACGCACGCCGGCGTCAAAGCCCAGCGCGACGATGTCGACGAACGCGCTCTCCGCGACGACGTCGAGCTCGACCCGCGGATATCTGGCGAGGAACGGCGCGATCATCGGCGCCAGCACGAGATCGACCGCGGGCGGCGGCGCGTTGATGCGCAACCGCCCCGACGGCTCGGCACGCAAGCCGCGCACCTCCGTGATCGCATCGGCAACATTGACCATGGCCGGCGCGACGCGGGCGAGCAGCAGTTCGCCGGCCTCCGTCAGTGCGACGCTGCGCGTGGTGCGGTTCATCAGGCGGACGCCGAGCCGCTCCTCCATGTCGCGCAGGCGCTGGCTGAGGCTGGAGACCGAGACGCGCTGCTCGAGCGCCGCACGCCGGAAATTGCGCGTGCGCGCCACCGCCACGAAGGCGTCGAGGTCGCGAAGGTCGAAATCCTGCATTGTTCGATATAGTGAACAAGCCATTCGCGATTGTCCAGCTTATCGGCGAAAGCTGGCCGGCCCATATCAGCTCGGCATTTGGCGACGGATTTTCCGCCGCAAACGTTCGAGGAACATCCACATGGACACACGCAAACTCGGCTCAACCGGGCCCACCGTCTCGGCCCTCGGCCTCGGCTGCATGGGCATGTCCGAGGTCTATGGCCCGGCCGATCGCGGCGAGAGCATCGCCACGGTGCATGCGGCGCTCGATGCCGGCATCACGCTGCTGGATACCGGCGACTTCTACGCCATGGGCCACAACGAGATGCTGGTGCAGGAAGCCCTGAAGGACGTCGCGCGCGACCGGCTGCAGATCAGCGTCAAGTTCGGCGCGCTGCGCGGCCCCGCGGGTGAATTCGCCGGAATGGACACCCGGCCGGCCGCGACGAAGAATTTTCTCGCCTATTCGCTGCAACGTCTCGGCACCGACTACATCGACATCTATCGCCCGGCACGTCTCGATCCCAACGTTCCGATCGAGGAGACGATCGGCGGCATCGCCGATCTGGTGAAGTCCGGCTACATCAGACATATCGGCCTGTCTGAGGTCGGCTCCGACACCATCCGCCGTGCTCATGCCGTGCATCCGATCGTCGATCTCCAGATCGAATACTCGCTGATCGAGCGTGGCATCGAGCGCGATATCCTGACGACCTGCCGCGAGCTTGGCATCGGCATCACAGCCTACGGCGTGCTGGCGCGCGGACTGATCAGCGGCCACTGGTCGAAGGAGTCCGGCAAGATCGGCAGGGACTACCGGCTGATGACGCCGCGCTTCCAGGGCGCGAACCTCGATGCCAATCTCGCGCTGGTCGAGCAGTTGCGCGCCATTGCCGCCGAGATCAGGGCGACGCCGGCGCAGGTCGCAATCGCCTGGGTCGCGGCACAGGGCAAGGAGATCGTGCCGCTGGTCGGCGCCCGCACCCGCAACCGTCTCACCGAAGCGCTCGGCGCGACCAAGCTGACGCTGACGCAAGCTCATCTCGCGGCGCTGGCGAAAGCCTTCCCGCCGGATATCGCTGCCGGCACGCGCTATGCGGCCGAGCAGATGGCGCATCTCGACAGCGAGAAGCCGGCCAGCAGATAACGGCGGCAATCAGGTGCGATGGGCGCCGAGGTCAGTGACGACAGGCCCATCGCCATTGAGCGGGTTCTGCGGATCGCGCGCGTAGCGCAGGGTTTCGAACCGCATCGCGCGCGCATCCACCATCAGAAGGCGGCCGACCAGGCCCTCGCCGAAGCCGACGATCTCGCGGATCGCCTCCAGCGCCATCATCGACCCCAGGACGCCGGCGAGCGCGCCCATCACGCCCGCCTCGGCGCAGGCCGGCACCGTGCCCGGCGGCGGCGCCTCGGGAAACAGGCAGCGATAGGTCGGGTTGAATTCGCCCTCCGCATTCTTCTCATGCGCGCGGATCGTGGTCAGCGAACCGTCGAACTGGCCCAGTGCGGCCGTGATCAGCGGCCGCTTCGCGAGGAAGCAGGCATCGGCGACGAGATAGCGGGTCTCGAAATTGTCGGAGCCGTCGAGCACGAGGTCGTAGTTCGCGATCAGCGCCATCGCATTGTCGGCGGTGAGCCGCATCGGATGCGCCTCGAACGTCACATGCGGATTGAGTGCATGGATCTGCGCCGCCGCGCTGTCGACCTTGCGCTTGCCGATGTCAGACGTCGCATGGATGATCTGGCGCTGCAAATTGGAGAGCGAGACGATATCGTCATCGATCACGCCGAGCCGGCCGACACCTGCGGCAGCCAGATACATCAGCACCGGCGCGCCGAGGCCGCCGGCGCCGATCACCAGCACCGACGCTTCTTTCAGTGCATTCTGGCCGGGGCCGCCCACCTCGCGCAGCACGATATGGCGGGCATAGCGTTCAAGTTCGTCGGCACTCAGCATTGCGGTGTCCTGCGCGCTGTTCCCTGAACCGGAGCGCGGTTGTTGCCGACCAAGCAGATGTGCTTAATTGCCTGGACGTCAATGGTGTCAGTCATTCCCCCCGGATTTGTCATGAGATCGGTGCTTTCGGCAACATTGATGGCCGCTTCCATGGGCATGGCGCAGGCCCAGATGACGCCGCCCTTGACGGCGGGGGCGAAGCCGAAAACCGTGGCGACGGTGCCGATACGCCCCGGGCTGCAGAAGCCGGAGGATACCGCTGGCGCGATGGCGCAGGCCGAGCGGCTGGCGCTGCAATCCGACCTCGCCTGGGTCGGCGAATATAACGGCGCCATTACCGGCGACGTCAGCGAGCGCATGGTCAATGCGATCAAGGAATTCCAGAAGAAGCGCGGCGGCAAGCCGACCGGGGTGCTGAATCCGCAGGAGCGCGGCGTGCTCGCCGACACGGCGCGGCGGAAGCAGGAAGGTGTCGGCTGGCGGATCGTCACCGAGCCGGCCACCGGGGCGCGGCTCGGCATTCCCACCAAGCTGGTGCCGCAGCTCACCAGCGATGCCGCCGGGGCCAAATGGACCTCGCCGACCGGCACCGTCCAGGTGCTGCTGACCCGGCGCAAGGAAGCCAGCCCGACCACCGCAAAGCTTGCCGAGCAGGAAAAGAAGGAACCGGCCGGCCGCACCATCGACTACACCGTGGTGAAGCCGGATTTCTTCGTGCTGTCGGGCATGCAGGGGCTGAAGAAGTTCTATTTGCGCGGTACCTTGAAGGGTGACGAGGTCCGCATCCTCACCATCCTCTATGACCAGGCGATGCAGACCACGGTCGAGCCGGTGGTGATCGCGATGTCGAGCGCCTTCAACGCATTTCCGTCCGCCGTGCAGGCCGGTCCGCCGCCGCGCAAGACCGTCGAATATGCCAGCGGCGTCGTGGTCAGCGATGACGGTGCCATCGTGACCGATCGCGTGGCGACCGACGACTGCATCGCGCTGACGATCCCGGGCTACGGCAATGCCGATCGAGTCGCCGACGATAAGGATCACGACCTCGCGCTGCTGCGCATCTATGGCGCGCGCGGGCTGAAGCCACTCAATATCGCAGGCCAGGCGACGCAGACCGCGCTCGACATCACCGGGATCGCCGATCCGCAGAACCAGGGCGGCGGCGCGGCCGCGAGCAGCGTGAAGGCTTCGGTCGCACAGATCGGCAGCGGCGATCAGGCGCTGTCACCGGCGCCGGCGCTCGGGTTCTCCGGCGCGGCGGCGCTCGACGGCGGCGGCAGGTTTGCCGGCATCGCGACGCTGAAACCCGTCACCGTTGCAGGCCCCGCAAACGCGGCGCCGCCGGCGCAAGCCGCGCTGGTGCCGGCCGACACGGTGCGCAGCTTTCTGAAAGCGCATGGCGTCACCGCGTCGGGCGACTCGGCGGACGCCAAGGCCGCCGTGGTCCGCGTGATCTGCGTCAGGAAGTAGAGTTACCTCGCCCCGCTTGCGGGGAGAGGTCGGATTGCATCGCCAGATGCAATCCGGGTGAGGGGGTACAGGTCCATCAATGGACACCACCTCATGGAGAGAGCCCCTCATCCCACCCTCTCCCCGCAAGAGCGGGGCGAGGGAGCCTAACCACCTCACCTCACCTCACCTCAACGCAAAGCGCACCCCGGCGCGGGCGAGACCGCCGGCAATGCCGACCGGCGTGCCGTCGGCGCGCCAGCAGGCTGCGCCCGACATCGTGCCGTCAGCGTGAAACTGGATCGCGTTCATGCCGCCGGCCACCGTCGGCACGACCTGCACCTTGTGGCCCTTGGCTGAAAGTGCGGCGCGGACAGCCTCCGGCACCGCCTGCTCGACCTCCAGCGCATTGCCCTCGGTCCAGACCCGCGGCGCCTCGACCGCCTCCTGCAGGCTCATGCCGTGGTCGATCAAATTGATCAGCGCCTGCATCGCGCTCGGGAAGATGCGCTTGCCGCCGGGCAGGCCGAGCGCGTAAGCGAGCTTGCCGTCGCGCAGCGCCATCATCGGCGACATCGAGGTGGTGACGCGCTTGCCGGCGGCCAGCGACAGCGCGTGCCCCGGCCGCGGATCGAACAGGTTCATGTAGTTGTTCGGCACGGTGCCGAGTCCGGGGATCAGGATCTTGGCGCCGAACAGATTGTTGATGGTCTGGGTGGTCGCGACCACATTGCCCATCGCATCCGCCGCGGTCATGTGCGTGGTGTGCGCGCTTTCGAGCTGGGTGACGCCGGCGCTCCAGGCTTGTGCAGCGGCGGGATCGATCGCGCGGCGGCGCTCCTCGGCATAGGCCTTCGAGGTCAGCCGTTCCACCGGCACGTTGATATAGGCGGGATCGCCGCTCGCGGCCGCGCGGTCGGCAAAGGCGATCTTCAGCACCTCGGCAAGATAATGGATCGTCTCGGTCGTGCCGAAGCCGAGCCGCGCGATGTCATAGCCTTCGAGGATGTTGAGCATCTGCGTGATATGCACGCCCGATGCCGCGGGCGGCGGAGGCCCGAGGATTTCCCAGCCGCGGTAGTCGCAGCGGATCGGCTGCCGCTCGACCGTCTTGTAGGTCGCGAGATCCTCCTGCGCGATGAAGCCGCCGCTCTTTTTCATGTAGTCGACCAGGATGTCGCCAAGCGGCCCCTGGTAGAGCGCGTTGTCGCCATGATCGGCGATGTATTTCAGCGTCTCGGCATATTCCGCCTGCACCACGCGCTCGCCGGGCTTCAGCGGCGTGCCATCAGGCAGATAGATCGCCGAGATCGGCTTGTCCTTCAGCATCTCCTCGGCGCCGTCGGTGATGCATTCATGCAAATAGGGCGTCGCCGCATAGCCGCGCGCGGCGTGCTTGATCGCGGGCTGCATCACATCGGCAAGGCTCATGGTGCCGAAGCGGCGCAGCGTTTCGCACCAGGCTTTCAGCGAGCCCGGCACCGCGACCGCTTTCGGCCCGTTCAAATTCTCATTGCCGACGGTGTCGAACACGTCGTGCGCCGATCCTGGCTTCGAAGTGTAGGTATCCGGCCGCACCGCGTTCGGCACCGTGCTCTGGCCGTCGATGAAGCGATGGCTGCCGTCGGCGAGACGAATATGCGCCATGCCGCCGCCGATGATGCCGACCATCATCGGCTCGACCACGGTCAGCGTGAACAAGGTGGCGATCGCCGCATCGATCGCATTGCCGCCGGCAGCCAACATCTCGGCGCCCGCGCTCGATGCCAGCGGATGATTGCTCACCACCATGCCGCGGCTGCTGGTGGCCGGTTGCTTCTCGCATTGAAAACTTGTCGCGGCGCGGTCGCGCCAGGCGCCACTCATCGACATGCCGTTCATCGCCATTGTGTTCTCGTTCTTGATGGAGCGATGGGCCATGTTCGCCAACCCTTTATGCGCGGTCAAGACACGGCGTTTTTCCTCACGGCGGTATTCGCAAATAAGGTCACCGCTTCGCGCGATCGCGCAGCCAGGTCTCGCGCGCGACCTTCCATTTCTCCGCTCTGGATTCGCCATTGTGGTGCGGAAGCTCGACGAAGCCGACGAATTCGGCCCCGGTCTTCTGCTTGACCCGGCGCGAGGCGGCGTTGGACGGCGCGTTGCAGACATGGAAGTGATCGAGGCCGAGCGTCAGGAAGGCGAAATCGTTCACCGCAGCGATCGCCTCCGTCATGAGGCCCTGATTCCAGTACGGCTCAGCGAGCCAGAACCCGCGATTGCCCTTGCGCCCATCGGCACGCGGCCGGAAATTGATGTTGCCGATCGCCTCGCCGTCGCCGGCACGCAACACCAGCACCCATTGATAGCTTTCCTCGCCGGCCGCGATCTTGTCGAACTCGCGCCTGACAAAGCTATCCGCGCCGTCGCCCGGATAAGGCCACGGCACCACCGTGGCGAGAGTCTTGATCACGTTCCAATTGTTGAAGTGACGCTGGATCGCCGCGGCATCCGACAGCGCGAGCGGCCGCAGGATCAGGCGCTGCGTCTCGATGCGCGGGGTCTCGAACATGTTACTTCTGACACTTCGGGCACCAGAACGTCGAACGGCCGTTCTGGGTGAAGCGCCTGACAATACCTTCGCAGCCCGACGTACGGCACGCCTCGCCCTCGCGGTCGTAGACCTGGAACGAATGCTGGAAATAGCCGAGATCGCCATTGGTCAATCGATGGTCGCTGATCGAGGAGCCGCCGGCCTTGATCGCCTGGTTGAGCACCGAATGGATCGCGTCGACCAGCCGCCTGGCGTGGTCGGTCGGCTCGCCCCCGGCAACGCCCTTGCGTTGTCCGGACTTGGTCGCGAGCGTCGCGGCCAATCGCCGCGGCGACAGATGCGAACGAAACAGCGCCTCGCAGACATAGATGTTGCCAAGTCCCGCCACCACGCGCTGATCGAGCAGCGCGGCCTTCAGGCTGGTCTTCTTGTTGTGACAGGAGCGTGCCAGCATCGCCGCGTCGAACTCGTTGCCGAGCGGCTCGGGGCCGAGCCCTTTCAGGAGCGGTTCATCCTCGATCGCGTTGCGCGCGATGATCTTCATATAGCCGAAGCGCCGCGGATCGTTGAAGACGACGGCCGCGCCCGACGACATGTGGAACACGACGTGATCATGCGCGCGATCGTCACTGCGCGGATGGTGGAATTGCCCCGGCGTCGCCGCGCCTTCCTGCTTCAGCACGCGGAACGAGCCCGACATGCCCAGGTGCATCAGCAGCACGTCGCCGGAGTTCAGGTCGGCCATCAGATATTTGGCACGGCGGCCGAGCCCGGTGATGGTCCGGCCCTCGAGCCGGGCGATAAAGTCTTTTTGAAACGGAAACCGCAAATCCTTGCGGCGGGCCTCGGCCTTGAGGATCCTGGACCCCTCCATGGCCGGCTGCAGGCCGCGGCGGACGGTCTCGACTTCGGGTAATTCCGGCATAGCAGGCATTCACCTTTTGGAAGTGACGTGATAGCGCCATTGCGGCCGCCGCGCTATGGTTTGGCTGGAGCGTTTTTCGAGCGAAGCCCGTCCGCACTTGATGGGGGATGGCTACCGGTTCGCGTAAAGAAAACGCAACCAAAAGGGTAAGAGTATGAGTTGATGGATCGGCCGGATCAAACCACCCATTTCGGCTTCAGGGACGTCCCCCTGGGCGAGAAGCAGACGCTGGTGAACGACGTGTTTCACAGCGTGGCGTCCCGCTACGACCTGATGAACGACCTGATGTCGGCAGGCCTGCACCGGGCCTGGAAGGACGTCATGATCACGACGCTCGATCCGCCGAAGGGCGACCGGCCGTTCGCGCTGCTCGACGTCGCCGGCGGCACCGGCGACATCGCGTTCCGGGCCGCCAAGACCGCGGGCGCGGGCTTTCATGCCACGGTCTGCGACATCAATGCCGATATGCTCGCCGTCGGCCGCGAGCGCGCCGCAAGGCAGCACCTCGATGACCGCGTATCGTTCGTCGAGGGCAATGCCGAGACGCTGGGCTTCGCCGACCGCGCGTTCGACGCCTACACCATCGCGTTCGGCATCCGCAACGTGCCGCAGATCGACCTTGCACTGCGCGAGGCCTATCGCGTGCTCAAGCCGGGCAGCCGTTTCCTATGCCTGGAATTCTCCACCGTCGACGTGCCCGGCCTCGACAAGATCTACGATCTGTTTTCCTTCAAGGTGATCCCGCCGCTCGGCCGCGCCGTCACCGGTGACGCCGAGTCCTATCAATATCTCGTCGAGTCGATCCGCAAATTCCCGCGGCCGAACGCGTTCGCCGAGATGATCGGCGCCGCCGGCTTTGCCCGCGTGAAGTGGCAGAGCCTCTCCGGCGGCATCGTGGCGCTGCATTCGGGCTGGCGTTTGTGATCTCTGCACTGACCCACATCACGCGCCTCGCCCGCGCCGGTTTCGTGTTTGCGCGCGAGGGCGTGTTCGGCGTCGTCGATCCCGCGCTGGTGCCGCCGCCCGGGCAGCTCGCGCTGAAGCTGGCGCGGCTGATCGAGCGCCGCTCCGCCAAGTCAGGTCCGCGGTTGTCGCGCGCACTGACGCGGCTCGGACCCGCCTATCTCAAGCTCGGGCAATTCCTCGCCACCCGCCCCGACGTGGTCGGCGTGTCGATGGCGCGCGATCTCGAAGCCCTGCAGGACCGGCTGCCGCCGTTCGCGCAGGAAGCGGCCGAAACCGTCATCACGCAATCGCTGGAACGGCCGCTGCCGCAGGCCTTTGTGCATCTGGGCCCTGCGGTTGCCGCGGCCTCGATCGCGCAGGTGCATCGCGGCGAAATCGAGCGCGACGGGGTCCGGCATCAGGTTGCGGTCAAGGTGCTCCGGCCCAATGTCGCCGCGCGCTTCCGCCGCGACCTCAGCGACTTCTTCTTTGTCGCGCACAAGGCCGAGGCGCATTCCGCCGAGGCGCGGCGCTTGCGCCTGATCGAGGTCATCAACACGATGTCGCGCTCGGTCGCGATGGAGATGGACCTGCGGCTCGAGGCGGCCGCGCTGTCCGAGATGGCCGAGAACACCCGCGACGATCCGGACTTCCGCGTCCCCGCGGTGGATTGGGATCGCACCGCGCACAGCGTGCTGACGATGGAGTGGATCGACGGCATCGCGCTGAACGACCACGTCCGGCTGGCGCAGGCCAAAGTCGATTTGCCCGATCTCGGCCGCAAGGTGATCCAGAGCTTCCTGCGTCACGCGCTGCGCGACGGCTTCTTCCATGCCGACATGCATCCCGGCAATTTGTTCCTCGACGAGGCCGGCCGGCTCGTTGCCGTGGATTTCGGCATCATGGGACGGCTCGGGCTGAAGGAGCGGCGCTTCCTGGCCGAGATCCTGCTCGGCTTCATCACCCGCGATTATCGCCGCGTCGCCGAGGTGCATTTCGAGGCCGGCTACGTGCCGGGCCACCATTCAGTGGAGAATTTCGCGCAGGCGATCCGCGCGATCGGCGAACCGATCCACAACCGCACCGCCGAGGAAATCTCGATGGCGAAGCTGCTGACGCTTCTGCTCGAGGTCACCGGCCTGTTCGACATGCAGACGCGCCCCGAGCTGATCCTGCTGCAGAAGACGATGGTGGTGGTCGAGGGCGTGGCGCGCGGCTTCGACCCGAAGCTCGACATCTGGAAGATCGCCGACCCCGTGGTGCGCGAATGGATCACGCAGAATCTCGGCCCGGCTGGCCGCATCCAGGGCGCGCTATCGGGTGCGGGCGAGCTCGGTCGCATCCTCGCCAACCTGCCGTCGATCGCCAACCGCGCCGTGACGGTGCTCGAGCAGCTGGAGACCATGACGCTGGAGGGCCACATGCTGTCGTCGGACTCGATCGACGAAATGGCCCGCGCCGAGGCCCGCAAGGCGCGGGTGCAGACCGTCGGCCTCTGGGTCATTGCGATCGCCTCCATCGCGATCTTTTTCGCCATCCGGGCGCACTGATTGCAATGCATGCACCATGTGATAGCATCGCTATCATATTTGTTTGAGCATGATCGCTCCCGGAAAACCGCTTCGCACTTTTCCGGATCATGCTTTGAGGGCAGCACGCCATGGCCAGCCTGACCATCCGTAAACTCGACGACACGCTGAAGGCCTATCTGCGGCTGCGCTCCGCCAGGAACGGCCGCTCGGTCGAGGAGGAGGTGCGGGTGATCCTCCGGGACCTCGCAGACGGCGGTACGGAGCCCGCCGAGGCGCCCGGCCCAGGTTCCGCGACAGTGGCAGCCCCTGCTCCACGGGCCGCCAGCGTGGCCGGCGAGCCGCGCGTCACCCTGATCATCGGCGGGGGGATTGCGGCCTACAAGGCGCTGGATCTGATCCGGCGGCTCAAGGAACGGCACATCCAGGTCCGCTGCGTGCTGACCAGGGCGGCCCAGCAGTTCGTGACCCCGCTCGCCGCCAGCGCGCTGTCGCATGAGCGCGTCTACACCGACCTGTTCGACGCCGAGAGCGAATTCGATGCCGGCCATATCCGCCTGGCGCGGGACTGCGATCTGATCGTGGTGGCGCCGGCGACCGCCGACCTGATGGCGAAGATGGCGCAGGGCCATGCCGACGACCTCGCCACCGCCACCTTGCTGGCGGCCAACCGGCCGATCCTGCTGGCGCCGGCGATGAACCCGCTGATGTGGAACAATCCGGCCACCCGCCGCAACGTGCTGCAGCTGCGCCGCGACGGCGTCCACACCGTCGGCCCCAATGCGGGCGAGATGGCGGAAGCCGGCGAGGCCGGCGTCGGCCGGATGGCCGAGCCGACCGAGATCGCCGCCGCCGCCGACCGCATGCTGCGCCCGCCGCAGCCACGTCCGCTAGCCGGCAAGCGGGTGCTGATCACCGCGGGCCCGACCCATGAGGCGATCGATCCGGTCCGCTACATCGCCAACCGCTCGTCCGGCAAGCAGGGCTTTGCCATTGCCGCCGCCGCGCGCGCCGCCGGCGCCGAGGTCGTGCTGGTGACCGGCCCGGTCGAGCTCGCCGACCCTCAGGGCATCTCCGTGATGCGCGTCGAGTCCGCGCGCGACATGCTGCACCGGGCCGAGGCGGCGCTGCCGGTCGACGTCGCGATCTTCGCCGCCGCGGTCGCCGACTGGCGGGTCGCCACCGAGGGCAGCCAGAAGCTGAAGAAGACCGCGGCCGGCATGCCGCCGCTGCAGCTGGTCGAGAACCCCGACATCCTCGCGACAATTTCCAAGCTGAAGGAGCAGCGGCCGCCGCTGGTGATCGGCTTCGCCGCCGAGACCGAGCATCTGATCGAGAACGCCAAGGCGAAGTTCGCGCGCAAGGGCTGCGACTGGATCGTCGCCAACGACGTCTCGCCGGCAACCGGGGTGATGGGCGGCGACCGCAACACCGTTCACCTGCTCTCGCGCGAGGGCAAGGACGTCACCGTCGACTCCTGGCCTGTGATGACCAAGGAGGAAGTCGCGACCGCGCTGGTGTCGCGCATCGCAAGAGCGTTTTCGAGCGAAGTGGTCACCGGTTCGCGTCAAGAAAACGCGACCAAACAAAAGGATTAGAGCATGATCCGATTCAATCGGATCATGCTCTAGAGCCGTAGGAACCGCATCGTGAGCGCCACCATCAAGGTCGAAGTCCATCAACTGCCGCATGGCGTCGATCTCCTGCTGCCGATCTATCAGACCGCCGACGCGGCCGGCCTCGACCTGCTTGCGGCGGTGCCGCAGTCGGCGCCGCTGCTGCTGCTGCCCGGCCGCTACGAAATGGTTCCGACCGGACTGACGATCGCGCTGCCGCCGGGCTACGAGGCGCAGGTGCGGCCGCGCTCCGGCCTTGCCGCCAAATACGGCGTCACGGTGCTGAACTCGCCCGGCACAATCGACGCCGACTATCGCGGCGAGATCAACGTGCTGCTGATCAATCACGGCCATGAGGTGTTCTCGATCCGGCGCGGCGAGCGCATCGCGCAGATGGTGATCGCGCCGGTCACCAGGGCCGAGCTGGTTCCGGTCGACGTGCTGTCGGCGACCGGGCGCGGCAGCGGCGGCTTCGGCTCGACCGGACGCTAGTGCGCGACGACTTCACTCGAGCGGCGGCGCCACTTCACCTCGCCCCGCGTGCGGGGAGAGGTCGGAACGCATCGTCAGATGCGTTCCAGGTGAGGGGGAGTCTCCGCGAACGCAGCTATCACCGGATATGCGGAGACGGCCCCTCACCCAACCCTCTCCCCGTAAGAATGGGGAGAGGGAGCCAAGCGCCTTCGCATCGGAGAAGTGTGCGGACGAGCTCGGGAAGATCACGCTTCGTGCGCGCTCTCCGCACCAATACGGAGTCAATTCGCGTAAAATCCGCCCCACCCGGCGGCATTTTTTCACGGGGGATTCTGCGTTCACGGTCTGGACTCTTACTCGCCGAGTCCCGTTGGGACTATTCTGTTTTGATTCGAGCACGACGGGGGGTCTTCGTCGGGCTGACTGGTCCTGCTTGGGCATGATCGGCGGACAAACGTCGTACGTTTGCCGTGAGGGAACACCGGTCTCCTCTTTTCCGGATCATGCCTGGGGTTTGTGCGTTCTGGGGCAACATATGTCGGGCGTAGTCGCGGCAATGCGTCGAACCCTGCTGTCATGCACCTCACTGGCGCGCGACGGCATGATTGGGCTCGCCATCACCGCATTGCTGCCGGCCCGCACCGCGTTGGCCGCCGAGAGCCCGGTCGCCCAGGCGATGTCGGATCATTTCGGCTTCAATCACCAGGAGGTCGCGGTCCTCGCGACGTCGCTTGCGCTGGTCGGCTTCTCGGCCGTCGCCGCGATCCTCTTGATGCGCACCCGGGTGCGCGCGACGCGGGCCGAGGAGCAGCTGCAGTCCGAGATCACGGACCTGCAGGCGCAATCGGACCGGCTGCGCGCGCTGCTGTTCGTCGAGCCGCAGGTCCTGATCTCCTGGGCCGCCGGCGACAACCGGCCGCAGATCTCGGGCGACATCTCGCTGGTGATGTCGCAGGAAGGCTCGCCGCAACGCGTCCTCGCCTTCGGAACCTGGCTGCCGCCCGAGCCGGCGCTGCAAATGGATCACGCCGTCGACGCGCTGCGCGAGAAGGGCGAGGCGTTCCTGCTCAACCTCTCGACCTCGGCCGGCCGCGCCATCGAGGCGATGGGCCGCGCGATCGGCGGCCAGGCCATCGTGCGGATCCGCGAGCTCGGCGGCCTGCGCCGCGAGCTCGCCGAATCCAACCTGCGCTACAAGACGCTGCAGGAGGAAACCGAGCTGCTGCGCGATTTCGCCGCCGCCGCGCCGTGGCCGATCTGGGCCAAGAGCCTCGAGGGCAATCTGCGCTATGCCAACGCGGCCTATGTCCGCGCCACCGAAGGCAAGAGCGTGTCGGACGCGCTGCAGCGCAATCTCGAACTGCTCGAAAGCGACCAGCGCGGCGAATTGACCCGCGCGCTCAACGACAATGCCAGTTACGCCGCGCGGCTGCCGATCGTGGTCAGCGGCGAGCGGCGGATCTACGACGTGCAGGCGCTCAAGCTCTCCGGCGGCAGCGCCGGCATCGCGATCGACGCCAGCGAAGCCGCGGCGTTGCGCGCGGCGATCGCGCGGATGGTCGAGGCGCACCGGCGCACCCTCGACCAATTGTCCTCGGGCGTCGCGGTGTTCGATACCGACCGGCGGCTCACCTTCTACAACGAGTCCTATCGGCGGCTGTGGGGCCTCGACCAGGCCTTCCTCGACGGCAACCCCGACGATTCCAGCGTGCTGGACCGGCTGCGCGCCAACCGCAAGCTGCCCGAGCAGCCGGATTTCCGCGCCTGGAAGGCCAAGCTGCACGAAGCCTATCGCGCGGTCGAATCCGAGACCTATACCTGGTTCCTGCCCGACGGCCGCGCCATCAGCGTCGTCACCACGCCGAACCTCGAGGGCGGCGTCACCTATCTGTTCGACAACGTCACCGAGAGCCTCGACCTCGCGCGCCGCTACGACCGCCTGACGCGGGTGCAGCGCGAGACGCTCGACAATCTCGGCGAAGCGGTCGCGGTGTTCGGCAGCAACGGCCGCGCCGAGCTGTTCAACCCGCCCTTCGCCAAGATGTGGAAGCTGCCGGCCGACGCGCTGCAGGGCGAGCCGCATATCGAGGCGGTCGAAGCGCTGTGCCGGCCGCTGTTCGACGACGCCCTGACCTGGCGCACGCTGCGCGAGCAGATCACCGCGATCGAGAACCGCGCCCAGGTTGCGCTCAAGCTCGAGCGCAAGGACGGCAGCGTGCTGAATTGCATGACCATCCCGCTGCCCGACGGCAAGACCCTGCTCGCCTTCCAGGACATCACCGACACCGAAAATGTCGAGCGGGCGCTGCGCGAGCGCAACGAGGCGCTGGAAGCCGCCGACCAGATGAAGGTGGATTTCGTCCACCACGTCTCCTACGAACTGCGCGCGCCGCTCACCACCATCATCGGCTTCGCGCATTTCCTCAGCGATCCCTCGACCGGACCGCTGACGCCGAAGCAGGCCGAATATCTCGACTACGTCACCAAATCGACCAACGCGCTGCTGGCGCTGACCAACAACATTCTCGATCTCGCCACCATCGACGCCGGCGCGATGAAGCTCGAGCTCGGTCCGGTCAATATCGGCCAGGCGATCGAGGCCGCCGCCGAAGGTATCCAGGACCGCCTCGCGACCGACCGCATCACCCTCAAGGTCGATATTGAGCCCGACATCGGCGCCTTCGTCGGCGACGAGCGGCGCGTGGTGCAGGTGCTCTATAATCTGCTCGCCAACGCGGTCGGCTTCTCGCCGCACGACGCCACCGTCACGATCAGCGCGCACCGCACCGAGCACAGCGTGGTGTTTGCGGTGACCGACGCCGGTCCCGGCATTCCGGCCGAGATGCGCGACAAGGTGTTCAACTGGTTCGAGAGCCATTCGCACGGCTCGCGGCACCGCGGCGCGGGCCTTGGCCTGTCGCTGGTCCGCTCCTTCGTCGAACTCCATGGCGGACGGGTGCGCGTCGATTCGACCGTAGGCCGCGGCACGACCGTGACCTGCGACTTCCCGATCGACCAGACCGCACATCGCAACGCTGCTGAATGACGGCGACCTCGACATTCTCGGTGGCACTCGCGAACGAGACCGCGACAGCAGAGCTGATGGCCGACCTCGCGCTCCTGATCGGCGCCGGCGACGTCATTACGCTGTCCGGCGATCTCGGCGCCGGCAAGACCACGGCCGCGCGCGCGTTGATCCGCTATCTCGCCGACGACGACGCGCTGGAGGTACCGAGCCCGACCTTCACGCTGGCGCAGAGCTACGAGCTGCCGTCGTTTCCGCTGGTCCATGCCGACCTCTACCGCATCAACGACGCCGGCGAGCTCGAGGAGATTGGGCTGTCGCCGCTGCCCGACGACGTCGTGGCGCTGATCGAGTGGCCGGAGCGCGCGCCCGACGCGATGCCCGCCGACCGCATCGATATCGCGTTCAGCCATCGCCCGGCGCTCGGATCGGCGGCACGCGCGGCCGAGATCACCGGCCATGGCAAGGGCGCGGCGAAGGTCGCGCGGCTCAACGAGCTGCGCCAGTTCCTCGACCGCGCGGGCTTTCTCAATGCCCGGCGCGAACGCATGCCGGGCGATGCCTCGACGCGCTCCTATGCGCGGCTGCGCAACGACGACGGCACCGTCATCCTGATGAACTCGCCGCGCCGTCCCGACGGCCCGGCGATCTACAGCGGCCAGTCCTACAGCGCAGCGGTGCATCTCGCCGAAGACGTCAGGCCGTTCGTCGCGATCGGAAACGGCCTGCGCAAGCATGGTTTCTCGGCGCCCGCGATCCGTCACATCGATCTCGGATCCGGCTTCCTCATCACCGAGGATTTCGGCGCTGAGGGCGTCATCGAGGGCGACCCACCGCAGCCGATCGCCGAGCGTTACGAGGCCGCCGTCGACATGCTGGCGGCGCTGCACCGCGAGGTGCTGCCGGAGCAATTGCCGCTGACGTCGGACGAGAGCTACGACATCCCGGTGTTCGACATCGACGCCTGGCTGATCGAGATCGGACTGATGCTGGAATGGTACCTGCCAGACCGCGGCGCGCAGCCGAGCGAGGAGCTTCGCGCCGAATTTCTCGGGATGTGGCGCGGCCTGCTGGAGAAGCCCGCAGCCGCACCGCAGACCTGGGTGATCCGCGACTTCCATTCGCCGAACATCATCTGGCTTGCCGAACGCACCGGCATCCTGCGCGTCGGCGTCATCGATTTCCAGGACGCGCTGCTCGGCCCCGCGGCCTATGACGTGGTGTCGCTGCTGCAGGATGCGCGGATCGATGTGCCCGAGCAGCTCGAGCTGTCGCTCTTGACCCGCTACATCAAGGCGCGGCGCGCGACCGATGAAAGCTTCGATCCGGCCGGCTTCGCCGAGCTCTATGCGATCATGTCGGCGCAGCGCAACACCCGCCTGCTCGGCACCTTTGCGCGACTCAACCGCCGCGACGGCAAGCCGCAATATCTCAAGCACCAGCCGCGGATCTGGACCTATCTCGAGCGGTCGCTGGCGCATCCGGCGCTGACCAGCTTCCGCATCTGGTACACAGCCAACGTCCCTCCTCCAGTACCGTAGTTTACGGGTTATTAGCCTCGCCTCCCCTAAGGTTGCGGAGCCCCGCACCTGATCCATGGCGCGGCCGGATCTGGAGCGGGACCACACGATGGGGACGGAACGACGCAAGGGCGATCGTGTCACGTTTGAGCGCGGCATAGCAGCGCACATGATGGGCATCGACGGCACCTGGCGGCGCGACTGCACCATGGAAGACGTGTCGGAGACGGGCGCCAAGCTCTCCGTCGACGGCTCGGTCGAGGGCCTGAACCTGAAGGAGTTTTTTCTGCTGCTGTCGTCCACAGGATTGGCCTATCGCCGCTGCGAGCTGGCATGGGTCAATGGCGACCAGATCGGCGTCAACTTTCTCAAACAAGGCGACAAGAAGAAGAAAACCGCCAGGCGCGGCACGCAAGCTGCCGACGTCTAGGCCAGGGTCGTCATTGCCGTCTTACGGCCGTCATGTCTCGTGACTATGGCGTCTGATTGATGTGCTTGCCGAATCGCCGTGATATGATCGGCGCATGAGAGATGATGACCGAGAATATCCGGAAGATGCCCGTCACTCCCCATAAAGCCATGGTGCTCGCTGCGGGCCTCGGCGTGCGCATGCGCCCCCTGACCAACACGATGCCGAAGCCGCTGGTCAGCGTCGCCGGCCAGCCGCTGCTCGACCATGTGCTCGACAAGCTCGCCGGCGCCGGCGTCAGCGAAGCGGTCGTGAACGTGCACTATTTGCCCGACCAGATCATCGAGCACGTCAAGCCCCGCAGCCGTCCGCGCGTGATCATCTCCGACGAGCGCGACCAGGTGCTCGGCACCGGCGGCGCGGTGGTGAAGGCGTTGCCGCTGCTCGGCGATGCGCCGTTCTATCATCTGAACGCGGACACGATGTGGATCGACGGCGTGCGCTCCAATCTGGCGCGGCTCGCGGAAACCTTCGATCCCGCGCGGATGGATATCCTGCTGCTGATGGCGCCGACCGCTACGAGCATCGGCTATGGCGGGCGCGGCGACTATTCGATGTTGCCGGATGGCGCGTTGCGCAAGCGGCGCGAGCACCAAGTGGTGCCGTTCGTCTATGCCGGCGCCGCGATCATGTCGCCTGCGCTGTTCGCCGACGCGCCGGCCGGCGAGTTCTCGCTGACCAAGATATTCGACCGCGCCAACGAGCAGGAGCGGCTGTTCGGCCTGCGCCTCGACGGCGTCTGGATGCATGTCGGGACTCCGGACGCGATCCAGGCTGCGGAAGAAGCTTACCTGGAAAGCGTCGCGTAGGCGGCGCCTTCGTCAGCCATCGGCGTCGATCGCGAGCACCGCGAAGCTCGCAAGCCAGTGTTCACCCATATAGTCGCTGGCGATATGCGGCAGGCCGGCGTCGCGATGCCGGCGCGCGGCATCCTGCAGGATCGGACGGCGCGCATCGGCCGCCGGCAACGCACCGGCCAGCGCCCGCCAGCACCATGCGCGGCTGAGATTGAGCCCGTCGAGATGTGCCAGCTTGCCATCCGAGCGATCGGTGACCGTGGCGGGCCGGAACAGGGTTGCGGGTTCGCGCAGCTCGAGCCGCGGCAGGAAGCGGTCGAACCAGGGCAGGAAGTCACCCGGTGCCAGCAGCCGGCGCATGCACTCCGCTTCGATCAGCGCGGACGACTGGAAGTCATCACCGCTCGGCTCACCCCAGGCGGGGCAGTCCTGATCGGCGCCGTACCAGCGCAGCGCTGTGTCGCGCAACAGCGCGCCGAACGCATCGTCCTGTGTCACCGCGGCGTAGTCGGCTGCCATGCGCAGTCCGAACGCGGTGTTGAAATGGGTGCCGACCCGCACCGGATAGGTGGCGAGCGGCAGGAAATCGCGGTAGCGCTGCGCGAAGATCTCGGCGAGCGGAGCGATCTGATCGCGCCAGTTGGTGTTCTCGACGAGTGAGAGCTCTGCGGCGAGCTTCAACAGCCAGCCCCAGCCGTAAGGCCGCTTGAAGCCGCGCGCGGTCGGGGCGGCGAGATAGCTGCATTCGGCCGCGATCTTCTCCGCAACGAACTGCGCGTCGAACAGCGCGCGGATATCGTCCGCCGCCTCGGATGAGGGATAGCGGCGCAGCAGCCGGGCAAGCATCCAGTAGCTGTGGACGCAGGAATGCCAGTCGTAGCTGCCGAAGAACACCGGATGCAGCTCGCGCGGCGTGCGCGCATCCTGCGGCCCCGCCAGCACGTGATCGGGCTTGTTCGGATATTCGCGCGTGACATGGCCGAGCGCGATGCGCGCGAAACGGACGGCGAGGTCTTCGGTCAGGATCGTCGCGCTCATGGTGAGGCATTCTCCTTGCACTCGCGGCGAACAAGCATTTCGATCAGCCGCGGCGTCATATAGATCGGAAACTGCGTGGCGGCGAAGAACAACGCCGTCATCGGCGACACCGCGGCGCCCATCGCCGACCAGACCAGTCCGACATTGCGGTTGCCGAGAACGAGGCCACTTGTCAGCCGTGCAGCCAGATTGCCCGGCGTGAGCAGCGCGCCACACAATTGCAGGGCAAGATTGCAGGCGAAGGCAAGGCCGACGCAGGTGAACGCGGCGGCCGGTTGCGCTTCGATCTGAGCACGCACCCCGGCCATGGTGGCGATCGCGAACAGCAGCAGCGAGGCCAGCACGAGCGCGTCGATGATGCGCGCATGCTGCACCAATCGTGCAGCGGCCTGACGGCGCAACAGCAACGCCAACGCGCCGGCGCCGCCAACCAGGAGGACCAGCCGCGTCGCAAGCGCCAGCGGATCGAGCGCGAGACCGGCAAATCCCGCGGCGATCAGCGGCACGGTAACCGGCGCCAGCGCCATCGACAGCAGCGTCACGGCAAGCGGAATGGTCGCATCGAAGCCGAGCATGCGCGCGACGGCCGCCGTGCCGCTCGACGGTGGCGCACACACCGACAGCACCAATGCGACGATCAGCTCGGGTCGAAAGCCGGCGCCGCGCGCGGCAAGGCCGACTGCAAGCGGGCTCGCCAGCATGGCCAGCGCCGGCAACAGCAGCCAGACCAGCGGCCGCCGCAACGCGCGCCGGAACGCCGTGCCGTCGACCTGGAGGAAGGTGCCTAGCACCAGAACGAAGATCGCCGCCGCCATCAGCGGGCGGGCGCCGTCCGCCAAGGCGGGGAAAGCCAATCCTGCCAGCACGCCGATGATCAGCAGTGTCGGCCCGCTTGGCACCAGCCTCGCAAATCTCGCCAAATTCCTGGGTCCCGTCGTCATGTCCGACCAACGAGCATAGGCCGGGGCAAATCATTGTTGAAATCGATTATTCTTATAAGCATTATTGCTACGATGAATTTATCCGCCGTCGATCTCAACCTGCTGGTCGCCTTCGAAGCGCTGATGGAGGAGCGCCACGTCACCCGGGCGGCCGAGCGCATCGGGCTCGCCCAGCCGTCCATGAGCAGCGCGTTGCGAAGGCTGCGTGCGCTGCTTGCGGACGAGCTGTTCCTGCGTGCCGGCGCGGGCATGCAACCGACCGAAAAGGCGCTGGCGCTGGCCGGGCCGATCGGCGAAGCGCTGCGGCAGATCCGGAGCGCGTTGGCGCCCGCTCAGGGCTTCGATCCGGCCATCGCGCGACGGCGCATCACCATCGCCGCGACCGACTATGGCGATCTCGTTGTGGTGCCGGAACTGACCCGGCTGCTGCGCATCGAAGCGCCCGGCATTGACCTTGCCGTGCGCCCGCTCACCGATGCGACGGTGGCGCTGGCGAAGCTGGAGCGCGGCGAGCTCGATGCGCTGATCGGCGGGCACCTGCCGGACTCGCCGCGCTGTGTCCGGCACCGGCTGTTCGAGGAGCGCTTCGTCTGCGTCCGTGACACCGCGCGCACGAGCCGATCGGAGCGCCTCGGTCTGGAAGATTACGCGACCTTGCCGCACGCGCTGTTCTCGGCGGCCGGCGGCGACGGCCTGCCGAGCGTGATCGACGCGCTGCTGGCGCGCCATGGACTGAAGCGACGGGTGGCGGTGACGCTTGCGCATGTGGTGGCCGTTCCGTTCGCCGTGGCCGGCACCGATCTGATCGCCACGATGTCCGAGCGCATCGCCCGGCGCTTCACGCATCTGGCCGACATTGCCGTCGTCGCGCCGCCGATCGACATCCCCGCCTTCGCGATCGACCTGATCCATACGAGCCGCGCCGCCCAGGATCCGGCGCTGCGCTGGTTCCTGGATGCCGCCGATCGCTGCGCCGGCCGATTGCGATATTGAGCGGTGACGGTTCTCCGACAGGGGTGGCTAACGACGGTCACCGCTCCCTATATTGGCGCCGGATTCGAATCAGGCAGCCCATGCGCGTCTTCAGTGTTCCCGTTTCTGCGCCGTTCCTGCGGACCGTCATCTCGGCGCTGGTCGATGGCCGGCTGGTCGCGGGATTCGAGGCGCAGAGCGATCCGGCAAGGCTCGCCAACGCCACGCTGTATCTGCCGACCCGCCGTGCCGGGCGGCTGGCGCGGGAAATCTTCCTCGATGTGCTCGAGTCGGACGCCGCCGTGCTGCCGCGCATCGTCGCGCTTGGCGACATCGATGAGGACGAACTCGCCTTCGCCGACCAAGGCGAGGACGTCGGCGGCGCCGCTCCGCTGGAGATTCCGCCAAGGCTGGGCGAGCTCGAGCGTCGGCTGACGCTGGCGCATCTGGTCGCGGCCTGGGCGAAGACGCCGGTGTCGGCGCCGCTGGTGGTCGGCGGGCCGGCCTCGACGCTGCAGCTCGCCGGCGACCTGGCGCGGCTGATGGACGACATGGTGACGCGCGGCGTCGACTGGCGCGCGCTCGACCGCCTGGTGCCGGACCACCTCGACAAATATTGGCAGCACTCGCTCGACTTCCTGCGGATCGCGCGCGACGCCTGGCCCAGCTACCTCAAGGAGATCGGCCGGATCGAACCCGCCGCGCGCCGCGATCTCCTGATCGAGGCGGAAGCGGCGCGGCTGACCGCGCACCACGCGGGCCCGGTGATCGCGGCCGGTTCGACCGGCTCGATGCCGGCGACGGCGAAATTCCTGCACGCGGTGGCGAAGCTGCCGAACGGTGCCGTGGTGCTGCCCGGGCTCGACACCGATCTCGACGAGGACTCCTGGGACACGATCGGCGGCGAGCGCGGCGACGACGGCAGGTTCACCACACCGCCCTCGTCGAACCATCCGCAATTCGCGATGCACGCCTTGCTCGACCGCTTCGGCATCAAGCGCCGCGACGTCGAGAGCCTTGCCGAGCCGGCGCCGCTCGGCCGCGAGGTGCTGGTGTCGGAGACGATGCGTCCCTCGACCGCGACCGCGCAGTGGCACGACCGGCTGGAACGGCCGGAGATCGTGGCGCGGATTTCCGCCGGGATGACCAACCTCACCGTGGTCGAGGCGCCCAATCCGGAAATGGAGGCGCTGGCGATCGCGGTGGCGATGCGCGAGGCGCGGCATCTCGGCAAATCGGCCGCGCTTGTGACGCCGGACCGCGCGCTGGCGCGCCGCGTGATGGCGTCGCTGACGCGCTGGAAGCTCGAGTTCGACGATTCCGGCGGCGATGCGCTGATCGAGACGCCGGCCGGCGTGTTCGCCCGCCTGACCGCGGAGGCGGCGGCCAAGGGGCTGGAGCCGCCGACGCTGCTCGCGCTGCTCAAGCATCCGCTGTTCCGGCTCGGCCGTTCGCATGGCGCGCTGCGGCGCGCGATCGAGGTGCTGGAGATCGCGCTGCTCCGCGGCACGCGGCCGCAAGCCGGGACCGGCGGCCTCGCCCGCGACTTCGCGCGCTTCCGCGCCGAGCTGGTCAAGCTGCACGGCGGCGAGACCTCGTCGCTGCATGCCATGGAGCCGCGCGCCCGGCTGCGCGACAACGAGCTCAACCGGGCGCAGGACCTGATCGCCAGATTGCAGGCGGCGCTGGCGCCGCTCGAAGGCATGGCGTCGTCAAAACCCCATGATTTCGCCGAGCTCGCCGCGCGCCACCGCGAGGCGCTGATCGCGCTATCCGGCGACCAGAACGGCGTTGCCGTCGTGTTCGAGGAGCGCGCCGGTGCGTCGCTGGCGTCGGCGTTCGACGAGCTGCTCGCCAAGCAGCAGCCGAGTGGGCTGATGACGCCGCTCGCCGATTATCCCGAGGTGTTCCAGACCGCGTTCGCCGACCGCACGGTGCGGCGGCCGGAATCGGCGCGCGCGCAGCTCAACATCTTCGGCCAGCTCGAAGCCCGTCTCACCGAATCCGATCGCGTCATCCTCGGCGGCCTGGTCGAGGGCGTCTGGCCGCCGGCGCCGCGGATCGATCCGTGGCTGAGCCGGCCGATGCGGCATGAGCTCGGGCTCGACCTTCCCGAGCGCCGCATCGGCCTTTCCGCGCACGACTTTGCGCAACTGCTCGGCCATGACGAGGTGATCCTCACCCACGCCGCAAAGGTCGGCGGCGCGCCGGCGGTCGCCTCGCGCTTCCTGCACCGGCTCGAAGCGGTCGCCGGCGAAGCGCGCTGGAAGGCCGCGACATCGGCCGGCGACACTTACGTGCAATATGCCGCCGAGCTCGACCGGCCCGACAAGGTCGAGCCGCTCCCGCAGCCGGAGCCGCGGCCGCCGCGCGAGGCACGGCCGTTGAAGATGTCTGTCACCGCGATCGAGGACTGGCTGCGCGATCCCTACACGATCTATGCGCGCTATATCCTCGATCTCGATCCGCTCGACCCCGTCGACATGCCGTTGTCGGCGGCCGATCGCGGCTCGGCGATCCACGAGGCGCTCGGCGAGTTCACGCAGGTCTATGCCGACGCGCTGCCGGCCGACACGCTACGCACGCTTCGCGAGATCGGGGCCAAATATTTTGCGCCGCTGATGGAGCGGCCCGAGGCGCGGGCGCTGTGGTGGCCGCGCTTCCAGCGCATCGCAGGATGGTTTGCCGAATGGGAGCAGGCCCGGCGCGGCAGTATCGCTTCCATCAAGGCCGAGATCCGCGGCGAGATCGGCATCCCGCTCGACGATGCCAGGACCTTCACGCTCTCGGCGCGCGCCGATCGCATCGAGCGTCGCGATGACGGCAGCTTTGCGATCCTCGACTACAAGACCGGCCAGCCGCCGACCGGCAAGCAGGTGCGTATGGGCCTGTCGCCGCAGCTCACCCTGGAAGCCGCGATCCTGCGCGAGGGCGGCTTCGCCGACATCCCGGCCAACTCCTCGGTCGGCGACCTCGTCTATGTCAGGCTGAGCGGCAACAACCCGCCGGGTGAGCAGCGTTCGCTGGAACTGAAGATCAAGACCAGCGACACGCCGCAACCGCCCGATGAGGCCGCCGACAGCGCGCGGCGCAAGCTCGAGGCCCTGATCCGCGCCTTCGACGACGAGCAGCAGGCCTACACCTCGCTGAATCTCTCGATGTGGGCGAACCGCTACGGCGCCTATGACGACCTCGCACGCATCAAGGAATGGTCCGCCGCCGGCGGGCTGGGAATCGAGGAATGGTGAAGGCGCCCCGTCCGATTCCGCCCGCCGTGCGCGACGCGCAGGCGCGCGCGTCCGATCCGAAGGCGTCGACCTTCGTGTCGGCCAATGCCGGCTCGGGCAAGACCCACGTGCTGGTGCAGCGCGTGATTCGTCTGCTGCTGTCGGGCGTGCCGCCGGAAAAGATCCTCTGCATCACCTTCACCAAGGCGGCTGCCGCGAACATGGCCGAGCGCGTCTTCACGACGCTCGGCCATTGGGTGACGCTCGACGACGCCGGGCTCGATACCGCGATCCGCGAAGCCGGCATTGCCCATCCTTCCGCCACGCTGCGGCGCGAGGCGCGCAAGCTGTTTGCCTGTGCGCTGGAGACGCCCGGCGGCTTGAAGGTGCAGACCATCCACGCGCTGTGCACCCGCCTGCTGCAGCAGTTTCCGTTCGAGGCCAACGTGCCGGCGCGCTTTGCCGTGCTCGACGATCGCGACCAGAACGAGATGATGGAGCGCGCCAACCTCGCGGTGTTCCTCGAAGCGTCGCGGATTCCCGACAGTCCGATCGGCCGCGCGCTCCGGACGGCGATGGCAAATGCCGCCGACGTCACTTTCAAGGAGGTGGTCCGCGAAGCCTGCCTCAGCCGCGACCATTTCATGGCCTGGACCGATGCCGCCGGCAACGCCGCGGCCGCCGCAGCGCAGATGTCGGCCGCGCTCGGCGTCTCCGCCGATGATCGCATCGAGGAGGTCGAGCGCGAGATCGTCGATGGCCCAAACCTGCCGCGCTCGAGCTGGAAGGAGATGGCGACGCTCCTCGATACCAGCAGCAAGGCGGATCAGAAGCAGGCCGAACGGCTGCGGGCCGCACTGACCTTCACCGGTGCAGCCCAGGTCGACGAATATCTCGGCGTCTTTCTCACCGATGAACGCGCCCCGCGCGCGGCTGTCGTCACCAACAGTTTCATCAAGAAGAATGCGGTCGCGGGCCATCGGTTCGAGGCGGAGATCGATCGGCTCGGTCCGTTGATCGAGCGCCGCCGCGCCGTGGTCGCGCGCGACCGCACCGAGGCGCTGATCCACATCGCGACCGCGGCCGCCGCGCACTACCGGCGCGAGAAGCTGGAACGCGGCCTGCTCGACTATGACGATTTGATCGACAAGACGCTGGCGATGCTCGACCGCGTCTCGTCGGGCTGGGTGCATTACAAGCTCGACCGCGGCGTCGATCACGTGCTGATCGACGAGGCGCAGGATACCAGCCCGCGGCAATGGGACATCGTCGCGCACATCATCTCGGAATTCACCTCCGGCGCCGGCGCGCGCGACGGCCTGGTGCGCACCGTGTTCGCGGTCGGCGACGAGAAGCAGTCGATCTTCTCGTTCCAGGGCGCGGCGCCGCGCGAATTCGACCTGCGCCGGCGCGAGCTGAAGCGGCGGTTCGAGGAGGCCGGGCTGAAATTCGACCCGGTGTCGTTCACCTATTCGTTCCGCTCGGGGCCGGTGATCCTGCACTCGGTCGACCATGTGTTCCGCGAGCAGGACATCTTCCGCAGCATTCATGCGGTCGAGAACGGCTACCCGATCCACAATGCGATGACTGACGCCGGCCCCAGCCTGATCGAGCTGTGGGATCTCGCCGTTGCCGACGATCGCCAGGACATCGAAGGCTGGCGCGCGCCGTTCGACGGCGTCTCGGTGACCAGCCCCGAGGTGAAGCTGGCGCGGCGCATCCAGGCCGAGATCAAGCGCCTCGTTGCCAGCGGCACCATGACCGGCAGCACTGGCGGGCGGCGGCCACTCAGCTACGGCGACATGCTGATCCTGGTGCGGCGGCGCGGCAACGCCTTCGATGCGGTGATCCAGGCGCTGAAGCACGCCGGCATCCCGGTCGCCGGCGCCGACCGGCTGAAACTGACCGAGCACATCGCGATCATCGACCTGATGAACCTCGCCGACGCGCTGCTGCTGCCGCAGGACGATCTCGCGCTCGCGGTGGCGCTGAAGAGCCCGCTGTTCGGCCTCGACGACGACGATTTGTTCAAGCTGGCGTATCAGCGTCGCGGCTCGCTGCGCGAGGCACTGGCCGCGCAGGCGCCGACCGATGAGCGATTTTCGGCCGCGCTCCGCCGTCTCGAACAATGCGAGCGCCGCTTCACCGAGGAGACGTCGTTCGCGTTCTACGCCTGGCTGCTCGGCGGCGACGGCGGGCGGGCGCGCATCCTGCGCCGGCTCGGCCACGAGGCCAACGACGCGCTCGACGAATTCCTCGAGCTTGCGCTGAGCTATGAGCGCAAGGCGCCGGCCTCGCTGCAGGGCTTCGTCGCCTGGCTGCGCGCCGCCGACACCGAGGTGAAGCGCGACATGGAGATTTCGCGCGACGAGGTCCGCGTCATGACCGTACACGGCGCCAAGGGCCTCGAAGCATCGGTGGTGTTCCTGGTCGACACCACGACCTCGCCGTCGGACACGCAGCGGCTGCGGCTGATCCATCTGCCGCAGGGCAATGCCGCGCCGAACGCGCCCGGCGTCGTGGTGTGGGCCGGCAAGAAGGCCGAGGATCCGCCCGGCGTCGCCGAGGCGCGCAAGGCGATGCTCGGCGACACCGAGGACGAGTATCGCCGCCTGCTCTATGTCGCGATGACCCGCGCCGCCGACCGGCTGATCGTCGGCGGCTGCATGCCCGGCAACATGAACACGGTGCGGAAATCGTCCTGGTACGATCTGATCACCAAGGGGCTCGCCAATTCCGGGCTCAAGCTCGAGGAGCTGGAGACGCCAGGCGGCAAGGTGATGCGCTATTCGCGGCCGGATGACGTCGCCGATCTCACCGGTGCGACTGCGTCGGCGGCCGCGGTGCCGATCGCATTGCCGTCCTGGCTGCGTGCTGCGGCCGCACCGGAAGCATCGGCGGCGAGCATGCTGCGTCCGTCCGATCCGGCTGATGATGACAGCCATCCGATCCGGACCGGCGAATCGGTGCTGCTGCGCGCCCGCGCCCTGCAACGCGGCACGCTGGTGCATCGCCTGCTGCAATCGCTGCCCGACGTCGCCCTCGAGCGGCGGCGCGCCGCCGCGCTCGGCTACCTCGCGCGCAATGCCGACGGCTGGAGCGAACAGGAGCAGGCCGCGCTCGCCGATCAGGTGCTCGGCCTGATCGCCGATCCGCGCTTTGCCGCCGTGTTCGCGCCCGGCAGCCGCGCGGAAGTCTCGATCGTCGGGCGGCTGGAGCGGCCGGGCCAGCCGAAGGCGCTGGTTTCGGGCCAGATTGACCGCCTGGTGGTGACGCCGACCGACGTCCTGATCGTCGATTTCAAGACCAACCACGCTCCGCCCAAGACGGCAGCCGAGGCGCCCAGGGGCTATGTCCGGCAGCTCGCGCTGTACCGCGCGGTGCTCGCCAGGCTTTATCCCCAGCTGCCCGTGCGGGCCGCCCTGCTCTGGACCGAAACGACTGAAATCATGGAGATTTCCGCCCCCGCGCTGGACGCCGCCCTGGCATAAGTTCATGTCGGCGTGAGCAAGCTTGACCCGGCAAGGGGGCGTTCATAGGTTTGACCCATGCTCCCGGGCGCGATTCCCAACCGCGCCCTTTTGTCTCAACCGAACGAGGTACTCACATGGCCGTTGGCAAGGTTTCTGACGCCGATTTCGAAGCCGAAGTGCTCAAGGCGACCGGGCCGGTGGTCGTCGACTTCTGGGCCGAGTGGTGCGGCCCCTGCCGCATGATCGCGCCCGCTCTCGATGAGATTTCCGGCGCGATGGGCGACAAGGTCAAGATCGTGAAGCTCAACGTCGACGAGAGCCCGAAGACGGCGTCGAAGTATGGCGTGATGTCGATCCCGACCCTGATGATCTTCAAGGGCGGCGAGATGGCGTCCCGCCAGGTCGGCGCCGCGCCGAAGGCCAAGCTGCAGCAGTGGATCACCGCTGCGGTCTGATCCGATTCGAATTAGCTGATTTGTGCAAACGGCCGGCGATGAGCCGGCCGTTTTGTTTTACCTGATCCACCCCGTCGCCAGCGCCGAGGCGAGTACGGCCTGGCCGTGCTGGCGCGCCAGCGCCGCCATTGCCGCGTGGTCGTACGGGATGTGGCGGAAGGTTACGTCCCAGCCACCATCGACCTGCTCGAGGATCGCGTAGCGCGCATCGGGCGAACCGGCCTCCACGACATGCGGATGCGGTTTGCCGGCGCGATAGCCGGGCGAGCCGACGCTGCCGGGATTGACGATCAGCCGGCCGTCGCGAAGCCGCACGGCGCGCGCAGTGTGCGTGTGGGCGCAGAGGATCAGCGATTGCGGCACGCCGGCCGCTCTCGCCTCGATCGCTTCCAGCGAGGACATGCAGACTTCGCCGCCCGGCAGCACCGTCTCGAGCCAGTAGGTCTCGTCATCCTGGGGCGTTGCATGACAGAGGAAAACCTCGTCGCGATAGATCGAATTCGCCGGCAGCGTGCGCAGCCAGTCGAGATGCCGCGGCTCGAGCTGGGTATAGGTCAGCCGCTCCCAAGAGCCCATTTTCTCGTGCGGACGGTCGATCAGGTAGCGGTCATGATTGCCGAGCAGATGGACCGCATCGAGCGCCATCAGCATATCGATGGTGGGCCGGGCGTCGAGCGGCCCGCTCACCATGTCGCCGAGGTCGACGATGTCGGAAATTCCCTGCGCGCGGATGTCCGACAGCACGGCTTCGAGCGCGAGATGGTTGCCGTGGATGTCGGCGATCGCAGCAAAACGCATTGTATTGTCCTGTCCTCAAGCGCGGCATCCAGTAGCCCGGATGGAGCGAAGCGAAATCCGGGAGCCTGCTTCCGCAGATCGAGCCGTCCCGGATTTCGCTTCGCTCCATCCGGGCTACAACGCGACCATCATGCAGGAGGCGTGCCGTTGGCCGCAAGCACGGGACCGGCCAGATACAGCGAGCCCGTGATCAGGATGCGCGGCGGCACCTCATAGGCCAGCACCGCAAGCCGTTGCAGCGCGGCGGCGACGCCATCAGCGATCTCGACCCGCATGCCGAGCGCTCGCGCGGCGTCCGCCAGCCTGTCCGGCGCCATGCCGTTGTCGCGGCCGGGCACCGGGACCGCGATGATGTGGCGGGTCAGCCCGGCGAAATTGGCGAGGAATGCGTTGGCATCCTTGTTGGCCATCATCCCGACGATCACCACCAGCGGCCGCGACACGCGCTCCTCAAGATCGCCGAGCGCCGCAGCCGCGACGCGGCCGCCCTCGGCATTGTGCCCGCCGTCGAGCCAGACCTCGGAGCCCTGCGGCCCCTGTCCGACGAGAGTGCCGGAAACCAGCCGCTGCATTCGCGCCGGCCATTCCGCATTGACGATGCCGGCTTCAAAGGCCGCGATGTTGAGCTTGAATGCGTCGATCGCGCGCAGCGTCGCGATCGCAAGGCCCGCATTGTCGAACTGGTGCCGGCCGAACAGTTTTGGCGCGGCGAGATCCAGCAGGCCGCGTTCGTCCTGATAGACCAGCCGGCCGCGCTCGACGCCGACATGCCATTGCTGGCCGGCCGCATGCAGCGGCGCGCGCATGCGGTTCGCCTGCGTCTCGATCACGGCCATCGCATCCGGCGCCTGCTCGGCACACACCACCGGCACCTTGCGCTTGATGATCGCAGCCTTCTCGCCGGCGATCGCCGTCAGATTGTCGCCGAGGAATTCCATGTGGTCCATGCTGACCGGCGCGATCACCGAGGCGAGCGGCGCCTCGACCACATTGGTCGAATCGAGCCGACCGCCGAGCCCGACCTCGAGCAATGCGACATCGGCAGGATGCTTGGCGAACAGGCAGAACGCCACCGCCGTTTCCATCTCGAAGATGGTGATGGGACTATCGGCGTTGATGCGCTCGCAGTGCTCGAACGTCTCGCGCAGCTCATCGTCACCGACGAGCTTGCCGCCGCCGACGGCGCCCAGCCGGTAGCATTCGTTGATCCGCACCAGATAGGGCGAGGTGAAGACGTGCACGCGCAGGCCGGCGGCTTCGAGAATCGCGCGCAGATAGGCGATGGTCGAGCCCTTGCCGTTGGTGCCGGCGACATGGATCACCGGCGGCAGCTTGCGCTCGGGATGATCGAGCCGCTCCATCAGGCCGCGCATGCGATCGAGGCTGAGATCGATGCGCTTGGGATGCAGCGCCGATATCCGCGCGATCAACGCCTCGAACGAGGCTTGCGATGGGACGGCGCTCGCGGTCACGCGTGCGGCGCGGCCGGCACCGTCTCCGGCGCCGTGACGATCTGGGCCGGCTCGGTGACCGCGGCCTTGGGCTTCGATGCGGATTCAAGCGCCGGCGCCTTGGTCAGCAGGCGGCACAGCCGCGCCAGCGTGGCCTTCATCTCGTGGCGGTGCACCACCATGTCGACCATGCCGTGCTCGCGCAGATATTCGGCGCGCTGAAAGCCGTCCGGCAGCTTTTCGCGGATGGTCTGCTCGATCACGCGCGCGCCGGCAAAGCCGATCAGCGCACCGGGCTCGGCGATCTGGATGTCGCCGAGCATCGCATAGGACGCGGTGACACCGCCGGTGGTCGGATTGGTCAGCACCACGATGTAGGGCTGGCGCGCCTCGCGCAGCATCTGCACGCCGACGGTGGTGCGCGGCATCTGCATCAGCGACAAGATGCCTTCCTGCATCCGCGCGCCGCCGGATGCGGCGAACACGATGAAGGGCGACTTCTTCTCGACCGCGAGCTCGAGCCCGCGCACCATGGCTTCACCGGCGGCCATGCCGAGCGAGCCGCCCATGAAATCGAAATCCTGCACCGCGACCACGACGCCGGCGCCCTCGAGCTTGCCGTAGCCGACCTTGATCGCGTCGTTCAGCCCGGTCTTGGTGCGGGCGTCCTTGATCCGGTCGACATATTTGCGCTCGTCGCGGAATTTCAGCGGATCCGCCGTCACCTCGGGCAGCGCAACGTCGAACCAGGTCTCATTGTCGAAGATCGACTTCAGGCGCGCCACCGCGCCCATGCGCATGTGGTAGTTCGAGCCGGGGATCACGAACTGGTTGGCCTCGACGTCCTTGTAGAACACGAGCTGCCCGGAATCCGGGCACTTGATCCAGAGGTTTTCCGGCGTCTCGCGCCGCAGGATGTTGCGGATCTTCGGCCGGACGACGTTGGTGAGCCAATTCATGGTTCGCTCCGAAATGCGGATCGGTTCCGCACCAGCTGGATATATGGCGGGCCGGGCGAGCCCGGCAAGCCGCCATCGGCGGCCTTGTTGCCGCAAAATGTGGCTTATTCAGCGGCCTGTTTGGCGCCCCGAACCCCCTGCGCCAGCGCCGAAACCAGGTCGGCCACCGCGCTCACGGTCTTCGGCGTCGCACGGCCCTCGGCATCGAGATTGGCACGCACCACATCGACGATCGCAGTGCCGACCACCGCGCCGTTGGCGTTCTCGGCGATCGCGCGCGCCGTCTCCGGGGTGCGGATGCCGAAGCCGACGCAGACCGGCAGCTTGGTGTGCCGCTTGATGCGGGCCACGGCTTCCGCGACCACCTTCGAATCGGCCGTCGCGGCGCCGGTGATGCCGGTGATCGAGACGTAATAGACAAAGCCCGAGGTGTTGGCGAGCACCGCCGGCAGCCGCTTGTCGTCGGTGGTCGGCGTCGCCAGCCGGATGAAGTTCAGCCCGGCCTTCATGGCGGGGATGCAGAGCTCGGTATCTTCCTCCGGCGGCAGGTCGACGATGATCAGACCGTCGACGCCGGCGGTCTTGGCATCGGCCAGGAAGCTGTCGACGCCGTAGATGTAGATCGGATTGTAGTAGCCCATCAGCACGATCGGCGTGGCGTTGTCGTCCTTGCGGAAGTCGCGGACCATAGCCAGCGTCTTGCGCAGCGTCATGCCGCCCTTGAGCGCGCGCAGGCCCGCGGCCTGGATCGAGGGGCCATCGGCCATCGGATCGGTGAAGGGCATGCCGATCTCGATGACGTCGGCGCCGGCCTTCGGCAGCGCTTTCAGTATGTCGAGCGAGGTCTTGGCGTCGGGATCGCCGGCCATCACGAAGGTGACGAAAGCGGAGCGGCCCTGCTGCTTCAGCTCGGCGAAACGTGCGTCGATACGGGTGGTCACTTCTTCCTCGCCTTCAAGATGTCGCCGACCTGCGGCACGTCCTTGTCGCCGCGACCCGAGAGGTTGACCACCATCAGGTGATCCTTCGGCCGCTGCGGTGCGAGCTCGGACAGTTTCGCGATGGCGTGCGCCGATTCCAGCGCGGGGATGATACCCTCGAGCCGCGACAGCAGCTGGAATGCGGCCAGCGCCTCCTCATCGGTGGCCGAGAGATACTTCACGCGGCCGGTCTCGTGCAGCCAGGCGTGCTCCGGGCCGATGCCGGGATAATCGAGGCCCGCCGAGATCGAATGCGCTTCCTCGATCTGGCCGTCGGCGTCCATCAAAAGATAGGTGCGGTTGCCATGCAGCACGCCGGGACGGCCGCCGGCGAGCGAAGCGGCATGCAGCTGCGTCAGTCCGTGACCGGCCGCCTCGACGCCGAAGATCTCGATCAAGGGATCGTCGAGGAACGGATGGAACAGGCCCATCGCATTGGAGCCGCCGCCGATGCAGGCGATCAGCGAATCCGGCAGGCGGCCCTCGGCCTCCTGCATCTGCTTGCGCGTCTCGTGGCCGATGATCGACTGGAAATCGCGCACCATCATCGGATAGGGGTGCGGACCCGCGACCGTGCCGATGCAATAGAAGGTGTTGTGCACGTTGGTGACCCAATCGCGCAGCGCGTCGTTCATCGCGTCCTTCAGCGTGCGCGCGCCCGACTGCACCGGGACGACTTTGGCGCCCAGCATCTCCATGCGGATCACGTTCGGCTGCTGCCGCTCGACGTCGACCGCGCCCATATAGACCACGCATTCGAGCCCGAACCGCGCGCACAGCGTCGCCGTCGCCACCCCGTGCTGGCCGGCGCCGGTCTCGGCGATGATGCGCTTCTTGCCCATGCGGCGCGCGACCATGATCTGGCCGAGCACATTGTTGACCTTGTGCGAACCGGTGTGGTTGAGCTCCTCGCGCTTCAGATAGATCTTGGCGCCGCCGAGATGCTCGGTGAGACGCTCGGCGAAATAGAGCGGCGAGGGCCGGCCGACATAGTCCTTCAGATAGACATTCATCTCGGCCTGGAACGCCGGATCGGCCTTGGCGTCGGCATAGGCTTTTTCGAGATCGAGGATCAGCGGCATCAGCGTTTCCGCAACGAAGCGTCCGCCGAAAATGCCGAAATGCCCGCGCTCGTCGGGACCGCTGCGGAAGGAATTGGGCAGATTTGGATTCATCGAACCATCAGTTCTTGGGTTGCGCGCGCGGCGCGGATGAAGGCGCGGATCAATTCGGGATCCTTGACACCGGGCGTGCGCTCGACGCCCGACGAGACATCGACGCCGCCGGCGCGCGTGACGCGGACGGCTTCAGTGACGTTGTCGGCGTTGAGCCCGCCCGAGACCATGTAGGGCAGCGCGAGATCGAGATTTTCCAGCACGTGCCAGTCGAACGGCGCGCCGAGGCCACCCGGCCGCGTGGCATCCTTCGGCGCGCGGGCATCGAACAGGATGCGATCAGCGACGCCGGCATAACCCGGCAGCAAGGCGAGGTCGGCCGATGTCTCGACCGGCAGCGCCTTCATCAGCGGCAGGCCGAACTTCGCCTTGATGTCGCGCAGCCGCGCCGTGGTCTCCTTGCCGTGCAATTGCAGGATATCCGGCCGCAGCGTCTCGACGATGTTTTCCAGGGTCGCATCGTCGGCATCGACGGTGAGGGCGACCTTGACGGCGCGGCCCTTGGCGCGGCTGCCAAGCTCGCGCGCGGTCTCGAGGCTGATGTGACGCGGCGACGGCGGAAAGAATACGAACCCCACCATATCGGCACCGCCTTCAAGCGCGACGTCGAGCGTCTCGCGCGTGGACAGGCCGCAGATTTTGACGAGCAGGGGCATGGTCTCGAAACGGGTCTCAAAACGGGTTGTCGGGCGACCGGAACCGGGGTGAACCCTGGTCCGGTGGGGCGGGTTCTACAACGTCGCGCCCTGCTTGTCTCGCCCGGCGGCCCCGTAAAAGCCGAGTTGCGCCGGGGCCGAACGGCGCTGCGCGTCGTCCCGGGAGGCGGCGGCCTTGAGGTCGGCGAGCTCGGCGCGGACATGGCGGGCGTCAGCCTCGTGCTGCCGGGCCGCGCGGCGCCAGCGCCCTTGCTTGAACCAGGTTCCGATGCCGCCCGCGATCACGCCCAGGATCGCGGAGGCGATGATGACGACGAACAACGGCAGCGTGACCGCAACCGTCGGGGTCACCGAATTGAAGGGATCAAACGACACCGTCACCCAGTGACGGTTAGCGACTGCAAAAATGATGAAGATCAGACCGAGCGGAACGACGACCACTGCCGTGAAGAACTTTCGCATGACCATCTCTCGCAGCGATGGAGCAAATGCGGGCATATCGCCCGCAGCACGGCAACGCCTGACGTCGCGCCTTAGGCGTCGGCCTTAAGCATCAGCCTTGGGCGCATCGACCTTGGCGGCGCCCGCCTCGGTCACGTCGCGGTTGAGGCGCTCGCGCATTTCCTTGCCGGTCTTGAAGAACGGCACGCTCTTCTGGTCGACCGGCACATGCTCGCCGGTGCGTGGATTGCGGCCGGCGCGCGCCGGGCGGTGCTTCACCGAGAATGCGCCAAAACCGCGCAACTCGACACGGTCGCCACGTGCCAGCGCTGCGACGATTTCATCGAGAATCGCATTCACAATGTTCTCGACATCCCGCTGATAGAGGTGCGGGTTGTGCTCGGCGATACGCTGAACAAGTTCGGATTTGATCATCGAAAGTGGGATCCGGGCTCTTGCGGAAACCCATTTCCGTGAAAATGCCGTGCACTGTCAAGACGCTAAATCGATTTAGGGCGTCGTGAAATCACGTGACAAATAGCCCAATTGGGGCATGCGGCGATTCCCGCAAAGCGGGAATAGCCTGACGAGCACGCCTTTGGCAGCCGATCAGTTGGTTCCAGCCGGGCTCCACAGCGCCAGCATGCCGTCAAGCCCGAACCGGTCGACCGCCTCGGCCACGCCGCCCTGCTCGATCCGCCGCGCGATCGCGCCAAGACCGAACGCATCGAGCGTCACGGACGCCGCCGTGCGCAGGAAGGTCAGGTCGCCGAACCGCGGATTAAGCTTGTAATTGCGCACCGGCAGGTCGCTTTTGACCTTCTTCTCGGCAACCAGCCAGGCGATCGCGGTCTTCTCGTCCCCCAGCTGATCGACCAGCTTGAGATCGACCGCCTGTCGGCCGGTGAAGACGCGACCGTCCGCGACCTTCTCCAGCAGGTCATCGTCCATGCCGCGCCGTTGCTTCACCAATCCACGGAACCATGCATAGGAGTCCTTGACGAGACCGTCGATCGCGGCACGGGCCTCCGGGCTGGTCGGCTCGAAGCCGTTCGGCGCGGCTTTCAGCGGGGAAGATTTGATCTCCTCCATCTTCACGCCGACAGTCTTGAGCAATTCCGAAACGTTCGGATATTGGAACAGAACGCCAATCGAGCCGACCAGCGAGGTCTGCTGGGCGACGATGTGATCGGAGGCGATCGCCGTGATGTAGCCGCCCGAGGCCGCCAATCCCTCGACCACGACGACAAGCGGCTTCTTCGCCTTCAGCTGCATCAGCGAGTCGTAAAGCTGCTCGGAGCCCGCAGTGGTACCGCCGGGCGAATTGATGTGCACGACAACAGCCGCATAGCTCGACTTGCCGAGCCGCTCCAGCGCCTCGACGCGATCCTGGTCGCTGCGGATCAGTCCGTCGATATTGACCCGCGCGATCGTGTTCGATGTCGAAAAGGTGCCGCGCCCACCGGCGGCGATCACGCCCACACCGACGATGGCCGCGATCGCAATGACCGCGGCGGCGACGCGCCAGAACGTCAGTTTGCGCCTGATGCGGCGACGATCGACGATCACGTCTGAATCCAGCGACATCCGATCTCTCCAGAAATGGTCAGCGCGCAATCCGCGCGTTTTGCAGTCGCAGTGTCACTATCAGCTTAGCCAAATACATCAATTGCGACGCAATATGAAGAAAACAAGGCCCGGTATTCGGAGGCACTCGTAGCCCGGGTGCACGTGCGCTTGATCCCGGCCGCGCCCTAACCTCCCCTTGAAAAGGGGAGGTCGCTTTGCTCGCCAGAGCAAAGCGGGTGGGGATCAGCTCTCTCCATGAGCAGCATCGCCTGTGGCTGACCCCCATCCCGTCCTTCCCCCTTTCAGGGGGAAGGGGAAGACAAATCCGTAGCCCGGATGAAGCGAAGCGTAATCCGGGAGGCTTCAGCAGCACGGATAGAAAGTCCCGGATTTCGCTTCGCTTCATCCGGGCTACGGATGCCCCAAAGCAAAGGGCCCCGGCTTGCGCCGGGGCCCCGATTGTTCGCTCAAATCGCGCGAACGCTTACTTGTCGGTGCCGCGGTTCTTTAGCGCGGTGCCGAGGATGTCGCCAAGCGTCGCACCCGAATCGGAGGAGCCGTACTGCGCGATGGCTTCCTTCTCTTCGGCGACTTCCAGCGCCTTGATCGAGACCTGCACCTTGCGGGCCTTCTTGTCGAACTGGATGACGCGGGCATCGACCTTCTCGCCGACGGCGAAGCGCTCGGCGCGCTGGTCGTTGCGGTCGCGGGCCAGTTCGGATCGCTTGATGAAGGTGGTGAACTCGGTGCCCGAAATCCGGACCTCGATGCCGCTCTCCTTCACTTCGAGCACTTCGCAGGTCACGACCGCGCCCTTCTTGACGTCGCCCGGCTCGGCGAAGGGATCGCCTTCGAGCTGCTTGACGCCGAGCGAGATGCGCTCCTTCTCGACATCGACATCGAGCACCACGGCCTTGACCATGTCGCCCTTCTTGAAGTTGTCGATGACCTGCTCGCCCGGAAGCTTCCAGTCGAGGTCGGAGAGGTGGACCATGCCGTCGACATCGCCCTCGAGACCCAGGAACAGACCGAACTCGGTCTTGTTCTTGACCTCGCCCTCGACCACCGAACCGACCGGGAACTTCTCGACGAAGACTTCCCAGGGATTGCGCATGGTCTGCTTGAGACCGAGCGAGATGCGGCGCTTGACCGAATCCACTTCCAGCACCTGCACTTCGACTTCCTGCGAGGTCGAAACGATCTTGCCGGGGTGCATGTTCTTCTTGGTCCACGACATCTCGGAGACGTGGATCAGACCTTCGATGCCCGGCTCGAGCTCGACGAACGCGCCGTAGTCGGTGATGTTGGTGACGCGGCCGGTGAAGCGGGCACCCAGCGGGTACTTGCCTTCGATGCCCTGCCACGGATCATCCAAGAGCTGCTTCATGCCGAGCGAGATGCGGTGCGTCTCGTGGTTGATCTTGATGATCTTGACCTTCACCGTCTGGCCGATAGTCAGCACCTCGGTCGGGTGGTTGACGCGACGCCAGGCGATATCGGTCACGTGAAGCAGGCCGTCGATGCCGCCGAGATCAACGAACGCACCGTAATCGGTGATGTTCTTGACCACGCCGTCGATCACCTGACCCTCTTCGAGGTTCTGCACCAGCTCCTGGCGCTGCTCGGCGCGGGTCTCTTCGAGAACCGTGCGGCGCGACACCACGATGTTGCCGCGGCGGCGGTCCATCTTGAGGATCTGGAACGGCTGCGAATTGTTCATCAGCGGCGCAACGTCGCGGATCGGACGAATGTCGACCTGCGAGCGCGGCAGGAAGGCCACCGCACCGTCGAGGTCGACCGTGAAGCCGCCCTTGACCTGGTTGAAGATGACGCCGTTGACCTTTTCGTTGTTCTGGAACGCCTTCTCGAGCTTGCCCCAGCTTTCCTCGCGGCGCGCCTTGTCGCGCGACAGCACGGCTTCGCCGAGCGCATTCTCGATACGGTCGAGGAACACCTCGACCTCGTCACCGACCTTAAGATCGCTTTCACGGCCGGGGCCGGCGAATTCGCGCAGCGCAACGCGGCCTTCGGTCTTCAGGCCGACGTCGATGACGGCCATGTCCTTCTCAATTGCAACCACCTTGCCCTTGATGACCGAGCTTTCCTGCAAATTGCCGCCGGCAAAGGACTCATCAAGCATCGCCGCGAAGTCATCGCGGGTGGGAGTATAGGAAGACGCAGAATTCGAAACCATTTGTTCTCCAGATGCGGGATCTCGCCGGCCGTTCGGGTTGATGGGCGCACCGCGCGTGAAGTGTCGGGGTTCCGCAAACCCTGACGACCGCTCATTGCAGGAGGTGCAACAGCGGGCCGGCAGCAAGACTGCACGTTCGGTACGTATGATTGATCCGGAGCCTGAAACGAAAATATCGACTGCAAGACCTGGGAGCGGGCGTTCCTCCAGATGCGGCGTTGGTTTCGTTTGAGATTGGTTCAAACCCATCGCCGGCCCGCTCAGACACGGCCTCGACATCGTCGATGCTGCTCCGAACGGCGCTGATATAGCCCTGCATGCGACTTTCGGCAAGCAGGAAATGCCCAATTTTGCTGGGTTTTCGGGCCGAAAGCACCGCGGCGGCCCGCGATTCTAGCGCCTGGCGCGCGCCGCCTCGACGATGGCGATGGCGGCGCGGACGCCGGCCTCAATGTCCAGATTTGAATTGTCCAGCGTGTGGGCGTCCGGAGCCGGCCGCAGAGGCGCAATCGCCCGGTTCTTGTCCCGCTCGTCGCGCTTGAGGATGTCGGCGAGCACCGCCTCTTCGTCGGCGTCCTCGCCGCGGGCGCGCGCCTCCAGCGTGCGCCGCCGTGCCCGCACGCGGGGGTCGGCGACCACGAAGATCTTCACGTCGGCATCCGGGCAGATCACGGTGCCGATATCGCGTCCGTCCAGCACCGCACCGGGCGGATCGGCGGCGAACTGGCGCTGAAAATTCACCAGCACCTCGCGAACCTGCGGAATCGCCGACACCACGGAGGCGGCATCGCCGACCTTCTGGGTCTTCAGGATCGGATTGCCGAACTTTTCGGGGTCGAGCTCGAGCGCCGCGGCCACGGCCAGCACCTCGTTGCTGAGCTCGGCACCAGCTTGAATCATCGCATAGGCCACCGCACGGTAGATCACGCCGGTGTCGAGATGACGATAGCCGTAGTGGTGGGCGAGCCGCTTGCCGAGCGTGCCCTTGCCCGAGGCGGCGGGTCCGTCGATGGCGATGATCATGCGAAATCAGCTCCGAGCGCGCGCATCATCGGGATGAAATCCGGAAAACTGGTGGCGATGAAGGCGGTATCGTCGATTTTCACCGGCCGATCGGAGGCGCAGCCCATCACCAGCGCCGACATCGCGATGCGGTGATCCATATGCGTGGCAACGAGGCCGCCGCCTGGAACATGGCCGCGGCCCTCGACGATCAGATCGTCGCCGGAGACCTCGACCTTGACGCCGTTGACCCGCAGCATGTCGGCGGTGGCTTCAAGGCGGTCGGATTCCTTGACGCGCAGCTCCTGCAGGCCGCGCATGATCGTGGTGCCCTCGGCGAAGGCGGCCGCGACCGCCAGCACCAGATACTCGTCGATCATCGACGGCGCGCGCTCGGGCGGCACTTCGACACCCTTCAGCTTCGAGGCGCGCACACGCAGCTGCGCCATCGGCTCGCCGGCATCGCCGCGCACATCGCTCTCCTCGATCGAGGCGCCCATCTCGCGCAGCGTGGTGAACAGGCCGGTGCGCAGCGGATTGGTCATCACGTCGGAGAATACCACATCGGACCCTGCGACGATCAGTGCGGCCACGATCGGGAATGACGCGGAGGACGGATCGGCGGGCACCACGACGTTGGCGCCGTGCAGCTCGGGCTCGCCGTGCAGCGAGATTCGCCTGCCGTGGCTGCCTTCCGGCTCGGAGGATATCTCGGCGCCGAAATGCTTCAGCATCAGCTCGGTGTGGTCGCGGCTTGCCTCCTGCTCGATCACGGTGGTGATGCCGGGCGCGGAGAGCCCCGCCAGCAACACCGCGGACTTGATCTGGGCCGAGGCGACCGGCGTCTTGTAGACGATCGGCACCGGATAGCGGGCGCCGTGCAGGGTGAGCGGCAGCCGGCCGCCCTCCCTGATGTCGCTGGTTCGGGCGCCCATCAGCTCCAGCGGGTCGAGGATGCGGCGCATCGGCCGCGAGCGCAGCGAGGCGTCGCCGTCGAAAATGGCGGCGATCGGGCAACCGGCCACCGCGCCCATCACCAGCCGGCAGCCGGTGCCGGAGTTGCCGAAATCGAGCGGCGCGGCAGGCTGGGCGAAGCCGCCGACCCCGACGCCGGACACCGACCAGGTAAACGGCGCCGTCCGCTCCACTTTGGCGCCGAGCGCGCGCATGGATTTGGCGGTATTGAGGACGTCCTCGCCCTCCAGGAGGCCGGAAATGCGGGTTTCGCCGACCGAAAGCGCCCCCAGGATCAGCGCGCGGTGGGAAATCGATTTGTCGCCGGGAACGCGGACCGTGCCGGCCAGGGGGCCGCACGCGCGCGATTCCAGCGAGGTCGGGGTGTCAGAATGGGCCAAGATTGTGTCCTCTCGCGTCGCGGCAGGTATCACATAGGCAACACCGCGTCACGCGCCCGTCAAATGCGCGCAGACCGCTATTGACAGCGGCTCCTCAACTAGCCAAGTGAAGCTCCGTTTTTCAGGAAAATTCTGGGATTACCACGTGGCCAAGTCCGAGCTCGGAACCAAGCGCATTTGCCCGACCACGGGCAAGAAGTTCTACGACCTCAACAAGAATCCGGTGATCTCGCCCTATACCGGCGAAGTCGTGCCGATCGCGCCGATCGCCCCGCCGCGGGGCCGTGGCGCCACCGTCAGTTCGCCTGCGACCGCAGCCGACATGCCGGAGCCCGCCGAGGCCGAGGAGATGGTCTCGCTCGAGGAGGCCGATGCCGAGGAGAACACCGGGAAGGTCAAGGCCCAGGTTCCCGAATCCGAGGACGATATCGAGGTCGATGAGACCATCGACGACGATGACGACGACGATTCGACCTTCATCGCCGACGAGGAAGAGGGCGATGAGGACGTCACCGACATCATTGGTGACGTCGGAGGCGACGAAGAGACTTGAGATCGGCGCCGATCTATGATCAACGGTGCTGCCGCGCGAGTCGTCCAGGCCGCGCGGACCGGGATCGATCCCCCAGGATCATCCCAACTGGATAAGGGGCCATAGCTCAGCTGGGAGAGCGCTTGCATGGCATGCAAGAGGTCGGCGGTTCGATCCCGCCTGGCTCCACCACGCTTCGCCCTTCGGGCTACGCGTGGCGCAGCCACGAGTTGCCCGAAGGGCGAAGACGGACTGGATCAACTAGCCGACTTATCTTATCAGTAACTGCGATGCGCTACTGGTACGCGTGGCGCAGCCACGAGTTGCCTGAAGGGCGAAGCGTGGTGTCCGGCGTAGCCCGAAGGGCGAAGACGGACCGCCAAGGTCCTGTTGCCCGTCCGGCCATCCGTGGATGCGAATGTGGTACGTCTACATCATCCGCAGCATCAACTTCCCTGATCAAGAATATGTCGGCGCGACCGAAGATCTGAAGCGCCGGATTCCTGAGCACAACGCCGGCAAATCGGCGCACACCTCAAAATTTATGCCGTGGGAATTGGTCTGGTACTGCGCATTTCCCGACAAGTATAAAGCGTTGGCCTTCGAGAAATATCTCAAATCCCACTCCGGCCGCGCCTTCGCCAAGAAGCGCCTCTAACCGCCCCGACCGCCCCTACTCCCCCAGCACCGCATTCAGCCGGTCGCGCAGCGCGACGATCTCGTCCTTCATCGCCATCAGTTCGCCGACGGTGCAGTCCGAGGCCGCGAGGATCGACTGCGGCACAGCCTTGGCCTTTTCGCGCAGCGCGTGGCCCTGCGGCGTCAGCGCGATCAGCACCACCCGCTCGTCCGCGGTGCTGCGGGTCCGTTTGATCAACTCCGCCGCCTCCAGCCGCTTCAAGAGCGGCGTCAACGTGCCGGAATCCAGGAACAGGCGCTCGCCGAGGTCCTTCACCGCGACGTCGTCGCGCTCCCACAGCGCCAGCATCACGAGATACTGCGGATAGGTCAGCCCGAGCCGGTCGAGCAGCGGCTTGTAGACGCGGTTGAAGGCGTGCGCGGTCGAATAGACCGCAAAGCAGATCTGATTGTCGAGCCGCAGCGCCTGATCCGCGGCCGTCGGTTTCCTGGCCATGATTCCCATCGAATCCATCTCGTTTCCGGGTCATTCTGGGCTCACGGGACCGCGGATTCAATTGCGAACAATTAAATGTGAGACCGCATATTTTATATTGTGCGCAATCTATTTGCGTGCAATACATGCGTCATCGAATTCAAGCCCAATCCACCAAGGGAGACCACGATGTCTGTGAACGTGCTCTACAAGACCAGCGCCAAGGCAACCGGCGGCCGCGACGGCCATGCGGCGACGCTCGACGGCGCACTCGACGTCAAGCTCACGACCCCGAAGGAGCTCGGTGGCGGCGGCGGTGCCGGCAACAATCCGGAGCAGCTGTTCGCGGCCGGCTATGCCGCCTGCTTCATCGGCGCGATGAAGTTCGTGGCCTCGCAGGGCGGCCCCAAGGTTCCCGCCGACGCCTCGGTGACCTCGACGGTCGGCATCGGCCCGCGCTCGGAAGGCGGCTTCGGCCTCGCCGTCGAGCTCGCGGTGTCGCTGCCCGGCCTTGCGCGCAACGATGCCGAAGCGCTGGTCGAGAAGGCCCACCAGGTGTGCCCCTATTCCAACGCGACCCGCGGCAATGTCGACGTCAAGCTGAGCGTCGTCTAATTCCACATCACGCAATGGTCCGCCGCAACACGTGGCGGACCATTGCTCTTTCAGCGGCTGGTTCGCTTGGCGAACGCATGCGCCGCCTGCTGCATGGGCCTGCGCCGACGGAAGCATTGCTGGGTCGGCTGAAGACCGTTAGCTCTGGGACCCTCGTTTATCTGATCCCAACTGAGCGAAGGTTGTTTCCATGAATACCCCAGCGGCTACGGGCGCGATGACCGGCCTGCGCGTGATCGATCTGACGCGCGTGCTCGGCGGTCCGTATTGCACCCAGATTCTTGCCGACCACGGCGCCGACGTGATCAAGGTCGAGCCGCCCGCCGGCGACGAGGTGCGAGACTGGGGTCCTCCCTTCCACGAAGAAGACGCGGCCTATTTCGTCGGCATCAACCGCAACAAGCGCTCGATCGGCCTCGACCTCGCTTCCGAGGGCGGACGCGCGGTGCTGATGAAGATGCTCGAGACCGCCGACGTGCTGATCGAGAATTTCAAGCCGGGCACGCTCGACAAATGGGGCATCGGCAACGACGTGCTGCGCGCGAAATTTCCGCGCCTCGTGCATTGCCGGATCTCCGGCTTCGGCGCCGACGGCCCGCGCGGCGGCAATCCCGGCTATGACGCGATCATCCAGGCGATGACCGGCATGATCGCGGCGACCGGCTCGCCGGAGAGCGGCCCGATGCGGATCGGCGTGCCGCTGGTCGACATCACCACCGGGCTCTACGCCACGATCGGCATCCTGATGGCGCTGTCGGAGCGGCAGCGCTCGGGGCTCGGCCAGTTCATCGAGACGACGCTGTACGAGACCGGGCTCGCGATCATGCACCCGCACACCGCGAACTACTTCATGCACGGCAAGCCGCCGTCGCTCACCGGCAACGAGCATCCCAACCTCGTGCCGTACGCGATCTTCCCGACCAAGACCGACAACATCTTCATCGGCGTCGGCAATGACGGAACCTTCCGCAAGCTCGCCAAGGAGATCGGCAAGCCCGAGCTCGGCACCGACCCGCGCTTTGCCCGCAACAAGGACCGCATCGCCAACCGCGATGCGCTCCGCGTCGAGCTGGCCGCGGTGTTCAGCCAGCACGAGGCCGAGCCGCTGTGCAACCGGCTGCTCGCCGCCGGCCTGCCGGCCGGCCCGGTGCAGAAGATCGACCAGGCGCTGACCAACCCGCACACCATTCATCGCGGCGACGTCATCGAGAAGGATTGGTACAAGGGCGTCGCCTCGCCGATCCGCCTCGAACGCACCAAGCCGAACCTGCGCCGCACGCCGCCGAAGTTCAGCCAGCACGCCGCGGAAGTGCTCGGCGAGTTCGGCTACTCGAAGGACGAGATCAACGGCCTGGTTGAAAAGGGCGTGGTCTGCGGTCCCCAGCGCAAGCGCTAAAGGCGTTTTCGAGCCTGTCCCGCACGTGATGCGGGATGGGCACCGGTTCGCGTCAGGACAAAGCTGGAGCGTCGGCCCGTCTCGAATCGGCCGACGCATCAGCACTGCGGTGCAACGTCGCGGCCGGCGTTGCACCGCACGGATGCGGCTGCGGTCTTCGCCTTTTTTACCGCTTCCCTTCGCTTCGGCTTCCCCCCTACCATGACTTTCGTTTATACGGTCATTTGAACGTCATCCGGCGCTGATAACGCGCGCAACGAAAGACGACGTTCCAATTGGGAGGGGTTTTGATGTTCTTTCGACGACTAGGCGCTGCCGCGGCAGCCGCTGCCGCGCTTGCATTCGCGTCGCCCGCGTTCGCGGTGACCGAGATCCAGTGGTGGCACGCGATGACCGGCGCCAACAACGACGTCATCGTCAAGCTGGCCAACGACTTCAACGCCTCGCAATCCGACTACAAGGTGATCCCGACCTACAAGGGCGGCTATGCCGACACCATGAACGCCGGCATCGCCGCGTTCCGCGCCGGCAACGCGCCGCATATCATGCAGGTGTTCGAGGTCGGCACCGCAACGATGATGGCCGCCACCGGCGCCGTCAAACCGGTCTACAAGCTGATGGCCGACGCCGGCGAGAAGTTCGATCCGGGCGTCTATCTGCCCGCGATCACCGGCTACTACTCGACCTCCAAGGGCGAGATGCTGTCGTTCCCCTTCAACTCGTCGTCGACGGTGATGTGGATCAATCTCGATGCGCTGAAGAAGGCCAACATCGCGGAGATTCCGAAGACCTGGCCGCAAGTGTTCGACGACGCCAAGAAGCTGAAGGCAGCCGGCTATAACACCTGCGGCTTCTCCGGCTCGTGGGTCACCTGGGTCAATCTCGAACAGCTCTCGGCCTGGCACAATGTGCCGCTCGCCAGCAAGGCCAACGGCCTCGACGGCTTCGACACCGTGCTCGAATTCAACGGCCCGCTGCAGGTCAAGCATCTCGAGAACCTCGTCGAGCTGCAGAAGGACAAGACCTACGACTATGCCGGCCGCACCAACACCGGCGAAGGCCGCTTCACCTCGGGCGAATGCCCGATCTACCTGACCTCGTCGGCGTTCTTCGGCAACGTCAAGGCGCAGGCCAAGTTCAACTTCACCGCGGCGCCGATGCCGTATTATCCCGACGCCAAGGGCGCGCCGCAGAACTCGATCATCGGCGGCGCCTCGCTCTGGGTGATGGGCGGCAAGTCGGCCGAGGAATACAAGGGCGTGGCCAAGTTCCTGACCTTCCTCTCGGACACCGACCGCCAAATCTGGATCCACAAGGCCTCGGGCTATCTGCCGATCACCAAGGCCGCCTATGCCAAGGCCAAGGAAGAAGGCTTCTACAAGGACCAGCCCTATCTCGAGACCCCGCTGCTCGAGCTCACCAACAAGGAGCCGACCGCGAATTCCCGCGGTCTGCGCCTCGGCAACATGGTGCAGCTGCGCGACATGTGGTCGGAGGAGATCGAGCAGGCGCTGGCCGGCAAGAAGACCGCCAAGCAGGCGCTGGACGCCGCCGTCGAGCGCGGCAACCAGATGCTGCGGCAGTTTGAAAAGACCGCCGTCCGCTGACATGATGTCTTCGGGCATGAACCGGACAAGCGCGAAGCGGTTTTCCACCATGCCCAGACGACAAGCTAAGGCGCGATGACGATCCAACCTCATCTCATCGCGCTTTAGGGCGATCAACCGGCGGGCCGCATCCGCGGCCTGCCCTTCTTCCGAGCCCATGCAAAAGCAAGCGATTTTCCAATCAAAGCTGTTGCCTTACGCGCTGGTTGCCCCGCAACTCGCGATCGTCCTGATCTTTTTCTACTGGCCGGCCGTACAGGCGGTGATCCAGTCCTTCCTGCTGCAGGACGCCTTCGGTCTCTCCACCAGCTTCGTCTGGTTCGAGAACTATCTCGAGCTGTTCAAGGAGCCGGCCTATTTCGAGGCGATCGTCCGAACCTTCGTGTTCTCGTTCGCGATCGCGGTCTCATCGCTGTCCTTCGCGCTGCTGCTCGCGGTGATGGCTGACAGGCCGCTGCGCGGCTCGACGCTGTATCGCACGCTGCTGATCTGGCCCTATGCGGTGGCCCCGCCGGTGGTCGGCGTACTCTGGGTGTTCATGCTGCACCCCTCGCTCGGCGTGCTGTCGCGCTATCTGCGCGCCATGGGCATCGACTGGAATCCGCTGCTCGACGGCGACCAGGCGGCGGCCCTGATCATCCTCGCCGCGGCCTGGAAGCAGATCTCCTACAATTTCCTGTTCTTCCTCGCCGGGCTGCAGAGCATCCCGAAAAGCGTGATCGAGGCCGCCGCGATCGACGGCGCCCGGCCGATGCGGCGGTTCTGGACCGTGATCTTCCCGCTGCTGTCGCCGACCATCTTCTTCCTCTTGGTCATCAACATCGTCTACGCCTTCTTCGACACCTTCGGCATCATCGACACCATGACCCGGGGCGGTCCCGGCAAGGCGACCGAGACGCTGGTCTACAAGGTCTATACGGACGGCCTGCTCGGCGGCAATCTCGGCTCGTCGGCGGCGCAGTCGGTCATCCTGATGGTCATCGTCGTCATGCTGACGGCGATCCAGTTCCGCTTCGTCGAGCGCAAGGTGACCTACTGATGGTCGAGGAGGAAGGCTTCCAGCGCTATCTGGCTCACGCCATCCTGTGGATCGGGATCGCGATCGTCGCCTTCCCGGTCTATCTCGCGCTGGTCGCCTCGACCCAGGACAACGCCGTCATCGCCAACGGCCAGATGTCGCTGCTGCCCGGCGGCCATTTCCTCCAGACCTACTACCAGACGCTGTTTGTCGGCACGAGCGGCTCGACCCGCGAGCCGGTGCTGAACATGATGCTGAACTCGCTGGTCATGGCGCTCTTGATTGCGGTCGGCAAAATCGCGATCTCGATCATCTCGGCCTACGCGATCGTGTATTTCCGGTTTCCGTTCCGGATGGCGATCTTCTGGATCATCTTCATCACGTTGATGCTGCCGGTCGAGGTACGCATCTATCCGACCTACAAGATCGTCGCTGATCTGCATCTGCTCGACAGTTATGCCGGCCTGTCGCTGCCGCTGATTGCGTCAGCCACCGCGACGCTGCTGTTCCGCCAGTTCTTCATGACCGTGCCGGATGAATTGCTGGAGGCTTCCCGCATCGACGGCGCAGGCCCGTTCCGCTTCTTCTGGGATACGCTGCTGCCGCTGTCGCGCACCAACATGGCCGCGCTGTTCGTGATCCTCTTCATCCTCGGCTGGAATCAATATCTCTGGCCGCTGTTGATCACGACGCGCGACGACATGCAGACCATCCAGGTCGGCATCCGCAAGATGATCACGACGACGGACGCGCTGACCGAATGGCCGATCGTGATGGCGACCGCGCTGCTCGCGATGCTGCCGCCGGTGTTCGTCGTCGTCGTGATGCAGAAACTGTTCGTGCGCGGATTGGTGGAGACGGAAAAGTAATGGCTAACGTCACGCTGCGCAGCGTCCGCAAGACCTATCCCGGCGGCTTCGAGGCCATCAAGGGCGTCGATGTCGACGTCGGCGACGGCCAGTTCTGCGTGCTGGTCGGCCCTTCCGGCTGCGGCAAGTCCACGCTGCTCCGCATGGTCGCGGGGCTCGAGACCATCACCGGCGGCGAGATCGACATCGGCGGCCGCGTCGTCAACCAGGTCGAGCCTGCCGATCGCGACATCGCGATGGTATTCCAGAACTACGCGCTCTATCCGCATATGAGCGTCTACAACAACATGGCCTACGGCCTGCGCAACCGGGGCATGGCCGAGGCCGAGATCAAGACCCGCGTCGAGGAAGCCGCGCGCGTCCTCGAGCTCTCGCCGATGCTGGAGCGCAAGCCGCGCCAGCTTTCCGGCGGCCAGCGCCAGCGCGTCGCGATGGGCCGCGCCATCGTGCGCCAACCGAAAGTGTTCCTGTTCGACGAGCCGCTGTCGAACCTCGACGCCAAGCTGCGCATCGCGATGCGGGTCGAGATCCGCAAGCTGCAGCGCCGGCTCAACACCACGTCGATCTACGTCACCCACGACCAGCTCGAGGCGATGACGCTCGCCGACATCCTCGTCGTCATGAACGGCGGGCAGGTCGAGCAGATCGGTAATCCCCTGGACATCTACCAGAAGCCGGCGACCACCTTCGTCGCCTCCTTCATCGGCGCGCCGCCGATGAACCTGATGCCGCTGCGCGCGGACGAGCTGAAGTCCCAGATCACGGGCGCCGACGGCGCCGGCATTGTCGGGATCCGGCCGGAGGATTTCGTGATCTCGAGCGAGACCGGATCCGGCTGCGTCGCGCTTGGCCTCACGGTCGAGGCGATCGAGCATGTCGGCGCCGAGACCTTCGTCTATGGCAGCCGCCAGCGCGAGGAGCAGGGCGTTGCCGCCAATCCGGGCGAGCTGCCGCCGGGCGAGGTGATTGTCCGGGTTCCCGGCGTCTCGGGTCCTGCCATCGGCGAGCGGATCCGGGCCGTCGCTCCCCGCGACAAGCTGCATCTTTTTACCGCCGACGGCCGGAAGCGCGTCGGGGAGTAACCGATCGGGAAGAATTTACCCCCATGTTGCGGGCGTTTAGGCTGGTTTCGGGGCTGCTTGAACGCTATCCAGATCGCCCCCATATCCCTCACTGACCGGAGGCCAGACGGCCCGCCGGTTGCATGGGGTGCCGCAAGGGCCCCTCAAAGTCGCTTCGAGAGGACTTTGTAATGTCTCGTGTTCCATCGTTGTCCAGTCCGTTCCTTCTGGGATTCGACGAGATTGAGCGTGCGCTCGACCGCGTCGTGAAGGGCGCCGACGGCTATCCTCCGTATAACATCGAGCGGTGCGACCGTACCAACGGGCAGCCTGAACGGCTGCGCATCACGTTGGCGGTGGCCGGCTTCACCCGCGACCAACTCGATGTAACTATTGAGGAAAATCAGCTCGTCATCCGCGGCCGCCAGCAGGACGACAAGGCTCGGCAATACATCCATCGCGGCATCGCCGCGCGCCACTTCCAGCGCACCTTCGTGCTGGCGGAGGGGATGCAGGTGCTGGGCGCGGATCTGAAGAACGGGTTGTTGTCGATTGATCTGGCCAGGCCGGAACCTGAACGGGTCATTAAGACAATCGCTATCAATGAGCACGAATAATAGAAACAACGAGCGGACTCGACCGCTTATCTGACTGAGGAGTCGAGACCATGAGTGAACTGAGTACCACCACCATCGAATCCGAGAGCGTCACGCCGGAAGCGCTGGCCCATCTGGGCGAAGGTCATATCGCCTACGTGAAGCAGGTCCGCTCCGAGGACGTACCGGATCTCTTTCCGCAAGCGCCGAAGATCGCGCCGGGCCTCAAGCTGTTCGCACTGCACGCCGCCGACGGCACGCCGATCATGCTGACCGACAGCCGCGAAGCCGCGGTCGCGAATGCGTGGAGCAACGAGCTGCAAGCCGTCAGCGTCCACTGACGCAAATCTACGGCTGAATTCAGCATCCGCGAATTCAATGCGCGGGCCTGCTTCGTCACCGAGGGGGCCTGCGCATTTTTTATGGCGATGAGGTCGACGTGGCGAGCATCGGGCCCATGCTGAGCTGCACCTCGCCGGGCACGTTGTAGTCGCGCATCAGCATGCGGTTGTTGCGCAGCCCGCACGCCTCCCGCTGCACCACGAACATCCAGAGCGCATGGCCGGCCTCCCGCACCAGGAGGCGCCGTGCCTGCTGTGTGGACGCAGGCGCTTCATCGCGCGGATGGGCGGCATCGAACTCGCGCAATTTGGCGAGCGCCTGTTCCAGCGCGCGACCCATGCGGCCGAGCGCACTCGCCCTCTCTTCGGCGAGCTCGTAAGCGAGAACGTCGACGGGAACGCGATCAAGGCGAAAATCGCGGGACATCCGTCATCCCTGGTTCGCACGCGCAATGTTGCGCGCGTCCGTCTTCCGGCGTCATCGGCTGGTTGTCAATACATGTTCAGGACAAGGCACTTTCGCGCGAAGCGGATCAGAACCGCGGCTCGAGCCGCTTGCGGATGTCCGGCTTCAGCACCTTGCCGACCTTGGAACGCGGAAGATCGTCCCAGACCTCGATCTGCTTCGGCGTCTTGATGCTGCCGATCTGCTGCTTGACGAAGGCGGCCAGCGCGGACGCATCGACGGTGTGACCGGCGCGCGGCTGCACCACGGCGACGATCCGCTCGCCCCATTTGTCGTCGGGCAATCCGATGACGGCGCAATCCTGCACCGCCTCGTGGGTGCGCAACGCGTTCTCGACCTCGATCGAATACACGTTGAAGCCGCCGGTGATGATCATGTCCTTGGCGCGATCGACGATATAGAGATAGCCGTCGCCGTCGATGTAGCCGATATCGCCGGTGTGGTGCCAGCCATGCGCCGAAGCCTCGCGCGTGGCCTCGGGGTTCCTGTAGTAGCCTTCCATGACAAGCGAACCGCGCACCACGATCTCGCCGCGCGATCCCGCCGGCAACAGCTTGCCGTCGCCATCCATGATGCCGGCCTGCACCAGCGGGCCGATCCGCCCGGCCGACGAGAGTCGCTCCATCGCGATGGTGCCGTCCGGATTGTAGTGATCGGCGGGCGGCATCATCGAGATCATCATCGGCGCCTCGGTCTGGCCGAACAGCTGCGCCATCGGACCGATCCGCCGCAGGGCTTCGGCGAGCCGCGTCGCCGAGATCGGTGCCGCGCCGTACCAGAAACATTGCAGCGAGCTGCGATCGGCCGCATCGAGCCCGGGATGATCGAGCAGCATGTAGATCACGGTCGGCGGCAGGAAGGTGTGGGTGACGCGGTAGCGCTCGATCAGCGCCAGGAACTCGCCGATGTCAGGGTGGTGCATGATCACGACGCGGCCGCCCAGCGTCATGATCGGGAAACAGAGCACGCCGGCGGCATGCGTCAGCGGCGCCAGCGCGAGATAAATCGGACGGCCCTTGAACGGATAGCCCATCAGGGTCAGCGCGGTCATGGCCTCGATGTTGCGTCCCGACAGCATCACGCCCTTCGGCTTGCCGGTGGTGCCGCCGGTGCCCGGGATCATCGCGAGATCGTCGATCGTGGCGCGCTGATGGACATCGTCGGCGAGCCCGTCGAGCCAGCGGTCGAACGACGGCGCGAACGGCAGCTCGGCGTCGAGACAGACCAGCGCGCGCAGCTTGGGCAGGTCCTGCCGGACAACTTCGACCATCGGCGCAAAGCTCGAATGAAACAGCAGCAGGCCGCAATCGAACTGATCGAGGATGAACTTGTTCTCAGGCGCCTCGTTGCGCGGATTGATCGGACACCACACGGCAGCCGCGCGCGAGATGCCGAACACGCAGGCGAAGGCGAGCGGATCGTTGCCGGACAGGATCGCGACCTTCTCGCCGGGAGCGATGCCCGACCGGTCGAGCCCGCGCGCGATGCGATAGCTCAGCCGCTGCACCTCGCCATAGCTGAGATCGCGGCCGTCCATCGTGAGACACGGCGCGTCGGCGCCGAGCGAGGCACCCTTGTCGAGATAATCGATGAAGCGCATGGCAGGTCTCGCGCAAGAGGCGGGTGACGCGCTACTGCGTCACCCGCGGAAGGTGCGTTTTCGAGCAAAACGAAAACGCTTCAGGGAACGGAGTGTCGAGCCCCGATCCGAGCGGGGCTCAAGCTCAATCATGCACGGTCAGAACCGGCTTGCCGACCAGGCCGAAACTGCGCAACTGCCCGAGCAGCTCGCGATGGCCGAACGCCTGACAGCCGGAGGCGAAGCCTAGGCGCTTGGGCGGCTGCTGCAGCAGGTGCGCGGCAGCATAGGCCTGCAGCATGCCGGTCTGCTTGTAGTTGCTGTTGCCGTAGATGACGCAGTGCGCGCGCCCCAGCGGGCCGGAGGCATACACCGAATCCAGCGACTTGTTGACGCGCGGATTCTCGCGTGGCGGCATGGTGTTCATCACGCCGGCAGCGGTCTGCGCCAGCGCGGCGTAGCGCTCGTCGGGCTTCATGTCCTTGGTCGCCTCCAGCGCCGCGGCGACGATCTGCGGCACGCCCAGCATCAGCGCGCGATTGAACACGCCGCCCAGCACCTTCACATTGGCGACGCGCGGATCTTGCTTGAACCACACCGGGTGCGAGGTGCCGCCCCAGGGCAGCGCCAGCGCCAGCTCGTGCTGGCCGGGGATGGCGAGGTTGTAGAGGCCGGCATCGGGCTGATGCTCGACGTACTTGTTCTGCTCCAGGTAGTACGCCTTGGCCATCGCGGCGTTGACCAGGATGGTCTGCGTCGAGGCGATGGTCGGGCTGCCGCCCCAGAACACGGCGATATCGAGCGTGTCGAGGCCGGGCGTTTCCAGGCACAGCTGCGCAGCGATCTCGCCGGTGGTGTACATCTGCGCGATGCCCGGCGCCAGCAGCAGGCCGGCATTGGCGAATTTCGTGCCAAACTCATGTTCGAGCGTGATCAGCCAGTCCTGCTCGCCGGTCGTATCCGTATAGTGGCACTTGGCAGCCAGGCAGGCCTGTACCACCTCGCCGCCGAACTTGGCGAAGGGGCCCACAGTGTTGAGCACCACCGAGGCGCCCTTGAACAATTCAGTCAGCGCGGCCACGGTGTGCGGCACCGACACGACCTCATAGTCGGCAGTCTCGATGCCGGCCACGTTCGACTTCATCGCGGCGTTGAGCTTCTCGGCGCTGCGGCCGGCGGCGATGAAGGGGATGTTGTACTCGCGCAGATATTCGCAGACCAGCCGGCCGGTATAGCCGGAAGCGCCATAGACGATGACGGGCTTCTTCTCGCTCATTGCGATCCTCCGAAATGCTTGTTGTCGGCTTTGTTGCTACATGCCCATGCCGCCATCGACCGGCAGGCCGATGCCGGTGATGAAGCGCGCATCGTTCGAGCACAGGAACACGGCGGCGTCGGCGATGTCGGAGACCTCCGCGAGCTTGCCGAGCGGCGTCTGCTCCACCACCGAGCCGACAGCGGCGTTGACGTCGGGCGCGAGACCGATCTTCACGATGTCGTTGGCGAGCTGCAGGCCCATGTCGGTCGGGATCAGGCCGGGATAGATGCAGTTGACGCGCACGCCATAGCCGAGCTTGCCGGCTTCCATCGCGCCGACCCGCGTCATGCGGTCGACCGCGGATTTGGTGCCGGAATAGACCGCGATGCTCGGGAAGGCGATCGTCGCCGCGACCGAAGCGATGTTGACGACCGCGCCGCCCTTGCCCGCGGCGCCGCCCGGCCGCATCGCACGGAAGGCGTGCTTCATGCCGAGCACGGTGCCGACGATGTTGACATCGCACATGCGGCGCGCATCCTCGGCCTTGATGTCGGCGACCAGCGAGGTGATCTCGATGCCGGCATTGTTGATCAGGATGTCGAAGCCGCCGAGGGTTTCGACCGTCGCTGCGGCGGCCCGCTCCCATTGCCCATCGTCGGTGACGTCGAGCTTGACGAAGCCGGTCTTGACCCCGGCCTTGGCGATCTCGGCAGCACTGCCCTCGCCGGCGTCGTCGAGAATATCGCCGATCATCACCGCGGCGCCGGACCGCGCCAATGCCTGCGCGATCGCCGCGCCAATCCCCCGGGCGCCGCCGGTGACCAGGGCTTTCCTGCCTTCAAGGCTCTTCCCACTCATGACGTAGTCCTCCCTTTGCTTGGTGATTTGATCGGCGTGCCGTTGGCCGCGGCAGGATGGGCCGGCGGTCTGCGCATTCTGGGTGCACTGGTGGTGGCGGCCGGCGTCAGCGGGGGCGCAGCGTTGGCGCGCCCGGCGGTGCATCTCCTCCTGTTTCTCGATTGGTCAGCCGTCTTGACGGTTGTCCAAATTATTGCGCCAACCCTCGTCCAGGAACTTGACACTTGTCAAGTCTGAATTTGACAACTGTCAAAGAGGATGATTGTGAAGAGATGGAGCGCGCCGCGGTCGCCGCGGTATAGTTGCTCGAGGGAAGAAGCAGAGGGAAGGCACGGAATGGCGCGGCAAGCGACAGGAGCGGCCCAACGGGTGGCTGTAGCGGCCGAGGCGCTGCGCGACGAGAAGTTCAACGCGCGGCGCGTCGAGCTCGCGGAGGCCGCGCTGGAGACGCTTGGCGAGCTCGGCTTCGCGCGCACCAGCCTGCGCGAGATCGCGCAAAACTCCGCATTCACGCACGGCGTGTTTCACTACTACTTCAGCGACAAGCTCGATTTGATCTGCTGCTGCGTCCGCCACTACAAGGCGAAATGCGTGACGCGCTATGACGAGGTGGTGACGACAGCACGCAGCCGCGACGAATTGACCGAAGGCTTCCTCGCCAAGCTCGCGGCAACGCTCGAGAACGAAGCGCGCATGCATCGGCTCTGGTACGATCTGCGCTCGCAGGCGATGTTCGAGCCGGCGTTCCGCAAGGACGTGCTCGAGATCGACAAGAGCCTGGAAGCGATGATCTGGCGCATCGCCACGCGCTACGCCGAGCTCGGCAACAAGCGGCCGGCATCGTCACCGGCGGCGCTGTACGCGCTGTTCGACGGCCTGTTCCAGAGCGCGCTGCTCCGGCATCTCGCCAATGACGAGAAGGCAATCCCCGATCTGCTCGACGAGGTTCGCCGTCTGCTGCCGACGATCTGCTGAGAGGTTTGCGAACGCTCCGTAGCCCGGATGGAGCGCAGCGTAATCCGGGACTGAACTATCCGCAGTTAGAGTAGCTCCGGATTGCGCTTCGCTCCATCCGGGCTACGGACTACTCCAATGAAGCCTTGAGCGCCAACAGCGCGGCCTTCAGCGGTGGTAGATCATCCTTGACCGCTTTCCAGATGATCGTGGCGTCAACGCGCTGGTAATCATGCCGCAAGATGTTGCCTATGCCTGCGATGTCTTTCCAGCGGACATTCTCGTGCTGAGCCTTTAACTCGCTGCCGAGGTGGCGGCTCGCTTCCGAAATGACTTCGATTCCGCGTTCAATTGCGGAGCGCAGCAGCCACGAGCGCTCGTAGTCGCGGATGGATTTTCCTGCCAACGTCTTTTCGATGCCACGGATGCTTTCGAGCATGTCGTGGATACGAAGCAAGGGGGAGCGCACGATCATTCAGAAAACCCGCGTTGCCTCCGCCTCGATCCGCTCTCGAATCAGTGGATGAAGTCCTTTGCGTGTGGTGAGATCGACTTCGACGCCGAGACTCTCTTCGAGCAGTCGCTTGGTCGCGACCAGGTCGAGAGCATTGAACCGGCTGCGAGGATCGTAGTCCACGAAAAGATCAATATCACTCCCTGCACGAGCCTCGTCGCGCGCAGTCGAACCAAATAGATACAGCGAAGTCGCCCCGAGTGCCTTGATGGCATCGGCCTGGTCACGGAGCTTCCTGAGGGCTTCGGTTCGCGTCATGAACGAACTATACCACGGGCCGCCAAGCGCCCGCAAAATCGTACGGCAGGCGGCCTTACGCCGCGCTCGCCGGCGGCAGTGCGAGCACCGAGTAGATCGCCTGGGCGTCGCGTGAGGCACGCAGCTTCTTGGCGACGTCCTGGTCGCGCAGCAGGCGGGCGATCCGCGCCAGCGCCTTGAGATGGTCGGCGCCGGCGCCTTCCGGTGCGAGCAGCAGGAAGATCAGGTCGACCGGCTGGCCGTCCATCGCCTCGAAATCGATCGGGCGCTCGAGGCGGGCGAAGAAGCCGAACAGCTTCTCCAGCTTGGGCAGCTTGCCGTGCGGAATGGCGACGCCATAGCCGACCGCCGTGGTGCCGAGCTTCTCGCGCTGCAGCAGCACCTCGAAGATGGCGCGCTCATTCTGCCCGGTCAGAGCGGAGGCACGCGCGGCGAGTTCCTGCAGCGCCTGCTTCTTGCTGATGACTTTCAAAGCCGGGAGAATCGCCTCGGGTGCGACCAAATCGGTAATCGGCATTGGGACGTTCCGAGGTGAATGACCGTCAGGTTGCGAAATAGGCTTTACAGCGGCGGCGTCAAGAAGATGAGGTGGGATGCGGGCTTAGCCCGGGTCCGGTTGGCAGGGCTTCTACTCCAACGTATCGGCGGTGCCAACACCTGCGAACCCTGTTCCGCCCCCCTTGTTCCTGGAGGCGGCGGACCATAAGCAGGGCCGGCTTCGGACGTCAATGCCATCTGCCAACTATCCTCAAGGGCTCACCGCCGGCGGATCGACCCAGCCGACATTGCCGTCCGTACGGCGGTAAATGATGTTCAACCGGCCGCTGCCGCCATGCTGGAACACCAGGCAGGAGGCGCCGGTCAGATCGAGCTCCATCACGGCTTCGCTGACCGACAGCCGCTTCAGCGCGGTGGTTGCCTCGGCAATGATCACCGGGCTGTATTCGGTGACCTCGTCCTCGTTCTCGGGCGCCTCGATGACGTAGCTCGGCGCGTCGAGCCCGACGCCGTTCAATTCGGCAAGCGCGGCAGTCGCGGCATAGGTCTTGCGGGCGGAGCGATCCTTGAGCCGGCTCTTGTAGCGGCGCAGGCGCTTCTCGATCATCAAGAGCGCGGCGTCCGCACTGGCATAGGCGTCGGTGGCGTTGGATTCGGCTTCCAGCGTGATGCCGGAATCCAGATGCAGCGCGCAATCGGTTCGGAAGCCGAAGCCATCCTTGCTCAGCGTGATGTGACCCGAATAGTTGCCATCAAAATACTTTCGCAGGACCTCGTCGGTGCGCTCGCTGACGCGCGCGCGAAGCGCCTCGCCGATGCTGATGCTCTTTCCCGAGATTCGAAGGGTCATTTGATGCCTCAATTGCTGGATGCCTCGATCACTCTTGCAGGAGCATGATGCTTGCTGGGCTTCCGGTTACCTCCCTTTCTGGACGACGCTCGACCTGGAAAGATTGAGACTATCCCGATTTGGCGCGAACGCAACGAGCGCATGGCCCGGTCCGTACCCGAACGGGGTCACGCTCAAGAAGTAACCTAAACGGAGGCTGTATCGCGCGACCGGTCGGACGAGGAGGCAGGAGCCGAAAGGGCATTACCGAGCATGCTCTGTTTGTCACGGCGGCGCTGCACCGAGGATGGTATCCGCATCGCCTCGCGATACTTCGCGACGGTACGGCGGGCGATATCAATGCCCGAGGCGCGCAAACGTTCCACGATCGTGTCGTCGGACAGGATCGCCGACGGGGCCTCTCCGTCGATCAATTGCTTGATGTGATGACGCACCGCTTCGGCCGAATGCGCCTCGCCGCCGTCGGCCGACGCGATCGAGGCGGTGAAAAAATACTTCAATTCAAAACTGCCGCGATTGGTCGCCATGTATTTGTTGGCGGTGACGCGCGACACCGTCGATTCATGCATCTGGATCGCGTCCGCGACCGCCTTCAGATTGAGCGGCCGCAAATGCGCGACGCCATAAGTGAAGAAACCATCCTGCTGGCGGACGATTTCGGTCGCGACCTTCAGGATGGTGCGGGCGCGCTGATCGAGCGCGCGGACCAGCCAGGTCGCATTCTGCAGGCAATCGGTGAAATACGACTTGTCACCGTCCTTGCGGATCGTCTTCGACAGCTCAGCGTAATAAGTCTGGTTGACCAGAACGCGTGGCAGAGTGTCGCTGTTGAGCTCGACATGCCAGCCGCCGTCGGGACCCGGACGCACATAGACGTCGGGCACCATGGTCTGCGTCCGCGCGGTGCCGAACTTCAGCCCGGGCTTCGGGTCGAGCCGGCGGATCTCGGCGATCATGTCGGTGATGTCTTCGTCGTCGACGCCGCAGAGCTTTCGCAAGGCCGCGATGTCGCGCTTGGCGAGCAGGTCGAGATGCTCGACCAGTGCCTGCATCGCGGGATCGTAGCGATCGAGCTCGCGCAGCTGGATCGCGAGGCATTCGCTCAGGTTTCGCGCGCATACGCCCGGCGGATCGAACTTCTGCAGCACGGCGACGACCTCGTCGACCGCTTGCTGCGACGCACCGAGCCGCTCGGCGGCCTGGCCGAGATCGGCCGGCAGGTAGCCGGCGTCGTCGACCAGGTCGATCAGATACTGCCCGATCATGCGCTGCGCCGGCGCCGAGAACGCCACCGCAAGCTGTTCGGCGAGGTGGTCGGCAAGCGTCAGCTCGGCGGCCACGAAAGCTTCGAGATTGTACTCGTCGTCGCTGGAGGCGCCGCCGCCCCATTCGGTGTAGACCGATGGCGGCGCATCCTGTGCGGCGCGCGCCGCCGCCTCCGCCGGCTCCTCGGAAAACACGTTGTCGAGGCGGGTATCGAGCGTCTGCTCGATCTCGGCGCGGCTGCCGAGGTCGCGGTTCAGCCATTCCTCCTGGCCGGGCTCGAAGCCGGCCTCTCCGCCTGGGCCTGCGGCCATGTCGGAGGCGTCGCCATCGTCCCCATAGCTGCTGGAACCGTCGGAATCACCGTAGTCCGGCCGCTCCATGGCCGGCTCGCCGGCTACCGGCGGCTCCGGTCCGTCGGCGGCCCGCTCCAGCAGCGGATTGCGCTCCAGCTCTTCCTCGACAAAGGCCGACAGATCCAGGTTCGACAGTTGCAGCAGCTTGATCGCCTGCATCAGCTGCGGCGTCATCACCAGCGACTGCGACTGGCGGAACTCTAATCTTTGGGTCAGCGCCATGGAGGCAAGAACGATCCTAAAAGTTGGCTCGATTCTTGCTTATATTAGTCCGAAGCCCTTGTACACGGCTTGACGGATTGGAAAATAGCGATAACCGCGATCAGCAAAAGTGGACGTCCCGGTTTTGCGTCCGATCGCGCGTCAAATTCTTTAATTAGCGCATGATCTTATCGCCAAACCGCTTCACACTTTGGCGGATCATGCGCTACAGGCGGAATTCCTCGCCAAGGTAAAGCCGACGTACATCGGGATCATTAACGATCTCCTCCGGGCTTCCCTCAGTCAAGATTTCACCGGCATAGACGATATAGGCGCGGTCGGTCAGCCCGAGCGTCTCGCGGACATTGTGGTCGGTGATGAGCACGCCGATGCCGCGGTTGGTGAGATGGCGGACGAGGTCCTGGATGTCGCCGACCGCGATCGGGTCGATGCCGGCGAACGGCTCGTCGAGCAGCATGTAATTGGGGCGCGTCGCCAGCGCGCGCGCAATCTCGACGCGGCGGCGCTCGCCGCCGGACAACGCGATCGACGGGCTCTTGCGCAGCCGCGTGATGTTGAACTCGTCGAGCAGCGAATCCAGCTCGTGCTCGCGCTTCTTCTTCGAGGGCTCGACCACCTCGAGCACCGCGCGGATGTTCTGCTCGACCGACAGGCCGCGGAAGATCGAGGCTTCCTGCGGCAGATAGCCGATGCCAAGGCGCGCGCGCTGATACATCGGCAGCTTGGTGACGTCGTGGCCATCGAGCTCGATCGCGCCGCGATCGGCCTTGATCAGCCCGGTGATCATGTAGAACACGGTGGTCTTGCCGGCGCCGTTGGGCCCGAGCAGGCCGACCGCTTCGCCACGGCGCACATAGATGCTGACGCCGCGCACGACTTGGCGGCTGCCAAAACTCTTTTCCACGCTATGCACAGCCAGATAACCCGGCCGCTTGATGAGCTGCGGCGCGGCGGGAGCGCTGTTCCTGGCCGGCCTCGCCCGCGCCGGCGCTGCTGCCGGCTGGGATCGCGGCAGCTCGACGCCGGGAGCCGACGCGGCGCGCGCCATCGGCGCATCACTCACCGGAGACGTCAGCATCTCGCCGAACTGGTCGTCGAGCGCCGTGATGTCGTCATGCGAGCGCGCAAATCCGGTACTGCGTTTCGCAGAGCGCCGCCGGAACATGCCGAGAAAATCCACCATCCCCGCTTCGCTTCAGCCTTTCACGGTGATCCCGCGACCTCGCCTGCGCATCGATCGATTCGCGTGCGAAGCCGCAAGCATGAGCCGGAAATCTGAATACCGGCCTTCCCGCGCGACAAAAGCGGACGCGTTTGCGCGGAGATCATGCTCGAACAACACGGCAAAGCGCGATCACCCGCGCCTTGAATGAATGGATGCCCCTGTCCCGGCCAACATATTCCCCTCGAGGCGCATTGTTCGGCCGGGCCGCTGCAGTAGATACAGTCTCGCCCCGCCGGCTTCAACCACGCGGCCGCAGAATATTATCTAACTGATTGATTCTGCTTGACCTTACGTGAAGCTTACTTGGACTTGCCGCCCGGAAGCAGCTGCATCGGCGACGGGGCCGGGGCTGAGCCGGGGGCGGCCGGCGTGCCGCACTTGCCGCTCTGTCCGCCCGGCGACTGGATGAACAGGCCCTGCACCTTGCCATTGTCGGCTTCGACGCGCGAGACGCCGGTGGTCATGTCGACCAAAAGGCGGTCGCCGCGCAGCACATTCTGGCACTGGGTCAGTACCACCTGGCTGCCGCCGCCGCCGAGCATCGTGATCAAATTGGTCTTGGTGTCGAAGATCGCGGTCTCGCCGGTGACGACCTGATCCTTCTGGGTCACGACGACATTGCCCTTCGCCTCCAGCCGCTTGATCGAGGAGGCGCCGCCGGGGCCCGGGGTTGCCGTCTGCATCGGCGCGGCGCCCTTGGCGGCTGCCCCCTTGGTGCTGGCCGGGGCGGGCGCCGGCGCCTGGGTCGATTTATCCTCGTAGAACACGACAAGCGTCTTCGACGTCATGGTGGTGTCGCCCTGCACGACCTTCACATTGCCGGCGAAGGTCGCCTCCTTTTTCTTGTCGCGCATTTCGAGCGAAGCGGCCTCGATCTGGATCGGCTGGTCGCGGTTCTGCGAGAAGCCCTGCATGGCGTTGGGCACGCCGCTCATCGAGCCTTGCGCGGACGCAGCGCCCGCGGCGAAAAGCGCGAGCAGGAACGCCGCAATTGCCATGCCGTGCGGAAAACGTCTCATCATCAAAATCATTTCGTGTTGGCGGATTTGCGCGGCTTCGGCGGCGGCGGCGGCGGCGGTGGAGCGGGCTCGGCAGGCGGGGCAGCATTGTTGTCGCCAAGCTTGTCGAGATTCATCACGACATTGCCTTCGAACCGCACCAGCTCGCCGCTGTTGTAGATCCGGAGCCTGTCGGCGGTCAGCGTGCCGTCGAGCAGCTTGACGTCGACATGCTCGTCCGACGACACGTTGCCCTTGTTGATGTCGACGAAGGCCTGCGTCAGCCTCGCCTCATAGCCGGTGGACGACTGCAGGAAGATGTCCTGGCGCAAGTCGAGCAGCTGCTTCTTGTTGTCGAAGAAGCCGGTGCGCGCATCCATCGTCACCGTCGACTGATCCTGCTGCGCCACCTTGGCGCGGATCGTCTTCAGCTCGACATGGTCGGGATCGGTGACATCCTGGATCGCCGCCTTGGCCCACATTTCGTAGGGCCGTCCGTCGTTGGAGAAGCCGGCGATATGCGGCGCTTCCATCGTGATCTTGGTGCCGGACACGACGAGGTTATCCATCTCGAGCGGCAGCTTGGGGATCAGGTCGTGGAACGGATTGAAGAGTGCGATGTAGATGATCACGGCCATCGCCAGCCCGACCATCGCGGGAACCGCGACGCGCAGGATCCGCACCATGCGGCTGTGCCGCGCGGCGGCGGCAAAGCGCGCCTCGAGGCCCGTGACATAGGCTGGATTCTGAACCGAATTCACCTGAGCTCCAGAGGCGCGAAACTGCCCCTACTCTAGCCGGAGCCGCCCAAATATGCAGCCCGGACCTCACCTCGCGCCCCTGCACCGGACCACGCGTGAACAGTTTGGCCGAAACGGGGCGGAACTGCCCCGGCCGCGACGAATTCGGCGCTCATCATGAATGGGCGAAAATGTCCTCGGCCTCCCAGCCGTCGAGATCGAGCCTGGCGCGGGCGGGGAGGAAATCGAAGCAGGCCTGGGCGAGATCGGTCCGTCCCTCGCGCGCGAGCATGACATTCAACTTTTCGCGCAGCGCATGCAGATGCAGCACGTCGGAGGCCGCGTAGGCGAGCTGGGCCTCGCTGAGGCTTTGCGCGCCCCAGTCGCTCGACTGCTGCTGCTTCGACAATTCGACGTTCAGCACCTCGCGCACCAGATCCTTCAGGCCGTGGCGATCGGTGTAGGTGCGCGACAGCCGCGAAGCGATCTTGGTGCAATAGACCGGCGTCGGCATCACGCCGAACGTGTTGTAGAGCACCGCGACGTCGAACCGTGCGAAATGGAAGATCTTGGTGATCTTGGGATTGGCGAGCAGCGCCTTCAGGTTCGGCGAATCGGTGTGGCCCTTCGGAATCTGGATCACGTCGGCGGTGCCGTCGCCGTTCGACATCTGCACCACGCAGAGCCGGTCACGGTGCGGATGCAGCCCCATGGTCTCGGTGTCGATCGCCACCGAGTCGGTGTAGCGGGACAGATCGGGCAGGTCGCCGCGATGCAGGCGGATGGTCATGCTGTCAAAAACCTCGTCGAATCGCTGTCGGAATAAACTACCGTCCAATCCGCCGACAGGCGAGCATGCGCCGGTCTTCGGATCGCGCATTGGTATCGGGCCCCGTAAGGGCCGGACACCCGCGGCAGGAATCCTTAATTCTGCCGGCACAGATAGTTCAGGATGTACCGCCATTGTGCAGCGGAGACAATGGGTTGCTGTCCCCGCCGCGCGCCCCACGGGGGCGCGCCATCATTGCCAGCTGACACGGAGGCCGAAGCGGCCGGTGATATCCTCGCGATGGAGGCTGTCCACCGAGGTCGTGTAGCCGGCGCTCGCATAGGCGCTGATCGTGCGATTGAGCTGCGCGGAGATGCCGGCACCGATCTCGACGGCGGTGCCGCGGCTTTGCACGCCGATCAGGTCCGTCGTCGCGAACGCGATGCTGCGGTCATTCGCGGCCGTGTGCCAGAGATTGGCCTCGAGATACGGACGCAGTTCGGCCGTGCCGACGACGAAGGTTGAGGGAATGCGCACGCCGAGCCGCCCGGTCAGCGTATCGGCACTACCGAGCGTGACGCTCGAAAACATGTCGTTGAAGCTGTCGAACGACTGCCGTTGCCAGATCAGCTGCACCTGCGGCTCGATCGCGAGAAAACTGTTCAGCGGGATCGGCGCGCCGGCTTCCAGCGATGCAGCGACGCCGGTGCCCGACACCCGTGCGCCGACCTGACGATCCGACTGCGGGCTTGCGCCGTAGAAACTGCCCATCAGCACGGCGTCGACATACCAGCCCGACGGGCCGACATGGGTCCAGTAGCCGCCGATATTCTGGCTGTCGATCGAGAGCGTGCCGGTGCGGACGTCGTTCAGGCCGAGCGCGAAGCCGCTGATGTTGCCGCTGGCCCAGCCATACGCATAGAAGAAGCCGGCGCGATCATGATGCTCGGGCGCGGACTGGAAGCGCAGGATGTCGACGCCGACCTGCACCCCGGCCATGGTGCCGTCGAAGGCGGGGCTGACCGTGCCGGCCCAGCTCTGCGAGCTGTGCGAGCCATAGGCACGCGCCCACGCCGCCGGCTGTTCGCCGCCGCTGGTCAGCAAGGCCTGATCGCCCTGGCGCTGATGGAAGGTGCCGAGCGTCGCCAGCCCGAGCTTTTGCGCCACCTGCGGCAGCGCCGAATAGACCGACACCTCCTCACGGTAGAGCTGGACCGGCGCGGCGCCCGCCGGCGGCGGCGTCAGCGACGACAGATCCTCCGCAGGCAGCCCCAGAGGCGGCGGCACCACGTTGGGCGATGAGGGCGGCGCCGGTGCAGGCGCTGCCGGCGGCGCAGGCGAGGCCGTGCCGGGCAACAATGTCGAGCGCAGATACCAGTTGTCGGCGCTGCCGGCGGAGACGCCGCCGCGGAACAAGAGATATTCGTGCGCGCCCGCTACGACGGCGTTGGAGAGGCCGAATGCGCCCGCAGCCGTGGTGCCGCCGTTGACGGCCTGCACCACCATGATGCCGTCGGCGGTGGTCAATGCGCCCGCGCCGCCGGCATTGGTGACGGTCACCGCGGTCGAGCCCGACGCATTGCCGCCGGAGATGACGAGCCGATCCGACGGCGAACCATCGCCGCCGAGCACGGTGCGCAGATAGAGCCCGCCGCCATTGCCGACATAGTTGCCGGCAATGGTCAGGCTGTTCGCCGCGGTGGCGCCGCCATTGGTCAGGTTGATGACGCCGGCATTGGTGACGGTGATCGGCGGGCCGCCCGGAAACGGCGTGATCGACGGATTGGCGCCGTTGCCTGCCAGCAGGCTGGTGCCGGCCGCGATCGTCACATTGCCGGTCAGCGACGTCTGCAGCCTCAGCGAGCCGCTGTTGACGAAGGTGTTGGCGAAGATCCCGGTGCCGGCCCAGGTCCAGTCATTGCCCTCCATCGTCAGCGTCTGGAATCGCGCGAACGCATTGTCGGCCGTGCCGCTGCCCTGCAGCCGCACCTGGTTGTTGCCGCCGCCGCCATCGGCAAGCCCGACGATCTGCGAGCCGGTTTGCAGGATCAAACTCACCGCACCGCCGCCGCCGGCGAGCGCCGTGCCGCTGTTGCCGGCGATCAGGCCGGCATTGACGATGGTGGTGGCGCCGTTGAGCGTGCGGATCGCGGGTCCCGCCTGGCTGATGATCTTGCCGCCGGCGAGGTTCTCGATGCGGGCGGTGAACGACGATCCGGCGGTGTTGGAGAACACGCCGTCGGCATTGACGCCGCGCGCCTCGATCGTGCCGCTGTTGCGCAACACGCCGGCATTGCCCTGCATGAACACGGTGTTGTTGGCGGTGCCGCCCGCGTCGCCACCGGTCGTGAGCAGCGTGCCGGTATTGGTGATGGTCGCAAACTGGCCGGCGGAGAAGATCGCACGGGCGCCTGCGCCGGCCGTGGTGATGGTGCCGCTATTGGTGAAGGTGTTGCTGTCGCCGGTCTGCACATAAAGGCCGTGCGATTGCGGGCCCTGGGTGGTGATCGTCCCGGTATTGATCAGCGTGTTGTTGTTGTGCTGCGTGAGACCGGTGATGGCAAGGCCGCGCGAGGTGCCGTTCTGCGTCGTGATCGTGCCGTTGTTGATCAGCGTGTTGCCATTGCTGCTGGCGGCGATCGCATTGCTGCCGGCGCCCGAGGTCGTGATCACGCCCGACGCGCCGTTGGTGAAGACGTTGCCGTCGCCGCTGCCGAAGATACCGGTCCCACCGCCGCTGACGGTCAGCGTGCCGTTGTTGGTGGCGGCGCTGCCGGAGACAAGCCCGATCGCGGTCGCTCCGGCGCCGGGCGTGATGCCGGCGCCCTGCAGCACGTTCACGGTGACGTTCGAGCTGCCGGCAGCGGCCTGCACGCCGGCCGGCGAGGGATTCGGCGCTGCGGTGGAGCAGGTTACCGTCTGCCCGCTCGCCGGCGCGAGACTGTCGCAGGCGGCCAACGCCGGCGACGTGGACAACAGGCAACCGCCACTTAGAGCCGTGCACGACAGGATCGCCGCGAGCCGCGAGGAAACCATGCCCTTACTCCAAAGTCGGCGCGAAGCCGAGCCCCCGGCCCCCGCGCCACCTGCTACCCCCGCCCCGCTCTCAGCTCCGCTCCGTTCAAGCTTGAAACGATTTGCAGCGACCTGTTGCGCGGTCGCCACAGACGGAACCATGAGATGCATCCGCACGATTCACACCCTTGACGTGCGTACGCTTCCAAGGTTGTGAAGTACAGCATTCACCCGTTGCAGTTATCGACCGACACAACCGGAAACAATCGCCATGGCGCCTCGGGTGCGCCGCTGTCTCCATTTTCTCGCCAAGTTCGACGTGGTCGCACGGCCAAGTCGGGGCCAAGTCATTGCCGCTACGCGTTCAATTTCGAGGGAACTGTTGCCCGCGCGCCCCATGAAATCGGGCCGCGCCGACCCCATCTGTTGCCAGCCCGAACCCGCCGTCCCAATGAAATGAGCCTTATGTCCGACCAGACCATCGCCGCGCCGATCGACGACCAGCAGGAGCGCGGCTTCTCGCGCTACCAATCGTTCCTGATTGCGCTGCTCGCCTTCACGCAATTCACGCTGATCCTCGACTTCATCATCATGTCGCCGCTCGGCGCCATCCTGATGCCGTCGCTGAACATCACGGCCGGGCAATTCGGCGTCGCGGTCTCGGCCTACGCGTTCGCGGCCGGGATTTCCGGCGTCCTCGCCGCCGGCTTTGCCGATCGCTTCGACCGCAAGCGGCTGCTGCTGTTCTTCTATGTCGGCTTCATGCTCGGCACCGTGCTCTGCGCGCTGGCGCAGAATTTTCACGTGCTGCTGCTCGGCCGCATCGTCACCGGCGTGTTCGGCGGGGTGATCGGCTCCGTCGTGCTTGCCATCGTCACCGACCTGTTCCCGCTGCAACAGCGCGGCCGCGCCATGGGCATCCTGCAGACGGCGTTCGCCGCGAGCCAGGTGCTCGGCGTCCCGGCCGGCCTGTTTTTGGCCAATCACTGGAACTGGCACATCTGCTTCGTGGCCATCGTCGGCCTGTCGATTGCCGCGATCGCGGCGATTGCGATCGCGATGCACCCGGTCGATGCCCATCTCAAATTGCAGCACGACAGCAATCCGTTCCGCCATCTGATCGCAACCGTGGGGCAGCCGCGCTACACGCTGGCTTTCCTGGTGACCACGCTGCTCGCGACCGGCGGCTTCATGCTGATGCCGTTCGGCAGCGCCTTCACGGTGCATAATCTCGGCATCGACATCGTCCACCTGCCGACGATCTATCTCGTCTCGGGCCTGTTCAGCATCATCATCGGGCCGCTGGTCGGCCGCGCCAGCGATGCGTTCGGCAAATATCCGACCTTCGTGTTCGGCTGCGTGGTGTCCGTCATCATGGTGCTGATCTACACCAACCTTGGCCACGTCTCGCTGCTGACCGCGATCCTGGTCAATGTGCTGATGTTCATCGGCATCTTCTCGCGCATGATCCCGTCCCAGGCCCTGATGTCGGCGATTCCCGACGCCAGCCAGCGCGGATCGTTCAACGCGATCTCGGCCTCGGTGCAGCAGCTGTCGGGCGGGCTGGGCTCGGTCTTTGCGGCGGCGATCATCGCGGAAAATCCCGACGGTTCGCTGCTGCATTTCGACCGGCTGGGCTACATCGTCGTCGCAACGACCATTATTTCGATGATCGCGATGTATTTCGTGCAGCGGTCGATCGCGCGACGCGCGGGCCGGCGAATCGTGTGACGGCAGGGGCTGCGGCGGCGATCGCCAGCGTTCTCAAATTCCCCGCATCGGCCGACGTGTTCAGCCAATCGCAAACATGTCGGCACGCTCAATGATCAGATCGCGGAATAGTCTCGCGCGGTGCGACATCCAATGCGGGTCAGGATAGACGAGATGCATCGGTAGCGATGGTACCGCATAATCCGGCAGCAGATGAACAAGCCGGCCTGCGGCGATGTGTTCGACGGCGCACCAGCTTGGCAGCACCGCGACGCCGAGCCCCTCAACCGTCGCGAGCGTCATCACGTCGGCGTCGTCGCAGGTCATCGACGGCGCGATCTCGACCACATGGCGGCCGGTCTCGGCTTCGAACGTCCACTGATTCCGCGGCGACAAGCGTGAATACGTTACGCTCGGCATGCGGCGCAGATGGTCGGGGAGGAGCGGGGCTTGATGCCGTGCGAGCAGTGAAGGGGCCGCCACCAGGAGGCGCTTGATGGTGCCGACGCGCCGCGCCACCAGCGAGCTGGAGTTCAGCATTCCGATCCGAATTGCCAGCTCCGTCCCGGTCTCCACCAGGTCTACGAACTGCTCGGTGAAGCTCGCATCGAGCCGCACGTCGGGATAGCGGCGAAGATACTCTGCGAAAATGCCGCGGAAAAAATAGCGACCGAACGAGGTCGGCACAGTGATCCGCAAGGTCCCCGACGGACTGCGAACCCGGCTCTGCGCCGGCGTGCTGGCACTTTCCAGCAGCGCGACGATATCCTTGGCGAGCTTGAGCACGCGATCGGCCTCCGGCGTCGGACGAACCTTGCGCGTGGTGCGGACGAACAGCCGGCAGCCGAACTCCGCCTCCAACAACGCCACGCGCTTGCTGATGGCCGGCTGTCCGAGGCCCAGATCGCTCGCGGCCTGGCTGAAGCTGCCGGCCTCCATCACGCGAATGAAGGTTTGCAGCGCATCGATCCGATCCATGCATTCCTCCCAGGAATTTGTAATATTCTTATCATTCCCTACATGGACACAGTCGATCCGGTCTAGCCTCTCGGTAACCAGGGAGGATCAACAATGAACAAATCGATCGGGATCGTCGGCGCCGGAATCGGGGGCCTGCATCTGGCTCTTTATCTCCAACAGCATGGGATCCAGGCGACGGTGCTGACCGACCGCACTCCGGAGCAGTACGCCTCGGCGCGGCTGATGAACACGGTCGCCCATCACAGCGTCACCATCGCGCGTGAGAACGAACTAGGCGTGAACCATTGGGATGACGCCGCCACGATCTACCATCACCACGACCATTTCTTTAATTTCCCGGGCAACGGGCTGCTGTTTCGCGGCGCGTTCAAGAAGCCGAGCCGGGCAGTGGATTACCGCATGTACCTGCCCGCGCTGATGAAGGATTTCGAGGATCGCGGCGGCAGCATCGAATATGCCAGCATCCAGGACGACGACATCCCGGCTCTGGTTTCACGCTTTGACCTTCTCGTCGTGTCGACCGGCAAAGGTGCGCTCGGGCGAATGTTCGCCCATCGGCCGGAGTTGTCCCCCTACAGCCAGCCACAGCGCCTGCTCTGCGTGGGCCTCTATGACGGCGTCGATCACGGCAGCCCGGACGGTGACGACCCGCGCGGTGTCACGCTCTCGGTGTCGCCCGGACATGGCGAGATGATCGTCATTCCGACGCTGTCATTCAGCGGCATGAAAACAGCGCTCTTGATGGAGAACATTCCCGGCGGCGACATGGCCAATCTGGTCTCGCTGAGCTACGACGCGGACCCTGCAGCCTTCCGCCAGACGATTCTCGACAAGCTGGAAAAGCATCATCCGCACACCTACAACCGGATCGACACCCATCGCTTCGGGCTTGCCCAGCCGCTCGACCTGCTGCAAGGCGCGGTGGTGCCGACCGTACGGCAATCGTCGGTCGCCTTCGATGGCGAGAAATTCGCCGTCGCGCTGGGCGACGTACATTCAGTGGTCGATCCGCTGATGGGCCAAGGTGCCAACATCGCCTCCTACGCCGCCTTCGAACTCGGCAAGGCGATCGTGGAAACGGTGGCCTTCGACGCACGCTTCGTTGAGGAGGTGGATCGCGCCCGCGAAAATCGCGTGTTCGCGGCTGCGCGCTGGACGAATCTGATGCTGCGGCCGCCGTCCGAGGCGATGGGTCGGCTGATCCTCACCATGGCGCAGGACCGAGAACTCTGCGACGAGTTCACCGATAATTTCAACTACCCGGAGCGTCAGTGGGATCGTGTCGCGACCGACAAGCGCATCCACGCTTGGATCGACAGGCGCGCGCCGCTCGCCGCCTGACGCAACAATGATCGCGAGCCGGCCGTACGGTCCACTTGCACCAGGCCGCGACTGCGTGCCGACAAACCATCTCTCGAGCCACACGCCGAAAGGCGCGACCTCTTGCCGTTTCGCCATGGAGCGCGATCGATGAACCCGCATCCCGATCCGGCGAGCTTCCGGGCGGCCGCTGCGCGATTCCCCACAGGCGTGACAGTCGTGGCGAGCATCGACCGCGACGGCACTCCGGTCGGCATGACGGCCAACAGCTTCACGACCGTCTCCACCAAACCGCCGACCGTGCTGGTCTCGGTGATGCGAGGGCGGACCTGGCAGGCGATCATGGATTCGAAGCGTTACGCCGTGAATGTCCTTCACGCGGAAGATCTCGCACTCTGCGCGCACTTCTCCGGCAGGCCGCGGGCCGAAGGCTCGCCATCGCTGGTCAACCGGGAAGAGTTTCCCGTCCTGTCGCAAGCGATCGCCCAGTTCGCTTGCGACGTGGTCCGGTCAATTGACGTCGCCGACCACACGCTGTTCATTGGCGAGGTCCGCTGGTGCCGGCAGCGAGACGGTTCCCCGCTCGCCTTTTATTCCAGCCGATTCTGCAACGGGCTCGGTGCAGCGATCATGCCCGCGGAGACAATCGCCTATCCCGCCGACGGATGGGCGATCTAAGGCGAAGCGCGAAGCCTTCGCGCGACGAACCCTGGAGAATCCGAAATTTGCAGCGCACTGGAGCGGTGGCACCACGGGGGAACGATCGCGAGCGCGAGCTCGCCGCGCGGCCGGACGACATGCCCAATGCGAAAGGGCCGCCCGAGGCGGCCCTGCTACATCATTTGACGTTTCCGATGTACCTGGGCCCTGTATGGGGGCCGCTAGCGGAGAAACCCGCGCTGTTCGGATTCATCGTCTGCGGAGCTGTCGAGGGACGGCTGTCAAAATAAGTATTGTTGGGCGGCTTGATGTTCTGATTCAAAGCACCCCCTTGGATCGTCGGTCGCGGAACTTGCGCACCAACGCCTTGCGCAAGCGCATCTGAAGCGGCGGTCACGCCGCCTGTTATCAGAACCGCCGCCCATACGACGATCTGCCTCATCATCATGATGATCTGTCTCCTTGAAATATATTCAAATGGACCACCGGCGAAGCCTACACCAGAGGCGCATTTTTCTCCAAAATCGCTCGGATATCTGGCTGCCGCTCGAGCATGCATCGCGTGGACGGCAGGGACTCCATGTCCCTCATTCGCCGTCCGTTACCGCGCGATCGAGCGCCTTAATGTTTCTGTGCAAGCGCCCTTCGAGCCAGGATCATGCTGGAAGGCTTCGACGTAAGGCTCACGGATGGCACACGGCACACCGAACGCGAGCGATTTCAATCGCTTAAAAAGGGGGTGGTGCCCAGGAAAGGACTCGAACCTTCACGGCCGTTAAGCCACTGGCACCTGAAGCCAGCGCGTCTACCAATTCCGCCACCTGGGCATGTGGAGCGGCTTAGTAAGGATCGGTTGCGCGCTTGTCAAATTCGCGATTGGAAATTCAAATACCCTGTACAGGATAAGGCCGATGGCGTATCGCCACACGGTTAACATACGTCAATCGCTCTCGAATCCCACAGGAATCACCCCATGGCATCGAACCTGGACACGCTGGTCACGGTCTTCGGCGGATCGGGTTTTCTGGGGCGGAACGTGGTCCGGGCGCTCTGCAAGCGCGATTACCGCGTCCGAGTCGCGGTGCGGCGGCCCGAGCTGGCCGGCCATCTGCAGCCGCTCGGCCGGGTCGGGCAGATCCATGCCGTCCAGGCCAATGTGCGCTACCCGGCCTCGGTCGAGGCGGCGATGCGTGATTCGCATATCGCCATCAACCTGGTCGGCATCCTGGCCGAGGGCGGCGGGCAGAGCTTCGATGCCGTGCAGGTGAAGGGCGCCGAGACCATCGCCAAGGCGGCGGCGGCCGCGGCCGGCGGGCGGATGGTCCACGTCTCGGCGATCGGGGCCGACGCGGATTCGGCCTCGAGCTATTTCCGCGCCAAGGCGGAGGGCGAGGCGGCGGTGCTGGCGGCCTTGCCGTCGGCCACCATCATGCGACCGTCGCTGCTGTTCGGGCCCGAGGATCAGTTCACCAACCGCTTTGCGGCGCTGGCGCGGATGTCACCGGTGCTGCCGCTGGTCGGCGGCGGGGTCAACACGGTGCAGCCGGCCTATGTCGGCGACGTCGCGGATGCAGTGGTCCATGCCGTGGACGGCAAGGCGAAGCAGGGCGCAGCTTACGAGCTCGGCGGGCCGGAAGTGCTGACCATGCGCGAGGTCATGCAGATCATCCTCAAGATCACCCAGCGCGATCGCATGCTGGCGCCGCTGCCGTTCGGCCTCGCCAAGTTCCAGTCGTACTTCCTACAGTTCGCGCCGGGGCCGTTCACGCTGACGCCGGACCAGGTCGAGATGCTGCGTTCGGACAATGTGGTGTCCGACGCCGCCAAGGCCGCCGGCCTGACCTTCGCAGGCCTCGGCATCTCGCCGGATTCGATGGAAGCGATCGCCCCGCAATATCTCTGGCGCTTCCGCGCGACGGGTCAGTTCCAGAAGAAGAGCGCGTAGGCAGCTCTCTCCACCTGTCGTCCCGGCGAAGCCAACGGGTCGCGCGAACGCGCGCCCGATGACAGGCTCCGCGCGAGCCGGCACGGCACCACTACGTTTTTCCCACGCTACCAAGCCCTTCCCCGTCATCCCCGCGCAAAGGCTTTGCCTTTGTCGCTGGAGGTGCGAGCCTTGCGGCGCAATTGCGCCGCTGAGCGAGCCTCGAAGGATGAACGGCCGAGATCGGGGCCGTCGCCCTTCGAGACGGCCGCTTTGCGGCCTCCTCAGGGTGACGGTGATGGGATGGTGTCCGTCGCGCCTTACCGTCCCATCGCCAGCGCGATCAGGCCGAGCGTGCCGACGATCACGCGCCACCAGGCGAAGAAGGTGAAGCCGCGGCGGGTGACGAAGTTGAGGAAGGCCCGCACCACGATCATCGCCGTGATGAACGACACCACGAAGCCGACCGCGATGACGCTGAGATTGTCGGAGGTGAAGTCGGCCCGGTTCTTGTAGAAATCATAGGCGAACGCGCCGACCATGGTCGGGATCGCGAGGAAGAACGAGAACTCCGCCGCCGAGCGCTTGTCGGCGCCGAGCAGCATCGCCGCGACGATGCTGGCCCCCGAGCGCGACACGCCGGGAATCATCGCCAGGCACTGCGCGACGCCGATCCAGAAATACATCAGCAGCGGGAAGCGCGTCGCATCGTCCTCGTAGACTTTGAGATCGAGCTGATCGACCCACAGCAGCACGGCGCCGCCGACGATCAGCGTGAAGCAGACCACCCACGGATTGAACAGGAACTCCTTGATGTATTTGCCGGCGATCAGGCCGATCACGACCGCGGGCAGGAACGCCACCAGCACGCCGATCACGAAGCGGCGGTCGTCGGGATTGGTGAACATGCCAAGCGCCACGCGCCACAATTTGACGAAGTAGAGCGCGAGGATCGCGAGGATCGCTCCGAGCTGGATCAGGATCGCAAAGCTCTTCCAGAAATTGCCTTCGCCCAGATTGAAGAAGCGCTCCGCAAGCAGCAGGTGGCCTGTCGAGGAGACCGGCAGGAACTCCGTGACGCCCTCGATGATGCCGAGAATCACCGCCCGCAGCATATCCGTCATCATGTTGTGGCCTGCCCTGTGTGGAAAACGGGATTCTTCTCGCTTATTCGCACATTGGCCGCAATCGCAAAAAATCGTCAAACAATGGGTTACCCGGCCGATTTGCTGAGCTATAGCGTTTTTGTGACCCGCACCATCTGCGGGGGTGGCTACCGGTTTGCGTGCTGACGCGACATAGAGACGACCGGAACTGGTCTGGCCAAAGCACAGGTCCAGGCCGCACAGGTTGATGATTTCTTAAGCGCCACGAAACTACCAAGGGCTTCATGTATACGCTGTATCACCATCCGTTCTGTCCGCATTCGCGCTTCATTCGGCTCGTGCTCGGCGAGTATGGGCTCGATTTGCGCCTTGTGGAGGAACGGGTGTGGGAACGGCGCGAGGCGTTCCTGGCGCTCAATCCGGCGGCCACCACACCGGTGCTGATCGCCGAGGGCTTTCCGCCGATCCCGGGTGCGCCTGTGATCGCCGAATATGTTGACGAGGCGCATGGCCTCGATGCCGGCGATCGGCGGCTGTTGCCGACATCGACGGCCGAGCGCGTCGAGGTGCGTCGGCTGATGGCGTGGTTCAACGAAAAGTTCTTCGAGGAAGCCTCGAACCCGCTGGTGACCGAGCGGATCTACAAGCGCTTCATGAGCGAGGACAATGGCGGCGGCCCGCCGGCGCCCGACATCATGCGCGCCGCCAAGGTCAATGTGCGCTATCATCTAAGCTATATCGGCTGGCTGGCGAAGACGCGGAACTATCTCGCCGGCGACCGCCTGACCTACGCGGATCTCGCCGCCGCGGCGCATCTCTCGGCGATCGACTATCTAGGCGACGTGCCATGGAGCGAGGACGACGCGGCAAAGTCGTGGTACGCGCGGGTGAAGTCCCGCCCGTCGTTCCGCCCGCTGCTCAGCGAATGGCTGGCGGGGGTGCCGGCGTCGCGCACCTATGTGGACCTCGACTTCTGAACCCGGCGGTCAGGCTCTCCCCTTCCGATCTCAAGGCAGCGCTTCAGCGCGAGGCGCATGCGCTCGGCTTCGACGCCGTCGGCTTCACCGCGCCTGACGCGACCAGCGAGGCCGGAAAATATTTCCTCGAATTCCTCGGCTCCGGCGGCCATGGCGACATGGACTGGCTCGCGGCCAATCCGGAGCGGCGCGCCGATCCGCGCGCGCTGTGGGGCGGCGTGCGCTCGATCATCATGCTCGGCGTCAATTACGGGCCCCACGACGACCCGCTCGACATCCTCGCGCGCCGGTCGCGTGGCGCGATCTCGGTCTATGCGCAGGGCGACGACTATCACGACGTGATCAAGAGGCGGCTGAAGGTCCTGGCGCGCTGGCTCGCCACGATCACCGGCGATGAGGTGAAGGTGTTCGTCGACACCGCAGCAGTGATGGAGAAGCCGCTCGCCCAGGCCGCCGGCATCGGCTGGCAGGGCAAGCACACCAACCTCGTGTCGCGCGAATTCGGCTCGTGGCTGTTTCTCGGCGCGATCTATTCCGCCACCGAGCTGCCGCGCGATGATGCCGAGGCCGATCATTGCGGCAGCTGCCGCGCCTGCCAGGACATCTGTCCGACCGCGGCGTTTCCCGCGCCCTACAAGCTCGATGCGCGGCGCTGCATCTCGTATCTGACGATCGAGAACAAGGGTCCGATCCCGCACGAATTCCGCAAGAATATCGGCAACCGCATCTATGGCTGCGACGATTGCCTCGCGGTGTGTCCGTGGAACAAGTTCGCGCAAGCGGGGCGCGAGCAGAAGCTTGCCGCGCGCGATGCGTTGCGGGCGCCCGCGCTCGCCGATCTCGCGCGGCTCGATGATGCCGCATTCCGCGCGCTGTTCACAAAGTCGCCGGTCAAGCGCATCGGCCGCGACCGCTTCATCCGCAATGTGCTGATCGCGATCGGCAACTCCGGTGACGCAAGCCTTGTCGGCGAAGCGCGGCGTTTGCTCGACGACGCGAGCCCGCTGGTACGCGGCGCCGCGGTGTGGGCGCTGTCGCAGCTGATCACGCGCGATGCGTTCGCGGCGCTGGCGTCGCGCGCCGGCGGCGAGCCTGACGTCACCGTGCAGCAGGAGTGGCGCGCGGCCACCGCCTCTTGATTTCATCGCGCCATTCCCGTCATGGTCGTACGCCATGACAAACCAGCCCTTCTTCACCAGGCACGGCGACGGCTTCATGCCGACATCCGTTGCGAACGGACCGTGGAGTCCGGAATCCCTGCACGGCCGCGTCGTGATCGGCCTGCTCGCCTTCGTCATCGAGGAACGCCACGGCTCCGACGAGTTCGTCCCGGCGCGGCTGACAATCGACATGTTCCGGCTGCCCAACATCACGACGCCGATCGAGGTGACGACAAGGCTCGTGCGCGACGGCATGCGCATCAAGATGATCGAGGCCGAGTTTGTCTCCGGTGGCACCAGCATGGCGCGCGCCTCCTGCCAATTGTTGCGCAGGACGGAAAATGCGCCCGGCAATGTGTGGTCGCCGCCGAACTGGCAGGTGCCGGCGCCATCGGACATTCCGAAGCCGACCGATCCGAGGCTCGGCATGAACGGCAAATGGGAGACGCGGCCGATCGTCGGCCATATGGGCTCGCTCGGCGAGCGCCGGCTCTGGATGAGCGAGGTGCGCGAGCTCGTCGCGGGCGTGAAGATGACGCCGTTCGTCCATGTCGCGACCGGCGCGGATTTCGCCAGCCCCTTCGCCAATGCCGGCGACCAGGGGCTCGGCTACATCAACAGCGACGTCACGATCTATCTGCATCGCTTGCCGGTGACCAACTGGATCGGCTTCGAGGTCGTCAACCATCACGCCACCGACGGCATCGCGATCGGCGAATGCTGGCTCTATGACGAGAAGGGTCCGATCGGCACCTCCACGGTGGCGGCGCTCGCCCAGCGCAAGCCGATGACCAATCCGCCACCGCCATGATTGTCATTCCCCGGTGCGCAATTGCGCACCTGAGGGCGATGCGCAGCATCGAACCCGGAATCCATCGGGCCGTAAAGACCAACGGAGAAATGGATTCCGGGTTCGCGCTTCGCGCGCCCCGGAATGACGACGGGGGGATTGAGGCTTAGACTAAGCCAGATGCCGCTGCATCTCCGGCCGCGCTTTCAGCTCCGCGCCCTGCTTGCCGACGATCTTGGCGATCCGCTCCGGCGCGAAGTTCAAATCGACGAAGGCCGGCGCGGTGTTGGCGACCTCGTGGTACTCCGTGATCTTGCCGTCGCGCAGCCGCATGATCGCGACGCCCTCGAACATCGCACGCGCGCCCTTGGCTTCCGGCAAGGTCGAGCGGTAGCTGAACGTGTAGCGCGCGTAGAGCGTCGTGCCATCGCTCACGGGATCATGCATCACCCAGCGGAAATCGGTCGCGGTCCGGTAGAACCAGTCGTCGATCATCTCGGCGATTTTGCCGTGGCCCTTGAAGGCACCGTAAAACACGTCGTGATAGACGCCGTCCTCGGTGAAGAGATTTGCAAAGGCCTTGCCGTTGCGCTGTTCGACCGCGTCGCAGAACGCGCGCAGCATTGTCGTGGTGTCCATTGGTATTCTCTCCCGGCTCCTCGCTTCTTCTTCCCTCTCCCCTTGTGGGAGAGGGTGGATCGAATGAGCGAGAGCTCATTCGAGACGGGTGAGGGGTCTGTGTCCGCGGAGAGAACCCCTCATCCGGCGCGGACATCGTCCGCGCCACTTTCTCCCACAAGGGGAGAAGGAAAAAAGCTTAGCCGATCTCCGCCACCGCGGCGATGATGCGGGCGATGTCCTGCGGACGCGACAAGCGATGGTCGCCGTCCTGGATCATGGTGAGCACGACGTCCTCGGCCGGCAGGCGGTGCACCAGCGCGAAGGCGTGCTTCCACGGCACGTCGGGATCCTGCGCGCCCTGCAGGATGCGCACCGGGCAGCCGACGTCGATCTTGCTTCCGAGCAGCAAATGATTGCGGCCCTCTTCGATCAGGTTGCGGGTGATCGGATAGGGCGTGCCGTCGCCATATTCGGACGGACGCAGCCACATACCCTTGGCCTCGATCTCGGCGCGGACCTCCGGCGAGAAGGCCTTCCACATCAGTTCCTCGGTGAAGTCGGGCGCCGGCGCGATCAGCACGAGGCCGGCGAGCTGTGCTTTCGCGTTCCCGCGCCGCATGATCTCGCGCGCAAGCAGCAGCGCCATCCAGCCGCCCATCGAGGACCCGATCACGACCTGCGGCCCACTGCAGAACTGCGAGAACACGGCCACGCTCTCCTCGAGCCAGCGGCCGATGGTGCCGTCGGCGAAATCGCCGCCGGATTCGCCGTGGCCGGAATAGTCGAACCTGACGCAGCCGCGGCCGTGCTCGGCCGCCCACGCATCGAGCGCGAGCGCCTTGGTGCCGGCCATGTCGGACTTGAAGCCGCCGAGCCAGAACAGCCCGGGATTGCTGCCGGCACGGGCCCGCACCGCGATCCGGCGCGCCTCGCTGCCCTCGCCGACCTCGATGAAGGCAGGTTCCTGTTCCGATGCGGCGGTTTGGCTCATGGTTCGGTCACTCGCGTGTCAGACATCTGCTTTTCAATTGTCGCGCGGCACCGGTCAACGGCTGCGACCCCCGCCTTGCGGAGCAGACGCGCCCGCTATATGTGCCGGGCGTGGCCAAAATGCCTCGCAATTGGCGGTTTTGCCGCTTAAAGAAGCGAGTTCGCTTGCCCGTTGCAGCATCTTGCTTCAAAATATCGGCCTTCCCTTTCACAACTTTGGAGAGTTACCCATTCGCCGTCCCAATAGAGCCCCGCCCACAGTCGCCAAAGAAGGGCCGCGCACCAATGACGAGATTCGCAACGCACAGATCCAGCTGATCGATGCGGAGGGTGTCAATCAGGGCACCGTCGAAACCATGGTGGCCATCAAGATGGCCATGGAAGCCGGCATGGATCTCGTCGAGATTTCGCCGAATACCAGCCCTCCCGTCTGCAAGATCATGGACTACGGGAAGTACAAGTATTCCGCGCAGAAGAAGGCTGCCGAAGCTCGCAAGAAGCAGAAGGTCGTCGAGATCAAGGAGATCAAGCTCCGCCCGATGATCGACGATCACGACTATGACGTGAAGATGCGCGCGATGCAGCGCTTCTTCGAGGAAGGCGACAAGGTCAAGATCACCTTGCGCTACCGCGGTCGTGAGATGGCGCACCAGGAGATCGGCACCAAGCTGCTGGACAAGGTGAAGGCCGACGTCGCCGAATTCGCCAAGGTCGAGCAGGACGCGAAGTTCGAGGGCCGCCAGGTCGTGATGGTGCTGGCGCCGCGCTAGTTCGAATTTGTCGCTTTGTTGAAATGAAATGGCCCGTCAGGCGATCTGGCGGGCTGTTTCGTTTCCGTAGCCCGGATGGAGCGCAGCGCAATCCGGGGGCCGGTCCGTCCGCGGCGCGACCTGCCCCGGATTGCGCTGCGCTCCATCCGGGCTACCGGGTTCCAGCCCCGATTCCCCGCCTGAAACGTTGCAAAACCGCCGATCCTCTGTCATAAGCCGGGCCTTCGCCGCCCGGCTGATCAAGGGCTGCCGTGGCGACGTCTGGTGCAGGTTCTTTCAATTCGGAAAAAACCTTAGCACTTTCAACGCTCTAACGAGCATTTTAGCCGGCCGGACGCCTCTCGGGGCGATTTTCGTGCTGTGCGACAGGAGAGCCAAATGCCCAAGTTGAAGACCAAGTCGGGCGCTAAAAAGCGCTTCAAGGTGACCGCCACTGGCAAAGTCATGCACGCCCAGCGCGGCAAGCGCCACGGCATGATCAAGCGGACGAAGAAGCAGATCCGTCAGCTCCGCGGCACCCGCGTGCTGTTCAAGACCGACGGCGACAACGTCAAGAAGTACTTCTTGCCGAACGCCTGATCGCACCGATCGCTTGAACCCTCGCCGCGACTGCGCGGCGCCCCGTCACCTCTTCCAGATCAAGGATTTCCGTCATGTCTCGCGTCAAACGCGGTGTGACCGCTCACGCCAAGCACAAGAAAGTCTACAAGGCCGCCAAGGGCTATTACGGCCGCCGCAAGAACACCATCCGCGTCGCCAAGCAGGCCGTCGAAAAGGCCGGCCAGTACGCCTTCCGCGACCGCAAGCGCAAGAAGCGCACCTTCCGCGCGCTCTGGATCCAGCGCATCAACGCCGCGGTCCGTCCGTTCGGCATGACCTACAGCGTGTTTATCAACGGCCTCTCCAAGTCGGGCGTCGTCGTCGACCGCAAGGTGCTGTCGGATCTCGCGATCCACGAGCCGGTTGCGTTCCAGGCGATCGCCGAGAAGGCCAAGGCCGCGCTGGCCGCCTGATCCTGGCGGGCGGCCCTAACGCGATTTGGGGCCCGCCTTCAGCGCCTTCTGCGAATAGCGCTGGGCGACGATCGCCCGGCAGAACGCCGTGAACGAGCGGTACATGGTGCCGCTTTCGTGGTCGTATTTGTGGTCGCAGCGCTTGAGCTGGCCGGCATAGGCCTTCTTCTGCGACGCTCCGAGGCCGGACAGGAAGTCCCCCTCGCACCTCTTCTCGACCACGGCGCCGAACTGGACGTCTCCGCTGGCGCCGTATTCGCACGCCTCGAAGATCTTCATCGCGCGGTTGCAGCTCGGCGCCTTCTGAAGCTCCGCGATGATGTCGTCCATCTGGGTCGATTTGGCGGGACATTCCTCGGTCGCGGCATGCGCCGTGGTGAGCATCAACAGCACCGCCGGCACGGCCAGGCAAGATCGCAGCAACATCGCGTGGGCCTCCTTGAACTCCCCTTGGGTAGCCCGGCCTCCGCGCGGGGTTCAATGCTGCCGGCCATCGGCCCGAAATGACCGGCTTTTTGCTTGACGTTACCGCCTTCGGGCGGCGACAACCCAGCCGAATTTTGGCGCATGGTACCGGTTCGGGCAGCGGTTCTTCCCACCGGATCATGCTCCGCTCAAGCGCAGGAATTGACCGTGTCCGACCTCGCAACGCTCGAACAATCCATCCTCGACCAGATCGCCTCAGCCGCTGACGAGGCCGCCCTCGAGGCGGTCCGCGTCTCGGCGCTCGGCAAGAAGGGCTCGATCTCGGCCTTGCTCGCCACCCTCGGCAAGATGTCGCCGGACGAGCGCAAGACCGAAGGCGCCAAGATCAACCTCGCCAAGGATGCGGTGACGCAGGCGCTCGCGGCCAGGCGCGACGTGCTGAAAGCGGCCGCGCTCGATGCGCGCCTCGCCGCCGAGACCATCGACGTCACGCTGCCGCTGCGCGAGGCGCCGGCGGAGACCGGCCGCATCCATCCGCTGAGCCAGGTCTGGGACGAGCTCACCACGATCTTCGCCGACATGGGCTTTGCGGTCGCCGAAGGTCCCGACATCGAAACCGACGACTACAACTTCACCAAGCTGAACTTCCCCGAAGGCCATCCGGCGCGCGAGATGCACGACACCTTCTTCTTCAACCCGAAGGAGGACGGCTCGCGCATGCTGCTGCGGACCCACACTTCGCCGGTGCAGGTGCGCACCATGCTGACCCAGCAGCCGCCGATCCGCGTGATCTGCCCGGGCCGCACCTATCGCATCGATTCGGATGCGACGCACACACCGCAATTCCACCAGGTCGAGGGCCTGGTGATCGACAAGGGCTCGCATCTCGGCCACCTCAAATGGATCCTGCACGAGTTCTGCAAGGCGTTCTTCGAGGTCGACCACATCAACATGCGGTTCCGGCCGTCGTTCTTCCCGTTCACCGAGCCGTCGCTCGAGGTCGACATCCAGTGCCGCCGCGACAAGGGCGAGATCCGCTTCGGCGAGGGCGAGGACTGGCTGGAGATTCTCGGCTGCGGCATGGTGCACCCCAACGTGCTGCGCGCCTGCGGCCTCGATCCCGACGTCTACCAGGGTTTTGCCTGGGGCATGGGCATCGACCGCATCGCGATGCTGAAATACGGCATCGCCGACCTGCGCCAATTGTTCGACAGCGACGTGCGCTGGCTCAGCCACTACGGCTTCAAGCCGCTCGACATCCCGTCGATCGCGGGGGGCTTGAGTTCGTGAATCTTGCCTTCGGTCCCATCGTGAAGAAAGCCGCCACCCTAACCCTCCCCCGCAAGCGGGAGAGGGGACTGGAGAAGTCATCGTCATGAAGTTCACCCTCTCCTGGCTGAAGGAACATCTCGAGACCGACGAGCCGCTCGACAAGCTCGCTGACAAGCTCACCATGATCGGGCTCGAGGTCGAGAACATCGAGGACAAGGCGAAGGCGCTGGCGCCGTTCACCATCGCGCGTGTGATCTCGGCCGAGCAGCATCCGAATGCCGACCGGCTGCGTGTCTGCATGGTCGACACCGGCGACGGCGGCGCGCCGGTGCAGGTGGTCTGCGGCGCGCCGAATGCGCGTGCCGGGCTGATCAGCGTGTTCTCGCCGCCCGGCACCTACATCCCCGGCAAGAACATCACCCTCGGCGTCGGCACTATCAGAGGCGTCGAGAGCCGCGGCATGCTGTGCTCGGCGGCGGAATTGCAGATCTCCGAGGATCACGACGGCATCATGGAGCTGCCGGCGGACGCGCCGCTCGGCAAGGGCTATGCCGACTGGGCCGGGCTCGGCGATCCCACCATCGAGATCAATTTGACGCCGAACCGGCAGGACTGCACCGGCGTGCACGGCATCGCGCGCGATCTGTCCGCCGCCGACATGGGCAAGTTCAAAGACCCCGGCATCAGGCCGATCAAGGGCGAATTCCCCTGCCCGGTCGAGGTGAAGGTGGAAGACGCCACGCTGTGTCCGGGCTTCGCGCTGCGGCTGGTGCGCGGCGTGAAGAACGGCCCGTCGCCGGAATGGCTGCAGAAGCGGCTGACCTCGATCGGGCTGCGCCCGATCAACGCGCTGGTCGACATCACCAACTTCATGACCTACGACCGCGCCCGCCCGCTGCACGTGTTCGACGCCAGGAAGGTGCAGGGCAACCTCACCGTCCGCCGCGCCAAGGACGGCGAGACGCTGCTCGCGCTCGACGGCCGCACCTATACGCTCGACAGCAACATCTGCGTGATCGCCGACGAGCACGGCGTCGAATCGCTCGCCGGCATCATGGGCGGCGAAGCCTCGGGCTGCGACGACAACACCACCGACGTGCTGATCGAATCGGCGCTCTGGAACGAGATCAACATCGCGCAGACCGGCCGCAAGCTCGGCATCAATTCGGACGCGCGCTATCGCTTCGAGCGCGGCGTCGATCCGGCCTTCATGGTGCCCGGGCTCGAGCTCGCGACCAAACTGGTGCTGGCGCTGTGCGGCGGCACGCCGTCCGAGAACGTCGTGGTCGGCAAGCAGTTCGGCGAGGATCGCGTCATCGACTTCCCGCTCAGTGAAGTGAAGCGCCTCGCCGGCATCGAGGTGCCGCTGGTCGAGGTGAAGCTGATCCTCACCCGGCTCGGCTTCATGCTGGCCGGCAACGGCCCCGTGGTGAAGATCGCGATCCCGTCCTGGCGCACCGACGTGCACGGCAAGGCCGACATCGTCGAGGAGATCGTGCGCATCGTCGGCGTCGACAAGGTGCCGATGACGCCGTTCGAGCGCGGCGAGGAGCCGCGCAAGCCGGTGCTGACGCCGATGCAGCTGCGCACCCGCCGTGCCAAGCGCGCGCTCGGCGTGCGCGGCATGGTGGAAGCCGTGACCTGGTCGTTCATCACCAATGACGCGGCAAAACTGTTCGGCGGCGGCCAGAGCGAGCTCGTGCTCGCCAACCCGATCGCGGCCGATCTCTCCGACATGCGGCCGAGCCTGCTGCCGGGCCTCGTTGCGGCGGTTCAGGCCAACATCAACCGCGGCTATCCCGATGTGGCGCTGTTCGAGGTCGGCCAGGTGTTCCGCGGCGACCGCCCGGAGGACCAGCTCGTGGCCGCCTCCGGCGTGCGCCATGGCTTCGCCTCGGCGAAGGGGATCGGGCGGCACTGGACCGGCTCGGCTGTGGCGGATGCGATGGATGCCAAGGCCGACGCCTTCGCCGTGCTGGCGGCCGCCGGCGCGCCGATGCAGGCGCTGCAGATCGTCCCCGGCGGTCCGGCCTGGCTGCATCCGGGACGCTCCGGCACCATCCAGATCGGCCCGCAGAACGTGCTCGGCACTTTCGGCGAGCTGCATCCGCGTGCGGCCGAGGCGCTCGGCGCCGACGGCCCGATAATCGTGTTCGAGGTGATCCTCGAGCGCATCCCGCAAGGCAAGCAGCGGGCGACGCGCGCCAAGCCGGTGCTGGAGCTCTCGGCATTCCAGCCGGTGTCGCGCGACTTCGCCTTCATCGTCGATCGCAGCGTCAAGGCGGGCGACATCGTCCGCGCGGCGCAGAATGTCGACAAGAAGCTGATCACCGATGTGACCGTGTTCGACGTCTACGAAGGCAAGGGCATCGACCCCGACAAGAAGTCGATCGCGATCGCGGTAACGATCCAGCCGCGCGAGAAGACCATGACTGACCAGGAGATCGACGCCGTCGCGGCCAAGGTCGTCGCCGAGGTGACCAAGAAGACCGGCGGCACGTTGCGGGGGTGATGTGAACCACAGGCGGTCTATTGCACCGTCACCCTGAGGAGGCCGCGTAGCGGCCGTCTCGAAGGGTCGACGGCCCCGCCTGTGGCCGTGCATCCTTCGAGGCTCGCTCTGCTCGCACCTCCAGCGACAAAGGCGAAGCCTTTGCGCGGGGATGACGGGTCTGAGTAGGGGCGCTTTGAGTTGCCAGCCAGCTAGTCGAATCTCGTTATCCTTTCATGACCTCCTTCAGCCTGATCCCCTCCGACATCTCGACCAGCATCGCGCTCGCGATCTGCGCGATCGCGTTCGTGTCGGGCACGGCGCGCGGCTTCTCGGGCTTCGGCTCCGCGCTGATCTTCATGCCGCTCGCGAGCAGCGTCGCGGCGCCGCGGCTGGTGGCGGCGCTACTGCTCGTCATCGACTTCATCGCCGCCACGCCGCTGCTGCCGAATGCGTGGACCCATGCCGACCGCAAGGCGACCGCGGTCATGGTCGCCGGTGCGCTGGTCGGCGTTCCCATCGGCACCTATTTCCTGACCGTGCTCGAGCCTGTCACGACGCGCTGGATCATCTCCTGCTTCGTCGCGGCGCTGCTCGCACTGCTGCTGTCGGGCTGGCGCTACCACGGCAAGGAGCACGTCGCCCTCTCCGTCGGCGTCGGCGGCCTCTCCGGCTTCTGCAGCGGCCTCGCGCAGACCGGCGGCCCGCCGATTGTCGCCTACTGGCTGGGCCGCCCGATCTCGTCAGTGATCTCGCGCGCCAATATCGTGCTGTTCTTCGGTGCCTCGGACTTCTTCTCGCTGGTCAGCTACTGGTTCACCGGCTTGATCACGATCGAATCGGTCAAGTTCTCGCTGATCGTCGGCCCGATCTACGGCATCGGCGTCTGGTTCGGCGCCGCGCTGTTCGGCAAGGCGAGCGAAAAAGTGTTTCGCGCGATCTGCTACGCGCTGATCGCGGCTGCCGTCATCGTCGGCCTGCCGGCGCTTGATGGCATCCTGCGCGGCGGCTAGGGTCGCAGCATTCAAACGAGACCAGGGAGACACCGATGATCGATCGCCGCAACGCATTGAAACTGGCGCTCGGCAGCGCCGCCGTGCTCGCGGCACCGGGCGTGCGCGCGCAAACCGACAAGGCGCGGACCCGCATCGTGTTCCTCGGCACCAAGGGCGGGCCGCGCGTCGGCAACGGCGCTTCGAACCCCGCCAATCTCGTCGTCGTCAACGATACCCCGTTCGTGATCGATTGCGGCATGGGCGTCAGCCGCCAGCTCGTGCGCGCGGGCGTGCCGATCCCGCAGGTCAAGTACATCTTCATCAGCCATCATCATTCCGATCACAATCTGGAATACGGCAATCTGTTCTACAACGCCTGGGCGGCCGGCCTCTCGACGCCGATCCATTCGTTCGGCCCCAAGGGCATCGAGGCGATGACCAAAGAATATTGGGAGCTGAACAAGTTCGACGTCGAGACCCGGATCGAGGACGAAGGCCGCCCGGACCCGCGCAAGCTGCTGATCGCGAAAGACATCAGCGACGATGGCGTGGTGCTGAAGACATCGGATGTCACCGTGACCGCGTTCCGCACGCCGCACCCGCCGATCACGGATAACTTCGCCTACAAGTTCGAGACCCCGGACGGCACCATCGTGTTCTCCAGCGACACGGCCTACAACCCGAAGCTCGCCGAATTTGCCAAGGGCGTCGACGTGCTGGTGCACGAATGTCTCTACGTCCCCGCGGTCGATCGCCTGGTTGCCACGACCAAGAACGGCGCCACACTGAAGAAGCATCTGCTCGACAGCCACACCTCGACCGAGGACGTCGGCCGCATCGCAGCCGCCGCCGGCGTGAAGACGCTGGTGCTCAGTCACTTCGTCCCCGGCGACGATCGGCAGGTCACCGACGATGACTGGACGCGGGACGTGAAGAAGAACTATTCCGGCCGCATCGTGGTGGCCAAGGATCTGATGGAGCTGAAGCTGCCGGTGTGATCGGACAAATCATGTCGCGAGAATGCGGATTCATGACCACCTGCTGCGCAACATCCTCGGTGTCGTCCCTGCGAACTCAGGGAGCCATAACCACGAATGGTTATTGCTGAACGATAGTGGAACGACGAGTCCCGATCACAACATCTGCTGCGGCGTATGGGTCCCTGTGTCTTGGAAGTCTGTCACGATGTGGGTGGGCGGGAAGCCGTTGGGTCCTTGGCGCTTGACGCCGTGAGCCGGCTCGGTCTCCCGCCCGTTCCATCTATCAACCTGAACAGTTGCACGAGGCTGCGCCAACAGACCTCGCATCACAGGGACAGGCACCGTGACCATAGCTCTTCGTTACGTCGGAATCGACATCTCCAAGAAGCACCTCGATATCTTTGATGAGGCTGACGGCGTGCCGAGGCGCATTGCCAACGCGACACAGGCCATCACACAGCAGGTGGCGCGTTGGCAATGCGATGCGCTGGTGGTCTTCGAGGCGACGGGTATCTATGACCTCGCGCTGCGCGAGGCGCTGCGTCAGGCCGGGATCCAGTTCGCACGGATCAACCCGGCCCGTGCCCGCGACTTTGCACGGGCCAGCGGCCTGCTGGCCAAGACCGATCCGATCGATGCGCGGATGCTGGCGGCCTTTGCGCGGGCCATGCAGCCCGCCCCCGAGCAGGTCGCCGATCCTGCACGGGGCGCCTTGGCGAGGCTTGCAAAACGGCAGGATCAGCTGGTCCTCATGCGCGCCCAGGAGAAGAACCGGCGCAGCGAGGCCGACGATCGCGCAATGGCCGAACGCATTGGCCGCCTCATCGAGGTCCTCGACAGCGAGATCGCCGAGATCGAGGCCGACATCGGCGCCTTGATTAAAGCCGAAGCGGAGATCGCGGACGATGCGAAGTTAATGCGTTCGCTGCCCGGCGTGGGTCCGGTGGCCTGCATGCAGCTCATCGCCCAGATGCCGGAACTCGGGCGGGTCGGACCGAAACAACTCGCAGCGCTCGCAGGCCTTGCTCCCTTCAACGTCGACAGCGGCGCCTTCCGCGGCAAGCGCAAGATTGCGGGCGGCCGAAAGCGCGTTCGTGACGCCCTTTATATGGCGGCCCTCAACGCAGTTCGCAGGGCCGATCCGTTCAAGGCCTTCTATGCACGACTGCGACAGGCCGGAAAACCAGCCAAACTCGCCCTCATCGCCGTCGCAAGGAAGCTGTTGACGGTCCTCAATGCCATGATGCGAGACCGAAAGCCGTACCTGCAGACCAATCCAACATAACAGTTGCCTGCTTTCGCAGGGACGACATCTGTTGTGCGGCAGCACCCGCCACCAAATCAAATCATCGCACACACGGCGGTAAGGCCGGCCGCCCTCAACCGTCACCTCACCCAGCCATCAATTCATCGCCCCGGAGCGAGGCGACGTGCGGCGCTTGTGTTTTGCGGCGGGCGTAGCGGGCGTCGGTGTCGCTTCCTTCGCCCCGCCGATCCTGCGCAACGCGGCGTCGGCGGCGCGCTCGCCGCTGTCCCAGGCGCCGTCGATCGTGCCCCACAGCGTCTCATGCGTGGCCTCGCCCGCGAGATACATGGCGCCGATCGGCTCGGCCAGGATCCTGCGGGAGAATTGTGCGCCGGGTGCAGCGGCCGACATCGCGCCTTGAATGAAGGGCGATGCATTCCAGCGCGTCGCGCCGGTCTTCTTGACGGCGGCGCCGACCTCGCTGCCATAGAGCTTGGTCAGCCATTCCACCGCGAAAGCCGACATCGCCTGCTCGCCTTGCGCCGACAGGTCGCGGCCGAACGAGCCTGCGACGTCGATCGTACACAGCGAGGAGCCCGCGATATTGCCGTAGAGCAGCGCCGTCTTGGTCGAATTGCTCTGCTCGATGATGACGTCATCGCGCGACAGCCCGAGCGGATTGCCGGGGATCTGCAGCGCGATGCGATCGTAGCTGCCGAGGCTGAGCTTGGCGGCGGCATCGAGCGCGCGCTTCGGTAGCTCCGGCGCGAATTTGATGTTGCCGCTTGCAAGCACGTTGCTCGACACCGTGACGATGGCGGCACGCGCGGTGATCTTGCCGGAGGGCGTCTCGACCATGACGTCGCGATTGCTCCACAGGATACGCTGCGCCGGCGTCGACAGCGCCAGCGGCAGTCCCTCACCGAGCTTTGCGATCAGCGCCCCGAGCCCCTGCCGGCAGGCGATCGCGGTGTTGCGATCCTGCGCGCGCACCTTGTCGACGGCGGAAAGATCCTTCAGATCCTTGCCGCAGAAATTGGGCCCGAGCAGGAATTCCGCAGTGCCGGCCCAATCGCCGAGGTCCTTCGGCATCGCAGCGGCGCAGGCGATATCGGCCTTGCGCGCAGCGTCGTCGATCGCGCGATTGGCGCGCACCAGCGCCGCCAAAAACTCCTCGGTCTCGCCGGGACGGGCGTAGCGCCGGCCGATGCGAATCTTCTGCCCCGCAGGCGCCGTGACGATGTCGAGGCCTGCAGAGCGGGCCAGCCGGATCATCGGGTTGGTTTCGGGATTGTGCATCCAGCGCGCGCCGCGGTCGAACGGCACGCCGAATGTCGATGCGTCGGTCTGGCAGCGACCGCCGACTTGGCCGGCCGCCTCCACCACGATCACCTTGCGGTTCGCGGCAACGATCCGTCGCGCCGCGGCGATGCCTGCGGCACCCGCGCCGATCACGACGATGTCGGCCTCGCGCGACGGCTGCGCAGCAAGAGCCCGGCCGCCCAGCGCAGGCACCAGCGCGAAAGCTGCGGACGCCGACAGGAAATCGCGGCGGGTCACTGTCATGACATAGCTTCTGGCATGGTTTCCGGGGACTTGCGGAGAACGGGAACGCTTCGCGAACTGTGCCGCATCTCACCGACCGCAGCAACCATCATGGTAAATCAATCATGATTGATCCGCCGATGGCATGAACTAAATTGCAACAGCTTGCGACCATGATTAAGTGAAACACAAGCGGTCATAGAACCGCTGGGGGAATCCATGGGCGTAATGCTCGATACCGTCGGTAAATGGATCGCGGGGTACCTGCAGAAGGAAGTCCCCGGTTACGAGCCGTTCACGCCGAGCGACCCGGACCATCTGCGGAGCATCATGCAGCCCGGCGACGTGCTGCTGGTCGAAGGCAACAACCGGATTTCCGGCATCATCAAATACCTCACGCAGTCGACCTGGTCGCACGCCGCGCTGTTTGTCGGGCCGATCGACGGCGCGTTCGAGCCTGACGGCGAACAGCATGTGCTGATCGAGGCCAATATCGGCGAAGGCGTGACCTCCGCGCCGCTGTCGAAATATCTCGCTTACCACACCCGCCTCTGCCGTCCGGTCGGCCTGTCGTTCGAGGACCGCACCACGGTGTGCCGCTACGCCATCAACCGCATCGGCTTCGGCTACGACACCAAGAACATCGTCGATCTCGCGCGCTATCTGTTTCCGCTGCCGATCCCGCAGCGCTGGCGTCGCCGCATGATCGCGTTCGGCTCCGGCGATCCGACCAAGATCATCTGCTCGGCGCTGATCGCGCAGGCGTTCGACGCCGTGCGCTATCCGATCCTGCCCAAGATCACGCGCGCCGCCAGCCGCAAGGCGCGCCGCGAGATCCTGCATATCCGCGATTCCTCGCTCTACATGCCGCGCGACTTCGACATCTCGCCCTATTTCGAAGTCGTCAAACCCACCATCGTGCACGGTTTCGACTACACGGCCCTGCACTGGGCCGACAAGCAGAAGCCGCTCCAGGAGGTGGCGGGCGAATTCGGTGTGTTTCCAGAACGTAAGTCGCCGCCGCTTGTTCCTGAAGCGACTGACGAAGAGACGGCGCTTCCGGCTGCGGAAATGACCGCAGAAAATCGCGCGCCGGTGTGACGATCAGAATGTTGCCGCAAGCGTCAGCCGGACGGCAAGCGGCTCGGCAGGATGCACATGGCGGTCGGCGACGCCATCGATCGGCTCGCCCGGCAGCCGCGACAGATAGTAGTATTCGATCTGGTTGGTCTGCGCGTTGAAGAGATTGAGGACGTCGAGCTGCAGCCGCATCCCGTTGTCGAATTTGTAGCCGGCGCGGGCGTTGACGATGAATGACGACAGCGAGCGCACGCTGTCATCCTCGATCAGCGGGCGCGGGCCGAAATAGCGGGCGCGCAGGCTGCCGAACCAGCCGGTCTCGCGGCCGAAGGTGACGCCGCCGCTGGCGACCCGTGCCGCCGCACCCGGAATGAAATTGCCGGCCGGATCGACATCCGTGAAGCGGGCGCGGGTATAGGCGAGGTCGAAATCGAGGCTCACCCACGGCAAGAGCTTGTACTGGTTGGTCCACTCGACGCCGACGCGCCGGCTCGGCCGGCTCGGCTCGGTGGTGCCGGCATCGCCGACGAACAGCAGCTCGGAATCGAAATCGAGCACGAACACGGCGAGCGACGAGGTGAGGCCGTCGATCGCCCTGGTGCGGATGCCGAGCTCGGCGCCCTTCGAGCGCACCAGCAGCGGCACGCGCTCGAGCGGCGTCACCTTGTCATTGGGATCGACGGTGATGGTCGCGCCCCTGATGTCGTTGGAATGCAAGCCGAAGCCGGCATTGCCGTAGAACTCGGTCCTGGACCAGGGGCCGAGCACGATGCCGGCCTTCGGGCTCGTCATCGCCGCCTGGGCGTTGCCGGAATTCTGCGGCGTGTCGCTCAGCACATGGCCGGCGAAATAATCCTCGCGGATGCCGACCGTGGTGCGCAGCCAGTCGGTCCAATGCGCGGTGGTATCGGCCCACAGCGCGACGCTGCCCTCCTGCACCTGGTCGTTGCGCACGGTGGACAGGATCTCGCGCTGCACGGTCTTGAACAGGCCGACATTGATGTCGTCGTAGCGGGTCTGCACGCCGACCCGGGTCTGCGTATCGACGCCGGCGAAACGAAGGTCGAAGGCATGGCTGGCGTCGAGGCCATAGACGGTGCGCCTGTCGGTCTGGCTGAACTGGTCACCGTTGACGGGGTCGTCGAGGAAATAGGTGAAGTTGTTGTCGAGCTGCAGCGACGAACGGATCACATAGGCGTTGAGCTTGCTCTGCCCGTAGTCGCTGGACTGCGCCCAATTGCCGGACAGGCTGAAGCGGCTGGCGGTGCCGCCATCGGTCGGATCGAGCGTGCCATAACGGCCGATCAGGCCCTGGTCGATCGCACGTTGCGCGACCTGGTCGGTCGAGTTCCAGCCATTGGAATAGGCCATCGCGGTCAGCGAGAAACCGTCGGTCGCCGTGCCTTGGCTATAGCGCAGCACGCTGTTGAGCTTGCGAATGTCATCGGGCACGTCCCACGGGCCATTGTATTTGTTGGCCTCGAAGGCTGCGAGCAGCGTGCCGTCGCCGGCCTTGGCCGAGCTGGCTGTCATCGCGCGCTGATAGCCGAAGCTGCCGCCCGTCAGCTCGGCGATGCTCTTCGGCAGTGCGTTCAGATAATTGATGTCGACCGCGCCGGCGGAAGCGAAGTCGCCCTTGTCCGCGTAGTATGGACCCTTGCGGACGTCCATCGACCGGATCAGCTCCGGGATCAGGAAATTGATGTCGGCATAGCCCTGGCCGTGACCATGGGTCGGCATGTTGACCGGCATGCCGTCGACGGTGATGGCGAGGTCAGTGCCGTGATCGAGATTGAAGCCGCGCAGAAAATATTGATTGGCTTTGCCCTCGCCGGAATGCTGGGTGACGATCAGGCCTGGCACCGCCTCCAGAACTTCGCCGACGCGCGAGACCGGCCGCGCATTCACCTCGTCGCCGCTGATCTGCCGCGCGCTGGCGGCGGTCGGTTGCAGATCGGACGCGGACACGGTGGCCGAGCCGCCGGTGATTCCGTCGCTCGCAGCGGTGGGCTGGCTCGGTTGGAGCGCTGCGGGCTTGCGGCCGCCGCCGGCGACACGGCGCGGACGCCGGGACGGTCTGGCGTGCCTAGGTGGCCCCTGGTCCAGCGACGTCACAGTCACCGGCGGCAACTGGCCGGGCACGGTGGCGACCGTCTGCGCTTCGGCGGCCGGCGCAAATGCTGCAATGGACGCGGCGGCGGGAAATATCCGCCATGCAGTACGACGCAACGCCCATGCCCCCGCATGATACCTGTTACAGTCACGCGACGACCGCACCAGTCCAACCAACCTCGGCAAAGCGACGCTAGCAAGCACAGTATGACGTTACAAGAAAAATGTCATACCACCAGGCAATCGAGCCACCACGGATAATCCATGCAACGCATCACCATCACCATCGAGGATGATCTGCTCGCGGAGATCGACGCCGCCGCCGAGGCGCGCGGCTATCAGAACCGCTCCGAGATCATCCGTGATCTCGCACGCGCCGGCCTGCAGCAGAGCACGGAGAACGCGCCGTCAGGGCAATGCGTCGCGGCGCTGGTCTATGTCTACGACCACGCCGCGCGCGACCTGTCAAAGCGGCTGGTGCAGAATTTCCACGGCCATCACGACCTGTCGCTGGCGACGCTGCATGTGCATCTCGACGACGACAGCTGCATGGAGGTGACGGCGCTGAAGGGCGCCAGCAGCGAGGTCCGGCATCTCGCCGATCACATCATCGCCGAGCGCGGTGTGCGTTACGGTCGCGTCGTGATGATCCCGACCGCTCCGGACAAGAAGCCGCGCAAGCGGGGGCACGGGCACGATTGAGAGCGTGTCGTCTCGTAGCCCGGATGGAGCGCAGCGAAATCCGGGAAGCTCCGTCTGCGGGCGAGGCCCCGGATTTCGCTTCGCTCCATCCGGGCTACGCAATGAATACGCTACGCCGCCCTCGCCTTGGTGCCGCGCGGCAGGCCGGCGCGGGCGAGACCGCCATAGAGCGCCTCGTTCGGCATCTCCGATTTCAGGATCGCGCGCACCTCGACCAGGCGATCGAGATCGATGCCGGTCGGAAATCCCTTGCTCTCGCAGAGAAAGACGAGGTCCTCGAACACGACATTGCCGGTGGCGCCCGGCGCAAACGGGCAGCCGCCGAGGCCGCCGAGCGAGCCGTCGAGCACGCGGGCGCCCTCATCGAGCGCGGCGGAAGCATTCGCGATGCCCATGCCGCGGGTGTCGTGCAGATGCACGCAGACCGGCTTCGATCCCGCGATCTTCACCGCGCCCCGCGTCAGCTCGCCGACCTGCTTCGGCCCGGCATAACCCACCGTGTCCGCAATCGCGACCATGTCGACGCCGACCTCGTAGAGCTTCTCGGTGAGGCGCAGCACCTCGTTCGGATCGACGGGACCGACGATCGAGCAGCCCAGTGCCATCGAGATCGCGGCATTGACCAGGGGCTTGTGCGCGCTGGCATCGCGCAGCTCGCAAAGCCGCTTGATGTTCTCGATCGCGGATTCGCGCGAGCGGTTGGCGTTGGCCTGGCTGTGCTCCTCGGTCGCCGATACCACCGAGGCGATCTCGGCAACGCCGGTGGCCAGCGCCTCGTTGACGCCGCGCTCGTTCAGCGCCAGCGCGACGCCGTGCGCCCCGGGCAGCGCGGCGATGGAGGCGACCACGTCGCGGACATCGACGAATTGCGGGAAGGTCTTGGCCGGCAGGAACGAGCCGACCTCGAAATGGCGTACGCCGGCGGCGTATTCATCGCGCACCCAGCGCTCTTTCGCCGCGGTCGACGGGAACGTCTTCACGAGCTGCAGCCCGTCGCGCAGGCCGACCTCGCGCAGGCTCACCTTGTCGGTGGGATAGATATCGTGGACACGGGTCATGTCAGCCTCACGCAGCGTTTCCGGTTGATGAAATCTTCTGTTGTGCGAGCTCGGCGCGCACCGCTTCGGTATCGGCGCCGAGCACCGGCACCTTCAGACCTTCGCCGATATTGCGGCCGTTCCATTCGAGCGGCAGCGCGGGGACGCGGAACGGCTTGCCGTCGGCGTTCACGTTGTTGACCAGCCCGCCGGGACGCAGCACATGCGGATCCCCGAGCAGATCCTCCGGCCGGTTGATCGGCGAGAAGCAGATGTTAAGCGCGTCGAGCCTCGCCGAGAGATCCGCCACGTTCCAATCCTTGACCACCGCGGCAACGCGCGGAATGATCCGGTCGCGCGCCATGATGCGGTCCGTGGTCGAGCGCAGCGTCGGATCGTCGGCGAATTCCGTGAGGCCGAACTCGCGGCAGAAGCTCTGCCAATGACCTTCGGTGACGACGCCGATGAAGATGCGATCGCCGCCGGCGGTATCGAAGATGTCGTAGATCGGCCAGGCATGCTCGCGTTCCGGCATCGAGCGCGGCTTGCGTCGGGTCATCTCGTACTCGACCATGTGCTGGGCGACCAGGAACAGGCAGTTCTCGAACAGGCCGATGCGGATGTCAGCGCCGCTCCTGTCGCCGCCGCGTTTCTGATAGAGCGCGGCGAGGATCGAGATCACACCGAACATGCCGCCCATGATGTCGTTGGCGGAGGAGCCGACGCGCTGCGGCTTGTCGCGCGTGCCGGTCATCGCGGCGAGCCCCGACATCATCTGCACGACCTCGTCGAGCGCCGGCCGATGATCATAGGGACCGGACAGAAAGCCCTTGTGGCCGGCGATGATCAGCTGCGGATATTTTTGGCGAAGCTCCTCGGCGCCGAGCCCCTGCTTGTCGAGCTGGCCGTCGCGAAAATTCTCCAGGAACACGTCGGCGCTGGCAAGCAGCCGGTGCATCGTGTCACGGTCCTCGGGCTTGGCGAAGTCGAGCACCACGCTGCGCTTGCCGCGGTTGAACAACGGAAAGAACGAGACTCCCATGCCGCCGAGCGAACGGGTCTTGTCGCCGGCGGGCGGTTCGACCTTGATCACCTCGGCGCCGAGTTGCGCCAGGATCATGCCGCAGGTCGGCCCCATCACCATGTGGGTCATCTCGACGACCCTCACGCCTTCCAGCGGCAGTCCGTTCCCGGTCATCGGTTTCTCCGTGCTCGTTGCGCTCTTGTTCTGACGCGTTTCTTCACGCGAACCGGTACCGCTTCGCTCGAAAACGCTTTGTGATCGGCGCAGGTTAGGCTTCCGCACGCTATCTGAAAAATATAATCTGTCGAATAGAGTATTCGTGGTTCTAGAACGCTGAACCCTCATGGATTCGCGCCAGCTTCGCTATTTCATCGCGGTTTACGAGCAGCGCAACCTGTCGCGGGCGGCGGATCAGGCCAACGTCGCGCAATCCGCGCTCAGCCACCACATCGCCAATCTGGAAGCTGAATTCGCCACGCCGCTGTTCGAGCGCAAGCCACGCGGCATGGAACCGACCGCGGCGGGCGAGCGGCTCTATGAACATGCCCGCATCATCCTGCGCGCGATGGCGGCGGCCGAGCGCGAGATCAAGGAAGGCGCCAGCGTGATCGCCGGCGATATCTCGATCGGCATGGCCAATTCCGGAATGAAGGCGATCGGCGTGCCGCTGATGCGCACCGTGCTGACGAAATATCCGAACCTGAAGCTGTCGCTGACCGAGAGTCTCTCCGGCGCGACGCTGCTGCATCTGCTGAGCTCCGAGGTCGACCTCGCGCTGGTCTACAATCCGCCGTCGGAAAAGGACCTGATCGCCGAGCCGGTGCTGGAGGAACAGATGTTCTGCGTCGGCACCGAGAAGCTGATCGGCAAGAAGACGCCAATTCCCTTCGAGGAGGTGACGCGGCTGCCGCTGATCCTGTTGCGGTACGGACTATCGGCGCGCGCACTGCTGGATGATCCCGTGCTGCTGAAGCGGCTCGAGGCCAATGCGATCATGCATCTCAACTCGACCAGCGGCATGATCGGCGCGCTGACCGCGGGTTTGGGCTGCACGATCGCGACGACGCATTTCGTCAGTGAGCCGTTAAAGGCACGATTGCTGGTCGCGCGCGAAGTCATCGAACCAAAACTGACCCGCACGCTCTATCTTTGCCGCTTGCGCAATCGCCCGATGACTTACGTCATGGAGGAGATGTGCCGCCTGATCCGCGCCCTGATCGCAGACCAGGTGGGCCGCGGCGCCTGGGAGGCGACGCTTCTGATCTGAAGCGCTTTCAAGCGAAGCGGGCACCGTTCGCGTGAAGCAAGCGCGTCAGAAACAGCGCCATCGAAAATATCGAACGATTCCTTCGATATGTTCGTCTGGATTTCTGGCTTCCGGCTGCCAAACATGCGCGACCGGTACGCCTTCGCAAGAAGGGCGGCCGTTGCACCATTCGGGGAGGACCATCATGAGCGCCGTCGAACTCGGCTCGGTCGCCGATCTTGCCACCACGACAAGCGGACCCGACGAGATTTCGCGACGGCTCGAGGCGCTGCCCACGTCCGGCTACGTCTGGCGGCTGGTGATCCTGCTCTCGCTCGGCGGCTGCTTCGAAATCTACGACCTGTTCTTCACCGGCTATATCGCGCCGGGCCTTGCTCGCAGCGGATTGATGACCACGACGACGCAGGCGTTCTTCGGCTTCTCCGGGATCGGCGCCTTCGTCGCGGCGACCTTCGCCGGCCTGTTCATCGGCACCTTCTGCCTCGGCTTCCTCGCCGATCGCTTCGGGCGCAAGGCGGTCTTCACCTGGTCGCTGCTGTTCTACAGCGCCGCATCGGTGATCATGGCGTGCCAGACCACACCCGGCGGCCTGCTGCTATGGCGCTTCATCGCCGGGATCGGGATCGGCATCGAGGTCATCACCATCGACGCCTACATCACCGAGCTGGTGCCGAGCTGGATGCGCGGCCGGGCGTTTGCGATCAACCAGGCGGTCATGCTTTCGGCGGTGCCGATCGTCGCCGCGCTGTCGTGGTGGCTGGTGCCGCTCTCGCCGCACGGCATCGACGGCTGGCGCTGGGTCGTGCTGATCGGCGCCGCCGCCAGCATGATCATCTGGGTGCTGCGGCTCTACGTTCCGGAAAGCCCGCTCTGGCTGGCCCGCCATGGCCGCGCCGCCGAAGCCGAGACAATCATGCGGACGCTCGAAGCCGCATCGCCGACGGCGGCGCCGCGCCCGATCGCCACGGCGGCGATGGTGCCGGCACGTGCGCCGGCCGAGACCGGCTATGCCGACCTGTTCAGGCCGCCCTACGCCTCGCTCGTCGTGCTGTTCATGATCTTCAATCTCTGCCAGGCATTCGGCGTCTACGGCTTCTCCAACTGGGTTCCGGCGCTCTTGGTGCAGAAGGGCATCAACGTCACCAAGAGCCTGCAATATTCCTTCATCATCGCCTTCGCCTATCCGCTCGCGCCGCTCTTGGCCGCGACCTTCGCCGACCGCTTGGAGCGCAAATGGATCATCTGCGGCGCGGCCGCGGCGATCTCGGTGTTCGGCCTCGCCTTCTCGCAGCTCACCGAGCCGGTGCTGCTGATCGCCAGCGGCGTGCTGGTGACGGGGGCCAACATGACGCTGTCCTACGCCTATCACGCCTACCAGACCGAGGTGTTCCCGACCGCGATCCGGGCGCGCGCCGCGGGCCTCGTCTATTCGATGAGCCGGCTCAGCGCGACCTTCTCCGGCTTCATCGTGGCGTTCATGCTGAAGGAGGCCGGCGTCGGCGGCGTGTTCGGGCTGATCACCGCGGCCATGGTCATCGTGATCATTGCTATCGGTGTCTGGGGGCCGAACGTCCGCGGCAGGCCGCTCGACGCCTAGAGCATTTCGTTCGAAAACGCTCTCACCGCGGCACAAACGGCACTTGCCGAAGCCATATTGGGTGTCTACCTCTCGCGGGTCATTTGTGCAGAGGTAGCCCAGTCATGTTAGCCGCCGCCGTCAAGGCGCTTTCGCAAATCCTGTCGCCGCCGATGCGCTCGATCCTGTGGCGCTCGATCGGGCTTGCGCTGGTGCTGATCACCGTGCTGGCGATCGGATTGCAGCGGCTGCTGAGCTGGTTTGCCGACTATGGAGAGGTCTGGGCCGAAGGCATGCTCGGCCCCAACTTCCATTCCACGCTGCACGTGCTGTCCTGGATCGTCTCGATCTCGGCGGGCCTTGGCGTCGTGCTCGGCGGCATCTTCCTGATGCCCGCGATCACCTCGCTGGTGGCGAGCCTGTTTGTCGACGACGTCGCCGACCATGTCGAGCGCGAGCATTATCCGGCCGACCATCCCGGCGTGGCGCTGCCGGTCACGCTCGCGACGATCGAGGGCGTCAAGACCGCGCTGCTGACGATCCTGGTCTATCTTGTCGCGCTGCCGTTCGTGCTGTTCGCGGGCGCGGGCTTCATCATCTTCTTCCTCGCGACCGCCTGGCTGCTCGGCCGCGAATATTTCGAGCTTGCGGCGATGCGGTTCCGCTCGCCTGATGACGCCAAGGCGATGCGCAAGGAGAACGCGGCGACAGTCTTTACAGCGGGCCTGTTCATCGCTGCCTTCGTCTCGATCCCGATCGTCAACCTGGCGACGCCGCTGTTCGGCATGGCCTTCATGGTGCACATGTACAAGCGGCTGTCGGGCCCGCGGCGCGAGCTGATCGAGCCGGCGCGGCGAACCAACGTGTCCTCGGTCTAGGTGGTATCCGGAAGCTCGGGCAGCGATGCCGGCACCCGATCGCTTGCGAAGGGCACGAGCAGCAGTCCGACGATCGCCACGCAGGCGAGCATCGCCCATGCCTCGTTCGCGGTGAGTGCGAGCGAGGCCCGTTCGACCAACGGCCGGATGAACGCCACCGTTGCATCGTCCGGCAGACCCGGCGGGCGATCGATCAGCAACTTCGGATCGAGCCCGATCGCCTGCGCCGCGGTGACATCCCCCGCCAGCAGGCGCACGCGGAAATCCTCGCCATACATTGGGCTTCGCCCATAGAGGATGGTATCGATCAGAGCGATCCCGATCGCGCCGCCCAGATTGCGCATCAGGTTGAACAGTCCGCTGGCGTCGGCAATTTCCGCCTCCGGCAGCGCGCCCAGCGCAATGCGCGTCGGCGGCAGCAGGCAGAACATGATCGCGACGCCGCGCACGACCTGCGGCCAGAACATCTCGCCAAAATCCGCCGTGCGCGGCTGAATGGCGCTCCAGCCGAGGCCGAGCGCGAACAAGGCGAAGCCCGCACCGGTCAAGCGCCGCGCGCCGACGCGGCTTTCCAGGATCGCCGCAAGCGGCGCGGCGACGAGCTGCGCAACCCCCGTGACCAGCATGATCGTGCCGATCTCGAAGGCGTCATGGCGGCGGACGAAACCGAGGAATACCGGCATCAGATAGGTCGATCCATACAGCCCAATGCCGAGGCAAAAGCTCAGTGCGCAACCGATCGCGAACGGACGCCGCTTGAAGAGCGTCAATTGCGCGATCGGATAGGCCGCGCGGAGCGTGCGCCGGATCAGCAGCGCCAACCCCGCAATGCTTCCGATGAGCAGGCCGAGGCAAGGCATCGAGGCCCAACCGCGTTGCGGCGCTTCCTTCAGACCGATCATGAAGCTTGCGAGCGTCGCTGCGAGCAGGACAAGCGACCATTTATCCAGTCTGGAGAACGCCCGAAGCTGCACGCCTTCCCTCGGAAGCAGCAACGGCGTGACCGCGGCTGCCACCGTTCCCGGAACCAGATTGATCAGGAACAGCCATGGCCACGACCAGGTCTGCGTGATCCAGCCGCCGACGACGGGTCCAACGGTCGGCGCGAGCACCGCGACGACGCCGCCGATCGTGGTGGCCACCGGATGAAGCCGCGCCGGGAACAGCGTGAACACGGCGGAGAACACTGCGGGGATAAGGACGCCGCCGGAAAATCCCTGCAGCACGCGAAACGCCAGCAGCGCGGCAAAACCGCCGCTGAGGGCGCAGCCGACCGAGGCGACAGTGAACAGGCTCACCGCAAGCGCGAACAGCCAACGCAACGACAGCGCGTGCGTGAGCAGGCCGGTCAGCGGGATCGCGATCACCTCCGCGATCAGATAGGCGGTCTGGATCCAGCTCATCGCCGCCGGCGAGATCGCAAGCGCGCGCTGGATCGTCGGCAACGAGGTTGCGACGACCTGGATGTCGAGAATCGCCATGAACATGCCGAAGCACATCAGGAGAAAGCCGGTCCAGGTCGCAGCCGATGGGCCGTCGGTTCGGTGATCCGCCTTGCTCATGGCGTGCTTGTGCGTGGCCATTCGGAAACGGAGAGCGCGCGGTTCTCGATCCGAATCCGGACCGCAAGCACCGCGAGATTGAGGAGGGTAAAGATCAGCGCCAATCGCGGCAGGTGGAGCGCGAGGGGAAGAAGTGCGATTTCACCGACCACGACGGCGTAGTTTGGATGCGGGAAATATCGGTACGGCCCGGATGCGACCAGCGGCGCGCCCGGCAGCACGACGATTCGCGTGGTCCATCGCGGCCCCAGCGCGACGAGGATCCATATCCGCAAGCCTTGCAGCACCAGGAAACCCGCCAGCGCGGCCAGATTGACGTCCTGGTCGCGGCCCCAGATCCACAGCGCGGTCAGCCAGCCGGCGTGAACCAGGACAATGAGCGGGTAGTGATTGGCGCCGACCTCGACCGCGCCTCGTGCGAGAAGCCGCTCGGTGTTGCGACGTGACAGCACGAGCTCGCCGAGACGCTGCAGCGTGACCAGCGAGAGGATGACCGACGCGAAGCTCACGCCGCGTGCCTGAGCGCAACGCAGCTGAGCGTGAAGCCCGGCCCGAGCGCCGTGAGCAGCGAGCGCGGCGGCAATCCCTTGGCGCAGGCTCGTTCGAGAACAAAGAGAACCGTCGGGCCCGACATGTTGCCGCAAGCCGCGATGACGTCGCGTTCGTGATCGAGCGTGCCCTGATCGAGCGCGAGTGCCCGCTCCAGCGCGGCGATGACCTTGGCGCCGCCGGGATGGCAGAGGAAGCGGTCGATGTCATCGGCGGTCAGCTGCATCCGCGCCAGGATTTCGGCGACGGCTGGTCCAACATGGTCGCGGACGAAATCCGGAATGGTTCGCTGAAAGACCACGCCGAATCCTTCCGGATCGACCGTCCAGCCCATGATGTCGAGCGTATCCGGCCACAGCTTTTCGCCCGTCGCCTCGATCCGCGTCGCGCCACCGTCGCCGGCACGCAGCACGATCGCGGCCGCGCCATCGCCGAACAGGCTGGCCGCAACGATATTTGCCTTGGTGAGCTCGTCGTGCCGGACCGCGAGCGTGCAGAGTTCGAGCGCAACCAGCAGCACGTTCGCTCCCGGCCGCGCTTCGGCCAGCCGCGCCGCGATCGACAGGCCCGACACGCCGCCCGCGCAGCCCAGGCCGAACACCGGCACGCGCGACACATCCGTCCGCAGACCGAGCTTGCCGGCGACGCGCGCCTCCAGCGTCGGCGTGGCTATCCCCGTCGAGCACACCGTGACCACGATATCGATGTCCCGGCCGGTCAGGTCGGCGCGCGCAATCGCCTTGCGGGCCACGTCGACGTACAGCGTCTCCGCGCCCTCCAGGAACGCCAGCGTTCGCTCCGGCCAGCCGCGCCGTTCGAGATACCATTCGATCGGCTTGACGCCGTAGCGATGCTGAATGCCGGTGTTGGCGAACAGGCTGGAGAGCGTCTCGAACTCGAGATAGCGGTCGGCGAGGAGATTGCGCGCGGCCTGCAGGACCTGTCCCTGATGGAATAGATGCGGTGGAACCGCCGTCGCCAGGGAAACAAGCGCGGCCGTCTGCTTCATCTCGATCATCGTGGCTCCATTTCCCCCGCTCTTGGAACCGCGCGATGAGCAAAATATTTCAACACGCCTGCGACATAGCGCGAGCGCCGCATTCACTATAAATTGACCCGGCGCCGATATCCGCGCCGCCTCTTCGAAAATCAGGAAGCGGTGACGCCCAGCCTGCGCATCGCGCTCTTCACCAAGCCGAGCGGCGCCGGCGACAACGGGCCCTGCGGCGCGCGCGTGATGAAGGCGACCAGGACCAGCGCCAGGATCGCGAGCCAGAAGCACAGCCAGAAGCCGTCGATATAGGCGAGCGTGTTGGCCTCGCGCTGCACCAGCGCCGCCAGCGTGCCGACGGCGCGCCCGGTCGCCGTCCCAATGCCGTGGCCGGAAAATTCACCCGCCAGCCGCTTGAGCAGGTTCACGACGTCGATATCGCCATTCTGGACGTGCTGTCCGAGATAGTTCGAATGGATCTGCTCGCGGACCCGCAGCCAGGTCCCCATCAGCGCGACGCCGATCTCGGCGCCGCCAAGGCGCATGATCTGGATATAGGCCGCGAACGCCGTCGCCCGCGACGGATCGGAATTCGACAGCGCCATGATGATGATCGGCAGCAGCGTGAACGCCTGCCCGATCGACGTGAGCAGGACGATGCCGACGAAATCCTCGCGCGCCCAGACATGGCTCAGCTGCGTGCCCCAGAGATTGGCGGCCGCGAACGCCGAGAAGCCGAGCACCACGACGATGCGCGGATCGAGGTGGCGCAGCAGCAGAATCGAGATCGGCACCAGCACGAACATCGGCAGCGCGCCGTAGGTGAACAGCAGCACGCCCGACTGCTCCGGCCGCAGCGCGCCGACGGTGCCGAGGAAGTTCGGCACCAGCGACGAATTCGACAGGCTGGTCAGCGTGTACAGCAGGATGACGACCAGCGAGAGCCCGATATTGCGCGAGAACAGCACGTTGAAATGCGCCCAGGGCCGGCGCGCGATCATTTCGTTGATCATGAAGGCGACGATCAGCAGCCCGCCGCCGATCAAGAGCGCCATCACTGTGCCCGACGACAGCCAGTCCAACCGGTTGCCCTGATCGAGCCCGGCATAGACCATCGACACCCCGGCGCCGAGCAGCAGCATGCCGCCCCAATCGGCATGGTGCAGCAGGTCGCGATTGACGGGTTCTTTCGGAGTGCCGAGATACACCATCAGCCCCATCAGCGGCGCGATCACCACGCCCTGCCAGTACAGCCACTGCCAGCCGAGGTGCTCGACATAGAAACCGACCAGCGAGCTTGACGAGTCGAGCGCGAAGCCGACGCGGATCGAGTACATCGCGATCGCCGGCAGCCACCATCGGATCGGCAAATTGCGCAGGATGATCATCAGCGTCGCCGGCACGAAGGTGCCGAGCAGCATGCCGTGGGCGATGCTGAGCGCGATCAGCGTCGTGTAGTCGCGCACGAACGGAATAGTCAGCGAGACCACGGCATAGACCAGGCTCGGAATGCCGAGCACCCGGCGCAGGCCGAACACGGTGGCAAGCCAGGCCACCGCAGGCGCGACGAAGATCTGCGAGCCGATGGCAGCCGTCGAGAGCCAGGCGCCCTCGTCGAAGCTGAGCGAGAACGCGCCGCGCAGATCGGGCAGGCCGACCGAGGTCAGTCGGCTGTCGAAATTCGCCAGGAACGCGCCGAGCAGCACGGCGACGACCGCGAACAGCGGATAGCGCGCGACGTCGCCGCGCGAGACCGGACCACGGTCGCGGTCGTCACTTTCCGCCATTGGCGACCGCCTCGCCGGTGTCGATCCGCGTGACGACCGACATGCCCGGCAGCAGGCGCTCGAGCAAGGGCTGGCCATTGTCGAACTGGATCCGCACCGGAATGCGCTGCACCACCTTGGTGAAATTGCCGGTGGCGTTATCGGGCGGCAGCAGAGCGAATTGCGATCCGCTCGCCGGTGCGATGCGCTCGACGACGCCGCGCAGCTTCTGGCCGGCGAACGTATCCACGGTGACCTCGACCGGTTGGCCCGGCTTGACGTTGGTCAGCTGGGTCTCCTTGTAGTTGGCGATCACATAGACGTTCGGCAGCGGCACGACATTGATCAGATTGGCGCCGATGTTGACGTAGTCGCCCGGCTGCACCTGGCGCTCGCCGGTGACGCCGTCGAACGGCGCGACGATCTTGGTGTAGCCAAGCTTGAGCTTGGCCGATGCCAGCAGCGCCTTGGCGGCGTCGAGGTCGGCGGCACGCTGCTTCTTGGTACCTTGCAGGACCTCGAGTTGATGGCGCTGTGCCGCGATCACAGCGCGGCTGGCGCGCACGTCGGCCTCCGCTTTGGCGTAGGATGCGGTCGCCTGCTCGAGCCGCTGCCGCGTGCCGGCGTCGGTTTGCGACAGCGACTGCTGACGCTCTTCCTCCTGGCGTGCCAGGGTCTGCTGCGCCTCCGCGGACAACCGCGCAGCCTCGGCCTGCGCGATGGTTGCATATTGCAGCTCGACCTGGTTGTTGAGGTTGTCGAGCACGGCCTGGGCACCGACCACGCCGGCCTCGGCCTGCGCCACCTGCGCCTGGTAATCGGCGGGATCGATCTGCACCAGGAGATCGCCGGCCTTGACGCGCTGGAAATCGGAGACGGCGACGGTGAGCACCTCGCCGGACACGCGGCTGGAGAGCTGGGTCAATTCGGCGCGCACATAGGCATCATTGGTGGTCTGGATCGTGGCGCTGCCGACCCAGGCATCCCAGCGACTGGTCGCCACCGCGACGAACATCAGCGAGACGAGCACGGCAAACAGCGGAATCGCGAAACGGCTCCAGAAGCCGCTTGCCGAAGGTTGCGGCTTGGCGGGCGCCGCAGCAGTCGCGGTCTGGCTGGCGGGTGACGGACCATCTTCAACCTGCTCTGCCACACCACACTCCTCAAGCACGCGTACAAACGCCGGACGAACCTATTAGCACATGACGACGATCATGCCTCAGACGGTCTTTTCCGGCCACCGGCAGAGATCATTGATCAGACATACGTCGCAACGTGGACCTCGGGCGAGGCAGGTGTAGCGGCCATGCAGGATCAGCCAGTGATGGGCGTGCAGCATGAACTCGGTCGGGATCACCTTCTCCAATCCCAGCTCGACCTCGAGCGGCGTTTTGCCAGGCGCGAGCCCGGTGCGGTTGCCGACGCGAAACACATGGGTGTCGACCGCCATCGTGTGCTCGCCGAATGCCATGTTGAGCAGGACATTCGCGGTCTTGCGGCCGGCGCCGGGCAACGATTCGATTTCAGCGCGCGTGCGCGGCACCTCGCCGCCGAACTCGGCGATCAGCTTCTGCGACAGCGCGATGACGTTCTTGGCCTTGTTGCGATAGAGCCCGATGGTCTTGATGTAGTCGCGCACTCTGTCTTCACCGAGCTCAAGCATCTTCTCCGGCGTGTCGGCGACCGCGAACAGCGCTCGCGTCGCCTTGTTGACGCCGGCGTCGGTCGCCTGCGCCGACAGCACCACCGCAACCAGCAGCGTGTAGGGGTTGAGGTGCTCGAGCTCGCCCTTGGGCTCGGGATTGGCTTTGCGGAACCGGTCGAAAGCCTCGTAGACCTCCTCCGATGTCCATGGCTTCGGCTTTACCGTTCGCTTGGCGGCCTTCTTGGCCGCCTTCTTTGCCCCGCGTTTGGGTAGCAGCCTTGCCGCTTTCGCAGGCTTCCTCTTCGGTGCGGAACGAACGCTTGATGTGCTGGCGCGTTGAGAGCGGATGATTTTGGCCATGAACCGGATATACTGATACGCCATGACCGCAGGCAACGACTTTGATCCGGGCGAAGACCGCAGGGCCAATGATCTCGCGGCTGATGCCGCTGAGGCCGAGCCCAAACTGTTCTCGGCATTGCTGACGCCGCACCGCTCGCTGAATCGCACCGGCTTTATCGTGCTGATGTCGTTCGTCACCGTGGTCAGCTTCATCGCCGGCGCGGTGTTCTGGTGGCTCGGCGCCTGGCCGATCTTCGGCTTCTTCGGCCTCGACGCGCTGGTGATCTATTGGGCGTTCAAGGTCAATTTCCGCACCGCCAAGGCGAGCGAGGAGATCACCGTCACGGCGTCGGAACTGAGGGTGCGCAGGATCAGCCATCGCGGCCATGTGGCGGAATGGGTGCTCAATCCGCTCTGGGTGCGGTTCGAGCAGATCTCGCATGAGGAGTTCGGCATCGAGCGGCTTTATCTGGTCTCCCGGGGCCGCCGGGTCAGCGTCGGCAGCTTCCTCGGCCCGGACGAAAAGGCCAGCTTCTCCAAGGCCTTGACGGCGGCGCTCAACGCCGCGAAACGCGGCCCGACTTACAACCCCATCCACTAGTGTGCTGAATGCGAAGTTCGTGCGATTTCGCGGCAACCACTTTCACGAACTTCGCATTCATAAAGCACACTAGAATCAAAGGTTTGCTAGTGTCCTTATCGAATCCGAAGTTCGCTCCGAAGGTGCGGCAAATGATGCGAACTTCGGATTCGGGACACTAGTCGAGCTTACTTTTGAGCATGATCTCGTCGGAAAACCGGTCCCCACTTTTCCGGATCATGCTTGTCAGAAATCGGGTGGTTTGGAGGCGCCATGGCTCCTAAATCAGACACCATGATGACACTCGCCATACACGACCAGCGCCTGGCCAAGCCGGGCCTCCAGAGCGCCGCGCTGCGCGACTATGATTCGGTTCGGCGCGCCATCGCGTTCATCTCGGAGCATTGGCGCACGCAGCCGACCATCGAAGCGATGGCCGATGCCGCCGCCGTCACGCCGGATGAATTGCACCATCTGTTCCGCCGCTGGGCCGGGCTGACGCCGAAGGCTTTCATGCAGGCGCTGACCCTGGACCACGCCAAGAACCTGCTGCGCGATTCCGCCAGCGTGCTCGATGCGGCACTCGACTCCGGCCTGTCAGGGCCGGGACGGCTGCACGACCTGTTCGTCACGCATGAGGCGATGTCGCCGGGCGAATGGAAGACCGGCGCCGGCGGCATGACGCTGCGCTACGGCTTCCATCCCTCGCCGTTCGGCACCGCGATCGTGATCGCAACGGATCGCGGGCTTGCGGGGCTTGCCTTCGCCGATCACGGCGACGAGCAGACCGCATTCGCCGACATGAAGCGGCGCTGGCCGAACGCGACCTATGTCGAGGACACCGACGGCACCACCGCGCTGGCGCAGCGCGTGTTCGATACAAGGTTGTGGCGGGCGGACCAGCCGCTGCGCGTCGTCTTGATCGGCACCGACTTCGAGGTGCGGGTGTGGGAGACGCTGCTCAAGGTCCCGATGGGCCGCGCGGTCAGCTACTCCGACATCGCCTGCAAGATCAACAGCCCGAAAGCCTCGCGCGCGGTCGGCGCCGCTGTCGGCCGCAATCCGGTGTCGTTCGTGGTGCCCTGCCATCGCGCACTCGGCAAGAGCGGCGCGCTGACCGGCTATCACTGGGGCATCACCCGCAAGCAGGCGATGCTGGGCTGGGAAGCCGGCCAGGTCGGATTGCACTAACCTCTATCTCGTCATTCCGGGATGGTCCGAAGGACCAGACCTCAGGTGCGCAATTGCGCACCGGGGGATCTCGAGATTCCGGGTTCGATGCTGCGCATCGCCCCGGAATGACAACATCAAACCTCTACCCCGCGAGATCGACCTTGGACGCAACGGTGGAATCGGCATTGAGCCGATAGACCACCGGCGCGCCGGTGGCGAGCTCGCGCTTGAGGATCTGCTCCGGCGTCAGCCTCTCCAGCACCATGATCAGCGCGCGCAGCGAATTGCCGTGGGCGGCGATCAGCGTGCGCTGGCCGCGCAGCACGCCGGGCAGGATCTCCTGCACGTAATAGGGCAGCGTGCGCGCCAGCGTATCCTTCAGGCTTTCACCGCCGGGCGGCGGCACGTCGTAGGAACGGCGCCAGATCAGAACCTGATCCTCGCCCCACTTCTTGCGGGCGTCGTCCTTGTTGAGGCCGGAGAGATCGCCGTAATCGCGCTCGTTGAGCGCAAGGTTCTTCGTGGTCGGCAAGCCGGTCTGGCCGATCTGCTCCAGCATCAGCTTCAGCGTGTGTTGCGCACGGGTGAGATCGGAGGTGAACGCGACATCGAACGACAGGCCCTGCGCCTTCAGCTTGCGGCCGGCCTCGTTCGCTTCGTTGACGCCCTGCTCGGTGAGATCGGGGTCCTTCCACCCGGTGAACAGGTTCTTCAGATTCCAGTCGCTCTGACCGTGACGAACGAGCACAAGGAGACGATCACTCATTTCAGATTCCGTTTTCGCTTAGCTGGATTTCATTCCGTCGAGCGGCGTTAGTCGCTCAACCCGAGGACGTCGGCCATCGAATACATGCCGGGCTTCTTGCCATGCGCCCACAGCGCCGCCTTCAGCGCGCCCTGCGCGAACAGCGCGCGGTCCTCTGCATGGTGCGAGAGCGTGATGCGTTCGGAGGGGCCGGCAAAGATCACGCTGTGATCGCCGGCCGCAGTGCCGCCGCGCAACGAGGCAAAGCCGATATCGCCCGCGCGCCGCGCGCCGGTGAGACCATCGCGGCCGCGCGCCGAATGCTGATCGAGCGCGATTCCGCGTCCCGCGGCCGCGGCTTCACCGAGCATCAAGGCAGTGCCCGACGGCGCATCGATCTTGGACTTGTGGTGCATCTCGAGAATTTCGATATCGAAGCTCTGGTCGAGCGATTGCGCGACGCGCTTGACCAGCGCGGCGAGCAGATTGACGCCGAGGCTCATATTGCCTGACTTCACCACGATGGCGCGATTGGTCACGCTGCGGATCACCGCATCGTCGGACGGCGACATCCCGGTGGTGCCGATGACGTGAACGAGGCCGCGCTCGGCCGCGATCGCGACGTTGGCGATGGTCGCGGCCGGCACGGTGAAATCCAAGATGCCGTCGGCGCCGGCCGACATCGACCACAGATCGGCCGACAGCTTGACGTCATTGGCGGGGAGGCCGGCGAGCACGCCGGCGTCCTTGCCGAGCAGTTCCGAGCCCGGCGCTTCCAGCGCGCCGACCAGCACCGCCCCCGGGGTTTCGGAAATCACCCGGGTCAGCGTGCGGCCCATCCGGCCGCCGGCTCCCGCAACGATCAAACGCATGTCAGCCATGGCTCACCTCTCCACGCGATATAGCGAGCCAAGGCTGTTCCGGCAACCGAACCGGCTACCCGATGTGCGGACTATGGGCTGTCGTGCCCCTCGATGATGATGAGGTCGGCGATCGAATGCGGTTGCCGCACCTTGATGTTGGCTTGGTATTCCGGCGATTGGTAGCAAGCGAGCGCGGTCGCGTAATCGGGGAATTCGATCACGACATTGCGGGAGCGGCTCTGGCCCTCCACGCCGGTGAACTTGCCACCGCGAACGATGAACTTGCCGCCGAATTTCTGGAAGATGGCGGGGTTGGCCGCCATGTAGGGCTTGTAGCCTTCCTCATTGTGAACGTCGACGCGTCCAATCCAGTATCCCTTCGCCATCTCTGTTCTCCCTCTTGTTGGTTCAGGCGAGCGCCTGGGCGATTTCGGCGTGAATGGCTTCGGCTGATGCCTTCGGGTCGGCGGCTTCCATCACCGGACGTCCGACCACGAGATAGTCGGCGCCGGCGGCAATGGCGCGAGCCGGGGTCATGATGCGCTTCTGGTCGCCGGTCGCCGAGCCTGCGGGGCGGATGCCAGGGGTCACCAGGTTCATCTGGTCGCCGACGATCTTGCGCAAGGCGGCGGCCTCCTCGGGCGAGCTGACGAGGCCGTCAACGCCAAGCGCCTGCGCCTGTTTGGCGCGCGCTTCGACGAGATCGGAGACGTTGAGGCGATAGCCCGCCGCATGCAGATCGGTGTCGTCGTAGGAGGTCAGCACCGTCACCGCGAGGATCTTCAGGCCGGAGCCGGCGCGTGCCTCGACCGCCGCCTTCATGGTCTGCGGGTAGGCATGCACGGTGAGGAAGGTCGCGCCAAGCCCGGCGACGCTTTCGACCCCGCGCGCGACGGTGTTGCCGATGTCGTGCAGCTTCAGATCGAGGAAGACCTTCTTGCCGCTGCCTGCAAGCTGCTTCGCCAGGATGAGGCCGCCGGCATAACCGAGCTGATAGCCGATCTTGTAGAAGGTGACGGCATCGCCGAGCCGGTCGATCATCGCCTCGGCGCTGGCGACGGACGGCAGATCGAGCGCCACGATCAACCGGTCTCTTGGAGCGATCCTGGCTGGCTGCATGTCACCTCACATCATGCGTTGGGAATGGTCGATCAGCTGCCGCACCAGCGCCTGCATCGCGTCGATGTCGGCTTGGTGCTTCAGATGATCCATATCGTCGTAGGCCTGCTCGGCAAATGACAGCGCGAGCTGGTTTGGGATCACGGTGGCGCGGCACGCCGTCAGGATCAGGCGCAGCGCAGCCAGCGCGCGGGTGCCGCCGAGCCGGTTGCCGGATGCGGCTGAAATCGCGAACGCGCGGCCGTGGAACACCTGACCTCGCACCTCATGCGGATCCTGCACGCGGCTCACCCAGTCGATCGTGTTCTTCACCAGCGCCGGCACCGAGGAATTGTATTCCGGCGTCACGATCAGCACGCCATGATGGACGCCGATCATCCGCTTCAGATTCACGGCATGCTGCGGCACGCCGGATTTCGCCTGCAGGTCGCCGTCATAGATCGGCAGCGGAAAATCGCCGAGCGAGATGCGGGTGACGTCGGCGCCGGATTGCGCCAGTTCGTGCGCCAGCACGGCAGCCAGCTTCGCATTGAGCGAGCCTGACCGAAGCGATCCGGGGATCACGAGGATTTTCAGCGCGGACATTTTGGAATCGCAGGTATGGCGCACGCCCGGCGCGACGGCGCCGGGTGGTCAGCCCTTGCGATACACCCAGACCCGCGCGGGCGGAAGGTTCATCCAGATCCGCTCGGAGGCCTCTGTGGACACGCCCGGCAGCGACTTCGGAATCGGAGGCACCACCGAATAGGTGAACTGAATGAACGGCGCGCCGGGTGCGAGCGCCAGGAAGGCGTCACGGACCAGCCTCAGGCGGGTCAGCATCGGCTTGGTGACGAGCGGCAGGCCGGAGACCACGGCTGAGGCGGGAGATTTAAGTACCTCCCACAGAGTATCGCGCAGCGTATAGGCATCCCCCTGGACGACCCTGGCGTGCGGATAGCGTTCGCGCAGCAAGGCGCAGAAGCCGGGATTGTATTCGACCAGGACGAGACGCTTCTGATCCACGCCGTGCTCGATCAGCGCGTTGGTAATCGCCCCGGTGCCGGGTCCAAGTTCGACGACCGGCCCCTCGGCGTCGGGATCGACATATTGCGCCATGGTGCGGGCGAGCAGCCGTCCGGACGGCATCACCGCGCCCATATGCAGCGGCTTCTCCATCCATGAACGGAGAAATCGAACCTCGTCGTCGAGACGGAGGGGCTTCTTCGACGCACGCACGGACGATTGCAAAGGCATGTCGCTACCAGGCGGGGACCGCACAATCGAGCGGTTGTCAGAAAACAGTCACAAAGACGTATAGGTCGAAGTCGTTACGGTCAAGCATAACGACTGCGGCTAGACGGAGCGATTGCCAAAGAAGTCCTTGACCTTAGAGAAGAAACCCGCGGCCTCCGGCTGGGTTGCGCCGGACGACAGCTTTTCGAACTCCATCAGCAGTTCTTGCTGCTTCTTGGTCAGATTCTGCGGCGTTTCGACCACGACCTGGACATACATGTCGCCGGTCTGGCGCGAACGGAGCACCGGCATACCCTTTGATGCGATGCGGAATCGCCGGCTGGACTGGGTGCCGGCCGGCACCTTCACCTTGGTCTTGCCCTTGTCGATGGTCGGCACTTCGAATTCGCCACCGAGCGCTGCGGTCACCATCGAGATCGGCACGCGGCAGTGCAGGTCGGCGCCGTCGCGCTGGAAGAACTGGTGCGTGGTCAGCGACAGGAAGATGTAGAGGTCGCCGGGCGGTCCGCCGCGAATACCGGCCTCGCCTTCGCCGGCGAGACGAATGCGGGTGCCGTCCTCGACGCCCGGGGGAATGTTGACCGACAGCGTGCGCTCGCGCGTCACCCGGCCGGAACCGGCGCAGGAGGTGCAGGCATCCTCGATCATCTGGCCGCGACCCTGACAGCCGGGACAGGTCCGCTCCAGCGTGAAGAAGCCCTGGGCCTGCCGGATACGGCCGGCGCCGCCGCAATGCGAGCAGGTCTTCGGCTTGGTGCCGGCCTTGGCACCGGTGCCCGAGCAGGATTCGCAGGTGACCGAGACCGGGATCTCGATCTGCGCGGTCTTGCCCTGGAAGGCCTCCTCGAGCGTGATCTCCATGTTGTAGCGCAGGTCGGCGCCGCGCTCGCGGCCGCCGCCGCGGCGCTGCCCGGCCATACCGAACAGGTCTTCGAAAATGTCGGAGAAGGATGAGGCGAAGCCGGCGCCGAAGCCGGGGCCGCCACCGCCCATGCCCTGCTCGAAAGCGGCATGGCCGAAGCGGTCATAGGCGGCGCGCTTGTCGCCGTCCTTCAGCACCTCATAGGCTTCGTTGATTTCCTTGAACCGGACTTCGCTGGTGGCGTCGCCCGGATTCTTGTCCGGATGCCATTTCATCGCGAGCTTGCGGAAAGCCGATTTCAGCTTGGTCTCGTCCGCGTTCCGCTCAACCTCGAGGGTCTCGTAATAGCAGCGCTTGGTGGACATCCTTCAATTCCGTCCGAAGTTCATCGCGATCGCCAAAGATTGCGTAAAGGATTGCGCCTGTCTGGAAGATGCAGCGATCGCCTTAAAGAAAAATGACCCCCACTCCTCCGAGACGCGGCGCGTGCTCATTGGTGTGAGGGTCATGATCGCAAATCCGCTTAAGCAGACTTCTTGCTGTTCTTGTCGTCGTCGACCTCGGTGAACTCCGCGTCGACCACGTCATCCTTAGCAGCGTCCTTGGCCGCATCGGCCTCGGCCTGCTGCTTGTACATGGCCTCGCCGAGCTTCATCGAAGCCTGCGCCAGCGTGTTGGTCTTGGCCTTGATCGCCTCGGCGTCGTCGCCCTTCAGCGCTTCCTTGAGGTCGCTGACGGCGTCTTCGATCGCGCGGCGCTCGGTGTCGGCGATCTTCGAACCGTGTTCGGCCAGAGCCTTCTCGGTCGAGTGAACCAGGCCGTCGGCATGGTTCTTGGCGTCGACAGCCTCGCGGCGCTTCTTGTCCTCGGCCGCGTTGACCTCGGCGTCCTTGACCATCTTGTCGATGTCGGCTTCGGACAGACCGCCGGATGCCTGGATCCGGATCTGCTGTTCCTTGCCGGTCGCCTTGTCCTTGGCCGAGACGTTGACGATACCGTTGGCGTCGATGTCGAAGGTCACCTCGATCTGCGGCATGCCGCGCGGAGCCGGCGGAATACCCATCAGGTCGAACTGGCCGAGCATCTTGTTGTCGGCCGCCATTTCACGCTCGCCCTGGAAGACCCGGATGGTGACAGCGCCCTGATTGTCTTCGGCGGTCGAGAACACCTGGCTCTTCTTGGTCGGGATCGTGGTGTTGCGGTCGATGATGCGGGTGAACACACCGCCCAGCGTCTCGATGCCCAGCGACAGCGGGGTCACGTCGAGCAGCAGCACGTCCTTGACATCGCCCTGCAGCACGCCGGCCTGGATCGCAGCGCCGATCGCGACGACCTCGTCGGGATTGACGCCCTTATGCGGCTCCTTGCCGAAGAACTGCTTCACGACTTCCTGGATCTTCGGCATGCGGGTCATGCCGCCGACCAGCACCACTTCGCCGATCTCGCCGGCGGTCAGGCCGGCATCCTTCAGCGCCTTGCGGCATGGCTCGATGGTCTTCTCGACGAGATCGGCCACCAGCGCCTCGAACTTGGCGCGGGTCAGCTTCATCGTCAGATGCTTCGGACCGGTCTGGTCAGCCGTGATGAACGGCAGGTTGATTTCGGTCTGCGTGGTCGACGACAGCTCGATCTTGGCCTTCTCCGCAGCTTCCTTCAGGCGCTGCAGGGCAAGCTTGTCGTTGCGCAGGTTGATGCCCTGCTCCTTCTGGAATTCGTCGGCGAGATAGCCGACCAGGCGCATGTCGAAATCTTCACCGCCCAGGAAGGTGTCGCCGTTGGTCGACTTCACCTCGAACACGCCGTCGCCGATCTCGAGGATCGAGACGTCGAAGGTGCCGCCGCCGAGGTCGTACACGGCGATCGTGCCGGACTTCGACTTGTCGAGACCGTAGGCGAGCGCGGCAGCCGTCGGCTCGTTGATGATGCGCAGCACTTCGAGGCCGGCGATCTTGCCGGCGTCCTTGGTGGCCTGACGCTGCGCGTCGTTGAAATAGGCGGGAACCGTGATGACGGCCTGCTCGACCTTCTGGCCGAGATGCGCCTCAGCGGTCTCCTTCATCTTCTGCAGAATGAAGGCCGAGACCTGCGAGGGCGAATAGGTCTTGCCATCGGCTTCGACCCAGGCGTCGCCGTTCGATGCCTTTACGATCTTGTAGGGAACGAGCTTCTTGTCCTTCTCGACCATCGGGTCGTCATAGCGGCGGCCAATGAGGCGCTTCACCGCAAAGAACGTACGCTCGGGATTGGTCACCGCCTGGCGCTTCGCCGGCTGGCCGACGAGGCGCTCGCCATCGTCAGTGAAAGCAACGATCGACGGCGTCGTTCGCATGCCCTCGGCATTCTCGATCACCTTGGCGTTCTTGCCATCCATTACGGCGACGCACGAATTCGTGGTGCCGAGGTCGATCCCAATGACCTTACCCATGGTTTTGATATCCTCTTTGCTACGGCAGGTTGGTTGGGCCCTGACGGCGCTCCGTACCGAACCCCCAGACGTTCACATACTCGCGATATTGCGACGGTGAGCCTGATATAGGAGAGAGGGTCCTGCCCGCAAGGACTGGACGCAACGTTGAGGCCTGAAAAGACTGACGTTTGAAAGATTGTGTCAGCCCGGCTGCAGCGCCGGTTCAAGCCCGATCCAAGTTAACAAATCGGCAATGATGCGGCCCGCTGGCGACCGCGAACATCCGCTGCACGACGTCCGCGCTGTTGAGTGAACACTCACAAACGTCGTATGCGAGAGCGGCGCACAGGCCGAGGGCGCGCTGTTTGGCCGCTGCTGGCCGATCGTCGGAAACGTCGGGAAACTGGAAAGTGCCGGCCAATCGGGACGAAAAGCCCATGGAATCGGGCCTGCAGGCCCGGAGCGTGGCTTTGGCGGCCTGTTGCAGGGTCATCAAAACCGCTAAAAGCGGTCCGACTGAAAGAGGCCATCCAGCCCTGCACCGGCCCCGTTGCGCGGCCACCAAGCAAAACCGGTAGATTCCCCATGACGCCTTTTCGACTTCTCGTTGCGGTTGCCTTGCTGCTTGCTGCCACCTGTCGTGGCTTTGCCGCCGACGTGGTGTTTCCGCCGGGCGCGCATGTCGGGATGAAGCCGCTGGTGGGCCTCAACCGCGCCAAGTCGTTCATCGGCTTCGAGACCGAGGATCAGGGCGTGAAGGTCTTGATCGCCGATCTGCCCGCGGACGCCTACAACGAGGTCGTAAGCGCCTTCAAGGCCAACCCGGCCGGTAGCGGAAACATCAAGCCGGAGAGCCTCGAGACGCCGGCCGGCCTCGCCTATTACACCGTGGAGAGCGCGCGTGACGGCACCACCAATGTGCGGCGCTATTCCATGATCCTGCCGGGACCGACCTTCTCCGGCTATGTCGCGGTCCAGGTGCCGGAGAACGCCAGCAAGATCTACACCGACGACGCCGTGCGGCAGATGTTCGCCACCGCCCAGATCCGCAACGAGGTGCCGGTCGACGAACAGCTCGGCATGATGCCGTTCAAGGTCACCGAGCTCAGCAGCTTCAAGAATGTCCGCATGCTGGCGCCGGGCGCGGCGCTGCTGATGGCCGACGGCGACGACAAGGGCCTTGAGACCAAGCCCTTCATGCTGCTTGGCCTCATCGGCTCGGCCCCGGCCACACCGGATGATCGCGGCCGCTTCGCCCAGCAGATCGCCACCACCATCCCCGGCGTGCGCGACGGGCGGATCACGATGTCCGAACCGATCCGGATCGACGGCCAGCCCGGCTTCGAGACGCGCATCGAAGCCGTCAGCGGCAAGGACAATACCCCGGTGACCATCGTGCAGTGGCTGCGATTCGGCGCGCAGACATCGATGCGTATCATCGGCAGCTCCCCGCGCACCGATTGGGAGAAGGCCTTCCCGCGCTTCCGCGCGGTGCGCGACGGCATCCAGCCGCGCGGCTGACAGGCCCGCCGAAAAATCGGACTTTCGCAGCTCCACGAACGGAACTAGCCTCCTCGCACGGTTATCAGAGCGAGGAGGGGCGCGATGTTGGGTCGACGACAGGTCGTTGCAGGGCTCGGTACGCTGGCGCTCGCGGCGCTGGTTCCAAAACACCTCTGGGCGGCTGCGATCAAGCCCGACGACGGCTCCGCGCTGCTCGTGATCGACGTCCAGAACTGCTTCCTGCCCGGCGGCAGCCTTGCCGTGAAGGACGGCGAGCAGGTGGTGCCGGTGATCAACAAGATCGCCAAGAGCTTTGCCAATGTGGTGATGACGCAGGACTGGCATACGCCCGGACACATTTCCTTTGCCTCGACCCATTCCGGCAAGAAGCCGTTCGAGACCGTCGACCTTGCCTATGGCAAGCAGGTGCTGTGGCCCGACCACTGCGTCCAGGGTACCGACAGCGCCTCGCTGTCGAAGGAACTCGCGATCCCGCAGGCCGAGCTGATCATCCGCAAGGGTTTTCACAAGGACGTCGACAGCTACTCCGCCTTCACCGAGGCCGACGGCAAGACCACCACCGGGCTCGCCGCCTATCTGAAGGCGCGCAACGTCGAGCGGGTTTTCGTGGCCGGGCTCGCCACCGATTTCTGCGTGGCATGGACCGCGCTCGATGCGCGCAAGGCCGGCTTCGAGACCTATGTGGTGGAAGATGCCTGCCGCGGCATCGACACCCAGGGATCGCTCGCCAAGGCCTGGGACGACATGGCCAAGGCCGGCGTCAAGCGCATCCAGTCCTCGGATATCGCGTAAGACGCAGCCTCGCGAGATTCGCATGGCCGAGCCTGCGTCACCTCATGCATTCGATCTCGCGCAGCGCCTGCCGTCGCCGCGCATGGCCGGCCTGATCGTCCGGATCACCGGTTATCGCGAGACCGCAACGGGCCGGTTCGCACAACGGCAGACCGCGCCGCTGATCGTCCCGCTGATCATCAGTTTCGGCTCGCCGTTCCTGATCGCGCTGTCGCGCGAGCCCGGTGCGGCCGATCGTCAGCTCAGCTTCGCCGCCGGCCTGCATGCCGGGCCTGTCTACATCGAGTCCGACGGGCGCGCCGCCTGCGTGCAGGTCGATTTCACCCCGCTCGGCGCCTACGGCTTCTTCGGCGGCGCCGTGACCGACCTGGCCGGGCGCATGGTCGATATCGACGATGTGCTCGGCCATGATGGCCGTCGTCTGCGCGAACAGCTCGGCGCCGTGACGTGTTGGCAGCGCCGCTTCGACCTGATCGAGGCGTTCGTGCTGCGCCGCGCCGGCCACATGCCGTCTCCCGAAATCGCGTTCGCCTATCGAAAACTGGCGCGTTCGGCCGGCGCCATCAGCATCACGGCATTGGCCGAGGAAATCGGCTGGAGCCGCAAGCATATGGTCAGCCGGTTTCGGTCCGAGCTCGGCCTCGCCCCCAAATCGCTGGCGCGCATGATGCGGTTTCACCGGGCGAGCAGCCTGGCACAAAGCGGCGCCGCGCTCGGCTGGGCGGGGATCGCGGCGGAAAGCGGCTATGCCGACCAGGCCCATCTCGCTCGCGAGTTCGTCGAATTCGCGGGCGAACCGCCAACCGCCTGGGCGCGCCGCCAGGCCTTGACCGACCGCCGGCTGGTTCACGCCGGCGATGGGCTGGCGGACTGGTAACAAACCTTCAAGCCGACGCCGCGTTGCCTCGTGCAGGATGGCGCCGTCAGCCAAGGAGGTGAGCGACCATGACGCACGACATCGAACCGCCCCGCATCTACCCGACCCTGCGCTGCAAGGACGCCGAGGCGATGACCAATTGGCTCACGACGGTGCTTGGGTTCACCGAACACGTCGTCTACCGCGATGGCGGCGTGATCCATCACGCCGAGCTCGCCTATGGTTCCTCGATGCTGATGCTGGGCCAGAGCCGCGACGACGCATATGGCAGGCTGGTCGGCAACCTCGACAACCGCCGCACCGACTCGATCTATATCGCCGTCGACGATCCCGACGCGCTGCACGCGAAGGTCAAGGCTGCCGGAGCGAAGATCGAGATGGAACTGCGAAACACGGATTATGGCAGCCGCGACTTCGCCTGCCGCGATCCGGAAGGAAATCTCTGGAGCTTCGGCACCTATTGGCCGAAGGCCCGCGAGAAGTCGCGACCGTGAGCCCGCGCAATCCGCGAGCTCACAGACGGGTGTCCGGGATCGGACGGATCAGGCGGTGATGTCGGCGGTCGGGGCGGCCTTGGCGCCGCCCTTGGAGACGCCGACCAGCGCCGGACGCAGGATGCGCTCGCCGATCATGTAACCGGCCTGCACGACCTGCACCACGGTGCCCGACGGCACCGACGGATCAGGCACCTCGAACATCGCCTGCTGGAAGTTCGGATCGAACTTCTCGCCGATCGGGTCGAACTTCTTGACGCCGTTCTTCTCCAGCGCGTTGAGCAGCGAACGTTCGGTCAGCTCGACGCCTTCGATCAGCGCCTTCAGGCCAGGATCCGCGGCTTCCTTGGTCTCGGCCGGCACCGCATCGAGCGCGCGCTGCAGGTTGTCGGCGATATCGAGCACGTCGCGGGCAAAGCCGGTGATGCCGTAGGTCTTGGCGTCGGCGACCTCGCGGCGGGTGCGCTGGCGGAGATTCTCCATCTCGGCCAGCGTGCGCAGCGTCCGGTCGCGCGCCTCGGCGAGTTCCTTGGTCAGCGCCTCCGCCGATCCGGCCTCGGGCTCGTCAGGCATGATGTAGGGTTTCGAGACCACGGGCTCACCCGTCGGCGCCGAATTCTCGGTGTTGTCATTGGCCCGGTTCGGATCGGTCATGGCTTGCCTTCTCGAAAACTCGCGTCGGTTCAAATCTTGGGGATTGCTTGCCGGGATATCGTGCTTTGGGCGGCGAAAATCAAGCGCAACATACCGGTCTCGGGAACTGGGATCTCCGGCTTGGGTGAAGAAAACCCGTCAAATGAAAGCGAAATCGCCCTCCGGTCAGCCGCCCAGCATCTTGCTGACGATGCGCGCGGCATAATCGACGGTCGGGATCACCCGCGCATAGTTCAGCCGCGTCGGTCCGATCACGCCGAGAACGCCCACGATCCGCCCCTGGGCGTCGCCGTAGGGCGCGATGATGGTGGAGGAACCCGACAGCGAGAACAGCTTGTTCTCCGAGCCGATGAAGATCCGCACGCCCTCGCCGCGTTCGGCGCGGCCGAGCAGATCGATCACGCCGCGCTTGGTTTCGAGATCGTCGAACAGCGATTTGATGCGCTCGAGATCGTCGAGCGCATGCAGGTCCTCGAGCAGATTGGCGTGACCGCGCACGATCAGCTGGCGGTCCTCGTTCTCGCCGCCGGACCAGCTCGCAATGCCCGCCGCGACCACCTTTTGCGTGAGCTGATCGAGCTCGGCGCGGTTTTGCGTCAGTGCCGTCTCGAGCTCGAGCCGCGCTTCGGCCAGCGTCCGGCCGCGAATCCGCGCATTGAGGAAGTTGGTCGCCTCGGTCAGGGCCGAGGATGGAACACCCGGCGGCAGTGCCAGGACGCGGTTTTCGACCTGGCCGTCTTCGCCGACCAGCACGACCAGCGCCTTCTCCGGCTCCAGCCGGACGAACTCGATATGCTTCAGCCGCGCATTCGACTTTTGCGTCAGCACCACCGCCGCGGCGCGGGTCAGTCCCGACAGCCGCGTCAAGGCTTCGCCGAGCGCGGCCTCGACGGATTGCGCGCGGCCGACGGCAGCAAGCTGGGTCTGGATCGACTGACGCTCGGCCTCGGTGAGGTCGCCGACCTGCATCAGCGCGTCGACGAAGAAGCGCAGCCCGAGTTCGGTCGGCAACCGGCCGGCGGAGGTGTGCGGCGCATAGATCAGGCCGAGTTGCTCGAGATCCGACATCACATTGCGGACCGAGGCCGGCGACAGCGGTAATGCGATCAGGCGCGAAATGTTGCGCGAACCGACCGGCTCGCCGGTCGCGAGATAGCTTTCGACGATTTGACGAAAAATGTCGCGCGAACGCTCGTTGAGCTGGGCGAGCCCGGCATGCGGCGCGATCAGGCCAATCGGATCGTGGTGAGTCACACTCCAGTCCCTCACAATTACTGCATAATTTGTCGATCCGGGAGGCCGATGACAAGCATGCATTCGGCCCCCTCGTACCGGACCCTACCGGGGCCGAAAACCCTTGCCGCTGCCCCTTCCCGCTCCTACAAGCACGGCCAGCCAATTTTCTCGGATTTCTGGAGGATTTCATGCGGCCAAGCCGCCGTGCACCCGATGAACTGCGTCCCGTGTCGCTGGAACGCGGCGTCGTCAAATATGCCGAGGGTTCCTGCATGGTGAAGTTCGGCGACACCCATGTGCTGGTGACCGCCACGCTGGAAGAGCGATTGCCGCCGTGGCTGAAGGGCCAGGGCCGCGGCTGGGTCACCGCAGAATACGGCATGCTGCCGCGTGCCACCCTGGAACGCACCCGCCGCGAGGCTTCGGCCGGCAAGCAGGGCGGCCGGACGGTCGAGATCCAGCGGCTGATCGGCCGCTCGCTGCGCGCGGCCGTCGATCTGGAGGCGCTCGGCGAGCGCCAGATCACGGTCGATTGCGACGTCATCCAGGCCGACGGCGGCACCCGCACCGCCTCGATCACCGGTGCCTGGGTGGCGCTGGCCGACTGCATCAACTGGATGAAGACCCGCAACATGCTGAAGACCAACGTGTTGCGCGACAATGTGGCGGCGATCTCCTGCGGCATCTACCAGGGCACGCCGGTGCTCGATCTCGACTATGCCGAGGATTCCGAAGCCGACACCGACGCCAATTTCGTCATGACCGGGGACGGCCGGATCATCGAGGTGCAGGGCACCGCCGAGAAGACGCCGTTCTCGGAAGGTGAATTCCTGGCGCTGATGGCGCTGGCGCGCAAAGGTGTCGCGCGTCTGGTCGACTTGCAAAAGATCGCGGTGGCGTAGTCAGATTGGTCATGCACCGCCGAATCACCGGAAGGCTCGTCATCGCCACCCATAATCCCGGCAAGCTTGCCGAGATGCGGGAACTGCTGGCGCCGCACGGCGTCGAGGTGGTGTCGGCCGGCGAGCTTGACCTCGCCGAGCCCGAGGAGACCGGCGACAATTTTCGCGCCAACGCGGCGATCAAGGCGATCGCGGCCGCGAAGGCGACCGGACTGCCAGCCTTCGCCGACGATTCCGGCCTCGTGGTCGACGCGCTCGACGGCGCGCCCGGGATCTACTCGGCGCGCTGGGCCGGCGAGGGCAAGGACTTCATGGCGGCGATGACGCGGATCGAGCGGCTGCTGCAGGAACGCGGCGCCACCGCACCGGACCGGCGCAAGGCGCACTTCGTGTCGGCGTTGTGCGTGGCCTGGCCCGACGATCATCTCGAGGAGGTCGAGGCCCGCGCCGATGGAACCCTGGTCTGGCCGCCGCGTGGCACTGCCGGCTTTGGCTACGATCCGGCCTTCCTGCCCGACGGCTACACGCGGACCTTCGGCGAGATGACCAGCATCGAGAAGCACGGCCTGCCGCCGCTCGGGCTCGGCCTGTCGCATCGCGCCCGCGCCTTCGTGAAGCTCGCGGAGATCTGCCTTGAGCCACGCTGACCGAGAAGCCTTCGGCGTCTACGTGCACTGGCCGTTCTGCCTGTCGAAATGCCCGTATTGTGATTTCAACAGCCATGTGCGGCATGCGCCGGTCGACGAGGAGCGTTTCGTGCGCGCGTTCGCCCGCGAGATCGAGACGACGGCCGCGCGCGTGCCGGGGCGGCAGGTGTCCTCGATCTTCCTCGGCGGCGGCACGCCGTCGTTGATGCAGCCGAAGACCGTCGGTGCCGTACTCGATGCGATCGGCAAGCACTGGACGGTGGCGCGCGATGTCGAGGTCACGCTCGAGGCCAATCCGACCAGCGTCGAGGCGACGCGCTTTCGCGGCTATCGCGCAGCCGGCGTCAACCGCGTCTCGCTCGGCGTGCAGGCGCTCGATGACGCCTCGCTGAAAGCACTGGGCCGCCTGCACAGCGCGCGCGAGGCGCTCGACGCGGTCGCGATCGCGCGCTCTGCGTTCGACCGTTACTCGTTCGATCTGATCTATGCCCGCCCCGACCAGACGCCGCGGATGTGGGCCGATGAACTGAAGCAGGCGATCTCGGAAGCGGCCGAGCATCTGTCGCTGTACCAGCTCACGATCGAAGAAGGCACGCCGTTCTTCGGGCTGCATGCCGCCGGCAAATTGCAGACGCCGGACGAAGCGACTGCGCGCGCGCTCTACGACGTGACGCAGGAGGTCTGCGCCCGCGAAGGGTTGCCGGCCTATGAGATCTCCAATCACGCCCGCGCCGGCGCGGAGTGCAAGCACAACCTCGTCTACTGGCGCGGTGAGGAATATGCCGGCATCGGCCCCGGCGCACATGGCCGGCTCGACATCGATGGCGTCAGGCACGCGACCGCAACCGAGCGGCGCCCCGAGGCGTGGCTGTTGAACGTCGAGGAGCGCGGTCACGGCGTCGTCAGCGATGACAGCCTCAACAGCGAAGAACGCGCCGACGAGTTTCTGCTGATGGGGCTGCGGCTCGCCGAGGGCATCGATCCCAAGCGCTATGCGAAGCTCTCCGGCCGCCAGCTCGACCCGCACCGGATCGCGATGCTGCGCGAGGAAGGCGCGATCGCCGTCGACGCCGACGGACGACTGCGGGTGACGACGTCGGGATTCCCGGTGCTCGACGCGGTCGTTGCGGATCTCGCCGCCTAGAGCCTATCCCGTTCCAATTGAATCGGAACGAGGCTCTAGATTCTTGTTTTGACGCGTTTTCTTCACGCGAACCGGTATCCACTTCGCTCGAAACCGCTCTAGGTGCACGCTGCCAAAATATCGAAAACAACCCCATGCAAAGGAGCTGGCGGGTGCCGGCGCTCGACAAGGCAGCTTGACCGCCCGACGAAAATCAAGCGCCAAAGCTCTTCGGCGAGCCTGCGACCGGCGTGCTACCGCCTGAGGCCACCTTCATGACCGCAAGGCCGCGCTCATTGGTGCCATCGGAGCGGAAGCGGAACAGACCGTCGATACCGGCAAAGCCGGACGGATTGGTCAATGTCTCCGGCGCAAAGCGCTGCGCCCCTTGCGTGCGCGCGAGCGCCGCCATCAGCGCCACGGCATCATAGGCAAGCGTCGCGGTGCGCACGGGCTCGCCGCCATATTTGCTGCGGTAGCGGCCGGCGAAGCTGCGGAAGCCGGACGGATCGGGCGCGGCGTAGAGGCCGCCCTGCAAGACGGGGCTCGCGAACACCCGCGGATTGTCCCACAGCCCGGTGCCGAGCAGCTGGATGTTGCGCAGATTGGCGCCGGCTGCGGTCAAGGCATCGGCGGTCGCGACCACCGAATCACCATCGTCGGCGATCAGCAGCGCATCGGCCTGGCCGAGCGCCTGCGCCACGGTTCGCGCCGGCGTCGCGCGATCGGCGCCATATTTCTCGAATGCGACGACGCGGCCGTTCTTGCGGCCGACCGCCTGCTTGAACGCGGCCTCGACCACGTTGCCATAGGCGTTGTCCGGCACCATCGCGGCGAACGAGCGCTTTCCGATCCCCGCCGAGTAGTCGACGATGCGGTTGATGTCGGACTCCGGCAGGAAGCTCAGCAGATAGACGCCGCGCCCGGCCACGCTCGAATCGGTGGAGAACGCGATCACCGAGGTTCCGCGCGGCCGCGTCAGTTGCGCGACGGCGGGCACCGAGCCTGCGAACAGCGGTCCCAGAATGATCTCGGCGCCTTCGGACAGTGCCTGCTGGGCACCCTGCGATGCGCCCTGCGGGCTGCCGCCATCGTCCTTGATCAGGAGCTGGATGTTCGGGTTCTGAAATTCTGCCAGCGCCATTTCGGCCGCGTTCCGCATCGACTGGGCGGCAAGCCCGGCATTGCCGGACGCCGACAGCGGCAGGATCAGGCCGATCTTGACCTGGCCGGTGCCGACCGCCTGCGGCTGCTGCTGCGGGCCGGCAGGACCAGCTTCCGGGTTGCTGCTGGAAAATTGGCTCAAGCTCTGCTGGATGCCGGAGCAGGCCGTCAGCAGCGGCGCGCCCACGATGAGGCCGAGCGCGGTCCGCCGGGTGGTGCCCGGCGGCGGGGACTTGCGGTGATGCGGGCCTTCCATCGTCTCTCTTCTCTTGGCCGACCGTGATCAGCCAGGACTCCATCCAGCTCTGATGAGGCGGGTGGATTCAGGCATATTCTCGGCGAATAGTTAACTAAAACAAAAGGATTATGGCCCCGCGGCGCCCTTGCCGCGGCCTCCATTTCCCCCGTCAGCCAGCGTTCCGTCACCGCCGTTTGCGGATGTGGCGCAAGCGCCGCCATCCCTCTAGATTGGCATTATGCGCGCAAAAGCCAGTTCCCTCCACAGTTCGGATGCCACGACAGGCGCTGCGGCCAGAACATTTTCGATCGGCGGCCAGCAATTGGCCGCGCCAAGGGCAGCACCCGGGCTCCATCTGGTCGCGACCCCGATCGGAAATCTCGCCGACATCACCCTGCGCGCGCTAGAAACGCTGGCCGGTGTCGACGTCATCGCCTGCGAGGACACGAGGATTACCCGGCGGCTGACCGAGCGTTATGCGATCGCCGCGGAGCTTGCGCTCTACCACGAGCACAACGCGGCCCAGGCGCGGCCCAAGATCCTCGAACGCCTGGCGCAGGGCGCCGCGATCGCGCTGGTTTCCGACGCCGGCACGCCGCTGATCTCCGATCCCGGCTTCAAGCTGGTGCGCGACGTCTGCGCCGCCGGACATGCCGTCATCGCGGTGCCGGGGCCATCATCGGTGCTGACGGCGCTGTCGGTCGCGGCATTGCCGACCGACCGGTTTTTCTTCGAGGGATTTTTGCCCGCGAAGGAGCACGCGCGTCGCGCCCGGCTCAACGAGCTGGCGAGGGTCGATTCGACGCTCGTGATGTTCGAATCCGGCAATCGCGTACAGGACACGCTGCGCGATCTCGCCGCGATCATGGCCGGCCGCGATGCCGCGATCTGCCGCGAGCTGACCAAGCTGCACGAGGAAATCACGCGCGCACCGGTCGCCGCGCTGGCGGCAAGCGCGGACGCGCTGGAAACACGCGGCGAGTTCGTGCTGGTCATCGGACCTCCGGCCGATGATGCCGGGGTGATGGACCAGGATACGCTCGACGATCTGCTGCGGGCGCAACTCGGCCGCGGCAGCGTCAAGGATGCGGTCGCCCATGCGGTCGAACTGTCGGGCCGGCCGCGCCGCGAGGTCTATGCCCGTGCCCTCGAGCTTGCGAAGTCCATCGGGGACGGCAATGGCGAAGACTGACAGCGCCTCGCCCGAGCGCGTCGCGGCGTTCCGGACCGGCATCTCGGCGGAGAGCCGCGCCGCAGCCCTTCTAATCGCCAAGGGCTATCGCATCCTGGCACGACGCTTCCGTACCCCATTTGGCGAGATCGACCTGGTGGTGCGCCGGCGCAATCTGCTGGCCTTCGTCAAGGTCAAGGCCCGTGCCAGCCTCGACGACGCTGCCTATGCGGTGACGCCGCGGCAGCAGCTGCGCATCATCAATGCCGCCCAGGCCTGGCTGATGGCGCATCCCGAACATGCCGAATTCGAGCTCAGATTCGACGCCGTGCTGATTGCGCCGAAGAGCCTGCCGCGCCATTTGTTAGCGGCATTCGATGCAAGCCCTTAACGTTATCCTCAGACCTCGCGGAACATGTCTATGAAATTGAAGATCGCCGTCCAGATGGATCCCATCGCGCGCATCAATATTCGCGGCGATTCAACCTTTGCGCTGCTGCTCGAGGCGCAAAGGCGCGGCCACGGCATTTCCTACTACACGCCCGACAAGCTGTCGCTGCGCGGCGAGGAGCTGGTGGCGCCGGTGCAGCCTCTCACCGTGCGCGACGAGGTCGGCAATCACTTCACGCTGGGCGAGCCGAAGCGCGAGGCGCTCAACGGCTTCGACGTCGTGCTGCTGCGTCAGGATCCGCCGTTCGACCTCGCCTACATCACCTCGACCCATTTCCTCGAGCGCATCCATCCGAAGACCTTGGTCGTCAACGACCCGGCCAGCGTGCGCAACGCGCCGGAAAAGCTGTTCGTGATGAATTTCCCGCAGCTGATGCCGCCGACCCTGATCTCGCGCGATCTCGACGAGATCAACGCATTCCGCGACCAGCATGGCGCCGTCGTCATGAAGCCGTTGCACGGCCATGGCGGCGCCGCCGTCTTCCGCGTGATGCCGCAGGACATGAACTTCGGCTCGCTGTTCGACATGTTCTCCGTCACGTTCAAGGAGCCCTGGGTGATCCAGCGCTTCCTCCCCGAGGTGAAGCACGGCGACAAGCGCATCATCCTGGTCGACGGCGAGTTCGCCGGCGCCGTCAACCGCGTGCCGGCGGCGGACGATTTGCGCTCCAACATGGTCCGTGGCGGCGCAGCCGCGGCGACCGAGCTCTCGGAGCGCGAGCGCGAAATCTGCGCCACGCTCGGACCGGCGCTGCGCGAACGCGGCCTGCTGTTCGTCGGCATCGACGTGATCGACGGCAACCTCACCGAGATCAACGTCACCTCGCCGACCGGCATCCGCGCAATCCAGCGGCTCAATGGCCCCGACGTCGCGGCGATGATCTGGGATGCCATCGAGAAGAAGCGCGCCGCGAAATAATCCTCCCTTGTGCGCCGCACAGCTGGCTGAAATTTAGCCAGCGTTCGATCACGCATGCGTTCTCCTTATTCTTCTTGCCAGCTTGCGCAGGCGAGGGCAGCATCCTCTCGCCTGCGTCAGGTCAAGCGGCGGGTCAACGCGCGGGCAACAACGCGAAAATCTTATAAAAATTCTGGAGGAAGACGTTATGACGCTCAATGTCTCACGACGATCCTTGCTCGCGCTCGGTGCCGGTCTCGGCGCCAGCACCCTGCTCGGGGGCACCGCACAGGCACGCGCGCCGAAGCTCGGCACGCAGACACCCTATTGGCACCGCTTCATGCTCGGCGAAGCCGAAGTGACCGTCGTATCCGACGGGCCGCTTCCGCTCGGCGACCCCTCCGGCACCTTCACCGGTGTGCCGAAGGAGGAGGTGAAGAAGATGCTCTCCGACAACTTCCTCTCGCCCGACAATGTCGTGCTCGAGCAGAATTCGCCGATCGTCAACACCGGCGACAAGCTGATCCTGTTCGATACCGGCATGGGCACGTCGCAACTGTTCGGCAAGACCACCGGGCGGCAGCAGAAGAGCATGAAGGAAGCCGGCATCAAGCCGGAGGACATCGACGCGGTCGTGCTGTCGCACGCGCATATCGATCATATCGGCGGCATTGTCGGCGCCGACGACAAGCCGCTGTTCCCGAATGCGCAATATTACATCGCCCAGAGCGATCTCGAGTTCTGGACCGACGAAGGCAAGATGGGCAGCCCGTTGAAGGATTTCATCGTGCATGCCCGCAAGAACCTGCTGCCGGTGCGCGACCGCATCGTGTTCTTCAAGGACGGCCAGGAATTCCTGCCCGGCGTGACGGCGATCGCAGCGCCCGGCCACACCGTGGGCCACACCATCTTCATGGTGAGCTCGGGTGGCAAATCCTTCGCCTTCCTCGGCGACCTCTCGCATCACGCGGTGCTGCTGCTGGAGCGGCCGCGGATGGAGTTCTCCTACGACACCGATCCGAAGCAGGCGGCGGCGTCGCGGGTCAAGCTGCTGGAGATGCTGGCCGCGAACAAGACGGCCGTGATGTCCTATCACTTCGCCTGGCCGGGCTACGGCCACGTCGCCAAGGTCGGCGAAGGCTTCCACTACTATCCGGAGCCGATGCAGATGAACCTGTGACGGGCTGATTGCGCAGACGGACTGCCTCGGGAGCGGCCGCCGCCGCTCCCGAATGCATTTGCCGCCCGGTTTAAGAAGCCCACGGGGCGCCCGGCCTATTCCGCCGGCGCAAGGCTGCTCTCGCAGCGAGTGCGCATCGTCTCTCGCGCGCCAATCCGCGCACGACGCTTGCGCCACCAGATCACGACGCCCGTCACCGACAGCGCCGCAACCACCAATCCCATCAGCGAGATCAGGATGCGCCCGGGCAAGCCGGCGATCCGGCCGGAATGCAGGGGAAACTGCATCTGCACGAACACGTCGGCCGCGGTGCCGACCCATGGCAGCCGCTCGCCGAGCGGACGGCCGTCCTCGCTGTCGTAGTAGAGCTGCGCCGGCCCGACTCCCGCGGCGCCATGTTCGTCGCCCGGCTCGAAGAATGCGACCGCATAGACGCCGTGGGCCGGACCATAATTGATCGAACCGATCGGCGTGGTCCAGCCGCGCGCCTTGCCGTCGGCCGCGGCCCGCGTGGCGATTTCCGCATAGGCCATCCTTGGCTCGATCGGATCGTCGAGATGACGGTATGGCCGCTGCTCGTAGGGTGTCGGCGTGTAGTTGGACACGGTCTTCATCAACGGCGAGAACACCTCGAAATATAGGTTGAGCGAGAATGCCGTGAATGCGATCACGAACAGCAACGCCCAGGTCCACAGGCTGAAGGCGCGATGAATGTCGAAATTGATTCGATAGGCGCTGCCCGAGGTCTTGATCTTCCAGGCCGGTGCCCAGCGGGTCCAGAAACTCTTGCCGCGCGGGCCCGGTATCGCCGACGCCCGCTCAGCCCTTGCGCGCCGCCGCGACGGCAGGGTCAGGTGGAAGCCGACGAAACAATCGATCGTCCAGATCACGGCGATGACACCGAGGAAGCGCATGCCCCAGCGATCGCTGCCCCAGAATTCGGGGATGTGCATCGTGTAATGCAGCTTGTAGAGGAATGAGACGAAGTTTTCGCGGGTCACCGGCCAGACCGCGCCCCAATAGCGGCGTCCGAGCTCGACGCCGGTGTTGGGATCGAGGAAGACCTGGTTGTAGTCGAGCGTGTAGCGCTTGCCGGTCGCCGGATCGATCCGCGGCAGCACGAAGAACCACAACGATTCGCCTTTCTCCGCCGTCATGAACATGTGGACGACGCGGGCGCGATGATCGCGCTGCTCGATCAGCCGGGCGAGCTCGACCGACGGGATCGCCGGTCCGGAGCTCGTCACCTCGAACAGCTTCCTGTTGAGCACATCGTCGATCTCGTGATCCCACGAGATGATCGCGCCGGTGACGCCCGAGAAGAACAGGAAGGCCGCGGTGAGAAGGCCCGCCCAGCGATGCAGTCGTCCGAAGATGGGTCTCATGGGGATTTCAGCAAGTTGTGGGGTGATCACCAGCGATAGGTCAGCTTCGCGATCGCCTTGCGGCCCTCGGCGTAGAAGCAGCTGGTGTTGCCGTAGCAGGCTGCCACGTAGCGCGTGTCGGCGAGGTTGGTGACGTTGAGCGAGAGGCGATAATTGTCCCTGGTATAGGCGACGAGCGCATCGACGACCGTCGACGCCGGCACCTTGAAGGTGTTGGCATCGTCACCGAACGTCGATCCGACATAGCGGACGCCGGCCCCGAACTGGACCCCGGCGAGCGGACCGCCCTGAACGGTGTAATCGCCCCACAGCGAGAAACGGTTGAGCGGCACCGTGGTCGGCGCCTTGCCGACATTGACGGGATCCTTGGTGACTTCAGCGTCGACATAGGCGTAGCCGCCCCGGATGTTGACGCCCTCGACCAGCGTCGCGGTGCCTTCGAGCTCGACGCCGCGCGACCTGACTTCGCCAGTCTGCTCGGCGAAATAGAACGGCGGGGCGTAGGTGACGACGTTGGATCGGGTCAGATCGAACGCAGCCAGCGTGATCAGCGCATTGATGCCGACCGGCTGGTACTTGACACCGACTTCGTACTGCACGCCGGACTCCGGCTTCAGCAGATCGCCGGCGGCGTTGATGCTCAGCACCGGCAGGAATGATTCCGAATAGCTGAAATAGGGCGCGATGCCGTTGTCGAAATTGTACATCACGGCGGCGCGGCCGGTGAATGCCGAGGCGTCGGTCGACGTCGACGTTTTCGCGAGATTGTTGTCGAGGTCCGTGGTGACGAAATCCTGCCGCCCGCCAAGCAGGAACGACAGCCGGCCGAGCCTGATCTGGTCCTGCAGATAGAGGCCGGCCTGCGACTGCTTGATGCCGGTGTCGTCATACGGTCCGTTGTTGGTCCAGCTGTTGGTATAGACCGGCGCGAAGACGTTGAGCTTGCCGGTGCTGTAGCTCGAGGCCATGTCGCGGAACGAGGTGTTGCGGTAATCGACGCCGAACAGCGTCGTGTGGCTCAGCATGCCGGTGACGAACTTGCCCTGCAGCTGGTTGTCGACCGCGAAGGAACCGATCGTCGAGCTGCCGCCGGCGCCGGCGCGCGACAGCAGGCCCGCGGCCTCGTCGGCCGCCGATGCATAGCCGGTGCCGTAGAAACTCTTCTGCTCGTTGTGCATCCACGAATAGCGCAGGTTCTGGCGGAACGTCAGCGCCTCGTTGAAGTCGTGCGACAGCATGTAGCCGACGGAGGATTGCTCGGTGTCGAACTGGTTGAAGCCGGGCTCGCCGACGAAGCGCGTGTTCGGAATGTAGCGGCCGTTATTGGCCCAGACGGTGCCGGACGGCGGCAGGAATTGCAGGCCCCAGCCGGTGCGTTCCTTCTGGTAGTTCGCGAGGAAGGTGATCGTGGTGTCCTCATTCGGCTTCACGGTGACGGCGGGCGCGATGAAGACGCGATTGTCCTTGGTGTAGTCGACCTGGGTCTCGCCATCGCGCGCGACGCCGGTCAGGCGCCACAGCACCGTCCCTTCCTTGTTGGCGCGGCCGCCGATATCGAACTCGCCCTGATAGCGGTTGAAGCTGCCGCCCGACAGCGACACTTCCCCGAACTCGCGCGCGGTCGGCAGCTTGCTGACATAGTTGAGGATGCCGCCGGTGCCGCTGCCGCCGAACATCGCCGACGATGGCCCCTTCAGGACCTCGAGGCGCTCGGCACCGTACGGATCGAGCCCGAGGAAGTGCACATAGTTGCTGCTCGGCAGCCGCAGGCCGTCGAGATAGAGGCCCGGCATCGTCATGTCGAAGCCGCGGATCTGCAGGCCGCCGAAGCGGGTGTCCGATCCGCCATTCACGTCGCCGCTGACGCCTGCGGTGTAGCGCAATGCCGCGCCCACCGATTCCGCACCCTGGTTCCTGATCTGGTCCGTCGTGACGACCGAGATCGATTGCGGGATTTCGATCAGCGGCGTGTCGGTCTTGGTCGCCGTGCCCGAACGCGTGGCAACGAACCCGTCCACTGGACCGCCGGCTCGCTCGCCGGCGCCGGCACCGGATCGTGCCGCCGCTGGCGGCGTCGCCTGCTGGGATCGAGCCACGCGGTTGGCGCGGCTCGCGCGTGCGGTCACCGGACGACGAACCGGTTTTGCATTCGCGGTGATCGCGCGCTGCTGAGGCGCGTCCACGCTCACCGGCGGCAGTTCCGATTGCGCGTCGGCGCGTTCGGCCGTGACGCCTGCGGCAAGGACGGCGGCGGTACACAGACCGATCGTTCGCAGCGCTGGATGTTGACGGGTGGAATGCGAAGCAAGTCGATCGATCACGCGAAGGCGCCCCTGATGTCAGCCTGGATGGATTTGTGATCCGGCTCTACAGCGCGGGGCTCGCGAGTACAGACCTCGGCAGTTGGAATAGATCGAGACTGCGCGCGCGATCAGTGTGCGATCGCTGAAACAGCGGGGAAATCGACGACGCGCTGCGACAATAAGCGCGCGATGCTCATCGTGCTGGAATGATTCTTGAGAATGATTCCTGCAGTTGTCGACGATGCGAGCTGTGTTCGATCGCGCGAGGCGCGCGTCATCGCGCGCGACGCCCGACGCTTCCGCACCGGCCGGAAGCGGATGCGCCGCGCGGTGAATTGGTACCGGGCGACCAGCCCTCGGTGTCGCGAACGTTCTTGTAATGTTCTTGCACTTGCCGCTCGGTTCCGCTACCTTCGATTGCGGAAGAATAGGGGCAGCATGGTTCAGCGCGTTTCCACCGTCGCATTCGAGGGGATCGAGGCCCGCGCGGTCGACGTGCAGGTCCAGGTTGCGCCGGGATTGCCGGCATTCGCGATCGTCGGCCTGCCCGACAAGGCGGTGTCGGAAGCCCGCGAACGCGTGCGTTCGGCGCTGATCGCCTCCGGCCTCGCGCTTCCCGCCCGCCGCATTACCGTCAACCTCGCACCCGCTGACCTGCCCAAGGAGGGCAGCCATTACGACCTGCCGATCGCGCTCGGCCTGATGGCGGCGATCGGCGCGATCCCGCCGGATGCGCTGAACGGCTTCACCGTGCTCGGCGAGCTCGGGCTCGACGGCTCGCTCGCGCCGGTGGCGGGCGTGCTGCCCGCGGCAATCGGCGCCAATTCGCGCGACGAGGGATTGATCTGCCCGGCCGCCTGCGGCTCGGAAGCCGCCTGGGCCAGTCCGGACATCCAGATCATCGCGGCAGATTCGCTGATCCAGATCGCCAACCACTTCAAGGGCACGCAGGTGCTGTCGCGGCCGCAGCCGAAGGTGCATGAGCGCGAGGAAACGCTTTTGGACCTGCGCGACATCAAGGGCCAGGAGAGCGCGAAACGCGCGCTCGAGATCGCCGCCGCCGGCGGTCATCATCTTCTGATGATCGGCTCGCCCGGCGCCGGCAAATCGATGCTGGCGGCGCGACTGCCCTCGATCCTGCCGCCGCTGTCGCCGTCGGAGCTGCTCGAAGTCTCGATGATCGCCTCGGTTGCCGGCGAGATCCGCGACGGCGCCCTGACCGCGCGACGCCCGTTCCGCAGCCCGCATCATTCCGCCAGCATGGCCGCGCTGACCGGCGGCGGCATGCGCGCCAAACCGGGCGAGATCTCGCTGGCGCATCAGGGCGTGCTGTTCCTCGACGAATTGCCGGAGTTCGATCCGCGCGTGCTGGATTCGCTGCGTCAGCCGCTGGAGAACGGCGAGGTTTCGGTGAGCCGGGCCAACCACCGCGTCACCTATCCGGCGCGCTTCATGCTGGTCGCGGCCATGAACCCGTGCCGTTGCGGCCATGCCTATGAGCCCGGCTATTCCTGCAAGCGCGGCCGGCTCGACCGCTGCACCGCCGACTACCAGATGCGGATCTCCGGCCCGCTGATGGATCGCATCGACCTGCGGATCGAGGTGCCCGCCGTGACTGCGGCTGATCTGATCCTGCCGCCGCCGGCGGAGGGATCGGCCGAGGTCGCCGACCGTGTTGCGGCCGCGCGCGACATCCAGCTCGCGCGCTATGCGGCAGCCGGCATGCCGCATGTCCGCACCAATGCGGAAGCGCCGAGCTCGCTGCTCGAGACCATCGCGCAGCCCGACGCCCATGGACAGAAGCTGCTCCGCGAGGCCGCCGACAACATGCACCTCACCGCGCGCGGCTATCACCGCGTGCTGCGGGTGGCGCGCACGCTTGCCGATCTCGACGGCGCCGAGACGATCGGCCGGCTGCATCTCGCCGAAGCGCTGTCTTATCGTGCATTGGCCGACGATTTGCGTCGCGCCGCGTGATCTCCGCCGACTTCCGGCCGGTGCCCGCCGCGTCAACGTGACAGTAACCACTCTCATTTACGCTCCGCAAACCATAAGCACCGCGATCGGCGGCAAGCTTGGGTCGAGCGAGTTGTGTCATGTTGCGTTTGAAGATTTTGACCTCGGTGGTCCCCCTTGCCGTGGCCGCGGTCCTTGCCCGCGCCGAATTCCTGCCGGGCCCCCGGCCCTGCATCGAGGTGGGCGGCGCCACGATGCAGATCGCATCGATCCCCTGGCTGGCGCAGCTTCACGTCAGCTTCACTGACGACCCCAGCCAGGCCACCGTCCGGGTCCAGATCGCCGACAGCGCCGACGCCGCCGACTTCACCGTGATCGACGACATCGACGACGCCGAGGCCGGCGCCTGCGAGAGCAGCGCGACGGCGCAGCTGATCGGGATTTCCGGCGATGCCTCGGCAACCGGCCCCGTCATCTATCTGACGCGTGATGCTGGCCCGTCCGACTACCGTGTCTTCGTGCAATCGAAGACGTTCTCGGTGCGGGATGCCGCGGCCTTGATCGTCAGCGCCCGCGCCGGACACCGCCGCCTTGAAGCCGCATCGCCCGCACCTGACACGCGCGTCCCGAACCGGGTCATGGCGGAGTTAACCCCCCGCTAACCCTGTTCTGAGGGCAGCGCGAAATGGCCACCAATTTCAAGCACTTTGCAAGCTGGCCGACGCATCGTCAGCGCCAGATCAAGCTGTTTCAGGGTCACCATTGATGGGGCGTTTCTTCCGGATCAAGTTGCGCCTTCGCCGCTTCCTCCGGCGCCATTCCTGGCTCGCGACGATCGTGCGCTCGTTCACGATCTTCTCCGTCGCGTTCGGCAGCGCCTTCGGGTTCATTTCGGGCGCGCTCTCGCAACAGAGCGGCTACGATCCCAATGCATTCGCGATCGGGGTCAGCTTCCTGTTCGCGCTCGCCTGCCTCTGGATCGTGACGCTCGGCATCCGCCTGCGGCTGATGCGCAAGCGGCTGCGCACCATCGCCATGCACAATGAAGCGATGGCCGACCGCAACTGGGAACTGCAGGAGGCCGAGCAGCGCGCCTCTACCCTGTTCGAGGCGCAGGACGATTTGATCGTGCTGCGCGACCTCGACGGGCTCATCACCTATGCCAACGATGCCTATTGCGAGCTGGCGCAGAGGCCCCGCAGCGAATTGATCGGCAGCACCGCAACGCTGAAGGTGCTCGAACAAGGCGACACCGCGCTCGAATCCAACGGCACGCGGGTCTACGACCAGAAGATCGAGGGACCGCTCGGGCCGCGCTGGATCGCCTGGCGTGAGGGCCTCGTGCGCAACGATGCCGGCGCGCCCGCGGAAATGCAGAGCGTCGGCCGCGACGTCACCGACCGCACCGAGAGCGAGCGCGCGCTCGCCGAAGCGCGCGATCAGGCCGACGCCGCCAACCGCGCCAAGTCGCGCTTCCTTGCGATGGCGAGCCACGAGATCCGCACGCCCCTGAACGGCATCATCGGCATGAGCGGATTGCTGATGGATACGCAGCTGACGCCGGAGCAGATGACCTACGTCAAGGCGGTCAAGACATCGGGCGACGCGCTGCTCGCACTGATCGAGGAGCTGCTCGACTATTCCAAGATCGAGGCCGGCAAGATCGATCTCGAACAGCGCGCGTTCGCGCTGTCCGGCCTGATCGAGGACATCACCGAGCTGCTGGCGCCGCGCGCGCAGACCAAGGGCATCGAGATCGCCGCCTATGTCGACGAACGGCTGCCGATGCAGGTGACCGGCGACGCCGCGCGGCTGCGTCAGGTGCTGCTCAATCTCGCCGGCAACGCCATCAAGTTCACCGCGACCGGTGGCGTGGCGCTGATCGTCGAGCCCGGCATCTGGCCGAACGAGATCAGCTTCCTGGTTCGCGACACCGGCATCGGCATCGCGCCGGAAGCGCAGCAGCGTATTTTCCGGGAGTTCGAGCAGGCCGACGACCGGATCGCGCGCAGCTATGGCGGCACCGGCCTCGGCCTCTCGATCAGCGACCGCATCGTCAAGCGGATGGGCGGCCGCATCACGCTCGCAAGCACGCCGGGCGCAGGCTCGACCTTCGAGGTGTCGATCCCGCTCGTCGCCGCCGATGCCGGCGAGGCCAACGGCTTCGCCGCGCCCGACTTGACGGCACAGTCGATCATGCTGGTGGCGCCACACAGCATCGAGGTCTCGCTGATCTCGCGGCGGTTGCAGCGCTGGGGCGCACAGACCTGCATCGTGTCGGATGCCAACGTCGCCGAGGCGCTGCTGCCGGAGCGGAGCTGGCATGCGGTGCTGATCGACCACACGCTCGGCACGCCGGCGATGGAGGCGTTTGCCGACGCCGCCCGCCTCCATGCAACCCATCGCATCGTAATGTTCACGCCGGCGACGCGGCAGGACCTTTCGGCTTCCGAGTCAGCCATGTTCACCGGTTACCTGGTGAAGCCATTGCGCGCGTCGTCGCTCGCCGCGCGCCTGACCGCATCGCCGGAAGTCGCTGCGCCGAGCCTTGCGATCGAGGCGGCCGCCGAGTCCGCGCCCGCTGCGCTTGCATCCGCGCTGCCGGACAAGGGGTTCTCGATCCTGGTCGCCGAGGACAATGAGATCAACGCGCTGTTGATGCGCTCGCTGCTCACCCGGCTCGGCCACAACGTGGTCATCACCACCAATGGTGAGCAGGCGATGGAGTCCTGGCTGTCGGCGACCTCAGCCGGCACGCCCTATGATCTCGTGCTGATGGACATCCAGATGCCGCGCCTCAACGGCATCGAGACCACCAAGCAGATCCGCACCCATGAAGCGGCACAATCCGTCCGCCGGACCCCGATCCTGGCACTGACGGCAAATACGCTGGTGGAAGACCGCTACGCCTGCTTCGAAGCCGGCATGGACGGTTTTCTGATCAAGCCGCTCGACCGCGAAAAGCTGGAAGAAGCGCTCGCGGGCCTCGCCGCCGCGCGGCACATTGCGGCGTAGCAGCCAAAACCTCGGTGTCGTCCCTGCGCAAGCAGGGACCCATAACCACCGAAGCCAGTTTTGCGCCCGCTGGGGCTACAGCGCTGCAAATCACAAGTACCTGTGGTTATGGGTCCCCCGCGTTCGCGGGGACGACAGCCGTGATGTGGCTCGTTCGCAGAGATGCGGTGATGCTTACAGCCGGCGCAGCGCGACCGACTGCACCACGTGGTCGGCGCCCTTCTTCAGGATCAGCGTCGCGCGCGGGCGGGTCGGCAGGATGTTGTCCTCGAGATTGGCGAGGTTGGTGCGCTCCCAGATCGCGATCGCGGTCGCCGTTGCTTCCTCGTCCGACAGCGGCGCGTAGCGATGGAAGTAGGACCTCGGATCGGTGAACGCGGTGTCGCGCAGCGCCAGGAAGCGCTTGATGTACCACTCCCGCAGCACGGCCTCGTCGGCGTCGATATAGACCGAGAAGTCGAAGAAGTCGGAGACGAACGGCACCGCCTTGCCGTCGCGCGGCAGCCGCCCGGTCTGCAGCACGTTGACGCCCTCGACGATCAGGATGTCCGGCTGGTCGATCTCGACCCATTTGTTCGGCACGATGTCGTAGGTCAGATGCGAATAGACCGGCGCGCGCACGCGGCGCCGCCCCGCCTTAATGTCGCTGAGGAACGACAGCAGCGTCGGCAGGTCGTAGCTTTCCGGGAAGCCCTTCTTTTGCATGATGCCCTGCCGCTCGAGCACGGCATTCGGAAACAGGAAACCGTCGGTCGTGATCAGGTCGACCTTCGGCCGCGGCGACCAGCGCGCCAGCAGCGCCTGCAGCACGCGAGCCGTGGTCGACTTGCCGACCGCGACGGATCCGGCGACACCGACGATGTAGGGCATCTTGCGGTCGCGGATGTTGAGGAACTGGCGCTGCGAGTAATACAGCCGCTGGGTCGCATCGACATAGATCGAGAGCAGCCGCGACAGCGGCAGGTAGATGTCCTCGACCTCCTGCAAATCGAGGCGGTCGTGCATCGAACGCAGGCGATCGAACTCGCCCGGCTCGAGCGTCATCGGCGTGTCGTCACGCAGATGCGACCATTGCTGGCGCGTGAAGATGCGGTAGGGGTTGTATTGTTGATCTGGTGCCCGGATGTCCATGAGGCCGCCCCTCTCGATGCGCTCGATCATTTGCGCTAGTCGCGCTTGCGCGACGCCTTCTCTTCCAGTCCCGACATCGAGGTGCGCTTCTCCAGCGCGGCCTCGACGTCCTCCAGCCTCACGCCGCGTGATTTCAACAGAACCAGCAGGTGAAACACGAGATCGGCACTTTCCGCGATGAGGTGATCGCGGTCATTCTCGACCGCGGCGATCACGGTCTCGACCGCTTCCTCGCCCAATTTCTTGGCGCAGTGCTCCGCGCCCTTGTCGAGCAGCTTGCGGGTGTAGGACGCCTCACCGCCCGTTGCAGCGCGGGCGTCGATGGTGGCGGCCAGATCGTGGACCGTGAAACGCGACATCAACTCAACTCAAGCATGCACAGCGGCACCGCACGGGTGCCATCCCTTAGGTGGGGACTTAGCATTTTTGTGACAAGGAGTCCCAGCTCTCCCTGTTTGAACGTGGTCTTCACGGAAAACCGGTTTCCACTTTTCCTGATCACGCTCACGCTAGGGATCGAGCCGCATCGGCAGGCCGGCGCGCACCATGTGATCCTTGGCCTGGCGGATGGTGAATTCCCCGAAGTGGAAGATCGACGCGGCCAGCACGCCGGTGGCGTGACCCTCGCGGACGCCGTCGACCAGGTGGTCGAGATTGCCGACACCACCGGACGCGATGACCGGTACGGGGACACTGTCCGCGATCGCCCGGGTCAGCGGCAGGTCAAAGCCCTGTCTGGTGCCGTCCCGGTCCATCGAGGTCAGCAGGATTTCGCCGGCGCCGAGCGCGACGACCTCCTGGGCATATTCGATCGCGTCGATCCCGGTGGCATTCCGTCCACCATGGGTGAAAATCTCCCAACGGTCCGAGCCGCCGGCGCGCTTGACCCGCTTGGCGTCGATCGCGACCACGATGCATTGCTCGCCGTATTTCTCGGCCGCTTCCTTGACGAATTCGCGCCGGCTGACGGCCGCCGAATTGATCGAGACCTTGTCGGCGCCGGACCGCAGCAGGGTCTTGATATCGTCGACGGTGCGGACGCCGCCGCCCACGGTCAGCGGCATGAAGCAGGCTTCCGCGGTCCGCCGCACCACGTCGAGCATGATGCCGCGGTTTTCATGGGTGGCGGTGATGTCGAGGAAGGTGAGCTCGTCGGCGCCGGCGACGTCATAGGCGATCGCGGCCTCGACCGGATCACCGGCGTCGCGCAGATCGACGAAGTTGACGCCCTTGACCACGCGGCCGTCCTTGACGTCGAGGCACGGGATCACGCGAACCTTGAACATGATCTCCTCCTACGCGCCGCGGATCAGCTGAAGGGCAGCGGCCGGATCGAGCCGTCCGTCATAGAGCGCACGGCCGACGATCGCACCGGCCAGCTTCTTCGCACGCGGCTCCAGCAGCGCCTTGACGTCGTCGATCGAGGCAAAGCCGCCGGAGGCGATCACTGGAATCGAGATGCGGTCGGCAAGCGCGACGGTGGCGTCGAGGTTGAGGCCCTTGAGCAGGCCGTCGCGGGCGATGTCGGTGAAGATGATCGCGGCGACGCCGGCATCCTCGAAGCGCTGTGCGATCTCGAGCGCGGTCACGTGCGAGGTCTCGGCCCAGCCCTCGACCGCGACCTTGCCGTCGCGCGCATCGAGGCCCACCGCGACACGGCCGGGGAATTTCTTCGCCGCGCCCTTCACCAGCTCGGGATCGCGCACCGCGGCGGTACCGATGATGACGCGCGTGATGCCCTTGTCGAGCCAGGCCTCGATGGTCTTGAGGTCGCGGATGCCGCCGCCGAGCTGCACCGGCATGGTGACGGCCTTCAGCATCGCCTCCACCGCATGCGCATTCATCGGCTTGCCGGCGAAGGCGCCGTCGAGATCGACGACGTGGAGATATTCGAAGCCCTGCGCGGCGAAGCTCGCCGCCTGCGCCGCCGGATCGAGATTGAACACGGTGGCGCGCGCCATGTCGCCCTGCTCCAGGCGCACGCACTGGCCGTTCTTCAGATCAATCGCTGGAAAGAGAATCACGGCTTCCACTTCAAGAAATTGGCGATCAAAGCGAGGCCGAAGCGCTGGCTTTTCTCGGGGTGAAACTGGGTGCCGATCGCGGTGTCCTTGCCGACGATCGCGGTCACCGGCCCGCCATAGTCGGCGCGCGCGAGCACGTCCGCCTCATTGGCAGCGTTGAGGTGATAGGAGTGCACGAAATAGGCGTGACGTCCTTTCGGCCCGAGCGGCAGCCGCTCCAGCACCGGATGCTCGCGCACCATGTCGAGCGTATTCCAGCCCATATGCGGGACCTTCAGGCTCTCGTCGCGCGGCTCGATCTTCTCGACATCGCCGCCGATCCAGTTGAAGCCCTCGGTGATCACGTGCTCCTTGCCGCGCGTCGCCATCAGCTGCATGCCGACGCAGATGCCGAAGAACGGCCGGGCCTTGACCCGCACCGCCTCGGTCAGCGCCTCCAGCATGCCGTCGACCGCGTCGACACCGCGGCGGCAATCGGCGAAGGCGCCGACACCGGGCAGCACGATGCGATCGGCGCGATACACCGCATCGGGGTCGCGCGTCACCTTGATGGCTTGCGGATCCTCCATGCTGCGCGCGGCGCGCTCAAAGGCCTTGGCCGCCGAATGCAGATTGCCGGAGCCGTAATCGATGATTGCAACGGTCATCGCGATCCTCCTGGCTCTGGAAACAATCCGATGATGCCGCCCTGCGGCATCGGCGGGGCTTTTGAAAACGACTGACCCGGAACGTCGCGGGTCGGGGGCGGCGCGCCGCGATCGACCGACCGCTGGTCGTTGACGGCGCCGCGATGCCGCGCGGTCCAGCGCGCGAAGAAACGGCGCTCGGCGGCCTCCACGTCGTCACCCACGACGATGTCGATCTGGCGCCACCTGCGCCGCGACAGCGTCCAGCGCTGCAGGGTCGCGGCCTCGAGGCCGAGCAACACCATCAGCACCAGGTCGACGAAGAAGATCGCGCTGCGGCCGACGCCAAGCTTGGCCAGCGCGTAATCGATCACGAAAGTAAGAACGAACCAGCCGATCAGCGCCAGCCAGAGCCGATGCCAGGCCAGCCAGATCACGCCCGCAACCGCGGCCCAGAAATGGAAGCCGTCGCGCACGAAGACGAACTTGTCGGTCGCCGCGAGATCGGCGCCATTGGCCACGGGGGCATGCACTGTATAGACCGGCATCGAACGCTCCGCCGAGGATGGACTCTTATTTAGAGCATGATCTTTCGGAAAACCGGCATCCACTCTTCCGGATCATGCTCCAGAGATCAGCCGCCGAGCTGACCCTTGGTCGAGGGCACTTCGCCCTGGGCACGCGGATCGATCGCAATTGCCGTCCGCAGCGCCCTCGCCAGACCCTTGAAACAGGATTCGGCGATATGATGGCTGTTCTCGCCATATAGGGTCTCGACGTGCAGAGTCACGCCGGCGTTCATCGCGAAGGCGTTGAACCACTCGCGCACCAGCTCGGTGTCGAACTCGCCGATCTTGTCGCGCGGGAATTCGGCCTTGAACACCAGCACCGGGCGGCCGGAAATGTCGATCACGACGCGCGACAGCGTCTCGTCCATCGGCATGTGGATCGAGGCGTAGCGGGTGATGCCGGCCATGTTGCCGAGCGCCTGCTTCACGGCCTGTCCGAGCGCGATCCCGACGTCTTCGGTGGTGTGGTGGTAATCGACATGGAGATCGCCATCCGCCTTCACCGTGATGTCGATGCGCGAATGCCGGGCCAGGAGGTCGAGCATATGGTCGAAGAAGCCGATCCCGGTCGAAACCGTGGATACGCCTGCTCCGTCGAGGTTGACCGTCACCTCGATGTCGGTCTCCTTGGTCTTGCGCTTGATGGTTGCGGTGCGCATGAAAATTAAGCTTTCCCGTGCCGAAAACGCCGGTCTTTTAACAGGCTGATGTCACCTTCGCTACTGCGGGATGACCTCGAAACGCCCCAACTTCCGGCCATGGTGACCGGAATTCGTTGTCGATCTGGTTCTGCCGCGCTTTCCTCACGCGAACCGGTGCCCACTTCGCCTGAAAACACGCCGATTTCGTCCCGATTGTAACCCCCTGCCCGACCGCCTAAATCTGCCCGGAAGAGAGGTAACCTATGCAAGCATCCCCAAATGAGCTGCCGGTCTGGCATGGCACCACGATCTGCACGGTCCGCAAGGGCGGCAAGGTGGTGATTGGCGGCGACGGGCAGGTCTCGATCGGCCAGACCGTGATCAAGGCCAATGCCAAGAAGGTCCGCCGGATCGGCAAGGGCGACGTGATCGGCGGCTTTGCCGGCGCCACCGCCGACGCCTTCACCCTGTTCGAGCGACTGGAAAGCAAACTGGAGCAATATCCGGGGCAGCTGACCCGGGCGGCCGTCGAGCTCGCCAAGGACTGGCGGACCGACCGCTACCTGCGCCGGCTGGAGGCCATGATGATCGTGGCCGACAAGGACGTTTCCCTGGTGCTGACCGGCACCGGCGACGTTTTGGAGCCCGAATCCGGGGTCATGGCGATCGGTTCCGGCGGTAATTACGCCCTCGCCGCGGCCCGCGCGCTGGTCGATACCGACAAGGACGCCGAGACCATTGTCCGCCGCGCGCTGGATATCGCCGCCGATATCTGCGTCTACACCAACCGGAACGTGACGATCGAGACGATCGGCGGCTGAGCATGGCCCGCCCCTATCATTTCCGCCCGATGACGCCGGCCGACCTGTCGCTGATCAAGCGGTGGCTGGCGTTGCCGCATGTGCGGGAATGGTGGGGCGATCCGGCCGAGCAATACGCGCTGGTCAGCGGCGACCTCGACGAGCCGGCCATGGACCAGTTCATCGTCGCGGCCGATGGCGGCGACCTCGGCTATATCCAGTGCTACGACCTGACGGCCTGGAATTCCGGCTTCGGGGCCCAGCCGAAGGGCACGCGCGGGATCGACCTCTTCATCGGCGAGCCCGACATGATGGCAGGTGGCCACGGCTCGGCGCTGATCCGCGCCTTTGTCGACGACCGGCTGGCGCAGGGCGCGCCACGCATCGTCACCGATCCCGATCCGGCCAATGCGCGCGCGATCCGCGCCTATGAGAAGGCGGGTTTTCAGAAGGTGGGTATGGTCGATACGCCGGACGGGCCGGCGCTGCTGATGGCGCGCGACGCATGACGATCGCGCACAAGCCTATCACCGGCATTTCAGCGTGGCATTGGCTGGCGATCGCGGCAGCGTTGCTCGTGCTGCAGGCGGCGCTGCTTTATGCGATGGGCCGTCTGCCGATCTGCGCCTGCGGCTACGTCAAGCTCTGGCATGGCTCGGTTCAGAGCTCGGAGAACTCGCAGCACATCGCCGATTGGTACACGCTGTCGCACGTGCTGCATGGCCTGCTGTTCTACGGTCTGACCTTCCTCCTGCTGCCGCGCCTCGCCTGGCCCGGGCGGCTGATTGTCGCGATGCTGATCGAAGGCAGCTGGGAGCTCGTCGAAAATTCCAACTGGATCATCGAGCGCTACCGCGCCGGCACGATCTCGCTCGATTATTACGGCGACACCATCGTCAATTCGGTGTCGGACACGCTTGCGATGGTTGTCGGCTTCCTGCTGGCGCGCAGGCTGCCGATCGCGGCGACCGTCGCGCTCGGCGTGTTGTTCGAAACCGTGCTGCTGCTTCACATTCGCGACAATCTGACACTGAACATCATCATGCTGATCCACCCGTTCGAGGCGATCAGGCAGTGGCAGGCCGGGCCGCCGATTCTTTAGGGGACCATGCCTTGGAGGACTGCCGCTTGCCGAGACCGCGATTCCAACCTAGCTAGAGCCAATGACTCACTTCTCTCCCCGTGAAATCGTTTCTGAACTCGACCGCTTCATCGTCGGCCAGACCGACGCCAAGCGCGCCGTCTCGATCGCGCTGCGCAACCGCTGGCGGCGGCTGCAGCTCGCCGGTTCCCTGCGCGAGGAGGTTCTGCCCAAGAACATCCTGATGATCGGGCCGACCGGCGTCGGCAAGACCGAGATCGCGCGGCGGCTGGCCAAGCTCGCCGGCGCGCCATTCCTCAAGGTCGAGGCCACCAAGTTCACCGAGGTAGGGTATGTCGGCCGCGACGTCGAGCAGATCGTCCGCGACCTCGTCGAGGTCGCGATCGCGCAGACCCGCGAGCGCAAGCGCAAGGACGTTCAGGCCCGCGCCCAGCTTGCCGCCGAGGAACGCGTGCTGGACGCGCTGGTCGGCCCGGGATCGAGCCCGGCGACGCGCGAGTCGTTCCGCAAGAAGCTGCGCGCCGGCGAGCTCAACGACAAGGAGATCGAGATCGAGACGCAGTCGGGCGGCAGCGGCATGCCAATGTTTGAAATCCCCGGCATGCCGGGCGCCCAGATGGGCGCGATCTCGCTCGGCGACATCTTCGGCAAGATGGGCGGACGCAGCAAGACCCGCCGCCTGACGGTGGAGGGCTCGCACGAAATCCTCGTCAACGAGGAATCCGACAAGCTGCTCGACACCGATCAGCTGGTGCAGGAGGCGATCAACGCGGTCGAGAACAACGGCATCGTGTTCCTCGACGAGATCGACAAGATCTGCGTGCGCGAGAACCGCGCCGGCGGCGACGTCTCCCGCGAGGGCGTGCAGCGCGACCTGCTGCCGCTGATCGAAGGCACCACGGTCTCGACCAAGCACGGCGCCGTCAAGACCGACCACATCCTGTTCATCGCCTCGGGTGCGTTCCATATCGCCAAGCCGTCGGACCTTTTGCCGGAGCTGCAGGGCCGCCTGCCGATCCGCGTCGAGCTGCAAGCGCTGAGCCGCGACGACATGCGCCGGATCCTGACCGAGCCGGAGGCGTCGCTGATCAAGCAATATGTCGCGCTGATGAAGACTGAGGGCGTCACGCTCGACATCACCGACAACGCCATCGACGCGCTGGCCGATGTCGCCGTGGCGGTGAATTCCACGGTCGAGAACATCGGCGCAAGGCGGCTGCAGACCGTGATGGAGCGGGTGCTGGACGAGATCTCCTTCACCGCGCCCGATCGCCACGGCGAGACCATCCAGGTCGACGCCGACTACGTCACCAAGCATGTCGGCGACCTCGCCAAGAACGCCGACCTGAGCCGGTTTATTTTGTAGGCGGCCACCATAGTCGTCCCGGCGAAAGCCGGGACCCATAACCCCGACAGTCCGCGGTGACAAAGACTCGGGCCGACATTCCTTCTAGAACTACCTTCGGTGGTTATGGGTCCCGGGTCGCGCTTCGCTTGCCCGGGACGACGAGAGTGGGCGATCGATGAATCTGCGGGTGTGGCAAAACCCCTGGCGCCTGATGCTGGCCGTCAATGCGGCCGTGCTGGTCGGCGTGTTCCTGCACAAGATCGCGCTGCCGCCCTTCGTTCCCTACATCCATCTGCTGGTCGACTATCACTACGGCTTCACCAAGCGCGCGCTGGTCGGGGCGATCGTGTCGCTGTTCACCGACAAGGTGCCCGTATGGCTGGTGTTCGCGCTGGCCGGCGCGATCTGGCTGGTGACGCTCGGGCTGTTCATCAAACTGTTCCGCCGCACATTCGGCTTCAACGACGCGCATTGGCCGTTGTTCGTCTTCATCGCGGGCTCGCCGTTCTTCCTGAAGAACTTCATGCACACGCTCGGCCATTTCGACATCTACGGCTGTGCGCTGACGATCGTGCTGCTGCTGATCCCGGCGCGATCAATGGTGTATGTGCTGATTGCCGCGCTGTTCTCGATCCTGCTGATCCTGGTCCATCACATCTTCGTCTTGATGTATGTGCCGACCATCACGGCGATCGTGGTGCTGCGCTTTTATCTGGTGCAGGGCGTGACGCCGCGGAACGCCGTCTTCGGCATCGCGGCGCTCGCCGCGGTCGGCATCCTGTTCCTGGTCGCGCAATTCGCTGGCACGGTCGACGTGCCCTATGACGAATTCATCCGTCATCTGCAGAGCCGGATGGCCGATCCGTCACGCACCGACCTGCTTCAGTTCGGCTACATCTGGTACCAGCCGCTGTCGAAGGAGTTCGCCGACACCTGGGCGCGCATGCCCTCGAACCTCCTGGGCGTTCCGGTGTTTGTGCTGCTGATCTGGCTGCACACGCCGCTATGGCGCTATTTCGCACGGCTGATTGGCGCGCTCGCGAGTGACCTGCATCGGAGGATCGTGCTCGGCGCGCTTGTCATGATCAGCGCCGGCTACTTCGTGATGTTCGTGACCGTGTTCGACTATTCGCGCTGGATCTCGAACTGGGCGGTCTGCATGTTCCTGATGCTGCATGCCACCAGGATGCTGCCGGCGTCGAAGGACGTGCCGGCGATCCCGGCGGACGATAGCAAGACCACAATCCTCGGCTGGATCGTGACGGTGATCCCGCGCGTCGGAATCGTCCGACCGTTCTAACATTTTCGCTGAGCATGTTCAGCGCGCGCGCCGGACGCGCACATAGAGCGCGCCCTCGCCGCCATGGCCGATATGCGCTTCCTCGAAACCGACGACCAGCGAGCGGAATTCCGGCAGGCTGAGCCATTCCGGAACCTGGCGGCGCAGCACGCCGCGTTCGGAATCGAGACCACCGACCTTGCCCTTGCCGGTGATGACGAGCACGAAAGTGAGCCCGTCGCTGTGCGCGCGCTGCAGGAAGGTGAACAGCACGCGATGCGCGCGCAGCTGGGTCATGCCGTGCAGATCGAGCCGCGCATCGATCTCCTGCCGGCCGCGCGAGAGCTTTGTACGCTCGCGGCGGCCGATCGGCGCCAGCGGCGGCACGTGCGGGCGTTGCGCCGGCGCGGCCTTGACCGCTGCCACCGGCTTGACCGGGATGGGTTTGGCAATCGCGTGATGGACAGCCGGATCAGAGGCGACGGCGTGGGCCTTCGCGGCGGCCGGCCGCTTGCGCAGTGGCTTGACCTGCTTTGCCACGCTCTCCCAGAGCGCGCGCTCCTCTTCGCTCAGCGCGCGCTTGCGCCGCGACGGAGCGGACAGATCGGGAATCGGCGCGGGTCGTTTCATTGATCGCGGTAATGGCGATAGCGCCGGAAGCGCCGCTTCTCCGGTTGCGGAATATCGGGCCGGGCGACCGGCAACGGCACCGGTTCTGCCACAGGTGCGGCCTGCGCGACAGGGGTCGTTGCTGCCGGCGCTACGGGCGCGACATCCTTCGCGGCCGGGTTCCTGGCGGCGCTATTGCCTGAGTCTTTCGCCGCGCTTTTGGCCATGCCGGCGGTCGGCACATCCGCAGCCTTCGCCGCCGGCTTGTCCTTCGGCGGCTCGGTCTGCGGAAACAGCTTTGCGATCTTGGCCGAAGGCCGCTCATCCGGAACCGGCAGCTTGTGGCCACGCGCGACGGGGTCGAGACCCCTCGGCACCAGCATGACGAACTGCATGTTGTGCCGCAGCCGGCCCGAGACCTTTCCGGCCTCCGCACCGGCGCCGAAATAAAGATCGGCGCGCGCCGGGCCGACGATCGCAGAGCCGGTGTCCTGCGCGATCATCAGCCGGTGGAACGGCGTCTTCGACTGTTCGGATTCGATCGGCAGCTCGCCGGCGATGAAGAATGGCGTGCCGTAGACATGCAGCGCCTTGTCGACCGCGATCGAGCGGCCCGGCGTCAGCGGCACGCCCTGCGCGCCGACGGCCTCGTCCTTGTCGGACAGCGGAACCTCGCGGAAGAAAACGTAGGAACGGTTCTGCCGCCGCAGGTCCTTGGCGCCGTCAGGGTTCTGCTCCATCCACTCCCTGATCTTCTGCATCGACATCTGATCCTTCGGGATGATGCCGCGGTCGATCAGGACGCGTCCGACCGGCGTATAGGGATAACCATTATGCGCGTCATAATTGATGCGCAGGGTGGTGCCGTCCTCGAGCTTGATCCGCGCCGAGCCCTGGATTTGCGCGAACAGGAGATCGGTCTGGCTCTTCAGCCAGCAGATCTCGAGCCCGCGGCCGGCGATCGCGCCGTCCTCGATCTGGCCGCGGTCGTAATAGGGCACGAGCTTGCGGCGGCCGATCTTGCGATACACCGCGCCGCCATTGGGCAGGCCGACCGAATTCTGCGTCTTGCCGCGCACGAACAGGTTGGACGGACGGCGATAGACCGGCACGTTGTAGACGTCGGTCTGGGTCCGCGATCCATCGAGCACCGGCTCGTAGTAACCGGTGACGAAGCCGGCGTCCTCGCCGAGCCGCGAGATGCGCAACGGCACGAAATTCTGCTCGAAGAAGTCCTTCGCCTTGACGCCGTCGCTCAGCGTGAGCCCCTTGGCGATCCGGCAGGGGTCGCGCAGCGAGCTTCCAAGCGCTTTCGAATCGGCAGGCGCGCCCTGCTGGGCCGCGATCGGCTTGCAGCTGGTACGAAACGCCTGGTAGGCCGCGAGATGATCGTCGGCGCTCCAGCCGGCGACGTTGGACCAGGCGAGCGGCTCATACTGGCTGCCGCTGACCTGCAGCGGCATTTCCAGATTGGGATAGGGGATCGGGTGGCTGTGCTCGTGTCGCGGCGGAGGGTGCCGGCTTGATCTGTAGCGCGCGGCAATCGCTGCGGTGGAGCACAGCACCGCGAGCGCGCAGCACGCCACCGCGAGCCGCCCGTAGCTGAGATGCTTAGTGAGCGCTTCCAGTGCCAACCAGCTTCCAATTCGGATCGCGGGAAGTCGAGTCGCGGGCGAATGTCCAGATATCAGTGATGTCGGCGACCTTGTCCGGGCTGCCGTCGACGATGGTGCCGGCCTTGTCGCGCGTGACCGAGATCATCTGCGACACGAAGCGGACGGTGAGCTGAGTCGAGCGGTCGCGCGTCTCCGCGCTGACGATCTCGGCCTTGTCGATCGAGACGAACCGCGTCTCGGTCTTCTGCTCGTGCTTCTCGCGATCCTTGATCGCGGCCTCGAAGCTTTCATAGACCTCGGTCGACAGCAGGTCGCGCAGCGCGCGGCGATCGCCATTGGCGAACGCCAGCACGATCATTTCATAGGCCGAGCGGGCACCTGAGAGGAAATGCCGCGGATCGAACGAGGAATCCTGGACGGCCACCGCGTCTAGACCCTGCGCCAGCGCCGTGCCGGGCTCGGCGATGCCCTTCCAGCGTTCCGTGGGCTCGACCGGCTCGGCGGGCGCCGCCGAGGCCGGCTGGTCGATTACCGATCCCGGGATCGGAACGACGTTGTTGTCCTGACCGCGCTGCACGACGTTGGGCGCGGCGCGATCATAAGGCGGCCGCTCGCTTCCCGTGCGCTGTCCGAGAACGCTGCGCAGGCGCAGGAAGATAAACACGGCCAGCGCCAGGAAGATGATGGTGTAAATATCCACGTCGAATTCGCTTTCTGGTCTCTGCCGGCAACGGGCCGGCCGTCAAAGCGTTCCCGGTCGGGAACAGCAGAGATCACATCACCGATAGAGTCCGAAGATGTAGGCACGAAACTATGCCCGGCCAATGGCGCTTTTTGGCACGGGTAGTGTAGCGCGTTTTGACCCCCGGGGGAAACCGTTCCTTTTCAGGAAATCGCGCATCTTCAATAATTTAGGAAGCTGTTAAGAGATTGGGCAGGCTCGCGCGCGCTGTCCTTTGCCGGGAGAATTTGCCGCCGGCCCGCCCTTTCGTCGTCCTTGTGGACCGAGCCGGGCCTATGATAGCCACTCGCCCGGCATCGGCATTCTCAACACCTTAACGCGTGCCGTCGGACATTCTGTCCATCGAGCGCTGCTCCAGGAGACATTTTCATGACCAATGGCAACGGCGCCCCCGTCGAACAACCCGCTCCCCAGCTCAACGTACTGGCGCAGTACACCAAGGACCTGTCGTTCGAGAACCCGAATGCGCCGGCCTCGCTTGGCCAGCAGCAACAGCAGCCGGCGATCAACATCCAGATCAACGTCTCCGCCAACAACCTGTCGGAGAACGAGTACGAGGTGATCCTCTCGATCGAGGGCAAGGCCGAGACCGCAGGCAAGGTGATGTTCAGCTTCGACCTCGCCTATGCCGGCGTCTTCCGGATCGTGAATGTGCCGAAGGAGAACCTGCACCCGCTGGTGATGATCGAGTGCCCGCGGTTGCTGTTCCCGTTCGCACGCGAGATCGTCGCGACCGCGGTCCGCGACGGCGGCTTCCCGCCCTTGTTGCTCGACCCCGTCGATTTCCTCGGTCTCTACCGCCAGAACATGGAGCGGCAGGCGGCCGCCCAGGCCGCTCCCGGCGTCAAGCCGAGCTGAGTTCTAAACTCGAAAAAATGTAACACGCGTGGAAGTGTGATCCGTCATCCTGAGGAGCCCGCGCTTGCGGGCGTCTCGAAGGATCGACGGCCACAGTCCGGGCCGTCGATCCTTCGAGACGCGCGTTCCGCGCTCCTCAGGATGACGGGGATATAGAGCAATCTTGATTAGGCCGCCGGTGCTGCAGCAGGCGCTGGCGGCGGCAGGTAATCGTTCCAGATCGGCTTGTCGCCGAGCGTGGCAATGAAGGCCCTGTGGGCCTCCCGATCGGCGGCACTGACCCGCGCGAGTAGCGGGGTCTCGCGCTGCCGCCGCGGCGTATCACCACTATGGCCGCCCGCGCGCGCATCCGACGTTTCCGATGCCAGGATCAGCTGCGACTGCCGCGCGCCGATCAGGTCGATATAGACCTCGGCCAGCAGCTCGGCGTCGAGCAAGGCGCCGTGCTTGGTGCGGCGGGAATTGTCGATCTGATAACGCGAGCAGAGATCGTCGAGCCGGTTCGACACGCCGGGATGCTTGCGCCGTGCCAGCAGCAGCGTATCGACCAGCTGGTCCTTCGGGATCGCCTTCCGCTTGATGCGGTCGAGCTCGGCGTTGATGAAGCTGATGTCGAACGACGCGTTGTGGATCACCAGCGGCGTGTCGCCGATGAAGGCCAGGAACTCGTCGACCACTTCAGTGAACAGCGGCTTGGAAGCCAGGAACTCGGTCGACAGCCCATGCACGGCGAACGCTTCCGCCGGCATGTCGCGCTCGGGATTGATGTAGACGTGATAGGTCTGCCCGGTCGGCATGCGGTTGAAAATCTCGACGCAGCCGATCTCAACCAGCCGGTCGCCGCGCAGCGGGTCGAGGCCAGTGGTTTCGGTATCGAGAACGATTTCGCGCATGACGTGATGGAATCCGAAAAGGCGGGCGAATCAGGCGCGCCGCTTCGGCATCTTAACAACCTCGGCCAGAATGTCGCGGATACGCGCCCGCACCGGATCTAGGCCGTGCGAGGTATCCACTATGAAATCCGCGCGTTTGCGCTTTTCCTCGTCCGGCATCTGCTTGGCGATGATGGCGTCGAGCTTGGCGGCATCCATCGTGCCGCGGGCCAGCACCCGCTCGCGTTGCAGTTCCGGCGAGGTGGTGACGACAACGACGGCATCGACACGCTTCTCGCCGCCGGTCTCGAACAATAGCGGCACGTCGACAACGACGATCGGGTTACCTGCGGCTTCCGCATCGGCGAAGAATTTCTGGCGCGACGCGCCGAGCATCGGATGCACGATCTGCTCGAGCTGCTTCATCGCAGCAGGATCGTGCACCACGCGCGCCGACAGTTTCGCGCGATCGACCTTGCCGCCGGCAGTGGTGCCGGGAAAGGCGGCCTCGATCGCCGGCGCAGCTTCGCCTTCGTAGAGCTGATGCACGGCCGCATCGGCGTCATAGACCGGCACGCCGGCCTCCATGAACAGTTTGGCCGTGGTGGATTTCCCCATCCCGATCGAGCCGGTCAGTCCAACAATCAGCATCGCATCAACATCGGTTCAGCATCTCTCCCGTCGCCACGCCTCACACCGCGAGCAGCTTCTCGCCGCGCAGGAACGCCAGCAGCGACAATAGCGGCAGGCCGAGGATGGTGAAATGGTCACCTTCGATCCGCTCGAACAGATGCACGCCGAGGCCCTCGAGCTGGTAGGCGCCGACGCTGGTCGTCACCGCCTCCCCGGCATGGTCGAGATAGCTCTCGATCTCGCCGGCAGCGAGCCGTCGCATCGTCATGCGGGCCACGCTCACATCGCCGAACAGGACCTTTCCATCGCGTGCGACCGAGACGGCGGAATGCAGCTCATGGGTCCGTCCGGCGAGCAGAGCGAGTTGCTCGGCAGCCTGCGTGCGGCCGGCGGGCTTGCTGAACATGCGCTGCCCCAGCGCCAGCGTCTGGTCGGCGCCGACGACATATTGACCGGGCCTCTGCCTGGACACGAACAGCGCCTTCTCGCGCGCCAGGAGCGATGCGATCTCGCCCGGGGCCGAAAGGCCGGAATTCTTCTGCACCGCGCGTTCGTCGATGTCGGCCGGCAGCGCCTCGAAATCGAGGCCGGCATTTTCAAGCAGCATCTTTCGCGTCCGGCTCTGCGACGCGAGGATCAGCTTCTGTGGGCCGCGCCAGATGCTCATGACGTGGGAATCATTCCGACGGCCGCGCGCGCTGGCGGTCGTTGAAGAGTTTCATCACCGCGGCCGCGGTCTCCTCGATCGAACGCCGTGTGACGTCGAGCAGCGCCCAGTTGAATTTCGCGCTGAGGCGCCGGGCAAAGGCAACCTCGTCGGCTACCGACTGCTTGTCGATGTAGGTGTCATTGTCGCGGTCGCCCATGGTGAGCAGGCGGTTCTGCCGGACCTGGATCAGGCGCTCGGGCGTCGCATGCAGGCTGACCACCAGCGGCTTCTTCAAGGTCTCGAGCTGGTGCGGCAGCGGGATGCCCGGCACCAGCGGCACATTCGCCGTTCGGATGCCGCGGTTGGCGAGATAGATCGAGGTCGGTGTCTTCGAGGTGCGGGATACCCCGACCAGCACGACATCGGCCTCCTCGAGGCCTTCGACATGCTGACCATCGTCATGCATCATCGTGTAGTTCAGCGCATCGATGCGGCGGAAATATTCCGCGTTCAGCACGTGCTGCGCGCCGACGCGCCCGGTCGTCGCGGCACCCAGATACGCCTCGAACAACTGCATCACAGGCCCGATGATCGACAGGCTCGGAACGTTGATCTCCTTGCACTTGCCCTCGAGCCGGCCGACCAGATCCTTTTCCAGCAGCGTGAACAGGACGATGCCGGGCGATTCCTCGATCTCGTCGAGCACGCGATCGAGCTGCTTCTGGCTGCGCACCAGGGGATAGACATGCTCGACCGCGGTCACATTGGCGTATTGCGCGGCGACCGCGCGCGCCACGGTGATCAGCGTCTCGCCGGTCGAGTCCGACACCAGATGCAGGTGGAAATAATTGGAAGTCGTCGGCACCAGAGCCCCTGTCTATCCTGTGAATCCCTGTGGAGGTCGAGGAGAAGAATCCGGGTCCATGGCCAGGCCCCTGTATATCTCGCCCCATTCTTCACAGCACGTCGCAAAAGGATAAGTCGACGTCATGGCGGGGATGATAGTGAAGCAGTGTGGATTTGTCTCTTCATAAGCTGGCCACAGAGGCGCGCAACCAATTGAGTCCTGCGACAGATTCCGGATATCCGCCGCCGCCGACCGGAATGTTGAGGGATGTGAACAAGCGCGCAGCAACCGCTGGACCGGATTGCATGAGTCAAATTCACTGCCATTAAGACTCAAACCTTAGATTCTAAAATTAATTAGGTTTAGGAGAGCCGTGTGTGCGGATATGTATCCGTCCCTCGCCGGCGAAGCCTTGCGCGCAGCGCTGAGCCCTCCCGAACTGTTCCCCGAAAGGCATCACTGCGATGTTCGACTGGATCAACGCCCTGCCGATCTATGCCTGGGTCAAGGCCCTGCACATCGTCGCCGTGATCTCGTGGATGGCCGGCATGCTCTATCTGCCGCGGCTGTTCGTCTATCATTGCGAGGCCGAGGTCGGCTCCAGGCAGTCCGAGACCTTCAAGGTCATGGAGCGGCGGCTTTTGAAGGGGATCATCAACCCCGCGATGATCGTGACCTGGCTGGCCGGACTTTTCCTGGTCTGGGCCGGACACTGGTACCTATCCGGCTGGTTTCACGTCAAATTTGCGCTGGTGCTCGTCATGTCGGGTATCCACGGCTTTTTGTCCCGTTGCGTGAAGGATTTCGCCGCCGACCGGAATCAGCGAACCCAGAAATTCTATCGTATTATCAACGAGGTGCCGACGGTCCTGATGATCCTGATCGTGATCATGGTGGTGGTGAAGCCGTTCTAGACATCACGATGGTCAAGACGCATGCTTCAGTCCTTCTTGCGAAGGACGAATCGATTTTCTATATAGGATTTATCCCACCCCACGCAGGCGGATGTGGTCGCGTTCCGGTTCTTTTCGGACCGGCGCCGCATCAGGTTTGAAAGCCCAAACGGCACTTTCCTGGCTGAGACCTGCGGACCTTCCTTTGGCGTCCGCTTTTTCCAAAGCCACCTCGCACCCCTTCCCTACTTACTTCCTCACAGGACGACCCCAATGCGGGAAATCAAACTCCAGGACCTCAAATCGAAAACGCCGGCCGAGCTCGTCTCGTTCGCGGAAGAGAATGGGGTCGAGAATGCCAGCACCATGCGCAAGCAGGAGCTGATGTTCGCAATTCTCAAAAACCTCGCCGCCGCCGAGACCGACATTGTCGGCGAGGGCGTCGTGGAGGTGCTGTCCGACGGATTCGGCTTCCTTCGTTCGCCTGACGCGAACTACCTGCCCGGCCCCGACGACATCTACGTTTCGCCCTCGCAAATCCGCCGCTTCGGCCTGCGCACCGGCGACACCATCGAAGGCCATATCCGCAGCCCGAAGGAAGGCGAACGCTACTTCGCGCTGCTGAAGGTCAATACGCTCAATTTCGAGGATCCCGAGAAGGCCAAGCACAAAGTCAATTTCGACAACCTCACGCCGCTGTTTCCCAATCAGCGTTTCCGCATGGAGCTTGAGGATTCCACCAAGAAGGACCTTTCCGCCCGCGTGATCGATATCGTCGCGCCGATCGGCAAGGGCCAGCGCGCGCTGATCGTGGCGCCGCCGCGCACCGGCAAGACGGTGCTGATGCAGAACATCGCGCACTCCATCACCGCCAATCATCCCGACTGCTATCTGATTGTGCTGCTGATCGACGAGCGTCCGGAAGAAGTTACGGACATGCAGCGCTCGGTGAAGGGCGAGGTGGTGTCGTCGACCTTCGACGAGCCTGCGGTGCGTCACGTCCAGGTCGCCGAGATGGTGATCGAGAAGGCCAAGCGCCTCGTCGAGCACGGCCGCGACGTCGTGATCCTGCTCGATTCGATCACGCGCCTCGGCCGCGCCTACAACACCGTCGTGCCGTCATCCGGCAAGGTGCTGACCGGCGGTGTCGACGCCAACGCGCTGCAGCGTCCGAAGCGCTTCTTCGGTGCCGCGCGCAACATCGAGGAGGGCGGTTCGCTGACCATCATCGCGACCGCGCTGGTCGATACCGGCAGCCGCATGGACGAAGTCATTTTCGAAGAGTTCAAGGGCACCGGTAACTCCGAACTGATCCTCGACCGCAAGGTTTCGGACAAGCGGACCTTCCCGGCGATCGATATTGCCCGTTCCGGCACCCGCAAGGAGGAGCTGATCACTGATCCGCAGGTGCTGAAGAAGATGTACGTCCTGCGCCGCATCCTCAATCCGATGGGCACCATGGACGCCATCGACTTCCTGCTCGACAAGCTCCGCAATACGAAGAGCAACTCGGAATTCTTCGATTCCATGAACACCTGAGGCCACGGCCGAAAAGAACAGGGCGCTCCGCACAAACGGGGCGCCTTTTTCATGCTGCGGATTTGCTGCGGCTAAGTGCAGCATAAAAGGAGCCGTTCTCCGCACTGGGTTTCCAGTTAACTATCTGATATTATTTATATTTCTATCATAGCTTGGTGATCTAGCTGACGACACCGCAGCAAAATTGCTGCGCGGCTGCTGCAGTGAAATCAGATCATGCTGCATCGCAGCATTTTGCGGTATGGAGTGCGAAATCGAAGCGGCATTGCCTTTGCCGATTTGCTGGAAGAAATAGGCGATGCATCCACGCGACCAGACTATTTTCGCGTTATCCTCGGGGCGGCCGCCGAGTGCGATCGCCATCGTCAGGTTGTCTGGCCCAATGGCCGAGTCGGTCATTGCAGGACTGGCAGGCAAGACGCCGGTGCCGCGGCTGGCGACCCGCGCGCTGCTCCGCGATTCGAACCATCAACCGATCGATGACGCGGTCGTGCTGTGGTTTCCAGGCCCGGCCAGTGCCACCGGCGAAGACGTCGCCGAATTTCATGTCCATGGCGGACGCGCGGTGTTGGCGGCGATGTTCGATGCGATCGCGGCATTCGACAATGTGCGGCCGGCCGAGCCGGGCGAGTTCACCCGGCGGGCCTTCGAGAACGGCAAGCTCGACCTGACTGAGGCCGAGGGCCTCGACGACCTGATCCACGCCGACACCGACCGTCAAAGGCGCCAGGCGCTGCGCCAGTTGAAGGGGTTGCTCGGCGACCGCGCGCGCGACTGGCGCGAGCGGATCATCGCGGCGTCGGCGCTGATTGAGGCCGGCATTGATTTCTCAGATGAAGGCGATGTGCCGGCCGAGCTGATCGGGCCGGCGCTCGAGAAGATCCGCGCGCTGCATGATGAGATCAAGCAAGTCCTTGCAGGGCAGGGGCTTGGCGAGCGGTTGCGCGACGGCCTGGTGGTCGCGATCGCCGGTCCGCCGAATGTCGGCAAATCAACCCTGATCAATCAGCTCGCCAAGCGCGAGGTCGCGATCGTCTCGCCGCATGCCGGCACGACCCGCGATGTGATCGAGGTGCAGCTCGACCTCGACGGCTATCCGGTGACGGTCATCGACACCGCCGGCATTCGCGAGACCGACGACCCGGTGGAGCAGGAGGGCGTCCGCCGCGCCCGCGCCCGCGCCGCGGAGGCGGACCTCGTGCTGTGGCTGGCCGACAGCGGCGATGCAAAGGCGGGACATGGCGGAGCGACGCCGACCTGGCTGGTGCGGAACAAGATCGACCTGGTCAGGACCGCGGCGGGTGAGGGCGGCAGTTACCCCGAATTCAGGATCTCGGCTGCTCGTGGCGATGGGTTGTCAGAGCTGATCGCCGCGCTGGTCGGGTTCGCTCAGGACTATTTTGGAACCAGCGAAGGCGGCTTGATCAGTCGGACGCGGCAGCGCGGATTGTTGCAGGAGACCGTCGAATCCCTTCAGCGCAGCATCGACGTGGTCGGGCAGGGCGAAGAACTGGCGGCGGAGGAACTCCGGCGGGCCGCTTACTCACTCGGTCGTCTGCTCGGCCGGGTGGATGTTGAAGACATCCTGGATGTCATCTTCCGCGAGTTCTGCGTCGGGAAGTAGCGGGTGCCCCATCTGTTTCACGTGAAACATGGTTTCGATCTGGTTAAGGAACCCTCATCCTGTTTCACGTGAAACAATTGCCGATCATACAGCCGCACTGTTTCACGTGAAACGGTCCCATCCGTCATTGCGGGCGAAGCGAAGCAGTCCATATTTGCCTCGGGCTTCGGTCTCAGAGCGGCGATCCCAACTTCGTTCTTCCGGCTTTCATGACTCCACGATAGAAGTCCCGGCATGACTTCCAGGGCAGACTCATTTGACGTCATCGTCATCGGCGGCGGCCATGCCGGCTGCGAGGCCGCGAGCGCTTCTGCCCGGATGGGCGCAAAGACCGCCTTGGTGACCCATCGTTTCGCGACGATCGGCGCGATGTCGTGCAATCCCGCTATCGGCGGGCTCGGCAAGGGCCATCTGGTCCGCGAAGTCGACGCGCTGGACGGTCTGATGGGCCGGGTGGCTGACGCCGGCGGCATCCAGTTTCGCATGCTGAATCGTCGGAAAGGTCCAGCGGTTCGTGGCCCCCGGGCGCAGGCCGACCGCAAGCTCTATGCGGCCGCGATGCAGGCCGCGATCACCGAAACCGCGAACCTCAACGTCATCGAAGGCGAGGCGGATGAATTGGTCGTCGTCGATGGTCGCGTGACCGGCATTTGCCTGGGCGATGGCCGCCGGCTATCGGCGGGGGCGGTTGTCATCACGACCGGGACCTTCCTGCGTGGTCTGATCCATCTCGGCGAGAAGAACTGGCCGGCGGGCCGGGTCGGCGAGGCGCCGGCCATGGGCCTGTCGGCTTCCTTTGAACGTGCAGGGTTTGTGCTCGGCCGGCTCAAGACCGGGACGCCGCCGCGCCTCGACGGCACCACGATCGACTGGTCCGCGGTCGAAATGCAGCCCGGAGACGAGCCTCCGGAGCCGTTTTCGGTCATGACTGACCGGATTACGACCCCGCAGATCCAGTGCGGCATCACCCGGACCACGCCGGCGACCCATGAGGTGATCCGCGCCAATGTGCATCGCTCGCCGATGTATTCCGGTCAGATCAAGAGCTCCGGACCGCGCTATTGCCCCTCGATCGAGGACAAGATCGTCCGCTTCGGCGATCGAGACGGCCATCAGATCTTCCTGGAGCCGGAAGGGCTCGACGACACCACGGTCTATCCGAACGGCATCTCGACCTCGCTGCCGGAAGAGGTCCAGCTTGCGATCCTCGCCAGCATTCCAGGCCTCGAGCGGGTGAAGATGGTCCGGCCGGGCTATGCGATCGAATACGACCACGTCGATCCGCGCGAGCTCGATCCGACCCTGCAGACCAAGCGTCTGCGCGGGCTTTTCCTGGCCGGCCAGATCAATGGCACCACGGGCTATGAGGAGGCGGCGGGGCAGGGCGTTGTCGCCGGGCTCAATGCCGCGCTCGCTGCCGGCGATGCCGATCCGATCGTGTTCGACCGCGCCGATGGCTATCTCGGCGTGATGATCGACGATCTCGTGACCCGCGGGATCACCGAGCCGTATCGCATGTTCACTTCGCGCGCCGAATACCGGCTGACCTTGCGGGCCGACAACGCTGACCAGCGCCTGACCGACAAGGGCGTTGCGCTCGGATGCGTTGGAACGGCGCGCGCCGAGCGCCATCGGACCAAGATGGCGGCGCTGGAGGCGGCCAAGATCTTGGCGAAGTCGCTCACGATCACACCGAATGAGGCCGCCAAGCACGGGCTTGCCCTCAATCGTGACGGCAATCGCCGCTCCGCCTTCGAGCTTCTGGCTTATCCGGAGATCGAATGGCCCGCGGTCCGGGCGATCTGGCTGGAGCTGTCGGCCATTGACCCTGAAATCGCGGTGCATCTCGAGATCGATGCCAAATACGATGTCTATCTGAAGCGCCAGACCGCAGATGTCGATGCTTTCCGGCGTGACGAGGGTCTGGTTCTGACCGACGTCGACTATACCGATGTCCCCGGTCTCTCGAACGAAGCGCGCGCCAAGTTGCAGAAGGCGCAGCCGCGGACGGTCGGCCAGGCCGGCCGGATCGACGGCATGACGCCGGCGGCCCTGGGTATTCTGGCGGCCTATCTCCGGCGGGAAGCGCGGCGGAAGACTGCGAAGGCATCCGCCTAGCGTTTCACGTGAAACGGCAGGCCCCGGTCATTGCGAGGAGCGGAAGCGACGAAGCAATCCATCGCTTTCCCAGGTGGCACTATGGATTGCTTCGCTTCGCTCGCAATGACGAGCCCGACCGGCATTCCAGAGAATGGCTTCAATTTCGCAATCCGCCGAACTCAGTGTCTCCGCCAAGGACAAGGCCGCGGCGCTCGCGCTGACGCCTGTTTCACGTGAAACAGAGGCGCGGCTCGACCGCTACATCGCCCTCCTCCTCACGTGGCAGGCCAAGACCAATCTCGTCGCGCCATCGACGCTGCCGACCCTCTGGACCCGCCACGTCTCCGATTCGCTGCAGCTCCTGCGTCTGATGCCGACGGCGAAGTCGTGGGTCGATCTCGGCAGCGGCGGCGGCTTCCCCGGTGTCGTGCTCGCCTGCGCGCTGGCCGAGACTCCGGGCTCGTCGATTCATTTGGTTGAGCGAATCGCCAAGAAGGCGGCATTCTTGCGCGAGGCGATACGGGTGACGGAGTCCCCGGGGGCGGTGCATCTGGCTGATATCGGGGATACTGTGGATAGAATCCCGGGGCCCATCGATTGCGTCACCGCGCGGGCGCTGGCTCCGTTACATCAACTCATCGGCTTTGCGGAGCCCTGGGTCAAAAAGGGCGCCAAGGCGCTGTTTTTGAAGGGTCAAGATGTAGAGGCCGAATTGACCGAGGCCACTAAATATTGGATTATTGAGCCAAAGCTACACTCCAGCCGGACCGGCGGACAGGGCTGGATCGTCGAACTCGGGTCAATCGAGCGGCGCTAGGGGACTCCGCGAGAGCAAATGGTATTTTGGTATGACTGTGATGGACGAGGTTTATCAAGAGGATAAGGCGTCCCAGCCGCCTGGCCATCCGCGCATCCTGTCGCTCGCCAACCAAAAGGGCGGCGTCGGCAAGACCACCACAGCGATCAATCTTGGGACCGCACTCGCTGCGATTGGCGAGCGCGTCCTGATCGTCGATCTCGATCCGCAGGGCAACGCCTCGACCGGCCTCGGCATCGATCGCCGCAACCGCAGCTGCTCGACCTACGACGTCCTGATCGGCGAAGCGCCGCTGCGCGATGCCGTGGTCGCGACCGCGGTGCCGCGGCTGCACATCGCGGCTTCCACCATGGACCTCTCCGGCCTCGAGCTCGAGCTCGGCACCACGCCGGGCCGCGCGTTCCGGCTGCGCGATGCGATCGCAGGATTGAACAACAATGTCTCGCCGGAAGCCGACTACACCTACGTGCTGATCGACTGCCCGCCCTCGCTCAATTTGCTCACGGTGAATGCGATGGCGGCGTCGGACGCGATCCTGGTGCCGCTGCAATGCGAGTTCTTTGCGCTCGAAGGTCTGTCGCAGTTGCTGCAGACCGTGGAGCAGGTGCGCTCGACGCTCAATCCGAACCTGTCGATCCACGGCATCGTGCTGACCATGTTCGACTCGCGCAACAACCTCTCCAACCAGGTGGTTGCCGACGTGCGCCAGTTCATGGGCGACAAGGTCTACGACACCATGATCCCGCGCAACGTGCGCATCTCGGAAGCACCCTCCTACGGCAAGCCGGTCCTGGTCTACGATCTCAAATGCGCCGGCAGCGATGCGTATCTCAAGCTCGCCACCGAGGTGATCCAGCGCGAGCGCGAGCTGCGCACGCATTGACGTTGCGTAGGATGGGTAGAGCGAAGCGAAACCCATCACTCTCATTGCGAGCCGCGATGGGTTTCGCTTCGCTCTACCCATCCTACGTTTCTTTTGAAATTCAAGTCTGGAGTACTGCGTGTGAATCCAAGGGAGCTCGCAACAATGGCCGATGAAGCGCGTTCGCGACTGGGGCGCGGGCTGGCAAGCCTGATCGGAGATGTCGGCGGCGAGGCGGCCGCGCATGTCGAGCGGCCGCGCAACCAGCGCAAGGTGCCGATCGAATTCCTCAAGGCCAACCCGCGCAACCCGCGGCGCACCTTCGCCGACACCGAGCTCGGCGAGCTTGCCGATTCGATCAGGCAGCGCGGCGTGATCCAGCCGATCGTGGTGCGTGCGATCAAGGGCGCGCAGGACCGCTACGAGATCATCGCCGGCGAGCGCCGCTGGCGCGCCTCGCAACTCGCCGGCCTGCACGAAGTGCCGATCGTGCCGGTCGAGGTCTCTGATTCCGACGCGCTCGAGATCATGATCATCGAGAACGTCCAGCGCGAAGACCTCAATGCGATGGAAGAGGCGCAGGGCTATCACGCGCTCGCCGACGAGTTCAAACGCAGCCAGGAAGAGATCGCCAAGATCGTCGGCAAGAGCCGCAGCCATGTCGCCAACATGATGCGGCTGACCAAGCTGCCGCCTGAGGTGCAGGCGCTGATCTCGAAGGGCGATCTCTCCGCCGGCCACGCCCGCGCGCTGATCGGCGTGCCGGATCCGCTCGCTGCAGCGAAGCGCATCGTCGCCGAGGGTCTCAACGTTCGCCAGGCCGAGGCGCTGGCGCATGAGGAGGGCGTGCCGGAGCGCAAGCCGCAGAAGGCGCGCAGTGGCAGCGCGGCCAAGGTCGACAAGGATGCCGACACGCTGGCGCTCGAGAAGCGCGTCAGCGATGCGCTCGGCCTTGCCGTCACCGTCAGCCATCGCGATCCCGGCGGCACCGTCCAGATCAGCTACCGCAACCTCGAGCAGCTCGACGAGGTGGTGCGGCGGCTCGAGGGCGGCTAGCGGTTTCGTCATTCCGGGGCGCGCGTCAGCGCGAACCCGGAATCTCTTTTTCAACATCTCTGGATTCCGGGTTCATGCTTCGCATGCCCCGGAATGACTTCTTCAATTTACCCCCGCCGCTTCGCATTCGCCGCGATCGAGAGCAGCGCGCGCTGGGCGATCACGGCGGCGAGTGAGGCCTGCTTGCGCATGTCCAGCGCCGCGGTCGCGAGCAGATCGATCACGCTCACCAGCCGCGGCGGCGTGAAATTGCGCAGCGCGATCTCGACCGCCGGCTTGCGCGAGAAGTGCAGCCGCGGAAATCCGCCTTCCAGCACGGCTGACGCCGGCGTGCCGTCCGCGATCGCCAGCGCCGATTTGTGCAGCCATGCCGCCTGGCGCTGCGCGGCCGAGATGATCACGCCGGGATAGGTGCCGGCGACCATTGCTTTCGTGAACTCGCTTTCGACCAGCGCGGCGTTGCCGGCGAAGGCGCCGTCGACGATCGGATCGAGCTTCAGCTCGGAGGCGTCGGACACCACGGTCATGACGTCCTCGAGCGTGATCTCGCCCTTGCCGTGCGCGAACAGCGCCAGCTTGCGCAGCTCGTTGCGCGAGGCCATGCGGTCGCCGCCGAGCAGCGACATCAGCACCGCGCGCGCATCCTGCGCGAGCCGCAGATTCGATACGCGCAGCTCGTCCTCGATCAGCTTCGTCAGATCGCGCTCGGTGTCGGGATAGCAGCCGATCGCCACTGCATTCTTGGCGCGCTCGCAGACCTTGCGCAGCGGTGATTCCGGCCTGAGCTCGCCGGCCTCGATCACGATGCGGCAATCCCTGAGCGCGGTGGTCTCGGTCAGCGTCTCGACGCCACTTGAGAAGTTGCGCGAGCCGGCGCGGACGCGGATGGCGCGGCGGCCGCCGAACAGCGGCACCGTCATGGCCTCGTCGACCAGCCGCGACGGTTCGGCGGCGAGTTCGTCGCCATCGAGCCGCACCAGCGAGAATGGATCGTTGGGATCGTCGACCGCGGAGGCCATCAGCGCGTCGGCACGCTCGCGCACCAGCCCGAGGTCCGGGCCGTACAGCAGGATGATCGGACGACCGGCGTCAGGCCGGGCGAGGAAGCTGTCGATCTCTTTTCCGCGAAGCGCGACCATCTCGCCTTAAACTGTCATTCCGGGGCGCCTCGTCAGAGGCGAACCCGGAATCTCGATCCATCATCTCCAGATTCCGGGTTTGCGCCGGTGGCGCGCCCCGGAATGACCTCCCGCCTCAGGTTCCGGTGGAGAAGAAGGAGGCGAGGCGGGTCTGGATGTTGTCGGCGATCTCCTGCGCGGCGCGGTCCTCGGCGTCGCGGAAAGCGCGGGCGCGGGCGAAGCGCTGGTAGGAGCCGGGCATGTCATAGGACACGCGCGAGAACGTGGTGCCGGTCATGACCGACTTGTTCGAGGCGATCTCGATCAGGTTGAACTGGGCGTCGATGGCGTAGTTCTCGCTGGTCGGCAGCGCGGTGGCCGGATCGATCATCAGCGAGGAGCGGCTGGTGTTGAAGCGCAGCACCAGCCGATGCGTCGGCGGCATGCCGGTGGCGGTGCCGTAGAGCTTGAAGGCGAGGGCGTTGCGGACCTCGACGCCAACCCGCGCCTCGCGCGAGGCGTTCGGCTTGTCGACCGGCGGAACCTCGACGCCCATCAGCTTTTCGCGCAGCGCGGACGACTGGCCGTCGAGGGTACGCTCGGCATACATCGGCTGGAAGCATCCGGCCGTCAGCGCGGCCAAGGCAGCCACGGCCACGAGCCGGGCGGCGATCCTGATCCTAGCCGACAACATTGACGATCCTCATGGGCACCACGATCACCTTGCGGACGGGTTTGCCGCCCAAGGCGGCTTTTACCGCATCGAGCGCCAAAACGGCAGCCTCTATATCCGCATTTTGGGCCGCCCGTGGCACGGTAACATCACCTCGTTTTTTACCGTTGACCTGGACGACCAGGGTCACGCTGTCTTCGACCAGCAAATCGCGTTCGATTTGCGGCCAATCGGCCTCGGAAACCAGCCCGGTCTGGCCCAGAACCACCCAGCATTCCTCGGCCAGATGCGGCATCATCGGCGAAAACAGCTGCACCAGGATGGTCGCCGCCTCCTTGACGGCCCAAGAAACATCTGGAGCCAAGTCCGGCGCCGGCTTGTCGCCCTTCGCCAGCACCTCGGACAGCGCATTGGCGAACTCGCGGATATGGGCGAGACACACGTTGAAATGCAACCGCTCGATGCCGGACGACACCTTGTCGAGCGCGCCATGGGCGGCCTTGCGCAGCGCCAGCGCCTCGGCTCCGAACGTGGCCGGCCGGGCCGCCGGCGCCGTCTTGGCAATCTCGGCCGATTCGTTCACCAGCCGCCACAGCCGCTGCACGAAGCGTGAGGCGCCCTGCACGCGCTCGTCGCTCCAGATCACGTCGCGGTCCGGCGGCGAGTCCGACAGCATGAACCAGCGCGCGACGTCGGCGCCGTAGCTCGCGATGATGTCGTCGGGGTCGACGGTGTTCTTCTTCGACTTCGACATCTTCTCGATCGGGCCGATCGCGACGTCCTCGCCGGTCGCCATCAGCACCGCGCGGCGGCCGTTGCCGCCAACCTCGATCTTCACCTCGGCCGGCGTGACCCAGCTGCCGTCGGCCTTCTGGTAGGTCTCGTGCACCACCATGCCCTGGGTGAACATGCCGGCGAACGGCTCGCTCATGTCGACGTGGCCGGTGGCCTTCATCGCGCGGGTGAAGAAGCGGCTGTAGAGCAGATGCAGGATCGCGTGCTCGACGCCGCCGATATACTGATCGACCGGCATCATCCGGTTGGCGACCGCAGGCGTGGTCGGCGCGGTCTCGTTCCACGGGTCGGTGAAGCGCGCGAAATACCAGGACGAGTCCACGAAGGTGTCCATCGTGTCGGTCTCGCGCACGGCCTTGGCCCCGCACTTCGGGCAGCTGACGTGCTTCCAGGTCGGGTGATGGTCGAGCGCGTTGCCCGGCTTGTCGAAGCTGACATCCTCCGGCAGCGTCACCGGCAGCTGGTCGTCGGGCACCGGCACCACGTCGCATTTCGGACAGTGGATCACCGGGATCGGGCAGCCCCAGTAGCGCTGGCGTGAAATGCCCCAGTCGCGCAGCCGGAAATTCACCTGCCGCTCGCCGACCGGCGCATTACCGCGGACTTCGCTTTCCAGCCGCTTGGCGACCTCTTCCTTGGCCGCTTCGATGGTCATGCCGTCGAGGAAGCGCGAATTGATCATGCGGCCGTCGCCGTCATAGGCGACGTCGGTGATGACGAACGTCTTCGGGTCCTGGCCCTCGGGGCAGACCACCGGCGTATTGCCGAGATTGTACTTGTTGACGAAGTCGAGGTCGCGCTGGTCGTGCGCCGGGCAGCCGAAGATCGCGCCGGTGCCGTATTCCATCAGCACGAAGTTCGCGACATAGACCGGCAGCTTCCAGCTCGGATCGAACGGATGCACCGCCTTGATGCCCGTGTCGAAACCCTGCTTCTCGGCGGTGTCGATGATCGACTGCGCGGTGCCGATCTTCTTGATGTCGGCGATGAACTCCGCGAGCTTCGGGTTCTTCGCGGCAGCCGCTACCGCCAGCGGATGATCCGCCGAGATCGCCATGAACTTGGCGCCGAACAGCGTGTCCGGCCGCGTGGTGAAGATCTTCAGCTCGCTCTCGCCGGCCGGCGTGGTCGCCGCATCCAGCGCAAAGCGGATCAACAGGCCCTCGGAGCGGCCGATCCAGTTGCGCTGCATCAGCCGCACCTTGTCGGGCCAGCGGTCGAGACCATCCAGCGCTTCCAGGAGCTCCTGCGAGTACTTCGTGATCTTGAAGACCCACTGGCTCATCTCGCGCTGCTCGACGACGGCGCCCGAGCGCCAGCCACGGCCGTCGATCACCTGCTCGTTGGCGAGCACGGTCATGTCGACCGGATCCCAGTTCAGCTTGCGCTTCTCGCGCTCGGCGAGGCCGGCGCGCAGCATGTCCAAAAACATCTTCTGCTGATGCTTGTAGTAGCCGGGGTCGCAGGTCGCGAACTCGCGCGACCAGTCGAGCGACAGCCCGATCGACCGCAGCTGTTTCTTCATCGCGGCGATGTTGTCGTAGGTCCAGGCCTTCGGCGCCACCTTGCGCTCGATCGCGGCATTCTCCGCCGGCAGGCCGAACGCGTCCCAGCCCATCGGGTGCAGCACGTTGTAGCCCCTGGCGCGCATGAAGCGGGCCAGCACGTCGCCGAGCGTGTAGTTGCGGACATGGCCGATATGGATGCGCCCCGACGGATAGGGGAACATCTCGAGCACGTAGTATTTCGGCCGCGGATCGTCGTTCTTGGAGGCGAAGATCGCCTTTTCGTCCCACAGGCGCTGCCAGCGGGGCTCGGATTCACGGGCGTTATAGCGTTCGGCGGTCATGAAATCGCAGGGATTTTGGGTGGCTCTGGGTGATTTTCGGGCCCCGTCCGGGGACGGCGGACTAGGCCACAAAAGCGCCTGCGCGGTCAACGGCTTGGGCCTCCAAACGTCCCATCCCCTCGCGCAGCCGCCCTGCCGCTGTCGCAGGGGCGCCGTCTGCAGCCTTCTCGACGTCCTGGCGAAGGCCTGGACCACAGAGCTTTGTCGAGGAAGGGATCGTGGCCCCAGCTTCGCGCAATAATAAACGGTGGGGGTAATGGGTCCTGGCCTTCGCCAGGACGACGCTGAATATGCGGCGTCGCCGATGGTCATGGTTCCGCGCTCATGGCGCGGCTCGATCACGCACGATCTCAACTCGCCAGCGCCATCCCGGCTTCGTCCAGCGTCTGCAGGAACCCGTGCTCGATCACGGCATTCCTGCCGCGGCGCTTGGCGGCGTAGAGGGCGGCATCCGCAGCTTCGATCAGGTCGCCGGGGCGCTGGGTCTCGTTCGGCCTGGTCGTCGCGACGCCGACGCTGACGGTGACGACGCAATGGCTCGAGGATGCATGCGGCACGGCGAGGCCAAGCACGGCGGTGCGCACGGTCTCGCCGATCGCGAGCGCATGCGCGGCGTCGGTGTTCGGCAGCAAGAGGCAGAATTCCTCGCCGCCATAGCGGCCGGCGAAGCCCATGGCGTCGGCGGCGATCCCGGACAGCGCTTCGCCGATTCGGGTCAGGCAGGCATCGCCTTCGGGATGGCCGTAGGTGTCGTTGTAGAGCTTGAAGTGATCGACATCGATCATCATCAGCGACAGCTCGCATTCATATTGCTGCGCCCGCATCCATTCGAAGTCGAGCCGGCTCTGGAAGCCGCGGCGGTTGGCGAGGCCGGACAGCGCGTCGATCGAGGCCATCACGGTGAGACGATCGTTGGAGGCGACGAGCTCGCGCTCGCGCTGGCTGAGCTGCGCCGCCATGGCGTTGAAGGCGCGCGCCAGCGGCACGAATTCTGCCGGCAGCTTGTGCTTGGCGACGCGCGCCGACCAGTCGCCCTCGCCGAACCGCCGCGCCATGCCGGTCATCAGCTCGATCGGATGGATGACGAGCCGCTCGGCGCCGACCAGCGCACCCAACAAGACGAACAGGCAGACGAAGCCGAGCTGCAGATAGGCGGTGCGGATCTCGCGGTTGATCGCCGCGGTCACCTTGGCCTCGTCCATGCTCACGATCAGCCGGGATTGCGTGCCGGCGATGCGCGCGAAGCTCAGCGTGCGCTGTGCGCCGTCGGACGCCGTGAACGACACCGAGCCGGACGGCTCGTCATAGCTCAGCGCCTTCTCGGCGATCGCCGCCATCAGCGGGATGGTGTCGAGCGAGCGGCCGATCAGGCTCGCGTGATCCGCAGGCGCGGCGATCACGACGCCGGTAGAGTCGACCAGCACGGCCGACATGCCGGGCTGGCCGCCGAGATTGGCCATGATCTGCGACAGCCAGTCGATATTGATGCCGGCGACCACGACGGCATCCTGCTCCGGATTGATCGCGGCCACCGGATAGGCGGCCATCATCATCGGGCGGCCGTTGGTCCTGCCGCGCAGATAGTCGCTGAACACGAAGCCGCGGTTGTCCTGCGCCTTCTTGAAATATTCGCGGTCGCCGACATTGAGGCCGACCTGGACGTTGAGGGTCGAGCACTGCACCAGCCCGTCCCTGGAGACGAACATGATGCTGCGGATCCAGGGCAGCACCGTCGGCAGGCTGGCGCGCAGCACCTCGCAGCTCTGCGCGATGCCGCCGGAGGCGCGGATGTAGGCTGCGGACTTCAGCATGGTCTCGACCGAGGAGACCACCTCGCGCTGGGTTTCCGCGGCATGCGCGGTGAGGCTGGCATAGCCGGCCGCGGCCTGCGCGACCTGCTTGCTGCGGGAATCCTCCAGGGTGCGGACGCGGTCCAGCATCAGGGGCGCGACCAGCATCAGCGCAAGCAAGGCCAGCCGGGCACGAATTCCCAGAACCTTCTTGAGCCTGACCCGGTTGCGGTTGAAAGTGACGCCCGACATTCTATTCCCTTGCCCGTGCGCAAGTTAGAATGCAGGGCTTCAAAAAGCCTTTCCCGAATTTGGTAAAATTCGAGCCAACCCCCCGCACCTGTCAGAGAACGGCACAAGCATGACGCAAAGCCCGACCACGCCGTTACCGGCCGATTCACCACATGGCCTAGCCGCCGTCGAACGCGAGATCGCGCATGCCTGCAAGGAAGCGCGGCGCGACCGCGCGTCGGTGACCTTGATCGCGGTGTCGAAGACGTTCGCGGCCGACGCAATTTTGCCGATTATTGGCGCCGGACAGCGCGTATTTGGCGAAAATCGCGTCCAGGAGGCCAAGGGCAAGTGGCCGGCGCTAACCCAGGTTCATCCGGGATTGCAGCTGCATCTAATCGGGCCGTTGCAGTCGAACAAGGCCAAGGAGGCGGTCGCGCTGTTCGATGCGATCCACTCGGTCGACCGCACGAGCATTTGCGAAGCGTTAGCCAAGGAAATCAAAAATCAAGGCAAGCACCCGGAACTGTTCGTCCAGATCAATACCGGTGAGGAGCCGCAGAAGGCCGGCGTCGCGCCGCAGGACGCGGATACCTTCATCGCGGCATGCCGTGACACCTACGGCCTGCCGATCTCGGGACTGATGTGCATCCCGCCGGTCGACCAGGCGCCGGCGCCGCATTTCGCGCTCTGCGCCAAGATCGCCGCACGCAACGGGCTGACGAATCTCTCGATGGGCATGAGCGCGGACTTTGCCGTCGCGATCCAGATGGGGGCCACCCATGTGCGGGTGGGCTCGGCGATCTTCGGGACGCGGACGGTACCGCATAACTAGTGTCGTCCTGGCGAAAGCCAGGACCCATACTCCGCGGCCATTGCAAGGGACACGCGGCCAGATCGGCGGACAACAATTCACTTCGGTGGTTATGAGTCCCTGCTTTCGCAGGGACGACATTGGTGTGTGTGGCGCGTGCGCGGCTCAAGCGAACCGCACCGACACCTTTCCGATCGCGCCGAAATCGGCCGCGAATTCATCGCCGGCTGCGATCGGCAGCGGTGGGTGGCAGGTACCGGTGGTGACGACCTCGCCTGCCCGCAAGGTCAGCCCGAGCGCGCGCAGTTCGTTGGCGCACCAGGCGAGCGCTGCGCGGGGATCGCCGAGCACGTTCTTGCCATGGCCGATATAGCGCTCGCCGCGCAGCGTGATGACGGGGCGGTCCTCAACCAGGTCGATCGCGCGCCAGTTGGATGTCGTTGCTGGTCCCAGCACGAACAGATGCGCGCAGGCATTGTCGGCGATCAGCTGCGCTTCGCCTGCGGCGACGAAATCGGCGAAACGCGAATCCGGAATCTCGATCGCCGGATGCAGCGTGCCGACGGCCTCCAGCACCTCCTGCACGCTGTAAGGCGTTGTGCGCGGCGCGAGATCGCGCGCCATGCGGAAGGCGTATTCCGGCTCGCCGACGCGCATTTCGTTGCCCTGCATCGACGCGGTGCCGCCATCCGGTATCAACGTCTCGGCGAGGATGCGCCCCGCCAGCGGTCCCGCGACATTGATGTGCTTCTGGCCGGCCGCGCTGGTCGCCGCGATCTTCCAGCCGAACAGTTTTTCGCGCGACGTCTTTTCCAGCTCGGCCTGCACCGCATAGCCCTCGGCGCGATCGCGCGGCCGAATTGCGCCATCGAGCGCTGCGAGCTTGGTGCCGGCGTGCCAGTGATCGTGCAGGATCTTCGAGGCGGCGGCGATCTTGTTGTTGTCGAGCATGCTGTTTCGCTCCCGCGGGAATTATTTTCTGGTGTGCACGATCTCAGCACAAACGCGTCGCGTCTGTCGCGTGGGAAAACCGATGCTGAGCTATTCCACCACCCTACCCAATAACGATCCGGGTCTGCGGCGACATCCGCCGCAACAGCCGCAGCATCGAGGTCTTCGTCATCGAGACGCAGCCTGCGGTCGGCGAGAAATTCGGCCGCGCCAGATGCAGGAACACCGCGCTGCCGCGACCGGCGACGCGCGGCGCGGCGTTATGATCGATCTCGACAATGAAGTCGTAGAGATGATCCTCGCGAGTCAGGCGGTCGCCGCCCTGCGTCCGATCGAGCCGGATCGGCTGGTTGTAGTGACGGTCGGCGGGGTCCTCGCACCAGGCGTCCTCGCGGCGGATCGGCCGGGTCGGCAGGAAAGTCGCCGGACGCTGGTGCCGGTCGGCGCGCCACCAGAGCTGGCGCGGATGGAAGACGCCGCGCGGCGTGCCGCCGTCGCCCTCGCGCTTGTTGGCGAGGATTCCGCCGCGTCCGAGCGCCACCGGCACGGTCCAGCCGTCAGCCGACAGCCAGCCCCGGCGCGGGTCGCCGGCGGCTGCTCGGACCTCGATGATGGAGAGCGGGCGATCACGTTTGGCTGTCATATAAGTGATTGAAATAGCTGACCTTCTCTTAAGAATCGTTCCAAACTGAGCTTGCCTTGGAGGTTCAGAACATCCTATCTCCCGGCATTACAGGACATTCACGTCCTGCCCCGCCGGATTTGAGGTAGACTGCGTTGCCTTGTGAATCGGTAACAATCGCCTACCTGAACACATATCTAGCCGATGTTACGGCCATAAGCGTCCTCTGCTTCTGACCGCCCGCCCCCGAAGGATTGTACCTATGGCCAATGCCCGCAAGATCTTGATCGTGGATGACGATACCGATCTGCGCGATACGCTGGTCGAGCAGCTGTCGCTGCACGAGGAATTCGAAGCCTCCGCAGTCGACACCGGCGCCAAGGGCGCCACTGCCGCCAAAGCCAATTCCCCCGATCTGGTCCTGATGGACGTCGGCCTGCCCGACACCGACGGCCGCGAAGTGGTCCGCTCGCTCCGCAAGGGCGGCTTCAAGGCCCCGATCATCATGCTGACCGGCCACGACACCGATTCCGATACGATCCTGGGGCTCGAATCCGGCGCCAACGACTATGTGGCGAAGCCATTTCGGTTCGCGGTGCTGCTGGCCCGCATCCGGGCGCAGCTCCGCCAGCACGAGGCCAGCGAGGACGCGGTGTTCTCGGTCGGCCCCTACTCGTTCCGGCCCGGCTCGAAGATGCTGACCGGCGCCAATGCAAGGAAGGTGCGGCTGACCGAGAAGGAAACCGCGATCCTCCGCTTCCTCTACCGCGCCGGCCAGATGCCGGTGTCGCGCGAGACCCTGCTCCAGGAAGTCTGGGGTTACAATTCCGGTGTCACCACCCACACGCTGGAAACCCACATCTACCGCCTCCGCCAGAAGATCGAGAAGGATGCCGCCAACCCGGAAATCCTGGTGACGGAAGCCGGTGGCTACAAGCTGGTGCCGTGATACGCTTCGCGCTCAACGATTCGTGAAATCGAGGCGCACCGCGGTTACCGGACCTGAATGTCGATCGATGATGACGTAGCCCTGCTCGAGCGGGTCCCGACAATGCGTCTGTTGGGCGAGAGCTCCTTGCGCATGCTGGCGATCGGCTCCGAGCAACGTGATTTCAACGCAGGCGACGTGCTGTTCAAGGCCGGCGACGCTGCGGACGCCGGCTATGTCGTGCAGCGCGGCACCTTCCGCGTCGAGGAAGGCGGCGCCGAGATCATCGCCGGCCCCGGCGCGCTGATCGGTGAGCTCGCCTTGATCGTCGCGATGAAGCGGCCGTCGACCGCCACCGCGCTGGAGCGCGGTTCGGTGATCCGCGTCGCGCGCAGCCTGTTCCAGCGCGTGCTGGAAAGCGATCCCGCCGCGGCCCGCCGCCTGCGCGACGAGCTCGCGCTGCGCACCAGCCAGCTCGCAAGCGATATCCTGATGGCGGGCGGGAAGTTGAGCACGTGATCTTTCCGCGCGTCATTCCGCAAGGTCATTGAACCGTCACCCTGAGGTGCGAGCCGTGCGGCGCAATTGCGCCGCTGGGCGAGCCTCGAAGGGTCGACGGCCACCAGCCGGGCCGTGCACCCTTCGAGACGCGCGTTCCACGCTCCTCAGGATGACGGGTCGAGGGTCGGCGGCGCCCTTAAACCTCCATCACCGCCGTCACCGGCACGTGGTCCGACGGACGCTCCCAGCTGCGGGCGTCGCGGGTGATCTTGAAATCGCTGACCTGATCCTTCAGCGCGCGCGAGACCCAGATGTGATCGAGCCGTCGGCCGCGATCGCCGACGGTCCAGTCCGCCGCGCGGTAGCTCCACCAGGTGTAGACCTTTTCCGACATCGGGATCCGCTCGCGCGCGATGTCGAACCATTCGCCATGCGCCTGCGCGGCGAGCAGCTTCTCGGTCTCGACCGGCGTGTGCGAGACCACCTTGAGCAGCTGCTTGTGCGACCACACGTCGTTCTCATGCGGCGCGACGTTGAGGTCGCCGACCAGGATGTGGCGGTCGTCGCCGCGCGGATGCAGCGGCTCGCAGGCCTTCATCTCGTCGAGGAATTGCAGCTTGTGCTCGAATTTCGGACTGAGCGCGGGATCGGGAATGTCGCCGCCGGCCGGCACGTAGAAATTATGCAGCACCAGCGGCTTTGACAGCTGCGCCTTCTCGCCGAAGGACACCGAGATGTGTCGTGAATCGATCTTGTCGCAGAACGTCCTGATGTCGGTCGTCTCGAACGGCAGGCGCGAGACGATGGCGACGCCGTGATAGCCCTTCTGTCCGTTCAGCGCGACGTGCTCATAGCCGAGCCGCTTGAAGCGCTTGAGCGGAAACGCATCGTCGATGCATTTGGTCTCTTGCAGGCACAGCACATCCGGCCGCGCGCTCTTGATGAACTTGGCGACGGTGTCGATGCGCAGGCGCACCGAATTGATGTTCCAGGTGGTGACGGAGAACCGCATGAGGACCGCGTCTTAGCACGGTTCTCGGTGCGGATTTCAATTGTCCACAGGGAGGCTCCCACCTCGCCCCGCTTGCGGGGAGAGGTCTGATCGCATGGAGCGAAGCGCAATGTGATCCGGGTGAGGGGGACTCACCACGTACTCGCGTCTTTCGGATTCGTGGAGGCAGCCCCTCACCCCAACCCTCTCCCCGCAAGAGCGGGGCGAGGGAGAAGGAAAGGCGGTCAGCCCGGCGAGGTGCCGGGATAGGTCGTGAAGTCGATCTTGAACAGCGCCGGATCGGGCTTCTGCGTCGCGTCGAGATTGTAGACCGCAACGGTCGTGTCGTAGCCCTGCGGGTCGGTGACGGTCCACTGCTTGAGCTTGCCGTCCTTGGCGCCGATCATCAGCAGGAAGCGGCTGGTGCCGACCAGCGCCTGCTTTTCCTCGATCGTGATGCTGACGAACACGTCGTCGGCGGTGACGCTGATGACGTTGGTGTCCTTCATCAGGTCGATGCGGTCCGACAGCAGATAGCGCAGCGGGGTCTGCGACAGGGGATAGACGTCTTGGGTGGCGAGCCTGCGGTCGCGCACCGCGACCGAGGAGCCGTCGGCGATCACCTCGACCGGGCTCGGATCGTCATATTCGAAGCGCAGCTTGCCGGGTTTCTGGATGTAGAAATCGCCCTTGGTCTTGGTGCCGTCGGGGCCGACCTGAACGAAATTTCCGACCAGCGTTTGCAGCGACGAGAGATAGGCCGAGACCTTGGCCGCCTGCGCCTTCTGGTTGGCGTCGAAGGTCTGGAAGATGTTGGCGGGCACGTTGCGGCGCGGGTCGGGAATCACCGGGTTCGGCGGTGCCTGGGTGGCGCCCGTCGTGGTCGGGCCCTTGTCCGCGTTGGTTTGCGCGCCGGCGTCCTTCTTTGGCGCAGCCTTGGATCCGGCGTTGGGTGCGGGCTTCGGGGGCGGCGCATTCTGCGCGGTCGCAGCGCCGGCGATCGCGGCGGTGACGAGAAGAGCGAGCGCAGTGCGCATGCCGCGGTCAATGAGGTGTTTTGCCATCAGATATGTCAGGTCTCTGTTCGACGCTCGTCCCGCTGCGCCGGATTTTATCCCGCCTCTTCCGAGGGAGATATGGTTTTTCCGTGATGATCGCCCCGATCAGAACTGGCCTTCTTCCTCCCCGACCAGGATTTCGCGCTTTCCGGCGTGATTCGCCGGGCCGACGATGCCCTCAAGTTCCATTCGCTCCATCAGCGAGGCCGCGCGGTTATAGCCGATCTGCAGCCGGCGCTGAATGTAGGAGGTCGACGCCTTGCGGTCGCGCTTGACGATCGCAACCGCCTGCGTGAACAGATCGCCGCCGCCGTCGCCGCCCATGCCGGTGGCATCGAACACGGCGCCGTCCTCGTCGGTCGGCTCTTCCGCGGTGACGGCTTCGAGATATTCCGGTGCGCCTTGCGTCTTGAGGTGACGCACGACCTTCTCGACTTCCTCGTCCGAGGCGAACGGGCCGTGCACGCGGCTGATGCGGCCGCCGCCCGCCATGTAGAGCATGTCGCCCTGGCCGAGCAGCTGCTCGGCGCCCATCTCGCCAAGGATGGTGCGGCTGTCGATCTTCGACGTCACCTGAAAGGCGATCCGGGTCGGGAAGTTCGCCTTGATCGTGCCGGTGATGACATCGACCGACGGACGCTGCGTGGCGAGGATGACATGCAGGCCGGCGGCGCGCGCCATCTGCGCGAGGCGCTGCACCGCGCCTTCGATGTCCTTGCCGGCGACCATCATCAGGTCGGCCATCTCGTCGACGATGATGACGATGTAGGGCAGCGGCTCGAGGTCGAGCTTCTCTTCCTCGTAGATCGCCTTGCCGCTCTCCTTGTCGAAGCCGGTGTGGACGGTGCGCGTCAGCTCTTCGCCCTTGGCCTTGGCTTCGACGAGGCGCGCATTGTAGCCGTCGATGTTGCGCACGCCGAGCTTGGCCATCCGCTTGTAGCGCTCTTCCATCTCGCGCACGGCCCATTTCAGCGCCACCACCGCCTTCTTCGGATCGGTGACGACGGGCGTCAACAGATGCGGGATGCCGTCATAGACGGAGAGTTCGAGCATCTTCGGATCCACCATGATCAGGCGGCATTGATCCGGCCGCAGCCGGTAGACCAGGCTCAGGATCATGGTGTTGATCGCGACCGATTTGCCGGAGCCGGTGGTGCCGGCGATCAGCATATGCGGCGTGCGCGCCAGATCGATGATGACGGGGTCGCCGCCGATCGTCTTGCCGAGGCACAGCGGCAGCTTCGCAACCGAATCGACGCTTTCCTTGGCGACCAGAAGCTCGCGCAGATAGACCTTCTCGCGATGCGCGTTGGGCAGCTCGATGCCGATCGCGTTACGGCCGGCGACGACCGCGACGCGGGCCGACAGCGCGCTCATCGAGCGCGCGATGTCGTCGGACAACCCGATCACGCGCGACGACTTGATGCCGGGCGCCGGCTCGAGCTCGTACAGCGTGACCACCGGGCCGGGATTGGCCTTGACGATCTCGCCGCGCACGCCGAAGTCCTGCAGCACGCCCTCGAGCGAGCGCGAATTGGCTTCGAGCTCGGCCTTGCTCAGCGGCTGTCGATCGCTGGCCTTCGGCGCACTGAGCACGGAGACCGAGGGCAGCTCGAACTTGTCGGAATTCTTCTTCTTCGGCTTCGGCTCGGCCTTCTTGCGCGGGGCGCGGGCGGCGGGAGCTTCGTCCTCCTCGTCCTCCTCTTCCTCATCGTCGTCGAAAGCTTCAGCCTCGTCCTCATCATGGTCTTCATGCGCGGGCGCGATCGAGGGCGCCGAGCGGCCGCCGCCGATATTCGGCTCTTGGCGCTCGAACGCAGCGCTGCGGCTCTGGGCTCCGCTCGAGATCAGCGATTTGTAGGCGGTGGTCAGCAGCCAGCCGAGCCGCGCTTTGGCGCTCATCAGCGCATGGAACAGCCAGCCCAGCGAGACCGAGCTGCGGTCGTTGTCTTCTTCCTCGACGAACGGCTCGTCGTCGTCGGAGATCGGCGTCAGCTCGTCGTCCTGCTCCTTGGCACCCCAGCCGCAGGCGAACAGGAAGCTTGCCGCCATCGCGACGAACAGGATCAGGCCGAGCACGACGCGATAGATGAAGCCGGGCGGGCCGAACACGACGGCCGGCGCACGCAGCAGCGCGTCGCCGACCACGCCGCCGAGCCCGGTCGGCAGCGGCCATGCGGTGTTGTGCGGCCAGCAGCTGGCGAAGCCCGCCGCGATCACCGTGCACAGGATCCAGCAGCCGAGCCGCAGCGCCTCGCGATCGAACGGGCGATGCGTCAGCATCCGCCAGCCCCACACCGCGACCGGCAGCACCAGCATGATCGCGCCGAGACCGAGAATCTGCATCAGGAGGTCGGCGCCGATCGCGCCGGGATAGCCGAGCACGTTGCGGATCGCGCGCGAGGTGGCGTGGCTCAGCGACGGATCCTGCACCGACCAGGTCATCAGCGCCGCCGTGATGGCGCCGGACAGCGCGATCAGGCCGAGCCCGGTGAGTTCGCGCAGCCGTCGCGCCAGCGCCTCGCGGAGCGAGAGCGGCAGATGGCCGACCAGGGGGATGACACGTTCGATCGCTGGCATACTCAATCTTCGCGCTTCGCGATTAACCCAGGGTTTCGACCAGGCGATGCATCGCCTCGGCCGTCGATTCACTGTCGGAGACGAGCGCGAGGCGGATATAGCCCGCGCCCGGATTGGAACCGTCGTTCTGCTGGCGCGCCAGATAGCTGCCGGGAATCACGCGCACGCCGGCGTCGCGATAGAGCCTGACCGCCGCCGCCTCGTCGCCGCCGCGCCCGGAGACGTCGAGCCAGACGCAGAAGCCGCCGGCGGGACGCTTGTAGCCGTAGCGGTTGCCGAGGATCTGGTCGGCGAAATCGAACTTGATGCGATAGAGCCGGCGGTTCTCCTCGACATGCGCCTCGTCGCTATAGGCGGCGACCGCGACATGCTGCAGCGGCACCGGCACCTGCGGTGCGGCGACATTGCGCAGCTCGTGGAATGCGGCCAGAAACTTCCTATCGCCCGCGGCAAAGCCGACGCGCATGCCCGGCAGGTTCGAGCGCTTCGACAGCGACTGGAACGCCACGACATTGCTGAAGTCGGGACCGGCGCATTCGAGAATGCTGCCCGGCGCCTCGCGAGTGTAGATTTCCGAGTAGCACTCGTCGCTCAGGATGATGAAGCCATAGCGATCGGCGAGCTCTTTCAGCCGTGTGAAGTAGGCGCGCGAGGCGACCGAGCCCTGCGGATTGGCGGGCGAGGCGATGAAGAACGCGACGGTGCGCGCCAGCGTCGCCTCGTCGATCGAATCGAGGTCGGGCAGGAAACCGTTGCCGAGCGTGGTCGGCAGGTAGATCTGCTCGCAGCCGGCCGCGCGGGCGCCGGCGCCATAGGCCGGATAGAACGGGTTCGGCATCAGGATCGCCGGCCGGCCCTTGCGCGGCGCGACGTAGCGCGAGGCTGATATCGCGGCAAAGAACAGCCCCTCGCGGCTGCCGTTCAGCACCATCACCTCGCTCTCGGGATCGACCGGCCGCGGCAATTGGAACCGGCTTCCCAGCCAGGTCGCGACGGCGCGGCGGAACGGCTCGATGCCCTTGGCGATCGGGTAGCGGCCGAACTCGGCGGTATGCTTTGCCAGCACCGGTCCGACGAAATCGGGCACCGGGTGCTGCGGCTCGCCTAATGACAGCGTAATCAAGGGCTTGGCGGGCTGATACGGCGCCAGCAGCTCGGTCGTGCGCAGGAAAGGGGAACGCTCGGCCTGGCCGGCGGATGCGACATCGCCGGCGCCCTGCGCCAAGCCGGATGAGGCGGTCATTGCCATGATTGAAATGCCAGCACTTTCACTGCGGACGGAGGGTAGGGGCGCCGACCGTAAACCGATCAAGTCACCATAGATAGGGCGAGGTTAAGACGCGATTAACCATCGGCGGCGCGGCACGATCGGCGGCGCGTGATATCAGTGCTCACCCCAGAAAACCTCATCGAAATTGCTCCGAGACATGATCCATCGCCGCGCCATCCGGGCGCTCATCATCACCGGCGAGCGCGAAGTCCTGCTGATGCGGATTCGCCCGCCGCACGGCGTCGACTGCTTCTGGATCGCGCCGGGCGGCGGCGTCGAGGATGGCGAGACGGCTGAAGCGACGCTGCAGCGGGAACTGGCCGAGGAATTGGGGCTGGTCGATTTCGAGCTCGGGCCCGCCGTCTGGCGGCGTCACCACACCTTCAACTGGGGCCGCCGGCGGATCTCGCAGAAAGAGGAATACCGGATCGTGCACGCCGATCGCTTCACGCCGGTGATGGCCGACGAAGCCGAGGCGCGCGTGCTCGATTGCTTCCGCTGGTGGCCGATCGCCGACCTATCCGGTGCGAGCGAGCGCCTGACGCCGCTGTCGCTTGCCGACATCCTGGAGCGCTATTTGTGCAACGGCGCGCCAAGCGAGCTGCCGGATGAGGAAGTTTTGATCGACTGACGCGGCTCCATGGCGTGACCCACAACTTGTCATGCCCGGGCTTGACCCGGGCATCCATCGACTAGGCCAGAATCTTGCGAAGCGGGATGGATGGCCGGGGCAAGCCCGGCCATGACGATTCGAATTTGCCGGTCCATCCGGGCTACGCGCGCGATGGGTGGCGGCTACCGCGCCGGCAGCTTCTCGAACGATGGCTTGCCTTCGGGCAGGTGGTGGAAGGTCTGCTTGTCGCAGGTGTAGATCGTCATCTGCGGGGTGAACACCGAGGGGTCGTCGAAGGTGCCGACCTTCAGGATGGTGGCGGGCAGGCCCGGCACCTTGGTCACGAGATGCGTGCCGCACTCCGGGCAGAACTCCCGGGTCACGGCGCGGTCGAGATCCTTGCGGGTGAACTGCTTGGGCTCGCTGGCGGTGTATTTGAAGCCGGTGGTCGGCATTGCCATGAACATGTTCGGTCCGCCGCCCGTGATGTACTGGCATTCCCGGCACAGGCACTGCGCCGCCATCATCGGCTCGCCCTCGGCCTCATAGCGCACATTGCCGCAATAGCATCTGCCCTGCACCTTCATGACGTCCTCCCGTTTTCGTTGTTTGTGGCCTGTCATTCCACAATGGCAGGCAATTCCGACAATATTTTCTCAAGCCGCGGAAAAAAGAAAAGGGCCCCAGCTTGCGCTGGAGCCCCTCAACGGTCCGGACATTGCCGGGTATGTGCCCGAACCGTAGTTCTGGACCCGGCCCCGGAGGGAGCCAGAGTCCCGGGAGAACTCACATGTTGTAGGCGCGCTCCGTATGCTCGGTGATGTCGAGGCCTTCACGCTCGGTCTCGACGTTGGCGCGCAGGCCGACGATCACGTCGACGATCTTGTAGAGGATCGCCGAACCGATGCCCGACCACACCAGCGTGGTGCAGACGCCCCAAACCTGCGAGATCATCTGCGCCGCGAAGTCATAATCGGCGACCTTCGGAGGGATCGCGGTGTAGTCGATGATGCCTGCACCGCCGAGCGCCGGGTTGACCAGGATGCCGGTGCCGAGCGCGCCGACGATGCCGCCGACGCAGTGGACGCCGAACACGTCGAGCGAGTCGTCATAGCCGAGCGCGTTCTTCACGACCGTGCAGAAGAACAGGCAGACCACGCCGACCACGAGGCCGAGCACGATGGCGCCCATCGGACCGGCATAGCCGGCCGCCGGGGTCACTGCGACGAGGCCCGCGACCGCGCCCGAGAGCGCGCCGAGCAGCGAGGGGTGGCCCTTGATGATCCATTCCGCGAACATCCAGGCCAGCGCCGCCGCGGCAGTGGCCACGAAGGAGTTGGTCATGGCGAGCGCAGCGCCGCCATTGGCTTCGAGGTTGGAGCCGGCGTTGAAACCGAACCAGCCGACCCAGAGCAGCGAGGCGCCGATCATGGTCATGGTCAGCGAGTGCGGAGCCATCAGCTCCTTGCCGTAGCCGGTCCGCTTGCCGATCAGCAGCGCGCCGACCAGGCCGGCGATACCCGCGTTGATGTGCACGACGGTGCCGCCCGCGAAGTCGATCGCGCCCTTCTTGAAGATCCAGCCGGCGTCGGCGTTGATCTCGTCGAGCTTGGCCTGCGCCGCGGTCTTGGCCGCGCCGTCAGCCGCAGCGGCGAGCGCCTTGGCGGCATCCTGGATCGCGTCCGGGCCCGGCCAGTACCAGACCATGTGCGCGATCGGGAAGTAGATCAGGGTGACCCAGAGCGGGATGAACAGCGCGATCGCCGCGAACTTCATGCGCTCGGCGAAGGCGCCGACGATGAGGGCCGGCGTGATCGCCGCGAACGTCATCTGGAAGCACATGTAGATGAGCTCCGAGATGTTGGCGTCGACCGAGAAGGTCGCCGCCTTCGAGTCCGGCGTGACGCCCATCAGGAACGCCTTGGAGAAGCCGCCGATGAAGTCGGAACCGCCGGTGAAAGCGAGGCTGTAGCCGTAGAGGGCCCAGAGCACGGTGACGAGGCAGACCGTGTAGAACACCTGCGCCAGCACCGAGAGCATGTTCTTGGAGCGGACCAAGCCGCCGTAGAACAGCGCGAGGCCCGGGATGGTCATCAGCAGCACCAGCACCGTCGAGGTCAGCATCCAGGCGTTGTCGCCCTTGTTGACGGTCGGCTCGGCGTAGGCGGCGGTCGCGGCGAACAGGCCGACTGCAAGGGCCGCCAGTCCCGCGCCATAGGGACGCTTGAACGTCATGTTATTTCACTCCTGAGGTCTTAAGGTTTGAGCGCGAAATCAGAGGGCCGCGGCATCGGCCTCGCCGGTGCGGATGCGCACGGCGTGTTCGAGGCTGATGACGAAGATCTTGCCGTCGCCGATCTGGCCGGTCTTGGCGGCGGAGGTGATGGCGTCGATGGTTTTGTCGACCTGATCGGAATTGACCGCGACCTCGATCTTGATCTTCGGCAGGAAGCTCACGGCATATTCGGCGCCGCGATAGATTTCCGTGTGGCCTTTCTGACGGCCGTAGCCTTTGACTTCCGTCACCGTGAGACCGTGAACGCCAATGGCGGTCAGGGCGTCACGGACCTCTTCGAGCTTGAATGGCTTAATGATCGCCATAACAATTTTCATGAGTCCTATCCCCGCTTGGGCCCGGTGCGAATCAACACCGGGAGTTTCGACTGAGGTTCACCACGCGGAGGACATCCACTACGCGGGCACAGCCTGGACCCTTAGAATCAAATGCCGTGCCAAACGGCCGGAGTTCGCTAATGGATTATGAATCCGGACCTTTTCCCGCTTTACGGGTGGGAGGTGCCCCTGCGCTATTCCGCCGCGCCTAAAATATGGTCAGGCCTGTCTAGAACGCAGGCACGGCTAACTCCGGACACAATTCTGCTCAGCCGCGGGGCAGCAGGCGGTATCCGGCGAGGGCTTCCGGGCCCGCCCCGCGGTCCGCGAACACCCTCTCGATCATTTCGCCATTCGCGTCTGTCGGACGATTGCGCGATGGGAATTTGATATTGGGTTTCATCGGCTTGTTTGGGTTCCCACCCGAAACGGGACCGGCGCGAAGACAGTTGCGGGCATCCTCGCCGCGTCGTTCTGTGCGAAGCGGACAAGGGCTCGCATCAGGTACGCCCGCCAGGACAGCAAATGCTGGACTTTTGCCGGCGCTCGTTACCGATCGTTAGCTGTCTGTAACATTGTCGTTCCGGCGTTAACGCCGCGGTTGCCGTCGTTGCGCTATTCCCGCCGCATAAGAACTTCAATGACAGGTGGGGCAACCAATGATTGATCGTATCCGCGCGCTGCTCGAGCAGCAGCCGATGATTTCGCTGGATTTCAACACAATCACCGACGACACGAATCTCTATGACGCAGGGCTGACATCCTTCGCCACCGTGCAGGTGATGCTGGCGCTCGAGGAAGAGTTCAACATCGAATTTCCCGAGGCGATGCTCACGCGACGGACCTTCTCGTCGCTCGCCAACGTCGCCGACGCCGTTTCACGGCTGACACAGCGGGCGGCGTAAAACCATGAACGTGGTGAGAAAGAAAGAGCCCGTGCCGGCCTCTGCCGCCACGCCGGCCGAGCGCATGCGTTTGGTCGCCAAGGTGGCGGCGCAGCAGGTCGATGCGGTAGACCGTGAGGGCCGCTTCCCGGCCGATACCATCGAAGCATTGAAGCGCGAGCGCCTGCTCGGCGTCGCGATTCCCGTCGAGCATGGCGGGGAGGCATTGGGCACGGTGGAGATCGCGGAGCTGATCGTTCAGCTCGCCCAGGCGTGCGGCTCGAGCGCCATGATCTACGCCATGCACCAGATCAAGACGTCGAGCTTCGTCAGCCATGGCGGCGCCAGCGACTGGCATCTGGCCTATATGCGCCGCATTGCGGCGGAGCAGTTGCTAATGGCCTCGGCGACCACGGAAGCCGGCATCGGCGGCAATCTGCGCAATTCGATCTGTGCGGTCGAAGTGGCAGACGGCCGCTTCTCGCTGACAAAGGAAGCAACGGTTATTTCCTACGGCCGCCACGCCGACGCGATTCTTGCCACGGCGCGGCGCGCTCCCGACGCGGCAAGCTCCGATCAGGTGATGGTTGTCATTCCCGCGGACCTGAACCGCACGCTGGAGCGCACCTCCGTATGGGATACGCTCGGAATGCGCGGCACCTGTTCGGACGGTTTTCATCTCGTCGCGCACGGTGACGCGGCGCAGATTTTCCCCAAGCCGTTCTCGGAGATCGCGGCACAGTCGATGCTGGCGAGCTCGCATATCTTCTGGGCGGCGACCTGGTTCGGTATCGCCACCGATGCCTTCAATCGCGCGCAAGCATTCGTCAAGGCTGCGGCGCGCAAGCAGGCGGATGGAAGTCTGCCGCCGGGTGCGCTTCGGCTCGCCGAGGCAGCCGCCCTGCTTCAGGAGATGAAGGGTCATCTCACGGCCGCCATTGACCGCTTCGATGCGGCCAAGGGCAATGACGACGCGCTCTCCTCGATTGGCTTTACCGCCGAGATCAACGCGTTGAAGGTCGCTGCGAGCGAGAAGGCTGGGGCGATCGTGCGGCTCGCCATGCTGATCAACGGCATCGTCGGCTACAAGAATGGCACGCCGTTCAGCGTCGGCAGGCACCTGCGCGATGTGAGCTCAGCGCCGCTGATGATTTCGAACGACCGTATTCTTTCCAACACCGCGACGCTCCTGCTGATGAGCCGCTTTGACACCAGCCTGAGAGGTTGAGATGGACGCCAAGACGTTCGACGCCAAGAGCCTGCTCGACACCCTGTTCGACAAGAGCATCCTGTTCAAGACCGGAGTAGACGGGCTTTATGGCCGCTCCGGCGTTTTCGAAGACGTGATCGAGCGCTTTGAGCGGCTCGTGACCAGCATCGGAGCGCCAGACAAGGCAACCCGCATCCACTTCCCACCGGGCATGAGCCGCGCCACGCTTGAAGGCAGTGGCTATATGAAAAGCTTCCCGCAGCTTGCAGGCTGCGTGCATTCCTTCATGGGCGGCGAGCGCGAGCATGCGCAGCTTCTCGGCATGATGGCTGCGGGAGAGGACTGGACCGAACTGCAGCAGGCGACGAACGTCGTGCTGACGCCAGCCGCCTGCTATCCGCTCTATCCGACCGTTGCCGCGCGCGGTCCGGTGCCCGATGACGGTGTGCTGTTCGAGCTTTCCTCCTATTGCTTCCGTCATGAGCCTTCCAAGGATCCCGCCCGCATGCAGCTGTTCCGTATGCGCGAATTCGTCCGCATCGGTACGGCCGAGCAGGTGTGCGCCTTCCGCGAAAGCTGGCTGGAGCGCGGCAAGGCGATGATCGAATCCCTCGACCTGCCCTGCGAGGTTGATCTCGCCAACGATCCGTTCTTCGGTCGCGGCGGCAAGATGATGGCCAACAACCAGCGCGACGAGGGACTCAAGTTCGAGCTGCTGATCCCGGTAACCAGTATCGAGAAACCGACGGCCTGCTTGTCCTTCAACTATCATCGCGACCATTTTGGCCAGACTTGGGGCCTCAAATTCGCGGATGGCAGCCTGTGCCACTCGGCCTGCGTCGGCTTCGGGCTGGAGCGCGTGGCGCTCGCGCTGTTCCGCCATCACGGCCCTGAGGTCGAGGCATGGCCGGCTTCCGTGCGTGACACGCTTTGGGGCAACTGAAATGCAGAGTGCCATCGCCGGGCTCGATCCGGCCGACTACAAGCCGCACCGGCTACACGACGCGGAGCGGCGATGGCCGCAGACCAATTGCTATGTCGATCTTCTGATCGAGGTCATGCATGCGACTGGGAATGACCCGGTCGCGGCGCTCGGCTTCACCGTCGCGCAGGATTTCGAAGGCGACCAGTTCACGTTCTTCAAATTCCCGACGGCCGACCTGCAGCGATTGGCCGGCTTGGATATCCAGGAACTGTCCGTGTTCGATCGTCTGGAGGCGCACGTTCTCAATCAGATCGAGCGCGGGCGGCTGCCGCTGGTCGAGGTCGATGCCTTCTACCTGCCCGACACGAAGGGCATCACCTATCGCAGTGGCCATTCCAAGACGACGATCGGCGTCAATGTGCTCGTTCCCGGGCGCCGCCACATGGCCTACTTCCACAACGACGGCTACTTCGCCCTGGACGGCGAGGACTATGACGGCATTTTCGAGCAGCGCAACGGCGCGCCGGCCGGCGGCCTGCCGCTGTTTCCCTATGCCGAGTTCGTCAAGTTCGACACCACGCGCCCCTCGCGCGATCCGGTCAGTGCGGCCACGGAAATCCTCGCGCAGCATCTGCGGCGCAGGCCGAAGCGCAATCCGCTCGATGCCTATGCGGCCGTGTTCGGCGGCCATGCCGAGGCACTGGCTGCCCGGTCACCGGAGTATTTTCACATCTACGCCTTCAACACGTTGCGGCAGGTGGGCGCCAATTTCGAACTCCTCTCCGGTCATCTGGAATGGCTGGGACGGCACGGCGAGACCGGTCTGGCCGAGGCGATCGAAGCCGCCGCGGCAATCGCCGAGGGCGCCAAGGTCATGCAATTCAAGCTCGCCCGCGCCATGGCCCGGCATCGGTTCGATGGGCTCGCGGACGCCATCGGGCCGATGGCCAAGGCCTGGCAAACGGTGATGGACGCTCTGGACAGTCGCATGGCGGATCTCGCCAGCAAGGCAGCGTAGGACCGGCCTGCCGGTCATGGGAATGCATGTGTATGGACGCTTTGGTGTCGACGACCGACACGGCCGAGCCTCTGGACAGCGGCTGGTGCATGGTCGTCTCGCCGGCCGGCGCGTGGGCGTCTCCGGCGGCGATCGACGGCAGCGCCGAATGGCTGGAGGCGGCGTGCCCCAGCACGGCCGCTGCTGCGCTGGAACGGCTTGGCCGCTGGGACCGCAACCATCCCACTCCGCTGCACGACCAGGACGTCTGGTATCGTCGCCGGCTCGACGTCACCGGCCCGGCCCGTCTCGTATTTGGCGGCTTGGCGACGGTTGCAGAGGTCTGGCTCGACGATCGCCTCGTGCTGTCCTCGACCTCGATGTTCGAGCGCCATGATGTGGCCCTGACGCTTGCCGGCGGCGAGCAACTGGCCATCGCATTCCGCAGCCTCGACCGCCATCTGGAAACCCTGACCGGTCCGCGTGCGCGCTGGCGGCCGCGCATGATCGACGATCAGCGGCTGAGGCTCGTACGGACCACGCTGATCGGCCATATGCCGGGTTGGTCCCCTGGCTTCGACATCGTCGGACCGTGGCGACCGATCAAGCTGATCCGCGATACCAACCGGCAAGGCGTGCGCGATGTGCAAATGCAGGCCGACCTCGCCGGCACAACAGGGCATCTTTCCATCGCGATCACGCTGGTCGAGCCGTTTGATGACGCGCCGGCCACGGTCGCCTGTGCGGGCGCTGTCGCCGCATTGACCTTAGAGACAGCGACGCGGCTGACGGCGAAACTGGATATTGCGAACGTTGCGCCATGGTGGCCGAGCAGCCATGGCGATCCGGCGTTGCACGAGGTTGTCGTCACGCTCGGCTCGATGCGAGTAACGCTCGGCCGCGTCGGCTTCCGGCATATCGAGATCGATCGCGGCACCGACGGACGCGGCTTTCGGCTGGTCGTCAACGGCGTATCCGTCTTTTGTCGTGGCGCGGTGTGGACGCCGTCCGACCTGGTGCGGCTGCCGTCTTCACGCGAAGAGATCGCGCGCGACCTCGATCTTGCACGACGGGCGGGCGTCAACATGCTCAGGGTCGGCGGCACGTTCGTCTACGAGGGCGACGCGTTTCACGAGCTTTGCGACGAGATGGGCATCCTGGTCTGGCAGGACCTGATGCTCGCCAATTTCGACTATCCGGCGAAGGACGAGGCCTGGTGCGCGTCGCTCTCGCGCGAGGTCGGGAATTTGCTCGGGCGGCTCAGGCATTCGCCATCACTCGCCGTTCTGTGCGGCGGCAGCGAGGTGGCGCAGCAGGCGGCGATGATGGGCATGCCGATGTCGATGGATCCGACGCCCTGGTTCGACAAGGTGGTGCGCCCCATCGCCGAAGCGAAGCGTCCCGACCTGGTGCTTGTGACGTCATCGCCATCCGGCGGCAACCTGCCTTTCACGGCTGATGGCGGGCCGATGCATTATTACGGGGTCGGCGCCTATTGCCGCCCGCTGGATGACGCGCGCCGCGCCGAAGTACGCTTCGCGAGCGAATGCCTTGCCTTTGCCAATGTGCCTGACCAGGCAACGCTGGATGCGCATCTGCCGGTGCCGCCGGTGCACGATCCGCGCTGGAAGGCGGGTGTGCCGCGCGACGTCGGCGCGTCGTGGGACTTCGAGGATGTGCGCGAGCACTATCTGGAAACGCTTTTTTCCGTCGACGCGCGCCGGCTGCGCATCGAAAATACCAGACGCTATCTCGAGCTCTCCCGTGCGGTGACGACCGAGATAGTGGAGCGCACCATCGACGAATGGCGCAGACCCTGTTCGCCGACGGCTGGAGCGCTGCTGTTCTTCTGGAAGGACTTGCGGCCGGGCGCGGGTTGGGGCGTGGTCGATTCGACCGGCCGGCCTAAGCCGGTCTGGCACGGGCTGAGGCGCGCATTTGCCCCGCTACGGCTGATCCTGAGCGACGAGGGCGTCAACGGGCTGACCGTCCATGCTATCAACGATACCGCGAAGACCGTTCGGGCGACATTATCGCTGACCTGTCTGCGGGACGGCGTCACGCCGGTGGTGTCGGCGCGCCAACCGATCAGCGTGCCGGCGCACAGCGGCCTGTCGCTTTCGGCCTTCTCGGTACTCGGCGCCTTTTTCGATATTTCCTACGCCTATCGCTTCGGGCCGCCCGGACATGAGGTCACCGTTGCAAGGCTGGAAGGCGACGACGGGAAGGTCTTTGCCGAGGCCTTCCATGTGCTGCCGGGTGTCATGACCGCGCAGCGCGACGTCGGCCTGACTGTGAGTTTGGTGCGTCGGAAGGACGCGTGGCGGCTGCGGCTGGCCTGCAAACGCGCGGCCTACCACGTCTCCATCCAGGACGATCGGTTCGTTCCAACGGAGAACAATTTCCACCTGATACCGGGCATCGAGCGGGAGGTCGGCCTTGACGGTCCGTCCCTGGCGACGCCTGGCGGCGCGGTGACAGCGCTCAATGCCGATCGCGACGCGAGCTACGAGGTGCCGAGAGCGGAAGAATTGGAAGTCGTGCGGACAAGGGAGTCCGCCGGGAGCATGACATGAAACCAGTTGTCTTTGCCGATACCATCGGCTGGCTGAACGTAGCGAAGGGGCGGCGGGGCGTTGTCATTGCCGGCGCGCATGGTCATGAGGATCTGTGCAGTCGCCGATTCCTGAAGCTGTTGTCCGACAGGGCGGCCGCGGGGGGCCTGCCTGTCCTGCTGTTTGACTATCCCGGTTGTGGCGACGCTGCCGGCGACCATTCCGCGCCGGGCCGGGTGATGGCCTGGACCGCAAGCATCGGCGCGGCGATCGACCGGTTGAAGCGGGATTGCGGCGTGGAGGATGTCATCCTCGCCGGCTTCCGTCTCGGCGCGCTGCTGGCCCCGCTCGCTGCGGCGGGGCGGGACGACGTGGCAGGCCTTGCGCTGCTTGCGCCACCGAGTTCCGGCAAAACCTATGTGCGCGAAATCACCGCAATGTCGCGCGTGATCGATGGGTCGCTCGCCAACAGCGCCGCAAGCGACGCGACGTTCGCCGAGGGACGCGAGGCCGTCGGCTTCCGGCTTTCGCATGAGACGCTCGCCGATCTGTCGAGGCTGGATTGGCGGCGGGCCGTCGCGGCCCTTCCGCCCCTGCCGATGCTTTTGATCGCGAACGGAAAGCCGTTGGCAGGCTCTGAAATCCGCGACGGTCGAACTTCTTTCGAAGGCGCGACAATCGCGGAGTTCAAGGACTATCACCTGCTCGTGTGCGACCCGACCGCGAACCGGATCCCGGCCGACGTTGTCGATTGCTGGGCGGATTGGTTGTCCGACCGGGCCGTCGCCGGCGTAGCTCAGGGCGTCGAATCCTTGACCGGCCGCGAGCTATTGGAGGGATCGCACTACACGGAAGAGCCGGTTGTGATCAGGCAGGCGCCATTGATCTGTGGCGTGCTGACCCGGCCACGTGACGGCCATGCTGCGGCCGATCCGGTCATCTTCCTCAACTCCGGCGGCGTGCCGCATGTCGGTTGGGCGCGCGGCACGGTCGAGGCGGCGCGCGAGCTTGCCGCCGCCGGCGTGGCGTCGCTACGCATTGACCTGCCGGGCCTCGGCCTGAGCGACGATGCCGGGAGCAATCGTCTGTTCCTCTATGATTCCCGCACCCGCTTCGACGTCAGCGCGGCGATTGACTGGATGCAGCGGGCGGGCTTTGCCAAAGTCGAGCTTGTGGGCACGTGCTCGGGCGCCTTCCAGGCCTTTCACACTGCGCGCGCGGACCGCCGCGTCCGCGCCCTGACCATGATCAACCCGCTCTGCTTTGCCTGGAACAGTTCCTACGCGCTGGAGCTTACGGCCTGGAAAGCATACGAAGCCTCCAAGGCGAATCGCGGAAGCCAGCAGCAGATCGGTCCGGCGGACGGGCCTGCGATGACGACCAGGTCCGCCTGGAAGCTGTCAGGGTCAGATAGCGCCAGGCGGCTGGTGCGGCGCGGATTGGAAGCCGTCAAGTCGACGCTGTCGGCGATGCATCCGTCCGCCTTGCTTGGTCGTAACCGCGTCGAGCGCTGGATGCGCGAGCTTTGTAGCCGCGGCGTGCGCGTCCTCATGGTCACCTCGGACGGCGATCTCAGCCTGCAGGAGATCGCACGGCATTTCGGTCAGGACGGCAAACGGCTCACAAGCATCCCCGGAGTGACGCGGTTGACGCTGCCGAACGCCGACCATTCGCTGACGCCTCGTCATGCGCGGCGCGCTGTCGTCGCGCGCTTGATCGACCACCGCGGCGGCGGCAGGCGCGGAGGATCGAGCCGTCCCGATGCCGTGCGGGTCACGGTGCCGCATGCCGAGGTGAAGCCTAAATCGATGGCGCTGTCATGAAACGGTTTGGCCGCTCCAGCGACGAAGATCAGCGCGGCACCGGATCATGTTTTTCGACGGCGTCGCGTTCGGCGAAGACCTTGTCGATCAATCCCCATTCGAGCGCCTGCTGCGCGGACATGAAGTGATCGCGATCCAGGGTCCGTTCCACGTCGGCTTCGGTGCGCCCGCAGTGCTGCGCATAGAGCCGGATGATGCGCCGCTTGGTCTCCTGCATCTCGGTGGCATGGATCAGGATGTCGGACGCCTGGCCCTGGAAACCGCCGAGCGGCTGATGCACGTGGAGGCTCGCATTCGGCAGCGCGGCGCGGTGACCGGGCTCGCCGGCCATCAAGAGGAACGACCCCATCGAGCGCGCCGTGCCCATGCACAGCGTGTGCACCGGCGCCTTGATGAACTGCATGGTGTCGTACATCGCAAGCCCGCTGGTGATCACGCCGCCATAGGAGTTGATGTAGAGGTTGATCGGCTTGTTGGGGTTGTCGGCTTCGAGGAACAGCAACTGCGCGCAGACCAGTCCGGACATCGCATCATTGACCTCGCCGTTCAGGAAGATGATGCGCTCGCGCAGCAGCCTGGAATAGATGTCGAAGGAACGTTCGCCGCGGCTCGACTGTTCGACGACCATAGGGACGAGTTGCATCATGTCGCGCATCGGCGACCTCCATTTCTGCAGGTGATGAAGTCTCGGTAGGTGAGGTTGGGGATCAGGCCGCGCGCATCATTGTGCGGTTGTTGCTGTTGGCCGGTTGCGGCTGCTTTCCCCTGATGTCGCATGCTTGCTGGATGATGCGAAACCTTGTGCCGCCGGCCTCGTTCGGCTCGATCCGGAAGGTGACTTGGCTTTCGCGAAACGGCGGGTCGGACTCGCGCAGCCGGAAGCGCACCTCTTCGCCAGCGATCGATGAGAGGGGTTCAGCGTCCGCGAGATCGCAATCCGGCAGCCAGCGTTCGCGCAGGGCCGGAATGGTCACCGCGCGCCAGACTTTTTCAGGCGGTGCATCGAGCTCGTATTCGAGCACCAGGTCGGCGTCGGCATGATCAGGCTCAACTGTGTCGCTCATTGATCCATGTCCTTCAGCAGATCGGAGAGCGCTTCGATGCGCTTCGGCCAATAGGCGCGGTAGCGGGCGAGCCAAGTGCCGATGCTGGCGATGCCGTCCGGGTCGACCTCATAATTCACGAAGCGGCCCTGCCGCTGCTCGCGCACCAGCCCTGCCGCGCGCAGCACCGCCAGATGCTGCGACATCGCCGGCTGGCTGATCTCAAGTCCGTCGCGCAAGGCGCTGGCGTTCAGGCTGCCGCCGGCCAGCTTCTCAAAGACCTTGCGGCGGGTCGGATCGGCCAGAGCCTTGAAGATGTCGGTGTCGACCATGACAACACATAAGCATACACTTATGTGTCGTGCAAGCCCGAACCTTGCTCGCGCCGTACTTCGTGACGTCGCGGCGCTCGGGTCCTTTGCATGGGGTTGTTTTACAAATTCGCCCTCACGGTGGCCGGTGTCGTCGTCCTGGCCCCGTGAGTCCGGCTGCCACCGCCGCCTCGGCTACTTACTGCAGCGCCTCGCCATGCTGGGAGATGTCGAGACCTTCGAGCTCCTGCTGCATCGAGACGCGCAGCGGGACGAAGGCGCTGACCAGCTTGAGCAGCACGAAGGTGACCCCGCCGCACCAGACAAAGGTGACCGCGACGCCGTAGAGCTGGATCAGCAGCTGCTTCGGATTGCCCTCGAGCAGGCCGGACGTGCCGCCGATCGCCGAGGCCGCGAACACGCCGGCAAGCAGCGTGCCGGTCAGGCCGCCGATGCCGTGCACGCCGAACACGTCGAGCGAGTCGTCATACTTGAAGCGATGCTTCAGCCAGGTGCAGGCCCAGAAGCAGACCAGGCCGGCAATGATGCCGATGACGACGCCGTGCCACGGCGCGACGAAGCCGGATGCCGGGGTGATGGTGCCGAGCCCCGCGACCGCACCCGAGATCATGCCGAGCACCGACGGCTTGCGGCGCGTCGCCCATTCGATCGCGCCCCAGGTCAGCGCGCCGGCGCAGGCCGCAAGATGGGTGGCGGTGATCGCCATCACCGCGCGCGAATTGGCCGCGAGTGCCGAACCGCCGTTGAAGCCGAACCAGCCGACCCAGAGCAGGCCGGTGCCGACCACCGCGAGCGACAGATCGAACGGTGAAAGATTGTCATGGCCATAGCCGTGGCGGTTGCCCATCACCTTGGCCGCGACCAGGCCGCTGATGCCGGCGGAGAGATGCACCACAAGACCGCCGGCGAAATCCAGCACGCCCGCTGATGCGAGGAAGCCGCCGCCCCACACCCAATGCGCCAGCGGCACATAGGCGAAGATGAACCAGCCGATCGAGAACAGCACATAGGCGGAGAACCGCATGCGGTCGGCGACCGAGCCTGCGACCAGCGCCACCGTGATGATCGCGAACGTCATCTGGTACAGCATGAACAGCGCTTCGGGGATGGTCTTCGCCGCCGGATTGATGCTGTCCATGGTGATGCCGGCCAGGAACCAGCGATCGAGCGAGCCGAGCCAAGGACCGTCGCCGACGAAGCTCAGCGAATAGCCGAAGGTGACCCAGAGGATCGAGACGAGCGCAACGGCGGTGAGGCTCTGCGCCATCGTCGCCAGCACGTTCTTCTTGCGCACCATGCCGGAGTAGAACAGCGCCAGTCCGGGGATCGTCATCATCAGCACCAGCGCGGTGGCGACGATCATCCAGGCGGTGTCGGCGGCGTTGACGCCGGAGCTGGATGCCGAGTCTTGCGCGAAAGCCGGCGTGGCTTGCGCGAACAGGATTGCAGCAGTGATCGGCGCAGCTGATATCGCTGCACGAAGAGCTCGTGCCCCCATCATCATTCCCCGGCGGTCGTCGTTTCTTGGTGTGCGGTTGTGGCGTGCGCCGGCGTCGTTGCCGGCGATGATCTCGATCGTTTTGTTTGGGCATGATCTCCGCGCAAACGCTTTCCGCGTTTGTCGCGAGGGATCAGGCTCCAGGGTTCAGAGCGCGTCGTTGTCGGTCTCGCCGGTGCGGATGCGCAGCGCATGATCGATCGGCGTCACGAAGATCTTGCCGTCGCCGATCTGGCCGGTGCGGGCGTGCTCGGTGATGACGCTGACCGCCTTGTCGGCGAGCTCGGTATCGACGGCGATCTCGATCCGAAGCTTGGGCAGGAAGTTCACGACATATTCGGCGCCGCGATAGATCTCGGTGTGGCCCTTCTGGCGGCCATAGCCCTTCACCTCGGTCACCGTCATGCCGTGGACGCCGATCGCGGTCAGCGCCTGGCGCACCTCATCGAGCTTGAACGGTTTGATGATCGCGACGACGAGTTTCATGGTTCAGGCCTTCATTCCCTTGAGGTTTTCCGTGTGCGCCCGTCCCGGAGCGGCACTTGCCGTCCCGCGAGCCGGCACCTGCTGCCTCCCGGAGCGGCAATTTGCCATCCCCGAGCGGCACTTCGCGTCCGCCAAATCTGGCAGCTTTCTGGGCAAATGGCATAAAAAACTTGCAGGTTGAAGCGGAAAACATGCGCAGCGCGTGTGCTCCCTCACTGTACGGAATGGAAACGCTCGGCCACAATGTGGCTTTCCCGCCCCGGCCAGCGCTCTTGCTGGTTCGTTTCGCCTATCGCGTGTCCCTGTGCGCGCGCCCCGAGGAAACAAGAAATGTCGAACCGAAACTGGTTTTATGCATCCGAAGGCCAGCAAAAGGGCCCCCTGCCTGAAACCCAGCTCCGCGACCTGATCACCCGGGGCACGGTGGGGGCCGACACCCTGGTGTGGACCGAGGGCATGGCCGGCTGGCAGAAGGCCGGGGAGATTCCGGGCCTCGTCCCGAGCGCCGGCGCGCCGCCGGCATTTCCGCAGGCCGGCGGACCGCCGCCGGTGGTGGCGTCCGGAAGCTATAGCGGCGGCACGCTGTCCGCCGACTTCCCGATCTGGGGCCTGTTCGGCCGCAGCCTCTTGATGTTCATCGGCCAGATTCTCGTCATCCCGGCGCCGTGGACCGCGACCGGCCTGTACCGCTTTGCGATCCCCTATATCCGCGTGCCGGGCCGGCCGCATTTCGCCTTCACCGGACAGCCGCTCGACATCTGGTGGGTCTTCATCGTGCTCGGCCTTCTGACCTATGCCGGCGCGGCCAACAGCAACATCGTGACGCTGCTCTCGCTGCTGTTGCAGGGCTTCCTGAGCTGGATGATCGTGCGCTGGATCATCGGCCATCTCAGCTCGAGCGGCCAGGACCTGCCGATCTCGTTCAAGGGCAGCCCGGTCGCCTATGTCGGCTGGTACGTGGCGATGGTGGTCTCGGCCATCACCATCATCGGCTGGGCCTGGGTGCTGACCGCCTGGATGCGCTGGATCTGCCGCAACATCGACGGCACGCGCCGCGAGGTCAGCTTCAATGCGTCCGGCATCGAGGTGCTGTGGCGAACCATCGTGTTCACGATCGCCTGCGGCTTCCTGATCCCGATTCCGTGGGTGCTGCGCTGGTACGGCAACTGGTTCGTCTCCCAATTCGCGCTGACCGAGCGCGTTGCCTACGCCGGCCAGTAAGCGCGATCGCATCGTGCCGACCGGCTCTGTTCGGGCGTGAGCGCTACGCCTTTCGCTCGCGCACCGACCCTTCTTGTGCGACGGACGCCACCAGCGTGCCGTCGGGCTTGAAGATCAGGCCGCGCGTCAGGCCGCGGCCCGACTGCGCGCTCGGCGAATCCTGCGCGTAGAGCAGCCATTCGTCGGCGCGGAACGGGCGGTGAAACCACATCGCGTGATCGAGGCTCGCCGGCATCATGCGCTTGTCGAACAGCGTGCGGCCGTAGCGCGCCATCACGGCATCGAGCAGCGAGAAATCCGACGCATAGGCGAGCGCGCACAGATGCAGCGCGGGATCGTCGGGCAGCTTGGCCGCGGTGCGGATCCAGACATGGATGCGGCCGTCGTCGATCTTCTGGCCGAAATAACGACCGAGTTCGACCGGGCGCAGCTCGATCGGCCGGTCGCTCTCGTAATAGCGGCGGATGAACTCCGGCATCTCCTTGAACATCGGCTGCTTCGACACTTCCTCCGCGGTCAGCTTCTCCGGCGGCGGCACGTCGGGCATCTTCTCCTGATGATTGAAGTTGCTCTCCTCCTCGGCATGGAACGACACCATGATGGAGAAGATTGCGTTGCCGTGCTGGATCGCGGTGACGCGGCGGGTGGTGTAGCTCTTGCCGTCGCGCAGCCGCTCGACCTGGTAGATGATCGGGATCTGCGGATCGCCGGGCAGAATGAAGTAGCAATGGATCGAGTGCGGCAGGCGGCCCTCGACGGTGCGGCAGGCCGCCACCATCGCCTGGCCGATCACCTGGCCGCCGAACACGCGCTGCCAGCTCGTCTTCGGGCTGTTGCCGCGGAACAAATTCACCTCGAGCTGCTCGAGATCGAGGATGGACAGCAGGTCGATCAGGCTCTTGGACATCGGCGGCTTTCGGTTTGACTTGAACGGTCATTCCGGGGCACGCGCAAGCGTGAACCCGGAATCTCGAGATTCCGGGTTCGATGCTGACGCATCGCCCCGGAATGACGTCCGTTAGGTTCGTGACCTTGTTTCTGGCCCCTGTTTCGCCCAGCTATTATCAGGTAGCAAGCATAGTCTGAGAGCGTGAGGCGCGTAAGGGAAGGGCAATGCCGGCACAGCGAAGTATTGTCATCTGCGGGGGCGCATTTGCAGGGTTGGCGCTGGCCGTGGCGCTGCGCCAGGGGCTTGGGCCCGACATCCCGGTCATCGTGGCCGATCCGGCGCTGAGCCAGCGCCCGAGCCGCGATCCGCGCGCGACCGCGATCGTGGCGGCCTGCCGGCGGCTGTTCGAAACCCTCGGCGTCTGGGGCCAGGTGGCGCCGACGGCGCAGCCGATCACGGATATGGTCGTGACCGACTCCAGGCTGGAGGACGCGATGCGCCCGGTATTCCTGACCTTCGCCGGCAATGTCGCGCCCGGCGAGCCGTTCGCCCATATGGTCGAGAACCGCTATTTGATCGATGCGCTCGCGAGCCGTGCCGAAGCCGAGGGCGTCGAGCTGCGTGCGGCCGCGGTGTCGAGCTTCGCGTCGCGGCCCGACGGCGTCAGCGTTACGCTGGCCGACGGCACCGTGATCGATGCGAGCCTGCTGGTTGCCGCCGACGGCGCCCGCTCGAAGCTGCGCGAGCGCGCCGGGATTGCGACCCATGGCTGGGACTATAACCAGTCCGGCATCGTGGTCACGGTCGGGCACGAGCGCGAACATCACGGCCGCGCCGAGGAGCATTTCCTGCCCGCCGGGCCGTTCGCGATCCTGCCGCTGACCGGCAATCGCTCGTCGCTGGTGTGGACCGAGACGCGCAACGATGCCGCGCGCATTGTCGCCTTGAACGAAGAGCAATTCCACGCCGAGCTAGAGCAGCGCTTCGGCCTGCATCTCGGCGAGATCAAGCCGCTCGACAAGCCGCGCGCCTTCCCGCTCGGCTATTTCGTCGCGCGCTCGTTCATCGCCGAACGGCTGGCGCTGATCGGCGACGCCGCGCATGTGATCCATCCGATCGCGGGGCAGGGGCTCAACATGGGCCTGAAGGATGTCGCTGCGCTCGCCGAGGTCGTGGTCGATGCGGCGCGGCTCGGCATGGACCTCGGCCAGGCCGACGTGCTCGAGCGCTACCAGCGCTGGCGGCGCTTCGATACGATGGCGATGGGCGTCGCCACCAACTCGCTGAACTTCCTGTTCTCGAACGAATCGACGCTGCTGCGCACCGTGCGCGACATTGGCCTCGGTCTCGTCGATCGCGCGCCGCCGTTGAAGGAGATGTTCATCCGCCAGGCGGCGGGACTATCAGGCGAGGTGCCGCGGCTGCTAAAGGGCGAGGCGCTTTAGCCCTCGTAACCCGGATGAAGCCGACGGGTCGCACGAATGCGCGCCCAATGACAGGCTCCGCGAAATCCGGTGCAGACTATCCGCGGTGACTTTCTCGGATTGCGCTGCGCTTCATCCGGGCTACGCTTACATTAATCGATCTTCCTCGCCTCTTCCGGCAGCATGATCGGGATGCCGTCGCGGATCGGATAGGCGAGCTTGGCCGAGCGCGAGATCAGCTCCTGCCGCGTGGCGTCGAATTCCAGCGGCCCCTTGGTGATCGGGCACACCAGGATTTCCAGCAGTTTTGGGTCGGCGGTGCTCTCGAGATGATCGGTCGTGGAATTCATGGGAGTCTCCGGCTTGCCGTGATGTAGCACATCCAAATGTCAGCTGTCAGCGCTTGGCCATCCGCAGCAGTTCATCGATCGCGGCCTGCTGACGCGGCTTCGGCAGCGCCTGCTCGGACAGCGCGTAGCCGATGAACGCCCAGTAGAAGATCTGCGCGCGGCCGCGCGCCACGTCGTCCGGGAATCCGGCCTGCCGCAGCAGGGTTTCGATATAGCCGATCCGGCGCTGGTCGACCTCGAGCACGGCGGCGCGCGCCACGGCATCGGCGGTGGCCCAGCTGCGCACCGCGCGTTCCAGCGCCAGCCGCGCCGAGAAGGCACGGCGCAGCAACAGCGCCAGCGCGTCGCCGCCTTCCGGAATGGTCTCGAGCTCCGCGATCACCTGCTCGGCCGCGACCTCGCGCCAATGGGTCAGGATCGCCGCGCGGTAGGCGCCGATGTCGGCGAAATGCCAGTAGAAGCTGCCGCGCGAGACGCCCATGGCCTTGGCCAGCGGCTCGGCCTTGAGCGCCGTGAAGCCGCGGCGCGCCAGCGTCTTCAGGCCCTGATCGAGCCAGTCCTTGACCGAGAGCTGTTCCGTCATGGTTCCCCGTCCACGCCGCTCACCATACACAAGTGTATTGACAGGCGCCAGCGGCCGGTATCATATCCATACAGTAGTGTATGGAGGCATCGCGATGCGTGATCTTCTGCTGCAGGGCGCCGGTGTCGTCGCCATTCTGGTCAGCCTGATCCACGGCGTGCTCGGCGAGACCAGGATATTCGCGCGCGCCACCGTCGAGCCGCCGCGGCTGCGGCTCTTGCTTCGCCTGGTCTATCAGGCCGGCACCGTCGCCTGGATCGGCGGCGGCGTGCTGCTGCTCGCCGCGCCCGCAATGGCCTCCGATGCCGCGCGGCACTGGATCGTGGCGACGCTCGGCGTCGTGTTCGGCGTCGCGGCACTCGCCAACGCGGTGGCGACCCGCTTCCGCCACTTCGGCTGGATGGCGATGAGCGCCGTGGTGGCGCTCGCCGCCGCCGGCTACTAGCGAGGGCGATCATGACGACTGATCGCATCAGCCTCAGCATCGCCGATGGCGTCGCGGACGTCAGGCTCAACCGCCCGGACAAGCTCAATGCGCTCGATCCGGCGATGTTCGCCGCGATCGCCGAGATCGGTGCGCAGCTCGCGGACAACCGCAAGCTCCGCGCCGTGGTGCTCTCGGGCGAAGGGCAGGCCTTCTGCGCAGGCCTCGACATGGAGCGTCTGGTCGCAACGACGGAGGGCGAGTCCATCCTGCCCTTCGCCGATCTCGGCCGGCAAACCCACGGCATTGCCAACTTCGCGCAGCATCTGGTGTGGCTCTGGCGCGAGCTGCCGGTGCCGGTCATCGCCGCCGTTCATGGCGTTGCGTTCGGCGGCGGCTTTCAGCTGATGCTCGGTGCCGACATCAGATATCTCGCACCCGGCACGCGCCTTGCGATCATCGAGGCCAAATGGGGGTTGGTGCCCGACATGGCCGGCACGCAGCTGATGCGCCATCTCGCGCGCGAGGATGTGGTCCGTGAACTCACCTACACCGCGCGCGTCTTTTCCGCGGACGATGCGCTTGGTCATGGCTTCGCCACCCGGATCGTCGAACAGCCGCGCGAGGCCGCGCTGGAGACGGCGCGCGCGATCGCGGACCGCAGCCCGGATGCGATCCGCGCCGCCAAGCGGCTGCTCAATCTTGCAGCCGATCGCGATGCGGCGACCGGACTTGCAGCCGAAACGGCCGAACAGGCGCTTCTGCTCGGGTCGCCCAATCACATCGAGTCCGTCAGGGCGAATCTCGAACGGCGGCCCCCGCAATGGAGCTTTACATGACGACTGGCCCGGGCTTCGATCTCGAACGTCTCGTTGCGACCAATGCGTCGGCGGCCTTCAATCGGCTTGCCGGCTTCGAGATCGTCTCCACCGGCACCGGCACGGTGGAACTGCGGATGCCCTGGCGCGACGATCTCACCCAATATGCGGGACACCTGCACGCCGGCGTGATCGCGGCGCTGCTCGACACCGCCTGCGGCTTTGCCGCGGCATCGATCGCAGGTTCCGTCACCGCATCGCATTTCTCGATGAATTGCCTGAAGCCCGCGCTGGGCCGCTGCTTCATCGCCAAAGGAACCACATTGCGTGCCGGACGCAGGCAGGTCTTCGCGCGCGCGGAACTTTTTGCGGAGAACGAGCAGGGTGAGACCTCGCTGGTTGCAACCGGTGAAACCGTGCTCGTTCCGCTGGCAGGCTGAGCCGCGCGGATCGCGCATCGTTGTGAAATTTATGGAGCCATCAATTTCGGTGCGGAATCGGCTTACGCGCGGATAACCATGCCACTGAAAGTTGCAGAATATTATCGAGAAGACAATTCAATCAGCCTAGCCTGTGCGCACGGACAACCATGGACCGACGCATGTTTCGTGTTCTTACGTGCCTTTCAGGTGAGCATGACTGGCGGCTCGTTCTGCTCGCCGGACTGGTCTGCTTCGTTGCCAGTATTGTGGCCGTCAATATTTTTCATCGCGCAATTGCATCACAGGCGAGGACGCGGCTGATCTGGATTGCGATCGCGGGAGCCGCGATCGGCTACGGCATCTGGGCAACGCATTTCATCGCCATGCTGGCCTATGAGCCGGGAATCCCGACCGGCTATGGTATCGTCCTCACCGCGCTGTCGCTCGCCGCGGCGATGATGCTGACATCCGGCGGCCTCGGCCTTGCCGCCAGCGACTCCAGCCGCTGGCGCGCGCCGGTCGGCGGCGCCGTGATCGGAGCCGGCATCGCCAGCATGCACTATCTCGGCATGTGGGCGCTGGAGGTGCCGGGCCACGTGGTCTGGTCGCTCGATCTCGTGGCGGCCTCCGTCGTGCTCGGCATGCTGTTCGGCTACGCCGCGCTGGCGATCGCGGTCCGCCGTCAGGACCGCTGGATGTCGCTCGTCGCGGCGCTGCTGCTGACGCTCGCGATCGTGTCGCATCATTTCACCGCGATGGGCGCGGTCGAGATCGTTCCGGATCCGTTGCAGGCTCCGGCGGCCCTGTCGCTCTCGCCTGCCTTCCTCGCCATCGTGATCGCCGGTGTGGCGCTGTCGGTGCTCGGGATGAGCCTGGTTGGCGTGCTCGCGGATCGCCGGCTGGCGCTTCGCACCCGCCGCTTCGAGGAGATCATCAGCCAGCTTTCGTCGGCGCGACAGCAGGTCGAGACGTCGCAGAAGGCGCTGGAGGAGCAGAGGTTCCGGCTGGATACCGCGATCAACCACATGGGCGAGGGCCTCTGCATGTTCGATGCAGAGAAGCGCCTCGTCGTCTGCAACGATCGCTACGCCAAGATGTACCGGCTGCCGCCGGAACTGCTGCTGCCCGGCACGGCCCATCGCGAGATCATCAGGCATCGCATCGCCAACGGCATTCTCAAGGGCGAGACCAGCGACAGTGCCGCGACGCAGGTGCTCGCGACACTGAACGCGCTCCCGGCCGGCGAGATCAACAGCCGGGTCGACGAGCTCGCCGACGGCCGCTTGATCTGCGTGACGCGGCAGCCGATGCCCGGCGGCGGCTGGGTGGCGACGCATCGCGACGTCACCGAGCAGCGGCGCTCCGAGGCCAAGATCACCTATATGGCGCAGCACGACGCGCTGACCGATCTGCCGAATCGCGTGCTGCTCAAGGAATGGATGGAGCGCGCGCTGTCCGGTGCAAGGTGCGGCGGACCGAGCCTTGCGGTGCTGATGCTCGATCTCGACCGCTTCAAGGACGTCAACGACACGCTCGGGCATCCGGCGGGCGATGCGCTGCTGAAGTCGGTGGCCGCGCGCTTGCGCAGATCCGTCAGCGATACGACGCTGGTCGCGCGGCTCGGCGGCGACGAGTTCGCGGTGATCGACCATGTCAGCGATCCGGTCACGGAAGCGGGCCTGCTTGCCGAGAAGATCAGGAAGGCGCTCAGCGAGCCGATCGATCTCGGCGATCATCGGGTGACCACCACGACCAGCATCGGCATTGCGATCGCACCGCGCGACGGCACCGATTCGGACGAGGTGCTGCGCAGCGCCGATCTCGCGCTTTACTCGGCCAAGAGCGGCGGGCGCGGCTCGTTCCGCTTTTTCGAGCCGGAGCTCGATCGGCTGCTGCAGGCCCGGCGCAGCCTCGAGCGCGACATGCGCAGTGCCCTCGCCAATGGCGAGTTCGAGCTGCATTACCAGCCGTTCATCCACGTCGCGAGCGGGGAGACCTGCGGCTTCGAGGCGCTGCTCCGCTGGCACCATCCGCACCGCGGCATGGTATCTCCGGCGCAGTTCATTCCGCTGGCGGAAGAGACCGGCCTGATCGTGCCGCTGGGGGAATGGGTGCTGCGCACCGCGTGTGCGGAAGCCGCCAAATGGCCGGGCGACCTCAAGATCGCGATCAACCTGTCGCCGGTGCAGTTCAGGAGCCCTGAGTTGGTCCCGGTGATCGTGCGCGCGCTGGCGAGTGCCGGAATTTCGCCGGAGCGCCTCGAGCTCGAGGTCACCGAAACCGCCATCATTCAGGACAGCGAAGCGGTGTTTACCGCGCTGAGCCAACTGCACGATCTCGGGGTGCGGATCGCGCTCGACGACTTCGGCACCGGCTACTCGTCGCTGAGCTTTCTGCAGAAGTTTCCGTTCGACAAGGTCAAGATCGACCGCAGCTTCGTGTCCGAGCTCTCGGGAGCGAGCGACGAGTCGCGCCGGATCGCGCGCGCGATCGTGCGCTTTGCCGTCAGCCTCGGCAAGACCACGACGGCCGAAGGCGTTGAAACCAGGGAGCAGCTCGACATTCTCCGCGCCGATGCTTGCGTGGAAGTGCAGGGCTTCCACTTCAGCCCGCCGGTGCAGAGCGAGAAGGTCGCACAGATGATCGGCGGGCGAACCCCGGCAGCGGCCGAACGGCCTGCGGTCCGTCTTGCAATGGCGGGTGCCGCGTCCTGATCGACGGCTGCGCCGGCGGCCCCGATACGCATGAGGCGTAAGGCCGCAGCACGCCGTCAAAACCGAACTGCGCGTGGAGCGCAAAGCGGTTTTGGCGACCGTTAGAATTCCTCTAAAGCCAGCCGTCGCGGCGCTTCCTTGACTTGGCAATCGCCTCAGCATTCTTCACGCATGTGCCCTGCGCGAAGGCGCTGTGGGTATGATTGTCAACGGAGGGGATATGCGCGTGAGAGTGATTTCGAGTGCTGCGCTTGCAGCATGCGTCCTTGGGAGCGTTCTTGGGTTGACCGGATCGGCGGCGTTCGCCGACGGCTACAAGAATTGCACCAAGCTCGACAAGGCGTCGTGGAAGCCGGCAAGCGAGGCCGAAGCCAAGGCCAAGGCGCTCGGCTACGAGGTGCGTCGGTCGAAAATCGAGGGCTCCTGCTACGAGGTGTACGGCGTCAAGGAAGGCAAGCTCTACGAGCTGTTCTACAGCCCGGAAGACCTCAGCCTGAAGCACACGATCGCGAAGTGAAGCAGGCGCGATGACGGAGGCGGCGCCGGGCGCCCGCGGCGCGACCAGCGTGCAGGTCTGGGACCTGCCGCTGCGGCTGTGGCACTGGGCGCTCGCCATCCTCGTCCTGGTCGCCTGGGTGACGCCCAGCACCTATGACCGGCTGCACCGGCTGGCGGGTTATTCGGTGATCGGGCTGCTGGCGTTCCGGCTGATCTGGGGCTTTGCCGGCACGCGCTACGCGCGTTTCGGCAGGCTCGGCGTTCGCCTGCGCGCGGCGCCGCGCTACATCTGGAATCTCCGCCGCGGCATCACCGGGCGCTATATCGGGCTCAATCCGGCGGGCACCGTGATGCTGGTGGCGCTGCTGTTCCTGCTTGCGATCTCGACAATCACGGGCGCGATGGAGGTCACCGTGACCTTCTTCGGTGTCTGGTGGGTCGAGGACACCCACGCCTATGCCTCGGATGCGGTCATCATCCTGGTCGCCCTGCACGTGCTCGGGGTCATCGTGGTCGGCTTGCTGCAGCGTCAGAATCTGGTGCGCGCAATGTTCACCGGCCGCAAGCAACTGCGCAATCGCTGATGGGCGAGACGCTTTTTGGTCTGCCGCGCTTTCTTCACGCGAATCGGTAGCCGCTTCGCTCGAAAGCGCCTTACTGCACCGGCGGGTCGCCCGAGGTGCGCTTCTTTGCGAGGTCCATCTCGGTGACTGCGATCAGGATCTCGGCGCGGGTCTTCAGGTCCGGCGCCTCGAGCATCGCCTGCTTCTCGGCCGGACCATAGGGCGACATCATCGCCAGCGCATTGACCAGCGCCTCGTTGGGCGCGGACTCGATACCTTCCCAGTCGACCTTCAGATTGTTGGCTTCCAGGAAATCGGCCAGCACTTCGAGCAGCGCCTTGCGGTCGACGGCCTCCTCGCCCTTGCGCGCGGTGAAGTCGCCGACGAAGGAGAAGAAGTCGACCTTGCACTGCCGGTACGGCGTCTGCACGGTGAGCTCCTCGACCACCTTGAAGCGCGCGACGCCGGTCAGCTCCAGGATGTAGCGGCCGTCGCCGGATTCGGCGAGCTGGGTGATGCGGCCAACGCAGCCGATCCGGAACAGGGCCGGCTTCGCCTCTTTCTGCGAATGCGCCACGTCGGGCTGGATCATGCCGATCAGGCGATGGCCGTCGCGCAACGAGTCGTCGATCATCGCGAGATATCGCGGCTCGAAGATGTTGAGCGGCATCTGGCCGCGCGGCAGCAGCAACGCGCCGGGCAGCGGGAACACCGGGATCACCTCCGGGAGCTCGCCGGGTCCGCGATATTCGGCATTGATCGGCATCTGCGGTCCCGCTGCTGTGACGGGCGTGCTTTACGAGAACAGGATGGTCGACAACCGCTTGCGCCCCTCGACGGTTGCCTCATCGGTGCCGCCCCACGCCTCGAAGAACTGCACCAGCTGCTTGCGCGCGCCGTCGTCGTTCCACTTGCGGTCACGCCTGACGATGGCGAGCAATTGCTCGGTCGCTTCCGTGCGCTTGCCCATCGCATTGAGCGCGGTGGCGAGATCGAATCGGGCCTGATGATCGAGCGGGTTTGCGGCGACTTTCTGTTCCAGCTCCGCGACCGGGCCGACCGCTTCCGCCTGTTCGGCGAGATCGATCGCCGCCTGCACCGCCTTCACCGCGGCGTCGTTGCGCTTGGATTCCGGAACCATCGCCAGCGTCTGCTTGGCCTGCTCCATCGCACCCGACGTGACATAGCACTTGGCGAGGCCGGCGAGCGCCGCGATGTTGGTGGCGTCGTGCGCCAGCACCTCGGCATAGATCTGCGCGGCCTGGGCGGCGTCGCCCTCGGCAAGCACGGCGTCGGCCTCGGCCAGGATCTCGGTGAGGTTGGGCTCGCCGGCGGCCGGCACGCCCTTGGTGATCTTCTCGATGAAGGCGTTGACCTGGCTCTCCGGCACCGCGCCCATGAAGCCGTCGGCGGGCTGGCCGCCCACGAAGGCGATCACGGCCGGGATCGACTGGATGCCCATCTGGCCGGGGATCTGCGGATGCTCGTCGATGTTCATCTTGACCAGCTTGACCCGGCCCTTGGCGTTGCGAACCGCCTTTTCCAGGATCGGCGTGAGCTGGCGGCAGGGACCGCACCACGGCGCCCAGAAGTCGATCATGACCGGTTGACGGCGCGATTCCTCGATGACGTCCTTGACGAAGGTCTGGGTCGTCGTCTCCTTGATCAGATCGGGCGCTGCCTCGGGCGTGGGGCCGCCCTGCTCCATTATCGTCACGTTGTCCTCGCCTGCTTCTGAGGTCGGAAATCCGGGGGCGTTCTAGCACGCCCGGAACGGCACGTTCAGCCGTTCTGTCAGCTAGAGCATGATCCCGGAAAAGTGGGAACCGGTTTCCGGGATCATGCTCCGTAAATGGCAGTCAGCCAGCAAAATTCAATCGCTTGGCCGCCCGTCCCGTTCCATCGGAGATCGGGTGGGTTGGTGCCGCGGAACGGCCGATGATGGCGATCATTCATGACAGCAGGGGAGCGCTCGTGGCAAAGGCCTATTACAGCACGGTGTTCGAGCAGCCGGCCGGCGAGGTCTGGAAAATCATCCGCGATTTCAACAATTACCCGGTCTGGGTCCAGGGCGCGGGGGCGAGCGAGATCGAGGACGGCAAATCCGGCGATACCGTCGGGGCCGTGCGCAATGTGCTGTACCGGGGGCGGCGGATCCGGCAGCGGCTGCTCGCGCAGTCCGACGTCGAACGCTTCCAGACCTACGAATTTGTCGATACCCCGACCCTGCCGGTGACGGATTTCAGCGCGACCCTGCAGGTAACCCCGGTGATCGACGGCGACCGGGCCTTTATCGAATGGTGGGCCGTGTTCGATTGCGACCCGACCTGCCGCGTCGAGCTGACGCAGACGCTAACCGGCTGGTTCGAGACCTGGCTCGAATCGCTCCGGGACGAGATGGCCCTGAGGCCGGTTCCGGCGGAAATCTAAAAAGAAATCGGCGGCGCAGCCGGTTTCGGCCGATTCGGGGTCAATTTTTAGAGAAACCGTGCGATTTCGTGGGGTTCGGACCGCGCTCTTGTGTTGCATTCACAGACAGCTTTTGGCATAGGTCTGCCGTTGCCGGCGAGCGATCGCCGCCATTTCGGATGCGGGTGTAGCTCAGTGGTAGAGCACGACCTTGCCAAGGTCGGGGTCGAGGGTTCGAGCCCCTTCGCCCGCTCCAAAACTTCTCGCTGACCGAGCTGACAGTCTGATGAAGGCCCGCTGATGAGGCCAGCCCACTGGCGCGGGCTTTTTGCTGTCCGGCCCAAGGTCGCATCTCCAGGCCGCGATTGCGAGGTCAAGATGCCGCGGCCCGCCGTGGCGGTTTCCGGCTTTTGTTAACCGGCAAACGTTGCATTCTCAAAACTGATAGAAATCTGTGGTTGTGTTGGTGTTGGAATGGTTGCCGCCGGTTTTGCCGGGCGGCAAGCGCGTGAACGATGTCGATCTGTTGGAAGCCGGCTCCCGGGTTAAATCGCCGCTTGGCTCGCGCAAACGTCGCTGCGCTGATCGTGCTGGTCGGCGTCTGGACATGTTCGGGCGCATCAGCGCAGCAATTGCCGAGCGACTCGGCGTATGCCCCGGCGCCCAGCTTCTCTCCCATGCCTGGCTTTGGGCCGGCGCCTGACTTCGAGCCGGCCGAACGGCCGCGAGCGCGGGTCTACATCACGACGCGGTCGCACCGGGGCGGCCAGCAAAACTTCTGCGTCAGGACTTGCGACGGCCGCTTCTTTCCGTTGCCGCGCGTCAGCGAGACGGCCGACGTCAAGGTATGCGAGGCGGCCTGTCCAGCTGCCGAGGTGAAGCTGTACTCCGGCTCCGATATCGACAGCGCCAGAACCGAAGCCGGCGAGACCTACAAGACGCTCGCCAATGCATTCCGCTTCCAGCGCGAGATGGTGCCGCAATGCTCGTGCAGCGCCGGCGCGTCCACCGGCCTGTCGCCGATTGCGATCGAGGACGACATGACGCTTCGGACCGGCGACATCGTCGCCGCCGATGACGGCTTCAAGATCGCGGCGATCACGAGCGGACAGCGGCGCAGCGTGTTGTTCAGGCCGCTGTCGAAGGCCAAGGCGCAAGCGCTCGGTCTGGCGCGCCTGTCGTCGCGATAGAGGCGATCACGAACGTTAGCTTCATTCGAATATCACGCTGCGGTGCAGAATGCCTTGTTATCAGGCAGGCTGCTCAGGAAAATTTCGTCTCAAATATCGTCTCAACTAGTTTTGACGCAGCGCACACCGGCGGACGCGCTTTTCAGCGTCGATGGATGTGCTACCATTTTGCCGTCTGACCTACCTCACAGACCGCCACCATCATCTCTCAGGGCGTTCAAAATCAATAACAGGCAAGCTGCAACGGCTTGCGTAGGGGAGTGACGCGATGAAATCCGCTTTCAATCGATCAATACTTGCGTTCGCGGCGATCGCGCTGCTGGCGGGGACGACCTTCGCCAGTGCGCAGCAACAGACAGACAAGAATCGTGCGCTGAAGAAGTACGAATCGGGCACCAAGGAATTCTGGACCCATCCGCCGGATGACTGGTTCCTCGGCGACGAGACCGAAGCGCAGAAGGGCCTTGCCCCGCCGTCCGGTCCGCCGACCGGCGCGTCCGATTCCGAGCTCGCGACGATGATGAAGAAGATCAAGCTGCCGCCGGGCTTCAAGATCGAGGTCTATGCCTCGAACGTGCTCGCCGCGCGGCAGATGGCCTGGGGTGACAAGGGCACGCTGTTCGTCGGCTCGTTCGGGCTCGGCAACGTCTATGCGATCAAGGACAACAACGGCAAGAAAGAGGTCAAGACCATCCTCAAGGGCCTCAACATGCCGACCGGCCTCGCCTTCCGCGACGGCGCGCTCTACGTCATCGCGGTCGACAAGCTGATCAAGTACGACAACGCCGAAGCCAATCTCGACAATCTCGGCAGCGGCAAGGTGGTGTATGACGATATGCCGTCCTACGCGGCGCATGGCTGGAAATACATCGCCGTCGACAAGGAAGGCTGGTTCTACATTCCGTTCGGACCGCCCTTCAACATCGGCATTCCGCCGACCTCGGTGTCGCAGATCCGCCGCGTCGATCCGAAGACCGGCAACGCGGAAATCTGGGCGCTCGGCGTGCGCAACTCGGTCGGCGGCGACGTCGATCCGCGCACCGGCAAGTACTGGTTCACCGAGAATGCCCGCGACTGGATCAGCGACGATCTGCCGAGCGACAAGCTCAACATGATCTCGAAGATCGGCGAGCACTTCGGCTATCCCTATTGCCACCAGGGCAACCTGCCGGACACCAAGTTCGCGATGGGTCACAAGTGCTCGGAGTTCACTCCGCCGGTGTACAATCTCGGTGCGCACGTCGCGCCGCTCGGCATGAAGTTCTATACCGGCAGCCAATTCCCGGCCGAGTACAAGAACAGCATCCTGATCGCCGAGCACGGCTCCTGGAACCGGCATAAGTACCAGGGCGGCCGCATCGTGAAGATCACCGCGAGCCCTGACGGCAAGAACGCCAAGCAGGAGATCTTCGCCGACGGCTGGATCGAGGGTGACCAGGGCTATCTCGGCCGTCCCGCCGACATCCTGCTCGACAAGGATGGCTCGATTCTCGTCGCCGACGACTGGGCCGGTGCGATCTATCGCATCAGCTACAGCAAGAAGTAACGGTTGAAACAATGCGGGGCTGCGGTGGCCGATCAGGCAGCCGCAGCCCCGTTTACGTGGTTCGGCAAGCCCAACGACGGAACAGACTCGTCATGCCCGGACTTGATCCGGGCATCCATCCAAACAAAAACCCTTCTGCAAGCCAGATGGATTGCCGGGCCAGGCCCGGCAATGACCCGTGGAGAAAACTGGCAATGCGTGTTGCGTTCTTTGCAATCCTGTTCGCGGCGGTGATCGCAGTTGCGTCGTCCGCCAACGCCGCCGATGTCGCCGCCGGCAAGGCGAAGGCCGAACTCTGCGCCGCTTGTCACGGCGACAACGGCATCTCGCAGACCGAGAACATTCCCTCGCTCGCCGGCCAGCTCGACCAGTACGTTCAATGGCAGCTGGTGTTCTTCCGCGCCGGCGCGCGCAAGAACGAGCAGATGCAGCCGATCGTCGAGCAGCTCAACAACGACGACATCCGAAATCTCGGCGCTTATTTCGCGTCGCTGACGCCGTTCAAGGGCGGCAAGGACGACAATCCGGACTTGTCCGAAAAGGGCAAGCAGGCCGCCGCCGGCCGCCGCTGCGCCTCATGCCATGGCGATACGTTTGCCGGTACCAAGGCGGTGGCCCGCATCGCCGGGCAGCGTGAGGAATATCTCGTCAAGGCGCTGCACGATTACAAGTCGGGCCAGCGCTCCGGCGGCGCCCAGGCCGCGATGGCCGATGTCGCCTATCCGCTGAGCGACGAAGAGATCACCGCGCTCGCGCATTATCTGGCGCATCTGTAGCCACAAAAAATGTGCGTAGCCCGGATGGAGCGCAGCGCAATCCGGGGCGCTCTATCTGCCGCGAGATGATTCCCGGATTTCGTTCCGCTCCATCCGGGCTACAAGATCACCCAGCCCGCTGCTTCTCATACGCCTTGAGATGCGTGTAGGCCGTGCGCAGCTTCGGCACCGGGATCTTGGCGGCGTCGGCGCGCACGATCAGGTCGCCGATCACGTGATCGGCCTCGACCGGCAGCCCCGCCTTGATGTCGCGGAACATCGATGCGGTCATCGGCGAGCCCTCGGTGGTCAGGAGCCCGCGGGTGCGCTGGAAGAACGGGCCGCCCGGGCCATGGCCGGCGTCGGCGGCGATCGCGCTGCATTCGTCGAGGATGCCGAGCAGGAAATCCTTGCCGCCGGGCGCGGCCAGGATGTTGCCGACCGAGGTCCGCATCAGGCTGGTGGAGGCGGCGAGCGAGGCCAGGAACACCCACTTCTCCCACATATCCTGCATCACATGCTCGCTGGCGTTGGCGCCGTTGATCGCCGAGAAAGTTTCAGCGATCGCGCGCACCCGGTCCGACAGGCCGCCGGCGCGCTCGCCGAAGCCGAGCGACTGCATCGGCTGCAGCTGCACCACCTCGCGTTTCTCGTTCAGCGTCGCCGCGATCGCGCACAGACCCCCGAGCACATGCTGAGCGCCGAACGTCTTGTCGAGCGCATCGAGATGCAGCATGCCGTTGAGCAGCGGGATGATCGCGGTCTTGTCGCCGACGGCGGGCGCAAAGGACTTGATCGCATCCTCGAGATCGAACGCCTTGCAGCTCAACAGCACGACGTCGAACTTGTCCGACAGCTTGTCGGCCTGCACGGTCGGCGGGTTGTTCAGCGTGACATCGCCGTTCGGGCTCTTGATCACTAGCCCGGCGGAGGCGAGCTCGGAAGCGCGGCGAGGGCGCACCAGGAAAGTGACGTCGCGGCCGGCCTGAAGCATCCGGCCACCGAAATAACCGCCGATCGCACCGGCGCCGACCACGAGAACGCGCATGGGAATTTGTCCTTCTTTGTTGTTGCCCGAGGAGGCGAGCGAATAGGGAGTAGCGAATAGATAAGGATACTGTTCGACTATTCGCTACTCGCTATTGGCCATTCGCTCATCTCACTTTCCCGATACCATTTCCTCGACTTCGCGCAGCTGCTCCTTGCCGAAGAAGATCTCGTTGCCGACGAAAAAGGTCGGCGAGCCGAACGCGCCGCGCTCGACGGCGGATGAGGTATATTCGATCAGCTTGGCCTTCACATCCGCGTCCTGTGCGCGGGCGAACAGTTTCGCGGCGTCAAGGCCGGAGGAGGCGATGGCTTTACCGGCGACCTCAGGATCGTCCATCTTCTTGGGCTCGACCCACATGTGGTGGAAGGCGGCCTCGATATACTTCTCGAACACGCCCTCAAACTGGGCGGCGACCGCCGCGCGCATCAGGTTCAGCGTATTGACCGGGAAAAACGGGTTCCAGGTGTAGGGCTTGACGTTGAAGCGCTTGAGAAAGCGTTCGGTCTCGATCTTCAGAAACTCCGGCTTGTTCCTGACGCCCGCCAGCGTCTCGGCCGGCGACTTGTTGTTGGTGGCCTTGAAGATGCCGCCGAGCAGGATCGGGACATATTCGAACTTGACGCCGGTGCGCTTTTCGATTGCCGGGATCGCTTCATGGCTGAGGAAAGCGTTCGGGCTGCCGAAATCGAACAGGAATTGCGGATTTTGGCTCACTGCGGTCTCTCCCTCGGCCTGTCTCGTTTGGGCTTGTTTAGCATGGACCTGCTGTCGCAGGCGCCATCAGTAGAATATGATAGTCATCATGTGAGCCGCGGCGCGCGATGTCAAATCAGCCGCTTGATGGTCTGCTTGCGCCATACCAGGGCGTAATAGGCCATCTGCAGCACGAACATGGTTGCAAAAGTGACGGGATAGGCGATCCAGATGCCGCTGACGCCGATGGTGCGGCTGAGCAGGATCGCGACCGGCACCTCGACCACCGCGATCGCCAGCGTCGAAAGCAACAGCGGCATCCACACCGTGCCGCCGGCGCGCATCGCGCCCGAAAACACCGTCGCCATGCCGAACAGCACCATGCTCCACAGCACGATGTACAACAGCTGCTGCGCCAGCCCGAGCACGGCATTGTCGACGATGAAGAAGCCCATCAGCGGCCGCGCGAAGAGATAGCCGAGCACGACCAGCCCGCCGGTCAGCGCGAGATTCATCTCGATCCCGGTCCGGACGATGGCGCCGACCCGGGCGGAATCGCCGCGGCCGATCGCCTGCGCGCCGAAGATCGACACCGATATCGCGATCGAGATCGCCGGAAACTGCACATAGCCGATCACCTGGTTGACCGCGCCATAGGCCGCGGTGGCGTCCGAGCCGAAGCCGTTGACGAGGCCGAGCAGCACCAGTTCGGCGAGCGAGACCACCACCATGCCGATCGCGGTCGGAATGCCGAGCCGCAGCACGATGCGCAGCAGCGCGCCGTTCGGCCGCATCGCGCGCAGAAACGCGGCGTCGAAGGCCAGCGCATGGCGGTGCCGCAGCATATGGACATGCAGCCACAGCAGCGTGACGACGCCCGAGACCGCGGAGGCGATGGCAGCGCTGGCGACGCCGAGCATCGGCAGGCCAAGCCAGCCGCGGATCAGCGCCGGCGTCACCACCAGGCCGACGATGGTCGAGACCGTCAGCGCAACCAGCGGCGTCACGGTGTCGCCGACGCCGCGCATCATCGCCGTCAGCAGCAGGAATGCGAAGGTTATGGGCATCGTGATCATCATGATCCGCGCATAAGCCACCGCGGCGTCGAGGACGTCAGATGGCGTCGCGAGCGCGATCAAGAGCGGGCGGGCGAACAGGCCGCCTGATATCGCGATCGCCAGCGCGAGCAGCAGCGTCACGGTCATGGTCGTGCCGGCGACCGCTTTCACCCGGTCGGGCTCGCCGGCGCCCCAGGCCTGGCCGATCATGACCGAGGCGCCGGCGCTCAGGCCGATCACGAAGGAAATGAAGAAGAACATCACCGGAAAGAACACCGAGACGGCGGCGAGCGCGTCGACGCCGATCATCTGGCCGAGATAGACGCCGTTGATGGTGCCGAACAGCGACTGCAGCACGTTGCTGAGCAGCATCGGCGCGAGGAAGGCGAGGAAGGCTTTGCGCAGGGAGCGAGGGTTGGACACGTTCAACTTCCAAAAATTGCGACGTCAGGGACGGCGGCGGACCAGGGGCTGCGGTTCAGTTCGATCAGAACCGAATCGCCGGCAGGCCGGGCCGCCATCCATGTCACTCGAAACCAGTCAGTCCGCTTGATCGCTATAGGCGAGCCGGATCGCGTGATCGCGGATGTCGGCCGGCCAGTCGGCGATCAGCGTCGCAAAGCGGCGCCGGTCGTGGGCGAACAGCGCGCGGATCGCATCTTCATAGTTCGGCCGGTTGCCGGCCATGACAGTCATGAAGCGATAGGCGGCGTCCTGCGCGCTGCGCGTGCGATCCTTGTCGCCGCTCGCGCGGCGCGCCTCGTCGACCAGCTTGCGGATCGCAACCGATGCACCGCCCTTCTGCTGCGCGAGCCAGTCCCAATGCCGTGGCAACAGCGTGATCTCGCGCGCGACGACGCCAAGCTTCGGACGTCCCGGGCCGCGCGGCGCGGTCGGCGTCGGCTCCTCGTCGCGCGCAGGTGCGGGCTGCGGCAGCCGCGCCAGCACATCGTCGACCGAGCCGCGGAAATCGATATCGACCAGCGCCGAGGTGCGGCCGTTGAACACCAGGATCGCGGCGTCCTTGCGTTGGTCGAGGTGTTGCTTGGCGGCGCGCGCAACCTCCGGGAGGTCGCCGGCCCCGATGCGGTGCTCGCCTTCGAACGCGACATAGGCAGGATTCATGGTAGACCTCTCAGATTGCGCGACATACTGCCCGGATAATTCTTAGCAATCGCGGCGCGTGGATCTCGACTTTCTGGTTTCCCGCTGGCACCAAACGCCGCCCGATTGCGCTGATCTTTCAGAGGATGCCCATGCTGACGGTTCATCACCTCAACAATTCCCGCTCGCAGCGCGTGCTGTGGCTGCTCGAGGAATTGGGCGTGCCCTACGAGATCGTGCGCTACCAGCGGCAGCCCGACATGCGGGCGCCGAAGGAGCTGCGCGCGATCCATCCGCTCGGCAAGTCGCCCGTCGTCACCGACAACGGCCACACGATCGCGGAATCCGGCGCGATCCTCGAATACATCATCGCGACCTACGGCAACGGGCGCCTCATCCCGCCGGCCGATACGCCGGAGCGGCTGCGCTACACCTATTGGCTGCACTACGCCGAGGGTTCGGCGATGACGCCGCTGCTGCTGAAGCTCCTGTTCACGCTGATGCCGAAGCGCGCGCCGGCGCTGCTGCGGCCCTTGGTGCGCAAGGTATCCAACACGGCGCTGTCCACGCTGGTCAATCCGCAGCTCAAGCAGCACATGGCCTATTGGGAAGGCGAGCTCGGCAAGAGCGAATGGTTCGCCGGCAGCGAGTTTTCCGGCGCCGACATCCAGATGAGCTTTCCGCTCGAGGCCGCCGCGGCGCGCGGCGGGCTCGAGGACGGCCATCCCAAGTGTGTCGCGTTCCTGGAGCGCATTCACGCCCGCCCGGCCTATGCGCGGGCGCTGGAGAAGGGCGGGCCGTACCAGGTCGGCCGGTAAATTCGCGCTCATCGCGGCAGCTCGACCAGCGGCAGCAGCCGCGAATCCGCCAGCGCCGCGGTGCGGTGTCCGATGCCGGCGAGGTAGGCCTCCGCCACCGCGAAGGCGAGGAACGCGCCACGGCTCTTCTGCCGGATCAGCATCGCGCGGTCCCAGCGCTCGCCCTCGGGCCCGATCAGGAACGGGCCGCCTTCACCCATGAACAGGATGTCGCCGCCGCTCTTGCGCAGATGCGGGAGCGTGTGCGCGACATAGCGGTCGTAGGCCGCAGCTCCCGCGATCGGCTGCGGCGGGGCGAGCTCCGGGCTTTGCGAATAGTCGGCGATCGCGCGGAAGCGCAGCAAATTGAGCATCACCAGCTCGCCCGCCATCTCGCGCTGGGCAAAGTCGCGGCCGGCGTTCCAGGTCGGCTCAAGATAGCAGGCGGCGGTGTCCATGTTGGTTGTCCCATCGAAGGTTGACGGCACTTTTTACCCGGACATAATTGCCTTGTCAATAATACCCGGATATAAATAGCCCGACGGGATGACAGGAGCCACCATGAAGACCGAGGACCGCAAGCAAGCCATCGCCGACTACAAGAAGCGCGCGAGCGTTGCCGGCGTATTCGCGATCCGCTGCCGCGCGACCGGTGAGGTCTGGGTCGGGCAGGCGCTCGACCTCGACAAGATCGAGAACCGCATCTGGTTCACGCTGCGGATGGGCAGTCATCGCAACGCGGAGCTGCAGCGCGCCTGGACGGCCCACGGCGCGGACAACCTCTCACTCGAAACGCTGGAGCGGATCGAGGACGAGGAGCTCACCTATGTGCGCGACACGCTGCTGAAGGAGCGCGTGCAGCATTGGCGCGCGGAGCTGAATGCGTTCGCGGTGTAGCCTAGTGTGACGGCAGCGGCTGCACGGTGACGCCGGGCGGCGGCACGTCGTCGTCGGGCACGAAGAAGTCCGACATCAGCGGCACCGAGGGATCGACGCGGTAGCGCTCGAAGTCGCGGACGCCATTGGCATAGAGCACCTTGTCGTCGATGCAGAAATGCCCGGTGAATTCGCGCGACGGCCGGGTGATGATCGCGTAGGCCGCATCGCCCATGATTTCGGGCGTGCGGCTCGCGCGCATCATGGCGTCGCCGCCGAGCAGGTTGCCGACCGCGGCGGTCGCGATCGTGGTGCGCGGCCACAGCGCGTTGACGGCAATGCCGGCCGATTTCAATTCGCCCGCGAGCCCGAGCACGCACATGCTCATGCCGAACTTCGCCATCGTATAGGCGGTCGAGTGCTCGAACCATTTCGTCTTCATGTCGAGCGGCGGCGACAGCATCAGGATGTGCGGATTCTCCGCCTTCTTCAGGTGCGGGATGCAGTATTTCGACACCATGAAGGTGCCGCGGGTGTTAATCCCCATCATCAGGTCGAACCGCTTCATGTCGGTCGCCTGCGAATTGGTCAGGCTGATGGCGCTGGCATTGTTGACGCAGACGTCGATGCCGCCGAACTCGGCGACGGTCTGCTCGATCGCCGCCATCACCTGCGCCTCGTCCCTGATGTCGCAGAGCACCGGCAGCGCCTTGCCGCCGGCGGCGCGGACCTCGTCGGCGGCGGTGTAGATCGTGCCCTTCAGCTTCGGGTGCGGCTCGGCGGTCTTCGCCGCGATCGCGACATTGGCGCCGTCACGCGCGGCGCGCAGCGCGATCGCCAGCCCGATGCCGCGGCTCGCGCCCGAGATGAACAGCGTCTTGCCCTTGAGCGATGTCATGAGAATGGCCTCCAGTTAGGGACGCACCATTGTCAGGCTCCCTCTCCCCTTGTGGGAGCCCGAGGCGAGCGAAGCTCGCTCTCGAGGTTGGGGTGAGGAGTATTTTTCCGCCTACCCATCCGCATGCAGCACGCGGCCGCGGGTTTCCGGCAGCGCGTAGGCGGCAATGAAGAACACGCCGTAGGCCGCCACCGCGAAGATCGCGATCGCGTTGGCGAGCGTGGTCGTGGTCGACAGCGCGCCGACCAGGAACGGGAACAGCGCGCCGATGCCGCGGCCGAAATTGTAGCAGAAGCCCTGGCCGGAGCCACGCAGCCGGGTCGGATACAGTTCGGTCAGGAACGCGCCCATGCCGGAGAAATAGCCCGAGGCAAAGAAGCCGAGCGGGAAGCCCAGCACCCACAGCACCTCGTTGGACAGCGGCAGCTGGGTGTAGAGCAGCACCACTGCGATCGCGCCGATCGAGAAGATCAGGAACAGGTTGCGCCGGCCGATCCGGTCGGCGAGCCAGGCGCCGACGAGATACCCGATGAAGGAGCCGATGATCAGCGTCGCGAGATAGCCGGTCGAGCCGACCACCGAGAGCTTGCGCTCGGTGGTGAGGAAGCGCGGTACCCAGAAGGTGATGGCGTAATAGCCGCCCTGCATGCCGGTGCCGACCAGGGAGGCCAGCAGCGTGGTCTTCAGGATCGGTCCGTGGAAGATCTCCCACAACGCGGCGGGGCCGCTGCCGGAGGCCTGCGCCTGCGCCATGGTCGCGGCGGAGATTTCCGGCTCGGTGACGTAGCGGCGCAGGTAGAACACGAGCAGCGCCGGCAGTGCGCCGATCACGAACATCCAGCGCCAGGCGTTCTCCGCCGGCAGCACCGAGAACAGGATCGCCTGCGCCAGCACCGCAAGGCCCCAGCCGACCGCCCAGCCCGACTGCACCGAGCCGACCGCACGTCCGCGATACTGCGGCCGGATCGCCTCGCCGATCAGCACCGCGCCGGCGGCCCATTCACCGCCGAAGCCGAGCCCGAGCAGCGCGCGGGCGATCAAGAGCTGATCGAAATTCTGCACCAATGCGCAGACCAGCGAGAAGAACGAGAACCAGATGATGGTGAGCTGCAGCGTCTTCACCCGGCCGATCCGGTCGGACAGATAGCCGCCGAGCCAGCCGCCGACGGCCGAGGCCAGCAGCGTCACGGTGCCCGCGAGGCCGGCGGTGCCGGGGTCAACTTTCCAGAGCGTGATGATGGTGCCGATCACCAGCGGATAGATCATGAAATCCATGCCGTCGAGCGTCCAGCCCGACGCGCAGGCCCAGAACGTGCGCCGCTCCTGCAGGTTCATGTCGCGATAGAAGGCGAGGAGGCTGGTGTCCTCGATCTCTGCGACTTCCATTGACTTGGATTCGGCCGTGCTCATGCGCGTTCCCCGGAGAAATCTTTCACCGGCTGTTTGCGATCCGCGGCCGGAGGTACGCGGACCGCCAATCTATCGCGATGTTGCAGGCGGGGCAAAGCCGCGTTTGCAAGGCTCTTAGAACGAGATGAAGATTGAATCGAATTGGCCCCGCGCACGCTCACCGCTCCCCGGCGGGGAGAGGTGATTTGCGCAACAAATCGGGTGAGGGACTGCAGCTCCAACGAGAGAGCGGAACCCCTCACCCGGCGCTATGCACCGACCGCTCCCAAGGGAGAGGTGAGCCTGCACCGCCGCTCCAGCTCAACCGGATCCCATCACGTTCTAGTATCCCGCGGCCTCCGAGCCGCGCGTGCGCGGATCCGGCGCGCCGAGCAGACCGCTGGTCGTGACGAGGATCGAGTTCGCGGAGGAGTAGCCGAGCGGCTCGACCAGTTTGTGGCCCTTGGCGCGCAGATCGCCCAGCACCGCGTCGGGAAAACCGCGCTCGATCCGGACTTCGTCGGGCAGCCATTGATGGTGCATGCGGGGCGCGGCGACCGCGGCCGCGATGTCCATCTTGTAGTCGATCACGTCGACGATGATCTGCGTCACGGCGGAGATGATGCGGCTGCCGCCGGGCGAGCCCGTCACCAGCACCGGCTTGCCGTCCTTCAGCACGATGGTCGGCGACATCGACGACAGCGGACGCTTGCCGGGTCCCGGCAGATTGGCCTCGAAGCCGACCAGGCCGAAGGCGTTGGAGGCGCCGGGCGCTGCGGTGAAATCGTCGAGCTCGTTGTTGAGCAGCACGCCGGTGCCGTCGGCGACGAGGCCGACGCCGTAGGGGAAGTTCAGCGTGTAGGTGTTGCTGACGGCGTTGCCGCCGGCGTCGACGACCGAATAATGCGTGGTGTTGTCGCCCTCGTGCGGTTGCTTGGCGTTGCGCACATCGGTCCAGGGCGTGGCGCGGGCAAGATCGATGGTCGCGCGCTGTTTGGCCGCATAGTCCTTGTCGATCAGCAATTGCGTCGGCGCGTCGACGAAGGCGGGATCGCCGAGATAGCGCGCGCGATCGGCATAGGCCCGCTTCATCGCCTCGATCATCACATGCAGCGAGGCGGCCGAGCCCTGCTTCATGTCGGACATCGGAAAGCCTTCGAGGATGTTGAGGATCTCCAGCAGCACGACGCCGCCGGAGGAGGGCTGCGGCATCGAGACGATGTCGTAGCCGCGATAGCTGCCGCGGATCGGCGTGCGGATCACCGGTTGGTAGGATTTCAGATCCTCGAGGGTGAAGATGCCGCCGGCGTTCTTGATGCCGCCGACGAGCTTCTCGGCGACGGCGCCTTGATAGAAGCCGCGCGGGCCTTGTTCGGCTATCGCGGTCAGTACGCCAGCGAGATCGCCCTGGATCAGGCGGTCGCCCTCGCGCAGCGGCGTGCCGTCGGCGTGCGAGAATGTTTTGGCCGAATTCGGCCAGCGCGACATGCGGCGATACATGTCGTTCAGCGTGTCCGATGTGTCGTCGGTGACGATGAATCCGTCACGCGCGAGATCGATCGCGGGCTTGAGGATCTGCGCCAGCGTGAACTTGCCGGAGCCGTATTTCTCCAGTGCGAGCGCGAGACCCGCGACCGTACCGGGCACGCCGATCGCGAGCGCGGAGTTGCGCGACTTGTCGGAATCGGGCTTGCCGTCGGCGTTCAGGAACATGTCGCGGGTAGCGGCCTGCGGCGCAGTCTCGCGATAGTCGATCGCGACATCCTCATTGCGCCCGGCGAGATGGATCACCATGAAACCGCCGCCGCCGATATTGCCGGCGCGCGGATAGGTCACCGCCATCGCGAAGCCGGTGGCGACCGCGGCGTCGACCGCGTTGCCGCCCTGTCGCAGGATGTCGGCGCCAACTTGCGCAGCCAGCTTCTCCTGCGCCACCACCATGCCGTTTTCGGCGTGAATGCTGCGAATCGTGTCCGCGGCCGAAGGTTCATAGAAGCGGCGCTGGACCTGGCCGAGGGCAGGCGTCGCGATACCAATCACCAGGAGAGCGGCAAACAGCCGTCGCGACATCGTTGCCGTCAGCGCCATCGAAATGTCCTGCCCTGTTCATCGCCGTATCAGTCAAACCGGCCCATGCTATATGGGAGCGGATTGGAGCGGCAAAAGCCTGCCTGTGGTTCGAGTTGGGGAATATCTTTCGCGATGACGGCAACAATGCAGACGGGCGCCGGTGACGCGAAGGCCACCACCAAGGTTTATCCTGGCCGCGCCGCCGTCATCAGCTGGATCTTCTTCGATTGGGCTGCGCAGCCATATTTCACGCTGATCACGACCTTTGTGTTCGCGCCTTATTTCGCGAGCTTCGTCGCGCCTGATGCCGCGAGCGGCCAGGCGCTGTGGGGCTTTGCCACCGCGGCGGCCGGACTTGCGATCGCGCTGCTGTCCCCGGTGCTAGGTGCGATCGCCGATGCCAGCGGCCGGCGCAAGCCGTGGATCGCGGGCTTCGGCGCGCTGCTCGTGATCGGCGCCAGCGCGACGTGGATCGGCAAGCCCGGCAATCCCGACGTCATCCCGGCGCTGCTGCTCGCCTATGCGATTGCGAGCGTCGGCGTCGAGTTCGCGACCGTGTTCAACAATGCGATGATGCCGACCCTGGTGCCGCCGGACCGGATCGGGCGACTGTCAGGCACCGGCTGGGCCACCGGCTATGTCGGGGGCATCCTGAGTCTTGTTCTCGTGCTCGGCTTCCTCGCTGCCAATGCCGAGACCGGCCGCACGCTGTTCGGCTTCACGCCGCTGTTCGGTCTCGATCCCGCCATGCATGAAGGCGACCGCATCACCGGGCCGCTGACCGGGCTTTGGTTCGTCATCTTCGTGACGCCGATGTTCCTGTTCACGCCGGACTATCCGACGAAGCGCCCGCTGCGCGCGGCGCTCGGCGAGGGCCTGCGCGAGCTCAGGGAATCGTTGTCGAGCCTGCCGAAGCAGAAGTCACTGGCGCGCTTCCTGCTGGCGAACATGATCTACACCGACGGGCTGGTCTCGCTGTTTGCGTTCGGCGGCATCTATGCCGCCGGCACATTCGGCTGGGACACGATCCGGATCGGCACCTTCGGCATCATCCTCGCGGTGGCCGGCACGTTCGGCGGCTGGATCGGCGGCAAGCTCGATGATGCATTCGGACCGAAGCGCGTGATCACCGGCAGCCTGCTGATCCTGCTGCTTGCGATCGTCGTGATCCTCACCGTGAACAAGGATTCCATCCTGTTCATACCGGTCGCGCCGCCGGTGCCTGGCGGTGCGTTGTTCGCGGGCGCCGCCGAGCGCGCCTACATCGTGCTGGGCTGCCTGATCGGCGCCACCGGTGCGCCACTGCAGGCCGCCTCGCGCTCGCTCCTGATCCGCCTCGCACCGAAGGATCGCATCGCGCAGTATTTTGGCTTGTTCGCGCTCACCGGCAAGGTGACGTCGTTCATCGGCCCGCTCCTGATCGGCGCGATCACCGCGGCGACCGCGAGCCAGAAGGCCGGCATGGCGGTGCTGGTGGCGTTCTTCGTGGCGGGACTGGCGCTGCTGGCGAAGGTGCGGGAATAACAACCGCCGTCGTCCCGGCCAAGCGAAGCGCGAGCCGGGACCCATAACCACCGCTGCTCATGTTGTGCGGCGCTGGAGCCCCAACTCGTTCCAACAATACACGCCTGTGGTTATGGGTCCCTGCTTTCGTGTTCAGTCCCGTGAGTTTAGCAACGGCCTGGATCGGGGCCTGGTAGCCGAGGCATTTGAGGCGAGTCCGGTTGTAGTCGTGGACGAACTTGGCGATGAAGGCGTCGCGATCGGCATGGTCGATGAAGGTCCGCCGGGCGCTGCCGCGCTTTTGTTCGCGGCCAATGGCTTCGGCGATACGCCGGTTGAAGCGTTCGACGAGGCCGTTGGTCTGCGGGTGGTAAGGCTTGGTCAGGCGATGCTGGATGCCGCGCTGCTTGCAGAGCCGATCAAAGGGGTGGTCGCCGGAAGGCTTCCCGGGCGGCTTGTTCTTCTTGTCGACAGCGAAGCGGTCGGTGAACTCCGCGCCATTGTCGGTCAGGATGGTGTGAACCTGGTGCGGGAAGTCGGCCAGGAAGCGCTCGAGGAAGCCGGTCGCGGTGGCCCCGTCCCGCCTGGAATGGATCTCGACAAAGACGTAGCGGGTGGCGCGGTCGATGGCGACGAAGGCATAGCTGGTGCGGCGCTGCAGGGACGGCAGATACTTCACGTCGATATGGATGAAGCCGATGCTGGCGGTCTCGAAGATGCCGACCTTGGGTTTGTCAGGCTTGGCGAGCCGGCTGATGCCATTGCGCTGCAGGCAGCGGTGAATGGCGCTGCGGGACAGCTTGGCATTGATGCATCGCTGCATCACCTCGACGATGTCATCCAGCGGCAACTGCAGCGACGTCCGCAGCTCGCAAACCGCCCTTTCTTCGACAGCCGACAGGCTGGTCACCAGGTTCTTCGGCCGGTGCGAGCGATCTTCGACCGTCGTGCGGTCGCGCCAACGATAGATCGTGGTCTCGCTGACCCCCAGTTCCGTCGCCAATTCGGCAACCGACTTCCTGCTGCGCTGGATATAGGCGCGCGTCTTCGGCGTCGTCGTGGCGTTCGCGTGCAGGCTCAGTTCCATGACCCGAGGTGCTCCCTGACAAAGGCCACGCCTCGTTCTACACCGATTCCATCAAACCAATCAGCAGGGACCAAACACGAAAGCAGGGACGACAGGTTGCTCTAGTGCCGGAAGTAAATCGCACCTGTCGTCCCGGCCAAACTCGTAGCCCGGATGGAGCGAAGCGCAATCCGGGGTCTTTGGTCCGCGGAGAAACCGCCCCGGATTTCGCTACGCTCCATCCGGGCTACAGGTCGTACTCAATGCCGGAAATGCCGCACGCCGGTGAACACCATGGCGATGCCGTGCTCGTCGGCGGCCTTGATCACCTCGTCGTCGCGCATCGAGCCGCCGGGCTGGATCACCGCGGTGGCGCCGGCCTCGATGCAGGCCAGCATGCCGTCGGCGAACGGGAAGAAGGCGTCGGAGGCGACCACCGAGCCCTTGGTCAGGGGCTCGGCGAGCTTCAGCTCGGCCGCCGCATCCAGCGCCTTGCGCGCGGCGATGCGCGCGGAATCGACTCGGCTCATCTGGCCGGCGCCGATGCCGACGGTCGCGAGGTCCTTGGCGTAGATGATGGTGTTCGACTTGACGTGCTTGGCGACGCGGAAGGCGAATTTGAGATCGCGCAGCTCGGCGTCGGTCGGCGCACGCTTGGTCGCGACCTTCAGGTTCATGTCCTCGACCACGGCATTGTCGCGGCTCTGCACCAAGAGGCCGCCGGCGACGGTCTTGGCGGTGAGGCCGACCGCGCGCGCGTTCGGCAGGCCGCCAGCGAGCAGCAGGCGCAGATTGCGCCGGCCGGCGATGATCGAGATCGCCTCCTCGGTCGCGTCGGGCGCGATGATCACCTCGGTGAAGATGCCGATGATGGTGCGCGCGGCATCCGCATCGAGCGTGCGATTGACCGCGATGATGCCGCCATAGGCCGAGGTGGAGTCGCAGGCGAGCGCGCGGGCATAGGCGGTGGCGAGATCGGGGCCCTCGGCGACGCCGCAGGGATTGGCGTGCTTGACGATGACGCAGGCCGCGGTGCGCTGCGGGTCGAACTCGCCGACGCATTCATAGGCCGCGTCGGTGTCGTTGATGTTGTTGTAGGACAGTTCCTTGCCCTGCAGCTGGCGCGCGGTCGCGACGCCCGGCCGCTTCTCCGGCGTGGCATAGAACGCCGCGGTCTGGTGCGGGTTCTCGCCATAGCGCAGCGACTGGATCAGCTTGCCGCCAAAGGCGCGGAAGTCCGGCGCCTTGGTGTCGAGCTGTACGGCAAACCAGTTCGAGATCGCGGCGTCATAGGCCGCCGTGCGCGCATAGGCCTTGGCGGCGAGCCGGCGGCGCAACTGAAGCGAGGTTGCGCCCTTGTGCGCGGCGAGCTCGTCGAGCACGGCAGAATAGTCGTTCGCCTCGACCACCACGGCGACGTCGTCATGGTTCTTGGCCGCGGCGCGGATCATCGCGGGACCGCCGATGTCGATGTTCTCGATGCACTCCTCGAAGCCGGCGCCTTTGTCGACGGTGGCCTCGAACGGATAGAGGTTGACGACCAAGAGGTCGATCGGCGCGATGCCGTGCGAAGCCATCGCCGCGGTGTGTTCCTTGTTGTCGCGGATCGCGAGCAGGCCGCCATGCACCTTCGGGTGCAGCGTCTTGACCCGGCCATCCATCATCTCCGGAAAACCGGTGAGCTCGGAGACGTCCTTGACCTTCAGCCCGGCCGCCGCGATCGCCTTGGCGGTGCCGCCGGTCGAGACCAGCTCGACGCCATGGTCGGCCAGCGCCTTGGCGAAATCGATCAGTCCGGTCTTGTCGGAAACGGACAACAGAGCGCGGGTCACGCGGCGAAGCTGCTCGGTCATATCGGAAAATCCCTGGCTGTTAAGGCAGCCGGGTAGCATGGTTTTGTGCCGTACGAAACCGGTACATGCGCCTGATTCCCCGCAAATTGAGGGTGGTCCGGTATTCTTTCCCCGTCACCCTGAGGAGCGCCACCGGGTCAGCGCAAAGCGCGGCCCGATGACAGGCTCCGCGCGTCTCGAAGGGTCGACGGCCACCGGCGGGGCCGTGCATCCTTCGAGACGCCGCTTCGCGGCTCCTCAGGATGACGGGTCGGAGGACTCACCCGTCCTACAGCGGCAGTTCCGGCTCGCGGCGGGCGTTGCGGCGCGCGGTGGTGGCGGAGGCCGAGGTCGAGGAGCGCACGAAGCTCCAGCGGATGGTGCCGGCCTGCCTCGCGTCCTGCCGGATCACGATCTGGGAGGTGCGGCGCGGGCCGTCATTGCCGGCCAGGAACACGCTGTCCTCGAGATCGACCTTGTCGTCCATCGCCTCGAAGGTCCAGACGTCGCGGTTGGGCAGCACCAGCATCACGCCGCGGGCATCCGACAGCCGGCTCGCCTTCACCGAGGGATGCAAATGGAAGCGCAGCGCGAAATCGGCCTCGCTGCCCTTGATGCGGCCGCCCGGCGTCGGCGACAGCGAATCTTCGCCCTCCAGCCGCGTGCCGTCCTGCGAGACCATCAGCACACGGCGGTGGATCACGCCGAAGCGCGAGAGATAGCCGTCATGCGAGGCGGTGAGCACGTCGCCGTCGGGAACGGCTTCGCGGTAGCTCTCGACGTTGCTCGGACCGCTGGTGATGGGCGCGCCGCGGAGCAGCCGCTTCATCGCCGACAGCTCGACGAACTGGCATGACGAGGCGTCGCGATAGGTCAGCGTCGAATGCGCCGCGGTGGAGCGCGCGAACGGCCGCCAATTGTCGCGGCCGGTGCTCGGCATGCCGCAATTGACGACGATGCGGCTCACGCCGGAGGACAGCTCGAACGACAGGCAGCCGGCATGCGCGTCCTGGCTGACGCTGGCCGGCGGCGGCGGGCCGGTATCGATGATCAAGGCGGTGTTGCCGGCATCAAGCCGCTGAAAGCCGGTATGCGGCATGCTCGCCATCGGCACGCCGCGGGTGTCGTCATAGGCGAGCAGCGTCGCGACGAGATCGGACGGCGCGGTGCTCATGCCGTTGAACAGCGCGAAGCTGCCGTCGCCGTGCCGGAAGAAGCGCAGCATCGGCATCATGCGGTCGATGGCGTTGAGCAGCGCCGGCGGCGGCGCGATATTCCGTGCAGCAAAGGTCTGTCGCAGCGGCAGGAGATCGCTGAGCAGTTCGACCAGCGCGCCGGGATTGCGCGAGATGTGGCCGCCATCGGGCAGGATCTGGCGCTGCAATTCGTCGGACAGCTTGCGCGTCGCCGATTTGATGTTGCGCGCCTGGTTGGCGAGACAGAGCGAGGCGTAGCACAGCGCGATCAGCACCTGCAGGCGCGGAACGCCGTCATTGTCGAGCGTCGCGTGGCGCAGATAGCGGATCTCGCGCGCCAGCCCGCGCAGATATTTGCGGTAGAATTTTCCGTCAGTGTCGCCGAGCACCAGCGGTGCCTGCGACAGCAGCGAGATCACCCGCCGCGCGCGCACATCGGCGCGGCGCTCCAGCGGCCGCTTGCGGGCCTGGTTGGAGATCCAGTCGTCGACCAGCGAACGGGCGTTGGCGCGGGTCAGCGCGGTGTCGGCGGCGCGCAGATGGCGCAGCCAGCCGAAGCCGAGCAGGGCGGCTTCCCAATCCTCCGACGGCGGCTCGAGATCGAAGATCGAGCGGCCGTGGCAGGTGACGATCTTGCCGGCGAAGACGAATCGTCCGGCATAGATCTCGGCCGCGCGGGTGGCGTCGGCGGTCCGCAGATCGTGCGGGGCGATGACCAGCCGGTCGGTGCGGCCGGGCCAGAGCCGCGACAGCGCAACCGTGCTCCCGCTGGCGCGTGCGAGCATGCTGCGGGCAAAGCGGCCAGCAATCAGCGTCGAGATGCGTCTGCTTTGAGCGACCGACACGCCTAACCTTGCGGGGAGGGAATTTTCAACGAATCCTTATTTAATCCGGAAACGCGGCCAAGACACCTGCCAAGACACCTGCCCAGGCACCCTCTTGATACCGCACGAATCACTTCGAGCTTAGAGGACTGAAGTTTAAAATCAGGATTTAACCAGCCGGGCTGCGTAAAATCCATCCAGCCCGCCCAGCCGCGGGTCGGCATTGGGCAAATGGCTCGGCAAAGTGCGCAGATCGCCGTCGGCGGTGATGATGTCGTCGAGGCCGGCGACCTCGCTCTTCTCGACCGGCGCACGGCGCAGGCCTGATTCGCTCGCCAGAAGCGCGGCGATCGCATGCTCGCCTTCCTCCGGCTCCAGCGAGCAGGTGCAGTAGACCAGCGTGCCGCCGGGCTTCAGCAGATTGGCGGCTCTTTGCAACAGCCGCTTCTGCAGCGCCGACAGCGCGGCGATGTCGCCTTCCTGCCGCAGCCAGGCGACGTCGGGATGGCGGCGGATGGTTCCCGTCGAGCTGCAGGGCGCATCGACCAGGATACCGTCGAAGCTTGCGGCCTCGGCGGGCCATTCGGCGGCGTCGGCAACGACGGTCTCGGCCTGCAAGGCCAGACGCGTGAGATTGTCGCGCAGCCGCGCCACGCGCGCCGGCGAGCGGTCGACCGCGGTGACGTGCGCGCCGGCCAGCGCGAGCTGGGCGGTCTTGCCGCCGGGCGCGGCGCAGAGATCCGCGACCGCCTTGTCCTTGATGTCGCCGAACAGCCGCACCGGCAGCGCGGCGGCGGCGTCCTGCACCCACCACTGTCCTTCGGCAAAGCCGGGCAGCATCGTGACGGAACCCTGCAGCAGCGTGCGCACGGTTCCCGTCGGCAGCGTCTCGCCGTGCAGGCGGGTCGCCCATTGCGCCGCGTCCGACTTCACCGTCAGATCGAGCGACGGCTCGTGGCCGAGCGCAAGCGCCATGTCGCGCGCGGTGGCTTCGCCGTAATGCGCGTTCCAGCGCGCCAGCATCCATGGCGGCAGGTCCAGGGTCTGCATGCTGATCTCGTCGATCAGGCCCTGGCCTTCGCGTGCACAGCGGCGCAGCACGGCGTTGACGAGCCCGGCATATTTCGCGGCGCGCCGGTCGGACTGCACCAGCCGCACCGAGAGATCGACCGCGGCATGGTCGGGCACGTCCATCCAGAGAATCTGTGCCGCGCCGATCAGGAGCGCGCTCTGCGCGCGCGGCGCATCGGTCGGGATGCCGCGATCGAGCAGGCGCGACAGCAGATGGCCGAGCGTGCCGAGCTTGCGCAAGATGGTCGACACCAGCCGGCGCATCAGCGCGCGGTCGCGATCGGCGAGCGATTTCAGGCCGGGATGCGCGCCGGCGCCGTCGAGCTGGTCGTCGAGCGTGCGGTGCTTGTGCAGCACGCCATCGAGGATGTCGGCCGCGATGCGGCGAGCCGCGAGACCGGGGACTTCGGCAGGTACTGCAAATCTTGAAGGAGGCATGAAGCGGAGATATCTCGAAGGTGCTGAGTTACATTCGGCTCATGCCCATCAACTCCATACCACCTCTGGCATGCGAATATGCCAAATGTAAGAATCGCCTTGCGGGATTTCGTGATCGTGATGTCGTCACTGAGCCAGCACAGAGATACGGAATCCGCAGGCAGAAAGTTTTGCCATGTCTGATAAATCGCCATCGTTATCGCCGCCGGAGGCCGCGCCGCGCAAGCCGCTGACGCCGGCCGCGCAACGCGCGCTCGCCGAGGCCGCGGCGCGGCGCAAGGCTGCCGAGGAGGCGGCCGCGCAGAACGCGGCGGCGCGGCCGAAGGAGTTCCAGGGTCCGAAGGGGCCGGAACCGACGCGTTATGGCGATTGGGAGACCAAGGGCATCGCCTCGGACTTCTGAGAGTCTTGTCTGACGGCTCGACTCAGGCCAGTCTGGGAAAATGTCCCCATACGAAAGAATAAATGCTTATCGTGGGACGGGACGTCCGCCCTTCCGAAGATCACCCTGGGGCCGCCGCGTCTCGGCGGCGCTGCCATGGGTGTTCGTGCTCGGCATTGCCGTCGGCAGCACATTGCCGATCCGCCAATGGGTGCACTTGCCGCCGACCTGGTCGCTCGGCAGGTCTCGCGACACCGATATCATCTGGCAGCGGGCCGGCGCGCCCGACGTCAGGCACAACGTTGATGTGATCAGGACGATCGACGGCGATACATTCGAGGCGCGGGTGCATTTCTCGCCGGGCCCGGATCTGTACACGCGAGTCCGGCTGCGCGGCATCGACGCGCCGGAGCTGAAGGCGTCCTGTGCGCGCGAACTGCAAATGGCGCAAGCGGCGACGGTGGCGCTGCGCGACCTGCTCGGCCAGGGCGACGTCGCGATCTACAATGTCGGTCCCGACAAATATCAGGGACGTGTCGTCGCCGACGTCGCGACCAGGAAGACCGATAATGTCTCGGCCGCGCTGCTCGCCGCCGGCCATGCCCGCGCCTACAACGGCGGCCACCGGTTCGGCTGGTGCGGATATTTTACGCGCTAGGCGACAACGTCAAACCAGGCGGGGCAAACAAAAAGCCGCGCAGTTGCGCGGCTTTTCTATCGGCGAAGCGTTCTGCCTGATCAGCGGGTGACGACGACCGTCGTGCCGATCTCGACGCGCGAATAGAGGTCGGTGATGTCGGTGTTGAGCATGCGGATGCAGCCGTAGGAGACGAAGCCGCCGACCGAGCCCGGCACGTTGGTGCCGTGGATCGCATATTCACCGCCGGCCAGCGTCATCGCAGCGACGCCCATCGGGTTATGCGGCGAGCCGCCGGCGATTACGTTCGGGATGCTGGGCTTGTCGCGCTTGACCTCGGCGGGCGGCGACCAGGCCGGGTTGCGATATTTGCCGTCGATCTTCGTGGTGCCGGCCCACTGCTTGCCGGACTTGCCGACACCGACCGGGTAACGCATCGCGTGGCCGGAATCGAGAATGAGGTAGAGCCGCCGTTCGTTGGTCTTCACGACGATGGTGCCTGGCTCATAGTTGTCGGCGTGTATTCCCACCATTTCCGGCCGGGCTTCGGCCGCCTGCGACATCAAAGCAACCGCACCAAGGGTGGCAGCCAGCGCCACCGCAAACTTCCTCGACATCAACCTCTCCACTTCCCAACAGCTCCCGCAAGGAAGCCAAAAACGAAGATGCAGAGCCCTTGAAAAACCGGGCCTGCCGGTCTCACGCACGCAACATTAACTGCGTGTGTTAACCGGGTGGTTTCACACCGGCCGCAAGACACGTCCTGATGGCGGGAGAGAATGAAAAGTTCGGATTAAAGTAAATGACCTGGAAACAACACTTGGCCACAAACGCGCCTCAATCATGCCTTGCCTATGACAATCCCGTGAAGCGCCCGTTGCAGCAAACGGGGAAGGGCCGCGGCGGTGATCGCGCGCGGCCCTTCTTTGGTCTTCTGATCCTTGCTGCTGCTGGCCTTACGCTGGCGCGCCCTTCTTGTTCTGACGGTTCTGCACGAGGTCGTCGACCACCGCCGGATCGGCCAAGGTCGAGGTGTCGCCGAGGCTCGACGACTCGTCCTCGGCGATCTTGCGCAGGATGCGGCGCATGATCTTGCCGGAGCGGGTCTTGGGCAGGCCGGGCGCGAACTGGATCAGGTCCGGCGAGGCGATCGGGCCGATGTCCTTGCGGACCCAGGCAACCAGCTCCTTGCGCAGCGCCTCGGTCGGCTCGGTGCCCTTCATCAGCGTGACATAGGCGTAGATGCCCTGGCCCTTGATGTCGTGCGGGTAGCCGACGACAGCGGCTTCCGACACCGCCTCATGCGCGACCAGCGAGCTCTCGACCTCGGCGGTGCCCATGCGGTGGCCGGAGACGTTGATGACGTCGTCGACGCGGCCGGTGATCCAGTAATAGCCGTCGGCATCGCGCCGGCAGCCGTCGCCGGTGAAATACTTGTTCTTGTAGGTCGAGAAATAGGTCTGCTCGAACCGCGCATGGTCGCCATAGACCGTGCGCATCTGGCCCGGCCATGACCTGGTCAGGCAGAGATTGCCCGAGGTCTCGCCGTCCAGCGTCTTGCCGTCGGCATCGACGATCTCCGGCACCACGCCGAAGAACGGCCGTGTCGCCGAACCGGGTTTCAGCTTCGTCGCGCCGGGCAGCGGCGTGATCAGGATGCCGCCGGTCTCGGTCTGCCACCAGGTGTCGACGATCGGGCAGCGGTCGTCGCCGACCACGCGGTAATACCACTCCCAGGCTTCCGGATTGATCGGCTCGCCGACCGAGCCGAGCAGGCGCAGCGATTTGCGCGAGGTCTTCTTCACCGGCTCGTCGCCGCCCTGCATCAGCGCGCGGATCGCGGTCGGTGCGGTGTAGAAGATGTTGACCTTGTGCTTGTCGACCACGTTCCAGAAGCGCGAATTGTCCGGATAGTTCGGCACGCCCTCGAACATCAGCGTGGTCGCGCCGTTGGCGAGCGGCCCGTAGAGAATGTAGCTGTGGCCGGTGACCCAGCCGACGTCGGCGGTGCACCAATAGATGTCGCCGTCGTGATAATCGAACACATATTGATGCGTCATCGACGCAAATACGAGGTAGCCGGCCGAGGTGTGCAGCACGCCCTTCGGCGTTCCGGTCGAGCCCGAGGTGTAGAGGATGAACAGCGGGTCCTCAGCGTGCATATGCTCGGCCGGGCATTCCGTCGTCACCATGGCAGCGGCCTCGTGATACCAGAGGTCGCGCGTCGGGTTCATGTCGATCTTGCCGCCGGTGCGCTTCACCACCACGACCCAATCGACGCCGCCGGTCTTGGCGATGGCGGCATCGACATTGGCCTTCAGCGGCACTTTCCTGCCGCCGCGCAGGCCCTCGTCGGCGGTGATCACCACCTTCGAGTCGCAGTCCTTGATGCGCTGCGCGAGGCTGTCCGGCGAGAAACCGCCGAACACCACCGAATGGATGGCGCCGATCCGCGCGCAGGCCAGCATGGCGTAGGCCGCTTCCGGAATCATCGGCAGATAGATCGTGACGCGATCGCCCTTCTTGACGTTCCGCGTGCGCAGGATGTTGGCCATCTTGCAGACTTCGTCGTGCAGCTGGCGGTAGGTGATGTGCTTGGATTCGGAGGGATCGTCGCCCTCCCAGATGATCGCGGTCTGGTCGCCGCGCTTGTCGAGATGGCGGTCGATGCAGTTCCAGGCGACGTTCAGCACGCCATCCTCGAACCATTTGATCGAGATGTTGCCCGGTGCGAAGGAGACGTTCTCGACCTTGGTGAAGGGCTTGATCCAGTCGATCCGCTTGCCGTGCTCGGCCCAGAAGCCGTTCGGGTCCTTGACCGAGTGCGCATACATCTCGCGATATTTGGCGTCATCGATATAGGCGCGCTTGGCCCAGTCGGCCGACACGTCATAGATCTTCTCGGACATCATTTTCCTCCACTCATTGCCGATCGCGCACGACGCGACGGCAAGCCGTCTTGATCATTGCCGCGATTATGCGTTGCCGCATTCCGGCCCGGCAAGGAAAAAGGACTGTCACTTTCGTCGCGTTAAAGCCGCCGGATAGTCCGCCGGCTTCCGCTTGTGATAGGACGGCTTACCGCAACGCATCGACGAGAGAAACCTATGCGCCATCGCTTGCTCGGGGTCACTGGTCTCTTGGTCGTAGTGGTGTGGTCCTCTGCGCCGTTCGCCACCACCGCAGCAGTGCCGCGTGCGATGACGATGCGCTGACGCTGAATTTGATGGACGGCTTCAGGCACAATTGAACGAATTGTCGGACGCCGCCGCGATGAGCTGCGTCAACACGTTCGTGACCGCATAATCCTTGATTGCGGCCAGCGGTTGGACCGTCCCGTGGCTGCCGAGCTCGAGCCGCGCCCCGGCGAGAGCGGCGCGCGAAAGGGCAAGGTCGCTGACCTGATCTGGGGGACCGCGGTGGACCTCCGGGCGTTCAAACGCCGGTTTCCGGCACCGCGCTCGCGTCATTTTGTCCGATCCCGGGCAGCCCAAAATCAACGTTAGCGGGCGAATGGCACCCATGAAGGGTAATTTAATACAGTCAATAACTGATTCGAGACTCGCAATGTCGGCCCCGACGCCCTAAATCGCGTTTCCGAGGCCAGGCGGCCCACCGGAACGAAGCCCGAAGCAACGGCATTACCGGGAGAACAGCGGAACAAGGCGTCTTGCGAGAGTAATGATGGATCAGCAGAATATCGCGGCTGTGCGGCCCGTTTCCGCCGATCCCGCTGTCGCCTTGGCAAAGGCACTGGGCCAGTGGCCGTCCAAGCCGCCGCGGGCCAGGCTGCAGCCGCCGGCAAAACTCAAGCTCGACGCGCCCGCTGCCATTAGAACGACGGTTGAAGAACTGGCGCGCGATCTGGGCCTGCGGCTCGGCGACCAGAACGAATTGACCATCCGCCGCATCAAGCGCGGCAAGACCTATTCATTCGTCCGTGCCAATGGCTCGCGGGTCCGCGATGCGCGCACCATCCGCCGGCTGCACGCGATGGCGGTCCCGCCGGCCTATCGCCAGGTGCGCTATTCCAGCGATCCGAGCTCGCATCTGCAGGCGGTCGGCCGCGATGCCGCGGGCCGGCTGCAATATCGCTATCACGCCGACTGGGAGAAGGTTCGCGAGCAGCGCAAGGCGCATCGCCTCGCCAAGCTGGTGGCCGCGCTGCCGAAGATCCGGCGCAAGGTCTCGGCGTTCCTGTCCGGCGACGAGCCGACGCGCGAGTTCGCGCTGTCGGCGGTGATCGAGCTGATCGCGCGCACCGCGATCCGGCCTGGCAACGAATCCTATGCGCGCCTCAACGGCACCCGTGGCGCCACCACGCTCTTGAAGTCCAACGTCACGCTTGAGGACGATTCCCTGGTGCTGACCTTCAAGGCCAAGGGCGGCAAGGCCGTGCGCAAGGAATGCGATGCGGCCAAGCTGGTGCGTGCGATCGGCATCCTGCGCGGCGTCCCGGGCAAGCGCATGTTTCAGTATCACGACCGCTCCGGCGTGGTACGGGCCGCCTCGACCACGGCGGTGAACGCGTTCTTGCGCGAGATCGCCGGCATCAAGATCTCGCTGAAGGATTTCCGCACCCTGATGGCGTCGGCCGTCGTCGTGGAATCGCTGTCCCGGATCACGCCGGCCACCAGCCAGCGCGGCCGTAAGCGCCAGGTGCTGGATGCGATCCGTGCCGCCGCCGACCAGCTGTCCAACACGCCGGCGATCTGCCGCAAGAGCTATGTCCACGACACCATCGTCACCGCGTTCGAGGACGGCATCCTCGAGCGCTTCGCCGCGACGATGGGAGGCTACCGCACCCAGTCCAAGCGCGAGCAATTGCTGGCGCAGGTGGTGATGGCGGCCGGGGCGTAGGTCCGCATCCCCTATCGTCGTCCCGGCGAAAGCCGGGACCCATAACCACAGCCGCCTGTGATTAGAATTCGCTGTGGCCCCAGCTCGTTTCAGCAATCGACATTTGGGGTAATGGGTCCCGGCCTTCGCCGGGACGACAGTAGAGTTGGACGAGACATCACAGCCCGCCCATCTTGCAGACGTATTTCCACTCCTCCGCGGTGACCGGCTGCACCGAAAGCCGCGAATATTTGACCAGCGCCATGTCGGCGAGCTTCTTGTCCGCCTTGATCGCGGCCATCGTCACCGGCGTCTTCAGCGGCTTGTCGGCCTTGATGTCGACGCAGACGAACTTGCCGGTCTTGTCGGTCGGGTCGGGATAGGCTTCCTTGATGATCTCGGCGATGCCGACGATCTCCTTGCCCTCATTGGAATGATAGAAGAACGCCTTGTCGCCCTTCTTCATGTTGACGAGATTCTGCCGTGCCGTGAAGTTGCGCACGCCGGTCCAGGCTTCGCCCTTCGCGCCCTTGGCGACCTGATGGTCCCACGACCAGACCGACGGTTCGGATTTCACCAGCCAGTAATTCATCGCAACTCACCCCGTTCGATTGCGCTGCAATCTACAGCGACGTCGATGCCCGCGACAAGCACGGCCATCTGATCCCGGCGCGGCACCTACTGCTTCAAATATCGATCGAAGAACTTGGCGATGTCGGTGAACGCCTCCTTCGTCTCGGGCGCGTCGACGTTGAACTGGTACTGGGCGTGCGACTGTCCCTCATAGACATTGAGATCGGCGATCACGCCGGCGCGGCGCAATTTGCGATGCGTGCGAACCGTGTTGCTGAGGAACAGATCGCGCGTGCCCGATGTCAGGATGGTCGGCGGGAAACCCTTGAAGTCACCATAGATCGGCGAAATGTAGGGATTCTTCAGGCTGGTGCCGTTTGCATAAAGCCTGGCGGCGCGGCCGAGCCAGCCGTCCCAGGTCACCAGCACATTGTCGACCCACTCATTGCTCGCGTAGCTGTCGCCGATCTTGTCGATATCGGACCATGGCGTGCCCGGCGCGATGGCGGCGGGCAGCGGCAGCTTCTCATCCTTCGCCCGCAACACCATCGCAAGCGTCATCGCCCCGCCGGTCGAGGTGCCGAAGATGGCCAGCCGGCGGTGTTCGTGCGATTTCAGAATTTCCTTCCAGACCGCCATCGCGTCGTCCATCGCGGCTGGATAGGGGAAGTCCGGCGGCATCCGGTAGTCGACCGAGAGGACCTTGAAGCCGCCAAAGCCAGCCATCATGATGGCTTCCGGCAACGCCGCTTCGCCGGGGCCGAACACGTAACCCCCGCCATGGACGTGGATCAGCAGGCGTCGCCTGTTCTCGAGTGCGATCTTGTTCGGGGTCACGATGTAGCAGTGCACGCCGGCAAGCTTGGTTTCCTCGACCTTGACGCCGAGCTTCGCCTTCAGCGCCGGAACACCCGCGATCAGAAGCTTGGCGCGGCGATCGATCAACTCCTTCCATTCCGCCGGGGTTTTGGGATCGGCATTGAAGTGCGGCGGATAGGGCGCGCCGATCATTGCCTGCATCTCGGCAGACACGTCGGCGGTTGGATTGCCGATCGATTTGAGCGGCACGACCCGCTTGCCGTTGTCGGCATTGGCGGCGGCCTCGCTCTTGGCAAGGTCGTCGTAGGTGGTGGCCGTTTGGGCGTGGGCGATAGTGGATGAGGCGGTGAGGGCGACGGCGAGGCTGATCGAAAGGATGGCGCGATGCGGTTGACGCATGGGTTTTCCCTTGGGATCCGTTTTTCGATTTGTTGGACCGGGATCCGACGGTTCGCCGCCACGCTATTACGATGCGCACGGATCGTGAAGCTCCGCCACGCGCGACCGTGACGTGCGTTACTCCGCCTTGAACGGCCGAGTCAGCAGGCCTTCGATCGCGGCGTCAATGGTCAGCCGGTCGCCCAGGATCGCGGCGACCGCGTTTGACACCGGCATGTCGACCTTCTGCGCAGCGGCGAGCTCGCACAGCACCGGCGCGGTGAACGCGCCTTCGGCGAGCTTGCCGATCGGCGCGGCTTCGCCGCGGCCGAGTGCGAGGCCGAGCGCGAAATTGCGCGATTGCGCGGTCGAGCAACTCAGCAGCAGATCGCCCAATCCCGACAGGCCGGCGAGCGTCTCGGTGCGCGCGCCGCAGGCGCGGCCCAAGCGCGCGAGTTCGCTGAAGCCGCGCGTGGTCAGCGCGGCGAGCGCGGAGGCGCCGAGATTCTTGCCGACCACGATGCCGGCGGCGATCGCCAGCACGTTCTTGGCCGCGCCGCCGATCTCGACGCCACGCACGTCGGTGGTGTGATAGGGCCGGAAGGTCGCCGAGCCGAGCGCCTGGACCAGCGCGCGTGCGAGCGGTTCGTCCCTGGTGGCCAGCGTGACGGCGGTCGGCAATCCGCGTGCCACGTCGTCGGCAAAGCTCGGCCCCGACAGGATCGCGGGTACGGCGCGCGGCGCGGCTTCCGCGATCACCTCGGTCATGAATTTATGCGTGCCGTGCTCGATGCCCTTGGCGCAGGCGATGACAGGCGTGTCGGGTTTGAGATGCGGCGCAAGGTGCCCAACCGCCGCGCGCAAATGCTGCGCCGGGGTCACGGCCAGGATGATGTCGGCGTGCGCCGCGGCAGCGATGTCCGACGTCACGGCGATGCCGGGATGAAGCTGGACACCAGCCAGCCGCGGATTGACCCGCGTCGCCTGGATCTGCGCGGCATGCTCGGCATTGCGCGCATACAGCGTCACCTTGCGCCCGGCGCGCGCCGCGACATCGGCCAATGCCGTGCCCCAGGCGCCGGCACCGATCACGCTCACGGACATATGCGCGGGCATCAGGCGGGCCTGTCTTCGCTCCCTCTCCCCGCTCTTGCGGGGAGAGGGTTGGAGTGAGGGGCTTTATCCGCGAGCGAGCCGAGTGTTGAGACCTGTACCCCCTCACCCGGATTGCTGCGCAATCCGACCTCTCCCCGCAAGCGGGGCGAGGTGCGACGGTGCCTGATGCGCGCTCCGTCGTACATTGTTCAATATCCGGCGCGGCTGTTGGCGTAGCCGGCCGGCGCCTTGGCGTTGGCGTCGAGCAGCCAGCGCGCGCGCGGCGGCGCCTCCATCGTGTCGGTGAGGCCAAGCGCCATCCGCTCGGCGCCGGCCCAGGCGATCATCGCGCCATTGTCGGTGCAGAGCGCCGGCGGCGGGATGATCAGCGTGGTCTGCGCCTTCGCCGCAACCTCCTGCAGCGCGCTGCGGATCGCGTGGTTGGCGGCGACGCCCCCGGCCGCGACCAGCGCGCGCGGCGTGCCGAACCGCTCCTGAAACAGCTTTAGGCCGACGCTCAGCCGGTCCGCGGTCGATTCCAGCACCGCGGCCTGGAAACTCGCGCAGAGATCGCTGACGTCCTGCGGCTCCAGCGGCTCCAGCCGGCTGGCCTCATTGCGCACCGCCGTCTTCAGTCCCGAGAGCGAGAAATTCGCATCGGGGCGGCCGAGCATCGGACGTGGAAAGGCAAACCGCGTCGGGTCGCCGCCGGCGGCCGCGCGCTCGACCTCCGGTCCGCCGGGATAGGGCAGCGACAGCATCTTCGCCACCTTGTCGAACGCCTCGCCCATCGCGTCGTCGACCGTGGTGCCGAGCCGCACATATTCACCGACGCCGACCACGGCGACGATCTGGGTGTGTCCGCCCGAGGCCAGGAACAGGCAATAGGGAAACGCCAGCGCGCAGGTCAGCCGCGGCGTCAGCGCGTGCGCCTCGAGATGGTTCACCGCGATCAGGGGCGTATCGTGCACCATCGCGATCGCCTTCGCGGTGGTGAGACCGACGATGACGCCGCCGATCAGGCCGGGGCCCGCGGCTGCCGCGACCGCCGACAATTGTCCGTAGCCGACGCCGGCCTCCTTCATCGCGGAGGCGACGATGCCGTCGAGCAGGTCGACATGGGCGCGCGCCGCGATCTCCGGCACCACGCCGCCGAAGCGGGCGTGCTCGTCGGTCTGCGAGCGCACGACGTTGGAGAGGATTTTCGCCTGCCCGTCAGCCTCGCGCTCGACCACGGCGGCCGCGGTTTCATCGCAGGTGGTCTCGATTCCCAGCACCAGCATCGGTGGTTCGTGTCCCAATTTCGGTCCTTGTGCTACGAGCATGATCCGGACAGGCCGGAACCGGTGTCCGGCAAGATGATGCTCATCAAAACGTCCGCTCCGGGGTAGCATTGCGAGGTCTTAAAGTGCAATCGGTCGCCAACGTCCAATTTATACGGCTGGAGGCCTGAAACCCTGACAATCCTTGTCACACGACCGCATCCGGATAATGACGCGACGCTCGCGACCCTGCGCCAGCGCGGCTTTGACGCCCTGTCGGCGCCGGTGCTGCGCTTCGAGCCGGTGCCGTTCCGCGGCGACGACGATGCGGATTATGATGCTGTCATCCTGACCAGCGCCAATGCGCTGCGCGCGGTCGATCTCGCGACCAGCCCGCTGTTGCGGCTGCCGCTGTTTGCGGTCGGGGCACACATCGCCGATGCGGCGCGCGCCGCCGGCTTCGACAACGTGATCGTGGCGAAGGGCGATGCGGTCTCGCTGCGCAATCTCGTGCTCGCACGGGTCGAGGCCGGCGAGCTGCCGGCGTCTGCGACGCTGCTCTATCTCGCCGGCGCCGACCTGTCGCGCGATCTCGCCGGCGAGCTCGGCGAGCGCGGGCTCAGCGTCGTCACCCACACCACCTACCGGATGGCGCCGGTGGCCGGCTTCCCGAGGGAAGTCAGCGACGCCTTCATGGCGAACCGGATCACCGCGGTGCTGCATTATTCCCGCCGCAGCGCGCAGGCCTTTCTGGACACGGTCCGAGCCGACGGGATCGAGATTTCGGCGCTCGCCTTGCCGCAATGCTGCATCTCGGCGGCCGTCGCCGCGGTGCTCCATGACGCTGGCGCGACCAAGGTGGTGGTGGCGGCGCGGCCCGACGAAAATGCCCTGCTGGAGGCGCTCAGCCGCACCCTGCGGCCGAGACCGGAATAATTCTTTCGTCTGACCATGATGTTAGGCAATGCTCGGTTATTCGGATCGTGCTCTAAGAACCTGGGCCGATTCTGGTACAATATGCGGCCAGTAGTTTTGAGGACCCCCCGCGATGGCTGAAGAAAGGCCCGACGACCCAGGATCTTCGCCGGATTCCCGGCCCAAGCGCGCGCCGCCGACCATCGATCTTCAGGCGACCGAAATCTCCAGCGAACCGTCGAAGGCGGAGGGGGCCGAGGAAGCCGCCAAGGAGGCTGACCAGGATGCCGGCAAGGCGTCCGCGGACGCGGCGACGCCTGAGGCCGAGCCCCAAGGCGACGCCGCACCGCAAGCGGAGCCGCAGCCAGAGACCGCCTCCGCGGCGCCGGACGCCGAACCGGCGCGGCCGGTGTCGCCTTGGGTGGTGGCGCCGGTGTCGGGTGCGGTCGCGGCGGCGCTGGTGATCGGGGTTGGCTGGCTGCTCGGCTGGCCCGTCGTGCAGCCGGTCCCGGCGCCGCTACCCAATGCCGCCATCGACCAGCTCGGCACGCGCCTGAGTGCGCTGGAATCGAAAGCCGGCAGGCCGGTCGCGGCGGCCGCCGATCCCGCGGCGACGGCGCGGCTGGAGGCGCTCGACAAATCGATCGCCGCGCTGCGCACCGAGCTCGCCGCGACGCGGGCGCAATCCGACAAGCTTGCGGCGGCGGTCAATGACGCGAAAGCCGCGCCGCGCGATGGCGCGGCTGCGGCTGATCTCTCCGGCATCACGGCGCGTATCGACAAGGTCGAGAACGCAGTGAAGGCGCAGGGCGCCGCGATCGCGAGGCAGGACGGCAAGATCGCGGACACCAAGGCCGAGGCGAAGGCCGACGATGTGCCGCTGCGCCGCGTCGTCGCGGCATCGCTGCTCGACGTCGCGGTGCGGCACGGCGATCCCTATGCCTCCGCGCTCGAGGCCGCGAAGGCGCTGTCGGATGATGCCGAGGTGCTGAAGCCGCTCGCGACGTTTGCGACGTCGGGCGTGCCGAGCCCGAACGCGCTGTGCCGCGAGCTGATCGAGATCGTGCCGAAACTTGCGCCGCCTCCGCCTGAGGCTGCGGCAGCCAGCGCCGGGCTGGTCGATCGTCTGAAGGCCGGTGCCTCCACGCTGATCCAGATCGAGCGGACCGACGGCACGGGGACCGATCGCGGCAGCATCGTCGCGCGCGTGACATCGGCCGCCTTGCATAATGACCTCGCACTGACCGAGCGTGAACTGAAGTCGCTGCCGCCGGCGGATCGCACGGCGGCGCAAGCCTGGCTCGCCAGGGTGGACGCGCGCCGCGCCGCGCTCGACGCGTCGCGTAAATTCGCCGACAACGCCATGGCGGCGCTCGCCACGGTCAACCAGTAAGTCTTTGCAATAGGTTCTCGATGATCCGGATCATTCTGTTCCTGCTGCTGATCGCGCTCGCTGCAGCAGGTGCGGCCTGGATGGCCGATCAGCCCGGCGATCTCGTGCTGAACTGGGGCGGTTTGCGCTTCACGTCCAAGCAGCCGATGTATCTGCTCGGCCTCGTCGTCGTCGTCGCGATGGTCGCCGGCGTGATCCTGCGCGGGCTCTGGAGGATCCCCTCGCACATCCGCCGTGGCCGGCGCGAGCGCCGTCACGCCCGCGGCCGCCACGCCATCACGCAAGGTCTGCTTGCGATCGGGCATGGCGATTCCTCGGCGGCGCGCGCGCATGCCGAAGTGGCGCGGCGCCACGCCGGAGGCGATCCGCTGGCACTGCTGCTGCACGCGCAATCGGCGCAGCTCGACGGTGATCGCGACGGCGCGCAGCGCGCCTTCCGCGCCATGGCCGAGCGCGAGGACACGCGGCTGCTTGGATTGCGCGGTCTGTTCATCGAGGCGCAGCGCGCCGACGATCCGGTTGCGGCCGTGATGATCGCCGAGGAAGCGCTGAAGATGTCGCCGTCGTCGTCATGGGCCTCGCATGCGGTGCTCGGCTTCTGCTGCGCCAAGGGCGATTGGGCCGGCGCGCTGTCGATCATCGACAACAACCAGAGTGCCGGATTGATCGACAAGGCGACCTATCGGCGGCAGCGCGGCGTGCTGCTGACGGCGCGTGCGCTGGAGTTCGAGACCGTCGATCGCGACCTGTCGCGCGCGAGCGCGATGGAGGCGGTCAAGCTGGCGCCGACGCTGATCCCGGCCGCCGTGCTCGCGGCGAAGTTCGAGAGCGAGGCGCATCAGGTGCGCCGCGCGATGCGCATCGTCGAGACCGCGTGGCTGGTGCAGCCGCATCCCGATCTCGCCGACGCCTATTCGCATGTGCGGCTCGGCGATTCCGCGCGCCAGCGCCTGGTGCGGGTCGAGACGCTGGCGGCGAAAACGCCTGGACATATCGAGGGCGCGCTGGCGATCGCGCGCGCCGCGATCGACGCCGCCGAGTTCGCCAAGGCGCGCGCGGCGCTGGAGCCGTTTGTCGCGGCGCCGACGCAACGCGTCGCGCTGTTGATGGCCGAGATCGAGCGCACCGAGCATGGCGACAGCGGCCGGGCGCGGGCCTGGACCCTGCGCGCCGTGCGCGCGCTGCACGATCCGGTCTGGACCGCCGACGGTTATGTGTCGGACCGCTGGCGTCCGGTCTCGCCGGTCACCGGCCGGCTCGACGCCTTCCAGTGGCAGACGCCGGTGGCGGCGCTGCCGTCCGACAAGGGCCAAGCGATCGAGCCTTCGCCCTTCGAGGAGGCGATGCTGGCGCCGCGCCGGGTCGAGCCGCCAAGGGAAGTCGCCAGCGAGCCGGCGGACGCCAAGCCGGCCGAGCCGGTCGAGGTGAAGCAGGTCGAGGCCAAGCCAGTCGAGGCCAAGCCCTTGGAGCCGGCCGCGCCGACGGTGCAGGATAACGCCCCGCTGCCGGCGGCCATCGAGGCCGGGCCCGCCCCGGCCTCGGCCGAACCCGCCGCGCCGGAACCGGCTCCCCCTCCAGCCGCCGAATCGGCGCCCCCGGCGCCGGCCCCCTTGTTCCGGTCGAGGGCCGACCTGCCCAAGGCCGCGCCGGCGCCTATTCCGGCCGTGATCCCGATCATCCGGGCCCCCGACGACCCCGGGGTCGACGAGGACGGCCCGGTCGACGAATTTGCGGAACAAATCGGCCCGCCCAAGGCCCAGGTGGGCGGTTGGCGCGGATTTCTGTCACGTTTGGGAAGCTAATTCGGGGTTAGGTAACGGCTGTATGGTTCGATAACCGCGTTGTCCTTGCCAATCGGGGTCATGCCCGATATCAGGTGGCCGCGTGATCCGGCCGTTGCCGAACGGTTCGCCGCAATAGCTCAGTTGGTAGAGCACGTCATTCGTAATGACGGGGTCGGGGGTTCGAGTCCCTCTTGCGGCACCATTGATCTTAAGCGATTTATTAGTTTCCCCTCACGCGGGAAGCTTGGCGCCTTCATCAAAAGGAACCACCGAGGGACCACCGGTCGTCCAGTGGTCTTTTTTTATTTCGGATACGCTGGCATCCGAATCCCGGTCGCTGACATTCTCTCCGAGATTTCAGCCGGTCTCGACTTGCGTACGATCACGAAGAATCCGTGCCGTTCGATGAGGGGATCTCCCCAACAAGGTTCGAGGGCCGACTTGAAAGAAACGCTGCTCATATTGAGCCGGACTTGATATTTTGCTTCCGAGACGCCTTGGTGTCTCGGTAAAGGTACCAACGCCAAAGGCGGATGTTAGCGTTCGCGGCGTCTACATCGATATGACCGAAAAGAGTCTTCTCGTCCTCTTCATTTTTCTGCATGTCGAAGCAGCACAAGGCCGCATTCACCGCGTTGAGACGGCTCTTGTAGGCAATCGCCTGATCAAGCCCGTCTGATATGGCCGTTGGAACCGTCGCCATCGGCACTTTGTTCCCCGTGCTCGTCATATCGCACAGCGCTTTCAATTCAAGCACCCAGTGCGTAACACATCGGTCAGCACTAGTTCTCAACGAACCAACGAGGACACGCTTAATGGCAAAGAATCCGTGGGAATTTCTGGACGGCTGGGCGAACGAGAACGTTCACGCAACGGTCTATGATGACAAAGGGACGGCCGAGCAGCTGGCATTTGACTGCCGCCAGGCAGCGAAAGACGCTGGAATAAACGAGGGTAGTGTGGTGAAGGCGGCTGGCGGGAGCCTAGAGTCATTCATGTTGCAACGACTGAACGATGCCGTAGCCAGAGAAGTGGATCGTCAAGTTGCGAGGGATAAGTCCTAGGACCGCTTTACGTGCTTGATGCGCTGCGGCGATTGTCAGACAATTCTGACGGCTTGCGAAAGCGAGGAGAAAGCGCGGCTTATTTGGACGAGGCAATCAGCCGCATGCGAGACGGGGCGGGTCTGATCATGGATCCAGACCTCGATCGAATGCTTCAATATTTCGAAATGCAACGCGCGCGGATGAGATGATCACTATCCGTGTGCTGCTGGCTTTGCCAAATTCGTCGGAGCGGATGACATAGTCACTCTGTGACGCACCTTGCAATCGAAGTGCGGCACAGGCGCAGGGTGAGTGAGTTGGGTCCTTCTAGATACGCACTCCACACAGTCCGCTCATGATCGCGATCGCGACCAGGGCGCCGGCTGCGAGGCCGGTCGCCCAGATCCAGTTGGCGATCGTGGTGGTCACACCGTGCGCGATCAGCACGCCGCGCAAACCCGATGCGAGATGGGCGAGGACGAAGAAGACGCCGAGCGCGTAATGCGGCACCAGGCGAATGCTCCAGGCGTCGTGGATCAGGCCGGTTGGTGCACCCGACGCCCAGGCCCAGTTGGTGTCGATGTGGTGCATGGCGCGCGCCGAGACCAATGCGGAATTCAGATGGGTGACGATGAACGCCGCGAGGTAGACGCCGGAGCCGATCTGAAACACGCGATAGGCATCCGCCGGCAGCGCGCTCCAGCGCCAAGCGAGCCGCATCCCGACGGCGACCTGGAACAGCATCAATACGACGAGGATGGGCTCCACCACGGACGACCGATAGACCGTGCGCCCCATCTTCATCACGGCGGCATGAACATCAGGTCCGAGCAGGCCCAGCAGATGATTGGTGAGATGGAATACGACGTAGAAAAGGATGATCGCTGCGGCGACGCCGTGCGTCACGCGCCATTTGGCGATGGAGGGCGCAGTCGCGGCTGATGGTGCCGCACGTTGCGCCTGCTCGCCGCCGAGCAGCACGTAGAGACACGCGGCCGACCAGCCCGCGACCCATACGAGCTCGTCGCTGACGGGGATATGCAGCAGTCCGAGACCGACGCCGGTCAGCACGAACAAGGGCGGCGCAGCGATGCTGAGATAGGCGAGCCGCCGGGCGCGCAGCTCGAACGACGAAGGCTCGGCCTTGGTCATCCAGTATGCGCAGGCAAGACCCAGCAAGGGCGCGGCGGTCGCGGCCAACAGGCAAAGCGCCGCCAGGGCCACAAACGATATCGGACCAGCAGCGGGAGAGACCGCGAGATGAAATGTATCGAGCAGGAACGGATAGGCCATCGCTCCAGCCGCCGGGATCATCGAACGGAGCTTTTCGGCGGCCGTATTCGCCAAGCCATTGTCGGCGGGCCGTACGCGACCTTGTTCAAATGCACTCACAGAGCTCTCCAGGGTTCGGGCATCGTGCAAGAGAGGGCCAGACCGACGAATCTATTCCCGGATCATCGTCGAAGGCACGGCACAAGCTTGTGCTGTAGGTGCTGGCGTGCACGGACAAACAGCGTTCCGCCGAGACCATCTCTCAAGGCGCAAAAACTACAGCGATACGGGCCTACTGACAGGACCAAGTTCCAACAATCCGACTGGACCACGCCAACCCGTTGGCAGCTGCTGTGCTGACAGCGTGAAGCATCTCACATGATCGTGGGCCGGACGTGGCTGGTCTCCCGGCACCAACGGGGCGAGGTATGCGCGATTTCGGAATATTGGAAATATATCCCTGATTTGCCCGACGGGTCAAGTTGCCTTGTCGAGCGCCGGCATCCGCCGGCTCCTTTGCATGGGGTTGTTTTCGATACTTTGGTGGAGCCGCAGCCGCCGGGCGCGATGGTGCCACTCTCGAAGGCGCACAGGCGCAGGAGGTGGCTGCGATCAGAAAGCGAAAGCGCCCCTGGACCGGGTCCAGGGGCGCTTTGCGTTGAGAGTGCGTTCGCTGCGTTACTCGGCGACCGTCTGCACGACGTTGCCGATCGGCCGGCCCGTTGCGATCGGCTTCTCGGTCTTCGCCATCATCGCGTCGTATTCCGGCAGCGTCTCGAGCTGGGTCTTGGCCTTCATCCAGACCACCTTGTAGCCGCCGGCCTTGAGCTTGCGGAGCAGCGTCGGCAGCGCCTGCGCGGTGTGCTTCTGCAGGTCGTGCATCAGGATGATGCCCTTGTGCTCCTTGTCGAGCTTGGTCATCACGTTGTTGATCACCTCGTCCGCGCTCTTGGACTTGAAGTCGTTGGAGTCGACGTCGACCGAGAACATCGCGATGTTGCGGGTGCCGAGATAGGCGGTTGTCGCCGGGGTGTGCGCCAGCGCCGGGAAGCGGAAGAACGGTGCCGGGTTCGCACCCAGCGCCAGCTTCACCGCGCTAAAGCCCTTCTCGATCTCGTCCTTGGCCTGCTGCTCGGTCAGCTTCTTGCTGGCGAGATGCGCATGCGACCAGGTATGGGCGCCGATGGTGTGGCCGGCGGCGGCGACCTGGCGCAGGATGTCCGGGTGATAGGTGGTGTGCAGGCCGATCGGGAAGAACACCGCCTTGGTGCATTCATCGGCCAGCGCCTTGAGCACGGCCGGCGTGGTCGGCCACGGACCGTCGTCGAAGGTCAGCACGACCTCCTTGTCGGTCAGGAAGTCATACTGCTTGTACTGCAGGAAGCCGAAGCCCGGGCCGCCATTGGTGTCGACCACGACGGTGCGGCTGATGCCGAGCGCATCGGGATTGGCGCATTTGGGCGCGGCCGCGACAGGCGCTGGCGCCGGCGCCGGGGCAGGAGTGGCGGCCGGGGCCGCGGCCTGGGTGGCATCGGCGCGCTTCGACAGCGCGGCGGTCGTCTCGACATCGTCCCTGGCGGCCTGCTTTGCCGCCGCAGGCAGCGGATCGGCCTTGGCCGCAGCCGTGGTTTGCGGAGGAGCCGCGTCGGCACGCGGCGAGGAGGTCCAGAACCACACGCCGGCGATCACGATCGCCGTTACAACACTGGCCAGCATCAGGCCCAACGCACTACGCATCGCTACACACTCTCTCGGAACTTAAGGATACGCCACAGCCGTAACGAGCGATTAATGCCAACAAGGTCTTAACGCGATCCCAACAAGGCGCCGGAAGGACAAGAAAAAGCGGGCGTTACCATGCGTGATGACCGTCACAGTCGGTTTCAAGCTTCTTCGCGGCACGGAAACGCTATAGAACCGGCGTCGCATTCCCTGGAGCTGTTTCCGCTGCGATGAAATCGGAACGGGGCTCCGGATTTCCTATTTGACGCGTTTTCTTCACGCGACCCGGCACCCCTTCGCGCGAAAACGCTTGAGAGGCTTTGAGAGATGACCCGATTTCTGTTTGCCGTCGTTCCGCTGGTTTTGTTGACGTCGGCCGCCTCGGCGCAGCAGCAGGGGCGCGATGCCTGTTCACGCGATGCCTCGCGGTTCTGCCGCGCCCATCTCAGCGAGGGCGATCAGGTCGTATTGGCGTGCCTGAAGGAGCATCGCAGCCGCCTCAGCAAGGCCTGCCAGCAGACGCTCGCCGATCACGGGCAGTAGACCCATCAACTGTCATTCCGGGGCATCGCGGAGCGATGAACCTCAGATGCGCAACTGCGCATCGGGGAATCTCGAGCTAATAATCTCCAGATTCCGGGTTCGCGCTATTCGCGCGCCCCGGAATGACAATGGAGAGACTACGTACTACTCCCCGCTGCGGTCGCGACCACCGGGATCACCTCCTTGGCGGCGCGGTCCGGGGTCTCGTCCTTCCAGCGCACCGATCCGAACGGACGCTCCAGCATCCGGCGCACGCGGATCGGCTCGGCGCCGATGTGGAAGTCGGCCGCCTTCTGATGCAGTTCGCGCTCGATCTGCGTGGCGCGGTTGCGCTGGCGCAGGAAATCGAGCCAGGTCGGACAATGGTAGCGCTCGGTCCACAATTCGGGATCAGCGATGTCGCGGGCGATCGACCAGCCATAGGCGCCGTTGCGCTGGCGGCTGAGCTGCACGTCCTGCATCACATTGTGGAAGGCGCGGGCATTGTCCTGCGCCACCCGGTACTCGATCTCGACCACCAGCGGCCCGCTGCGCCCGCTCAGCTGCAGCCGCACCTCGGGATCGGCCAGCGTATCGGTCGCGTCCTCGTTGCGCGCGCCGATCGGCGGCATCCTGAGCCAGATGCCGAGCAGCGGCGACAGCAGCATCAGACCGGCGGAGATCAACAGCGCCATCTCGACGCCGCCCACATCCGTGATGCGGCCCCAGCACCAGCTTCCGATTGCGATGCCGCCGGCGATCGCGGCCTGGAAGGCCGCAAGCGAACGTCCCGCGACCCAGCGCGGTGCGGAGAGCTGCACGCCGATATTGAACAGCGCGATCGCCAGCATCCACACCGCTCCGGCAACCACCAGCGCGGCGGCGGTGATCACCGGCTGCTTGCTCACGGCAACCGCGGCGATCGCCGCGCCCATCGTCAACGCACAGACCCGTATGGCGGCTTCGCCGCTGAGCCGGCTACGAATCTCGCTGATATTGAGCGCGCCGATCACCGCGCCCATGCCGAAGGCGCCGAGCATGATGCCGTAGGTCTGCGCGCCGCCATGCAACAGGTCGCGCGCCACCAGCGGCATCAGCGCCGAGACCGAGCCGCCGATGATGCCGGTCACCATGGTGCGGGTCAGCACGATCTTGATCGACGGCGAATTGGTGATGTAGCGCACGCCGGAGACGATGGCGCGGTTCAGCCGCTCGCGCGGCAGCCGCGACGGCTCGCTGACGCGATTCCACAGGAACAGCACGACGAGCAGCGGCAGATACAGCACGGCATTGGCGGCGAAGGCCGCGACGGCGCCCGCGGACGCCACCACGATGCCGCCGATCGCCGGACCGAAGCTGCCGCGCGATGTTGTAGCTGATGCCGTTCAGCGCGACCGCGGCGGGCAGCGTCTCCGGCGGCACCTGCTCGCTGACCGACGATTGCCAGGCCGGGCCGAACAGCGCCATGCCGCTGCCGACGACGAAGCACAGCGCGAGCAGGATGTTCGGCGTTACCAGATTGAGCCAGGCCAGCACGGTCAGGATGGTGGCGCCGGTCAGCGCGATCGCCAGCGACACCAGCGCGACGATGCGGCGGTCGTGCATGTCGGCGATGGCCCCGGCCGGCATCGAGATCAGCATTACCGGCAGCATCAAGGCGGTCTGCACCAGCGCGACCTTGTCGGCCTCCGCGGTCATCTGCGTCATCGCCCAGGCGGCGCCGACGCCCTGGATCAGGATGCCTAGATTGGAGAGCAGGCTCGCGAGCCAGATTCGCCTGAAGATTGAATGCCGCAACGGTGCAGTGATACTGTCGGAGCGATCGCGCGGTTCGGTCATATCCAGTTCCGGTTGGCCTGCTATGGCTTGTTGGACGATTCCGGCTGCACCAACTGATGCCCGCGAAACGCGTGTTCTGTCCAGCGATTACGGCATCCTTGGCGGGGATGGGACACAGCTAAAGCACTGAAAGAGCTGAGGAAGGCTTGGGGAGGGGGCAATGGCGCTGTCGCGGCGGAGAATATTGCAAGGGGCCGGCGCCCTGTCCCTGCTGGCCGACCGCCTCGGCGCCCCGGCCTTGGCTCAACCGGTCTTGGCTCAGTCGGCCTTCGCTCAGTCGGCCTTGGCTCAGCCGGCGCCCGCCGGTGACACCCCGCCGATCCTGTTCGTGCACGGCAATGGCGATCACGCCCCGCTCTGGATGACGACGCTGTGGCGGATGGAATGCAACGGGGTGCCGCGCGAGCGCATGGCCGCGATCAATTTCACCGATCCGCTGGCACGCACCGACGACAAGATCGAGCAGGCGAGCCGCTCCTCGACCGAGGACCAGCGCCGCGAGCTCGCCGAGGCGATCAGGGAGCTGAAGCAGAAGACCGGTGCGCCGCGGGTCGCACTGGTCGGCAGTTCGCGCGGCGGCAATGCGATCCGCAATTACATCAAGAATGGCGGCGGCGACATCAGCCACGCAGTGCTGTGCGGCACGCCCAATCACGGTGTGTACGCGTGGGACGACGGGCTCGGCAACGAATTCAACGGGCGTGGTCCGTTCCTGCGCGGACTGAACGATGGCGACAGCGAAGTGACTGTTGGCACCCTGTTCCTGACGCTGCGCAGCGATGGGCTGGACAAATATGCGCAAGCCGACGGCCGCTTCGTCGGCAAGCCGGGCACGCCGACCAACGTCACGACGGAAGGCCCGGCGCTGAAAGGTGCGACCAATCTGGTGCTCGGCGCGGTCGATCATCGCGAGACCGCCTTTCATCCGCGGGCCTTTCGCGAGATCTACAAATTCATCGCAAGGCACGAGCCGTCGCGGATCGAGATCGTGCCGGAGACGGCGGTGAGGCTGAGCGGCCTCGTCACAGGCACGCCCGGCGGCGTGCCGACCAACCGGCCGGTGCCGGGGGCCACGGTCGACATCTATCGTGTCGCGGCGGAGACCGGCGAGCGCATCGGCGGCCCGCTGCACAGCTCGCAGACCGGCGCCGACGGTCGCTGGGGTCCGGCGCAGGTCGATCCGTCGTGGCCGCTCGAATTCGCGCTGACGTCACCCGGTACGGCGACGACGCACATCTATCGCTCGCCGTTTGTGCGCTCGTCCGAGATCGTGCATCTGCGCGCGGCGCGGCCGCTGGGACCGGCCGATGCCGGCGCAGGCGCGGTTGTGCTGATGTCGCGGCCGCGCGGCTATTTCGGCCTGCCGCGCGACATCGTGCTGTTCGACGGCAAGGAGCCGGCCGATGTAAAGCCCGGTGTGCCGACCGATTCGGTGACGACGCTGCGGCTCGCCGCGGACGATGTCGGCCGTCCGGTCGCCGCGATCTTCAACGGGGAACGCATTATGATGCGGGCCTGGCCGGCATCGGAAAATCGGATTGCGGTCGCCGAGCTGACTTATTAGGTCTTGTGCAGGGTCCGCGCGCCTTCTTGGCGCCGAGATCGCATGGCCGGATCGGCCGTCGCGTGAGGCAGGAAGCGAGGACCATGAGCATAGCCGAGGTCTACGATATCACGGTCGCGCGGCGGCCCCTGGTCCCGCCGGCCCCGCCGCGCGCGCCGGACGACATGGGCGCGTTCCAGCGCATGCGGGTGATGCGCAACTCGCCGATCGAGACCTGGGGCCAGCGTGCCTATGAGGACGACATCGTCCAGGGCCGTTTTCTCGGCCACTCGAGCTTCATCCTCAACACGCCGGATGCGATCCGCCATGTGCTGGTCGACAATTACGAGAACTACACCCGCACGCCGGCCGGCCTTCGCGTGCTGCGTCCGATGCTCGGCGAGGGGCTATTGATCGCCGAAGGGCGGGCGTGGAAACACCAGCGCCGCACGCTGGCGCCGGCGTTCACGCCGCGCGCGGTGACGACGCTGGTGCCTTATATGATTGCGGCGGTCGACGAGACCATCGCCAAGCTGAGCTCCGCCAGCGGCGGCCCGGTCGATCTGCGCGAGGCGATGCAGCGGATGACGCTGGAGATCGCCGGCCGCACCATGTTCTCGTTCGGCATGGATCGCCACGGCGCCGCGCTGCGCGACTTCGTGATGGAGTATGGCGACACGCTGGCGCGGCCGCACATGCTGGATCTGGTGCTGCCGTTGAATTGGCCGACGCCGCAGGATTTCCGCCGCGCCCGTTTCCGCAAGCGCTGGACCGCGTTCGTCGGCATGCTGATGGCCGAGCGACGTGCGGCCGGCAAGGATGACAACGCGCCGGCCCGCGACCTGTTCGACCTGATGGGCGCCGCGCGCGATCCTGAAACCGGCGAGGCCTTCACCGATGCCCAACTCGGCGACCAGGTCGCCACCATGATCCTGGCCGGCCACGAGACAACTGCGACCGCGCTGTTCTGGGCGCTCTATCTGCTGGCGCTCGATCCCCTGACCCAGGAACAGCTGGCAGCAGAAGTCGGGAGCGCGGCGACGTCTGGCGCGCTCGACATCGAGCGGCTGAAATTCACCCGCGCGGTGATCGACGAAACCATGCGGCTTTATCCGCCGGCGTTCCTGATCGCGCGTGCGGCAGGCGGTCCCGATACCATCGCGGGCCGTCCGGTCAGGAAGGGTGACGTAATCCTGATCGCGCCGTGGCTGTTGCACCGGCATGAGAAGCTGTGGCGCGATCCGAACGCGTTCGTGCCGTCGCGTTTCATGACGGGAACGCCGCCCGATCGGTTTGCCTATCTGCCGTTCGGCGTCGGCGCGCGGGTCTGCATCGGCGCGCATTTTGCGCTGGTCGAGGCGACGCTCGCGCTTGCGAAGATCATCGGCGCATTCCGCGTCGCGCTGGCGGACAAGGATCCGGTGTTGCCGATCGGCGTGGTGACGACACAGCCGAACCGCTCGCCGGTGTTTACGATCAAGCCGCGCTGATCTTGCGCGGCGGTGTCCCAATGCTCATCTAGGGGCTCACCATGAGCGATACGCAGGCCCATTTCGCAGTCCTCAGGCAGACGACCGATCCGGCCGTCGTCGATGCCATGCAGCAGCTGATCGCGGACGGTCATGACCGGGATCTCAATCGCATCAATCTGCTGGATTTCTCGAACCGCACCGGGCTCGACCAGGAGAAGGTAATCTCCGGCTTCCTGCATGCGTCGCGGCTCGGCCTGTTCGACATGAGCTGGAATGTGCTGTGCCCGGGCTGCGGCGGCGTGCTCGATGCGCATTCGACGCTGAAGTCGTTGCGCCATGACGACTACAATTGTGCGCTGTGCGCGGCCGGATACGAAGCGTCCGTCGACGATCTGGTCGAGGTCGCCTTCACCGTCAGCCCGCGCGTGCGCCGCATCGGCGCGCATGATCCGAATACGCTGCCGATCTGGGAGTATGTCCGCCAGATGTTCTGGAGCTCGGGCATCGAGCTCAACGAAGACTCGCTGGAGCGCCTGCTCAAGGAGGTGACGCTGGAATCGCTGGAGTTGCCGGCCGGCGAGAAGGCGCTGCTATCGCTGCAATTGCCGAAGCAGTTCCTGATCGTGTTCGAGCCGGTGACGCACTCGGCGCATTTCTTCGACGTGCAGGGCGAGCCGACCACCGAGCGCCAACAGTTCTCGATCGTGTTCAACAAGCTGCAGGCGCCGACCGGCACCACGGTGCTGCGGCCGGGGCCGCTCCGGCTGTCGCTGGACAACCAGACCGACACCCGCGTGCTGCCCGCTGTTTGGGTAGCGGCCGATGCGCTGCATGAGCTGCTCGGCAAGCGCAAGCCGATCCTCACCGCGAAGCGGATGCTGTCGAACCAGACCTTCCGCGATGTGTTCAAGGCCGACAACCTCACGGTCGACCAGCGGCTGAAGATCACCGCGCTCACCTTCCTGTTCACCGACCTCAAAGGCTCGACTGCGCTCTATGAACGGGTCGGCGATCTCGCCGCATTCGATCTGGTGCGCGCGCATTTCCACGCGCTGCTCGAGATCATCGCTTCCGAGCACGGCGCCGTGGTGAAGACGATCGGCGATGCCGTGATGGCGACCTTCATCCGGCCAGAGCATGCATTATCGGCGGGCCTGCGCATGCGGGCGGCGATGAAGCAGCTCAACACCGCGCGCGGCAAGGAAGATCTGATCGTCAAGATCGGCATCCATGAGGGGCCGTGCCTCGCGGTGACGCTCAACGAGCGGCAGGATTATTTCGGCCAGACCGTGAATATCGCAGCCAGGGTGCAGAGCCTGTCGACGTCGCAGGAAATCCATTTGACCCAGCCGGTGATGGAATCGGCTGAGGTCGCGGGCATCCTCGATCGCGCCGCGATCAAGCCGATCCAGAAGGAAGCGGCACTGCGTGGCATTGCCGACAAGCTCGTGGTGTACGAGATACCGTAGTTGAGCACATCGTCATTCCGGGATGGTCCGTCAGGACCAGACCTCAGATGCGCAATTGCGCATCGGGGAATCTCGAGATTCCGGGTTCGATGCTTCGCATCGCCCCGGAATGACTCAATCCATGTTGCCGAAACGTAATGTCGCAGCGGGAACCTGCGCGGATTGCACCGGTTCTGTTTCCACGCCATATAGATTTCAACGGAGCGGGATCCGGGAAAACTTGATAGCCGGAAAGATCACGCTCAATTCAGGCAGGCTTCATTCCACAGAGAGAACGATGCTCGACGGACTTCGCCAATTCATTGCCGATATCGTTTCCCCCGACGCCCAGGCCGACCGCACCTTCGATGACGGCGACTATCGCCTGGCGGCGACCGCGCTGCTGGTGCACGTCGTCTCGCTGGACGGCGAGCCGACGCCTGCCGAGACGCGCAAGCTGCACGGCCTGATCGAGAGCCGTTTCCAGCTCGACCGCGGCGCGGCCGACAAGCTGATCGCCTCTGCCATGCGCGTCGAGGGCGAGGCCGTCGATCTCTATCACTTTACCAGCGTCATCATGCGCTCGGTGAACGAGGAGGGACGGCTGCGCATCGTCGAGATGATGTGGGAGCTGGTCTATGCCGACGGTCAGGTCAGCGAGTTCGAGGACAATGTGGTCTGGCGCGCCGCCGATCTGCTCGGCATTTCCTCGCGCGACCGCATCGATCTCAAGCATCGGGTCGCCGAGAAGCAGGCGGCGCTGCCAAAGGGCCCATGGGGCACGGCGGACGCCGCAATCTGACGCGATTGCCCGCGCCGGCGGACGCATCGTCACCGGTATCACGGATGACGAAATTTTAATGTCCGCCGCGATTGTGGGCGATCCGACTGAAAATCTGGCGTTTCATCACAAAACCAGTGCCTCGCCGCTGTCCACAAGCTTACACACGGCTTGCGTCCCACCGCATGCCTATGCTCTCGTCGGCTTGTTGGGGACCTCACTAGAATTTGCAGTAAGAGTTTGAAACGTGACCGAGCGTGTGACGCTGATAACCGGGGCATCGGCGGGCATAGGCACCGAACTGGCGCGCGTGTTTGCATCGAATGGTCACCGTGTGGCGCTGGTGGCGCGGCGCGCCGACCGCCTGAAGGCGCTCGCCGACGAGCTCGGGGCCAAGGGCGGCGCAGCGCCGATTGTGATCCCCTGTGATCTCCAGCACGCCGATGCGGGCGACCGGATCGCGCAGGCCCTGACCGACGCCGGGGTCGAGGTCGAATTTCTCGTCAATAATGCCGGCTTCGGCCTGTTCGGCCGCGCCATCGAGCGCGACCGCGCCGAGCAGCTCAACATCATCAATGTCAATATCCGCGCGCTGACCGATCTGACGCTGCGCTTTGCCGACCAGCTGATCCGCAACCGCGGCGGCATCCTCAATCTCGGCTCGATCGCCGGATTTCTGCCGGGCCCCGGCATGGCCGTGTACTACGCCAGCAAGGCCTATGTGTTGTCGTTTACCGAGGCGTTGCGCTGTGAGCTGGCGCCGCAGGGCGTGCGTGTCACCGTGTGTTGCCCGGGCCCGGTACCATCGGAGTTTCAGGATCGCGCCGGGTTTGCCCCCGGATTCGATTCCGCCATCCTCAACGTTACGCCGGAAGAGGTGGCCCGCCAGGCCTATCGCGGGTTGATGGCCAACAAGCGCGCGGTGCTGCCCGGCGCCTTCATCAAGCTGGTGCCGTTTCTGCTCCGGCTGTTTCCGCGCTCCTTCATCCTGACGGCGGTCGGCGGATTTCAGCTCCGCAAGCGCTAGCTGTCCCTGAAAAGCGTCCCACTCGTCGCCATTAAGGCTGTTTCTGGCCCGGGATTTGCTTCGCCTGGGTGTGCGCAAACTCACACGATGTTAACGACCACTTAGCTATGATCGCGCCTTACGTGCCGAAACTTTAAGCAGAGGCAATGTCGTTCCGGTCTGACCAAAGCCGTGTCGTGGTGCCCTTCGCCAGCCGAAGGCCGACCGCGGTCACGGCTGAGATCTCGGACCAGACCCCGCTGCGGCCGGTGCTGATCGTGCTGCATCAGGAGACATCGACTCCCGGCCGGATCGGCAACGCCCTGCGCGCGCTGGGTTACCGCCTCGACATCCGCCGCCCGCGCTTCGGCGACGCGCTGCCCGAAACGCTCGACGCGCATGCCGGCGCGGTGATCTTCGGCGGTCCGATGAGCGCCAATGATGGCGACGACTATGTGCGGCGCGAGATCGACTGGATCGCCGTTCCGCTGCGCGAGCAGCGTCCGTTTCTGGGCATCTGCCTCGGCGCGCAGATGCTGGCGCGGCAGCTCGGCGCCGAGGTCGCGCCGCATCCGCAAGGCCGTGTCGAGGTCGGCTATTATCCGGTCAGGCCGACCGAGGCGGGCCGCGCGCTCTGCCCGGACTGGCCGGCGCGGGTCTATCACTGGCACGGCGAGGGATTTCAATTGCCCGCCGGCGCCGACCTGCTCGCGGCGGGCGATGATTTCCCGGTGCAGGCGTTCGAGTTCGACAACGCCTTCGGCCTGCAATTCCACCCCGACGTGACCTACGCGATGATGCATCGCTGGACCACGCTCGGTTGCGCGCGGATGGATTCGCCGGGCGCACAGCCGGGCCATCTGCACTTCTCCGAGCGTGCCGTCCACGATGCCGCCGAGCGCGCGTGGCTGAAGCATTTCATCGACGGCTGGATCGCGCGCGTGCCGCAGCGGCAGCTGCTGCAGGCCGCGGAATAGCCGCCACGCGGAATTTCGCGCCGGCTTTTCGTTCTGGTGAATGTGCTACTGTCGGCCGCCGCGCGCAGGCCGCATCGCCGCGCGTATCAATAACAACAAGGCACAGGGAGATCGCCGTGAGCTACGAGCACATCCTCTATGAGGTCAGCGACAGGATCGCGACCATCACGCTCAACCGCCCCGATCGCATGAATGCGTGGACCGCGATCATGGAGCGCGACGTGCGCCACGCGATGGAGGCGGCGGCCAACGACGACAACGTTCGCGTCATCGTGCTGACCGGCGCGGGCCGCGGCTTCTGCGCCGGCGCCGACATGGACGCGCTGAAGGGAATCGATCCCAACGAGGTCAGGCGCGGCGAGAATATCCCGTTCGACATGAACCGGCGCGCCGACTGGCAGACGCGCTACGCCTACTACCCCGCGATCAGGAAGCCGATCATCGCGATGCTCAACGGCGCCACCGCCGGCATCGGCCTGGTTCACGCGCTCTATTGCGATTTGCGCTTCGCCGCCGACACCGCGGTGTTCACCACCGCCTTCGCGCGGCGCGGCCTGATCGCCGAACACGGCATCAGCTGGATGCTGCCGCGTATCGTCGGCCACGCCAATGCGCTCGATCTGTTGATGTCGGCGCGGCGGGTGTCGGCCGAGGAGGCGCTGCGCATCGGCCTCGTCAACCGGCTCTCTTCGCCGGAGAAGCTGCGCGAGGAGACCTATGCCTATGCCCGCGACCTCGCCGATTTCGTCTCGCCGAGCGCGATCGCTGTGATCAAGCGCCAGATCTACGACGTGCCGTTCCAGACGCTCGCCGAAGCCACCATCGATGCCAACCGCGAGATGCAGATCGCGCTGAAGGGCAATGATTTCAGGGAAGGCGTCGCGAGCTTTGTGGAGAAGCGGCCGCCAAGGTTTACGGGGACGTGAGGGGGCTAACGGACAAAGTCCGTCTTCGCCCTTTGGGCTTCGCCGGACACCACGCTTCGCCCTCCAGGCTCCTGCGCGGCTGCGCCACGCGTAGCCCGAAGGGCGAAGCGTGGTGGAGCCAGGCGGGATCGAACCGCCGACCTCGTCATTGCGAACGACGCGCTCTCCCAGCTGAGCTATGGCCCCATCGCGGCCGGGTGTTGCTGAGTATCCCGGCCGTCAGTCGGGCGCCATTTACAGTCCCGCCCAAGGTCAAGTCAAGAACGGTGAAAGCGCGGTTTTCGGCCCGTCCCGCCGGGAACTTCCCTTGTTTGCGGGGGGATGAACCGATATCTAGGGCGTGATCCCGACCCGGCGGACCGCGCGAGCGCCCAGCGCATAGCGGTTTTCCGAAACGATCCCGCTCAAACAAGAAGCGCGATGGCGGCTCAGTCCGGTCTCGTTGCGCCTCAATCGGTTGTCTTACCCGCGAGCCCCCCTCATATGCGCGCTGTTCTCGACATCGTCATCATCATCCTCGACCTCTATGTCTGGCTGCTGATCGCCTCCGCCATCCTGTCCTGGCTGGTCGCCTTCAATGTGGTCAACACGCGCAACCAGTTCGTTTCCGCGGTGGCCGAGTTCCTCTACCGGATCACCGAGCCGGTGCTGCGGCCGATCCGCAACGTGATGCCGAATCTGGGCGGGCTCGATATCTCGCCGATCATCGTGATCCTGATCATCATGTTCATCCAGCGGGTGATCGCCTATTACATCTATCCCAACGTGATCTGACCCTTTCTCGACGGGGCCTTGATGGATCCGTGGCGCTATTCCACCGAGGGCATCAGCATCGCGCTGCGCGTGACGCCGCGCGGCGGCCGCGACGACATCGACGGGATCGAGACGCTGGCCAACGGCCGTTCGGTGGTGAAGGTGCGGGTGCGCGCCATCGCTGAGGGCGGCGAGGCCAACCGTGCGGTGACTGAGCTGCTGGCCAAGGCGCTTGGCGTGCCGAAAGCCAGGGTGAAGCTGTTGTCCGGCGCCACCTCGCGGCTCAAGCAGGTCGCGGTGGACGGCGATCCGAAAGGGCTCGGCGATACATTGAGGAAGCTGACGGCGGCCAAGCCGAACCAGCAGACAAGGGACTGACATGACTGCCCGCATCATCGACGGAAAAGCCATCGCCGCCGAGCTTCGCGCCCGCGTCGCCGACGAGGTCGCCCGCGTCAAGCGCGACCACCAGCTCACGCCGGGGCTCGCCGTCGTGCTGGTCGGCCATGATCCCGCGAGCGAGGTCTATGTCCGCAGCAAGCACACCCAGACCCAGGCCGCCGGCATGGCCTCGTTCGAGCACAAGCTGCCGGAGGATGTGTCGCAGGCCGATCTGCTGGCGCTGATCGCGCGGCTCAACCGCGATCGCATGGTGCATGGCATCCTGGTGCAGCTGCCGCTGCCGAAGTCGCTGCAGACCGAGACCGTCATCAACGCGATCGATCCGGCCAAGGACGTCGATGGCCTGCACCCCGACAATGCCGGCCGGCTCGCCGGGGGCCTGGCGGCACTGTCGCCCTGCACGCCGCTCGGCTGCATCATCCTGACCAAGAGCGTGCACGCCTCGCTCGAAGGCATGAACGCGATCGTGATCGGCCGCTCCAATCTGGTCGGCCGTCCGCTGGTGCAATTGCTGCTGAACGAGAATGCGACGGTGACGATCGCGCATTCGCGCTCGCGCGATCTGCCAAAGCTCTGCGCCCAGGCCGATCTGGTCTATGCCGCGGTCGGCCGGCCCGAGATGGTGCGGGGGGACTGGCTGAAGCCGGGCGCGACGGTGATCGATGTCGGCATCAACCGCATTCCGGTGCCCGGCGGCAAGCCGAAGCTGGTCGGCGATGTCGCGTTCCAGGAAGCGCTCAATGTCGCCGGCGCAATCACGCCGGTGCCCGGCGGCGTCGGGCAGATGACGGTGGCGTGCCTCCTGGTCAACACGCTGCGCGCCGCCTGCGCGATTGCCGGCCTGCCGGCGCCGGCGGTGTGAAATGCTCCCTCGCCCCGCTCTTGCGGGGAGAGGGTTGGGGTGAGGGGCCCCTCTCCGAGGTGGGATTGTCGAAAGACCTGTACCCCCTCACCCGGATCGCATTCCGCTCCGCTACATGCGATCCGACCTCTCCCCGCAAGCGGGGCGAGGTTAGTCACTTCTTCTTCGCGCGCTCGATGCCTTCGAGGATCAGCCTGCGGGCTTCGTCGGCGTCGCCCCAGCGCAGCACCTTCACCCACTTGCCTTTCTCGAGGTCCTTGTAGTGCTCGAAGAAGTGCTGGATCTGCTGCAGCGTGATGTCGGGCAGGTCGCTGTAGTTCTGCACCTTGTCGTAGCGCTGGGTCAGCTTCGACGACGGCACCGCGATGATCTTCTCGTCGCCGCCGGCCTCGTCCTCCATCAGGAGCACGCCGACCACCCGGACGCTCATCACCGCGCCCGGCACGATCGCGCGGGTGTTGACGATCAGCACGTCGCAGGGATCGCCGTCGCCGGACAGCGTGTGCGGGATGAAGCCGTAATTGCCGGGATAGCGCATCGGCGTGTAGAGGAAGCGGTCCACCACGAGCGTGCCGGCTTCCTTGTCCATTTCGTACTTGATTGGCTCGCCGCCGACGGCAACCTCGATGATGACGTTGACGTCGTGGGGCGGATTTTTTCCGATCGATATGGCGTCGATACGCATGGATTGCTCCGCGTGGCCTCTGGAAGTTGAGAACGATGTGATTTTTTGGTTGGCGCCGCCGGGCCGCGAAACGGCTCCCGGCCCGGCCTTGGGGCCGGGCTGGCCGACGCGCGCAGCGCTTGAGGCTGGTTTAGCCTTGCTGCAGCTGCGAGAGAAGCAGGATTTTCAGTTGGCCCAGGCGAAAGCGACCTTGTCGAGCGACTTGGGCCCGAACCGCTCCGAGGAGCGCGCCACCATCCGGCCGCCCAGCGCACGGTAAAACTCGGTTGCCGGCTCGTTGTCGGAGAGCGCCCAGATCACCATGCTCTTGAGGCCGCTCTGCATCAGGTCGCGGCGAGCGGAGGCGAACAGGCGCCGGCCGAAGCCAAGCCCCTGGAATTCCGGCCGCAGATAGAGCTCGTAGATCTCGCCTTCGAAATGCAGGCTGCGGGCGCGGTTGCGGCCGTAATTGGCGTAGCCTGCGACCCGGTCGCCGAACACCAGCACGCTGACGCGGCTGCCCTTGCGGATGGCGCTGTCCCACCACTGCGGGCCGCGGCGATTGATCAGCTTTTCGAGTTCGGCGCCGGGGATGATTCCCTGATACGCCGAGCGCCAGGCTTCGTCATGGGTAGACGCCACCGCCGCCGCGTCTGCAGCTTTGGCCGGCCGGACCTCGATTAGCGTTGTGCTCATGCCTGTAATCAAAGCAAGTCGGCGGGCCGCCTTCAAGGTCCATCGTTAATTATCGGTTAATCTGTGGATTTTTTGCATCAGTGTCGTGAGAACTTGTTCCGAAAGAGGACACTTGCCGGAGTTCAAGCGGCCAACCGCCGATCCGGAGCTGTGCAAAGCGTGTATCGCGAGCGCAATATGACACTGCCATAGTTGGAAAAAGCTCATTCGGGGGCTGATTCGCGGCCAGGATTCTGCGGGCGAATCCAGACGCGATGTGGGTACTCCGACCGCGCCACGCCTGCGCCGCCGCAGTGGATTTTCGCGCCCGACCGGCCTATGGCAGCGGCGGTATTTGTGCGCGCCGAAGTTGGCCTGATTACGAGCGGACTGCGATGACGCTCTACTTCCTGATCAAATATCTGCACGTGCTCGGGGCCATCGTGATCCTGGGCACCGGGACCGGCATCGCCTTCTTCATGCTGGCGGCGCATCGCACGCAGGATGTGGCGTTCATCGCGCGCACAGCGGCGACCGTCGTGATCGCGGACATGATCTTCACGCTGAGTGCCGTGCTGCTTCAGCCGGTGAGCGGCGGACTGCTGATGCTGTTGTCGGCAACGAGCATCACCGAGCGCTGGCTGGCGGTTTCGCTTGCGCTCTACGCGCTGGCCGGCGTGTTCTGGGTTCCCGTCGTCTTCATGCAGATGGAGATGCGCAATCTCGCGCAGGCGGCCGTCGAAAAAGGTCTTCCGCTGCCGCCGCGTTATTTTGCGCTGTTTCGCCGCTGGTTCCTGTTCGGTATTCCCGGCTTCGGCTCCGTGATGATCATCCTCTGGCTGATGATCGCGAAACCATTTTAGCGCAGTGTCGTCATTCCGGGGCGATGCGAAGCATCGAACCGCAGATGCGCAATTGCGCATCGGGGAATCTCGAGATTCCGGGTTCGCTTCGCACCCCGGAATGACGCCAAATAGTCTGGGGCCTCATGAGTGACGACGCATCACACAACATCCTCGTGCTCGGCGCCTCGGGCCTGATCGGGCGCACGATCACCGACGATCTGAGGGCGCGCGGCTTTCACGTGATCGGGGTCGCGCGGCATTTCACGCCGGCGCAGAAAATCAGCGCGACCGACCTCGAGCTGCCTGTCATGTCGATGGATGCCGCGGCGCTGACGCAGCTGCTTCGCACGCATGAGGTCAACATCGTCGTGAACTGCCTCGGCGTGCTGCAGGATGGCCCGGGCAGCGACACAAGCGCGGTGCATTGCGACCTCGTCGCGCGGCTGTTGCAGGCGATCGGTGACAGCCACCGCGCCATCCGTCTCGTCCACATCTCGATTCCCGGCACGGCCGATGCGGACCGCACCGCCTTCAGCACCACCAAGCGCGCGGCCGAACGGCTGATCGTGGCGTCCGGGATTCCCCATGCAATCCTGCGTCCGGGCTTCGTGATCGCGCCGTCGGCCTATGGCGGCAGCGCCATGCTGCGCGCGCTGGCGGCGCTGCCGGTCGATCTGCCGGCCAATGAGACCGCGACGCCGTTCCAGCCGGTCGCAGTCGAGGATATCGCCGCCACCATCGCCTGGCTTGCGGCGCGCGATGTCGCCGATGAAGCGGTGCGATCGGTGACCTGGGACCTGATGCAGAAGCAGCCGATTTCGCTCGGCGGCGTCATCGCCCAGTTCCGCCGGTCGTTCGGCACGGCAAAGCATGTCCGGATCGCGACGCCGCCGTTCCTGATCGATCTCGGCGCCCGTCTAGGCGATCTCGCAAGCCGGCTCGGCTGGCTGCCGCCGCTGCGCTCCACCGCGATCGCCGAGCTGCGCCGCGGCGTCACCGGCGATCCCGCAGGCTGGATGCAAGCGACCGGCATCGTGCCGAAGACAATCGCGCAAGCGGTCGGCGGGCGCCCCGCGACCATTCAGGACAAATGGTTCGCGCGGCTGTTTTTGATCAAAGCGCTGATCTTCGTAAGCCTCGTGCTGTTCTGGGTCGCATCCGGCTTCATCGCGCTGGTGATCTCCTATGACGCCGCGGCAGGCATTTTGCGTGCGCACCATTTCCCGCCGGCTTTGGTCGGGCCGGTGACGGTGTTGACCAGCCTGATGGACATGAGCATTGGGGTGCTGATCGCGATCCGCCGCACCGCGGCGTTCGGTCTGATCGCAGGCATCATCGCCTCGCTCGGCTACATGGCGGGATCGGCGATCCTGACGCCGGATCTCTGGATCGAGCCGCTCGGCGCGCTGGTGAAGACGGGACCTGCGATCGTGCTGATGCTGGTCGCGCTGTTGATCCTGGATAACCGGTAGCGTTTTCGAGCGAAGTGGGAACCGGTTCGCGTGAAGAAAACGCGTTGAGGGAATCGAGATGAGCACTTGGCCCGACGACGACGTGATCCTCTATGACGGCGTCTGCATCTTCTGCTCGCGCTGGGTCCGCTTCGTCATCGCCCGCGACACGGCACGCCGCTTTCGCTTCACGCCGATCCAGTCCGGCTACGGCACGCGGCTGGCGAAGACCTTCGGCATCGATCCTGACGACCCCGACACCAACGCCGTCGTCCATGGCGGCGTCGCCTACATGAAATCCGACGCGGCGCTGACGGTGCTGAGCCATCTGCCCGGCTGGGGCTGGACCCGCACGCTGTTCGCGGTCCCCAAGCCGCTGCGCGACGCCGTCTACAGCCTCATCGCCCGCCACCGGTACAAGATCTTCGGGAAATACGAGACGTGCTTCGTGCCCGACGCGGATATGCGGGCGAGAGTGCTGGAGTAGAGGCCGAAGGTCGGAGACTATTCAAATAGTAAGAGCTACTTTAGATTGAATGGCGTTGAGATAGTTGTGCGCGAAGGTTTCTTTTATGACCAAGGCAGTTTTTACTTCAAAAGTTACACCGAGCTACAAGGATCTGCCCGAAGAGAGGTATCACTTTCCGCGCACATACCTAAATTATGTCCAGCAGACCGTCGGCGACTACATCGTCTACTACGAACCACGAAGATCGAGCTCTGACCTTTCAAGTAGGGGAGGTCGTCAATCTTATTTCGGTGTCGCTCGCGTTAGTTCAGTGATTGAAGACGTCGAATTACCAGACCATTACTTTGCAATTATCGATGGCGCGACGTATCTGGATTTCGACACGGTCGTCCCGTTTCAGGAGCAGGGCGAATACTACGAGAGTGCACTCGAGAAGGATGATGGCAGCACCAACAAGGAGCGTTTGGTCGAGCTGTACGGCTCATCCCCGATAATGAGTTCGACCGGATCTTGCGAGCTGGGTTTGCGCCAATTCTTGGCGAGGTGCCTTCGCCGGAGGCGCCGTCGCCACTTGGATATTCTGAACCGCCGACACCGTTCGAACGACCAGTTGTCGAAATGGTTGTTTCCCGGCCGTTTCGAGAAAAATCATTTATGCACAGTGTACGAGCGGCCTATTCCAATAGATGTGCCATTACAGGTTTGCGGTTGATCAACGGCGGGGGCCGGCCCGAAGTGCAGGCCGCACACATTCAGCCAGTGGCGTCAAACGGACCTGACTCAGTTCGAAACGGGCTGGCGTTGTCCGGAACAGTGCACTGGATGTTTGATCGAGGACTGATCTCGATTGGCGACGATTACAAGATACTAGTTTCCAAGAATCACGTTCCCGAAGATGCCGTTAGGCTTCTCAATCAAAGCGGATTGATCAATCTTCCGAAAGATCAGACCCTTTATCCAAACCCGCACTATCTGAAATTCCACAGAGACGTTGTTTTCAAGAAGTGAGACGGCCTCACTGCCGGGCAACTATTCTGGTCGGTTGGTCGCCACCACTTCCCTCGCCGCTCGCTCCCCCGAATCCCGCGCGCCGTGCGCGGTCGAGAAAAACTCCGGCGAAGTCGCTTCGCCGGCGAAGAACAGCCGGCCGTCGACCGGCGCGGCCAGTACGGCGCGCTTGTCCGCGTGGCCGGGCAGTGCGTGCGAATAGGAGCCGCGGGCGAACGGGTCGTGGGCCCAGCGGGATTCGCTGAGCGGCTTCAGCTTGCGGCGGAAATCATTGCCGAGGAAGGAGACGATCTCGTCGATGCTGTGCGCGGCGATGGCGCCGTCGCCGGCATCTTCAAGCTGTTGCGCAAAACGGCCACCGAAGAAACCTTCGATGCAGGGCTGGCCGAACGGGCGGATGTGATAGGTGCCCATCTCGGTGCGCATGGTGGCGCCGCGCAGATTGCCTTCCTTCGGCAGCGCCTCGGGCTCGGCGAGCGCCAGCGTCACCTTGTCGGCGAGGCCGAGCGGCAGGCCGCGCGCGGCGTCGAGCTTGTCCGGCAGCGCAGGCGAAAAGCGGATCGCCTCGTCGGCGATCAGGTTGGTCGGCACGGTGACGATCACCTTGTCCGCCTCAAGCGCGCCGCGCGAGGTCTCGATGCGGATCCGCTTGCCGGAGTGATCGATCAGGCTGACCTCGCAGTTCAGCGCCACCGGCACCTGCGCGCCATAGGCCGCGACCAGCGCGCCATAGCCGCGCCGCACCCGCCAATTGATGTCGGTGTCCTCATAGGCGTCGACGTCGAGGATCGAGACCTGGTCGAGCTCGCAACCGTTCACATAAGTGGAGATCGCATCGATCATCGGGTTCCAGCGGTTGCCGGGCTCGAGGTACAGGCTGGCCGGGCAGTCCTTGCCGTGCCGCGCCGCCTGCTCGATGCGGTCGTAGAATTGGTCGAGTGCGTGCGTGAAGTCGTCGCGAGCGGCCTGCGGGAACGCCTCGCCATAGGCGCGCTCGCGCCACGGCGGCAAGTCCTTGTTGAGCTCGAAGTTGAGTTGCCGGGCGATGCCGACAAAGCTGTTCCGGTCGGCCGAGTGCAGCCAGCCGCAGCCGACGTCGAACACCACGTCAGGCGCGGCCTGAATCGTATGCGCGCGGCCGCCGAGGCGGTCGCGGGCTTCCAGCACGATCGTGGAGAGGCCGGAGTCCTTCAGCGCATTCGCGGCACCGAGGCCGGCGGCGCCGGCGCCGATGATGGCAACATCGACCGTGGAGGGAGGGGAAGTCATGTCCCGGCTCTAGCACGTCCGCCGCCGGGCCTGAAGCCGCCACATGCATGACTGTCATCACCCGCGCAGGCGAAGGCGGGTGATCCAGTATTCCAGAGACAGTAGCGATTGAACTGATGGGCCGCGGCGTACTGGATGCCCCGGTCGAACCGGGGCATGACAGCTTACGCCACCGCTTCCTTGGCCTTTTCGGCGCGCTTGCGGTCGTTCGGGTCGAGGTGCTTCTTGCGCAGTCGGATCGACTTCGGCGTCACCTCGACGAGCTCGTCGTCCTCGATATAGGCGAGCGCCTTTTCCAGCGTCATCCGGATCGGCGGCGTCAGGCGCACCGCCTCGTCCTTCGAGGTGGTGCGGATGTTGGTGAGCTGCTTGCCCTTCAGCACGTTGATCTCGAGGTCGTTGTCGCGGGTGTGCTCGCCGACGATCATGCCCTTGTAGACCTTCCAGCCCGGCTCGATCATCATCGGGCCGCGGTCTTCCAGCTTGAACATCGCATAGGCCACCGCTTCGCCCTGGTCGTTGGAGATCAGGACGCCGTTGCGGCGGCCCTGGATCTCGCCCTTGTAAGCGGCATAGCCGTGGAAGATGCGGTTCATGATCGCGGTGCCGCGGGTGTCGGTGAGCAGTTCGCCCTGGTAGCCGATCAGGCCGCGGGTCGGCGCGTAGAACACCAGCCGCAGGCGGTTGCCGCCGGAAGGGCGCATCTCGATCATCTCGGCCTTGCGCTCGCTCATCTTCTGCACGACGACGCCGGAATGCTCCTCGTCGACGTCGATCACGACTTCCTCGATCGGCTCCTGCCAGGCGCCGGTCGCCTCGTCCTTCTGCAGCACGACGCGCGGGCGCGACACCGAGAGCTCAAAGCCCTCGCGGCGCATGGTCTCGATCAGGATCGCGAGCTGCAATTCGCCGCGTCCGGAGACTTCCATGGAATCCTTGTCGGCGGCCTCGACGACGCGCAGCGCGACATTGCCCTCGGCCTCGCGCATCAGGCGGTCGCGGATCATGCGCGAGGTCACCTTGTCGCCTTCGGTGCCGGCGAGCGGCGAGTTGTTGACGATGAACGACATCGACACCGTCGGCGGATCGATCGGCTGCGCCGGCAGCGGCGTCTCGACGGTGGGATCGCAGAAGGTGTCGGCGACGGTGCCCTTGGTGAGGCCCGCGATCGCGACGATGTCGCCGGCCTCGGCCTCCTCGAGCGGGGTCCGCTCAAGGCCGCGGAAGGCGAGGATCTTGGTCAGGCGGCCGCTCTCGATCAGCTTGCCGTCGGCGGACAGCACCTTGACCTGCTGGTTCGGCTTGATCGAGCCCGAGGAGATGCGGCCGGTGATGATGCGGCCGAGATAGGGGTTGGCCTCGAGGATGGTGCCGATCATGCGGAACGGACCTTCCTCGACCTTCGGCGGCTCGACATGGCGCACGATCAGGTCGAACAGCGGCTGCATGCCGAGGTCCTTCGGACCCTCCGGGCTCTCCGCCATCCAGCCCTGCTTGGCCGACCCGTACAGAATCGGGAAGTCGAGCTGCTCTTCGGAGGCGTCGAGCGCTGCGAACAGGTCGAACACCTCGTTGATGACTTCGGTCGGGCGTGCGTCGGGACGGTCGACCTTGTTGATCACGACGATCGGCTTCAGCCCGATCTTGAGCGCCTTCGACACCACGAACTTGGTCTGCGGCAGCGGGCCCTCGGCGGCGTCGACCAGCACCAGCGCGCCGTCCACCATGTTGAGGATGCGCTCGACCTCACCGCCGAAGTCGGCATGGCCGGGGGTGTCGACGATGTTGACGCGGATGTCCTTCCACTGCACCGAGGCGGCCTTGGCCAGGATGGTGATGCCGCGCTCGCGCTCCAGGTCGTTGGAGTCCATGGCGCGCTCGGTGACCTTCTGGTTCTCGCGGAAGGTGCCGGATTGCTGCAGCAGGCGGTCGACGAGGGTGGTCTTGCCGTGGTCGACGTGGGCGATGATGGCGACGTTGCGAAGGTTCATGGCTCTTCTTCTGGTCGTGCAATGGTCAGATGCGCGATCTCGCCGGACCAGTTTGGCCGGCCGCTCGCTCGCGTGGCCCATTCGGGCCCGGATCACGCTCATACCCAAGAAATTTGACGGGGACGCATCACCCCAAAAAGGAAGCCCGGTCAGAGGACCGGGCACCTTGCGCGTTGCGGCGCAATATAGTCAGAAAACGCCAAAAAACAATGATTTATTGGCTGTTTGGAGGGCTGATTTTGGTTCCAAAGGCGGTTTTCGAGGGGCTTTCAGGTCTTACTTCCGGGTAATCGCGAACACGATCAGGCCAAGCCCGCCCAACGCCACCAACATCACGAACATGGTGATGGGGTCGCCGCCGGCGCCGGCGCCCATCTTGGCGTTGAGAATGGCGCACAGGACCCCCGGGATCAGCAGGATCACCCCTACCACCAGCATGAGGGCGGTCAGGCAGCCGTTGCGCTGCCCGGGTTCCGGAGGCCTGTATGGCCGGGGTGTGTCGGAATTGCTCACGGGATTTGCCGATCTAGCGCTCTCGCGGACGCGTCGCCAACCAGACCAGCCAGCCACCAACGAGGGCGATCGCGAGAATGACGAGCAGGATAGGGAGGTCGGCCGCTCTGAACGATATGCCGGATTTGAGGCCGGCCATCACGACGCATAAGGCGGGAAGCAACAACACGATGCCGACCAGGAGCATCAGCATCGACAGGCAGCCTTCCGCCGCCGAAGGCGGCGTTGGTGGTCGTTCCGGGGGCGTGTCGTCGGTGTCGGACATGCGTCGTCGAATGGTCCGTCAGCGCCTTCCCGTGATCGCGGCGCGGATCAGCATCACGCCGGCAAAGCAGACCGCGAGTCCAAGCAGAATCAGGAAGAGAATGGAGGGATCGGTCTTCGACTCGCTCAGGACGCCGAACCCGAACAGCAGGGCGCAGAGCCCGGGCAGCAGCAGGATCAGCCCGAACACCACCATGAACGCAGTGGCGCAGCCGCTGCGTGGCGACGGCGGCGGCGGGACGTATTTGTAGGGTGGCTCCGATGGTGCAGGCGGGATGGGCGGTGGATTGGTCTCGCTCATCGCGGCACCTCCTCGCCTTGCCGGGCTTCACGGTAGGTCTGGCCGGCCAGCGCGGCGCGGATGCCGTCGATCTTTCCGTCACGGTAGAACAGATTGTAGGTGTCGAACGGGATGATCGCGCCGCTCTCGGTGACGAAGTGGATGCAGCTTCGCTTGACGTTGCCGACGCAGAAATTGAAGCGGTCGAGAAACTGCACGATGGTGACGCGGAACACGTTCTCGTAGGTCAGCCCCTCCGGCACCTCGAAGCTCGGGAGACAGCACAGCAATTCGCAGACCCGCTCCGAGGTGTTCAGCGGCCCCGACGACAGCGAGAACAGGTCGACAAACTTCTCCCGCAACACCGGATATTTCTCGGGGCTGATGGTGTTGGGCATCACGGCGATGAGCTGCTCCTGCGGGATCAGCGACGTCAGCGGCAACACCTTGTCGCCGTTGCGCAGGCCGTAGCCGATCGAGATGCTCTCGGGATTGCAGGGCAACGGGATCATGTCGTCAGCGCCGAACACCCCGGTCTCGATCACGCGCCGGCGAATCTCCGACAGCATGATGCGGTCGGTGTCCTTGTTGAAATGCTCGTTACGGCCGGCATCCTGCACCGGCTGCAGCGTGACGCCGCGGACGCACTTCCAGGTCAGCGCGTGGCGGACGATGTCGCCGATCTCGCCGTCGTTGATGCCGCGCTTGATGGTCGCGACCAGCGTGGTTGAGACGCCGTGTCGCTCGAGACTCTCCAGTGCCTGTTGGCGGATTTTTCGCAAATCCGCACCGCGCAGATTGACCAGCGCCTTGCGCTGCAGCGAATCGAACTGCAGGTAGACTTCCAGCCCGCGCTTGTTCTCGGCAAGCTTGGCCACGAAATCAGGCTCGCGCGCGATCCTGAGGCCGTTGGTGTTGATCATGACATGGCGGATCGGGCGGGCGCGCACCGCATCCAGGATCGCGAAGAAATCCGGATGCAGCGTCGGCTCGCCGCCGGATATCTGCACCAGATCGGGCTCGCCCTCGCTCGCCACCAGTGCGTCCAGCATCTTCTCGATCTTCGCCAGCGGCGTGAAGCGGGTCCGCGTCGGCGAGGAATCCGCAAAGCACACCGGGCAAGTCAAATTGCAATGCTCGGTAATCTCGATCAGCGCCAGGCAGGAGTGCTGCTCGTGGTCCGGGCACAGCCCGCAATCATAGGGGCAGCCGAATTCGGTGTGGCGCTGGAACGCGAGCGGCCGGTCGCCGGGCTTGATGAAGTCCTTGCACAGCCGCCAATAGGCCGCATCCGTCGAGACCAGCGTCGACCGCACGCCATGCTGCTTGCAGCGCTTCTCGTACCAGACCTCGTTGCCTGATATCTGGATCTTGGTCGGCACCAGGGCCAGGCAGGTTTCGCATAGCGACTGGGTCTGGCCCCAGAAGATGTAAGGGCGGGCCTTACGCAGCGGCGCGTTCATGCTTCAAGCTCACATTCGGCGCCGTCGCCAGCATGACGGCGGCGTAAATCATGACAAACAGCGACAGCAGGTGAAACAGCGAGAATGGTCCGATCAGCGCGCCATAGGGCTTGATGAACTCCCACAGGAAGCGCTGCAGCCCGTAGTAGAACAGCACGAGGTAGAATCCGTTGGTGATGACGGCGGCATTTCGGTTCAATACCGCCCAGACATAGAATGCCGCGAACGCCGCCATCGCCAGGCTTTCATAGAGCTGCACCGGATGGCGCAGCACGCCGTCGCCGAAATCATGGCCCCAGGGCAGCGTGGTCGGCGTGCCATAGGTGAAATCCTCGAGCCCCGCGAAATAGCAGCCGAGACGGCCGACCGCGACGCCGATCGCAAGCGGTAGCGCGAACCGCGCGCCGGTGCGCAGCGAAATCCCGTGTCGCCATTTGTAGAGCTCGATCGCGACGATGCCGCCGGCCAGCGCGCCCTCGACCGAGCGGGCGACGCCTGCCATGCCAGAGAACCACAGGTTCAGCGTGCCGAAAATGTAGGCGCCGATCCCGGCGCCGAACACCAGCGCGGCGATGTAGGGCAGCTCGAAGGATTGCCGGGGGAATTGCAGCCCGCGCCGGCGCGACAGCCACCACATGGCGAGCGCGGCCGCGCCCCATGCTGCAACGTCGAAGACGGCGTGAAGTTCAGCCCCACTCATGAGGCGAGTGTAGCTTGATTTTCGCGGTCCGCGATAGCGGCTTCCCGATTGCAATGGCGGGGCCAGATTATCAACCGTCCTCGTGGGAGCGGCGGGCTGATGGACCACGCCGGCGACGCCGGCCCGCGCAAAACGACAAAGGCTGTAACCGCGCCAGAACGGATATAGCCGATGTTACGGCGTCCATCCGAAGCGCTATATCCGAACTGACGGCTGGGCTTTCGACCTTCCCAGGATGACATTCTGTCCGGAGTGCAAAACCCGTCCCGATTGCGCGGAGCGATTGCGATGAGGAAGGCTACGATGGATTTTTCGCGGATGTCGGATGGGATCCGGCTGCATCACGCCTCTCATCGCCACGATGGCGACGACGAGTCGGGTCCGGCACCGAGCAGCCCGTTTGCAGGGCTCGATGCGCATCCCGTGACCGCGAATTCCCCGCCTTATGACTCTGGCCCGGGCCAATCCGACCATCCCACCGCGTCGGGGGTCGACACGTACGCCCACGTCGGCAACCACACTGCGGCGAGCCTGGATGCTCCGGCAACGAAGCCTCTTGCCGACGCATCCCATTCCGCGACGGGTATCGCTTCGATCGAGAGCGGGGCGAACACCGCCGGAAACGGCGGAGACGGTTACTTTTACGGAGGTATCATTCACGCATCCCTGTTGATCTATGAACCGATCAACATTTCGGTGAGTTTGGGATACGGCTCGGCCGCCGTGGCCAACCAGTCCAACGATTTGAATGTCGATCAATCCGCCTTTCAAATGGCCGGCGTCGGCGGACATGGTGGGAATGACAACCTTGCATCGGGAGGCAGCATCAGTGCTTCCTTGGGCTCCGGCGTGATCGGGAGCGGCGACAACGGCGCCGGAAACGGCGGCAGCGGCTATTTCTCGGGTGCGTTGGTGGACGCTCCCGTGGTGATCTATCATCCGATCAATATTGCGGTGGCGAGCTCAGGCGGCACGGCCTATGCAAGCCAATCGAACACAGTCGACATCGATCAATCGGCTACGCAGGTCGCGGGCGTCGGCGGCAGTGGCGGAAATGGCAATGTGGCCTTCGGCGGCAGCATCATCACGATCGACCCCAGTTGGGGATCAAGTAATGGAGGGAGTGTCTGGGACGTTCAAACGGGCGGGAGTCAGGCCGGCAATGGCGGCGACGGCGCGTTCCACGGGAGTCTCGTGCATTCCTCGATCTTGGTGTACGACCCGATCAACATCGCGGTCGCGGGCTATGGCTCCAACGTTCATTCAGTCCAGACGAATGACGCCGGCGTGGATCAATCCGTACTTCAGATCGCCGCCATGGGCGGGTATGGCGGCAATGGCAACGCCGCGACGGGCGGCCATGCAAGCCTTCTTTCCCACGGCTTGTGGGGCGGCTCCGACACGATTGCGACCGGCTCGAACGGCGCAGGCAACGGCGGCAACGGCTATTTTGCCGGCAGCCTGATCGATGTGAGCGTCGCGATCTATGCACCCGTCAATATCGCAATCGCGGGGCCCCATTCGACGGCCGTGGCCGATCAGGTCAACAACGTGCACATCGACCAGAGTGCGGTCCAGATTGCCGGACTTGGTGGGGACGGCGGCTACGGCAATCTCGCGCTGGGTGGCGATCTTTCCGCCCATCTTCTGTCGGATCTTCACCTGTTGGCATAGCGAAACATCGAGCCGCTCGCGCAGGCCGGTCGCAAGGTAGCGGACTCCCTGCGCATGCAAATCTCGCGCAGGGGCGCCTCCCGATGTTTCGAGCTCCGATGTTGCGCGACGAATGTCATACTTTCGTACGTAGGTCGACCAACCCGGATGGTGTCCGATTTGACATCTATCGGCAGCGCGCATCGCCGGATCAGACTCGCCCGTGCGCGTCCGCCTGATCGGGATGGATGATGCACGACAGCCAACACAAGGACGGAGGCTCAAATGTTGCCCAAGGCGATCAGCATCTCGGATTCGATCGAATTCAAATCGATCAACACCGGTGGTCAAAGTGTCGGAAATGGCGGCGACGGTACCTTCAAGGGAGCTATCATCAGCAAGCCGACCCTCAACTTCGATCCAACCAACAAGGCAGAAGGCGCCGATGTGCATGTGAACACCGGCGACCACGTCACTCAGACGGCAGATTGGGACGCCGGCGGCGCGAACGCGACGGCCTCGGTGTTTGCGAAGGCCCATGGCGGAAGCGCCGAGTCGAACGGAAGCCAGAAATCCTACAGCGGCCACGATACCTCCAAGGTATATGCCAATACGGATGCCACCCAGATCAACAAGCTCTCGGTGGACCAGCACCAGGATGTCCTGGCTGGCATCGGCGGCAATGGCGGAGACGGCAACGCCGCGCTGGGTGGAGAAGTGAGCTTCCACCTCGATACATTCTGACCATCGGCTCGTCCGACCGTGGCGGGACCGGCGGCCATTGCTGCCGGTCCCGCAGTTCAAGCCGATACCCGCCGATGCCCTGCCGATGCGCTTCTTGGCAGATCGCGTTGGCCGTCGGGCAAGTGCGCCGGACTTCGATTTCAGGCGGTGACGATCATGCTGATGCCGCCCATTCGGTTGCCTGTCCTGCCGCAGATCTCGACGCCACTGCACGCGGCCCTTTGGTCCTGTGCGGGACCGCTTGGTCTCGTATTCGCGTATAGCTGCAGCTACAACCTGCTTTTGTTTGCGCCCTCCATCTACCTTCTTCAGATCTACGACAGGGTGTTGTCGAGCCGGAGCGGCGACACGCTGCTCCTGCTCACGCTCATTGTCGCGATCACGGTCGTGGTCGGCGGCGTGTTCGATGCCTTGCGGCGCGCTGTCCTGGGTCGCCTTGGCGCCTGGCTCGACGATCGGCTCCGTCCTTGCGTGCTTTCGGCCAGCCTCGAATCCGCGTTTCGCAGCGATTGGACGCGGGCGTCGGACGCCTATCGGGATCTCACCGTGTTGCGCCAGTTCATCGATTCCGGCGCATGTCCGATGCTGTTCGACGCACTCTGGGCGCCCCTGTTCCTCCTGGTCCTCTTTCTCATCCATCCCCTGCTTGGCGTCGTAGGCGCCTGCTGTGTGGCTTTCCTCTTCGCTCTCACGGTTGCCGGAGATCTGGTTACCGAAGACGTTCTGCTCAGATCCGGCGCCGCGCTGTCCAGAAGCTACGGCCGCCTCCAGGCCGCCGCAGGCAACATCCACATGATCCGCGCCATGGGAATGCTCGATAGCGCTGCGCGCGCGATCTATCATGACGCGCAGCAGGCACGCAGAGAGCACGATGTGGCAGTCCGGCGAAGCGAGATCGTGATGCTGGTCACCAAGCCGGTCCGCGCGCTGTCGCAGGTGTTGATAATGGGGGCTGCCGCGTGGCTTGTCCTCGATCACGGAAAGAGTCCGGCGATCATTTTTGCTTCGACACTGATGTTCAGCCGCGCGCTCGCGCCGGTCGAAAGTGCGATCGCAGGCTGGAAGTCACTCAGGTCGGCCGTGCGTGCCTGTCAGCGGCTCGACGCGGTTCTCGCCGCGTCCCCCGCCGCCGCCGGACGGCAGGATCCGGAGGTTTCGCAGCGGCAGGCGTCGAGCGGTCTCGTTGTCGACAACGTCGGCGTGAGGCTATCGGGGACCAATCACCTGCTGCTGAATGGTGTCTCGTTCACGCTCGCGAACGGAGAATGCCTTGGCATTATCGGTGCGTCCGGGTCAGGCAAGTCCTTGCTTGGCCGGGTGATTGCCGGGCTGTCGATGCCAACTCATGGCTGTGTCCTGCTCGACAATACCGACGTCTCGCTGCTTCGCGAGGGCCTTAGCGGTCACCGTCTCGGTTATCTCCCCCAGGACATCGACCTGCTCGGCGATACGATAAGCGATATCATCGCACGGCTTGATGATGCCGATCGGCGGAAGGTCGTGGAAGCGGCCAAGCTGGTCGGAATTCATGAGGCGATCATGCGCCTGCCGAACGGGTACGACACGGTGATTCACCGTGAAAAATCCTTCTCGCGCGGATATCGGCAGCGCCTCGGTCTTGCCCGGGCCTTTTTCGGCGGTCCACGCCTGATCGTTCTCGACGAACCGAATGCCAGTCTCGATTACGGGGGCGAGCGAATGCTGCTGGACGCTATCGAGCGCATGAAGCTCGCCGGTGTCATCCTGGTCGTCGTCACTCATCGTATGGGTCTCCTCGCAGCCACAGACAAGATTGCCATTATGGAAGAGGGGGCGGTCGTCGCTTTCGGCGACAGCGAGGAAATCTTTGAGCGGCACCTGAGCCGACCCCAGGTTACATCGCGGACTGCGCCATGATCCGGAACCCTCTCACCATCTGGAAGCTTCCGACGATATCGAGGTTACCCGCGATCTGGGACCAGCTCGTGCGAACGCCGGCAAGCCCCCCGCTCGCCGGACGGCTCGGAGTCGTGGTTACCGCGATCGACGATTTCGAGCCCCTCGAATATCCATGGTGTGCGAGCCCGACACCCCTCTCTCCGCGTGGACGGCTTCGCGGTATCACCCTGGCGGGCAACCTGCTGGTGCTCTGCTTCATGCTGGGGCTTGGCACATGGGCGTGCCTCGCGCCTCTCGAGAGCGCCGCGATCGCTTCCGGCGTCGTGGAATCGGAATCGAGCCGCAAGACGATTCAGCACCTGGAAGGCGGGATCGTCAGGAAGATCCTGGTTGCGGACGGCGATATCGTGCGAAGCGGACAGACGCTGATCGCGCTGGACGACACCCGGCCCGGTTCGGAGGTGCAAAGCCTTCAAGGTCAGTTGTGGGATGCAATTGCTCGTGCCGCACGGCTTCAGGCCGAGCAGCAGAACTTCGAGAGCATCGCAATCCCGAGCGCGCTGGAGCAGGACAGCAAGCGAAATGGGGTGGCCGCCGCCGCGGTATCGGCGCAGCAGTTCATTTTTCAGGCGCGCCGGCAGGTTCATGAGTCGCAGCTTGCGGTCATTCGCGAACGGAGGCTTCAAGTCGAGAGGGAGATCGAAGGTCTCAAGGCTCAGCAGAACGCCACCGGGCAGCGGGTCGACATCGTCCGGGAAGAACTGGATATGGTTACGACGCTCGTGAACAAGGGACTCGAACGGCGGCCGCGGCTTCTGAACCTGCAACGTGAACTGGCCGACGTTGAGGGTCGCCGCGGCGAGATCACGGCGCAGATTTCTCGCGCCGGGCAGGTCATCAGCGAGCAGCAGGCCACATTGTTCAAGCTCGAGAGCGACAGGCAGAACGAGATCGCACAGTCGCTTCGTGAAGCACAGAACCAGATGTTCCAGCTCCGCGAACGGTTGCTTGCGGCCAGGGATCAGCTATCGCGAACGGAGGTGAAGGCGCCTGAGGACGGCGTGATAACCGACTTGCGGATTCATACCGCGGGCGGCGTCATCGGGGCGGGTGCTCCGCTCATGGAGCTGGTGCCGCGGCAAGACCGCCTCATCGTGACCGCCCGCCTGAGGCCCGAGGACATTGATGTGGTTCATCCCGGCCTCAATGCCGAGGTGCATCTCGTGCCGTACAATCAGCGTCGCGTACCGCGCCTGAAGGGAATCGTCGTGCACGTATCGGCAGACCGGCTACTCGACAAGCGTACCGACCAGCCATATTACGCGACCAAGATCCGGATCGACGACGCGCAGATCGCCGCAAACGACTTCCAGATCGTTCCCGGTATGCCGGTTCAGGTGTTCATCACCACGGGGCGCGGTACCGTCGCACTTTACGCGCTCAGGCCCCTGCTCGACAGCTTCCGCGGTGCATTCAGAGAGGATTGATCCCGCTCAGCGTCACTAGGTCTCCGGCATTGGGGCTGTGCCCGGGTCGTGATCGCGATTCTGCGCGAGTGACCGGCCGCGCCAGCGGAGGACCGCTTCCGTGCGATTGTGAGCGGCACATTTCCTCATGATATGCTGAATGTGCATTTTGACGGTGCTTTCCGAGAGCTTCAATTTGGCTGCGATCAGCTTGTTGGGCAGGCCGAGCTCCAATTCCGCCAGGACGTGCTGCTCTCGAGGCGTGAGACCGCTCCTGTCGATGGCCGCCCTGGCTGCCTCGTTCATCAGATATGCGGACGCAAGCCCGCGCGCGTCCGGCGGATCGAAACCCGGCATCCTGTTCATCTCGGCGACCGGCAACGGCCTGTAGACGCCGCCGACAAGAACAAGGCGCAGGCCGGCTATGACGACCTCGATTGGTAGCGAGGTGGGAAGAAAGCCGCGAACACCCCGCTGCATCGCGGCTTGCGCGGTCGGCTCGTCGTCATGGTTTGACAGGATTGCGACGGCGGCATTGGGACAGTGCTCGGCCACGAAGGCGAGATCGTCCTCGACCGAGGGATCGCCGATGGGCTTGTCCGCGATGCTCAGCAGCACCAGACGAACGTCGCGGGTTGACATGCAGTCCAGGCCTCGGACTGTTGCCATGTCGAGGATCTCGAAGTCGGCCAATTCCCGCCTGAGGACGTTAAGAATACATGTGCGGGGCAACAGGTGCGGCTCGATGATCACCAGAACCGGTACGTGAAGCGCTCCATTGAGCCGTTTTGAGGTTATGTCGTCCATGATTTCCTCGGAATGAAAAGAATTTCTGCGACAGTCCCATCGATCCGTATTGCGCATTTACCGTTGCGGCATTCATCCTGAATGCATCATCACGCGCAGCCCCGACATCAGGATCGCATCCATTGCGGGATAGCCTGGCGCCTCGGTGGAAATTCTTTCCGCTCAAATCATTTGGACGCGCGCCGCGGCGCGGTCGACGCATCCCCTATTTGCAGATATTTCGATACGCCGTTGACGCCGCCGACCCTGACTTGCCGTCGACGACATACGCTTCATCCTCCTTCACAAGATACAGAAACGGCCTCCCTCCAGTCTCTCCGCCCGACGCACTTCTTCCTTTCACGCGCCCGCAAATCGTATCCACGGCGCGTCCGAACGTGTTCTTTCGCATGGCGCGCTTCATGTCGCTGAATTCGGCCGATCCCGGATCCTCAATCTGCGCTGCAATCGTGACCTTCGCTTTGGTGAGGACAGGATCTGCTGTGTCCGCGGCGTGTTCGGGTGTCGGGACGTTGATCCTCGTCCGCGGAGACGCCGCCTTGGCGAGGTCGGGCGGTCCGTGTTTCTTCGATGATGGTCTCCTGCCGGATTTTGCCGGGGTTGCAGAATTCGATTTGACGATCGCAGGCACCGGGGCTAACGCCGCCGGCATTGGCTCTGTGGGTCGGGCGACTGCAACCTTGTCGAAACAAGGTCTTGACCCACACCCAAGGAAATACCCTCGGGAAGGCGCGAACCAGCCAAAGCCGACCAGGATTCCTGCCAGCGCTCCGACAAAAAGCAGTCCCATCCGATTCCCCTCCTCGGGAGCTCGGCTCGCACTCATAACTAGGACTAATTCCGCGCTGGTGATCCTATCTGTTGCGCAAAAGCGTTAAGCGCTCATTAAGCGCGCGGGGTCGGGGCGATAGGACGAACCCTACGGCGATGTCGGGCTTAGCGTCGGCTTCCGGAAGCATGGCGGATGCGACGAATAATGAGTACACACCCTAGCACTACTTTGGCAGATTGTTGATTTTGCCGCGTTTTATAGGATTCCCGAATCAATTTTTCAATGATTCATGGGTGGTCGGCTCTTGGAGGGCTGACCATGCCGAGATGGGAAGACGAACTCGAACGCTGGCTAATGCCGTTCTTGGACCGGCTGGGTCATAAGACCCGGCAGCGGATGTGTCCTCTGTATGTTGCGGGATTGATCGGTCCGGGCGATCGCAAGAGCGTTCAGCCGATGGCGGAACGCCTTGCCACGAGCAACTACGACCAGTTGCACCATTTCATTGCGGACGGTGTCTGGGATGCGACGCCGCTGGAGACGGAGCTGCTCAACCAGGCGGACCGACTTGTCGGCGGCAGGGATGCGATGCTGGTTATCGATGACACCTCACTTCCCAAGAAGGGTGAGCGATCGGTCGGTGTTGCGGCTCAATACGCGTCGGCTCTCGGTAAAACCGCAAATTGCCAAACGCTGGTGTCTTTAACGCTTGCACGCGGCGAAGTGCCAGTGATGGTCGCGTTACGTCTCTTTCTGCCTGACAGCTGGACAAGCGACATGTCTCGTTTGAAGCGCGCTCGCGTGCCAGTCGAACACCGAACGCCACGGTCCAAGCCGGAGATCGCTTTGGCCGAGATTGACCGCGCGATGGCAGCCAACATGCGCTTTGGATGTGTGCTGGCGGATGCAGGATACGGCCTCAGCGCACCGTTTCGACAAGGGCTAACAGAGCGCGGGCTGACCTGGGCTGTCGGTATCCCTCGGCACCAGAAAGTGTATCCGGTCGATGTGAAGCTCATTTGGCCGATCACCAAAGTCCGTGGCAAACCACGAAAGCACCACGTGCCCGATATCTTATCGATTGCGGCCGAACAAATGCTGGCCAGCGCCAAATGGAAAACCCTGAGTTGGCGTAGCGGGACGAAAGGTCGGCTCAAAGCTCGATTTGCTGCTCTCCGTGTCCGCACCGCCGACGGCCCTCCGCAGCGAATATGGGATAAAGGTCAGCAGCATCTCCCAGGCGACGAAGCCTGGCTCATTGGTGAGCAACGTGCCTCCGGGGAGAAGAAATACTATCTCGCCAATCTTCCGGCGGCGACGGATCTGCGCACGCTGGCCGCCACCATCAAGGCACGGTGGATTTGTGAGCAGGCGCATCAACAGCTGAAGGAGGAGCTTGGACTTGATCACTTCGAAGGGCGGTCATGGCAAGGTCTTCATCGCCACGCCTTGATGACAATGATTGCCTACGCCTTCCTGCAACATCGTCGCCTCGCATACGCGGGGCGGAAAAAAAAGAATCAACGGGCCTCCGCCTCAGCCAACCATGCCAGCCGTACGTCACGCCATCGTCGATCTCATCCTTCGGCCGCCGCCTCAGCAGTGCCCATATTGCCGAAAGGAAATCCCTGAAAAACAGCGGCGAAAACACAATCTGCCAAAGTAGTGCTAGTTCGCCGGGTTGTCCTCGCTGGGATACACGCCGCGCAGCACTTCCTCGAAATGATCCTTGACGGCGTCGTTGCACAGGCAGGAGCGCTGCCGCAGCTTGTCCGCGTCGCGGATCACGATCGCGCCGCGGCGCGTCTCCAGCACGCCTTCCGCCTTGAAGTTCTGGATCACGCGGCTGGTGTAGCTGCGGCCGACGCCGAGCAAGGTCGAGAGCTGCTCATGGGTAAGCGGCACCATGCCGTTGCCATTGGTGCGCTCCATCGCCGAGATGATCCATTTCGCCGCGCGCTGCTCGATCGAGTGGATCGCATTGCAGGCGGTCGACTGGAAAATCTGCGCCAGCATGCAGTCGGCATAACGCGCGAAGATGTTGCGCACGGAGATCGACGTCAGCTTGGCGGCGTCGAGCTTGCTGACCGGCAGCCGCGCGAACGGGCCGCCGAACTTGACGGTGATGCGGGTATAGGCCGGCAGGAAGCCCTGGCTGACGATGCCGCCGACCGCGCCCTCGCGACCGACCAGGATGGTCTCGACATCGCGGCCGTCCTCATTGGGCACCATGTAGGACGCAAGGCTCGGCCCGCATGGAAAATGCACGGTCTGGACGTCGTCGCCGGGATTGTAGAGCAGATCGCCGGCCGCGGCCTCGACCAAGGCAAGGTGCGGCGCGATCAGTTCGTAATCGGCGGAGTTCAGCCGGCGCAAAAGATTGTTGAACGGCCGGTCACTCGTCCCGGCCAACTCGGTCCGTTTCGTGATCATTGGAAATCCTGAGAACCCAACGCGGACCATAATCGGAAAGTTCCCGGATTTATGTTCACTAGTGAACAGACGCGGCAGCCCGCGATGTGATGGGTTTCATCTCGGGAACAGCCGGCGTGCTTTCAGGCGCCGGTCGCGGGCCAATCCGGCCGGACTGATCCGGTCTTTTCATCCATGCTTTAAAAACGGAAACTGGCACGCCATGGACTTCACCCCCAATGCCGGCATGCCCGGTGACGTCCTCGTGGTTGAGGACGATCCGATCATCTCGCTCTATTTCGAGGACACCATCCTCAGCTTCGGCGCCCGGACGGTGCGCACCGCCACGAACGTCGCCCGGGCGCTCGAGCTGATCGCCGAACGCGCGCCGGATTTCGCGCTGCTCGACGTCGGCCTCGTCAGGGGCGAGAAGACGTTCGCCATCGCCGAGCGGCTGGATGTGCTGAAGGTGCCGTTCGCTTTCGTCACGGGTTATGGTGCGGATATCCGGCTGCCGGCATCGCTCGCCGGCAAGCCGCGGCTGACCAAGCCGTGCTCGAGCGAGGCGCTGGAGGCGGCGCTGCGAAACGGACGTTGACGCATTGCCGGCTTCGGCCTCGCCGTCGGCGCGTTCGTCGTCTACCATCCAGCCTGTCGGATTCGGTGACGCAAACGCTTCGGGAAAGCGTCATGGTGATCAGGATATTTGCTGCGCCCGCAGCCGCGCTCGCTCTCGGGCTGCTGCCAGCGCCGCCGTTCGGCTCGGCCGTCGTCGGTCGCTTCGTGTCGCCAGCTCTCGCTACGCCGGCCGCACTCTCGAGCGAGCAATCGGCCGCGCTTGAGACCTACGACAAAGCCCTGAAGGGCTTCGAGTCGATCCTGCGCCAGCGCCGCGCGCAGATCGATTCGAAGCAGCCGCTGCCCGACTTGCCGGGCCAGGCGATCTATCTGGCCCGTGTCGAGATGATGAGCGCCTACAAGGACCTCACCGATGCGCTTCCGTCCAGGATTGGCAGACCCAACAGATTCGGAATCCCCCCGGCCTACTTCAACGCCGACAATGAGCCGCTGCTCGATGAGTACAGGAAGCTCTTCGACGTCATGGAGGCGCCGCCCGCCGGTGCGCAAACATCCAATACGCCATTCAAGGACGTGGTCGATCTGGCGACGGTGATCGCGCGCGCCAAGGGTCTTGACGCCGCCGACGCCGCCGTCGCGGGCCGTATCAGCCTCGGCCTCTTCTTTGCCGAGACGAACGGCAAGCAGAATGCGGGCAATGCACGATCGAACACCTATAAAGGAAGCCTGCAGACCGGCCCGTCCGAGGATCGCGACGGCCGAAGGAAATGGGCCGCCATCAAGGGGTCGATCGCGACACTCGATCCTGCGCTGAGCCGTCGCGACGACCGGGAAGAGGCGCGAGTCGGCAACCTCGACCACAGGTTCAATCACTGGACCGCCGTGCGGGACGGCCTCATGAACGCACACGCCGAACTTTTCCCGCAGGTCGCGGCGATCCAGAAAGCGCTGCCGGACCCGATCGATCAGATGAAGGTCTTTGAGCTGATCCAGATCATTCCCACGCCGACCAGAGCAGCGCTCAAATCGGGCAACCTCGTCGGCTACAGAATTTCCGATCCCAGGATCATGCGATATCTGCGCAACAACAGCGTCTTCGCGTTCGGCCGGGCCGACCGGGCAAGAACATCCGCGACCTTCCGCGAGATCCTCGATGCGATGTGGCTGTTCAACGCCAAGTTCGAGCAGGCGCTTGCCAAGTTCAAGGAGATCAAGTCGGGCAAGCCGGGCTGAGGAGGAGTTGATCGCTCGGCCGTCAGGGTGGACCGAGCAGCGCCCATCGCGGCTCGCAGAATTCCTTCACGGCGGAAGCGACGCTGCTGCTGATGAGGTTTTGGCGCTCGGGCGAGTCCATCTCGCGTTCCTCGTCCCGGTTGATGATCGAGCCCGCCTCCAGCAGGATCGCGGGCATCGCGGTCTTTCTCAGCACGATGAGTTCATCATTGCTGTAGACGCCGGTATCCTTGTTCAGCAACGGGTGCTGGTAACGACCCATGATGGCCTGGCTGTATTGCTCGGCATAATGCAGGCCCTGGGCCTTCATTTCCCCGGCGACCAGTTCGGCGAACCGGAGGCTGGTCTTGAAGTCCGGATTGTCCCGGGAGACGAACACGGAGTAGCCGCTGAAGCGGTCGCTGAAGTGGCTTTTCTTGCCCTCGAACTCCCAGTCCTCGAGCATCTTGTTGGGCACGGAGTCATGGTGGATCGACATCAGCAGATCCGCGTGCAGATTGTTGGCGGCTGCGACCCGCTTGAAGAGGCTCGGTCTCGCTTTGCCTTCGGTCAGCAGCAGCCTGGTTTCGGCAAAGCCTTCGGCCTTCAACCTCTCCTCGATCAGCCGCGCAAGGCGCAGGTTGAAGGTGAACTCGGCGACATTCCGCGCGCTGATCGCGCCTTCCGATTGCGCTGTATGTCCGACATCCAGCACGATCCGGAACGTCGCGGGATCGCATTTGGCAGCGGCTGGCTTGAGAGCTGAAAGCGGCAGGGTGACTGGCCCAAGGGCGGCCAGCCGCATGGCGCGGTGCCTGGGCGGAGCGCGGTGCCTTGCCAATTTGGCAGCCCTTGTCGCCTTCGCGCGCTTCGGCGACTTGGCATGCTTGGGTGAGCTCTTGAAGAGATCGGGCAGCCAGCCGGCATCGCTGACTTCGATCGGCAGCAGCGCGAACACTGCGATCGCGACGACCAACAAGCGGCGAGGCCGAAACCTCGCAACGCTACCACCGAGCACGCGAAAGAATTCGCAGCGCCTCATGCTCCGCCCCTCCGGGCCCCCAGCATAACGGCTCTGACATCGGTACCGGAAGATGCCGGGGAGGTCCATCCCCCGGCAATCGCGTTGCCTCGCCTTGGAGGCAAGGCCGTCAAGACAAAGAGTCCGGTTCCGTCGTGGCTGTGACCGAACTAGTGTCCCGAATCCGAAGTTCGCATCATTTGCCGCACCTTCGGAGCGAACTTCGGATTCGATAAGGACACTAGCAAACTTATAATTCTAGTGTGCTTTATGAATGCGAAGTTCGTGAAAGTGGCTGCCGCGAAATCGCACGAACTTCGCATTCAGCACACTAGACCGGCTTCGGGTCGAGCGTGATCGCCCACAGCTCGGCGTCGACGCGGTCGCGCAGGCTCACCGTCATCTGCCCGCTCTTGCCGTCGATCTTGACGTGGCCGAAGAACTGCATGCCCGCCGACGGCGGCAGGTTCTGGTTGCCTTCGCCCGGCGCCTTGATGAACTTCACCTCGGGGCCGAAGGTGTTGTCGAGCTCGTTCGGACCGAACGTACCGGCATGCAGCGGGCCGGAGACGAATTCCCAGAACGGATCGAACTCTTGGAACTGGGCCTTATTTGGGTTGTAGTAGTGCGCGGCGGCGTAATGCACGTCGGCGGTCAGCCACACCGTGTTGACGATTCCCGCGGTCTTGATGAAACGCAGGATGTCGGCGATCTCGAGCTCGCGGCCGCGCGCCGGACCATCGCCCTGCGCAAAGGCTTCCGAGCCCTTCTTGTTGGCCGCATCGTCATAGACGATCAGCGAGAGCGGCATGTCGGAGGCGATCACCTTCCAGGTGGCGCGCGAGTTGAGCAGCGCGCGCTTCAGCCAGGCCATCTGGTCCGGGCCGATGAAATAGGCGTCGGGGCCATACTGCTCCTGCAGGTTCGGGCCGTTGGGGCCGCGATAGCTGCGCTCGTCGAGCATGAAGACGTCGAGATGCGGACCGTAGCTCAGCGTGCGATAGACGCGCCCAGGCTCGACGATGCTCTCGCGCATCGGATACATCTCGTGGAAGGCCTTTGCCGCGCGCGCCGCGAGCACATTGATGTCGCGCTCCTTGTAGGCCGCCGGCAGCTGTTTCGACAGCGACCAGTTGTTGGTCACCTCGTGATCGTCCCACTGCACGAAGATCGGCACCTCGGCATTGAAGGCGCGGACGTTGTTGTCGAGGAAGTTATACTTGTGGGCGGCCCGGTATTCGTCGAGCGTCTCGGCGACCTTGGCCTTCTCGGGGATCGTGACGTTCTTCCAGACCTTGCCGTCGGGAAGCTTCACCTCGGAGGGGATCACGCCGTCGGCGTAGATCGTGTCGCCGGAGTGCAGAAGGAAATCCGGAGCGTGCTTCTTCATCGCGGCGAAGGTGATCATGCCGCCGTCGTCGGGATTGATGCCCCAGCCCTGGCCGGCGACGTCGCCGCCCCACACGAAGGAGACGTCGCGGCGGTCGCTCGGCGCGGTCCGGAAGCGGCCGACCACCGGTTCGCCGACGATGTCGATATGGGCGAGGTCGCGGAAGCGGACGCGATAGAAGATGTCCTGGCCGGAGGGCAGGTTCTCCAGCAGCATCTTGGCGGTGAAGTCGCTCTCGGGCAGCGCCGTGATCGGCGGCAGCGTATGGGTGTCCTTGAAGGACTCGGTGGTCGCGACCTCGACCATCATCTGCGACGGCCGGTCCGCACGCGCCCACACCACGCCGCCGTCGACGCCGACATCGCCGGACTGCACGCCATGGGTGATCACGGGACGGTCGGCGGCGCGCGACAGATAGGGCATCGCAATCACGCCGGCGCCGGCCGCAGCCGCCGTGGAGAGAAAGCGTCGGCGGGTGAGATTTCGCGAGAACCGGATCGTCATGGGGAGCCTCCTCAGGTCACAGCGACAATGCGCCGCAGGCGCGCCAAGACCTAGAAAAATTCCATGACGGAGACATTACAGCGGCGGGCGTCGCGTGAGGTGGGCACGTCTGTCAGGCTCCCTCTCCCGCTTGCGGGGGAGGGTGGGGAGGGGTCTCTCGACGAATCATGGCGAGGAGAGAGCCCCTACCCGCAAGCGGGAGAGACGAAGGCATCTCGCGGATAGAGTAGCGGCGATTCTACGCCGTGCCCGCCGCTCTGAACTGCGTGGCAGTCCGTTGCAAATTCTGCGGCATGCTGAACAGCAGCGCCTTGCGGTCGGCGACGGCGTTATGAAGCTGCTCGAGCGCGATGTTGAACGCGGTCAGCGTGCCTTCCTCGATGGCGCCGTGTTCGAAGCAGTCCAGCGTGTGGCGCAGGATGTCGTCGGCCTCCGCCTGCATCTGGTCGAGTTCCTCGATCGAATCGCTTTGCCGTGCGGTCTTCAGCATCTCCAGCAGGCGTTCGCGCTGCGAGGTGTTGGTGTTGCGCTCGTCCTGCTTGAGATAGCCGGCGAACCACGCACCGGCCGAGCCCATCGCCGAGAACGCCATCAGGCTCCACCAGATGTAGTCGCTGTAGCGGTCGAGGAAGGTTTTTTCCTCGCCGTCGACAAACGCGGCGGCGCCCGGATGCACCGGAATGGTGGCATCCTTGTCGGTGTCCGGCGTCTCGATCTTGGCGGCGAGCGGGAAATCGGTCTTGAGCGACTGCCGGATCGCGAACAATTGCCGCGTGAATGCCGCGACCGTCGAGTCCGACAGGCCCTTCCGCGCAACGATGTGGTGCGAGAAGCTGATCGTCTTCACCTCATCGTCGGGCCGGTCGGCGGAGCCGAGCGAGCCCGCGGGGATTTCCGCGGCCTCATAGGCCGGATGGTTCTGCGCGATCGCCTCGGAGGCGTCGATCGCAAGGAAGCTGGGTTCGCCGCCGTCGCGGACCGACGCCGTGATCGCATCGATCGTGATTTTGCTGTTGGCCGGGCCGACGGCGAGATAGGCGTCGGCCTTGAGGTTCTTGATCGCTTCCGCCGCCTCATTGGCCGGGAATTGAACGATCTCGACCTTCATCGGGTCGACGCCGTATTGCGTCAGGATCAGCTTCAGCAGATTGACATTGGCCGGGGTGCGGCCGACGACGCCGATCTTGCGGCCGGCAAGCTGCGCGATCTTGGTGATCCGCGCGGATTTCCGAACCTTGCCCTTGGCGGGCGGAACCCACATCACCACGACATTCTTGCGCAGGGTCGCAACCGCCTGGGCATTCTTCGGCACCTCGAGATCGCCGCGGATGATGGCGAGATCGGCCTTGCCGTCGGCCAGCGTCTGGGCGCTGGCGGTAGCGCCCTCGGTCTGCACCGGCCTCAGTTTGACCTGGGTGTTCTGCTGGTTGTTGAAGGCCTGCGCCAGCGCCTGCACGACCTTGACGTCATCGCTGTTGGCGGGACCGACCGCGATCCGCAGCGTCACCGGACGCACGGCGAAATAATAGCCGGCCAGCAACGTGCCGATGATGGCCAGCGCGCCCGCGATCAAAACGAACATCAGCCGCCGCTTTGCCGAACGCAGCGGCTTGGGCGACATGCTGGCGGAGCCGTCTGTCATCGATCTCGCAAACAATCGTCGGGGCTCAATCTCGCAAAACTACCAACGCGCATACATCCTCTATGTGTAGCAAATTACTGAATGGACAGATGTTACAACTCCGTCATGGTTACCAGCGGCGATAGGACGCGATTTCGGCCTTAATTTGGGCGTGGATCCCATCCCGGAGGCCGTTGTTAGGCTAAAGTCGGCGTCAAACGGGAGAGTTTACCATGGTCGAACGGCTGTCAGCGGAGGCGAGGAAGGCCGCCCTTTGGGAACTGGCCGGCTGGTCGGAGGCGTCCGGCCGCGAGGCGATCGCCAAGACTTTCGTGTTCAAGGACTTCAACGAGGCCTTCGGGTTCATGGCCCGCGCCGCCCTGGTCGCCGAGAAGAGCGACCATCACCCCGAGTGGAAAAACGTCTACAAGACCGTCGAGGTGGTGCTGTCGACCCATGATGTCGGCGGGGTGACCAAGCGCGACATCGACCTCGCCAAGGCCATGAACGCGATCGCAAGGCAGCTTGGGGTCAGTTGACCCCGGCGCGTGGAACCTTGCGCGGGTCCGCCGATATCCCCAGATTCGCATCGTCCGCCGCCGAATTGGCGCGGCGTCGAGGAACCTTGCGATGACATCGAGCGAACACGGCGCGGGATTTGGGCCTGCCGATCGGCTGGCGCAGGACGCTGAAAGCGTGCGCCGCCGTTTCTGGATCAAGTTCAAGAAGGTGGTGGCGAGCCTGCCCTTCGCGGAGGACCTGCTGGCCGCCTATTACTGCGCGTTCGACTGGCAGACGCCGCGCCATGTGCAGGCGGCGCTGCTCGGGGCGATCGCCTATTTCATCCTGCCGTTCGATTTCGTGCCCGACATGCTGCCGATTCTCGGCTTCACCGATGACGCCGCGGTGCTCGCAACCGCGCTCCGCATGGTGGCAAGCCACATCACGCCCGAGCATCGCGATGCCGCCCGCGCCGCGCTGAAGCGCGGGGTGCCGGACGAGGAGTGAGATCTGCCTTCTCCTTCCCCCTGAAAGGGGGAAGGTCGGGATGGGGGTCAGCCACAGGCGACGCTGCAAGCCGGCAGATTTGATCCCCACCCGCTTTGCTCTCGCGAGCAAGGCGACCTCCCCTTTTCAAGGGAAGGTTATGATGCATCCCGGATTTCGCTGCGCTCCATCCGGGCTACGAAACTTTCGATCCGTCATCCTGAGAGTCTGACTCATAAGTCACCCAACCTTACCAGCAGCGGCAAGTCTGCGGGTCAGGAGCCTGATGTGTGCAATCAGCAGCCAGGCAGCTTCGGTTGCCACCGTCGCCTCGAAGTCCTTGGCGAGGCGACGGCATCTGCCGAACCAAGCGAATGTGCGTTCAACCACCCACCGCCTCGGCAGAAGCTGGAAGCCTTTGACGCCTTGAGGCCGCTCGACGATCTCGACAGTCCATGGACCGCAGTCTGAGAGCGCGTCGAGGAGTTGATTTCCGCGGTAGATCCGGTCGGCAAAGACGTGGCGCAGCCGGGGGAAGTTCATCCGCACGTTCTTCAGCAGCGGTACGGCGCCATGGCAGTCCTGAACGTTGGCCGGATGAACATGAACCCCGAGGAGGAGGCCATTGGTATCCGTCACGATATGCCGCTTGCGGCCGTAGATGCGCTTGCCTGCATCGTAGCCGCGCGGTCCGCCAGCTTGGGTGGTCGGCGCACTTTGACTGTCGATCACGGCTGCCGTCGGCTTCGGTGTCCGTCCAAGCTTTTTTCGCGCCCGTCGGACAAGCACGCTGACAATCCTCTGCCACCGGCCTGTATCCCGCCATCTATAAAAATAGCCCTGCACCGTCGAATAGGGCGGGAACTCCTGCGGCAACGCCCGCCACTGGCAGCCGGTCGAAACGATATAGAGGATCGCTTCGATCACACGACGCAGCTCCGTCTTACGCGGCCGGCCGCGCCGGTTCGCTCGCGGCAACAGGCGTCTGATCAGCGCCCACTCCGCATCGGTCATATCGCTTGCATAACGCAGATCGTCCCGCCGATATTGCTCCCGAGTGATCTTGGTCCAGGGCATCGTGCTCTCCCTCGAATCTCTGCAAATCCGATGGAATCACACCCCACTGAGATCACTCACTCATTTTTCAGTCAGGCTCTGAGGAGCGCGAAGCGCGTCTCGAAGGATGTACGGCGACCAGCGGGGCCGTCGACCCTTCGAGACGCGCGCAAGAGCGCGCTCCTCAGGGTGACGGAGACGGTAGGGAGCGCCATGGTAATCCGTTCGGCTCCTTCCGGGCTGCGCAATCTCGGTTCAGCTTCCCGGGTGCAGGATCACCTTGCCCATCGCCTTACGGCCGGCGAGCACCTTCAGGGCTTCTGATGTCTGCGACAGCGGGAAGGTGCGGTCGACATGCGAGGAGATCTTGCCTTCCGCGGTCCACTGCACGAGCTTCTCGAGGTTCTTGCGGTTCTTGTCCGGATTCTGCCGCGCCCAGGCGCCCCAGAACACGCCGCGGATATCGCAGCCCTTCAGCAGTGCGAGGTTGAGCGGGATCTTCGGGATGTCGCCGGCGGCAAAGCCGATCACCAGGAAGCGGCCTTCCCACGCGGTCGAGCGCAACGCGGCTTCGGCATAGGCGCCGCCGACCGGATCGAACACGATGTCGGCGCCCTTGCCGTCGGTCAGCTTGCGCAGGCCCTCTTTGAGATCTTCCCTTCGCATAGTTCAGCGTCAGCTCGGCGCCGTGTTGCTTGGCGAATGCCAGCTTCTCGTCCGACGAGGCGCAGGCAATCACCTTCAACCCCATCAGTTTGCCGAGCTCGCACGCAGCAAGGCCGGTGCCACCGGCGGCCCCCAGCACCGCGAGCGTCTCGCCCGGCTTCGGGCTCGCGCGATCTTCCAGCGCATGCAGCGCGGTGCCGTAGATGATGATGATGCCGGCGGCGCGGTCGTAATCGAGATTGTCGGGAATCTTTACGATCGAATTCGCCGGCAGCGCGATCTTGTCGCGCGCGCCGTTGTGGCCGCAGGACGCGACGACGCGATCGCCGACCTTCAAATCAGTGATGCCGGCGCCGACGCTTTCGATCACGCCGGCAACTTCGGCAGCCGGCGAGAACGGGAACGGCGGCTTGATCTGGTACTTGCCCTGGATCATCAGGATGTCGAAGAAATTCAGCGCCGCCGCCTTGATCGCGATCACGGCTTCGCCGGGAGCCGCCACCGGATCGGGCACATCAGCCAGCACGAGATCGTCAGGTTGACAGTATTGCGAGCAGAGGATGGCTTTCATGGACACACCTGAGTTTCGGACGCAGAAAGAGTTGCAAGATCTTGGACTACAAGCTTCATGCCGGATTTGCGGCGGAGCGACAATACAGTGCGGAGGGATCAAACTATGTTTGAAAAAGGCCTGCTAGCGAAAAAGCGCATCCTGATCACCGGCGGCGGCTCCGGCCTCGGCGCGGCGATGGGCCGCCGCTTTGCCGAACTCGGCGCCGAACTGATCATCTGCGGACGGCGCGAGGGGCTGCTGGAGGAAACCGCAGCGAAATTCCGCAGCGAACTCGGCGCGAAGGTCTCTACCGCGCGATGTGATATCCGCGACGGCGCGGCGGTCGAAGCGATGATGGATCAGGTCTGGCAGGACGCGCCGATCGACGTGCTCGTCAACAATGCTGCCGCAACCTTTATTGCGCAGAGCGAACATTTGTCGTTCCGTGCGGCGGACGCGATCCTCGCGCCGACACTGCATGGCACGATGTACTGCACGCTCGCCGCCGGCCGCCGCTGGATCGACGGCAAACACAAGGGCGTAGTGCTCTCGATCCTGTCGACCTCGACCATCACCGGCCGCGCGTTCACGGTGCCGTCCTCGATGGCCAAGACCGCGGTGCTGGCGATGACCAAGAGCCTGGCGGTGGAGTGGGGCCCGAAGGGCATCCGCACCGTCGCGATCGCGCCCGGCGCGTTTCCGACCGCAGGCGCGACCGGACAGTTGCGCCCCGAAGGGCGCGGCGAGAACTGGGCGAATCGCAATCCGCTCGGCCGCGCCGGCGAGCATTCGGAGCTCGCCAATCTCGCGACCTTCCTGATCTCGGATCAGGCCGGCTACATCAACGGCGAGATGGTGGTGCAGGATGGTGGCTCGCACTTACGCAGTTCCGGTGCCGAGGACCTGCTGCAATGGACCGATGCGCAGTGGGAGAAGCAGCGCGCTGCGCGCGCCAAGTGATAACGCGTCGCGATACGCGCCCGACGGTGAGCGGCGTTCGTCTTTCGGCTAACTGCCTTCCCAAAAAAGCGTTTCCCGGTTATCCATCCGAGCCGGCGGAGGGGAATCGCCGGGCCATCTTGCAGTCACAATGATGGGGGAACCAGTTGGCCGTGCGGCAGATTCTGACATCACTGGTTGCTTGTATCCTGTGCGGGTTCATCACCCTCGCGCCGGCGCAGGCTGCGCCCAAGAAAGATACGGCCAAGGAAGCAGCCAAGCCGGCGCCTTCGGCTGCCGCGGCTGCGGCCGGCGGCGCGGAGCCGACGCTGATCGGCCAATTCGGGACCTGGGGCGCGTACACAGCATCGCCCAACGGCAAGAAGGTGTGCTTTGCGCTCGCCAAGCCGTCGTCGTCGAAGACCAATCCGGCGAACCGGCCGCGTGATCCGGCCTATGCCTTCATCTCCACCCGTCCGGCGGAGAAGGTCGTCAACGAAGTCTCGATCATGATCGGCTACACGGTGAAGCCGGGCTCCGAATCGACGCTTCAGGTCGGCGGCGGGACCTATGCGATGTACACGCAGGGCGACGGCCTCTGGATCAAGAATGCGGCCGAGGAGGAGCGGATGGTGGAATCCATGCGCAAATCGGCCGAACTGACGGTAAAAGCGGTCTCGGCCAAGGGCACCGAGACGACAGACACCTTCTCGCTGAAGGGCCTGGCGCAGGCGCTCGACCGGCTCGGGCAGGACTGCCGGCGCTAGAGCATGATCCGGAAAAGTGTGAAGCGGTTTTCCGGAAAGATCATGCTCTAAAAATCGACTTAAGGCCTGAAATCGAGGTATTTGGTGGCTTTCCAGCACCGGCTGGAAGGCCTATTTGAGGTTTCATGACCGACACCGTGACCACCCATGCCGTCTCCGGCGCCAGCGCGCTGGTCGAGAAGGTTCCGCTCGAGACCTATGTGCCGCCGGCCAAGCCGTCGCTGATCGGGCTGTCGCGCGCCGAGATCGCCGAGCGCCTGGGCGAGATCGGGGTGCAGGCCGGCCAGCGCAAGATGCGCACCCAGCAGCTCTGGAACTGGATGTATTTCCGCGGCGCCAAGAGCTTTGCCGAGATGACCAACGTCTCGAAGGACATGCGCGCCGAGCTCGAGAAGCATTTTACCGTCGATCGTCCCGAGGTGGTCGCCGAGCAGATCTCCAACGACGGCACCCGCAAATGGCTGCTGCGGCTGCCGAGCGGCGACAAGGTCGAGCGGCCGCACGAGGTCGAGTGCGTCTACATCCCCGAGACCGATCGCGGCACGCTGTGCGTTTCCTCGCAGGTCGGCTGCACGCTGAACTGCGCGTTCTGCCACACCGGCACGCAGCGGCTGGTGCGCAACCTCACCGCCGGCGAGATCGTCGGCCAGGTGATGGTGGCGCGCGACCGGCTGAATGACTGGGCCGACCGCGAGGACGGCACGCGCCGCGTCACCAACATCGTGATGATGGGGATGGGCGAGCCGCTCTACAATTTCGACGCGGTGCGCGATGCGCTGCTGATCGTCGCCGACAATGAAGGCATCGGCATTTCGCGCCGGCGCATCACGCTGTCGACCTCGGGCGTGGTGCCGAACATCCAGCGCACCGGTGACGAGATCGGCGTGATGCTCGCGATCTCCTTGCATGCGGTGCGCGACGAGCTGCGCAACGAGCTGGTGCCGCTGAACCGCAAATATCCGATCAAGGAATTGCTGCAAGCCTGCCGCGATTATCCCGGCGCCTCCAACGCGCGGCGCATCACCTTCGAATATGTGATGCTCAAGGGGGTCAACGATTCGCTCGATGACGCGAAGCTCCTGGTGAAGCTGCTCAAGGGCATTCCGGCGAAGATCAATTTGATCCCGTTCAATCCGTGGCCGGGCACTGCCTACGAATGCTCGGACTGGGAGCAGATCGAAAAATTCTCCGAGTACATCTTCAACGCCGGCTATTCCTCGCCGGTGCGCACGCCGCGCGGCCGCGACATCCTCGCCGCCTGCGGCCAGCTCAAGTCGGAGACCGAAAAGCTCTCTGCCCGCGAGCGCCAGGCGCTGCGCGCGATGGCGATGACGGATTGAGTGTGTTTCCATATTTCGTCATGGCCGGGCTTGTCCCGGCCATCCACGTCTTGGCTTTCTCCGCGAGAAGACGTGGATGCCCGGGACAAGCCCGGGCATGACGGAGGAGAGGCTAGTGCCCGGCTTGATGTTCGATGATGGAATGACCCGATGGCCTTGATCGGCCGCCTGTTCGTCGTCGCCTTCGGCTTCCTGATGGCCTGCTTCGTGGCAGGGATCATCGTGGTCGTCGCGGTGCTGTATCCCGAGATCAGCGATTTCGGCGGACAGATCGACCAGAGTGCGGTCAACATCGTGCTCGGCTTCGGGTTCATCTTTATCTCAGGCTTTGCGCTGCTGCCGGCGCTGATCGTGGTGCTGATCACCGAGGCGTTCTTCATCCGGAGCGTGCTGACCTATGCCGTCGGCGGCGCGATCGTTGGCGCGGCGTGCTATCTCGGCCTGGTTCCGTTCGATCCCGACATGATGCAATTCCATGGCATCGTGCGCCGGCACATGGAGATCATGACCGGGGCCGGCATCGTCGCGGGCGTGGTCTACTGGCTGATCGCCGGCCGCTCCGCCGGCGCCTGGCGCGAGCCGTCGCGGCCGTTGCCGCCGCCCCCGCCCTTGCCGTCGCAATCGCAGCGGCCGTGACCTCGTCCAGAGTGCCAACATGGATTCGAACCAGAGAGCCGCATCCGCAATCTTGGGAAGCGTGATAAGCGCGCAATCGGGCAAATTGTCACTTCCCGAGCTTGAACGAGATATCCTCGCTCAATTGCCGGCGATCGACTCAACCTTGCCCAGAGCGACCCGGGAACTTCTGGATGGACTAGTATTGAGCGTTTTTCAGGCGCAGACGAAAAATGGTGCTGCAGCGCTCAATACTCCGCGGCAGTTTAACTACGACGAAAATGAAGGTGTCGATCACCTGTTTGATCAAGCGGCAAATGCCCCTCGGGCTTACTTGAAATGATTGCGCCACCTCATCCGCGTCGGCTAAACCGCGCGCCATGAACCGGACCGGACTTTTCATCGCGCTGGCGCTGGCGCTCATCGTCGGCATCTTGTTCGGGATCTATCCCGAGCTCGACCTGAAGCTGGCGGCGCTGTTCTACGATGTGGCGCAGAAAACCTTCCCGCTGAAGCTCGACGCGGTGGCGTCGTTTGCGCGCGATGCGGCGATGTGGATCGCCTGGGCGCTGGTGCTGCCGGCGATCGTGACCATCGTCTGGAAGTTCATCCGGCCCGACCGGCCGATGCTGATGTCCGGCCGCGCCGCGGTGTTCCTGCTCACCACGATGCTGCTCTCGGCCGGCGTGCTCACCAACCTCACCTTCAAGAATTATTGGGGCCGGCCGCGGCCGGTGTTCGTGACGCAGTTCGGCGGCGACCTGCAATTCATGCCGTGGTGGGACCCGCGCGGCGGCTGCCCGCGCAACTGCTCGTTCTTCTCCGGCGAGGGCGCCACCGCGTTCTGGACCTATGCACCGGCGGCGCTGACGCCGCCCGCGTGGCGGCCGCTGGCCTTTGCCGGGGCCACCGTGTTCGGCATCGTCACCAGCGGGCTTCGCATGGCCTTTGGCGGCCATTTCTTCACCGATGTGGCGATCGCGGGCCTGGTGTCGTTCTTCACGGTCTGGCTGTTCTACGCGCTGATCTACCGCTGGGCAGCGACCCGGCTGACCGACGCCCAGGTCGATGCCACGCTGACCCGCCTTGCGATGCCCGGCTACCGGTGGATGCAGCGCTGGCGCCGGGGCGGCAAGGCGGCGTCCAGCCAGCCCGAGGCCTGATTTGGGCCTGATTAAAGGCGTGCTCAGCCTTCGGAAATTTGATATCGCCACCCCGGAAACATCATTGATTTCGACCGATTGGACCGTCCCATGAGTACGATTCTGAAAAGCCTGCCCACTGGCGAAAAAGTCGGCATCGCGTTCTCGGGCGGGCTCGACACGTCGGCGGCGCTGCTCTGGATGAAGCTGAAAGGCGCCAAGGTCTTCGCCTATACCGCCAATCTTGGCCAGCCCGACGAGGCCGACTACGACGCGATCCCGCGCAAGGCGATGGATTTCGGCGCCGAGAAGGCCCGCCTGGTCGATTGCCGCACCCAGCTGGTCCATGAGGGCATCGCCGCGATCCAGTCCGGCGCGTTCCACATCTCGACCGGCGGCATCACCTATTTCAACACCACGCCGCTCGGCCGCGCGGTGACCGGCACGATGCTGGTCGCGGCGATGCAGGAGGACGGTGTCAACATCTGGGGCGACGGCTCGACCTTCAAGGGCAACGACATCGAGCGCTTCTATCGCTACGGCCTGCTGACCAACCCGAGCCTGCGCATCTACAAGCCCTGGCTCGACCAGCAGTTCATCGACGAGCTCGGCGGCCGCGCCGAGATGTCGGCGTTCATGACCGCGCAAGGCTTCGCCTACAAGATGAGCGCGGAGAAGGCCTATTCGACCGACAGCAATCTGCTCGGCGCGACGCATGAGGCCAAGGATCTCGAGAGCCTTGCGAGCGGCATCACCATCGTCAATCCGATCATGGGCGTGCCGTTCTGGCGCGCCGATTGCGACGTCAAGGCCGAGAAGGTCGTGGTGCGGTTCGAGGAAGGCCAGCCGGTCGCGCTGAACGGCAAGACGTTTGCCGATCCGGTCGCGCTGTTCCTCGAGGCCAATGCGATCGGCGGCCGCCACGGCCTCGGCATGAGCGACCAGATCGAGAATCGCATCATCGAAGCCAAGAGCCGCGGCATCTATGAGGCGCCGGGCATGGCGCTCTTGCACATCGCCTATGAGCGTCTCGTCACCGGCATCCATAATGAGGATACGATCGAGCAGTACCGCATCAGCGGCATGCGGCTCGGCCGCCTGCTCTATCAGGGCCGCTGGTTCGATTCGCAGGCCTTGATGCTGCGCGAGACCGCGCAGCGCTGGGTGGCGCGCGCCGTCACCGGCGAGGTGACGCTCGAGCTGCGCCGCGGCAACGACTACTCGATATCAAACACCGAGAGCCCGAACCTGACCTACGCGCCGGAGCGGCTCAGCATGGAGAAGGTCGAGGACGCCGCCTTCACGCCGGCCGACCGCATCGGCCAGCTGACGATGCGCAACCTCGACATTGCTGACACCCGCGCCAAGCTCGGCCTGTACAACAAGACCGGCCTCATCTCGAGCGACGAAGGCTCGCAGATCTTCCAGCTCGAGAACGACAAGGACTGAGATGGTGGGCGGGTAGACACAAACTCGGTGTCGTCCCGGGCAAGCGAAGCGCGACCCGGGACCCATAACCACCGGCCATGGTTATGAAGCACGCTGGTGCTCCAGCGCGCTTCCACGACTCCTCCCTGTGGTTATGGGTCCCGGCCTTCGCAGGGACGACGTGGGGAGAGAGGCCTGCCTACTTCACCCTGAGCGCATCCAGCAGCGAGCGGAACGCGCGCGCGTAATCGGTGCCGGTCTTGCCGATGTCCGGCCCCGCGGAGACCGCAACCGCGGCTTCCGTCACCGCGCCGAGCAGCAGCCGCGCCAGCGGCTCGATCGGCTGCCTGGCGATCACGCCGGCGTCCATCGCGGCGGCCAGCGCGCGCGGAAACTTGCCGCCGAAATGTTTCGCGTCGATCTCGCGCCAGCGTTCCCAGCCGAGCACGGCGGGGCCGTCGCGCAAGATGATCTGGCCGGTCGGGCCTTTCGAGCACGCCGCGAAATAGCCCTGCGTGCCCGCCGCCATCGCCGCCAGCGGATCGTTCTCGGCGCGCGAGATGCGGTCGAGATCGGCAACAAGGTCGATCGACACCTGCTCGAACACCGCCTCGAACACCGCCTCCTTGGTCGCGAAGTGATGATAGACCGCGCCCTTGGCGACACGCGCGCCGGCGGCGATGTCGTCCATCGTCGCAGCGGCGAAGCCGCGCTCGCCAAAAATGCGCCGCGCCGCCTTGACGATGGCGGCTCTGGTTTTCTCGCGCCGTTCGGCCTGGGTTGCCATGGGCGCATCTCTAGCCCAGTTCCAGACGCAAGCCAATTGACTTACCGACTACCAGTCGATAAATACCGACTATAAGTCGGTAAATGGAGAATGCCCGATGCCCTCGCTTAGGACGTTGCAAGCCTTCGCCGACACGGTCGAGTCCAACGACCATGTCGGCGCGATCAGGAATTTCTATTCAGTCGATGCCCGCACCCAGGAGAATGACGGTGAGTGGCGCGTCGGCCGCGGGGCGCTGGCGGCGCGCGAGGCGGCGGTGCTGGCCGCGGTCGCCGGCGTCAAGACCACGCGGCTCGGGCCGCTCCTGCTTGACGGCGATCATTCGGCGATCTGCTGGCGCTTCGAATTCACCGGCAAGGACGGCAAGGTCCGCAGCATGGAGGAGGTCGCCTGGCAGACCTGGCGCGGCGAGGAGCTGGTCGAGGAGCGCTTCTTCTACGATCCGCAGCAGATGGCGCGCTGAAATCACGCCGGCCTTGCGGCAATACGCCCCGGCGCGCCTCATTGCGCCGTCATCCGCCGCAACTAGCCTCCGCTCCGATGCGCATGATGCGCATGATGCGCGAGAGCGGAGCATCGATCATGATCAAGCAAGTTGCCGGTATGGCCGTCACGCTGGCGTTGTCGGCAGCGCCGGCGTTCGCCCAGACGATCTATCCGATCGATCGCGCCGATATCCTCGTCGGCGCCAAATTCGACTTCAAGGTCGAGCTTCCGGGGGTGGTCGATCAAGCAAAGCTCAAGGTCACGCTGAACGGCGCGGACTATGCCGCGGTGTTCGGCCAGGGCGGCACATTCACCGCGCACGAGGCCGGCCGGGAGCAGTCGGCGTTGGTGCTGCGCGATGTCTCGCTCGTCAAGCCCGGGCAGGTCGCCGTCGAAGTCAGTGACGGCACGCAGAGCCGGAAGGTGACCTGGACCGTCTACGACACCAAGGCGCGAAAGGCCAGGAACGTGATCCTGTTCATCGGCGACGGGATGTCGCCGTCGCATCGCGTCGCCGCGCGAATCCTCTCCAAGGGAATCGCGGAGGGCAAGGGCCGCGGCAAGCTCGCGATCGACGACATGCCGCATATGGCGCTGGTCGCGACCGCCGGCTCGGACTCGATCATCACCGATTCGGCGAATGCCGCGAGCGCCTACGCCACCGGCCACAAGGCCGCGGTCAATGCGCTCGGCGTCTACGCCGATCGCACGCCCGATCCGCTTGACGATCCGAGGGTCGAGACCATCGCGAGTCTTGCCAAGCGCCGGGCGGGCCTCGCCGTCGGCATCGTCACCAACACCGAGGTCGAGGACGCGACCCCGGCGGCGATGGTTGCGCATACCCGCCGCCGCGCCGCCTATGACGCGATCGTCGCGCAATATTTCGACGCGAAGCCCGACGTGCTGATGGGCGGCGGCTCCGCGAACTTCCTGCCGGCAATCCGCGTCCGGATCGAAACGCAAGGACGATGTCGACTATCTCGCGCGCTTCCGCGACGCCGGCTATCCGGTCGCGACGACCGCAGGCGAACTCGCCACGCTCGCGGCCAAACCGGACACCCGCCAACTGCTCGGCCTGTTCGCCGCCGGCAACATGGACGGCGCGCTCGACCGCAAGTTCCTGAGGGGCGGCGGCGTCAGGAAATTCCCCGAGCAGCCGGACCTGACCGAGCAGATTCAGGCCGCGCTCACGGTGCTGTCGAAACACGAGGCCGGTTTCTTCCTGATGGTCGAGTCCGGCCTAATCGACAAATACGCCCATCTGCTCGACATGGAGCGCGCGGTCTACGACACCATCATGCTCGACAATGCGGTGCGGCTGGCAAAGGACTGGGCGAAAGCGCGCAACGACGACACGCTGATCCTGGTCGTGGCCGATCACAACCATCCGAACAGCCTGGTCGGCACCATCAATGACGACATGGCGGCGACACCCAACGTGCCGCTGCGCGAGCGCGTCGGTGTCTACGAGAAAGCCGGGTTCCCGAATTATCCGGCGCCGGACGCCGAAGGTTATCCGTCACGCGTCGATGTCAGCCGGCGGCTTGCAATCTTCTCCGCCAGCCTGCCGGATCACTACGAGACGTTCCGCCCGAAACTCGACGATCCGAACGAGCCGACCGTGAAGGGCGACCAGCCCGACACGTTCAAGGCCAATGACAAGTACAAGGATGTCCCCGGCGTCGTGCTGCGCTTCGGCAATCTGCCGGCGATGATCGGCGCCAGCGTGCATTCCGGCGAGGACGTCATTCTCACCGCGACGGGCCCGGGCAGCGAGCGCGTCCACGGCTCGATGGACAACACCGAGATATTCCGCGTGATGGTCGAGGCGCTGGGACTGGGCGCGGGGAAGTAACGAATGATGAGATTGGGTCGATCAGCATGCCCGCTGTACCTCTCCCGCTTGCGGGGGCGACGCTTCTCCAACCTCCCCTTGAAAAGGGGAGGTCGCTTTGCTCGCCAGAGCAAAGCGGGTGGGGATCTGCTCTCTCCGCAGCCACCGTCACCTGCGGCTGACCCCCATCCCGACCTTCCCCCTTTCAGGGGGAAGGAGAACAAACAAAAATGGCCGGGATCGCTCCCGGCCATTTCGTATCGTGATGTCGCGCCGGCTCAGCGCGGCGGCGCGGCCGAGGCGGTGCCGCCGTTGAGCAGCGGGGTGATGCGGCGGACGGTGACGCGCCGGTTGATGCGGCTCGGTCCGTCGGTCTGCTCCTTCGGATATTGAGAGCCATAGCCCTGCGAGGTCAGGTTCTCAGCCGGCACACCGAACTGCTGCGTCAAGAGCTCGGCGGCGGATTGCGCACGGCGGTCCGACAGCGACAGATTGTCGGTGTCGTTGCCGGTCGCATCCGTGTGGCCCTCGATCAGGAACACCTCGCGCGGGTTGCGCTGGATGGCTCGGTTGAGGCCGTCGGCGATCACCTGCAGCCTCGCCGCCTGATCCGGCGGGATGGTCCACGATCCGGAGTCGAAGTTGATCGTGTTGACGTCGATGCTCGGCATCTGCATGCGGACATTGGGGCTGTAGCGGATCTCGTCGAGCGAGTAGCGCCGATCGATCCGCTGCACCGGCGGTGCCTCCATGGTCTCGTAGATCACGTCGGGCGACGCGTCCTGAGCATCGACGATGTAGCGATCGTAGGGAATGTTGACCACCGGCGGTGGCGCGTCGACATAGAAGCCGCCGACCGCTCGCGGATCGCGATAGCTGTTGTCGATGATGACGACCTCGCGGCCGCCAGTATCCCTGCGGATTCGGCGCAACATCTGGCCGTCGGAGCCGACCACCGTGATGATCTCGCTGCCGTCGGGACGAACCACCACGGTGCGGGTTTCGCCGCCGATCGTCTCGGTGCGGATATCGCGCGCGCCATAGCGGAAACGATAGACGTCGTCGCCGCGGACATAGGCCTGGCCGCCCGGATCGCGGATGATGACGCGGTCCGGCTCGGTGTAGATGGTGCGGCCGCCTTCGACCACCTCCTGCCGCTGGCTGTGCAGGTCGGCGATGCTCCCGCCGATGATGGCGCCGGCCACCACGCCGGCGCCGACGGCGGCGCCGATCGCGAGCGGCTTGATGTTGTCATGTCGCGGAGGCGGCGGCAGCGGCGCTGCGACCGCTGGCGCGGCGCGGAAGGCGGGCGCAACCGTCGGCGGCGCATATTGCGCGCGGCCGGGCGGCGGCGTTGCGGCGGCCGAGCCGGGGACGACCGACGGTGCCGGCGCGCCCATCGCGGCGCCCTGGGCCGGCGATACGCCGGGCGCGACGCCCGGACGTGCTGCCGGCTGACCCGGAGCCGGGGCCGCGCCGGGCGCGCCCATTGCCGCGCCCGGGGTTGCCGGTGTTCCGGGCGGTGTCGCCGGACGTCCCTGCTGACCTGGCGTCGGCGTCGCGCCGGGTGCCGGAGGCGTTGTTGCGGCAGGCGGGGTGCCTGGACGCGCGGGCTGTGCGCCGGCTGCCGGAGGTGTCGGCGTCGGTGTCGCACCGGGAGCTGTCGCGGCGGGCGGCGTGCCCGGTCGTGCCCCTGCTGCCGGAGGCGTTGTCGTTGCCGAAGGCGCGGGCGTTGACGTCGCCGCGGGCGGGGTGCCCGGCGGTTGCTTGGCGCCGCCAGGACGTTCACCGCGTTCGCCACCCGGACGATCGCCGGGGCGGCGTTCGGCTGGCGCCGTTGTCGGAGCTCCCGGCGTTGCGGGCGTCGGAGTCGGCGTTGCCGCCGTGGGCGGGGTGCCGGGACGTGCTGCGGGCGCGGCATTCGGCGTGGCGCCGGGCGCCGGCGTCGGCGGCGTGTGCGCGGGTCCTGCGCCGGGCGGCGGCGTGCCGGGTCGCTGCGGTGCTGCGGCCGGCGGCGGTGGCGTCGGATGTGCGGGGGCGGCCGCCGGCGGTGGCGGGGTCGGCTTCGCAGGCGCTGCTGCGGGCGGCTCCGGCCGTGCCGGTGACGGCGATGGCTTCGCGGGTGCGGCCGCGGGCGGCGGCGGTGTGGGATGTGCGGGAGCAGCCGACGGCGGAGGCGTCGTCGGGCGCGCGGCAGGCGGCTCGGGCCGTGCGGGAGCCGGCGGCGGTGCCGGATGCGGTGCGGCTGCCGGAGGCGGCGTCGGCTTTGCCGGTGCAGCTGCGGGCGGCTCGGGCCGGGCAGGGGCTGCAGGCGGGGTCGGCTTCGCGGGCGCTGCGGCCGGCGGCGGAGCAGGATGTGCGGGTGCCGCGGCGGGAGGTGGCGCCTGCGGATGCGGCGCTGCGGCCGGCGGTGCCGGACGTGCAGGAGCACCCGGCGCGCCCGGCGCCGGCCGCGCCTTCGGCTTTCCGTCAGGTCCGGTTTCTTCCTTCTGCTGCGCCTGTGCGACGACTAGAGGCGAAGTTTGGGCGTGCGACGCTGAGGTGGCGAATTGCATCACCGTCAGCGCAGTCGTGGCAAGCAGCACGAGACGAAGCTTTGTCATTGTCTAGGAGTCCCCGGCGGAAAGTCTGGGCAGGAAAGCAAAGTGAGAACCGAACAATTCGGCAGGACGATGAACCGCCAGCCGTTAGGCCGGATTGTGGCGAGCCACGAATCATCGGCGAAGTTTATTTCGACATTATAACGGGTTGCGTGTGTGATTGTTCACCGCGCGTTCAGAAGAAACGCGCCGACACATTTGCGATCGACGTGGAACTTGGGCGCAAGGGCGACTCATCGGCCGGCGAGTCGATCTGTCGCAGGTGGCGGGCCGGACGGTCCAGGCGGTCCGCGCACCGGTGATTCGTCAGGTGTCTTGCCAGGCAACTCGTCCGGTCGCGGCGGCTCGCCGGGTTCGCGCACCGGCTCCGGAATCTCGGGGCGCGGACTGCCGGGCGGAATTCCCGGCGGCGGTTCGCTCGGTGTGCCCGGCGTCGTCGGCGGAATCTCGGGAGGCTCGATCGGCATCATATCGAGGCCCCGCGGCGGTTGCCGATGCCAGATCGCGTCGCGCGCATTGATCGCTCCATCGAAGTTCGAAGCGACAACGGATCGCGCGCCGCGGCGTTACGATGCTTCACCCGGGCGTGTGGCAGACCGCCTCGATATTGTGGCCGTCGGGGTCGAGCACGAATGCGCCGTAATAGTTCGGGTGGTAATGCGCACGGATGCCGGGCGCGCCGTTGTCGCGGCCGCCGGCTGCCATCGCGGCCTTGTAGAAGGCGTCGACGGTGGCGCGGTCCCTGGCCGTGATGGCGATATGCACCGGCTTGTTCATGGCGCCTTCCCCGCCGATCCAGAAGTCCGGCTTGCCGTCGGCGCCGAAGCCCGCGGCGGGCGCGTGCCCGGTCACCTCCGCGGGCACTTCCATGATCAGGCCGTAGCCGAGCGGCGCCAGCGCCGTCTGGTAGAACGCCTTCGCGCGTTGATAGTCGGAGACGGAAAAGCCGATATGGTCGATCATCGCGAGCCTCCCTTGTTGTGATGCACTTGCATCCGCGTTCTCGTGTCACCTCCCCTTGCAAAGGGGAGGTCGCTTTGCTCGCGAGAGCAAAGCGGGTGGGAATCTGCTCTCTTCGCAGGCACCGTTCCTGCGGCTGACCCCCATCCCGACCTTCCCCCTTTCAGGGGGAAGGAGAAGACAGGGCTGTCAACTCCGTACCAGCAGCGTGTTGCTGCGCGTCCGGCCCTGCTCGACGTAACCGCGCGCATGCATGTCCGCAATGCAGTCGTCGGTCCATTCGTCCTTCGACAGATGCTCGATCACCACCGCGCGCGGCCACAGTGACTGGGGCGCGTCGCGGAAGAAGCCGATCAGCACGCGGTCCTCGAAACCCTCGACGTCGATCTTGAGCGCATCGACCTTGCTCGCGCCGGCCTCGTCGAGGATGCGTTGCAGCCGCAGCGACGGCACTTTGAACGCCTTGCCCGTCGGCGTGCCGGTGACGATGTGGCTGGCGCCGAGATTGTCGCCGTCGGTCTCGATCATCAGTTCACCATCGGTCGGGCCGGCGGCCGCCGCAACCAGGCGCACCTGCGGAAAGCCGGAGGCCTGGGTGTTGAACTTGAGCCGCGCATGCGTCACCGGATGCGGCTCGATCGCGATCACCTTGCCACCGGGCCCGACGTCGCGCGCCAGCGCCAGCGCATAGGTGCCGACATTGGCGCCGAGATCGACGAAGGTGCCATCCGCGCCGACATGCGCCCGCAGGAAGGCGAGTTCTTCAAGGTTGTAATCGGGATTGAACAGCGCGCCGCGCTCGGTCGCGCTTTGCTGATGATAGAAGCGGAACGATGCGCCCTGATAGGTCACGTCCAGCGGCCCAGCGCCGAACAGATTGACCAGTTTCGACAGCCAGGGCCGGAACGCGCCTCGCTTCAATCCTGAGCCATGCGCCAGGCGGATGATGGCGGCCTGCGCCGCATTGGGCGCGAAGGCGCCGAACGGCGCCGGCGATATGTCGTTGCTCGGGATCACGCATGGCCTCGTCAAAAGCGCGGCATGCATAGCCGGTTTTGCCGGCAGCGCCAACGCCCGTTACGCCGCCTTGCCCGCTGCCTGCCGTTGCCGCAGGAAGCGGCCGAGCAGCCTTCGCTTACCCTTGCGCGGGATCAGATCGACGTCGCTGACCAGTTTGGCGCCGCCCTTGCGGCGCTCCAGCACGATCTTGCGGCTATGGAACGCTTCGAGCTCGACGCGGTGGGCGACGCTGACGATGGTCGCCTTCGGCAGTTCCGTCGTCACCGTCTCCATCATCTTGTCTTGGCTCTTCTCGTCGAGCGCGGACGTCGCCTCGTCGAGCACGACGATGTCGGGGGTGTGCAGCAGCAGTCGGGCAAAGGCGAGCCGCTGCTTCTCGCCGCCGGACAGGGTCTGGTCCCACGGCGCGTCCTCCTCGATCTTGTCCTTGAGATGGTCGAGGCCGACCTTGTGCAGGGCACAGCTGATCTCATCGACGCTCCAGTCCTCCGCCGCGCCGGGATAGGCCACCGCGCGCCGCAGCGTGCCCGAGGGGACGTAGGGCTTTTGCGGCAGCATGAACAGGCGGCGGTCCGCGTGCAGGCCGACACTGCCGCCGCCCCACGGCCACAGGCCGGCGATGGCGCGCACCAGCGTGCTCTTGCCGGTGCCGGATTCGCCGGCGACCAATAGCCGCTCCCCCGGTTCGATCACCACTTCGGTCTCGCCGACCACGGCGGTGCCGTCGTCCAGCGTGACGGAAAGGTCGTTGAGGCTCAGCATGGCCTCGCCCTCGGTCTCGCCGCGCTCGATGCGGCCGAAGCCGTCGCCGGTCTCGGCGCGTTCGAGCCCGTCAAGCGACATCATCAGCGAGGCGATGCGCCGTGCGCAGGCGTTCCAGTCGGCGAGCCGCGGATAGTTGTCGACCAGCCAGCCGAACGCGGTCTGCACGATGGTGAAGGCCGAGGCCGCCTGCATCACCTGACCGAGCGACATGCTGCCGTCGAGGAATTTTGGCGCACACAGCAGCAAGGGTACCACCGGCGCAATGAGATTCGATCCCTGCGACACCAGCGTCGTGCGCATGTGTTGCCCGGCGAGCCGCGCCCATTGCCGCAACACGTTCGAGAACGTCTTGTCGATGCCGTCGCGCTCCTCGGTTTCGCCGCCGAGCAGCGCGATGCTTTCGCCATTCTCGCGTACGCGGGTCAGGATGTAGCGGAATTCCGCTTCCGCCTGGTTCTTGTCCTCGGAGATCTGCGCGAAGCTGCGGCCGATCGCCGTGATCGAGCCCGACGCGATCGCCGCATAGATGATGGCGGCAATGACCAGGAAGCCCGGGATGCTGATCGACGAGCCGCCGAGCGTCACCGTCAGCGCGCCGCCGATGGTCCAGAGCACGACGATGAAAGTGACGGCCGAGAGCAGCGCCGACGTCACGCCGGCGACGAAGTCGACCGGAGAATCCGTCGCGATCCGCAGATCCTCCGCGATCCGGTACTCCGGATTCTTGTGATCGCCGTCGACGAGGTTGAGCTGGTAGTAGCGGCCGTTCGTCAGCCAGCGCGAGACGACGGCGTTGGTCAGCCAGGCGCGCCAGCGCCGCTGGATGCCCATGCGGCCGAACACCTGCGCGACCCCCAGCAGCACGCTGCCGATCGCCAGCGGAAAGAAGATGGCCGTCAGGTGGAAGACACTGGCCGCGTCGCGCTTTTCGATCGCATCGAAGATCGAGCGATTCCAGACATTGATGCCGTACTGAACGGCGACATTGGCGACGATCAGCAGCAGCAGGCCGATCGTGAACAGCCACGCCAGCCGGTCGCCGCTCCGGCCCCAATAGCCGCGCGCGCTGATCCAGAACCGCGTCAGCAAATAGTCCTTGCGCGCCTGTTCGGCCTCTTCGGCCGACAATTCGGGATCGGGTTCGACGATTTCCGGCGGCGGCGGTTCGACATCCTCGCCGCCTTCGGCAATCACCTCGACGAATTCCGACTTCTCATCCCCTTCGCTTGGCGCGGGATCCTTGCGCTCTTGACCGGCCGCCTTTGCGCTCGCTTTCCGGGACGATGCAGTCCTGGCCGACGACGGCCCGTCCGACGATTTGGATTTTGCCTCAGCTTTGCCCATGGCACGATAACGCCAGGCAAATTACCCGGTTCCGCACTGGGACCGGCGGTCAGTCGCGCGGATTGCAACGACGAGTCCCCGCCACAACATCCGCCGCGGCGTATGGCTCCCTGCTTTCGCCAGGACGACAGCGTGCTTGAGATGTGCCGCGCAACTACCTCACCCCGCCGGCGCCTGATCGCGCTTCAGCCGGCGCGAGCGCGTTGCTTTGTGCAGCACGCGCGCGAGCTGCTCGGCCGAATAGGGCTTCTGCAGCAGCTCGAAGCCGCCGCTGCCCTGCTGCGACAGCACCTGGCTGTAACCGGAGGCGAGCACGATCGGAAGATCGAGGCGCTGCCGGCGGATCTCTTCCGCAAGCTCGATGCCGCTCATGCCAGGCATCACGACATCGGTGAACACCAGGTCGAACCGGTCGGCGTCGACGGCGAGCTCCTCCAGCGCGTGGGTGGCGTTGTCCACCAGCACGCAGCTGCAGCCGAGCTGGGTCAGCGTGTCGGCGGCAAACTTTCCGACCTCGGCATTGTCCTCGACGATCAGGACCGATGCGCCGGTCCGATCGACCGAGGGCGCGTCGTCGGTGCGCGGCGCTCGCGCGCCATGCCCGCCGACGACGCGTGGCAGATACAGCGTGAATGTCGCACCCTTGCCGATCTCGCTGGTGACGGTCACCTCGCCGCCGGACTGCTTGGCGAAGCCGAACACCTGCGACAGGCCGAGGCCGGTGCCGTGACCGACCTCCTTGGTGGTGTAAAACGGCTCGAAGATGCGGCCGAACAGCTCCTGCGGAATTCCGACGCCGGTGTCGATCACCGACACCGCGACATGGCCGGGCGAGTTCGGCGCCGTGCTGGTCGCGGACGGCAGTCTGTCCACGGCGCGGACCGCGATCGTGAGCCGGCCGACGCCGTCCATGGCGTCGCGCGCGTTCACCGCCATGTTGATGATGGCGGTCTCGAACTGGCCGGCATCGGCGTTGACGAGACAGGTCTCGTCCGGCACTTGCGCCGTGATCTCGATGCGCGCGCCGATCAGGGTTGCGATCATCTCGCTCAGGGTGCGGACATTCTGGCAGGCGTCGAACACCTCGGGCTTGAGGGTCTGCCGGCGCGCGAATGCAAGCAGCTGGTTGGTCAGCTTGGCGGCACGGTTCACGGTGTTGGAGATCGCATCGATGTAGCGCTGCCGCCGCGGCTCCGGCAGGTCCGGCCGCCGTAACATGTCGACCGACGCGCGGATCACGGTGAGCAGGTTGTTGAAGTCGTGCGCGACGCCGCCGGTGAGCTGCCCGAGTGCCTCGAGCCGCTGGCCGTGCCGCAATGCCTCCTCGGCCTCGATGCGCCGGTTGGCCTCCTCCTGCAGGCGCTGGGTTCGCCGGAAGGCGAGCGCGAGCAGGCCGAACAGCAGGGCGGTGGCCGGGATCCCGAAGATCAGGTGCTGGGCCATGGTCGACCTCCAGCGCGACTGGATCGCCGAGGTTTCGAGGCCGGCGCTGACATAGATCGGGTATCCGGCCAGCCGCTGGTAGCGCATGCGCCGCTCGATGCCGTCGGCCGGGGATTGGATCGTCATCGTCCCGGCCTCGGGATTGGCGACGATCTGCCGCCCGAGCGGGCCGTTCGGCTCGAACCGGACATCGTGGTCAACGGCAGGGAAGTGCGCCAGCACGGCGCCGTCGGTCCGGATCAGCGCCAGGAAGCTGCCGGGCTCGCGGCCGATCCTGGCGTAGAAATTCTCGAAATATTCCGGAAGCACGGAGGCCTGGATCACGCCGGCAAAGCTGCCGTCGTCGCCGTTGCGGCGCCGGCCGACGCTGAAGAACCGCGAGCCCAGATAGGGCGGCCGCGGCGTCAGCACCTCGCCGATATAGGTGCCGATGTCGCCCTGGGCATGGATCCGGAAGTAATCCCGGTCCGAGAAGTCGACGTCGGGGGCCGGCTGCACCAGGCTGTTGACGAGGGCACGGCCGTTGGCGTCGAACACCCAGACCGATTTCACCTGGGGGAGCGCCATGGCGACCTGGCGCAGCCGCTGGTGCAGGCTCTTCTCGCGCGCGACGATATCGGCATCGCCCATGCCGCGGACGACCTCGGTGACCTCGGCGAGGCCGCGATCGATGGTCTCGAACACCTTCAGCGCGTGCTCATGGGCGACATCGAGCGTGCGCTGGATCTCCTGGTTGGCGGCCTCGCTGGTCGAGATCCAGGACATTGCGGAGGCAAAAACGAACAGCGCCAGCGGAAGGGCCAGCGCGGCGGCCATCATCCATTGCAACAGTCTCAGCGAATTGCGTTGTGCGGTCTGCACGGGCGCTCCGGCTCCGCGCGGACCATAACGCAAACCGTTGCGCGGGAGGAAGCGAAACGGCGCCGCCGGGCGCGGCGCGGACGCTCGTTCGCCATTCCGCGACCTGTCAAGGTTACCGGAGGCCAACCCGGATCGATCAATTCGCAGCCGGCTCGGGTCCGGGGCAGTACGGGCGGCTGCGGCGCGGCGGCATCACGACCTCGTTAGCGCCTCGCCGGCAGTCAAGCGGAAAATCGGCCTGGATGGCGCTTCCGGGCGCTGTTTTTAGGAGTTCTAAAACCTCTCACGGGCAAACGCTTGACCCTGTGACTACCTGCTGAAAAACAGGCCGCATGACAGGCGATCCAAACAGCTCCCGGGATGATTTGCAGGACGTCCGGCTCGGACATGCGGATCGCGGTTTTGTCGGAAAGATCATCAGGCTCGATGCGCTCGTGACGGGCTCATCGCTGTCTCCGCAGGAGCTGGAGCAGCGCCTGGTCGAGATGGGATTTGTCGAGGGCGCGCGCGTGGAAATCCTGCATGAAGGCACGATCCGAAAGGACCCGATCGCGGTGCGCGTCGACAACACCACGATCGCGCTGCGCCGGAGCGAAGCCATGGCTGTGATCGTCGAATGACCGCTGCATCCCTGCGCCTGGCGCTGGTCGGCGCGCCGAACACCGGCAAGACGTCGCTGTTCAACAGCCTGACCGGCAGCCGTCAGAAGGTCGCCAACTATCCGGGCGTCACGGTCGAGCGCAAGTCCGGCGGCTTCGTCACGCCGGAGGGCCGCAGCGTGACCGTGCTCGACCTGCCCGGCACCTATTCGTTGCGCGGCCGCAGCCCGGACGAGGAGATCACCCGCGACATCGTGCTCGGCCGCTTCGACGGTGAGGCGGTGCCCGATCTCGTGCTCTGCGTCGCGGACGCCACCAATCTGCGGCTGACCTTGCGGCTGGTGCTCGAGCTGAAGCGGGTCGGCCGGCCGATGATGCTCGTGCTCAACATGATCGACATCGCGAAGCGCCGCGGCGTCACGATCGACATCGACCGGATGTCGCAGGAGCTCGGCCTGCCGATCGTGACCTCGGTCGCGGTCCGCAAGGGCGGCATCGACGAGCTCCTGAAGCGAACCGACGAATTCCTGGCCAAGTCGCATGAGGCGGCGGCCAGCGAATGGACGACGCCGACGATCGCCGACCTCAAGGTGGCGCAGCGCGAGGCGGACCGCATCATCGCGGCGGCGGTGACGCTGCCGACCAAGCCCGACACGCTGACCAACCGGATCGATTCGGTGGTGCTGCATCCGGTCTGGGGTCTCGTGATCCTGGCCGTGATCCTGTTCGTGATGTTCCAGGCGGTGTTCACCTGGGCGCAGCCCGCGATGGAGTTCCTGTCGGACAGCTTCGCCGCGCTCGGGCAGCTGATCCACAATTTGCTGCCCGAAAGCTGGAGCCTGTTGCAGAGCTTCCTGCAGAACGGCGTGATCTCCGGCGTCGGCAGCGTGATCGTGTTCCTGCCACAGATCATCATCATCTTCCTGTTCATCCTGCTGCTGGAAGATTTCGGCTACATGGCGCGCGCCGCGTTCCTGATGGACCGCATCATGGGCGGCGCCGGGCTGCATGGCCGCGCCTTCATTCCGCTGCTGTCGAGCTTTGCCTGCGCCATTCCCGGCATCATGGCGACGCGCGTCATCGACAACCGCCGCGACCGCCTGACCACGATCCTGATCGCGCCGCTGATGACCTGCTCGGCGCGCATCCCGGTCTACACGCTGATCATCTCCGCCTTCGTTCCGGCGACCACGCTGTGGGGTTTCGTCAACCTGCAGGGGCTCGTGATGTTCGGCCTCTATGCCGCCGGCATCACCAGCGCGCTGACGGTGTCGGCGATCGCGAAATTCTTCCTGTGGCGCGACCATGCGCCGGCGCCGTTCATGCTGGAATTGCCGGACTACAAGATGCCGCGGCTGAAGAGCATCGCGATCGGCGTGTTCACCCGCGCCAAGATGTTCCTGTACCGGGCCGGCACCACGATCCTCTCGATGATGGTGCTGATCTGGTTCCTGGCCTCGTTCCCGCAGGCGCCGGCCGGTGCCGAGGGGCCGGCGATCAATTATAGCTTTGCGGCGATGATCGGCCATGCGCTCGAGCCGCTGCTGCGGCCGATCGGCTTCAACTGGCAGATCGCGGTGGCGCTGATCCCCGGCATGGCGGCGCGCGAGGTCGCGGTCGCGGCGCTCGGCACGGTCTATTCGATCGAGGGCGGCAAGGAGGCGGCGGACCAGATCGGCCAGGTGCTGGCGCAGAAATGGACGCTGGCGACCGCGCTGTCGCTGCTGGTCTGGTACATCTTCGCCCCGCAATGCGCCTCGACGCTCGCGGTGATCCGCCGCGAGACCGGCGGCGCGAAGTGGATGGTGGTGACGTTCATCTACATGCTCGCGCTGGCCTATGTCGCGAGCTTCCTGACCTTCAACCTCGCGCAGGCGCTCGGCCTGCATTGATCGGCAACGCGGTTTCATCATCTCTATTCGAAACTGCGACAGGTGCATGCAGCCAAGCGAAGCAGTAGAGTTGGTCGAGGGCGCATGAAGCGGGCGCCTCCGCGTGTTCCCTGCGAGACCATGCAATGTCGACGTACGGCCTGGAGCGGCTATTTTCGCCTCGAAGCATCGCAATCGTCGGCGGCAGCCCGCGTCCGTCGTCGCTCGGCGCGGCGGTGCTCAGGAACATCAGAGCGAGCGGCTTCACCGGCCGCGTCGGCGTCGTCAATCGGAACTATGCCGACGTTGATGGCGCGCCGACCGTCCCCGACCTGAAGTCGCTGCCATTCGTTCCGGATCTCGTCGTCATCAGCGCACCGGCGGCGGCGGTTCCCGAAATCGTCGCGGAGGCGGCTTCGGCCGGCGTTGCCGGTGCGGCGATCCTGTCGGCCGGTCTTGGCCATGGCGCGGGCTCGCTCGCGGAGACTGCGGGGCAGACGGCGCGACGGCATGGCATGCGCCTGATCGGGCCGAATTGCCTCGGCGTCATGGTGCCGCGCGCCAAGCTCAATGCGAGCTTCGCCTCGCATCAGCCGTCCGACGGGCACGTTGCTCTGATCTCGCAGTCCGGCGCGGTCGCGTCGGCGATGATCGAATGGGCGGCGGAGCGGCGGCTCGGCTTCTCCGGCATCGCGTCGATCGGCGACCAGCTCGATGTCGACGTCGCCGACCTCCTGGATTATTTCGCGCTCGACGACCACACCAGCGCGATCCTGATCTATCTCGAAGCCGTCAAGGACGCGCGCAAGTTCATGTCGGCGGCGCGCGCCGCGGCGCGGCTGAAACCGGTCGTCATCGTCAAGTCGGGACGGATGGCGCAGGGCGCCAAGGCCGCCGCGACCCACACCGGCGCGCTGGCCGGCTCCGATGCGGTCTACGACGCCGCATTCCGTCGCGCCGGCATGCTGCGCGTCTACGACCTGCGTCAGCTGTTCGATTGCGCCGAACTGCTTGGCCGCGGCTTCGTTCCGCGCGGCAACCGACTGGCGATCCTGACCAATGGCGGCGGGCTCGGCATCCTCGCGACCGACCGGCTGGCCGAGCTCGGCGGCGTTCCTGCGACACTGACGGCGGAGACCATCGAACGGCTCGACAAGGTGCTGCCGCCGGGCTGGTCCTATGCCAATCCGGTCGACATCGCGGGCGATGCCGATGCCGACCGCTACGTGGTGGCGCTCAGCGCACTGCTCGATGATGCGAACAGCGATGCGGTGCTGGTCGCGAATGTGGAAACCGCGGTTGCGCCGGCCCAAGGAATTGCCGAGGCGGTGGCGCAATGCGTCCGCGACCGCAGGACGAAGCGGAGTGCGGTCGCCGCACTGGTGCTCGCGGCCTGGGTCGGCGCCGACGAGCGCACCGGCGCGATCTTCGAGGCGGCACGGATTCCGCACTTCCCGACCGAGGACGATGCGGTGCGCGCCTTCATGTATCTGGTGCGCTATCGCGAGGCCTCGACCGCGCTCGCCGCAACCCCGCCTGGCGTCGCATCGGTGTTCACGCCGGAGACGGCGGCGGCGCGCCACGTCGTCGTGAACGCGCTGTCGGAAGGGCGCGCCTGGCTCGATCCGGCCGAGATCGTCGCCCTGTTCGCGGCCTATCATATTCCGATCGCGACGACGCTCGTCGCCGACAGTGCCGAGGACGCTGCCGCGAAGGCGGCGCCGTTTCTCGCCGAGGGACGTGCGATCGTGGTCAGGGTGTTCTCGCGTGACATCCGGCACGCCTCCGACGTCGGCGGCGTGATCCTCGACCTGCGCACGAAAGACAGCGTCGTTGAAGCTGCCCGGACCGTCATGGCGCGGGCACGAAGTGCCCGGCCCGATGCCATCCTGCAAGGCGTGACGATCCAGCCGATGATCGTGCGGCGCGCGGCGCGCGAACTGATCCTCGGCATCGCCGAAGATCCGACCTTCGGTCCGGTGATCGTGTTCGGGCGTGGCGGCCCCGCGGTCGAGGTGATCAACGACAAGGCGCTGGCGCTGCCGCCGCTCGACATGAATCTCGCCCGTGAGCTGATCGGACGCACCCGCGTTTCGCGGCTGCTCGGCGGCTATGGCGATGTGCCGGCGGTCCCGGCCGATGTGGTGCCGCTCACCCTTGTCAAGCTGGCGCAGATGGCGGCCGACATTCCCGAGGTCGCCGAACTCGACATCAATCCGATGCTGGCAGACGAGAGCGGCGTGCTCGCGCTCGATGCGCGGGTCGCGATCCGCAAACCCACCCGGCTGTTTGCCGGCCACACCCGGCTCGCGGTGCGGCCCTATCCGTCGCAATGGGAAGGTGAGCTTGCGCTGCGCGACGGCTCGCGTGTCACGGTGCGTCCGATGCGGCCGGAAGACGAGCCGATGGTCAGCGAGTTCTTCAAGCGTGTCACCGCCGAAGACCTCAGGCTGCGCTTCTTCCATGCGATGAAGGAATTCTCGCACGCCTTCATCGCACGCCTGACCCAGCTCGACTATGCGCGGGCGATGGCGTTTGTGGCGCTCGATCCGAACACCGGCGAGATGATGGGTGCGGTCCGGCTGCATTCGGACTCGCTGTACGAGAATGCCGAATACGCGATCCTGCTGCAGTCCGATCTCAAGGGCAAAGGCCTCGGCTGGGCGCTGATGCAGCTCCTGATCCACTATGCGCGGTCGGAGGGATTGAAGCGTCTGTCCGGCCAGGTGCTGACCGAGAACACCACGATGATCGGGATGTGCCGCGATCTCGGCTTCACCGTGACGATGGATCCGGACGATCACAGCATCGTCGATGTCGTACTCGACCTCGATCGATCCGGCGTCGATGCGGTCGGCGCCGATATCCTGATCCGGCCCGCTGCGGCTGGCCGCTGATACCACCAGCGCCAGCCGCGGCTGCAACGGATCAGATCTGGCGTTCGACCAGCTTGAACTTGAGCTCGGCGATCGCCTCCGAGGGATTGAGGCCCTTCGGGCACGCCTTGGCGCAGTTCATGATGGTGTGGCAGCGATAGAGGCGGAACGGATCCTCGAGATTGTCGAGCCGCTCGCCGGTCGCCTCGTCGCGGGAGTCGGTGACCCAGCGGTTTGCCTGCAGTAGCGCGGCGGGGCCGAGGAAGCGCTCGCTGTTCCACCAGTAGCTCGGGCATGAGGTCGAGCAGCAGGCGCACAGGATGCACTCGTAGAGGCCGTCGAGCTTCTCGCGGTCCTCGTGGCTCTGCCTCCACTCCTTCTGCGGCGTCGGCGTCGTGGTCTTCAGCCACGGTTCGATCGAGGCATACTGGGCGTAGAAATTGGTGAGGTCGGGAACGAGGTCCTTCACCACCGGCTGGTGCGGCAGCGGATTGACCTTCACGGCGCCGCCCGCGCCGACGTCGTGCATCGACTTGGTGCAGGCCAGCGTGTTCTGGCCGTCGATGTTCATCGCGCAGGAGCCGCAGACGCCTTCGCGGCAGGAGCGGCGGAAGGTCAGTGTCGGGTCGATGTGGTTCTTGATCCAGATCAGGCCGTCCAGCACCATCGGACCGCAATCATTGGTGTCGACATGATAGGTGTCGACGCTCGGATTCTTGCCGTCGTCCGGGTTCCAGCGATACACCCGAAATTCGCGCGTCTCGGTGGCGCCGGCCGGCTTCGGCCAGGTCTTGCCGCCTGAAATCTTCGAATTCTTCGGAAGTGCGAATTCAACCATGCTTGCTCGCCTTCGTTCTCAGTAGACCCGCGCCTTCGGCGGGATGTACTGCACGTCATTGGTCATCGTGTAGCTGTGCACCGGACGGTACTCGATCGCAGTCTTGCCGGCCGGATCGATCCAGGTCAGCGTGTGCTTCATCCAGTCCTTGTCGTTGCGGTCCGGGAAGTCCTCGCGCGCATGCGCGCCGCGGCTTTCGGTGCGGTTCGCCGCCGAATCCATCGTCACGACCGCCTGCACGATCAGATTGTCGAATTCCAGCGTCTCGACCAGGTCGGAATTCCACACCAGCGAGCGGTCCGACACCGAGATGTCGCCGACGCCGCCATAGACCTTGTGGATCAGGTTCTGGCCTTCCTGCAGCACGTCGCCGGTGCGGAACACCGCGCAATTGTTCTGCATCACATGCTGCATGCTGTCGCGCAGCTTGGCGGTCGGCGTGCCGCCGGAGGCGTGGCGGAAGTGATCGAGGCGGCCGAGCGCGAGATCGGCGGAATCCTTCGGCAGCTCCGGCTGCTTGGCGTTCGCGGTCAGCTTGTCGGCAAGGCGCAGCGCGGCGGCGCGGCCGAACACCACGAGGTCGATCAGCGAGTTGGAGCCGAGGCGGTTGGCGCCGTGCACCGAGACGCAGGCCGCTTCGCCGATCGCCATCAGGCCCGGCACCACCGAATTGTCGTCGCCATTGCGCTTGGTCAGCACCTCGGCGTGATAATTCGTGGCGATGCCGCCCATGTTGTAGTGCACGGTCGGCACGATCGGGATCGGCTCGCGGGTGACGTCGACATTGGCGAAGATCTTGGCCGATTCGGAGATGCCCGGCAGCCGCTCATGCAGCACCTTCGGATCGAGGTGGTCGAGGTGCAGGAAGATGTGGTCCTTCTTCTTGCCGACGCCGCGGCCTTCGCGGATCTCGATCGTCATCGCGCGCGAGACGACGTCGCGCGAAGCGAGGTCCTTGGCCGACGGCGCATAGCGCTCCATAAAGCGCTCGCCCTCGGAGTTGACGAGATAGCCGCCTTCGCCGCGGGCGCCTTCGGTGACGAGGCAGCCCGAGCCGTAGATGCCGGTCGGATGGAACTGGACGAATTCCATGTCCTGCAGCGGCAGGCCGGCGCGCAGCACCATGCCGCCGCCGTCGCCGGTGCAGGTGTGCGCCGATGTGCAGGAGGCATAGGCGCGGCCATAGCCGCCGGTCGCCAGGATCGTGGTCTGGGCGCGGAAGCGGTGCAGCGTGCCGTCGTCGAGCTTGAGCGCGATCACGCCGCGGCAGACGCCCTGATCGTCCATGATCAGGTCGATGGCGAAGAACTCGATGAAGAACTCGGCCGAGTGGCGCAGCGACTGGCCGTACATCGTGTGCAGCATGGCGTGGCCGGTGCGGTCGGCGGCGGCGCAGGTGCGTTGCGCCTGGCTCTTGCCGAAGTCGATGGTCATGCCGCCGAACGGGCGCTGATAGATCTTGCCGTCCTCGGTGCGCGAGAACGGCACGCCCCAATGCTCGAGCTCGTAGACCGCGTCGGGCGCGTTGCGCACCATGTATTCGATCGCGTCCTGGTCGCCGAGCCAGTCCGACCCCTTCACGGTGTCGTACATGTGCCAGCGCCAGTCGTCCTGATGCATGTTGCCGAGCGAGGCCGAGATGCCGCCCTGTGCCGCCACCGTGTGCGAGCGGGTCGGGAACACCTTGGTGATGCAGGCGGTGCGCAGCCCGGCTTCCGAACAGCCGACCACGGCGCGCAGGCCCGCGCCGCCGGCGCCGACCACGACGACGTCGTAGGTATGGTCCTGGATCGGGTAGGCCTTGCCGTTCGTGGCCGGGCCACCGTTGGTGGCCTTGCCGTTTCCTTCACCGGCCATGGATCAAACTCCCGACGACAATTTGAGGATTGCGTAGATCGAGGCCAATGCGACCGCGACGCAGAAGAAGTTGTTCGCCATCACGCTGGCGATCTTCAGCTTCTCGTTATGGATGTAGTCCTCGATCACGACCTGCATGCCGATCTTCATGTGCCAGGTGCTGGCGACGATGAAGAGCAGCAGGATGATGGCGATCGGGATCGAGCCGAGGATCTGCGCCGCGCCGGCATGGTTGCGGCCGATCAGCGTGATCACCACGACGATCACGGGAACGATCAGCAGCGTCATCGCAACCGCGGTGAGGCGCTGGCGCCAGAAATCGCCCGTGCCGGTGTGCGCGGAGCCGAGGCCGCGGACGCGCTCCAGCGGCGTGCGCATCGAGGAGGGGCCGCTCATCGTCCACCTCCCACGGCGTAGGCAATGATCCAGACCAAAACGGTCAGCGCGATGCCGGCGACCAGCGCGCCCCAGGTCAGGGCTTCGCGCTCATTGGCCTTGAAGCCGTAGCCGAGGTCCCAGACGAAATGCCGGATGCCGCTGCACAGATGGTGCATCAGCGCCCATGTGTAGCCGAACACGATCAGCTTGCCGATCGCGCTGCCGGTGAAGGCCTGGACGTTGGCGTAAGCCGAGGGGCCGGAAGCGGCGGCGATCAGCCACCAGGCCAGCAGCAGGGTGCCGAAATAGAGGGCCAGACCCGTGGCGCGGTGGACGATGGACAGCGCCATCGTCAGCGTCCACCGGTAGGTCTGCAAATGGGGTGAAAGCGGTCGTTCGATCCTGGCGGTCATCGGCGGGCTTTATGTTGTGAGGGACCGCGGCCGGCCCATCGGGGAACGCGGTAGAGGAGTTCTATTTACGGAGTCGGATCACCCCGCGCAACGGCCAAATAGCCTTCGGTCGAACCGAAGTTCATTGTTAGAGTTGCCGAATTCTGGTTGATCCGCAGTGTGGTATACCAGATGCAAGGTTGAGCGAACCAAGTAGTGAATCGAGATGTTCGAGGATCGATTGGCGCGCTCAGCTACCCGCAAACGGGGGGCGCAAGGCGTCGATTTTGCCCCAGCGTTCCACCAGATAATCGACAAATGCCCTGATCTTAGGCGATGCGAGACGTGACGGCTGAAGCATCAGATGTAGCGGCGTCGGCGCCGGCTCATGGTCGATCAACAGGCGCGTCAGGCGACCGTCGGCGAGCTCGGACTGCACTTGCCAGGACGGCACGCGGACGATGCCGGCGCCCTCCCGCGCCGCGCTGACCAGCGCGTCGAGGCTATTCATCCAGAGCCGACCGGATATGCGGATTTTGCGACCCGTCTTGCTGCCGTCGGCAAAGCGCCACTCCGCGCTGCCGGGCGAATCGGAAAACACCAGGCAGTCATGCCCGGCAAGATCAGCCGGTGTCTGCGGCGCGCCGCGCCGGGCCAGGTAGTCCGGCGACGCGCACACAATCATCTGCAGATCGGTGAGCTTGCGCGCTACCAGCTGCGAGTCGCGCAAGCGGCCGATGCGTATAGCCAGATGGATATCCTCCTCGACCATGTCGACGGCGCGGTCGACCAGAAGAAGGTCGACGGACAGCGTCGGATAGCGGCGCAGAAACTCGACCAGCAGCGGCGCGATCACGAGCCGTCCGATCAGACTCGGCGAGCTGACGCGGATCCGTCCCGATGGCTGATGCGGGTCGCGCGCCAGCGCCGCCTCGATCTCCCTGACTTCGCCGAGGATCGATTTCGCGCGCTCGTAGAGGATGCGTCCGTCGTCGGTCAGCGCGAGCTGGCGGGTGGTGCGCAGCAGCAGGCGAGTGCCGAAATGCTCCTCGAGCGCGCTGATCTGCCGGCTCACCGAGGTCAGCGAGCTCGGCAGCGAGCGCGCGGCCGCCGACAGGCTGCCGCTCTCGACCGCGCGGACAAAGGCCGCCATCGCCGCAAGCCGGTCCAAGCCCGATCCTTCCGCATCTCGCAAGAGAGCATGCTCAAGAGCATAGATACTCCCGAATCCCAAAAGGGGCTATTGCTCACCGCGAACAGTCACAGGACGGCGCCGGGAACCTGGTGTTGCCCTACATCGATACTGCGAAGGACATGATGGCCGGCCTCGATCCCAAGGAGCTACTCGAGCTAGCGCTGCTGCTGATCGCGGTCGGGGCGCTGTCGGGCTTTCTCGCCGGCCTGTTCGGCATCGGCGGCGGCGCGATCCTGGTGCCGGTGTTCTACGAATGCTTCCGGCTGGCGGGCGTGCCGCTCGAGGTGCGGATGCCGCTGTGTATCGGCACCTCGCTCGCGATCATCATCCCGACCTCGCTGAGCTCGTTCCGCGCCCATTATCGCCGCGGCGCGGTCGATATGGAGATCCTGAAGCGCTGGTGGCTGCCGATCGTGATCGGCGTCGCCGCCGGCAGCGTCACCGCGCGGTTCGCGCCGGAGCGGCTGTTCAAGATCGTGTTCGTGATGGTGGCGTGGTCGGCGGCCGCGCGCCTGCTGCTGGCGCGCGAGACCTGGAAGTTCGGAGACGACGTGCCGAAGGGCTTCTTGATGCGCGTCTATGGCTTCTTCGTCGGCCTGTTGTCGACGTTGATGGGCATCGGCGGCGGCCTGTTCGCCAACCTCTTGATGACCTTCTACGGCCGGCCGATCCATCAGGCGGTCGCGACCTCTTCCGCGCTTGCGGTGCTGATCTCGATCCCCGGCGCGCTGGGCTACGTCTATGCCGGCTGGCCCGCGGCCGCGCGCTTCCCCGACGTCGCCGCGCTGCAATTGCCGTTCGCGCTCGGTTACGTCTCACTGATCGGGGCGCTGCTGGTGATGCCGACCACGCTCGTCACCGCGCCGCTCGGCGTCAAGGTTGCGCACGCGCTGTCGAAGCGGGCGCTGGAGGTGGCGTTCGGGGCCTATCTCTTCATCGTCGGCGGACGGTTCGTGATCAGCCTGCTGGGCGGGCACTGATCGGCTCGTCCTTCAGCCGTACTTCGCTGTGACCCCACCGTCGGAGGTCTCCGACGCCCTCGATCCGATCAGCGTGGGACAGGAATCGCAAGCGTGCTCCGATCATTTCAGGAGCTATCGGCAATTTCAGTTTCTCGCAGTCTGCCATCGCGACCCCTATAATCATCGCGACCTTTTGCCATCGCGATGTCAGGGCCGACATGATGACGTCGTCGAGCGCAGCTTCCGTAGCGCCACGGGGAAGACGCACGTCACTCCACTTCAGTTCGGAGGTCGGGGGAGGCAGTTCTTCGTGAGGCTCCAGCTTCATCAGGTCGCGAAACTGTTCGTAGAGCGGTAGCATCACCTGCCATTCCAGTTCGAGCGGGAGGTCATAAAGCCGGCCATCCAATTCAAGCCGCTCCTGCTTTCCGAGCTCCGCAATCGCGATTCGAGCCTTCTTCATCGCCTCGTGCGCGATGACGAGTTGATCGTTAATCTGGATAGCCTGCTCCCGCTTCATCTACCCCCACGACGTTCTTGCGGCTTCATCCCTTTGCGTAGATATCCTTATACCTATCGCGCAAAATATTCTTCTGCACCTTGCCCATCGCGTTGCGCGGCAATTCGTCGACGACGAAGACGCGCTTCGGCATCTTGAACTTCGCCAGCCGCCCGTCGAGCGCCTTCAGCACTGACGCCTCGCTGACATCGGCGCCCTTGCTGCAGACGAGGACTGCGGTGACGCCTTCGCCGAAATCGGCATGCGGCACGCCGATCACGGCTGATTCGATCACCCCGGGCATGGCGTCGATCTCGCTCTCGATCTCCTTCGGGTAGACATTGAAGCCGCCGGAGATCACGAGATCCTTGCCGCGCCCGAGGATGTGGACATAACCCTTGTCGTCGATCTTGCCGAGATCGCCGGTGATGAAGAAGCCGTCGGCGCGGAATTCGGCCTTGGTCTTCTCCGGCATGCGCCAGTAGCCCTGGAACACGTTCGGGCCCTTGACCTCGATCATGCCGATGGTCTCGCGCGCAAGCTCCTTGCCGGTCTCGGGATCGGTGACCCGCACCGAGACGCCGGGCAGCGCGAAGCCGACCGCGCCGGGCACGCGGTCGCCGTCATAGGGGTTGCTCGTGTTCATGTTGGTCTCGGTCATGCCGTAGCGCTCGAGCACGGCGTGGCCGGTGCGATCAGACCATTCGCGATGGGTGTCGGCGAGCAGCGGCGCCGAGCCCGAGATGAACAGCCGCATGTGCCCGGTGGCGTCCTTGTTCAGGCCGGGATTCTGCAGCAGGCGGGTATAGAAGGTCGGCACGCCCATCATCACGGTGGCGCGCGACATCAGCTTGATGATCACGTCCGGATCGAACTTCGGCAGGAAGATCATCGAGGCGCGCGCGAACAGCGTCACGTTGCTGGCCACGAACAGGCCGTGGGTGTGATAGATCGGCAGCGCGTGGATCAACACATCCTTGTCGGTGAAGCGCCAGTTGTCGACCAGCGAATACGAGTTCGAGGCCAGATTGTCGTGCGACAGCATCGCTCCCTTGGAGCGGCCGGTGGTGCCCGACGTGTAGAGGATCGCGGCGAGATCATTGTTGCCGCGCGGCACGGTGGCGAATTCCTTCGCCGCCTTGTCAGCGGTCTCGGTCAGCGAGCCCTTGCCGCTGGCACCGAGCGTCTCGACCTTGGCGCCCACCTTGGCGGCGATCGCCTTGATGCCGTCCTGCTTGGAAGGATCGCAGACCACCAGCGCCGGCTCGGCGTCGGTGATGAAGTATTCGAGCTCGTTCAGCGTATAGGCGGTGTTGAGCGGCAGGTAGACGCCGCCGGCGCGCACGGTGGCGAGATACAGAACCAGGGCCGAAACCGACTTCTCGGTCTGCGCCGCGACGCGGTCACCCGGCTTGACGCCGCGCTCAACCAGCACGTTCGCCATCTGGCCTGCGCGCGCGATCAAATCGCCATAGGAGATGCGGCTGCCGTCGAGCTGCTCGATCGCGAGCCGGTTGGGGTCGTCGAGGCCGTCGAACAGGCGGGAAAACAGATTGGCGTTGGTGGTCGTGTTCATGCAAACATTCCCCGAGGGGCGAAGGGCCGGAAGATTTCGGCTGGATTAGCAAAAACGCCCTTCAGAAAGCAACGGAGACAGTTTGCATGACAAATAATGGGAAACGCGTGGCCTGGGTTACCGGCGGCGGCACTGGAATCGGCGAATCCGGGGCCGAGTTCCTGGCCGCGGACGGCTGGACCGTGGTGGTCTCCGGCCGCCGCAGGGAAGAGCTCGACCGCGTGGTGGCCAACATCACTAAAAAGGGCGGCAAGGCCGAGGCGATTCCGCTCGATGTCAGCAACAAGACCGATGTCAACAAGGCCGCCGAGACGATCGTCGGCAAGCACGGCCGCATCGACCTCCTGGTCAACAGCGCCGGCATCAATGTGCCGAAGCGCAGCTGGGCCGACATGGAACTGGAAGGCTGGGACAAGCTCGTCGAGGTCAACCTCAACGGCGTGCTCTACTGCATGCGCGCGGTGCTGCCGACGATGCGCAAGCAGAAGGACGGCTGCATCATCAACGTCGCCTCCTGGGCCGGCCGTCACGTCTCGAAGATGCCGGGCCCGGCCTACACCACGACCAAGCACGCGGTGCTGGCGCTGACCCATTCCTTCAACATGGACGAATGCGTCAACGGCCTGCGCGCTTGCTGCCTGTCGCCGGGCGAGGTCGCGACCCCGATCCTGAAGCAGCGGCCGGTGGTGCCGAGCGAAGCCGAGCAGGCCAAGATGCTGCAGCCCGAGGATTGCGGCCGCACCATCGCCTTCGTCGCCAGCATGCCGGCACGGGTGTGCATGAACGAGATCCTGATCAGCCCGACCCACAACCGCGGCTTCATCCAGACGCCGGCGAACCGGGATTAGGCCCAACTCCCTCAACGGTCGTCCCTGCTTTCGCACTAGTGCATCTACACGTTTGTCGGGCCATTTGCGAGGATTTGGAAGCGGGCCATTCCGGTGTGGAAGGTGATTGGTCCAGGTTGACGGTGGGAGGCGTAGCCGGTCCATCCGCCGAGTTTTGCGATGATCCATGCCGCCCAAGCAAGAGTGTTGGGGCGATGGTGGTTTTTCTGAAGCTCGGTGCGACCTTTCATGGTTTTGTTGATGGCCCTGAGCGTCTCGATCTCTTCTGCGGTGAAGACAAATTCAGCCGGCAATTCTTCGCCACTGTTGCGGGCCTGAACGAGTTGAATGACGATACATGCCGCTCTGGTGGCGACCGCCACGAGCTTGATCAGGCCTTCGGCGCTCTCGATCTGACTATCCTCGATGCGCAAACCCTGGCTCTTCAGCGAGCGAAAGAGTTGCTCAATGATCCAGCGCTGGCGGTACCAGGAGACGATCTGCCAGGCGTCTTTAACGGTGGCGACCGGATGAGTGGTCAGGAGCAGCCAGCGAATGGGCTCCGCACCTCTCGGCGGATGCAACTCGACCACTTCTACGAAGCTGAGTTTGATGCCCTCCGCCAAGTCGGTGACGCCGGGCCTCTGCGGCCGCTTGAGCACGACGGTTCCGAAGCGCATCGAGAGATGGGCCTGCCGGCCGCGCCGATCCATTCGCTGCGGCAGATCGATCACCGCGTTGTCGCAGAAGCGGCTCCGCTCGACCGCCTGATAAAGTGTGTCGCCATCGACCAGCGCATGGTCGTGCATGGCACGCGACAGAAGATGGACATTCTCAGCTGGCGTCAGCGCCCAGTGAGCAAAGAAATCCCCCTCGCGGTCGTTGACGACGGTGATCATGCGGGCATCTGCCAGGACGTCGCGGCCTTGCTCGGCGGCCGTCACCCAGCGCGCCGACTCCTTGTCGGCCAAGGCGCGCCGCTCATGCGGGATTTTTACCTTGCCTTTGCGCGTCCAAACGTTGCCGCCAGTAAGGCCAAGACAGACCCCGCTGTCGGCATCCACCGCCATCATCGCATGCAACAGCACGCCGCGAGCATTGCCCTTGCCGACTTTGCCCAGCCCGCGCCGCCGTCCCGCCGGGGTCTGGAACTTGACCTCGCTCGTATCCTGGATCGCCAGCACATGACGCCCGCTGACCGCAGTCCGCGTCTGCGCGCTCCAGCCCTCAATCAATTTATCGATCGTGACTTGGGGGTTGTTCACAAACCGCCAGAACGCCATATTGGCAGCCCAATCGCCCCGGGCCATCTGGCGCAAGCAGACGCTGCGCGTGCAAAGCATAGCCCGGAGAAGCGTCGCCCCCTTTTGTCGAGACGAACGTCCCCGAACTCACCCAAAGACAAATCCGGCTGCATCGCTGGCGCTCCTTCGAATCAAAGCGCCAGTGAGAGAATCATACAACATGCTGCAGAGACGCCACTTCTTGCTGCACCGAGTCAATCTGTCGCGCCCCAAAACCGTGTAGACACGCTAGTGCGAAAGCAGGGACCCATAACCACCGATGTCGGCTGTTAGCAAAGGCTGGAGCGACAGCTTTCGCAAAACCGGCATTCGTGGTTATGGATCCGGGCTCGCGCGGAGCCTGTCAACGGGCGGCGCTTCGTGCCGACCCGTTGGCTTGGCCGGGACGACGGCGTAGACGGTTCTGCGGTCGACGTCACTCGATGATCTCGTTCAATTCCTTGCCGGTATGCTCCGGCACGAACAGGAACACACCGATCGCCATCGCGATCATCAGCACCGGGATGCACAGGAACGACAGCGCGAACGAGCCGGTGTGCTGCTGAAGCGCGATCGAGACGAAGGGAAACAGCACGAAGCCGACGAAATAGGCGATCGCCCAGACCACGCCGTTGGCGGCGCCGCGGATCCGGGTCGGGAAGATCTCCGCGGTCAGCGTCGTGCTCGGCCCCCAGAAGCCGAGGAAGCCGAGACACCAGGCGAGCCCGAACGCCCATAGCAGCACGCGATCCTCGGAATAGACCCAGAGCGTCATGAAGATCGCACCCTCGATCAGGGTGATGATGAAGGTGCGGCGGCGGCCGATCTTGTCGATCAGCCAACCCACCACGCACAGTCCAAGGAAGCCGCAGAGCCCGTAGAACACGTAGAACAGGCTGTACTCGGCGGTCGACCAGTGCTTCTCGGTCGACAGATACAGCGGCATCCAGGCGCCGACCGTGCCGTAGATGGAGGTCGAGGCGCAGGCGACGAACAGCGCGACAAGCGTGGCGGGCAGCACGTCGGGCATGAACACCTGGCGGATGCCGACCGACTTTGCCTTGCCGAACCAGGCGCTGTCCTCGGCGCTGACCGTGCCGCCGCGCGCAAGCGTCTCCGAGATGCGCCGCTTGCGGTCCTGCGCGCGCACCCAATAGGGCGATTCCGGGCAGGTGGAGCGGATATAGATCGCGAGCAGCGCGATCACGCCGGGCACCATGACAGCGATGCGCCAGCCGAAATTGGCGGCGACGAGGCCCGTGATCGCACCCGCGAGCGTGGCGCCGAGGCACCAGGCCGAGCGGGTGATGCTGATGACGCGGCCGCGCAGCCGGGCCGGCCAGGTCTCCGCCACCAGCATCGAGCCGAGCGACCATTCGCCGTTGAGCGCGAAGAACAACAGCGAGCGCGCGATCACGAACACCGCGAAGGTCGGCGACATCGCCGCGACCGGCATCAGGAGCGAGAACAGCGCGATATTGACGGCGAGCAGCGTGCGGCGACCGTAGCGGTCGGCGAGCCATGGCCAGAAGTAAAGCCCCGCGATGCCGACGAACAGCGCGATCTGCATGCCGGAGCGGTACTCCGGCAGGCTCAGCGAAAATTCCTTGATCACCATCGGCGAGATCAGCGCGAAGATCACGCCGTCCATGCCGTCGAAGCCCCAGCCGAGCGCGTTGGCGGTGGCGATGTGCCAATGCGTTTTCGTGATCTCGGTTGTGTCCGCAACCGCGCGGTAGTTGGCGTATTGCAGATGCTTCTGCTCGAGCGGACCGATGTCGATACTTGCATCGTTCACCGCAGGTGCGGCGTGGCCGTCAGCCGTGATGCTGCTCATGATGCCTCCCCGCGGCCGCTTTCTGCGAAGCTGTGCCGCAACCTCAAGCTGAACCAATCAGCTGACTGCGGCAAGCAAATTGCTCGCGGCAGCGCACGCGTCCATTCCGCTGAATGGAATGCCTAGCGGGCTGCGCGAGGTGTCGCGTGTACGCAGCGCGCGCCGGCCGGTTTCAACAATCACAAAGAATTATTTCCGGAAACCGTCGGGAAAACCTGCCGTAGCTCGGCCAACGACGACGCACTCATCAACCAGCACGCGCCGTTGTTGCCCCTTCAACGCCGGCGAAGCCTCGCCGGTCGGCCTACTCATCGGGAGATGAAACCATGTCGAAGCGTATTGCCTATCTCGCCGCCGCCGCCTTCAGCGCGCTTGCGATCACCGCCACTGTCGTGGCGCCGGTCCGTGCCGAGGAAAAGACCGTGATGGTCGGCGGCGCCGCGATGTTCCCGTCGAAGAACATCGTGCAGAACGCCGTCAACTCGAAGGATCACACCACGCTCGTCGCCGCGGTGAAGGCCGCGGGCCTGGTCGGCACGCTGGAAGGCAAGGGCCCGTTCACGGTGTTCGCGCCGACCAATGCCGCGTTCGGCAAGCTGCCGGCCGGAACCGTCGACACCCTCGTCAAGCCCGAGAACAAGGCGACTCTGACCAAGATCCTCACCTACCATGTGGTGCCGGGCAAGCTCGAGGCCTCCGACCTCACCGACGGCAAGAAGCTGAAGACCGCCGAAGGCGAGGAACTGACCGTCAAGAAGCAGGACGGCAAGGTCTGGATCGTCGATGCCAAGGGCGGCACCTCGATGGTGACGATTTCCAACGTCAACCAGTCGAACGGCGTCATCCATGTGGTCGATACCGTGCTGATGCCGGCGACGTAACACCTGACGGCCTGCTTTAGTCCCTCAAAGGACCCGCGACATAGCGAGCCGGCGCCTCGCCCCGGCTCGCATTTTTGTGACCATATGAAGCAGCCTATATCAAACTGATGATGCGCGACCCCGTAACGGACCGCCGGTTCCGGGCGTATAACCCGGTAACGACCACGAGCAGAGATATCCCATGACGAGCCTTGCCGTCAGCGACCACCAGACAGAGACCGCGGCACCCGCGAAGGCGATCCAGCCGGTCTGGGTGCGCATGGTGCACTGGATCAACGCCTTCGCGATGATCCTGATGATTATGTCCGGCTGGCAAATCTACAACGCCTCGCCGCTGTTTGGCTTCACCTTCTCGCGGAGCATCACGCTCGGCGGCTGGCTCGGCGGTGCGCTGCTCTGGCATTTCGCGGCGATGTGGCTGTTGATGGTCAATGGCCTGGTCTATCTGGCGCTGGGTTTCGCCACCGGCCGCTTCCGCAAGAAGCTGCTGCCAATCACCCCCGGCGGCGTGATTGCCGACACCAAGGCGGCGCTGACCTTCAAGCTGTCGCATGACGATCTCAGCAAATACAATTCGGTGCAGAAACTGCTCTATGCCGGCATCATCGTGGTCGGCGTCGTCATCGTGCTGTCCGGCCTGTCGATGTGGAAGCCGGTGCAGCTGCACTGGCTGGTGTCGCTGTTCGGCGGCTACGATTTCGCCCGCTATGTTCACTTCACCTGCATGGCGCTGATCGTCGCCTTCCTGGTGATCCATGTCGCGCTCGCGCTGCTGGTGCCGAAGAGCCTGCGCGCCATGATCATCGGACGCTAAAGCGCGATGAGATTGTCATCGCGTTTTAGCTTCTTGTTATTTGAGCATGATCTGTTCGGAAAACCGCTTCGCACTTTTCCGGATCATGCTGTAGGAGGTTTGTCATGGGTCGTTTCCGCAAGCTCCTGATCCCCGGTGTCGACAAGAAGCTGCTCGTGCGCGATGCGGTGAAGGCGATGCCGGAGCTGACGCGCCGTCGCTTCATCACGGCGGGCACCAGCCTCGGCGCGCTGACGCTATTGACCGGCTGCGATGTGGTCGATTCGTCGTCGGCCGAGGAAATGCTGAAACACGTTTCGAAGTTCAACGATGCGGTGCAGGCCTGGATGTTCAATCCGGATGCGCTGGCGCCGACCTTCCCCGAGAGCATGATCACGAAGCCGTTCCCGTTCAACGCCTATTACGATCTCGACGACGCGCCTGAGATCGCAGGCGCTGACTGGAAGCTCGAGGTGCGCGGGCTGGTCGAGAACAAGAAGTCGTGGACGCTCGACGAATTGTACAAGTTGCCGCAGGTCAAGCAGGTGACGCGCCACATCTGCGTCGAGGGCTGGAGCGCGATCGGCAGCTGGACCGGGACGCCCTTGCGCGACTTCCTCAAGCTGGTCGGCGCCGACACCCGTGCCAAATATGTCTGGTTCCAGTGCGCCGACAAGGACGGCTACAACTCGCCGCTCGACATGCGCTCGGCGCTCCATCCGCAGACCCAGATGACGTTCAAATTCGCCGACGAGATCCTGCCGCGCGCCTACGGCTTTCCGATGAAGATCCGGGTCCCGACCAAGCTCGGCTTCAAGAACCCGAAATACGTGCTCTCGATGGAAGTCACCAACGACTACAAGGGCGGCTACTGGGAAGACCAGGGCTACAATTCGTTCAGCGGGAGTTAGCCGTCGTCCCGGCCTAGTGCGCAATTGCGCACGGGAGCCGGGACCCATACCCCGCGGCCGAGGGAATAGGCAGGCTGGGAGACGCTCCCCTCCATCCCAACCAGCTGTGGTTATGGGTCCCGGCCTTCGCCGGGACGACGCTGGGAGAGGACCTTCCTCTGAAACGCCGACAGCAGCGCGCCGAGCGCAAGCATCGCGGCCGAGACGTTCAACGCAAATGACAGGCTGCCGACCGCGTCGGTGATGGCGCCGACCACGATCGGTCCGAGCGTCTGGCCGATGCCGAACGCGATGGTCATCGCCGCGATTGCGGTCGGCCAGGATTGCGGCGGGTAGTTGAAACGCACGAAGGCGGTGGTCGAGCCGACCACGGCGAAGAAGGCGACGCCGAAAACCAGCGCCGAGATCGCCAGCAGCAGCGGCGAATGCCCGAAGATCGGCAGGCTGGCGCCGAGCGCGTTGACGCCGAGGATGATGGTGGTGGCGAGCCCGCCGCGGTCGAGCGCCAGCACCCGCCCCCAGACCCAGGGCGTCACGAATGCGCTGACGCCGATCAGGCTCCAGAACGCGCTCTGTGCAGCTGCGCCGCCGCCGCCGTTCCGGACATAGGCGATCATGAAAGTCATGTAGGCGATGTAACCGGCGCCGAACAGGAAGTAGGCGGCGAGGTAGATCAGGACCGGCATGACAGCGAATTGGGTCCGCACGATGCCGCCGGCGGCGGTGTTGGCGTGGAGCGGCGCCAGCATCAGCGGCACGGTCATGATCGCGGAAAGTAGCGTCATCGCCCACCACACGATCCACCACGAGCCGGCGCCGAAGCCCTGCAGCACGAACGGCGCGATCAAGCCCGATGCGAGGATGCCGACGCCCGGCCCGGCATAGAACAGGCTGAGCAGGAAATTCGCGCGTTCGGGTCGCGATTGCGCGATGGTTGCCGCGAGCGCGCCGCCGCCGACGAAGCCAATCGCGGCGGCGAAGCCCACCAGCAGGCGGGCAAAGCTCAGCACCACGAAATTGCCCGTGAGGGCGCAAAGCGCCAGCGACAGCGCGCAGGCCAGCGTCGACCAGCGCACCGATGCGGCAAGTCCGAAGCGTTCGATCAGGCGTGAGGCGAGCAGCGCGCCGACCAGATAGCCGGCGGCGTTGATCGTGTTCATGAAGCCGGCGGCCGAATAGGACCAGGCCAGCTGCTCGCGCATGTCGGGCAGCACCAGCGAATAGGCGAACCGGCCGATGCCGAGACCGACCGTCGGTGCGAGCGACAGAATAAGGATCAGCCGCGCGGCATGCGGGTAGGACGGGGCGGGGGCTCTCACAATTCACTCCGGCAATGCGGCCATTGTGACAGGCCGCGGCGGCGCTGCCCAGCGCCGATGCCCGCAACACTGTCTTGCGTATCAGGCAATCAGGCGATCAGGACCAGCGCGACGCCGATCACGGTCAGCAGGGTTCCGCCGACGATCCGCGCGGTGATCTCGACATGCTTGAGCACCACCGTGCTCATCGCCACGGTGACCAGCGGGTAGATAGCGGCGAGCGGCGCCACCAGCGTGATCGGGCCGTTGCGGACCGCGGCGAACAGGCTGAGCGCGCTGAGCCCGTTGCTGATCCCGGTCAGCGCGAACCAGAACCGGCCCTCGCGCGGCGCCTGCACCATGAAGCTGCCCTTGCGGACCCGTTGCACGGTCAGCACCACCAGCGAGGACATGACGTAGCCGACCAGGCAGGCCCATAGCGGGCTCGGCCAGATCGCAAGGCCGAGCTTGGCGATCGGCGGCACGATGCCGCGCACCAGCGCGCTCGCGAGCGGCAGCAGCAGCGCCCAGCTGCGCCAATGGCCGAGGTCGCGCGGCCTCGTCACGGTGATGATGGCGGCGCCCGCGACCGCGACGACGAGGCCGATGAGCTGCTGCGGCAGCAAGGGCTCGTGCAGCAGCACCACGGCGGCGGTGACCGCAAACAGCGGCGCCAGATTGCCCAGCGTCGAGGTGATGACCGGTCCCAGCGCCCGGTTTGACGCAAAGGTCAGGAGCGTCAGCGAGGCCGGGAAGAACAGCCCGATCGCCATGAAGATCGGCAGCGCACGCCAGACCAGCGGCTCGCCATGCAGGATCAGCGGCGACAGCACCAGGAATAGCAGGGTGAAAGTGGGCACGCTGATCGCGGCGCCCGACAGCGGCTCGACGGTGCGCAGGCCAAGCTGCGCCAGCACCACCCCGGCGCCGAGGAAAATGGCCGAGGCGAAGGCGTAGACGATGGCTGCGGTCATGAGGTCCGTCTTGTTGGCTTCTGAAGGCGCGGGTTGCCCGTTGGGACCATTCTGGGCCGATCCAGGGTGCCTTGCCAATCCGGCTCCGGCGTTTTAGCACTCCGGCCGGATTTCCCCGCTCGTCATGCCCGGGCTCGACCCGGGCATCCATCCATCTTCAAAGGCCTTTCGAAGCGGGATGGATTGCCGGGTCATCTGTGCGAGGACGCGCTTCGCGCTCTTGCCCGGCAACGACAACAACGATTAGCTCGAGGTAACACCATGGCGACCCATAAACTGCTGCTTCTCCCCGGCGACGGCATCGGCCCCGAAGTGATGGCCGAGGTGCAGCGCCTGATCGACTGGCTGAATGCGCAGGGCATCGCGAAGTTCGAGACCGAGCAGGGCCTGGTCGGCGGTTCCGCCTATGACGCCCACAAGGTGTCGATCTCCGAGGGCGACATGGCCAAGGCGACGGCGGCGGACGCCGTGATCTTCGGCGCGGTCGGCGGCCCGAAGTGGGACAGCGTGCCCTATGAGGTGCGTCCCGAGGCCGGCCTGCTGCGGCTGCGCAAGGATCTCGGCCTGTTCGCCAATCTGCGCCCGGCGGTGTGCTACCCGGCGCTCGCCGAGGCCTCGAGCCTGAAGCGCGACGTGGTTGAGGGTCTCGATATCATGATCGTCCGCGAGCTCACCGGCGGCGTCTATTTCGGCGAACCGAAGACCATCACCGATCTCGGCAACGGCCAGAAGCGCGCGGTCGACACCCAAGTCTACGACACCTACGAGATCGAGCGCATCGGCCGCGTCGCCTTCGACCTGGCGCGCAAGCGCCGCAACAAGGTGACGTCGATGGAGAAGCGCAACGTCATGAAGTCGGGCGTGCTCTGGAACGAGGTCATGACCCAGGTCCACGCGCGCGAATACAAGGACGTCACGCTCGAGCACCAGCTCGCCGATTCCGGCGGCATGAACCTCGTCAAGGCGCCGAAGCAGTTCGACGTCATCGTGACCGACAATCTGTTCGGCGACATGCTGTCCGACATCGCGGCGATGCTGACCGGCTCGCTCGGCATGCTGCCGTCGGCCTCGCTCGGCGAAGTCGACTCGAAGACGAAGAAGCGGCGCTCGCTGTTCGAGCCGGTGCACGGCTCGGCGCCCGATATCGCAGGCCGAGGCCTCGCCAATCCGATCGCGATGATCTCGTCGTTCGGCATGGCGCTGCGCTATTCCTTCGACATGGGCGAGCTCGCCGACAAGGTCGATGCCGCGATCGCGGCCGTGCTCGCCAGCGGCCTGCGCACCGCCGACATCAAGTCGGAAGGCACCACGCCGGCCAGCACGAGCCAAATGGGCGAGGCGATCCTGAAGGAATTGCAGAAGCTGCACGCGTGATGGCGCGCGGCTGACACAAACACGATGTCGTCCCGGCGAAGGCCGGGACCCATAACCACCGATGTCGATGGTTACGAAGATCGGCGAACAATCATTTCAGATCGAGAGGCCGCGGCGTATGGGTCCCGGCCTTCGCCGGGACGACGCCGGGTGCGACGTCTCAGTACAGCGGGAAATTCCGCGGATAGCCGCCGAGATCGGCCGGCGGGCTGAGCGGCTGGCGATCGATCGGGCGGTTGTTGTTCTCGCGCGCGAACGAGGGATAGCCGATATCCGGCGGATAGGCGTAGTCGTTGAACTTGCGGTCGCCGGGCAGCACTTCGGTGCCGGCGTCGAGCCACGAGCGCGTGGTGACGTAAACGCGGGTGCGCGGGCCCTGCTGATAGACACGGTTCGGACCTTGGGCGCCGTAATAGCGGCGGCCGTCGCGGTCATACTGCTCCTGCTGCTTGCGCTTGGCCGGGCTCTGCGCGCTGGCCGCGGTCATGCCGAACGCGGTTGCGGTGACGGCAGCCGCGGCAAGCAACACCACGAGCTTGTTCGCGGCAGGGAATTTCAAGGTCATCGCATCCTCGTCATTACGGCCCCATCGGGGCTGGCGCGTCCGCCAAAATCACTCGGAACACATTGTAGCCATGGTGGGGAGGCCGTCACTAGGTCAATTGCGCCACACCGGCCGAGATAATGCGTGTCCAAGCGCAAAAGTTTCATGAAAACCAGTGCCTTGCCACGGTCTCGCCATCAAAGGGCGCCGCGCAGGCGCGGGTTCTCGCTGCCCATGACCCAGTCGGCCGACAGGGCCGGCGCGCCGGAGGTAACGCAGTCGGTGCGCTTGAGCTCGGCATGCGCGAACAGGGCGGCGAGCCGCGGATCGTTGCCCGCGGCCAGCAGGGTCAGGCGGTTCAGCATGCAGATGATCGCGGCGCGCCGGGCCGGCAGGCTGGCGCCCTGGCAGGTCCAGCCGGAGATCCGGAGGTCAGGTGCGTCGGCCTGCTTGAGGAAGCCGAGGCAGGCACGGTCGCCGTCCTGCCGCGCCGGGCGCAGCAAGGTGACGCTGCCGAACTTGCTGTCGACGATGCCGGCCGCCTCGAGCTCGCGGACGCCGCCCGGGGCGAGCCGCCCGGCAATCTCGGTGGCCGCAGGCCCCATGGCCTCGCCGCCGGGGCGGTAGATTTCCAGCTCGGCGACTGTTGCACCGTTGGCATCGGCCCAACGGAAGACGTCCTTGCGGCCGCCCTCGGGGTGCCGGAGGATCTCGTAAGTCTCTGTTTTATCTCGCAGATCGAGCCGGCTCACGGCAAAGACCGGCGCCGTGCGGCCGGCCGGGCTCCAGCCTGCGGCGGCAGGGGCCGCCATCGCCGTTGCGTCGGGCAGTTGCTTCCATAGATAGTTGCCGAGGACGACGAACAGCGCGAGCACGGCGACATAGGCGAACAGCCGGGAGAGCGTGGCGTACACCTCGTCGACGAAGCTCGTCAGCGCTGACGGAATTCTCGTATGATGGGGCGCGGCCGGATCGGCCCGAAATAAACGCATCAAAACGCTCAAAAGCTACGCAACGTTGTCTTGACGGGGTTTCTCGCATAGAAGCGCTGCCTCTTCCCTTTCCGCAGCTTGCGGGGGAACGGGCATTTTTCGTCGGAGAGTGAACGATGGGTTACAAAGTCGCGGTGGTCGGAGCGACCGGCAATGTCGGGCGCGAAATGCTCAACATTCTCGACGAGCGCAAATTCCCCGCCGACGAGGTCGTCGTGCTGGCCTCGCGCCGCAGCGTCGGCATCGAGGTCTCCTATGGCGACCGCACGCTGAAGGTGAAGGCGCTCGAGCACTATGACTTCTCCGACATCGACATCTGCCTGATGTCGGCCGGCGGCTCGGTCTCCAAGGAATGGTCGCCCAAGATCGGCGCCGCCGGCGCGGTCGTGATCGACAACTCCTCGGCCTGGCGCATGGACCCGGATGTGCCGCTGATCGTGCCCGAAGTGAACGCGGATGCGACCGCCGGCTTCACCAAGAAGAACATCATCGCCAACCCGAACTGCTCGACCGCGCAGCTCGTCGTCGCGCTGAAGCCGCTGCACGACAAGGCGACGATCACGCGCGTCGTGGTCTCGACCTATCAATCGGTGTCGGGCGCCGGCAAGGACGCGATGGACGAATTGTTCTCGCAGACCAAGGCCGTCTACACCAACGACGAGCTGGTCAATAAGAAGTTTCCGAAGCGCATCGCCTTCAACGTCATTCCTCAGATCGACGTCTTCATGGAAGACGGCTACACCAAGGAAGAGTGGAAGATGATGGCGGAGACCAAGAAGATCCTCGATCCGAAGATCAAGCTCGCCGCGACCTGCGTACGCGTGCCGGTCTTCGTCGGTCACTCCGAAGCCGTCAACGTCGAGTTCGCCAATCCGATCACGCCGGACGAGGCGCGCGACATCCTGCGCCGCGCGCCGGGCTGCCTCGTGATCGACAAGCACGAGCCGGGCGGCTACGTCACGCCCTATGAGGCGGCCGGCGAGGACGCGACCTATATCAGCCGCATCCGCGAGGACGCGACAGTGGAGAACGGCCTGTCGTTCTGGTGCGTGTCGGACAACCTGCGCAAGGGCGCGGCGCTCAATGCCGTGCAGATCGCCGAAGTCCTGATCAACCGCAAGCTGATCACCGCCAAGCAGAAGGCGGCATAAAAAAGCTGCCGCGGGAATACGGCGTCAGGAAGCGCGTGGCATGGCGGAAGCGGAACAACCGGGGACCTATCGGCCCAATCCGACGCTGAAGCGGGTCGAACGCCGTTTCGAGAACCTGCTGTTCAACAGCCGCTGGCTGATGGCGCCGTTCTATTTCGGCCTCGTCATCAGCCTCGCCGCGTTGCTGTTCAAGTTCTGCATGGAGCTGTGGCACTTCATCCTGCATGTGCCGGATGCCAAGGAATCCGACATCATTCTCGGCGTGCTGGCGCTGATCGACATCTCGCTGACCGGCAATCTGATCCTGATCGTGGTGTTCTCGGGCTACGAGAACTTCGTCTCGAAGATCGATCCGGAAGGGCATCCGGATTGGCCGGACTGGATGACCAAGGTCGATTTCGGCGGCCTGAAGCAAAAACTGCTGGCGTCGATCGTCGCGATCTCGGCGATTCAGGTGCTGAAGGCGTTCATGAACCTCGATACCGCGTTCGACCCCAGCAAGCTCGCCTGGCTGGTCGGCGTGCACCTGGTATTCGTGGTGTCGTCCTTCATGCTCGCGATCTCCGACCGCTGGGGCAGCGGCCATCACGGCGACGAGTAGATTACTGGTCTGATTTCAGCTCGTCGCGGACGCTGATGAATTCCTTCGCGACCCGGTCGAGCACGAACAGCGAGCCCTCGGCGACGCCGAAATAGGCACCGTGCAGCTGCATCTCGCCGCTCTCGACGCGTTCGCGCACGAACGGGAAGGTCATCAGGTTCTCCAGCGAGCGGAACACCGCGGCCTTCTCGATGCGGACGACGAAATCCTGCATGGTCTCATGCTCGCGTTGCTCGACGATTTCGCCGGGCTTGATGAACATCTGCATCCATTTGCCGATGAAGTCGCCGGGCGTGAGCGGCTTGATCTTGTCGACGAAGGCGCGGATGCCGCCGCACTGCGCGTGGCCCAGCACCACGATGTTCTTCACCTTCAAAACGGTCACGGCATATTCCAGCGCGGCCGAGACGCCGTGGGCGTTGCTGTCGGGCTGATAGACCGGAACCAGATTGGCGATGTTGCGGACCACGAACAACTCGCCGGGGCCGGCGTCGAAGATCACCTCCGGCGAGACGCGGGAGTCGCAGCAGCCGATCACCATGGTCTCGGGAAACTGGCCGCGCTCCGAGAGGTCCTGGTAGCGCGACTGCTCGGTCGGCAGCCGCTGGGTCGCGAACGTCCGGTAGCCGTCGATCAACTGCTTCGGAAAGAATTTCATGGTCTCTGGCTAACCACATGCGGGTAACGGGAACAAGACTTTCGGCGTGTGGCCTGAGATGATACGGCAGCGTTGAAGAATGGTTCCCGCCCGATGCCCAAACAATGGACACCGGCGGAGCCCGAGCCCCCAGGAGAATGTCGATGATCCGTCCGCGCCGCAGCTTGTTGTTCATGCCGGGATCGAATGCACGGGCGCTGGAAAAGGCCCGGACGCTGCCGGCGGACGGCATTATCCTCGACCTTGAGGATGCGGTCGCCCCTGACGCCAAGGCCACGGCGCGGGAGCAGATCGCCAAGGCGGTCGCGGCCAAGGGCTTTGGCAAGCGCGAGGTTCTGATCCGCATCAACGCGCTCGACACGCCCTGGTGGGTCGACGACATCGGCATGGCCGGCAAGTCGCAGCCGGACGGGATCCTGGTTCCCAAGATCTCGACCGTCGACGATCTCAACGCCGTCGCCGATCGCCTCAGCGACATCAGTGCGCCTGCCTCGATCCGGGTCTGGGCGATGATCGAAACCGCGCGCGCGGTGCTCGACGCCGACAAGCTGGCCGCGGCATCGAAGGATTCCGAAACCCGGCTCGCCGGCTTCGTGTTCGGGCCGAACGACATTGCCCGCGAAACCCGGATCCGGATGAAGCCGGGCCGCGCGGCGATGATTCCGATGATCACGCATTGCATCCTGGCGACCCGCGCGCACGGGCTCGAGATCCTCGACGGGCCCTATAGCGACATCAGCAATGTCGACGGCTTCGCGGAGGAATGCGCGCAGGGCCGCGATCTCGGCTTCGACGGCAAGACGCTGATCCATCCGAGCCACATCGATGCCTGCAACGCGATCTTCACGCCGCCGGAGGCCGAGGTCGCCGAGGCGCGCAAGATCATTGCCGCCTTCGAGAAGCCGGAGAACGCCTCGCGCGGCGCGATCCAGCTCGACGGCCGCATGGTCGAGCGCCTGCACGCCGAGATGGCCAGGCGCACCATCGCGATCGCCGATGCGATCGCCGCGATGGGGCATTAGCCCAGCGAAGCGTCCCTTCTCTCCCTGTGGGAGAAGGTGGCGCGAAGCGCCGGATGAGGGGTTGTCTCCGCTAGCGAGATTTATCCGTGCGGAGAGAAACCCCTCACCCGCACTCGCTTCGCGAGCGCATCCTCTCCCACAAGGGGAGAGGGTAAGACCGCGCCTGTATCAGCTGCCAAACCTCTCCGACGCCCATGATATGCCATAGCCGCGGGGCGCTCGCATAATTTCTGAATAATAGAAGAGTGCCGCTGATTTGCCCGACGAGTCAAGCTGCCATGTCGAGCCGGCAGTCGCCGGCTACTTTGCATGGGGTTGTTTTCCATATTTGGCGGTGCGCCCCTCCAGGTGAGGGTGATTATCGCGTCCCAAACCTCTCCGCCGCCCACGCGTAGAGGCTGCCCGGGATCGGCGCCTCCTTGCCGCGTCCCTTCGGCGAGATGTGCAGGCCGATGATCCCGGGATCGTTCAGGTACTTCGAAAAATCCGATGGCTCGAAGAACAGTCTCGGCTCGGCGTGCACGGCGTAGAATGATCGCTTCGGCAGCGCGTGCTGCAATTCGCCTGCGCGGCGCGCCAGCGCGGTGAGCGCCGCCGGGCCGTAGATCGCGACACGGATGTCGGCGAGGCGATTGGACTTGCCGCGCAGCCGGCGCATCGCAAAGGTCAGGCGATGGCGCAGCGCCAGCCAGTCCGGGATCAGCTCGTCCTGCTGCATCAGCGCATCGAAGGCGCGCACGATCGGATCGTCGGGCGGCAGATACAGCACGGAGTTGCCGAGCTGCCGCGGCCGCTCCCAGGCAAAATAGGGCTTGGCCGGATCGAGCTCGACGCCCTTCAGCAGCAGCACGTCAGCGTCGAGCCAGAGACCGGCGCGCCGCGCCATCAGCCGCATGCGGAAGAAGTCGCTGAACTGCAGCATGGTCCAGTCGCGCCACGAGCCGTCGGGCTCCGCCGGGCGCAGCTTCTCCGCGAACGAATGCGGCAGCACGGCTTCTGCTTCGGCATTGCCGATACCGTCGGGCAGGCCGGGAATCGGATCGAAACTGTAGACGGTGACCTTGTGCCCCGCCGCCGCCTGCGAGCGCAGGCAGGTCTGGCGCAGCGCGTCCATCGAGCCGTGCCAGAAGGTGACGATGTCAGGCAGCATGCGCGTCAGCTATCGGCGGGTTTGCGGCGAGCGAATTCGGCAAAGAAAAGCCCCGGCGCCTGACGGCACCGGGGCACGATGATGGGCTGAGCCTCAAGCCCAGGCGCGTTCCCTAAGCTTGGTCTCGTAGCTGTCGATCGACGATTTCTTTTCCATCGTCAGGCCGATGTCGTCGAGGCCGTTGATCAGGCAGTGCTTGCGGAACGGGTCGATCTCGAACTTGGCCTTACCGCCGTCGGGACCGCGGATCTCCTGGTTGGGGAGGTCGATGGTCAGCGTCGCATTGGCGCCGCGCTCGGCGTCGTCGAACAGCTTGTCGAGGTCCTCCTGCGACACGCGGATCGGCAGGATGCCGTTCTTGAAGCAGTTGTTGTAGAAGATGTCGCCAAACGAGGTCGAGATCACGCAGCGGATGCCGAAGTCGAGCAGTGCCCAGGGCGCGTGCTCGCGGCTCGAGCCGCAGCCGAAATTGTCGCCGGCGACCAGCACCTTCGCGTTGCGATAGGCGGGCTGGTTGAGGACGAAATCCGGGTTCTCGCTGCCGTCATCCTTGTAGCGCTCCTCGGAGAAAAGCCCCTTGCCAAGGCCGGTGCGCTTGATGGTCTTGAGGTACTGCTTCGGAATGATCATGTCGGTGTCGACATTGATGATCTTCAGCGGCGCCGCGACGCCTTCCAGCGTGGTGAACTTGTCCATCGGTGCTCTTCCCGGGAAAAAAATAGCGGATATCTGCCGGATGTTTATCGCGAATGTGACAGCGGTAAAAGGGCCATTTCTGCAGGGCTGGAGCCCTTTTCCGTTTTAGCCCGCATCGGCCTCAATCGCCTCCATATCGGCGTCGGAGAGGCCGAAATGGTGCCCGATCTCATGGATCAGCACGTGGCGAACGATGTGGCCGAGGGTCTCGTCGTGCTCCGCCCAGTAATCCAGGATCGGCCGGCGGTACAGCCAGACCAGGTTGGGCAGCCGGGCCACGTCGCTATGGCTCTGCTGCGGCAGGCCGATGCCCTGAAACAGGCCGAGCAGGTCGAACTCGCTCTCGGCCTGCATCTCGTCGAGCACCTCGTCGGTCGGAAAGTCGTCGACGCGGATGATCAGGCCCTCGCAGAGGGCCCGGAACGTCTTGGGCAGGCGCTCGAAAACCTCGTGCGCCATGGCCTCCATCTCGGCCAGCGAGGGGGCTTTTTCTGTGGTCCACATGACACTCCTTTAGCGCGAGTGCTATCGGCGGCGCCAGCGCAGTTGACCTTGGCGGCGCAATGGGAGACCGTGCCGCCCACGAATGGGGCTCAAGAATCGAGCTTGGGTGGGCGTAATGAAACGGATCGTGGCGACAGCGCTGTTGGCTGTAGCAGTCGGGCTCTCGCTCCCGGCGACAAAGGCGCAGGCACAGAGCGCGGCGGCTGAGGCGCGCGTCGGCGAGGCGGCACCGGTCGCGCGCACGCGCGTCGTCGAGCGCCGCCGGCTGAAGCGCGTGCCGATCTACCGGTCCCGGCCCGATCATTGGGAACCCGATGTCATCCCGCGCTACAACCCCGGTCCGAACGCCGTGCGCGACTGCACCGCGACCTATGTGCAGGAGCACCGGCCGAGCGGTACCGTGATCACGCCGCGCATGAACTGCTTCTGGCGGCCGGGCTAGTTACGCGTATGTCGGCGCGTTGCGCCGATCATCGCAACAGCCGCGATCAAACCTGTCGCCCCATAGACCGCCGCCGCCATCAGCATCTGCGTGCGATGGCTCGCGGTGCCGATGTCGTCGCCCGGTCCTTGCGAGGCGAGCGCGACATCGCCGAGCATGATGGAACCGCAGAGCGCCGCGAGGGCTGTTCGAAGCAGCCACCTGCGTGCGCGTTTGTGTCATGGCAATCCCGCAACGGACAGAACGCGAGATACGACCATCGTCTATGTCGTTTGCACACGAACGCGAAAAATCGCGCGCAGTGCCGGAACCTGAAGCGCGCCGGCAGCATTCATGTTCGTGGCGCAGTCATTCACTTCCCATTCACGTCGTCCGCATTCTGCTAGCGATCTGCGTCGCGGCAACGGCGTCGATTCGAAAGCTGAAGCGTTTTCCAGCGGAGCCTGTCCCGCGCGTGATGCGGGACGGACACCGGTTCGCGTGAGGAAAACGCGTCAAGCAGAAGTTCGAGTCGTCGTTGCAAGACGTGACTTCAAGGGATCAAGGAGACAATTCATGAAGGCGATGAAGGTTCTGGGGCTCGCGGCTGTCGGTGCCGTGTTGGTGGTGGCGGCGCCGGCCGAGCGTGCAAGCGCGATGTCGCTCGCCACGCCGGGCACAGCCGCCACGGTTCAGGACAACGCGAACCAGGCGACCACGCAGGTACGCTGGGGTGGGCACGGCTGGCATCGTGGCTGGCATCGCGGACATCACCGCGGCTGGGGGCATCGTCGCCACTGGCGCCGTTGATCGCGCGGCGTATCAGCGCAGATGAGACACAGGCCCGTGAGCAGCGGGCCTGTTGTCGTTCTCAGCCATCAAACCGGCAGATTCGCCCACGCGAGATGATATCAATCGCAATCTGCAGGAGTTGATCATGATGAGATGGATCGGTGTTGCGGCTGTCGCGTTCGCGTTGACGGCGCCGGCATCGGCAACCGCCGCGGCATCAGCCAAGCCGCAGGCCGCGGCACCGCAGCGGCAAGCAGGCAAGGCGACTGATATCAGCGCGCAGCGCCATCACCACCATTACCATCGTCGCCACTATCACCACGGCTACCGTCCCTATTACCGGCCGTACTACCGGCCCTATTCCTATTATCGGCCGTACGGCTCCTATTATTACGGGCGGCCCTATTACTATCGGCCTTATCCCTATGCCGCGCCGGCGCCATTCACCTTCGGCTTCGGGTTCGGCCCGTTCTGGTGATGCGCGCCGTCGCGCCGGGCGCGACATCAGCGCTGCAACGAGAGAGCAGCTCCGATCGGAGCTGCTCCGTCCGCCTCAGGGCGCGAAGCCCTTCGCCAGCAGCACAATGCCCTGCGCACCCGCCTTGCGATCCTTCGAGAGCTCGACATATTCGGGCGACTCCGACCAGGCGCGGAATGCGGCTTCGTCAGGGAACGACATCAGCACCAGCTTGTCGCGATCCCAGCTGCCCTCGAGCACCGCGGGCTGTTCGTCGGCCGACAGCAGGCGTCCGTTGAACTTCCTGAACACGTCGAAGAAGCGCGCCTGATACCGATCATAGGCGGCGCGATCGGTCATCTTGAGTTGCACGATAACATAGACAGTCACTGACGTTTCTCCCGGACGCTTCGTCGCAGCGTTTTGCGCGTTCATGACGCATTCAGTCAGCGGTTTCTAGCGTCATGCCGGGAGCGACTGCAATGAACGCAATGAAGCCGGCTGCCATGCAGCTTGGTGCTCGTTGCCGTTGTCAGGGAGGTTCAGAGATGAGGGAGAGCTATTTGCGGCGCGGATTGGTGCGCCGTCTCGGCGTTGCGGCGGCCGCTGTCTTCGCATTGTCGGTTGCTTCGCAGCAGCGCGCCGAAGCGCTGTCGCTGGCGAGCCCGGCCGCCGCGCCCGCGGCAAGGTCTGCGGCCGATGCCATGACGACCCAGGTCCGGCACGGCGGTGGCGGCCACGGCGGCGGAGGTTTTCATGGTGGCGGCTTCCGCGGTGGTGGATTCCACGGCGGCGGCTTTCACGGCGGTGGCTTCCACGGTGGCGGCTTCCGCGCCGCGCCGGCGTTCCATGGCGGCTATCGCTACGGCGGCTTCCATCGCCATTATGGTGGCTACCATCGCTTCTACGGCGGCGGTTATCGCTACGGCTATCGGCCCTATTACCGCCGACACTTCCATCACCGGCGTTTCTTCTACGGATCGTCCTACTATTACCCGGCCTACTACCATCACCGCCGCTGCCGGGTGGTCTGGACCTACTACGGACCGCGCCGGATCTGCCGGCCGTGGTGGCACCACCGCCACTACTGGCGGCCGTACCGGGTCTATTGGTAAAGTTTGAAATGACAGCGGGCGCCTCCGGCGCCCGTCTTGTTGGGTCTCTTTCTTTGCGCGCTGGAGCGTGTTCGAGCGCCGCTTCGCGTGAAGAAAACGCGTCAAGAAAGGGGCGTTAGTCCCAGTTCTTCAGCTTCCAGGACTTTATCTTCCACGGCGTCAGGTTTTCCATCCGCCATTGCGTCCAGCGCTCCGGCGGCCAGTGGCTGAGGCGTGAGGTTTCCTTCACCTCGGGAAGCGGATCGATGATGCGCGCCACGGCACGACGGCGCTTCTGGCGCGTCGCGTCGCTGATCATGTCGACGAATTCGGGTTTATCGGCCACGGCACGCGCTCCTTGCGAAGGCTTGTTTTCGCAAGGAGGTAGTGTGCGTGCGCCCCGTTAACGAGCCGTTTCCGAAACGGCTCGAGCTTGAGACGAAGCAATAGCGTTTTCGAGCGAAGTGTCCCGTTTCGCGTGAAGAAAACGCGTCAAAAAAAATCTGACGCTTGCCTTAGCGCCAGTCGCGGACGTCGACGAAGTGTCCAGCGATCGCGGCGGCCGCGGCCATCGCGGGCGACACCAGATGGGTGCGGCCCTTGAAGCCCTGGCGGCCCTCGAAGTTGCGGTTCGAGGTCGAGGCGCAGCGCTCTTCCGGCTTCAGCTTGTCCGGGTTCATCGCAAGGCACATTGAGCAGCCCGGCTCGCGCCAGTCGAAGCCGGCCGCAATGAAGATCTTGTCGAGGCCTTCGGCTTCCGCCTGCTCCTTCACGATGCCGGAGCCCGGCACGATCATCGCGTTGACATTGCCGTTGACGGTCTTGCCCTCGGCGATCTTCGCGGCAGCGCGCAGGTCCTCGATGCGGCCGTTGGTGCAGGAGCCGATGAAGACGCGGTCGAGCTTGATGTCGGTGATCTTCGTGCCGGCGGTCAGGCCCATATATTTCAGCGCGCGATGCTTGGATATGCGCTTGGCCTCATCGGCGATCTTGTCGGGATCGGGCACGAAGCCGGTCACCGAGATGACGTCCTCAGGGCTCGTGCCCCAGGTGACGATCGGCGGCAGCTTGGCCGCATCGAGCCGGATCTCGTGGTCGAAATGCGCGCCCTCGTCGGAGCGCAGCGTCTCCCAGTAGCGCATCGCGGCGTCCCAGGCGGCGCCCTTCGGCGCCTTCGGGCGGCCGCGCAGGAAGTCGAACGCCTTCTGGTCGGGCGCGACCAGGCCGGCGCGCGCGCCGCCTTCGATCGACATGTTGCAGACCGTCATGCGGCCTTCCATCGAGAGCGCACGGATCGCCTCGCCGGCATATTCCAGCACGTAGCCGGTGCCGCCGGCGGTGCCGATCTCGCCGATGATCGCCAGGATGATGTCCTTGCCGGTCACGCCTTCGGGCAATTTGCCGTCGACGATCGCCCGCATGTTCTTGGCCTTCTTCTGGATCAGCGTCTGCGTCGCCAGCACATGCTCGACCTCGGAGGTGCCGATGCCGTGCGCGAGCGCGCCGAACGCGCCATGCGTCGAGGTGTGGCTGTCACCGCAGACGATGGTGGTGCCGGGCAGCGTAAAACCCTGCTCCGGACCGATGACGTGAACGATGCCCTGGCGCTTGTCGAACTCGTTGTAATACTCGATGCCGAATTCCTTGGCGTTCTCCGCCATCACCCGCATCTGCTCGATGCTTTCAGGATCGGGGTTCGGCTTCGAGCGGTCGGTGGTCGGGATGTTATGGTCGACGACGGCGAGTGTCTTCTCGGGCGCGTGCACCTTGCGGCCGGCGGCGCGCAGTCCTTCGAACGCCTGCGGCGAGGTCACCTCGTGCACCAAATGGCGATCGATATAGAGCAGGCAGGTGCCGTCGTCGGCCTCGTGGACCAGATGGTCGTTCCAGATCTTGTCGTACAGCGTTGTCGGTTTGGACATGAGCTTCAGCTCCAGAAGAAATTCAGTGGTGGAATGGCATGAGCGCGTCTTAAGCGCGCGAGCAGGCGAAAGCGTCGAGGCAGCGTTACGCTGCGCGTCTAAGCTCTGATGTTGCCGACGTAGCAAAGCGCCCGAAGAAGCGGCCGGGCAGCCGCGAGCGATCGTCGATCACGACGCGCTTGCAGGTCTGACTTGGACAGCGCTGGCTTGCTTGATCCGGAACCATTCTAAATTTCTAACACAGGGCTTATAGCCGCGACAATCGATCCATGCGCGGGCCTGCACGTCAGATAGGTATGCCGCAACAAAAAAGCGCGGGGCAGGCCCCGCGCTTTCGGTCACATCCCCTGAGGGAAACGTTACTCGCCGACGGCGGTCTGGCGGTCCTGCTTCTCGACGATGCGGGCCGACTTGCCGCGCAGGTTGCGCAGATAATAAAGCTTGGCGCGACGAACCTTGCCGCGACGCACGACCTTGATCGAGTCGATCATCGGCGACATCACCGGGAAGACGCGCTCGACGCCTTCGCCGTAGGAGATCTTGCGCACGGTGAAGCTCTCGTTGAGGCCCTGGCCGGAACGACCGATGCAAACGCCCTCATAGGCCTGCACGCGGGTGCGCTCGCCTTCGACCACCTTCACGTTGACGATAACGGTGTCGCCGGGTCCGAATTCCGGGATATCCTTGGTGGCGGCGAGCTTGTCGAACTGCTCTTTTTCGAGCTGCTGAATAAGGTTCATTGAAATCTCCATCGGCGGCGCGCCCAGCCTTTCGCGGGCTGCGCAAACGTCCATCTATCCTGCGCGGGTGCGGATTTGGCCGCCCGTATAAGGCAAAGCGCAGGGTTTGTCACCCGTCTGTCTTGTTTTTTGTCCCTCGCGGAGCGGCTTTTTGGCCGGCCTTGCGGGCCCAGAGATCGGGCCGCCGGGCCGCCGTCAGGGCCTCGGATTGGGCCAGCCGCCAGGCCGCGACCTTGGCGTGATCGCCGGAAATCAGGATTTCCGGGATTGGCTTGCCCTCGAACTCCTGCGGGCGGGTGTATTGGGGGTATTCCAGTAGTCCTTCGGAAAAGCTTTCCTCGGTTCCCGAGGCCTGCTTGCCCATCACCCCCGGCAGCAGGCGGACGCAGGCGTCGATCAGGGCCATCGCGGCGATTTCGCCGCCGGACAGCACATAATCGCCGATCGAGACCTCCTCGAGGCCCCGCGCCTCGATCACCCGCTGGTCGATACCCTCGAAGCGGCCGCAGACGATGAGGGGGCCGGGGCCGGCCGCAAGCTCCGCGACCTGGGCCTGGCTCAATGGCCGACCCCGCGGGCTCATCAGCAGGCGCGGGCGGTCAGGCGCGATATCGGCAGCGTCGATCGCCGCCGCCAGCACGTCGGCCCGCAGCACCATGCCCGGACCGCCGCCGGCCGGCGTGTCGTCGACGCTGCGGTGCTTGTCGGTCGCCGAGGCCCGGATGTCGCGCGCTTCCAGCGCCCAGAGTCCGCCAGCCAGCGCCTTGCCCGCGAGGCTCACGCCGAGCGGCCCCGGAAACATGTCCGGGAACAGGGTCAGCACGGTGGCGCGCCATGGTGTCGCCTGGGCTGTGGTGTCTTGCGATGTCATGGCCTCTGGTTACGGCACCACGGCCGTGAGGTCGAGGCTCTGCATCATCGCGGCCGCATCCACTGCGCGGCGGAAGTCGGCAAGCTTGAAGGTCGCGACGTTGATCTTGCGCAGGTCCAGCAGGCCTTCGGCGGCGAGGCCGGCGAGCTGGCCTGGTGCCGTGCGGTCGTACATGAACTGCCCGACCACCTCCCAGTCATTCGCCAGCATCTCGCGGAACGAGAGTTCGAGCGGCACCTCGGCGCTGCCCATCAGCACCATCCGGCCGCCACGCCCTGAGCGCGCGCAGACAGGACAGTGTGGTCGAGGTGCTCTTGGCGGCGCCGAGCAGATCAAGCGCGACATCGGCGGTGCCGCCGGCGGCGCGGCGGATGACCGCAAGGTCGGCTGCGGCATCGCCGCTGACGACGGCGGGAATGACGCGCGGGCCGAACGCATCGCGCAATTGCTCGAGCGCGGCCTCTTTGCGTCCGACCGCAACCACACGGCCCGCGCCCATCGCGACCGCGAGCATTACACCGCCCGAACCGAAATAGCCGGTCGCGCCGTTGACGATGATGGTCTGGCCGCCGCGCAGGCCGGAGCGCTGCAAACCGCCAAACGGCACGATCAGTTTTGCGAGCCCGATCAGCTCGGTGGCCGGCTTGTCGTCGAGATTGGCAAGCGGCGTGACGCAGGCGGCCGGCCAATGCGCGATCTCCGCGAACACACCGTCGCGCCAGCGTGTCTGCAGTGCGAACGCCTCCGGCGTCGTCACCGTGGCGGTGAGGCCGATCAGGATCTGCGGCGGATCGCGATCCGGCACGTCGCCGCGCAGATGCGGGCTCAGGAATACGCGGTCGCCGCTTTGCACATGCGTGACGTTGTCGCCCGCGGCGACGACGCGCGCGATCGCGTTGGTGCCCGGCACGAACGGCATCGGCGGCAGGCTGTAGGGCAGCGCGCCGGACAGCAGCCTGTTGGTGTAGGACAGCACCATGCCGGCTTCGATCCGCACCACGACGCCATCGGGCGCGGGCTTCGGCGTCGTGACATCCTCGAAGCGCAGATCGTTGTGGGCGTGCAGCCGCCAGGCCTTGTGCGTGCTTGTCATTATTGTCCTCCGTGGCACCATTGCTTAGGTAGCCCGGATGCAGCGAAGCGCAATCCGCTCCAACCTCCCCTTGAAAAGGGGAGGTCGCTTTGCTCGCAAGAGCAAAGCGGGTGGGGATCGGTTCTGTCAGCTTGCAGCGTCGCCCGCGGCTGACCCCCATCCCGACCCTCCCCCTTTCAGGCGGAAGGAGACGACAGGCCGTAGCCCGGGCTTAGGCACGACATGCGTCACGCCGTCGTCGGATCGTCAGCGAGATGCCGCGCGAGCGCGACGGCAAGCGGACAGATCGCCAGCGCCGTGAGCGCGGTCGCCGCGGTCGCGAGCGTCGGGCCGAGCACGTCGCCAAGCAGGCCGTAGATAACAGGCGCGATCGCGCCGGATCCGATGGTTCCGGTATAGAACAGCGCGAAGGCGCGCTCGGTCTGATGCGCGGGGGTGAGCTCGGGCACGGTGCCGTAGAGCACCGAGGACGTGCCGTTGAGCATCACGCCGAGCAGCGGCAGCAGCACGATGGCCGGTGCGAGCGGCAGCGCCAGCACCGCGACGATCAGCGCCGCCGTGCCGCCTTCGGTGATCAGCACGGTGCGCAGCGTGCCGACCCGCTCACCGAGCCAGCCGCAGGTGAATTTTCCCGCGGCGCCGCCGATGAAGACCAGCGCCAGCGCGAGGCCGTTGGTCGGCAGCGAAGCGCCCTTGTCGCGCAACAGGAACGGCAGGAAGGTGAGAAAGCCCATCCGGACCGCGGTGTCGAGAATTCCGATCGCGAGCAGCCAGCGAAAGCCGCCGCTTGTGCTGGCGCCGCGCGATGCTGATGTCGCCTTGTGCTCGGCGCCCCTGCCGACCGACGGCATCCAGAGCGCGATGCAGACCGCGACGAGCAAGCCTGCGAGAGCCAGCATGAGCAGCGTGTGCCGCCACGACATGATCACCAGCAGGATCGAGGTCAGGGCCGGGATCGCCGCCTTGCCGAGATCGCCCGAGAAATTGTAGATGCCGAGCGGCCCGCGCGCCGCCGCGCCATAGGCACGCGACACCGCGGCGGATGCGATCGGATGCTGCGTGCTCGAGCCCGCGCCGGAGAGCGCGAGCGCCAGGCCGAGGCCAATGACACCGCCGGAGAATCCAGCAAACGCGTAGCCGAGCGCCGACAGCGCCGTGCCCGCGATCAGGATGATCTTGCCGTCGATCCGCTCCGCGATGCGCCCGACCGGAATCTGCAGCCCGGCCATGGCGCCGGCATAGAGCCCGCGCAGCAGCGCCAGCAGCCCGTAGCTCAGCGCAAATTCGGCCTGCCAGATCGGCAGCAGCACGTAGATGACGTCGGTGTAGCCGTCGTGGAGGGCGTGGTTGAGCCCGGTCACGGTCAGGGTGCGGGTTGACCGGGCACGGTCGGGCCGCGTCGTGCCGGTTTCGGCCGACACGCTCATTGCCGCCCTTCAATGCAAGAAAATCTAAAGATTGGGCGGGCGAGCATCAGGAGGGGGCCTCAGAAAAGAAAGCTATACAAGGAGCTTGCATGGCAGTATGCGCCGCCAAGGCGCTTGTCACAAATCAGCAATAATCGGATCATGCGTTAGAAAATCTTGTATTGAGGGATCATGTTCGTCCCGCGCCGCAGCCTGCCGCCGCTCAATGCGGTGCGTGCCTTCGAGGCCGCCGCACGGCTTGGCAGCTTCAAGGAAGCCGCCGCCGAGCTCAGCGTGACCCATGGCGCGGTCAGTCAGCAGATCCGCCTGCTCGAGGAATGGCTGGGGGCGCCATCGCTGTTTCGGCGATCGGTGCGGCGCGTGGTGCTGACGCCGGCAGGCGCGGCATTGCTCGCGGAGTTCGCCCCCGCGCTCGACCGGATTTCCGCCGCCGTGCAGCAGCATCGCGAGCGGCGCGGCGATCTGGCGGTCGCGGTATTGCGCGTCAATGCACTCGCGACCTTCAGCCTGCGTTGGCTGCTGCCGCGGATGAGCCGGTTTCGCGCCGAGCATCCCGATATCGAGGTGCGCCTGAGCACGTCGAACGATCCGGTGGATGCGTTGTCTGAATCATTCGACGTCGTGATCCGCGGTGGTCCCGACACCTTCCACGGCTTCTCGTCGCGCTTCCTGGTGTCGGAGCGGAGATTGCCGGTGTGCAGTCCGTCGCTATTGGCGCAGCTGCCGCTCAATGAGATCGCGGACCTCTCCAGGCACACGCTGCTGCATGTCACGTCGATGCCGCGGCTGTGGCGCGACTGGCTCACCGAGGCCGGGCAATCCGCGCTGGAGCCGGCGGCCGCGCTGACCTTCGATCACTTCTATCTGACGATCCAGGCCGCGCTCGACAGTCTCGGCGTCGCGATGGGACCGACCGCGCTGATCGCGGATGATCTCGCGGCCGGGCGCCTGGTGACGCCGTTTCCGGATGTCAGCCTGCCGGCGCGGAGCTACTTCGCGTATTTTCCGGCGGGCCGCAGCAACGATCCGCACAGCGCGGTGTTCTGCGACTGGCTCGAGCAGCAGGGCCGGATGACGGGTTGAAAATTATTCTCGGTCAGGCGGCCGACGGATCGTCGCCGTCGATTTCCTTGGGCAGGTCGATCACCACGCGGCCGCCGTCGAGATCGACAGTCGGCACCACGGCATTGGTGAACGGCAGCAGCATCGTCGCGCCCTGCGGCGGGGCGATCTCGATGATGTCGCCGGCGCCGAAATTATGGATCGCGATCACCTTGCCGAGCGGCTGCTCCGTCGTCGTCACCGCGGCGAGCCCGATCAGATCGGTGTGGTAGTATTCGCCGTCGTCGGTGTCCGGCAGCCGGTCGCGCGGAACGTAGAGCTCGAGCCCGTTGAGCCGTTCGGCATCATCGCGGCTGGCGACGCCCTTCAGCGTCACCACCAGATGGTCCTTGGCTTCACGCACATGCGTGACCTCGAACTGGCGCGTGCCGTCCTTGGTCATCAGCGGACCGTAGTCCTTCACGGCCAGCGGATCTTCGGTGAAGGTCCAAAGCCTGACGGCGCCGCGCACGCCATGCGCAGCGCCGATACGGGCGACACAGACCGGTGCAGCCACCGTGGTCGCCGTTCAGCCTTAAGCCTTGGCGGCGGCTTCGGCCTGCGCCTTGCGCTCCTTGCGCGGCACGGCCTTTTCCGGGTTGTTGCGCGGCGCGCGCTTCTTGACGCCGGCGGCGTCGAGGAAGCGGGTGACGCGATCCGACGGCTGCGCGCCCTTGGCGAGCCAGGCCTTCACCTTGTCCATGTCGAGCTTCAGGCGCGACTCGTTGTCCTTCGGCAGCAGCGGATTGAAGTGGCCGAGACGCTCGATGAAGCGGCCATCGCGCGGGAAGCGCGAGTCGGCGACGACGACGTGATAGACGGGACGCTTCTTGGTGCCTGCGCGAGCGAGGCGGATAACAACGGACATTCAGTTCTCCTTCAAAGGTCGATGTGTTCGATTGATTGGCATTCCGCGTTGCTCCGGCCGTATGCGAGCCGTCGCGACGAATTCCTCATTTCTTCTTGCCCGGGAAGCCGCCGAGGCCCGGCAGCATCGGCTTGCCGGAAAGGCCAGTCAGGCCCGGCACGTTTGGCAAGCCGCCGCGCAGCCCGGCCGGCAAATCCTTCGGCAAGTTGGGCAGACCGCCGCCGGCGCCGCCCTGCATCTTCTCGGCGAGCGCCTTCATCTCCTCGGCCGAGGGCGGCTTCATGCCGCCGCCGAATCCCATCGCCTGCGCGATGCCGGCGAGCGGGCCGCGTTTGCCGCTTCCCATGGCCTTCATCATGTCGGCCATGTTCCGATGTATCTTCAGCAGCTTGTTGACGTGCTCGACGCTCTGGCCAGCACCTGCCGCGATGCGCTTCTTGCGGCTCGCCTTCAGGATGTCCGGGTTCTTGCGCTCCTGCCGCGTCATCGAGTCGATGATCGCGACCTGGCGCTTCAGGATCTTGTCGTCGATGCCGGCCGCCGCGATCTGGTTCTTCATCTTGGAGATGCCGGGCATCATGCCCATCAGGCCGCCGATGCCGCCCATATTGGCCATCTGCTGCAGCTGCTCGCGCATGTCGTTGAGGTCGAACTGACCCTTGCGCATGCGTTCGGCGGTGCGCGCGGCCTTCTCGGCGTCGATATTGGCGGCGGCCTTCTCGACCAGCGAGACCACGTCGCCCATGCCGAGGATGCGGCCGGCGATGCGGTTCGGATGGAAGTCCTCCAGCGCGTCGGTCTTTTCGCCGGTGCCGATCAGCTTGATCGGCTTGCCGGTGACGGCGCGCATCGACAGCGCCGCGCCGCCGCGGCCGTCGCCGTCGACGCGCGTCAGCACGATGCCGGTGAGGCCGACGCGCTCGTCGAACGAGCGCGCGAGGTTGACCGCGTCCTGGCCGGTGAGGCTATCCGCGACCAGCAGCACTTCGTGCGGGTTGGCGGCGGCTTTGATCTCGGCCGCCTCCTTCATCATGTCTTCGTCGAGCGTGGTGCGGCCGGCGGTGTCGAGCAGCACGACGTCGTAGCCGCCGAGCTTGCCGGCCTCCAACGCGCGCCTTGCGATCTGCGGCGGCATCTGGCCGGCGACGATCGGCAGCGTCGGAATGTCGAGGTCGCGGCCGAGCACCGCGAGCTGTTCCATCGCCGCCGGGCGGTAGACGTCGAGCGAGGCCATCAGCACCTTGCGCTTGTCGCGCTGGACCATGCGGCGCGCGAGCTTTGCGGTGGTGGTGGTCTTACCGGAGCCTTGCAGACCGACCATCATGATCGGCACCGGCGGCACGGAGTTGATATCGATGGTCTGGCCGTCGGAGCCGAGCGTGGCGACGAGCTCGTCATGGACGATCTTCACCACCATCTGGCCCGGCGTCACCGACTTGACGACGGTGGCGCCGATCGCCTGCTCGCGGACCCGGTCGATGAAGCTACGGACCACCTCGAGCGCGACGTCGGCCTCGAGCAGCGCGCGGCGCACCTCGCGCATTGCGGCATCGACGTCCTTTTCGGTCAGCGCACCGCGCCCCGTCAGACGATCGAGAATGCCACCAAGCCGTTCCGACAGATTGTCGAACAATGCCGTTGTCCTCTTTTACCTCTCCCCGTCTGCGGGGAGAGGTCGCCACGCACTTGCGCGGCGGGTGAGGGGGTACAGGGCTATCCACACGCACAGTGCGCGGAGAGAGCCCCTCACCCCGACCCTCTCCCCGCAAGAGCGGGGCGAGGGAGAAGGAAATCCAAACACTTTCGCGCCCGAGGGCGCATCGCGCTGTCGGGCGTTGGCCTCTGGCCACCAGGACCAGTCGGCGGGTCGAAAAGACGCAGCTTTCCGAGAAAGTGGCCGCGTTAAACGCCGCCGGGGCGGCAAAGTCAAGGAAAGTTTCGCTGAAATCCGCTCAGCTTGGACAGTAAGGTACTGAAATCACGTCGATTTGCCCTATTGGTTCCGAATTCGCCGCTGCCACCCATATAACCGGAGCCTGCCTCCTATTCCGGAACCCGCGTGCTGATCACCCGCCGCCGCCTTCTTGCAACCTTGACCGGAGCCGCCGCCGCAATCGGCGTGCCCTCGATCTGGATGACTACCATGAAAACCTACGACGGCCCCGTCTCCGATCATTTCGACGGCCTGCACTTCTTCGATCGGGACGGCTCGCCGCCGAAATCGCTTGGTGAGGTGCTGCGCTGGCAGTTCGGGGGCGGCCGGAAGCGCGCGGTCTGGCCGGAATGGGCGCCGAGCCCCCATGCCGATACGCCGCCGCCCCGCGTCGAGGGCGACAAGGTGCGGCTCTGCTTTGTCGGCCATGCCAGCTGGCTGATCCAGACCGCGGGCCTCAACATCCTGTTCGATCCGGTCTGGTCGATGCGTGCCTCACCGTTCAGCTTCGCCGGGCCGAAGCGGCACAACGATCCCGGCATCGCGTTCGAGAAACTGCCCAGGATCGATGTCGTGCTGGTGTCGCACGGCCATTACGACCATCTCGATGTCGCGACGCTGTCGAAACTTGCGGGGGCATTTGGTCCTCGCGTGATCACACCGCTCGGCAACGACGTCACGATGCGCGCATCCGATGCCGCGATCAAAGCCGAGGCCTTCGACTGGCATCAGCGCGTCGAGTTCGGCAATGGCCTTGCCGCGACACTGGTGCCGACGCGGCACTGGTCGGCGCGCGGCCTGTTCGATCGCAACAAGGCGCTGTGGGCGAGTTTTGTTTTGGAGACGCCGGCCGGCAAGCTCTACATCGTCGGCGATTCCGGCTACGGCAACGGGGGGCATTTCCGCCGGGTGGCCGAGGCGCATGGCCCGCTCAGGCTCGCGATACTGCCGATCGGCGCCTATGAGCCGCGCTGGTTCATGCGCGACCAGCACATGAACCCGGAGGATGCGGTGAAGGCGCTGGCCGATTGTGGCGCCGCCCAGGCGCTGGCGCATCACCACGGCACATTCCAGTTGACCGACGAGGCGATCGACGCGCCCGCGATCGCGCTTGGCGAAGCGCTCGACGCGGCGAGCGTGCCGCGCGAGAAGTTTCTGACGTTGAAGCCCGGGCAGGTGTTCGAGATTTAGAGCGATAAGTAGCCCGGATGAAGCGCAGCGTAATCCGGGAAAGTCCATCCGCGGAGAAGTCGGCCCCGGATTGCGCTGCGCTTCATCCGGGCTACGATTTCACCCCCCTTGAAAAGGGGAGGTCGCTTTGCTCGTCAGGGCAAAGCGGGTGGGGATCTGCTCCCTCCACTTGCAGCGGAGCCTGCGGCTGACCCCCATCCCGACCTTCCCCCTTTCAGGGGGGAAGGAGACGAGAGATCTGTAGCCTCTTACTTCTCCTTGATCGCCCAGGAGACGCTGACATTGACCGTCAGTGTTTCCTCGCCTTGCGCCACCGGCGTCGGCGCGGCGAAGCCGGCCGTTGCCATCTTGGGACGGAACACCGGGACCGGCGCCGAGCCGACCTCCGCGATATTCAACGGCGCACCGAGCGTGACGCCGGCGGCCTTGGCGTAGATCTCGGCCTTGCGGCGGGCGTCGGCGATCGCCTTTTCGCGCGCCTCGTCGAGCAGCTTCGAGGCCTGCGACACCGAGAAATTGAGCCCGCCGATATCGTTGGCGCCGGCGCCGACCAGCACGTCGATGACGCTGGCGACCTTGCTTACATCGTGCAGCCTGATCGTGACGCGATTGCTCGCATGGTAGCTGACGATGCTGGGCGGGGCGTTCGGCGACGACGGCCCACGATTGGCGAATTGCGGCTGCAGCGACAGCCGCGAGGTCTGAAAGTCCTTCTCCGCGATCCCGGCGCCCTTCAGCGCGGCCAGCACCTTGCCCATCGTCACATTGTTGGCTTCGGCGGCTTCGCGTGCGGTCTTGGCGTCGGTGGTGACGCCCGCGTCAAGCTGCGCCTGGTCGGGCGGCGCCGACACGGTCGCCTCGCCGGTGACCGAAACCGCCGGCGGAAAGTCGTCATTGGCCAGTACGGGCTCAGCCAGCAGCGTGGTCGCGATCAGGGGGACGGCGAAGGAGAGGCCGAAGGGGAGGCCAAGGAGAAGGCGATGGGTCATCTGGCTCACTTCAGGGGTACGTAGACGTTGATCACAAGCTTGTCCTCCGCGGTCTTCAGCGGATCGGTGATGTATTCCTCGATAAAGGTGTCCTTGGCTTCGAGCTTCTTGTCGTCGAGGTGGTTGGTGATCGCCTCATAGGTGTTGTCCATGTTGTCGTAGGAACCGCGATGGACGAACTTCAGCGCCTTGCCGTCAGGCGAATTGCCCATGCTCATGTTCTTGCCGAGGTTCTTGACGTCCTGATCGACCGGGATCTCGGCGATGAAGGTGAAGCCGGTGTCGTCGGTCGAGGTGTAGACGATCATCGGATTGCCCGCTGCCTTGACGCCGTCCTTGTCGAGCAGCGCGGTGAGCTGCTTGAACGCCTCGATCAGCGCGTCGAAGGCGGAATCCCAATTGGCGGTGCCCTTCAGCATCACGACCTTCTTCGGCTCCAGCGTGAACGGCTCGCCGAAGGGATCGGCGGTCTGCACTGGGGCGGCCGGCGCCGGCGCCGGGGTCTGCGCTGCGGCCGGGCTGTCGGCCGGCGACTTGGTCTCGGCCGGCGGGGGCACCGGCGTCGCCGACGGTGCAGGGGCAGGGGGCGGGCTCGGGCTCGCTGCGGGAGCGGGCGAGGCTGACGGCGACTGGGCAGGGGCCGGGCTTGCCAGTGCGATCGCGGCCAAGGGCAGCAGCGCGACCAGGGCGGCGCGGAGCGTGTTGATACGGTTCATCGGTTTTTCTCCATCCCCTGCCTCGAACGGCCGCTCGATCTGTCCCGGCGCGCGGTCCGCGAGGTGCGATATTCCTAACACGCAAGTTCTGCATTCGTCCCATGACAGATGTGTCATGGGGCCATTCAGGCTGGCTAACTGGCCACCACTCGCCATATAACCGGGCAGAATTTGGGAAAATCGATGAGCGCGCTCGCCAATCACGCATTCGCCAAGATGAACGGCATCGGCAACGAGATCGTCGTCGTCGACCTGCGCGATTCAGCGGCACAAGGTCGGGCACAGGTGTCGGCGGCGGAGGCGCGCGCCGTGGCTTCGCCGTCCGGCGGCGTGCCCTATGACCAGCTGATGGTACTGCAGCCGCCGCGGCTCGACGGCACCGAAGCGTTCATCTCGATCTACAACAATGACGGCTCGGAGGCCGGCGCCTGCGGCAACGGCATGCGTTGCGTGGTGCGGCGGATCTTCGAGAAGACCGGCCAGACATCAGCGACGTTCCAGACCCGCGCCGGCCTGCTCAATTGCTGGCAGGGGCCGGCGCCCGATCTCTACACCGTCGACATGGGCGCGCCGAAGTTCGGCTGGCAGGACATTCCGTTGGCTGAGGAATTCCGTGACACCCGCTACATCGAGCTGCAGGTCGGGCCGATCGACAATCCGGTGCTGCATTCGCCCTCGGTGGTCTCGATGGGCAATCCGCATGCGATCTTCTGGGTCGATGACGTCAATGCCTACGATCTCGAACGTTTCGGGCCGCTGCTGGAAAACCATCCGATCTTTCCGGAGCGCGCCAACATCACCCTCGCCCATATCGTCGATCGCGACCACATCACGATCCGCACCTGGGAACGCGGCGCCGGCCTCACCAGAGCGTGCGGCTCGGCGGCCTGCGCGACGGCGGTTGCGGCGGCGCGGCTGAAGCGTGCCAATCGCAGCGTCGAGATCACACTGCCCGGCGGCAAGCTCGGCATCGAGTGGCGCGAGCGCGACGATCACGTGCTGATGACCGGCACCGCCGATTTCGAGTATGATGGCCGCTTCGATCCGGCGCTGTTCGCCAGCGTCGCTTGATTGGGCGTGAGATCGGTTATGGGCGTCGATGTCGTCACCTTTGGTTGCCGCCTCAATTCCTTCGAATCTGAGGTGATCCGCCGCGAGGCGGAGCAGGCGGGGCTTTCGGACACCATCGTCATCAACAGTTGCGCCGTTACCAACGAGGCGGTGGCGCAGGCGCGGCAATCGATCCGCAAGCTGAAACGCGAACGCCCGCATGCGCGCATCGTCGTCACCGGCTGTGCGGCGCAGACGCAAAGTCGGATGTTCGCCGAGATGGCCGAGGTCGATCGCGTCGTCGGCAATGACGAGAAGATGCGTGGCGACGCCTGGCAGGCGACGCGTGCAGCTTTCGAGGCGCCGTTCGGCATCGATGCGAGCGAGAAGGTCGCGGTCGCCGACATCATGGCGGTGACCGAGATGGCGCCGCATCTGCTCGACGGCTTCGAGCGCGGCCTGCCGCGGGTGTTCGTTCAGGTGCAGAACGGCTGCGATCATCGCTGCACCTTCTGCATCATCCCCTACGGCCGCGGCAATTCGCGCTCGGTGCCGATGGGCGCGGTGGTCGATCAGGTCCGCGCGCTGGTCGAGCGCGGCCATGCCGAGATCGTGCTGACCGGCGTCGATCTCACGAGCTATGGCGCCGACCTGCCCGGCGCGCCGAAACTCGGCCAGTTGACCCGGCAGATCCTGCGCCATGTGCCCGAGCTGAAGCGGCTGCGCATCTCGTCGATCGATTCGATCGAGGCGGATCGCGACCTGCTCGATGTCATCGCCGACGATGCGCGGCTGATGCCGCATCTGCATCTGTCGTTGCAGTCCGGCGACGACATGATCCTGAAGCGGATGAAGCGCCGGCATTCGCGGAAGGACGCGATCGATTTCTGCGCGCGGGTCCGGCGGCTGCGGCCGGACATCGCTCTCGGCGCCGACATCATCGCGGGCTTCCCGACCGAAACTGAAGAAATGTTCGCGCGCTCGCTCGATCTGGTCGCGGAATGCGATCTCACCTTCCTGCACGTGTTTCCCTATTCGAAGCGCCCGGGAACGCCCGCCGCGCGAATGCCGCAAGTTGCCGGCGGGGCTATCAAGGAGCGCGCCAGGCGGCTGCGCGCGGCCGGCGAAGCCGCGCTGTTGCGCCGGCTTGATGCGGAAGTCGGCGCGACGCGCGAGGTGCTGATCGAGAGCGAGCGGCAGGGCCGCACCGAGCACTTCCTGCCGGTCGCGATCGAGAGAGATGGGCCGGGCATGGTGCGCGCGATGACTATCCGCGGCCATGACGGTGCGCGGCTCATTGCATCGGGCTGCTGAGAAAGTTCGCTCCCATTGTCGTCCCGGCGCAGGCCGGGACCCATTACCCCAGATCTCAATTGCTGAGCGACGCTAGGGCCGCGATCTCGCACGGTCACCGAATGCGGTGGTTATGGGTCCCGGCCTGCGCCGGGACGACGAATGTGGGGAGTCGCGCATGGCGCTTCCGGAGCAGCGGATCGCCGGCATTCGCGGGTGATGACACTGAACCAGCTGTTTGACGGGTTGCTCGATACCCATCGCGTCATCGTGCATGACGCACTCAGTGCGTGCGCCCGCCCAGCCTTGCCGGCTGCGACGCGCGAACCTGCCAGAACCGCAGCAGGCGATCGGCGTTTTCGCGGGTCAATTTCGTGAACTGGCTCTTCGCATGGGCGAGTTCGACCGGTCCCATGGAGCCGGTGGTATAGCGACATTCCATTACCGCGGCGGTGGTATCCCAACTCAGGCCTGCCGCCCGGCACGGCACCAGCAGGCCTTCACTGCGCAGGCTTTGCATCAAGGAGCGGATCACCTCGATGTTCGACTGCGCAAGATACGCCAGCGCAACGATGGTCTCTTCATATTTTCGCTGCCTGGCGAAACCGAGCAGTGAGGCTTCGTTGAGCTTGCCGTCGTCCTTCAGCTTCGCGACGTGGTGCTTGGCCGCGGTGAAGTCGCGGACTTGCGACATGTCGCGCTCGACGCCGGCGGCGACCGCTGCGATCGCATGCCGGATTTCTTCGAACAGATAGGGCGGGGCGCGTTCCAGCAGACGGCCGCGAACCTCTTCCGTCGCGCGGCGCAGGAGTTGAAGGCGGAGCTCCGACGGCAGGTCCGCGCGAATGCCGGTCTCGACCGCAAGCACCGGATCGTGCTCGGCTTGCGCGAGGATGACGGCAAATCCGCCCGGCGATACTTTGGCGCCGGGATTGGTGACCAGGCGGTGGCTCACGCTCGCAAAGCGACGCGCCAGAAGCGCGTCAGTGACGACCTCCTTCAGCCACCAGCGACCGGCGACGGCGAGCAGATGCTGCTCGCTCTTGGTCCGTGCGATCTCGACCAAATCGTCCGCGCTGAGCCGCGACGATTCCTGCAGGATCGGCCGCGCGATCCTGATCTCGTCATTGCCGGCGAGACGACGAATGATTGCGGGCGGTGCCTGGGCGACCGGTGCGAGCTGCTCGCTGATGTCGGTGAGCGCCATCCGGGCGCTGATGTCGGCGAGCGCGCGCAACTCGATGGTCTTCACCAGACGCTCGAGCACGTTGTCGAACAGCTCGATCTGTTCGCTGTTGAACTTGCCGGCGGATGCGAGGAAGAGGCTGGTGACGCGCCTTGCCGTGGCCAGGCATTTATCGGCGGAGCCGGCGCGTATCGCAGCCTCGACCTCGTCGACAATTGCTTGTCCATCATTCAGCATTGCTCGTCCTGAGCCGTCGCGGCGCGCTTTTCTAAGCCGCCTTCAGGACTAGCGGATGGGCCTGAATGTTCCGTAAAGGATAATTGTCCGTAAAATCACGGAGGCTAAAGCGCGATGAGGTTGGGCTGGATCGTCATCGCGCTTTAGCTCTTTGTTTGAGCATAATCTTTTCGGAAAACCGCTTCGCACTTTTCCACATCATGCTTAGTCGCCGTTCCAGCCGCAGGCCCTGAGCCGCTCCCGCATGTGTTCGGGTGCCGGCGCGACCACATGCACCGGGTCCTTGTTCCTGGAGATCGGGATGCCGATCTCGCGGGAATGCAGATGCAGGGTCGGCTCACCGAAGCGCGGACCGTTGCCGTAGATATTGTCGCCGACGATCGGCCAGCCCATCGCCGCCGAATGCACCCGCAGCTGATGGGTCCGCCCGGTGATCGGCTCCATCGCGAGCCAGGTGAGGCCGTCGCCACGCCCCAGCACCTTCCAGTTGGTGATCGCCTTCTGGCCATTCGGGTCCGGCTTCTGCCACCAGCCGCGCTCGGCGTTGAGTCGGCCGAGCGGCATGTCGATGGTGCCTTCATCCTCGGCAGGGCCGCCCTCGACCACGGTCCAATAGGTCTTCGAGATCTTGCTGTGCTTGAACAACAGCCCGAGCGAGGCGGTTGCCTTGCGGTGACGTCCCAGGACGAGGCAGCCCGAGGTGTCCTTGTCCAGCCGATGCGCCAGCACCGGCGGCCGCGGCAGGCCGAACCGCAGCGCGTCGAACGAGGCCTCCAGATTGGGGCCGCCCTTGGGACCGCGATGCACCGGAAGGCCGGCCGGCTTGTCGATCACCAGCATCAGCCCGTCGCGGTGGAGCACCCGGCCCAGGATTTCTTCCGCAGTCAATTGGGGAACATCGATCAATTCGTCGAGACTTTCGTTTATGGGCCGAAACGGCTAACACGTCCGCGCCATGAACGATACCACTGCGGGAACTCCAAAACAGAGCTGGTGGCAGCGGCTGAAGGGCGGCCTGAAGCGGACCTCGAGTTCGATCGGGACCGCGGTCGCCGACCTCGTCACCAAGCGCAAGCTCGATTCGGCCATGCTCGATGACATCGAGGATGTGCTGCTGCGCGCCGATCTCGGTACCGATGTCGCGGTCCGCATTGCGGAGGCTGTCGGCAAGGGGCGCTACGATAAGGCGATCTCGGCCGACGAGGTCAAGGACGTCGTCGCGACCGAGGTCGAGAAGGTGCTGTCGCCGGTGGCGAAGCCGCTCGAGATCGATGCCGGCAAGCAGCCGTTCGTCATCCTGGTGGTCGGCGTCAACGGCTCCGGCAAGACCACGACGATCGGCAAGCTGGCCGCGAAATTCTCCGCCGAGGGCCGCAAGGTCATGCTGGCCGCCGGCGACACCTTCCGCGCCGCGGCGATCGAGCAGCTCAAGGTTTGGGGCGAGCGCACCAAGTCGCCGGTGATATCAGGCGCCCAGGGCTCGGATTCGGCGAGCCTTGCCTTCAGCGCGCTGACCGCGGCCAAGGAGCAGGCGCGCGACGTGCTGCTGATCGACACCGCCGGCCGCCTGCAGAACAAGTCCGAGCTGATGAACGAATTGGAAAAGGTCGTGCGCGTCATCAGGAAGGTCGATGCGTCGGCGCCGCACGCGGTGCTGCTCGTGCTCGACGCCACGGTGGGACAAAATGCGTTGTCGCAAGTCGAGGCGTTTCATCGTACGGCAGGCGTCACGGGGCTCGTGATGACCAAGCTTGACGGCACGGCGCGCGGCGGCATCCTTGTCGCGCTGTCGGAGAAGCACAAGCTGCCGGTACATTTCATCGGCGTCGGCGAAGGCGTCGAGGACCTCGCGCCCTTCGCGGCGAAGGATTTTGCCAAGGCAATTGCTGGAATCGAGGCATGACCCCGAAAAGTGGACACCGGTTTTCGGATCGGGTCATGCCTCAAATCAAAGTAGAGAGTTGATGGACAAGACCCAGCCGCATCCGCTGTTCAAGCTGGCGACCGAACTCGGGCCACTGCTCGTGTTCTTTATCGCCAACGCCAAGTACCATCTGTTCGTCGCGACCGGCGCGTTCATGGTGGCGATCGTGGCCGCGATAATCGCATCCTATGTGGTGACCAGGCACGTGCCGATCATGGCGCTGGTGACCGGCGCGATCGTCTTGGTGTTCGGCACGCTGACGCTGGTGCTGCACGACGAGACCTTCATCAAGGTCAAGCCGACCATCATCTACGGGCTGTTCGCGGCCGTGCTCGGCGGCGGGCTGTTGTTCGGCCGGTCCTTCATCGCCATCATGTTCGACCAGGTGTTCAACCTGACGCCGCAGGGCTGGCGCATCCTCACCATGCGCTGGGCGCTGTTCTTCGCCGGCATGGCGGTGCTCAACGAGCTCGTCTGGCGCACGCAGACCACCGATTTCTGGGTGAACTTCAAGGTGTTCGGCGTGACGCCGCTGACCATGATCTTCGCCATCGCCCAGATGCCGCTGACCAAGCGCTATCACCTCGAGCCGGTCTCGCTGGAGGCGAGCGAGGCCGACGCGGGCGACGTGCGGAAGGGGTGATCAGCACTCTGCTCCCTCGCCCCGCTCTCTTGTCCGCCGAAGCCCGCCTTCGGGCGAAGGCGGATGCGGGGAGAGGGTTGGGGTGAGGGGTCTCTCCACGGATAGGCTCGGAGTTTGTTACAAACACCGTCCAAAGTCCCTCACCCGAAATTCCTGCTTCGCGCGAATTTCGACCTCTCCCCGTAAAGGACGGGGAGAGGGAGGGCCAATAAGCCGCTGTCGCTAGCTGCCCGCCGCGAGCGCCTTCTCGATCTCGGCCTTGAGCACGCGGTTGACGTTGTCCGGCGTCACCGGGCCGACCAGCTTGTAGACGATGGTACCCTCGCGCCCGACTAGGAAGGTCTCGGGCACGCCATAAACGCCCCATTCGATCGAGGCGCGGCCGTTGCCGTCGACGCCGACGATGCCGAATGGATTGCCGTAGCGGCCGAGGAAGCGCCGGGCATTCTCGGGCGAGTCCTTGTAGTTGATGCCGATGATCTGGAAGCGCTTGTCCTTGCCGAGCTCGGTCAGCAGCGGCGCCTCGTCGTGGCAGGGCACGCACCACGACGCCCAGACATTGACGACCGAGACCTTGCCCTTGAAGGCGGCGGGATCGAGACCGGGGACAGGCGCGCCGTCCCGCACCAGGCCGTCGAGCGCGGGCAGCGCGGTCTGCGGCGCCGGCCGGCCGATCAGCGCCGACGGGATTTTCGAGGGATCGCCGCCATAGAGCCGCAGCAGGAACAGCCCGGCGAGGCCGAGGAAGATCAGCAGCGGCAGCACCACCAGCAGGCGGCGGGCTTGCGGCGGGCTGTTGGTTGCTTGATCGCTCATCTTATATCCGCCGCGCTGCGGCCGGAGCGACGCGTCACGCCGCTGGCCTCGATCTCCCGAAGACGCGACTGTTGCCGGCGATAGTCGGCGATGATCCAGACGATCAGCAGCAGCACGACCGCCGCGACCAGCGCGTAGGACGTTACGATGAAGGAGGCGTAGGGACCAAGCGCCATCGTGTCACGCCGCTCCAATTTCGTTTGACGCGGTTGCTTGCGAACCGCCGCCCGCCTCGCTCGTGAACGAGACGCGGCTCGCCTGCATCATCTGCAGGCTGCGCACGCGCCGGCGCAGGATCTCGTTGCGCATCGCCGCCAGATGCAAGGTGATGAACAGCAGCGAAAACGCGATCGCCATCACCAGCAGCGGCCACAGGAACGCCTTGTCGAGCGTCGACCCGCCGGCGCGAAACACCGAGGCCGGCTGATGCAGCGTGTTCCACCAGTCGACCGAGAACTTGATGATCGGGATGTTGATCGCGCCTACCAAGGTCAGCACCGCCGCCGCCCTTGCCGCGCGCGACGGGTCCTCCACCGCGCGCCACAGCGCCATCAGGCCGAGATACATCAGGAACAGGATCAAGACCGAGGTCAGGCGCGCATCCCACTCCCAATAGGTGCCCCACATCGGCCGGCCCCACAGCGACCCGGTGACGAGCGCCAGAAAGGTGAAGGCGGCGCCGATCGGAGCGGCAGCTTTCGCGGCGACGTCGGCGAGCGGATGCCGCCACACCAGGGTGCCGAGCGCGGCCACGCTCATGACGCCCCAGACGAACATCGACAGCCACGCATTCGGCACGTGGATGAACATGATCTTCACCGTGGCGCCCTGCTGGTAGTCGTCGGGCGCCATCGCCGACTGGTAGAGCCCGATCGCGAGCAGGATCGCGGTCACGCCCGCGAGCCACGGCAGAATGCGCGCGGTCAGCGCCAGAAACTTGGTCGGGTTGGCGAGGTCGGTCAGCGTCATGGCACCCTGATAGTCGTCCGATGTGTCGCAGGCAATCGGCCGATTTCCTCCCGGCGAGATTTGATCGGGCTCATTTCAGTCCAGCCCGTGCCGCAGGCTCGCGGCGGCGGCAAAGGGGCCGATCACGAGGCTGGCAAGTGACAGCGCGCAGAGGATCGAGAATGGTGTTCCAAAGGGCAGGGGGCCCGATATCGCCGCCTGCGAGGCCGCAACCCCGAAGATCAGCACCGGGATCGACAGCGGCAGCACCAGCACCGCCAGCAATAGCCCGCCGCGATGCAGCGTCACCGCCAGGGCCGCGCCGATCATGCCGGTGAAGGTCAGCGCCGGTGTTCCCGCCAGCAGCGTCGCGGCGACCGCGAGCGTCGCCGTCCCGTCGAGATTGAGCAGCAGGCCGAGCACGGGGGTTGCGATGATCAGCGGCAGGCCGGCGGCGAGCCAATGCGCCAGCGCCTTGGCGGCGCAGGCGAGTTCCAGCGGCGTCCGGCTCATCACGATGAGGTCGAGCGAGCCGTCCTCGTGGTCGGCCGTGAACAGCCGGTCGAGCGTGAGCAGGCTCGCCAGCAACGCGCCGAGCCAGAGGATGGCGGGGCCGAGCCGCGACAGCAGCGCGAGATCCGGTCCGACCGCGAACGGCATCAGCACCGTGACGGTGAGGAAGAACAGCACGCCGATCAGCGCACCGCCGCCGACGCGCAGCGCGATGCGGATGTCGCGCCGGATCAAGGCGCCAAGCGCGCTCATGCCGCGCCTCCCATCCGCAGATCGCGCGCGTCGATGCCGAGCGGCAGGTGCGTCGCCGCGACGATCAGGCCGCCCTGTGCGAGATGGTCACGCATCAGCCCGACGAACAGCGCCTGTCCGGCCGCATCGAGCGCCGATGTCGGCTCGTCCAGCAGCCACACCGGCCGCCGCACCGAGAGCAGGCGCGCGATCGACAGGCGGCGGCGCTGGCCGGCGGAAAGATAGGCCGCCGGCAGGTGCGCGGCGTGGTCGAGCGCCACGGCGGCAAGGCACTGCCCGGCATCCTTGGTCTCGCCGCCGAGAAATTCCCGCCAGAAGGACAGATTTTCCGCAACGCTCAGCGCCGGCTTCAGGGCGTCGCGGTGGCCGAGATAGTGGGCCTGCTCAGGCAGGCTGAGCTCGGCGTCGCCGCCTTCGAGCGCGACCACACCCTCGGCGGGAACCAATAGCCCGGCGAGGACGCGCAGCAGCGAGGTCTTGCCGGCGCCATTGGGGCCGGTGATGGCGAGTGTCTCGCCTGACGTGGCCGACAGATCGAGGCCGGAAAACACCTCGCGTCCGCCGCGCACGCATTTCAGATTTCGTCCCGAGAGCCGCATGGTTCGTCTTGTCACAGCCCTCTGAAATCTTTCGCTACCGCGTGAGAATTTTTGGGTCGCGCAACGCTGTCGCACGCTTGTCGGTGTGGCGGCGCTTCTAGAAAGGTTCTATAAGCCCGGAACTTGATGCAGCACACACAATCGGCGGCCGCAACCCACCCCAGGCCATCCCTTGGCCAGTGTCGATCGCCGGTGTTTAGTTACCCTTGCCGGGTATAACTGAGAATTGGGATTCCTCGCATGACCTCGCTCGACAGCTTCAAATGCCGCAAGACCCTGAAGGTCGGCGGCAAGTCCTACGTCTATTACAGCCTGCCCCAGGCAGAGAAGAACGGACTGAAGGGGATTTCGAAGCTGCCGTATTCGATGAAGGTTCTGCTGGAGAACCTGCTGCGCAACGAGGACGGCCGCACCGTCAAGAAGGAAGACATCGTTGCCGTGTCGAAGTGGCTGAAGAAGCGCCAGCTCGAGCACGAAATCGCGTTCCGCCCGGCGCGCGTCCTGATGCAGGATTTCACCGGCGTGCCGGCCGTGGTCGACCTCGCGGCGATGCGCAACGCGATGCAGAACCTCGGCGGCGATGCCGAGAAGATCAACCCGCTGGTGCCGGTCGATCTCGTCATCGACCACTCGGTGATCGTCAACTTCTTCGGTGACAACAAGGCGTTCGCGAAGAACGTCACCGAGGAATACAAGCAGAACCAGGAGCGATACGAGTTCCTGAAGTGGGGCCAGAAGGCGTTCTCGAACTTCTCGGTGGTGCCGCCCGGCACCGGCATCTGCCACCAGGTCAATCTCGAATATCTCGCGCAGACGGTGTGGACCAAGAAGGAGAAGATGACGGTCGGCCGGAAGACCGGCACCTTCGAGGTCGCCTATCCTGACTCGCTGGTCGGCACCGACTCGCACACCACGATGGTCAACGGCCTCGCCGTGCTCGGCTGGGGCGTCGGCGGCATCGAGGCGGAGGCCTGCATGCTCGGCCAGCCGCTGTCGATGCTGCTGCCCGAAGTGGTCGGCTTCAAGCTCAAGGGCCAGCTCAAGGAAGGCGTGACCGCCACCGACCTCGTGCTGACCGTCACCCAGATGCTGCGCAAGCTCGGCGTGGTCGGCAAGTTCGTCGAGTTCTTCGGCCCGGGCCTCGACTATCTCTCGGTCGCGGACAAGGCGACCATCGGCAACATGGCGCCCGAATATGGCGCGACCTGCGGCTTCTTCCCGGTCGACGCCGCGACCATCGATTACCTGAAGACCTCGGGCCGCAAGGCCGATCGCGTCAAGCTGGTGCAGTCCTACGCCAAGGCGCAGGGCCTGTTCCGTACCGCCAAGTCGACTGACCCGGTGTTCACCACCACGCTGACGCTCGACCTCGGCGACGTCGTGCCGTCGATGGCCGGACCGAAGCGCCCCGAAGGCCGCATCGCGCTGCCGGCGGTGTCGACCGGTTTCGCGACCGCGCTGGTCGGCGAATACAAGAAGCCCGAGGGCGAGCAGAAGCGTTATGCGGTCGAGGGCCGTGACTTCGATCTCGGCCATGGCGACGTCGTGATCGCGGCGATCACCTCCTGCACCAACACCTCGAATCCGAGCGTGCTGATCGGTGCCGGCCTGCTGGCGCGCAAGGCGGCCGCCAAGGGCCTCAAGGCCAAGCCGTGGGTGAAGACCTCGCTCGCGCCGGGCAGCCAGGTGGTGGCGGAGTATCTCGCCAATTCCGGCCTGCAGGCCGATCTCGACAAGGTCGGCTTCAACCTGGTCGGCTTCGGCTGCACGACCTGCATCGGCAATTCCGGCCCGCTGCCGGAAGACATCTCGAAGTCGATCAATGAAAACGGCATCGTCGCCGCCGCCGTGCTGTCGGGCAACCGCAACTTCGAAGGCCGCGTCTCGCCCGACGTGCAGGCGAACTACCTCGCCTCGCCGCCGCTCGTCGTCGCGCATGCGCTCGCCGGCACCGTGACCAAGGATCTCGCGGTTGAGCCGCTCGGCATCGGCAAGGACGGCAAGCCGGTGTTCCTCAAGGACATCTGGCCGACCGCCAAGGAGATCAACGCCTTCATGAAGAAGTACGTCACCGCGACGATCTTCAAGAAGAAGTACGCCGACGTGTTCAAGGGCGATACCAACTGGCGCAAGATCAAGACCACGGAAAGCGAGACCTATCGCTGGAACATGAGCTCGACCTATGTGCAGAACCCGCCCTATTTCGAAGGCATGAAGAAGCAGCCCGATCCGGTCACGGACGTGGTCGACGCGCGGATCCTCGCGATGTTCGGCGACAAGATCACCACCGACCACATCTCGCCGGCCGGTTCGATCAAGCTGACCTCGCCCGCCGGCAAGTTCCTCAGCGAGCACCAGGTGCGCCCCGCCGACTTCAACCAGTACGGCACGCGGCGCGGCAACCATGAAGTGATGATGCGCGGCACCTTCGCCAACATCCGCATCAAGAACTTCATGCTGAAGGGCGCGGACGGCAATATTCCGGAAGGCGGTTTGACCAGGCACTGGCCCGACGGCGAGCAGATGTCGATCTACGACGCCGCGATGAAGTACCAGCAGGAGAGCGTGCCGCTGGTGGTGTTCGCCGGCGCCGAATACGGCAACGGCTCGTCGCGCGACTGGGCCGCGAAGGGCACGCGCCTGCTCGGCGTGCGCGCGGTGATCTGCCAGAGCTTCGAGCGCATCCATCGCTCCAACCTGGTCGGCATGGGCGTGCTTCCGCTCACCTTCCAGGACGGCACCTCGTGGTCCTCGCTCGGCCTCAAGGGCGACGAGAAGGTCACGATCCGCGGGCTGCAGGGCGACCTGAAGCCGCGCCAGACGCTAACGGCCGAGATCGTCTCCGCTGACGGCGGCAAAAAGGATGTCCCGCTGCTCTGCCGCATCGATACGCTGGACGAGCTCGACTACTATCGCAACGGCGGCATCCTGCATTATGTGCTGCGCAAACTGGCGGCCTAAGGCCCCTTCGTTTGAGCATGATCTCCGCGCAAACGCCCCGCGTTTGTCGCGGGGAAAACCGCTTCACACTTTTCCGGGCCATGCTCCAACGCGGATTTGTGATCGGTGCCTCACTGCTTAGTGAGTAGCGGCTAAAAAGAAGGCGGCCTATGAAAAGGCCGCTTTCTCGCGTTTTGGGGCACGCAAGTTCAGGGACAGACTTCATGCTCCGTACAATTACGGATGGAAATCATCACGACTGGTTCGCAGTATGACAGCGATGATGGCCTATAACTGTATCTCGCGATGGTCGAGCGCCCTTGGTATCTGCGCAATCGTCGCGATCATCCGCCCCGCCCACGCCGATCCGCGTGCTGTCGTCGAACTCTTCACCTCGCAGGGATGCTCGTCCTGTCCGCCCGCGGACAAGATCATCGGTGACCTCGCGAAGGACCCCAACGTAATCGCGCTGAGCATGCCGATCGACTATTGGGACTATCTCGGCTGGAAGGATACGCTGGCCGATTCCCGTTTCAGCGCGCGCCAGAAGGCCTATTCGCATGTGCGCGGCGACCGCGACGTCTACACGCCGCAGGCCGTGATCAATGGCTCCGCGCATGTGATCGGCAGCGATCGCGCCAGTATCGAGGACGCCATCAAGAGCACCGAAAGGAGCGGCAGCGTGATGTCGGTGCCCGTGACGATGACGCTGAGCGGCAAGCAGATCAACGTGTCGGTCGCCGCATCGAAGTCGCCGGCCGTGTCGCGCGGCGAGGTCTGGATCTGCTCGATCTCGAAGTCGGTGCCGATCTCGATCGCGCGCGGCGAGAACCGCGGCCGCGAGATCACCTACCACAACGTGGTGCGCAATCTCCTCAAGGTCGGTGACTGGAACGGTTCGTCCGGGAGCTGGACCGTGCCGCTGGAGAACATCACGCGTGACGGTGTCGATGCTGCGGCGGTGTACGTCCAGGACGGTAACCGCGACAAGCCGGGCCCGATGCTCGGCGCTGCCTTCACCTCGCTTCACTAGAGCCTTGCTGCGGTAAGGCGCGATGCGCCGGCTTCCGCCCGTGGCGCGCCGTTGGACCGCACGCATGTTGTCGTGCAGCCGCGCATGGCGACGAACCTGCATTCGGTGATCTGCCGAAAGGAAGGCGCCGGGGCTAGGCGCGCGCGTCTCGCTTGCGCAGGCCCCAAAACAAAAAGGACCAACTTTCGTTGGCCCAGTGTTGGGATTTGACTCCCCTGCGAACAGGCCCGATCCCGACGGCCCCGGGGGGCTGGGGGCTGAGGAATCCGGAACCGAAAGGACCGGGCCAACGCAGGATTTCCTTTTCGCAGGGCAGCGGGGCGGGCGATGGGCGGAAGTGGGGCAGCAATATGATTCCGCTAACGTTCCCGTGACTCTGCGGTTTTCCGGACAATCCGCCGCGTGCGGCGGTGGTTAAGGCCCGGTTGCATTGCGATTGGCCCCTTGCGGGCCCCCTCGCTTAGCGCGATCATGTCACTCTCGTGACGATCCCGGAGAGGGGCCTTCGGAACCCGATCGTCACCGAGGTGACAGGAGGCGCTCGATGAGTTTGATCTCGGAGGACACTGATCCGAGCGGGAGTCGCGCCGCGGCGCGCACCGCCGCCGCGACCCCTCAGCCCAATCGCGTGACTTTCAATCGACTTGAACTCAACCGCATTCTCAATCTCTACGGCCGCATGGTCGCCGACGGCGAGTGGCGCGATTATGCGATCGACTTCCTGAAGGACCGTGCCGTGTTCTCGGTGTTCCGGCGCGCGTCGGAAGTGCCGATCTACCGGATCGAGAAGGACCCCCGGCTTGCGCGCAAGCAGGGCATGTACAGCGTGATTTCCGCGACCGGTCTGATCCTGCGCCGCGGCCATGAACTGGAACGCGTGCTGTTCGTGATCGATCGCAAGCTGTCGCTGGTCTAAGCGCGTCAGGTCAGTCTGCTTGTAGCCCGGATGGAGCCAACGGGTCGCGCGAACGCGCGCCCGATGACAGGCTCCGCGAAATCCGGGGAAGCTGTACCCGCGTGGTAAGACCGTCCCGGATGTCGCTTCGCTCATCCGGGCTACAAATCCGCTGATCCGCCGACACAGTTGTGCCCGAGCTTCGTAGCCCGGAGGAGCCAACGGGGCGCGCGAACGCGCTCGATGGCAGGCTCCGCTCAATCCGGGGCCGTTGAAGCCGCGGATGAGCCTGTCCCGGATTTCGCTTGCGCTTCATCCGGGCTACATCACATCTCGCCTCGCCCAAAAGAAAAGCCCCGGCGGAATGGCCGGGGCTTGGATTTGATCGGCTCGCTCGAGGCGCTTAGTCGCGCTGGCCGAGCAGCTGCAGGAGCAGCGTGAACAGGTTGATGAAGTTCAGGTAGAGCGACAGCGCACCAGTGATTGCCGCACGCTCTGCCATCACGCCACCCTGCGAGGCGTAGCCGTAGATGTAGTCGTTCTTCAGCCGCTGGGTGTCCCAGGCGGTGAGGCCCGCGAACACCAGCACGCCGACCACCGACACGATGAACTGCAGCGCCGAGCTCGCCAGGAACAGGTTGACCAGGCTCGCGATGATGATGCCGATCAGACCCATGAACAGGAACGAGCCCATGCCGCTCATGTCACGCTTGGTGGTGTAGCCGTAGAGGCTCAGCGCACCGAACGTTGCCGCGGTGATGAAGAACACGCGCACGATCGAGGTGTGCGTGTACACCAGGAAGATCGACGACAGCGACAGACCCATCAGCGCCGAGAACACCCAGAACAGGAGTTGGGCGGTCGCGGGCTGCAGGCGGTTGATGCCGGCCGAGATGACGAACACCATCGCCAGAGGGGCGAGGATGAACAGCCACTTCAGCGGGCTCACGAACATCGCGTAGCCGAACTGCGTCAGATAGGCGTTGCCGAACTTGGCGACGGCGGCCGACTGGTCGGTCGTCACCGCACCCATGTAGACGCCGAGCGCGGCGAGGCCGGTGATGGCCAGGCCGATGCTCATGTAGTTGTAGATGCGCAGCATGTAGGCGCGCAGACCGGCGTCGACGGCCGCAGCGTCAATGCGCCCGGCGGCCCGGCCGAAAGGAGAAGCGTAGTTGCGGTCTAGGTCCGACATGGTCGAATTCCCGTGGTTGGTCCCGGTGGAGCGCAAGGGATTTGCGGCGCCGGTCGTAAATCTATCTCAGATGGCTCGGTTTGCGGAACATTAATTCCGTGTCATTCAAACCGACTATCCGACCCGATTGGTATGTGGGAAATTAACACATCCGACGCAAGCTTCCACGCGCGGCCGAATGTCGCTCTGCCCTAGCATCATAGGCAAAAACGGCGCTCGCGCCGCTACATTTTGTCACAAATTCCGCAACACTGAGGCCGGCTTCTGGTTTAGCGCGAGCAGCGTCCCGGCGAGCCCCAGCCCGACCGTGACGACCAGCGCGGCGACCACGACCAGCGCGGCGCTGCCGGCCTGCCAGATAAAGCTCAGCGTCATCAGCCTAGTCACGATCAGCCAGGCCGCGATCGAGCCGGCGATCACCCCGAACACCGCGGTTGCAAAACCGATCATCAGATACTCCAGCGCGTAGGCGCCGAGCAGTCGCACCCGCGTGGCGCCGAGCGTCTTGAGAATCACGGCGTCATAGACGCGGTGGCGGTGTCCGGCGGCGAGCGCGCCGCCGAGCACCAGGATCGCGGAGATCAGCGTCACGGCGCTGGCGCCGCGGATCGCCAGCACCAGATTGCTGACCACGCTGCCGACCGTCTCCAGCGCCTCGCGGACCCGCACGCTGGTGACCATCGGGAACGCGTCGGCGACCTGCTTGATGATGCGCGCGTCGTCGGCGGAATCGGCGTGTGGTTCCGTCAGGGTCGCGACATGGCTGTGCGGCGCACCCCTGAAGGCATTCGGCGAGAACACCAGCACGAAATTGATGCCGAGGCCCTGCCAGTCGATGTTGCGCAGGTTGGCGATTTTCGCCGGCACGTCGCGTCCGAGCACGTTGACGACGATCTCGTCGCCGATCTTCAACGACAGGCCGTCGGCGATCTTCTTCTCCATCGAGACCAGCGGTGGCCCGCTGTAGTCCGGCCCCCACCATTCGCCTTCAACGATCTTCGAGCCCTTGGGAATTTCGCCGGTATAGGTCAGGCCCCGGTCGCTCTGCAGCACCCATTCCGAATCGACCGACGGCTTGAGCTGGTCGGCCTTGACGCCGCGCGCGGCCACAATGCGCCCGCGTAGCATCGGCACGTCCTCGACGGTCGAGCCGGCGGCGACCTTGGCCAGGAAGGCATTGAAGCGGTCGGCCTCGGTGGAGGGGATGTCGATGAAGAAGAATGACGGCGCCCGCTCCGGCAGGGCGGCCAGGAATTGCCGGCGCAGATTGCCGTCGATCTGGGTGATGGTGACGAGCACCGCCAGCCCGAGCCCCAGCGACAGCACCACTGACGGCGTCAGCGCGCCCGGCCGGTGGATGTTGGCGATCGCCAGCCGCAGCATGGTCATGCGGCTGCGCGGCAGCCGCCGCGCCACCGCCATCAGGAGCTCGGCAATTCCGCGCAGCAGCAGGAACACTGCGATCGACGAGGCGACGAACACGGCGGCGACCCGCTTGTCATAGGCAAGCCCGATCGCGACGCCGATCAGGAGTGCGATCACCACGGCCATCAGCGCCAGATAGCTCCAGCGCGGGCGATGCCACTCGCTGGCGACGGTCTCGCGGAACAGCGCGGCGACCGGCACGTCATGGACGCGGCCGAGCGGCCACAGCCCGAACGCCAGCGCGGTGAGCTGGCCGTAGAGGAAGGACAGCGCGAGTTCGTCGGGATGCAGCGCGGGCACTACCGGCAGCGGCAGCAGCTTGCCGAACAGGCCGACGATGACGAAGGGCAGCGCGGCGCCGAGCACGATCCCGATCACCGAGCCGATCCCGGCCAGCACCACCACCTGCGTGCAGTAGATCGTGAAGACGTCGCGGCCGGTGGCGCCGAGCGCCTTGAACGAAGCGATGACGTCGCGGCGCCGGTCGATATGGCTCTTCACCGCGTTGGCGACGCCGACACCGCCGACCAGCAGCGCCGCGAGACCGACCAGGGTCAGGAACTGGGTGAAGCGGTTGATGGTGCGCTCGAGCTGCGGCGAGGCATTGCTGCGGCTGCGGACCTCCCAGCCGGCCTCCGGCGCCGCGCTGCGTGCACCGTCGATCAGCGCGGTGGTGGCGCGATCGTCGTTGGCGCCGTCAGGCAGCTTCACGCGGTAGATCCAGCGCACCAGGCTGCCCGGTTGCAGCAGGTCGGTGGCGTGCAGGCTGGCTTCGCTGACCAGGAAGCGCGGGCCGAGGCCGACGCCGCCGGCAAGCTTGTCGGGCTCGGCCACCACCACGCTGCGGATCTGGTAGGTCGCACTGCCGATGGTGACGCGGTCACCGAGCTTCAGGTCGAGCCGCGCCAGCAACGTCGAATCGGCGGCCGCGCCGTAGACGCCGTCGCGTTCGGCAAGCAGATCGGCGACCGGCATGTTCGGCTCGAGCGTTAGCTCGCCGAGCATCGGATATTTGCCGTCGACGGCCTTGAGCTCGACCAGCGCCAGCTTGCCGTCATTGCTGCGCGCCATCGCGCGCAGCGTGGCCGCGATCGAAACCTCGCCGCGTGTGCGCAGATAGGCGACCTCGTTGGGCTTGGCCTCGCGCGAGATCAGCGAGAACGCGACGTCGCCGCCGAGCAGCGTGCGTCCTTCGCGGGACAGGCCGTCGCCAAGGCTCGCGGCGACCGAGCCGACGCCGGCAATCGCCATCACGCCGAGCGCGATGCAGGCGATGAACACGTAGAAGCCGCGCAGGCCGCCGCGCAATTCGCGCAGCGCATAACGGAAGGCAAGCGACGACGCGCGGCCCTGCACCGCGACTTCGGACGCGATGCTCATGTCGTGGATTGTCCGTCGATGCGGCCGGAGCGCAGCCGCACGACGCGGTCGCAGCGCTGCGCGAGCGCGAGATCATGCGTCACCAGCACCAGGGTCATGCCGCGCTCGGCGTGCTTGGTGAACAGCAGATCGACGATCTGCTTGCCCGTCGTCTCGTCGAGATTCCCGGTCGGCTCGTCGGCAACGAGGATCGCGGGATCGGGTGCGAGCGCGCGCGCGATCGCGACGCGCTGCTGCTCGCCGCCGGAGAGTTGCGTCGGATAGTGATGCAGCCGCTCGCCGAGCCCGACCGATTGCAGCTCCTGCGCGGCGCGCGCGGCGGCATCGGGATTGCCGGCGAGCTCGAGCGGCACCGCGACGTTCTCCAGCGCCGTCATGGTCGGGATCAGATGGAACGACTGGAAGACGATGCCGACCTGGCGGCCGCGGAAGCGCGCCAGCGCATCTTCATCGAGGGCATTGAACGAGGTGCCGTTGACGACCACTTCTCCACTGTCAGGACGTTCGAGCCCCGCCATCACCATCAGCAAGGTCGACTTGCCCGAGCCCGACGGGCCGATCAGGCCGATGGCCTCACCCGCTGCCACACGAAGGCTGATATCTTTGAGGATATGGACCCGTGCCGCGCCGGTGCCGAGCGAGAGATTGACGTTCCTGACGGCAATGGTGTCCGGCTCGACGTCGGTCAGTGAAGAGGATTCGATGAGACTGTCCATGGTTCGGTCATATGGCACTTCCGCGTCTGCGGTCGAGGGCCGGTTGAGAATCTTCGTGCACATACTCGTGTTGCTTATGGGCTTGATGACGGCGGCCAGCGCGCAGACGCCAAGGCTGGAGAATGGCCCGGAGAAGGGGCCGGCGAAGCCGATCAAGATGGTGGTTCTGGGCGATTCCCTGAGCGCCGGGTACGGCCTCCCGGGCCCGGCGGCATTCCCGATCCGGCTGCAAAAGGCGTTGGAAGCCAAGGGGATAAAGGTCGAGATGAGCAATGCCGGGGTGTCCGGCGACACCGCCTCGGGCGGCCGCGAGCGGCTCGACTGGTCGGTGCCTGATGGAACCGATGCCGTGATTGTCGAGCTCGGCGCCAACGATGCCTTGCGCGGCATCGATCCCGCCGTCACGCGTGCCGCGCTCTCCGACATCATCACAAAGTTGCAGGCGCGCAAGATCGCCGTGCTCTTGTGCGGCATGCTCGCGCCACCGAACTATGGCAGTGAGTATGCAGCGAAGTTCAACGCGATCTATCCGGATCTCTCGAAGACCCTTGGCGTGCCGCTCTATCCGTTCTTCCTCGATGGGGTTGCCGCCGACGCGAAGCTCAACCAGGCCGACGGCATGCATCCGACGGCAGCAGGTGTCGACATCGTTGTGAAAAATATCCTGCCCACAGTGGAGGCATTTCTCGGCGCAATATCAGGGCAACGCAGTTGAAGCGCAGGCAGTGAGCAGTGCCGTGTCCGTAGGTTTACGAGCTGTTAACGGGTCATGCTTCGCAGAGTCACATATCTCGGGTACAAATAGGCATCGGTGATTCGTCGCCGGGCCGTTACAGGGTGCGGGCTCCCAAAACCCGCGCCAAGCATCGAGGATTATTGCGATGCCGCGTCTGTTCACTGGACTGGAAATTCCGGCCGATATCGGCCAAACCCTCTCCAGCTTGCGTGGCGGCCTTCCCGGCGCACGCTGGATCGATCCCGAAAATTATCACGTCACTCTGCGCTTCATCGGCGATATCGATGGCATGTGGGCCAACGAGATCGCGACGATGTTGTTTCGGGTAAACCGCAAGCCGTTCGAGGTCAAATTGCAGGGCCTGTCGAGCTTCGGCGGACGCAAGCCGCGCGCGGTGGTTGCCGCCGTCGAGCCGAGCCGGCCGTTGATCGAACTGCAGGCCGAGCTCGAGCGGATGATGCAGCGGATGGGGCTCGATCCCGAGGGCAGGAAATTCACGCCACATGTCACGCTCGCTCGTCTGCATGACGCTTCGAGCCAGGACGTCGCGGATTATCTGTCCGTGCGCGGCTACTTCCCGAGCCGCAGCTTCCTGGCGGACCGCTTCGTGCTGTTCTCGTCGCGCGCGTCGACAGGCGGCGGACCCTATGTGGTCGAGGATTCCTACGCGCTCTGCGCGTGAGCCTCTTCACCTCGCCCCGCTTGCGGGGAGAGGTCGGATCGCATCGAAGATGCGATCCGGGTGAGGGGGTACGGGTCCGTCGATAGAGCGCGTCGGGTGGTGAGAGCCCCTCACCCCAGCCCTCTCCCCGCAAGAGCGGGGCGAGGGAGAGGAAAGTGCATACCCCACTGGCACAATTCACGGCTTGCAATTTGCCGCACACTAGGGCCGTAAGGTGGGCTCATGCTGTCCACCTCGCCCAGTTCCTTTCTCGAGCTCTACAAATCCCTGGTCGCCTCCGGCGCGATCGAGGCCGATCCCGCCCAGGCCCGCGCCGCCGAGGCATTCGGCGCGCTGGATGAGCGGCTCGCGAGCTACAAGCCGCAGCGCAAGCAAGGCCTGTTCGGGCGGCTGTTCGGCGGCGACAAGGACGACAAGCCGCCGCGCGGGCTCTACGTCCACGGCGAGGTCGGTCGCGGCAAGACCATGCTGATGGATCTGTTCTTCCAGCAGAGCCCGGTCGAACACAAGCGCCGCGCGCACTTCCACGAATTCATGGCCGAGGCGCATGAGCGCATCTACGGCTACCGTCAGCAGATCGCGCGCGGCGAGATCGCGGACGGCGACGTGATCGCGCTCACAGCGCAGGCGATCTTCGACGAAGCCTGGCTGCTCTGCTTCGACGAATTTCACGTCACCGACATCGCCGATGCGATGATCCTCGGCCGGCTGTTCGCAAAGCTGTTCGATCTCGGCACGGTGGTGGTCGCGACCTCGAACGTTGCGCCTGACGATCTCTACAAGGGCGGGCTCAATCGCGCGCTGTTCCTGCCGTTCATCGCGCAGATCTCCGACCACATGGACGTGCTGCGGCTCGATGCGCGCACCGACTTCCGGCTGGAGAAACTCGTCGGCGTCAAGATGTGGCTGGTGCCCGCGGATGACGCGGCCGATGCCGCGCTCAACGCGGCCTGGCGGAAGATGACCGGCAATGCCCCGTGCAAGGCACGCCTCATTCCGATCAAGGGACGCATCCTGAACGTGCCCTGCTCGGCGCACGGCGTCGCGCGCTTCAGCTTCATGGACATCTGCGAGAAGCCGCTTGCCGCGTCCGATTATCTCAGGCTCGCGCACGACTACCACACGATCCTGATCGACCACATTCCGGTGATGGATTACGCCGAGCGCAATGCCGCCAAGCGCTTCATTTCGCTGATCGACACGCTCTATGACAATGCCGTGAAGCTGATGGCCTCGGCCGAGGCCGATCCGGTGTCGCTGTACCTTGCGACCGACGGCGTCGAGGCGATGGAGTTCAAGCGCACATCCTCGCGCCTGATCGAGATGAGCTCGGAATCCTACCTGGCGCTGCCGCACGGCCGGAAGGACTCCTCCGCGAGCGGCGCGTCGACCGGCCTGGTCGAGACCTGAAATTCAGCCTCGAAATTCCGTCTCGAAATTCCGTCTTGCGCGCGGTCCGGTTCGGAGCAACTTTTCGTGTCTCCGCGGCGGATGTTGCTGGCATGCCTGATCGAATTCCAGGCAGGGCCCGCAATCGGGCAGGCCGCGACTTGAATGGATCATTCGAAAGGGATAACCACCCTTGCAACCGACTTCCCTCCCTCCCGTACACAGTTCAAAGGACTGATTTCCCATGGCACGCGACAAGATTGCTCTGATTGGCTCCGGACAGATCGGCGGAACGCTGGCGCACCTCGTCGGCCTCAAGGAACTCGGAGACGTCGTGCTGTTCGATATTGCCGAGGGCGTGCCGCAGGGCAAAGCGCTCGACATCGCGCAGTCGTCGCCGGTCGACGGTTTCGATTCCAATCTGGTCGGCGCCAATTCCTATGAAGCGCTCGACGGCGCCAAGGTCTGCATCGTCACCGCCGGCGTGCCGCGCAAGCCCGGGATGAGCCGCGACGATCTCCTCTCCATCAACCTCAAGGTCATGGAGCAGGTCGGCGCCGGCATCAAGAAGTACGCGCCCGACGCCTTCGTCATCTGCATCACCAACCCGCTCGACGCCATGGTGTGGGCGCTGCAGAAGGCCTCGGGCCTGCCGCACAAGAAGGTGGTCGGCATGGCCGGCGTGCTCGACTCCGCGCGTTTCCGCTATTTCCTGGCCGACGAATTCCACGTCTCGGTCGAGGACGTCACCGCCTTCGTGCTCGGCGGCCACGGCGACACCATGGTGCCGCTGACCCGCTACTCGACTGTCGCCGGCATTCCGCTGCCCGACCTCGTCAAGATGGGCTGGACCTCGCAGGCGCGCATCGATGAGATCGTCGATCGCACACGCAACGGCGGCGCCGAGATCGTCAACCTGCTCAAGACTGGCTCCGCCTTCTACGCGCCGGCTGCGTCCGCGATCGCGATGGCCGAGAGCTACCTGAAGGACAAGAAGCGCGTGCTGCCCTGCGCCGCCTATCTCAACGGCGAGTACGGCGTGAAGGACATGTATGTCGGCGTGCCGGTCGTGGTCGGCGCCAAGGGTGTCGAGCGCATTGTCGAGATCGAACTGGCGGGCAAGGACCGCGAGGCTTTCGACAAGTCGGTCGGTGCGGTGCAGGGCCTGGTCGACGCCTGCAAGAAGATCGCGCCCGATCTGCTCGGCAAGTAATCTCGATTGGCAATGGCCCGATAGGCGGTTTCAATCGCCTGTCGGGTGCAAGGCGATGAAATTCCGGCGGATTTTTTAGTTGCGCGAGCTTTGGTATATGGTATGCCAGTCTCAAGGCTGACGTAAAAGGTCGCCGCACGAGGGTTTGGGAGCGTCTTTCCATGAATATCCATGAATACCAGGCCAAGGCTTTGCTGCATGAATTCGGCGTGCCGATCTCGCGCGGCGTGCCGGTGCTGAAGCCGGAAGAGGCCGACGCGGCGGCCAAGCAGCTGCCCGGCCCGATCTGGGTGGTGAAGAGCCAGATCCATGCCGGCGGCCGCGGCAAGGGCAAGTTCAAGGAAGCATCGGCCGGCGACAAGGGCGGCGTCCGCATCGCCAAGTCGGCCGCCGAGGTCAGCGAATTCGCCAAGCAGATGCTCGGTGCGACGCTGGTCACGGTGCAGACCGGTCCGCACGGCAAGCAGGTCAATCGCCTCTACATCGAGGAAGGCTCCGACATCGACAAGGAGTTCTACCTCTCGATCCTGGTCAATCGCGAGACCTCCGAAATTTCCTTTGTGGTGTCGACCGAAGGCGGCGTGAATATCGAAGAGGTCGCGCATTCGACCCCGGAAAAGATCGTCTCGTTCTCGGTCGATCCCGCGACCGGCATCATGCCGCATCACGGCCGCACGGTTGCCAAGGCGCTGAAGCTGACCGGCGATCTCGCCAAGCAGGCCGAGAAGCTGACCGGCCAGCTCTATGCCGCCTTCGCCGCCAAGGACATGGCGATGCTCGAGATCAATCCGCTCGTCGTCACCAAGCAGGGCCAGCTTCGCGTGCTCGACGCCAAGGTGTCGTTCGACAGCAACGCACTCTATCGTCATCCGGACGTGGTCGCGCTGCGCGACGAGACCGAGGAAGACGCCAAGGAGATCGAGGCGTCGAAATACGACCTCAACTACGTCGCGCTCGATGGCACGATCGGCTGCATGGTCAACGGCGCCGGCCTTGCCATGGCGACCATGGACATCATCAAGCTGTACGGCATGGAGCCGGCGAACTTCCTCGACGTCGGCGGCGGCGCCAGCGTGGAGAAGGTCGCGGCCGCGTTCAAGATCATCACCGCCGATCCGAACGTGAAGGGCATCCTGGTCAACATTTTCGGCGGCATCATGAAGTGCGACGTGATCGCCGAGGGCGTGGTCGCCGCGGTGAAGCAGGTCGGCCTCAAGGTTCCGCTGGTGGTGCGCCTCGAAGGCACCAATGTCGAGCAGGGCAAGAAGATCATCCGCGAGAGCGGCCTCAACGTTCTGCCCGCCGACAACCTCGACGACGCTGCACAGAAGATCGTGAAAGCCGTCAAAGGAGGCTAACGATGACCGATCATCTCGACGCTCCGACACCGCTGGACGAACACCGCAAGCTCGCGGCGTTTGCGGGCGAGTGGAGCGGCGAAGAGATGGTCTATCCGTCGCGCTGGACCGCGGGCGGTCCGGCCACCTCGCAGGTCGTTGCGCGCATCGCGCTCAACGGCTTCTACCTGATCCAGGACAGCGTGCAGACCCGCGACGGCAAGGAGAGCTTCGCCACCCACGGCGTGTTCACCTACGACCGCGACGATCGGGCCTACAAATTGTTCTGGCACGACTCGCTCGGCTACTACCCGCCATCACCGGCGTCCGGTGGCTGGGCGGCCAAGTCGCTGATCCTGGTGCGCGGCTCGCTGCGCGGCAATGCCCGTCACGTCTACGAGGTCGTCGACGACAACACCTACAACATGAAAATCCAGTTCTCGCCTGACGCGGAAGGGTGGGCCGACGTGCTCACCGGCGTGTACCGGCGTATTCACTGAGCATGATCCGGAAAAGTGGTCTCCGGTTTTCCGACAAGATCATGCTCAAACCATAGAGTCCCATCACCGATCGTCTCGCGAAAGCATCTCGAACCATGTCCATTCTGATCGACAAGAACACCAAGGTCATCTGCCAGGGCTTCACCGGCAAGAACGGCACGTTCCATTCGGAAGCGGCGATCGCTTACGGCACCAAGATGGTCGGCGGCGTGGCGCCGGGCAAAGGCGGCTCGACCCATCTCAACCTGCCGGTGTTCGACACCGTCGCCGAAGCGCGCGAGAAGACCGGCGCCGACGCCAGCGTGGTCTATGTCCCGCCGCCGGGCGCAGCCGACGCGATTTGCGAGGCGATCGATGCGGAAATCCCGCTGATCGTCTGCATCACCGAGGGCATCCCGGTGCTCGACATGGTGCGCGTGAAGCGCTCGCTGTCGGGCTCGAAGTCGCGGCTGATCGGGCCGAACTGCCCCGGCGTGATGACCGCCGGCGAATGCAAGATCGGCATCATGCCGGCCAACATCTTCAAGCCCGGCTCGGTCGGCATCGTCTCCCGCTCCGGCACCCTGACCTATGAGGCGGTGTTCCAGACCACCCAGGAGGGTCTCGGCCAGACCACCGCGGTCGGCATCGGCGGCGACCCGGTCAAGGGCACCGAGTTCATCGACATGCTGGAGATGTTCCTGGCCGATGAGAAGACCAAATCGATCGTGATGATCGGCGAAATCGGCGGCTCCGCCGAGGAAGACGCCGCCCAGTTCCTCAAGGACGAGGCCAAGCGCGGCCGCAAGAAGCCGATGGTCGGCTTCATTGCCGGTGTCACCGCACCTCCCGGCCGCCGCATGGGCCATGCTGGCGCCATCATCTCGGGCGGCAAGGGCGACGCCGGTTCCAAGACCGCGGCGATGGAAGCCGCCGGCATCAGGGTGTCGCCGTCGCCGGCGCGCCTCGGGCATACGCTCGCGGAGATGCTGAAGTAACCGCCGTCCGGCGAGTTCCCTTCGAGGTTTGGCGTGATTTGGGGCGGGTTCTCCTTGGGGAACCCGCTCTTTTATTGCGTTTTGGTGCCGGAATGCCGATCAATAAAAAATGAAAATAAATTCATTTCTTAGTTCTTTTAGGCAGGAATATCTGTCCTAGATGGGGTAAAGGGTATCAATCCAGCCGGCGCACTTCCAGACCGGCATCAGCGCCGTCTCCTACGCGCGAACCGAAAAAATCACCAGGACTGCCCATGTCTCGCCAAGACGCGAACGCCGCTTTTGCACTCTCATCATTCCTGCAGGGCACCAACGCCGCCTACATCGACGACCTCTACGCCCGCTACGAGCAGGACCCGTCGTCGGTCGACGCCGAGTGGCAGGATTTCTTCAAAAGCCTGAAGGACGCTCCGGCCGACGTCCAGAAGAACGCCGAGGGCGCCTCGTGGGGCCGTGACAACTGGCCGGTGACGCCGCGCGACGAGCTGACCTCGGCGCTCGACGGCAACTGGGCCCAGGTCGAGAAGGCGGTCGGCACCAAGCTCGCGGCCAAGGCGCAGGCCAAGGGCGTCGAGCTGTCCGATGCCGATGTCCATCAGGCCACCCGCGATTCGGTTCGCGCGCTGATGCTGATCCGCGCCTACCGCATGCGCGGCCATTTCCACGCCAAGCTCGATCCGCTCGGCATCGAGGCGCCGCGCGACCGCGAGGAGCTCGATCCGCGCTCCTATGGATTCACCGAGGCGGACTTCGATCGCAAGATCTTCCTCGACCACGTGCTCGGGCTCGAATACGGCACGCTGCGCGAGATCGTGCAGATCTGCGAACGCACCTACTGCCAGACGCTTGGCGTCGAGTTCATGCATATCTCCAACGCCGCGCAGAAGGCGTGGATCCAGGAGCGCATCGAGGGGCCGGACAAGGAGATCTCGTTCACGCCCGAGGGACGCCGCGCGATCCTCAACAAGCTGATCGAGGCGGACGGCTTCGAGAAATTCTGCGACACCAAGTTCACCGGCACCAAGCGCTTCGGCCTCGACGGCGGTGAATCGCTGATCCCGGCGCTCGAGCAGATCATCAAGCGCGGCGGCAATCTCGGCGTGAAGGAGATCGTGGTCGGCATGCCGCATCGCGGCCGCCTCAACGTGCTGACCCAGGTGATGGGCAAGCCGCACCGCGCGCTGTTCCATGAGTTCAAGGGTGGTTCGGCCAACCCGGACTCGGTCGAAGGCTCGGGCGACGTCAAGTATCACCTCGGCGCCTCCTCGGACCGCGAGTTCGACGGCAACAACATCCATTTGTCACTGACCGCAAACCCGTCGCATCTCGAGATCGTCGATCCGGTCGTGATGGGCAAGGTGCGCGCCAAGCAGGACCAGCACGGCGATCCGCCGGATATGCGTATCTCGGTGCTGCCGCTGCTGATGCACGGCGACGCGGCCTTCGCGGGCCAGGGCGTGGTGGCTGAATGCTTCAGCCTGTCCGACCTGAAGGGCTATCGCACCGGCGGCTCGCTGCATTTCATCGTCAACAACCAGATCGGCTTCACCACCTACCCTCGCTACTCCCGCTCGTCGCCCTATCCGTCCGACGTAGCGAAGATGATCGATGCGCCGATCTTCCACGTGAATGGCGACGATCCGGAGGCCGTGGTGTTCGCGGCCAAGGTCGCGATCGAGTTCCGGCAGAAGTTCCACAAGCCGGTCGTCATCGACATGTTCTGCTACCGGCGCCACGGCCACAACGAGGGCGACGAGCCGGCCTTCACCCAGCCGGTGATGTACAAGAAGATCGCTTCTCACCCGTCAACGCTGGAGATCTACGCCAAGCGGCTGGTCGCTGACGGCGTGTTGACCGAGGGCGAGGTCGAGAAGGCCAAGGCCGACTGGCGCGCGCGGCTCGACGCCGAGCTCGAAGCCGGCGCCGGCTACAAGCCGAACAAGGCCGACTGGCTCGACGGTAAGTGGGCAGGCTTCAAGATCGCCGACCAGGAAGAAGACGCCCGCCGCGGCGTCACCGGCGTCGATGTCGCCGTTCTCAAGGATATCGGCCGCAAGATCACCAAGGTGCCGGACGGCTTCCGCGTCCACCGCACCATCCAGCGTTTCCTCGACAATCGCGCCAAGGCGATCGATAGCGGTGTCGGGATCGACTGGGCCACCGGCGAGGCCCTGGCATTCTGCACGCTGCTGCAGGAAGGTCATCATGTGCGGCTGTCCGGCCAGGATTCCGAGCGCGGGACCTTCTCGCAGCGCCATTCAGTGCTGATCGACCAGGAGGACGAGAGCCGCTACACGCCGTTCAACCATCTCGGCGGCGAAGACACCGGCCACTACGAGGTCATCAACTCGCTGCTGTCGGAAGAGGCGGTGCTCGGCTTCGAATACGGCTACTCGCTGGCCGAGCCGAATGCGCTGGCGCTCTGGGAAGCGCAGTTCGGCGACTTCGCCAACGGCGCGCAGGTGGTGTTCGACCAGTTCATCTCCTCGGGCGAACGCAAGTGGCTGCGCATGTCGGGCCTCGTCTGCCTGCTGCCGCACGGCTACGAAGGGCAGGGACCGGAGCATTCCTCCGCGCGCCTCGAGCGTTACCTGCAGATGTGCGCCGAAGACAACATGCAGGTGGTCAATCCGACCACGCCGGCGAACTACTTCCACGTGCTGCGGCGCCAGCTGCATCGCGAGATCCGCAAGCCGCTGATCCTGATGACGCCGAAGTCGCTGCTGCGCCACAAGCGCGCGGTGTCGCAGCTCGAGGAGCTCGGCAAGAACGCCACGTTCCATCGCATTCTGTACGATGACGCGCAGATGCTGCCGGACGAGAAGATCAAGCTGGTGCCGGACGACAAGATTCGCCGCGTCGTGCTGTGCTCCGGCAAGGTCTACTACGATCTCTACGAGGAGCGTGAGAAGCGCGACATCGATGACATCTATCTGATGCGCGTCGAGCAGCTCTATCCGGTGCCGCTGAAGGCGCTGGTGCAGGAGCTCGGCCGCTTCAAGAACGCCGAAGTGGTCTGGTGCCAGGAAGAGCCGCGCAACATGGGCTCCTGGCACTTCATCGAGCCCTATCTGGAATGGGTGCTCAACCAGATCCACGCACCCAACAGGCGTCCGCGCTATGCGGGCCGTCCGGCATCGGCGGCAACCGCGACCGGCCTAATGTCGAAACATCTGGCGCAGCTCAAGGCGCTGCTCGACGACGCACTGAACTAACGACTTTCATTGAAGCCATGCCCCGCGAATGCGGGGCATCCGGTATCCCGCGTCATCCAGCAGAAGTGCTGTCGTCACGGAGTACCGGATCGCTCGCTTTGCGGGCGGTGGCGGACAAGTTTCACGACCGCAAATTTTGCGACCGCAGGGTTATCGAGGAAAAGACCATGACTGAAATTCGCGTTCCAACGCTCGGCGAATCCGTGACCGAGGCCACGATCGGCCGCTGGTTCAAGAAGGCCGGTGAAGCCGTCGCGGTGGACGAGCCGTTGGTGGAGCTGGAGACCGACAAGGTCACCATCGAGGTGCCCGCGCCGGTCGCCGGCACGCTCGGCGAGATCATCGCCAAGGACGGCGAGACGGTTGCCGTCGGCGCGCTGCTCGGCCAGATCAATGACGGCGCCGCTCCGGCCGCCAAGCCGGCTGCTGCGGCTCCCGCCAAGGCCGCCGCACCGGCTGCCGCTGCTGCGCCGGCTGCTGCCGCCGCGCCGAAGGCGCCGCCGCCGGATGCGCCGCTGGCACCCTCGGTCCGCAAGCTGTCCGCTGAAAGCGGCATCGATGCGTCCACCGTTCCCGGCTCGGGCAAGGACGGCCGCGTGACCAAGGGCGACATGCTGGCCGCGATCGAGAAGGCCGCCTCGGCGCCGACCCCGGTCAACCAGCCGGCCGCCGCCGTGCAGGTTCGTGCGCCGTCGCCGGCCGACGATGCCGCGCGCGAGGAACGCGTGAAGATGACGCGGCTGCGCCAGACCATCGCGCGCCGCCTCAAGGACGTGCAGAACACCGCCGCGATGTTGACGACCTTCAACGAGGTCGACATGACCGAGGTGATGAAGCTGCGGGCCCTCTACAAGGACACGTTCGAGAAGAAGCACGGCTCGAAGCTCGGCTTCATGGGCTTCTTCACCAAGGCGGTCGTGCAGGGGCTGAAGGACATTCCGGCGGTCAACGCCGAAATCGACGGCTCTGACCTGATCTACAAGAACTACTATCACATCGGCGTTGCGGTTGGCACCGACCGCGGCCTCGTGGTGCCTGTGGTGCGCGACTGCGACCACAAGTCGATCGCCGAGATCGAGAAGTCGATCGCCGACTACGGCCGCCGCGCCCGCGACGGCCAGCTCAAGATCGACGAGATGCAGGGCGGCACCTTCACCATCACCAATGGCGGCATCTACGGTTCGCTGATGTCGACGCCGATCCTGAATGCGCCGCAGTCCGGCATCCTCGGCATGCACAAGATCCAGGAGCGGCCGATGGTGGTCGGCGGCAAGATCGAGGTGCGCCCGATGATGTATCTGGCGCTGTCCTATGATCACCGTGTCATCGACGGCAAGGAAGCGGTCACCTTCCTGGTGCGCGTCAAGGAGAGCCTGGAGGATCCGGCCCGCTTGGTGCTGGACCTCTAAGGTCGTATCGCGCGCGGCGTCCGATCGGCTCGGGCGCCGCGATCTGTTGGTTGCTCACATTTGGGGATCAAAGTGACGGATAAGGTCGTTGTCATCACCGGCGGCAGCCGCGGCATCGGCCGCGCCACCGCGCTCGCTGCCGCCGCGCGCGGCTATCGCATCGTGGTCGGCTATGCATCCAACAAGACCGCGGCGGACGAGGTCGTCGCCGCGATCGAAGCCAGGAACGGCAAGGCGATCGCGGTGAAATGCGATGTCGGCAGCGAGCAGGACATCCTGGCGCTGTTCAAGGCGGCCGACGGCTTCGGCACGCTCGGCGCGCTCGTCAACAATGCCGGCATCGTCGGCAAGAGCGGTGTGCGTGTCGACGAGATGTCGGCCGAGCGTATCCAGCAGATGATGGCAGTGAATGTCACCGGCAGCATCCTGTGTGCGCGCGAGGCGGTGAAGCGCATGTCGACCAAGCACGGCGGCAAGGGCGGCGTCATCGTCAACCTGTCCTCGGTGGCGGCGAAGCTCGGCGCGCCCAACACCTATGTCGACTATGCCGCCTCCAAGGGCGCGATCGATTCCTTCACGATCGGCCTCGGCTACGAAGTCGCGAATGAGGGCATCCGCGTCGCCGGCATCCGGCCCGGCCTGATCGACACCGACATCCACGCCGCGGGCGGCGAGCCCGATCGTGCGCACCGGCTTGCCCATATGGTGCCGATGAAGCGTGTCGGCACCGCCGATGAAATCGCCAACGCCATCGTCTGGCTGATCTCGGACGAGGCTTCCTATGTCACCAGCGCGATCCTCGACGTGTCGGGCGGTCGCTAGCACACGATCAAGAGCGGGCGGCGGTCTGCCGTCACGATCGCGCCCGCGTAATTGTCACAGAGCTTAGCTACAGGACCTTCCATCATGGCTTCTTACGATCTCGTCGTCATCGGCACCGGCCCGGGCGGATATGTCTGCGCGATCCGCGCGGCGCAACTCGGCATGAAGGTCGCCGTCGTCGAGAAGGACGCGACGCTGGGCGGCACTTGCCTCAACGTCGGCTGCATGCCGTCGAAAGCGCTGCTGCACGCCTCCGAGATGTTCGAGGAAGCCGGGCACTCCTTTGCCAAGATGGGTGTCAGTGTCCCGGCGCCGAAGCTCGATCTGCCCGCGATGATGAACTTCAAGCAGCAGGGCATCGACGGCAACGTCAAGGGCGTCGAGTTCTTGATGAAGAAGAACAAGATCGACGTGCTCAAGGGCACCGGCAAGATCCTGGGCGCCGGCAAGGTCGAGGTCTCCGGCGACGGCAAGTCCGAGACCGTCGAGACCAGGAACATCGTGATCGCCACCGGCTCCGATATCGCCCGCCTGAAGGGCATCGACATCGACGAGAAGCGCATCGTGTCCTCGACCGGCGCGCTGTCGCTGGAGAAGGTGCCGGAGAAATTGTTGATCATCGGCGCGGGGGTGATCGGGCTCGAGCTTGGCTCGGTCTGGCGGCGTCTCGGTGCGGACGTCATGGTCGTGGAATTCCTCGACCGCATCCTGCCCGGCATGGACGGCGAGGTGGCAAAGCAATTTCAGCGCATGCTCGAGAAGCAGGGCTTCGTCTTCAAGCTCGGCGCCAAGGTCACCGCGGTCGATAGCTCCGGCAAGACGCTGCAGGCCAAGGTCGAGCCGGCCGCCAGCGGCGCTGCGGAAACCATCGAAGCCGACGTCGTGCTCGTCTGCATCGGCCGGGTGCCCTACACCGAGGGCCTCGGGCTGAAGGAAGCCGGCGTTGCGCTCGACGATCGCGGCCGCGTCGAGATCGACGCGCACTTCTCGACCAACGTGAAGGGCATCTACGCGATCGGCGACGTCGTGGCCGGGCCGATGCTCGCGCACAAGGCGGAAGACGAAGGCGTTGCCTGTGCGGAGATCATCGCGGGCCAGGCCGGCCACGTGAACTACGACGTCATTCCAGGTGTTGTGTATACCACGCCGGAAGTGTCGTCGGTCGGCAAGACCGAGGAAGATCTCAAGCAGGCCGGCGTCGCGTACACCGTCGGCAAATTCCCGTTCACGGCAAACGGCCGGTCCAAGGTCAATCAGACCACCGACGGCTTCGTGAAAATTCTCGCAGATGCGAAGACGGATCGGGTGCTTGGCGTCCACATTGTCGGCCGCGAAGCCGGCGAAATGATCCACGAAGCCTGCGTTCTGATGGAATTCGGCGGATCGGCCGAGGATCTGGCACGCACCTGCCACGCGCACCCGACCCGTTCGGAGGCGATCAAGGAAGCCGCGCTTGCGGTGGGCAAGCGCGCCATCCATATGTGATGATCGAAAGTCCGGCGTCAGCCGGGTTGAGATCATAGCGATGCTGCGCCGCCTGCTTCAGCCGTTCTGGGTCCTGCTTGCGATCATCTTCCTGGTCGAGGCTTGGCTATGGGACCATCTCGAGCCGATCGTGGCGCGAGCGGTGGCGTGGATTCCGCTCCGCGCGCTCAAGCAATGGCTTGCCGACCGGGTCGATTCGCTGTCGCCGGCGATGACCCTGATTGTCTTCGTCGTGCCGGTGATCCCGCTGTTTCCGCTCAAGCTGATCGGGCTCTGGCTGCTGGCGAACCAATACTGGTTCAGTGCGGTCTCGCTGATCCTGTTCGCCAAGTTCGTCGGCGTCGGCGTGACGGCCTTCCTGTTCGACGTGACGCGGCCGAAACTGCTGGAGATGCCCTGGTTCGAGGCGCTCTATAATTTCGTGATGGCGCTGCGGGCCAAGGCCACCGCGCTGGTCGAGCCGATCAAGCGGCGCATTCGCGAGATGATCAGTGGCGACGGCGAGGGCTGGGCGGCGCGCACGCTGCGCGTGATCGCGCGCTTCCGCAAAAGCGTGCATCAGACCAGCAAGCCTCTTTGATCAAAACTTTCTATTCCGTCATCCTGAGGAGCGCGGAACGCGCGTCTCGAAGGATGCACGGCCCGGCCGGTGGCCGTCGATCCTTCGAGACGCGCGCAAGGGCGCGCTCCTCAGGATGACGGTTCGAAAGCGGCGCGCTGCGCCTCAATGCAGATGCAGCAAGTGCGGCTGGAACAGGCCGAGCGCCGTCATCACGATGCCGGCGAGCGTCACCAGGCCGGAGACCCAGGCCAGCGCGATGATGCCCGTGATGATGGTCGCCGATGCCAGCACGATGGCGATCTGGAAGGCGGCGGAGGCAAGCTCGAAATGATGATATTTCGCGGTGGCCTCGTCGCGCTCATGCTCGGCGTGCTTGGCGCGTTCGGAGAGCTGCTCCGAACCCTCGCCGGTTTCCGGCTCCGAGCGATAGCGCGCAGCGGTCTTCTGCCAATCGTCGATCTGCTTCTGCAGCGCGGCCCTGGCCGCCTCGTCGGTGGTGGTCGCGAGGTTCAGCTTGCCCTGTTCGGCCGCGGTCTGCACCGCGGTCCGGCGGATGCTCTTGGCCTGGAAGAAGGCCCACAGGTTGGAGGCCTCGACATTCTTGCTGATCGATTCGGTCTGGGCGCCCTTGCCGAGCGTTTCCGACAGCGCCAGGCACAGGGCGATCACGGCGATCAGGAGCGCGATCTTCTTGTTCTCGCCCGAAGCATGCTCGGCATGCTCCGCGTGCTCCATACTTTCATGTGCGCTCATGATTCCCCTCCGGATGCGACCGCGCCACGATTGCCGAATGCGGTGCACAAGGCAAGGGCCGAACGGTTTTGGGTAACCGTCTGAAGATGAACGGCGCATGACGGCGGGCCAAAGCCCGCGCTTTATTTTTTCAGAACCGAACGTTCAACCTCGAGGATGCGCGGAGCGATAGACTTCGAGCAGGCGCTCGCTGTCGATGCCGGTGTAAATCTGCGTGGTCGACAGCGATGCGTGGCCGAGCAATTCCTGGATCGCACGCAGATCGCCGCCACGGCTGAGCAGATGCGTGGCGAAGGAGTGCCGCAGCGCATGCGGCGTTGCGCTGTCGGGCAGGCCAAGCGCGCCGCGCAGCCGCTCCATGGTGAGCTGGATGATGCGTGGGCTCAAGGGGCCGCCGCGCGCGCCGACGAACATCGGCCCGGTCGGGCTGAGCTGATGCGGGCAGATCGCGGCATAGTCCGCGATCAATTGCAGCACGTTTTGCAGCACCGGCACCATGCGGGTCTTGTTGCCCTTGCCGGTCACCACGAGCACGTCGCCTTCGCCGGGCTTCGGCACGTCGCGGCGCTTCAGCCCCAGCGCTTCGGAGATGCGCAGGCCCGAACCATAGAGCAGCGCCATGACGGCGGCGTCGCGCACCAGGATCCAGGTCTCGCGGGTTTCGTCCGCGCGCTCGTCGGCGTCGGCAAAGCGTTTCGCTGCTTCCATGTGAATCGGCTTCGGCAGGCTCTTCGCCACCTTGGGCGCGCGGATCGCCGAGAGCGCGCCGACCTTGCCCTTGCCCTCGCGTTCCAGGAAACGGCCGAACGAGCGCAGGCCCGCCAGCGCCCGCATCAGCGATCGTCCGCCGATCTCCTCGGTCCGGCGCATCGCCATGAAGGCGCGCACGTCGCTCGCCTCGAGCGCGGAAAATGCCTTGAGCGTCACCCGCGCGCCCCAGTGCCCGGCCAGGAAGGCGAGGCATTGGCGCACGTCCCGGGCATAGGCCTCGAGCGTCTTCGGCGACAGCCGCCGCTCCGCGCGCAGATGCGACAGCCAGCGCGTCATCTCCTGCGTAACCGATGCGTCGGCGCAGTCGAGTTCGAGCGGTTGGATGGGCTGATCGGTCCGGGCCATGTCCGTGTCTTAAGTCCGTGTCTTAAGGGCTATTGGCGTTGCTCATCTCCTGATTATATCGCACTGCCTTCGTTTACCGTTCGCTAAGGCGCGAAGCGGTGGTAGAGCGTTTTCGAGCGAAGTGGACGCCGGTTCGCGTGAAGAAAACGCGTCAAAACAAGAAGCTGGAGATTTGGTTCTGATTCAATCAGAAACCAAATCTCTAGCCCGCTCGGGTTCAAGGTTTCTGATTCAATGGACCATACCACGCGCCCCGGCCCAGCCTCTGCATCGACGATACGTGTCGTCGACGTGCTGGTGCCTGTCGCGCTGAACCAGACCTATTCCTACCGCGTTCCGCGCGGCATGGAGCTTGCGCCGGGCGACGTGATCGGCGTGCCGCTCGGGCCGCGCGAGGTCGTTGCGGTGGTGTGGGCGGAAAATGCCAATCCGGATCCGCGCCTGCACAACCGGCTCAAGGACGTCAGCGAGAAGCTCGATGTTCCGCCGCTGAAACCGGAGCTGCGCCAGCTGGTCGACTGGGTCTCCAATTACACGCTGTCGGCACGCGGCATGGTGCTGCGGATGACGCTGCGGATGGGCGAAAATCTCGGGCCGGAGCGGATGCGGCTCGGCGTGCGGCTGGTCGGCGAGCCGCCGCGGCGCCTGACGCCGGCACGCCGGCGGGTGATCGAGGTGCTGTCGGACCGCCTGCTGCACGGCAAGTCGGAGGCGGCCCGGGAGGCCGGCGTCAGTTCCGGCGTGATCGACGGCCTGGTCGACGAAGGCACCCTGACGGTTGAGGCGATGCCGCCGCCGGCACCGCCGCCCGTTCCGGATCCCTCCTACGCGCAGCCGGATTTTTCGCGCGAGCAGCGCAGCGCCGTCGACGTGATGCGGACGCTGGCCGCGAGCGGCAGCTTTCACGTCGCGCTGCTCGACGGCGTCACCGGTTCCGGCAAGACCGAAGTCTATTTCGAGGCGATCGCCGAGAATATCCGCCGCGGCAAGCAGACGCTGATCCTGATGCCGGAGATCGCGCTGACCGGCCAGTTCCTCGACCGTTTCGCGCAGCGCTTCGGCGTGCGGCCGCTGGAGTGGCATTCGGAGCTGACGCCGCGCACGCGCGCGCGCAACTGGGCCGCGATCTCCGAGGGCAAGGCGCCGGTCGTGGTCGGCGCCCGCTCCGCGCTGTTCCTGCCCTATGCCGATCTCGGTCTCATCATCGTCGATGAGGAGCACGACCAGGCCTACAAACAGGACGACGGCACGCATTATCACGCGCGCGACATGGCGGTGGTCCGCGCCCATATCGCAAAGATTCCGATCGTGCTGGCATCGGCGACGCCGTCGGTCGAGAGCGAGGTCAATGCGCGCAAGGGGCGCTACCAGCGCGTGGCGCTGCCGTCGCGGTTCGGCGGCCAGCACATGCCACATATCGAGGCGATCGACATGCGCCGCGCGCCGCCGCCGCGCGGCCGCTTCATTTCGCCGGTGCTGGCCGAGCAGATTCGCCATGCCATTGAGCGCCGCGAGCAGGCGCTGCTGTTCCTCAACCGCCGCGGTTACGCACCGCTGACGCTGTGCCGGGCCTGCGGCCACCGCTTCGCCTGCACCATCTGCGATGCATGGCTGGTCGATCACCGGTTCCGGCAGCGGCTGGTCTGTCATCATTGCGGCTTCTCGATGCCGCGGCCGAATATCTGCCCGCATTGCGCGGCCGAGGAATCGCTGGTCGCGGTCGGGCCCGGCGTCGAGCGCCTGCAGGAGGAGGCCGCCCACATCTTCCCCGAGGCACGGACGATGGTGCTGTCGAGCGATCTCATCACCTCGATCGAGACCATGCGCAGCGAGCTTAACGAGATCGCCGAGGGCCGCGTCGACATCATCATCGGCACCCAGCTGGTGGCAAAGGGCCACAACTTCCCGCGGCTCAATCTGGTGGGCGTCATCGACGCCGATCTCGGCTTGAGCAATGGCGATCCGCGCGCTGCCGAGCGGACGTTCCAGCTGCTGAACCAGGTGGTCGGCCGCGCCGGCCGCGAGCAGGGCCGCGGCGTCGGCTTTCTGCAGACCCACCAGCCGGAGCATCCGGTGATCAAGGCCCTGATCGCCAATGACCGCGAGGCGTTCTATGCCAGCGAGATCGAGATTCGCGAGCGCACCGGCTACCCGCCGTTCGGCCGGCTGGCGAGCCTGATCGTCTCCGCCGGCGACCGTCCGACCGCGGAAGGCTTCGCCCGCAAGCTCGCCGCGGTGGCGCCGCTCGATGAGCGGATCCAGGTGCTCGGCCCCGCCGAGGCGCCGCTCGCCGTCATCAAGGGCCGCTACCGCTTCCGCCTGCTGGTGAAGTCGCTGCGCAATGTCGACCTGTCGCAATATCTGCGCGAATGGCTGGAAGCCGGTCCCAAGACCAAGGGCAATCTGAAGCTCGAGGTCGACGTCGATCCGCAGAGCTTCCTCTAGTTCGTTCACTGTCCTCCGTCATTGCGAGGAGCGAAGCGACGAAGCAATCCATGTGTCCGCAAACGCGGTGAAATGGATTGCTTCGCTCCGCTCGCAATGACGGCGGCTGGTAGCACGTCCCGCAAAAGAAAAAGCCTGCCGTCATTTGCGACGGCAGGCCTTTTTGGCGCGAAGCAGGCCTCGCGGCCGTTACGCAACGCAACGCTTACTGAAGGCGCTTACGAGACGACCTCGGCGGTGACGCGGCCAACGCCGGCACCGGTCAGGCCGATGGCGCGGGCTGCGCCGGTGGAGAGGTCGAGCACGCGGCCGCGGATGAACGGGCCACGATCGTTGATGGTGACGACGACGCTGCGGCCGCCATGGGTGACGCGGAGCTTGGTGCCGAACGGCAGCGAGCGGTGGGCCGCGGTCATGGCGTTCTGGTTGAAGCGCTGGCCGGAAGCGGTGCGGCTGCCCGACTCATTGCCGTAGAAGGAGGCCATCCCCGAGAACGAGTGGCCGCCGGACGGCTGGATCGATGCATTGGCGTCGCGCCAGGACGAGCCTTCGGCGCGGGCGTGGTGATGATGGTGGTGGCGATGATGGTGGTGCCGGGACTTCGCGGACGCCTCGGTCACGCTGCCCCCGACCAGAATAGTTGCGGCTACAAAAGCAAGCGCCGTACGCGAGCGGGTTACGGTGCCCGCCGCCTTCTTGATATTCAGCATTGATAAGACCCTCAGACAGTATTGCCGCTAACGCGGCAAGTGGAACCCCCGTCCCTTCGTTGACCAAGGCCGTTTGGTTTCCCAATGAGGCACGAATTGGGCAGTAAATCCGGATTATCTCGTGCTGAAATATCTTGTTACCGCCTTGGGGTAGTCAATCGAGGTTCCGTAATCTTGCTGTTTAACCAATTCTTAACGACCAATATACTTGCCAATACTGATTATCGAGGCGACGGTAAGTTGTCGGTAAGTAATCGCTAAATGAAACCGCAGCCGGCCAGGAGTTCCCTGCGCGCTCGGCCATAGGCCTATGCAAATTTCGATGGAACAAAATCGCGGCGGCGCGAATCGGGTTCAGCGCGCCGCATTTCCGCGCGCCAAATTTTCCGGTTTGGCCGCCGGCTGCGGTCGGCAAAAAGCGCATGCGACAAGGCGGCACTCACGATGCCGTCATGTTGCACCTGCGCGATTGCTATGTTAGCAAAGCCGCGATTTTAACGGTCCCGGCACGTCCTGTGCCGGTCGAAAATCGAAGTCCCGCTTGAATTCCAAGGGCTTGGATCGCTAGGCGCTGCTTTGGTGGCGACGGTTTTTCCCTTGCGAATTTGACAGCAAAAAAGAGCGAGCTCGTGGCTGCTGAAGATCCGTCCGTTTCGGGAGTGTCCGGTCGTTACGCAACGGCCCTGTTCGAGTTGGCGCGCGACGAGCAATCCGTCGATCAAGTCCGGGCCGACCTCGACAAGTTCGAGGCCTTGCTCAACGAGAGCGCCGATCTCAAGCGCCTCGTCCGCAGCCCGGTGTTCGCCGCGGACGCCCAGCTGAAGGCGCTGACCGCGGTGCTCGACAAGGCCGGCATCGCCGGCACGTCGGCCAAGTTCCTCAAGGTGCTCACCGCCAATCGCCGGCTGTTCGCCGTTGCCGATGTGATCCGCGCCTATCGCGCGCTGGTGGCGAAGTTCAAGGGCGAGGCGACTGCGGAAGTCACCGTCGCCGAGCAGCTCAGTGACAAGAATCTCGACGCGCTGAAGGCCGCACTGAAATCAGTGACGGGCAAGGACGTCGCGCTCAACGTGAAGGTCGATCCCTCCATTATTGGTGGCCTGGTGGTCAAGCTCGGCAGCCGCATGGTGGATAGTTCGCTTCGCACCAAACTCAATTCGATCAAGAACGCGATGAAAGAGGCAGGCTGATGGACATCCGCGCCGCAGAAATTTCTGCGATCCTCAAGGACCAGATCAAGAATTTCGGCCAGGAAGCCGAGGTCACCGAAGTTGGCCAGGTGCTGTCGGTCGGTGACGGTATCGCCCGCGTCTACGGTCTCGACAACGTTCAGGCCGGTGAAATGGTCGAGTTCGAGAACGGCACGCGCGGCATGGCGCTCAACCTCGAAACCGACAATGTCGGTATCGTGATTTTCGGCGCCGACCGCGAGATCAAGGAAGGCCAGACCGTCAAGCGCACCCGCGCGATCGTGGACGCGCCGGTCGGCAAGGGCCTGCTCGGCCGCGTCGTCGACGCGCTCGGCAACCCGATCGACGGCAAGGGCCCGATCCAGGCCACCGAACGCAAGCGCGTCGACGTCAAGGCGCCCGGCATCATTCCGCGCAAGTCGGTGAACGAGCCGATGGCCACCGGCCTCAAGGCGATCGATGCGCTAATCCCGATCGGCCGCGGCCAGCGCGAGCTGATCATCGGCGACCGCCAGACCGGCAAGACCGCGATCGCGCTCGACACCATCCTGAACCAGAAGCCGCTCAACGCCCAGCCGGACGAGAACCTCAAGCTGTATTGCGTCTACGTCGCGATCGGCCAGAAGCGCTCCACCGTCGCGCAGTTCGTGAAAGTGCTCGAAGAGCAGGGCGCGCTGGAATACTCGATCATCGTCGCGGCCACCGCGTCCGATCCGGCGCCGATGCAGTACATCGCGCCGTTCACCGCCTGCACCATGGGCGAATACTTCCGCGACAACGGCATGCACGCCGTGATCATCTATGACGACTTGTCGAAGCAGGCCGTCGCCTATCGCCAGATGTCGCTGCTGCTGCGCCGTCCGCCGGGCCGCGAAGCCTATCCGGGCGACGTGTTCTACCTGCATTCCCGCCTGCTCGAGCGCGCCGCCAAGCTCAACAAGGAGCATGGCTTGGGCTCGCTGACGGCGCTGCCGGTCATCGAAACCCAGGCCAACGACGTGTCGGCCTACATTCCGACCAACGTGATTTCGATCACCGACGGCCAGATCTTCCTGGAAACCGATCTGTTCTTCCAGGGTATCCGTCCCGCCGTGAACGTCGGTCTGTCGGTGTCGCGCGTCGGTTCGTCGGCGCAGACCAAGGCGACCAAGAAGGTCGCCGGCAAGATCAAGGGTGAGCTCGCGCAGTACCGCGAAATGGCGGCGTTCGCGCAGTTCGGTTCAGACCTTGACGCCTCGACCCAGCGCTTGCTCAACCGCGGCTCGCGCCTGACCGAGCTTCTGAAGCAGCCGCAATTCTCGCCGCTGAAGATGGAAGAGCAGGTCTGCGTGATCTGGGCCGGCACCAACGGCTATCTCGATCCGCTGCCGCTCAACAAGGTCAAGGCGTTCGAGGACGGCCTGCTGTCGCTGCTGCGCGGCAAGAACGCCGAGATCCTCGATGCGATCCGCACCAGCCGCGATTTGTCCGACGACACCGCCGCCAAGCTGAAGACGGTGGTCGAAGGTTTCGCCAAGACGTTTGCATAACGAATGGGGCGTCGCCCGGCTCGCCGCCGGGCGTGACGAACGGAGGCTTGCGATCTGACCATTGTGGTCGGATCGCCGGGGTGAACGAAGAATGGCGTCACTAAAAGACATGCGGGTCCGCATCGCCTCGACCAAGGCGACGCAGAAGATCACCAAGGCCATGCAGATGGTCGCAGCCTCGAAGCTGCGTCGCGCGCAGAACGCCGCCGAAGCGGCGCGGCCCTATGCCACCAAGATGGATGCGGTGATTTCCAACATCGCCGCGGCAGCCAACGGCACGCCCGGCGCGCCGGCGCTGCTTGCCGGCACCGGCAACGATCAGGTGCACCTGCTTCTGGTCTGCACCGGCGAACGCGGCCTGTCCGGCGCGTTCAACTCCGCCATCGTGCGCCTGGCGCGCGAGCGGGCGAACGCGCTGCTCGCGCAGGGCAAGGAAGTCAAATTCTTCTGCGTCGGCCGCAAGGGCTACGAGCAGCTGCGCCGGACGTTCGAGAAGCGCATCGTCGAGCACCTCGACCTGCGTTCGGTGCGCCAGATCGGCTTCGCCAATGCCGAGGACATCGCCAACAAGGTGCTGGCTCGGTTCGAGGCCGGCGAGTTCGATGTCTGCACGCTGTTCTACTCGCGCTTCCAGTCGGTGATCGCGCAGATCCCGACCGCGCAGCAGATCATCCCGCTGGAGGTGGCTGCGCCCGCGGCCAATGCGGCGCCCTCCACGTCCTACGAATACGAGCCTGAGGAAGACCAGATCCTCGGCAGCCTGTTGCCGCGCAACCTCGCGGTGCAGATCTTCCGCGCGCTGCTGGAGAACAACGCCTCGTTCTATGGCGCGCAGATGAGCGCGATGGACAGCGCGACCCGCAATGCCGGCGAGATGATTCGCAAGCAAACCCTGATTTACAACAGAACCCGTCAGGCCCAGATCACGAAGGAGCTGATCGAGATCATCTCCGGCGCTGAGGCGGTCTAAGGCAGATTTCGAAGGAGAACAGTCCATGGCTACAGCAGCCAACCAGATCGGTCGCGTTACCCAGGTCACGGGCGCCGTGGTCGACGTGCAGTTCGAAGGCCACCTTCCGGCGATTCTGAACGCGCTCGAGACCAAGAACGGCGGCAACCGCCTGGTCCTCGAAGTCGCGCAGCATCTCGGCGAATCGACCGTCCGCACCATCGCGATGGACATCACCGAGGGCCTCGTGCGCGGCCAGGAAGTGACCGACACCGGCGAACCGATCCGGGTGCCGGTCGGCGAAGGCACGCTCGGCCGCATCATCAACGTCATCGGCGAGCCGATCGATGAAGCCGGCCCGATCAAGTCCGACGGCCTGCGCGCCATCCATCAGGAAGCGCCGACCTATACCGACCAGTCGACCGAAGCCGAAATTCTCGTCACCGGCATCAAGGTTGTCGACCTTCTTGCTCCGTACGCGAAGGGCGGCAAGATCGGCCTGTTCGGCGGCGCCGGCGTCGGCAAGACCGTGCTGATTCAGGAATTGATCAACAACGTCGCGAAGGCACACGGCGGTTACTCGGTGTTCGCCGGCGTCGGCGAGCGCACCCGCGAAGGCAACGACCTCTATCACGAGTTCATCGAATCGAAGGTCAACGCCGATCCGCACAACCCGGATCCGAGCGTGAAGTCGAAGTGCGCGCTGGTGTTCGGCCAGATGAACGAGCCGCCGGGCGCCCGCGCCCGCGTCGGTCTGACCGGTCTGACGGTCGCCGAGCACTTCCGCGACCAGGGCCAGGACGTGCTGTTCTTCGTCGACAACATCTTCCGTTTCACCCAGGCGGGCTCGGAAGTGTCGGCGCTGCTCGGCCGTATTCCTTCGGCGGTGGGTTATCAGCCGACGCTCGCCACCGACATGGGCGCGCTGCAGGAGCGCATCACCACCACGCAGAAGGGCTCGATCACCTCGGTGCAGGCGATCTACGTGCCGGCCGACGACTTGACCGACCCGGCGCCCGCCACCTCGTTCGCGCACTTGGACGCCACCACGGTGCTGTCGCGCGCGATCTCGGAGAAGGGCATCTATCCGGCGGTGGATCCGCTCGACTCGACCTCGCGCATGCTGTCGGCGCTCGTCGTCGGTGATGAGCACTACAACACCGCGCGCATGGTCCAGCAGATCCTGCAACGCTACAAGTCGCTGCAGGACATCATCGCTATTCTCGGCATGGACGAACTGTCGGAAGAGGACAAGCTGACGGTCGCCCGCGCCCGCAAGGTCGAGCGCTTCCTGTCGCAGCCGTTCCACGTCGCCGAAGTCTTCACCGGCTCGCCGGGCAAGTTCGTCGACCTCGCCGACACCATCAAGGGCTTCCGCGATCTGTGCCAGGGCAAGTACGACCATCTGCCGGAAGCGGCGTTCTACATGGTCGGCACCATCGAAGAAGCCGTCGAGAAGGGCAAGAAGCTGGCGGCCGAAGCCGCTTAAGCTTTGGGATGTCGTCATCGCCGGACCTGATCCGGCGATCCATCGCACGTGAAGTATTTTGACTGATGGACCCGCGGGTCGAGCCCGCGGGTGACAGCGCAAAGAACGGAAACACCATGGCCACCTTCCACTTCGATCTCGTCTCTCCCGAAAAGCTCGCCTTCTCCGGCGAGGTCGATCAGGTTGACGTCCCCGGTGTGGAGGGTGATTTCGGTGTGCTCGCTGGACACGCTCCGGTCATCGCCACGGTTCGTCCGGGGATTCTGACGATCACGACCGCCGGCAAGCGCGAGAAGGTGATCGTGCTCGGCGGTCTTGCCGAGGTGTCGGACAAGGGCCTCACCGTGCTCGCCGACGTCGCGACCGCGCTTGCGGACATCGATCGCGCGAAGTTCGCCGAGACGATCAACGAGATGCAGGAGAAGCTCGCCGAGAAGGAGGGCTCCGAGCTCGACCACGCGATCGAGCGGCTCGACCACTTCAAGAGCATCCAGCAAGAGCTCAACACGACGGCTATGCACTAAGGCGCGGTTGCCGACCGGCGATCGCGCCGCCATGTCGAGTGAGCCGACCCCCTTAGTGGAACAGCTCACACTTTTTCGATCATTGCCTGAGAAGGCTTGAATAATTCAACGCTCGCCACGCCCTGGCGAGCGTTCAATGCTTATTGCGCGCGGGATCGTCTGGCGGCATTCTCCCCGGCATATCTGGGTTCGGGGGCTGGTACTCATGAAGCGCAAGGTCGCAGCGATCCTCGCGGCCGATATCGCAGGTCAGAGCCGATTGGTTGCCGACGATGAGGAAGAAACGCTGCGGCGGCTCGCCTCTTCTCGACAAGTCCGCTTCTTCGCGGTCGGCCCGAACGAACGACCTGCAAATATGTGAAGCAGCTTACAGCAGGGATCGTGCACAAATGACAAGCTGCAGCACGATGACGATTTGGCCCGACCGCATCGCGATTTCATTCCTGACATAACGGACAAGCTGCCGTGCTGACCTTCACCACCGACGCTCTCCGCCCGCAGGACCGTTTCGAGCACTGGTGCGAGGTGCGCGGCAAGAGCCTGTTCGGGGTCACGATCGAGCTCGAGCGCGACAAGAGAGCCGATTTCCGCGGACACTTCTCGGCGACGCCGGTGGGCGGTGCCGTACTTGCGCAAATGTCGGCCTCCTCCTATCGCGTCAGCCGGACCGCATCCGACATCGCGCGCGTTCCGAGCAACAGCCTGCATCTCGCCTGGCAGGTGCGCGGCCCCGGCCACATGAATATCGGTCGCGATCGTGTCCAGTTCGTGCGCAACGGCGACCTGGTGTTCGGCCACTCCAATCTTCCGTTTGCCTCGACACCCGAACGGACCGACGGCTTTGACTTCTTCAGCCTCAAGATCCCGGTCACCGACGAGCTCGTGCTCGGCGCGCGGATCGAGGATGCGCCGCCGGTCGCGCTGGCGCGTGATGCGAGCCTGACCCGGCTTGTCGGCGCCATGTTCCGCTCGATGACGCGAGATCTCGCGCGAGCCGGGCAGTTCGCCGACGACGTTGCGCATATGGTGCGCCTGGCGCTGCTCGCGCGCGGACGCGTGCGGCCACGCCAGGACGAGATCCGTGCCGCGCTGCACGCGGGCTACCTTCATGCCGCCCGCGAAATTCTGTACCGCGACCTGCATCGCGCCTCGCTCACGCCGGCCGCGGTTGCCGCCGAGCTCGGCATTTCACTGCGGCAATTGCATGCGCTGTTCGAGCCGACCGGCCTGTCATTTGCGCGGACGCTGACGGCGGCAAGGTTGAAGGCGGCGAGGCGTGCGCTCTATGCCATACGGGAACGCAGCATCGACGAGATCGCGTTCTCGTGCGGCTTCGACAGCATCGCGACCTTCTATCGCGTCTTCCGTTCGACCTACGGCATGACACCGGGCGACGCGCGGCGCACACCGCCGCAGGATCAGCCGGCGAATTCCGCGAACCGGGTCGCGACCGCGCGATAGACATCGCGGCGGAACGGCACCACGAGATCGGCGACGCGGTCGAGGCGCTCCCAGCGCCATTGATTGAATTCGGCGGGCTGGCCGTTGCGCGGCGTCAATGGATCGATCTCCTCGTCGCGTCCGGTGAAGCGCAGCGCAAACCATTTCTGCCGCTGGCCGCGGAACTTGGCGAGCCGGTGCGATGCCGGTCCGTCATAGGCGGGGAATTCGTAGGTCATCCAGTCGGTCTCGCCGAGATAGTCGGCGTTGACCGCCCCGGTCTCTTCCCACAATTCGCGCATCACGGCCTGGCGCGGATCCTCGCCGGCGTCGATGCCGCCCTGCGGCATCTGCCATTCGAGGCCGGGCAGCACGATCTCCGGACCGTCGTCCTTGATCCGGTGCCCGATCAGCACGCGTCCGTCGGCGTTGAACAGCGCGATGCCCACATTGGGGCGATAGGGCTTATCTGATGACATCTCGGTGGGTACGTCGCGCGTTGACCCGGTCGGCTACTTGGCCGCCAGACCGGCGAATTCCTTCACGACGCGCTCATAGACCGGACGCTTGAACGGCACAATCAGCCCCGGCAGATTCTTCATCGGCTCCCAGCGCCAGGTGATGAACTCGGCCTTGTGGCCGCCGCCCGGATTGGCGACGTTGATCTCGTTCTCATCGCCGGTGAAGCGCAACGCGAACCACTTTTGCCGCTGTCCGCGATAGCGGCCCTTCCAGGCGCGGCCGGCGACGGTGCGCGGGATATCGTAGATCAGCCAGTCCGAGACCTCGCCGAGCTTCTCCACGGACTTGATGCTGGTCTCCTCATAGAGCTCGCGCCGCGCGGCCTGAAACGTATCCTCGCCGGGATCGACGCCGCCTTGCGGCATCTGCCAGACATGCGCGTCGTCGACATGCTCGATGCCGCCCGCGCGGCGTCCGATGAAGACCAGCCCCGCTGTATTCAGCAGCATGATGCCGACGCAGGTTCGATAGGGCAGGTCTTCATAACGTGCCATGCTGCCGCTACCTCGCACATTTTCTGGAGCCGCCCGACCCGGCCCCCCGGCAAGGTCTCGAGCTGCACCAACGGATTGAATCTTTAGCCCGATTTTGATTTCAGCATCGCCGTTGTCAATGGCACAAGCATAATGCCCTTGGAGTCCAGTGTCTTGAGCCAGGCGCCGAGCCGTTCGATCGAGACCGGCAACGCCGAGGCGACGCCCACCGCCGTGCCGCGTTCCTTGGCGATGGTTTCCAGCTTGACCAGCGCGCGGTCGATTTCCGCCGACGTCGGCACCGCGTCGATGGCGAAATCGGCCTTGGCGAACGGCAATGCCTGGCCCGCGGAGAGGGTCTGCGCGACGCTACGCGGGGTGGAACCGTCGTCGAAATAGCTCAGGCCGCGCTTTGCCGCTTCGCGGACGATGGGCTGCATCACGGGATCGGCCGCAACGAACCGGCCTCCCATGAAATTGGCGATCCCGGCATAGCCCTGCAGGCGGCTGAGGTGCCAATAGAAGCGGTCGAGGTTCTGCTCGCTGCTCAGCGTGGTCAGCAGGGTTTGCGGCCCGGGATCATTGTCAGGATAGTCGAATGGCTCCATCGGGATCTGCAGCAGGATCTCGTGACGCTGGGTCCGGGCACGTTCCGCAAGCTTGCCCGGATCGGAGCCATAGGGCGTGAAGGCCAGCGTCACCGCCGGCGGCAGCTTCATGATGGCGTCGGTGGTCTTGGCGGCGCCGACGCCGAGGCCGGCGACCACAATGGCGACCACGGGCATCCGGGCGGCCTTGGCGCGGTCAGCCTCGGCCGCGTAGACCGTGAACGGCTTCAGGCCGTCGGCGACCACCGGGATCATGCCGTAGCGTGACTTTTCCAGCAGGCGCGGATCGATGCCGGTCATCGCGAGTGGCGGCGTATCGCCATCGGCCTTGTCGGCCGGATCGCCGGCGCCGATCACCACGTCCTGGCGCTTGCCGCTGGAGCCGTCGATGATGGTGACGGTTCTCGCGTCACTGGCTGCGGCCGGGGTCTTGGCGGCGGATTTGGCCGCCGGTTCGGCCGCCGCCTGGGCGGCTGGAGCGTGCTTGTCGTCAGCGGCGGCGGGCGGAGGATTGCGGAGCGTGACACGGGCGATCGGCTCGCCCCCGAGCGGGTTGTCGTTGAACAGCGCGATGCCGACAAAGCCGACCAGCACGAGCCCGAGCAGCACGGCGAGCGCCTGCATCGCCGTGAATGGCAGGCGAAACCGGCGCGTCCTGCCCACGGTCGTCTGCCCAAGCGGCGTGCTCAGTTCGTCGGCCGCTTCTGCCATGACCCTCCCCGAATCAACAGCGCGAACGATAGCACGATGCGGTGCAATCCCGCGCGCCGGCCTGCCCGGCAAAGCACGGTTACGGGTGGACACCGAAAGCAGAAAGGGCGGCCCGCGGGCCGCCCTGTTCGCCGAATCGATCGGATTAAATCAGTTCGCGGCCTTGTTGCCCGGCTTGTCGACCGCGGCCTTGTCGCGCGCAGCCTCCGGCGCCGCTGGCGCGCTCGAGGTCGACTTGATGCCATGCAGCAGGTCGTCGGCCATCTTCAGCGCCTTGTCGTCCTTGGCGTCCGGCGGGACGTAGGACTGCGAGCCGGTCTTCTCGTCGCCGTCGTTCTTCAGATGGCCGCGCAGCGAAGCTTCGCCCTTGGTGTCGGTGCGCGCCTTCAGCTCTTCCGGCACGTCCTGCAGCACCTCGATGTCGGGCACGATGCCCTTGGCCTGGATCGACTTGCCCGACGGCGTGTAGTAGCGCGCGGTGGTCAGGCGCAGCGCGCCATTGCCCGAGCCGAGCGGGATGATGGTCTGCACCGAGCCCTTGCCGAACGAACGGGTGCCGACCAGCGTCGCCCGCTTGTGGTCCTGCAGCGCGCCGGCGACGATTTCGGAGGCCGATGCCGAGCCGCCGTTGATCAGCACGATCACCGGCTTGCCCTTGGTCAGGTCGCCCGGATGGGCGGCGCGGCGCTGGGTTTCCTCGGCGTTGCGGCCGCGGGTCGAGACGATCTCGCCACGCTCCAGGAAGGAGTCGGACACCGTGACCGCTTCTTCGAGCAGGCCGCCGGGGTTGTTGCGGAGATCGATGACGTAGCCCTTCAGCTTGTCGCCGATCTGGCCCTGCAGATTGGTGATCTCCTTCTTCAGGCCTTCGGTGGTCTGCTCATTGAAGGTGGTGATGCGGATATAGGCGATGTCATCGGCCTCGACGCGCGCACGCACCGAGCGGACGCGGATGTTGTCGCGCACCAGCGTGACGTCGATCGGATTGTCCTGGCCCTTGCGGATGATCTTGAGCTTGATCTTGGTGTTGACCGGACCGCGCATCTTCTCGACGGCCTGGTTCAAGGTCAGGCCCTGCACCGCCTCGTCGTCGAGGGTCGTGATGATGTCGTTGGCCATGATGCCGGCCTTCGAGGCCGGGGTGTCGTCGATCGGCGAGACGACCTTGATCAGGCCGTCTTCCATCGTGACCTCGATGCCGAGGCCGCCGAACTCGCCGCGGGTCTGCACCTGCATGTCGCGGAAGCTCTTGGCGTCCATGTAGCTCGAGTGCGGGTCGAGGCCGGACAGCATGCCGGAGATCGCGGACTCGACCAGCTTGCTGTCATCGGGCTTCTCGACATAGTCGCTGCGCACCCGCTCGAACACGTCGCCGAACAGATTGAGCTGGCGATAGGTGTCCGACGTCGCGGCGCGCGCGCTCGATCCCATCAGCACAGCGCGGGGCTGCGTGACGAAAAGCGTCAGGGCCGCGCCGGTGGCGGCGCTAAGGAGAATTACCGAAGTCTTGCGCATCATCCGCGAACCTTTTCGCCTTCATTTGCGGCCCACCATGGACCTGGATCGATTGGAGTGCCGTCTTTCCGGAACTCGACATAGAGCACTGGCTGGCTCGCATTTGTCGCGAGAATGGATGCAACTTGGGACGTCGACCCCATGGTCGCAACCGGCTCCCCCGTAAGTACAAACTGGCCGATGTTTACCGAAATACGCTCCATCCCGGCGATCAGGACATGATACCCGCCCCCGGCATTGAGGATCAAGAGTTGTCCATAGCTACGGAAAGGACCAGCGTAAACAACCCAGCCGTCACACGGGGTTGTGACCTGCGCGCCCGGCTTGGCTGCCAAAGAAATGCCTTTTTGTACGCCCCCCGCGCCGTCGGAACCGCCAAATTCGCGAATCTTGGTGCCGTTCACGGGATAGGAGAACAGGCCCTTGGCCGAGGCGAAAGCGACCGCCGGGCTCATGCGGGCCGGGTCCTTGAGCGCCCCCAGATTCGGCTTGCCATTAACCGTCGCCGGCGCTCCCTGGAGGCTGGCCGTGGCGGCGGCCTTGGCCGCGCTCTTGAGATCCTGCTCCATCTTGGCGATCAGGGTCTGCAGATTGTCGGCCTGCTTCGACAGCGCGATGGCACGGGCGCCTTCGGCCTCCATGTCCTTTTCGGCCGCGCTCTGCTGCCGTTGCCGTTCGTCGACCAGGGCCGCCAGCCGGGTCTGGTCTTCCTTCAGCTTGTCGCGGTCGGCCGCCAGCGCGTCGCGCTCGGTCGAGATGGTCTTGCGCAGCGCCACCAGCTCGCCGAGATCGGCCGCAAGCTTCTCGGCGCGGACGCGCAACTCCGGCACCACGGCGCCGAGCAGCATCGCAGTGCGCAGCGATTGCAGCGCATCCTCGGGCCGCACCAGCAGCGCCGGCGGCGTGCGTCGTCCGGCGCGCTGCAGCGCGGCCAGCACCTCGATCACCTCGGAGCGGCGTGAATCGAGCGAGGCGCGGATTTCGCGCTCACGGCCGTCGAGCGGCTGCAGGCGTGCCTCGGCGTCAGCGATCCGCGTCTCGACGCCGCGGACCTGGCCGGCAATATCGATCAGCTGCTGATTGAGCTTGCTGCGGTCCTGGCCGATCGCGGCGATGTCGGCCTTCAGCTTCTCCTGCAGCTCGGTCGCCTTGCGCTGCTGCTCGCGCGCGGCCTCGAGTTCCTGCTCGCGCTGCTTGATCGCATCGGGCGATGTCTCCGCGGTTGCGGCCTGCTGCGCCGGCGGCGCGGATTGCTGCGCTGGTGGTGTCGCTTGCGCGTGCGCCGCGGCCAGCGGATAGGCGGCGAACATCGCGAGCGACAGCGGCAGCGATGCCGGCAGCCGGCGGCGGCGCGCGGCGGTGCCGAGATGCGAAGCCGAATACGAAGCTGTGTCCCGCTTGTGCTGCATTCGCGTGAGTTCAGTGGTTTCGACTGTCCGTCACCACGCCTTACGCGCGATGATAGGGGTGGCCGGCCAAAATGGTTGCGGCGCGATAAATCTGTTCCAGAAGCATGACGCGGACCATTTGATGCGGCCAGGTCGCGGAGCCGAATGCAATTCGCAACAAAGCCTTGCGCTGCAATTCAGGCGAAAGTCCGTCTGCGCCGCCGATCACGAAGACAGTATGTGCTGTTCCCTCGTCGCGCCAGCGGCCGAGCTGCCGGGCAAAGCTCGCACTGTCGATGCTCTTGCCGCGTTCGTCGAGCGCGACCAGCGCGTGCTTCTCAGGCAGCAGCGCCGAGATCGCCGCGGCTTCTTCGGCAATGCGCGCGGCGGTGTCGCGCGCGCGGCTTTCCGCGATCTCGTGGATATCGAGGCCGCGAAACCCAAGCTTGCGGCCGATATCCTCGAAGCGCTCGCGGTAACGCTCGGCGAGCTCCCGTTCAGGGCCCTGTTTCAGACGGCCGATGCAGATCACGACAAGGCGCATCAACGCAGACTAGCTGCGCTGCAGCCGATTCGCATCGGCTTCGAACCCCCTTAGACCGCCGCGACCGCCGGGTTCTGAGTCCACAACCGCTCGAGGTTGTAGAACTCGCGCACCTCAGGCCTGAACACGTGCACGATCACCTCGCCGGAATCGATCAGCACCCAGTCGCAGTTGGGCAAGCCCTCGACATGGATGTTCTTGACCCCGTTCTCCTTGAGGCTCTTCGTCACATTTTCCGCGATCGCGCCAACGTGCCGGTTAACCCGGCCGGTGGTGACGATCATGTAGTCGGAATATGCGGATTTGCCCCGAAGGTCGATGGTGACCGTCTCTTCCGCCTTCATGTCCTCGAGGCGGGAGAGGATCAGGCTCAGCGTCTCGTTGGCATCCGGTTTGTCGGCGTCCGGTTGCGCCTGCAAGGCCGCGGTTTTGGTCGATGTTTTACGCGCAGTCTTTGGAACCTTGGGTAAAACAGACTTTGACAATACAGATGTGGCCAGGGACCATTCCTTTCACTGTATCGCGGGTGCCGAATCCTCGGCCCCACGCGCCATACTACGCATGTGGGGTTAATGGTTTCAATATTCCAGTAACCCTTTTGCGCTTCATGCCGTTCTCCAGCTCCCGTCCGGGTTCCGAAGTCCGGTCGAAGACAAATTGGATTTCATTCCTGTCAGGAACACCCAGGCCGGCGCCTGCTGGTCGGCCAGCCGTGTCGCCTGATTTTCGGGCATGCGATAGCGCGCGAGCGCCTGCGCCGCCGGTGCGGCAAGGGCGCGGAAACTTTGGGGCGGACGGTCGATCACGGCAATCGGCACATCGGACGCAATGCGCCGCCAATCTTTCCAGCGATGAAATTGCGCGAGATTGTCAGCGCCCATGATCCAGACGAAGTGCACGCCGGAGACACGGCGGCGCAAGTGGATGATCGTGTCCACAGTGTAGCTGACGCCAATGACAGCTTCGAGACAGCTGATGTCGATGCGCGGATCGTCGGCAACGCGGCGCGCGGCCTCGGCGCGCTCGGCGAGCGCGTGCAGGCCATCATGGTTCTTCAGCGGATTGCCCGGCGTCAGCAGCCACCACACGCGGTCGAGCTGCAGGCGCTTGAGCGCGAACAGGCTGATGGCGCGATGCGCGGCGTGCGGTGGATTGAACGAGCCGCCAAGCAGCCCGATGCGCATGCCGTTGGTATAGAACGGAAGCGCTTGGGCTGCGGATAACGACACGCTCGATGCTTGCTGCAATGGCTTACCGTGCGCGTGCGACAATGATCACGGCCGCGTCTGCCCGGTGCCGTGGACGCGGTACTTGAAGCTCGTCAGCTGCTCGGCGCCGACCGGCCCGCGGGCGTGGAATTTGCCGGTGGCAATTCCGATCTCCGCGCCGAAGCCGAACTCGCCGCCGTCGGCGAACTGGGTCGAGGCGTTGTGCAGCACGATCGCCGAATCGACCTCGTTGAGAAATCTTTCCGCGGCAACGGCATCCTCCGTTACGATCGCATCGGTGTGATGCGAGCCGTGATTTTGAATATGCGCAATCGCTTCATCGAGACCGTCGACGATCCTCGCCGAGATGATCGCGTCCTCATATTCGGTGTTCCAGTCCTCGTCGGATGCGGGCTTCACCCTGGCATCGACGCCCTGCACGGCGTCGTCGCCGCGCACCTCGCAACCGGCATCGATCAACAGCTCGACCAGCGGTTTCAGCTGCGTCGCGGCAGCGTTGCGATCGACCAGCAGGGTCTCGACGGCGCCGCAGACACCGGGACGGCGCATCTTGGCGTTCAGCACGACCGCCTTGGCCATATCGAGCCTGGCGCTGGCATCGACGTAGATGTGGTTGACGCCCTCGAGATGCGCAAACACCGGAACGCGTGCCTCCGCCTCGACGCGTGCGACCAGGCTCTTGCCGCCGCGCGGCACGATCACGTCGATGCCGCCGTTCAATCCCGTCAGCATCAGGCCGACAGCGGCACGGTCACGGGTCGGCACCAAGGTGATCGCGGCCTCAGGCAGGCCGGCTTCGCGCAGGCCCTGCACCAGGCAATCATGGATCGCGCGGCAGGAGCGGAAACTGTCCGAGCCGCCGCGCAGGATCACGGCGTTGCCGGACTTCAGGCACAGCACGCCGGCGTCGGCGGCGACGTTGGGGCGGCTCTCGAAGATCACGCCGATGACGCCGAGCGGCACGCGGACGCGTTCGATGGTCATGCCGTTAGGCCGCTGCCAGCTTTCGGTGACGGCGCCGACCGGATCGATGATCTCGCGCACGGTCGCAACGCCATCGGCCATGCCGGCGACGCGCGCCTGCGTCAGCGTCAGGCGGTCGACGAAGGCAGAGCTCATGCCGCTCGCGCGCGCCTCGGCGACATCCTCGGCATTGGCGGCGAGGATGGCCGGCGCGTTGGCGCGGATCGCGCGTTCGATCGCGGCGAGCGCCCGGTCCTTCCGCTCCGGCGGCGCCAGCGCCAGCACGCGCGCCGCGGCGCGCGCCTTGGCGGCGAGGTCGGTCATCAGGGCAGTAAGATCGGCGTTGCCGTCGATCGCCTTCAGGGGGGCGCTCATGAAACTACCAGCTTTGGACTAAGGCCATGTTCTAGCATGGCAATTGAAGGGTGGCGAGGCGCGGAACCGACATGGCAGGTGGGCGGCAGGCCGTCCGCTCGGCCCAGCAGGTTATTTGGGCCTATTTGGGCGGGATCGCCCCGGCCGGGCCGATCACGAGGTCGTCGCGATGGATCATCTCGGATCGGCCGCTGATGCCCAGAATGGTCATCACGTCGGGCGAGGAGCGGCCCATGATCTTCTCGGCGTTCTCGGCGTCGTATGCGACCAGGCCGCGGCCGATCTCGTGGGTGTCGGGGCCGCGCACCACCACGGCATCGCCGCGGGCGAACTGGCCGTCGACCCGGATCACGCCGGCCGGCAGCAGGCTCTTGCCGGCGCGCAGCGCCGCCACCGCGCCGGCATCGATGGTCAGCGTGCCCTTCGGCTCGAGCGAGCCCGCGATCCAGCGCTTGCGCGCGGTGACCGGATTGGCGGGGGTCAGGAACCAGGTGCAGCGGCCGCCATCGGCGATCGCAGCAAGCGGATGCTCGATCTTGCCGGACGCGATCAGCATATGGGTGCCGGCCGTGGTCGCTATCTTCGCGGCTTCGATCTTGGTGGTCATGCCGCCGCGCGACAATTCGGACCCGGCCGAGCCGGCCATCCCCTCGATCTCCGAGGTGATGCTTTCGACCACCGGGATCAGCTTGGCGTCGGGATCGAGCGCGGGCGGCGCGGTGTAGAGGCCGTCGATATCGGACAGCAGGATCAGAAGATCCGCGCTCGCCATGGTGGCGACGCGGGCGGCGAGGCGATCATTGTCGCCATAACGGATCTCGGTGGTGGCGACCGTGTCATTCTCGTTGATCACGGGCACCGCGCCCCATTCCAGCAGCTTTGCGATCGTCGAGCGCGCGTTGAGATAGCGGCGGCGCTCCTCGGTGTCCTGCAGCGTCACCAGAATCTGCCCGGCGCCGATGCCGTGATGGCCGAGCACCTCCGACCAGATTCGCGCCAGCGCGATCTGGCCGACCGCTGCGGCAGCCTGACTCTCCTCGAGCTTCAGCGGGCCGCGCGGCAGCTTCAGGCGGCTGCGGCCGAGCGCGATCGAGCCCGACGACACAACCATGACCTCGCAGCCTCGCTTGTGGAGCTTTGCGATGTCGTCGACCAGCGCGGCGAGCCAGGACGCGCGCACCTCGCCAGCCTGCGAGTCGACCAGCAGCGACGAGCCGACCTTGACGACGATGCGGCGAAAGTTCTTGAGCGCGGGGCGTTTCATGGATTCGGTCTGGCAGGAAGGTGGAAGCAATAGACGCCACAATGTGGCTTGGGAAGTCCAGGCGTTGCGCGGCTTGTGCCGTTCAACCCTGCGGCACCGGCGTCGCCCACGGCTCCGCCTGACCCTTGGCCTTGTTGGACACCGGCGCCTCGCCGATCACGTCGACCAGCGCGCGCAGCGCGTCCTGCACGCCTTCGCCGGTCGCGCCTGACAGCAACAGCGGCGTCTTCTTCGCCGCCCGCTTGAGGCGGTCCTTCTGCTTCTTCAGTTCGTCGGGCGCGACCGCGTCGATCTTGTTGAGCGCGACGATCTCGATCTTGTCGGCGAGATGGCCCTCATAGGCTTCGAGCTCGGTGCGCACCGTCTTGTAGGCCTTGCCGGCATGCTCGCAGGTCGCGTCGACCAGATGCAGCAGCACGCGGCAGCGCTCGACATGGCCGAGGAAGCGGTCGCCGAGCCCGGCGCCTTCATGCGCGCCTTCGATCAGCCCGGGGATGTCGGCGAGCACGAATTCGCGGCCGCCGAAATTCACCACGCCAAGCTGCGGATGCAGCGTGGTGAAGGGATAGTCGGCGATCTTCGGCCGTGCCGCGCTGACCACCGACAAGAAGGTCGATTTGCCGGCGTTGGGCAGGCCGACCAGGCCGGCATCGGCGATCAGCTTCAGCCGCAGCCAGATCCAGCGCTCTTCGCCGGGCGCGCCGGGATTGGCGTTGCGCGGCGCGCGGTTGGTGGAGGATTTGAAATGCGCGTTGCCGAAGCCGCCATTGCCGCCTTCAGCCAGCACGAATTTCTCGCCGAGTTCGGTGAAGTCGTGCAGCAGGGTCTCGCGGTCCTCGTCGAACACCTGGGTGCCGACCGGCACCTTCAGCACGATCGGCTTGCCGTTGGCGCCATGGCGGTCCTTGCCCATGCCATTGGTGCCCTTCTGTGCCTTGAAGTGCTGCTGGTAGCGGTAATCGATCAGCGTGTTCAGTCCGTCGACGGACTCGATGATGACGTCACCGCCGCGACCGCCATTGCCGCCGGAGGGACCGCCGAACTCGATGAACTTCTCGCGCCGGAACGCGACGCAGCCGTTGCCGCCGTCGCCCGAGCGAATATAGACCTTGGCTTCATCGAGGAATTTCATGATCCGCTCTAGTTAGGGCAGGGTGGCCTTTGCGGCAACCCGGAAAGGCCCTGACTTCAGCGAAAAGCCTTAATTTTCGGGCCTTTTTGCGGCCCAAGCGGCTAAGCAGGCCGTCTCCGGACCAGGAATTTCTGCATCCCCTCCAGCACCAGCTCGCGGCGCTGGTTGTGCACGGTCGAGCGCAGCGTCACGACGCCGGTGGTCTTGCCCGGCGACAGCTCGATCACCTCCAGCGCGGGGTAGATGGTATCGCCGGCATAGACCGGTTTCAGGAACTTGCTCGATTGCTCGAGGAAGCCGATCAGCGACTCCTCCACGACGTAGGGAAACAATCCGGCGCCGGGCGCGGTGTGCACAAGGGTCTGGAAGCCGTGGGCGAGCAGATCAGGCATGCCGCGCGCGCGGCAATATTCGACGTCGTAATGGATCGGATGGGTGTCGCCGCTGGCGGTCTGGAACGCCGCGAACACGGCCGAGGTCTGGGTCCGGCTCGGAATCACGAAGCGCTCGCCGAGCACGAAATCCTCGAACCAGCGCTGCGCGGGGACCATGCGATGCTGGGTGGGATCGAAGTCGCTCATGCGGCGTTTCCTGCTCTTTTTGTTGCCGGGATCCGCTACCGGTATCGCAGCGACGCAGGTGCGGCAATCCGTTCAATTCGTCATGCCCGGGCTTGTCCCGGGCATCCACGTCTTTAAAACCGGACGACTCGGGCATAGGCGAGCGGAAGCGACGCCGTCCTTGGCCAAGCGAGCGGAAGCGACGCCGTCCTTGGCCAGGCCTGACAAAAGAAAGCGCAAGTCTGCTCATGAGCCTGTTCGCAAAACTGTCCTCCTACGATGACCGATCGGCGCGGCTCGCCGGCATCGGGTTGATGCTGCTGTCGATCTTCATGTTCTCGTTCGGCGATGCGATGGGCAAATTCATCGTCGCCACCTATTCGGTCGGGCAATTGCTGTGGCTGCGCGCCTGTGCGGCGCTGCTCGTGCTGCTGCCGATCGTGTGGCAGCGGCGCGCGGATTTTCTGCATCTGGAACGCCCGTGGCTGCAATTGCTGCGCGTCACGCTGTCGACGGTGGAGGTTGCGGCGTTCTTCCTGGCGACCGTCTATCTGCCGCTCGCCGACGTCATCACCTACTATCTGGCCGGACCGATCTTCGTCACCGCGATGTCGGGCCTCGTGCTCGGCGAGCATATCGGCTGGCGGCGCTGGACCGCGATCCTGGTCGGCTTTTGCGGGGTGTTGATCGCGCTTCGGCCGTCGGCGCAGACGATCAGCTGGCCGGCAATGATCGCGCTCGGCGGCAGCCTGTCGTTCGCGGTGCTGATGCTGATCACGCGCTCGCTGCGCGCGACCCCCGATATCGTGCTGGCGACGTCGCAATTCGGCGGCACGTTCATCCTGGGCCTCGTGCTCTCGCCGTTCGGCTGGGTGACGCCGTCAGCCGGCAGCCTCGTGCTGTTCTTCACCGCCGGCATCATCTCGGTCGCGGCGCTGCTTTGCGTCAATCGTTCGCTGAAGCTCGCGCCGGCGAGCGTGGTGGTGCCCTACCAGTATTCGATGATCGTCTGGGCGGTGATCTTCGGCTTCGTGGTGTTCGGCGACGTGCCGTCCTGGGCCACCATCATCGGTGCCGCTGTTATCATCGCGGCCGGCCTCTACATCTTCGTCCGCGAGCAACAGCTTGGACGCCCGGACTCCGCGGTGAATCCGCCGGCGTGATGTTTACCCTCCCCTGGAGGGGGAGGGTCGACGCGAATGCAATGAGCGGCGGGGTGGGGTGAAGGTCTCTCCTCATCCAACGGTGCCCGAGTGGATAGATCACCCCACCCCGTTGCGCCTTCCGCTGCGCTTCATGCGCAACGACCCTCCCCCTCCAGGGGAGGGTGAAGCCAAAAGCCTCAGATCTCCCGCCGGGTCGAGTTGTTCCAGCTCTTCAGCGACGCCCAGACGCCGCGCGACAGGCGGAAGCAGTCGACCGGGCTCGAGGAGCCCAGCGCCTCGAAGCGGTGCAGCTCGACGCCGCCCCACTGGAAGCCGCACTTCTCGAGGATGTTGCGCGACGACGGGTTGACGACGCGGGCGCCCGAGATCAGCTGGTCGAGATCGAATTCCTCGAAGAAGTAATCGATCACCGCGCGCGCGGCCTCGGTGCCGAAGCCCTGGCCCCAATAGTCGACGCCGAGCCAGTAGCCGAGTTCGGCTGATGTCTCCTCGCGCCAGTCGATGCCGACCATGCCGATCGGCGTGTGATTATCCTCAATCAGGAAAACGGTTTCGCGGCCGCCTGCGCCGAGCGCGCGCACGAAGTCGATGGCGTCGTCCTGGGTATAGGGATGCGGCAGGCGGCGGGTGTTCTCCGCGATGCGGCGGTCATTGGCGAGGCGTGCGATTGCTTTTACGTCCGCGAGCGTCGGCTTGCGCAATGTCAGCCGTTCGGTCTCGAGGACGCAAGCTCTTGCCTCACGCAAGGTCGGCGTCGGGATGTCCTGCAACATGTCGAGCTCCTGTGATGCGAAAAAATCTGTACGCAACGCTTGGAACGTCACGCGCGGTCGAACTGGAACGCGCGCAACAAAAAGGGGAGGCCGGTCATCCCGCCTCCCCTTGGAGCCCTTTGCGACTCCGCCGGTTCAACAGGACCCGGCGGACTCATGTGTGTCCACCGTCTACTCGGCCGCCTCTGCCATCGGAATGACCGATACGAATGTGCGGCCGTTGGCTTTGGCACGGAACTCGACATGACCCTCGACCTTGGCGAAGAGAGTATGATCGGTGCCCATGCCGACATTAAGGCCAGGATGCCAGGTGGTGCCGCGCTGACGCGCGATGATGTTTCCGGGGATCACGCGCTCGCCACCGAACGCCTTGATGCCAAGGCGCTTGCCCTTGGAATCACGTCCGTTGCGCGATGAACCGCCTGCTTTTTTGTGAGCCATAGCTCGTCTCCGACTTCGCTTTGATCTCTAGATCAATTCCTTGACGGAATCATTTCACGTTTTGTCACGCTTCAAATCTGAAAGCGCGACGATCACTTCTTCTCGCTCTTGGCCGGAGCCTTTTTCGCGGCCGGCGCCTTTGCGGGTGCCTTCTTCTTGGCCGCCTTCGGCGCTGCGTCCTCGCCATCGGCGGGCGCTGCGACCTTTTCCTTCTTCGGCCGCGGGCCGATTGTCGGCTTGGCGTTATCGGCGAGGATCTCGGTGATGCGAAGCACCGTGAGCTCGTCGCGATAACCGCGCTTGCGGCGTGAATTCTTGCGGCGACGCTTCTTGAACGCGATCACCTTGGCGCCGCGCTTGTGCTGCAGCACTTCGGCCGCAACGGTGGCGCCTGCCACGGTGGGCGTTCCCAGCACCGGCGTGTCACCGCCGAGCACCAGAACTTCGCCTAGCTGCACGATCGTGCCGACATCGCCGGCGATCTTGCCAATCTCGAGTACATCATTCGGAACGACACGGTACTGCCGGCCGCCGGTTTTGATGACTGCGAACATCGTTTGATTCCTTCGTGTTCGATCCCGGCCTCGGACGGATCGCCCGGGTCGGCTTTTTGTTCAGTCGCTATGGGTTGCATGTTTTGCGCGAAGGGAATGAATTCCCAAATTGATCACACAAAGACAATCGGCGCGAGAAATCCCCGCGCCGGATGGACGGGACTTATAGCCGCAAACCCCGCAGAGTCAAGGTAAAGCAGGGCAAAAACCGGCCAAAAATGAATGGTTTGGTGTGATTTTGGCCTGGTTTGGTCCTCAAGCCGCGGCCTGCGCGGCGGCGCGGGCATGGCGGCGAATGGTCTGCGGCGGCTGGCCCAGCACCCGCAAAAACGCCCGCCGCATCCGTTCGCGGTCGGCAAAGCCGGTCTCGCCGGCAATTTCGTCCATCGAATGGCGGCCGTCGCCGATCAATTCGCGGGCGGCCTCGACCCTGAGATGCTCGATCGCCTTGGCCGGCGACTGGCCGGTTTCGGCGCGGAAGGCGCGGCTGAACTGGCGTGGGCTGAGCCGTGCAACGGCGGCCAATTCCTCGACCGAGAGCTCGTTGCGCAGATGCGCCTTGGCGTAGTTGAGCGCGTTCTGGATGCGGTCGGATTTCGGGTCGAGCTCCAGCAGTGCGGAAAACTGCGACTGCCCGCCGGCACGGCGATGATAGACCACGAGCTTGCGCGCCACCGAGCGCGCGACCTCGACGCCGAGGTCATGCTCGACCATCGCCAGCGCCAGATCGATCGTCGCGGTCATGCCGGCTGAGGTCCAGATCGGCCCGTCGATGATGTAGATGCGGTCCTGCTCGACCTTCAGCTTGGGAAAGCGTGCCTGCAATTCGGCGGCGTATTGCCAATGCGTCGAGACGCGGCGGCCGTCGAGCAGGCCGGCTTCGGCCAGCGAGAAGGCGCCGACGCAAGGGGCGGCAATGCGCTGCGACGCTGTCATGGCGCGGCGCACATAGTCGGTGAGCTTCGGTGATGCCGGATGCAGCTCGGTGCCGGCGCCGACGAACAGCGTGTCGAAGCTGCGCTCGCTGAACGCTTCGGTCTCGACATTGAAGCCGGCGGATGACCGCACCGGACCGCCATGCTCCGACAGCAGCGTGACCGCGTAAAAGTTTTCACCGGCGACCAGGTTGGCGATCTCGAACGCGGTGATGGCGGTGAAGCCCATCACCTGGAAGCCTTGGAAGACAACGAAGCCGATCTCCTGCATGGAACTCTCCCGCGACAAATTCGTGTCCTAAAAAGGTGTATATATGACATTTGAGACATGCAAGGGGGCCTGTAGTACCTGAGCAGCGGCCAAAACCGGCCGTTCAGGTCAAACAGGAGACCAACATGACCAAGTCAGCCAAAGGGACCACGCCCGGCACGGCGCTCGTCACCGGCGCGTCGTCCGGAATCGGTGCCATCTATGCGGACCGGCTCGCACGGCGTGGCTACGATCTGATCCTCGTCGCACGTAACCGCGAGCGCCTCGATGGGCTCGCCAAGCGTCTCGCGGCGGAGACAGGCCGATCGATCGAGATCGTCGCCGCCGACCTCAGCAAGCGCGGCGACGTTTCACGGATCGAATCCATTCTGCGCAGCAATGCCGGCATCAGTGTGCTGGTGAACAATGCCGGCGTCGGTGCGACCGCGCCTCTGCTCGCATCCGATGTCGACAAGATGAGCGACATGATTGCACTCAACGTCGACGCGCTGATGCGCCTGACCTATGCGGCGGTGCCGGGCTTTGTCGCGCGCGGTGGCGGCACCATCGTCAACATCGCCTCGATCGTCGGCGTCGCGCCGGAAATGCTCAACGGTGTCTACGGCGGCAGCAAGGCCTTCGTCCTCGCACTGACGCAGTCGTTGCAGCATGAGCTGAAGGACAAGAATATCCGGGTCCAGGCGGTGCTGCCGGGAGCCACGGCGACTGAATTCTGGGGCGTGGCCGGTACGCCGGTCGAGCATCTGCCCGGCGCGATCGTGATGAAGGCGGAAGACTTGGTCGATGCCGCGCTCGCCGGCCTCGACCAGGGCGAAGTCATCACCGTGCCGTCGCTGCCGGATGCCGCCGATTGGCAGGCCTATGAGACCGCCCGTCAGAAGCTGATGCCGAACCTGTCGCGCAACACGCCCGCGGCGCGTTACGCCGTAATAAAGGCCGCCTGACGCTTTTGCGAAATTGCGTCCCGCGCCGGCCGAAGCGCCGCAGCGCGGGACGCAACCATTTGAGTTCCCGGCCGTTAGTGCTGGGAACCTCAGGCGGGCAGGGCAAGCGCGCATGGCTGACGACTCTGGACTGAGCACGGGCATCGCGCACCACGGTGCCACGCGGCTGCCATCCGTCGACATCGACAGCTTCAACATCGAGCTGAAGGACGACGAGGGTTTTCTCGGCGATCGCGCCTCCAAGGGCGCTTTCCGCAAGATCCTCGACCGCTGGCGCAAGCCGTTGCGCAAGTCGGACGAAGACCCGTTCGGCGACGAGCCGTCGGACCAGATCAGCAAGAAGAAGCTCGATGAGCTGCTGGTCGGCGACGACACCGAGGCCTCCGCGGTCGTGCACAGCGCGATCGAGGAGTTCGCGCAGGAGCTCGCCTATGTGACGCGGCGCTTCCTCAACACCAAGGCCTGGGCCAGGACCGAGCGCATCGTGGTTGGCGGCGGCTTCCGCGACTCCAGGCTCGGCGAGCTCGCGATCGCGCGCACCGAGATCATCCTGAAGTCGGAGGATTTCAAGGTCGACATGGTGCCGATCCGCTTTCATCCCGATGACGCCGGCTTGATCGGCACGCTGCATCTGGCGCCGTCCTGGATCTTCGAGGCCCATGACGGCGTCCTCGCCGTCGACATCGGCGGCACCAATATCCGCTGCGGCGTTGTCGAGACGCGCTGGAAGAAGGCGCCCGATCTCTCCAAGGCGGCGGTCTGGAAATCGGAGCTGTGGCGCCACGCCGACGACGAGCCGACGCGCGAAGGCGCGGTGAAGCGGCTGGTGAAGATGCTGAAGGAGTTGATCGCCGCCGCCGAGAAGGAGAATCTCAAGCTCGCGCCGTTCATCGGCATCGCCTGTCCCGGCGTCATCAATGAGGACGGATCGATCGAAAAAGGTGCGCAGAACCTGCCCGGCAATTGGGAGAGCAGCAAGTTCAACTTGCCGGCGAGCTTGGTCGAGGCGATCCCTCAGATCGGCGATCATGACACCGCGATCGTGATGCATAATGACGGCGTGGTGCAGGGGCTGGCCGAGGTCCCGTTCATGCAGGACGTCGCGCGCTGGGGCGTGCTGACGATCGGAACCGGGCTTGGCAATGCCCGCTACACCAATCGCAAGCGGGATAACGGCAAGGACGAGAAGAAAGACAAGCACGACGAGAACGAAAAGAACGAGAAAAAGGCCAAAAAAGCCAGGAAGGCCGATGCCTGAGCCGCGCGGGCTGCAGCGTTCGTGCGCGCTCCATCCGGGCTACGGTCTGCCTTCTCCTTCCCCCTGAAAGGGGGAAGGTCGGGATGGGGGGCAGCCGCAGGCGATGCTGTTTGCGGAGAGAGCAGATCCCCACCCGCTTTGCTCTGGCGAGCAAAGCGACCTCCCCTTTTCAAGGGGAGGTAAGCATGCGTAGCCCGGATGCAGCCAACGGGTCGCGCGAATGCGCGCCCGATGACAGGCTCCGCGAAATCCGGGGCACCTCCATCCGCAAATCCAGCGGCCGCGGATTACGCACGGTAAGGTTGATCGGTTAGGTTAAGATCGGGTTCGCGTTGCCGTTTCGACGTCGCTCGCTACCGTGGCCCGTGTCGCTCCCGCCGACCGGCGAAGCCGCACTTCCCGGCCAGCAATATTAAGAAGCGGCACGGGACCGCCAGTTTTTGTCGCGTCCTGGCGGTCCCACCACTTCTACTTCCAATTGATCCGCTCGAAGAAGCCGGCGATCTCGGCGGCCGCGCGGTCGGGGTCCTCGCGATGCGGGAAATGCCCGACATCGGGAAACATCTCGAGGTCCAGATTGGAGAAGGTCTCGCCCAATCGGTCGGTCCAGGCATAGGGAAACAGCGGATCGTGCTCGGCCCAGCGGATGCAGGTCGGAACAGTGATCGGCGGCAGCGCCGGGGCTTCGCCCTGCATCATCTTCACGCGCGCGGCATGTGATGCGCGATAATGCGCAAAGCCGCCGGCGAGATTGCCGGGCTTGAAGAAATTGTCGGCGAAGTCCTCGATCACGTCGTCGAACGCGGCCTTGCGGTGCGACCAGTGGTGCAGGAAATGGCCGATATAGGTGCGGCAGCTGTCTCTGCTGGCGCCGACCAGCGCGGGCGCCATCTCCATCTGGTGGAACGACTGGTACCAGATGTGGTTCAGCCGGTCGGGCGCGGCCATCCGCGGCCCGATGCCGGGATAGACGAAATCGAAGAAAAACAATCCGGCGACGCGCTCGGGCGCCTTGCGGGCGAGGGGCTGCATCACGGCGCCACCGACGTCGTGGCCGACCACGCCGGCCTTGTCGATGCCGAGCGCATCCAGCAGCGCCAGCATGTCGTCGGTATGCTGATCGGGGCCGTACGCGCCTCCATGTGAGCCTTGCGGCTTGTCGCTGTCGCCGAAGCCGCGCAGGTCAGGGGGCGATCAGGGCGTAGCGGCTGGCGAGCCGCGCCATGACAGGCTTCCAGGTCAGCCAGAATTCCGGCCAGCCGTGCAACAGCAGCAGCGGTCTCCCAGTGCCGGTCCGCGCGACGTGGAACGCCGCGCCATTGGCTCGAATCGTCACATGCTCCATGGCCCGCTCCTGCTCCGGCTGGTTCGCTCGCGCGCCGATCGAGCCAGAACCGTTCTGCTAGCGCTTTGTTTCCGCGCGCTTTCTCCGGCCGTCCCGGTGCTTTGACGGGGCGAGGCGGCCGTGACGGAAATATTATTGCAGCGCCTTGTCTGTCCCGCCATCCTCGCCTAGAACACGCCCCGACCGCGGGTGGCGCAAATCACCCGGGCCATCGGAGAGGTGGCAGAGTGGTTGAATGCACCGCACTCGAAATGCGGCATAGGTGCAAGCCTATCGGGGGTTCGAATCCCTCCCTCTCCGCCACTCTGCGCCCTGCCGGGCTTCGGGTGGAAGGCCACCCTTTCAGACCAGCGCGAAGGGAGTCTCCCGAAGCTTCGGAGAAGCGTAGGGCCAATGCCCCTGACATTCCAACGATCTCGACCGCTCGCCTGACGCTTCGTGCGCAGGTTGTCCATGACTTCCCCGCCTACCAGGCGTTCCTGGCTTCGTCCCGGTCCGCCGGCTCCGGGTATTGGACGCGTTGGAACTGACTCAACCCGAGAGAACCGCTACCCGTCCGCGGGACAGTGATGCAACCTGCCCTTCGCGTCCATCCCTCGGGAGTGCGCCCCCGATGCCGAACGTTGTGGCGAGTCCTCTAACACCAGCAGGCGTCACGACGAGCGCACGGCTATCCCTGACATGCTCGACCCAATCGTGCTCGAGAGCGTGATGAAGAATGGCAGCGCCGAGCGCCCCGGCCAGATGCGGCCGGCGCTCGCTCCAGTCGAGACAGGGGCGACAGAACACCCGGCGCTTGGAGGCGAGGCGAAGATCGACGCCTAACTCATCGAAGAATGACCGACCGGCATCGGTGAGTTGTCCGCCATCCTCGTCGAGCAGAATGAACGACTGTTGGACCAACCGGTCGGCGATCGCGACAGCGATGCGGCCGGCCATGTGGTCATAGCACGTCCGCGCGTGTCGAAGCGTCTCTCCGCCGCGCCAGAGATTGCGCTGCCGGGCGGGGCCGTCCTGCGCCACCACCATGAGACCTTCCAGCACGCGTGCGACGTGCGGAGAGGCCAGGCGAAAATATCGTCGTCGGCCCTGCTTTGCGAGCGCAAGCAATCCGGCGTCGCTGAGTTTCGCAAGATGGCCACTCGCTGTCTGCGGCGCCACGCCAGACACATAGGCGAGCTCCGAGGCGGTCAACGTTCGGCCATCCATCAGCGCACTGAGCATGTTGGCGCGCGCCGGATCGCCGATGATTGCCGCGACTTGGGCGATTTTGGGTCCCGTATCCATGTGTTTCTCCTACGCCGATGAGGACGCAGTGCCAAGCACGGATACTTCGGCCAAGACCGTAGTGTTTCTGCGAGACCGATTCAATCGCGGGACATAGGTTGTCTGGACACCACTAAGCCCAAGCGAAAGGCATCGCCGCGACGGGACGAAAGATCGTCTCGCGGCTCCAAGTATTCGATTGGCATCGAATGATAATCGCAAAACGGGCTGGTCTGAGCCATCAAAATCTCACAGACAACCGAGTGTGATCAATGCAAACAACTTCGCTCGACACAAGGCAGCCGGAACAAGCCGGCTCTGACAGCGCGCTATCCCGTTCGCCTCTTGCCGCGGCGCTGGCGCTTGCCGCCACGAGCCTCGGCCTCGGCGTCGTGCAGTTGGATATCACCATCGTTAATACCGCGCTGAGCAGCATAAGCACCTCGCTCGGCGGCAGCGTGGCCGAGCTGCAATGGGTGGTGACCGCCTATACCATCGCATTCGCTGCCTTCATTTTGACCGCTGGTGCGCTTGGTGATCGCGTCGGCGCCAAACGGATATTTATAGGGGGCTTCGCGATCTTCACGTTGGCTTCGCTCGCCTGCGCATTGGCTCCGTCGGCGATGTTCCTGATCGTTGCTCGCTCCGTGCAGGGCCTGGCGGCGGCAATCCTGGTGCCGAACTCGCTGACGCTACTCAATCACGCCTATACCGATCCGAAGGCGCGCGGCCGCGCGGTCGGCTTCTGGGCCGCAGGCGCGAGCGTCGCACTGACTGCGGGGCCGCTAGTTGGCGGCGCGCTGATCGCGCTGGTCAGCTGGCGTGCGATCTTTCTTGTCAACTTGCCGATTGGCGCCGCCGGCCTCTGGCTCGCCTGGCGTTACGCCGAGGAGACGCCGCGGCTCGCGCAGCGCGAGATTGATCTGCCGGGACAGATCGCGGCGATTGCAACCCTCGGCGCGCTGGCTGGCGCCCTGATCGAGGGCGGCGCGCTGGGGTGGAGCCATCCGCTCGTCATCATGGGCTTCGCGGGGGCGGCCGTAATCGGACTCCTGTTCGTATGGCGCGAGGCGCGCGCGCCGCAACCGATGCTGCCGCTGTCGTTGTTCCGCCATCACATGTTCGCGCTGACCGCTCTGGTCGGGCTTCTCTTCAACATCGCCTTCTACGGCCTGATCTTCGTACTCAGTCTCTACTTCCAGAACGTCAACGGCTGGTCGCCGTTCGCAACGGGCCTCGCCTTCGTGCCCATGATGGCCATGGTGCTGCCCGCCAACCTGATCACCGCGTCGGTCAGCGAGCGCCTCGGCGCGCCGCAAACCATTGCGCTGGCTTGTATGATTACCGCCGCGGGCTGCGTTGCGCTGCTGCCTATGGCCTCAGGCACCAGCTACGGGGCGATCGGCGCTCAACTGCTCATCCTCGGCGGCGGGCTCGGCCTGCTCGTGCCGTCTTTGACCTCGACGCTGCTCGGCAGTGTCGAGAAGTCGCGATCCGGCATCGCCGCCGGTGTATTGAACGCGACGCGGCAGACCGGCAGCGTGCTTGGCGTTGCCCTGTTCGGCTCGCTGGTCGCAGGGAACAACGCGTTCATGGCAGGCGTGCATGCCTCGCTCGTGATATCGGCCGCTGTGTTGCTCGCAGGTGCGGTCGCGATCTGGCAGGGCCGAGCAAAGGAGGGACGATGACAGGGGCAGGTCGAGCTCATGTGGTGATCCCGGTGGAGCGGTCTAGATCTGCTCACGCTGAGTTCTTCTCAGTTTGGCGCGAAGCGCTCGATCCGTCAGCGCCGCGAGGCGACCCCCGCGATCTGGTCTATCGCTATCGGCCGCGCTGAGCGGGGACGCGCGCGGCGCGCTCAATTCCGCCATCCCGTCACATCAGGCACGTTGTGCAGCTTGTCGGGATTGCGGGTCACATAGACAGCGACGACCCGTTTATTCTCGACATGCAACGCTGTCGTTTGAACGAGGTCGTCCTCGATGGTGATGAAGCCCGGCAATCCGTTGATGGTGGCGTAGCGGATCAATCGTGAGGGATGCATGGCGAACAGGCGGGCGAGCCCCGCGAAACGCTCCATCGCGGCATCACGCCCGACCAGAGGCTCTGTCGGCGCCGGGACCCGGCCACCGCCATCGGCATAGACCACGACATCTTCGGCGAGCATGGCGCGGAGCGCAGCAAGGTCGCCGGTCCGCGTTGCCGTGAAGAAGGCATTTGCGAGCCGCAGGCCTTCTTCATTGCCGACGACGAACCTCGGCCTGGCATCGTGGATATGCGCGCGGGCGCGGCTGGCAAGCTTGCGGCAGGTCGCAGCCTCGCGCCCGATCGTCTCGGATACGGCATCGAACCCCAATCCGAACACGTCATGCAGCAGAAAGGCCGCCCGCTCCAAAGGCGACAGGCGTTCCAGGGCAATCATCAACGGCAGGATCAGATCGTCCGCCGCTTCCTATGCTTCGGGGTCGAAGAATGGTTCGGGGAGCCACGGTCCGACATAGGCGGCACGCCGGCGCCGTGCGGATTTCAATTCGTTGAGGGATAATCGGGTGACGATGGTGTGCAGGACTGCCTTGGGATCGCGCATCTGGTCGCGATCGGCAGCGAGCCAACGCACCCAGGCGCTGTGGACGACATCCTCTGCGTCGGCGACCGAGCCCAGCATCCGATAGGCCAGCCGGATCAGGCGTGGCCGCAACTCGGCGAAGATCTCGGCAGCTGACGGTTCAGCTGCATCTGTCATGACGCCACCGGAACGGGCACCGAGGCCGCGTCACGGCCGCGTACAAACTGAAGTGCCGTCTTTGCCACCCGCTGTCCCAGGTGGCGGGCGGTTGCGAGATCGGAATCGGGCGGGGCGGTGTCCGCGCCCTCGTCGGTGTTCGACTGTGCGCCGGCTCCGAGCCAGAACCCCAGCCTGTTCGGATCGGCTTCCGATCCCGATGCGGAGTTATTCCCCGGGGGCAGATCGAGATTGACCCAATGCATCCCATGCTGCGCGGCGAACAATGCAAGCTGGATCAATGTGGACAGCTTGTCGCCGGCGTGTGCCCCCGAATTGGTGAAGCCTGCCGCGAGCTTGTCCTTCCAGCGATAGCCTTTGGACATCACCGCGCGTGAAGTTGCTTCCTGAAAGGCTTTGAAGGCCGCGGAGGCGGCGCCCATGTAGGTGGGCGTGCCGAAGATCAACGCTTCCGCATCCATCAGCCGATCCCAGTTCTGTTCCACGTTCTCGACGGGCACCAGAAGCGCCTCTGCGCCATCGATATCCTGGACGCCGGACCTGACGGCCTCCGCTTGACGCCGGGTATGACCGTAGGCGCTATGATAGACGATTGCGATCAGGGTGCGACCGCCGCCGGTTCCGAGTGTGTGCATGCTGTCCTCTGCTGCTGCCCTTGCAGAAATCAAGACAAGGCAGCGCGTCGAAACGTGACATGCCCTGCGAACTTTCGTCCGGAGGATGTTGCTCCAATTGACCGCCACGCAGGCCGGAGCGGTGGCCGCCGGCTCCTTTGCATGGGGTTGTTTTCGATATTTTGGCGGGAGCCGCGGTCGCGTCGGGGGCGATCGACCCTCGCCGAACGTTGACCCCGACAATCCCATCCATCATCACCGGGTGTCGGCAGCGAGGTCGAACCTCGCGCGGTTGCGCCGGTAACCTTAATTTTTCCTTTCGATTGTCGATAAAGTTTTATCGATTATCCTCGTGACAGTTGAGCGGTGTGACGAACCGCACGATGAGCGGCAACAGCCGAGTGGCTGGACGACCGCTCTGAAATCGAAGGGTGGGCAGAGCGCAGTGCCAGCCACCTTTCGGGCTGTCCGGCGGCGGCCGGCGGGGCAAATCAATTTTGAAGTGCTTTTGATTGCCAGGTTGCGGCGCATATCGCTCCGCATGAAGCCTTTCAATTGGGATGTTCCAAGATGACGCTCGCGCATGTCTTGATCGCGGCCGGTGGCGGCTTTTTGTTGCTCGCTGGCTTCGTCGCATTTGCCCTTTGGAGAAACGCGCTTCATTCGACGGCGCGGATTTAGCAACAGACCAGATTCAGCTCCGACGGCCTCGCGCTTGGGGACAAGCGAGGCTGGCGGGATGGCCGCACCGCCGCGCGGCCTGACAGCCGAGCACCGCGCCTTACGACCTACCCCAAGGCGACGCGTGCTCGGCTGTTCACTTTCCTGACCAATCTTCGTCGTTCGAAACATTGATTGCGCAAGGCAATTGCTCCGCTCTCCGCGTCACCTCCACGATGCGAGATCCAGTTTGCGCGTGATTGCGATGGCCTCGAGGAAGGCCTCGTCGTGGCTGACGACCAGCAGCGCGCCGTCATAGGCGCGCAGACCGGCCTCGACCGCTTCCATGGAATCGATGTCGAGATGATTGGTCGGCTCGTCGAGGATCAGGAGTGGCGGCGGCCTCACGCCGCCCAGCACGCAGGCAAGACCGGCGCGAAGCAACTGGCCGCCGGAGAGGCTCGCAACGGCCTGCAGTGCGGCATCGGCGCGGAACATGAATCGCGCCAGCGCCGCGCGGCAGGCGTTCTCGTCGGCATCCGGATTGATGCGTCGGAAATTGTCCAGGATGGAGGCCGACGCATCGAGCAGGCTGACCGCCTGATCGAACATCGCGAATCGGGTCATCACCTCGACGGTGCCGCACGCCGCGGTCAATTCGCCACTGACGAGCTTGAGCAACGCCGTCTTGCCGGCGCCGTTGGGGCCGGTGATCGCGACGCGCTCCGGACCCGACATGGAGAAGGTGACGTCGCGCAGGATCGGCGCGTCCGCGCTGTAGCCGACGTCGGCCGCGTCGATCCGCAGCACCATCCTGCTCGCCGGCAGATGCGTCGAGGGCAGCTGCACCGCGAACGGTTGCAGCACCTCGATGCGTTGCCGCGCCGCGGTGGCAAGTTCGAGCGCTTGCGTCCGCCGTCGTTCGGCGAGGCGGGCGTTCTCGCCGCCGCTGTCTTCGCTGCGGTCCTTGCGCAGCCCGGCGGCGATGCGCGGCAAATCGCCCTTGGCGCGCTTCCTTGCACCCGCGCCGTCCTTGCGTGCCTTCCGTTCGTTGGCTTCTCTGGCGTTACGGTCGATCTCGGCGATGCGCTTCTCGGCATCGGCCAGATCGTGTCGTGCTGCCGACAGCTCGATGGTCTTGCGCGCGCGGTACTGGCTCCAATTGCCGCCGTAGCGCCTGACTTCCAGCGAGGTCAGTTCGACGATCGCATCCATCGTCTCCAGCAATTCGCGGTCGTGGCTGACGATGATGGCGCCATGTCGCCAGTCGGCGAGCAGGTCAATCACCGCCTTGCGTCCCGCGCGGTCGAGATTGTTGGTCGGCTCATCCAGCAGCAGAAAATCAGGTTGCGCGAAGGTCAGGGCGGCGAGGCGCGCCCGGGTGGCCTGGCCGCCGGACAGCGCTGCCAGCGGCGCGTCGAGTGCATCGCTCAGTCCGACGCGCTCGAGCGCGGCCGCGATGCGCGTATCGAGCGTCCAGTCGACGTCGGCAATCTCCTCGGAGCTCGCAAGGCCCTGTTCGGCACGACGTAGCGCGGCCAATGCGCGGCGCGCGTCGAACAGGTCGACGACGCGTTCATCCGGCTCTAGCTGAACCGTCTGATGCAGCATCCCGACGCGTCCCTGAACCGAGACCGTGCCGGATTGCGGCGTGCGCACCCTCGCGATCAGGCCGAGCAGCGTCGTCTTGCCGACGCCGTTCCTGCCGACAAGACCGGTGCGTTCGGGTCCGAAGTTCAGATCGATGTTGGAAAGGAGAACCCGGCCGTCAGGCGCGGACAGGGTCAGATGAGAGAGCGCGATCGATGCAGGCATGAATATCCCCGAGGGCAAGGCTGATGGGCGTTGCTGTCAGGGTGAAATCCATGGCCGTCGGCATCCTCAGGGATTGATGATTGACGTGATGTAGTCGTCGATTGAGCCGGGATCAAGGCGCGAAGCCGGCCGTCACGCGGCTTCGGCGAAGGTCCAGCGGTCGGGATCGGGCGTGTGGCCGATCAAAGCGAGGCCGTAGGCGATCGATTCGAATTGATCCGCCGAGGTCAGCCGCGCTGCGCCGAAACGCTCGGCGAACAGGCGCTGCACGGCGGGCACGAACGAGGTGCCGCCGGTCAGGAACACCTTCTCGACGTCGCGGGCGGTGATGCCCGCCTTGGCCAGCGCCTCGTCGACCGTCGCGCCGAGCCGTTCGATGTCGTCGGCGATCCAGGATTCGAAATCGTCGCGCGTCACGGTCGCGCCGATATCGATGCCTTCGCGGGCGAAGCGGAACTCGACACGGTCGCGGCTCGACAGCGCGACCTTGGTGTCCGACACGGCGCGGTAAAGCGCGAAGCCGAGATCGTGGTCGACGATGGTGATGAAATCGTGCAGCGGCGCCGGATCGAGCGCGGTGCGCGCGAGCTGCTGCAACTCGCGCAAATCGCCATTGCCCCGCATCATCGCGAGCTGATGCCAGCGGGCGAGGCTCGAATAATAGTGATTGGGGATCGGCAGCACTTTGTCGAACGAGCGGTAGCTGGTGCCCTTGCCGAGTCGCGGCGAGACGATGTGGTCGACGATGCGGTAATCGAAGGTGTCGCCGGCGATGCCGATGCCGGCGTGGCCTAGCGGTTCGGCGCGCAGTACGCCGCCCTTGCGCGAGAACCGCATCACGGAAAAGTCGCTGGTGCCGCCGCCGAAATCGGCGACCAGCACCGTGGCATCGTGGTCCAGTGTGCGCGCGAAGGAGAACGCCGCGCCGACCGGCTCGTAGACATAGCGCGCATGGCCGGCGCCGAGCCGCTCGAACGCGGCCCGGTAGCGCTGCATCGCCAGCTCGTCATTGGGATTGCCGCCCGCAAACTTCACCGGCCGGCCGACCATGATGGTCGGCGCGCCGAGATCGAATCCTTCGCCGGCATGGCGCGTCAGCGTGCGCAGGAACGCCGCGAGCAGGTCCTCGAACTTGTAGCGTTGCCGGAAGATCTGGGTGGTGTTGAAGGCCGAGCTTGCCGCGAACGTCTTGAACGACTGGATGAAGCGATGGATCGTGCGTCCCTCGAGGAACTGCTCGATCGCCCACGGGCCGCCCTCGGCGCGCGGATGCAGGCCCGCGCCCGGCCGCTCCTCCCAGAAGCACAGCGCGGACACATAGACGCTATGCGTGCGGCCGCCGTGGTCGAAGCGAACAGCCTCGACGCGGCCATCGCCGTCGGACAGCGCGACCACGGTGTTGCTGGTGCCAAAATCGACGCCAATCGAGACGGCGGGCGGGGCGCTCGACATGTCATGCTCGGATTGTCTGTGAAAGGGGGCGGACCTTTAGCGGCTTTGGCCGGATTTGCCAACCCGTCTGGAGCTATCCAGTTGGGCCAGTTCCACCTCCCCTTGGAAAGGGGAGGTCGCTTTGCTCGCTAGAGCAAAGCGGGTGGGGATCCGCGCCCTCCGCAGAGAGCATTGCCTGCGGCTGACCCCCATCCCGACCTTCCCCCTTTCAGGGGGAAGGAAGATGACGGCCTCAATGACGCGGCTCAATCCTTCAACGCGTAGGCGATGACGTAGTCGCCGCGTTTGGTGCCGAACGAGCCGTGGCCGCCGGCCGCGGTGACGACGTATTGCTTGCCGCCAGTTTCGTAGCTCATCGGCGTCGATTGGGCGCCGGCCGGCAGGCGATCCTCCCAGAGCACCTTGCCGTTGCGGACATTGTAGGCCCGGATCGTGTACTCATAGGTCCCGGTGTAGAACGCAACGCCGCCGGCGGTAGTGATCGGCCCGCCCAGCATCGGCACGCCCATCTTGAATGGAAGCGGCAGCGGCGTGGTGTCCCGGATCGTGCCGTTGGGATGCTGCCAGACGATCTTCATCGTCTTCAGATCGATCGCGGCCATCGAGCCCCATGGCGGCCGGTAGCACGGCACGGAGAGCGGCGAGAGGAAGCTCGAGATGCCGACGCCGAACGGCGTGCCGTACATCGGCTGCACCCCGACCTCGCTGCCGACCGGTTTCTCGGCCGTCGGCGCCGGAGGATTGAGCGGACCGCGCGGAATGAGCCTGGAGGCGAACGGCAACGACATCGGATTGGCGATGGCGATCTGCCTGACAGGATCGACCGCAATGCCGCCCCATTCGAACATGCCGAGATTGCCCGGGAAGACCAGCGTGCCCTGCAACGACGGCGGCGTGAAGGTGCCTTCGTAGCGCAAGCGGTGGAACATGATCCGGCACAGCAACTGGTCGAAGATCGTGCCGCCCCACATGTCGGCGCCGGTCAGCTTCGCCTCCGGGCGGAAGGTCAGTTCGGAAAACGGCTGCGTCGCTGCGGAGCGGTCGCCGGGCGCGGGCCCTTGCGGCACCGCGCGTTCCGGCGCCGGCACGATCAGCTCGCCGGTCCTGCGGTCGAGCACGAAGATGTTGCCCACCTTGGTCGGCTGGATCAGCGCGGGAACGACGCCCTTGGCCGTCGTCACATCGACCAGGCTCGGTTGCGAGGGAACGTCCATGTCCCAGAGATCATGATGCACGGTCTGGTACGACCAGGCGCGCTTGCCGGTGTTGACGTCAAGCGCGACGATGGCGCTGGAATAGCGCTCGACCAGCGCATCGCGATTGCCGCCCCAGATGTCAGGTCCGTTGTTGCCGGTCGGGATGTAGACCAGATTCAATTTCGGATCGAACGAGGCGGTGATCCAGGAATTCGGTGACCCGTTGGTGTAATGACGCGTCGGCGACGGCAATGCGTTCTCGTCCGCCGCGCCGGAATCCCAGGCCCAGACCAGCCTGCCGGTATAGACATCGAAGCCGCGGATCACGCCCGACGGCACCTCGACCGCATAATTGTCGATCACCGCGGCGGCCACGACCAGGATCTTGTCGCTGACGACCGGCGGCGACGTCGGCTCGAAGAAGCCGGCGGTCTTGATCCCCATGCCTTGCTGCAGATCGAGGATGCCGTGATCGGCGAAACCATCGCAGAGCTTGCCGCTGTCGGCATCGAGCGCGATCATGCGGCCGTCATTGACGGGCAGGAAGATCCGCCGCGGGCATTCGGCCGGCGCCGGATTGCCGCCAGAGTCGACGGCGCCCTGCGCGGTTTCGTGATAGGAGACGCCGCGGCAAGTCATGTGCTGGAACGTCTTGTTGTGCACGAGCTTGGGGTCGTAGCGCCAGCGCTCCGTGCCGGTCTTGGCGTCGAGCGCAAACAGCACCTGGTGCTGCGAGCAGAGATAGAGCGTATCGCGCACCTTGATCGGGGTGACCTCGAAGGTGGTCTCCCCGGAATCCTCTGGTGTCTTCACGTCGCCGGTGCGGAAGGTCCAGGCGACCTTGAGGTTGCCGACATTGTCAGGCGTGATCTGCTTCAGCGGCGAATAGCGCTGTCCGAACTGCGTACGTCCATAGGCGCGCCAGTCGCCGTCCGGCTGCGGGTCGGCTTCGCTTTGCGGCACGGCAGAGCCGGACTCGGCAATCGTGCCGTTGATGTCGTGATAGCTGGACAGCAGCCCGGCGATGAGCACCGCCGCAGCAGCGACGACGCCGATCCAGAGTGGCGCCGTCGCGCGCATGTAAGGCACCGGCCCGCTTCGTGTCAGGGCACGGACGATCACCGGCGTAAGCAGCCAAAGCGCCATGGGGAAGATGATGTCGCCACGCGCCGCGAGCGGCCACCAGTCGAACCGCACCTCATAGACGGCCCACGCCAGCGTGCCGAGCAGCACGATCGCAAACAGCCAGAGCGCCTGATGGCGCCGCGCCAGCAACAGCGCAGCCGTGGCGAGAATGCCGACGCCGAGGACAATGTAGAAGGGCGATCCACCTAGTGCGGCGAGCCAAATGCCCCCGCCCGCGAGGACCAGGCCGATCAGGGCGTAGACGATAGCCGTGATGAAGACTGCCCTGGATCGCTGCATGGTCGCTCCGGTGCGGGGGAGGGATCGGGCTTGTCCCGCACAAGCGCGACAGACCGCGTCCGCCATCGCGGACTGTCGTTCAGCCAACCGCAACTTGCAACCTGGAACTGCGATGTTGATGTGCCACAAGCGCGTAAGGTTGCTATGCGAAACCCGCCGAAGCAAATCATTCAAAATGCGCGCATCTTCAACGGGGAGCAGTGGAGCTGCGGGGCTGACGCAAAGGTGAGAGATCTTCAGCGAATTTTGAATCGACGCGCTCTTCCAGTCCTGTGCAGGCGCTGCTCTATACCGTTCCGCGGATCGCACCGCGGATGGTTGGCGCGCAGGAGAAGCAACAATGACACTGAACCCCACTGCCGAGAATTATCGTGTCGCGGTCGCCGCCTACGAGGCGGGCCGGCCGAGCTACCCTGCGGAGATCGTCGCCGCGCTGCCGCTTGCGGCCGCGCGCTGCGTCGTCGACCTTGGTGCCGGAACCGGCAAGTTCACCCGCCTGCTGCTGCAGCATTTGCCCGCGGCTGCGCGCCTGATCGCGGTCGAGCCCGTCGCCGAGATGTCGGCCAGGCTGGCCAGGGAAGCCGGGGTGGAGGTCATCAACACGCGCGCCGATGCGATCAATCTTGATACCGGCAGCGTCGACCTCGTCACCTGCGCCCAGGCGTTCCACTGGTTCGACAACGAGCCGTCGGTCGCCGAGATCGCGCGACTGCTGCGTCCCGGCGGGACGCTTGCGCTGGTCTGGAACAACAGGGATGACCGCACGCCGTGGGTCGACGCGTTGTCCGTCATGATCGAGGGCTATGCGGGCGACACGCCCCGGCAGCGGACCGGACGCTGGCGCTGGATCCTGAAGGACCCGCGCTTCGTGCTTGAGAGGGAAATCGTGCAGGACCATCCGCACCGGATGAAGCGACAGGACGTCTTCGAGCGCATCGCATCGACGAGCTATGTCGCCAATTTGCCCCATGCGGAGAAGGCGGCTCTTCGCGACAAAACCGACAATATCCTGCGTGAGACCGGTCTCGGCGACGCCGACGAAGTGGTGTTCCCCTATGTCACGCAGCTCTTCCTGCTGACGCGGGCCTAGACCGCGCTATTGCGCGGCGCGTCCTTGCTCGACCGCCTGCTTCAGGCGCGGCAGCGTCATGCGCCAGTAAAAGGCAACGTGTTTGGCGCCTGAGTCGGGCCCGATTTCCCAGCCGCTTCCGCGGCGGATCGGCGACGGCGGCGCCTGCTGGGTGACGGTCAGCACCGTATCGCCGCCGTCAGGCACAAGCGTCATCGTGATCGTCGCATAGGATTGCGGAACATCCGGCAGGCCGGAGACCTGCGACCAATAGGAGTATTCGAGCCGCATCGGCGGCTCGACATGCAGGACGCGGCCCTTGTCGCGATAGCGCTTTGCGCCGATCTCCGCCTCGATGTCGACCGGCGTGCCGATCCGCCAATCGGTCCTGAAATGCGAGTTGCGCCATCTCTCGCCCGCTTTGGGGTCCATGATCGCGTCCCACACATGCGTTGGCTCCGCGGCGATGCGGATCGTTTCGGTGACGGACTGAAAGGCCGGGGGCTCGTGCGTCATCGAATGCTCACTTGTCGCCCACGACCTTCCATTTTCCATCGGCGCCGCGCCGCAGCGAGGGATCGCCGATACGGATGTGTTGCGCAAGAAAATCGATGAAAGCGCGGACCCGCGCCGGCAGCGGGCCGGCATGGCCGACATAGACCGCGTGGATGTCCTCGCGGTCGCCGGGATTGAGGTTTTGCAGCACCGGCACCAGGTGCCCGGCCTCGATATCGGGGCCGATGTGGAACAGCGCCAGCCGGCCGAGCCCGACACCGCCAAGCGTGAGCTGACGCGCGGCTTCGCCGTCGCTGACGCGGGCGACCGGCGGCGGCAGCGCTTCCTCGATCCGTTCAGCGCGGCGGAACGGCCAGCCGCGGATGCTGCGCGGAAAGGTCCAGCCGATGCCGCGATGGGCGGCGAGGTCGGCCGGCGTCTTCGGCGTGCCGAAGCGGGCGAGGTAGGACGGCGCGGCGGCCACCACCATGCGGCTGGTGCCAAGCTTGCGTGCGATCAGCCGCGAGGCGCCGAGCGGACCGACCCGGATCGCGACGTCCGCGCGAGCCTGCATCAGATCGACCAGCGTGTCGGTCAGCACGATGTCGAGCGTGATGTCGGGATGCTCGCGCATGAAGCGCGACAGCAGCGGCATCACATGCAGCATGCCGAACGGGATGTTGCTGTTCACGGTGAGATGCCCGCGCGGCACGCATGAGGCGGCCTCGCGTTCGGCTTCGTCGATATCGGCGAGGATGCGCTGGGCGCGCTGGTAGAAGGCCTGGCCTTCCTCGGTGAGTTGCAGCTTGCGCGTGGTGCGGTTGACCAGCCGCGTGCCGAGCCGGGTCTCAAGCCGCGAGACCAGCTTGCTGACGCCGGACGGTGTCTGGCGCAGGCTGTTCGCGGCAGCGGTGAAGCCGCCGAGATCGACGACGCGGACGAATACGTCCATCTCGCCGGAGCGGTTGGTATCTGTGCGCGCCATTTTGAATTCAAGTCACAAATGATTGGATTGCGGCCATTCTAATCCTTCCTCGCCCGGACCGCTATCTCGCTTTGCGGAATCCTTTTGTCCGGAGCGACACATGCCTGCTGCAGTTCTTGCCTTGACCGCCGGTGCCTTTGGTATCGGCACCACCGAATTCCTCATCATGGGACTGCTGCTGCAGGTCGCCGCCGACATGCAGGTATCGGTATCCGCTGCAGGCCTGCTGATCTCCGGCTATGCGCTCGGGCGTGTTCGTCGGCGCGCCGATCCTGACGCTGGCAACACGGCGGATGCCGCGCAAGGCGGTTTTGCTGGCGCTGATGGCGATCTTCACGCTCGGCAACGCAGCGTGTGCGCTGGCGCCGAGCTACGGGCTTTTGATGGCGGCACGCATCCTGACCTCGCTGGCGCATGGCACCTTCTTCGGCGTTGGCTCCGTGGTGGCGACAAGCCTCGTCCCGGAAGACAAGCGCGCGTCGGCGATCGCCACGATGTTCATCGGGCTCACGGTCGCGACCCTGCTCGGCGTGCCCTTCGGCGCCTGGTTCGGCCTGATGCTCGGCTGGCGCGCGGCGTTCTGGGCGGTGGCGGCGATCGGCGTGATCGCGTTCATCGTGCTGGCGGTGCTCGTCCCCGGCCATGTCGGAGCTAACGACAAGCCCGCGCCGCTGCGCGAGGAGCTCGCCGTGCTCGGCCGCCCGCAGGTCCTGCTGGGACTTGCGATGACGGTGTTCGGTTTCGGCGGGCTGTTCGCGGTCTTCACCTATGTGCAGCCGATCCTGACGCGGCTCACCGGATTTTCCGACGCCGCGGTGTCGCCGATCCTGCTGGTGTTCGGTGCCGGCCTTGCGATCGGCAACGTCGCGGGCGGCCGGCTCGCCGACAAGGGACTTGCGCGGGCGCTGCTGGTATCGCTCGGCGGCCTCGCCGCCGTGCTCCTCGCGCTGACGGCGGTCGTCTCGATCAAGGCATTGGCGGTCGTGCTGCTGTTCATTCTCGGCATCGCCGCGTTCGCGACCGTCGCGCCGCTACAGCTCCGCGTGCTCGAAGCCGCCGGCGTCGAAGGGCGGACGCTGGCCTCCAGCCTGAACATCGCGGCGTTCAATTTCGGCAACGCGCTCGGCGCCTGGGCCGGCGGCGTCACCATCGATCGCGGCCTCGGCCTCGGCGCGCTGCCGCTGGTGGCCGCCGTCATCACTGCAATCGGCCTGTTGCTCGCGCTGTGGAGCCTGCGCCTCGATCGGCCGATCGGGCTCGCCGCGCAGTGCCCGGCCGAATGAATCGGATCAAGGGAGTATGACCATGGAATACCGCAATCTCGGTGCATCCGGCCTGAAAGTCCCCGTGCTCAGCTTCGGCACCGGCACGTTCGGTGGCCAGGGACCGCTGTTCTCGGCCTGGGGCCGCAGCGACGCCAGCGAGGCGCGACGGTTGATCGACATCTGCCTCGAGGCCGGCGTCAACCTGTTCGACACCGCCGACGTCTACTCGAACGGCGCATCAGAAGAAATCCTCGGCGCCGCGATCAAGGGCCGCCGCGACAAGGTGTTGATCTCGACCAAGACCGGCCTGCCGATGGGCGACGGCCCGCTCGATGCCAGCACGTCGCGATATCGCCTCGTCGCGGCAGTCGATGCCGCGCTGCGCCGGCTCAACACCGACCATATCGACCTGCTGCAGCTTCATGCCTTCGATGCCTTCACGCCGGTCGACGAAGTGCTGTCGACGCTCGACGCGCTGGTGCGCGCCGGCAAGTTGCGCTATGTCGGCGCCTCGAATTTCTCCGGCTGGCATCTGATGAAATCACTCGGTGTCGCCGAGCGGCATGGCTGGCCGCGCTACGTGGCGCACCAGGTCTATTATTCGCTGGTCGGCCGCGACTATGAATCCGAGCTGATGCCGCTCGCGCTCGACCAGGGCGTCGGCGCGCTGGTCTGGAGTCCGCTCGGCTGGGGCCGCCTCACCGGCAAGATCAGGCGCGGTCAGCCATTGCCGACCAACAGCCGCCTGCACGAGACCGCGCAATTCGGGCCGCCGGTCGACGACGAGAAGCTTTACGCGATCGTCGATGCGCTGGACGCGGTCGCCACAGAGACCGGCCGCAGCGTGCCGCAGATCGCGATTGCCTGGCTGCTGACGCGGCCGAGCGTCTCGTCCGTAATCATTGGCGCCCGCGATGAGGCGCAGTTGCGCGACAATCTCGGCGCGGTCGGATGGTCGCTCTCGGCGGACCAGATCGCGCGTCTCGACGGTGCGAGCGCGGTGATGCCGGCCTATCCCTACTATCCCTACCGAATCCAGGAAGGCTTTGCGCGCCTCAATCCGCCGCCGGTGTGAGTCCGTCGCAGTCTCACGCCTGGACGGTGTGCTCGCAGACTTGCCGGCGGTATTCCGCCGGCGTGACGTTCATGTGCTGCCGGAACACGCGATTGAGGTGGCTTTGATCGGCGAAGCCGGCGAGCAGCGCGATCTCCTTCAGCGCGACGCGGTCCTTGCGCAGATGCTGGCACGCATGCTCCACCTTGCGCCGCAGGACATAGGCGTGCGGGCGCATGCCGTAATGCACGCGGAATTTGCGGGCGAACTGGACCGGCGTGCAATTGCAGATGTTCGCGAGCTCCTCCAGCGTGATGTTCCGGAAGATGTTCTGCTCGATATAGTCCTCGATCAGCCGGGCATGCGCCGGGCGAAAGCGTCCTTGCGCGCAGGGCATCTTGAACTCGATCGCCGCATATTTCCGCAGGATGTGCACGCTCGCCTGCAGCGCCAGCGCATCATAGCAGAGCCGTCCACCGGGACCGCCCGCGGCGACTTCCTGGACCATTTGATCGTTGATCCAGGTCAGCATTGGGTCTTCGACCTTGAGCAGGTCGTGAATCTCGATCGTTTCGGCGTCGCGGTCGAAGGCATCGCTCGCGGTCTTCGTCATGAGGGCAGGAGAGATGTAGAAATGGCTGACCTCAATGTCGTTGTTCCAATGCCAGCTTGACGGCTCTGCGCGCGTCATGAGCGACGTGACGCCGCGACCGACTTGATCCTGCTTCCACGCGCCGGTGACGCGGCGGTTCATCGACGTCACGCCGTCGCGATAGAGCACCAGGAGGAAGTTTGCCGACGGCGGGACCCAGATGTCCGACGGCGCATAGCGGAAAATGCGCAGCCGGAAATCGCTTCTCCCGACTGACAAACTATCCAGCTTCATCTCGCCGGGAGCGTAGCGCGGCAGCTCCTCGACCGTGATCAACTGGCCCATCGCGTGAGCCTCCTCCCTGGGATTGGTGGCGCGGTTGACCGCTTGTTCTTGGCCGGACGGCTGAGCGCAGAATAGGCCGCTTTCGCCATTTGCCAAGCCGACCAACGGCCGGTGCTCGATTGCGCGGTCGCGTTCCAGAGATTGTCGGTTTCATCCAAGCCGCGCGGCCGAACGGCCCGTAGCCTGCTCTGCGTTTCGGCGACAACGCGAACGGCCGAGACCCAAATTGACGCAACGCAGCATCATCCGGCGACACCGCGGGTGGGAAGGTGCGTGCGAGAAGCCAGACACAGGAGGAAACCATGACCGAGACCGTCACAAGGTCGAATGGAAGCAATGGTGCGCATGCAACGACCAAGCTCGACGCCGTGGTCGTCGGCGCCGGCGTCGCCGGTCTCTATCAATTGTTCCGCCTGCGTGAGCAGGGACTGAGTGTGAAGGCGATCGATGCCGGGTCTGGCGTCGGCGGCACCTGGTACTGGAACCGCTATCCCGGGGCACGCTTCGATTCCGAAGGCCACACCTATCAGTACCTGTTCTCCGAGGAGCTCTACAAAGGCTGGAGCTGGAGCGAGCGATTCCCGGGCCAGCCGGAAATCGAGCGCTGGCTGAACTACGTCGCCGACCGCCTCGACCTCAGGAAGGACATTCAATTCGGCACCACGGTGAAGAGCGCGCATTTCGATGAGGCGACACAACGCTGGCTGGTCGCGACCGACCAGGGCGACGTGATCGATACCCAGTTCCTCGTCACCTGCTGCGGCATGCTCTCGGCCCCGCACGTGTCCTTCCCGGGACAGGAGACGTTCAAGGGCAAGCTGTTCCACACCGCGCGCTGGCCCAAGGGGCCGATCGAGCTTGCCGGCAAACGCGTCGGCGTGGTCGGCAATGGCGCGACCGGAATCCAGGTGATCCAGTCGATCGCCGGTGAGGTCGGCCACCTCAAGGTGTTCATCCGCACCCCGCAATACATCATCCCGATGAAGAATCCGAAATGGGATGCGTCGGATGCCGAGGCCTACAAGTCTAAGTTCAAGTTCCTCACCGAGCGGCTGCCGAAAACGTTCACCGGCTTCGAATTCGACTTCGAGCATGCCTGGGCCGACCTGACGCCGCAGCAGCGCCGCGAGGTGATCGAGGACTGCTGGAACGACGGATCCCTGAAGCTGTGGGTCTCGTCCTTCGCCGAACTGTTCTTCGACGAAGCCGTCAATGCCGAGATCACCGAATTCGTGCGCGAGAAGATGCGCGAGCGGATCAAGGACCCCAAGCTGTGCGAACAGCTGATTCCCGCCGATTACGGATTTGGCACGCACCGGGTGCCGCTGGAATCCAATTTCCTCGAGGCTTTCCACCGGCCCAATGTCGAGATCGTCAGCGTCAAGAACAATCCGATCGCCCGCATCACGCCTGAGGGCATCCAGACCGCCGACGGCACGGTGCACGAGTTCGACGTCATCATCCTGGCGACCGGCTTCGACGCCGGAACGGGAGCGTTGACGCGGATCGATATCCGCGGCCGCGACGGGCGATCGCTGAAGGATGATTGGGGCAGGGACATCCGCACCACGATGGGCCTGCAGGTCCATGGCTATCCGAACCTGTTCACAACAGCGGTGCCGCTCGCGCCCTCGGCCGCACTTTGCAACATGACCACCTGCCTGCAGCAGCAGGTGGAGTGGATCGCCGATTGCATCAGATATCTGCGCGGCAAGAACCTGAACGTCATCGAGCCGACCAGGGATACCGAGGATCAGTGGGTGGCGCATCACGACGAGACCGCCAACGCAACACTGATCGCCAAGACCAACTCCTGGTACCTGGGCTCCAATGTCGAGGGCAAGCCGCGCCGGGTGCTGTCCTATTGCGGCGGTGTCGGCACCTATCGCCAGAAATGCGACGAGGTCGCCGCGAGCGGCTATCGCGGCTTCGCCACGCAGTAGGGCTGACCGCTTTTCGTCCGCGTAGCCCGGATGGAGCGAAGCGCAATCCGGGCTATGCGGGTCAACATCACAAAACACAGGAGGAAGACAATGAGCGCGAATTTCAGTGCAGCCGCCGATGCAATCCTTGACGGCGTCGTGACTTCAAACCCGCGCGTTCCCGGCGTCGTCGCGATGGTGACCGACCGCCATCGCAACATCTATGAAGGTGCCGCCGGCAAGCGCCGTCTCGACCAGCCCGCCGATATGACGGCCGATAGCGTGTTCGCGATCTTCTCGACCACCAAGGCGATCACCGGGACGGCCGTCTTGCAGCTCGTCGAGGAAGGCAAGCTCGATCTCGACGCACCCGCCAGGACCTACGCGCCCGACATCGGCAAGCTCCAGGTGATCGAGGGTTTTGACGACAAGGGCGAGCCGCGGCTGCGTCCGCCGAAGCGCGACATCACCACCCGCATGCTGATGGTCCACAGCGCGGGTCTGAGCTACGACTTCATCAATCACACCTATAACCGGCTGGCGCAGGAGAAGGGGCAGCCCAGCGTCATCACGGCGTCCAAGGCTTCGCTGATGACGCCGCTGCTGTTCGATCCGGGCGAGCGCTGGGAGTACGGCACCAACATGGACTGGTGCGGCCAGATCGTCGAGGCCATCACCGGCCGCCGGCTCGGCGAGGTCTTCAGGACGCGGATCTTCGAGCCGCTCGGGATCATGGACACGACGTTCGAGCTCACCGACGCGATGCGCCGCAAGCTCGCCGGCATCCACGCCCGCAACGCCGACGGCTCGCTCACGCCGATGGATTTCGAGCTGCCGGCCAATCCCGAAATCCACATGGGTGGCCACGGGCTTTACGGGACCATCGGCGACTACATGCGCTTCATCCGGATGTGGCTGAACGACGGCGCCGGCGAGCACGGGCGTGTCCTGAAGGCGGAGACCGTGCGGATGGCGGAGAAGAATCATCTCGGCAACAACAAGGTCACCGCGATCACCGGCGTGATCACCTCGCTCGCCAACGACGCCGAGTTCTTCCCCGGTCAGTCGAAGTCCTGGGCGTTGAGCTTCATGATCAATGACGAGCAGGCTCCGACCGGCCGCCCCGCCGGTGCGCTCGGCTGGGCCGGTCTCGCCAATTTGTTCTACTGGATCGATCGGCAGAACGGTTTTGGCGGATACTGGGCGACGCAGATCCTGCCGTTTGGCGATCCGACGTCCTTCATCGGCTACATCAATTTCGAGACCGCGTTCTACGAGTCCCTGAGGCTGCGCAAGGCGGGATAGGGACAGCCAATCGGAGCGCGCTAAAGGCTAGCTCGCTCCGAGCAGCTCCGTGATCAGCCCCGCTGCCTTGATCCCGGTGCCGCTGATGATGACGACGGTGCGCTCCGCCGGCCGGATCGCGCCGCGCGCCTTCAGGACATCGAGCGCGGCGGCGGCCGAGGCCGAGGTCGGCTCGACGAACAGGCCGGTCTGCGCCAGCCGCTTCAACGCGGCGACGATGCCGTCTTCGGGAATTGCGACGGTGCCGCCGCCGCTCTCGTTCAGCGCCGCGATCATCTGCTTCAGCCGCAGCGGATGCTTGATCGCGGTGCCTTCCGCGATGGTCTTGCGGACCGCGCGATCGACCGGCGTGTCGACGCCGGCGGCGAAGCTGGCATCGACCGGCGAGCAGTTGAGCGGCTGTGCCGCGAACAGGCGCGGCAGGCGCGCGATCTGCCCGGCCGCCAGCAGTTCCTTGAAGCCGATATAGCAGCCGAGCAGGCTGCTGCCGGCGCCGACCGGCATGATGACGTTGTCCGGCGCGGTGAAGCCGAAATCTTCCCAGATCTCGTAGGCCAGCGACTTGGTGCCCTGCAGGAAGAACGGTTGCCAGTTGTGGCTGGAGTAGAAGATCTGCTTCGACTGGCGGATCGCTTCCGCCTCGGATTCCTCGCGCGGGCCTTCGACCAGCTGCACCTCGGCGCCGAAGGCGTGCATCTGGGCCACCTTCATCGGCGACGTCGTCGCCGGCGCGAGGATTCTGACCCGCATCCCGCCCGCCGCGCCATAGGCAGAGACCGACGCGCCACCATTGCCGGAAGAGTCCTCCAGCACCGCATCGACGCCAAGCTGGCGCAGGAACGACAGCATCACCGTGGTGCCGCGATCCTTGAAGCTTGCGGTCGGATTGAACCATTCGAGCTTGAAATGCGGCCGCAGCTCATCCCACGCCTTCTCGACGGCAGGCGTGCAGCCTTCGCCCATCGTGATCGGCTGCCCGATTTCGACCGGCAGCGCCGCGCGGTAGCGCCACAGCGACCGCGTCGCGCGATCGATGTCGTCGCGGGAGATGCCCGGCAGCGGCGTTATCAGGAGCGGCTTGCCTTCGTCGGAGCACCAGCGCGGATTATCCAGCGGATAGAGCTTTCCGTTGAGCGGGTCGATGTAGCTGGGTGAAGGCATGTCGTGAAATCCCAAACGCGAGTGGCATTCAGCGGCCGTTACGCCGCGCCGGCCTGCCTGCTCAGATAACTCTTTGCAAAATCGAGATACCAGTCGAGGCATCCTGGATTGGCCATCGCATCGCGATTGATGACCTTCTCGACGGGGTGGCCGAGCAGCAGCTTCTTGACCGGCAGCTCCTGCTTCTTGCCGGACAGCGTGCGCGGAATCTCCGCCACCACGAAGATGTCGTTGGGCAGGAAGCGGCGCGACAGCCCGGCCTCGACCGCCTTGTTGATCTTCGCCTTCATCGCGGCATCGAGCGCGATGCCCTCGCGCAGCACCACGAACAGCGGCATGTAGCTGTCGCGGCCGAGATATTCGAGGTCGACGACCATCGAATCCAGCACCTCCGGCAGCGCCTCGATCGCGGAATAGAGCTCGCTGGTGCCCATCCGCAAGCCATGGCGGTTGATGGTGGCGTCGCTGCGGCCATAGATCACGCAGGAGCCGTCGGGGTTGATCTTGAGCCAGTCGCCATGCCGCCACACCGGGCCGCGGCCACTTCCGTCGAAATTGTCGGGGTAGGTCTCGAAATAGCTGGAAAGGTAGCGCGCGTTGCCGGGATCGTTCCAGAAGCGCAGCGGCATCGAGGGCAGCGGCTCGGTGCAGACGAGCTCGCCGACCTCGTCGATCACCGCGCGGCCCTGCTCGTCGAACGCTTCCACCGCGCAGCCGAGCAGGCGGCATTGCATGATGCCCGGCGTCTGCGGCAATTCGCGATTGCCGCCGATGAAGGCGCCGGCGAAGTCGGTGCCGCCGGAAATATTGGCCCACCACATATCGACCTGCGCGGCGTTGCCGTTCTGCTTCGCAAGCGCGGCGAAGCGCTCGTTGAACCAGGCCTGGGTGTCGGCGCTGAGCGGCGAGCCGGTCGAGCCGAGCGTGCGCAGGCCCGAGAGGTCGCCGACGGCAGCGAGATCGATTTCCGCCTTGGTGCAATTGGCAAAGAACGCCGCGCCTGCGCCGAAGAAGGTCGCCTTGGCGTCGGCGACGAAGCGCCACAGCGTTGTCCAGTCCGGCTTGTCCTTGGTGCCGCCGGGACTGCCATCGAAGATGCAGCAGGTCGTGCCGTTGAGCAGGCCGTTGGCCTGGCAATTCCACATGATCCAGCCGGTCGAAGAGTACCAGTGAAAACGTTCGCCGAACGAGTTTGGCTGATAGCTGCAACCGATGTCGTTGTGCAGCGTCGAGAGCGGCAGCGCCACCACGATGATGCCGCCATGGCTGTGCAGGATCGGCTTCGGCAAGCCGGTGGTGCCCGAGGAATAGACGATCCAGAGCGGATGATCGAACGGCAGCCATTCCGGCTCGAAGGCGTCGATCGCCGCGCTCCGGCCCGCGAGGATCGCTGACAATCGCGTCTCGGACGGCGCGGCGTCGCTGTGCAGGATGACATGCTGCACGGTCGGCAGCGCGCGCCGCAATTCCTCGATCACACCTTGCCGGTCGTGGCGCCGGCCGGCATAGGTCACGGCGTCGCAGGCGATCAGCACCTTCGGCTCGATCTGCTTGAAGCGATCGATCACCGCGGGCGCCGCCATGTCGGGCGCGCAGACGCTCCAGACCGCGCCCAGGCTCGCGGTCGCGAGGAACGCGATGATCGTCTCGGGAATGTTCGGCAAGTAGGCGGCGACCCGGTCGCCGGCGCGCACGCCGTTGGCCTTCAGATGCAGCGCCAGCGCTGCCGATTTGCGCTGCAGCTCGGGCCAGCTCGTCTCCGAGAGCTTGCCGTCCTCGCCGCTCGAGATCAAGGCCGGCAGTCCCGCGGCATGCGCCGGCGCGACATGGCGGAAGACCTGGCGCGCGTAGTTCACCGCAGCGCCGGGAAACCACACCGCGCCCGGCATCTTGCGCTCGGCCAGCACCGCCGAATGCGGCGTCGGCGAGCGCAGGTCGAAATAATCCCAGACGCTCTGCCAGAAGCCGTCGATATCGGTGACCGACCAACGCCGCATCGCCTCGAAATCCGCAAATTCAAGGCCGCGCGTCTGCTTCAGCCATTGGCGGTAAAGGGCCATTTGCGGGACGTAAGCTGCTGTCATGGGCGTTTCCGAAAGTCCTTGTGTCGTGGCAGGCGATCGAGGCCCGCCGGCGTGTCTTAACATAGTGATGCGAGCACGGGGAACGCAGTCGAACTGCTGCCTGCGTCATATTCTTACCGCCGCCGCAGCATGCTATTCCATCGGGCGCGGCTGATTCCATGCGGCAACCGAATCGAGTGGCCATGTCCGTCGGCGAACTCTTCATCCTCGGCTTCTACGGCAAGGTCGTTCCGCCTTGGCTGAAGGAATTTGCCGCGCAATTCGGGCTCGGCGGGGTGATCCTGTTCGACTATTCCTGCCAGACCCGGCAGTACGACAACAACATCGCTTCGCCCGCGCAGGTGCAATCGCTTTGCGCCGAGATCGCGGCGCTGCCGTCGCGGCCGCTGGTCTTCATCGACCAGGAGGGCGGCCTGGTGCGCCGGCTCAAGGACAGCTGCGGTTTTCAGCCGCTGCCGAGCGCGAAGCAGTTCAATCTGCTCGCGCGCGCGGAAAAGCAGACGGTCCTGGCCGCAAGCTACGGCGAGTTGCGCCGGCTCGGCATCCGCTACAATTTCGCGCCCGTCATCGACGTCGACTACAATCCCGACAATCCCAACATCGGCAGGATCAAGCGGTCCTATTCGCCCGATATCGGTGAGGTCGAGGCCAATGCCCGGCTGGTCGACGCTGCGGCGCGGCAGGCGGGAGTAGGCCTCTGCCTGAAGCATTTTCCGGGCATCGGCGGTGCAAGCGTCGATTCGCACCTGGAGTTCATGGACATTTCCGATGCGCTGCGTCCCGAGCAGGAGGAGCTGTTCTACGCGCTGGCGCCGCGCACCTATGGCGATGCGGTGCTGGTCAGCCACGCCATTGTCCGGCAGTGGGACGCGCAGCGTCCGATGACATTGTCATCGGCCGGGCTCGGCCGGCTTCGCCGTCGTCTGCCCGAGACGCTGCTGATCACCGACGACATGCAGATGCAGGGGCTGCAGAAGGCGCTCGGCACAAGCGCGGCCAGCCTGCAGTCGATCGCCGCCGGCATGGACATGATCTGCATCGGCAACAATCTGTTCGACCAGGAGCAGGAGATGGCCGGCATCGCCGCGGCGGTCGCGGGTGCGGTGCAGGATGGATCACTCGATCAGGCCGCGGTGCGGCGATCCATTGCGCGCGTGCAAAAGCGCAAGGCGCTGTTCGCCTGACGGCGTTGAACCAAATTTTGCGTCGGGCGACCACAAGGTGTGGAACCAAATTTCATTGCCGCGATTTAACAATGACGCTCATCGGGGCTGACAACCATGAAGATGCTCAAGCGTCTCTTCCGATTGACCTGGCTACGCCGTGTCGCACGCAACCCAGCCGATTTTCCGCCTGCCTCCATCGATCCTGACGAATTCAGCCGCCTGCTTTGCAGCGGGCGCGCCGAGGATTTGCGGACGCTGGCAAAGCGATTGAGCCAGCGCTCGCGGGCCCACGCATAGGCGGTGGATCGGATCCAATCGCTAGCCCGGTCTTCGGCCAAAACCGGCAAGTCCGGCGCGCGGCCGTGACTCCCGACATCGGTCTCGATGCGACCGGCTACTGCTTTGCTTTTTCATGATTGCCGATCCCGACCGCCTTGTAGTCATAGGTCGGGTAGAACTCGGTGTGGTAGGCGCCCCAGGCGCTGTTCTCGATGACGCGGTTGACCTCGCGCAGCCGCGATGCCGGCAGCCGCAGCGTCACCACCTGGCCGATCCCCATCATCACGTACCAGCTGACGACCTCGACACCCTCGGGCGGAAACGCCTTGTAGAAGCCCTGCCGCTCAAGCTGGGCATTGAGCTCACCGAGCGGTCGTGACTGATCATGCTTGAAGAAGATGGTGAGCATGACCGCGGTGTCGGGCGTCGGCGTTGCATCGCTGGTCGGCGGGGTCTGGGCCTGCGCGCCTGCGCCAAGCAGCAGTGCCGCGGCGAGCGCCGCAATCGTCATCAAGGAAATCCAGAATCCGTTCCGCCCTCGCTTCATGCCCGCGCCCTTATTGCTGATCGAGAGGCGGCGATCATCGCGACGCCTGCCGGGGCTGTAAATTGACATTCGCCTGATCCGGTGCCTGCCCGACGCTTCTCGGTTGATGTGAACCGTCTCATAGGTGCGCGCGCCCGCGTGCGGTATGCCGAGGCCATCCCGATGCCCAGAGGGATGATCGATGACGACCCGGCGAATGGCGTATTGGTGGTTCAGGTTCGTTCTTTCGGGGCGGTTCCTGCAGAAATTCCTTCGGCTCCGGCGCCCCTGAGGCGATGTCGGGCCGCGAATTCCGACCTTTTTCAATCCGGAACCAGGGGGCCGGAAATGGCTGGCCGAACCGTTGAAGGTCGATGCCTGGCGGAGAATCCCGCCGGTGGCAGCCTCGCCCATCCGTCCCGTAAGAATACTGTAATTCGACTCAAATATGCGAGATTCGTTGCCAAATCAGCGGTAATCTGCGCCTGCTTGGCAGGTCGGGGCCCGAGGTCACAGTTGCGTCACCCGTAGTTCTACGGAGTCCCGTGTTAACGCGGCCACAAGTTCACCTTTGGTAAACCATACTTATGACGCAACATGACAACCGAGCCGAGGCGCGCCTTCCGGCATGGACGGGTGGAACCGCGACGCTCGAGCCGCAGCCGCTTGATACTCAGGGACCCGCAGCGCCGCGGCCGCAGGCGGACACCGGTGCCGCGATCGTCCGGCAGTTCAATGGGCCGGTGACGGCGCTGCTGCTCTATATGAACGAGCTCAAGCAGCACAGTCAGCAATTCGCGCACGCGCCCGGCAACGGCGTCTATCTGCGGCAGGTGATCGAGAACGCGCTCGAGCAGACCGAGCGCGTGTCCGCGATGCTGAAGCAGATTTCCGACCTCTATCCCAATGCCGTCCCGGCCGCAGACCTCAAGCCGCCGGGCGACGACAAGCCGGCAGGCTCCCGGTCGCCGGATGTCATGTTCGCACCGGAAGCCGGCCGCAAGCCATTGACCAAGCGCGAGCGTGAAGTGCTAAGCCTGATCAGCGACGGCTATTCCAACAAGCAGGGCGCGCTGCGGATGAACATCAGCCCGCGCACGTTCGAGAGCCATCGCGCCGAGGCGATGCGCAAGCTCGGGGCGCGCAACACCGCCGACCTCGTCCGCAAGGCCTTGCTGCATTCGGCATAGGGCGTTTTCAAGCGAAGTGGTTCGCGTAAAGAAGACGCGTCAAAACTGAAATCCAGGGCCGCATTCTGATTCCATCGGAACGCTCTGAGCGGTGTTCGGTTCGTTAGAACCCGGTTCTCAGAAATCGTCTTCCGCGGCGAAGCACAGGCGCGGCGCGAGCCGAGCGGCCGGCGCGGATGTTTTCGGTTCATCCGGAACGATCGTGACCACCCATGCCGCGGTCGCGCCAGACCTGCTTTCGACGATCGCGCGCACGCGTCCCGTGACGGTCGCGCCGGCCGACCGTATGGTGGCGGTCCGGCCGTTGAACTGGGCCATGCGGAAGCGCCGGGCTTCCTTCCGGTCGGTCGTCTGGTACGTGAACATCGGCTCCCCCGTGCGTCCACGTGAATGTGAGGAAACAGCGTTATCCGACGATGAAAATCGCACGCCGTAGAAGTACGGCTTGCACAGCGGTCAGAGCGCTTTTGAGCGAAGCGGGTGCCGGCTTGCGCGAAGAAGACGCGGCAAAAACAACAAACTCTAACGGCCGACTTCCTGACAATTCAGCAGTCCGGCATATTGCGCCTTGACCGCGGCGTAGCATTCGCACGCCGTCTTGATCAGCCCATCCGCGTTGGTGATCTCGATGTGCCCGCGGCTGTAGTGGATGAAATTGGCCTGTTGCAGGGTATGCGCGACCAGCGACACGCTGTTGCGGCGCGCGCCGATCATCTGCGCCATCGCCTCCTGCGTCAGGACGATCTTGTTGCTGCCGGAGAGATCGCGCGTGTGCAGCAGGCATCGCGCCAGCCGTGACTCCACGGTGTGCGCGGCGTTGCAGCAGGCGGTCTGCTGGATCTGGGCATAGACGGCGAGCCCGTGCCGGATCAATCTCGCGCGAAGCGTCGGGCTCTGGCCGGCAGCTGCGCGCAACGGCTCGAGTTCCACGGTCGAGGCGACGCCGGGCACCAGCACCGTGGCGTTGTTGAGGACAGGCCCTTCGACGAGCGGGGCGAATGCGCCATAGATGCTCTCGCGGCCGACCATCGCGACCTGCACGCGCTCGCCTCTAGCCAGCTTGACCACCAGCGAGATCACGCCCTTGTGCGGCATGTATGTCCGCTTGAGCATCTCGTCGGTCTCGACCAGGACCGAATCGGCCGCGAGGTCGACCGTCCGCAGATGCGGCCGAATCAATTCGAAATCGCTCGCCGAGAGCGACGCCAGGAATCCGTTGGGTGATCGAGGAACCGTTTCCAAAGCAACCTCCAGCCTGCCGGCAAAGCTTGTCTCTGGGCCCAGGGCTGACGTGCGGCTGGACGTCCTTGCAACCTATTCTGGCACGCCAGGGTTCCAATGGAAACATGTCTTGGTTCCAATAGGAATAGACCTATCGCCGCACGTTCGGGTTGTCTGCTCGATCACAGTTGGGGCTGGCGGCGCGCCAGTCAATCTTCCGGCCCGATCAATTGTTCGGCGTGCGCCTTGACCGTCGTATAGCATTCACACGCCGCCTTCCGCAGGCCGTCGATATCGGTGATCTCGATATGACCGCGGCTGTAACGCAGGATGCCGGCCTGCTGAAACCCATGTGCGACAATCGAAACCGCATTGCGCCGGACGCCGATCATCTGCGCCAGCATCTCCTGGGTTAGCGGCAACGCCTCGCTGCCGCACAGATCGCGTGCGCGCAGCAGCCATCGTGACAGCCGTGCCTCCACCGGATGCGAAACATTGCAGGCGACGGATTGTTGCGTCTGCGCCATCAGCGCCTGCTCATAGAGCGCGACCAGGGTCCGGAAATCCGCGCTGCGATTTGCTGCCTCGCGGAAATCCTCCGCCCGCATCATCGAGGCTGAGCCTGGCACCACGACAATCGCATCGGCAAGCAGCGGCCGCTCGTGCAGGGCGGCGGACGCGCCCACGACGCCGTCGCGACCGACGGTTGCAATCTCGACAGATTGCCCGTCGGACAGATTGATCATCATCGAGACCACGCCGCTATGCGGAAAATAAACCCGCTGCACCGGCGCGCCGGCATCGGCGAGCGCCGTTTCCTTGGTCAGGTCGACGGTTTCCAGGAGGGGATGAAGTTGCGCGTACTCCGTGGGGGGAAGTGCTTGCAACAGACGATTGGGCGGACGCGATACCGCGGACATTGCAGCTCCTGCCGAGGGCGGGAGCACTACGGTCTCGCATCACCTACTCTTGGCGTGTGGAAGGACTGCGAACATAGCTTGCCTGTCCAATTGCACAAGGGTTGTGGTGTTGAAACTATACCCTCTGGAGGGCAGACGGCGTGGCCGCCGCCGGGACCGGTGATCGACGTCGATCCGCGCGGCGCGAGATCCGAGCGCGACTTTGTCTCTCATTTATTGATTTCCATTAACTCTGTTCCTCGCCGGACTTTGCATCGTGGTGACTTGCAACGCTGGCTATCGCCGCGCCGGGCCCGCCGCGCCGGGATGTCGCAAGTCCTGCACATGCGCAGGAAATTCACGGCCATGACGTCGGTCCGGCGCCGACCGTGCGCTGCCGCGGCCAGCCATCGCGCCGGCCGCTCGTCGAATCACCGGCAAGGCCGTCCTGAGTATTTGTACGGACCAGCCCTTTAACGAACGGGTAGCGCGGACGGACCAGTGTGACGTGGGTCGCCGTGCGAAATTTACGGCGTCGCGTCAATCGTGTTCATCCAGAAGGGTATCCAGTATGTCCGGCATCGTTCTTTCGGCATCGGTCCGTCAAAACCTGCTTTCGCTGCAGTCGACCGCTGACCTGCTCGCCACCACGCAGAACCGCTTGTCCACCGGCAAGAAGGTCAACACTGCTCTCGACAATCCGACCAACTTCTTCACGGCGCAGTCACTCGACAACCGCGCCAGCGACATCAACAACCTGCTGGACGGTATCGGGAACGGCGTGCAGGTGCTGCAGGCCGCCAACACCGGCATCACCTCGCTGCAGAAGCTCGTCGACAGCGCCAAGTCGGTCGCCAACCAGGCCCTGCAGGCTGCGGTCGGCTATTCCGCGAAGTCGTCGGTGACGACCGCCGCGATCCCCGGCGCGACCGCCGACAACCTGCTCGGCACCGCGACCCCGACCAATGCGACCCTCACCAGCACCGCCGCCTATACCGGCATCGACCTCACCGCGGCCGGCTCGAACCTGACGTTCCAGATCAACAGCCAGACTGTGACCTTGAACTCGGGCACGAACTACTCCGCCACGCAGGTTCGCGATGCGATCAACACGCAGGTCGGCGCCAGCGCCAAGGTCGCCGCCTCGATCGACGGCACCGGCAAGCTGGTCCTGACCAGCACCAACACCGCCGGCACCAGCGACACGCTCACCGTCGGTACGTTCAGCTCGGGCGACGCGACGCAGCTCGGCCTCCCGGCCGGTGCTACGGCAACCGCAACCGGCACGGCTGGCGCGAGCCCGCTGGACACCCTCACGCTGACCATCGGCGCAACCGGCAACGGCACTGCGACCAACATCACCTTCGGCACCGGCGCGGGCAAGGTGAAGTCCCTCAACGACCTGAACGCGGCACTCGCGGCCAACAACCTGCAGGCCTCGCTCAGCGCGGCCGGTGCGCTCACCATCAGCACCACCAACGATGCCGCTTCGGCGACCATCGGCACGATCGGCGGCACGGCGGCCGGCGCCGGCAAGCTGTTCAACGGCCTCGCGGGCAGCGCTCCGGTGCAGGACCCGACTGCGCTGGCGAACCGCGCCAACCTGGTCAACCAGTACAACAACATCCTGGACCAGATCACCACGACCGCCCAGGACGCGTCGTACAACGGCATCAACCTGCTCAATGGCGATCAGCTCAAGCTGACCTTCAACGAGACGGGTTCCTCGACGCTGAAGATCCAGGGCGTCACCTTCGACGCCACCGGCCTCAACCTCACCAAGCTGACCGCCGGCACGGACTTCGTGGACAACGCTTCGGCCAACGCCACGCTGAAGACGCTGAACAGCGCGAGCGGCCTGCTGCGCACCCAGGCTTCGACCCTTGGTTCGAACCTGTCGATCGTGCAGATCCGCCAGGACTTCTCGAAGAACCTGATCAACGTGCTGCAGACCGGCTCGTCCAACCTGACGCTGGCAGACACCAACGAGGAAGCGGCCAACAGCCAGGCGCTGTCGACCCGCCAGTCGATCGCGGTGTCCGCGCTGGCGCTGGCCAACCAGTCGCAGCAGAGCGTGCTGCAGCTGCTCCGCTAAGCGTAGCCGCGACAGGCATCGACTATCGAGGCGGCGGAGGAAACTCCGCCGCCTTTTCTTTGGCTGCGCTTAGCCATCCCGCCGGGTTCAACCAATGAGCGATCGCGTTCGGGATGCAGGCGGTCGTCATGTCGCGAACGTTTTGCTAGACTTAGCGGTCCTCAATTCCAATTAGTTCAAATTGCGATGACCGATGGAACGGGCTCTTTCCCGTCCGGGTGGTAAGGCCTGTCCTTGTGAGACCGGCCGTGTTGTCGTGATGCGTCGTCGAACTGCAGAAGGGCTTCATCGTCCGTATTTGCACGGACGGCAAAATTAACGTCGCCGTGAAGCCGGCCAAGTTATCGATGCAAGGCGAGCGCTCCGTAGCACCTTGAGGGGACCTATTCATGGACGATCTGTTGCGCGAGTTCCTGACGGAGAGCAGCGAGAGCCTGGATACGGTCGACAACCAGCTGGTGCAGTTCGAGCAGGATCCGAACAACGCGAAAATCCTGGATAACATCTTCCGGCTGGTGCACACCATCAAGGGCACCTGCGGCTTCCTCGGGCTGCCGCGGCTCGAGGCGCTGGCGCATGCCGGCGAGACCTTGATGGGCAAGTTCCGCGACGGCATGCCGGTGACGGCGGAAGCCGTGACGCTGATCCTGTCCTCGATCGACCGCATCAAGGAGATCCTCGGCGGGCTCGAGGCGACCGAGGCCGAGCCCGAGGGCAACGACCGCGATCTGATCGATCAGCTGGAAGCGATGGTCGAGCACGGCATGGCGGCGATGTCCGATTCGACGCAGTCGATATCGTCAGGCTCGACGCAGTCGATGCCGGTTGCTGCCGAGGAAGACGTGCCGGTCGTCGAAGCTCCGTCGGTGCAGGCGGCGATGACCGAAGGCACGCTGGTGGTGCAGACGCTGGAGCGTCCGCTGCGTCCGGGCGAGGTCTCGCTCGACGAGCTCGAGCGCGCCTTCCGCGAGACCGAGACCGAAGTCGCCGCGCCGGCGCCGGCCGTGAAGCCTGCACCTGCCGCCGCCGCCGAGCCGGCTGAGGCTGTGAAGAAGCCGGCCCGCAAGGCCGCCGGTGAGGAGGTCCAGGAAGGCGACAAGATCGCCAACCAGTCGATCCGGGTCAATGTCGACACCCTCGAACACCTCATGACCATGGTCTCCGAGCTGGTCCTGACCCGCAACCAGCTGCTGGAGATCTCCCGCCGCAACGAGGACACCGAGTTCAAGGTGCCCTTGCAGCGGCTCTCCAACGTCACCGCCGAGCTGCAGGAAGGCGTCATGAAGACGCGCATGCAGCCGATCGGCAATGCCTGGCAGAAGCTGCCGCGCATCGTCCGCGACCTCTCCGGCGAACTCGGCAAGCAGATCGAGCTCGAGATGCACGGCGCCGACACCGAGCTCGACCGCCAGGTGCTCGACCTGATCAAGGATCCGCTGACGCACATGGTGCGCAACTCGGCCGATCATGGGCTCGAGACCACCGCCGAGCGCCTCGCGGCCGGCAAGCCGGAACAGGGCACCATTCGCCTCTCCGCCTACCACGAAGGCGGCCACATCATCATCTGCATCGCCGACAATGGCCGCGGGCTCAACACCGAGCGGATCAAGGCCAAGGCGCTCCAGAACGGTCTCGTCACCGAGACTGAACTGGAGAAGATGACCGAAGCCCAGATCCACAAGTTCATCTTCGCGCCGGGCTTTTCGACCGCCGCGCAAGTGACTTCGGTGTCCGGCCGCGGCGTCGGCATGGACGTGGTGCGCACCAATATCGACCAGATCGGCGGCACCATCGACATCAAGAGCGTGGCCGGCGAGGGCGCCTCGGTCACCATCAAGATCCCGCTGACCTTGGCGATCGTCTCCGCTTTGATCGTGGAAGCCGGCGGCGACCGCTTTGCGATTCCCCAATTGTCTGTCGTCGAGCTGGTGCGGGCCCGCGCCAACTCCGAGCACCGCATCGAGCGCATCAAGGACACCGCAGTGCTGCGCCTGCGCAACAAGCTGCTGCCGCTGATCCACCTCAAGAAGCTCTTGAAGATCGACGACGGCGCGACCACTACGGATGCCGAGAACGGCTTCATCGTGGTCACGCAAGTCGGCAGCCAGACCTTCGGCATCGTGGTCGACGGCGTGTTCCACACCGAGGAGATCGTGGTCAAGCCGATGTCGACCAAGCTGCGGCACATCGACATGTTCTCCGGCAACACCATCTTGGGCGATGGCGCCGTGATCATGATCATCGACCCCAACGGCATCGCAAAAGCGCTCGGCGCGTCCGGCTCCTCGGCCCATGACCTCGCCGACGACAATGCGAACGCCCACGCCGCAAGCGGCGAGCAGCTGACCTCGCTGTTGGTGTTCCGCGCCGGCTCCTCGCAGCCCAAGGCGGTGCCGCTCGGCCTCGTCACCCGGCTGGAGGAGATCGCAACCGACAAGATCGAGCTCTCGAACGGCCGCTACATGGTGCAGTACCGCGAGCAGCTGATGCCGCTGGTGCAGATGGCCGGGGTCGAGGTGCAGTCGCAGGGCTCGCAGCCGATCCTGGTGTTCGCCGACGACGGCCGCTCGATGGGGCTCGTGGTCGACGAGATCATCGACATCGTCGAGGAGCGGCTCAACATCGAGGTCGCGGGTTCGCAGGACGGCATTTTGGGTTCGGCCGTGATCAAGGGCCAGGCCACCGAGGTGATCGACGTCGGCCACTTCCTGCCGATGGCGTTCGCCGACTGGTTCTCGCGCAAGGAGATGCGCCCGTCGGCCTCGGCGCAGTCGGTGCTGCTGGTCGATGACTCAGCGTTCTTCCGCAACATGCTGGCGCCGGTGCTCAAAGCCGCCGGCTACAAGGTCAGGACCGCGGGCGGCGCGCAGGAAGGGCTCGCCGCGCTGCGCTCGGGACAGAGCTTCGACGTCGTGCTGACCGACATCGAGATGCCCGAGATGAACGGCTTTGAGTTCGCCGAGAACATCCGCTCGGACCACAATCTGATCGGGCTGCCGATCATCGCGCTGTCGGCGATGGTGTCGCCGGCGGCGATCGAGCGCGGCCGGCAGGCCGGCTTCCATGACTATGTCGCCAAGTTTGACCGTCCCGGGCTGATCGCGGCGCTGAAAGAGCAGACCGCCGAACTGCGCCGGGCGGCTTGAGGGAAGAGAGCATGATCCGGAAAAGTGTGAAGCGGTTTTCCGATCGGATCATGCTCAAACAAAAGGTTCATCGATGACCAGCAAGACCGAGACAAGCGAAGGCGCGATGGCCGAATACGTCACCGCCGTGATCGGCGGGCAGCTGTTCGGCCTGCCGATCTCGCGGGTGCAGGACGTGTTCATGCCGGAGCGGCTGACGCGGGTGCCGCTGGCCTCCAGCGAGATCGCCGGCGTGCTCAATCTGCGCGGCCGCATCGTCACCGTGGTCGACATGCGCGCCCGGCTCGGGCTGCCGAAGGCCGACGACGGACAGCTGCCGATGGCGGTCGGCGTCGACCAGCGCGGCGAATCCTATGGCCTGCTGATCGACCAGATCGGCGAGGTGCTGCGGCTCTCCGAAAACAGCCGCGAGGACAACCCGGTCAACCTCGATCCCCGCATGGCCAAGCTCGCCGGCGGCGTCCACCGCCTCGACGGCCAGCTCATGGTCGTCCTCGATATCGATCGCGTGCTCGAACTGGTGCCCAAAACAGCTGCTGCAGCGTAACACTCCACCGCGGAGACGGTGGATTCCACAAGGAGGCCAACACATGAAGACATGTCTCGTCGTCGACGATTCCGGCGTGGTGCGAAAGATCGCGCGCCGCATCCTGGAAGGAATGGAGTTCACCGTCATCGAGGCCGAGGACGGTGCGGTCGCGCTCGAAGCCTGCAAGCGCGCTCTGCCGGATGCCGTGCTGCTCGACTGGAACATGCCCGTCATGGACGGCTTCGAATTCCTCGTGCAGCTTCGCCGCATGCCCGGCGGCGATCAGCCCAAGGTCGTGTTCTGCACCACCGAGAACGGCATCGACCACATCTCGCGGGCGCTGCATGCCGGCGCCAACGAATACATCATGAAGCCGTTCGACAAGGACATCGTGATCGCGAAATTCCAGGAAGTGGGCCTGCTGGCGCTCGACGCGTCGGCCGAAGCCTGACACCCAGTTTCACCATTCAGTCCCTTGTGAAGCTCCCGTGACGCCCCCCGACTACGAGTATCTGCGTAAGCTCCTGAAGGACCAGTCCGGTCTCGATCTGTCCGCGGACAAGCAATATCTGATCGAGAGCCGCCTGCTGCCGCTGGCGCGCAAAAGCGGCCTGTCCGGCATTCCCGACCTGGTCGCCAAGATCAAGGCGGGCTCGTCCACGCACACCGTTCAGGTGGTCGAGGCCATGACCACCAACGAGACGTTCTTCTTCCGCGACAAGGTGCCGTTCGAGCACTTCCGCGACACCATCATGCCGGAGGTGCTGAAGGCACGCGCCGCGCGCCGCAGCGTCCGGATCTGGTGCGCCGCCGGCTCGACCGGCCAGGAGCCCTATTCGCTGGCGATGTGCCTGAAGGAAATGGGCGCGGCGCTTGCCGGATGGCGTGTCGAGATCATCGCGACCGATCTGTCGCAGGAGGTGCTGGAGAAGTCGAAGGCCGGCATCTACAGCCAGTTCGAGGTGCAGCGCGGACTGCCGATCCAGATGCTGGTCAAGTACTTCAAGCAGTCGGGTGAGTTCTGGCAGGTCAATCCCGAGTTGCGCGCGATGGTCCAGCACCGCCAGCTCAATCTGCTGCACGATTTCTCCCAGCTCGGCACGTTCGACGTGATCTTCTGCCGCAACGTGCTGATCTATTTCGATCAGGACACCAAGATCAACATCTTCAACCGTCTCGCCCGGTCGATGGAGGCCGACGGCTTCCTGGTGCTGGGCGCCGCCGAAACCGTGGTCGGCCTGACCGACACGTTCAAGCCGCTTCCCGAGCGGCGTGGCCTGTACCGGCCGAGCGGGCCGCGGAGCGGGCTCGCCATGCCGAAGCCTGCCATGGCGGTCGGATATTGAGCAATGACCGAGGACGGCAAATCCATTGAGCGGGTCACCTTCAGCCGGGGCGTCGATGTCTGCATCATGGCCATCGACGGCACCTGGCGGCGCGACTGCCAGCTCAATGCCATCTCGGACACCGATGCCTCGCTGACGGTCGAAGGTTCCATTCAGGGGCTCAACCTGAAGGAGTTTTTCCTGCTGCTGTCCTCGACCGGACTTGCCTATCGCCGTTGCGAACTGGTCCGCGTCAACGGCACCGAAATGGACGTCAGTTTCCTCAAGGGCAAGCCGAGCAAACGGCGATCGTCCGCGGACGAAGAGCGGGCCAGGGCCTGACGTCAAGAGGGACTGATCCGACCGGGCGGGCAAGGCCCGCGGCCAATCCGGACGATGCGTGGAACAGATTGCCGCCTGATGGGTTGGGCGTCGTCGGGACGATCGAGGTGATTGGGCCGAACCTGTCGGAGGCGGCGGGTCAGTTCAGCAGACGCGCAGCTGCCCCGGAATCGCGCAGGCGGTCGAGCGCCGCGTCGAGGCCGGCATCGCATGCCTTCAGGGCGGTAGATGCTGTGAGATAGTGCGGGGTAACGTCGTCGAGAACGACGGTGTCGACGTCGGCCTGCCGCTCGGCCAGCACGGCCTCGCGCGCGATCGCCGCTTCGATCAGCCGCAGGCTCGCCTGGACATGGCCAATCAGCGCGACCAGGTCCGTCACGATCAGACCGTAGGGATCATGGCCCTCGTCCAAGCGCGCTGCAACGCGGTCCGACGCTGCATTTTCCATGCATGTTTCTCCACTGCCCCCCACTTTTAGGGAACGCGGTGCTACTTGTGCGTTAAGCGGACGTCCCGTACAAATACGGGTCCATTGATCGAGATGGTCGAGTTAGTTCTTGTGCGGTCAGGGCAGCACGCTTCACCACTGATGGACGATGCATATGGTTGAAAATGGCGCTCCGCGCGGGGAAATCTTTGTAGTCGACGACGATCCTGCCGTTCGCGAGACGCTTTCAGTGGTCCTGTCGACCGCTGGTTACAAGGTGATCTGCTTTGCGGACGGCGCGGCGTTGCTCGCGGTGGCGCGCAGCAGGACGCCAGCCTGCATCCTGCTCGACGTGCATATCCCCGGCAAATCCGGCCTCGATATCCTGAGAGAGCTGCATGGCGAGGATTATCCGGCGCCGATCTTCATGATCTCCGGTCAGGGTGACATCGCGATGGCGGTCAGTGCCATCAAGAACGGCGCGCTCGACTTCATCGAGAAGCCGTTCCGCGGCAACGAGATCGTGAGCCGTCTGAACGAGGCGATCGACGCCTACACCAGGCGCCAGGCCGAGACCTCCGCGTCGCGGATCGCCGCGCTGCACTTCCCGGGTCGCGAGCCGCTGACCCGCCGCGAGCGCGAGGTGCTCGAGCAGTTCACCGCGGGCGCCTCCAACAAGGAAGCCGGGCGCCATCTCGGGATCAGTCCGCGCACGATCGAGGACCACCGCGCCAACATCATGAAGAAGCTCGGCGCGCGCAACGCCGCCGATCTGGTCCGCATCGTGATGACGGCGCAGCAAAAATAACCTAGGGCCGGTTTACGTTCCGATTGCCACATTGCGGAGCGTGTGCGGCGCACGTTCAGCGAACGGCACGTCTGCGCCGGGGGCGGGACGACATGTCTGAAAATCGAGTGTATGCCTGACGCAGGGCAAGCGCGCCGGGACCGCGCGCGTGCGAGCAATGTCGAGACCCATGGCGATGACGAAGAAGAACAAGACCCCGGATCAATTGCGCAGCGCGCGCTGGTTTGCGCCCGATGATTTGCGCGCCTTCGGCCACAGATCGCGGGCGATGCAGATGGGTTACGCGCCGGAGGAGTGGCGCGACCGGCCGGTGATCGCGATCATCAACACCTGGTCGGATGCGCAGCCCTGCCATATGCATTTCAAGAGCCGGGTCGACGACGTCAAGCGCGGCGTGCTGATGGCCGGCGGCTTTCCGCTCGAGCTGCCGGCGCTGTCGCTGTCGGAATCGCTGTTGAAGCCGACCACGATGCTCTACCGCAACATGCTGGCGATGGATGCCGAGGAACTGCTGCGCGGTCACCCGGTCGACGGCGTGGTGCTGATGGGCGGCTGCGACAAGACCACGCCCGGCCTGCTGCTCGGGGCCACCAGCATGAACCTGCCGGCGATCTACCTGCCCGCGGGACCGATGCTGCGCGGCAACTGGAAGGGCCGCACGCTGGGCTCCGGCTCCGACGCCTGGAAATACTGGGACGAGCGCCGCGCCGGCAAGATCTCCGACAAGGATTGGGTCGACATGGAGGCCGGCATCGCCCGCAGCTATGGCACCTGCATGACCATGGGCACGGCCTCGACGATGACCGCGATCGCCGAAGCCATCGGCATGACGTTGCCGGGCGCCTCGTCGATCCCCGCGGCCGACGCCAACCACATCCGCATGAGCTCGGAGGCCGGCCGCCGCATCGTCGAGATGGTGTGGGAGGATCTCACGCCGCAGAAGATCCAGACCCGCAAGGCCTTCGAGAACGCGATCACGGTCGCGATGGCGATGGGCTGCTCAACCAACGCCATTATTCACCTCATCGCGCAGGCGCGCCGCGCCGGCCAGGACATTTCGCTGGACGATTTCGAGATCGCGAGCCGCAAGGTGCCTGTGATCGCCAATGTGCGGCCGAGCGGCGACCTCTATCTGATGGAGGATTTCTTCTATGCCGGCGGGCTGCCCGGCCTGATGAACCGCATCAAGCCGCATCTGCATCTCGACTGCATGACCGTGTCAGGCAGGACGCTCGGCGAGAACATCGATGGCGCCGAGGTCCACAATGACGACGTCATCCGCACCGTCGACAACCCGATCTACAAGGAGGGCGCGCTCGCGGTGTTGAAGGGCAATCTCGCGCCCGATGGCTGCGTCATCAAGCCAAGCGCCTGCGATCCGCGTTTCCTCAAGCACACCGGGCCTGCGCTCGTGTTCGACGACTATCCGTCGATGAAGAAGGCAGTCGATGATCCCGATCTCGACGTCACAGTCGATCACGTGCTGATCCTCCGCAATGCCGGTCCACAGGGCGGGCCGGGCATGCCGGAATGGGGCATGCTGCCGATCCCGACCAAGCTGGTGAAGCAGGGCGTGCGCGACATGGTGCGGCTGTCGGACGCGCGGATGAGCGGCACCAGCTACGGCGCCTGCATCCTGCACGTCTCGCCGGAATCCTATATCGGCGGCCCGCTGGCGCTGGTGAAGAACGGCGACCGCATCACGCTCGACGTCGCCGCGCGCACCATCAATCTCGATGTGCCGGAGGCGGAGCTGGCCAGGCGCCGCGCCGAATGGAAACAGCCCGAGCAGCGCTTCGAGCGCGGCTATGGCTGGATGTTCTCGAAGCACATCAAGCAGGCCAATGAGGGCTGCGACTTCGATTTCCTCGAGACCGGCTTTGGCAAGCCGGTTGGCGAGCCGTCGATTTATTAGTTCATCACACCGTCGTTCCGGGGCGCGAAGCGAACCCGGAACCTCGAGATTCCGGGTTCACGCTTCGCGTGCCCCGGAATGACAGCCGGGGACAAATCATCATGTCAAAACTCAGCGACACCACCCGCAACAAGCTGAAATCCGTCTCCACCGCGACGGTCGCGACCGCGCTGTTCAAGCGCGGTTTCCGCATCCAGATGATCCAGGATGTTCATCCCCTGGGCCCGGATCAGCCGACCATGGTCGGCGAGGCCTTCACGCTGCGCTACATGCCGGCGCGCGAGGACCTCAACAAGATCGAGGTGTTCCGCGATCGCGCGCATCCGCAGCGCAAGGCGATCGAGGAGTGCCCCGTGGGCGCGGTGCTGGTGATGGACAGCCGCAAGGATGCGCGCGCGGCATCGGCGGGCGCGATCCTGGTGACGCGGCTGATGAAGCGCGGCTGCGCCGGCGTCGTCACCGACGGCGGCTTCCGGGATTCGGCCGAGATCGCGCGGCTCGGCTTCCCGGCCTTTCATCATCGCCCGAGCGCGCGACCAACCTCACGCTGCACCAGGCAATCGAGATCAACGTTCCGATCGGCTGCGGCGATGCGCCGGTGTTTCCCGGCGACGTCATCCTCGGCGACAGCGACGGCGTCATCGTGATCCCGGCGCATCTCGCCGACGAGATCGCCAATGAGACCTTCGAGATGACCGCGTTCGAGGATTTCGTCACCGAGCAGGTCCAGAGCGGCCGCGGCATCTTCGGGCTCTATCCTGCGACCGACGAACAGACGCTGAAGGATTTCGCGGCGTGGCGGAAGGCGAAGGGGCGGTAGCTCGTCGTCTCACAGTACGCTGTCGTCCTTGATAAGCGATCGCCATACATCCCGCCGTCGTCCCCTGCCTTCGTGTTTGGTCCCTGCTGATTGGTTGGATGGAATCGGTGTAGAACGAGGCGTGGCTTTTATCATGGAGCGCTTCGCGTCATGGAACTGAGCCTGCATGCGAACGCCACGACGACACCGAAGACGCGTGCCTACATCCAGCGCAGCAGGAAGTCGGTCGCCCAATTGGCGGCCGAGCTGGGGGTCAGCGAGACCACAATCTATCGCTGGCGCGGTCGCAGCACGGTCGAGGATCGCTCGCATCGGCCGAAGCACCTCACGACCAGCCTGTCCGCCCTTGAGGAACGGGCGGTGTGTGAGCTGCGGACATCGCTGCAGCTGCCGCTGGACGATATCGTCGAGGTGATGCAGCGGTGCATCAATGCCAAGCTGTCCCGCAGCGCGATCCACCGCTGCCTGCAGCGCAACGGCATCAGCCGGCTTGCCAAGCCTGACAAGCCCAGGGCCGGCGTCTTCGAAAGCGCCAGCATCGGCTTCATTCATATCGACGTGAAGTATCTGCCCGCGCTGCAACGCCGCACCAGTTATGCCTTTGTCGCGATCGATCGCGCCACCCGATACGTCTTCGTCGAGATCCATTCCAGGCGAGACGGAACGACCGCGACCGGCTTCCTCGAACGCTTCCTGGCCGACTTTCCGCACGGTGTTCACACCATCCTGACCGACAACGGAGCCGAGTTCACCGACCGCTTCGCCGTCGACAAGAAGAACAAACCGGTCGGGAAGCCTTCCGGCGACCACCCCTTTGATCGGCTCTGCAAGCAGCGCGCAATCGAGCATCGCCTGACCAAGCCCTACCACCCGCAAACCAACGGCCTCGTCGAACGCTTCAACCGGCGCATCGCTGAAGCCATCGGCCGCGAACACAAACGGGGCAGCGCGCGCCGTACCTTTGTCAACCACGCCGACCGCGACGCCTTCATCGCCAAGTTCGTCCACGACTACAATCGGACCCGCCTCAAATGCCTCGGCTACCTGGCGCCAATCCAGGCCCTCGCCAATCACACGGGACCGAACACGAAAGCAGGGACCCATAACCACAGGGAGGAGTTTGGCGAAGACTGGCAGTTGCGTTGTGTGCCGTGGTACTGTGACTTCCTTGCTCGATAGATCACGCGGTATGGGTCCCGGCCTTCGCCGGGACGACGATGGGGAGGGGACCGCGCAAGCCAACCGAGCGTGTAGCCCGTAGCCCGGATGGAGCGAAGCGCAATCCGGGGTTCTTGCTTACCTCGCCCCGCTTGCGGGGAGAGGTCGGATTGCATCGCCAGATGCGAGCCGGGTGAGGGGGAGTCTCCGCAAATTCATTTTCACCGAGTTTGCGGAGGCGGCCCCTCACCCCCACCCTCTCCCCGCAAGGGCGGGGCGAGGGAGAAGTTACACCTCAGCCTTCTCAGCCATCCCGACCGCCCACAGCGCGAACGCGTAGACGATCGCGACCTCGTCGAGGCGGTTGAAGCGGCCGGAGGCGCCGCCGTGGCCGGCGCCCATGTTGGTACGCAGCAGCACCGGGCCGCCGCCGCTCATCGTGGCGCGCAGCCGCGCGATCCATTTCGCCGGCTCCCAATAGGTGACGCGCGGATCGGTGAGCCCGCCCATCGCCAGGATCGCCGGATAGTCCTTGGCCGCGACATTGTCGTAGGGCGAATAGGACAGGATGGTGCGGAAATCTTTCTCGCTCTCGATCGGATTGCCCCATTCCGGCCATTCCGGCGGCGTCAGCGGCAGCGTGTCGTCGAGCATGGTGTTGAGCACGTCGACGAACGGCACTTCGGCGACGATGCCGGCGAACAGCTCGCCGGCGCGGTTGGCCACCGCGCCCATCAGCATGCCGCCCGCCGAGCCGCCATGGCCGACGATGCGCTTCTCACGGGTATATTTCGCCTCGATCAGCGCCCGCCCGGCGGCGGCGAAATCGTCGAACGTGTTGGTCTTCTTCTCGCGCTTGCCGTCGAGATACCAGCCCCAGCCCTTGTCGGCGCCGCCGCGGATATGCGCAATCGCATACACAAAGCCGCGGTCGACCAGCGACAGCCGGTTGGCGGCAAACGACGCCGGCATCGCCATGCCGTAGGAGCCGTAGCCATACAGCAAGAGCGGCGCCTTGCCGTCGCGGACAAAGTCCTTGCGATGCAGGATCGAGACCGGCACCTGCGCGCCGTCATGCGAGGTCGCGATGATGCGCGTGGTGACGTAGTCGGCCGGGTTGTGGCCGGACGGGATCTCCTGGCGCTTGCGCAGCACCCGCGTCCGCGTCGCCATGTCGTAGTCATAGACTTCCGACGGCGTGGTCATCGACGAATAGGCAAACCGCAAGCTGGTGGTGTCGAACTCGTAGCCGCCCATGGTGTCGAGCGAATAGGCCGCCTCGTCGAAGGCGATCGCATGCTCCGCGCCGCTGTTGAGGTCGCGGATGATGATCGCCGGCAGCGCATTGGCACGCTCCAGCCGCACCATGTGGCCGGCATAGAGCTCGACGTCGAGCACATAGACGCCTTCGCGATACGGGATCAGGTCGCGCCAGTTGCTGCGCTCGGGCGCGGTGAGCGGCGCGGTGACGACCTTGAAGTCGATGGCGTCGTCGGCGTTGGTCAGGATGAACAGCTCGTCGCCGCGGTCGGCGATCGAATATTGCACGCCTTCCTCGCGTGCCGCGACCAGCCGCGGCGGCGCGTCGGGATTGGAGAGATCGATCAGCCGCTGCTCCGAGGTCTCGTGGTCGCCGCCCGCGATCACGCAGAAGCGGCCGCTCGCGCTCTCGTGCAGGTGGGTGAACCAGCCGGAATCCTGCTCCTCATAGATCAGGATGTCGTCGGCCTGTTTGGTGCCGAGCTTGTGCCGCCACACCTGCATCGGCCGGTGATTGTCGTCGAGCTTGACATAGAAGAAGCTTTTGGAATCCGCGGCCCACACCACGCCGCCGTCGGTCTCCTCGACGAGATCGTCGAGATCGCCGTCGGTGGCCCAGTCGCGCACCCGGATCGAGAAATATTCGGAGCCCTTGGTGTCGGCACTCCAGGCGTGCAGGCGGTGATCGCTGGAATGCCGGCTGCCGCCGAACTTGAAATATTTGTGGTCCTTCGCCAGCGCGTCGCCGTCGAGCACGACATGGGCCTCGCCGCCGTCGCGCTGCGTGCGGCAGTACAGTTCGTGCTGGCCGCCCTCGCGGAACTTGCGGAAATAGGCGAACGGGCCGTCCGGCGACGGCACGCTGGAATCATCCTCCCTGATCCGCCCACGCATCTCCTTCACCAGCCGCTTCTGCAACGCGTCGGTATGGCCGAGCAGGCTCTCGGTGTAGCCGTTCTCGGCCTCGAGATAGGTGCGGATATCGGGATCGAGGATCGAGGGATCGCGCAGCACCTCCTGCCATTTCGGATCCTTGATCCACGCATAGTCGTCGGTCACCGCAATGCCGTGGGTGGTGAAGGAATGCGGCCGGCGCGGCGCGACCGGGGGCGATGTTGTGGTGGCGGATTTGGTCACACGATCCTCATGGTGCGGGGTTCCGCTCTATATCGGGATGAATGTGGCAATTGCCAGATGGGGCGGGCATCCTTGGTTGCCTCGTCATTGCGAGCGAAGCGAAGCAATCCATCGTTCCCCGAAGGGATAGAATGGATTGCTTCGTCGCTTCGCTCCTCGCAATGACGACGTGGTTAGGGCGAGCTACCCGTTCCGCAGCCGCGCGCCGGCATTGCCGCCGGACATCGGAATCCGGTTCACTGCCAGCACCACGGCGAAGGTGATCACCAGCATCGCGATGCCGAGCACCGCGATCGCGGCGAGGTCGCCGCCTTCGTTGAGGTCGTAGATCAGGACCGAGAGCACCTTGGTCTGCGAGGTGAACAGCACGATCGCCGCCGACAGTTCCCGCATCACGCCGATGAAGATGAAGCACCAGGTCGCGATCACGCCGGTGCGCAGCAGCGGCGCGGTGATCTGGCGCAGCGCCTGCAGCCGGGTCGCGCCGAGGATGCGGCTTGCCTCCTCGAGCTCGGGATGGATGGTTGCGAACGCCGCCTGCAATTGCTGATAGGCGGACGGCAAATTGATGGTGAGGAACGCCAGCAGCAGGATCCACAGCGTGCCGTAGAGCACGAAGGGCGGCCGCGTGTAGCTCAGGAACAGGCCGACGCCGAGCACGATGCCGGGCACCGCGACCGGCGCGGTGGCGAGGAAGCCGAGCACGCGGTGGCCCGCGATCACCTTGCGCGTCGTGACATAGGCGATGACGAGCGCGAGGATGGTGCCGATCGTCGCGGTCGCGGTGCCGAGGATCACGGTGTTCTTGAGCGCGAGCTGGGTCGACGACAGCTCGGTGAACACGAAGACGATGTTGTGCAGCGTCGCCGTCGACGGCGTCACCAGCGTGGTCGCGTTCGGCGAGAATGCGGCGTTGAGCAGCGCGAGGTAAGGCAGGAATACCGGGTTGAGCAGCACCAAGAGGCAGAAGCCGAGCGCCGCCCAGCGCCAGCCGCGCAATTCCACCCGGCGCGGCGCGCCATATTTGCCGCCGATCACCGAATAGCCGCGGCGGCCGAGCAGCGCCTTCTGGCCCTGCAGCAGCAGGATGGTCAGCACCAGCAGCGGCACCGCGGCGGCGGCCGCGAGCTCGAGCTTCGGCGGATATTGGAACAGGCTCCAGATCTTGGTCGTCATGGTGTGGAAGCCGGCCGGCAGCGCCAGGATCGCCGGCGAGCCGAACAGCGTCATCGCCTGCAGGAACGCGATCAGCGCGCCCGCGACCAGCGCGGGCAGCGCGAGCGGGATCGTCACCCGCCGCGCGGTGGTCCAGGCATTGCCGCCGAGGATCGCGGAGGCATCTTCCAGCTCGCCCGGCATGGTGTCGAGCGCATTGGCCACCAGCACGAACACGAACGGGAACGTGTAGCAGGAGATCACGAAGATGATCCCGGTCATCGAATAGATGTTGAACAGCGCGTCGGCGTCCTCGCCGGCGAACAGCCGGTAGAGCTGGTTCAATAGCCCGGAATTCGGCGCCGCCAGCAGTTCCCAGGCGACCGCGCCGAGAAACGGCGGCGTCACGAACGAGGCCGTGACCAGTGCGCGGATGGTCTGCCGCCCCGGCATGTCGGTGCGCGACACCAGCCAGCTGATCGGCGCCGCGACGATGCAGCAGATCAGCGCCGACGTGGTCGCGATGATCGCCGTCGTCAGCAGCGGATCGAGGAAATCGGGATTGCTGAACAGCGTGACGAAGTTTTGCAGCGTCGGATGCCGGCTCTTGTCGGTGAAGGCGAACACCGCGAGCCACGACAGCGGCAGCAGGATCAGCAGGATGAGCACCGCCGCGAACAGCCACAGCACGGGGCGTGTCCAGTCGATGCGGGGGCGGGAGGCGGGGGAGGTGGTTGTTGTTGTCATGTTGACCCGCGGTGAACTGTCTCAGCTCCCTCGCCCCGCTCTTGCGGGGTCGAGACGAGCGAAGCTCGCTCTTGGAGGGTTGGGGTGAGGGGCCGCTTCCGCGGATACAGGATGCGCGGAGAGTCCCCCTCACCCGCCGCGCATCTTGTGATGCGCGTCGGCCTCTCCCCGCAAGCGGGGCGAGGCAAGAAAGCGTGCGCCGCGACCTTCATCGCTCACACCCGAAACAGCCGCGCATAGCGTGTCTTGATTTGTTCGGTCATCGCTTCCACTCCCGCCGGATCCTCTTTCATCAGCTTGATGTCGGAAAGCTTGCGCCGGCCGGCCTTCGGCTGCACCTGGGCGTGCAGCGAATATTGGCCGGTGAAGTCGACGAAGAATTGCTGGGTCTCGCGGGTGTGCAGCCAGGCCTGGAACAGCTTTGCAGCGTTCGGATGCGGCGCACCGGCGAAGATGCCTGTGGGACCCGAGATCGTCGGCGTGCCTTCGGTCGGATAGACCGGCTCGACCGGCTGTCCGGCTTCCTTCAAGAGCACGATGCCATACTCATTGCCGTCGGCCATCACCGCGCGCTCGCCGAGCGACAGCTTCTTCGGCGGATCGGTCGAGGACTGCACCTGCATCACGCGCTGTTTTGCGAGTTTCTCCAGATACGGCCAACCGAGCTCGCGCACGATCTGGAACGTGGTGGTCATGATGGTGCCGCTATAGGCGGGATGGCCCTTCACCATCTTGCCCACCCATTTCGGGTCGAGCAGGTCGGCAAAGCTCTTCGGCGCGTCCTCCACCTTCACCAGGTTGGTGTTGTAGGCGATCGACGACAGCCACAGCCGCGTGGTCACGGCCATGCCGTCGGGGTCGCGATAGTTGTCGGGAAAATGCTTCGCGACGTCTTCGGGCACGAACGGCATCAGCCAGCCGCTCTTCTTCCAGGGGATGAAATGCGAGGCATCGGCGCTGTTGACGACGTCGGCGGCGTGGATGTTGGAATCGAATTCCTGCGCCACGCGCTGGAACAGCCGCTCCGAGCCTGAGCGCTCGATCTGCACGGTGATGCCGGGATAGGCGGCCTCGAACGCCTTGCCGAGCTTTTCGCCGACCGGCAGGTCCATCGACGAATAGAACACGAGCTTGCCTTCCTTGGTCGCGGCGGCGACGAGATCGGGCGTGATCGCGACCGGCTCGGGCGCGGCGGCGCGTGCCGGTGACGCGAACACCGGGCCGACCGCAAGCGCCGCGGAGCCTTTCAGGGCATCGCGTCTGGAAATCGGCTTTTGCATCGCGTCGCTCCGTTTCTTGTTGTTATCGGCTCAGCGCCCGGCAGCGCGCGGGCGGCAAGGTCAGCCAGACCTCGCTGCCCCTCTCGACCGCGGTTTCGGTCGGCGTGGTCACCCGCAGCGATGTGCCGTCAGCGGTCTCCACCATGTAGTCGCGGTTCATGCCGAGATAGACCTGCCGCGTCACGATGGCTTTGAGTGTATTCTGCGCCGCCGCGGGCGGTTGCGTCGCGAGCTGGATTTCGTGCTGGCGGATCGCGACCGGCGCACTCTGGCCGGTCGTCAGCGTGGCGCCGACCACCTCGAGCGTTGCGCCGGCGAACTCCACGTGGTTCGCATCGCGCGCGGTGCCCTTGATCACATTGGCGGCGCCGATGAAGCGCGCGACGAATTCGGATTCCGGCCGCGCATAGATGTCCTCAGGCGCGCCGAGCTGGTCGATCTTGCCGGCATTCATCACCGCGATCAGGTCGGCGGTCGTCATCGCCTCGGACTGGTCGTGGGTGACGTAGACGGTGGTGTAGCGATATTCGTCGTGCAGGCGGCGGATCTCGAATCGCATCTCCTCGCGCAGATTGGCGTCGAGATTCGACAGCGGCTCGTCGAGCAGCAGCGTCTCGGGGCCGACGATCAGCGCGCGCGCCAGCGCGACGCGTTGCTGCTGGCCGCCGGAAAGCTCGCCCGGATAGCGCTGCGCCAGTGGTTCCAGCTTGGTGGTGGCCAGGATCGCGGCGAGCTTTTTGGCGATGGTGTCGCGATCCATTTTGCGCAAGCGCAGGCCGTAGACGATGTTCTCCGCCACCGTCATATGCGGCCACAGCGCGTAGCTCTGGAAGATCATCGACATGTTGCGCTGCTCGGGCGGCAGCGTGCGCGCCTTCGATGACACCACGCGCTCGCCGACGCGGATCTCGCCGTCGGATGGTTCGAGGAACCCGGCGATCAGCCGCAGCGTGGTGGTCTTGCCGCAGCCGGACGGCCCGAGCAGGCAGACCAGCTGGCCATGATCGATCGTGAGCGAAACATCATCAACCGCGACAAACGATCCAAACCGCTTGACCAGGCCGCGCAATTCCACCGATGCCAAGCGGTCCCTCCATTTTGTTGTGTCGCAGGGATCCGTGCCCGGCTGTTGCCGGCAGTAAAGCGGAAAATGATGGCGACGAAAAGTGCTCGTGCCCCGTCAAAAAGTCGTGGCACCTCTTCGTTGCGTTATTCCCCGACCACTCTTCCGTCATCCTGAGAGCCTGACTGAAAAATGGGTGAGTGATCTCAGTGGGGTGTGATTCCATCGGATTTGCAAAGATTCGAGGGAGAGCACGATGCCCTGGACCAAGATCACTCGGGAGCAATATCGGCGGGACGATCTGCGTTATGCAAGCGATATGACCGATGCGGAGTGGGCGCTGATCAGACGCCTGTTGCCGCGAGCGAACCGGCGCGGCCGGCCGCGTAAGACGGAGCTGCGTCGTGTGATCGAAGCGATCCTCTATATCGTTTCGACCGGCTGCCAGTGGCGGGCGTTGCCGCAGGAGTTCCCGCCCTATTCGACGGTGCAGGGCTATTTTTATAGATGGCGGGATACAGGCCGGTGGCAGAGGATTGTCAGCGTGCTTGTCCGACGGGCGCGAAAAAAGCTTGGACGGACACCGAAGCCGACGGCAGCCGTGATCGACAGTCAAAGTGCGCCAACCACGCAAGCTGGCGGACCGCGCGGCTACGATGCAGGCAAGCGCATCTACGGCCGCAAGCGGCACATTGTGACGGATACCAATGGCCTCCTCCTCGGGGTTCATGTTCATCCCGCCAACGTTCAGGACTGCCATGGCGCCGTACCGCTGCTGAAGAACGTGCGGATGAACTTCCCCCGGCTGCGCCACGTCTTTGCCGACCGGGTCTACCGCGGAAATCAACTCCTCGACGCGCTCTCAGACTGCGGTCCATGGACTGTCGAGATCGTCGAGCGGCCTCAAGGCGTCAAAGGCTTCCAGCTTCTGCCGAGGCGGTGGGTGGTTGAACGCACATTCGCTTGGTTCGGCAGATGCCGCCGCCTCGCCAAGGACTTCGAGGCGACGGTGGCAACCGAAGCTGCCTGGCTGCTGATTGCACACATCAGGCTCCTGACCCGCAGACTCGCGGCTGCAGCTAAGGTTGGGTGATTTATGAGTCAGACTCTGAGGAGCGCGCTCTTGCGCGCGTCTCGAAGGATGCACGGCCCGGATCTCTCGGCGTGCTCCGATTCTCTCGCGGCGGGGGCGTGGCCGCCGATCCTTCGAGACGGCCGCTCCGCGGCCTCCTCAGGATGACGGGGAAGGGGTCGTTCTGCGTCGATGAGCCAGTCGGCTGATCGTGGCCCAATCCAGCCGAATCAATGCTTCCTTCTTCGCCCGACTCCAGCCCTTGATCTGCCGCTCGGCCGCGGTGCCATCGGTGATGCGCTCGAAATACTCCGACCAGACGAGGACGACCGGTCGGCGATTATGAGTGTAGCCTGGGAAAGCACCCGTATCGTGTTGTTCGATGCGCGGCGCGAGATCGTCGCCCGTGGCACTGCCGACGTAGAAGGACTCGTCGGCGCAGCGAAGCATGTAGACGTAGATGCCCATGCGATAATCCATGCAGACCGCGCGAGGGCATCATGGTGCAATCATCGCCACGGTCAATAGGATGAGCATCTATCTCTGATCCCGCGGACGCCTATCCCGTCATCCTGAGGTGCGAGCGGAGCGAGCCTCGAAGGATGCGCGGCCCGGCCACTTCCGCGCACTCCGATTCGCTCGCGGCGGGAGCGTGGCCGTCGATCCTTCGAGACGCCCGCCTTTGGCGGGCTCCTCAGGATGACGGGTTAAAGCCTCAGACCGGCTCAAGCTACGCTTTCACGTTCTCGCCGAGCCACTGGATGGCCGCGTCGGCGCCGGCCTTGCCGTGCGGGATGTTCAGCGCTGTCAGCGCGACCTCGACGACGCCGAGGGTGCCGAGGATCATCGGGGCGTTGACGTGGCCCATATGCGCGATGCGGAAGGCCTGGCCCTGCAAATCGCCGATGCCGGTGCCGAGCACGACGCCGCATTTCTCCTTGGCGTAGCGCTGGATCGCGGCGGGGTCGGCGCCCTTCACGGTCACCGTCGTCACGGTGTTGGAACGCTCGGCGGGCTCGGCGATGTTGAAGCCGAGCACCTGTCCCTCGGCCCAGACCGCAACCGCGCGGCGCACGGCTTCGCCGAGCAGCCGATGCCGCAGATGCGCATTCTCCAGGCCTTCGGCGTGCAGCATGTTGATCGCCTCGCGCAAAGCGAACAAGAGATGCACAGGCGCGGTGCCGGCATATTTGCGGTAGTGCTCGCTGCCCTCGCGCTCGGTCCAGTCCCAATAGGGCGTGCGCAGATCGGCTTTCTTGTGGGCGTCCCAGGCGCGGTCATTGGCGGCGACGAAGCCGAGGCCGGGCGGCGTCATGAGGCCCTTCTGCGAGCCACTCATTGCGACGTCGACATACCATTTGTCCATCTCGAACGGCATGCAGCCGAGCGAGGCCACGGTGTCGACCATGAACAATGCAGGATGGCCGGCGGCCTTGATCGCCCTGCCGATCGCCTCGATGTCGTTATAGGCGCCGGACGCGGTGTCGACCTGCACCACGAGGATCGCCTTGATCGTGTGCTCCTTGTCGCGCCGCAGCCGCTCCTCGACCTCGGCCGGACGGATCGCGCGGCGCCAGTCGCCCTTCAGCACTTCGACCTCGGCGCCCATCGCGGCCGCAGCCTGGCCCCAGCCGATCGCGAAACGCCCGCTCTCCAGCACCAGCACCTTGTCGCCGCGCGACAGCACGTTGGAGAGCGTCGCCTCCCAGGCGCCGTGGCCGTTGGAGATGTAGATGTAGGACTTGCCCTGGGTGACGAACAGCTTCGAGAGGTCGCGCAGCAGGCTCTCAGTCAGTTCGACCATCTCGTTGGAGTAGATGTCGAGCGCCGGGCGGTGCATTGCCTGCAGCACCTGATCGGGCATCGTGGTGGGCCCGGGGATGGCCAGAAATTCCCGGCCCGCGCGAACGGTCATCGTCCTGTTCCTTTTGGATAAAGCGCGCAAATCATGCGTGTGAGGGGTCAAGCGCGGAGACTATTCCATCGCGGCTTCGATTGCGAGCAGGACGAAGCAATCCAGCGTTTCCAAAACCGCGGGACACAATGCTATTTGCCGATCGATTCGACGACCGCGCGCCAGACCTGGTCCTTGAACTCGGTCGCGGCGGGGCTCGGGAGCTGCTCGACGGTGCCGTGGTTCTTGCGGCAGGCCTCGACCAGCCGCAGCACCCAGATTTCGCCGTCGGTGTAATAGGGATCGCCACCGCCATTGCGGCCGTTGAAGGTCGGGCCGATGCCGGTGACCTGATATTTCGCGGTGACCATGCCGGCGGACTCGAGGTCAGTGGCGAGCAGCGCGCGTTCGGCGTCGAGATCGGCCGCGATGTGATGCGTCACCGCGCCGGTGTAGCGGCTGACGCCGACGCTGCGGTCGAGGGTCGCGGCGCCCAGCCACACCGGGCGCTTCTCCTCGCCCTGATCGAGCACCCTCCAGAACCGGACATGGTTGCGGCGGTCCGCGCTCGATCCGACCGGCCGCTCGAAGGCGAGGTCTTCGCGGCGGTCGAGATAGAACAGGTTGCTCACCGGCGCATCCTTGTAGGGACGATCGAGCAGCACGCTGCCCACGATCTCGATGGAGGATTTCAGCGTCACCGGATCGGCCGGAAACCAGCCGGCCTCGTGCATTGCGCAGACCACATCCTTGGTGTCGCCGATCAGCCCGACATTCATCGGATCGCCGGGAATGCCCTGCGCGGTGCGCGTCACCATCGGCAGATTGGCGAGGCCCTTTTGATGCTCGTAATGCGTCCACAGCGCCGGCAGCAGCAGATAGGCCGCGATCAGGTAGATCGCCAGGACGAACAGCAACAGCATCTGTGCTTGCCTGAGGCGGCTGCGCCGGCGCGCGGAAGGCGGATTGGCTTCGCTATCAGTCACGACGACGGTCTCCTTACCTCTCCCGCGTGCGGGGGAGGTCGGATTGCATCGAAGATGCAATCCGGGTGGGGGCTTTCTCCTCATGAAGAGCGTCGCAAGCGGTGACACCCCCACCCCAAACCCTCCCCCACAAGCGGGAGAGGGAGCGCGGTACCGATGAGGCTACAATTCAATCAGACTTCCGACTAGCGCCGCGTCTCGCGGCAGCCGGCGGCTTCGGCCTCCTCGACCGAGCAGAACCAGCGCGTGCCCTTGCTGATCTTCATCTCGATCTTGGCGTACCAGCGGCTGGTCCGCTGGTGAAAGATGCATTCGCCGGAGCGGTTGACGTTGCCCTTGATGGTGCAGTCGGGCGAGGGCGCCACCGGGCCGGAGGCCGAGGCGAGCAGGATCGCGTTGGCGCCATCCGGCGGCTTCACCGCGCCGAGCACGGTGGTCTTCTTGTTGCGCACCCGCCAGTCCCACGGCGCGATGAAGGCGCCCTGCCACATCCCGGCTTTTGCCTCACGCGCGGCCTTCTCGTCGGCTTCGTAGTCATGCGAGGCGCGGGTGTAGGCCAGCGCCCAGCCGCTCGCGACCAGCCATTTCTGGATGTCCTCGCCGTCGACCTCGCAGCGCGCGATGGTGCGGCCGCGACGATCGACCGAGCGGGCGTGGCAGGTCCAGCTCTTGCTGCCGGCATGCTTGATCAGCTCGTCGCGCGCCGCGACGCCGCAGGTCCAGCGCTCGCCTTTGGTGTTGAGGCAGAGCTGGTCGGTCGACGGCGCGTCGACGCCTGCGAGCCGGATGCGGACGCTGCCGATCATGAGCTGGTCGCCGTCGCGGATCTTCGGCACGCCGGTGATGTCGGCGGCGACAGCCAGCGTTGGCAGCGAGAGCAGCAGGCCCGCGGTGAGCAGCGTCTTGAACATCGGCGTTCCCGGCCAGGTTCTTGTCGTACAAATGGCTTTTAGCGTGCAGAGGTCAGTGCCCAACGATTGTGCGGGCAATTGGGCAACCGTGCCAGTGCTGTTGCGTTTCCGCCAGTTTCAACTTCGCGTCATTGCCCTGCGAATGCGCTATTCGCCTTCCGAAATTCTGTAGCCCGGATGGAGCCAACGGGTCGCGCGAACGCGCGCCCGATGACAGGCTCCGCGCAATCCGGGATGGTCTTTCCGGTGAGGCGGCCCCGGATTACGCTGCGCTCCATCCGGGCTACGAAACGTTCGCCATTCGCTTCCGGGCCAGCGCCAGCGCCATCAGCACGAACGCCGAGGTCACCTCCGGCCCGCCGACCAGGATGCGGGTCGGCGTCTTCATCTTATTCCACTCATAGGCCCGGTAGGGCCCCTTGCGGCCGCCCTCGCCGAGGCCCTGCACGATGCAGTGCAGCGCCGGCGTGAAGGTCGAGATCTCGGCGCCGAGATGCGCCAGCGCCATCAGCGCCAGCGCGGCGTCGAACGGGTTCATCTCGTGGGCGATCAGCTCGTGCGTGACATAGCCGAGCACGCGGGCGCGGATCAGCGCGAACACATTGCCGGGATCGATGATGCGCTGCGCCGCCAGCGGCAGCGCGACGAAGGCGGCATAGCAGCGGCCGAAATAGGCCGAATAGAGCTCGGGCAGATAATAGATGTGCGAGCGCGGATTTTTAAACGCGCCGCTTTCGACCAGATTCTTCTTGAAGGCGATGATGCGATGCACGGTCTCCAGCCGCTGCGGCGTCTCGATGATCTGCCAGCGGGCGAGGTTGCGGAACGAGACCTCGAGGATGTCGAGGTTCAGCGTCGGATCGAGGTCGTTGCCATAGGGCCGCTCGCCGGCGAGATTGTCGATCCAGGTGACGACGCCGCCCTCGTAATCGATGTTGTCGTTGAGCGGCACGGTGACGCGCGGCTCGTTGGCGCCCGATCGCACCTGGTAGCCGCGGTAGAAGTCGAGCAGCGGCTGCTGCAGGATCGGATCGTCGGAGCCGGCCTGGGTCGCGGCCGAGAACGAGCACGCCGTGGTGTCGCAGTCCGGCACATAGATGCCGAAGCCGAGATCCTGCTTGATCTGGGCGAAGAAGCGCGAGAAGCGCGGATGCCGGCCCGGCGCCAGCGCGGTGATGACCTTCACCGTCGAGCCGTCATGCGACGGCACCTCCTCGGCGCTGGTCTTGAGGCAGAAGTCCACCATGTCGGCGATCGCGCGCCGCGCGGTAACAGCTTCATCCGGCGAGGCGAGCCCGGTCTCGACGAAGCCGAGCAGCGCCTCGGTGAAGAAGGCGTCGTAATAGGCCGAGCGGTGGCGGATCTGCACCGGCTCCCACATCGGCTCGGCGATGCCGCGCCAGGCCGGATTGATCAGTGCGCGCGCCGGCGAATGCGCGATGAATATCCGCGCCAGATTGAACAGCAAGGTCGAGTTCTTGTAGCCGCGTGCGTTCAGCCCGGTCAGCGCCATCAGCAGCTCACGTCCGCCCACGTCGGGGTCGCCGATCAGGTTGAAGGCGGCATAGGTCGGGATGAAGCCGTTCCTGCCGAACGAGCGCAACAGATGCGCGCCGGTCAGGCGGATCACGCGGTCGATCTCGGCGATCTCTGGCGGGCGGCCAGGTGCGGTCGCGGCGGGCGGTGCCGGATGGCGCACGCCGATACCGTCCATCAATGCCGCGACGGGCGTGCCGATCGCGGCCCAGTCCGGCGCCGCGACGTCGCGCGCCGCAGTGAGCGCCGCGCGCAGGCCGGCAAGACGGTCAGGATCGTTGAGCGCGGGCAGGCCGGTGCGGCGGAGCAGCGCGCGCAGCGGCGGGTTGCCGAGCGCGGTCCGGTAGAATTTTCCGAGATGGGCATCGCCGCCGCGATAGGCCTGCAGCACGGGGTCGCAGACGTCGTACAGCGACGGGCCGTCCTTTTGGGCGGTCAGCGACCGGCACACTGCGCCTGCAATCTCGTGAAGGCCCAAGAAGCTCAAAGAATCCCCTTTCCCGAGGAACCGGTTAACGCCGCCGCCCGACGGAGTTTCCTGTCGCTCTGCCCCAAACCCGCAAGCCTTTGGAAAGCTACATGAATCGCCACAAAACACAAATGTGACGGAGGTCACGTAACGGGATCTTAACGGCGTCAATGGCCTCTGCCGGGCGGCAGCATGCGGCAATTCGGGTTGCCCCGAGCGGCCGTCCGGGTTAAAGGAGCGTTTGTTGCGGCGCCGCAAATTGAGTTCAATTCAACGGCACACACACCTCAACCCCATTAAACCTGAACGTCTTTGACGCGACTAACTGGCGCGATCTTCGCTTGAGCGCCATCGGGATAAGAATTGGGACTTAGGAACGCTATGGACCTTAGGCAGCTTCGCATTTCCCGCCGAACCATCGCCGTCTGCGTGGCGGTGGCCGGCACGGTGTCGCTGGCGATTGGCGCCCATGCCGCGCTCAACAAGCGCACCCTCGATGTCGCCAAGGGTGGCGACAAGGTCGCCCCCACCGAGCTGACCGGCAGCATTCCGGTCGGCACTTCCCGCCTCGCACTGATCATCGGCAACGGCCATTATCCGGACGCCGCGGCGCCGCTGGCCCAGCCGATCAACGATGCCCGCACCCTGTCGTCGGCGCTGCGCCGCGAGGGCTTTGACGTCGACGTGGTCGAGGATGCGACCAAGGACGACATGTTCCGCGCGGTCGAGCGCATGAAGGCCAAGATTCGTCCCGACACCGTCGTGATGCTGTTCTTCGGCGGCTACGGCGTGCAGGTGGGGCGTGAAAGCTACATGATCCCGGTCGATGCCACGATCTGGAAGGAAGCCGACGTCAAGCGCACCGGCGTCAGCGTCGAGTCCGTGCTCGATGCGATGAAGGAGCGCGGCGCCAAGGCCAAGCTCGTCGTGCTAGACGCCTCGCGCCGCAATCCCTATGAGCGCCGCTTCCGCGCGTTCTCGCACGGTCTCGCCCCGATCAGCCCGCCGGAGAACACCATCGTGCTGAGCTCGGCGACGCCGGGCAAGGTCGCCGACGACAGCAAGGCGCCGAACAGCGTGCTGGTCTCCGAGCTGCTCAACAACCTCAACGCCCAGGCCGGCGCCGAAAGCGCCTTCAACAAGACCCGCGTCGCGATCTCGCGCGCCAGCGAAGGCGAGCAGGTGCCGAGCGTGTCGTCCTCGCTGCTGGAAGACATCAAGCTCGGCGGCTGAGCCCGACTCTTTCCCCACGTCGTCCCGGCGAAAGCCGGGACCCATAACCACAGGGCCGCATTGTTGAAGTGCGCTGTGGCGACAGCTCTTCAGACAATTCACATTGGTGGTTATGGGTCCCGGGTCGCGCGGAGCCTGTCATCGGGCGGCGCTTTGCGCCGACCCGTTGGCTTGCCCGGGACGACGCTGTAGATGTAGCGCCGCCTACTTCGCATCCGCGCTGGCGCCCACCGGCCGCACCGGATCGCCTTCGCGCAGCAGTGCGCCGGCGCGGGCGACGACGATGTCGCCTTCCTGGATGCCGTCGCGGATCTCGACCTGGCCCGCCGACATCAATCCGGTCTCCACCCGCCGCGTCTCGACGCGGCCGCCGCGCACCACCTGCACCACGGTGCCCGCGGTGGAATAGAGGATCGCGGTCAGCGGCACCGCGACGCCGCAGCTCTGCCCGGTCTTGATCTGGGCGCGGCCGGACGAATTCACCAGCAGCCGCTTGTTCGCGCCGATGCCGATGAACACCTGGCCGAGCTGGCTGTTCGGCTCGACCGTCGGCGCGATCCGCCGCACCTTGCCGTCGAGATCGCCGGCGCCGAGGACCTTGAGCTGCGCCGTCTGCTCGGTCTTCAGCTTGGCGATGTCGCGGGTCGGCACCATGCCGACCAGATCGTACTCGCTCTTGGCGATGATCGAGAACAGCGCGTCCTTGCCCGAGGCCGGCGCGCCGACGATCGCCGTTGAGCCCGAGATCGTGCCCGCCACCGGCGCCGTGACGTTGACCGAGTTGGCGCCGTCGGTCAGCTTCGCCAGCACTTGCCCTGCGGTGACGGTGTCGCCGGGATCGACCATCACCTCCGCCACCTTCAAGCCAAAACGGTCGGGCCGGATTTGCTGTTCGTCGCGCGGCAGCACGATGCCCGAAACCTCGACGATATTGCCGAAGCAGAATTTCGAGGCCTTCAGCACCGTCACCGCCGCGCCCTTCGGCACGGCGTCGGCTTCGCCCGCCGCACGCGCGGGAGAGGCCGCGAGCAGAAGCAGCGCGGAGGCGGCAAGGGCTGAGGCGCGCGTGCGAGGCAAAATCATCGGCAAACTATTCCCAAAAAGAGGGCCTCCTGAATACCAGATGCCGCCTGGCCGAGCCAGCCGGCTGCGCTGCCTCGGCCGGTCCCGCATCCGCCGCCAGCTCCAGCTTCGCCAACTCCTCGGCGCGCCAGATATGCCGCAGGATCTCCGGGTTGACCCGATCGGCATGCGTCACCGGCAGCATGTGGCCGGCGGCCGGCAGATGCCGCAGCTCGGCGCCATCGATCAGCGCGGCGAGTTTTGCGACAATGCGCTGCGTCACATAGGGCGACAGCCCGCCAGAGATCAGCAGCGTCGGCACCTTCAAGGTACGCGCGGCTTCCGCCACGGCGTCAAGGTCGAGCGCGGCGCTGAAATCGCACGGCAGCTTGTCGGCCTGCTCGATCATCCGCAGCCGCCCGCTGGGCGAGAACTGCTCGCGCGGCCCGGAGCCGGCCCAGAACGCGGTGAACGCCTCGACCGCCTCCATCACGGCGCCGTCGACAATATCCCTTGAGACGATCTGCGCGATCCGCGCGAAGCGGTCGTACAGCCGCGCGTCGGCGGGCGTGTCTCTGAGCAACGTAGGCAAGACGGGCTCGATCAGCGTCAGGCTGCGGATGTACTGCGCATAAGGCGTTGCCGTCGCCAGCCGAAACGCGATCGCCCCGCCATAGGAATGCCCGATCAGATGGATCGGCCCGTCGGCCTTGGCGAGCCAGGGCTCGATCCGCGCGATCTCGCCGTCCAGCGTCCGCGGCCAGTCGCGCCCGCAGGCCGCAACGCCATAGCCGGAAATATCCGGCGCCATGAACCGGTCGCCGCCGAGCGCCGTCGCAAGCTTGGTCCATTGCCGTCCCGACCCCAGCGAGCAATGCAGCGCCACCACCGACGCCGCCGCGTGCGTCCCATCCAAACCCGTCATCAAACCCTTCCTTCTTGTTCTTGTTGTCGCCGGACGCGCGTTCGCACGCGCCCGTCATGACGCGAGCGAGGCGGGGGAGGGCTTATTCCTGGGAAAGGTGGAAGAGGTGGGGATCGTGATTGCGGAGGCAGACAGATTCACTGGATGGTGAGGTCCTCGCATAAATCTGTGCGACAAGAACATAATGAGAACATTTCAATTGTTCGGCGGGAAGGATTGTGTCACGTTGAGATTCATTGACACAGAGATTCGGGGGCAAAGTGGCAACCAAACGCACGCGATTCACCAGCTTGTGCCACCAAGCCGGTCTCTCCTTCAATGAGGCCATTGATTTAATTGAGGTATCTCGCAGCACCGGCTATCGCTACCAATCGGGAAAAAGCGAGCTGAAAGGAGCTGAACTTAAACTCCTCGAAGAGGCCGCAGCCTATCGCGCCGACGATGCTCCCGGCTGGTTCCGGTTCATCGATCTGTTCGCCGGGATCGGTGGGTTGCGCAAAGGCTTCGAGAGTATAGGTGGGCGCTGCGTCTTCACGTCAGAGTGGGACAAGAACAGCCAGAAGACCTACGCCGCCAATTTTCCGGACAATCATCCCATTCTCGCCTTTACTCGGACCCGATCTCAGGTCGGCCTCGCAAGGGAGCGGCCGGGAAGGGTGGCGGTAGTATCAGGCGCTTTGCCAGAGTTTTGCGGCAGCTGGATTTGACGTTCGATCCAGAGTTCATGCCGGTCGGTGGACTAAGTGCCGTCCTTCCCGTTGAATTTAACGCTTGGAAGAAGACAATGCCGAAGTCTAATCCTGCGCAAGGTACTACGAAGCCGACGGTTCATCCCTAGTTCTCTCGCGAAAGTGGGGGCGCGACAGCGTCTAAGCTAACGACGGACTCTGCTAGCAAGCTCTCGACTTCAGCTTCGCTTCCGATTTTCGGAATTTTCCTTGACGTCTCCCCAACTCAGCTGTACAACTTCCCTCGTCCCGCCCGGCAAGAGGGGCGTATCGCGATCGTCACGAACGTACGGCGGGATGCGGTGGACGCTGGCGGCGCGTGCGACGACGCGCGCTGATCGGCGGACGCGGCCACACATTCGGTGTCGTCCCGGCGCAGGCCCATAGGCGCTAAGATAGTTTGATCATAGTCTGATAGTGGCGCTTATGTCTGGGTGGCTCGCGTAGATGTCGCCGGAGAGCGTGACTGGCTCTGCAGAGTAGAGCGATTGCGGGCTGTGGAATGATCGCTTGCCGTAGCGAAGCTACGAGCTGGCGCAGCAGACGCCACGTCACTGGGTGGGTCAGGCGGCGTCGGCCAAGCGGGGAGAGTCTTCGAGTTCGTCGACGAGCGGCTCGAGCAATAGAATGATCAGCAGATGAGCGAGGATATGGGGTCTGGCGGACCGCTCGTCGGTTCCGGGAGGTCCCTTCAGGCCAATCAGGCTTTTCAGCCGCTTGAAGCCGAGCTCAATGCGCCATCGCAGCCGATAGAGGGCGAGGATATCTGCAGTCGTGAAGTCCTCTGGCCTGAGTGAGGTCACCAGGATCACCCAATCTGCGGCGTCAAGTGTTTGCCTGGAGAGCTGATGACCTCCCTTTTGTGCAGTCCGGCGCGCCTTGCGTCGCGCAGCCGCAGCAGCTTGCGCCGGCTTCTTCGCGGCAACCAGACGCACTGCGAGCGGCGGCGCACCTGACTTGCGCTTTATCCAAATCGGCCGATCGATCAGGCCACGCGCCGAGGCGTTGCGCAGTTCGGCAGTGAGGTCAACAAGATTACCTTCGGCATCGAGCCAGCGCGCGCTCTTCCAGCCGGCCCGGATCACGAAGTCCGCATCGGCATCGACGAGATGCGCCATGCGCTCCGGTTGCAGATAGGCGCGATCGGCAAGACGGATCTCACCGGCAACCGCCGGTATCCGATCCAGCGTCTCGCCCGCTCGCTGATCGGTCAGTTCGAAGTGACCAAAGCGCTCCTGCGGAAGATCGAACGCGCTATGGATACGCCACACTGCGTTCTTGTTCCTGCCGCTCGTCCCAGCCTTGGGGACCGTCGTGGCGTCAACAATACGGATCAGACGACCGCGGCTCGCCTTCGGCGCCGCGGCGGCAAGCGCCTGCTCGACCAAGATTGCCAGCCAATCTCCGCACTGACGTAAGCGATACAACAGAGCCACGTTGGAGATATCGACAAGCCCAACCGACGTGGCCCATGCCGCCGTCAACCGCAGCCCTTTCTCACCAAGGCAATAAGCCAAGATCAGGCGCAGCAAGTCGACCGCATTGCTGATCTCCCGCGGACGGACAAACGCCTTCGTCTTGCGCGCGCTAATGTTCAGAGCCTCGGCTCCGCCAAGTCGGGCGACAACGCGCGCCCAATCTTTGTTCACAAGCGATTCGTGTGCCATTCCATCTTGGAATCACAAGCGAATCCAAGGCGCAAATCCTATTTTAGCGCCTATGGGCGCAGGCCGGGACCCATCACCCCGAATAGTGGTTGTGGAGTGACGCTGGGGCCACAATCTTTCTCATTACGAATTGCGGTGGTTATGGGTCCCGGCCTTCGCCGGGACGACGTGGGGAGAGAGTGGGTCGCTTACTCCGCTGCCGCCTCAGCGCTCGGCTCGCCCTTCCAGCTGAGGATCTCCGCGGCGAGGATGGGATGGTTGAATCCCTTCAGCACGAGGTCGTCGATGGCGCGGCCTTCGACGAAGGGCTCGACCATGCCATAGACGCGGCGGCTCACCACGATCTGGCCGGCCTTGGCCTCGCCGCACAGGCGGGAGGCGAGGTTGGTGACGCTGCCGATCGCGGCATATTCCAGCCGCTGCTCGAAGCCGACCTGGCCGAGCGTGGCATAGCCGAGCGCAATGCCGATGCCGAAGCCGAGGCTGTGCCCGCGGTTGCGCCACTTCTCGGTCAGCGGGCCGACCGTGTCGCGCATCTCCACCGCCATCTTCACGGCGCGCGCGGTGTGGTCGGCGAGCTGGATCGGCGCGTTGAACAGGATCATCACGCCGTCGCCGGCATATTTGTCGAGCGTGCCTTCATATTTGAAGATCAGCTTGCCGAGCGCGGCGTGATATTCGCGCAGCACGTTCATCGCCTCTTCCGGCTCGGTCGCCTCGGTGAACGCCGTAAAGCCGCGCAGGTCGCAGAACACGACGGTGACCTCGCGGCGGTGGCTGTCGAGCAGGCCCTCGAGATTGTCCGACGAGGCGATCAGCTGCGCCACCTGCGGCGCCAGGAAGCGCTCAAGCCTTCGCACGCGCTCGAGCTCGCCGAGCTGGGTCTCGACCCGCTGCTCCAGCGACTTGTTCCAGTCCTTGAGTGCTTCGGTCTGCTCGCGCAGCTTGTCGGCCTGCTCGCGCACGGTGGCGTTGGCTTCTTCCAGCGCGTGGCTCTTCTGGTCCACCTCGGTGAACAGCCGCGCATTGCGCATCGCCAGCACCGCCTGGTGGGCGAAGGTCTTCATCAGGCCGATCAGGCTCGACGGGAAATCGCCGGCCGCCTTGCGCAGCACCACCAGCGCGCCGAGTACGCCCTGCTGGTCGACCAGCGGCACCACAAGCACCGAGTGGAAGCCGGCGCCGACCACGACATCGCGCAACGGATGATTTGGCTGGTCGGTGAGATCGGGAAACGCCAGCGGCTCGCCCTTCGCGGCGGCCTCGCCGAGCGGGCTGTTCGCCGCGTCGATCGCGCGATGACGGCCGTCGGTCGCAGCGTCGATGCCGATCGATTGCGTCAGGTTGAAGCTGCGCTGTGCGGCGTCATAGCCATAGATCAGCACGGCGTCGGCATGGGTGATCTCGAGCGCGCGGGCGGCGACCGTCGGCAGCACGGCATTGAGGTCGAGCGAGGACGCCACCGCGCGGCCGACCTCCTCCAGCACCTTCAGCTCGTTGATCGATTGCGCGAGGTCGCGGGTGCGCTCCTTCACCTTGGCCTCGAGATCGGAATAGGTCCCGGCAAGCTGGGTGGCCATGCTGTTGAACTGGCCGGCGAGCTCCTCCAGCTCATCGGATGTCTTCACCTCGATGCGATGGCCGAAATCGCCGGCCCCTAACCGACGCGCGCCGGTGCGCAGCGCCGTGATCGGCTCCAGCATGCGCCGCGCCAGGATCGTGCCGGCGATGATCGCGACCACGAGGCCGAGAGCGATCAGAAGCGCGATGCGCACCAGCTGGTCGCGGATCGGCGACAGCACCTGCGCGGTCGGCTGCTCGTAGAACACGTGCCAGCCGAGGTTCGGTGCCGGGCTCGCCGTGGTCAGCACGCCGTTGCCGTCGACATCCTTGCCGGAGGCGATCGGCCTGCCGCTAGGCGACAGCACCGCGGCGACCTGCGGCAGCGCGGCGAGATCCTTGCCGACCTCCGGCCCCTTCGACGAGCTCGCCAGCACGCGGCCCTTGCCGTCGACGACATAGGCATGAGCGAGCCGGCCGACCTGGGAATCGCCGAAATAGTCATTGAGGAAGCGCAGGTCGATCTCGGCCATGGTGACGCCGGCATTGAAGCCGGAATGCTGCTCGCCGATCGACATGAAGGGCCGCCCGTCGCGGAAATACGCCGGCGCGTAGGCGGTGCCGCGGGCGATGGTCTCGGTGAATCTGACATCGCGGGAGAAGTCGGCGTTGGAGTTCACGGTGGTGGTCTGGCGCGACAGCCGCAGCAGCTCGCGGCCCTGGCCGCTGATCAAGCTGAGCTGGCTCACCGCCGGCACCTGACCGAGCAACTGGGCATAGTCGGCACGGCGCAGCTCGATCGTGTTGGAGGAGGCTCGGGTCACCCAGGAGATCTGGCGCTCGAGATCGGAGATCGCCTGTTCGATGCGCTTGGCGGTCGCATCCGCCTTCTCGCTCATCGCATCCGTCAGCGTGCCCTTGATGCCGCGGTAGCTGATCCAGGTCTCGAGCGCGCCGTTGACCGCCAGCACGAACACGACGAGCCCGACCAGCGCGAGGACATATTTGGCGAACAGGCCGCCGCGCAGGAACCAGTTCTTGCCCTTGTCCGTAGCCGCGTTCATCCAGCCTCGTCCGGCCCCCAATCGGGTGCGCCGCATGATCCGCCGCTGTTTAGCACGGATCGGCGGGGCGGGGCGGCCGCTCGGGCCGCATGGTTATCCCTTCATATCGGCGGGGGATATCCGGGAATATCAGCGATCGAACAGCTGACGCAGCACGTCCTTCATCGCCGGACTGTCGTGCTGCTCGGCGGTCTCGCCGGGCGGAGGGGGCGGTGGCGGGGCCGGATCGGCGGTCGGCGGCGGCGCGGGCTGGCTCAGGTCGCGGCTCGGGCGCGATGCGTTGCCCTGGTTGAGGGTGGAAAGGCCCTGCTGCAGCAAATTGCCGATGGTGTCGCCAAGCTGCCCGCCGAGCGGGTTGCTCTGGCCGGCGGCACCGCCGCCCTGGCCGCTGCTGCCGGGCCGCGCGCCGCCCTGGACGCCGTTGAGCAGATTGGTCAGCCCGTTGAGGCCTTCACTCAACCCCTGGCCGTTCGCCCCGAACAGGCCCTTGCCCATCTCCTTGAGCTTGGCATAGGCCGCCTGCGGATTGTCGAGCATGCCCGGCATCTCCGGATAGATCCGCGGCGATACCCAGGGTCCCTCGAGCATCACGGGGATGCCGAGGCCGACCGGATTGCCGGCCCGGCCCTGGCCTTCGGTGGTCATCACGAGCTGCGGCTCGACGCGGAACCCGATCTGGCGGGTGTTGAGGTCGATGGTACCGACCCCGGTCATCTTCACCAGCGGGCCGATCAGGTTGAGATCGGTGGTGACGGCATGGCCCTTGTCGACCTTGAACGACGCCGAGAGCTGGCTGAGATCGGTCGACAATTCCTGGCTCTCCTGCCAGCCCGACAAGGTGCTGGTGGTGAGGTTGCGGATCATCTGCGCCACGTTGAGGCCGAGGATCTTGCCGTCCTGGAACACGACGAAGGCGGTGCCGGCGAGATTGCCGACGATGGCACGCTCGCTGCCGCCTTGCGAGGTCAGCGCGATCTTGGCCTGCATCTTGCCGTCGAGCTTGTCGAACTCGGCAAGATTCTTCAGCACCGGCAGCGCGCGCACGCCGGCGAGGTCGAGCCGCAGCGCGTAGGTTGGATTCGTAGCTCGCGCGTCGATGGTGACGTCGCCATCGGCGGTGCCCTCATAGGCGCCGAGATTGGCGAACCGGCCCTTCAGCACGCCGCTGTCGATGGACGCATCGATTGCCGCCTGTGTGAAGCGGCCGTCGCCGATCATAAGCTCCGCCGCCGAGATGCGCGCCTGCGCGTCGACATAGTTGAGCCCGGCAAGATCGACCGACGCGTTGCTCCAGGTATTGGTGCCCAATGGTTGCGTGGTGCCGGACTGGCCCGGCGGCATCGCGATCGCAATGCGCTGGAAGTCGAGATCGAGCTTCACCAGCGGCTTGTTGCTGGCGAAATCGACCGACGCCCAGCCGGTGAAGCCGCCATCGCCGAGCGTGCCGGACACGCCGTTGAACATCACCACCGTGCCGTTCAGCCGCGCTTCCGCATTCGCCTTGATCGCCGCGGGCAACAGGCCGGGTGCATCGATGCTGAATTCGGCCGGCACGCTCTGACGCTCCAGCGGTGCTTGCGGCGCGGTGGCGCGGATCTCGAATTTCAGCGGCTTGTCGCTGGCGCGTGCGTCACCCGTGACGACGATCTTGCGGTCGTCGCCGATGGTCGCGTCCGCATTGAGCGTCTCGATCCGGCTCTCGATCCGGTCGCGCACATTGGCGAAGACGATGGTGCCGCCGCTGACGCTGACATGCCGGATCGTGATGCCGCCGCCACCGGACGCGGAGGATTGCGCCGGCGGATTGTGGTCGCGGGTGCGCTCGCGCTGCAGCGGCAGATTGATCACCGGCTTGACGACCGCGAGGTCGGTAATGTCGGGCCGGCCCGACCACAGGCTCGACAGCGTCATCTGGGCCTCGACGCTGCTTGCTGCGAACCGGTTGTTGACGTCGCGCCCGCGCGGGTCCTGCAACACGACGTCGCTCAGCGTCAGATTGATCTTCGGCCAGAGGCCGATCTTGGCGCCGCCATTGATGGTGAGCTTGTAGCCGGTCTCGCGCTCGACCCGATCGGTGATGGTCGATGTGAGGAACGAGGACGGGATCCCGACCACGGCCACCAATGCGATGATCACGATCACGGCAGCGATGGCGGCCCCGGCGAATTTCAGTGCTCTCATGTCGTTGTTCCAGGCCGGGCAAGCGAGGTTCCGTTGCAGAAAGTCGCGGCCGATCACACGAGTTTATCCCGCAAGCGGGATCTGGCTCCAATGACCGGAAAAATAATCCGTTACCGCATGAACTTATGTGACCTCTCCCACACTCTTATGAGGGTGATTTTTGCTAACCGGGCGTCAGGGGACTGCTCGGATGGATTTGGAAGGCAGTACAATGAGCAAACAGGCCGAATTTGCGGTCATTCTGAAGATGAATCCGATGTTCGCCGATCTCGGTACGGACGAGTTGCAGCGGCTTTCCGGCCTCTGCCACACCCAGCAGCTCGCGACCGGTGAGGTGCTGTTCCAGAAGGGCGATCCCGGCGATGCCCTGTTTGGGGTCCGCCGCGGCCAGATCCGGATCGAGACCGGTGCTTCCGACGGCAGCCGGCTCACACTCAACTTCATGGGATCCGGCGACCTGTTCGGCGAAGTCGCCGTGCTCGACGGTCAGGACCGCACCGCGGATGCGACCGCGGGCGAGCCCAGCGAATTATTCGTGTTGCGGCGGCAGGATTTCCTCGGCTTCCTCGAGCGCGAGCCGAAGGTTGCGGTCAGGCTGATCGAATTGCTGTGCCAGCGGATTCGCTGGCAGAGCGAGCGGATGGAAGAATCCGTGCTGCAGCCTTTGCCGGTCCGCCTCGCACGGCGGCTGTGCGCGCTGGCCGAGGATTTCGGTTCCGAGGTGCACATCTCGCAGGAACAGCTCGGCATCTTCGTCGGCGCCGCGCGCGAAAGCGTCAACCGGCAGCTGCAGACCTGGCGCAAGGACGGCATCGTCGACCTGCAACGCGGCCGGATCATGCTGCACAACATGACCAAGCTGACCGCGGTCGCCCGCAACGACTAGAGCGAGCTGCATGCAACGCGCGCGGGAAGATTCAATTCTCTCGCGCGCTTTGCTTGCGGATGTTGACGCACTCCTGCCTAAAAGACGTGCTTGCATGATGAGGCCGGTACCGCTTTCATCCGGCCGCCGGTCCTTGGGGTGACACCCAGCCTTGCTGGCCTCACGCCATCCACCTGCAAACCCCTGCGGTCTCTCCCGTTGACCGCAGGGGTTTTGCGTTTCGATAGATACGTGACGCGAGGGCGCCTACCGCATCACCACTTCGGGATCGGCCCAGCGCAGATACTGGCGCGGCGCGGCGCCGAGCTCACGCTTGAACATCGCGGCGAAAGCGCTCGGACTTTCATAGCCGACGTCGAGCGCAACGCAGGTGACGGCCTCGCCGGCGCCGAGCCGCGCCAGCGCTTCGAGCAGCCGCACCCGCTGGCGCCAGGCCGCAAAGCTCTGGCCGGTCTCGCGCCGGAACAGACGCGTCAACGTCCGCCGGCTGAGCTGGCAGCGATCGGCCCATTCGTCGAGCGTGAGATCGGAACTCGGATCGACCAGCACGGCCTCGCAGATCGCGGCGAGCCGCGGATCGGGCGGCACCTGCACCTGCAGCGACACTTCCGGCATCCTGCCGATCTCGTCGAGCAGGAAATCGACCAGCCTGCCGTCGCGCCCTTCCGGATCGTAACGGGTCGGCATGTGCACCGCTTCTTCCATCAACGCCTCGACCAGCGCGGAGACTTTGATCAGGCGGCATGTCGCCGGAGCATTCCTGATGCGGTCAGGCGTGACATAGATGGTCTGGATCTCGACCTCGCCCCATGCCCGCGACTGGTGCGCGACGCCGGCCGGAATCCACAGGCCGTGGCCGGGCGGCACGACGAAATGGCCGCGCTCGGTCATCATCGAGGTCACGCCCGCCGTCTGCAGGATGAATTGATCGCGTCGGTGCGCGTGCCGCGCGCTGGTGCTTTCGTTCGGATAGGAGGCCGCCATCGCCGCGAGCGGCCGTTCGACCTGTTGCAGCTGTCCGGCATAGTGCGCGGCGGCTGCGGGACCCGATTGCTTGCGGCAAACGCGCAAGCCGGTGGTGTCATTTCGTCGCGCTGCGACTTTCAAGTGTCGTGAGCTCCTGATCGATCGTCGTTTTCGCAGGGTGCTCATGCATCTTCCGGGCCACTTGGCCCGATCGCGATGGTTGTTGTCCCCCTTCAGGTAGCGCGGGATATGGCGTTTGGCAACAATGCCTCACCCCGCGGCATTCGCCGAAATCGAATGTGAGAGCGCGGAGACGGAGAGGTCCGATGAACAGACGCGAATTCACCAAGGCAATGCTGGCCTGCGGTGCAGCCATCCCGTTCGGCATCACGCGGGCGGCGGGCCAGACCCGCGGTGGGACGCTCAACACCATCATCCAGCCCGAGCCGCCGGTCCTGGTGACCGCGCTGAACCAGCAGCAGCCGACCTTGACGCTCGGCGGCAAGATTTACGAAGGCCTGCTGAAATACGGCGCCGATCTCAAGCCGATGCCCGGCATGGCGCAGTCCTGGGAGATCTCGCCCGACGGCCTGACCTATACGTTCAAGCTGTTTCCAGGCATCACCTTCCACGACGGCAAGCCGATGACCTCGGAGGACGTGGTCTTCAGCTGCATGAAGCTGCTGGTGGAGACGCATCCGCGCGCACGGCAGAACTTCGCCCGCGTGGCGTCGGCGGAGGCGCCCGATCCGCTCACCGTCGTGTTCAAATTGAAGCAGCCGTTCGCGCCCTTCATCGGCTGCTTCGATTGCACGTCTGCACCGATCGTACCCAAGCACATCTATGACGGCACCGACTACCGCAAGAACCCGGAGAACGACAAGGCGATCGGCACCGGCCCCTTCAAGCTGAAGGAGTGGGTGCGCGGCTCGCACGTTCATCTCGTCCGCCACGATGGCTACTATCAGAAGGACCAGCCCTATCTCGACGAGATCGTCTACCGCGTGATTCCGGATGCGGCCTCGCGCGCGCTGGCGCTCGAGAATGGCACGGTGCAGCTCGTGCAATGGTCCGACGTCGAATTCTATGACGTGCAGCGCTTCAAGGCGCAGAAGAATCTCGAATTCACCACCAGGGGCTACGAGTATTTCGCGCCGCATCAGTGGCTCGAGATGAACAACCGCATCGCGCCGATGAACGACAAGCGGTTCCGGCAGGCGGTGATGCACCTGATCGATCGCGAGGCGTTCAGCAAGCGGGTCTATTTCGGCAATGCGAAGGTGGCGACCGGACCGATCTCGTCGAAGACGCGGTTCTACGATCCGAACGTGAAGCGCTACGAGTTTTCGGTCGACAAGGCCAAGGCCCTGCTCGACGACATGGGATTGAAGCCTGGCGCCAACGGCAAGCGCGCCGAGATCAAGTATATCGTGCCGCCCTATGGCGAGTCCTATCAGCGGGCCGGCGAATTCTTCCGCCAGAGTTTTGCGCGGGTCGGCATCGATCTCGTGCTTGTCGGCACCGACATGGCCGGATGGGCCGAGAAGGTCGGCAACTGGGACTATGAGATGACCCAGAATCTGCTCTACCAGCTCGGCGATCCCGCGCTGGGCGTCGCCCGCACCTATATTTCGTCGAACATCAAGAAGGGCATCCTGTTCTCCAACACGCAAGGCTATTCGAATCCCGAAGTCGACAAACTGTTCGACGAGGCCGCGGTGACGCTCGATGAAGCCAAGCGCCAGGAGCTCTACAGCAAGGTGCAGCAGATCCTGGTCGAGGACGTGCCGGTGGCCTGGACGCTCGAGATCGAATATCCCATCATCTACGACAAGGCGTTCAAGAACATCGTGACGACGGGCATCGGCTCGCACGAAACCTTCGGGTCGGTCTACAAATCGTGACCCGGCTCGGCAGCGCCGCGACGATTGGACTTCAGGCGGTCAGCCGCATCGCCCAGCTCGTCGCCGTGATCCTCGTCATCGCGACGTTCAATTTCGTGCTGGTGCGCGCCGCGCCCGGCGATCCGGCCCAGGTCATGGCCGGCCAATCCGGCGCGTCCGATCCGAAGCTGCTCGACGACCTGCGCAAGGAATATGGCCTCGACAAGCCGTATTTCGTGCAGCTCGTGAGCCACCTCGGCCGCGTCGTCAGGCTCGATCTCGGCTATTCCTATCGCCAGCGCCGTCCGGTCGTCGATCTGATCCTCGAACGCCTTCCGGCGACGTTGCTGCTGACGGTCACGGCGTTCTGTCTCGCGCTCCTGATCGGCACCGCGCTCGGCGCGCTGGCCGGGCTCGCGGCCGGCAGCGTGCTCGACACGGTGTTCACCGTGCTCTCGCTCGTGCTCTACGCGACGCCGGTATTCTGGCTCGGCCTGATGCTGGTGCTGGGTGTTCTCGGTGACGCTCGGCTGGCTGCCGCCGTTCGGCTACGAGACCATCAACGTCCAGCTCTCGCCGATCGAGCATGCGCTCGACATCATGAAACACATGATCATGCCGGTCACGTCGCTGGCGGCGATCTATCTGGCGATCTATGCGCGGCTGATGCGATCCTCGATCATCGAGGTCGCGCAGCAGGATTTCATCAAGACCGCGCGCGCCAAGGGCTTGTCCGGAGCGCGCATCGTCGTCGGCCACATGTTGCGCAATGCGCTGGTGCCGGTCGTCACCGTCGCCGGCATGCAGGCCGGCGCGCTGGTTGGCGGCGCCGTGGTGATCGAGACGGTGTTTGCCTGGCCGGGCCTTGGCCGCTTGACCTTCGAGGCACTGTTGCAGCGCGACTATCCGGTCCTGCTCGGCATCTTCCTGATCCTCTCGATCGTCGTGATCGCGCTCAACCTGCTCACCGACCTGGTCTACCGGTTGATTGATCCCCGCATGACCACGGGAGCGGCGTGATGGACACGGTGCGCGCCTTCCTGCGTCATCCGAGCGGAATGATCGGCCTCGTCCTGCTGCTCGTCGTTGTTGTCGTCGCGATCGTTGCGCCGATCGCGTTTCCGGTCTCGCCCTGGGAGATGGTCGGCGCGCCGTTCACGCCGCCCGGCGAGGACGGATTATGGCTCGGCGGCGATACGCTCGGCCGCGACGTCGCCGCCGGCGTCGCCTATGGCGCACGCGTGTCGCTCCTGATCGGCATCGCCTCAGCGCTCGCGGCGATGGCGATCGGCGTCGTGATCGGCGCGATCTCAGGCTATTTCGGCGGCAAGGTCGATCTGGTGCTGATGCGGATGACGGAATTGTTCCAGACCATTCCAGCCTTCGTGCTGGCCATCCTGCTGGTCGCGACCTTCAATCCGTCGCTGCTCACGATCATCCTGACCATCGGCGCGGTGAGCTGGCCGCCGCTGGCGCGGCTCACGCGCGCCGAATTCCTCCGTCTGCGGCACCGCGAATTCGTCGAGGCCGCGCTGTGCCAGGGCGAACGCACCTGGCGCATCGTGCTCGGCCATATCCTGCCGAACGCGATCTCGCCGATCCTGGTGGTGACGTCGCTGACGGTTGCCACTGCGATCCTGCTGGAAAGCGCGCTGTCCTTCATGGGGCTCGGCGATCCCAATCTGATGTCGTGGGGCTTCATGATCGGCGCGGGCCGCACCGTGATCCGGAACGCGTGGTGGATGAGCGTGTTTCCCGGCCTCGCCATCCTCGTCACCGTGCTGGCGATCAACCTGTTCGGCGAGGGACTGTCTGATGTCCTCAACCCGCGCGTCTCGAGGCGCCGCTCATGAGCGAAGCCATGCAGTCCGGTGCGCCTGTTCTTGCCGTCGATGGTCTCTCGATCGCGCTCCCCAAGGGCGGTGATCGGCCCTTCGCGGTCGAGAACGTCTCCTTTGAGATCAAGCCAAACGAAGTGGTTTGCCTGGTCGGCGAGTCCGGCTCCGGCAAGTCGATGATCGCGCATGCGGTGCTGTCGCTGTTGCCGCGGGGCGTCGACATCGCGTCCGGCGCCGTGGCGGTCGCAGGGCAGGATCCGTCGAAGCTCGACGGCCGCGCTCTCCGCAAGCTGCGCGGCGGCAACGCCGCGATGATCTTTCAGGAGCCGTTGTCTTCGCTCAATCCGCTGAAGCGCGTCGGCAGGCAGATCGAGGAGATGATCCTGGCGCACCAGCGGCCTGCGCCCTCGGCGACCGAACTCCGCGAGCGGGTGCTGACGCTGCTGACCCAGGTCGGGCTGCCGAATCCGCAGCTGCTGGAAAAGAGCTACCCGTTTGAGCTTTCCGGTGGCCAGCGCCAGCGCGTGATGATCGCGATGGCGATGGCCAACCGCCCCGCGCTCCTGATCGCAGACGAGCCGACGACCGCGCTCGATGTCACGACCCAGCGCCAGATCCTGCGCCTGATTGACGATCTCCGGCGCGAGCGCGGCATGGGCGTGCTGCTGATCACCCATGATTTCGGCGTTGTCGCCGACGTTGCCGATCGCGTCGTGGTGCTGCGCCATGGCAAGGTGGTCGAGCAGGGCACGGCCAGCGAGGTGCTTCGCAATCCGCAGGCCGCCTACACGCGCGAACTGATCGACGCGGTGCCGAAGGCGCGCCTCGCCGACATCCACGAGGCCATCCTGCGTCCCGAGCCGCTGCTCGAGGTCATCGGCCTGCAAAAGACCTTTCGGGTCAAGCGCGGCTGGCTGCAGCCGCCACGCGAGGTGACCGCCGCTGATGGCATCTCACTGACGCTGCACGAGGGCGAGACGCTTGCGGTGGTCGGTGAATCCGGTTCCGGCAAGTCGACGCTCGGGCGCATGATCATGCGGCTCACCGAACCTGACGCCGGCGCCATCCGCTTTGGCGGCGCGGATCTCCGGCAGCTGCGCGGCGAGGCGTTGCGCCAGGCGCGGCGCCAGCTCCAGATCGTGTTCCAGGATCCGTTTGCCAGTCTCGATCCGCGCCAGAAGGTCGGCGATGCCATCGCGCGCGGACCGATGGCCTATGGGACGTCGCGGGCTGAGGCGATGGCCCAGGCGAACAAGCTCCTGGTGCGGGTCGGCCTGTCGGCGACCGCCGCCGATCGCTACCCGCACGAGTTCTCGGGCGGCCAGCGCCAGCGCATCTGCATCGCGCGGGCGCTGGCGCTGAAGCCGCGGGTTCTGATCGCCGACGAGGCGGTGTCGGCGCTGGACGTCTCGGTGCAGGCCCAGGTGCTGGCGCTGCTCGCCGAGCTGCGCCAGGAGATGCGGCTTGCGATGATCTTCATCACACACGATTTGCGGATCGCCGCCGAGATCGCCGACCGCGTCATCGTCCTGCAGAAGGGGCGTATCGTGGAAGAAGGCAGCACCGCCGAAGTGTTCACCGCGCCGCGCCAGGCCTACACTCGCGATCTGCTCGACGCGATTCCCGGGCGCGATTTCTTCAACCAGCCGGGCTTTGCGGCCGCGGCCGATGCACGCCCCACAGCAAGGATCAATTCATGACCGACAGCCGTTCAGTTCCCCTTCCGGCCGGCGCGCGCGAGCGCATCGAGGCGGCTGTCGACGCCGCCTTCGAGCAGCAACTCGCGACCACGATCGCCTTCTCGTCGATTCCCAGCACGCGCGGCCAGGAAGGTCCGTGCCAGGACATGTTCGCGAAGCTGCTGCGCGAGCGCGGCTATGAGGTCGACGACTGGGTCATCAATCAGGACGAGCTGAAGACGCTACCCGGCTACGGGCCGGTCGAGACCGACTTCTCCCGCGCGCGGACCGTCGTCGGCACCTATCGGCCGGCGCGCGAGGAGGGACGTTCGCTGATCCTTCAGGGGCATTGCGACGTGGTACCGGTCGGGCCGCTCGACATGTGGGAGCGGCCGCCGTTCCAGCCGGTGGTCGAGGACGGCTGGCTCTATGGCCGCGGCACCGGCGACATGAAGTCGGGCACCATTGCTGCGCTCTACGCGCTCGATGCGGTGAAGGCCGCGGACTTTGCGCCGAAGGGCCGCATCCATCTGCAATCCGTGATCGAGGAGGAGAGCACCGGTCTCGGCGCGCTCTCGACGTTGCAGCGAGGTTACCGTGCCGATGCCTGCCTGCTGCCGGAGCCGACCGAGGAACGGCTGATGCGAGCCCAGGTCGGCGTGATCTGGTTTCGCCTCAGGGTTCGTGGAATCCCGGTCCATGTCGCGCGCGCCGGCACCGGCTCCAACGCTATCCGCGCCGCCTATCATCTGATCGGCCATCTCGACGCGCTCGAGGCGGAGTGGAACGAGCGTGCCAAGTCGCATCGCCATTTCGGCGCGGTGCATCACCCGCTCAACTTCAATCCCGGCATCATCAAGGGCGGCGATTGGGCCTCCAGCGTGCCGGCGTGGTGCGACGTCGATTGCCGGATCGGAATCCTGCCGGGATGGAAAATCGCCGACTGCCAGGCCGAGATCGTCGCGTGCGTGACCAAGGCTGCCAGGGCCCATCCGTTCCTCGCCAACAATCCGCCAGAGATCGTCTGGTCCGGCTTCCTGTCGCCGGGCTATGAAGCGACCGAGGTGCAGGAGAGCGAGGCGGTCCTCGGCTCGGTCTACGAGCATGTGTTCGGGCGCAAGCTGACGGATTTTCCCTCGACCGCGCTGACGGATGCGCGCTTCTATGGCCTGGATTATGGTGTTCCCGCATTCTGCTTCGGCGCCAGGATGGAGAACGCGCACGGCTTCAATGAACGGGTCCAGCTCGATTCGCTGAAGAAGGTGACCAAGGCCTACGCCCTCTTCGTCGCGAGCTGGTGCGGCATCGACGCGGTATAGAGCATGATCCGGAAAAGTGCGAAGCGGTTTTCCCTCGCGACAAACGCGGAGCGTTTGCGCGGAGATCATGCTCAACGAATTGAGACAAACCAAACGGGAGGTTCGCTATGGGTGACCAGAGTGCGGGCGGCAAGCCGCCGGTCAAATCGCAGGAGGATCTTCGTGCGCATTTCGGGCAATTGAGCCCGCTCGCCGAGAAAAAGGTGCTCTACCATCTCGACAGGTTCTGCCGCGACTTCATCGCGCTGTCGCCGTTCCTCGTCATCGCCTCCAGCGACGGCAAAGGTCATGCCGACGCCAGCCCGCGCGGCGATGCGCCGGGCTTCGTCTCCGTGCTCGACGACAAGACGCTGCTGATCCCGGATCGGCGCGGCAACAACCGGGTCGATACGTTCGGCAATATCATCGCGTCACCCGGGATCGGGCTGATCTTCATGGTGCCCGGCATCAACGAGACGCTGCGCGTCAACGGGCGCGCCGAGATCTCGCAGGAGCCGGATCTGTTGACGCCGCTGACGGTGCAGAACGTCGCGCCGATCATCGGGCTCAAGGTGCATGTCGACGAGACCTACTTCCACTGCGGCAAGGCGCTGATGCGCTCGAAGCTCTGGAATCCCGCCGCGCAGGTCGAGCGCCACCGCTTTCCGACGCTCGGCCGGATCATCGCCGAGCAGACCGCCGCGATCGAGGTCGAGGTCGCCGAGAAGGCGATGGAAGAGGCCTATCGGACGCGGCTGTATTAGAGCGCGACGAGGCTAAGGACGTGTACCTATAAGTCCATCCTCCCGAACGGCGTCCGCATTGCCGTCAGAAGCGGACAAAGGAGGCGTGCTTGGTCATATTGGCTAAGGACCAAGAGCAGACCCGCTCCATCAATCCGTTTGAATGAGGTCGCCGATCGAAATAATTCCATCCGAGAGAACCTCGGCCCGCACGCCACCTCGATCGCGATAAGCCTCCGCAAATCCCATCTTGCCAGTGACTGCGGACGGGAGATGGCATGGCTTTGTCGGTTCGGAGCCGCGCAGGCGCACGGCGCCGATGCGGAATTCCTTGCCTAGCAATCCATAGACGTCGATACCGTCGACGACGATGTTACGTCGCGTTTCATTCACCTCGAAAGGAATGAGACCGCGCTGGACCAACTCTCTATTTGCGGCCTCGATGGCTTCGCAGGCGATCAGGGAAACATGGCGTGCCGCCACGCGCGGCAATTTCGAGTAAGAGCCCTCACCACGTTCGTATCGATCCCCTTCCAGCCCGCGACCGACAAAAACCCGCACTGAGGTGCACGTCTGCATGGGCTGTCCAATGGCGGAGGCGACAAACAGACCAACAACGCTCGCCATGGCCAACTCCTGTGGTTGATGCACATATTCCCCGGAAGGACGGCCATCCGAGTTCCACCGAGGCATTCGCGGTAGTCCCGCATCCCCGCGCCGGCGGTGGAGTTCAGCGTTGAAACTGCCCTGAAGGCGTCATAAGCAGAAGGGGGAATTTGCTACTACCTGCATTAGGATTGGCGATGGCAAAGGCCTCCAACTGGGAAGCTCGCATCGGCCGGCGCATACGTCTGCACGACCTGCACGCGTTCGCGACCGTGGTTCAATCTGGGAGTATATCCAAGGCGGCTGTGAAGCTCGGCGTTACCCAGTCGGCGATATCGCAGATGGTTGCGGATCTCGAAGCCACCCTGCAGGTTCGACTGCTCGACCGCAGCACCCGTGGTGTTGCATCCACTGTGTTTGGGGACGTTCTCCTTCGACGGAGCCGCGCGGCTCTCGACGAGTTGCGTCATGGAATAGAGGAAATTTCATTCCTCAGCAATCAAACGACGGGCGAGGTGCGCGTCGGTTGTCCCGAGTCCATTTCGTCTGCCGTGTTGCCGCGGATCGCCAATCTGTTCTTCCGGCAATACCCGCGCGCCGTTCTTGACGTCGAGCACATTAATCTCGGTCGGCTGTCGCTTCTCCTCGACCGCAGGATCGACCTCGTGATCGCCCGGGGCAACCGCAATTTTGGCGCGCCGGAGATTCCAGATGAAGTCGATGTCAGAACACTGTTCGAGGACGAGCTTGTTGTCGCCGCAGGGCCGAACAACCGCTGGTTCAATCGTCGCAAAATTGAACTTGCCGACATCGTTCACGAACGCTGGATCCTGACCGAGCCAGGGATATGGAATCACTCGGTGGTCACGGAGGCCTTCGCGGCACAAGGACTTGAGGTGCCCAACATCAGCATGCGAACGCTCTCGGTGCATATGCGGACTCAACTGATCACGACGGGGGATTTCATCACCACATTGCCGCGCTCGGTATTGCACCTGTACGCCGAACGCTATTCGCTAAAAGCGCTGCCGGTCGACCTCCCCGCCCGACCGTGGCCTGTTTCAATCCTCACCCTGAAGAACCGTTCATTGAGTCCGATCGTGCACCGCTTCATCCGGTGCGCCGAGGACGTCGCAAAGGAGATGGATGCCCGGCCGCGCTTGCGTCAGTCGCGTTAGTCGATGTCCGCTTCGGGTCTTGGTCGTGTAAAAACGCCAGTCCCGAGGCAGTCGGGACTGGATTGGTGTCATGCCGCGATCGCAGCCATCAGCGGCTTGATCCCGACGATGTTCATGACCCGTGTCAGATTGTAGGCCAGGACGGAGAGCGCCATTTCGGCCGCCACTTTCGGAAGCGTTTTGGTGAGGAAGTGTGTCGCTCCCATGCGGGCCTTCATGGTGCCGAACGGATGCTCGACAGTTTCGCGGCGCTGACGCATGGCGTGCGGGCTTGCATCAAGGCGCTGCTGCACAGCCTCGAGCAGATGCTCATGCTCCCATCGCGTAATCCGCCGTTCTGACCCAGGCGTGCATTGGGTCTTGAGCGAACAGCTTTGACAGGCCGTGGTCCAGTAGCGCCGCAGCACCTTGCTGTCTTCTTCATTCGTATAGCGATATGATAGCCGCTCCCCGGCCGGGCAGCGATAGACGTCCTCCTCTGGCAAATAGGCAAAGTCCTGTTTACCGAAGCGTCCGTCTGCCTTAGCGCCGGACGTTAGCGGTTTGGGCAGAGTTACCGTGATGCCCGCTTCGTGGCACGCAAGGATCTCTGGGCTGTTGAAGTAGCCGCGATCGGCTACAGCTTCGAGCGTCTCAGTCTTCAGAACAGCCTTCGCCCGCTTGGCCATATTGGCAAGTTGTGCCCGATCCGAGCCGCTGTTCGTCACCTCGTGCGTCACAATCAGATGGTGTTCGGTGTCTACGGCGACCTGTACGTTGTAGCCGACAACACCAGAGCCGCGCCCGCTCGTCGCCATCGAGCGGCTGTCGGGGTCGGTCAGGGAGATTTGCTGGTCGGGTGACGCAAGCACCTGCTTCTCGTAGACGGCAAGCTTGCCCATTTCCTCCTTCAGTTTCGTCAGCTTCTCGGTAAGCCTCGTCACCTTCGTGGCCAGGGCCTCGGTCGGCTCCTGGCGGTCGGCCGTGTCAAGTTGGCTCAGATAGCGCGCGACGCTCTCCTCCAACTGAGCACGCCGTCGCTCCATCTTCGCGCGCGTGAAGTTCCTGTCCCGGTTGTTCACGGCCTTGAACTTGCTGCCATCGATGGCGACGCTCGCCGTCGCCAGCAGACCCATCTCTCGGCAGAGTTCGACGAAGCGCGCACATACCCTGCGCAGCGCCAGGCCGTTGTCCTTGCGGAAGTCCGCAATCGTCTTGTGATCGGGAGCGAGCCGACCCAGCAGCCACATCACCTCGACGTTGCGCCCGGCCTCTCGTTCCAGCCGCCGGCTCGACTGTACCCGGTTCAGATAACCGTAAATGTAAAGCTTCAGGAGCACCGAGGGATGGTACGACGGCCGACCGGTGGCCGCCGGCTCCACACCCTCAAAGCCCATCTCAGCCAAACCGAGCGCATCGACAAATACGTCGATCACGCGAACAGGGTTGCTCTCGTCAATGAAGTCATCGAGGCATTCGGGCAACAGCGACCGCTGTCCACGATCCGCCTCTTCAACGAAGCGCCTCATCGATTCCCCCAAAGAATCACAGGAGAATCATAACAGAAGCCCAGCGTTTTCACACAGCCAGGGTCAAAAGCCGCCCGTGGCGACCGAGCCGGGTGACTTCCGGTTCACCACGAAGAGCCGACGGTCCCGATGGTCATACAGGCGGTCAGCTATGGGGCCAAGAGGCGACATCCCTGACCCGTCAGGTCGCATGTCTGGTTCGCGCCTGAAAGTGTGCTTCCCAGTGCATGAGTACCCGCCCCTAGGTCGAATAGCGACCGCAACGGCGCTCCGCTCCCTCACCCCGTTCCTAGGGAAGCGAGACAAGCGATGCTTGCCCTTAGAGGCTTAGGGTGAGGAGCCGCCTCCGCGCATATGGTGATAGCTGGAGTATGCAGAGATTCCCTGCAGCCGGGGCCATTGCGAATGATGCTTGCACGATTTCGGAATATTGGAAATATACCCCTGATTTGCCCGACGCGTCACGTCGCTGTGTCGCATGCCGGCCGCCGCCGGCTCCTTTGCATGGGGTTGTTTTCGATATTTTGACGTACGTCACCTCGTACGGGTTGCGCCGTTGGCGGGGCGCGGCCTCAGCTCATTCCGCGGCGGGCGAGATCATGTTCGGCGGGCCGGGCGGCTTCTTGGTCTGGTCGCCCTGCTTCTCGCTCGGGGTCAGCTCGTGGTCGGCATGTGAGACCACGAGCCGCCTGCCGAAACGCCAGATCAGGCCGCCGATATCATCCATCACCATGAACATCGCCGGCACGAACACCAGCGACAGCGCGGTCGAGAAGATCAGGCCGCCGATCACTGCGAGCGCCATCGGCGAGCGGAATTCGCCGCCGGCGCCGAACGCGAGCGCTGACGGCATCATGCCGGCGGCCATCGCGATCGTGGTCATGACGATCGGGCGGGCGCGCTTCATGCCGGCGTCGATCATGGCTTCCTCGCGCGCCTTGCCGTCGCGGATCGCCTCCACCGCGAACTCCACCAGCATGATGGCGTTCTTGGTGACGATGCCCATCAGCATCAGGATGCCGATCCACACCGGCGTGGTGAGCTGCTTGCCGGTCAGCAGCAGTGCGCCGATCGCGCCGCCGATCGAGAGCGGCAGCGAGAACAGAATGGTGATCGGCTGCAGGAAGGTGCCGAACAGCAGCACCAGCACAGCGTAGACCATCATCAGGCCGGCAGTGATCGCGGTGGCGAAGCCGTCGGACAGCTCGGCGAGGCTCTCGGCGTCGCCGGACGGGCTGACTCTCACGCCCTTCGGCAGGGTCTTCATGACCGGCAGGTCGTAGATCAGCCTGGTGGCGTCGCCGAGCGCGGCATTGCCGACAAGGTCGGCGGCGACGGTGGCCTGCCGCTCGCGGTCGTAGCGGTTGATGCTGGTCGGGCCCTGGTCGAGCTGGATGTCGGCGACGACGGAGAGCGGCACGCCGCCGCGCTCGCCGCGCTGGCCGAGCGGCACCCGCAACTGCTCCAGCATCTGCAGATCGCTGCGCGCATTGTCCTCGAGCTGGACGCGGATCGGCACCTGGCGGTCGCCGGCGTCGAACTTCGCCAGCGCCGGGCCGACGTCGCCGATGGTGGCGACGCGAATGGTCTGCGACAGGCTTTCGGTCGAGACGCCGAGCCGCGCCGCGAGCTCGGCGCGCGGACGGATGCGCAGCTCGGGCCGGTCGAGCGCGGTCTCCGAGATCACGTTGGCGATGATCGGAATCCGCTTCATCTGCGTCGCGAGTTCGCTGGCGACGTTGTTGACGATGTTGCTGTCGGTACCGGTGACGACCAGCGAAATCGCGCGCAGGCCGTTCTCGTCGAGGAACCAGAACCTGATGTCGGGAACGTTATCGAGCTCCTTGCCGATCGACAGTTCGAGCTCGCGCTGGGTGATCTTGCGGTCGGCCTTCGGCGTGTAGTTGATGATCAGCGCGGCGCGGCGGACCTCCTGCAGGCCCGGCGGCACCCGGCCGCCATCGACGAACACGCTCCGTACCTCAGGCCGCTTGCGTAGCCGCGCCACGATCTCCTCGGTGACCTTCTCGGTGTAGGCGAGCTGCGAGCCGGGCGGCAGCTCCATCGCGAGCAGCGAGCGTGCGGTGTCCTGCGCCGGCAGGAAGCCCTGCGGCAGCAGCGTGATGCTCCAGATCGACGCGGCGAAGATCGCAAAGCCGATCAGCACGGTGACGAAGTAATGCTTCACCGACCAGGTGACGAGGCTGTGATAGCCGCGCAGGATCGGGCCGGGCGGTGGATCGTCGTGGTCATGATGCTTGAGGAAATAGGCGGCCAGCATCGGCGTCACGAAGCGCGCGGCGAGCAGCGAGAAGAACACCTGCACTGACACGGTGATGCCGAACTGCTTGAAGAACTGCCCGGCAATGCCGGACATGAAGCTCGCCGGCGCGAAGATCGCGATGATCGTGAGCGAGATCGCGATCACCGCAAGGCCGATCTCGTCGGCGGCTTCCAGAGCGGCACGATAGGGCGTCTTGCCCATCCGCATGTGGCGGACGATGTTCTCGATCTCGACGATGGCATCGTCGACCAGAATGCCGGTCGAAAGCGTGATGGCGAGGAACGAAACGAGGTTGAGCGAGAAGCCGAGCAGGTCCATCGCCCAGAACGCCGGGAAGATCGACAGCGGCAGCGAGACCGCTGCGATAATCGTGGCGCGCATGTCGCGCAGGAACAGCAGCACGATGATGACGGCGAGGATCGCGCCCTCGAACAGGGTCGAGATCGCGGCCTCGTAATTGCCTTTGGTGAACTCGACCGAGGTGTCGATCAGCTTCAGGTCGACATCGGGATAGGCCACCTTCAGCGCGTCGATCCGCTTCTGCACCGCGGCCGCGACGACGACGTCGCTGGCGCCCTTGGAGCGCTTGATACCGAGCGCGACCACCGGCTCGCCGTTGAAGCGGGCGAAGGTGCGCCGGTCGGCGATGGTGTCGGTGACGGTGCCGAGATCGTCGAGCCGGATCTCGCCGCCGCCGAACAGCGGGATCATGGTGCCGGCGAGCTCGTTCAGCGTCTTGGCGCCGGCCAGCGTGCGGATCGCCTGGTCGTTCTTGCCGATCTCGGCGCGGCCGCCGGCGACGTCGACATTGGTGCCGCGCAGGATCTGGCTGACATTGACCGCGGTCAGTCCCACCGCCTGCAGCTTGTCGGGATCGAGCGAGACCAGGATCTCGCGCTCGACACCGCCGATGCGCTCGACCTGGGCGACGCCGCGCACGCCCTGCAGGGCGCGCTTGACCACGTCGTCGACGAAATAGGACAGCTGCTCCGGCGTCTTGCCGGGCGAGATCGCGGCATAGGTCACGATCGGCAGGCCGATCACGTCGACCCGCTGGATCAACGGCTCGGTGACATTCTGCGGCAGGTTGGCGCGCACGCGCGTCACCGCATCCTTGACGTCGTTGAGCGCGCGGTCGGTGTTGGTCTCCAGCGCGAATTGGATCGTGGTCACCGACAGGCCGTCGGTGATCGAGGAGGAGATATGGCGCACGCCCTCGACGCCGGAGACGCCGTCTTCGATGGTCTTGGTGACCTGCGATTCAAGTTCCGACGGCGCGGCGCCGAATTGCGAGACCGCGACCGAGATCACCGGAATGTCGGCGCTCGGCAGCCGCGTCACCGCGAGCTTGGTGAAGGAGACCCAGCCCAGCACGAGCAGGATGATCGAGAAGACGATCGAGGGAAGCGGGTTCCGGATCGACCATGCCGAGATGTTCAAAGCCATTAGCGTGCCCGAATTACCGTGATCGCGTGCGATCGAGTTCGTCGGCGAACATGGTCTTGATCTGGTCGCCGTCATGCAGCGAGGTGCCAGCGTCGGCCACGACGATTTCGCCGACGTCGAGGCCTTCAAGGATTTCGGTCGAGGTGTCGGAGGTCAGCCCGACGCGCACCCTGCGGGTCTCGACGGTGTTGCCCTTCACGACCTGCAGGGTCAGGCGGTCGATCGCGGTACGCGGCACCGCGACGCCGCAGGAGCGCTTGGCGTCGATATTGGCACGCGCGAACATGCCGACCTTCAGCGTCGGATTGTTGTTGATGGTGATGCGGACATGCCCGAGCTGGGTGGTGCGGTCGATCTGCGGCGAGATCTGGCGGACCTTGCCGACCATGTCGGGCGCATCGTCGCGGCTGATCCGCACATTGGCGCCGGGATTGAGCTTCAGGAGCTGGAAGCCCGGCACTTCGGCGTCGAGCTCGATCTCGTTGTTGATCGAGATCTTGAACATCGGAGGAGCCTGCGGCGAGGCCGGCGCGCCGGGCGCGGTGCGCACTTCGGTGACGAGGCCGGCCGCCGGCGCCCGCAGCACAAGCGGCTTGGCATTGGCCTGTGCGGCCTGCTGCGGCGGCGGGGTCAGCCGCGCCAGTTCCTGGTTCTCGGTGACCGTGTCACCCTCGCGGACCAGCACGTCGGTGACCTTGGAGCCGTCCTGGTCGACATTCACCTGCGCCTCGCGGCGCGGCACGATGAAGCCGGTGACGCGGACCATGTCGGAGAAGCAGGCATTGGTCGACTTCGTCACCACGACCAGCGCCTGGCCCGGCGTCTCCTTCTCCTCCGGATGGGAGCGGTGCTCGAACGCGTAATAGGCGATCGCGAGGGCGAGGAAGAACACCGTGCCGAGCGCAGGCTTGAGGTATTGGGAAAAATTCATCGCCTGATCAATCCAGAGCTTGGCGCGTCATCGGTGTTGGTCGAAGTCTCATCATGCTCGCTATCGTATTGCCTGGGCATTCGGAAGGCCGGTGCCATTGTTCCGGATCATGCCCTGACGTCATGTGAGGCGGGTCACCTGTGGGCCGCGTTGGGGCTCGGCCCAACGGCATTGGCCCCGCCGGGGTGCGGGACGCATTGTAGCCTCAAAAAGGGGCCACGCCACCGCCCATCACTTGGCGGCGGTGGCCTTGTTTTCCACGTTCACGACCTGCACGCGCCGGTTCACCTCCGCCATCGGGTGGCTCGGGTCCTTCAGCTTGCTCTTGCCATAGCCGACGGTGACGAGATCGGTGCCGTTGATGCCGTATTTGTCGACGAGATAGCGCTTGATGGCGTCGGCGCGGCGCTCCGAGAGGCCCTGATTGTAGTCCTCGCCGCCGGCGGCGTCGGTGTGGCCGGCGACCACGAAGGTCGAGCCCTTCAGGTCCTGATTGGTCAACGCGCGGCCGAGCGCCTGCACCGACGGCAGCGACTTCGCGCTGATGTCGGCGGAGTTGTAGTCGAAGTTGATCTCGAGATCGATCTTCGGCTTGTCCTGGACGATGGTCGCGATTTCCTCGCGTTCCGCCGAGGACAGCGAGCGGGTGGCGCGGCCGCGGACGCTCTGCACGAATTTGGCCTGGTCGGCATTCAGCTCCGGCGAGGTGGTCTGCGGGCCGGCCGAAAGGCCGCGGGTCAGCGGCTTCTTGTCGGGCGTCAGCGCCTTGATGATCTGATCTTCGGTGACGTCGCCGGCATGGGCGACGGCCATGCCGAACGACAGCGCGGCGCCAACGGTCATGATTGAAACGATCGCGGCCTTTGCCGACGGCTTGAACATTTCGGTCCCTCTTGCGCAAGCTGGCGCGGTTCCAGGCAACTATTCAGATTGATTGCCGGCATCGCTGCCCGGCTCGCACCCTCTGATTAGTCGCGCAATTCCGTCAGCGGTTCGAGCCGCAGGCAGACCTTCGTCCATTGTCACTGCACGCCGTAGTCGGCGAATTCCTTGACGATGTTCGGGTCCATCGCCTTGGCGTTGGCGATGTCGAGATCGCCCTCCGCGACCGCGCCGTTGCGCTGCTTGGCGAGCCCGCGCCCATAGAGCGACGAGGTCAGCCGCGGGTTGATCTTCAGCGCGGCGTCGAAATCGGCGATCGCGTTCTTGTTCTGCCCGCCCTTCAGGTTCATCAGCCCGCGGCTGTCGAGCGCATCGACGAAGTTCGGACGCAGCCGCAGCGCCTCGTTGCAGTCCTTCAGCGCCGCCTGCAGGTCGCCGATCACGGTGCGGACCCAGCAGCGGTTGTTATAGGCCTCGACATCCTTCGGGTTCAGCCGCAGCGAATTGGTGAAGTCCTTCACCGCAAGGTCGTAGGCCCCCTTGCTGGCATAGACCTGGCCGCGGCGATACAGCGCCGCTGCGTCATCGGGATTCTTGTCCAGCTTTTCGCTCAGGCTCTTGATCGTCGGATCATCGGCGAGCACGGGCGAATTGCTCGGCGCCGGCGTGGGCTGGATCACCACCGGCGGCGGAGCGGCGGGCGGCGGCAGCGCGATCTCGGGCGCCTTGGGCTGGGGTGGCGGTGCAGTCGGCGCTGCCGCAACCGGAGGCGTCGGCGGCGCCGGTGATGGTGTCGGCACTGTTGTCGCAGGTGGCGTCGGGGTTGCCGCAGGCGGTGTCGGCGTTGCGGCGGGCGGAGCCGGCGGAGGCGCGACCGGCGGTGCCGTTGCCACCTCGGGTGACGGCGACGCGGCGGGTGCCGGCGCGGCGTTCGACGGCCCGCCTGCGCCGGCCGGAATGAACGAGAAATCCTCGGCCAGTGACGACGAGATCCACGGCACCTGTTCCTGCCGCGAGGCCCGGGTGACGCCGACGCGGGTGCGGTTCAGCGTTTCCTCGGCCATCAGGTCGGGGGTGCGGATCTCCTTCAGGAGTTCCCGCACGAACAGGCTGTGGTCGTTGCCATTGTCGGAGACGACGGACGACAGCGCGGCCGAATACATCACCAATGTACCGTTCGGCGCGATCACCGGGGCGAGCCCTGCCGAAAAGCTGCGGAAGCGCCGCTCGAACGGGTTGCGCCGCGAGGCGTCGATCAAGGCGATCTTCACCCCGGCGCCACGGCTGTTGATTTCCCCGAGCACGGTCTCGAGGCTGAAGCCGTCGCGGCGTACGTCCGCCTCGGCCCAGATCTGCGCATCGATCGGGATCATGTAGCTCTGCCGGTTCGACTGGATGCCGTAACCGGAGAAGAAGATCAGGGCGACCGAGCCCGGCTTGATCTTGCCGTAGAGCCGGTCGAACGCGCGGCGCATGCCGTCGCCGGTCAGGTTCTCCCCGACCTCGACGGTAAAGCCGTCGCGCTTCAGCTCGTCGGCGACGTCACGGGCGTCGTTGACCGGCTCCTTCAGCGGTGCGTCGGCGTCGGGATATTTGGCGTTGCCGATCACCAGCGCGAAACGGTCGCCGGCGGCAAAGGACAAAGTGGGCGCCGCGATTGAAAAAATCAGCGTGGCGAGCAAGGCAAGGCGGATTTTCATAATCGCAGCAAATCCAGATCGCGGCATTCCAGTGAAATGGCGCCGCTTCCAGCCTGCGCCTCGGGAACCTTACTCTAGCGAAAATCCATTATCAAACCACGGCCAAGCCCCCGTCAACGGCTTGCGGCAGCATCGTTTATCGCGGTGATACCAGCCAGACCGCAGTGCAGCAGCATGCGGTCATGGCGGCCATCGTCATCCGGCACGGTGCTGGTTCCTGCGGGCCGATAACGTGCCTGCACTCACGAAGGCTGTCGCCACCCTGTCATGCGCTCGTCGCACGCCGCACGGTTTGACCTTTGCGCGAGGCGATGGCTTTGTGTTCGGGACGGCAAGCCATTCAAAGACAAGCCGTTCAAACAGGCCTTGCAAACAAGAGCGAAACCGATGGGAAACGCCTACGAGATCTACGCCCTGCGCTATGCGACGATGTCGCCGCGCACGCCCCACCTCAACTTCCTGGTGCCCGATCCGCACGATACCACCGCGCAGGACCTGGATTATTTCGTCTGGGTGGTGCGTGGCCATGGCCGCGACATCCTGGTCGACACCGGCTTCAACGCCGAGGAGGCCAAGGCGCGCGCCCGCAAGCTGACGCTCAACCCGGTCGACGCGCTGGCCGGCTTCGGCGTCAGTGCCGACAGCATCAAGGACGTCGTCGTCACCCACCTGCATTACGACCATGCCGGCAATCTGGATCGCTTTCCGAACGCCAAATTCCATCTGCAGGAACGCGAGATGAGCTACGCGACCGGCCGCTGCATGTGCAACGGCATGCTGCGCCATCCGTTCTCCATCGAGCACGTCACGCAGATGGTGCGCCACGTCTATGGCGAGCGCGTCACCTTCCACTCCGGCGACGGCGAGATCGCACCCGGCGTCACCGTGCATCGCGTCGGCGGCCATTCCGACGGCCTGCAGGTGGTACGCATCGAGACCGCGCGCGGCCCGGTCGTGCTGGCGTCGGATGCCGCGCATTATTATGCGAACCTGCACAAGCGCAGCCCGTTCCCGATCGTCTACAATGTCGGCGACATGGCGCAGGGCTGGGAGACCGTCGAGCGGCTCGCCGGTCATCCGGACCGTTTCATTCCCGGTCACGATCCGATCGTCAGCGAGATCTATCCGCGCGCCAGCGACAAGGTCGACGCGTTCGCGCTGCATCTGGCGCCGTCGCGATCGTTCGCGAAATAGCCTCGCCGGTTGGGCGAGGCACGTCTGCAGCACGTCAAGAAACGTCAAAAAGAAGCGATATGACTGACACCAAGACGACTGACACCAAGACTCTCGGGTTCATCGGCCTCGGCGTGATGGGTGAGCCGATTTGCCGCAACCTGGTCAAGAAGAGCGGCAAGCGCGTTGTCGTGTTCGACCTCTCGGCCGAACCGCTGCAGCGGTTGCGCGCCGACGGTGCCGAGGTTGCCGCGTCGGTCGCCGACGTCATCAAGCAGAGCGATGTGCTGTTCCTCTGCTTGCCGAGCGCCAGGCACGTGCGCGCGGTGTTCGACGGCGACGGCATCTTGAAGAACACGAGAAGCGGCCAGATCGTGGTCGATCTCGGCACGTCTTCAGTCAGCCAGACCCGCGATTTCGCCGCGCAGTTGCAGGCCAAGGGCGCGGCGTGGGTCGACGCACCGATCGCGCGCACGCGGCAGGCGGCGCAGGACGGCACGCTCAGCGTGATGGTCGGCGCGGTGCCGGCGCTTTATGCCGCGATCGAGCCCTTGATCCGCTGCTTCGCCACCGATGTCACCAATTGCGGTGACGTCGGCGCCGGGCAGGTGACCAAGATCCTCAACAACATGGTGCTGTTCGAGACCGTGAACGCGCTGGCCGAGGCCGTTGCAGTGGCGAAGCACAATGGCGTCGATCCGAAGCTCTTGCTTGAGACACTGTCGAAGGGCTCGGCCGACAGCTTTGCGCTGCGCAACCATGGCATGAAGGCGATCGTGCCCGGCGTGTTTCCCGAGCGCGCATTCTCGACCGAATATGCGCTGAAGGATCTGTCCTACGCGCTGGAGCTCGCCGCCGATACCGGCATCAAGATCCGCGGTGCGGAGCTGATCGGCACGGTGCTGCAGGAAGCGATCGACAAAGGATCGAAGGACAATTATTTCCCTGTCATCGCGACACATATCGACAGGGCGTAACGGCACCGTCATTGCGAGGAGCGTAGCGACGAAGCAATCCATCGTCCCACATGCTGGGATGTATGGATTGCTTCGCTTCGTTCGCAATGACGATCGAGGGGGCCGCGCACAAAATTCCATCACCGTCACCCTGAGGAGCGCGCTCTTGCGCGCGTCTCGAAGGGTCGACGGCCACCAGCCGGGCCGTGCATCCTTCGAGACGCGCTGCGCGCTCCTCAGGATGACGGGTTGAGTGAGCCTAATACACGTCCTTGGCGTCGGCCTCTTCGCTGGTCTGCACCAGTTCGAGGCTGTTCTCGACCTTGCCGAGCAAGCGGCCGAGGTCGCGGCGTTCCTGTGCGGAGAGGCAGGACAAGATCTCCTGTTCCTTGCGCAGCAGGCGCGGGATCAGTTCCTCGTAGAGCGCCTGGCCCGTTTTGGTCAGTCGCAGGCGGAATTCGCGGCGGTCGTCGGCGTTCTCGACGCGCTCGACGATCTCGCGCTCCATCAGCGCCGACACCGCGCGGCTGATGGTGGATTTATGGGTGCGCGTGCAGTGCGCGATGTACTGCGCGCTGCAGGGATCGCTGCGGAAGCCGAGCGTTGCGAGCACGCGCCACTCCGGAATGTCGAGGCCGTAGCGCGCCTGATATTCGCTCGACAGCGCCGAGGACACCTCGGCCGCCAGCCGGTTCAGGCGGAACGGCATGAAATGGAAGAGATCGAGGCGCTTCTTGGTCGGCGCGATAGTGTCGCGCAGCTCCGCTTCCACGGCACTGCGCGGCCGGGCTGGAGGCTGGCTTGCAGAGGTCCGTGCCAAAAATCCCTCCAATTTGAGTTGACGGCAGCCCCGACTGGGGGTTTAAGATAGTTGCAAGTGAGACTAATTTAGCAAGGTCGCGGCCGGCTCGCAAGGTCCCGGTCGCAAGCCGGTCACACAGAACCGCAGCCAGAGGCCGCGGCGCAAGGGAAACATCCAGGGTCACGCAATGGCACACGCCAACACGGCACAGGCCAAAACCCAGTTCGGCTATCGCCGTCACCCCGACCAGGAGCGCTCGGGTGCCAACGTCGCGGAGCATCCCGTCGTCGTGGTCGGCGCCGGGCCGGTGGGACTGTCGCTCGCGATCGATCTCGCGCAGCGCGGCCAGCGCGTGGTGCTGCTCGACGATGCCGACCGGATCGGCGAAGGCTCGCGCGCGATCTGCTTCTCGAAGCGCTCGCTTGAGTTCTGGGATCGCCTCGGGGTCGGCGACCGCATGGTCGAGAAAGGCGTGGTGTGGAGCGTAGGCAAGATCTTCCACGGCGCCTCGCAACTCTATCAGTTCAATCTGCTTCCCGAGGAGGGCCACAAGCGGCCCGCCTTCATCAATCTGCAGCAGTTCTACGCCGAGGCCTATCTGGTCGACCGGGTCGGGCAACTGCCTGAAATCGACCTGCGCTGGCGCAACAAGGTGATCGCGCTGGAGAGCCGCAACGATGGCGTCGCGCTGACGATTGCTACACCTGAAGGCTCCTATCAAGTGCACGCTTCCTTTGTCGTCGCCTGCGATGGCGCCCGTTCCTCGCTGCGGCAGATGGTCGGCGCGGAGTTCGCAGGCCAGGTGTTCGAGGACCAGTTCCTGATCGCCGACGTCAAGATGACGGCGGCGTTCCCGACCGAGCGCTGGTTCTGGTTCGATCCGCCGTTCCATGCCGGACGCTCGGCGCTGCTGCACAAGCAGCCGGACGATATCTGGCGGATCGACCTGCAGCTCAATCCGGATGCCGATCCGGTGGCCGAGAAGCAGCCCGAGAATGTCCGGCCGCGGATCGAGCGCATGCTCGGCCATGACAAGTTCGAGTTCGAATGGATCTCGCTCTACAAGTTCCAGTGTCGCCGGATGGCCAAGTTCATCCACGGCCGGGTGATCTTTGCCGGTGATTCCGCCCACCAGGTCTCGCCGTTCGGCGCGCGCGGCGCCAATTCCGGGCTCGAGGACGCCGAGAATTTGGCGTGGAAGCTCGACCGCGTGCTGCGCCGGCTGTCGCCGGAGGGCTTGCTGGAGAGCTATCACATCGAGCGCAGCGCGGCGGCGGACGAGAACATCCGCGAGTCGACCCGCTCGACCGACTTCATGGCGCCGGTGACGAAACAGGAAGCGCGGCTGCGCCAGGCCGTGCTGTCGCTCGCCAAGGATACCGAGTTCGGCAAGCGCATGGTCAATGGCGGGCGGCTGTCGGTGCCGTCGGTCTACGATACGCCGCTGTCGAGCGGCGATCGCGATGATTGGCGCGGCGGCCCGCGGCCGGGCTCTTCGATGCCGGATGCGCCGGTGACGGAGCAGGGCGGGGGTTCCACCTACCTGACCGACGTTTTCATCAGGCAGGGAACGCGTTTCACGCTGCTGGAGTTTGGCAATGGCGCGGTTGCCGATGTGCCCGATGGCGTCGGTAGCATCCGGGTCGGCGGCGAGGATGGGTTGGTCGACGCGCAGGGCCTTGCCGGCAGGCGCTACGATGCCGAGCCCGGCACTGCCTATCTGCTGCGGCCGGACGGCTATGTCGCCGCACGCTTCCGCAACGCGTCACGGCCGGCGCTCGATGCTGCGCTGGCACGCGCAGCCGGCCTGAACTGAGGAGCAGTCATGGCGCTGTCGACCAGTTCGAATTTCGCAAAGCCCGATGACGCCTTCCGCGCCATCGTCGAGGCCCATCGCGGCCTCACCGAGGCGCAGAGCGCCGATCTCGATGCTGCGCTGGTTCTGGTGCTCGCCAACCATATCGGCGATCTCGACGTGCTGCGCGAGGCGATCGCGCTGGCGAAGCGGCGGATGCTTGATGCAAGCCAGCAGCAACAGCAGCAACAACAATAGTTACGAGCTGAATCAGGATGGATCTTTATCAAGTCGCGCAGCAGCCTCCGCCTCACCTCGCCCCGCTTGCGGGGAGAGGTCGGAACGCATCGTCAGATGCGTTCCGGGTGAGGGGGAGCTTCCGCAGACACATCTGTCGCCGTGTATGCGGAGACAGCCCCTCACCCCAACCCTCTCCCCGTAAGAACGGGGAGAGGGGGCGAATGCTCTTGAACGGACAGGATTGAACTGATGGCCAAAGGTTTCGCATCGACCACGGATCTTTCGGAGAAGAAGGTCACCTTCTCCGAGATCGGCACCGATCTCTATGCCTTCACTGCCGAGGGCGATCCCAACACCGCCGTGATCGTCGGCGACGACGGCTGCCTGGTGTTCGACGCGCAGGCGACGCCGGCGATGGCCAACAAGGTGATCGAGCGGGTCAAGACCGTCACCGACAAGCCGATCAAATATGTCGTGCTGTCGCACTATCATGCGGTGCGTGTGCTCGGTGCCTCCGCCTATCACGCGCAAGGCATCGTCGCCTCGCAGGAAACCTATCGCCTGATCGAGGAGCGCGGCCAGCAGGATTGGGATTCCGAATATGGCCGCTTCCCGCGGCTGTTCCAGGATGCCGCGAGCATCCCCGGCCTGACCTGGCCGACGCTGACCTTTGAAGGCGAGATGTCGATCTATCTCGGCAAGCGCGAGGTGCGGCTGATGCAGCTCGGCGCCGGCCATACCTCGGGCGACATCGTCGCCTGGGTGCCGGATGCCGAGGTGATGTTCTCCGGCGATCTGATTGAATATCACTCGGCCTGCTATTGCGGCGATGCGCATTTGCGCGAATGGCCAACGACCCTGAACGAGATCCGCGCCTTCAATCCGAAGGCGATCGCGCCGGGCCGCGGCGACGCGCTGAAGGGGCTTGCCACCGGGCGCGATGCGATCGCGATGACGCGCGATTTCGTCACCACGCTCTACGGCGCCGCCGAATCCTCCGTCGCCAAGGGCCGCAGCCTGAAGGAATCGATGGCGGCGACGCGCGAGGTGATGGATCCGAAGTTCTCGAAGTTTGCGATCTACGAGCACTGCCTGCCGTTCAACGTTTCGCGCGCCTATGACGAGGCGTCGGGGATCGACGATCCCGTGATCTGGACCGACAAGCGCGACCAGGAAATGTGGGCCGCCCTGCAAGGAGGATAGCGATGAACATCAATACCTCGCCTGATCAGATCGTCCGCAGCTCAGGGCAAGTCACCCCGGGCTACATGTCCGGCTTCGGCAACAGCTTTGAGACCGAGGCCTTGCCCGGCGCGCTGCCGATGGGGCGCAATTCGCCGCAGCGCTGCGCCTATGGGCTTTATGCCGAGCAATTGTCCGGCTCGCCGTTCACGGCGCCGCGCGGCACCAACGAGCGCTCGTGGCTCTATCGCATCCGCCCGTCGGTGCGGCACTCCGGCCGCTTCGCCAAGACAGATAGCGGGCTGTGGCGCACCGCGCCGTGCCACGAATACGACATGCCGATCGCACAGTTGCGCTGGGACCCCGCGCCGATCCCGAAGGAGGACATGACCTTCCTGCAGGGCGTGCGGACCATGACCACGGCGGGTGATGCCAACACCCAGGCCGGCATGGCCGCACACATCTATCTCATCACCAAATCGATGGTCGATCAGCATTTCTACAATGCCGATGGCGAGATGATGTTCGTGCTGCAGCAGGGCAATCTGCGTTTCGTCACCGAGTTCGGCCGGATCGACGCCGAGCCGGGCGAGATCGTGGTGATCCCGCGCGGCGTCAAATTCCGCGTCGAAATTCCCGGCGGCCCGGCGCGCGGCTATCTCTGCGAGAATTACGGCGGCGCGTTCACGCTGCCGGAGCGCGGCCCGATCGGCGCCAACTGCCTCGCCAATTCGCGCGACTTCCTGACACCGGTCGCGAGCTACGAGGACAAGGACACGCCGACCGAGCTCTACGTGAAATGGGGCGGCTCGCTGTTCAAGACCACGCTGCCGCATTCGCCGATCGACGTGGTCGCCTGGCACGGCAATTACGCGCCTTACAAATACGATCTGCGTACCTTCTCGCCGGTCGGCGCGATCGCCTTCGATCATCCCGATCCCTCGATCTTCACGGTGCTGACCTCGCCGTCGGAGACCGCGGGCACCGCGAATATCGACTTCGTGATCTTCCCGGAGCGCTGGATGGTGGCCGACAACACCTTCCGCCCGCCGTGGTACCACATGAACATCATGTCGGAGTTCATGGGCCTGATCTACGGCGTCTACGATGCCAAGCCGCAGGGCTTCGTGCCCGGCGGCATCAGCCTGCACAATTGCATGCTGCCGCACGGCCCCGACCACGAAGCCTTCGAGCACGCCAGCAACAGCGAGCTGAAGCCGGTGAAGCTGACCGGCACGATGGCCTTCATGTTCGAGACCCGCTTCCCGCAGCGCGTGACCGAACATGCGGCGAAGTCGTCGACGCTGCAGGACGATTACGCAGATTGCTGGAAGGGCTTGGAGAAGAAGTTCGACCCGAACAAGCCGTGAATTTGTGTCCCTCGTCATCGCCGGGCTTGACCCGGCGATCCATCGCGCTTTCCGAAGATGGATGCCCGGGTCAAGCCCGGGCATGACAGCTTTCTGAGCATGACGACTTTCTGATTGGAGGAATCAGTGCCCCATCCCAACGACCCAACGCTCCGCTCCTTCATCGACGTCGCACCGACCTCCGACTTCCCGATCCAGAACCTGCCTTACGGCGTGTTCTCGTCGAAGGATGGCCTTGCGCCGCGCGTTGGCGTTGCGATCGGCGATTATGTGCTCGACCTCTGGGAGCTCGAGCAGGACTCGCGGCTCGATGTCGGGCCGCTCGGCGTGTTCTCGCAGCCGTCGCTCAACGCCTTCATGGCGCTCGGGCCGAAAGTGTGGTCGGCGACGCGGGCGCGGATCAGCGAGCTGCTCCGCTCGGATCATCCGGAGCTGCGCGACAACAGGGAATTGCGGGCGCGGGCGCTGGTGCCGATGGCCGACGTCAGGCTGCACATGCCGTTTGCGGTCTCGGGCTACACCGATTTCTATTCGTCGAAGGAGCACGCCACCAATGTCGGCGTCATGTTCCGCGGCAAGGACAATGCGCTGCAGCCGAACTGGCTGCATATGCCGATCGGCTACAACGGCCGCGCCTCGACGGTGGTCGTGTCGGGCAGCAAAGTGCGCCGCCCCCGCGGCCAGCTGAAGCCGCCGACCGCTGAGGTGCCGAGCTTCGGCGCCTGCAAGCGGCTCGACTTCGAGCTCGAGATGGGCGTGGTCGTCGGCCAGGCCTCGCCGATGGGCGAGATGCTGACGGAGAAGCAGGCCGAGGAGATGATCTTCGGCTTCGTCATCCTCAACGACTGGAGCGCGCGCGACATCCAGCAGTGGGAGTATGTGCCGCTCGGCCCGTTCCAGGCCAAGGCGTTCGCGACCTCGATCAGCCCGTGGGTGGTGACGCGCGAGGCGCTCGAGCCGTTCCGCATGCAGGGCCCGGCGCAGCAGCCGGAGCCGCTGGCGTACCTCAAGCAGACCCAGCCGAACAATTACGACATGCAGCTCGACGTCGCGCTGCGCGCCGGTGCGATGAACGAGGCGAAGACAATCTGCAGCACCAACTTCAAATACATGTACTGGTCGTCGGTGCAGCAGCTCGTGCACCATGCCTCGAGCGGCTGCGCGATGAATGTCGGCGATCTCCTCGGCAGCGGCACGATCTCCGGCCCCGAAAAGCACCAGCGCGGCAGTCTCCTGGAAATCAGCTGGAACGGCACCGAGCCGGTCGAACTTGCCAGCGGCGTGACGCGGTCGTTCCTGGAGGACGGCGATTCGCTGGTCATGCGCGGCTGGTGCCAGGGCGACGGCTATCGCGTCGGCTTCGGCGAGGTCGAAGGCACGATCATCGCGGCGGAGTAGCTCGCGCTGTCATTCTGGGGCGATGCGTAGCCATCGAGCCCGGAATCTCGAGATTCCGGGTATGGTCCTTCGGACCATCCCGGAATGACGGGTGGGCCAGCTACCGTTCCTCGGGCCTGACATCCCTCAAGCGCGCCGTATTCGCCGCGACGTCCTCGAGGCTGTACTTCAAATGCACCCGCTTGTCCGACGGCGGCTGGTTGACCGTGCAGACACCCGGCCGCCACGGCTTGGCCGGGCGGATCGGCCGCGGCGCAAAACCGCCGCCGCAGTTCGGGCAGACATTGCCGAGCCTGGTCTCGGCGCAATCCGCACAGAACGTGCATTCATAGGAGCAGATCCGCGCGTCGGTTGCGCTCGGTGGCAGGTCCTTGTCGCAATATTCGCAGTTCGGTCGCAGCTGCAGCGCCATGGTTCGTCTCTCTTGCCGTTGCCGGAATGATCGCAAGTGGTGCCGCAAAAGCGAATGGCGGATTTCCCTCGATTTACGCCATCACGCCTGAAGCGACTTCAGCGGCAGCCTGGTGTTCTCCTTCAGGCGGTCGAGCACGATCGAGGAGCGCACATGGGCCACGCTCTGGTGCGGCATCAGCACGTTGTTGACGATCTCGGACAGGCTCTTGAGGTCGCGCAGCATCACCTTGAGCACGTAGTCGGCATCCCCGGTCAGCGCATAGGCCTCCTGGATATCATCGACCCGGTTGACCAGTTCGCGAAACCGCTTGGCGTTGTCGGGCGAGTGGGTCGCAAGCGTGATGTGGATGAAGGCGATCAGGCCGAAGCCGAGCGCCTCGCCGGCGAGATCGGCGTGGTAGCCGGCGATGACCTTCTCTTCCTCCAGCCGCATCCGCCGCCGCGAGCATTGCGAGGCGGAGAGCCCGACGAGGTCAGCCAGCTGCTGGTTGGTCAGCCGGCCATCGTCCTGCAGCGCCGCGAGCATTTTCAGGTCGAAAGCGTCCACTTCAGGCATGCGCAGAATGTCCATTTCATGCACGGATCGTGCGCGATACTAGCAAATCAAGGGTCATTTTGCACGCACGTTGTGCAGCAAATGACGGAAACTGATCCCCAGACAAATCAGGGAGTTGCCGCCATGGGTCCGTTTCCGCACGATGCGCCGCCGGCCGAAATCAGCACTGAGAACCCGATGGGCACCGACGGCTTCGAGTTCGTCGAATACGCCCATCCGAATCCGGCGGAGCTGCACGCCCTGTTCAAGCTGACGGGCTTCGTCGCGGTCGCCCGCCACCGGACCAAGCAGATCACGGTCTATCGCCAGGGCGACATCAACTATCTCGTCAATGAGGAGCCGGGCAGCCACGGCTTCAACTTCGTCGCCGCGCACGGTCCCTGCGCCCCGTCGATGGCGTTCCGCGTCGTCGACGCCAAGCATGCCTATGAGCGCGCGATCGCGCTCGGCGCGGAGCCGGCGGATGTCTCGCCCGCAGCGAAGACGCTTGATGTGCCCGCGATCAAGGGCATCGGCGGCAGCCTGCTTTATTTCGTCGACCGCTACGGCGCCAAGGGTTCGGCCTATGATGCCGAGTTCGAGTGGCTCGGCGCGGCCAACCCGCGCCCGGCCGGGTCGGGGCTTTATTACATCGATCACCTCACCCATAACGTCCATCGCGGCCGGATGGATGTCTGGACCGGCTTCTATGCAAAACTGTTCAACTTCCGTCAGATCCGTTTCTTCGACATCGAGGGCCGCGCATCCGGCCTGTTCTCCCGTGCGCTGACCAGTCCGGACGGCAAGATCCGGATTCCGATCAACGAGGACGCCGGCGATTCCGGTCAGATCGAGGAATATCTCAACGTCTACCGCGGCGAGGGCATCCAGCACATCGCCTGCGGCGCGCGCGATATCCACGCGACGGTCGAGAGGTTGCGCGCCGACGGCCTGCCGTTCATGCCGTCGCCGCCCGATACCTATTTCGAGCGGATCGACGCCCGCCTGCCCAAGCATGGCGAGGACGTCGCCCGGCTCAGGACCAACGGCATCCTGATCGACGGCGAGGGCGTGGTCGACGGCGGCCAGACCAAGGTGCTGCTGCAGATCTTCTCGGCCAACGCGATCGGGCCGATCTTCTTCGAGTTCATCCAGCGCAAGGGTGACGACGGCTTCGGCGAAGGCAACTTCAAGGCGCTGTTCGAATCGATCGAGGAAGACCAGATCCGCCGCGGCGTGCTGAAGGTCGATCACGCGGCGTAGGCCTTGGAGGGGAGCGCGTTCGCTCAAAACTCTCAGTCGTCGTCCCGGCGAAGGCCGGGACCCATAACCACCGAGTCTAGTTGTAGAAGGGATAGCGGCCCCAACGTCGCACAATAGCCGGCATTTGGGGTAATGGGTCCCGGCCTTCGCCGGGACGACGGTGAATTACTTCCCCGCCTTCCACGCGTTGGTCACATCCCCGATATTCGCGAGCTCCGGCTCGCGGATTGCCGATGGCGTGCGCGAGAAACGCGGCGCGGGGGCGGGCTGGGTGACGCCGTGGCGGTCGACGAACACCTGGCGTGCGGCCATGTGCGGATGCTTCGGCGCTTCCTCCATGGTCAGGATCGGCGCGAAGCAGATATCGGTGCCTTCCATGATCTGGCACCAGTCCGCGCGCGACTTGCTCTTGAACACCCGGGTCAGCTTCTCCTTCAGCGCCGGCCAGGCTTTGCGGTCCATCTGCGCGTCGAAGTCGGCGTCGGTCAGGTCGGCATGCTTGCGCAGCAGCGCGTAGAACTGCGGCTCGATCGAGCCGATCGAGATGAAGTTGCCGCAGGAGCATTCGTAGACGCCGTAGAAATGCGCGCCGCCGTCGAGGAAATTCTGGTCGCGGCCGCCGCTCCAGCGGCCCTGCGCTGCCATGTCGTAGAACATCGACATCAGCGAGGCCGCGCCGTCGCACATCGCGGTATCGACCACCTGGCCCTTGCCGGACTTCTGCGCTTCCAGCAGCGCTGCGAGCACGCCGACCACGAGGTAGAGCGCGCCGCCGCCGAAATCGCCGACCAGGTTGAGCGGCGGCACCGGCTTTTCCTTGGTGCCGATCGCAGCCAGCGCGCCCGTGATCGAGATGTAGTTGATGTCATGGCCGGCGGCATTCGCCAGCGGGCCCTCCTGGCCCCAGCCGGTCATGCGGCCATAGACCAGCTTGGGATTGCGCGCGAGCACGACATCGGGGCCGAGGCCGAGGCGCTCCATCACGCCGGGACGAAAGCCCTCGATCAGCGCGTCGGCATGGCCGAGCAGGTCGAGCACTTCGGCAATCGCCGCCTTGTTCTTGAGGTCGAGCTCAATGACCTTGCGGCCGCGGGTTGCGACCGCCTTCAGATTCTTGCCAGCGCCGATCCGATCCAGGGTGATGACCTCGGCGCCCATATCGGCGAGCAGCATGCAGGCGAACGGGCCGGGACCGATGCCGGCGAATTCGACGATGCGGAAGCCGGCGAGCGAGCCCGAGGTGCGGGCGGCGGTCTGGGAGGCAGGTTTATCGAGCACGTTGTTCTTCCGTTGGTTGCGGGGCGCTAGGCGGCTGAGATGTCACGGCTGGCTTGGTTGCCGAACTTCATGCGTTCTCCCAGCCGTCCGTGGGACGGTATTTTTAATTAGCTGATTAGCTAAATTGTCTCGCCTAATGGGGGATGTGGCAAGCACCTTTTGTCCTGTGCCGCCGGTAAAACGCGAACGGCGCGCATCGCTGCGCGCCGTTGCAGACTTGTGTTTAGACGCTATCAGCCCGCGGCGACGACCGCCCGCTGTCCCATCACCTTCACCAAATTGGCGCGGTAATCCGCCGAGCCGTGGATGTCGGCGAGCAGGCCGCTCGCCGGGATCGTGACGTTGTCGAGCGCCGAGGTCGCCCAGTTCGCCTTCAGCGCCTGCTCGATCGGCGCGACCCGCATGACGCCGCTCTGCGACGCGCCGGTGGCGGTGGCGCGGACGTCGCCCGACTTGGTCTTGGCGACGAACACGCCGGTCAGTGCGAAGCGCGAGGCGGGGTTCGGGAATTTCGCGTAGCCCGCCTTGGCCGGGATCGGGAACGACACCGCGGTGATGATCTCGCCATCCTCGAGCGCCGTCGTGAACAGGCCCTTGAAGAAATCATCCGCCGCGATCGACCGCTTGTTGGTCTTGACCGTTGCGCCGAGCGCCAGCACCGCCGCCGGATAATCCGCCGCCGGGTCGTTGTTGGCGAGCGAGCCGCCGATCGTGCCGCGATAGCGCACGGCGGGATCGCCGATCATCGAGGCCAGATTGGCGAGCGCCGGGATCGCCTTCTGCACCGCGTCGCTTTGCGCCACATCGTAATGCGGAGTCGCGGCCTTGATGGTGACCGTGTCGCCCGACACCTCGATGCCGATCATCTCCTGCACCTTGGAGAGGTCGATCACGTCGGAAGGCGCGGCAAGACGCTGCTTCATCACCGGAAGCAGGGTTTGTCCGCCGGCGAGGAATTTTGATTCCGCGCCTTTGGCGAAGGTTGCGGCGGCGTCAGCGACCGAGGAAGCGCGGTGATAATTTGTCTCGTACATGGCTCTTCCTCCCTCAACCGTGAATGGCGTGCCAGACGCGATCGGGCGTCGCCGGCATTTCCAGCTTGTTGTTGCCGATCGCGTCCGTGATCGCATTGATCACGGCAGCCGAGGCGCCGATCGCGCCGGCTTCGCCGCAGCCCTTGACGCCGAGCGGGTTGCCCGGACACAGCGTCGTGGTGTGGGAGAGCTGGAACGAGGGCAGGTCGTCGGCCCGCGGCATGGTGTAGTCCATGAAGGACGCGGTCATGAGCTGACCGGTGCCGTCATAGACCACACCTTCGAGCAGTGCCTGGCCGATGCCCTGCGCAAGGCCGCCGTGGACCTGGCCTTCGACGATCATCGGGTTGATCAGCCGGCCGAAGTCGTCGGCCGCCACGAAGTTGACGAAGGAGGTCTTGCCGGTGCCCGGATCGACCTCGAGCTCGCAGATATAGGCGCCGGCCGGGAAGGTGAAGTTGGTCGGGTCGTAGAACGCCGTCTCCTTCAGGCCGGGCTCCATGCCGTCAGGCAAATTATGCGCGGTGTAGGCGGCGAGCGCGACCATCGGCAGCGCGATCGACTTGTCGGTGCCGGTGACCTTGAACTCGCCGTTCTCGATCACGATGTCGCTCTCGGACGCCTCGAGCGCATGCGCCGCGATCTTCTTGGCCTTGGCCTCGACCTTCTCCATCGCCTTCACGATCGCCGTACCGCCGACCGCGAGCGAGCGCGAGCCGTAGGTACCCATGCCGAACTGCACCTTGTCGGTGTCGCCATGGACGATCGAGACCTGGCTGATCGGCACGCCGAGCCGCTCCGCGATGATCTGGCAGAACGTCGTTTCGTGACCCTGGCCGTGGCTGTGCGAACCGGTGAGCACCTCGATGGTGCCGACCGGGTTGACGCGGATCTCCGCCGATTCCCACAGGCCAACGCCGGCGCCGAGGCTGCCGACCGCCTTCGACGGCGCGATACCGCAGGCCTCGATGTAGCAGGAGATGCCGATGCCGCGCAGCTTGCCGTCGGCTTTCGCCTTGGCCTTGCGGGCCGGGAAGCCGGCATAGTCGATCGCCTTCATCGCAGCATCGATCGAGGCGTGGAAGTCGCCGATATCATACGCCATGATTACAGGCGTCTGATACGGGAACTGGGTGATGAAGTTCTTCTTGCGCAGCTCGGTCGGATCGACCTTCAACTGCCGCGCCGCCGTCTCCATCATGCGCTCGATCAGAAAACTGGCCTCGGGGCGGCCGGCGCCGCGGTAGGCGTCGACCGGCGTGGTGTTGGTGTAGACGCCGATCACCTCGGCATAGATCGCCGGAATCACGTACTGGCCCGACAGCAGCGTCGCGTAGAGATAGGTCGGGACGGCCGAGGAGAACAGCGACATATAGGCGCCGAAATTGGCGTGGGTCTTCACCCGCAGGCCAAGGATCTTGTTGTCCTTGTCGAACGCCAACTCCGCCTTCGAGACATGGTCGCGGCCATGCGCGTCGGTGAGGAAGGCTTCCGAACGGTCGCCGGTCCACTTCACCGGGCGGCCCACCTTCTTCGAGGCCCACAGAGCCACCATCTCTTCGGGATAGATGTAGATCTTGGAGCCGAAGCCGCCGCCGACGTCGGGCGCGATCACGCGCAGCTTGTGCTCGGGCGCGATGTTGTAGAACGCCGACAGCACGAGGCGGGCGACGTGCGGATTCTGCGACGTCGTGTAGAGCGTGTAGTGCTCTTCGGCCTGGTCGTAATGCGCGATCGCCGCGCGCGGCTCCATCGCGTTCGGCACCAGGCGGTTATTGGTGAGGTCGAGCGTCACCACATTGGCCGCCTTGCTGAAGGCATCCTTGACCGCGGCTTCGTCGCCGAGATGCCAGTCATATACGATGTTGCCGGGAGCTTCGGGATGAAGCTGCGCGGCGCCCGGCTTGATCGCGGCCTTGATGTCAGGCACCGCGGGAAGTTCTTCGTAATCGACGACGACCGCTTCGGCGGCGTCCCTGGCCTGGTTCTTGGTCTCGGCGATCACGACCGCGACGGCCTGCCCGACAAAGCGCACGGTCTCCGGCGCCATCGCCGGCCACGCGCCCATTTTCATCGGTGAGCCGTCCTTCGAGGTGATGGCCCAGCCGCAGATCAAATTGCCGACCTTGTCGTCGACGATCTGCTGTCCGGTCAGCACCGCGATCACGCCGGGCATCTTCATGGCCTCGGCGGAATCGATGCCCTTGACCTTGGCATGGGCATGCGGGCTGCGGATGAAGTGAGCGTAGCTCATGCCGACCATTTTGACGTCGTCGACGTAACGTCCTTGTCCGGTGATGAACCGGCGATCTTCCTTGCGCACGACACGTGCGCCAATTCCTTCAACACCCATTGTCTAGTCCTCCCGACCGGAGATTCGATTTGCCGCCGTTTCCATCGAGACGGCGGTGGTGAGCTTGATCGTGTGCGGTGCGTGGCGCGCTATTCGGCGGCCTGCGCAACCTTCATGCGGCCGGCTGCGTCGAGCACCGCCTTGACGATGTTGTGGTAGCCGGTGCAGCGGCAGATATTGCCCTCGAGCTCGTGGCGAACCGTTTCCTCATCGAGCTTGCCACCATGGCGGTGCACGATGTCGACAGCGGACATGATCATGCCGGGGGTGCAATAGCCGCACTGCAGGCCGTGATTGTCGCGGAACGCCGCCTGCATCGGGTGCAGCTCGTCGCCCTTGGCGAGGCCTTCGATCGTGGTGACGTTGCAGCCCGCCGCCTGGCCGGCCAGCATGGTGCAGGATTTGACCGCCCGTCCATCGACATGGACGACGCAGGCGCCGCATTGGCTGGTATCGCAGCCGACATGGGTGCCGGTGAGGTTCAGGTTTTCGCGCAAGAGGTGCACGAGGAGGGTTCGGTCCTCAACGTCGACCGAGACCGCCTTGCCGTTTACCGTCAGTTTGACTGTAGACACGCGTTTCTCCCAATAGCTTCGTTATGGGCCCAGTAGACCACGCTTCATGTGGGTCGTAACCGCGATCAAAGTCGTAGTCGCGGCCCTGTCATGAAGGCGCCGGGCAGTGCCTGCGATCCTAGCAGGCAGCCGTTCAATGGGCAATTTGCAAGCAGCCGGCGGCGCACTCCGGCGCGACGAAATTGCCCGGCAGCGCAAGCGGTTTTCGGCAAACTGACGGTGCTCGCCGCACGCCAAAATCGTCGCCGCGATCGCTACTACCTTCCGCCTATAACGACGCAAGGGCGTTGCTGTCATTTTCATCGCCGACGCAGCGGCAGAAGATCGCTGGTTGATGAAATTCGGTAGCGATCCGCGCCCGCGATGCATCCATCGCGGCAACAAAATCATATTGGAGGAAGCCAATGAAGCTGAGGAGCGGGATTTTCTTTGCCGGCGTGTCGCTGGTCGCCATGGTGCTGGCAGGCATTGGTGCGTCGAAAGCCAATGATTCCGTCGTGAAGGCGGCGTCCGATCCCAATGGATGGGCGATCGCCGGCCACGACTACGGCAATACGCGCTTCAGCCCGTTGAAGCAGATCAATTCCGAGAATGCCGGCAAGCTGCAGCTGGTCTATTCGCTGTCGCTGGCTTCGCTCCGCTCCAACGAGTCCTCGCCGGTCGTGATCGGCAAGAACCTGTATGTGTCGACCTCGTGGGGCCCGAAATATGTCTATGCGATCGATGCCGCGACCGGCGCGCGCAAATGGACCTGGCAGCCCGATATTCCGGATGACGTGCTTCAATACGCCTGCTGCGACGTCAACAATCGCGGCGTGTCCTATGCCGACGGCAAAATCTTCGTCGGCCGGCTCGACGGCAAGCTGACCGCGCTCGACGCCGAGACCGGCAAGGAGCTCTGGACCTCGACGGTGGTCGACTACAAGCAGGGCTCGGTCATCACCTCGCCGCCGCTCGTCGTCCGCGACAAGGTCATCACCGGTTTCGGCGGCGGCGAATATGGCGTCCGCGGCGCGTTGCAGGCGTTCTCGCTCAAGGACGGCAAGCTGCTCTGGCAGACCTACACGGTGCCGGCGCCGGGCGAGCCCGGCAGCGACACCTGGAAGGGCGACACCGGGCTGCATGGCGGCGGCGCCGCCTGGCTGGTCGGCTCCTACGATGCCAAGTCCGACACGGTCTACTGGGGTACCAGCAATCCGGGGCCGTGGAATACCGCGGTGCGCTCCACCGGCGACGGCAATTTCGGCAAGCTGACCAACCTCTACACGGCCTCGACGCTGGCGATCGATCCCAACACCGGCAAGATCAAGTGGCACATCCAGGGCACGCCGGCCGACGCCTGGGACTATGACGGTGTCAACGAGCTGCTGCTCGCCGACCTCAAGATCAAGGGCACCGAGACGCCCGTGCTGATGAAGGCGGACCGCAACGGCTTCTTCTTCGTGGCCAACCGCGAGACCGGCAAGGTGATCTCCGCGGAGAAATACGTCTTCGCCAACTGGGCCAAGAAGTGGGACGTCAACACGATGCGGGCGGAAGAGGATCCGGACAAGCGTCCGGGCCCGGGCCATCCCGCCAAGGACATCTGCCCGAACCTGATCGGCGGCAAGAACTGGCAGCCGATGTCGTTCAACCCGCAGACCGGCCTCGTCTACATCCCGAGCAACAATGTCTGCATGGACTGGTCGGTCTCTGACGTGAACTACAAGCGCGGCGTGTTCTATCTTGGCGCCGAATTCCCGACCAAGCCGGGCCCCGGCGGCTTCCTCGGCGAGCTCGTGGCCTGGGATCCGATCGCCAACAAGAAGGTGTGGAGCATCAAGGAAGACCTGCCCTTCAACGGCGGCACGCTGACGACCGGCGGCAATTTGGTGTTCTCCGGCAACCTGCATGGCGACTTCCGCGCCATCGATGCCAAGAACGGCAAGGTGCTGTGGAGCAAGAATCTCGGCAGCGGCATCGGTGCAGGTCCAGTGACCTATTCGGTCGACGGCAAGCAGTATGTCGCGATCGTGGTCGGACGCACCGCGGCGCTGCCGGCCTTCCTCGGTGACATCGGCAAGAAGATGGTCGCCGCGGCGCCCGAAGGCGGCTCGCTGTTCGTGTTCGCCCTGCAGTAACGATCGTCAAGGAGGCAGCATTGCCCGTGTCTTGCATCGCCCGAAACGAACTGCGCACCCCCTCGCGCAACACGCGGTTGGAACATGCAATCCGGACCGTGCTGCTCTCCGCCCTGCTCATGGTGCCGGCCCTGGCGGCCGGCGCCGACGAGACAAAGCCGCCGCTGCGGCTCTGCGCCGATCCGAGCAACCTGCCTTTCTCGAGCGACGACCCGGGCAAGCCCGGCCTCTATCTCGAGATCGGCCAGGCGGTGGCGCAGAAGCTCGGCCGCACGGTGAGCACCAACTGGTACAAGTCCTATTTCGGCAAGCGCACGGTGCGGGAGACGTTGCTCAGCAAACAGTGCGACGCCATGGTCGGCCTGCCGCTGATCGACGATTTCATGGGCCCGGCGGTGATCTTCTCGAAGCCGATCGCCCATGAGGGCTATGCGCTGGTCGGCAGCAAGGATCGCAAGCTTGCCGGCATCGACGACCTCAGGGGATTGCGGGTTGCGGTGCAGTATCAATCGACGCCGCAGAACCTGCTCGCGCTGCGCGACGACATCCGGAAGGTCACCGTGCTCAGCCCGGAGGAGGGCATGGCGGCGCTCGAACAGGGCAAGGTCGACATCGCCTTCATCTGGGCGCCGGTGGCGGGTTGGCTCAACAAGACCAGCTACGGCGACAAATATCAGATCGTGTCGACCGAGGGCGACGGCCTGCTCTGTGCGACCGCGATCGGTTTCGCCAAGGCGTCCGGCGCGCTGCGCGATGAAGTCGACGGCGTGCTGCCGGGGCTGCAGGGGGAGATTGCCGCCCTGTTTGCCAAATATGGCGTGCCGAACAGCGCACCGGTGAAGTTCGGCGAGGCCGACCGCGCGACGACGTCGTCCGTCGGCGCCAGCGAGACCGTCACGGTCGGGCAGGCGGCCGCGGCGGCCGAGAAACCGGTTCAGACCGCCGCGACCGCCGGCGACGCCAAGGGGGATGCCACCGCCGGGCGGGAGGTCTTCAACGGAACCTGCGCGCATTGCCACGGCCCGGACGCGGTGCAAGCCGAGCGAAAGATCGATCTCAGGCTGCTCAAGAAGCGCTATGCTGACGACATGGAATCGACATTCTGGAAGACGGTCCATGACGGGCGGCCGGCCAAGGGCATGCCGGCCTGGAAGGACGTCTTCAGCGACGACGAGCTCAGAAACGTATATGTCTATCTGCAGAGCGTGCAGGATACCGGCGGATCGAACTAGAAGCTGCGGTTCGCAAGAGGAGCGTTTTCGAGCGAAGTGGATACCGGTTCGCGTGAAGAAAACGCGTCAGAACATGAATCGAGAGCCCCGTTCCGATCCAATCGGAACGGAGGCTTGAGCAGTGCGAGGGTCCTCATGATGGGGTTCCTGATCATCGACGATCACCCCCTGTTCGGGGAGGCGCTTGGCAACGCCATTCGCATCTCGCATCCCGATGCCCGGATCTATGAGGCCACCTCGATCAAGGGGGCGCTTGGCATCCTCGCCAGCGAGCCGAACATCGACCTGGCGCTGCTCGATCTGCTGCTGCCCGACGTGGTCGGCTTCTCCGGCTTCCAGAAGATCAGGGATCGCTATCCGCGGCTGCCGATCGCCATCGTCTCGAGCGAGGAGGACAAGCACACCATCCGCGAGGCGCTCGAAATGGGCGCGGTCGGCTATCTGCCGAAGTCGACCTCGCTCGGCGAGCTCTCGCAGGCGATCGCGCGTGTGCTGAGCGGGTCGGTCTCCGCGCCGCGGGATTTCGTCGCGGTCGGTGCGCTGGAACAGTCCGAGACGGCGCGGACGCTGCGCGAACGCATTCAGAAGCTGACGCCGCAGCAGATCCGCGTGCTCCATCTGATCATCCGCGGCCTGCAGAACCGCGAGATCGCCGCCGAGCTCAAGCTCGCGGAATCCACCGTGAAGGCGCATGTCACCGAGATCCTGCGCAAGCTGAAGCTGTTCAGCCGCAACAAGGCGATCATCGAGCTCGGCAAGATTCCGCTTCCGGTCCCGGAGGCCTGTTCGGGCGCAAAGGCGGAGAAGGCGCCCTAGTGTGCTGAATGCGAAGTTCGTGCGATTTCGCGGCAGCCACTTTCACGAACTTCGCATTCATAAAGCACACTAGAATCATAAGTTTGCTAGTGTCCTTATCGAATCCGAAGTTCGCTCCGAAGGTGCGGCAAATGATGCGAACTTCGGATTCGGGACACTAGCCGTGCTGCACTGCCAGGCGGGCGCATTGGAAATCCTGCCTATAGGCTGCCATCCGGCTTTGAGATAACGTCGTGCGCACAATGGCTGTTATGAGCATCCGAGGGAGGACGGCGCAGCATTGACCACGACCGCGCCCCTGGCGGACGAGCCGCCGCTCGGCAAGGCGGGTACGCCTCGACTGCTGATCGTCGAGGATCACCCGCTGTTCCGTGCCGCCCTGATAGGCGTGATCGGGGCCGAGTTTCCCGATGCCGAGGTGCTGCAGGCGACGTCGATCGACGGTGCGCTGGATGTGATTGCGGCGCGCGACGGCCTCGATCTGATCCTGCTCGATCTGTCGATGCCCGGCACCACGGGCCTGCTCGGCGCCTACCGGGTGCGTGCCGCCGCGCCGCGCAGCGCGCTGGTGATCGTGTCGGCGCATGACGATCCCCGGATCGTCGGCGGCGCGATCTCGCTCGGGATTTCCGGCTACATCCCGAAGTCGACGCCGAAGCTCGAGCTGGCGCGGCTGTTGCGCGGCATTCTCGAAGGCGCGGTGTGCCTGCCGCCGCGCTTTCGCGATACCGCCGCCGCGCGGAAGGCCCAGGCCGAGACGCGCGAGCTGGTGCAGCAGCTCGGCCAGTTCACCGCGCAGCAGCTTCGCGTGCTCGACATGATCTGCCGCGGCCTGCAGAACAAGCACATCGCCTATGAGCTCGATATCTCGGTCACCACCGTGAAGGTGCATGTCTCGGAGATCCTGCGCAAGCTCGGCGTGCGCAGCCGGACCGAGGCCATCATCGCGCTGTCGAAGCTGGACTTCGGCAAGCACGACCACGCGCCGGTGACGGCCTCGCCGTCGTCGCATGGCGCCTAGAGCCTTTCCCGTTTCGATGGAATCACAACGGGAAAGGCTCCAGGTTTTTGTCTTGACGCGTTTTCTTCACGCGAACCGGTATCCACTTCGCTCGAAAACGCTCTGCTCATAACCGCGCGCTCGACTGCTCCGCCGCCAGCAGGAACGACAGCAGCGAGCGCATCTCGGCGGGCTTGATCGGCTTCTTCAACAGCTCATGGCCGAAGGCCGATACGTCGGAGGCGGCCTTGGCCGAGTAGTCGGCGGTCACGATGATCGCTGGTACCTTGGCGTTGATCGCGCCGCGGATGACATCGACGGCCTGAATGCCGGTCTCGCCATTGTCGAGATGCAGATCGGCGATGATGGCGTCGGGAATGCCGTCGAGCGCGTGGATGCGCTCGAGCGCCTCGGTCTTGGAGATCGTCACCGCAACGTCGCAGCCCCATTTCTCCAGCAAATGGGCGAGCCCCTCGGCGCTCGAGAGGTCGTTCTCGATCAGCAGGATCTTGGCGCCCTCCATGCCGCCATAGCGATAGTCGACGCTGACCTGTTCGCGCACCGGGATCGCAACCGGATCCAGCGTGCGAGGCACGGTGACCGAGAACACCGAGCCTTTGCCGGCGCGCGAGCTCAGCCTGATGTCATGGCCGAGCAGGTCGGCAAACCGGCGCACGATCGAAAGACCAAGCCCGATGCCGGCCTTGTCGCCGGCGCTGGTCTCGCCGCGTTGAAACTCGACGAAGATGGCTTCGCGCTGCGCTTCCGGAATGCCCGGCCCGGTGTCGTGCACCTCGATGCAGATGTCGTCGCCCCTGGCCCGGCATCCCATCAGCACGCTGCCGCGCTGGGTGTAGCGCAGCGCATTGGCGACGAGGTTTTGCAGAATCCGTCGCAGCATCAGCGGATCGGAGCGAACCACCGCGGACGATGGCATGATCCGGAAGCCGAGATTGCGCTTGGCGGCGGTCGCGACAAATTCCTGCTCCAGCGGCTCGAACAGCGAGGCGATCGCGACCGGCCCGAATTCGGGCCTGAGCACGCCCGCATCGAGCTTGGAGATGTCGAGCAGCGTCCGCAGCATGTCCTCGAGCGTCGCCAGCGAACGGTCGATCTGATCGGTCAGCGCGACGCTCTTCGACTCGGTTGCCATCTCGGTCAGCGCGGACAGCGTCAGCCGCGCCGCATTCAGCGGCTGCAACAGATCGTGGGTGACCGAGACCAGCACGGATGATTTCAGCGAGCTCGCCGCTTCGGCCTGCTGCTTGGCCTGCAGCAGGCGACCATTGGTTTTCTCCAGCGATTGCAGCGCCTGCTTGAGCTGCTGGGTGCGGTCGCGCACCTGCTGATCCAGCGCGATCGCGGTCTCGAACAGCGAGAAGGCGTTGAGCTGCTGATCGGTCGAGCGCTCGACGCGCGACATCAGCGCCGCGTTGATCTTGCGCAGCTTCTCGGCCTCGCGTTCGAGCGCCGCAATTCGCGTGGTCTTGGTATCCGTCATTGCGGCGCGAGTGCCCGCTTGCCGATGGCGATGCCGGTCAGCGTCTGGTTGACATGCATGGAGCGATACTGCTCGCCATAGGTCTGAAAGCCAATCACTTTGTTGCGGCGATAGAGCTCCGACATCTCCCGCGACAGCTGGCGCTGCTCGACGTCGAGCCGGCGCAGCACGCATTCGAAGCCGATGAACATCGAGACCTCGCCGAGATCCTCGGTCAGCTCCTTGAGCAGGCGGCTCGTCACGTCGATCGGGTCGCGCTCGCGCGCCACCGTCAGCACCATGCCCTCGTCGATGGCGCAGAAGAATTGCAGCGATCCGTCCGGGTTGGTGCGCTGAATCGACCGCGCGTAATAGGCGCCGCCGACGCGAACCAGCACGGGATGCGCGGCGAACGAGAACAATTCGAGCTTGCTGTCGCTGAGGCCGACGGCGCGGGAATATTCCAGCGCGGCCGGCTCGGCATTCAATTCCTTGACGATGCGATGCTCGATGTCGGCCTCGGTCACCACCATCTTGGTCGAGGTCGGTTCGAAGTGGTCGCACTTGAACAGGCGGAACGGCAGCCGGGTCCGGATCAGGATCAGGACGGCGGCATCGGTAAAGGCCTCGCCGCCATGGAAGACCCACGATTTCTCGAAGCGCAGGCCGTCGCCGGCGGAGCCGCCGACCACCGGGATGTCGCCGAGCGACGCATAGATCGCCGACATGATGGTCTCCTCACGCTGGCACATGCCGTCGATGAAGAGCAGCCCGAAGGAATCATGGGTGTGATCGCAGTGCTCGGTGCGTTGCGCGAATTCGTTCTGCAATTCGGTGCAGATTGAGCGGCCGTGATCGACCCGAAATGTCGAAAGGTCGAACAGCGGCCGGGCCGCGATGACGAAATCGGCCGCGTTGAAGCCCATCGCGACGACGCTGTCCTCGTCCCAACCGCCGGGCGACAATTCGCCGGCCGTGGTGCAGCCGAAGATCGGTACGTCGGGTATCCGGCTGGACAGTTCGGCAATGAATGTCTGCGGCTCGTAGACCGGTGACACGAACACCACGAGCATCGCGAGATCAGCCGCCGCCAATTGGCGCGCGATCTCGTCGGCTGCTTCCCGCGGCCCGTCGGTCTTTGCCTGCACCACGACGATACTGTCGGCGGTGCTACCGTTCTGCTTCGCCAAAGGCGCTCTCCCTGACCAGAATTTTTTGCTTTTCTTGGCGCGGCCGATTGAACCCGCGCGGGTCGTGAGGCATCCGGACAATGGCGCGATGGCTGGCGTTCCGGCTTGCCCGCGGCTTTCAGGTCGTGAGGGGAAATGCCATTGGCCGGGCTATTGCGCCGGCAGCTACGCTCGCCGCAAGCGCCAATGGCGCCGGTCGACGCGATGACATGGGACACCTCCCGATGTGTGTTCTCCTGGCCCGGGCAGGGACAGGTTTGATCGGTTCTAAACTATCGGGCCGGACCTGCGCGTCAATCATCTTACCCACCCGCCTAGCCCGACCAAGGTAGTATCGCGCCGGGCCAAGCGGCCGCTGCCCATTTACCGGGCCTTATCGATTCTGCCTTAGTTTTGCGCTCCGGGGTCTGGGGCGGGTTGCTGCCGGACCTCGCGTGGTTTTCAGAATGAAGACGGGGGTTGGAATGCCGGGGCTGAAGCGATCGTTGTCGATCAGGATCCCAACCCTCAGATTTCGCGCCAAGATCGTGCTCGGCTTTGCCGTCACGCTGGCGCTTTCGGCAGCCACCATGGGCTTTGCCTATATGGGCTTCGAGCGGGTCTCCGCCGGCGTCGGCTCCTATCGCCAGAGCGTCGCGGAAGCCGATCTGGCCCGCAACATCGATCGCGAATTGATCTCCTACCGTTCGCTGGCGCGCTACTTCGTTGCGACCGGCAAGGAGGACGACGCCAAGGCCGCGCTCGCCGCCGAGGGCAGCCTGAAGGATGCCATCATGGCGTCGATGAAGGGCACCACCAACCCGGCCCGGCTCGAGCAGATCACCAAGCTGGAGCGCGAATTCCGCGCCTTCACCAAGATCTTCGCCGAGATCGTCCGCATCAAGAACGACAGCGCACAGACCGCGCAGAACAAGCTGACCCGCAGCGCGACCTCGATGCGCTACAAGCTCGACGATCTCCCGAGCAACGCCGATGATTCCGAGCTGCAGTCGATCCAGTTCGGCGCCAAGAAGGTGGCCGACCAGCTCCAGTCGATCACCGGGGCCGTCAATACCTTCGTCGTCAACGGCGACAAGACGGTCGCTTCCAGCGCGCTCGCCCGGCTGAAATTCGCCGACAATCTGGTGAAGGCGATCACCTCGAATAACGAGCGGATTACCCAGAGCGTGAAGGACATCACCGCGCTGCTCGAAGAGTACCGCGAGGCGCTCGCCAAGCTGATCGCGAACGCGAAGTCGATCGACGAACTGACCGTCGGGATGACGGAGTCCGCGGCCGCCATCAGCCAGGGCGCGGCGGCGATGAAGTCCGATCTGCTCGGCGACCAGAAGCGGCTTGAAAACGAATCGTACACCATGATCGGCGAGACCGAGCAGCTGATCCTGATGCTCGCCGCGGGCAGCTTCGTGCTCGGGCTGGTCTGGGCGTTCCTGCTGGGCAAGGGTATTTCGCGACCGATCGCGGCGATGTGTGCGGCGATGCGCGAGCTCGCGGCGGGCAATTTCGACGTCGTGCTGCCGGGCCTCGGCCGTCGCGACGAACTCGGCGAGATGGCCGGCGCCGTAGAGGAGTTCAAGGTCCAGGCGATCGCCAAGGCCGAACGCGATGCCGCGACCCAGGAAGCGCAGAACAAGGCGAGTGCGACCGCGCGGCGCAACGAGCTGATTCGCTTTGCCGACGAATTCGAATCCGCGGTCGGCTCGATCGTCTCCAACGTGTCGGCCTCCGCCGTGCAGCTCGAATCCGCGGCCGGTACGCTGACCCGGACGGCGGAGACCACGCAGAACTTGTCGAGCCAGGTCGCCGGCGCCTCGGAGGAAGCCTCCAGCAACATGCAATCGGTCGCCTCCGCAACCGAGGAGCTGTCGGCGTCCGTCGACGAGATCGGCCGTCGCGCCAAGGAGTCCAGCCAGATTGCCGATTCCGCCGTGCGTCAGGCCGAGCAGACGGATGCCCGGATCGGCAAGCTCTCGCGCGCAGCGCAGGAGATCGGCGACGTCGTCAAGCTGATCACGGCGATCGCCGAGCAGACCAATCTGCTGGCGCTGAACGCCACCATCGAGGCCGCGCGCGCCGGCGATGCCGGCCGCGGCTTCGCGGTGGTTGCGGCCGAGGTGAAGTCGCTGGCGAGCCAGACCGCCAGGGCCACCGACGAGATCTCCACCCATATCTCGGGCATGCAGGCGGCGACGCAGGAATCGGTCGCCGCCATCAAGGAGATCGGCGGCACCATCGGCCAGATCTCCGGGATCGCGACCAACATCGCAAGCTCGGTCGAGCAGCAGAGCGCGGCAACGCAGGAGATTGCGCGCAGCGTGCAGAACGTTGCGCAGGGTACGCAGGAGGCGGCGTCCAGCGTCACCCAGGTGAATCGCGGCGCCACCGAGACCGGAGCTGCTTCCGAAGAGGTGCTGAATTCGGCCCGCTCGCTGTCGGTCGAGAGCTCGCGGCTGCGCGAGGAGCTCGACCGCTTTATGGCCAATATCCGCGCGGCATAAGGGGCGCGCGGATCTATCCATCGTCGTCCTGGCGAAAGCCAGGACCCATTACCACCACTCACTATTGTTTTAAGTGCAACTCGCCGCGTGCCCTTTTGTTGGGCCGCGGCGTATGGGTCCCCTGAGTTCACAAACGAAGTGCAACACTTCCTTGAGGAGGTGTTGCCATGGGGCGGACTTACAAGCAGCTCTCTCTGGACGACCGATGCGAGATTGCCTGCCTATCGGCCAATGGCAGCTCGGTCCGGCAAATCGCGGCAGCTCTGGATCGCTCGCCATCAACGGTCTCTCGGGAACTGAGGCGCAATCGGGGGAGCCAGGTCGGCTACACGCCGAGCTATGCCCAGCACCAGATGCGAGCGCGGCGCTGGACGGGCGGACGCCTCGAACGGGAGCCCGGCCTGCGCCGCGCGGTGTTGCAACGCCTTCGCCGCGGCTGGTCGCCCGAGCAGGTCGCTGGCCGGCTGGCCCGCGAGCACGGGCGCAAGGTGATCTCCCACGAGACCATCTACCGCTTCATCTATGGCCAACTCAGGCGCACCACGGACTTCAACTGGCGGCGCTATCTGCCGCGCGCCAAGAGCAAGCGCGGCTGCCGCGGCAAGCGGGGCGGCAGCCCCGCAAGCTTCATCGAAGGCCGTGTACCCTTGGCAAATCGGCCGCTCGAAGCGGCCGACCGCAGCGTGCCCGGACACTGGGAGGCCGACCTGATGATGTTCTCGAAATACGGTCAGGCCGTGCTGGCCGTGCACGAGCGCACCTCGCGGCTGCTGCTCGGCATCCGCCTTGCCAGCAAGGTCGCGCGCGGTGTCGCCCGCCATCTCGTGGGCTTCTTCGCGACCCTTCCACAAGAGCTGCGCCAGAGCGTTACCTTCGACAACGGCACCGAGTTCGCCGGTCACCTGGCGCTGCACCGCCTCTCGATCGCGACCTTCTTCTGCGATCCCCATGCCCCCTGGCAGAAGGGTGGCATCGAGAACGCCATCGGCAGGATGCGCCGCTTTATTCCCCGCAAGACGGATCTCGTCACCCTCTCGACCGCCAGGTTCCGCCAGTTCATCGCCGCCTACAACAACACCCCGCGCAAATGCCTTGACTACCGCACGCCTGCCGAGTCCTTTGCTCAAGTGTTGCACTTCGAATGTGAATCCACCTCCTGGCTTTCGCCAGGACGACGAATTAATTGCCTGCGCCGGGACGACGCTGTTGGTTGGCGGGATGATGCGACTAGTCCCGTCCGAACTGGTGCTTCAACTCGACCTTGGCGCGCTCCAGCCGTGATCGCTCGATCTTCGGCAGCGTCTTGCCGGCGCGGTTGATATAGAAAGTCAGCATCGACAGCGCGGAACGATAGGCGCCGCTCTTGCGGCGCGCGCTGTGCTCGGCGGATCGCTTCAGCGATGATGCGATCTTCTTCGCGCTGGTTTGCTTGAACACGCCGTGCTCGAGGTCGAGCGCGTCGCTCTCCTTTGTCACCCGCTGCGACCAGCGCTTCGCCGTCCTCTTGCTTGCGCCACGCCTGCGACGCGTCGTGCTCGCGGAGCGTGCCGGTGATGTCCTTGCCGTCTTGCGCGTTGCTTTCTTGTGTGCGGCCATCGCTGCCTCCGTGTCTTTTAAGCCGAGAACAGCTCGCCGCGATCGCGGTTCCTATGCCGCATTGCGGGAACCCTTGCCGGCCTGCGGCGTTGACGTCGCGTGGCGGGCACTGCGTTTGCCGCAATTCCGGGTGAGTGAGCCTTGGAACAGATCGTTCCGGGGTTTTTCTCATTGGTCGATCCTGATGACACTGCAGCCGACACAATTGAGTTCCGCGACGACGCAACAGGCCGTGGCTCCGGTCACGCCGGACGATGACCGCATCATCGAGACCTCGATTCCGGTCCGGCTCGACAATCTCAGCTGGAGCCGCTTTCACACCCGCGTCGTGCTGGCGCTTGGCATCACCTGGATCCTCGACGGGCTGGAAGTGACGCTCGCGGGTGCATTGTCGGGTGCGCTGAAGGACAGCCCGACGATGAGCTTCTCCAATGCCGATGTCGGTCTTGCCAGCAGCGCGTATCTCGCCGGCGCCGTGCTCGGCGCGCTGGGTTTCGGCTGGCTTACCGACCGGATCGGGCGCAAGAAGCTGTTCTTCATCACGCTCGCACTTTATCTGTCGGCGACCGCCGCGACCGCGCTGTCGTGGAATGTCGCGAGCTACGCGCTGTTTCGCTTTTCTCACCGGTGCCGGTATCGGCGGCGAATATACGGCGATCAATTCGACCATCCAGGAACTGGTGCCGGCGCGCTATCGCGGCTGGACCGATCTCGTCATCAACGGCAGCTTCTGGATCGGGGCGGCGATCGGTGCGCTGAGCGCCATCATCCTGCTCGATCCCGCGTTCCTTGCGCCGGACCACGGCTGGCGGATCGCCTATTTCACCGGCGCGGTGCTCGGCCTCGTCGTGCTGCTGATGCGGATGTGGATTCCGGAGAGCCCGCGCTGGCTGATGATCCACGGCTACCCCGACCGGGCCCACAAGATCGTCGCCGATATCGAGACCTCCGTGCTCGGCCACGAACAATCGAGCGCAGACTTCGAGAAGATCAGGCTGCGGATGCGCGATCACACGCCGCTGCGTGAGGTCGCGGTGACGCTGTTCTCCACCTACCGGCAGCGCTCGCTGGTCGGGCTCACGCTGATGGCCGCGCAGGCGTTCTTCTACAATGCGATCTTTTTCACCTTCGCGCTGATCCTGACCGACTTCTTCGGTGTCGCCGCCAGCAATGTTGGCTGGTACATCCTCCCCTTCGCCGCCGGAAACTTCCTCGGGCCGCTGCTGCTCGGCCGCCTGTTCGATACGCTCGGCCGCCGCACCATGATCGCGCTGACCTATGGCATCTCGGGCGTGCTGCTGGCGCTGTCCGGCTATCTGTTCTCGATCGGCGTGCTCAGCGCGCAGACCCAGACCATCGCCTGGATGGTGATCTTCTTCTTTGCCTCGCCGGCCGCGAGCGCCGCCTATCTTACCGTCAGCGAGACGTTTCCGCTGGAGGTCCGCGCGCTCGCGATCGCCGCCTTCTATGCGATCGGCACCGGCATTGGCGGCGTGATTGGACCGGCGCTGTTCGGCGTGCTGATCGACACCGGATCGCGCAACAGCGTCTTCGCCGGCTACCTGCTGGGGTCGGCGCTCATGATGGTCGCCGCAGCGGTCGCATGGCGCTACGCCGTCGCGGCCGAGCGGAAATCGCTCGAATCTGTCGCGCGACCACTGGCATGTGTGGAGTAGACTATGACGAAACATGACGTGGCCGAGATGCCCATGGATGATGACATCGCCCCTGACGCCAGGACGGACAGCGTGCCGACGCCGGCGTCGCTGATTCCGCCGCTCCGCCAGGCCGCGGTGCTGCTCGACATCGACGGCACCCTGCTCGATTTCGCGCCGACGCCGCGCGAGGTCTGGGTACCGCCCGAACTGTCGACCACGCTGAAGCAGCTGCATGAGCGCACCCACGGCGCGCTGGCGCTGGTCAGCGGCCGCTCCCTCAATGACATCGACCTGATCTTCGCGCCGGAAGTGTTTCCTGCGATCGGCGGCCACGGCGCCGAGATGCGGCTGCAGCCGGACAGCGAGGCGGTTGCCGCACACGCGCCGCCGCTCGACAAGGAATTGAAGCGCCGTCTTGCCGCGATCGCGAAGCTCAGCCCCGGCATTCTGCTCGAGGACAAGGGCTATTCACTGGCGCTGCACTATCGGCTGGCGCCGCAGGCGGAGAAGGCGATCTATGAAGCGGTGTCGCTGATCCGCGCGGAGTTGCCGAATGCGCCGATCGAGGTGCTGCCGGGCAAGAGCGTCTGCGAGATCAAGCATTCCGGCTTCACCAAGGCGACCGGCGTGCTCGAGCTGATGACGCATGAGCCGTTCAAGGGACGGCGCCCGTTCTTCATCGGTGACGACGTCACCGACGAGACCGTGTTCGCGATCATGCCCGATTTCGACGGTCTAGCGTTCTCCGTCGGCCGTCGCGCAACCGGCGTCGCCGGACATTTCGACGGACCGAGCGATGTGCGCGAATTCCTCGCGCATCTGCTCGACGTTGATAGGGACGTTAGCCTGTCCTAACCGAAACGCATTCATCGCAGCCGAATCGAATACGGTGCTTTTGCGTCGTGGCGTCAACCTCGCGCGTAATTTTCTTTTCGCGAGTTCCCGCGAGTTCCGTGCGTGTTCGCCAGAATTTGGTTTCAATTGGGAGATTCCTTGATCAGGAACCATCTTGATGAATGGTTGTTAATACGCGAGTTGACCAACAGGAGGGGACCTGGTGAACCTCGTCGTCGTATCGAACCGCGTCTCGCGCGGAAAACCCAATGAACCCATGACGGGGGGGCTGGCTGCGGCATTGTTGCCGGTGGTGGAAAAGACAGGGGCAATATGGGTTGGTTCCAGCGGACGCGTCCGCGACGGGAACCTGAAGGAACCTTTCGCAGAGGTCGAAGCGCTCGGGGCGGGCGCGCTGGCGATGCTCGATCTGCCGGCCGCGCACTATGGCGGCTATTACGAAGGCTTTGCCAATTCGGCGCTGTGGCCCGCGATGCATTCGCGCGCCGATCTGATTCGTGCGTCTCGCGAGGACTACGCGAGCTATCGCGAAGTGAACGCGTTCATGGCGCGCGCGTTGCTGCGCTTCCGCAAGCCGGATTCCGTGTTCTGGGTCCAAGATTATCATTTCCTCGCACTCGGCGCCGAGCTGCGCGATCTCGGCGTCACGCAGCCGATCGGCTTCTTCCTGCACACGCCATGGCCGGCGCGCGCGGTGATCGCGGGCGTGCCCAATCATCGCGAGCTGATCGAGGCGATGCTGTCCTATGACCTGATCGGCTTCCAGACCGATGAGGACTGCGAGAACTTCCTGAGCTATGTGCAGCACGATCTCGACTTCGAGGTGCGCGACGGCGTGATCAATTCGTCGTTCGGCCGCACCCGCGCCGCGGTGTTTCCGATCGGCATCGATCCCGGCAAGTTCGCGCAGCAGGCGACCAAGGCGATGACGCATCCCGACGTGACGCGGCTGCGGCGCAGCCTCAATGGCGAGACGCTCGCGATCGGCGTCGACCGGCTTGACTATTCCAAGGGCCTCGTCAACCGCATCAAGGCGTTCGACAAGATGTGGACGCTGCATCCGAACCTGAAACGTTCGGTGTCGCTGCTGCAGATCGCAACGCCCTTCGCGCGGCGCGATCGAAGCCTACGGCAATCTGCAGAGCGAGGTGGCGAAGCTCGTCACCGACGTCAACGGCGTGCATGGCGAGGTCGACTGGACGCCGATCCGCTACCTCAACAAGGGCTTTGGCCAGGGCGTGCTCGCAGGCCTTTACCGCACCGCGCAGGTCGGCGTCGTGACGCCGCTGCAGGACGGCATGAACCTCGTCGCCAAGGAATATGTCGCCGCGCAAAACCCGGCGGACCCCGGCGTGCTGGTGCTGTCGAAATTCGCCGGAGCGGCGAACGAGCTCGACGCCGCGCTGCTGGTCAATCCGCACGATATCGACGGCATGGCGCGCACCCTGGCGACGGCCCTCGCGATGCCGCTGACCGAGCGGCGGATGCGCTGGGAAGCGATGATGGAGAAGCTCAACAGCGGCACCATCCAGCAATGGTTCGCCGATTTCATCGAGGCGCTGCAGGATACGCACAATGCGGGAAACGCGGCGCTGCCGGAGCCACCAACCCTGTGGCCGCGCCGCACGGCGGATTTTGCCGCGCGCTATCACTGAGCGAGCATGACGATGCAGGGTGGGTGCGTTAGTTCGCCCATCCGCGGTTCTGTCGTCCCTGCCTAGTGCGCAATTGGGCACTAGGCAGGGACGACACTGAATGTGTTGCGCGGCTAGTGGTCATAACTTCGCGTTCTCGCGACAGGGCTCGCGAAAGCGGGAATCCGGCATCCGTTCTTCCAGGAACGATGCGGCCCAATAGATTCCTGACCCGCGCCTGCGGCGAGCCTCCGGACGAAGAGGCGGGCTGATCGGATGCATCCATTGATTTGCGCCGGTCCCTGACCGACCGCCGGCCAAAATCGCGCGCGTCCGCGCGCAAGGCCGCAGCGCGCGGCTGCCGTCGCTATCAATTTACCCAATGTTTTCAATCTGTTGTGGAAATTTCGCGCTCCCGGCCTGCGCTCCCTTGCAAAATCCGCCTCAGCCCTTCAAGAGAGGGCCTCCCGGAGAGATGGCCGAGTGGCTTAAGGCGCACGCTTGGAAAGCGTGTGTGCGGGAAACCGTACCGTGGGTTCGAATCCCACTCTCTCCGCCATGCCACAGTCTCCCAGCATCCGATTTTCCGAATCGGTAGCAAAATCAACGAGCTATCATCCGGCAAACTGCACCTTTTGATCGTGGGTTCGGAGGAGGCTTCTTCCGCCAATACACTTTCTCCTCCTTATCTCATTGGTCGAATCGAAAGCAAAAACAATGGGTCGTGCGATAAGGGCTGTTGGGCTAGTCCGCGATGGTACCCCTAATCGCCGCTCAAACCGTAGGTTTTGGCTGTGGGTTCGGAGGATGGATTTTGCGAGGGAGCAGCGGCCGCACTGCTCGCGCTGCGTGCGGCCATACGCCTTCCGGGAGCAAGGAGGGGACAACGCGTCGCGCGCGCGCCCAGTTTTCTCCATCATCCGAAGGCGACGGCCACCTTTCCGAAGTGCGCGCCACTTGCCATGTGACGGAATGCCTGAGCAACTTGGTCGAACGGGAATGTCTTGTCGATGATCGGCTTCATTCCGTTGATGGCGATCGCGTCGCACATCGCCTGCAGGTCTTCCACAGATCCGACGGTTACGCCCTGCAGGCGCTGCTGCAGTAACATCAAGGGCAAGCGCAGTTCGGTTGGCGGTGGACCGGTGAGCACGCCGATGAACGCGATGGTCCCGCCGATAGGGATTGCACGGATTGATTCGTTGAGCGTACCGACCTCTCCATGCCAAGGGTTCGGTGACAAGCAAATTTATCCATACACTTGATACGGTGCTCATCATGGCTGCGGACACGATCTCGGGCTATATTCGAGGGCCCCTTGACGGCGTCGAGTTCAAGCAGACTGCCTATGCCTCGGATCGTGATTCACGAAAGGCTGCTTTGGCGCTTCCTGAAGAGGGCATCGGGGGACTACCGAGAGGCGGACAAAAAGGAACGCCGCTTGGCCGCCTAGGTGCTGCACACAGCCACCGTTGCAAGGCAGGCGTTCGGCGAATCGCGCCTGGCGCTGAACGACGCTGTTGAGCGGACCCGCGCCCTTGGCGATCTAGCCGCAACGCATTGATCTGGCGCGGCGTTTAAAAAAAGGCGAGACGTGTTCCATTTCCGGCGAGCCGGTCCTGCGGATTTGAGGCACCCTGCCACCCAGATTGTCGAGCCATGGTAAGCTGGATGCGTCGTCCTCAGTTCATTGCCGAACAGGCGCGTAATGCGCACGGCCTCTTGGGCCGGCTCGTTGCTTTCATCATGGCGCGCGAAACCTGGCGCGAGAATCTGCGCGCGATGGATGCGCTCGGCATCAAACTAGGCGATCATGTGCTCGACATAGGATGCGGTCATGGCCGCTGCCTGACGGAACTCGCCGCACGGGCTCCTCGGGGGCACATCGTGGGGATGGACTCCTCCGAACTGATGGTCGAGATCGCGGCGCAACGAAACCGGCCGCTCATCGAAGTTGCTCGTGTGGAGGTTGTCCTTTCGACCGTGGAATCGCTGCCGTTCCCTGATGCCTTGTTCGACAAGGCGGTGTGCGTGCACGTGCTCTATTTCTGGAAGGACATTGAGAAGTCGCTGCGCGAGATCGCGCGCGTGCTGAAGCCGGGCGGCCGTCTCGGACTGCTGTTCCGGACGAATGCAGACCCGAAAGCGATCGCGTCGTTCCCACCGGAAATCTACACATTCCCCGCGCTGTCCGACGTATCCGCCGCGCTCGAACGCGCCGGCATGGATGTCCACCTCGCGGAGGTTAGTGCGAACCAACCTGCTCTTGTGCTGGCGACAAAGCGGTAGGTGAAGCGATCAGACCATCGCAATCGTGGCTAGGCGTGCGACGACTTGGTCAATCTCATCGACTGTCGTGTGCCTTCCCAGGCTGAAGCGGATCGCACCCATTCCAGTCCTTTCGGGCACGCGCATGGCCGCGAGAACCGGCGAGAGTTCGATCTGCCCCGAGTGGCATGCCGAACCTGTCGATGCCGCGACATCGCACAATTGCGCGAGAATGCCCGAACCGATTCTGCCGACGAACGACACGTTGAGGGTATTGGGCAAGCGATGCGTGGGGTGTCCGTTGAGCGCCACCCCTTCACCGAGCCCGCCTTGCAGCGCCTGCCATAAGCGATCGCGCAGGACTTGGACTTTGTTCATGGGTGCAAGGTCCGTGACCAGTGCACATGCCGCCCCAAGCCCGACTGCGAGCAGGGCGCTCTCGGTTCCGGCGCGTCGGCCTGATTCATGACCGGCGCCGTGGATCAACGGCTCAAGTTCGAGGCCTCGCCTGACATACAGCGCGCCGACGCCCTTCGGGGCGTAGAGCTTGTGACCGGCGATCGTCAGCATATCGACACCGAGTTCGTCTACCTTGGTCGGAATTTTTCCGACCGATTGAGCCGCGTCGGTGTGGAAGCGGATTCCATGCTCTCGCGCGATCGCGCCGATTTCGGCGATCGGCTGGATGGTGCCGACTTCGTTGTTGGCGTGCATGATGCTGATCAACAGCGTCTGCGGAGTAATGGCGCGCCGCACGTCCTCTGGATCGATCAAGCCTGTCGCGTCCACCGGAACATACGTGACAGTAGCGCCGAACCGTTCGAGAAACCGGCACGGAGCAAGGACGGCTGGATGCTCGATGGCCGAGGTGACGATGTGCGCGCCATGGCGGTTCGGTGCAAAGAATGTGCCCTTGATCGCCAGATTGTTCGCTTCGCTGCCACCGCTGGTGAATACGATCTCGTCGGGTGCTGCGCCGAGGAGGCCGGCGACCTGGCTGCGGGCCCGATCGAGCGCGGCCTTCGCCGGCGCGCTGGCCCAATGGCCGCTAGAAGGATTGCCGAACGCGTCGTCCAAAAATGGCCGCATTGCCTCCGCCACGGCTGGATCAAGCGGTGTGCTCGCGTTGTAATCGAGATAGATCGGCCGCGTCGTCGCAGTCATTTGCTTTGCTCGCTGTGGTCAAGCTGCAACCAGGGAAGCTGCTCGCTGGCGAAGAAATGTTTCCCCGGTCGGAGCTCCGCCGCCCGATCGAAAGCGCCGACGTGGTAGTGAGTCTCCGTCGGAAAATGCACCGTAGCGCAGGTCAGCGTCGAGCCGCAGCGGGCGCAGAAGCCGCGTGTGGTTCCTGGCGATGATTTGAACGTGGCGATGGTACCCTCGATCATCGCGACAGCGTCGTTCTCGAACCCGACGAACACGCTGACGGGGGCGCCGGAATGGCGGCGGCAGCTATCGCAGTGACACCAGAAGACTCCCTTCGGTCGACCTAGCGCCTCGAAGCGTACCGCCCCACAAAGGCAGCGTCCTGAAAAGGTCTCGTTCATTGTTGTGCTCCGGGCCGGCCCTCCATGGCGACGAACACTATCGCCCCCGAGAGGAAAGTGAGCGCGCCGATCACTCCGATCGCCCAGGTCATGCCGAACAGGTCGGCGATGATGCCGGCCGACAGCGCCCCGATCGCGTAACCGAGATCGCGCCAGAAGCGGTAGACGCTGAGCGAGCGTGCGCGCCAGCTTGGATGCGAAGCATCGGACACGGCGGCGATCAGGCTCGGGTACACCATGGCCGTGCCAAGTCCGAGCAAAAGGCTGCCGACCAGCCACCATTCGAAATGGCTTGTTGCTGCGGTCAGGAAGAGACCCGCGGCCTGCACCCACATGCCGGCCACGATCAAGCCCTTGCGGCCCCAACGGTCGGAAAGAGGGCCCGTGGCGATCTGCAGGATGCCCCAGGTGGCCGGATAGACAGCCTTCAGTATGCCGATCCGATCGACGTGGAGGCCGAACGAGGCGAAGAACAGCGGGAAGATTCCCCAGCTCATCCCATCATTGAGATTATTGACGAGCCCGGCCTGCGACGCGGCGAACAGATTGCGATCCCCGAACGACGTGAGGACGAATATCTCCCGGAAGCTGATCGGAGACGCTTGACGTGCATGCGCCGCAGTCTCCAGGCGGACGTGCTCCCGGGTATCCTGCACCAGCAGGATCGACAGCACTGTGCCCAACACCGCATAGGCAACGCCGAGGTAGATCGGCGCCGGCCGCAGTCCGTACTTCGAGGCAAGATACCCTGTGAGGAAGGCGGTCACGCCGACCGCGAGATAGCCGGCGAACTCGTTCAGTCCGACAGCAAGCCCGCGCGACTTCGGCCCGACGAGATCGATTTTCATGATCACCGTCATCGACCAGGCCAAACCCTGGTTGATGCCGAGAAGGGCGTTCGCTGCGATGACCCATCCCCAGCTCGGCGCCCACATGATCATGAACGGCACCGGCAGCCCGACAAGCCAGCCGAGGATCAGAACACGTTTGCGTCCCCAGGCGTCGGCGAGCTGGCCGGAGACCAGGTTGGCGCATGCCTTCACGACGCCGAAGCTGACGATGAAGGAAACGACGAGGGTCGTCGAACTGATCTTGAACTCCTCGGATCCGATCAGCGGCACGACCGTCCGCTCGATTCCGACCATTCCCCCGACGAAGGCGTTGATCAGGACGAGCAACGCGAACTGCGGCCAGTTCTCTTTCAGCCCCAGCCGGACAGACGACGCTGTCTGTGGACCGCTTACAGCCTCGGTCATGAGATCAGGCCGCAGCCGCGGCCGTGCCTGAGTTTGCCGCCCTGATCTTCGCGGCTTCCGGTGGTGCCGGCGGAATCTCGGCGACCATGAACCGCACAAACTCGGCTTCGTCCTCGATCGTGAACGCCTGATTGTGCCGCTTCTCGAAGCCGATTGCGGACGATGGCTTGCCGCTCAGGCGGCGGCCGCAGACCGAGCCCGCATAGGCGCCCGGCAGCACCTCGACGTAGTCAGGAAGCTCCTTCAGCCTTCGCACGCTCTTGAACAATTGCCTTGCGCCTTCCTCCGCGCTCGCCGCAAGCTCGGTGCGGCCGAGATCGCCGACCATGAGCGTGTGTCCGGTGAAGACGAACCACGGCTCGTTGGCGCGGGTGCGGTCCGTCACAAGGATGCAGATGTGCTCGGGCGTGTGACCGGGCGTGTGCAGCACGGTGGCGGAAACGTTGCCGAGCGGAAGTACATCGCCGTCGTTCACTGGCTTGTACGGGAACGATACGCCAGCCTCCGTCGAGAGCACGTACTCGGCTCCCGTTGCAGCGGCGAGTGCCCGGCCCGCCGACAGGTGATCGGCATGGACATGGGTGTCGATGACGTAGTGTATCCGCATGCCGGCATTGTCGGCGGCCTGAAGGTAGGGCTGAATATCGCCGACCGGATCGACGACCGCGCCGGCGGCTTTGCCGCCGCAGCCGAAAAGGTAGGAGATACCGACTGGATCGCTATGCAAGAACTGGCGGAGAATCATGGACTTGCACTCCCTCTTGAGAAACGCTAAAAACATTCAATCGATCTGCTGAATGATATATTGAAAGGGCGCCGTGTCAAGCTCGGGACCGAAACAGGCGATCTATGAAAACCTTGCCCAGGTGGCACAGGCGCTTGGCCATGCCCACCGGCTTGAGCTCCTGGAGCACCTTGCGCAGGGGATACGCACCGTCGAGGAGCTGTCGGCTCGGGCACATCTGACGTTCGCCAACACGTCGCGGCACCTGCAGATCCTGAGGCGCGCGCGTCTCGTCGAGACCGAGCGTCGCGGCAAACACATCCTCTATCGTCTCGCCGGCGACGCCGAAGTGGTCACGCTGATCAAAGCGCTGGGGCGCGTCGGCGAACGGAATGTCGCCGAGATCGGTCGTGTTGTGACCGATTACTTCCAGGCCCGTGATGCGCTTGAGCCCGTCTCGCGTGACGACTTGGTCGCGCGATTGCGGGACGAAGTGGTAACGTTGCTCGACGTGCGCCCCGAGGACGAGTTCGCGCTGGGCCATCTACCGGGCGCGCTCAACGTTCCGCTTGCCGAACTGGAACGACGCCTCGGCGAACTTCCGAAGGGGCGCGAGGTGATCGCCTACTGTCGCGGTCCCTATTGCGTCCTTTCGTTCGAAGCCGTGTCAGCCTTGAGGGCGCGCGGCTATCGCGTTCGCCGTCTTGAGGACGGTTACCCCGAATGGAAAGCCGCCGGCCTGCCGGTCGAATCCGCGGCTTGAGACAACTCGTCAGGTGCATCATGGATGATAAGTCTCATCGCGCGGAACCCGCGTGGCCGATCGTCGGCATCAAGGATCACAAGGCGCCCTCGGTGTTCCGGCCTGAATCCCTGTTGAGGGAGGCGCGCCGACAGAGGCAGTTGCCGCTCGTCGCTGTGCCCGAAATCTGCGTGCTCGATCCGGACGGTGACGTCGTCCGCCACCTCAAGCGGACCGGCGCCGGCCGGATCCACGAAGGTTGGGCCTGCTACCACACCGAACTTATGGCCTTCGATCTCGACGGCATCGGCGAGGTCGGGATTGTCGGCTGCGCGGTCGGCGCCCCCTTCGCCGTCCTGGTCGCCGAGCAGCTCTTCGCGTCGGGCTGCCGGCTGCTGGTCAGCGTCACCTCGGCGGGCCAGATCAATGCTATAGGACCAACTCCATATTTCGTCCTGATCGACCGCGCGCTGCGCGACGAGGGGACGAGCTATCACTACCTGCCTGGCTCGGTTTTTGCGGCGGCACCCGACATGTCGCTTCTGGATCGCGTCGAGCGCGCGGGCCGTTCGCTGCCGGAGAAACTGCATCGCGGCTCGACCTGGACGACGGATGCTCCCTATCGCGAGACCGAAGCGGCGATCTCGCGAGCGCGGGATCTGGGGACTCTCGCCGTGGAGATGGAGGCCGCAGCGCTCTACGCTTTCGGCACGACGAGCGGCAACTCGATCGTCTGCTTCGCTCACGTCACGAACTCGATGGCGCAGACCGAAGGCGACTTCGAGAAGGGCGAGGCGGACGGCGCCAAGGCCACTCTCGCCGTGGTCGCCGCTGCGGCTCGGGGGTGGCGAAGTTCCGTGTCATGACCTGCCTGTGATCGGTATGCGAAAGCTTGGCTACATCTCCATTTGACGCAATCATTAGTCTGCACTAATCATTAGTTATGACTAATGATCTGACGTCGGCCAGCCATGCCTAAAGACAGCGTGCAATTGGCCGCTCTCGGCGATCCCACTCGCAGGCGAATTTTCGAACTGGTGGGCGCGCGGCCTCGGACTGTCGTTGAACTCACTCGAGAACTGACGGTCTCCCAGTCAGCCGTCTCCCAGCATCTGAAGGTGCTGCGCGAATCTCGTTTGGTTCGTGCCGAGCCAAAGGGGGCCAGCAACATTTATCACATCGATCCGGCGGGGCTCGGCCAGATGCGCGCCTGGCTTGACCGGTTCTGGAGCAGCACACTGGCGGCCTACAAAGTGGCCGTCGAAAAATCAGTGGAGGACCAGCAATGAACAAACGTGTATCGGCCGCGCCCATCAAACAATCCATCGTGGTCGAGGCGCCTATCGAGCGTGCGTTCAAGGTCTTCACTGAAGACTTCGGCAGCTTCAAGCCTCGCGAGCACAATTTGCTCTCCGTCCCCATCGCAGAGACTGTGTTCGAACCCCGGGTTGGGGGTCACGTTTATGATCGAGGTGTCGATGGGAGCGAATGCCGCTGGGCGCGTGTGTTGGCTTTTGAGCCGCCAGATCGCGTGGTTCTAAGCTGGGACATCAGCCCGCGTTGGCAAATCGAAACAGATCCCGACAAGACCAGTGAGTGGGAGGTGCGGTTCATCGCCGAGACGCCAGGCCGGACGCGATTGGAACTGGAGCACCGTCACCTCGAACGTCATGGCCACGGTTGGGAAGGCGTGCGCGACGGCGTTGAGGGTGATCAGGGTTGGCCGCTCTATCTGAAACGGTACGCCGAGCGCACCGCCCGCGAGGCATGATGCTCGCGTGTCCATGCGACGTGATCGCAATTTGCGGAGTTCTGTATGGCAGCCTACTCGTTTAGCATCGTCGGAGTGCTCTTCCTTTGCCTCGTGTCAATTGGGCTGGCGGTCTATTCGGGATCGTCCAAAGGTAGGGCTGGGGCACTCTCTGGACCTGTCTTGCCGTTGGATGACGACAACTTGCTTTACCGGATCGATCGCGTTCACTTGAACACGGTGGAGGCGCTGCCGCCTTTTGTGGTTCCGGCTGTGCTGGCTATGATGGTGGGGATTAGCCCCGTCACACTTGCAGCGCTCGTATGGATCTATATCGCAATTCGTCTGATCCACGTTGCTGTCTATTTGCGCGGCGGCAAGGCCGCCAAAGGCGGCAGCATCAGAACCATTCTTTATGTTTCAGGTGCGGTCGTTACTATCATTCTCATTGTAGTGACCATCGTGGCTGCCATCCGCTAGGGTATTAACAGTGGGCCGCCTGACGACGCGATAATCCTATAGAATTAAGGGAAACTGGCGCACCCGACACGATTCGAACGTGTGACCTTTGCATTCGGAGCAGGCAAACGCCAATCAACCTGCGGTCCACGGCCGGCGGAAACTGAGCGCGTGCGTGATGCGCCATGATGATTTCTTGAAAAGATTGGAGGCGAAACGCTCGTTTGCGGCCGTAGCTCAATTGGTGGGTTTTGGCGGACGAAAGTCAAAAATGCTTTGTCTTTCAAAGGGAGTTGACTGACACTCTCTCCGCCAGTTTGTTTCTGTAAGCACGCCAACGAGATACCGCGCACAGACCCATTGGAACAGGTCGGCTACGTGGGCGTCGTAGATTTGGATATTCGGGCGCGCAAATCGGACATCTGCACCGATCAGAAGATCATCATCTAGGAGTGCGTTGGCAGAAACTTAAGTCTGCAACGGCGGGCTGGTGTTGAAACGGCTATGGAAAACGTTGAGTCTACCGGTCGTCCGGCGACTGATCGTTAAAGAACAGCACCAAGGTCGGGGGTTCGAGTCTCTCCCCCGCTACCAATCCTACGATTTTCTACGCCAAACTCCGATCTTCGGCGATCGCGTTCGCTGAATCGGTGGCGCTTGAGTTCCTCCCGTCCGGCATGCCGCGGAGCAGCGGTGCGAACGCCATACGCGTTTGTTGGCATGGCAATATCGACCATCACAAGCCAAGCTACGAGACCACCGCTACTTTCCGCTTAGCCCTGCTCGAACAGCGCGGCAATCGCTTCGACAACGACGCGCACGCGAGCCGTGCGTGCCAGATCCGCATGCAGCACAAGCCACACTTCGTAGGGTGCGGCTCGCTTGCGCATAGGCCAGATCCGAACAAGATCCGGATCGCGCTGGGCGTGATAGGTCGGTAATTCCCCTAACGCCAGCCCCGCCCGGACGACGCTCGCTAGCATCAGGCTGGAATCCAATTCCGCGACGATCTTCCCTTCCGCGATGGACTCGCCCGCCAGCGTCGCGCCCTGCCTGTTCGTGATGCCGGGCTGGTAGATCGCCAGATCGTGGCCAGCGAACGCCGAGCTCTGTCGAGGTCTACCGCGTGCATCGAGATATTTCCGGGATGCGTAGAGGCCAACCTCCCACTCGGCCAGTCTGCGCACGATCAGATCCGATTGTGCCGGGCGCAGGGTGCGGACAGCGATATCCGCTTCCCTTCGACCGAGATCGAGCAGCTTCGTCGTCGTGGTGAGAATGACTCTGATGTCCGGGTGGTTGATGCGGACCCGATCGATCGCGGGAATCACGAAGTCGATCGCGAGAGAGTCCGTAGTTGTGACCCGGACATCACCCGCCACGCGCGCATCCGATCCTGCGCTACGGTGTTCGAAGGAGACCGCAAGGCGCTCCATTGCCTCGCCCGCTTGCAAGGCTTCCTCGCCACTTGCCGTCAGCACATAGCCCGCATTGGTGCGCAGGAAGAGTGTTGAGCCCAGGCGCTTCTCGAGCGCAGCGAGGCGTCGTCCTACCGTGGTTTGGTCGACACTCAGCGCCAACCCGGCCCCAACCAGCGTGCCAGCGCGATAAATCGCGAGAAAGATTCGAACATCGTCCCAGTTCATGTCCACCGACTGAATGCGATTTTGCAGCCATTGCCTGCATTTCTATGCATTTTCGCACGTCGCAATCCTCTTTAGCAATCCGCTCTGCCGGCGGCGGACGCCGTTCGTCAATTTCGGCGCAATTCAACCGCGTCCGAGCGCAGGAGCTATTCATGCGACCCACACTGGTTCTTGTCGTCGCAGCGCTGAGCGCTTTCGGCCTCATTGCCTCGGACGTCTATTTGCCCGCAATGCCCGTAATGGCGCAGCAACTTGGGATTGCGGGTTGGCAAATGCCACAGACGGTGGCGGTCTATCTGATGGCGCTCGCGGCGGCGCAGCTCTGTTATGGTCCGCTGTCGGATCGGTGGGGCCGCAAGCCCGTTCTCGTCGCGGGCATCCTTCTTTACATCGCTGGATCGATCGGTTGCGCCTTGGCCGTTGGCTTCACGAGTTTCCTAGGCTGGCGCATGGTCGAGGCTGTCGGCGCGGCTTCGGGGCTGGTCATTGGTCGTGCCGTCATCGCCGACACATGCGACAAGAAGGCCTCCGCAAAGGTATATAGCGTGGTCTATCCGCTGGTGTCGCTGTCGCCCGCGCTCGCTCCTGCCATTGGTGGCTACCTTGCGGCCGCATTCGGCTGGCGGGCCGATTTTATCTTTGTCGCTGTGTTTGGTGCCATCGCGCTATGTCTGACTTTGATGCTGCTCAACGAAACGGGTCCGAAGAAGCGTCACGACGGCGCTTTTTTGGCCGGATTTACCGTCGTGTTGCGCAACGGCGCGTTTATTCGCTACGCCCTCGTGGTCTGCGCGATCTACTGCGCCTGGTTCGTGTACTTGACCCAGTCCCCCTTTCTTTTCGAGCGCCTCGGCTTGCCGGAAACAGTCAGCGGGTGGCTTTATCTGCCGCTCACTTGCGGGATCATTCTGGCCAACTTCGTCTCGAAGCGGCTGATCGAGCACCTGTCCTACGATGGCATTGTTGCCGGTGGTGTATGCTTTTTTTGTCTCGGTGGTCTGACCTTCGTGTTGACCTTGGCCTCGCCAGTCATGTGCGCCGCCACCATTGTCGCACCGATGTTTCTGGTTAGCCTGTCGAACGGCTCGTCACTGTCATTGGCTGTCTCGGGCGCTATTGCCAGCGAACCAAAACATGCCGCCACCGCGTCCGGGCTGGTGGGGTTTTTCCAGATCGGAAGCGCGTCGCTGGCCGCGCTGGGGGTGAGCGCCTGTTTCGGAACCGGGAGGGCGGTATTGGCAATAGCCATCCTTGTCTTCTCGATCATCGCCGCGACCGCGATCATCCCCCACTGGATCGAGGCGCGCAGAAGACTCTAGTCCAACAACTGTGTGCCAGGCGAGGTTGCGGCCAATCAACGGTCGCACTCGCCGGGAAAATCCGAATGCGGTCTTGATAGTTGTTCCGCGCTCGGCTGTGTGGGCGCCCATCACGATAGCGCGAGCGCAGCATTTGTGTGCTGCGCTGACGTCGCTGGCTACTTTATCAAGGCTTCGGCCCAAACGTCGAGAGATACGATGAGCGTTGAGAATCGTCTTAAGGATCTCGGTATCGAGTTGCCAACATCGGCACCTGCAGGCGCGGCATACACGCCGGTCGTTGTCCATGATCGGGTAGCCTATGTCAGCGGACAGCTTCCACGGGATGGAGACTTTGTCCATGTCGTGGGCCAAGTCGGGCGGGATGTAACTTTAGAGGAGGGCAAGCGAGGAGCTCGGATCGCGTTCATTCGCGCCTTGGCTGCCCTCCGTGGAGAGTTGGGAACGCTGGATCGAGTCGACCAAATACTCAAGTTGACAGTCTTTGTGCATAGCGCTGCCGATTTCAACCAGCAGAGCTCCGTAGCCGACGGTGCGTCACAGCTAATCTTCGAATTGTTCGGCAAAGATCGCGGCGCCCACGCGCGGACCAGTGTTGGGGTTGCTCAGTTGCCCCGAAGTGCCGCGGTTGAGGTTGAGGTTGTTGTGGCACTCAAGTAGCAACTCGTCCTCAACTAGTTCTCCACGTAACCCTTAACTTGGAAGGCGATCTGACTACGGGCGTGGGCGTCTCGCTTGTGCCCCAGGCTGCCGCTGACGGCCAACGGCGGCGCGGCGTGACGTTCGTTCCGCTCTCGCCGCCTGTTCCGATGGCGCCTCTCACAGTTGTTTGGCGCGAGGAGGACATCTCGCCAGCGCTTCGCGAGTTCCTCGCCGTGACCGACGTCGAACGGAAGAAGCTTGCGTCTCATGTCGGGACCATATGCACTGCGTCTGAAAAATAACGCAAGTCGTATTGGCCAATCCGTCGAGCCTTGGTCCACACTCCCCCAATGAGCAGAGAGGATTCACGCAAGGGCTTGATTATCGTCACGGGCGGTTCGCGCGGCATCGGCGCGGTCGTGGCGCGCTCTTTCGCGCAAGCTGGTCACCCGGTCCTCATCAATTTCTCAACAGATTCGCAGGCCGCAGACGCCTTTGTGCAAGAGCAGCGGCACGAGGGCCTCACCTTGCATTCGATCCAGGCTGATCTCGCCAATGAAGACGGCGTTCTGAGGATGTTCGGGGTTGCTGATAGGCTCGAGGTGCCACTAGCCGGCTTGTGTCAACAATGCTGGGGTCACAGGCGGCTTTGCGCGCCTTGAGGACCTTCGGGACGACGTTTTGCGCCATGTTTTGGCGGTCAATGTCGCCGGTCCATTCCTTTGCGCAAGGGAAGCCGTCCGACGCCTTTCGACACGGCGCGGCGGCAGAGGGGGGAATATTGTCAACGTCTCTTCCATCGCTGCGAAACTCGGCGGAGCGGGCGAGTGGATCCACTACGCCGCGAGTAAGGGCGGACTCGATACTCTCACCGTGGGGTTGGCGCTGGAAGTCGCGGGTGAGGGGATTCGTGTCAATGCGGTTGCGGCCGGACTGATCGAGACTGGGCTACATGCGGCGGCTGGAGCGCCTGATCGCCTCGATCGCCTCGCAAAAGGCATTCCGATGGGAAGAGCTGGGACCGCAGAAGAGGTCGCTTCGGCCATCATTTGGCTCATGTCGCCCGCCGCTTCTTATGTGACCGGTGCGATCCTTCCGGTCGGTGGTGGCCGCTAGCAAATGCCGAGGCTGTCTCGTGAGATCATCTGCGCAGCCGAGGGCTACGTGCCAACACGAATTTTGGCCACCGACGCTGTAACCTTTTGGCAGATAGATCGGAACCTTAGATCACGAGCCTGGCAGCGTTTGCCGGGACGTTCATAAGCTGCCAGGAGATTGCGATGCATTTCACGAGGATGATGGCTGTGGCCGTGTTGGCTCTGGGTCTTTCTGCGGGTATCGGCTCCGCCGCTTTCGCTGCGACAGAGGTGCCGTTTACGCAGCAGGCGTTCGATGCCGCCCAGCATCAGGGTAAGCCGATCCTGGTCCACATCACCGCCCCCTGGTGCCCGTATTGTGCCAAGCAGAGGCCGATCCTGAGCAGCCTCGAGAACGAAGCCGCGTTCAAGGATCTGGTCGTGTACAACGTCGATTTCGACACTCAAAAGGACATTGTCCGGGCCATGGGCGCCCAGAAGCAAAGCACACTGATCGTGTTCCACGGTGCCGCCGAAAAGGGGCGCTCAACCGGTGATACCGATGCCAATTCGGTCAAGACGCTCCTCGAAAAGGCGAACGACTAGACCCAGGGAATATCGTCGTGACCTTGCCATTCGCCAGCATGGGGTTCGGATTCATCGCGGGCATACTCTCGACCCTGTCCCCATGCGTCCTGCCACTGTTGCCGCTCGTGCTCGGGCCTGCGCTGGCCGTGCATCGCTTAGGTGTCCCGGCGTTGGTCGCGGGCCTTGTGCTGTCTTTCGCCAGCATCGGTTTGTTCGTTGCCACGATGGGCTTCGCTATCGGCCTCGACGGCGATGTGTTTCGCAACATTTCCGCCGTCCTGTTGGCCGGATTGGGGGTCCTCCTGCTGAGCGGCGCATTGCAGCAACGCTTCGCGATGGTCACTGGCGGCGTCAGCAATGCCGGAAGCCGGCTCATCGCCCGCGTGACCCCGACCGGTGTCAAGGGGCAGTTCGCGGTGGGCGTTCTGCTGGGCGCCGTCTGGAGCCCCTGCGTGGGACCGACGCTCGGCGCTGCGTCGGTGCTTGCGGCCCAGGGCCACGATCTCGTAAGCGTGGCAGCCGTCATGGTCGCATTCGGGTTGGGAACGAGTGTCCCCTTGCTCATCGTTGGATCGCTTTCCCGAACGGCGATGATGCGCTGGCGGGGCAAAATGATGAATGCTGGAAAGGCGGGCAAGCTCTTGCTAGGCGGAAGCGCGGTGACCGTTGCAGTTCTCATCCTGACCGGCGCGGATCACGCACTGGAAGCCGCGCTTGTCGCCGCGTCACCTGCCTGGCTGACCGACCTCACCACGCGGTTTTGACGTGTCCGGTTTGCGTGCGGCGGACCCGCAGGAATGGACGGCACTCATGGTGCTGGGGCAACGTGGAGACACAAATGCCTATCACCGCCTGTTGCTCGGGATCACGCCCTATCTGCGAACGATTGCGAACCGGGCGCATCGCAACGCGAGCGATGCCGAAGATACCGTCCAGGATATCCTGCTGACACTGCATGAGGTTCGGCACACATACGACCCGTCACGCCCGTTCAAGCCCTGGCTGGCTGGTATCGCGCGGCATCGTGTTGCGGATCGCTTGCGCGCCCTGGGGCGCGTGGCGGCAGGAGAAGTGATGTTGGAAACCGAGCACGAAGCCTTTGCCGCCCCCGACCAGCATAGTGAGCTGGCACTGGATGGTCGAGCTGTGGACGCCGCCCTACTGGCACTTCCGCAGGGCCAGCGCCAGGCCATCACGCTTTTGAAGTTGCAGGAGAGGTCATTGAAGGAGGCCGCCGAACAGAGCGGAATGTCGATTGCGTCTTTGAAGGTTTCTGCCCATCGGGGCATCAAGGCGCTCAGGCGCCTCCTGGGCGAGGGAGGCAACTAGAAGATGGATACCACCGACCTCATCCAGAGCTTGGCGAACGCCGTGCGGCCAGTGCGCGTCATTCGTCCTCCGCTCTTCCGGGCCGCCTGTTGGCTCCTGATCGCACTTGTCGTCGTGGTCCTGCTCGCCGTCGAATATGGTCTTCGGTCGGACATCGCAATCCAGCTGCGCAACCCGTCTTTCGTCGTTGGGACTACGGCCTCCTTTCTGACGGGCGCGCTGGCCGCCTTGAGTTGCCTGATGGCAAGCCTGCCCGACCGTTCGCGGTCCTGGCTGATGCTTCCGCTGCCGCCGCTTGCGGTGTGGATGGCGACCCTTGGCTATGGTTGCTTGACAGACTGGGTCAGTTACGACGCGGGCAGCCTGCGGATGGGCGCGGCTTTTCAGTGCTTCGCCACGGTGCTTCTCGTCGGCCTACCACTGTCGGCATCGATTTTTGTGATGTTACGTCACGCCGCCCGCCTGCGCCCGGCCCTGGTGACGTTGGCAGCCGGACTGGCCGTTGCGGGCATGACTTCGACGGCCATGTCGTTGCTTTATCGCCTCGACGCCACCATCATGAACCTGATGTGGAATCTTGGAACGGCAGTGGTGATTGTGATCATTGAGGCTATCGTTGGTCGGCGTGTCCTGACGAGGATGGCGGTCTCGGCCGGCCCCCGGTCCGACCGGTGAAATGCGTCCACCTCCGAAGCTGGCCGGGCGGTAACACCGCGAATTGTCTTTGTGCCGGCGCCCTGCGAAGCAGGGTGCAAACGATGGCAATGGCCAGATCGACGACCTTGCCTGCAAGCCGGAATCATGCTGCTGCTCACTGAGCATCCGATAACGCTTGAGCCACGACTGCGTCGACTTTTGTGAGGTGCTCGAACAAAAGCTTCGCTGGGCGCGACAGCGAGTCCTTTGCGCGAACACAGGCAAACATGCGACGCTCGGTCCAGGGATCGGTCAATGCAACTTGTCCGATCGACCACGACCCCGCAGCGCGGCGGGCGTTCAACAGCGACACGATGCCGATGCCGACGCCCTCTGAGACGAGTTGGCAGACCTGGGCTTCGTCACGCATCTTGATCCGGGTCTTGATCTGGCGCCCGAGGCGTTGGGCCTTCGCGGTGAAGAGGCCATGGCTGGGACCGGCGACGAATGGAAAATCGAGGATGCGGCTGAAATCGACCGCGGCGCATTCGGTTAAGGGATGGCCGACTGGCGTGATCACAACGTAGCGATCTGTGGCGAATGGCCTGGCGTCGAGGCCGCCAAGGTCCGTCTCCGCCGCCACCACTCCGACATCGGCGGTGCCGTCGGCAACCAAGCCGATGATGGCCTCGCTGGTACGCTCGGCGATACGGATGTCGATCTGCGGATGCTGAAGCAGAAAGCCGCTGAACAGATCAGGTAAGAAACTGGTGTAGGCGTTGGTGTTGGCAAAAAGGCGCACTTGCCCTGCAAGCCCGCCTTGAAACAGGCTGAGTTCTTCCCGCAACCGATCAGTTTCCGCCAACAGCGCTCGCCCGCGCGCCAGCAAAACACGCCCGGCCGGCGTCAGGACGATGCCGTGCCGTTTGCGTTCGAGCAGCACGACCCCAAGACGTGCCTCCATGTCACGTGGAATTGGCGCGGTAGTGCATTAGACGTCAATCGGCATTCAAATTTGAGCGCCGATTGACAGGTGCGAACCCGGCTCTTCGTCGAGATGCTGGTTCATTGGCTGGCTGGATCTAGGACAAAGGGAAGCCTAATGCGTTGGTCGTAGGAATCGAGCAACGTGGCGAGCTCTGGCCCAGAGTGCATCGCCGAGGCGATTCGAACGTGTGGCCAGCCAGAATTAGGCTTTGTCTAAGGCGAGCCTGATTCTCCGGCCGTAGCTCAAGCGGTGGGTTTTGGCCTAGGAAAGTCGAAAATGCCTTAGTTTTCATAGGGAGTTGACTGACACTCTCTCCGCCACTTCTGGTTGCAGTATCTATATCTTCACCCCATTCGATACAGCGCGCAGATCCGATGGTACAGGTCGATTACGTGCTCGTCGTAGAATGGGATACTAGGGCGGCAAAACGGATGGGATACTAGGGCGAGGAAAACGGCCAATCTGTTCTGCTCGCCGCCGCAGGCTATCGCTTGCTGCAGAACCAGGGTTCGATTCGCTCCCCGCTACCAATCGTACGATTTTGCGCGCCAAACTACGATTTTCTGCGATTTCACACGCCCGATAGTGGCCCAACGCGGGGCGCGGCTGCCGGTCCTTGTCCGAATCTCGCCCCTCAATACTTTTTCACCACGCCTCGTTTTGGGTTGCGACCGCAGGGCCGGAATTCCTGGCTTGTCGTCCTGACGCGCTTTCCTCACGCAAACCCGTGCGCGCCGACGTCGCTCGGAACGCTTTGGTCTCATCGGCCCCAGCTAAGAGGGACGCGACGGCGATGCGGTTCCGCGAACCGCGCTGATGTGGAGGAACGCCAAAAGGGGTGGCTGTTGCGACGCAGAGTGATCGCTGGTCCTTGCACGGGCGGCGGATAGGCGCCGCCCGGCGCGAGATCTGTTCAGTAACAAGGAGGATAGGGATAATAGCCGCAATAGGGCCGGGCGTAGGCGGCTCCGACGGCGGCAGCTCCGACAGCAGCAGCGCCGGCATACATTGCGCCCCGGTATGCCGTGCGTCGCGCGACGCCCGCAAAGGAGAGCGGTGTAAAGGGGCGACCGATGATGTCGATGAAGATCGAGGCTGCGCCGTCCGCGCCGGTGAGATCACCCTCGAGCGTCTGAACGGTGAAGGTCAGCTTGTCTCCGTCCAGCTTCGGATTCTTCAGAACGACGACGGCGTCCTTGACGGAGCCGTCCTTGCTGTTGAAAGCCGAAACAGTCGCGTTCGGATGATCGCTGGCAAAGCTGTCCTTGCCTGCGCCCCAGTCCGCAATGATATCAGCCGTGAGCTGATGGCCCGCAGCGCGCACGGGTCGGTCGGCGAATATGATCGAGTTCGGCGTGATCCCTGTGAGGACAAGGCTGTCGCCCTGCAACGTTGCGCCCCGCGAATTGAGAACGATGAGCGACGGCACAATTTGGGCTTGTGCGGCAGAAGGCGTGCCGATCGTCTTCAGGTTTCCGTGCGTAGCACTCTGCGCCAGCGCGGTCCCGGTGTCGAGCAGTAACGCCGTCGCCAGCAATGCCAAGCAAATCTGCACGCCCTTCCTGTTGCGCATCTCGTTCTCCTTGCGATCGGCCGGAAGCTTCCGGCAGGTTGGTCGGTGCGGACCCTAGACAGCGCAAAACCCGTCGCCTATGCAAAATCGGCAGCGGTCCAATTGTGACGTTTTCAGCATGGCCCGGCGCGCATTGAGCTGACGGCCCGACATGCGGCAGGTGTCGGGATGTCCTTGCAAATAACGTTCGCGCGGTTTCGCAAGTAACGCCGTCTTCAAAAAGTAACGGAGGGCTAGCGTCCAACATCGCAAACCGCTTCCGATTAACGCGACAAAAAGGCCTGACGGCGGGTTCGGATTGCCGATTTTGCATAGCCTCGTCGGCTCTGCACATGCTCATCTACGAAAACAGAACGCGGTCGGAACCAAGCGCCGACCGCGATCAACGAGTCTTTGCGAGATGATAGGGAAGCGAAATGCGTGCACGAATTCTGGTTGTTCTCTGCATCGTCTGCGCATGGTCCGGCTCTGTGTCCTCCGCAGGCGCCCAACAGGCATCGTGGACCCAGATCGGCATGCTGGCTTGCAAGCTCGACCCTAGCGTCGGGTTTGTCATATTCGGCCATCAATCGATGTCATGTCGCTTTACACAAAACCCACCATTGCCGACACAACTCTATGAAGGTGCCCTCAACACCATCGGAATCGATATCGGCGTTTCGGCCGGAGGCGCACTCGCCTGGGCGGTGTTTGCCCCGACGGCAGGCCCTCCGCCCGGAGCTCTCGCCGGCGAATATGTCGGGGCGTCAGGCGACATCGGCCTCGGCTTAGGCGCCGGCGTCAATGTTCTTGTCGGTGGCTCGGGGCGGTCATTTGCGTTGCAGCCCGTCTCGGTGGAGGGCTCGGTAGCCGTCAATGTGACCCTCGGCCTCTCCGGGCTCCAACTGCGTCCGATCTATTGACGCGCCGCCGTCCGACCGCCGTTTGTGCAGTCCCGAATTGCGCGACGAATGCGTGGCGCGCTTTCCATAGCGGGCTTGCGCCGGGGGAAATTGCCTCCGTGCCAATCGGAGGGGGCTGCTGTCGAAACGGAAGCGATTGTCCGAGGGCGGCCGCGCCTACCGCGGTCTCCATTGCCGTATCGCGTGTCAGGCTGGGTAGGTCGAGATGCGCCACGGGACATCAATCCAGGAGGCTTCCTGGCCCGGCAGAATGCGCGTATTCGGCGAGAAGGCCTGAGCCTCCGAGCCTGGCGCATAATTTGCCTCGAAGGCCATCGTTGAGGGAGTCCACTCCGATCCGGCGAACTGTCGAACGATGTGGACGACAAAGACGTTCTGCAGCCATTGTGAGTGTTCAAGATGGAGCATGCCGGCAGTCCCGCCCAGCTTGCTGCAAATTCTTACACGATCATCGCAGCGCTCCAGCCACATGTACAGGTTCGTGTCTTCGAGCGATGTCCATTTGCACACTTGCTGCAGGGCGACGTACAGCGTCGGAGAGTAGCTGATGATGGTTCGCAGCTTATCGCTCCGGTGGCAGAACTGCAGCCGCCGCGAAGCGTGAAAGCCAATATCCGTGATGCCCTGCGATCTCTGCGCGGCTTGTGCAAACAATATGGCAGGCAATATCGGAACATAATGATCGGCTTTTTCTTGCAGCGCTGTCGGGAGACCAAATTTCGACAGGAGCGTCGCGGTGGGAGCTCCCACCTCGTTATGAATGTCTGCAAACGGAATCACGAATTGGCAGCGGGTTAGGGAAATCCGCTCATGTTGCTCGTCCCCTGCCTGCGGCGTTCATTTTTACGGTCGTACTTTGTCGTCGCGGAACTATGAGGAGCGATCTCGAAATTTGTTCGCCGGGTGCATCGGGTGTCGCGTTGCAGCGGCGCATGCGAGGTTGGGACGTGTGCAATTGATCTTGATTCCAGAATTGCAATTTAGGCGGCTCATGGCCAGACGGGCCCACCAGTTCGATCACATTATAAGAAGATCGTAAGCAGCGGTTTGAGTAAGGAGATCACGCTTGCAATCTTTCATGACGTGCACATGAAACCCGTCTCTTCGCCATCCCGACACTCTGTCCGCGCGGCGATTTCGGTGTTGCTGCGTCAGGATACCGCATCTGTGCAGTGCACTGCGCGCCAACTGGGCGTGAGCGTGCGCTCATTGCAGCGACACCTCGCTGGTATGGGGACGAGTTACAGCGAATTGGTCACCGAAGTCCGCCTCGATACGGCCTGCCGCCTCCTTGCGGAGTCCAACGAGCGCATTTCGGACATCGCCTTACGTCTTGGCTACACCGGAGCGAGCAGTTTCAGCCGAAGCTTTGCGCGTTTGATGAAAATGCCGCCGATCGCATATCGGCAGCAGCAGGCCGCCAAAGGGAATGGCAAGGCCCGCGCCGGCAAAAGTTAGCGCATGGGCGGCTTGCACTGAGCGGTCACGGTAGGCGCAAATGCGCCGGGCCACGACGCAGGTAGCGGCTCGCGTCGCCCCGCAAACGAGCGTCGCGCTAGCATATTACCAGTATTCGAGCTGTGTTTTTCGGCGGCAAGGCGGCCCGGAAGACCGTGCATCAATGATTGGCGCGAAATGGCAAGACGCTTCGCGCTGAAAGACGCGAGATGCAGAGGTAAAGCCAGACGTTGAGGTCATTATTATGTACTGCGCCGCTCTTATTGCCATTGCTGCTGCCGATCTGATCTGCACGCCCGCGCGAAGCGGTCCGTCAGGGGGCCATGCAAACGGGTTGCGTTGCCATATTCGGGGTAGCTTCCTCACTTCATCGGCTTTTTGGATGCAATCGAAAGGTGCCGACCAATGATTGGCGGTGCCAGCGATCGATATCGCGTTCTTGTCGCGCGGGCCGAGGCCATCGCTGCGGGGGATGCCGAAGAAATGACTCGCATCCCCGCGATATGCCACCAGCTCTCGGTGAGCCAGCGTACTCTACGAAAGGCGTTCAGGAGCGTTTACGGCCAGTCGCCGTGCCGTCGAATTCGTGTGCTCCGACTGAATCAGGCAAGGCAGGCACTTCTCGCGGTGAACGGCGAGACAGCAAAGGTGACGGAAATTGCGATCTGCTTCGGCTTTTTCGAGCTTGGACGGTTTTCGGTTGAGTATCGCAAGCTGTTCGGCGAGAGCCCTTCGCAGACGCTTCGAGCGGCGGGCCGGGACAGCGAGATGTCGCACGACGGCAGAGCTGGACTGCGCAACGTCAGGATCGATTACCAGAATCCATTGTCGAGGGCTTTCAGCGCGGGCGTGATGGACGCGACTCAAGATCGTGATGTCGAAAGCGTATAGCTGCAGCGGGCTGGCCGAGACGAGCCCGCAGGGAAAACCAATCGGAAGGGCGCCGTGTCGATTGACCTGACGAAGGCCTGGTATGTTTCGTTCGAGGTGCCGAAAAGGATGCGCAAGGCATCCGCGCAACGACAGCCGAGACAGAGTGAGAGCTTTCCGACCGAACTCGACGCCCAGAGGTTTGCCCGCCAGAAGTTTGAGCAAGGATACATCGTGACTGCGGGCACCATCAACCCCTGCACGCCGCGACGGGCGATACCTTCGGCGGTCATTCACCATTGGTTTGCAGAAACGTCCGCGCCGCCGTTGGGCGAACCGGCCTTCTTCGAGGACACCAAGGAGCCGGATCTGCCGTAGGAGCCTGCCGCGATACGGTGCGCCTGTGCATTGGCAGAATTTGCATAGACCGTTCCGACGAATTGCCGATATCGTTTCAACGATCTTTTCCCGGAATGTGCCGGGTTCACCGGATGGCGCATAGTGGGCGATGACCGAGATAGTGCCTGTCGCTCCCTCGATCGATCAGCTTGGCCGCATCACCACTGTCAGACATCGCCGATAAGGACCCCGTTCGAGGAGAGTGTCTTGCAGGTTACGGGGAAGGTTGGAGCGCTGAACGCGCGCAATTGCGTTGGTTTCCCGGGATTGGTGCTGGCCGTCTTGATTTGCCTCTCCAGCGGAATTGCCCGTGCTGGAGATGAAGACGATGATTCCTCGAACGGGGTGTCGAGCGCGCCGAACGTCTACCTGGACATGAGAACCACCTACGCCAGGGTGCCCGCCGGTGCGCTGGCGGTCGGCTTCGGCAATTCGTCTTTGCTCGCGGCGTTGCAATCCGCTGCCATCTCGAACGCCGGCAGCCTGGCTGCAATTGCGGGCGGTGCGACGCTGCCGGGCGCCCAGAGCGTCGTGGTCGATCTTCCCATGACGATCGACGTTAACGATAACGTCTCGCTCTATGCCGGCGTATCAGCCAGCTCGACCAGCACTCCGATGACCGGCGGGTCGTCCGTGGCGATTACGAGCTGGAATCTTGGATTTCAGGCCGATCTCTACAATCAGAACGGCGGCTCGATTCCGACCTTGAGTTGGCAATCGACCATTACCCAGGCGATTCCGAATGGACCGTTTGCTACCACGAGTTTTACAAACATTTTCGAGTTCGACTATGCGTTCGACCAGGACGAGACTCGTGGGTTGCTCGCGGGTGTGCAGGACACACGGGTTGTCATCGGCAGTCCGCTCGCGGCCATCCATTCCGATATCATGGGCTATGTCGGCGGTTACTACCAATGGCCGAACAATTGGAAGTTTACGGGCCGCGCGGGCGTGCAGGTTTTCGGCGGCGCCGAGCTCTTGGGCCGCGCGTCGGTCTCCTCCTTTACCCAGCCGATCGTGCGACTGGACCTTGACCGGATGGACGACAACGACAACCGCCTGTTTGGCGTGACGGCGCAGATCATGTGGGTACCAAAGCCTGCTTACCAGATCACGCTCAGGACGCCGCTCTATTTCGCACGCAACTAGGGCTTCCGATCAGCATGACGGAGTTTCGGCAAGGTTGAACCAGGCCAGGAGCGACCGGTCATCGCTCGACACCACCGGATTGTCAGAATTTGCATATTCGTCAGCCTGCTCGCCTGACACCGAGAGACCATTGGCGCTCAACACCGACTGCGCGCCGATGCTTTCGCTGCGGCAACTTGGCCACAGTCGGGAAAACAGAACGCGCGCGTCAGATTCTGCATAGTGGGTTGCGCGCATTCGATGCGATCACCGCTACACGATTTCTTCAATCAATCAGGTGCGGCAATGAATAAGATTGGAAAGTTTGGGGTTGCGATCGCGGCTTCGCTGATGATGGGCGGTTATGCGGTCGCGGCGGATTTGCCGGCGGCGCCCGCCTACAAGGCGCAGGCTCCGGTTGCCGCCGTCTACAACTGGACGGGATTCTATGTCGGCGGCAACGCCGGGTACGGCTGGGGCAACCAGGACCCGATGGTGCTGTTCGCCAACAGGTTCGATCGAGCCGGTTTTGACATCAGTGGCGGCATGATCGGCGGCACGTTTGGTGGGCAGATTCAGCAGGGATACGTCGTGCTCGGCCTGGAAGGTGACCTCGACTGGGCCAACATCAGCGGGTCCTCCGTCGTAACGCCGAGCATTCTCGGCATCGGACAGGGCGTCACGCTGAACACCTCGTCAAACATCAGCGCGCTGGCGACGGTGAGGGCCCGGGTCGGTATCGCCATGAACAACGTCCTGATCTACGCCACCGGCGGCGGAGCCTTCGTCAAGTCGACCGCCAGCGCATCAACCATCGCCGGCGTGCCCTGCGGCACGGTTGGCGTCTTGCCGGATTGTTCAGCCTCGTCCTGGCGTCCGGGCATCTCCGCGGGTTTCGGCGTGGAATACGGCTTTACACCGAACTGGTCCGTGAAGGCCGAGTATCTCTACACGAAAGTCGTCGGCACCGGAGTCAGCGCGGATGAATTGAATGTCGTGCGTGGCGGCATCAACTACCGGTTCTGAACAAGGGACATCGATCACATATTCGGTCCTGTTCGACGGACGATGCGCCGCCTCGAACGTCCGATAGGACTGTCTTGATCCTGATCGTGCATCCGAGCCGATGCTTTTCAGCTCGGATGCCAGTCGCGCGCGAAGGCGCCCGGCCTCTTAAAGTCGTCTGAGATCTTTCTACATCCGATTCATCACAATGGGATCCCCAATGCGTTCGAGACTGCTGCTTTCCGTAGCTCTGCTGGTTGCCACAATGGTGTCTGCCAGGGCCCAGACCCCGCTGTCGGCCTATGTCGACGCGAATGGATTCATCGATGTTCAGAAGCTGACCTGCGCGCAACTCGCCGGGACCTACCAGGAGGACGCCGATGCGCTGACGGCCTGGTACAGCGGCTGGTACAACGGCCTTGCCAAGAAGCATTTCCTCGACCTGCGCAAGGGCAAGCTCGTGGAGCACGAAGTCATCGTCTACTGCAAGGCGCATCCCGAAAAGCTCATCATCGACGCTATTGCCGTCGTGTTCAAGGCGGAGCGGGAGATGATGGGAATCCAGATGAAGTAGATTGTCTGAGGGCGGATCGGTCGCACGTTGCCGACCGATCCGCTGTGCGCACTGTTACTAAGAGCGGCATAGCCTGTTCTATTTTTCTCTTGAATTGCCGCTCAGACGGGCGGGATATTTTGAATTGAATGATTTCGGGCAATACACCGACGCCGTTAGAGGCGCGAGGGTGACATTTCTGAAATCCGCTCCGTCCTCTCACGATTGGGGCGTGAAGTCTCTCGCATTGAATCGCACGATCCTTCAGTTTGGCACCGACGGCGGCCCCGGGATTGCGCATGGCGTCACCGACCCGAATTTTACGACGTTGATCGTCCAGTCGTCCAACTTCGACGATCGCGTCGTGCTCGATGGTGTGCCATGCCAGGCCTCTGACCTGGTCATTTTCCCTCCGAACTGTCACTTCACCTTTGTCCGCTCCGGTCATGTCGAATGGGTGGCGTGGTCGCTGCCCAATGAGGAGAGCATCGCGAGGAACATGCTCCCTGCGGCCACAACTCAGGCTTCGCCGAAGACCGCCAAGCATCTCGTCCGGTTGCCAGAGCCGATCAAATCGAAGCTGATCGAGGTGTCGAGGCAGGCTCTGCGTTCCTTCTCCGATTCTGCCTTCGCTGACCGGCCTATGATGGCGCGGGAGGCAGAGGACGCCCTGATGGATCAGCTGGCTTGCATCCGGGATAATCGCCTGAGCCAAAGCTTCCTGCCCAACAAGTACACCCTCTCGTACGAGCGAATCGTTCTGGAGGCGCTTGAGTTCGTTGGGACCAGGTCGGAAAGCATCGTCCATATCAAGGACATCGTGAAAGCGACCAAGGTGGAATACCGCACCTTGCTGCGTGCTTTCGAGCGCTATCTCGGCTTCTCGCCAAAGCTCTATCTGAGGCTTCGGCAGCTAAACCTGGTTTATCACGAGATCAGTCGCGACAACGGCGCATCGGTCAGAGTCGTCGATATCCTGTCGGCACACGGCGTCACCGAGTTCGGCAGATTTGCCGGCCACTACCGGTCGCTGTTCGGCGAGTTGCCATCCGAGACATATCGCCGGTCTCGCGCATTGAGGTCTGGCAACGTGCCGTGACCTCGAAGTGGGTTTTTGGTGCAACACCGCTAAGAATTGGTCGGCGGTGACAGTTTCTGCATACCGACTGAGACAAGGTCGATGGCAAGTGGCTCATGTGTTTTCCACGTTCAATGAGGCTTGCAGGCGATGAAGAAGATCAGTTTACTTACCGCAGCGGCGGTGATGTCCGTTGCGTTCACGGGTATTGCAAAGGCCGCCGATCTTCCGCAGCGGCCGGCGTACAAGGCGGCGCCGATCGCAGCGCCCATGATGTACAACTGGTCCGGCTTCTATCTCGGTATCAACGGCGGATATGGCTGGAGCAACCAGTGCATCGATATCACCGCAATCAATGGAATTGGCGGCGTCTTCGCGGAAGGCTGCAATAGCAAGGGCGGCGGCATCATCGGTGGCCAGCTTGGCTATCGTTGGCAGGCCGGACAATTGGTGTACGGTCTGGAAGCGCAGGGCGACTGGGCCAACATCCGCAACACGCGCATCAGTGCGCAGGACCCGACACGTACTTACAAGTCGACCCTCGCCGGCCTGGGCCTCTTCACGGCTCAACTGGGCTACGCGGCCAACGAGGCCTTGTTCTACGTCAAGGGCGGCGGCGCGGTTGGCAGCCAGGACTTTGCCATCATCGACAATGTGACCGGCACGGGCCTCGCCTTCGCGAACCGGACCCGCTGGGGTGGCGTCGTGGGTGTCGGCTTCGAGTACGGCTTCTCTCCGAATTGGACGGCCGGCATCGAGTACGACTATCTGTGGCGGGTAAACGAGAGCAACACGTTCCTGACGCCGTCACTCGGGCGCATCACGTCGATCACCGCCAACACCAAGACGGACGCGAGTCTGCTGGCGCTCCGCCTCAACTATAAGTTCGGTTACTAGTGAAGAAAGGAGGTCGTCCAATTCGGCCGGCCTCCATTCTTGTTTCATCATGCCTGGGTCCAGGTAATCCACTATTCCGGAGTTGATCATGCTGTCGAATACGATGCGTGCGATTGCTTTTCTCGGTGCTTTGGCGGCCACAAACATGGTCTTGGCGCAAGACACGGCGTCCCATGCGCCGCTGAAGACGATCGGGGCCACCAAACCCCAGGTCGTTCCATCACTGATCGTCTTCAACTCCAGGGGCGCGAACGTGCAGCCCGGCAAGCTGGTCCTCACTGGCGTCGCGCCAAATGCGATCATATTTGCGGATCGGCCGGTTCGCTCGGCCGGTCACGATCTGATCAGCCATATCGTCGAAGACTGGGGAACCGGCAGCGACAATTTTGCAAAGAATCCGCCCAACGCCACAGTGTCCGTATTCCAGAAGGACGGCAGCACCGTGCGCGATGTCGTTGTCACACTGAAGAATCCCAAGCTCGAAGGTGATAACCTTGCCTTCGATGTCGATATTCTCGAAGGTGACATCAAGGGCGCCGACGGTCCTGCCTCTGTCTTCATCGACATCATCGGCCTTCCGTTTACGCCGCTTTCATTCGCGGGCGTTGCGCGACGCACGGCCTATCGAGGTGCGTATTATGCCGGAGCCGCCGCGGCGGCTGGCGCTGCGGCTGCCTACGCGTACCACCCGTATTACTATCGGCCGCCGGTTTGCGGGTACTATCCCTATCCCCCGTGCTACTAGCGGGACCGCGCGGAGTTTGGCCTGGCGTCCTTGCGCCGGGCCAGCCTCTGGCTGATGCGCCTTGTGTACCATTTGCGTCCAGCCGGCACTGGACGATGATTCTCTCGACTCGAGGAAGCGCCGGCCCGTCCAGAAACGAGCCGATTTCGAGTCTTGGCGCTACAACGCGAAAGAGCCCGGCTGAGCCGGCCGCTTGCTACGGATTGGGCTTGTGATGACTGAGGTCATGCAGTGAAAGGCGGGCCTCGCGCACCAGATCTACAAGCGAGAGCGTGAAGAAGCTGAGAGCGACAACAAAGAGCAGTGCAACGCCGTACTCATGCTGGAATCGAAAGAAGGTACACACGAACGCCAGGATCACCAGCAGCGAGGTGACGATTGCGCTGACCGTCGCGAGAACGATTGCCTTGTTCAGAAGCACAGCGCGACGCCTGAGGTGTGGGATATCAGGGTGCGTTCCGGAACGGTCGTCGTCGGCCGTAGCGTGCAATGCCTGTAGCCTGTCGACGACGCGATTCATGCGCCCTATCAAAAGCGACACGAAGGCCGCAACTGCGCCAAGGAGAAATGCGGGCGCCGCTACTTGCGAAATGACCTGCGACAGGTGCGCGGCGGTCGGTGTGTCGATCAGCATGGCTACTTTTCTCCGCGACCGGTACCTGCGCCGCCGCCTACATTGGAGTCAGGGCGAGCGCTCGCAACGAAAGCTTAGCGCATCGTTGGTCACGGGGAGCTTTTTACAACGATGTGAGATCGTTTGCTCAAGATAATCGCTGCGTAGCGTGACGGGCAAGGGGACGCCGCGAAGCGTCCCCTTGCCCGCCGCTTAAACTTACGTCGCTTTTTTGGCCGCCGGGATCGACCAAGTGCCGTCGAGGATCGACGGGTCGTCCTCGTTCGGCCAATACATGCGCAGCATCAGGATGAACTTGCCGGTCGGCGCAGGCAACCAGTTCGACTCCTTGTCGGCCCCCGGGGATTGATTCTGGATGTACAGGTCCGTTGAGCCGTCCGGATTGACCTTGAGGTTCTGTCGCGGACTGATCGAGTACCGATTGATCGGGTTGGAGACGAAGAAGTAGTTGGCATCGTACATGGTAACGGACCAGAAGCCGCTCACCGGCGGCAATTGGCCCTTTGGAAAACGCATGACGTATTTGTTCGAGCCGTGATAGTCGCTACCGTCTGCATCCTTTAGCGAAAGCGGATAAACCGCGTCTCTGTTGCGGTTCGCGCCGAGCCCGATCGCGGTGACCAGCGCACGGTTGAGATAGTCGGTCCCGTAGACGCCGGTCTTGGTGTCGTAGATCCATCCGTTGACCTTCTTGATGGCGTCGTTGACCTTGAGCTGGAGCATGATGCGATCGAAAGCGGCGCGGGGAATGCGCTTGACGAAATCCGCGTCCAGCTTGCTGGCATCGAAGTCTTGGCCCGGGACAAGACCGATCTTGGCGAACCGCGCGAGTTCGGGCGCGTCAGCAGCAGAGGGAGGGTTCACTTTCATCAGCTGGGCGAGCAGGCTGAAGTATTCAGCCGCATCCATGCGGTTGACCTGTTCGCGCACGGCCATCTTCATGTCGATGGACGGATCGACCTTGCCCGAGGGCGGCGTGTAGTCCTTTCCGTAGGAACTCAGCGGCACCAGCTTGAACTGGTCCTGCAAGGCGTGGACGGCTGCGTAGTCTTCCGGAGTGCCCGTGCAGTAGATCCGGCCGAGCAACCAGACGATGTTGGTTGGGGCCTTCAATTCCTTGACGCCGGACGGAAGCGTGCCGCTCCAGCCCGGACCCGTGATTGCATAGGTCTGCGCCCCGGTGCCGGTTGTGCGTTTTCCGGGCACGGCGAACACATTGGTCCAGCCGTCGAGCATCGGCAGCAGGAAATACCGGTCCTTCATGTCGGGAATGCTCAACACCCATGGCTCCTTGCCGACGTCGAAAAATGCAGTGGTGTAGAGCGTATCGGCGTTCGGTGCTGTCACATCGCGAAACGAGGCATCCGGATACTGGCGCAGCCTGATGATTTGCCCCATGGGAGCGCGCGTGCCCTCCGCTTTGACCACGTTGGTGAAGACCCGGCGGGTCATCTCGATTGTGACAAGTGGATAACCGAACACATAGGCGTCGGTGGCGAGCCAAAAATCTTCCGCCCCTTCAACGATATCAAATACTGGGCCTTCGTGCGCTCGGAGGATCGACGGGGTCAGTGCGGTGGAAGCGGCGGCAAGTCCGGTCTTCAGCGCAAAACGGCGGGTGATGTCCATCGTTCTTTCCTGGGATTGGTTTCGTTCAAGACGGTTGTTTGGCAGCGTTGCGGCGCTCCATTTTGTGCCGCGCAAGGCAGGCTAGTCTCTACTTCCCAGCATCCGCTATGCAGTTTCTGACCTGGATCGGGGCCGTCCGATCAATTGAATGGCGAATCGGGGCTCGCCTGGCGGGCGCATGCCGAAGTCGAAGACCCCGCGCAGGCAACAAACTGAATTCGGCTGCAGACCATTGCTTCGCACGAGGCTGGAGATTGCCGAATCTGCATAGTGGGCCGCCGCGTTTTCGTTAGGTTGGTAAGGGGACGAGAAGACGCTTGGCGTGTCAGCCTCGTCCACCGTGGAAATGGAGTATTTTGATGCAGAAGCGATCAACCCAGAGCCCGTACTTGCTGACCAAGCGCGATTTGCTGAGATCTGCCGCACTGGCAAGCGTCGCCGCTGCTGGTACCAAATCGAGCCAGGCCTTGGCCCAGTGGTCCGAGCGCCCGGGATTCTTCAAGGCCAAGGACATTGCAGAGGCCGGCTTCATTTATGGCCTGCCGATCGTGATGGCATACGGCATCATGTATGAGTACGCGGTCGACAAGTCATCAGGGCAGTACAAGGCGCCGTTCAATACGCTGTTCAACGTGGCGCGCGTCTTCACATACGAAGATACCGCCGTGATCACGCCCAACAGCGACACGCCGTATTCGTTCGCATGGCTGGATCTGCGGGCCGAGCCGCTCGTCTTTTCGGTGCCGGCGATCGATCCCAAGCGCTACTACGCACTGCAGCTGAACGACCTCAACACGTATAATTTTGGCTATGCCGGCACGCGCGCCACCGGCAGCGATGCCGGGAGCTATATGGTCGTCGGCCCGCGATGGACCGGCGTGACACCGGCCGGCATCAAGAAGGTATTCCGGTCGACCACCGATTTTTGCCTGGGACTCTTACGCACGCAGCTGTTCGACCCGGCCGATATCGAGGCCGTCAAGAAGATTCAGGCCGGCTACAAGGCGCAGCCGCTTTCCAGCTTCCTGAATCAGCCTGCGCCCTCGCCGGCACCGGCGCTTTCTTTCCCCAAATTCGAGAAGGACCTCGTCCGCACGGAGTTCTTCGAATACCTTGATTTCGCGCTTCAATTCGCGCCGGCGCTGCCGGAGGATCGCTGGATCCGCGAGCAGCTGGCGCGGATCGGCGTGGGGCCGGGCAAGAGCTTTGACTTCCGCAGCCTGTCGCTTGAAGACAAGGCCGAGATCCTGCTCGGAATGAAGGAGGGTGAGCGCAAGGTCACCGAAGCCGTTGCGACCCTCGGCAAGGACATCAACGGCTGGCGCGTCAGCGCGTCGTTCGGCGATGCCGCATTCTTCCATGGCGACTGGCTTATGCGCGCGGCAGCCGCGAAGGCCGGCATCTATGGCAACGACGCGGTGGAGGCCATGTATCCTTTGGGCAAAGTGGATGTCGATGGCAAAGAACTCGACTGTTCGAAGTCGAGCTACACGTTGACCTTCCCGGCGGGACAGCTGCCGCCGGTCAACGCCTTCTGGTCGGTGACGATGTATGACGGCAAGACGCAGCTACTGGTGAAGAACCCGATCAACCGCTACCTGATCAACTCGCCGATGCTGCCGCACATGAAGCTCGGTTCCGACGGCTCGCTGACGATCTACGTCCAGAACAAGTCTCCGGGAGCGGACAAGGAGGCAAACTGGCTGCCGGCGCCGGATGGCCCGATCTATGTGGTGATGCGACTGTACTGGCCGAAAACCACGCCGCCATCGATTCTGCCAGCTGGTGAAGGGACGTGGAAGCCTCCCGGCTTCAAGCGCGCGTCCTAGAGATCGGATTTTTATCGGCCGGATGCGCGGCGACAGAGTCGCAATTGCACGCATCCGGCCGGCACGGGCATGGCACCGCCCTTGTGAGTGTTCAATCCCGGTGCACGACAGATGCAGGAGATCATCGTGCTCATCATCCTGACGCTCTATTTGGTCCTGGTCTGGCTCGTCTTCTCGAGGCTCAAGCTGGTCCGATGGGGCTGGGCGTCCGGCACCGTCACCGTGCTGCTCGGCGCGTTCATCCTCGCGGTATTCCTCGCGATGTTCAACTACCTGACCCCGTCGGGAAGCTTAGTCGTGATTTCCCGCGTCATGGAGGTCGCGCCCAATGTTTCCGGCGAGGTGATCGAAATCCCGGTCAAGCCAAACGAACCGGTGAAGGCTGGCGCGGTGCTGTTTCGCATTGATCCGGCACCGTTCCAGTACAAGGTCAACCAGCTCGAGGCATCGCTTGCCCAGGCACGGCAGCAGGTCAAGCAACTGAAGGCCAGTTACGAGCAGGCGACGGCGAATGTCGATGGACTGACCAAGCAGCTCGCCTTTCACACCCAGCGGCTTTCCGATTACCGCAAGCTCGTCAGCGAGGAGGCGCAGACCGCGTTTCGTCTGCAGGACGTCCAGGTGCAATACGACACGGTCGAGTTTCAGCTTCAGGCGGCCAAGGCCGCACAGCTGAGCGCACAATTGGCGATGGAGTCGGAAATCGGCGGCGTCAACACAACCGTCGCACAGATCCAGGCCCAGCTCGACCATGCGAAGTGGGAGCTCGAGCAGACGACGATCCGCGCCATCGGCGACGGTGTCGTTACGATCATGGCGCTGTCGGTCGGCGACCGCGCCATGCCGGCGCGCTCGGTGATGTCGTTCATCGTCGCAAACGATATCGTCATCACCGGCATGTTCCCGCCGAACGGATTCCGGACCATCAAGCCCGGCGCGCGGGTCAAGCTCGTCTTCGACGACGACCCTGGCCGCATCCACGAAGCGACGGTCATGGCTATCCCCCAAGGCGTGGGGCAGGGCCAGATCGCGGTCTCAGGTACGCTGGCGCGGGTCGGCTCGATCGGAGGCGCGAAGGCTTATCCGGCTGCTATTTCGATCCCGAAGACCATCGACCGTAGCCAACTCCGGCTCGGAATGCCGGGCACCGCCACCGTGTTCGCGGACAACGCCGGCGTCATCGGCCTGTTGATGTCGATCCTGGTCTGGATCGGCTCGTATACGGCATATTTATAGCCGCCTTCCATTTCACTCTCGGCTCCAATTGGTAGCTCATCCAGATATCTTCGGAGAAAAAATGGGTCTTCGATCTGCAGGCAGTATTGCAGCCCTCGTTTCGGTCACTCTTCTTGTCCAGTTGTGCTCGGGTGCTCGCGGTTACGCCCAGCAATCAACTGGTCAATTGTTGATCTCATCGGGATTCAGCCCTGTCGCTGCGACCACGCCGGAGCTGTTGAATCGGCTGATGTCGTTCCCGCCCAATCAGTTTCAGCTACGGCAGAGGAGCGGACGTCCCTACTACGTCTACGCGGATCCCTCCGGATGTACCTGTGCGTATGTCGGCAGCGTGGCCGCGATGGACAAATATCGCGCCAGTTATGGTGCATTGCCGGCAACTACGCTCTCGGCAGGCGGCTTTACGAATCCCGAGCAAAACCTGATCAACAGCATGGAAAACGATGACGCCTCAGCCCAGTTCAACGATGACGTATTTGGTCCGGATTTTTAGGTTTGCCTGATGTGCTTTCGAGCATGACGGTTCTGCGCGCTGTTGGCAGACGCGCCGCACCGACCTGACCGTCGGCAGCGTTGTGTTGATAGAGACCGGCGCTTCCAGCTCCTCTGCGCAAAGGAGGAGAGATCGATCCCATCCGAACTCGTGGCGCTCCCATACGGCGAAACCGGGTCCGATCGATCGACGGTGAGGTCGGGCCAATGACAAGGCGTGTCGAATGAAGGGATACCTTCAACCATTCGGGCGGCATGGCGCCCAAGGCAGAACGCGCTTATCCCGGCCGCGATTGCGCACGAAACTGTCGCGGCGTAACGCCGGTAATTCGGCGGAAGGCGCGCGTAAAATGCGCTGGATCAGTGTAGCCCGAGGAGAATGCGATTTCGATGATCTTGGAATCCGTGTCGCGCAAGAGCTTGCTGGCATTCTCGAACCGGATGGTGTCGAGCAGATCCGAGTATGTCATGCCGGCGTACGCGAGCTTACGTTGCAAGCTCCTCGCGCTCGCGCCAGCCATCTCCGCAACCTGAGCGAGAGCCGGAAGTCCCTGGTCGAGGTAGGACGGCAACATCAACTTGAGCGTTGCGATGATGTCATGACCTGACGGGCCAGCCTGATCGTCTTGCAAGGAGAGCACTTGCTCCTTTGCGCGATTGGGAAGGCTGAGGAGCGAGATCGGCACGTCGATCCACGATGCGTCTTGTCCCGACAGGAAACGCGTGTTTGGCCAGAATGATTGACACGCGGGGCTCGGCGTATACCGGGCTTCAAACGCGATTGTAGCAGGAGCCCAATCCGGTCCGGCGAATTGCCGGACGATATATATGGGGAAAATATTCTGAAGCCATTGTGAATGCTCGAGATGCAGGCGTCCTTTTGTTCCAGTGAGACTGCTGCAAAACTTCACGTGACCGTCGTGGCGCTCGATCCAATTCTTCAAGTTCGAGTCCTCGATCGATGCCCATTTGCAAGCCTGTTGCAGCGCGACCAACAGCGTTGGGGCATGGCCGATCAGAGTCCGGGTTTTCTCGCTCAGGTGACAATAGTGCAGACGTTGGGAAGCGAGGAATCCAAAATCCGGAATGCCTTGTGATCTTCGGGTGATTTCCGCGAAGTCGATTGCTCGCAGAATCGGAACATAATGATCGGCCTTTTCTTCCAATGATGTCGGAAGCTGAAATTTTGCCAGAAACGAACCGGTCGACGCGCCGATTTCGCTAAGGATATCAGCGAAGGGAATGAGGAATTGGCAGCGCGTCAAATGGATATTTGCCACCGGGCTGCCTCTCGATCGTAAAATGGATGCTGCATGTCGGCGGGAATTTCGCTGGGCCCGAGCGTCGGCGTTGCCGGCAAAAATGGAAGAGTTCGCAGCCCCCCTCCCGGCCTGCGATGCGTGTCTTGCCGGCTCTTTTGGCGGCTTATGGCCAGACGGCCAACAATTCGCTGCATAGGCTTACCGACACCAAAACTACGACCGGAATGGAGGAAAGCTGAGCCCTTAGTGCTGCGTTTCGATGAATTCTCTCACCATATCCTCGCAATATTACGTGCGCTCGACAATGTCGAACGAGAGCTGCTGCGTGATCGACAGATGCCTGATTTTCCCGGGCAGTCGGCCACACGGGAGCCGGAATACCCATGGCCTTCAAGCATCTGGTATTCTCTAGACGGAGCATAGACTTCGTGTCCCACACCAACAGATGAGAGCCGTCCGTTTGCCTTCGTCCGAGGCGGTCCGCGCGGCCATTGTCGCGTCGCTGCGACACGGTGACGCAACCATAAATGGTACAGCCCGCGCCTGCAAGATCGGCACGCGGACGTTGCAGCGTCATCTCGGCCGTATGGGAACAAGCTACCGCGCAATGCTTGCGGAGGTTCGCTTGAGTATGGCTTGCCGAGCTCCTCGGGGACTCGAGCAAGCCCCTGTCCGACGTCGCAAAATTCCTCGGTTATTCCAATGCGAGCAGTTTCAGCCGCACTTTCGCGCGTTTGATGAAAGTTCAGCCCGTTGTCTACAGGCGATAGCAACTTGCCGATAAACATCGGCAAGCGCTCCATCGCAGACGACCTTGCGTGATCGATAGCTGAATTATTCCACAAGGTTGGCGTGAAATGGCAAGACGCACGATTTGAATTGGAGCGAAACGGTTGGCGAGATTTCCGGGCTCCGCAAGGAGCCATTTTGTTTTTGACGTTCAACTGAAGCGCTGGGACGCTATGGTGAGCTATCTGGGCCGGACGAAGCAAAAACAGAGCGGCGCAAGCTGGCGAGCACGGTAGGCCCCGCGTCATGCAATCACGTCGCCGAGCACGAGCGGCTGACCGCAGAACCAGCTCCACCCGTTCGCGACAATCAGGAGGAGCTGGGGCTATCCGCCAGACGACCGTCGTAGCGGCGTCGGCGAGCCCCGAGATCGCCCAATCGGCGCATGCACAGACCTATCTGGGCGCTTACGCCAGTCTCGACCAGCGCATTGTCGAGGCGATCGCAGTGGTGTGCCTGGCACATGGGATAGGTTGATTGTCCAGGCGTCATCGACCCCCGGCCCCTTCTGGAAATGGTATCGCGTGACAGCGAGAGGTCTGGCGCGATCCGGTAGGACAAGCTGAGAAATTGGCTTTGACCCGTCCCGATGAAGCGCTATCCATTTCTGATATATGCCGGTCCCTTGCGTTGCGGTCGCAAACTGGACGTGTTCACGCTTACGAAATTCCATTTTCCCGTAGCTGAATTGGTGGGTTTTAGTCGACGAAAGTCGAAAATCCTTTATCTTTCAATGTGGATTGACTGACACTCTCTCCGCCATTTGACCTTGCACGCCAAACGACGATTGCGCCCGCTTGGGTTGGCAAGTTGTGCTGAATGCACGCCCATGGCCAAGGCAACAACAGAAGCCGTTTATGAGACCTGGTCGGGGCGGAATGTAAAGAATCGCCGCACCGAAGCCGCCCGTCGTCGGCAGAACGACAACAACGCGGCAAAACGCCATCGCCGATGCCGGCCTAATTTCAAACCGCGACAGAACCGTACGAGACGTCGATCCCTCGCTGCTGCGGCGTAGGACACGCACAATGGATAATCCGGAAGGAGTAGTGGGCTCCCCCATGGGGAGAAATAGCGCGCGCCGATGAACTGCATGAAACTACGACAAAATCACCGATCGGCGAGGGCGGAGATCCCATGGGACAGACCGCAAAAAGGGAATTGCACCCGTTGCGCATGCTGGCGCTGCTGATTCCGCTGCTCACGACCGTTCCGCTGTCAAACGTGGATGCACAGGCGCAACCTGCTGCACCGCGTCAATTGCGCCGTGAGCCGCCGCCGCAAAAGCCGCAGGTGACGATGAATGCCTGGACGATCGGCCTCGCCGGGGGCCTGCTCGAGGGCGCGCCCATTCGTCTCGCGGCCGAAATCGCCCGCGTCGTAGACGATGGCGACAAGCTGCATGTGTTGCCGGTCGTGACGCGCGGGCCGACGGAGAATGTGAACTCACTGCTGTATTTGCGCGGCATCGATGCCGCCATCATCAATTCCGACGTGCTCGAGGAATACAGGAGCCAGGTGCCCGGATATCCAGCAACGGCTGGCTTTCGTGCTGAACCTGTTTCCGTCCGAACTGCATATCTTCGTTCGTCCCGAGATCCAAAGCCTGAGCGATCTCGCCGGCAAGAAGGTGAACTTCAATAATTTGGGCACCGCGGCGGCCTATTCGGGGCCGCTGATCTTCAGCCGCCTGGGCCTCGATGTGGAAAAAACCTTCATCCCCCATCAGGTCGCGCTCGAGCAGATGCGCAAGGGCGAGATGGCCGCGGTCGTCTTCATCACCTCGAAGCCGGTGGATGCCTTCGTGCGCGGCCGCTGGGACCCGGGGTTCAAGTTCCTGCCTGTTCCCTATGACAGGAGGTTCGAAGACTTTTATCTTCCCGCCTCGCTCGAGGCCACGGAGTATCCCAATCTCATCAAGCAGGGCGAGCGCGTCACGACAATCGCCGTGCCGACCGCCCTGGTGGCTTTCAACTTTCCGGCCAAATCGAACCGCTATGAGCGCCTTGCGCGCTTCGTGGAGTATCTGTTCTCGCGGATCGACAAGCTGCAGCAGCCGGGCTTCGACCAAAAGTGGAAGACGATCAATCTCGCCGCGACCGTTCCCGGCCTGACGCGCTTCCCCGCAGCGCAGGCGTGGCTCGATCGCGAGCCGCGCGCCGCCGCAAATACATCGCAATGAGACGCGCGGCGACCTGCGCGGTGGCTGGAGTCTTGCTCGCAAGCGGCATTGCTTCGGCGCAGGCGGCAGGATATCGCCAGATCGCTCAGCTCCGCGATTGCTCCGCCAAGGAACGCTCCGAACGGCCGGAGTGCTCCGAGAAGACACCGCGGGCGTCGGCGCTGCCCCAGGCGAACCTGGGTAACAGCTGGGTCGTCAGCCTGACGACTTCACCGCTCGACTATTCACCGGTCGCCACCGCCACGACGTCATCGCGCGACGGTGCCGGCGAAAGCGCAATGACGCTTTCGATTCGCTGCCATGGCGGGCGGAGCGAACTGATCGTCGCCGGACCCCGTGTGTCCGGTCGCGGCGATGGATATGCGATTTCCTACCGCATCAACGACGGTCCGCCGCAGCAAGTCGCGGCGGCTGTGCCTGCGTCCGGGACCGGCGTTGCGTTCGGCGGCGACGTGATTCGCTTGCTGCAGTCCCTTCCGGACGGCGGAGGTCTCAGTATTCACCTCGCACCCCGTACCGGACCGGCGCTGGATGCGGTGTTTCCGTTGGGCGGCATGGATGTGGTGCGCGCGAAGATCACCGCTGCCTGCAGGTGGCCACAACCGACCGCAAAACCCAACGGCTAGGGATTTCAATAACGTGTCTTTAACAGGAGAGGTATCCATGCGCGTGTTTCAGCAAATTGCGAAGGTAACCATGATCGGAGCCGCAACGGTGCTGCTGTCCGCTTCATACGCTGCGGCGGAGCAAGGCGGCGGACGGTACTGGACACCGACAACAACGAACCCCGCTGCGGACTATCGGCACGTTTCAGAAAAGGTCCAAAGGGTTCATGTCTCGCGCAAGGCGACCACCCACAAGAGGGAACGATCGCCTCTTAACGCCAACGCCCGGCTTCCATCCAACGCCAAGTCGCACAACCTGATCCTGCAGGTGAACACGAACGATCCCGCAGCCATGAATCTCGCGCTCAACAACGCCGTCAACGTTGCGCAATACTACAAGGATCTCGGCGAGAGGGTGAAGATCGAGGTGGTCACCTTCGGGCCTGGGCTGCACATGCTGCGCGACGACACCTCGCCGGTGAAAGCCCGTCTCGAGGAAATGGCGCTGAGCACGCCGGAGGTCTCGTTCAAGGCCTGTGGCAATACCCAGGAAAAAATGCACAAGGCCGAGAACAAGGACATCCCGATTGTTCGCCAGGCGGAGGTGGTGAAGTCAGGCGTCGTGCGCGTGATGGAACTGCAGGAGAAGGGCTGGTCCTATGTGAAGCCGTGACCTGTGGCCTAACCCGAAAGGGGTGGGTGGGGTCCTCCATGCGGGCTGTAGGCTTCGCGCTGCGGTACGGCGCATAATGCCGTACCTCAACAGATCGTGTCGCCACGCGACAGGTGATTGCGGATGGGCCCGGTGATCCTCAAGGACAAGGCAGTTGCCGGCTGCGACATCGCGGATTCGTCGCGCCGCCTGCTGCCCAAGGCGGGACGGTCCGCGCTGTCGTGGACGACTGCTGCCATGCTCGCAATGGTGTGCGCGCCGGAAACACGGGCTTCCCCAGATCCGGCCCGCCCTTCGACGCAACCGCAGCATTCGGCGGCTGCCGGTAGTCCCGGTTTCATCGAAGCGGCAAGGAACGGCGCTCCCGAAGCCTTGCCGCCGGGTCGAGGCGGCAATGACAGACCGGTGCAGGTCGCCCAAGCGAGCGTCGGCGACACGGGGCAGGCCTCGAAACGGGAATATAACTGGGCGGAGTCGCTCTCCTGCGAACTGACGAATGCAAGACGTGACATCGAGTTGCTGCAACGTCTCGAGCAGGAGCGCTATCGGGCCGAGTCGATGGAGCAGAATCTCGCGGCGGCGCGCCGCGATATCGAGGCCCAGGCAGCGTTGACGGACAAGGCGGTCCAAGAGAAGCAGGCCGCGCAGGGCGGTGCGGAGTTGCTGAACTCCCTGCAAGAGACGCGTGAGCGGGCGGAGCGCCTGGAGCGGGACCTGGCGGCAGCGCGGCGTGATGTCGAAACCCAGACCGTGCTGGCGACAAAAACGGGTGAGGAAGCGTCTCGGCTGAAAGCAGCGGCGGAAGGTGGCGCGGCGGATCTGCAGCGAGAGCGCGAGCGGTCCGCGCGGCTCGAGCAGGATCTCGAGGCATTGCGCCGCAACGTCGAGACTCAGACGGCGCTGGCGGCAAAGGCAGCCGAGGAGGTTTCCCAGCTGAAGGGGATGCGTGAAAGCGGCGCCACGGAGCTGCAGTCGGCCCTGCGACGGGAGCGCGAGCGGAGCGCGCAGCTGGAGCAGGATTTGGCGGCAGCGCGGCGCGATGTCGAGACCCAGATGGCGTTGGCGACAACGACAAAGCAAGAAGCTCTGCGGCAGAAGCAGGCAGCGGACGTCGGAGCTGCCGAGCTCAGGCAATTGCGCGAACGAGCCGAGGCGCTGGCACAAGACCTCTCGCTGTCACGGAGCTCGATCTACGCATACGAAGCCCAAGTCCGCAAATCCGGAGACGAAGCGACGGAGCTCAGGCAGGCGGTTGCAAGCTGCACGGCTTCGGTCAGCAAATTCACGCCCGACGAAGGTGAGCGGTTCGCGCGGCTGGAGCGGGATCTTGCAGCTGCCCGCAGCAATGTCGAGACCCAGGCCGCGCTGGCGACCAAAGCAGGCGAGGAGGTTTCCCGACTGAAACAGCAAAGCGAAAGCGGAGCGGCCGAGTCGCAGGGCTCCCTGCAAAAGGAGCGAGAGCGGTCCGCAAGGCTGGAGCAGGATCTTGCGGTCGCGCGGCGTGATGTCGAGGCCCAGACCGCGCTGGCGGCAAAGGCGGCCGATGAAGCCCTGCGGCAGAAGCGGACGGTGGAGGCCGGGGCCGCCGAGCTGCGGGAATCGCGCGCGAGGGCCGACGCGCTGGCACAGGAGGTTTCCCAGACGCGAAGCACGATCTACGCCTTCGAGGCGCAGGCCCGCAAAGCCGGTGAAGAAGCGGCGGAGCTCAGGCAGGCGGCTGAGAACGGCGCAGCTCACAAAGCCACACCGGACGAGCGTGAGCGACTGGTGCGGCTGGAGCAGGATCTTGCGGCTGCCCGCAGCGATGTCGAGACGCAGACCGCGCTGGCGGCGAAAGCAAGCGAGGAGACCGCCCGACTGAAGCGGGAAAGGGAAAGCGGTGCGGCTGAGTTGCAGAACTCACTGCAAGCGGCGCGGGCTGACCGGCTGGAGCTGGATCTTGCAGCAGCGCGGCGCGATGTCGCGACCAAGACGGCGCTGGCGACGAAAGCAGACGAGGAAGTGTCCCGGCTGAAGGCGGTGGAGAAGAGCGGTGCGGCTGAGCTGCAAAAGGAGCATGAGCGGTCCACCAGGCTGGAGCAGGATCTTGCGGCAGCGCGACGTGATATCGAGAGCAAGGCCGTGCTGGTGAGCGAAGCGGGCAAGGAAACGTCCCGGCTGAAGGCGGCGGAGAAGAGCGGTGCGGCCGAGCTGCAAAAGGAGCGTGAGCGGTTCGCCCGGCTGGAGCAGGATCTTGCGGCGGCGCGACGTGATGTCGAGAGCAAGGTCGTGCTGGTGACCGAAGCGGGCAAGGAAACGTCCCGGCTGCAAGCTGTGGGAAAGAGCGCTGCGGCGGACCTGCAAAAGGAGCGTGAGCGGTCCGCGCGGCTGGAGCAAGATCTGGCGGCAGCGCATCGCGACAGCGAGACCCAGACGGCGCGGGCGGCAAAGGCAAGCGAGGAAACCTTGCTGCAGAAGCAGGCGGCGGAAGCCAGCGCTGCCGAATTGAGGCAATTGCGCGCCAGGATCGACGTGCAGCCACAGCACCTCCCTTTGTCGCGGAGCGCAATCCATGCGTATGAGGCCGAGGATCGCAAGGCGCACGGCGCGGCGTTGACGACCGGTGCGACGGCGCGGGACAAGTCCATCGAAGTCGCCACCAATCCAACCGCCGAACAGACGCGAGCGGCGCCTGCTCGCGCGGTTGCCCAGCCTGCTGCCGAGCAGGCGGCGGAAGCGGGAGGGTTGGTTGCGCGGGCGAGCTCCTTGCTGCGTCAGGGCGACATAGGCGCGGCGCGGCTTGTACTCGAGCGCGCCGTGGAAATGGGCAGCGCCCAGGCGAGCTTCGCGCTGGCAGAAACCTACGATCCCCTGATTCTTGCGAAGTGGGGGACTTACGGCACGCGCGGCGACGAGCGCAGGGCGCAAGACCTCTACGACAAGGCCAACGCCGCGGGAGTCCATGAGGCGAAATCGCGTCTGGAAGCGCTGCGCCGATAGCGCGCATCTGCCAATCCACCGGCAATTTCACCGCCATCGTCCTAACGACGGGCACCACCGCGATCAGCTTCGCTCTCACGCGCGTGGCACCTCGCCCGGCCGCAACGTCCGGCGACGGGCTTCGCTTTACCGTTCGCGCAGGGCCTCCTGCCGGTACCGTGCCAGCGGCGAAAGCAGATAGCTGATGATCCTGCGTGTGCCGGTCTTGATTTCGACCGTCACCGCCATGCCCGGCCCGAGCTTGACGAGCTTGTCCTCGATTTGCATGTGCGTCCGGTCGAGCGAAACGCGCGCGGCATATTCGAGCTCCTGACCTTTAGGCTCGCTGCTGCTCTGCGCCGCGCCCAATGTCCGGTCATTGGGGTTGCCCTGTTGCTTGTCGCGCGTGATGGCATCCGTCGACACGCTGAGCACATCGCCATGAAGCAGCCCGTACCGGGTGAAGTTGAACGTATCGACCTTGATCTCCGCCTTCTGGCCGGGATGCACGAAGCCGATGTCGCGGTTCGACAGCATGGCCTCGATCTCGAGCTGGCTCTCGCTCGGGACCACGACGGCCAGCGCCTGAGCGGGCGTCACCACGCCGCCCACCGTATGAACGGCAAGCTGCTGCACGACGCCGTCGACCGGTGCGGTCAAGCGCTGGAGCTTCGTTCGCCGATCCGCCTTGACCACCTCCTGGGCTGCGCTCGCAGCCTTCTGCTCGGCCTTCGCAAGGGCATCATAGGTCGCGCGGCGATACTCAGCGGCAGTCTTGTCCTTGGTCTCCTTCAGCAGCGCGATCGCCGCATCGGCTTCGCGCAGCCGGCTCTGCTGCAGGACGAGATCCTGCTGCATGGCGACCAGCTCCTGGTACTCCGAGAGATAGACGACCTTCGACGCCAATGCCTTTTCGACGAGACCCTTGCGGATGTCGACGCGCTCCTTCAGCACCGGGATCGTCGCATCCAGCTTGGCGACGCTCGCCGATGTGGTCGCCCGTTCCGCTTCCTTCTGCCCCTGCTGGCGCTCGATTTCAGAAAGCTTTGCGCTCTGCTCGGCACGCTGGCTGATCAGGAACTGGCGATGCATCTCGATTTCGGCTGCACTTGCGTTTTGCGGCGGCTGGAAGGCCGCGAGCGGGTCCGCGGCCAGCGCGGCGCGCAGCCGCGCGACGTCCAGTTCGGCTGCAAGCAGATCGCTCTTCTGGCGCTCCTGGTCGGCTTCCGTCATTGTCGGGTCCAGCTCGATCAGGACGTCGCCGGCCTTGACGCTCTGGCCGTCGCGGACGCGGATGGCGCGGACCACGCCGGTCTCGAACGGCTGGATCAGCTTGGTGCGCCCGCCCGGCACGATCTTGCCGGTCGCGCTGGCGACGATATCGACGCTGCCGAGCGTCGCCCACACCAGCGCGATGCAGAACACGGCGATGATGCAGGCCCCGATCGCGCGCCCGATCGGCGATGGCGGCGATTCGGCGATCTCGAGCGCCGCCGGCAGAAAGGCGATTTCGTGCTCGCGGCGGCGAGGTTCGCGTCTCGGGAACGCGACGACATTGCGGCTAGCGGACGTCATGGATACCGGCCTGCAGATAATGGAGGTTGGCGTAACGGCCGTTGGTGCGGATCAGCTCGTCATGGCTGCCGTCCTCGACGATGCGGCCATGCTCGAGGGTGATGATCCGGCTTGCATTGCGCACGGTCGAGAGCCGGTGGGCGATGACGAACACGGTCCGTCCGGCGGAAATCCGCCTCATGTTCTGTTGGATCGCGCGTTCGCTTTCGTAGTCCAGCGCGCTGGTCGCCTCGTCCAGGATCAGGATGCGTGGATCGGTGATGAGTGCACGTGCGATTGCGATTCGCTGGCGCTGCCCGCCGGACAGGCTGCTGCCGCGCTCGCCCACAACGGTGTCGTAACCCTCCGGCAGTTCGAGGATGAAGTCGTGGGCGCCGGCCAGCTCCGCCGCTTCGATGACGCGCTCCATCGGCATCGCCGGATCGGCCAGCGCGATGTTGTCGCGAACCGTGCAGTTGAACAGTACGTTCTCCTGCAACACGACGCCGATCTGGCGCCGCAGCCAGCTCAGATCGACCATCGCGAGGTCGACGCCGTCGACCAGCACGCGCCCGCTTTCCGGGACATAGAGACGCTGGATCAGCTTGGTGATGGTGCTCTTGCCCGAGCCCGACGAACCCACGATGCCGATGACCTGGCCTGGCTCGACGCTGAAGGACACGTCGTGCAGCACCTCGGGGCCGTCGATGCGGTAGCGGAAAGTCGCGTGCTCGAATGTGACCTGACCGCGGATCGGCGGCAGCGCCGCGCGGGCCGGCGTGAAGCTCGGCTCGGGAATGGTGTTGAGGATGTCGCCGAGACGATCGATCGACAGGCGGGCCTGATGGAAGTCCTGCCAGATCTGCGCGAGTCGCAGAACCGGCGCGCTGACACGCGCGGCCAGCATGTTGAACGCGACGAGCTCACCGACAGTCAGGTCCCCGCTGACCACCAGGCGGGCGCCGAAGTAAAGGGTCGCGGCGATGACCAGCTTGTTGATCATCTGGACCGCCTGGCTCGCCGTGTTGTTCAGGCTGAGCACGCGGAAGCTTGCGGACACATAGCCGGCGAGCTGCTCCTCCCAGCGGCGCTGCATCTGCGGCTCGACCGCCATGGCCTTCAGCGTCTCGATACCGGTGACGCTCTCGACCAGGAAGGCCTGGTTCTCGGAGCCGCGATTGAATTTCTCGTCGAGGCGCCGACGGAACAGCGGCGCGGCTCCCGCGGAGATGCCGATGTAGAGCGGGAAGGACGCCAGCACGATCCACGTCAACGTCGTCGAGTAATAGAACATCACCGCAAGGAAGACGACGGTGAACAGCAGATCGATCACCAGCGTGAGCGCCGAGCTGGTCAGGAACTGGCGGATGTTCTCGAGCTCGCGGACGCGCGCCACCGAATCGCCGACGCGGCGGGTCTGGAAATAGGCGATCGGCAGCGCCAGCAAGTGACGGAACAGCCTGGCGCCGAGCTCGACGTCGATACGGTTTGTCGTATGCGCGAACTGATAGACGCGCAGCGTCTCGAGGACGGCCTCGAACACGGTCAGTACGACAAGCCCGACGACCAGCACGTCGAGCGTGCTCATGCTTCGATGCACGAGCACCTTGTCGATCACCACCTGGAAGAACAGCGGCGAGACAACGGCGAAGATCTGAAGGAAGAACGACGCCGCCAGCACCTCGCCGAGCAGGCGACGATACTTTTGCATGGCGCCGACGAACCAGGAGATATCGAAGCGCCGCGCGAGATCGGTCAGGCTGGCGCGCCGGGCCATCAGGATGATGCCGCCGTCCCAGATCGCCTCGAGTTGCGCCTGGGTGATTGCTTCGGGGCGCGGAGACAGCGGGCGCTGAACGAGAAGCTTGTCGTCGATAACCTTGCCGAGGATCAGGAAGCTGCCGTCGCGCAGTACCGCAATTCCCGGCAGCGGGGTGACGGCAAGCCTGTTCCAGCTCGTCCTCTGCACCTTTGCCTTGAGTCCGAAATCCTTGGCGCAGCGCAGGATTTCAGTAACGCCGAGGCGCGCTGCGCCGATCCGGTGGCGAATTTGGCCGGGGTCGGCAGCGATGCCATGGCAACGCAGCAAGATCGCCAGCGCAATGAGCCCGGATTCATCGTCATGTTCGGATTCGACGCCGGCGGCCGGGGATTCGGTGTTTGTGTTCGCCGGATGGATTGCGGCCTCGTCGCGAGGCCCGCGCATCAGGATGCCAGGTCTCATCGCCAAGAAGCTCTTCGTGAGGCCGTCACGGGCACGCATCAGGCCCTCGCCGGCGCGGTGCATCAGGCCGGCGCCAAGGTCAAACGAGCGCGTGCGGATGCCGGCAAATGCATGACGTGCGCGCTGCGCGAGGCTCTGTGATCCAGCACAGATCAAACCGCCATCCCAGATCGCTTCGAATTCCGCGCGTGTCATCCGGCTCGGATGCGGCGAGGTCGGGTGCAGCACAAGCGCCACCTGGTCGTCGATCTTGCCCAGCAGCAGAAATCCGCCGTCACGCAGCGAGGCGATTCCGGGCAGCTGGATACCCGCAAGGCGGGTCCAATCCATTGTCCGCGAGCGGACCTTGACCCCGAATTCGCGCGCGCAGCGAAGCATCGCGCGGACGCCGATCTCGTCGCTCCCGCAACGATCGCGGAGCTGGTCCGGCACAGTATTCACGCCATGGAGGCGCAGGAACAGAGCTAGCGCGCGAAGCCCTAGATCTGCGGCGGGGGCATTTCCGTTCTGGATCGCCATTCTTACTCAACCCTTCGCGGCTACCCGGCCGCGTTAGTGTTCCTTCTCATGCATTTCCAAAGACTGGGAATTCCAATGCCGCGCATCGACAGAGCATGCGACATACCGCTTGCTCGCAGCCAAAAAGGCGCAAGCAACATCAAAGCACTAGGGCCTCGAACCGCGAGGGGATTTCAAAGCAGTGGGATTTTAGACCTGCCCCCCGACTGCTGAACCGGTTCGTTAATGCGCAAAAATGGCGAAAAAAGTTTCAAATCTTGATTTTTGCACCGTTATGTTGCGCGCAAATTTGCCGCATACCCGAAGCTGTTGCGCCAGCACGCATTTTGATCGCTTGGAAACAGATGCGAGCGATGAAGCCAACCGAGACCAGGACCCGCGCGTGGCAGTCCCTTCGCCGTTACCGTCCGCGATCGACCGCCCGTTTCCGACTCCCAACACGTTGATGGTACTGCACCCGGGCGCAGAGCCCCCGGGTGCAGTAGCCGGATCAACCTTGAGGTTTGCTCAAGAACGAGTTGTGCGTCCAGCCGGTCCCATTCGACATCGCCGCCACGATCTGACCAGCGTCGACCCGACCGGTGCTACCGGCCAGATACTGGTTCAGCAGCGCAAAGCCCTGGCTTGCCTGGGACGCTCGCGCGCCTTGATCGGCCCAACCGGTCGTCTGCGATGCTGTGTTCGCCAGGGTGCTGGTGTCGCCCATCTGCTGCTGCAACTGCGCAAAGCCGTGGTTTGCCCAGCTCCCTGCGTTTCCGCCAGTCCAGCTGGACGGCCGGGGATCCGTCACGCGGATCGTCTGCGGGTCCGACGACATCACAGCGCCGGTGGTCGGATCCATAGCGCTCGCGGTCAGCGTGAGGTTCGCGACCGGATGAGCATTGCCCTTGTAGTACGATGTCAGCGTCAGTCCGCTGTCGACCTGCGCGGACGTCAGGGTGATGTTGTTGCCCCTGAGCGTCGTGCCGTCGCCGGTCGTGATCGTCTCGTATCGCGGCAATCCCATGATACTGAGGGTGAGGTTATCGTTGGGGTCGGTCGTTGTAACGGTCGTCCCCAGGTCGACCTGACCGCCTCTGCCGGCCACCCAGAGCGACTTGTCCGCGACGTCGAGCAGCGGTGCGGTCACGCTTGGAGTCGTGGGGGTTGTCGGCGTCGTGGGGTCGGTCGGCGTCGTCGGCTGCGCCGGTATCGTGGGATCGGTCGGCGTCGTCGGCGTCGTCGGTGTCGTGGGCGTCGTCGGCGAAGAGGTGCCCTTCAGCGGAGGCGGAAGATCGGCCTGCAACTGCGCAGTAGTCATCGAGGTGAAGTAAAGGGTCTTGTAGTTCGTCGTCAGTGCGACCCAATCGCTCATCCCGGCACCGGGATTGTTGGAGAAACCGTCGACATATGCGGCCGTCGAGTTCGACCACCAATCAGCTCCCAGATCGGCAACGAGATGCTCGTTCGGATCAGTGGTCCTCATATCGGCCTGGACATAGACGCCATCGACCGTTCCGGCAGAATAGGTGCCGCGCGAGCCCGGCCAGAAATGGTCGTTGTATCCGCTGAGGGGCGCAGCGCCCATCGCACTGCCGTCCGCCTGCCTTGTCACGCTCCAGGCAGAGTTCGTGTTTCCGGAAAAGTCAGCGAGAAACTGAGATCCGGCGATCGGGTCCGTCGCCTGATCTTGCACGAGAGACCAGCCGCCAGTTTTCAGATGCACCCACGTCTGGAAGTTCGCGATCTGGACGTTGGCCGGATTAGAATCGTTGCTTGCCCCGGATTGGGGATAGACCTGTCCCCACCCTGTGACGGCGGTGAAATTGGAGGGCGGGGTGCTACCTGTATGGCCGGTGCTCCCGCCGTACCAGGAATAGCTTGTGGGAACGCCAAGCGGAAACCCTTCGCTGTTGCCAGGCGTGTTTTGATAGGTGACATCGGTCAGCGCCACTTTTGTTCTCCATTGCAGACCAGATTTAAGGACGTGAAATTCCGCTGCCGCGCATCAGGGATGTGCGGCATATTGCATGCTCGCAACTTCAGTAGTCGCGAACAGATTCCAAAGAATTGCAGCCTCGAACCGCGAGGAGATTTCAAGCAGTGGGTTTCTTGGAAGTTGGCCCCCCCGACTGCTGAGCCGGTTGGTTAATAATCAAAAATGGCAAAAAAACTTTCAAAGTGTGATTTATACACACGTATACCTGACCGGCATTTACTCCACACGGACGATTTTCCGCTGACATTTGCCGCGGTGGTCGGTTTCACGCCATATTTGATTTCTGCAAGGTCGCGTCGGCTTCGCTTGGCTCAGCCTACGGTCTCATGGCTTGCGCAGACCGAGCGCTGCCAAGAGCTCTGGGATAAATGCACCGTTGTCGCTGGTGATGCGAAACGACTCATCAAGGTCGTGAACGCACCAGCCAAATCCGTTGTCCTCGACGGCCTGACGCACCGACTGCAACCACGTCGCCCGATCCGATAACGCGGCACCGGTGCGACCGGCGAAGTCGCCAAAACATCCGAACTCACCGCACATGATGCGCTTGCGATCGACCTTGTTCTGGTCGGACCAAGCGGCGACCTCGCCCACTCTGCGACGGACGAACTCGATATCCTGAGGGACATTGAAATATTGATCGGCGCCGCTCATCAGCTGCTGGACAAGGTACTCCTTTCGCAACACGGAGGTTTGCTCATCCGATTTCAACAGACCTATCGCTCGCTCGATCGCCCGAGCGCGGTCGCCGGGTTGCGGAGGAAACTGGAGGCGATGCAAATATTTGCTATAGGATAGATTGACGCCCTGAAGAGTGAATATGAACGGCTCGTAGTAGTGAAAAACGAATATCGTATTTGCGTCGAAGGCCTTTACGTCGATCGAGAGCAGACCATCGATGCTCGCGTAATTCATTCCTGAAAGTAGCAGCGTGTGTTTCGGAGCGGCTGATCGTACTGCGTCGTAAAGATGTTTGAGCTGTTCCGCCCAAGCCGTCTTGGAGCTGAAATCCGACGGCGGCGGCGGTTCATTGAACAGCTCCAACGCGACCGACTGGGGGTCATATCTCGTCTGCAATGCCGCTGCGATGCTCGTCTCTACTTCGACAAGACGCAGGAAATGCGGGCCTGCGATTCCATCGGTCAACGTCTGAATGTTCCAGTCCTCGTGCTCCGTACTGACGTGAACGTCGAATAGCACCTTCATGCCGGCCTGAAGGACGGCGTCGACCGATCGAAGGACAGTTTCGATGCCCGAGGTCAAATCGGCCTTGGTCTCGACAGCGAGCAGCGGCGCTGGATCGACACAGATGCGCAGGAAGTCGACTCCGCTGGCAGCGATTCTTTCGAGCCGCTGTTTCGGCATCCAGCTGTCCCAGCCCCTGCGGATGTTCCAGGGCTCACCTTTCTGCCAATGCGCGAAAGGCTGCTGGATGTTTATGCCGCGCAGGCGGTCGTGCGACGACGTGAACGCGACGTCCGACTGGCGATCAAGGGACGGCGCGGCGGTTGGCTGTCCGAACGATCGCGTCACGCCGTACGCAGCCGCGCAGGCGGCGGCCCGAAGTGCGTGACGCCGGCTCAATCCAGGTCGAGATCTAGGTGGAACGCCGTTCTTCCGCGACTGCAAGGTTACGTTCTCCAAATGCTGCGCCGGCCGGCGAACCGGCAGTCATCAAAAGCTGGCGGAAGGACCATCCGGGGTTTCGCGCGGTGACCGCTTCCGGCTGAGACAGGACGATGAAAACGGTGACGATCAAATGCGAGAACGCCACTGTTTCCCGGTTAAAGCTTTGATCGAGCAATGCAACCAGCGTCACGCCGACAAAGATGGCAACCCAGAAGTGCAGAATTCCGGCTTCCGCTGATTTCTTTCCGAATGTGTTGATGATCCGTCGCCGGTCGGACATTGCAGCCAGCGGAAGGCTGAACCAAAACGCGGCAAAGGAGATCAGGCCTACCATGCCCGTATCGAAGAATATCTCCACGAACTGATTGTGTGCCTGCAGAAGGAACGGACTGTAGATCGGGGTTTGACCGGGGCCATATCCGATCCATGCTCGTTCCAACCCAAGCGTGGACAGATAGTACCAGTGGTGAATGCGCCAATGGACCGAGGTCACTGCGGTTTGCCAGTCCCACACCACATATTCGCCGTTCATGATGTAGTCCGGAACGGTTTTCAGGTCCGAAAACAGCTCTCCAAATGGAGACAGCCATAGGAGGATCGCGAATGCTGCCGCGAACGCGGGAAGGAGGCCGGGCCTCTGGATGAAGAGGTATACGCTGAGGGCCACCCCGAGCAGCGCGACGCCGGTCCTTGAAGCAGAAAGGACCAGGGCAACAACAAACAGCAAGTACACCGCGAGGTGAACGTGCTGAATGGGAAGCCGCATTTTCCGGCGCGACAGCTCGCAAACGAAAAAGGTCAGCACGATCTCCAGGCTGTAGGGTACGGGGTGCGAGGAAAGACCCGCCACCCGTTCAAACTTGTCGTATTGCGTGACGAGCTCTGCATGACCGGTCAGGTATTGACCGAGCCCCACCGCGGAAATGACGAACAACAGCCACATATAAACACGATGGAGGCGCGGGCAAAAATCCGGATGACGATAAAAGGCAGCAAGTAGTGTGACGAACATGATCAGGTGCACGTACCTGAACATCTCGTACAAGGCGGCATACTGGTTGACGATCTTGCCGGCTCCGAAGCCATTGGTGACAAAAGACAGGATGCAAGCGGCAACAAAGACGGACATGGCTATCAAGAGCACGAACAGTCTTTTATGTATCCTGACATGTCGCGCATGCCAGGCGGCCACAACACCGATCCCGATGACGGTGAGCGACAGGATCATGGAAAAGCTCGCCCCGGACAGACGGTCGAGGCCGTTGGAGATCGATCGAAAGAACGTATAGATGAGGAAATACAGCAAAAGCATATTCATCTTGAACGTCGCTTTGGTTCGATCGGTTTGAGGCGATACCTCAACTGCGGGACGGAAATCGCGCGTTGGCCGATGCGCCGCGTGCGCAGCTCGCTAGGCGGTGCTGGGCGGCGCCGTCCGGGACCGCGCATGAGGACCGCCTCGACGAGGTTCAATCGCCCTGCGATAGCATCCGAGAGTGCGCTCTGCGATCGAGCGCCAGTCTTCCCGTTCGGCCAACCAGTTGCGTGTCTTCTCGCGCAACTCCAACGGCCACGGACTGTGTGCAAACGATGCCAGGCGATCCGCGAGCCCTGATACATCTCCCACATGAAAATAGTGCGCGTCATTCAATCCGATCTCCAGGTGAGCGGGAATGTCACTGGCCACCACGGGCAAACCGAAGCTCAGAGCTTCCAGCAGCGCGATCGGCAAGCCTTCGTGCGAGGATGGCAGAACGAAAATGCCCGCGTGGGCGTATAGCTCCCGCAGTGCGAGGCCGCACTGGAAGCCCGCCATGATGACCCCAGCGGTCGCCCCAGCGCGTGCCGCAAGCATCTCGGTATAGGCGTCTGGATGCTCGGAGGCGCCGACGAACACGAGCTTCCATCCGGTGAGCCTGGCATCGGCAAAGGCCTGAATCAGGTCGGTGTGCCGCTTCTCCCGCACCAGCCGGCCCACCATCAACACATATCGTCCCGGCGTAAGCCCAAGCTTGTCCAGCACCGAAGTGCTTTTCGGCACGTCGGGCAAGGTGACGCCGTTTGGAATGAGGTCCGAATTCAGGCCGTACTTTTCCCGCACCAGCTTTCGGATGGTCTGGGAGATGACGATGCGGCCGTCGGAAAATCGCATGCCCCAGGCCTCGCCGGCGCGCAGGGCCATCCTGGCCAATCGGCCCCACTTCTCCCGTTCGTAATCCGGGCCGTGGTGCGTCACCACAACATGCAGTCCCAGCAATCGCGCGAGTGGCGCCATCAAGGCTGGCCCGATGGCCTGGATGTGCAACACGTCCGGCCGCTGCCATGCAGCGACAAGCACTCCGAGGAACGAATGGACGATTGTCTCAAGACCCGAGGTCTTCGGACACCATACCCGCTGGTAGCGTACACCGTGCCACTCGTCGCCGCGATCAGGTGGCATATAGGAGGAGCGAACGATCACCTCGACATCGCAGCCCAGTTCCTTGAGATGGGGGCACAGGTGCTCCGCGTGAACTTCCACTCCTCCCTGCACATTGGGAAATCCACGCAAGCCAAGCATGATCACCCGCAGTACCAGATGATCCGCACTCACTGCACCCTCCTGTCGAATTAGTTATTGATAAATTCCTTGAGTGGATATCGGGCGTCGGCCGTGTCTCTCCCGCGCACCAACCGTGCCTTTTGCTTTTCGTTGAGGAATGACGTTCGCTGGACGCGCGGAGTAGGCGCGACGTTGGAATAATCAATGTATTGATCGAAACAGATCGGTCGGCCGAGCTCGACCTTCAGCTTGTTCTTCAGCACCCAGATGAGCGGCCCCATCTTCGGTGCCTGCGGAATCAGCGTTGAGCGCATTGCCGTGCGCGCGGTCGTCACCATCCAGCAGTTCTGTTGGCAAGCGTGAACCTTGGCGACGGAGTTCTTGGCCGTGTCACTGGCCATGATCTCGCTCCAGGACTGGCGCGCCAAATTACCGAGCGGCAGGTCCGACCGCACGTTGCAGGCCCACACATCGGACCATGGGTCGATGAATGCGAAATCCGTCCCCGCACTGCAGCGGATCAACCGCGGGTGGCCGAGGATCTTTTCGATCAAGCCCAGATTCAGGTAGGCGCGAAACCAGTTCTTCGGCTTGTTGCTCTTGAGCATCGCAGTGATAAGCCCTTCGACTTGCCTGGCCACCGCGACGCGTTCATAGAAATAATTGTCGTTCTTGTAGAATTGCCACGCGTTGTGCAGCGTCGATGTCGCAAGTTCGAACCCCATCGAACGCGCCAGTTCATAGGTTCGAACGAGCTGCGCCACATTCTCATCCTGGATGACGAAGGCGAATCCCAGGTCTTGTCCGCCTGCCTCCTGCAGCATGCGAAGTCCGGCGACCTTCGTGGCGTAGCCGTCCTTCTCGCCGCGGATGCAGTCGCTGGTGGTCGCGTCACCCTCGAGGCTGAAACGAACCTTGATCTTCGGGTGCTTCTTGACGATGGGCAGGAGACGCTCGGGATGCAGGCCGTTCGAGCTGATCTCTATGATCCGGGCCTTTGGGTGGAGCAGGTCCACCATCTCGGCCAGATCCTTCCGCAGGGTCGGCTCTCCGCCGGAGATATTGAGATTATCGAACCCCGCAGGAAGTTTCGCCAGGGTCTCGAGCGTGACCTCTTCCTTTGGATCGGTCGGATTCTTCCAGATGTAACACATCTGGCATCTCGAGTTGCAACGAAACGTGGAGATTACGGTGAGGTCCATTTGCAATCCTCAATGCGATGAATGCCGCTCGCTCACCAGTGATCGGTAGACGGCCATCAGCTCGGTGTTATGCTTCTCGAGGGAGAAGTCCGCTTCGACGCGACTTCTTCCTGCTGCTCCCATGCCTGCACGGCGTGCGGCGTCGTTCATCAGGCAGTCGACGTGCTGACGAAGCTCGTCCGTATTGCCGGGCTCAAACAAAAGCCCCGTCACTTGATCGTCCACGAGCTCCGGAATGCCGCCGACGCGGGTCGCTATGACCGCCTTGCCATAGGCCATCGCCTCCAGCACCGACATCGGACAGTTCTCGCACCACTCCGAAGGCACAACCACCACGGAAGCCTCGGCGATCGTCTCGTTTAAAGTCTCGCCGGATAGCTGGCCCGCGAAACGCACATTCCGGGTGAATTGCGTCTTCAAACTATCCGCCAGCGGGCCGGAGCCTGCGATGACGAGAGGCCACCGGCAGTCCGCTGCTTCGTGGGCGCGCAACAGCGTCTCCGCACCTTTTCCCGGCGCGAGCCGGCCGCAATAAAGCACGTATCCCTTGTCCCGATCGCTCGCCGAAATGCCGCTGACATCCACGCCGTTGTAGAGCACCTGTACCCGGTCCGCGGCGAACCGAGGCAACACCGACTCCCGCATGAACCGGCTCGGCGCGAGGAAGCGATCCACCTTCTCGTAGCTGCCAAACCAGCGCTGAATGACCGCTTCCATGTAAAGCGTGGCGCTCTGTGCGATCGAGCCGTCAGCGCAACGGTGCATCAGCACGTGATGGAAATCGCCTGAGAGACACGATGAACACAATTGGTCCTCTCGCATGCGGGTGTGCACCGGACACACCGGCTTCGAATCGTGCAGTGTGAGCACGACCGGAATCCCGCGCGACTTGGCGACGCCGACAATCGACGGGGTCAGCTGATGATAGATGTTGTGGCAGTGCATCAGGTCCGGTCGGGTCTCCTCGATCAGAGATGCGAGTTTGCTCACGGCTTCGCGCGAGTGAATCAATGAGAGCGCGCTCTTGATTTTGGCGAGATGGCCGCCGGTCCGGTATTCCTGGCGAGACACGAAGTGATTTGCGTAGCGGGACTCGATGTTCCGCTCGTGCTGCATCGCAAAGTCAATGACGTCTGCCCCGCTGCTCGTCAGGAACATTCTTTCCTGAAGCAGCACTGCCTCTGCGCCACCGTTGTTGAACAGAAACTTATTGGCGAGCAGTACTTTCATTGAGGCCCTCGACACGCGCATCACGAAGGCCGGCATCACCAGTGGCCGGTGCACTCTTTGTCTGACGAAAAGCTACCGTGAAAGCAGTTCGATGCAGGCGGCGCATTCAGAGTGGAGGCGATGAAATCTGGGGTACCCAGTAGTGAGTACCAGCGCCGTGGTTGCCAGAGCGCCGCGGTTTGTCGATAAATGGAGGGGTGTTTCCCATCGGAAACACTGCTGTGTTCACGAGGGCTATTTGAGATGAGCATGGGCAGATCGCGCACGCAATCACATGAGCACCGAAGACGCTTGGTCGGCTTGCGCGCAATCAACCTGTCCGGTGGTGATTTCGCGTGAAGCGACTACTCAGCCGAACGATATTCCATGCGGCAAGTTGGGCGGGACTTGCGCCTGCTTTGCGCATGGCATTTGCCGGCAGGGCCACTATCCTGATGTTCCACGAGATTCAGCCGGATTGGCGCTCGGAGCTGAAGACCGGTGCATCGCCTGATTTCTTTGAATACACCCTGAAGTGGCTACGCCAGCAAGGATGGGAGATTGTCAGTCTCGATGCATGTCTCGAGCGGCTGGCGGTGGATCCTGAACCCCGCCGTTATGCGGTGCTTACCTTCGACGACGGCTACAAGGACAACGTCACGACGGCATTGCCGATCCTTGAGCGAAATAACGCGCCCTTCACCGTATATGTTCCAACGGGTGCGGTGAAGCGGACGCTGCAACCGTGGTGGCTGGGCTTGCGCGACCTGTTCCGCTCGAGAGACAGTCTTGCGATCGACGCAATGAACATGCGATTCAGCTGTCGCGATTTTGACGAGAAAGCATCGGCCCTGGAGAAGGTGAGCAACTGGGTCCATGAAGATTACCAACGAGTCGAGATGCTCGCCCCTACGTTCAGCAAGGCCGATCTGTCGCTGGAGGCCTTGAACGACGCCTATTTCATCAACGAGCGGGAGCTTCAGCTCCTGGCACGACACCCCCTGGCTACGATTGGCGGGCATACGGAATCGCATCCAGCGCTCGCGTACCTGAATGCAGCTTCAGCGCGCGCCGAAATGGCGGGTAACCGCACCTATCTTGAGAGACTGCTTCAGCGCCCGGTTCGGCACGTCGCTTTTCCCTACGGCAACTCCAGGGCATGCGGTGATCGAGAACAACATCTTGCGGTGGAGGTCGGTTTTTCGACCGCAGTCACAACCCGGCATGGACAGATATCTGATCGCAAGCTGAATCCTTTTGGGCTCCCCCGCATCGCGGTCGGAGGTCCTTCCGACGGGAGAATTCCGTTCGAGGGGCGAATGAATGGCGTCCAGTCGGCGGTCCAGATGCTGTTCGGTCGCGGCGACTGATATCGTGCATTCCGATCGCGTCGAAGAGTCGAGTGCACGCGAATTCTGGCTCGGGCGCGCGAAGTAGGTTGAGCCGCCGGCGATCTCGTGCGCCAGGATCGGCGCCCGACACGATCAGGCCTGACTGGCGATTCCTGATATCCAGCGGTGGAAGCCGGATCCGGGTGGGCAGGTCGCGAAATTGTAGCCGATTTTGGGGTTCACCTTCAGGCGATCCAGTGTGCCGAGGTCACTGACCTTCGTGATTGATCCGTCTGCAGCAAGAGCAAACACCGGAAGTCCAAGTGCCTCGAACACGTACCTCGTGGTCGCGTGGCTGCGATCCTGGCCATGATCTTCGTAGATGATCAGCGTGTCGCGCTTCAGAGCCTGCCGGGCGCCCTTCAGGGCCGCAACCTCCTGGCCCTCGACGTCGAGCTTGATGACGAGCCGATCGCTGTCGGTCAGCTGCTGGTCCCTTGCCAACGCATCGATCGTTATCGACATGACGGGTTCGGTGTGCGACGGACGGCTGCTCTGCGACGTTACGATGTGCCGGGCCGAATGAGGTCCGTCGTCGGAGAAGAACAGGCTGCGCCCGTCGTACTCGAACAATGCCCTTCGGCAGATATCGAAGCGTTGATCATTCGCGTCACGGTTCTGCTCGAGAATTGCAAGCGTCTCCCGTGAAGCCTCGACGGCAATCGCGCGCTTGCGACCCAGCATTTCCGACGTGACGAGAACGGACCAGTATCCGATGTTTGCACCGCAATCGAAGAACGTATAGTCGGTATCCTTCAGCCGCAGCAGAAGCGTCGCTATGTCCGGCTCGTAGGTCATGCCGGGCTGGCCGATGAAGAACGCATTCCAATAGACGTCGTTCAGCTCGAAGTACAAGCGGCTGCCGTCGGTGAAATGGACGCAAGACAGCTGGGAATGCAGAAGCGGCTTGACCGCCCGCATGGCAAGTCCCATACCGCGCCCGGTACTCCGCGCAACAACGGTGTGCAGAAGCCTCACCAGCCCCATGGAAAGCCGGCTTCCTGACACCTCGTAATCGAATGTAGACCGGCCCATCAGGTACCGCCTCCCGCGCGTAAATCCAATTGCAGCAGTCGCGTCCTCGGATGACAGCGAACGCATTCAACTATCTCCCCAATTCATGTACGTGTGTCCCGACTGCCGCGAGCAGGCTGCAGGTCAAGAATGGTGCCGCTGGCTTCTGGCCGTATTGCCTCGCTACGCGGTTCGGATACTCCTCGGCTCGTTGCGCGCCTAACCAACGCGCGGAGCGCCGTGGTGGCGGTGATATCGATCCCTTCCGCCGAATAAATGTAGGCCGCAGTCCACACCCTGGTTGCGATGCCCGCGCAGGAGCCGGCAACCGCTGCTCCTATCGTCCCGAAGGCCCAAGTCGCGCCGACCATGGCCAGGATCCCCGACACCCAAGTGATCACCACGATGTGCATCGCGGCGCGCTGATGGCCTGTCATATTCAGGGCGATGGGGCCGATCCCGAAATACGTCGACACCAGCATGCCGGTTGCCAGGACCATCAGGACGCCGTAGGCGCGGGTGAAAGTCGCTCCGAACGCCATCAGCGCGAGGTCGCCGCCAAGCGCCAACGTCGCGACGCAGCCGAGAACAGCGACAAACGCAGCCAATGACGCTCCCGACGTGACGCGCGTGATTTCCGCATGACGATTCTCATCGAACAGACGTGCGATGAGGGGCGCCGCGGGAATACAAAAGGTCGCCAGGAAGAAATCGAGAAGGAGCGCGATCCGGCTGGCAGCGTAGTAATATCCTCCGGCTTCCGGGCCCACCATGACCGAGATGACGACGAGGTCGACCGTGCCGCCCATGATGCTCGTGACGCTGGTTACCCAGAACGGTCCCGAAGTGGAAACGATGTCGCGAAGCCGGTCATTCGATCGCCCCACCGCCATGGTGAATACTTTACACCCCTCCGCGAGATGCCGCAGGTAGATGTTCTGGGCGGCGATCAACACGATCAGGATTCCAGTCGCAATCAGCAGAACGTCCTCAGCCGGTAGCGGATGGCCAGACGTCGCGAAGAGAACGGCGCCCAACAATATGATGAGAAATCTCCACAGCACATCCTTCGACACGAGTGCGAGATTGACGGAGCCGAGCGCGCGCCCGAGCGAGCTCTGCATTTCGATCAAGGACAACGGCAATATCAGAAGCACGCTCGTGGCATATTGCCAGCCTCCGAATATTCCGTCGCGGCCGTGAGCGGCGACGAACGGAAGGAGGGCGAGTACGGCCACGGCAACGCTGCCCAGACATGCCACGCGAACCCGCTTCGCGACAATCGAGCCGATCTCCGGGTAGTTTTTCCGGGCGGCGATGCTTGGTATTTCCCGCAACACGCGAAATTGCTGACCGATGAGGCCGACGGTGGAGGCGACGAGCGCGAACGTCATCAACGACATGAGCGCACCGTATTCCTCTATGTTCATCATCCGCGCAAAACTTACGCCGAAGAGGAGGGAGACGACGGCGCCCGAGCATCGGTATGCCAAAGCCAGCCATGACTGCCGGAAGACATTGCCGAACATGGTCGCCGGTCCGCCGGACGGTCGAGTAAAGCTCGTCATTGCTCAAGCCAACGTTGGTGGACGCCACGCGGCGCCCAGTAATTGTGATCGAGCTCTTGCCCGGAATTCCCGGTTCGGCGCACCTCGTGGGCGGAGGAGCGGACTGCGCGGAGGCTGAGCGTTCAAATGTTACACATTGTCAAATCGGCACATTGTCGCAGGGTCGAATATAACCCCACGGCTGCGGAGAGCGTCCGGCCCTTCTGGATTACCCACTCCGGTGGCCGTAACGAGAAACATGCTGCCTTCGTCGCGATGAAGGCGGTTCGCCGACGAGCATTGTTCGACGGGTGATGTCCGGGGCGTTTCAATCGAGCTTGCGGTATCGCGATCGGGAGCCAATTCATGCGACTATAAGTCAGGATTGGCCTCCTTGTAGGTGTGTTGCTTCTCGACCTTGAACGAACCATCGAAATGAGGCTTGACGCCGTTCGCCTTGAGCCCCTGGACGACTGCAGTTCCTCCGGATGCGGTGGCTGCAGACCTGCGCGCGGGCGCGCGTTCCCGGTCCGACCTGTCGCGCAGCAATCCTATTCCGATCCCCAGAAGCATGCCGCCGAGGATCGCTGATCCAAGTATCAAACGGGCGTTTGGCGAACTGGCCGTGTAGGGATGAGACACTCCGGTGAGCAGACGAGCCTCGAACACCGGCGCGGATTGCTGCTGCATGGCGTCCATGTAACGCAACATCCGCAGGAAATTGTCATACGTTCTGGTGGCGGCGTCCGCTGTGGCTTCCAGTTCGCGGAGTTCGTCTTGCGCCGTTCCGGTCGACTGCGACGAGGGTGGACCTGCCTCGGAGGTGTTCGCGGGAGCCGCGACGCCATTCCTGGCCCTGTTGTAATCCGCTACGGCCTTTTTGGCAGTCGACGCCTGGTTGCTCAATTCGTTGACACGTTCCTTGACCCATTTCTCGTTTTGCAGACCCCATTTGTATTTCGCGTCCATTTGCGTCGTGATGTAGGTCTCTACGACGGTGTCCAGCACCTGCGCGGCCCGATCGGGGTCGGCGGAGCTGAAGGCGAGATCGACTATGTAGGTGAGACCGGCGCGCTTCACCGAGAGCTTGCGCGCGAATGCTTCCATCGCATCACGCGTGACGACGTCCGTGTCCTGCCTGCTCCAGCCGAGCAACCGGGATGTCGACCGACTGAGGTGGTGCAGGGCGCCGCCGGAGAATTCCCGGTCTCCCGCCAAACCGAGCTTCGCGATCGCTGCGCGAGCGACGCTCTCCGACTTCAAGATTGCGACCTGACTTTCGACGGCTGTCGTTGCCGAGGCCGTGTCGTTGGAAGAAGTCGTCTTGGCGTCGACGATGAGTTGCGCCGTTGCCGTAAACGTCGGAACTGCGACAACGAGATAGAGCAAGCCGGCGCCAAACATCACGAAACACGTCAGCAGTATGATCGAGAGGCGGCGGCGCAAGAAGGCGAGACCCTCCGCCACGAATTCGGCCGGCGAACCAAATTCAGGCGGCATCGTGTCCTGAGGTGCCGAATTGTCAGTTCTGTGAGTTTGCAGCATTGTCTCGAACCTGCAGTTACTGGTGGCCTACCGAAGCCTCCGCCGATCGAACGGGAACGGGATCGACTGCAATGCCCTTGCGATCTTGCTGTACGGACTGCATGCAGCAATCGTCATCGCGCTAGAAGGCATTCCAATAGACCTTTCTGGAGAAGAGGGTCATGACGATGATCTTGAGATCGAGAAGGAATGACCAATTGTCGATGTAATAGAGGTCATGCTCGACACGACGTTGCATCTTCTCCAGGGTGTCGGTTTCGCCACGATAGCCGTTGACCTGTGCCCAGCCGGTAATGCCGGGCTTGACGTTGTGGCGGCGGGAGAATGACGAAATCATCCGGGCGAAGCTCTCGTTCTGCGAGGTCGCGTGCGGACGAGGCCCGACGAGTGACATATCGCCGACCAGCACGTTGAAGAGCTGTGGAAGCTCATCGATATTGGTGTGGCGCATGAAGCGTCCCAACCGGGTCACACGTGGATCGTGTCTGGTCACCTGCTTGAAATTGTCGCCGTCCTCCGTCACGGTCATCGATCTGAATTTCAACACGCGAATAGTCTCGTTGTTGTAGCCGTGCCGCGTCTGACGAAATAGCACCGGCCCGGGCGAATCGAGCTTGATTGCGATTGGAATGATGACGAAGAGGGGACTGATGATGACAAGTCCGGCAATTGCGGCCGCGATGTCGAAGGCTCGTTTGATCGCCCGGTGGAACGGCGTCAGGGGAGACTGGAAGATGCGCATCGTCACCATGTTGCCGAATTGCGTGATGCGCGACACGGCCATGAGGTCGATTGCACCGACCGGGACGACGTGAACGTCGACCGGGAGCTCTGACAGGGCGCCGGCGAGCGCGAGGGCGGCCCGAACATCCGACTCCGAAGTCAGAATGACAATGTCATCCGCTCGCAGGGGACGGCACTCTGCGATCAGTTCGCGGACATGGGATAGCACTTCGACCGCCCCGAAGTGCTCCGATGCCGAAGAGCCCTTGCGAAAGGTCGGCAACTCGAACGAGCGAATGGTCCGGATTCCGGTGGCGCTTACTCGTGCGGAAAAATCCAGGCAGTGGCTCGGTTCACCTATGAGGATGACGCGCCTGGCGTCGATCAGTCCGGATGCGATGGCAGGCTGCAGCAACGAGAAGCATATTGCGCGCGCGAAGAGCACCATGACGATAACGCTTGCCGCCTGGGCCATCACGGTCGCGCGCGAGTAGCCATCCGAGATCTTGAGAAGAAATATCGTTGAGATGAAGAAGGAGAATACGAAGAAGACGGCGCTGACGCCGCTCCATAGGAAGATGTGGCGGGGCTGCGTCTGGATCCGCGAATACTGCCGGAGCCCAACGGATACGAGCAGTTGCAACGTGGCAATCAGAAGAGATTCCAGGATGTATTTGGGAGTGTCCGGATAGTCGAGCGCAAGGACCAGCCGATAATAGAGGACGGCAGCGGCAAAAGCCCCAACGGCTACGAGGAGGAACTCGGCGCCTGCCGCCAGTACCAGCAAGGCGGCCAATCTGTTCTTGCCAAGGTCAGCCGCAATTGCCTTGCGGCCAGCGACCGAATGCGCCGAACGCTCGGTAGGGGCCGGCGAATTGGTGAAAAACGCATAGCTCACCGGTTACTCCCAAGCAGTCCGTCACGCAGTCCGTCCCCCTGACAAAAACATAGCATTCGGGTCAGGAGGCGGATTGGCAATAAATGGGTAGCCGGGAGTAACTACGATGGTCAGTTGAGCCGAGGCGCTGCGGGATTAGATTGTCGATCAATCCGTGAGACCGAGCCATCGAGCACGCCATGCCGAACGTCAAGCTGCGTAATTTCCTCCGTCCTGACAACCGTCGCGGTCAACCAGGCCGTTGCGTCAGGTGGGGCCTGGTGGCTGTTGGCCTGACGATTTCCGCGCAGGCGAAAGCCGAATATCGAGTGAGCGTCGGAGATGTTCTGGAGGTCGCGGTGGCCGGCGTGCCGGAGCTGCGGCAGCGCGCGCCCGTCCAGGTCGATGGCAATATCTCGTTGCCGCTGGTCGGGATGGTCCCGGTCGCCGGCCTGCCGTTGCAGGAGATTCGGGCCAAGGTCGGGGCCGCAATGACGAGCAAGGTCTTTCGACAGAGGACTGTGGACGGCCGCGAGGTCGTGGTCGTGATAGATGCAGATCAGGTCACGGCGATCGTGGCGGAGTACAGGCCTGTTTACGTCAACGGGGACGTGTCGAAGCCGGGGGAGTACCCTTATCGTCCGGCGAGTACCGCGCGCCAGCTCATCGCCATGGCGGGTGGCTACGACATCATGCATATCAGGATGAACAATCCGTATCTCGAGTCAGCCGACCTGAGAAGCGAGTATGGTTCGCTTTGGACAGAACTCGCCAAGGAACAGGCGCGGATGTGGCGCATCAAGAGCGAGCTCGGGGAAGGGACGCAGATCAATCCAAGCGCTTCTCTTGCCGACCTGCCGATAGCCCGGTCGGCGGTTTCGGAAATCGTCAATGCGGAAGCCGAATATCTGAAGACGAAGCAGAGTGACTATCAGCAGGAAAAGGCGTACTTGCAGCGCAGCGTTCGGCAGGGAGACGACGAGGTCCGCGTGCTGTCGGAGCAGCAAAAGAAAGATGAAGAAGGACTTCAGTCCGACGTCGAGGATCTTCAGAAAGCGACCGACTTGTTCGGCAAGGGATCGTTGATCAGCCCTCGCGTGACGGATGCGCGTCGCGCGGTTCTGCTGTCGGCGACCCGGAGGCTGCAAACCTCTGCGCAATTGCTCCAGGTCAAGAAATTGCAGGACGAGTACGCCAGACGGTTGGCAAAGCTCGACGATCAGCGGAAGCTTGATCTGTTCCGTGAGCTGCAAGAGACCAGCTTAAAGCTCAATCAGATTCGCGAGAAACTGCAGAGCGTCGGTGAGAAGCTTCAATACACTTCGATGGTTCGATCGCAGCTCGCACGGGGAGCCGGCAGTAAGCCGGATATTGCTATTATTAGAAAGAGCGAGAAAGGACCGGAACGGATTGTCGTGAACGAGGATGCCGAGTTGCAGCCGGGTGACACCATCGAGGTCTCGCTGCGATACCAGGATGGTCCCGACACGGCACCCCGAAAGCTAAGCAGTTCAAACGTTCCGGTCGTGATGGGCCGGACCGACGTGACCGCGGCAGACTCGCGGCGTGACAGCAGGTGACAAAGCCGGAAGCGGGAGAGGATCGGGATTGGCACGTCGAGAAGACACGAGCAGCCACGGAGTTTGATGCCGCTTGTCCGTATATTTTTAGCCTATGCGACGGTGTCGCCGCTTAGGCATAGGCATAAGGTAATTCCGCTTGATCTGAACCTTGAATATTTTGTGACTTTTGCCGTTCTCGATCCGCTGTTCCGCTTCGCTGCGATCTGAACTTACAGAAGGGGCAACCTCCTTGTGCGGCTTCGTTGGCATCTTTGGATTTAAAGAATCGCTTGAGTCGGCGCGCAGCCGGGCACTCGAGATGGCCAAGACGGTCAGGCACCGCGGGCCAGACTGGAGCGGCATTTATTCCAGCGACGGCGCAGTGCTCGCGCACGAGCGCCTTTCCATCGTCGACGTGGAGCACGGCGCTCAACCCCTTCTCGACGTGACCGCGGGTCGCGCCTTGGCCGTGAACGGAGAGATCTACAATCATGTCGGTTTGCGCGAGGCGCTGAAGCTGCCGCACGCATGGAAAACGAAGTCCGACTGCGAAATCATCCTGTATCTCTACGACGAGTACGGCCCTGCCGTGTGCAATATGCTGAGTGGCATTTTTGCATTTGCCCTCTTCGATGAGCGCAGTGGCGATTTCTTCGTCGCCCGAGACCACATCGGCATTGTTCCGCTTTACATCGGATGGGGCAGCGACGGCACGACTTACGTCGCGAGCGAAATGAAAGCCCTCGATTGCGTATGCGAGACGATCCGGGAGTTTCCTCCGGGACATCATTACAGCGCCAAGGCCGGAAAGTTCGTCAAGTGGTATGATCCACAATGGGCACATACTCTTCCAAGCAGGAAGGTGTCCCTGCAGGAGCTCCGAACGTCGCTCGAAGCTGCGGTCAAGCAGCAAATGATGTGCGATGTGCCTTACGGGGTGCTTATTTCCGGCGGGCTCGACTCGTCGCTTATCGCGGCGCTCGCGGCGCGCCACCGCTTCAAGCGGATCGAGTCGGGAGAAACCGAAGAAGCATGGTGGCCGAGGCTGCACTCGTTCTCCGTCGGCCTCGAAAACTCACCCGACATGAGGCATGCGCGAGACGTGGCGGCTCACATCGGCACGGTCCATCACGAGATTGTTTTTACCGTGCAGGAAGGATTGGACGCATTGCCGGACGTGATCCGGCACCTGGAGACCTTTGACGTCACCACCATTCGTGCCGGCACGCCGATGTATCTCATGGCGCGCAAAATCAAATCAATGGGCATCAAAATGGTGTTGTCCGGAGAAGGCGCTGACGAGGTATTCGGCGGCTATCTCTACTTCCACATGGCGCCGTCAGCAGAAGAATTCCACGACGAGACCGTCCGAAAGATCTTTGCGCTCAGCAAGTATGATTGCTGTCGCGCGAACAAGGCAATGGCGGCGTGGGGGGTCGAAGCCCGTGTGCCCTTCCTGGACAAGGAATTTCTGGACTACGCAATGTCGATAAACCCCGCCGAGAAGATGTGCCCTGGCGAGAAAATCGAGAAGGGCATATTGCGGGAAGCATTTCCCGATCTGTTGCCGCAAGCGATCTTGTGGCGTCAAAAGGAGCAGTTTTCCGACGGGGTAGGGTACAGCTGGATTGAAAGCTTGAAGCATCAAGCCGAGAATAAAGTCTCGGATCAGATGCTCGCAGAGGCGAGCAAGCGCTTTCCGCGGCAAACGCCGACGTCCAAAGAGGGATATTTCTACAGGACCATCTTTGATGGCATTTTCAACAACCCGACAGCCTGCCTGACTGTGCCCGTCGGTCCTTCAATCGCCTGCTCCACGCCGACGGCATTTCTCTGGTCTCAGCAATTTGCGAGCATGAATGACCCATCTGGAAGGGCCGTGAAAGGGATCCACGTTCAGGCCATTGATCATGTTCGGTCAGTTGAAAACCTCGGCAGTCCGAAGGCTGCATCGAGCGGACGGGTTGCAGCGGCGGAGTGAAATCCTCCTTCAAGCGAATCTCGGATTCCACACAGTGTCTGCCGGTGTTCGGCGGCAATGACGCCTACCGTTGTGGGTGAATCCGGCGCGCCGTATGCTGCGTCGGCCGCCGGGATCGGCCCGGATACTGGTTCCATCCGAGCCCGCCGCCCGAAGGGCCGGCACCCCGCCTTCCTGCAGCTGACGCCAGAGCGACGCCTCAACGCCGCGTCAGGATCATGACATCGATGCGACCACCTCAAGCATCACTTCGGTCGCGCCGCCGGCGATCGAAAGGACGCGGGCGTCACGCGCGACGCGCTCGATCGCGCTCTCGCGCATGACGCCCATGGCGCCGTGGAACTGCACGCAATCATACGCGACCTCGTTGACGAGTTCGCCGCAGATGGCCTTCAACATCGAGATCTCGCGCAGGCAATCGTCATCGGCCGCCATGCGCCAAGCGGTGGCATAGAGAAACCCGCGGCTTGCCTCCACTTTCGCAGAAAGCATCGCGAGCCGCTGACGGATCGCCTGCATGTCCCAAAGGACGCCCCCGAATGCCCGGCGGGTTTTCACGTAAGTGAGGGTCATGTCGATCGCTGCCTCGGCCATCCCTATCGCCATGGCGGCGAGGACAAGGCGTTCGTTCTGCAAGTTGCGCATGATTGAGTAGAAGCCTTGTCCCTCCGCGCCGAGCACGTTGTCGGCGGGGATGCGGCAGCCGTCGAAGACAAGTTCCGCCGTGTCGGAGGAGCGCCAGCCGAGCTTGTCCAGCTCGCGCGCGACGCTGAAGCCTGGCGTTCCCTTCTCGACGAGGAACATCGTGATCCCGTTGCTTCCGGCCGAGGGATCAGTCTTGGCCGCGACGCAGTAGAGATCCGCGTGGACGCCGTTTGTGATATAGAGCTTGGTGCCGTCGAGCACGTAGGAGTCGCCGTCCCGCACCGCGCGCGTGCGGATGGCTTTCACGTCCGAGCCCGCATCCGGCTCCGTGATCGCGATCGCGGTGATCACCTCGCCGCTGATAATGCCCGGCATCCAGCGCGCCCGCTGGGCTTTGGTCCCGTCGTGAAAGACGTACGAGGAAGCCATGTCGGCATGGACGAGCATCGCGTCGGCGGCGCCGCCATAGGTCGAGCGCCCGAGCTCCTCGGCGAAGACCGTTGACGCGACAGAGTCCATTTCGGCGCCACCATACTCAGCCGGGTAGCGGATGCCGAAGAAGCCGAGTTCGCCCATGCGGCGCAGGATCGAACGGGGAATGAACCCGTTCTCTTCCCAGTGATCCGCGCAGGGCTTGATTTCCTCCTTGACGAACCGGCGGACCTGGTCCCGCAAGAGCTCATACTCCGCCGCCATCCAGGGCAGCTCCGGCTCTTGCGCCGCCTTCCAAGCTTTGTCCATCATCTTCATCCGATCTGCTATGAGCCTGACTCAAAGGCTCCTGTCCCGCCCAAGACCAGGCGGAGACCTTCCGGCTAGAGTTCGACCTCCTCTCTCGGTCCCTCCGAGAGGGAAGGGGCACTGGAATCGGCCACCCAGCGCATTCCGTCGATGACTTCCGCCAGTTCGGCCAGTGTCGGCCGCTCAAAGAGGTTGCGAAGCTGCACGTCGACGCCGAAGATCTTGCGCATGCGCGACACCGCCCGCACCACCAGCAGCGACTCCCCGCCCAGTTCGAAGAAGTTGTCGTGGCGTCCGATCGACTCGAGCTTCAGGAGCTGACACCATAGAGCGGCCAGCGCTTTCTCGGTCTCTGTCGAGGGGGCGGCGAAGACCTGCGCCGGCTGGATGTTTTCCGCCGTCGGCTCGGGAAGCGATGAGCGGTCGATCTTGCCGTTGGACGTGAGCGGCATCCGCTCGAGGCGAACGTAGTGGGTCGGAATCATGGACTCCAGGAGTTCTTCGGCGAGGTGCGCGCGCAGGTCCGCCACGGTCAGAGGTTTCGACGCGACATAATAGGCCACAAGTCGCGCGATGCCGTCTTCGGGCGTCGACGGTTCGCCATTGCCGATCTGGGTCGTTTTCTGTGTCGCTGCTCTCGTCATCGAGGCGGCGACGGCGCATTCCTGAACGTCCGGGTGTTTGAGAAGCCGTGCTTCGATCTCGCCGAGCTCGATACGGGTGCCGCCGACCTTCACCTGATGATCGGCGCGGCCGAGAAATTCCAGGCGTCCGTCCGAGTTCCAGCGGGCGAGATCGCCCGTCTTGTAGAGCCGCAGTTTCGAGCGCCCATCTCGGGGATCGGCGACCGTGCGGAAGCGCTCGTCGGTCAGATCGGGGCGATTGAAATAGCCTCTCGCGAGGCCGTCGCCGGCAATGAACATCTCACCGATGATCCCAGGGCCGGTGGGCTGATATTCTTTGCTGAGGACGTAGATTCCCGCATTCGCGGCCGGAACGCCGATCGGCACCGATGCGGATTGATCCCGGTCGGTGTCGAAGCGGTGAATCATGCAGCCCACCGTGGCTTCGGTTGGTCCATACTCGTTGTAGATCTCGACAGGATGGGGAATAGCGTTGGTGATATCGCGCGCCAGCGCGGCCTTGAAGTCCTCACCGCCCACGATGAATTTGCGCAGTCTTGTGGTCTCAAGATTGCGGTCGCGGATCATCGCGAGATGCGCCGGCGTCAGCTTGATGATGTCCACTGCATTGTCGTCGATCACCTTGAGCACGACCATGCTCTGCACTCCGGGATCACCAAGATAGACCACGATGCGGCCGCCGGTGATGAGTGGCGTAAGGAGCGTTGTGACCGTCAGGTCGAATGCGAGGGATGAGAAAAGGGGCCATGCGAGACTTTCGCTGGAACTGTACACCCGGGCCGCCCACCAGATGTAGTTCACCAGGCTTCGGTGCTCGATCTCGACGCCCTTGGGAGTGCCGGTCGAGCCGGAGGTGAAGATGATATAGGCGACGCCGTCCGGCGTGGCAGCGGACGGTCGGGCCGAGGCCGGCTGATTCGAGATCGACTCGAGATCGGCGTCGAGCACGAAAATTTCGGCAAGGTTCGCGGCAATGCCGGAACGCAGGCGCGACTGGGTGATCGCCACGGGCGCCCGCCCGTCGGTCCCGTTGGAAATGTCCTGCAGGATTGTTGCAATACGCCCCTTCGGCGTAGCCGCATCCACCGGCACATAGGCCGCGCCGGACTTCAGCACGCCCAGGATCGCAACGACGACTTCAATGGAATGCTCCATGAAGACAACGGCAATCCGACCCGGGCCCACGCCGGTCGAGCTCAAATACGCGGCCATCTGGTTGGAGCGTTCGTCGAGCTGCCGGTAGGTCAGCGTTGCATCGCCAAAGCGGATCGCTTCGGCGTCAGGATTACGCGTCGCCTGGTCGCGGAAGAGATCGATGATCGTCCTGTCCGACGGATAGCGTGCCGCCGTGGCGTTGTAATCGACAACCAGCGCCTGATGATCGGAATCCTTCAGCAGGGGAAGCGCTACGCCCTCCGGCGCGATAGGTAGGACTTCGTTCATGAAATACGCTCCCGTCGGGAAAACTAAAAACGAAAATCACGTCAATCGTTCTGCTTTTGGGTTGCCTCGCGATAGAGGTTCGCAATGGCAGGTGCGTCAGGTTCCATCAGCATCGAGGCTTCGTTGCAGTCATCGGGCCCGAAGTAAAATTCGGCATGCGGCACTACTTGTAGCCATCGGTGTGGCGCGGCGCCCGATCGCAGCCAGGCTTTGTTGGGAAGGATGATGCAAACCCGACCGGAATACGGAGTGGGAGTGTAGCGCTGAAAGGCCGCGATCGCCGTGGATTTGAGCAGAGCCCTGCTCGCCAATACCGGGTCTGTCGCGACAGGCTCATTGCTCTTGCCGACGAGGGGTACGAGGGCGCGGACGTGCTCGCGCAGGCGACTGCCGAAATATCGGAGACGGGCGCCGAATGTCGGCAGCTTCGCTGTCTCATGCAGGAACGATTCCGCCTTGCCTCTGGCAATGAAATACAGCCGGCGCGGCCATTCCCCATAGGTGGTGGGGTGAAGCGGGCCAAACAGCGCAACGCATGAGACCTCGGACTCGCGCTGTCCCAGGATTCTCGCCAGTTCAAAAGCTGTTGGAGCGCCCGAGCAATAGCCGACGATGATGTACGGACCGGTCGGCTGATATTCGACGATCTGGCGGGCGAAGTACTCGGCGATATCTTCGACGCGATCCATCGGCTCGCTCTGCCCATCGAAGCCAGGCGGTTGGAGGGCGTAGAACGGTTGATCGACGCCCAGGTGCTTCGAGAGGTCCAGGAATGAGGACGGTGCCCCGACATGACCGGGGACTGCGTAAATGGGTATGCGTATGCCGCGAGACTGCAACGGAACGATTGCAGACGGTTGCTTGGCCGCGGCTGTGGCCATGTTCAGAAACGCGATGATCTCGCCCTTCCGCCCCTGCAACTGATCGCGAAGCTCCGCCGTCAGCGCGCCGGCCGGGGCGTTGCAGCGCAGCCGGTCGCCATCCACCCAGACCTTGATGTCCTTGACCGCGAGGTCTGCGAGCAGCTCCGAGAACTGCATCACGTGCGCTGACATCGGGCTTTTCATCGATGAAGCTGACATTTCCTGTTCCGTGCGCCATCGCGGTGACTTCGACTCCGGATGACAGTTCATTTCCGGACGACCACGCTCCCAACATATCCAGGTTGCGGTACGAAGCTTCGGACAGCCCAATCCCCTTCATCCCAGGAAATCGGCTGTCCCAAGCCACACCCCAGCGCCTTGGAGACAGCCTCCAGCCGGGTCCAACGCTGGAGGAAGCCTTCCAGCCGGTCTTCCGGATCGAGGGCGGCGTAGGACTCGTATTCGGAGGTGGAAAGGCAGAGCGCTGCGATCTCGTCCGCTTCGGGCACAGGGAGGATTGCCTCGATGTCCACGCCGACCTCTTGCCTGATCGAGAGGGCGATGACCGCTACTTCTCCAGATCGCGAGACGCTGAAGCGCACGTCGCGGGCGGGCATGCGGCGGGAGAGGTGGGGTTTGCCCAGCCGTCCATATTCCAGCTCGATCTCTGAAGGCGAAATTCCCAGTCTGGAAGCGAGGACCTGGCGCAGCTGCCCGCGGCTAACAATGAAGCGGCGGCGATCGCGCTCCAATCTCAATCCCGCGGCGCGCCGATGTTCTTCCTCGTTGAGGCAAGCGCTTAGCTCCCGGATGACGTCCTGCTCCACATGGAGCATGAATGCCAGGACCTCCAGACCATCATTCTCGACAACCGGCGTGATGACCTCGGGTCTCAGCTCGACTGCTTTGTCCAGAAAGCTCGAAGGGGCGGTGGAGGCTCCGCGAGCCCCGCGTTCAAGTCTGCGATAGCCTGGCCCGTCAAAGGAACGACTATTTTCCCACTCGCTCTGTTCACAGGCACCTGTGCGAAAAGCCATCACAACTTGCTTTCTATTAGCCTCGATCCGGATTGCCGCCGGTAGGTTGCGAACGGTATTGCGATGGGCATTCGAGCGGACTGCTGATTGAAATTTTAATCGCGCACCGCCATGGCTCAATGGACCATCGTAATTACCCATTTTTTGCCAGTTCCCATCCCGTGCCCGGATTGTACGGCTCGGGTTGAGTGACCCGGTGGCAAGCGCAGCGTTCTTCCGCCAAGAGCGCAAACGGGGGAATATTCCTAGGGGAATGGACCGCTAGCCGGTCAATGGATGCAGTCCGGGTGTCAGCGCCTGCCCCGGGTCGGCGGTCAAAAAGGGGCAGCACCGACATGGCCACATCGCCGACCGGACGTTGGTTCTCGCCAAGGAGCCTAAACCGACCGGCTAGGAACCAGCCCCGAATACGGAATACAGAGCCGCAGTCTTCTTTGGAAGATTCGTGGCAATGGTCCGTAGCATCCGCTTGGCGCTGCGCAGCTTGGCCTCGATGTGGCGCTCCGGACTGTCTTTGCCTACAGCGATCCACGTCATGGCTTGCTCCCGATTGGCCAGATGGGACTTGTGCCCGCCGCCACCAGCCAGGAAGTCGTAGCCGCTTTCCCCGCGTGCAATGCTGTCCTCAATAGCCAGCACATGGCTGACGAGCCCGGGCTTGAGCCGGCTGTCGCTCTCATAGAGAAAGCCGCTCTGGTAGTTCAGGACACGGCCGTCATGCACGAAATTGTACACGACCCCAATTGTCTCGTTCCCAACCAACGTCCGTGAGATGCGAACGGCCCCCGTGGGGACGCCGCGCGCAATGAGGTCCTCGTGAAACGGACGGAAGCCGGGATTGGCGAAGGCTCCCCTGCGTCCCCATCGCGACCGATGAAAGTCGCTCAGCAGATCGAACGCGGCGAGGGCCTCCGTCGTCGTTTCCATGATGCGGAGTTCAACGGGGCCGCGTTCGGCATACAGCCGCATGGCACGGCTCACGGCCTGGCGCGTGCTGCGGCCCAATGTGGCGCGATAATCGCCCCCGCGCTGGCGGACCGGGGCAAAATCGACCCACAATGCCGCATCAGCCTGTTTCACCTCGGTCACGAGCCCAGCCCGGCCTGCGGCGCGACTGGCAGTCGCCTCAAGGTCCGGATCAATTCCGGAGAGCACCAACTGATCCGAGCGGCGCAGGCGGGACGTCAACGCATTGAGACCTGCCGACATGATGGCATCGGATTGCTCTGCAAGAATACCGTTGTACTCGATGAACAATCGGTCGAAACGGGTATCTCCCGTTTCATTGAGCAGCCAGCGCGTCCGTGCATGCGGCCCGAGACTCCACGTTCTCCGCCGGCAAATAATCGCCAGGCCAACGATCTTGCCTGATGACCGGGCCACGAGGACGTGTGGTTGCGCGCCCTTCGGGATATGCCGTAGCCAGGTGCCGATCCAGAGCCAGGACAGGAAGAACGAGTGAGTCACTCGCGCTTCGAGCTCCTTCCAGGAGGCTTCAAGCCACGCAATGCTCTCCAGGGCATCCAGGCTGACATCGGTAACCGTCTCAGGCATGCTTTCCCGTTCCAACGCCAGAGGACCGAACGCGCGCCGCGACGGGAAGACCGAAGGACCAAGCTGCAACGCTCGCGCAAGATCCGACGGGTGGCTGGTCACACACAGGCATCCCTCTGACGGACACGTCGTGATTGGGCGTCTCCGACCGTTGCCTCGGCGGAACCCGATAACGCGAACTATATCCGGAATTTGATCGAGGTGCGGACCCTTCCTGAGTACCCACGCTAGCCTCTTGTGCCGGCCGAGCAACTGTGCCGAGGTGAAGCTGTGATCGACCGGGCTCAGGGCTGGTGCAGCGCGCTCCAGCCTTCGGCGTCCGACGGCCTTGATCCCTCGCCCGCTCACCAGGGCCTGCCATGGCTGACGTCCGGTTTGTCACGTGGCGCTCGATCCAGAGGTGAGTTTTTCAAATCTCCGCCGCAGGTGATCCACGAGCCGTTCCGCACCGATCAACAGGCAGCCTGGGTGTCCGCCAGGCACCTGTATCAATTCCAGTTGAGCGCTGAGATGCCGCCACGCTCGGCCATCGTGGTCGGCCGCGTAAAAGGCCACAGGGATCTCGAGCGGTGCCGGACAATACTGCGCCATTGCGATTGAATGAGCGTCCCACAACGCCGTCGGAATTGCGACCTTGGCGCTCGCAGTCTGTCCGTTCGCGGGGAGCTTCAGATATCGCTCCAGTCTCACCATTTGCTCGAAGGTCCAACGCAAGAGATAAGGGGAAACCAGCGGCTTCAGCAGCCCCAGGATCGCCCGTGGCATCGGACGGGCACTGACAGTCGGCGGGTCCACCATCGTGACCAAATCAACCGTGTGGCCGGCTGCCATCAGCTGGCGGGCCACTTCGAACGCCACCATGGCGCCATTGCACTTGCCGCCCAGAAGAAAGGGACCGCTCGCTTGCCTTGCCAGGATGAACGGCAGGCGGTCGGCGGCCATCGCCTCGATCGAGGCCGGAATCGGCTCCCCATGAAGACCGTGGGGATTGATCGAGATGATCGGATAATCCGGCCCCAGAAGCTCTACCAGCCGCCGCACACTCGCGTGGCCGCTGACAAGGTCGCCGTTAAAAAAGTACAGCGGAGACCGCGTGCCACACTCATGGGGCTGGAAGAACGCCGTCGCCCACGTGTCCGTCTGTGCGGAAACCCTTGCGGCAAATTGCCGGATGGTTTCTGCCCCGAACATGATGGTTTCCGGCACGGGATAGCCGACGAGCCGCTCGACCTCGATCAGCATCTCCATCGCGAGAAGGGAGTCTCCGCCGCTGGCAAAAAAATCGCTGTCAACGGTCACGGCCTGGTTCTTGAGCAGCCTGCGCCAGAGCGTCAGCAACTCGGCTTCTAGATTCAACGGCCCGTTCGCGACGGACGCCGGCATCGGCGCCAGATGACCCCGTGGCCGGTCGGCCAACTCGCGCAGACGTCGCCGCTGAACCTTTCCCGTCACCCCCTTTGGCAGATGGTCGAGCGTCAGAATGTGTCTCGGAATCTTGAACGAGGCCAACTCGCGTTGCAGGAACTGGCGAAGCTCCGCAGCGGTCGGCTCCGCCCCGCAATGAGGGACGATGGCGACTGCGACGTCCTCGCCCAGGCGCGGATGTGAGATCGCGAAGGCCGCAGCTTCGGCGACGGCCGAATGTCGCAATAGCGCGGCTTCGATCTCGGCGGGAGAAATCTTCTCACCGCCGCGATTGATCAGCTCGCTCAGGCGGCCGTGCAGCGAAAGGAAGCCGTCTTCGTCGAGGCTGCCGATATCGCCGGTGTGAAACCAACCCTTCGTGAAAGCGGCTTGATTGAGTTCCGGCTCATCGAGATAGCCCGACGTCACGGTCGGTCCACGAATCCAGATCTCTCCGCGCTCGCCGGCTGCCAAGGGATGTCCATCTTCACCAACGATCGCCACGGTATCGGGCCAGGGTCTCCCGCAGGTGCCCGGTCTGTTCGGACCGGGCGGCAGCTGGTTGGCGGCGATCTGCGCCGCCTCGCTGGAGCCGTAATGCTCCAGCACCGGCACGCCGAGAGCGTGTTGCAGGTCTTCCTGCACGATCCTCGGGAGCGGCGCGCCGCCTGACATGGCGAACCGTAGAGTGTGCGCAGCCTGCGCATTCTCGAGGCTCTGTGCCTTGTCGAGCACCGTGGCGTGAAGCGTCGGGCCTGCCGAGTACCAGGTCGGCCGCAGGACATCGAACCACTCATCGAGTGCGACGATCGCACTGTTCGCCGGGATCGCAATGCTGCCTCCCGTCAGCAACGGCGTGAAGACCGTCACTTTCAGCCCATGGGAATAGTACGGGGGCGACACGCTCAGGCATCGGTCCCGGGATGTGAGGCCGAACCAGGCCTGAAGGCGTTCGGCCGCCGCCAGCATATTGTCATGACTGAACGGAATGAGCTTCGGCTGCGCGGTCGTGCCCGACGTCTGCAGAATGAAGGCGGGGGAGTGCGGATCCGGCTCGGCGTCTATGGCAGGGGAGCCAGCAACTTGCACGGCGATCTCGAGTCCAAGCTGGCCCTGTCCGATCGGCGCGGCTTCTACGATCGCAAGCGTTCTGCGGGCTGCGGCCTCGCGAGCTTCAGGGGCACTGCCCTGCAGCACAACGAGCGCGCTCAGGTTCAGCATGTCGAGACGCTGCTCGATCTCAGGCTGCGAGAGGCGTGGGTCGAGGGGCACCGCGACACTACAGCAGGCGACTGCCACGATGGCGAGAACCGCCTCCGGGCCGCTCGGCATCAAGACCCCGATCCGGGTATTGCAATCGAAGCCGGCCAGGCGCAGCCGCCGGCGGATTGCGTTCAACTGGCGTTCAAGACCGTTGTATGTCAGAGGCTCGAAAGCGCTCGAGACGATCGCCGGCTGGTTCGGAAACCGACTGGCAGTTCGACCGATGACCTGGCCTATCGTGAGTCGGGCTTCCGACTCCCCATGGTCGCGAGCGTGGAAGCTCTCGGAACACATGGTGGCGCCAGGCGTCTCGTTGTCCAGAAGCATTCCGTCCTACCTTGAACAACGTAAGTCGGCTCGCACAACCATAGCGCGCCGCTCCCGAAGATGCCTTGCTGTACAGCAAGTGATGGCAGCAATTAGGGATTAGCCAATAGTCGGTGCGTCATCCTGCCATCCTGCCGATCGCGACCATTGGTGAGTGGTGGCGTAACAGGCAGCGGCGCGACTTGAGCTTGCCGATGCGAGCAGTCGTCTGGCTTGCGCGGGATTGAGCAGGCCTCGAACAGGACTGAAATTCTCGAAGGCGCAGACGGCTCTCGCCGACTAGGCGCCGCGATAGCCATTCGGGTTCTTCATCTGAAAATGCCAATGGTCGGCACACATCTGCGTCAGCGATCGCGTTGATGTCCAGCCCAACAGGTTCTTCGCGAGAGTTGGATCGGCATAGCAGATTGCGACGTCACCGACCCTGCGTTGGTCGATCACATGCGGAATTGGTCGGCCACTCACTTCCTTGAATGTCCGGATCACGTCCATGACGCTACTGCCGCTTCCTGTTCCGAGATTGACCGTCAGAAGGCCGGGCTGTCTCAGTTGGCGCAGCGCGCTCAGATGTCCGGATGCAAGATCGACAACGTGAATGTAGTCACGGATCCCGGTGCCATCAGGCGTATCATAGTCGTTTCCCCAAACATGCACCGTCGGACGTCGTCCGATCGCCACTTGTGCCACGATCGGCAGCAGATTGTTCGGCACATCCAGGGGATCTTCTCCGATCAGTCCGCTTTCGTGGGCGCCAACCGGATTGAAGTAGCGCAAGATGGCAATCCGCCAATCCTTGTCGGACCGATGAAGATCCCTCAGGATTTCTTCGATGAAGTATTTTGTCCGGCCGTACGGATTGATCGGTGCGACAGGATGCTTCTCGTCCAGCGGCAGGTACGCGGGTGTCCCGTAAACGGTTGCGGATGAACTGAAGACCAGCGTCTTGACGGATGCTCGCGTCATGGCCGACACGAGCCGCATCGTTCCCACGACGTTGTTGTCGTAATAGGTGATGGGTTGAGCGCTGGACTCGCCCACCGCCTTGAGGCCGGCGAGATGAATGACCGCAGTCACGTCGTGGGCGCGCAGGATCTGGTAGATCGCCTCTTCATTGCGAATATCGGCATGCCGGAAAATGACCGATCGCCCGCAGATGGCTCGTATCCGTTCGAGAGAGGCGCTGTTGCTGTTGGAAAGATTGTCGACCGCGACGACATCGAGCCCGGCGTCGAGTAGGGCGACAGCGATGTGGGATCCGATATAGCCGGCACCGCCGGTCAACAAGATCATTTCCGCTTCCGTTTCGCGTCTGCGTGGTCAATGCTCGCCGCGCGCGGGAAATCATCCCGCGCGGTGATGCCGATGCGCCAGACCGGACGAGTCTCAGCTATTTCCGCAGTCGGATCGCCCCGTCGGCTTTTGAGCTCATGTCCTTGCGGGTATGGCCGTTGGTGAGGGAGACCTCGAAGTAGTTCTCCGCATGGTCGATCGCGCCAAGTGGCGCCGGCCGGCCCGCTCTCGCGATCTTGGGAATTTCCCGGCCAGGTGGGAGGAGCCGCTCGGTCACGTCAACGATCTGATGCGCCGAACTGCTGTTTCTCGACCAAGCCGCAGATCGATGGTTCAATCCCCAGATTGCTGCCTGCGTTCTGTTCTGAACCCGGATCTTGCGAAGGATCGCCTTGATGTGAACCTTCACCGTGGCTTCGGCAATCTTGATCTTGCGCGCAATGCACTTGTTGGAATCGCCTTCAATCAGGCACTGCACAATTGAAACTTCCCGCGGCGAAAGTTGCTGAGCCAGCGTGTCATCTGCCGTTGCGACGGCATGATCGTCATCGTTGGGTACAGGGGCATCGTCCACCTCGCGTTTCTCGGTATCGAGAGCGGACTCCAAAAATGCCGGCGGGAATACCGTCCCACCCATCATGACGAGTTCGATGGACTTGATGAACGCGTCGCAGTTCATCACGTCGATGAAATATCCGGTGGCGCCGGCTCGGAATGCGGCGACCAGATCATTCAGATGAAAGTGATCCGCGACAACTGCGACACGTGCATCCGCGTGACGGCGCTTGAACGAGTCGATTTGCTCGACTGTCGGGTGAAAATCATCGCCACTATGAACGATGAGGAACAATGCCGGACTGGCGGGGGCTTTCTGAAGCGCCTCGTCGCTGGGCCAATCATCGGCGTCGTATATCGAGGTTAGGACGAAATTCTCCGAATTTAGAATTCTTGCAAGGCCTTCTTTGCGAAGACTATTTTCACCAACCAGTGCAATGGCAAAAGGATATCGTCGTCTCATGGAAACTCTCCCGGACGCTACAATGATACAAGCGGTTGAAGGGTTGAACCCGGTTCATTTTTGGTGGCCCGCCCAGCTGAAAAGAACGACGTAAAAACAAGCTTCCTCAGATTCGGTCGATAGAACAAACCTGGGACGAAAAGCGCTTAACCCACTCTCAAAATATTTAAGAATGTTAGATGCTAATCCCCAATATCCCTATATACCGTTGGTTATAGGCATTTGGGGCCGCCAAACTGACGAGGGTGGTCTCTCAGTCCTGGTCGACAGGTACGCGCTGAGGGTGTGTTGGATCGTCGCCGCGATTACGCGTTGTGCAATCATGTTTGTCGGCGCGCTCCAGGCGGTAGATTCACGGGACCAAGCGACAACAAAACCTTACTGAAATGTCTCATATTGGAGTAACTTATTAATGACATGGGCGCCGATCTGAACTGAGGGGGACTGAGGGTTGATCGGAAATGCATTTCAGTCGTGTAGTCATTGCCAGTAGATATCCAGTCGTTTTATTGGGTCTGAACTGCCTGCTCGAAGCAGAGCGTGATTTCAAAGTCGTTGCTCGCTGCAATGATATTGCGAGCTGCTTCAAGGCAATACAGAGCCTCGCGCCCGACATCGCCATTTTGGACATGTCGATGCCTGACACTTCTGGGCAGGCCATGCTCGAGGTCGCAAACTCCGGGGCGCTTGCTGTGCGGCTCGTGTTTCTTGCCGCCTCGGTTGAGGATCGCGATCTCGCCATGCTCGCAGCAGCGGGAGCTTGCGGTGTTCTTCTGAGCGAGGAGGAGCCCGAAACGCTCTTGCAGACGTTGCGGCAAGTCGCCGACGGCCAGAAGACGTTGCCTCCGCCCTCGTACGAAGAAGCCATCCCTTATGCGCAAACGACGATCCCGGAGAAATATCTTGCGGTGCTGACGGACCGCGAGCGTCAGATCATGCGCTTGGTGTCGGAGGGCTTGTCGAACAAGGAGATTGGCCGCCGTCTGAAGGTGGCCGACGGTACCATCAAGGTTCATCTGCACCACATCTTCCGCAAGCTCGAGATCAGCAACAGGACTGTCCTTGCTACGCTTGCCGTCTCATATTCCGGGCCGACCGGGTCTCCATCCGTCGAATAGCGGCGACGGACCGGCGTTTTTCATCGAGCTTCATGCGCGATGATCATCCCCGCTAGGCCAACGGGCTGTCTGTACGCCTGGAGATTACAGAAAACGAGCGTCGCAAGGCAGTTGCGATGAAAACGCCTGCACAGCAGCCGGCGCCTTTGACGAACATGTCCTTTACGTATCCATGTCTGTCGGGGAGCAGTCTTTGGATGAGTTCGAAGCCGACGACTATAGCGAGAAGGACGAGCAGGATTGGCAGCACGTGCTTCGGATAGGCGAGCGAAAAGGCGACCCCGATAATGAACAGAGCTGCAAAACGATCGATGTTCGCCGATATCAACGTGTGCGGACGGAATGCCAGCGGTGTGTCGGTGACGATGAAGAGGCCTAGGATCAAACCCCAGGCCAAGCATCGGAATACGGTTTGCGTCATCCCTTGTGGTTCGGCAAGAGCGCAGTAACCTGGTTTCATCATTCGCATTCGCAACTACTCTTCAGGCGTGGCCGTTTTAAAGATGGATCGTCGTTGCACGATGGGGTCAAGCTCAATTGCCGATCACCATGGCGGGCTAGGTTTTGCCAAGCCACTGGCCAATGTCTCTGGATCCGATGACCCGTTTGGGCCGGTACGGGTTGATCGTTCCAGCTGAAAGTCTCTCGATGCGCTGGTCCTCCGCCAGTTTCCTTGTGAACTGCTTCGCATCCTGTTCGGATACGAATGTCGCAGTCCTTCGTGCGTGCCTGTCGGGCGGAGCATCGCGTTGATCAATGAAGGAGACGTACCAGATGTGCCTTGCTGTCATGCGGGACCTCCGAGGTCAGGTCTAGGCGCGAATACAAATTCGAGACACCAGGCGGTGATATCTGAAAGCTGATCGGCAGAAAGCTTCTTCTCCATTGTGTAGTCGTGATTGGTTTCTGCGAGCCAAAGCAAGCCGGCGATTGGTCCGTCCGCAATGGACGGGAATTGCAGCTTTCGCTCAGCGTGTCGCCGGGGCTTTCAGAGTACTCCTCCTGGACATCAAGCTTGCATGCTTCGTTCCATCGGGAAGTTTGAAGATGGCCACGAGGCGCCGCAAGCGAGCGCTGCGATTCATGCCGCAATGGAAAACTGAAGGACGAACAGTGACTGGCCGCCCGGCTCGGGGCTGTCGCTGATTTCGACATGCCAGCGAAGATGACGCAAGAATGGCTCCGTCACGTCGTGCTTGAGTATCTCGCCGCTCAGTTCAATCGCCGTTGTCCGTGCGGCGAAAATGTCGGGAAGATCCAGGCCGACATCATCGAGCACTGAATGGCCGCCGTGGATATGAAAAAAATACCGCGGCATTGGTGTCTCCGGATGAGGCGAACATTCCGACGACTGCGACGAGCTCGACGCATCAAAGTGGTGTCATCGCACCACGGTGAGGCGGACGGCAAGCCGCTATTCTAGGAGGGCGGATCATCATTGTTGGGTACCCCGACGTGGACCTGCACCATCATCGGTTCGGAAGGTCGAGCGACGCATCGGGTCGACAGAGGAGACCAGCCGAATTCGTGCGGGCTTGTCGGCAATGAGCCAGCGATTCGGTCATCGTGATTTCGAGACAATGGCAAGCGGCCGGCGGGAAGCAGAGAGCGCCGCTCGTCACCGCGAATACAATCACGCCATTACAGAAGCTGAGGCAGGCGGCCGACCAGCGGGAAACGGCTGCGGACCACCGGACGCGCCGAGATCTGGTCAGGGAAGCGTGCGGCAATACCTGACACCCGAAGCCGGCAAGCAGTATTTCGCGACGGCCCCCGGTACTCGCCAAGCGCGCCGGCGATCAATTATTTGTGCGGTGCGGCAATATTGATATTGCATTGCAATAATAGCTGACTAACTCTGCTTCTCACGTGCCACTGAGGAGCCTTCCGTGATCAAGATTTCCCTCTCCACCCTTGCCGCCGCTCTCGCGATCGCAACCGCTGCGTCCGCTGCGGAGCTTCCGACCTATGAGGCTGCGGGCCTGCCGATCTCGGCGGTGCAGGCCGGCGTGATTGGCGCCGCCAACGCCCGCGAGCAGGCGCCTGTTGCGACCACGTCGGCGACGCCGCATCAGCTCAGCGTTCTGACGCCCCGCAACAAGATGACGACCGCGCGGGCCGCTGCCCGCACCGACCGCTCGGTCCACTGATCGGCATAGCCGTTCCCGGAAGGCCCGCGACGAAGTCGCGGGCCTTCCTCGGGCGTAGAGCAAATACATCGCGCGCTCAGCTGCGTCCGACGCAAGCTCGCGCCGCTCGCCGCCGCCAAGTGGCGCCTCACGCCGTTGGCGCGAACTCCCGCAGGTGGAGTTTGATTGCGGCGTCGACCTCGTCCGGGTGATCGACCTGAGGCAGTCGCCGAGGTCGAGAAATGGTGGCCGATCGTCAAGTCGGCGAATATCAAGGCGGAATAGCTACAACGATGATTTTCGGCGTGATTGGCAGATGCGCGCCAAGGCGTCGGCTGTCATGGCAGGGCTGGCAGCTTGCAGGCCCGGCACTGGAAATCGTCGCCGCGCTCGTCGGCGCGAACTTCGAATTCCTCCGATATCCGAACAATTCGGTTGCGAAGCGGGGCGACCTCGGAAAGCTCGGCGTGGCCCGTGCGTCGGCATTTCGGGCACCGCAGGATCTCAATCCAGTAGGTTTGGGTCATGACGTCGTCTGCAAACGCTCGCGCAATGATAACCCCGTCTGGCGCGAAGAAAATTGATCCAGCTCAAAAACGCGGCCGTATCTCCCCCAATTCCGCACCTGTTCAAACGCCAAAGCGCGTTTCGAGGCCCCGGGGCGAGCGCTGTCCAAATCGGTGAAAACCCTGACCGCGTTAACCTTTGATTAACCATGCGGTCCGATTGTTAACCATTCGACAAGACAACCGAGTCAGGGGCGATGGACGCAACTCAACAGGTCGCACGTCAGCAGGTCCGCATGCGCGGCCGTTCCTACGTTGCGTTCGTTTTCTCGCCGGTCGTGCCTGTCGTGTCCTGGCTGGCCGAGATCGACGCGACGCTGGCGAAGTCGCCGGGCTTCTTCACCGGCAAGCCCATCGTGCTCGACCTCTCGGCGGTCGATCTCAGCCAGACCGCGATCGCGCATCTGATCGGCAGCCTCGGTGAGCGCAACATCCGCATCCTCGGCATCGAGGGCGTCGACGAATCGAAGCTCGGCGCCAACATGCCGCCGCTTCTGACCGGCGGCCGGGCCTGCGCGATCACCCATGTCGAGCCGCAGAAGCCGCAGGTGCAGGAAAAAAACAAGGACAAGGACAAGACCAAGCTGCCGTCGCTGCTGCTGGAGAGCCCGGTCCGTTCCGGCCAGTCGATCGTGTTTGCCGAGGGCGACGTCACCGTGCTCGGCTCGGTCGGCTCCGGCGCCGAGATCGTCGCCGGCGGCTCGATCCATGTCTACGGCACGCTGCGCGGCCGGGCGATGGCCGGCATCAACGGCAATTCGGCGGCCCGCATCTTCTGCCAGAGGATCGAGGCCGAGCTGCTCGCCATCGACGGCTACTACCAGACTGCGGAAGAAATCGCCGACAGCTTGCGCAACCGGCCCGCCCAGGCGTGGCTCGAGGGCGAAATGCTGCGCATTACACCATTGAACTGACCGACCACAAGGAGAGAGAGAATGGCCAAGGTATTGGTCGTGACGTCTGGGAAGGGCGGGGTCGGCAAAACGACCTCAACCGCCGCGCTCGGCGCGGCGCTCGCGCAAATGGGTCAGAACGTCGTCGTCATCGATTTCGACGTCGGCCTGCGCAACCTCGATCTGGTGATGGGCGCGGAGCGTCGGGTGGTGTTCGACCTCATCAACGTGGTGCAGGGCGTCGCCAAGCTGCCGCAGGCGCTGATCCGTGACAAGCGGCTGGAGAATCTCTGGCTGCTGCCGGCGTCGCAGACCCGCGACAAGGACGCGCTGAGCGAAGAGGGCGTCAAGCACGTGATTGCCGACCTCAAGACCAAGTTCGACTGGATCCTGTGCGACAGCCCGGCCGGCATCGAGCGCGGCGCGACGCTCGCGATGCGCTACGCCGACGAGGCCGTTATCGTCACCAATCCGGAAGTGTCGTCGGTTCGCGACTCCGACCGCATCATCGGCATGCTCGATTCCAAGACGGTCCGCGCCGAGCGCGGCGAGCGCGTCGAGAAGCATCTTCTGGTCACCCGCTATGATGCCGGCCGCGCGGCGCGCGGCGAGATGCTCTCGATCGACGATATCCTGGAGATCCTTGCGACTCCCTTGCTCGGCATCGTCCCGGAAAGCCAGGACGTGCTGCGCGCCTCCAATGTCGGCTGCCCGGTCACGCTGAACGCAGCAAGCAGCGCGCCGGCGCGGGCCTATACCGACGCGGTACGCCGCCTGATGGGCGAGGCGGTGGAGATGACCGTGCCGGTTCAACGCAAGGGGTTGATGGATCGGCTACTGCGACGGAGGGCGGCATGATGAACGTAATGCGGCTGTTCGGCGGCCGCGCCGCATCGGCGCCCGTCGCGCGGGAGCGGTTGCAGATCCTGCTTTCGCATGAGCGTGGCCGGACCGGCGCGCCAGATCTCCTGGAGACACTTCGCTCGGAAATCCTGAGCGTGGTTTCCAAGCATATCGACGTCGACCCCGACAAGGTCGTGGTCCGGATGGACCGTGGCAAGTTCGTCTCGATGCTCGAGGTCGACATCGAGGTTCCCAATGGCGTGCAACGATCGAAGATGGTGGCGGCCACATGACGGCAGACAGCGATAGTCACATTGCCTGGCAGCGCGCGCAGCTCAAGAAGCTGCGGGCGGCGTTGAGGGCGATCGAGGCCGATCAGCTCGGCAAGGCCAATTGCGGCCGCGCGACGCAGATGACGATCGACGAATTGCAGCGCAAGATCGGCGAGTCGGGCCGCTGCATCGCGGAGTACGAGCGCCGTACCCGTCGCCCGCTGGCGACGGACCTCGGCAGCCTCGCCAGCGTCAGCTGGACGCACTGGAACGCCAACATGCCGATGGCCAAGGCGCCGCGCCACCGCGCGTGATGCGATAATTCTCCCGTCGTCATTGCGAGCCACCCGGTCGGCGCAAGGCGCCGCCGGATGACAGGCTCCGCGAAGCAATCCATTTTTCCGCATAGGCGGCTCGATGGATTGCTTCGTCGCTATCGCTCCTCGCAATGACGTGGAGAGAGCAGCGGCCTACAGCAAGAACGCCAGCGCGCTCTCGCAACTATCCTCGATCTTGAGGGTGAGCAGCTCGTCGGCGCGGGTGCGGCCGAGATTGACGGCGGCGATCGGCAGGCCGCGCTGCTCTGCCATCCGGACGAAGCGAAAGCCGGAATAGACCATCAGCGAGGAGCCGACCACCAGCACGGCGTCGGCCTGCTCGAGATGCGCCTGCGCCGACGCGACTGTATCGCGCGGCACGTTCTCGCCGAAGAACACCACATCGGGCTTCAGCACGCCGCCGCAGGCCTCGCAGGCCGGCACCACGAACGACGAAAAATCCTGATCGAGATCGGCGTCGCCGTCGGGAGCGTCGGCGGCATCGAGCGTGAGCCAGGCGGGGTTTCGTCGCGCGAGCTCGTGCTGGAATTGTTCGCGCAGCATCGTCGCGCCGCAGCCGAGGCAGCGCACCACGTCTAATCGGCCGTGCAGGTCGATCACCCGCTGGCTGCCGGCGGCCTGGTGCAGGCGGTCGACATTCTGTGTCAGCAGCAGCTCGCAGCGCCCCTGCTGTTCGAGCTTGGCCAGCGCGCGATGCGCGCCATTCGGCGCGGCGCGGCCGAACCGCCGCCAGCCCACCATGCTGCGCGCCCAATAGCGTTGCCGCGTCGCCGCCTCGCCCAAAAACGCCTGGATGGTGACCGGGCGCGTCCGCTTCCAGTTGCCGTCGCTGTCGCGATAATCGGGAATGCCGGAATTGGTGCTGCAGCCGGCCCCGGTCAGGACAAACAGGCGCTGGTGGCCGGCGACGAAATCCTCGAGGGCGGGGTGTGGCATGGCAGCACATCTAGTGCGGCGCACGCACCTGCGCCAGATGTGGGGCCTGCCGCGAGCGGACCTTTCACGCCGCCTCTGCGTTGACGGCATGGCATCCGAGACGTGGTGCTGCGCGCGCCCGTTTGCCTGGCGCAATTGCCGACGGAGTGATCGATGCGGCCGGGATTCATCATCGTCGTTTGCGGACTGGTGTCGTTGGCGTCATCGCCGTCCCATGGTCAGGATGCGGGCGTGTCCGGCGAGCAGGCGTTCAACAACTCCTGCCGCACCTGCCATACGGTCAAGGACGGCGACAACCGCGTTGGCCCGAACCTGCACAATGTCGTCGGCCGCAAGGCCGGATCGGTTGCGAGCTTTCCTTATTCGGAGGCGATGAAATCATCCGACATCGTCTGGGATGAGAGCACGCTGCTGCGCTTCATCGAAGATCCCGAGGCCGTGGTGTCGGGCAACGGCATGAAGCCGTATACCGGCGTGCGCTCGGCGGAAGATCGCGCCAGGATCGTGGCGTTCTTGAAATCTCCCGGCAAGTGACCGTTGGCGGTAGGCCGGTCTCACTTTGCCGGCACGACGAAGACCTGGCCGGGATAGATCAAATTGGGATTGCGGATCTGCTGCGAATTGGCCCGATAGATCACGGCGTAGCGCTGTCCGGCGCCGAATGCGCGCTGGCTGATCCGCCACAGGCTGTCGCCGCGGGCGACGGTGGTCGTGGTGATCTTCGGCACGATCACAGCGGAGGGGGACTTCACATCAGATGCGGTGGCGGTTGCCGCCGCGGCGAGCTGCGGTTTGGCCACATCCGCACGGCCGGACGAGGTTGGCGATGCCGGGATCGATGCGGTCGTCATCGTGTCCGGAACGTTGAACGGCACCTCGGCCCGCGCGCGGACCTTGCCGGAAGTGGGGTCGACGTCGTCAAGCCGCACCTGATAGTTGCCGGCGGTCACGCCCTTGTTGATCGTGACCGAGAGGTGCCCCGCCTCGTCGGCCGTCGCGGACGTGATCAAGCTGCCGTTGAGATAGAGCCTGACGGTCGCGCCGGGAGCTGCCTGACCGCTCACATGGAGCTTGCCGTCCGGTTCGGTCTCGACGGCCTCGATGGCCACTTTCCCAGCCGCCGGCGCCGTGGCAGCAGGTTGCGACAGCACGCGGACCGGTTTGTCCGGTGCCATCAGCGCCACCATCGGCCGCTCCCTCGTCGCAGCCTCGAGCGCCACCGCCACGCTTTGCTTGGAGGTCACCTGCTTGCCGTCGCGCGTCATGCGCAGGGTGAGGTCATAGTTTCCCGGCGGAAGCGGGCGCGGGACCATGACGAACTGGCCGGACTTGTCCACCACGACGCGATCGTGCACCTCGCCATTGCGCAGCAGTTCCACCGTCGTGCCCGGTAGCGCCCGGCCGGCGACAACGGTCTCGCCGGTCGGCTCGATGTTGACGACGTCGAACTCCGGCACCGCGTCGCCGCCTGGTGCCGGCGCCGGTCCTGCCAGCACGTCGGCCAGGGCCGCGGTCTCGGTTTGCGCCTTTGCCAGCGCGGTCTTGTTTTGGTCTCGCGCCGGAGCCGCTGGCGCGGATGGTGCCGTCGCCGTCAAAGGCGTGCTCCCGCCCAGGATTTGCTGGGTTTGGCGGATGCCGAAGACGAGCGCCGCCGTGCCGCCGGCGGCAAGTGCCAGCAACGGAATGACCAGTCGGATCGCCGTGGCGTTCATGATTGTCATCCGCGGATGATGTCCCCCGCGCATCCGCGCGCGACCCCCGCCCCCCGCGGGGATTTAGTGAGAGACTGCGCCGGTTTGCGCCGGCCATCAAGTCGGATGAAGGGATTACTTCTCTCGGGCAGGCCCTGGCGGCTCACGGCGCTCGGCCCGCGGCGGGATCACGTCAGGTTCAGAACTCCAGCGCCGCATTGTCCACCACCTCCTTCATGACGAAGAAGGTGCGGGTCTGCCGCACGCCGGGCAGCGCGATCAGCTGATCGCCATGGATGCGCTTGAAGTCGTCGACGTCGCCGGCGCGGATCTTGAGGAAGTAGTCGAAATCGCCGGCGACGAGGTGGCAGTCGAGCACGCACTTCAGCTTTGCCACCGCCTGCTCGAAGCTCGCAAAGCTTTCCGGCGTCGAGCGGTCGAGCACGACGCCGACCATCACCAACGTGCCCTTGCCGAGCTTGCGCGGCGCCACCATGGCGCGGACGCCGCTGAGATAACCCTCGTCGAACAGCGCTTGCGTCCGGCGATGGCAGGTGGCGGGGCTGACGCCGACCTGATCGGCCAGCTCGGCATTGCTGAGCCGGCCGTTCTTTTGCAGCAATCTCAACATCTTGAGGTCGATGCGGTCGAGCCGGGCGGGCATGGAAGAATCTCTCATCAGTGGCGAATTTCATGAAAGAAAATATATCATCTTGGCCAAATCCAGCAATCTTCAGGAACTACGTGAGCTGAGTTAGAGAGCACCTTTCGCGCCAGGGGTGATAGCTGTGGCCGCCGTTTCAGACCACCAAAGAGGATGCCAGCATGCTGGAGAAGTTCGCGCGCTATCCACTCACATTCGGGCCGACCGCCATCGAGAAGCTCGATCGGCTGTCAAAGCATCTCGGCGGCAAGGTCGAGCTCTATGCCAAGCGCGAGGATTGCAATTCCGGGCTCGCCTATGGCGGCAACAAGCTGCGCAAGCTCGAATACATCATCCCCGACGCGATCGCCTCCAACGCCGACACGCTGGTCTCGATCGGCGGCGTGCAGTCGAACCACACCCGCATGGTTGCAGCCGTCGCGGCCAAGATCGGCATGAAGTGCCGGCTGGTGCAGGAAAGCTGGGTGCCGCATGAGGACGCCGTCTATGACCGCGTCGGCAACATCCTGCTGTCGCGCGTGATGGGCGCCGATGTGCGCCTGGTCGACGAAGGTTTTGACATCGGCATCCGCAAGAGCTGGGAGCAGGCGATCGAGGAGGTGAAAGCCTCCGGCGGCAAGCCCTATGCGATCCCGGCCGGCGCTTCCGTGCACAAGTTCGGCGGGCTCGGTTATGTCGGCTTCGCCGAAGAGGTGCGCGCGCAGGAGCGCCAGCTCGGCGTCAAGTTCGACTACATCGTGGTCTGCACGGTGACCGGCTCGACCCATGCCGGCATGCTGGTCGGCTTCGCCGCCGACGGGCGCGCGCGCAACGTGATCGGCATCGACGGGTCGTTCACGCCTGATCAGACCAAGGCGCAGGTGCTGTCGATCGCGCAGAACACCGCAAAGCTGGTCGAGCTTGGCCGCGACATTGTCGAGGATGATGTCGCTTGCTGATCGAGGACTACGCCTATCCCGCCTACGGCGTGCCGTCGGAGGAGACCAAGGAGGCGATCCGCCTCAGCGCGCGGCTCGAGGGCATGATCACCGACCCCGTCTATGAGGGCAAGTCGATGCAGGGCATGATCGATCTGGTCCAGAAGGGTTATTTCCCCGCCGGATCGAAGGTGCTCTACGCCCATCTCGGCGGCGCACCGGCGCTCAACGGCTACGCCTACGCGTTCAGGAACGGCTGAGGCGAGCGGGCTTCTAATTTCGTGGCTGCATCCGGGCTACGCATTCTTACCTCCCCTTGAAAAGGGGAGGTCGCTTTGCTCGCAGAGCAAAGCGGGTGGGGATCTGCTCTCTCCGCTTGCAGCATCAGCCTGCGGCTGACCCCCATCCCGACCTTCCCCCTTTCAGGGGGAAGGAACTGGTGGGCTTCTGATTTCGTGGCTGCATCCGAGTTACGTTCCATGTCCCACGTCAGGTCCGCGTCAGCTTCGCCCGGTATTTTTGCCGGGCCGGGCGAGTTGGGAGACCATCGCGTGAGGATGATGAATGCGGCCGGCCGAGCCATCGCCGCGCTCGGCGTTGGCATCGTCGCCGTGGGGCACTGGGTCTGGACCTACCAGGGCCAGGGTGCCGCGCCGCATCCCCGCCTGCTGGCGATGAATCATGCGGTCGAGCTCTACGCCGGCATCTTCCTGATCGGCGTCGGCGTCCATGCCCTCGCATCCTGGTACTGGTTCAGCGATCCAAATCCGCCGGCGCGCTCCTCGGTCGGGGAGCCGCAGTAGCGTCCGCCTTGGCGGCAATGCTCCGGTTGAGGTGCTGTCCTGGTTAGGGCACTCGGAGAGGGGAATTCGGACATCTGATGCCCGGTGGAATCTGGAAATTGGACACAGCCGCTGACTGACATACGCTAAAGCGCCCGCCGATCCGACGTGTAATGCTTTGAACATTATGTTCAGGACCGATTTAGATGGCGTCGAGTTCAGCCTCATAGGCTTGGCGGGGATATCGCTCGTCGCGTTCATTATCAGCTTAGGCTGGCTTCTGATCGGCTGAACTGCCGTAGCTCATTGGAAACGTCAACTTGGCCTTAGCGCTCTCCCGGCGCTGGGGCCGTTTTCTAATCAGGACACTTCCAAAATCAACTTGGGACACGGGGCCTAAATGCGGACAGCGCCCCGGTTGAGATGCTGTCCCAGTTAGGACATTCGCTTGGGGAAATCAGGACACTCATTCACATATGCAAATGCCCTTCCGTACCATCGAGGTTCTAGCTCACGCGGGGGTGTCCATAATCTTTCCCTACCCCACGGGCGCTCCTCGGCCTCAGCCTCCTTGCCCGAGTGCTGGGGCCGTTTCCTTGAGGGCGTCACGGGGAACAGTTTCGCTGGAGGGCCTGATTGATCGCCACTCTCTACGTCGCCATCTCGGATTGGTGTGCCAGCATACGCGATTGGGCTGCGACGTTCCGGACAATGGCGCGCTCGGGAGCGAGTAGCTTCAAGGCCACATCATCACACTGCGCTGCCATCGCTCGCATCTCTTCCGACGTCATGCTGTCGTATTAGAGGGCGCTTCGACCGGGGCTGCATTTGCCCATGTTTCAGCCCCAAGCTGGGGATTGTGCCGGAGATTCAGCCGCGAGCTTGCGGAGAATGGATCGCAACCACAGGAAGGGACGCGCCGCTCTCATTTGGCGTGACGGCTAACTCGGAAGCAGAAGTGCGCGAGCGATTTGAATCGAGCTTGCGCCGATGGATCGAGATCATAAACGGAGAGGCCGCCAACTGAGGCGGCCTTACTCAACGACGCCTTTGATATCGGACCTTCGCCGGAACAGTTTTATTTGTCCGATCAGCGGTCGGATCAGATATTTTAGAATTAGGCCGAGACAGACGATCGGCACCAAGATCGGCAAGTATGCCAAAATCGCAAGAGCGGCCAACCATTCCGGGCTGCGCTGCTCCCGCCAATAATACACCGACGCCGCGATGACGTGGGCCACCAATAGCGCCGCCCAGATGGCTAGCGCGACGTTGACCGGCTCATCGAATGTCAACGCTTCCCATGCGGCTTCACCCGGCCCTGAAGGCGCGCTTTCGCTTTCCATGGCTTGCTCGACCTCCCTCAGCTTCCAACCCCTGCGATGGCGGGCTTATTCCATGCGGAATGCTAAGCGGGACGGTAGCGGAGGCTGGAACTCCGTTCACCCACGGAGAACCCCGGTAACACTTCTGCCCTGTGGAGGGAGAACACTTGGCGGATTGCAAAAGCCAGAACATCTGGCGTGCGACTCAGTAGTCTTGCCGAGAACATCGGCCAAGTTACGATTTTCGTTCGCTTAATCGGAATTAAGACACTCCAAAATTCAACCTGGGACACGGGGCTTAAATACGGCCAGTACCTCGGTTGACATAGGAACATAATAGGAACATAGGTTCTGTAACCTGAGGGTGTGGCGATCGCCTCATCCGCGGCGGACTTGCGTGGCCGCAGGACCAAAGACCAAGCCGCGCACCACTTGCGGATGAATTTCGCCGCCTCCTATGATGGGTTGTGGCTGGGGGAGTGCGCGTCATGAGAGTTGCGATCTGGGCGGCCGTTGCGGCCGCGTGGCTGTTTGCGTCTGCAACTCCGTCGAGCGCCCGCGGTCCCTACGGCTCGATCACGGTCGGCAACTGGAAGGGCGGCGCTTTCACCAACGACAAGAATGGCGCCTTCACCCATTGCTCGGCGGGCACCACGTATCAAAGCGGCATCTTCTTCATGGTGTCGATCGCCGAGAATGGCAGCTGGCGGCTCGGCTTTGCCCATGACAGCTGGCGTCTGACGCCGGGCGAGGCCTTTCCGCTGGCGCTGACCTTCGACGGCCAGCCGGCGTTCAACGTCTACGGCATGCCGCTCGGCACCCAGCTCGTGAATGTCGAGATGCCGGTGAATTCCAGCCTGATCAACCAGTTCCGCAAGGCGCGCCAGATGACGGCATTCGCGCAGGGACAATTGTTTCAGTTCAACCTCAATCAGACCGCCCAACTGCTGCCGGCACTGCTCAACTGCGTCGTCTCGGTGAAGAAGAACGGCGTCTCCAATGCCGGCGAGTTCGCGGTCGCGACAAAGCCTGCGGCGGCGCCGCCGCAGCAGGCGGCAGCACCCAGCGCGCCGCCGGCGAAGCAGGCGAGATCGGGGACGGGGACCGGCTTTGTGGTCAGCAGCAGCGGCCACGTCGTCACCAATCACCATGTCGTCGGCGGCTGCAGCGAGATCACGGGCAACCTGAGCGGCGAGGCGCCGGTCAAGCTGCGCCTGGTGTCCGATGACGAGACCAACGATCTCGCGTTGCTGCAGGCGCCGACCCCGTTCAAGGATGTCGTCAGCCTCAGGCAAAACCCCATCCTGGTCGGCAACGGCGTAGTGGCGATCGGTTATCCCTATCACGGATTGCTGACATCCGATTTCACGGTCACCACGGGCATTGTCTCTTCGCTGAGTGGCATCCTCAACGATACCCGTCATCTGCAGATCAGCGCCGCCGTGCAGCCGGGCAACAGCGGCGGTCCGCTGTTCGACCTCACCGGCGCGGTGGTCGGCGTGGTGGCTGCCAAGCTCGACGCGGTCAGGATGGCGCGGGCGACGGGGACCATCCCGGAGAACATCAATTTCGCGATCAAGACCGGCGCGCTGCGCGACTTCCTCGACAACAGCGCGGTGGCGTACCGGACCGCCGAGTGGCGCGAGGAGATGAAGAAGGAAACCGCCGAGATTGCCAAGAATGCGCGCGGCTACACGCTGCTGATCACCTGCACGGTGAACGAGCAGAGCGCGAACGCGAAACGGGGAAACTGAGGCCTCCGCTACTCCCTCTCCCCGTCCTTGCGGCAGGGCGACTGCATCTGGCTACCGGCCACGCGTCTTTCCTTGCGACGTCCGGGCAGCCGGCGACTCCTTTGCATGGGGTTGTTTTCTATATTTTGGCAATGGGCGCCTGCCAGGTACGGGCGGAGCTCAACCGAGCCGCCGCAGCGTATGCACCGTGATCTCGGCCGGGCAGTTCAGCCGCACCGGCGCCAGGCTGGTGCCGGCGCCGGCCGATGTGTAGCCGGCAAGCGCGCCGAAGCGCCAGGCGCCCCTGCCCATCCGGCGCGGCAGCCGCGCCTCCAGCTTGATCGCGATGCCGCCGGGCAGGCAGAGCTGGCCGCCATGGGTATGGCCGCTCAGCATCAGGTCGAAGCCGGCAGCCGCCGCCGCGCGATAGGATTCCGGCGTATGCGCCAGCAGGATCGAGAACGCATCCCGCGGGATCGCCGCGGCAGCCTTTGCAATGTCGTCGGTGCGGTAGAAGTGTGCGTCGTCGATCCCGGCGAGGTGGATCGTCGCGCCATCGCGCGTGATCGGCTCCTGCTCATTGAACAGCATCCTGATGCCCATCGCCTCCAGCGCCGGCGTCATGCGGATGCTGTCATGATTGCCGAGGATGCCGTAGAGCGGCAGTTTGATCCGCGCGCACAGATCCCGCATCAGCGCGAGGCTCGTTTCAAACGGACCATACGTCTTGCCGCGGTAGTCGCCCGTGAGAACGCAGATATCGCAGGCGATATCGCTTACGATGTCCATCAGATGCCGCATCGCGTCCTGGCTGATGTCGGCGTGGAGATCGCTGAGCTGGAGCATGGCGAAGCCGTCGAACGCCGCCGGCAGGCGCGCCGACGTCACCAGATTGTGCCGCACTTCGACCCTATTGGCGTTGCGCCGTGCGCGGCCGTGCAGGCCGGTCACCTTGAGCGCAGTCTCGATGATCCGCGGCGCCAGCTTCCAGTTCTCGACATTGAACAGCAGCGTGCCTTGGCCGAACACCTGCTTCTCATGCGCGGCCTCGATCCCAAGCCGGCGCACGACGTGATCCGCGCCGATCCGCTCGACCAGTCCCTGCAATGCCGTGTCGGCCATCGTCCCCCGTGCGCTCCGCGATGCCAAGCGCGGACCGGCGCGACACTATCATGCGCAATCCCGGCGGGGATACCGCCGGCACTCAGACCACGGGAACCCGCTTCGCGGCAACCGCGGCCGGCGAGATCACCTCGATGTCGAGCGGCACCTGCCAGCGCTCGGTGAAGCGCACCTGCGGCGGCGCATTGCCGTTGCGCCCGCCCTGCAGCACGAAGCCGTCGTAACCCGAGTTCATCACCTCATTGCACTTCTGCACATAGATCGGGAAGCCGCCGATATAGGGCATGAACACGCGGGGACGGCCCGGGATGTTGGCGCCGACATACCACGAGCTGCAGGTCGAGCGCAGCGAGACCGTGGAGACGTCGTTGACATGGGCGACCCAGGCGTCTTCGTCGTCGCGGACCGCCTCGATCGTGCCGGCGCCGATGTCGCGCATATGACTGATGCAATCCGCCAGCCAGTCGACATGCTGCTCGATCGCCTGGATCATGCTGGCGAGCACCGACGGGCTGCCGGGCCCGGTGATCATGAACAGGTTCGGAAAGCCCTCGGAGGCAAGGCCGAGATAGGCACGCGGGCCCGCCCGCCATTTCTCGGCCAGCGTCTGCCCGCCGCGGCCGGTGATCGCGATCTTGTCGAACGAGCCGGTCATGGCGGCAAAGCCGGTGGCGGAGACGATCGCGTCGAACTTGCATTCGGTGCCGTCGACGACAATGCCTTCCGTCGTGAAGCGATCGATCGGCGTCGTCGACACGTCGACCAGTTTCACATGCGGCAGATTGTAGGTCTCGAAGTAATTGGTGTCGACGCAGAGCCGCTTGCAGCCGAACACGTTTCGCGGGCACAGCAGCTCGGCCGTCGCGGGATCCTTGACGATGCCGCGGATCTTCTCGCGCGCGAAATCGGCGATGGTGTCGTTGGCGGCCTTCTCGAACAGGAGATCGCCGAACGCGCCGAGGAAGGGCAGGCCGCCGCGCTGCCAGGCTTCTTCGTATTGCTGCTCGCGCTCCCGCTCGCTCGCCTGCAAGGCGGGCTGGGCGTTGAACTGGAAATAGAAGCCGGTCGGGCGCGCACGGGCCTTGGCGCGCAGCTCCGGATAATGCGCCTTCGCTTCCTTGAGATATTCGGCCGACAGCCGCTCATTCCACGCCGGCACCGACCAGGTCGCGGTGCGCTGAAACACGGTGAGCTCGGAGGCCTGCTGCGCGATGATCGGAATCGACTGGATCGCCGATGAGCCGGTGCCGATCACGCCGACGCGCAGGCCGGTGAAGTCGACGCCCTCATGCGGCCATTCGCCGGTGTGATAGATCGGCCCGCGGAAATCCGCCATGCCTGGGAAAGCCGGCCGGTTCGGCGCCGACAGGCAGCCGACCGCCATGATGCAGAACTTTGCAGTGACCCTGTCGCCGCGGTCGGTCTCGATCAGCCATGCGCCTGCCTGCTCGTCGAAGGTCGCCGCGGTGACGCGGGTGTCGAACACGATCTGGCCGCGCAGGTCGAAGCGATCGGCGACGTGATTGGCGTAAGCGAGAATTTCGGGCTGCGGAGAATATTTCTCCGACCAGCTCCAGTCCTGATCGAGTTCCTCGGAGAACGAGAAGGAATATTGCAGGCTCTCGACGTCGCAACGCGCGCCGGGATAGCGATTCCAGTACCAGGTGCCGCCGACGCCGCCGCCGGCTTCATAGACCCGCGCGGTGAAGCCGAGTCCGCGCAGCCGATGCAGCATGTACATGCCGGCGAACCCGGCGCCGATCACCACGGCATCGAACGTTCCGGTTTCGGCAGGGCGCGCAGCCTTGCGCGCGGTGCTCTCCTGAGCCATGGGCCGTCTCTTCCCTATATCGTTATGTCTTGCCCGCGTCTCGTTGGACGCGATGGGCAAAGATTAGGGCGAGGGCGGCGCGGCCCGCAAGCAAGCGTATTGCCGTCCAGCGAATAGCTCCTATGCTGTCTCTGGGAGAGGATGAGGATAGGCGGTGATAGGGTAGTTGTTCTGTCGTGACCGTTCATCTGCCCGCAAAGATCGAGGTCCCATGAAGAAGGAAGAAGTAGAAGCTATCTTCGAGCGGGGCGATTTGGGGCCGATCGAAGACTATCTTGAGGCCGTCGCGACCGAGAAACAATTGCCTGCGGCCGCAGTCGGAATGTGCCTGATCAGAATGGAAGAAGCGGCCCCCGCGCTGCGCGCCATCGTCGCCCGGGCAGGGAACGGCGAGGAACTGTCCGACGATGAGGCCAGGCTGCTGTTCCGAGGTGTCTACATCCTCGGTGGAGCTCGTGACACGGATGTTTGCCGCGACCTGCTGCGACTGCTGCGCAGACCCGAAAGCGAACTTGATGACCTGTTGGGTGACTGCCTGACCGAAAGCATGGCGCGCATTGTCGCGGGTGTCTTTGACGGGGATGTCGACGCCTTGTTGAGTCTGGTCGTGGATCAGTCCGTCGATCAATTTGCGCGCGAGCAGGTTCTCGGCGCGGCCACCTTCCTCACATGGAATGGGATGATCGGGCGGGAGCGCATGCAGCGCCTGCTCAAAGCATTCCACGAGCAAAACCTGGCGGATGACGAGAACCATGCCTGGTACGCGTGGCAGCAGGCAATTGCCCTCCTGGGGCTGCGCGAGCTGGCGCCCTTGGCGTATCGCGCTTTCGATGACGGGCGTATACCCGATTGGATGACAGAACGCCGCGAGTTCGACGAGATGCTCGTCGATGCCGAGCAGCGACCCGAGGAAATCGCACGATTCGAGGAAGTTGGCCTCGGCTATATCAAGGATGCGGTCCAGGAAATGGAAGGGACCGACTACGGCTACAACGAGACCTTCGACGATCTGGATGCCCCCTTTGGGGACGATCTCGATACATTGTGGAGCCACACCGAACCCGTGAGGAATCCCTTGCGCCATGTCGGGCGCAACGACCCATGCCCGTGCGGCAGCGGCAAGAAATACAAGAAATGCTGTCTCGCTGACCAGCGTTGAGCTGCGGCTCCCTCGGTCTCAGCGCCGGCCAAAGCGACTGTCGTCGCTTCGGCGTAGAGAGGACCGGTCACGCTCCTGTCGTCTTCACGATGCGGATCAGCTCGTCGCCGTAATGCTCGAGCTTCTTGTCGCCGATCCCTGCGATGTTGCGCAGCTCGCTGAGCGTGTCCGGCCGCATCGCGGCGATGCCGTCGATGGTGGAATCGTGCAGCACGACATAGGCCGGCACGCCGCGCTGGCGCGCGACGTCCGAGCGCCAGGCGCGCAACGCCGCGTGCAGGGCGGGATTTGCGACGCCACCCGGGCTGTCGGCCGCGGGCACGAGCTCGCCGCGGCGCGACTTGCCGCGGACCGCGCGGTTGCGCGCGCCTTCCGGCTGCTCGCGCAGCATCACCGCGGTCTCGCCCTTCAGCACGCCGCGGGCGCTGTCGGTCAGAACAAGCGCGCCGAAGGCGTCGCTGTCGGCACGCAGATGGCCCATCGCCACTAGCTGGCGCAGCACCGCGCGCCATTGCTTCTCGTTGAGCTCGCGTCCTATGCCGAACACCGACAGCTGGTCGTGGTTGAACTGCTTGACCCGTTCGGTCAGCCGCCCGACCAGCACGTCGATCAGGTGCATGGCGCCGAAACGTTGCCCGGTGCGGTAGGCGCAGGACAGCAGCTTTTGTGCGAGCACCTTGCCGTCGCGGACGCGCGGCGGCGTCAGGCAGTTGTCGCAATTGCCGCAGCTTTCTTCTGCGCGGCTCTCGCCGAAATAGCCGAGCAGGCGCTGCCGGCGGCAATGCACCGTTTCAGCGAGCGCAACCAGCGCGTCGAGCTTGCCGACTGAGACACGCTTGAAGGCGTCGGAGCCGGTCGATTCATCGATCATGCGGCGCTGCTGCACGATGTCGGACAGGCCGTAGGCCATCCATGCCGCCGACGGCTTGCCGTCGCGGCCGGCACGCCCGGTCTCCTGGTAGTAGGCTTCGATGCTCTTCGGCAGATCGAGATGCGCGACGAAGCGCACATCGGGCTTGTCGATCCCCATGCCGAAGGCGATCGTGGCGACGATCACGAGCCCATCCTCGTTGAGGAAGCGGTCCTGGTGCCGGGCGCGCACGCCGGCATCGAGCCCGGCATGATAGGGCAGCGCCGGAATGCCGGCCTCGCTGAGCGCCGCCGCGACATCCTCGACCTTGGCGCGGGACAGGCAATAGACCACGCCGGCGTCGCCGGCATGCCGCTCCTTGATGAAGTTCTTCAGCTGCGTGGTCGCATTCTGCTTGTCGACGATCTCGTAGCGGATATTGGGCCGGTCGAAGCTCGCGACGAATTGCGGTGCGTCGGTAAGCTGCAGCCGCTCGGCGATCTCCCTCCGGGTCAGCGCGTCCGCGGTCGCGGTCAACGCGATGCGCGGCACCTTGGGGAAGCGCTCGGCGAGTGCGGACAGGCCGATATATTCCGGGCGGAAGTCATGGCCCCATTGCGAGACGCAATGCGCCTCGTCGATCGCAAACAGCGCGATCTGCGCCTGGCCGAGCAAACCGAGACAGCGCGGCGTCAGCAGCCGCTCCGGCGCCACATAGAGCAGGTCGAGATCGCCCGCGATCAGCCGCCGCTCGACCTCGGAGGCTTCCTCATAGGACAGCGTCGAGTTCAGCACCGCGGCGTTGACGCCGGCTTCAGTGAGGCCCGCGACCTGGTCGCGCATCAGCGCGATCAAAGGCGATACCACGATGCCGCAGCCGTCGCGCAGCAGCGACGGCAGCTGATAGCACAGCGACTTGCCGCCGCCGGTCGGCATCAGCACCAGGCAATTGCCGCCATCGGTGACGTGGCGGATGATCTTTTCCTGCGCGCCGCGGAAGCCCGACAGGCCGAACACGGAACTGAGCACGGACAGCGCATCGCGAGACGGGGCGGAGGCGCGATCGAGGGCGGGCTGGGCGGTCATGATCCCTTGCGCGATCCCTTTGGGATTTTCCAGGATTCCTTGAGGTCAACAGGCGGTGATCGAGGTCTTCTGGCCGAACGATACCGGAATGAAAGGTGTTAATACACGTCCCAACAACAAACTCAATTCAGCATGACTGGTCAGCTGCGGATCATCACAGGCATTGCCGCGATCGTGCTGGTCGCGGGCGCGGCGGCAGCCTTTGCCGTCGCCTGGCGGCCGCAGATTGCCGCCATTGCGCCGCCGCGGGCTGATACCTTCGACCCCGATGTGGTCAAACGCGGCCGCGAACTCGCCGCGATCGGCAATTGCAACACCTGCCATACCGTGCAGGGCGGCGCGACTTATGCCGGCGGGCTCCCGGTTCCAACGCCGTTCGGCATCGTCTTCTCATCCAACATCACGCCGGATGCCGAAACCGGCATCGGGCGCTGGCCGGAAGAGGCGTTCGTCCGCGCGATGCGCTCGGGCGTGGCGCGCGATGGCCAGCATCTCTATCCGACCTTTCCCTATGACCATTTCACCAACGTCTCGGATGCGGACGACCGGGCACTCTATGCGTTCCTGATGACGCGACAGCCGGTCCACGCGTCGCCGCCGGCGAATCAGCTTTCGTTTCCGTTGAACTATCGACCGCTGATTGCAGGGTGGAAGCTGCTGTATCTGCGCAGCGGCGATGCCCCTCAGGACTCGGCGAAGGGCGCGGAATGGAACCGCGGCGCCTATCTGGTGGAGGGGCTCGCGCATTGCGGCGCCTGCCACACGCCGCGCAACGCGCTCGGCGCCGAGCGGGTGAATGCGCAGTTCTCCGGCGGCGAGGTCGACAATTGGCACGCCTACGCGCTGAACGACACCTCGCACGCCCCGGTGCGCTGGACCGCCGACGCGCTCTACGCCTATTTGCGCCACGGCTGGCAGGCCGATCATGGCACCGCGCGCGGGCCGATGGCTGAAGTGGTCGGCAATCTGGCGACGGTGCCCGACAGCGACGTGCGGGCCATCGCCGTGTACATGGCCGATATTTCGGGTACGCCGGCGCCGGATCGCAAACGGCCGGCCGACGTCATCGCGCAATCGTCTTCCGATGATGCGGCACAGACCCATTCGGCCGGCGCAGCGATCTATGCCGCGGCGTGTGCCTCCTGCCATGAAGGGAGCCGCGCGCTGCCCTATGGCGGCGTCAATCTCGCGCTCAGCACGGCGATCGCAAGCCCCGACCCGCGCAACCTCCTCAATATCGTGCTGTCGGGCGTTGGCGCCGTCGAAGGCGAGCGCAGCCCGATCATGCCGGGCTTCGCCAGCAGCATCGATGATGCGCAGATGGTCGCGCTCATGGCCTATCTGCGCGAGCGGTTCGGCAAGCGGCCGGCGTGGGCCAATCTCGACAAGGCGGTGCGCGATGCGCGGGCGGTGCAGTCGACGTCGCTTGCAGCGCGCGACGCGCCGGCGGAATCCAGACAGCGAGGCAAGCCATGATGACATTGAAGGTCAATGGCCGGGATCATCAGGTCGATGCGCCGCTGCTCTATGTGTTGCGCAATGATCTGGCGCTCAACGCCGCCAAGTTCGGCTGCGGGCTCGGGCAATGCGGCTCCTGCACGGTGATCGTCGACGGCAAGGCGGTGCTGTCCTGCGTCACGCCGCTGGTCCTGGTCGAGGGCAAGCAGGTGACGACGCTCGAGGGGCTCGGCACCGTGGCCGCGCCGGCGCCGATCCAGCGCGCCTTCATGGAGGAGCAGGCGGCGCAGTGCGGCTACTGCATCGCCGGGATGATGATGCGCGCGCAGGCGCTGCTGATGCGCAACCCGAAGCCATCGGATGCGCAGATCCGCGCCGAGCTGGAGCCCAATCTCTGCCGCTGCGGCACCCATATGCGCATCCTGCGCGCAGTGCACCGCGCCGCCAGGTTGATGGATACGGCCGACGCCGCAAGCGACAGGAGCGTCCGATGACCGCGCCGGTGGTTCTCGACCGCCGCAGCGTGCTGGCCGGCGCCGGCGCGCTGATCGTCAGCTTCTCGCTGCGCGGCGCGATCGCACAGGAGCAGAAGCCACAGAGCCCGGCGTTGCCGGGCAGCCTGGCCAAATCGCCCAATCTGGATTCCTGGATCCGTATCGATGCCAACGGCCAGGTCACGGCCTTCACGGGCAAGGCCGAACTCGGCCAGGGATTCCGCACCGCGTTCCAGCAGATCGCGGCCGAGCAACTCGATATTCCCTTCGATGCGCTGAAGGTGATCACCGCCGACACCAAGCTCACGGCGAATGAGGGCTACACATCGGGCAGTCATTCGATGCAGGACAGCGGCACGGCGATCCTGCATGCCGCGGCGCAGGCGCGCGCGCTGCTGGTTTCGGAGGCGGCAAAGCGTTTCGGCTTGCCGCCCGACGGCTTGCGAACCGAGAATGCGGCCGTCGTTGCTCCCGATGGCCGGCGTCTGGGCTATGGCGAGCTTGTCGCCGCGGACATGTTGCACGTCCAGGCGCAACCGACATCGAGCCTGAAGGATCCGGCGAGCTTCAAGGTGATGGGCGAGCCGGTGCCACGCGTCGATATTCCGGCCAAGGTCACGGGCGGCGCCGCCTATGTGCAGGACATGCGGCTTCCCGGCATGGTGCATGCGCGCGTGGTGCGCCCGCCGAGCTACGGCGCGCAGCTCGTGGAATGCGACACGGCCGCGATCAAGAAAATGCCCGGCGTGATTCAAATCGTGCGCGACGGCAACTTCCTGGCCGTGGTGGCGGAGAAGGAATTTTCGGCGGTCAAGGCCATGCACGCGCTGGCCGCCGCGGCGAAGTGGCGGGAGAGCGCGAAGCTGCCGAACCAGCACGATCTGGCCAACGTGCTGACCACGCTGCCCTCTCAGGATTTCGCGATCTTGCAGCGTAGCGATCCCACGGTGAGCGGCGCGCGGTCGCTCGAAGCGACCTACACGCGACCTTACCAGTCGCACGGCTCGATCGGGCCGTCCTGCGCGGTCGCGCAATTCGTCGATGGCGCGATGACGGTGTGGACGCACACGCAGGGCGTCTATCCCGACCGGCAGGCGATCGCCGAGATGCTCGGTATGACGCCCACCAGCGTCCGCCTGATCCATGTCGAAGGCTCCGGCTGCTACGGCCACAATGGCGCCGACGATGCCGCGAAGCCGTTGCCGCTGCCGGAGGGTGGCGGCGATCGCAACGCGATCCCGATCTACAATTTTCCGAACGCGCATGTGATGCATCATTTCGTCCCCGCGATGCCGCTGCGGATCTCCGCGATGCGCGCGCTTGGCGCCTATCACAACGTGTTCTCGACCGAGAGCTTCATGGATGAACTGGCCGATCTCGCCGACGCCGATCCGGTCGAGTTTCGTCTCAAACATCTCGACGACCAGCGCGGCCGGGCGGTGGTCGAGAAGGCCGCGGGGGAGTTCGGTTGGACGCGCGGGCAGCAGCCGCCGCGAAATCGCGGCTACGGCTTCGCGTTCGCGCGCTACAAGAATCTCGCTGCCTATTGCGCCATCGCGTCCGAGGTCGAGGTCGATCGCGAAACCGGGCGGGCCCGGCTGGTGCGCGCGGTCGCCGCCGTCGATGCCGGCCAGGTCGTCAATCCGGACGGCATCACCAACCAGATCGAGGGCGCGATCGTGCAGTCGACGAGCTGGACTCTCTATGAAAGTGTCACCTTCGATGAGACAAGGATCACCAGCATCGACTGGCAGACCTACCCGATCCTGCGCTTCAATGCGGTGCCCGACAGCATCGCCGTCCATATCATCAACCGTCCCGGCCAGCCGTTCCTCGGCAGCGGCGAGACCGGGCAGGGCCCGGCCGCCGCATCGCTTGCCAATGCCATCGCGCACGCAACCGGCAAGCGGCTGCGCGAGCTGCCGCTCAGCCGCAAGCGAATCAAGGACGCGATCGATACGTAGCGCGTGGCGAGATTAGGTCGAATGCGACGGCGCTACGCTCCCTCTCCCCGTGCTTACGGGGTCGAGACGAGCGAAGCTCGCTCTTAGAGGGTGGGGTGAGGGGCCTTCTCCGCGCATACCGTGATAGTTGCGTTTGCGGAGACTCCCCTCACCCGGAACGCATCTAGCGATGCGTCATAGCCGAAGCTCCGCTTCGGCGTTCTTGAGAACGGCCGCCAAAGGCGGCCTATGCCTCTCCCCGCATGCGGGGCGAGGTGAAGCAGAGGCCGTTGCCCGGCCTCAAATAAATTCAACTCTGGCCGTCAAGCCGTCGGCGCGGGTGGCGCCGGGGGCGGCGTCATCGGCTCGATCTTGTAGGTCTTCGGCATATTGATCGGCTTGTAAGCTGGATCCTTCTCCATGCGCTCCAGCACCGAGGCATGGATGGTCGCGCCGTCCGCAATCGGCCGCGGCTCGCCGCGTGGCAGATAGAAGCCGAGGAAGGATTTCCGCTCCGGCCATTCCTTCCATTTGTCGCTCTTCGGAATCCATTCCAGGATTTCCCAGGCGGCGGTCAGCGAATTGTGCAGCGGAGCGGTCGCGCTCGGCGGCACATATTCGTGCTTGTGCGGCGGCAACGGCATCCCCCAGGCGAGATGATCGATCAGCGCCTGATCCATGTGCAGTCCGGCCGCCTTGGCCTGCTCGAGCATCCAGATCAGCGGAAACTTCGACGGCCCGCTCTGGTCTTCCGGATAGCCGCCGCCGACGTCGGAGTGCACGCCGGCAAACCAGACCTGGCGGATGTCCTGCTCCACCTCCGTTGCCGGATCGAATGGATCCGAGCGAAATTTCTGCGGCTCGATCCAGCGATTGAGTCGGAACATGCGCCTGCGCTCGTCGATCGAGATCGCCTGGCGGAACCGTTTGACGCTGGAATTGGTGCGGGTGAACAGCAGCGTCTGCAAGTCGAACAGGAAATTGTCCTGTCGCGGCACGATGATCGAGGCCACGGTGTCCCAGACTCCGACGAACTCGATGTCGATGTTGCGGCCGCCGGCAATCTGGCTGAAATGCCAGGCCTCCTTCAACGGAGCATAGTCGAACGTGCCGTCGGATTTCTGGGCGTCGGAGCTGGCCTTCTTGTAGGTGCCGAAGGCGTAGCTCGCGAGGTCGAGCTGGTCGACGGGCAGCAGGCCCATCACATGGACGAAGGCCGCGAGCACGCGCACCGTGTAGGCACCGCGGCTGAAGCCGAACATCCAGACCCGGTCACCGGGCTCCCAGGTTCGGCACAGGAACAGGTAGGCGCCGAGTGTGTCTTGGTCGAGACCGGCGCCGAAGGCCAGCCCGAACAAGCCGCGCATCTGCTGCTTGAAGCGGCCCCAGGCGTTTTGCAGGCCGATGGTGCCGAGGCCGGGATGATAGTAGATCCGCTGCCGGTCATTCTTGTCGGCGACGCGGAACAGCTTCAGCACGTTGGAGATATTGTCACCGATCTCGTTGCCGGTGCCGTCGCAACAAATCACAATATCCTTCGGCATCCGTTGCCCTCGCGGCCGCCGTGAAAATTCGCGGCCTCTATGTACGGCAGAACGTGGTGAAAATTCAATCTCCAATTGAAGACGGTTCTGTGGCGGCGGCGTGACCGCCGGTGGTGCCGGGTAGCCGAAGCGCGAGCGCGCGTCGACGCTGCCTGCCGTTGGCTCTCGAATTGAATCTCGCCACGGCCGGCCAAGGCTGCACCGAGGAGCGCGTCACTTCGGCTCGCCGATGTCCGGCTATGACGGAGTTTCCGTGAGAGATCCATTGCAACACTTCGGAAAAGATGGAAATCTGCTCGTCGATCATTGCTATATGCGTCGGCATTTTCTCCCTTTCAGGGACTCCGCGGTGCACGCGATCATCTTTCCGGCTGCCTGCCGCAGCTTCCTCAGCAACAACAGGAACAGGTCGGCATGAGCCCTCAAGCTCTCGTGACGGCCATTCTCCTAGGACTTGTGGTGGCGGCGTTCGGACTGTTCTGGTGGGTCGGCAGCTATTCCGATCGCGTGTTCGCAAACAGGTTCCGAACCCGCTTTCCGGAGAAGACGCTGAGCTACACCGGCGACCAGCTTGGCGAGCTGGTGCAGTCGGATCTGCGGATGAAATATGTCTTTCCGATCCTGTTTCCGTTCGATCTGATCGTCATGCTGGCGCTGGCGGGCGCGATGGGCGCGGCGTCATCGCACTGGCTCAGCCGGATCTATCCGTCCGCGGCGTGGCTCGGCCTGGTCGTGCCGGCGGTGTACCTGCTCAGCGATTTGATCGAGGATTGTCTCCTGGCATGGCTGCTGCTGCACGGCGACCCGCATGCGGCGGCGCGATCGGTCTCTATCCTGAAGGCGATCACGACGATCAAGCTGGTCGGCATCTTCGCCTCGATCGCGCTGACATTGGCTGCATTCGTCGGATGGCTGTTCCACGGCGAGTCGCTTGCCATCTAAAGCGCGGCTAGCGGCCTATTGATACGTCGCGACGATATCCGACACGGCGCGCTCGAGCTGCTGCGCGGTCGCGCATTGCCGCAACACGCTGCAGAAGGTCGCGTAGCGCGGCATCTCGGAATCGCCAAAACCCCAGACCATGCGGCCCTCGGGATTGAGCCAGACCAGCCGTTTGGAGCGCTCGCCGATCCGGCGCAGGATGTCGGCGCGCGGATCGAGATTGTTGCTGCGGGCGTCGCCGAGCACGATCACCGTGGTCTGCGGCGTGATCGCGCTCATCCAATTGTCCTCGAAATCGGCGAAGGAATTGCCGTAGTCGGACGAGCCGAAGCCGACCTTGGACATGATCTCCTTCATCGCCTCTTCCGGCGATTTCGATTCCAGGATGTCGCTGACCTCGATCAGGTGGCCCGAGAAGGCGAATGAGCGGACGTCGTCGACCACCTCGTGCAGGCTGTGGATCAGGAGCAGGAAGAAGTCCGAGACGCGGGCGACCGAGCCCGAGACGTCGCACAGCGCGACGATCTTCGGCCGGTCGCGATGCTTGCGCTTCCAGGCGGTGAGGAAGGGGACGCCGCCCCAGGCCGCGTTGCGGCGCAGCGTGCGGCGGACGTCGAGATGGCCGCGGCGCGGGCGCTTGCGCGGCTTGGAATAGCGCTCGCGCAGCCGGCGCGCGATCTGCCGGATCAGCGCGCGCATCTGCTCGACCTGCCGCGGCTCGATCCGCGCCAGCGGCGCATTGCGCAGGATCTCGTTGCGCAGATTCTCCGCTTCCTCGCGGCCGTAGAGCAGCAGGGCCTGCGAGACGGCGTCGCGAACGGTACCGCGCAGGCCGTTGAGCGCCTCCTGCAGCCGTTCGGCGAGCGCGGGATTGCGCGTGGTCTGGTCGTCGATGTCGTCGCGCAGGCGCTGGATTCCCATCGCATCGAGGATGCGGGTCTGGAAGATGCCGCGCTGGGTGAAGTAGCGGATATCCGGCAGCGAGGCGGCGCCGGAGGCATTGGCGATCGCGCTCGAAATCGCGGAGCGATCCTGCGACAGCAGCATCTGCGCCAGCGGCCCGACGTTCTCGCTGGCGGCGCCGCCCGACGCATCGCCATGCTCGTCGGCCGACGGGTTGGCGCCGGATTCGCTGCCGTCGTCGGTCTTGTCCTGCTCGGCGTTGTCCTGCTGCGGCTCGGGCTGGCTGAAGAACAGATCGAAGCATTCGCCGAGTGCGCGCTTCTCGTCCTGCGTCTTGGCCAGCGTCAGCAGGAAGGTGTCGCGCAGGATGTCGCGATCGGCAAAGCCGACCTGGGCGACCGCCCGCATCGCATCGATGCTTTCGGCGGGCGAGACCCGGACCCCGGCCCCCCGCGCCGCACGAAAGAAGCGATGCAGGTTCTCGCGCATCTTGGTCTAGCTGAACACGCCCTGGCGCGACGCCTTGGCGATGAAGGACGAAATCTGCGGCGTCGCGGCCTCGATATCGGCCTCGTATTTCAGCAGCACGTTGAGCGTGTCCCTGACGATCTCGTGGTCGAGCTCGCTCGCCTGCAGCAGCACCAGCACGCGCGCCCAGTCGATCGCCTCGCTGACCGAGGGCAGCTTCTTCAGGTCGAGCGAGCGGATCTCGTGGATGAAACCGACCATCTGCTTGCGCAGGGTCTGCGAGATGCCGGGCACCCGGCTCTCGACGATGCGCTCCTCCAGCTTCTGCTCGGGGAAGCCGATGTGCAGATGCAGGCAGCGCCGCTTCAAGGCATCGCCAAGATCGCGCTCGCTGTTCGAGGTCAGGATCACGGTCGGCGGCGCCACCGCGGAGACGGTGCCGAGCTCGGGAATCGTCACCTGGAAGTCCGAGAGGATCTCCAGCAGCAGCGATTCGAATTCGGCATCCGACTTGTCGATCTCGTCGATCAGCAGCACGCAGCCGGCCGGCTGCTCCAGCGCCTGCAACAGCGGCCGCGGCTCGACGAATTCCTTGGAGAAGAACACGTCGCCGAAGGTGTGGAGCTGGTCGAGCGCAGCCGCCAGCGACTGCGCGCCGCCGAGCACCTCGCCGAGCTTGTCCTTCAGGATCTGGGTGTACAGCAGCTGCTTGGCGTACTTCCACTCATACAGCGCCTTGGCCTCGTCGAGGCCCTCATAGCATTGCAGGCGGATCATCTTCATGCCGCGCCATGCGGCGATCGCCTTCGCCAGCTCGGTCTTGCCGACGCCGGCAGGGCCCTCGACCAGGATCGGCTTCTCGATCTGCTGCGACAGATAGACCGCGGTCGCGATCTGCCGGCTCGCAATATAGCCTTGCGCGGCGAGGCCGCTTTCCACGGCCTCGATCGAGGCGGTGGGCCTGGTGTCAGCCACGAGGATCAGCTCCGAATTTGCCTTGAACTCGGATCTGTTCTGCGCCCGTTGCGGACAAAGCACAAGGCTCGTTTGGCCCGCAAAGCGCATGGTTCCGGGGTATTCCGCCAAGCGCAATACGGGCTACGCTTGTTAGCGTGTAGTTCGAACCTCCCCTTGAAAAGGGGAGGTCGCTTTGCTCGCCAGAGCAAAGCGGGTGGGGATCTACTCTCTCCATCAACGCCGGCGTCTGCGGCTGACCCCCATCCCGACCTTCCCCCTTTCAGGGGGAAGGAGAAGAATCTCGTAGCCCGGCTACCGTCAACCCGCGCAGCTCTTCACGAAATCCTTGCGCTGAGGGCCCGTCATCTTCTGGTCGATCGCCTGCTTCAGGCAGTCGAGCCGCGCCTGCGCCATGCAGAGCTGCATCTGGTCGTGCCGCTCCTGACCCTTCAGCGCCTTCGCCGCGCTCTGGCAGGCCGCGCGCTTCGCGCCGGGCACGGGCGCCGCCGTCGACGCGCTCTGTTGCGCGGGAGCTGCCACCGGCGCTGTTGTGGGGGCTGGTGTTGTCTGCGCGAGCGCTGCGACCGGGATCAGCAGCGAACCAGCGGAGACAAGGGCGACGACAAGACGTTTCATGGGAAGTGCCTCCGCGAGGCATGATCCGGAGAAGTGGACGTCGGTTTTCCGGAACGTCATGCTCAGACCAGGAAAGGGGTCACGATGCGATCGCGCCGTGACCCGGGGGGAGGCCGACAATTAGAAGTCGCCGCGTGAATGCGGCATGAACAGGCGCGTAGCCCGCTTCACCTCAGCGTGAGGCCGGTCGCGGCTTCAAGCTCGCCGATCGCCTGCGCGGCATTCGCGACCTTGATCGTGGTCATGCCCATCTCGCGCGCCGGCTTCAAATTGACGCCGAGATCGTCGAGATAAACGCAGTTCTTCGGGTTCACCTGCAGCGTCTCCACCATCATCTGGTAGATCCGTGGGTCGGGCTTGCGCAGGCCGATCTTCGCGGACTCGATAACGTGATCGAACAGCGCCATCACCTCGGCGACATAGAGCGTGCGTCCGCTGCGGCTGCCGATCGCGTTCGCCGGCAGGTTGTTGGTGATGCAGCCGGTCTTGAATTTCGCCTTGATGCGCTTCAGCGCCTCGACCATCTCGGGGCGCAGGTCGCCGGAGAGCAGCGGCAGCACGTCCTTGCCGCGCACCTCGGCGCCGAGCGCCTTCGATTCCGTGGCGAACAGCGCGTCGAATGCGTCGATATCGATCTCGGCGCGCTCGAACTTGGCCCAGGCGTTCTCGAGATGATTGGCGGCGTTGGTGCGGCGGATGATGTCGATCGGCAGGCCGCGCTCGGTCTCATAGCGCGCGAACGCCTCGAACGGCGAGGTGGTCAACACGCCGCCGAAATCCCAGATCACTGCCTCGATCATGCTTTCCTGCCCAATGATGCGTTGCTTGAGGAGCGGCTAACACGGATCGCAGACCGGGACCAGCCCGATCCCGGCGCTTGTTCGGTGCTCGTTCGGCGCTTGGCGACCCGCGCGGAGCGGGCTATTGCTTCGCCGATGAAGACATCCCGCCTGATCCTCGCCGTTCTCGTGTCGCTGGTCTGCCCTCCGGCTTTCGCCATCGTCGGCGGCGGCGCGCCGTCGACGGATGGCGTTGCGCGCTCCGTCGTCACCATTGTCGGCTCGCGCGGCAATTTCTGCACCGGTGCGCTGATCGCGCCGAAGGTCGTGCTGACCGCGGCACATTGCGTGCAGCCCGGCGCCGATTACAAGATTGTTGAATATGGCGCGGACAGGCAGCCGAAGCTGCAGGACGTCAGGACGGTTGCGATCCATCCCGGTTTTCGGATGCAGGCGATGACCAATCATGTCGCGACCGCCGATGTCGCGCTGCTGCAGCTCGCGGCGCCGGCCGCAGGCAAGGCGCCGGCCGCGCTCGGCATGCCAAACATTCCGATCCAGGTCGGCGGCCGCTTCACCATCGCGGGCGTCGGCGTCACCCTGCGTGGTGACGGCAAAAGCGGCGGCGCCACCCGCGTCGCCGGCCTGATCGCGAGCGGCAAGCCCGGCACGTTGCAGATCCGTCTCGTCGATCCAGTCGGGCAGGGCGTGCGCGACGGGCTCGGGGCCTGCACCGGCGATTCCGGCGCGCCGGTGTTCGAGGACAAGCAGGGCGGCCCCGCAATCGTCGGCGTGGTAAGTTGGTCGACGGGACCGAACGGTGCCGCCGGCTGCGGCGGCATCACCGGCGTGACGCCCCTGACACTCTATCGCGACTGGGTGATGCAGACCGCGCGGCAATGGGGCGCGAGCTTCTGACGCGCGGCCTCTTTGAGCCGCACGCGCTACGATTGGTTCCGTCATCCTGAGGAGCGCGTAGCGCGTCTCGAAGGATGCACGGCCGAGAGGCTGGCCGATTCATCCTTCGAGGCTCGCTCCGCTCGCACCTCAGGATGACGGGGAGAGAGTACGACGGGCTTGGTGAAGCCTAATGCCCCGCGGCCTTGTTCGCGGCGGCGTTGTTCAGCACGATCAGGCCGTCGACGGCGACGCCGAGCTTGCTGTTGATCAGGAACGGGTTGACGTCGATCGAGGCAATGCGGCCATTGGCGTCGGCCATCAGGTTGGAGAGCCCGACCAGCGCCTTCACTGCCGACGGCTCGTGCAGCGCGGGCTTGCCGCGATAGCCCTTCATCTTGACCCCGGCCTTGGTCCTGGCGATCAGCTCCTTCGCCTCGGCGGCGTCGAGCGGCGCGCCAGCGAGCGCGACGTCCTTCATCAGCTCGATGTCGACGCCGCCGGTGCCGAACAGCACGACGGGGCCCATCTCGGCGTCGAGCGAGGCGCCGACCACTAGCTCGAGGTCGGCCTTGACCTGCTGCGCGATCAGGATGCCCTCGAGCTTCGGCTTGCCCTTCAGCTTCTTCACCCGCGCGGTGATGTCGTTGAACGCCTTCTTCACCTCGGCCGCATTGGCGAGATTCAGCACCACCCCGCCGACATCGGATTTGTGCAGGATGTCGGGGCTGACCACCTTGGCGACCACCGGGAAGCCGATTTGCTTGGCGATCTTCACGGCCTCGGCTGCAGTCTGCGCGACCTCTTCCTTTGAGATCGGGATGCCATAGGCCTTGAGCAGCTTCTTCGAGGCAACCTCGTCGAGCGCGGCGGCGCCGTTGGCGGCCTTCAGCGTCTTCTCCAGCACCGCGCGCGCAGATGCCGTCGAGCTCGAGGCGATATCGGGCACTTCCTTGCGCAGGCCGGCATATTCGATCAACGACTTGATCGCGCCGACCGCGCGGTCAAGGCCCTGCATGACTGCGATATCGGGCAGCGACTTGCGCAGTCCTTTGGTGAATTCGGTGAAGCCGATCGACATCGCGCTGATATAGATCACCGGCTTGTTGGCCTGGCCCGCCATCTCGTTGACGATGCGCAGATTTCGCTCGCGCAGCTCGTGTGGCGCCTTCGGCAGCTCGGCATCGATGATGACGATATCGGTGTCGGGATCGTCGATCATGATCTTGATCGACTTCATGTAGACGGAGGGATCGACCACCGCGGCGAAGCCGGCGTCGAGCGGATTGCCGACGATGCTGCCGGGGCCGAGCATTTTTGCCAGCTGCTCCGAGGCGTTCGGGCTCAGCGGCGCGAAGTTCAGCCCGGCGGAATAGAACGCGTCGATCAGGAGGCCGCGCTTGCCGCCCGACAGCGATACCGCCGCGAGGCGATTGCCCTTCGGCGGATCGGCATGCACGAAGCACTCGGTGGTCTCGATCAGTTCATCCAGCCCGCGCACCCGGATCACGCCTTCGCGGGTCGAGATCGCATCGAAGGTCTCGATCGAGCCGGCGAGCGCGCCGGTATGCGCCATCGCCGCGGCGCGGCCGCCTTCGGATGCGCCGAGCTTGAGCGCGATCACCGGCTTGCCGGCGGCGCGCGCAGCCTTGCAGGCATCGCGGAATACCTTCGTGTTCCTGACGCCCTCGAGATAGACCACGATGACGCGGATGCTCGGATCGGCGGCGAAGTAGCTCATCAGGTCCGGGGTCTCGAGGCCGGATTCATTGCCGGTCGTGACCATGTAGCCGACGCCGACGCCGCGATCCTCCAGCGCCTGGCGGATCGCCATCACGATCGCGCCGGACTGGCCGGCGATCGCCACCGCGCCCTGCTCCATGGTGACGATGCGGTCGTCGATATTGGTGAACAGGTTCTCGCCGGCGCTGAGATTGCCGAGGCAGTTGGGGCCGGTGACGGCGAGCCCGGTCTCCTTGATCGCCTGCTTCAGCTCGACCGCGAGGCGCTGGCTCTCCTCATCCTGCAGCTCGCTGAAGCCGGAGGTGACGATGGTCGCCGAGCGCGCGCCGGCCGCGGCCGCATCGCGGATCACCTGCACCGCAAACCGGGCCGGCACCAGCACCAGCACATGGTCGGGCTTCTCGGGAAGGCTGGCGAAGTCCTTGTAGCAGGTGACGCCCCAGATCGCTTCGCGCTTGGCGTTGATCGGATAGAGGCCGCCGGCATATCCGTATTTGACCAGATTGTTCCAGATCCGTTCGGCGTAGTTGCCGGGCTTGTCGGTGGCACCGACCAGCACGATGTTGCGCGGATGCAGCATCGCGTGGATGCTCTTGACGATATCACTGGCGTCAGCGGGCGGCGCCCATTCGTGGGACATATGAGACGCGGTGCTTGCGAAAGCTTCCATGGAGCCTGCCCTTATCCTTGTTGTCTTTGTTTCCTCTGGCCACGGCGGATCACCGTGAGGCGCGCGATTTTTCATTGTTTTTATGGCGAGGGAAAGGGGGTAGCAACTCATGCTGGCGCAGGTCAGGGCACCGCGCGCAATATCCCGGCAGGCGCAAAATTGATTGCCTATCAGGAACCCGATTCGCGCGGGCGCGAATCCGTTTCGATCAAGGTCGCGTGCAGCAAGTAACGCTCGGACCCCGATGTCAGCGCGTCGAACGGCCAGCAGGTCGACAGCACCAGTTCATGTCGGTCAGTCATCGGATCGATGCCGGATTGATCGAATCGGACCACCGAGCTGCGATCGGCCCGATAGCGAAACATCTTGCCGTCGCTGCGCGTGACGTCGATCTCGTCGCCGATTGTGACATCCCTCAGAAAGCGAAAATGCGTGTCGCGGTGCGCGGAATAGACCGCGACGCCCCGCTCGCCGGCATCGACAGTTTGTTCGACATGGCCGGGGCCGAACGCCAGCGCCTGGCCGCTGCTGCCGGCAAGCGCAATCGCGGAAGCGTGCAGGCGCTTCACCTCGATCCGCGCCACCGGCCAGGTATCGGCCCAGTTCCACGGCTTCACCGGCTGGCCGGTCGCGATGCTCTGCGCGAAGGCGCGCTCCAGCAGCACCTGCGCGAGCAGCGCCTTGGCATGGATATAGGCGCCCTGGCCGAACAGGATCAGGCCGATGAGGGCGAAGCCGAGGGCTGGGATGAAGCGGGGCATTGTTGCGCCTGTTGCTGTCATTCCGGGATGGTCCGAAGGACCAGACCCGGAATCTCGAGATTCTCAGGTGCGCAAGCGCGCACCATAGTTCGATGCTGCGCATCGCCCCGGAATGACATTGCGGGTTGAGGAAGAGTTGCGCGCGCGGCCCCTGGGGGACGGGTGGAAGGCCGCGCGCGCTCTTGAAGGAGGAGGCTGGGGGACACCTCCTCCTTTCATCCGACGTCATTGGGGCGACGTCTGACGCCGGTTGAACACCAGGAGGAGAAGACTGACCGTGAGCAGGATCACGCCCGCGATCATCTTCAGCTCCGCATCGGTCGCGGTCTTCGGCAGCTGGATCGTGCCGGGACCTTGTGTGGCGACCGGTGACCGCTTCAGCGCAGCGAGCTGCACCTTGCCGTCGCCACCGTCGGCGCGCCGCTCGCCCGGTACGGCCGGCAGACTCGGACGCTCGCCGAACACCTTCGCAAAATCCCAGCCGGCGGGCAGGTTGAGCGGGAGTTCGCTCAACCTCAGTGGCTCGCCTTCCGGGCGGCTCGGCGTCTTGTCGACCGCGACAAGGCTGGTCAGCCGCGTCACGAGCTGATGCTCCAGCGCCAGCGCGAGGATGGTCTTGTCGGCGTCCTCGGGGCTCTCCTGCCGCGTGGTGCGCGCGACCTCGGCATCGGCGATCTTGCGGCGCGCCCATAGTTTCGACAGGCCCTTGCCCTCAGCGGCATTCGCGAGCGGCAGCGTCACGCTCCACGAGCGGTCGCCGATGCGGCCCTTGATCTCGACTGAGCCGGCCAGCTTGTCGAGCTTGGCGGCCAGCACCAGCGGCTCGTCGCGATAGACGTCAGGCAGTGCCGACGGCGTCAGGTCGGCCGTCGCCTCGGAGAATTTCGCGGAGAGGCTAGTCACCGCGGGATTTTCCAGCTTGGCGAACAGGCCGCGCATGCGCTCGTCGACCTGCTCGACCGAGCCGATATGGGTGAAGGTGCCGCGGCCGAGTTCGGCGGCGCGCGTCATCAGATAGGTGTTCGGCGCCGAGCCGATGCCGACCATGAAGACGCGCGAGCGGCCGCGCAGCGCGCCGATGGTCTCGAACAATTGCTGCTCGTTGCCGATGGCGCCGTCAGTCAGGAACACGACCTGGCGGACGTAATTGGCGTCGTCATGGTTGGTGTCGGACAGCGCTGCGCGCATCGCCGGCACCATCTCGGTGCCGCCGCGGGCCTGCAGCGCGCCGACGAACGCCGTCGCGTTGCCGATATTGGTGCTGTTTGCCGCGACCGGCGACGGGAACAGCGTGTCCATGGTGTCGTCGAACCGGATCACGTTGAAGCGATCGGTCGGCTGCAGGCGACCGAGCGCGTAAGTCAGGCTCGCTTTGGCCTGGATGATCGAAGTGCCGCCCATCGAGCCGGAATTGTCGATCACGAAGATCACCTCGCGCGGCAACGGCTTCTGTTGCGTCTGCTCGACCGACGGCGGGGTGACGAAGGCCAGCAGATAGTCGGAATTGCCGACATGCTCGCGGAACAGCCCGACCGACGGCGCCTTCTCGGCGGCCGGCTTCCAGGTCAGCTCGAAATCACGATCGGCCGGCACCGGGCCTTCGGCGAGCTTGACGAGCCGCGTGGTGCTGTCGGGGCTCTCGATCCTGACCTGGTGGAAATGGCTCGTCACCTCGCCGAGCGCGAAGCCGGCGTTCAGATGCACCGTGATGTTGGTCGGATTGACCGGCGCATTCGTGGCAGGGTCGAGCACTTCGGGGGAGATGCGGTCGCGGTCCGGCACGGGATCGGTTGACGTGGCGCCCCAGCCGTTGCCGTCGGCGCGGAGATCGACGCTTTGCACCACCGGGCGCGGATTGTAGCGCGGGCCGACCACCATCGGCACCCGCAGCGAGAACTCGTTGCCGTTCTGCTGCACCGGCTCCTGATATTCGATCTGCACCAGCACGGTTTCGCCGGGGCCGATATTGGCAACGGAATTGGTGAAGATGTTGGGCCGCTCCTGTTCGGTGAGCGCGGCCTTTTGGCCATTCTGCTTGGCCTGCTCGTAGATCGCGCGAGCCTGCTGCCGCTCCTTGATGTCGCCGACCACGACGCGGTCGCCGACCACCATCTTCAGCGTGTCGACCGCGCCGCCAGCCGGCAGCGGATAGACATAGGTCGCCTCCACCCAGTCCTTGGTCGGGTTGCGGAAGATCTGCGTGACGCGGGCGCGGACCGTCGGACCCGACACCGTGAGGTCCACGTCGATGCCGAGCCTCAGCGCATCCCGATAGCCGTCATCGGTCTTGAACAGCAGCGAGCCGGAGCGCGCATCCGATGGCCGCAGCACCGCCTGTTGCGGCAGTTCGGCCGACCACACCGGATCGAAACTCAGGAATAGCGCCGCAAAGCCGATCACTAGCGCGGCCACACCTTCCACCAGAAAGAACAGCGCAATGCGCATCCTGCGCGACAGGCGGATCTGCGGGCTGCTCTCACATGCATCGTAAATCGTCATTTTCGTCACTCCCGAGCGAGGCTTTCGCTGCCTCGCGATCATGGAGAACGGCGGTTTTGGCGCGAGCAGAATGATCGGCAATGATTGGCCGCCGTCCGGCGCGGCCCGCCGCCGGCGGAGGCGGATTTGTGCGGTTTGGTGATGGATTGTCCGGTCTGCTAGACTGCGCGGAATCAAGGGGAACCGGGCAGGAATCTGGATGCCGACGCCTGATAAGCAGCTATCCGCCGAGCAGAGCCAGCAGGTCGCGGAGACCATCCGCGAGGAAATCGCGCGCCGCCGCATCTCGCGGCAGACGCTGGCCGAGCAGGCCAAGCTCAGCCTCTCGACCCTGGAGAAGGTGCTCGGCGGCCGCCGCCCGTTCACGCTGGCGACCACCGTGCGGCTGGAGCAGGCGCTGGGTGTGTCCTTGCGCAAGCTGCCGGAGACGATCACGGTGGCCGCACCCGCCAATGGCGGGATCGCACCCGACGGCCTCGGGTCCTATTCGCGCCGCGCGGTGGCGCGGATCGAAGGGACCTACATCACGGTGCGGCCGTCGTTCGGCGAGCAGGGCGCACTCTACGCCTATCGGACGGAGATCACCTGGGACGAGGCGTCGTCATCGCTCGGCTTCCGCGAAGGCGAGCGGCAGGACGCCGACTATACGCAGTACGGCGAAGTCGCGGTGCCCAACGAATCCGGCTTCGTCTATCTCGTGACCAACAGGCACGGCCAGCATCGCGTGATCACGGTGTCGCGCCCGCGCAATTCCGGCGAGATGTACGGCATCATCACGACGCTGCTTGCCGGCCGCGGCTCGCTGCTGACGCCTGTCGCCGCGCCGATCGCGTTCCTGCCGGTGAAGAACGTGCCCAAGCCCAGCCTCGGCCGGGTGTCGGCGGATGACGCGAACTACGCCGCCTATCGCGAGCATTTGCGTCGAACGATCGATGAGCCGTTCGCGATTTTCTTGCCGGGATGACAACGGCAGAGTTAGGTCCGTCATCCTGAGGTGCGAGCCTTGCGGCGCGATTACGCCGCTGGGCGAGCCTCGAAGGATGCACGGCCCGTATGCATCGACTCGGGAGAGAGCCCGGCCGTCGACCCTTCGAGACGCCGCTTCGCGGCTCCTCAGGGTGACGGTGAGATAGCTTGCGCGTCGCTCGGCTTCACCCGCGATCCGCAAAAAGCAACGAAGCCGCCCGGATGGGCGGCTTCGCGATGGCTGATGTTTGGTGGCGGTGCGCGTCGCGCTAGCCGCCGGTCTCGGCGCTGATGATGTCACCGAACAGCTCCCACTGCCCGTTCTTGAACTGCATCATCTTGAGCTGCTCGACCGGTGCGAAGTCGGTCGCGCTGGTGTTGATCCTGATGCCGGGGATCAGCGTGTCGGGCGCAAAATCCTTCAGGCTGGCGGCCTGCTTCATCACGTTCTCACGCGTCAGGTTGTCGCCGGCCTGCTTCAGCACCTGCACCATGGTCTGCGCGGCGGCGTAGCCATAGACCAGATTGGCGTCGGCGAGGTTGGCGCCCGGCATGTACTTCTCGGCGAAGGCCATGAACTTCTTCATGCCCTCATCATTCTTCCACTGCGGATCGGACGCGTCCTTCAGATAGCCGGCCGACAGCACGCCTTCCGAGGCCTCGAGCCCGGCCGGTTTCATGACCGCGCCGATCGAGATCGAGACGTCGGTCATCACCTGCATCGGCTTCCAGTTGAGCTCGGCGATCTTCTTGATCGCCTGCGCCGCGAATTTCGGCGTCGAGATGTTGACGAACACGTCGGCGCCGGTGTCCTTCAGCTTGACGATGTGGGAGTCGATCGACGGCTCGGTGGTCTCGTAGCTCTCTTCGGCGACGATCTTGACGCTCGACTTGTCGAGGATCTCCTTCAGGCCGACCAGGTAGTCCTTGCCGAAATCGTCATTGGCATAGAAGATCGCGACCTTGGCATCCGGCTTGGCCTTCAGGATGTACTTGCCGAAGATCCGCGCCTCGACGCGATAGCTCGGCTGGAAACCCATGGTCCACGGGAAATCCTTCGGATCGTTCCACTTGCTGGCGCCGGTGGCGAGGAACAGCTGCGGCACCTTCTTGGCGTTGTGATACTTCTGCACCGCGGTCTGGGTCGGCGTGCCCAGCGCGTTGAACACCAGGAAGACCTCGTCGCTCTCGATCAGCTTGCGGATCTGCTCCACGGTCTTCGGCGGCGAGTAGCCGTCGTCATAGGAGATCCAGTTGATCTTGCGGCCGTTGATGCCGCCCTGGTCGTTGATCATCTTGTAATAGGCTTCTTCGGTCTTGCCGATGACGCCGTAGGCGGAGGCGGGACCGCTATAGGCCTCGACATTGCCGATCTTGATCTCGGTGTCGGAGGCGCCGGTATCATACTTCTTCTGTGCAAAGGCGGCCTGGGTGGAGAGCAGGCAGAGCGCCGTGGCGGCTGCCAGCAGCGACAGTGTTGTTGTTTTCATAAAGGCAATTTCCTCGATTGATCTTTGTTGGGGACTTACGCAACGAACCCGCAGCCGGTCCCGGCAGACGGCAGCGGGGCAATCCTTGTCGCGGCGAATCCCGGAACGCGCGGCGCGCGTCTGGCTCACGCCGCGGTATCGGTTGGCTTCGGCCGGCTGAATTGTTGCCGGAGCGTCGGCTTATGAATTTTGCCTGTGGCGTTCCGCGGCAGGGCCTCGATGAATTCGATCAGGCGCGGGCATTTGAACCGCGCCAGATTGGCCTGGCAATGCGCGTGGACCTCGGCCGGGGTCAGCGAATGGCCGGATTTCACGGCAATGATCGCCATGCCGACTTCGCCCCATTGCTCGTCGGGGATGCCGATCACGGCGGCCTCGGCGACGGCGGCCAATTGATGCAGCACGCTCTCGACCTCGGCCGGATAGACGTTCTCGCCGCCCGAGATGTACATGTCCTTCCAGCGGTCGACGATGTAGTAGAAGCCTTCCTCGTCGATCCGCGTGGCGTCGCCGGTGTGCAGCCAGCCGTCGGTGAACGAGGAGGCGTTGGCGTCCGGCCTGTTCCAGTAGCCCGGCGTGATGTTCGGGCCCTTGACCCAGAGTTCGCCGAGCTCGCCGACCGCGGCGTCGCTGCCGTCGGGCCGCACGATGCGGACCTCGGTGTGCAGCACCGGCTTGCCGGACGAGCCGGCCTTGCGCGCGGCATCCTCGCGGTCGAGCACCATCACCGCCGGCGACGTCTCGGTCATGCCGTAGCCCTGCTGCAGCGCGACGCCGCGCGCCTCCCAGGTCTTGAGCAGCGGCACCGGCATCGGCGCGCCGCCGACGCCGCCAATCACGAGGCGGCTGAAATCCGCCGTAGCGAAGGAAGGATGCTGCGCCATGAACTGGTAGATCGCGGGCACGCCGAAGAACACGTTGATGCCCTGCAAGGGATCGCCGATCAGCTTCAGCGCCTCGCCGGGATCGAAGGCGCGCATGATCAGCACGGTGCCGCCGGCATGCAGCACCGGGTTGGTGTAGCAATTCAGCCCGCCGGTGTGGAACAGCGGCAGCACCGTGAGCAGCACCGAGGCCGGCGAGATGTAGGCGGGGCCGCCGAGATTGACGCAATTCCAGAACGTCATCCCATGCGTGATGATCGCGCCCTTGGGCTGGCCCGTCGTCCCAGAGGTGTACATGATGGTCGAGATGTCATCGAGCATGACCTCCTCGAACCGTTCGAGCGGCGCGGCTGCCGCAATGCCGGTCTCATAGGCGCCGCCCGGGCCGAGCCTCACGGTCGCAGCGACATTGCAGAGCTTTGCCACCGCAAGCGCGGTCTCGGCGAGGTCGTCGTCATGGATCATCACCTTCGGCGCGGCGTCGCCGGTGATGTAGCGCAGCTCGGGAACGGTGAGGCGGGTGTTGAGCGGCAGGAAGATCGCGCCGATCCGGAAGCAGGCGAACTGCACCTCCAGCGTATCCGTCGTGTTCAGCGCCAGCACCGCGACGCGGTCGCCGCTGGCAACCTTGAGCCCATCGCGCAGCCAGGCCGCGAGCCGCGACACGCGGGCGTCGAGCTCCGCATAGTTGAAGCGGCGTCCGCTGGCGAGATCGACAAGCGCCATCTTGTCCGGCGTGCGCCGGCGATGATGCGCGATCCAGTCGTAGTAACGAACCGGCAAATTTCCCTCCTCCGGAACGGCAGTCTTGCGCCGCCTGTTCCTGGCTCAATTGATGCCATGAATTGGCAGTGGAGGGGGCGTATAAGGATACTGTCTTGCGTTTAGTGGCTGGCAAATCGCCGGATCGGGCGTCGGCGCCGACGGCAGCCACTCGACGCAAGTGAACCGGGAGAAATCCGGACATCGTCGGAGGGAAGAATCAACGGAGCACGCGGATGGCAAACCCGTTCTACACCGGCGAGCATGAGGCCTTTCGCGAGGTGATGCGGCGCTTTGTTGCCAAAGAAATCGAGCCTTATGCCCATCAATGGGACGAAGACGGCGAGTTTCCGCGCGAGCTCTATGCCAAGGCATCTGCGATCGGACTGCTCGGCCTCGGCTTCCCGGAAGAATATGGCGGGATCGCCGCCGACCAGTTCATGAAGATCGTGGCCTCGCAGGAGCTGGCGCGGGCCGGCGCCGGCGGCGTCTCCTCGAGCCTGATGAGCCACACCATCGGCTCGCCGCCGATCGCGCGCGCCGCGCGGCCCGAGGTTAAGGCGCGGGTGCTGCCGGACGTGCTCGCTGGCAAGAAGATCTCCGCGCTCGCGATCACCGAGCCGAGCGGCGGCTCCGATGTCGCGAACCTGCGCACCAGGGCGCGGCGTGACGGCGACCATTATGTCGTCTCCGGCGAGAAGACCTTCATCACCTCGGGCATGCGCGCCGACTATCTGACGGTCGCGGTGCGCACCGGCGGCGAAGGTCCCGGCGGCGTCAGCCTGCTGTTGATCGAAGGCAATACGCCGGGCCTGTCCCGCACCAAGCTGAAGAAGATGGGCTGGTGGGCGTCAGATACCGCGACACTTCACTTCGACGAATGCCGCGTGCCGGTCGAGAACCTGATCGGCGAGGAAGGGCAGGGCTTCAAGATCATCATGCAGAACTTCAACAGCGAGCGCATGGGCATGGCGGCGAGCTGCACCGCCTATGCGCGCGTCTGCCTCGATGAGGCGGTCGCCTATGCCAAGGAGCGCAAGACGTTCGGCAAGCCGATCGCGCAGCACCAGGTGATCAGGCACAAGATCGTCGACATGGCACAGAAGGTCGCGGCCTCGCAGGCGATGCTGGAAATGCTGGCGTGGCGGCTCGGCCAGGGCGAAAGCCCGGTCGCCGAGATCTGCATGATGAAGAACCATGCGACGCAGACCATGGCGCACTGCGCCTCCGAGGCGGTGCAGATCTTCGGCGGCGCCGGCTTCATGCGCGGCGTCAAGGTCGAGCGCATCTACCGCGAGGTCAAGGTCAACGCGATCGGCGGCGGCACCGAGGAGATCATGAAGGATCTCGCGAGCCGGCAGATGGGGTTGTGATCGCGTCAGGTGATGATGTGGTCGCGGCGAAAAGACGGATTGTGAACCCTCCCCCTGAAAGGGGGAGGGCAGGGTGGGGGTCAAGCCGCGAGTCCGACTGGCAGTTGACCCCCACCCGGCCCGCTCGGCATAGCCGAGCGTGCCGACCTCCCCCTTTCAGGGGGGTGAGAAGGAAAGGTCATTCCGGGGCGCGCGCCAGCGCGAACCCGGAATCCAGAGGTAATGGATCGAGATTCCGGGTTCGATGCTTCGCATCGCCCCGGAATGACAAAGGATAGTTCGAGAACATGCTCTTCACCGCCGACCACGACGAACCGCGCCGCGCTCTACAAAAGTTCATCGCGGCCGAGATCAATCCCCATGTCGACGAATGGGAGAAGGCCGACATCTTCCCGGCGCATGAGCTGTTCAAGAAGCTCGGCGATCTCGGCTTCCTCGGCCTCAACAAGCCCGTCGAGTTCGGCGGCCAGGGACTGGATTATTCCTACGCGCTGATGATGGCCGAGGAGTTGGGGGCTATCACCTGCGGCGGCGTGCCGATGGCGATCGGGGTGCAGACCGACATGGCGACGCCGGCGCTGGCGCGGTTCGGCTCCGACGAGGTGCGGCGCGAATTTCTCAGCCCCGCGATTGCCGGCGATCAGGTCGCCTGCATCGGCGTTTCCGAGCCCGGTGCCGGCTCCGACGTCGCCTCGATCAAGACCAGTGCGCGCGCCGACGGCGACGACTACGTCATCAATGGCGGCAAGATGTGGATCACCAACGGCACCCAGGCCGACTGGATCTGCCTGCTCGCCAACACCAGCGACGGCCCGGTCCATCGCAACAAGTCGCTGATCTGTGTGCCCATGAAGACCAAGGGCGTGCAGATCGCGCGCAAGCTCGACAAGCTCGGCATGCGTTCGTCGGATACGGCGCAGATCTTCTTCGACAATGTCCGGGTCCCCAAGCGTAACCGGATCGGCGAGGAGGGCCAGGGCTTCACCTACCAGATGATCCAGTTCCAGGAGGAGCGGCTGTGGGGTGCGGCCGCCTGCCTGAAGGCGCATGAATTCATCATCAACGAGACCATCGACTACACTCGCAACCGCAAGGCGTTCGGCGGCTCGATCCTCGACAACCAGGTGGTGCACTTCAAGCTCGCGGAAATGCAGACCGAGGTCGAGCTGCTGCGCTCGCTGATCTATCGTGCCGGCGAGGCGCTGGTGGCCGGCGAGGACGTGACGCGGCTCGCGACCATGGCCAAGCTGAAGGCCGGCCGGCTCGGCCGCGAGCTTACCGATGCCTGCCTGCAATATTGGGGCGGCATGGGTTTCACAAACGAGACGCCGGTCAGCCGCGCCTATCGCGACAGCCGCCTGACCTCGATCGGCGGTGGCGCCGACGAGGTCATGCTCATGGTATTGTGCAAGATGATGGGCACGCTGCCTGGCCTGAAGCAAAAGGGAAACGCCTGATGATCACGCTCTATCACTGCGACGCCGCGCGCTCGTTCCGTCCGCTGTGGATGCTGGAGGAGCTCGGGCTTGCCTATGAGCTGAAGATGCTGCCGTTCCCGCCGCGCGTGTTCGCCAAGGAATATCTCGGCATCAATCCGCTCGGCACCATCCCGTTCATGATCGATGGCGAGACCAGGATGACGGAGTCCTCCGGCATCTGCCATTATCTCGGCACCAAATACGGCCCGACGCCGCTGATCGTCGGCGTCGACGAGCCGGCCTTTGGCGCGTTCCTGAACTGGATGTATTTTTCCGACGCGACGCTGACCTTCCCGCAGACGCTGGTGCTCCGCTACAGCCAGCTCGAGCCAGAGGAGCGGCGCAACCCGCAGGTCTCGGGCGATTATGCAAAATGGTTCCTGGGCCGCCTGCGCGCGGTCGAGGCCGCCGCCGCGAAGTCGGAATTCCTCTGCGCGGAACGCTTCACCGCGGCCGACATCGCCAACGGTTATGCGCTCCGTCTCGCCAGCAATATCGGCCTCGCCAAGGATTTCGGGCCGAATGTCGCGGCCTATTGGGCGCGGCTGCAGCAGCGCGACGGTTACCAGCGCGCGGTCGCGGCGGAGCAAAAAGCCGGTCAGGAACAGAACGTTGCGCCGCGGGCGCGGCTTTAGCGCTCGTCATTCCGGGATGGTGCGTTAGCACCAGACCCGGAATCTCGAGATTCCGGGTTCGATGCTGTCGCATCGCCCCGGAATGACGACGTTTCGTTGCAGTGACAGCGTGCGAATTTGCGTTATGGTAGCTCCGCCGCAGCGGCCCAAAGAGCCGCGCGAGGAGGAACCGCCATGGACGCGATCGTGGACGCGAAGTGCCAGAGCTCCAGCCAGCAATCCGGTCACCGGATGCTGATCACGCCGGAACGGGTGTTCTATGCCGGGCTGCTCGGACGCCCGCGCGAGCGCTGTCCCGGTGCATTCCATGTCTATGTCGCGATCCGCGACGGCTTGCATCTGTCGACCAGCGAAGGCCGCGAGTCGCATGGCGAGCTCGCGGTGACGATGCCGAACCTGCGCCACACCATCACCAGCGAATATCGCTCGGCGATCTGCGTCGCGATCGAGCCGGAAAGCGTGCCCGACGGCACGCTCGAAGCCGTCGCCCGCCGTCTGCAAGGATCGGACTCCCATCTGTTCGCCAATCGCATTCGCAACGCCTATGCGACGCTCGCCGAGATGCAGCATCGCGATGCGATCGCGAATGCCGAGTTCGACACCATGTGCTTCGGCGACGCGCTGCCGCAGCGCGTGCTCGATCCGCGTGTCGTGCGCGCGATCGGCCGCATCGGGCAGTTCTCCGGCGAGCCGGTGACTGCGGCGGGCTGCGCTGCGGAAGCCGGGCTATCGCCCTCGCGCTTCCTGCATCTGTTCAAGGAGGAGACCGGGATCTCGTTCCGCTCCTTCCGCGCCTGGAAGCGCGCGCGGCATCTGTTGCACTTCGCCAACCAGGACATCAACCTCGCGCATCTCGCGCAGGATATCGGCTATCCCGACAGCACGCATTTCAGCCACTCGATCCGCCGCTTCTACGGCCTGAAGCCGCGCGCGATCTTCTCCGGCTCGCGGGACCTTGCGATCTACCGCACCGGGCAAACCGCGAGCGAGCGCGCGCTGACTTAACCATCCGTCGTCCCGGCGAAAGCCGGGACCCATACCGCGTGATCTATCCGTGACGCGGGATGGCAGAGATCTCGCGAAGCAATTGACGGCTGTGGTTATGGGTCCCGGCTTTCGCCGGGATGACACTTGGGTTGTTCTGTGTTCACAAGTTCGCGCCCTGAATCACCTCGCCGAACCGCAGCCAGCCCGGACCTTCGATCCGTTGCAGCTGAAGCTGCTGCAGCGGGTGATGATTGGTCGGGCTGGTGTTGACGCGGATGCCGGGCAGCAGCGTCGGGACCTCGATGTCCTTCAGGTTGTTGGCCTGCGCCATGATGTTGTCACGGCTGAAATTGCCCTTGCACTGCTCGAGCACGATCTTCAGCACTTGCGCCACCGTGTAGGCGTAGAGGTTGTAGCCCTCCTTCGGATTGCCGTCGGGGAAGTACTTTTCCATGAAGGCGAGGAAGTTCTTCACGCCGGGATCATTGGCCCAGGCCGGGTCGGCGACGTCCTTGACATAGGCCGACGAGATCGTGCCCTGCGACTTGTCGAGACCGACAGGCGCGATGGTCGAGGAGATCGAGGCGGCGCCGCTGGCGATGAAGTGCATCGGCTTCCAGCCGAGCGCATAGATCTTGCGAATCGACTGCGCGCAGAACTTTGCCGTGGTGCCCGAGATCAGCACATCGGGATTGGCGCCGCGCAGCGCCACGATCTGGGAATCGATCGTGGGATCGGTCACCTCGTGCGAGGCCACCACGGCCGCGGTCGCGAACCGCTCGCCGAGCACGTCCTTGGCTCCGGCGACGAAATCCTTGCCGAGGTCGTCGTTCTGGTAGAGCACCGCGAATTTCGCGTTCTTGTTCTGGCTCAGTGCATATTTGACGAACACCTGCGCCTCGGTCCGCGCGCTCGGCGCAAAGCCCATGGTCCAGGGATAGGTCTTGTAGTCGCCCCATTTGTCGCCATTCACCGACAGGAACAAGTGCGGCACCTTGGCGGCGTTGATGTATTTGACGACCGACGAGTTCGGCGCGGTGCCGAGCATGTTGAACAGAAAGGCGACATTGTCGCTTTCGATCAGTCGGCGCACCTGCTCGACCGTCTTCGCCGGGTTGAACGCATCGTCATAGTAGATGTATTTGATCTGCCGGCCGGCGATGCCGCCCTGCTCGTTCAGCATCTTGAAATAGGCTTCCTGGCAGCGCGCCTGCACGCCGAGCGCGGACACCGGGCCGCTGAGCGAAGTGGTGCTGCCGATCCTGATCTCGGTCGCGGTGACGCCTGGCGTGTCGTCGGCCAGCGAAGGCTTAAGACCCGCGACCGCGGCAAGTCCCGCGCCTGCCGCGCCGGTGAGCCATCTGCGCCGGTTGATCGAGACCATGACGTTCTCCCCGTGATGCCGGCTTGTTGCGCCGCTTCTGCTTAGAACCAAGGTTAGGCATGACGCTTGTGCCGCGTCTTGTGTTAACCGGCTGGCGACGGATTGTGCCGTGAGCGCATCCACTTAGCCAGTCAACGCAAGATGGCGCGAAGGCAAAGTTCTCATCATGGCGAAATCAGCAGCGCATGTGCGCTGCAAAGCGGACAAGAGACCCATGAGCGACAAGGCCGTCATCACCTGCGCGCTGAACGGCGTGCTTACCGACCCGAAGCAGCACAACGTTCCGGTGACGCCGGAACAGATGGCGCGCGAGGCCAAGGCCGCGTTCAACGCCGGCGCCAGCATCATGCACATCCATCTGCGGCAGCAGGAGCCGAACAAGGGCCACCTGCCGTCGTGGGATGTCGGCGTCAGCAAGGAGATCCAGCAGGCGATCCGCGAGGCCTGCCCCGGCGTGATCATCAACCACACCACCGGTACCTCTGGCCCGAACTACCAGGGCGCGCTCGATTGCGTGCGCGAGACCAGGCCCGAGATCGCCGCCTGCAACGCCGGCTCGCTGAATTATCTGAAGGTGAAGGCCGACAACACCTGGGCCTGGCCGCCCATGATGTTCGATAACGCGGTCGAGAAGGTGCAGGACTATCTCGACGTGATGAAGGCGGCCGGCACCATTCCCGAATTCGAGTGCTTCGATGTCGGCATCGTGCGTTGCGTTGGCATGTACCGGCAGACCGGGATGTATTCCGGTCCGCTCGAATACAATTTCGTGATGGGCGTCGCCTCGGGCATGCCGGCCGATCCGGAGCTGTTGCCGATCCTCCTGAAGCTGAAGGCGCCGGAGGCGCATTGGCAGGTCACCGCGATCGGCCGCGCCGAGATCTGGCCGCTGCACCAGCGCGCCGCCGACCTCGGCGGCCATCTGCGCAGCGGGCTCGAGGATACGTTCTATCTCGGCGACGGCACCAAGGTTACGTCGAACGGGCAACTCGTCGAAGGGCTCGCCGCCTGCGCGCGCCGCGCCGGCCGCGAGATTGCGAGCCCGGCGGAAGCGCGGCAGATTTTTGGAACGCGACACTGACCGTCATTCCGGGGCACGCGAAGCGTGAACCCGGAATCTCGCGCCACACCTCTGGATTCCGGGTCTGCGCTTCGCGCATCCCGGAATGACGGAGCCCGGGAGGAGAAACGCATGCACAATCTCGCAGCAACCGGCGGCGTCACCGGGCCGGGTCGTATCGGCCGGGTCGCGATCGGCGACCTGTTGAAGCGCGCCGCGCGGCGGTTTCCGGATCGCATCGCGCTGACCGACGGCAGCAGGCAGGTCACCTTCACCGAACTCGAGCGCGACGCCAATCGCTTCGCCAATCATCTGGTGCAGCGCGGGCTGAAGCCGGGCGAGAAGATTTCGACCATCTGCAACAACTCTGTCGAATTCGTCAAAGCGCTGTTTGGCATTCACCGCGCCGGGCTGGTCTGGGTGCCCATCAACACCATGCTCGGACCGGCTGATATGGACTACATCCTCGGCCATGCCGAGGTGCGTTTCGCCATCATCGATGACGCCCTTCATGCCCAGGCCGACCGCCGCGCCGCACTGGAAGCGCGCGGCATGGAGATGATCGCGATCGATCTGACCGGCAATGCCGGCAAGACCGGATTGCAGGAGTTCAACGGTCTGCTGGAGGGACAGTCCGATATCGAGCCTGACATCGAGATCAACGACCGCGACCTCGCGATGATCATCTATACGTCAGGCACGACCTCGCGGCCGAAGGGCGCGATGCATTGTCACCTCGCCGTTGTCATGGCCGTGATGTGCAATTGTATCGAGATGCAGCTCTCGCGCGATGACGGGATCACCGGACAGTTTCCGCTGTTCCACTGCGCCGGCCACGTGCTGCTGCTCAGCTATCTCTCGGTCGGCGGCCGCATGGCGCTGATGCGCGGCTTCGATCCGGTCGCGTGCATGGAGGCGATCGTGCGCGACAATCTCACCGTGTTCGTCGGCCTGTCGTTGATGTATCAGGCGATCCTCGACCATCCGCGCCGGCGCGACTACGACCTGTCAGGCCTGCGCTGCTGCATCTACACCATGGCGCCGATGGGCAAGCCGCTGCTCGAGCGCGCCATGGCCAATCTCTGTCCGAACTTCGTGCTATCCAGCGGCCAGACCGAGATGTATCCGGCGACGACGATGTCCCGCCCGGAGGTGCAGCTCGACCGCTTCGGCAATTACTGGGGCGAATCGCTGATCGTCAACGAGACCGCGATCATGGACGACAACGGCAATCTGCTGCCGCGCGGCGAGATCGGCGAGCTGGTGCATCGCGGACCCAATGTGATGATGGGCTACTACAAGGACCCCAAATCGACCGAGGAGGCGCGCAAGTTCGGCTGGCACCATACCGGCGATCTTGCTTTGATCGACGGCAACGGCGAGGTGCTGTTCCTCGACCGCAAGAAGGATATGATCAAGTCGGGCGGCGAGAACGTTGCCTCCGTCAAGATTGAGGAGACGTTGCTGGCGCATCCCGCCGTGCAGAACGCCGCCGTGGTCGGCCTGCCGCATCCGCAATGGGGCGAGGCGGTCTCCGCCTTCGTCAAGCTGAAGCCCGGCGCGGTGGCCGACGAGGCCGGCATCGAGGCGCATTGCAGAAGGCATCTCGGTGGCTTCCAGGTGCCGAAGCTGGTGCGTATCCTCGAGGAGATGCCGATGACCGCGACCGGCAAGCTGCGCAAGGTCGAGTTGCGGCAGCAATACAGTGGGCATTTTGTGGAGCGCGCCTAGTGGCCATCATCGAGAACACGATTTCCACCGGCAGCGCCGCCTTCCAGGGCAATCGCGACGGCATGCTGGCGCTGATCACTCGGATGCGCGCGCTGGAGGAGCGGACGCGCGCGGCCTCCGCCGCGGCTAAGGACCGCTTCCACAAGCGCGGCCAGCTGTTGCCGCGGGAGCGCGTCGCGCTGGTGCTCGATCCCGGTTCGCCCTTCCTCGAACTGTCGACGCTCGCCGGCTACATGTTCGACGTGCCGGATGCGGACAAGAGCGTGCCCGGCGGCGGACTGGTCGCCGGCATCGCGTTCGTCTCCGGCATCCGTTGCATGGTCAGCGCCAATGATGCAGGCATCGACGCGGGCGCATTGCAGCCTCACGGCCTCGACAAGACGCTGCGGGTCCAGGAGCTCGCGCTGGAGAACAAGCTGCCCTATGTGCAGCTGGTCGAGAGCGCGGGCGCCAATCTGCTGCGCTACCGCGTCGAGGACTTCGTCCGTGGCGGCAACATCTTCCGCAACCTGGCGCGGCTGTCGGCGGCAGGGCTTCCCGTCGTTACCGTCACCCACGGCTCCTCGACCGCGGGCGGTGCCTACCAGACGGGCCTGTCCGACTACATCGTGATGGTGCGCGGCCGCACCCGCGCCTTCCTCGCCGGGCCGCCTCTGCTCAAGGCCGCCACCGGCGAGATCGCGACCGAGGAGGAGCTCGGCGGCGCCGAGATGCACACCCAGGTCTCGGGCCTTGGCGATTATCTCGCCGAGGACGACCGCGACGCGCTGCGCATCGCGCGCGACATCATGGCCAAGTTGCCTTGGGACCGGCCGGCACCGGCGCCGGCCGCGTTCAAACCGCCGCGTTACGACGCGGAGGAACTGCTCGGCATCATGCCGATGGACCACAAGCGTCCCGTCGACATGCGCCAGGCAATCGCGCGCTTCGTCGACGATTCCGACTTCACCGAGTTCGGCGCCAATTACGGTCCGGCGACGGTCTGCGGCCAAGCCCGCATCCAGGGGCAAGCGATCGGCATCATCACCAATAATGGCCCGCTCGACGTGCCCGGCGCCAACAAGGCGACGCATTTCATCCAGGCCTGCTGCCAGTCGCGCACGCCGATCCTCTACATGAACAACACCACCGGCTACATGGTGGGCCGGGCCTATGAAGAGGCCGGCATGATCAAGCACGGCTCGAAGATGATCCAGGCGGTGACCTCGGCGACAGTGCCGCAGATCACGCTGTATTGCGGCGCCTCGTTCGGCGCCGGCAATTACGGCATGTGCGGCCGCGGTTTCCACCCGCGCTTCTGCTTCTCCTGGCCCAACGCCAAGACCGCCGTTATGGGCGGCGAGCAGGCCGCCGAAACCATGGCGATCGTCACCGAAGCTGCCGCCGCGCGGCGCGGCAAGCCGATCGAGAAGGAGAAGCTCGACGCGATGAAGGCGCAGATCACCGGCGTGTTCGACAGCCAGATGGACGTGTTCTCGACCAGCGCCCGGGTGCTCGACGACGGCGTGATCGATCCGCGCGACACGCGGACGGTGCTGTCAGAGGTGCTTTCGATCTGCCGCGAGGCCGAGGCACGTAGCCCGCAGCGCATGCAGTTCTCGGTGGCGCGGCCATGAGCGGGGCAATCGTGAAGCGGACGCCGTTCTTCAAGATCCTGATCGCCAATCGCGGCGAGATAGCGCTGCGCATCATGCGATCGGCACGGCGGCTCGGCCATGGCGTCGTCGCGGTCTATTCGGACGCCGACCGTGATGCGCTGCATGTGCGCGAGGCCGACCAGGCGGTGCGGATCGGCGAGGCGCTGCCGGCGCAATCCTATCTGAAGATCGACACGATCATCGCCGCCGCCAAAGCGAGCGGCGCCGGCGCAGTGCATCCCGGCTATGGCTTCCTCGCCGAGAACGAGGATTTTGCGCGGGCCTGCCGCGATGCGGGTCTGGTGTTCATCGGTCCGTCGCCGGAAGCGATCCTTGCGATGGGCAACAAGGCCGGCGCCAAGGAGATCATGCAGAAGACCGGCGTGCCCTGCGTGCCCGGCTATCAGGGCGCCGACCAGAGCGATGCCGTGATGCTGGCGGAAGCGAGGGCCATTGGTTTTCCGGTCATGATCAAGGCGGTCGCCGGCGGCGGCGGCCGCGGCATGCGGCTGGTCACCGATGCGGCGGCATTTCCCGACGGGCTGCGCAGTGCGCGGTCGGAGGCGCAGGGCGCGTTCGGCGATCCCACCGTCATTCTGGAGCGCGCGATCGTCAATCCCCGCCACATCGAAATCCAGGTGTTCGGCGACCGCCATGGCAACGCCATCCATCTCGGCGAGCGCGATTGCTCGGTGCAGCGGCGGCACCAGAAGCTGGTCGAGGAGGCGCCGTCGCCGGCGGTGACGCCGGAGCTGCGCGCGCGGATGGGCGCGGTCGCGGTGCAGGCGGTCAAGGCGATCGGCTACGAGGGTGCGGGCACGCTGGAATTTTTGCTCGATCGCGCCGGAAATTTCTACTTCATGGAGATGAACACGCGGCTGCAGGTCGAGCATCCCGTCACCGAGGCGATCACCGGGCTCGATCTGGTCGAATTGCAGCTGCGTGTCGCCAGTGGCGCGCCGCTCGGCTTGACCCAGGAGGACGTCAAGTTCTCCGGCCATGCCATCGAGGTCCGGCTTTGCTCGGAGGATGCCGCGCACGAATTCATGCCGCAATCCGGCACGATGGCGCGGTGGCAGATGCCCGACGGTATCCGCGTCGAGCACGCGCTGCAGTCCGGCTCGGAGATTCCGCCGTTCTATGATTCGATGATCGCCAAGGTTATCAGCCATGGCACGACCCGCGAGGAGGCGCGCGGCAAGCTGATCTGTGCCCTGGAGCAGGTCACGGCCTTCGGCGTCACCACCAACCAGGGCTTCCTGATCGACTGCCTGCGCTACCCTGTCTTTGCCAGGGGCGAGGCGACCACGGCCTTCATCGGCGACAACCGCGATGCGCTGCTGGCGCCGCGGCCCGATCGCGGCAGCGATCTCGCGCTTGCGGCGCTGCTGCTCTACGTCACCAATCCGCACGCACCGCCACGGCAGCGCGGCCGGTCGCTCGCAGCGACATTCCCGCTCGGCCTGCGGATCGATCTCGGCAACGGCGTGCAGGAGATCGAGATTGTCCGCGAGCGCGACGGCAGCTACATCGCGACCCGCAACGGCGATCGCTTCAGCTTCGTGATCGACGAGCTCAGCCAGGACAGCATCCGCTTCCACCACGATGGGGTGATGGAGCATGCCCAATTCCTGCGCGATGGCGACCGGCTCCATATCCTGCATCGCGGCGTCACGCTGTCGGTGCGCGATCTCACCCTCGCGCCGCCGGAAAGCGCGACGGCGGCCGGCGGTGACGGCAAGGTCCGCGCCGCCATGAACGGCCGGGTCGTCGCGGTGCTGGTGAAGCCGGGCGACAAGGTCGCGGCCGGCCAGCCGGTGATGACGCTGGAAGCGATGAAGATGGAGCATGTCCACACGGCCGGCGTCGCGGGCACGGTATCGTCGATCGATGTCGCCGAGGGCGAGCAGGTGACGACGGGGAAGATCGTGGTGGAGATCGAGGCTGTCGCCTAACCGCTGTCGTCCCGGCGCAGGCCGGGACCCATAACCACCGCTGTATGTTGTTGGAGCAAGCTGTGGCCCCAGTTTGGCAAATCAACGGGCATTCGGGGTAATGGGTCCCGGCCTTCGCCGGGACGACATTTATGAGGCCGCTTGCCCCGTGCCGTCATTCAGCCAGCAGGCGACCTGATGCGCCGGGCCGGCCGCCTGCAGCGCCGGGCGTTCGGTCTTGCAGCGATCCATCGCGTAACGGCAGCGGGTGTGGAAGGCGCAGCCTGAGGGCGGGTTGATCGGGCTCGGGACATCGCCGTCGATCAGGGGAGCGGTGCGTTTCGCCTGCGGGTCGGCGATCGGTACCGAGGCGAGCAGCGCCTGGGTGTAGGGGTGGCGCGGATTGGCGAACAGCTCGTGCTTGTCGGCGATCTCGACAATGCGGCCCAGATACATCACCGCGACGCGGTGGCTGATATGGGCGACGACCGCCAGATCGTGCGCGATGAACAGATATGAGAAGTTCTGCTTGCGCTGCAGGTCGATCAGCAGATTGATCACCTGCGCCTGGATCGAGACGTCGAGCGCGGAGACCGGCTCGTCGCAGACGATCAGCCGCGGCCCGAGCGACAGCGCACGCGCGATGCAGATGCGCTGGCGCTGGCCGCCGGAGAACTGGTGCGGGAAATTCTTCATCTGGTCGGGCCGCAGGCCGACCTGCTGGAACAGTTCCGCGACGCGCTCCTGCTTCTTCGCGCCGGTCGCAAGACCATGCACAATGAGGGGCTCGCCGACGATGTCGCCGGCCGTCATGCGCGGATTGAGCGAGGCGAACGGATCCTGGAACACGATCTGCATCGAGCGCCGGTACGGCCGCAGCGCGGTCTTGCTGAGCGGCGCGATGTCCTCGCCATCCAGCTTGATGACGCCGCTGGTCGGCTCGACCAGCCGCAGCACAGTGCGCGCCACCGTCGACTTGCCGCAGCCGGATTCGCCGACCAGGCCGAGCGTCTCGCCAGCGCCGAGCGAGAAGCTGACGCCGTCGACCGCATGCACGGTGCCGACCTGCCGGCGCAGCACACCGCCGCGCACCGCGTAGTGCTTGACGAGGTCGGTCACCTCGAGGAGCGGGCGCTGTTCGGTCATGACGCCTCCGCCATCTCGCCGGCGCGCCAGCACGCGGCCCAGTGATTGCTCTTGATCTCGTCGAGCGGCGGATATTCCTGACGGCAGCGGTCGACCGCCAGCTTGCAGCGCGGCGCGAAGGCGCAGCCGGGCGGCAGCTTGGTCAGCGACGGCACCATGCCGGGGATTTCGGTCAGCCGCGCATCGGTCTTCGTGCCGAGCGCGATCACCGCCGGCATCGAGGCCATCAGTCCGCGGGTGTAGGGATGCAGCGGCGTCTCGAACAAGGATTCAACCGTCGCCTCCTCGACCTTCTTGCCGGCATACATCACGATCACGCGCTGCGCGGTCTGCGCGACGACGCCGAGGTCGTGGGTGATCAGGATCAGCCCGGTGCCGAGCCGCTTTTGCAGATCGACGATCAGCGCCAGGATCTGCGCCTGGATGGTGACGTCGAGCGCCGTGGTCGGTTCGTCCGCGATCAGGAGCGCCGGCCGGCACGCCAGCGCCATCGCAATCATCGCGCGCTGGCGCATGCCGCCGGACAGCTGATGCGGATATTCCTGCGCGCGGCGCTCCGGCTCCGGAATCCGCACCAGCCGCAGCATGTCGACCGCCTGCTTCCAGGCCTCCTTGCTGCTGACCTTCTGGTGCAGCCGCACCGCCTCAATGATCTGGTCGCCGATCCGCATCACCGGATTGAGTGAGGTCATCGGCTCCTGGAAGATCATCGAGATGCGGTTGCCCCTGATGTCGCGCATCGCGGCATCGTCGAGCTTCAGCAGATCGGTACCCTCGAGTGTCACCGAGCCGCCGACGATGCGGCCGGGCGGATCGGGCACCAGACGCATGATCGAGAGCGCGCTGACGCTCTTGCCGCAGCCGGATTCGCCGACGATCGCCAGCGTTTCGCCGCGGCGGACCGAGAACGAGACGTCGTCGACCGCGCGGAACAGGCCGGAGTTGGTGAAGAACACCGTCTGCAGGTTCTTCACCTCGAGAACCGTATCGAGCGTCTTGGCCTCGCTCATCAGCCGCGCTGCCTCGGATCGAGAATGTCGCGCAACGCGTCGCCGAACAGATTGGTGCCGAACACCGCAAGGCTGATCGCAATGCCGGGGAAGATCACCAGCCATGGCGCGGTGCGGACATATTCGGCGGCGGATTCGGACAGCATGCGACCCCAGGACGGATAAGGCTCGGGGATGCCGAGGCCAAGGAACGACAGCGACGCTTCGGTCAGGATGGTCGAGCCGAGCTGCGCGGTCGCGAGCACGATCAGCGGCGCGATAGTGTTGGGCAGCACGTGGCGCAGCGCGATCCGCATCTCGCTCATGCCGATCGATTTGGCGGCCTCGACGAACGGCTGCTCGCGCAGCGCCAGCGTGTTGGCGCGGATCACGCGCGCGACCGTCGGGATCAGGGGAATTGCGATCGCCAGGATCACGTTCGGCAGCGAGGGACCGAGCGCCGCAGTCATGACGAGTGCGAGCACCAAGAGCGGCAGCGACTGCAGGATGTCGGTCACCCGCTGGAACACGAGGTCAACCCAGCCGGAGAGATAGCCGGAGGCAAGGCCGACGATCACGCCGAGCGTGGCGCCGAGCGTCGTCGAGCCGATGCCGACCGCAAGCGAGATCCGGGCGCCATGGATGATGCGGCTCCAGACGTCGCGGCCGAAGGAGTCAGTGCCGAACCAGTGCAGCGCGGACGGCCCAGCCAGCCGGTGCGCGGAATCGACGCTGAGCGGATCGTAGCGGCTGATGACGTTCGCGAAGATCGCGGTCAGCACGAACAGCAGCATGATGACGAGGCCGACCGTGCCGAGCACATGGCGCTGCGCGAGGAACGCAAACCGTCCCCAGCCACCGGTGGCGTTGGCCCCGGCACGTCGCAATTCGCTGTCGAAATTGATCGTTGCCACGCGCTCAGTCTCCAAACCGGATACGTGGATCGATCGCCGCGTAGAGCATGTCGACGATGAAGTTCACCACCACCACGACGACGGCGATGAACATCACGAGGTTCTGCACGATCGGGTAGTCGCGCCAGCGCAACGCCTCGACCAGGAAACGGGCGATGCCGGGGATGTTGAACACGGTCTCGGTGACAATCAGGCCGCCGATCAGGAACGCGGCCTCGATGCCGATCACGGTGATGACCGGCAGCACCGCGTTCTTCAGGGCGTGGCGATAGTTCACGGAAGCCTCGGAGGCGCCCTTGGCGCGCGCGGTGCGGATATAGTCCTGGCGCAGGATCTCCAGCATCGAGGAGCGGGTGATGCGCATGGTGAGCGCCGCGCTGCGGAAGCCGACCGCCATCGCCGGCACCGCATAGATGGTCAGCGCCTCGAGCCAGGTTTTCGGGTTCGGATTGAAGATCGGCATGGTGCCGAACAGCGAGACCGAGGCCATCAGGATCAAGAGGCCGAGCCAGAATGACGGCAGCGACAGGCCGCTGAGGCTGACGACGCGCAGCGCATAATCGAGCCGTGAGCCCTGGTGGACGGCGCTGATGACACCGAGCGGAATGCCGATCGAGGCGGAGAACAATAGCGCCAACCCGGCAAGCCGCGCCGTGATCGGAATCCGCGGCAGGATTTCCTCCAGCGCCGGCTTTTCCGAGACGTAGGAATAGCCGAGATCGCCGTGCAGCAGGCCGCCGATCCAGTGCAGATACTGGATCACGATCGGCTGGCTGAGGCCAAGCTCGCGCTCGAGATTGGCCTTGTCGGCGGGATCGACGAAGCCCGCGGCGTCGAACAGGATGTCGACGATGTTGCCGGGAACGACGCGCAGCAGCACGAAGATGATGACCGAGATCCCGAACAGGGTCACCAGCATCAGGAACAGCCGCCGCACGATATAGGCAAACACCCTGGCTCTCTCCTTGATCCCGCCTGTGTCTTGTCTTCCGACGCGTTTCTTGACGCGAACCGGTATCCACTTCGCCCGAAAACGCTATGCCTACTTGTCCAGCCAGACGTCTTCGTAACGATAGCCGTTATAGGAGCTGTTGGACATGATCGTGACATTCTTCACGTAAGGCTGCCAGCAGGTGCCGGTGCGGGCATGGAAGATGATCGGACGCGCGACGTCTTCCTGCAGCTTCTTGTCGATCTCCCAGACCAGCTTCTTGCGCTTGTCGACGTTGGTCTCTTCCGACTGCTGGTCGAACAGCTTCTCGATCTCCTTGTTGCAATAGTTGGTGTAGTTCCGCTCCGAGCCGCAGGCATAGTTCTCGTAGAACGACTGGTCGGGCTCGTCGACGGCATTGCCGGTGAGGTTGAGGCCGAGCGAATAGTCCTTGCGGGCGATCTTCGGGAACCATTGCGCGGTGTCGACGACGTCGAGCTCGGCGTCGATGTAGATGCTCTTGATCTGGTCGATCAGGATGATCGCGGGATCGCGATAGACCGCGATGTTGCGGGTCGAGACCTTGATCTGCAGGTGCTTGTCCGGGCCATAGCCCGCCTTCTGCATCAGCTTGCGGGCTTCCTCGCGGTTCTTCTCGATGTCGGGACCGTAGCCGGGGATCTGCTCCAGCATCTCCTTCGGCATCGCCCAAAGCCCGTCCGGCGCCGGCTCCATGGTACCGCCGATGTCGCCCTGGCCTTCGAACATGATCTGGATGAACGCCTTGCGGTCGAGCGCCAGCGCCAGCGCGCGGCGGATGTCGAGATTGTCGAACGGCGGCGCGGTCGAATTGATGATGATGTTGGTGGAGACGTTGTTCGGTTCCACCACGCAGACCGCATTGGGCGCCTGCGACTTGACGTCCTTGAGCAGCGGGATCGAGACCTCGGTCGGGAACGTCATGTCGAACTTGCCGGAGACGAAGCCGAGGATCGCGGTCGAGCGGTTCGGGATGATGGTGAACTCGATACCGTCAAGATAAGGCAGGCCCTTCTTGAAGTAATCCGGGTTCTTGGTGAGCTTGATCGATTCGTTGGCCTTGAACTCGACGAACTTGAACGGGCCGGTGCCGACCGGCTTGGTGCGCATCTCGGCCGGCGACACATGGCAGGGATAGACCGGCGAGTAGCCCGAGGCGAGCAGCGACAGCAGCGCCGGCTGCGGCCGCTTCAGCTTGAACGACGCCTCATGGTCGCCGTTGGTCGTGACCTCTTCGACTTGCTCGTACCAGGACTTGCGCGGGTTCTGCCGGAACTTCTGCTGCGACTTGCCCATCAGCATGTCGAAGGTGCATTTGACGTCGGCGGCGGTGAACGGCTTGCCGTCGTGCCATTTCACGTCCTTGCGCAGCTTGAAGGTCAGCGTCTTGTTGTCGCCGCTCCAGGCCCAGCTTTCCGCAAGCTCGGGCCGGATCGTGCTGGTGCTGTTCTGGGCGATGTGCTGATCGAAGATGACGAGATTGTTGAAGATCGGCATGAACGGAACGTTCAGCGAATAGGTCGCGCCCTCGTGGATCGAGGCGCTGCCGGGGCTGTCGCGGTGATAGATCCTGAAGATGCCGCCCGGTTTCGGCTCGGCTGCGCGTGAAACGTCGCTGATGATCAGCACAGACAACACCGCGACGGCCAGCGCTTGCACGCTCCGCATGGTCCCCTCCCACATTTCGGTCTCAATGGCCGATTGGCATCGACGATACCACGGTGAGGCTGTCGGGCAACCGGCGAGGATCGCGCGGGGATTGGCAATTCGGATGACCCCACAACATTAAAATTTCCACGGATCGGGAATAATGGCTGTGATTGCGGGGAACCCGGGTTGTTTTGCTATGCAGCGGCGAAACTCCGTTTGAATTCGGTTGCCGACGCTGACGCGTGCGACGTGAAGCGCGCCGCAATCAGCGACAGTATGTCGCCGATCAAATCGCGATGTAGCCCCGTCATCCTGAGGCGCTCGCGGAGCGAGCCTCGAAGGATGAACGGCCACCAGCCGGGTCGTCGATCCTTCGAGACGAACGCAAGAGCGCGCGCCTCCAGCGACAAAGGCGAAGCCTTTGCGCGGGGATGACGGTTCACTAGGAACATCACGCTCACTCAGCCGCCTGCGGCGAGGGCAGGTGCATGTTGGCGACGCCATCGGCCTCGGTCGCCGAGATCGTGGTGCGAATCATCAGGCGGCCCTCATGCGCCGGCCAGGGGCGGCCGCGATGCATGGTGGCCCGGTTGTCCCACATCACGACGTCGCCCTGCTTCCATTGATGCAGATAGCTGACGCCGGGCACGGTCGCGGCTTCGGTCAATTGCTCGATCAGCGCCCTGCCGGCCTCGGCATCCATGCCCTCGACGCCATAGGCATGGGAGGCAAGATACAGCGCGCCGCGGCCGTTGACGGGATTGCGCCAGACCATCCGCCAGCATACCGGCGGCAGCGCGTCGACTTCTTCAGTCGTTGCGAGGCCGGTGGCCACCTTGCTGCGCGAATGCGCGTAGGAGTGCCAGGCGAACGCGTTCTCCAGCCGACTTGCCGCGTCCTTGTCGAGCCGCTCGAAGGCAAGCCGCATCGAGACGAATTCGGTCTCGCCGCCATGTTCAGGAATGATGCGCGCCGACAGGATCGAGGTCAGCGCCGGCACCTGCTTGAAGGAAGAGTCGGTGTGCCAGAGCTGGTTGGCCCTGGCGCGCAGCTGCTGCCGGTGATCGGATGGAACCACCTTGCCGTCGGGCCCGAAGGTCGAGAGGATCACGAAATGCGAACCGGTGCCCATCGAACCGACCTTGGTCACTTCGGGCGGACCGAACCGGCGCGAGAAGGCGAGCTGGATGTCGTCACTGACCTCCTGACCGCGGAACACCAGCACCGAATGTTCCTCGAACGCCGCGCGCACCGCCGCATAGGCGGTATCGCTGGCGGCAACGTCCGACAGCGTGACGCCGCGCAGCTCGGCACCGAAGCCAGGTTTCAGTGGGATCACTTCCATCGCAAGTCCTCCCTTTTCTTTGTTGTTGCGGCGAGGTTAGGGGAAAAGCCCGCCATCGGCAACGCGGCCCCTCAGCCCATTGCGATCAGATTGTGCCGCGTGCGCCGGTCGGCGACCTCGATGCGATGTGTAATGAAGGCGAACAGCGCCCAGCTGGAGTGGAAGGCGATACCGGCCAGAATCACGATGGTTCCTGGAATCGGACCGATCGAAGCGCGGTCCCAGATCGCGCCCATCGTGGTCAGCGGCAGCGGGTGGATCGCCAGCTTGCCGTAATAAGCGATGGCCTGGATCGCGAAGATCCAGCCATAGGTCCGTCGCAGGCGCCGGCCGATCGCTCTGACATAGCTGATGTGATAGCTGGGGCGGCGGTAGTCGTTGGCGAGCAGTTCGGTCCAGGCTGCGTTCGGTGTGGGGCCCTCGCCGCGGATCATCGGCGCGTAGAAATCGGTTTCGAGCAACCGCGCCCGGGCGCGCCAGACGTTGAAATAGCGATAGCGCCGCGCCTCGAATAGCAGGAACACGGTTACCAGCAGTCCGACCAGGACCATCGGCAAGGGCGAAGCCTCTGCGCTGCTATAGGTCGCCGACAGCGCGATCCCGGTCGTGACCACCGCCCAGTTGGTCGAGCTGTCGAGACGGGTGCGCCAGACCGTGCTGCGATAGACCTCGCCACGATAGAGATGGGCGAGTGCACCGATCTCGGCGGCAGTGAATTCGAGCCTTCCGGCCTGCACCGGCTCCGGCTCGCGCGGCTGGGGCGATGGCATGGCGGCCTCCGGCGAAGCTGGCTTACGATCCCGGAGCATAGCGCGAAATCCGCGCGACCGGCGAGTCCGTTGCGTCCGTCGGCTTGGTTGGCAGCATCAGTCTGGATGCCGCACCGCCGCTCACACGATCCGCGAGGTCTTGTTGCCCCAATAGCGGTCACGCAGCAGGCGCTTGTAGAGCTTGCCGGTCGGCAGCCGCGGCAGCTCGGCTTCGAAATCCACCGAGCGCGGCACCTTCTGGCGCGACAGCGCGCCGGCGCAGAACGCGATCAGTTCCTCGGCGAGGTCCGGCCCCGGCGCGATACCGTCGACCGGCTGCACCACCGCCTTCACTTCCTCGCCGAGATCGACATTGGGTACGCCGAACACCGCGGCGTCGGCGACCTTGGGATGGGTGATCAGGAGGTTCTCGCATTCCTGCGGATAGATGTTCACGCCGCCGGAGATGATCATGAAGGTGGCGCGGTCGGTGAGATAGAGGAAGTTGTCGTCGTCGACATAGCCGACGTCGCCGACCGTGCTCATGCTACCGTCGGGCGAGCGCGCCTCGCTGGTCTTGGCGGGGTCGTTGAAATATTCGAATGGCGTGGCGGTCTTGAACCACACGGTGCCCGGCGTTCCCTTGGGGCAGGGCTGCATGTTCTCGTCGAGGATGTGCAGATCGCCGAGCAGGACCCTGCCGACGGTGCCGCGATGCGCGAGCCACTCCTCGCTGTTGCAGGCGGTGAAGCCGAGCCCCTCCGTCGCGCCGTAATATTCGTGGATGATGGGACCCCACCATTTGATCATGTCGTCCTTGACCAGCGCCGGGCAGGGCGCGGCGGCGTGGATCGCGATCTCGAGGGTCGACAGATCGTAGCGGGTGCGAACCTCCTCGGGCAGTTTCAGCAGACGCGAGAACATGGTCGGCACCAGCTGGCTGTGGGTGATGCCCCATTGCTCGACCAGCTGCAGATAGCGCTCCGGGTCGAATCTCTCCATGATGACGACCGTGCCGCCCATCCGGATGGTGAGATTGACCGCGGCCTGCGGCGCCGAGTGGTAGAGCGGCGCCGGCGAGAGGTAGACCATGCCCTCGCGGTAGTGCCAAAGCTTGGTCAGGAAATCGAACAGCGGCAGGTTCTGCGACGGCGGCTGCTCCGGCAGCGGCCGCACGATGCCCTTGGGCCGGCCGGTCGTGCCGGAGGAATACAGCATCGCGGTGCCGGCAAATTCGTCCGCGATCGGCGTTGACGGCAGGCCTGCGGTGGCCTCTCGCAGTCCGACAATGCGATCGCTCTCGCTTTCGCCGTCGACCACGATGCAGAGCTCGACCCGCAGGCACTCCTTCAGCGCCTCGCGCGCGATGTCGAGCTTCAGCTTCGAGGTGATCAGGATCCGCGACTGGCTGTTGGTCAGGATGTAGGCGAGTTCGCCCGCGGTGAGGTAGGAGTTGACGCAGGTGAAGTAGAGCCCGGCGCGCTCGCCGGCGCCGCAGGCCTCGAGGTAGCGGTTGTTGTTCTCCATGAAGATCGAATAATGATCGAGCCGCCGCAGCCCCTGCTTGCGGAACAGATGCGCGAGCCGGTTGGAGCGCGCCTCGAGTTCACGATAGGTGACGGTCTCGCCGGTCCCGGCCATGATGAAGGCGGGTTGCAGCGGGCGCAGGTAAGCATGCTTGCCGGTGTACATCGAACTCCAGATCCCCCTTGATCGTGCTTGTTCTTGTTTGACGCGTTTTCTTCACGCGAACCGGTACCCACTTCGCTCGAAAGCGCTCTATGCAGCCATCTCCAGAATCTCGCGAACCTGGGATGGATCGTCGATCTTGCGCGGATTGCGCGGCACCCAGGGCGTTCGCATCGCTTGCTTTGCGATGCGGTCGAAATGCTCGGAGCCGACGTGGACCTCCTGCAGGCTGCGCGGCATGCCGAGGTCGCGGATGAAGCGGTCAAGCACGTCGCCGGCGTCCGCGCCCGCATGTCCCATTGCGGCCGCGACCAGCGCCTGCCGGTCGGCATTGTCGCGCTTGTTCCAGCGCATCACCGCGGGCAGCATCACGCACGAGGTATAGCCGTGCGGCACGTCGAATTCGGCGCCGAGCACGTAGCCGATGCCGTGGCTCGCGCCCATCGGCACACCCGAGGCGAGCGGGCCGGTGGAGAGCCAGGTGCCGATCTGGCAATCCATTCGCGCCGAAATATCCTTCGGGTCGGCTTTCACCCGCGGCAGGCCGGCTGCCAGCATCTCGAGTCCCTTCAGCGCCTGCGCGTCGCCGTAAGGATGCGCCTCGCGCGAGCAGATGCCCTCGACGCAATGGTCGACGGCACGGATGCCGGTCGACAGGAACAGCCATTCCGGCGTGTGCACCGACAGTTCCGGATCGAGGATGGTGGCGCGCGGCATCACCAGCGGATGGCGCAACATCTCCTTCTGCCGCTTGGCCTCGTTGGTGACGCCGGCGATCGACGAGAACTCGCCACCGGCGATGGTGGTCGGCACGCTGATCTGGCGCACGGTCGGTGGATTCATCGCGGGCGAGACGCCGCCATGGGTGCGGATCGTCTCGATGCCGTCAGCCGTCGTGACGTTGTTGGCGAGGCAAAGCTGCACCGCCTTGGCGCCGTCGGTGATCGAGCCGCCGCCGATCGTGACGATCAAATCCGCTTTCGCGCTGCGCGCCTGTTGCGCCGCCGCGATCACCGCGGCGCGCGGCGTATGCGCCGGCATCTTGTCGAAGGTGCCGACGCAGCGGGGCCCAAGCGCCGCGCGAACCTTCTCGATCTCGTCGGTCTCGCGGTTCAGCGTGCCCGACACCATCAGAAAGGCGCGCTCGGCGCCAATCCGGTCCAGCTGCTCGACGATGGCCTCACGCGCGGGCCGCCCGAACACGACCTCGTCCATGGCGCCGAATACGACACGGCCTTGATGCACGCGCCTGTCCTCCCTCAACACGGTCTGCCTTGCTGGCGGCCCTTTGCGGCGAGGTTAGCGGAGGAAATCGGGGCCGTCATCAGGGCTCTGGGCCGGTGGCTGGTATGGTCGTGCTGCCTATTCCGCTGTCGTCCCTGCGAAAGCAGGGACCCATACGCCGCGGCGTTCCTTGTTGAAGGGACTCATCATTCCAGCCTCGCTCGCTAATGACCACTCGTGGTTATGGGTCCCTGCTTTCGCAGGGACGACAGCGAATGTGTGGCAGGCTTGTGAGCCATGCGTCCGCATCCTCGCCGCGCAAAGCGTCCGAGTCTTGCGTTTACTTGCCCCCTGTCGAAGCAGAGAGCGCAGGCAAAGCCGGGTGCCGATCTCGCGCTGCGCTGCCCGTCAGGTCCTTTTTGTCGCGCGAGGCGGCACGCGGCGTGCTACAGCTTCGGGACCAACCAGGGCGTGCACATGACATCCACCGTCGATCTCGCGAAACTGCATATTGACGACTTCACGCCGCATCAGGATGCGGAGTTCGAGATGCAGGCGGAGAGGGATCGCGTCGTGCCGCTGAAGCTCGCCAAGGTCGAGCCCGTGGGCAACAGCGGCCGGCCGGGCGGCGCGTTCTCGCTGCTGTTCACGGCGCCGAAGGCCGCGTGGCTGCCGCAGGCGATCTATCCGGTGCGGCATCCGGCATTGGGCGTGATCGAGATGTTCCTGGTGCCGATCGGTCCGGTCGCGCACGGCAATGGTTATCAGGCGATCTTCACCTGACGCTCTGCCGCCCGCCAGCGCATCAGGTCGTAGACGCCCTTGTCTTCCTCGGTGATGAAGCCGAGCCGCCGGTAGAGCCGCATCGCCGGGTTGAGCTTCTCGACATGGATCGAGACATCCTTGCCGGCGGCCGCCGCCTCGTCCATCGCGTCGCGCAGCAACGCTTCGCCGTAGCCCCTGCCGCGATGCTCCGGTAGGAAGGCGATGTCGATGATGCGGTGCTGGCTCGGCCAGCGTTCGAGATAGAACCGGCCGACGTCTTCACCACCCTGGCGCGCGATCACCAGCCAATCGGCGTTCGGATAGTGCTGCTGGTAGTGCGCGTGCTGGGCGCGGAATTGCTGTTCGAGAAAGGCGGCCTTGTCGGCCTCGCTCCACGGCACCGGCGCAAGTTCTTCGGTGCGCGTCGAGGCATAGAGGCGGCTGAGGAACGGCAGGTCCGCCTCCGACAGGCGGCGAAAGCCGCAACCGACTTCGGCCGCGCGCGCCCAGCCGAACGCGGGCATGATGGTGCCTGGCGCTTCGAGAGCCAAAACGAGCTCAGCCTCGCGCCGGGAAGACGCCCTGCAGTGCGATGCAGAAGTTCAGCGTGAGGTAAGGTTGCATGTTGTTGTGCGGAAGGTTGCCGCCCGTCATGCCGATCATGGTGGCGTTCATCTGCGACAGTGTTGGCGCCGGGCTCCCGGGCACGTAGGCGAACGCGTTGGCCGATTTGCCGAGGATGCGGGTCGGGCTCGGGACTTGAACGTCGGCCGTGTCCTGCGTACCGACGTTCACGGGGTGGTTGTGCTGCGGTATCTGGTTTTGCAGCAGCGTCACATTGGGGGAGCCGATGGTCTCGCCGAGGTCATACAGCGACAGCCCCGGGCCCTGTCCGGGCGCCAGCGGCGCGTTGCCCTGCATGTTGGGAAGCGCGAAATTCGAGGTGCCGTTGCCGCCATAGGTGACGCCGAGCAGCGAAAACAGCGCCGTGTTCTGCGAGATCGGCAGGATCTGGCCGCTGCAGAAGGCCCAGCCCTTGGGAGCGAAGTTGAACGGAAAGATGCGGATTTCGGCGACGAAGGGGTCGGCCATGGTGTCGCGCTCCTAACCCTGGCTCGGGAAAATGCCGGACAGCGAAATGATGAAGGTGACGCAAAGCAGCGGCTGCAAATTGCTGTGCGGCAGGTTTCCGCCGGTATTCGTCAGCATTCCGCCTGCCATGGGCCCGTCGGGCGGCTGGCCGTCGATATACATCGCGATTGTGCCGGTCGTCTGATCGAGAATATTTCCCTGCGGGTTCGACGCGGTGCCGGTCTGCTTCGCGGCGATGAAGGCGTGCGAATGCTGCGGGATCGTCTGCGTCGTGAGTGTTACGTTTTCGACGCCGCCAGTCTGCCCCATGGCATAGGTCGTGCCGCTGCTGGCGGTGCCCGTGTGGATTGGCACACGGCCGCGCAGATCGGGGACCGCGAAGGTGGATTGGCCATCGCCGCCATAGGTGGTGCCGATCAGATTGAACAGCGCGTCGTACTGGGAGATCGCCAACAGGCTGCCGTCACAGAAATTCCATCCGACCGGGGCAAAGCTGCCGCCGAACATACGGATTTCGCCTAAATAGGATTCTGACATCGGCGCTTCTCGTCAATTCTGCGAGGGGAAAATGCCCTGGAGGGCAATGCTGAAATTGATCGTCAGGAACGGTTGCATGTTCTGATGGGCCTGGCTGCCGCCGGCATTGCCCACGGTCAATGGATTGAGCGGGGTGATGTCGGTCGTCGACGTGCTGTAGCCGTTGTTGAAGGCACCGAGATAGGCCCCCGAATCGAGCGGCTGGCTACCGTTGCTGTTGGTGGCGTTGGCCAAATGATTGTGCTGCGCCATCTCGTTGATCGTGAGCGTGTGGCTCTCCTCGCCGCCGCGTTGGCCGAGCGTATAGCCGGGGCCCATACTTATCGGCACCCGGCCTCGAAGGTCGGGCAGGCCAAAAGTGACGCGCCCGTCCCCGCCATAGGTCGTACCTAGCAACGAGAACAGTGCCTGATTCTGAGCGATGGGAAGCAGTTGGCCGTTGCAAAATGCCCAACCCTTGGGCGCAAAGCCGAACGACATCATGCGGACTTCGGAAAGAAACGGATCGGCCATCGGTCCTCCGCGAATACGTCGTACGATTTGTGAAAAATTCGAAGCAATGATGCTGCGTGTGCAACGTCTGCACGATAGCGTGTTTTGCGGCTAGTGCAACCTCAACGATTGTCTGGTTTCCGCGATTTTTTCGATTCCGCGGCCGCGCGAGCCATTCGCAGTTCGCGACGAGACGGTATCGCTGCTGACGGGACCGTTGTCACGAATCGGACATGTCCAAGCGGACATCATGAGGCGATTGAAGTTTGCCGGGTCGACGGAAGCGCGGATCCCATCCATCTGAGGCAAGCCTGCCGGAACGCTTCGGCAGGCGTTGTGTAGTCGATACGGTGCCCGGTCAGACGATCAGGTCATGGTGCAACTGGGCGTGGTTGTCGGTTTGCGTGCCGCCCATGGCGGCGAACGTCGCCTCATGGCCGACCCACCAAGGGGTGCCGGCATTGGCGTGCCCGCTGAACAGATCGGACCAGGTCTGGGTGTTCGCGGCCGGGTCCGCGTGGCTCGTGCTGGCCTGCGACGGCGTCTGGGTGAACGACGAGAAGTCGAAGCCGTCGCGGTTCAGAGTCGAGGATGTGCTGCTCTGCATGGGCATCGCCTTCGCCGATCCCACGTTGGCCTGCGTGACATCCGCGGCGGTTGGGAGCCGCCGCTCGCCGTCGGTGAGACTGATATACATCAGGTCGTTGGCATCGGATGATGACGTCAGGTCGGGGAGGCCGAGCACGTGTCCCAACTCATGGACCACGGCGGTCAATAGATCGAGATGACCGGCTGCGGCCGTCGACGAATCGGTCTGCAGATCGGAGCCGGAAGCATTGAGCGCGTGGGGGAACTCAAAATTGTCAAACGGTGTCGAATCGACGAACCAGCCATGGCCGGCGGCATCGGCATCGATCGTAATGTGGCCGGCGCTTTCCAGGCCGACCACCTGGCCGGCGAGATCAGCGACGCTGAAGGTGACGGCATGCAGCGCGGCCAGTTGATCCGCGTCCACGCCAGCCTTTGCCCATTGGGTAATGGCCGCCGATACGACCGAGTCGAGCTGGCTTTGCGTCAGGTGGGTTTCACCCGGGGTCGCGACGGCGGCCTGCACGCCGCCATCCGCGGCGAGCAGCGGCGACGAGCCGAAGCCGTTGGTGCTGCCCGCCGTGACGCTGATGGTCGGCGCCGTGGTGACCGTATTGTGCGCCAGGACGTAGCTCGAGATTGCGGCGGTATCGGTCGCGCCGCCGCCATAGGACGAGCCGTCGCCCGCGTGCAGGCCGACGGTGGTGGCAAACCGATCGCGCAGCCGGATGTCGGTGCCGGTCGCGCCCGAACCGAGGAACTGATTTTCCTGGGCGCCGGTGCCGCCCAGCGTCAGCGAGACGCTCTGCGCATCGCCCGCGACCGTGCCGGCATTAAGTTCGAAGCCATGAGCGCCGAACGCACCCGGGTTGGACACCGTGTTGCCCATGACGATCGCGGTCAATAGGGCGTTGCCGCCGTTCGCAGCGTCACCGGTCTGCAGTTCGATTCCGTCGTTGTTGTACTGATACAGATGATTGTTGGTGATCGTGACGCTGGAATTGGCCCCGCCCATCGTGACGAAGCCGATGTCACTGCCCTGGGCGGAGCCGCTGTTGGCGACGCCGGCGACGCCGATCGTGTTGGAATCGATCGTGCCGTTGAACGAGCTTGCTCCTGATCCCGTGCTGATGCCGAGCGCGGTGCCGAGGGCATCACGCATGGTATTGTTGGCGATGTTGAAGGTCAGGTTGGCGTGGTCGCCGGTCCCGCCGGAGCTGATGGTGATGCCGCCGCCGCCCGAGACGATATTCTGGTTGTTGTTCGAGAAACTGTTTCCGTTCAGCACGAGGTCCGAGTTGACGCCGCCGTGCAGATCGAGCTGGAACAGGTCGCCGCGCGCCGACGTGAATGTCGAATTCTGGACGGTCGCGTTGAATGTTCCGTCGGTGGCCTGGAACACCAGGGCATCGCCCGAGCTGTTTCCGGCCGCCGAATTGGTCGCGAAGGTCGAGCCGGTAATGGTGATGCGGTTGAGTGTCTGACCGCTGTTGTTGAAGACGTGGAACGCATCGAGCGCTGCGCCCGTGAAGGTCGAATTCGTCACCGACGCCGTGCCGGACAGGCCGGTGAAGTAGACGTCGCCCTCGCCGATGCCGCCGACGTTGGTGCCGTTGGTGCCGGTCACCGTGGTGTTGCCGAGGGTAAAGCCGGTGACGCTGGTGCCGACGATGCCGTAGTTCTGGAAGTCGTGCATCGCCAGATAGGACAGCTGAACGTCCTTGGTGTTGTTCAGGTAGACGCCGCTGCCCTGCGTGGTGCTGCCGTCGGCGCCGGTCTTGTTGGCGATGGTGCCGCCGCTGCCCGCCGTCGAACCGTCGCCGGTGATGTGCAGGCCGCCATTGCCGGCGGCCGTGCCGGTATTCGACAGGATGATGCCGTTGTTGGACCCGCCGCTCGAGGTGATGCTCTTGAGGATGAGGTTGGACGAGCCGATCTGGGTGTTCTCGACATCGAGCGCGGTGCCGGTGCCCGACGTGATGGAGTTGTTGGTGCCGGTCAGCGTGATGGTGCCGCCATGGGTGAAGCTCATGCCGGTGCCGCTGGCAGTCTTGACCGTGATGTCGGACATCGTGACGGTGCCGACATTGTTGTTGTCGTCGCTGATGCCCATGCCGGTCGAGGCCGAGGTATCGATGCTGACGCCGCTGATGCTGTGGCCCGAGGTGCCGAGCAGGTCGATGCCGTTGTCGGCGCCGGTCACCTTGATCACCGGATCGGTGCCGGTCGCAGTGTTGGCGGTCACCACGGCGCCGGTCGCCGGATTGGTGAACGTCAGGGAGTGACTGCCGCCGACCAGGTTGACGCCATTGGCGAGGTTGATGCCGTTGGCCTCGGTATAGGTGCCGGACCTCAGCACGACATAGTCGCCAGAGCCGGCCGGATTCGCCGCGTTGAAGGCGGCAATCGAGGTGTATGGATCGGCCGCGGTGCCGAGATTGGCGCTGTTGGCCAGCGCCGTGGGCGAGTTGTCGATATAGAACACCTGCGGGACCACGCCGACGTGGAAGGTCTGGGCGCCCGACGTGAGCGGCCCGCCGGTGCCGGTGTTGCCGTTGTCGTTGATGTTCAGCGTGACGGTATCCGAGCCGGTGAAGCCGTCGTCGCTGTTGTATGTCAAGGTCGCCAGCGCGGTGTTGACCTGTGCGACGGTGCCGGTCAGCGTCACCGTGTGGCTGCTGTTGTTGGTGGAGCTGGCGAGCCCGGCGGTATTGAAGGTCAGGTTCGCATGGCTTGAGGCAATCGTCGCCGTGACGTTGCCGCTGGCGGCATCGATGTCGGCGACCGAAAGTCCTGAAATCGCGAAGTCGGTGTGCGAGAATGCCGTGCCGATCGAATTGTCCGCCGGCACCGACGCGGTGGGTCCGTCGTCCACCGCGGTGACGCTTCCCGTCGTCGATCCCGTCCCGGTGTTGCTGCCGCCATTCGCGGTACCGCCGTCATCGTGCACGGTCAGGCTGTAGGAGCGCGCGGTGGTGTCGGGGTTTTCGCTGGTGTTGTTGAACTGGATCAGGTCCAGCGCCGCATTGTAGTGCGCAAGCGTGTCGGTACCGGTGAAGCTGATCGTTTCGGTACCGGCGGTGCTGGTGATCTCGAAGTGGATGCCGCCGATATCGCCGCTGTTGCCGGCGTGGCCTGCGATCGACAGCGCATCCGACGGCTTCAGATTGTTCAGAACGAAGGTCGCATTGGTCAGGTTATTGTCTTCGGCGTCCGTGATCGTCAGGTTCGGCGTGATCGTGACCGGCGTCGAGTTCGCTGCCGGCGTGCCGTTCGGCGGCTCGGAGAAGCCGGTGATGGCACCGAAGCTCACGACCGGCGCATCGTTGACCGGCGTGACGTGGATGGTCGAGGTCGAGGTGTTGCTGCTGTCGGTGCCGTCGTTGACCGTAAAGCTGACGGTGCGATCCGCCCCGGATGGGTTGTCGCTCGAGTTGAAATAGGTGATGGAATCGAGCGCGGCCTTGTAGTTGGCGACGCTGGCGGAGCCGGTCAGCGTCAGCACGCCGGTCCCGGAATTGTACGAGCCGGTGATGCCGCTCTGGTTGACGAAGCCCAGCACGTCCTGGCCGGCGGCGAAGCCGCCGGTGATCTGCACCGTCGCGCCGGTCAGATTGGCGCTGTCGACGTCGGTCACGTTGACCGACGCATCGATCACGGTCGCGGCCTGGTTTTCGGTGTAGTTCAGCGTGCCGCCGGCGGTCGTGACCGGCGGATCGTTGACCGGCGTGACGTTGATGGTGCCGGTAACCGGCGTGGAGGTCGCCGTGCCGTCGTTTGCGATGATCGTGACGGTGCGCGCCAGGCCCGACGGGTTGTCGCTGGTGTTCTGATAGGTCACCGAGGCGAGCGCCGCCTGATAATCGGCGACGCTGGCGGTGCCTGTCAGCGTCAGCATGCCGGTTCCCGCATTGAACGAGCCGGTGATGCCGTTCTGGGACGTAAAGGCGAGGACGTCCTGACCGTTGGCGTAGTTGCCGGTGATCTGCACCGTCGCGCCGGTCAGCGTAGTGTTGTCGACGTCGGACACGATGATCGCCGGGTCGAACGCGGTCGCGGCCTGGTTCTCGGTGTAATTGAGGGTGTGACCGGCGGTGACGACGGGCGGGTCGTTGACCGGGGTGACGTTGATGGTGTCGGTGACCGGCGAGCTGTCGAGCGTGCCGTCATTGGTCGTGATGGTGACGGTGCGCGCCAGCCCGGACGGATTGTCGCTGCTGTTGATGTAAGTCACCGACGCCAGCGCGGCCTGGTAGTTCGCGACGCTGGAGGAGCCGGTCAGCGTCAGCGTTCCGGTCGCGGCATTGAACGAGCCTGTGATGCCGTTCTGGTTGGTGAAGCCGAGGACATCCTGGCCGCTGGCATAGTTGCCGGTGATCTGCACCGTCGCGGACACCAGATTGGCGTCATCGCCGTCGGTGACGGTGATCGCCGAATCGATCACGGTCGCGGCCTGGTTCTCGGTGTAGTTCAGCGTGTGGCCGGCGGTGACGACCGGCGCCTGGTCGACCACGACGGCGATGGTGAAGGTCTGCTGGCTGTGCAGCGTACCGTCGCTCGCATCGACCGTGACGTCATAGGACGGGTCGGCAATGTTGATCTTGCTGGGATCGGCGACCGTGATCTTGCCGGTGGTCGCATCGATGGTGAAGCCGCCGCCGGAAGTGTCGCCGACCAGCGAATAGGTCACGGCGGGGCCGTTGACGTCCGTCGAGGATGCCGTGACGCTGGTTCCCGCGCCGACCGGTGCGTTGACCGCAACGCGGTTGGCGCCGGCGTCGGCATCGACCGGGGTCGACGGCGCGACGTCGGTGACGGCGATGGTGAAGGTCTGCGAGCTCGTGAGCAAACCGTCGCTGGCCTGCGCGGTGACGGTGTAGGCGTGCCCGGCCGGGCTTTCGTAATCGATCTTGGAGCTGTCCGCGACGGTGATGACGCCCGTCGTCGCGTTGATGGTGAAGCCGCCGCCGGAGGTGTCGCCGATCAGCGACCAGGTCACGGCCGGGCCGTTGACGTCGGTTGCCGCCGCGGTGATGCCGACGGTCGAGCCGTTGGCAGCGCCTTCGGCGATCGTGTTGGTGCCGGCGTCGGCATCGACCGGGGTCGACGGTGCGGCGTCGTTGACGGCGATGGTGAAGCTCTGCGAGCTCGCCAGCGTGCCGTCGCTGGCCTGCGCGGTCACCGTATAAGAATGGGTCGGGCCGCTGCCCTCATAATCGATCTTGGTCGGGTCGGCGACGGTGATGACGCCGGTCGTCGGGTCGATGGTGAAGCCGCCGCCGGAGGTGTCGCCGATCAGCGACCAGGTCACGGCCGGGCCGTTGACGTCGGTCGCATGCGCGGTGATGCCGACCGCAGTGCCGGCGGCCGCGCCTTCGACAACGCTGTTGGCGGCGGCGTCGCCGTCGACCGGCGTCGATGGCGCAACATCCGCGATGTTGATGGTGAAGGTCTGCGAACTCGCCAGCGTGCCGTCGCTGGCTTGCGTGGTGACGGTGTAGCTGCCGCCCGAGCTTTCGAAATCGAGCTTGCTCGAATCGGCGACCGTAACGACGCCGGTTGCGGCATTGATGGTGAAGCCGCCGCCGGAGCTGTCGCCGATCAGCGAATAGGTCACGGCCGGACCGTTGATGTCGGTCGCCGACGCGGTGATACCGACGGTCGAGCCGTTGGCTGCGCCTTCAATGACGGTGTTGGCGCCGGCGTCGGAGTCGACCGGGGTCGACGGCGCGACGTCGGTGACGGCGATCGTAAAGGTTTGCGAGCTCGCCGTCGTGCCGTCGCTGGCCTGCGCGGTGACGGTGTAGGAATGGGTCGGACCGCTGCTCTCGTAATCGACCTTGGTGCTATCCGCGACGGTGATGACGCCGGTTGTCGCGTCGATGGTGAAGCCGCCGCCGGAGGTGTCGCCGATCAGCGCATAGGTCACCGGCGGGCCGTTGACGTCGATCGACGACGCCGTGACACCGACGGTCGAGCCGTTGGCGGCGCCTTCGGCGATCGCATTGGCGCTGGCGTCGCTGTCGACCGGGGTCGAGGGCGGGGCTTCGGTGACGGCGATGGTGAAGGTCTGCGAGGTCGCAAGGGTGCCGTCGCTGGCCTGCGCGGTGACGGTATAGGCGTGGCCGGGCGCGCTTTCGTAATCGAGCTTGCTCGGGTCGGCGACGGTGATGACGCCTGTTGTCGCGTTGATGGTGAAGCCGCCGCCGGAGCTGTCGCCGGTCAGCGAATAGGTTACCGCCGGGCCGTTGATGTCGGTCGAGGATGCGGTGACGCCGACCGTGGTGCCGACGGCCGCGCCTTCGACGACGGTATTCGCGGCAGCATTGCTGTCGACCGGGGCCGACGGCGCAACGTCGGTGACGTTGACGGTAAAGGTCTGCGTGCTGGTCTGCGTGCCGTCGCTGGCCTGCGCGGTGATCGTGTAGGCGTGGCCGGGCGCGGTTTCGAAATCGACCTTGGTGGGATCGGCGACGGTGACGACGCCGGTCGCGGCGTTGATGGTGAGGCCGTGGGCATCACCGACCAGCGAATAGGTCACGGTGCCGCCATTGATGTCGGTGGCGTGCGCGGTGATGCCGACGGCGGTGCCGATGGCGGCGCCTTCGACCACTGTGTTGGTCGCGGCGTCAGAGTCGGTGGGAGCCGACGGCGGGGCGTCGGTCACGCCGATCGTGAAGGTTTGCGTCGTCGTGGTCGCGCCGCTCGTCGCCTGCACCGTGATGGTGTAGGCGTGGCCCGGCGCGCTCTCGTAATCGAGCTTGTTCGGATCGGCGACGGTGACGACACCCGTCGTGGCATTGATGGTGAAGCCGCCGCCGGAGGTGTCGCCGGTCAGCGAATAGGTGGTTGCGGGGCCGTTCGGATCGACCGCGGAGGCGGTGATGCCGACCAGCGTGTTGACGGCTGCGCCTTCGACGACGCTGTTGGCGGCGGCATTGACGTCGACCGGGGTGCTGACCGCCACGTCGTTGACGTTGATCGTGAAGCTCTGCGAGCTGACGCCGCCATGGCCGTCGCTGGCCTGGACCGTGATGGTGTAGGCGTGGCCCGGCGCGGTCTCGAAGTCGATCTTGGCGGAATTGGCGACGGTGACGATGCCGGTGGTGGGATCGATCTTGAAGCCGCCATTGGAGGAATCCGATGTCAGCGAGTAGGTGACGCCGGGGCCGTTGACGTCGGCCGACGACGCGGTGATGCCGACCGAGGTGTTGACCGCGGCGCCCTCGTTGACGGCGTTGGCGGTGGCGTTGCCGTCGGTCGGTGTCGAGGGCGGCGCATTGCTGACCGCGATCGTGAAGCTCTGCGACGAGACGAAGATACCGTCGGTCGCCTGCACATTGACAACGTAGCTGCCGCCGGAGCTCTCGAAATCGACCTTGGAGGGATCGGCAATCGACACGACGCCGGTATTCGGATCGACCTTGAAGCCGCCATGCGAGGAATCGGACGCCAGCGAATAGGTGACCGGAAGACCGATCAGGCTGGTGGATTGCGCGGTGATGCCGACCGATGTACTGGCTGCGGCGCCCTCAACGACCGTGTTGGCGCCGGAATTGGCGTCGGTCGGAGGCGATAGGAAGCCGGGCACCGGCGGCCACGGCGTGCCGGGAGGACAGCCCAGGTAAAGATATTGCAGACCATACGTATTGACGAACGCCTGCGCGGCCGGATCCAGAATGATATTGCCGCTCGGATCGAGATGAAGCTCGGGGCGGGTTAAACCACCGATTGTATAGGCAGGTATGGTCGTCATGAGCACTCCCGCGATCGGCGTGAAAGCCGATCAACTAACTACAATTTTTGGGGACGACGAGGTGTGAAGCAGTTCACACGTTGAGGTTGATCACTTGCGATCCGAGATCGCACCGGTCCGCTCGCAATATGCGGACACCGCGACGGTTGCGGAGTCCCGACATCAGCAAGTTCAAATGCGCTTGCCATTACGTAATCGCTTCCACTCACTCACGCCGCGAGAAAAGCCCAATGAATGTTCGAGAAAAGCGCGGCGGCCAAGAAAATTTACCGGTTGGCAACCACGACCGTATTGTCGATGCTTCCGAGTGTCAATGTGTGTCCACGTGACACCGCGCCGTTAACCACGATTCGGCCATGCAGCGGGAGGTAGAGTGTGGGAACTCGACCATTTTTAATCTTGTGCGACCCCCGGTGGTTTCTGCGCCGCAGGCGGAATTGTCGTTGTGTGACGAACATGTGTCGGTGATTCGCCTTGGGATTGATTCCCGGCAAGCCGTCTGTGATCTCTCCTCACCCGAAAGGCCAGTGAATCTGTCCCTTCCTGTCGTCACGGCTTCGCGATCACGTCGTAAGGCTTTCAGATTGCGCAACTATTCGCTTGATCCGGCGGCCATCTTGAACAGACTGGGGAGCGGCTACATCTGTGACGTCCGCTGCCGCGACATTGCGGTGGTCCATCCGCGTTGAATCACCGCAAGTTTAATTGCGACTTTCGTAGCCCTGCACTGATCCTTGGGGAGAGGGAATTGAGTTCGATTGACAGAACGGGGCGTGTGGCTCCGGTGACCGGCGTCGAGCGTCATTCGCTTCGCCGCCATGCCTCACGCGGCCTGTCGCTCAGGCCTTGGCTTGGCCTTGCGCCGATCGGGCTGCTGGCGGCGCTGGCGCTCGGCGGCTGCGACAACAAGAGCGCGCAATCGCAGGCCGCGCCTGCGCCGCCACCCGTGACCGTCGCGCAGCCGGTCAAGCGCACCGTCACCGACTGGGACGAGTTCACCGGCCGCTTCGAGGCGATCGAGGAGGTTCAGGTCCGCGCCCGTGTCGGCGGCTTCGTCAACAGCGTCGAGTTCAAGGATGGTGCGATCGTCCACGCCGGCGATCTGCTCTACATTATCGACCCGCGGCCGTTCGAGGCGGTCGTGCTGCAGGCCGAAGGCCAGCTGGCCGACGCGCGCGCCAAGGGGGAGCTTGCCAAGCGCGATCTCGAGCGCGGGCTGAACCTCGTGCAGACCAGCGCGGTCTCGGAGCAAGTCGTCGATCAGCGCCGTCAGGCATTGCAGGCGGCGCGCGCCGCCGAGACCCAGGCCGAAGGCACGCTGAAGGCCGCGCAGCTCAATGTCGAATTCACCCATGTGCTGGCGCCGATCACCGGCCGCGTCAGCCGGCATCTGGTCACTCCGGGCAATCTCGTGCAGGGCAGCGAGGGCGGCGCGACGCTGCTGACCTCGATCGTGTCGCTCGATCCGATCTACATCTATTTCGACGTCGACGAGGCGACCTATCAGCGCAACAGCAAGCTGTGGTTCGAAGGCAGGCGGCCGAGCTCGCGCGACACGGCGAACCCGGTGCAGATCGCGTTGACCGGCGAAACCAAGCCCTCGCATGAGGGCAAGATGGACTTCCTCGACAATCGGCTCGACGTCTCGACCGCGACGCTGCGCAGCCGCGCGGTCGTTCCGAACAAGGATCTGTCGGTCCTGCCCGGCCAGTTCGGCCGCGTCCGCATCATCGGCTCCTCGCCCTATGAGGCGCTGCTGATCCCGGACAGCGCTGTTGCCACCGACCAGTCGCGCAAGATCGTGTTCGTGGTCAAGGACGACAATACGGTGGAAGCAAGAGCTGTCACGCTCGGGCCGCTCGACGATGGCCTGCGCGTCGTCCGCGAAGGCCTCAAGGCGGAGGATCACGTGATCGTCGACGGCCTGCAGCGCGCCCGCGTCGGCGCCAAGGTGACGCCGAAGATGGCGCAGGCTCCGGCGGATTCCAAGCCCGCGGCAGGCGACAAGCCCGCGGCCGCTGACAAGCCCGCCGCAGGTGCCAAACCATGAATCTCGGCAGGCTCTCCATCAACCAGCCCATCCTCGCGATGGTGCTGTCGATCGTGCTGCTGATCGTCGGCGCGATCGCCTATCCGACGCTGCCGGTCTCGGAATATCCGCAAGTGGTGCCTCCGACCGTCGTGGTCACCACGCAATATCCGGGCGCCTCGGCGCAGACTGTGTCCGATACCGTCGCTGCGCCGATCGAGCAGGAGATCAACGGCGTCGAGGACATGCTGTATCTCTACAGCCAGGCGACGTCGAACGGCCAGCTCACCATCACCGCGACCTTCAAGCTCGGCACCGACCTCGACAAGGCCCAGGTGCTGGTGCAGAACCGCGTCGCGATCGCGCAGCCGCGGCTGCCCGAAGAGGTGCAGCGCAACGGCGTGACCACGCGCAAGAACTCGCCCGACATCCTGATGGTCGTGTTCATGCTGTCGCCCGACGACACGTTCGACCAGCTCTACATCTCCAACTACGCGCTGCTGCAGGTCCGCGACCAGCTGTTGCGGCTCGATGGCGTCGGCGACATCCAGATGTTCGGCGCGCGCGACTATTCGATGCGGCTGTGGCTCGATCCCGACCGGATCGCCAATCTCGGCCTGACCTCGACCGAGGTGCTGGCGGCGATCCGGGCGCAGAACCTGCAGATCGCCGGCGGCCAGATCGCCGAGCCGCCGATCGCCGATCGCGCATTCCAGCCGAACCTCGTCTTCACCGGCCGCCTCAAGGACATCAGGCAGTTCGAGGACATCGTGGTGAAGGCCGGCTCCGACGGCCGCACGGTACGTCTGCGCGACGTCGCCCGCGTCGAGCTCGGCGCGCTGTCCTACGCCACCAACAGCTTCCTGCTGCGCAAATCCGCCGTCGCGCTGCTGGTGACGCAACGGCCCGGATCGAACGCGCTCGCGACCGCCAAGAGCATCTCCGACACGATGGAGCGGATGAAGGCGAGTTTCCCGAAGGGGCTCGACTACAATATCGGCTACAACCCGACCGAATTCATCGCCCAATCGGTCCACGAGCTGATCAAGACGATCTACGAGGCGATGGCGCTCGTCGTCATCGTGGTGCTGGTGTTCCTGCAGGGATGGCGGCCTGCGATCATCCCGATCATCGCGATCCCGGTGTCGCTGGTCGGCACCTTCGCGGTGATGGCCGCGCTCGGCTTCTCGATCAACAATCTGACACTGTTCGGCCTCGTGCTGGCGGTCGGCATCGTGGTCGACGACGCCATCGTGGTGGTCGAGAATGTCGAGCGGCATCTCGAGCACGGCATGAGCAGGCGCGACGCTGCGCTCAAGACCATGGAGGAGGTCGGCGGCGCGCTGGTCTCGATCGCGCTCGTGCTGTGCGCGGTGTTCGTGCCGACCGCCTTCCTCGGCGGCATCTCCGGGCAGTTCTTCCAGCAATTCGCGGTCACCATCGCGGTCGCGACCGCGATCTCCTGCTTCTGCTCGCTGACGCTGTCGCCGGCGCTGGCCTCGCAGATCCTGGTGCCGCATGAGGAGAAACGCCCGCCGGCGCGCTGGAACATCATCGCGCGCGGCTGGGACAGCTTCACCGCGCTGTTCAACCGGGTGTTCGACCGGCTCGCGCACGGCTATGCATCGGTGGCCGACTTCGTGATCCGGCATACGGTGGTGATGCTTGCGCTCTACCTCGTACTGATCGGCAGCGCCGGCTGGCTGCTCGCGACCACCTCGCAGGGCTTCATTCCGGCGCAGGATCGCGGCTACGTCATCATCTCGGCGCAACTGCCGGGCGCCGCGTCGCTGGCGCGGACCACCGCTGTTGTGCGCGAGATCGAGCGGATCGCGCTGGATACGCCGGGCATCGTTCGCGTCGCGGCGTTCGCCGGCTTCTCCGGTGCGACGCGCACGCAGCAGGGCAACGCCGCGGCGCTGTTCCCGGTATTCGACGAGCCGGAGGCGCGCCTGAAGAAGGGGCTGACGGCGAACGCGATCACGGCCGAATTGCGCAAGCGTCTGTCGGTGATCCAGGGCGCCTTCATCATCGTCATTCCGCCGCCGGCCGTGCCCGGCATCGGCACCGGTGGTGGCTTCACCATCCGCGTCCAGGACCGGCAGGGGCGCGGACCCGAACTGCTGGCTTCCGCGACCGATGAACTGGTGACAGCCGCGCGCAAATCGCCGTCTCTCACGTCGGTGTTCTCGCCGTTCACCGCGAACACGCCGCAGCTGTTCGTCGACATTGATCGCGTCAAGGCGCAGAAGCTTGGGGTGCCGATCGCCAACATTAATGACACGATCCAGACCTATTTTGGTTCGACCTATGTCAACGACTTCAACCTGTTCGGCCGCACCTATCACGTTACCGCGCAAGCCGATCTGCCGTTCCGGAAAGACAGCCCCGATCTCGCAAGGCTGCGCACCCGCAACGTCGCCGGCGACATGGTGATGCTCGGCAGCATCGTGGACTTCAAGGACGTCTCGGGACCCGACCGCGTCGCGCGCTACAATCTGTACTCGGCGTCCGAACTACAGGGTGAGCCGGCACCGGGCGTGAGCTCGACGACGGCGCTCAACACCATCAAGCAGCTCGCCGACCAGACATTGCCGAGCGGCTTTTCGTTCGAGTGGACCGACCTGTCCTACCAGCAGGTCACCGGCGCCAATGCCGGCCTCTACGTGTTTCCGATCTGCGTGCTGTTCGTCTATCTGGTGCTGGCCGCGCAATATGGCAGCTGGACATTGCCGTTCGCGGTGATCCTGATCGTGCCGATGTGCCTGTTCGCGGCCACGATCGGCGTGCGCCTGATGGGCCAGGACGTCAACATCCTGACCCAGATCGGCTTCGTGGTGCTGGTGGGGCTGGCCGCCAAGAACGCGATCCTGATCGTCGAGTTCGCACGCGACATCGAGCTCGAGGGGAGGTCGCGGCTGGACGCGGTGATCGAGGCTTGCCGGCTCCGTCTGCGGCCGATCCTGATGACCTCGTTCGCCTTCATCCTCGGCGTGCTGCCGCTGGTGGTGTCGACCGGTTCGGGCTCGGAGATGCGGCAGGCGGTCGGCGTTGCCGTGTTCTTCGGCATGCTCGGCGTCACCCTGTTCGGCCTGGTCTTCACGCCGATCTTCTACATGGTGGTGCGCAACCTCGCGGAAGGAAAGAACGAGGGCAAGCCGGCCGAGCCCAAGGCAACCGTGGCGGGGTGAGGGCGGCACCCAACGTTCCGCAGCAGCAAGTCCTTCCCCGTCATCCTGAGGAGCCTGCGAAGCAGGCGTCTCGAAAGACGCACGGCCACCGGCCGGGCCGTCGACCCTTCGAGACGCGCGTTCCGCGCTCCTCAGGGTGACGGGAAGTTAGCAAGTGCTGTCGACGCGAGCCCATACTTTTGGCTGAGCGGAAAGAGATGGGCAGGCGTGGGGTTATAAAATAATGTCGCGCCGATTTTTCCTGATAGAAACTGCTGGGAGAGCATAGAATGAAGTCCGGATTTTTGGCCGCGGTCGCGGCCTGCAGCCTGATGCTTGCGGCGCCGGCGATGGCCCAGGGCGTCAAGATCGGCATCCTGAACGATCAGTCCGGCGTCTATGCCGACTACGGCGGCAAATATTCGCTCGAAGCCGCGCGGATGGCGGTCGAGGATTTCGGCGGCGAGGTGCTGGGACAGAAGATCGAGATCGTTACCGCCGACCATCAGAACAAGCCGGATCTTGCGACCGCGATCGCGCGGCGCTGGTACGAGGTCGAGAACGTCGACATGATCACCGAGCTCACGACGTCGTCGGTCGCGCTCGCGGTGCAGGAGCTGTCGAAGGAAAAGAAGAAGATCGACATCGTGGTCGGCGCGGCGACCTCCCGTATCACCGGCGATGCCTGCACGCCCTACAGCTTCCACTGGGCCTATGACACCCGCGCGCTCGCCGTCGGAACCGGCGGTGCGCTGACGGAAGCCGGCGGCAACACCTGGTTCTTCCTGACCGCCGACTACGCCTTCGGCTACGCGCTGGAGAAGGACACCAGCGACATCGTCACCTCAAAGGGCGGCAAGGTGGTCGGCTCGGTCCGCGTGCCGCTCAATTCGTCGGACTTCTCGTCCTTCCTGCTGCAGGCGCAGAGCTCGAAGGCCAAGATCATCGGGCTCGCCAACGCCGGACTCGACACCACCAACTCGATCAAGCAGGCGGCCGAGTTCGGCATCGTGCGCGGCGGCCAGAAGCTTGCCGGCCTGTTGATGACGCTGTCGGAGGTGCACGGTCTCGGGCTCGAGGCGGCGCAAGGTCTCGTGCTCACCGAGGGCTTCTACTGGGACCACGACGACGCCTCGCGCGCCTTCAGCGAGCGCTTCTTCAAGCGCACCAGCCGGATGCCGAGCATGATCCATGCCGGCACCTATTCGGCGACGCTGAGCTATTTGAAGGCGGTGAAGGCCGCCGGCACCAAGGACAGCGAGGCGGTCGCCGCCAAGCTGAAGGAGCTGCCGGTCGATGACGCCTTCGCCAAGGGCAAGGTGCTCGCGAACGGCCGCATGGTGCACGACCTCTATCTGTTCGAGGTCAAGAAGCCCTCGGAATCGAAGAAGCCGTGGGACTATTACAAGCAGATCGCCGTGGTGCCCGGCGACAAGGCCTTCTTCACCGCCAAGGAAAGCGGCTGCCCGCTGACCAAGTGAGGCGAATATCCACGGGTGGTGTCGTCCTGGCGAAAGCCAGGAGGTGGATTCACATTCGAAGTGCAACACTTGAGCAAAGGACTCGGCAGGCGTGCGGTAGTCAAGGCATTTGCGCGGGGTGTTGTTGTAGGCGGCGATGAACTGGCGGAATCTGGCGGTCGAGAGGGTTACGAGATCCGTCTTGCGGGGAATAAAGCGGCGCATCCTGCCGATGGCGTTCTCGATGCCACCCTTCTGCCAGGGGGCATGGGGATCGCAGAAGAAGGTCGCGATCGAGAGGCGGTGCAGCGCCAGGTGACCGGCGAACTCGGTGCCGTTGTCGAAGGTAACGCTCTGGCGCAGCTCTTGTGGAAGGGTCGCGAAGAAGCCCACGAGATGGCGGGCGACACCGCGCGCGACCTTGCTGGCAAGGCGGATGCCGAGCAGCAGCCGCGAGGTGCGCTCGTGCACGGCCAGCACGGCCTGACCGTATTTCGAGAACATCATCAGGTCGGCCTCCCAGTGTCCGGGCACGCTGCGGTCGGCCGCTTCGAGCGGCCGATTTGCCAAGGGTACACGGCCTTCGATGAAGCTTGCGGGGCTGCCGCCCCGCTTGCCGCGGCAGCCGCGCTTGCTCTTGGCGCGCGGCAGATAGCGCCGCCAGTTGAAGTCCGTGGTGCGCCTGAGTTGGCCATAGATGAAGCGGTAGATGGTCTCGTGGGAGATCACCTTGCGCCCGCACTCGCGGGCCAGCCGGCCAGCGACCTGCTCGGGCGACCAGCCGCGGCGAAGGCGTTGCAACACCGCGCGGCGCAGGCCGGGCTCCCGTTCGAGGCGTCCGCCCGTCCAGCGCCGCGCTCGCATCTGGTGCTGGGCATAGCTCGGCTTGTAGCCGACCTGGCTCCCCCGATTGCGCCTCAGTTCCCGAGAGATCGTTGATGGCGAGCGATCCAGAGCTGCCGCGATTTGCCGGACCGAGCTGCCATTGGCCGATAGGCAGGCAATCTCGCATCGGTCGTCCAGAGAGAGCTGCTTGTAAGTCCGCCCCATGGCAACACCTCCTCAAGGAAGTGTTGCACTTCGTTTGTGAACTCAGGGGACCCATTACCCCGATTGGATGTTGTTGCACCACGCTGTGGCCATCAGATTGCCCATAACCACGCTCTGTGGTTGATGGTGTGGACGGCCCCCTACGGCATCAGTGTGCCAGAATGAGGTTGTCTAGATCTCATACATGGGAGCCGTCCGTGAACCAGATTATCCGCATTGGGATTGATACGTCGAAGTATATTTTTGTGCTGCATGGGGTTGATGCGGCGGAGCAGGTGGTGCTGCGCAAGAAGCTGTCGCGCAAACAAGTGCTGGAGTTCTTCGCCAAATTGCCGCCGACTGTGATCGGGATGGAGGCCTGCGGGGCTTCGCAACATTGGGCGCGTCAGCTTTCCAAGCTCGGTCACGAGGTGAAGCTGATGGCACCGCAATTGGTCAAACCCTACGTGATGCGGAACAAGAATGACGGGCGGGATGCAGAAGGCCTGTGTGAAGCGATGAGCCGGCCGAGCATGCGCTTCGTGCCGGTGAAGACGGCCGAGCAGCAGGCCGCGCTGATGCTGATGGGTGTCCGCGACGGATTGATCGTCCGGCGCACCCAGCTGACCAATACGATACGCGGCCACGCGGCGGAGTATGGCCTGATCGCCCCCAAGGGACTGGACGCGATCGAACCCCTGCTGGTGCGGATTGCGCAGGACGAGACGCTTCCGGTTCTGGCGCGCGAGCTGTTTGTGGTGCTGGGCCGGGAGCGCGTCAGGCTCGAGGGTGAGTTGGAGGCGGTTGAGGCCAAGCTGATGGCCTGGCACCGCGCCGATGCCACGGGCCGGCGCTTGGCTCAGATCCCCTCGGTCGGTCCGATCGTTGCAACCGCGCTGGTGATGAAGACACCTGATCCGCGCACGTTCCGTTCTGGTCGTCATTTTGCGGCCTGGCTGGGATTGACACCCAAGGACCACTCCACCGCTGGCAAGACCAGGCTTGGCAAGATCACGCGGGCTGGCGATGAGAACTTGCGCCGTCTGCTGGTGGTCGGGGCCACAGCGGTGATCCAGCAGGCCAGGCGGGGACGCGGTCATCACTCGCGCTGGCTGCTGGCCCTGATCAAGCGCAAGCCGCCGAAGCTTGCGGCCGTGGCGCTCGCCAACAAAGTGGCCCGTATCGCCTGGAAGCTGATGGCAACGGGCGAGAGTTACGAGGCGGCACGGATGAATCCCATGACAGCCGCCGCCTAATCGATTAGCCGGCGGGCTCGCTCGCCGGCCGACCGGAGCTGCAAGAGCAGATGGAGCGATCGATCGAGCAACGATGCGAGACAGTCCGCAGGACCCATCGGCCGCCAACAGGCCGCGTGGTTGTTTGGAACTCGCATCGCGCAAACCATCTTGGCCAGCGATCCATTCGATCGCACCCAACAGGCCGGACATATGGATGCAAGCGATCCGATCTCACCAAACAGCTCTTGTGCCACGGGGGCCGTCCACATATGGGTCCTGGCTTTCGCCAGGACGACGGTAGTGGTTATGGCGCGACCGCGCCTTCAATGCGCCAGCCGCCACACCGCGCCGCCGATCGCGCCAACCCAGAGGATGACGCAGGCGAGCGCCTGGATGGCGAAGCCGGGGCTGCGTTTTGCCACTGCTTCGCGATAGCCGATGAAATAGACGATGCGGCCGATCACCCAGATCGCGCCGACCGCCGCCGCGGCGGCATCGCCGACATAGACCGCGAACAGCCAGAGCGACGGCAGGAAGATCGGCATCCATTCCAGCGTGTTCATCTGGATGCGGTAGATGCGCTCGAAATCCGGATTTCCCGTGATCGCCGGCAGCTTGACCCCGTAGACCGCGCGGGCGCGGGCGACCTGCAGCGCGAAGAAGAAGTGCAGCGCGACCGCAAGGCAGGTGACGATGGCGGTGTAGTGGTACATGTCAGGCATTTCCTCTTTCCAATGGCCCCGATGTCATGACGGGTCAGCGAGGCCCGGTGTGACATGCGGCCTCGCTTTACCTCTCCCCGCGCGCGGGGAGAGGTCGGAACGCATCGTCAGATGCGTTCCGGGTGAGGGGGACCTCGGCGACACCAGCTGTCACCGGGTACGCGGAGACGGCCCCTCACCCCAACCCTCTCCCCGTAAGAACGGGGCGAGGGAGCACAGTTATGCCGCGGCCCCATTCGGACCAATTCCGTCACGTCCTAGTACCCCGTCATCTCAAGATAGCCGATTCCGGCGTGGCTGCCTGCAAAGCGGATCGGGCCTTCCCAATAGGGGAAGCTGGTTCCCATCCAGGCCTTCGGATTGAGCGGCGTGGTCTCGATGGCAAGGCCGCGTGCGGGCAGGTTGACGCGCCATGATGTCGGCAGCTTGCGGCCGTCGATCTCGGTGGTCGCGAGCGGCGCGATGCTGTTGCTGCCGGCGGCGATCTCGGCCGAGCGGCCGTCCGGCGTGATCCAGTTGCCGAACAGGTTTTCGCGGCCGTCCTTCTGGCGCAGCCGGTACAGCATCAGCTTCTCGTCGCCGGGCAGATGCAGCGAGAACCAGTCCCAGCCGGTCTGATCGGCCGCCAATGGCTGGCTGCTCCATTCGCGATCCATCCAGGCCATGCCCGTGACATCGATCGGTCTGTCGTCGATCACGATGCGGCCGGACGCCTTGTAGAACGGCTGGCTGTAATAATAGGAGGCCTGCCCGCGATCCGACTTGCGGCTGTAGCCGTGGTCGCCCTGCAGCACCAGGGCGCGGTCGGCGTCGAGCCGCAGCGCGGTGCTGAAGTCGGCGGCGGAGGCCTTGAGCTCGAGCGGTGCGACGCGCTGGGTATCGAACGCATCGCGCCCGCGCAGCTCCCAGGCGTCGATCCAGGCGCGGAACGGCGTGGCTTCGACCGCGGCCTGCCCGACGCCGCCGCGGGCAAAGGTCTCGCTGAAGCGGTGCGTGCCGGCGCTGGTCACGGCGGCGTGGCCCATCCAGAGCTGCTGATTGGCCCAGCCCTCGGCCGGTCCGCCCGCTTTCATCGCCTGGCGGAACAGCGTCCATTGCGCGCCATAGGCCGCGCCGCTCGTGTCGGACAGGTTGGCGGTCACGTACCACCATTCGATCCGGAATTCCGGATGCGGGCCGTGGTCCGTGGGGAACGTGAATGGCTTGCCCGGCGTGACGGCGGCAAATCCTTCCGCGGTCTCGCCGAGCCCGGCGAAGCCCTGCGCGAACGTCTTGCCGCCGAGCGCCAGCCCCAGCGCACCGCCGGCAAAGGCGCGACGGGTGATGGTGCCGCTAGCGCTCATTGACAAAGATCCTGATCAGGCTGGCGGGCTGCATGCGCGCCAGCCTCGCGACCGGAAGCGCCGCGGCACAGAATGCGGCGGCCAGCGCCACCGCGAGCAGCTCGATCAGCTGCAGCGGGAAAATGTGGAACGGCAGCCGCCAGCCGAACGCCTTGACGTTGACGATCGCAAGCAGGCACCACGCCACCAGCAGGCCGAGCGGCAGCGCAAACAGCGCGGTGATCAGCGCGACCGCCATGGTCTTCAACAGTTCGAGCGCGGCGAGCCGCCGCCGGGTCAGGCCGATCGCCCACAGCGGCGCCAGCTGCGGCAGCCGCGAATTGGCCAGCGTGAGCAGGCTGGTCAAAAGCGCAATGCCGGCGACGCCGAGCGTGAAGGCGTTGAGCGCGGCGGTCACCGAGAAGGTGCGGTTGAAGACCCGCTTCGATTCCGTTTTCATCCTGGCCTGGTCGGCGATGTTGTGATCATCGAGACCGAATTTCTCCTGTAGCGCGGTGATCAGCGGTGCGATCTTATCCGGTGCCACGCGGAGGCCCATCCGTGTCATTGGTGTCTGCGGGAAGCGCCGGGTCAGCGCGGCGAAGTTGACCGCGATCTGGCCCTTGGGGTTGCCGTAATCGGCATAGATGCCGACGATCTCGAGCGGCCAGTTGCCGCCGGGGGCGGGTACCTCGATATGATCGCCGATCGCCAGCTTCATCCGCCGCGACAGCTGCTCGCTGACGAGGCAGGTGTCGCCGGGCCGCAGCCGAACCCACGCATTTGCGACGCTTTCGAGCAACGGCCAGCTGTCGTGATAGGTGGCGTGGTCGGGCAGGCCGAGCACCTCGATCGGCGCGCCGTCGAGCTGGGTGTCGGCGCGGCCGCCGGGCAGGATGGCCTGAACCTCGGGCCGATCGCGCAGCCAGGCCTTGATCTCCTTTGCCTGCTGATCGCTGGCGGCGCTGATGTAAACGTCGGCGGCGAGCCTTCCGTCGAGCCAGACCAGGAAGGTGCGGTTGAAACTTTCCACCATGGTGCCGACGCCGACATTGACCGCGAGCGCAAGCAGCAGCGCCATCAGCGCCAGCGACAGTCCCGACAATTGCTGGCGGCTGTCGGCCCAGAACCAGATGCCGACCGGCGCCCGCGCGCTGCGCTGCCCGAAGGCCAGCGCAATCTGCAGGACCATCGGCAGGATCAGCGCCGCGCCGAGCATCAGCGCGGCGAGCACGGCGAAGCCCGCGATCAGGGAATCGCCGAACCAGATCAGGCCCGCGGCGACCGCAAACACCGCGAGTGCCGCCGCGCTCTGGAGCAGCAGCCAGCGCCGCTGCGCCTGCTGCCAGGCCTGCGGCTGCGCCGTCGCCAGCACCGGCATCCGGATCGCCTTGGCAAGGCTCGCAGCCGCCGCGGCGAGCGCGCCAAGAATGCTGATAGCGATGCCGGCGAACCACCAGGCGGGTTTAAGCGAAAGCTGTCCGGGAATCTGCGCGCCATAGAGCCCGCGCAGCGAGGCCGCGACATCCGGCAGCAAGGCAGCCGCAATGAAGTAGCCGCAGACGAGGCCGATGAGGCCGGCGACCAGCGCCAGCGACACCAGCTCGATCACCAGCACGGTGTTGAGCATTCGCGCCGAGACGCCACAGGCGCGCAGTGTGCGCAGCATCGGCAGCCGCTGCTCGAAGGCGAGGCCGATCGCGGAGTTGACGATGAACAGGCCGACGAAGAACGACAGCAGGCCGAACGCAGTGAGGTTGAGATGGAAGCTGTCGGTGAGGCGTTCGAGGTCGCTCTCCGCGCTCGGCTCGACCAGGCGGAGCTTGTCACCCGCCACGCTTTCGAGCGTTGCGTGCGGCGCTTTGGACCTGCCAACGAGGAGGCGCGAGACCTGGCCGGGCATTTTGAGGATGTCCTGCGCGATACCGATATCGACGATCAGTGCGCCGGGCGCGAGCTCGGCCTGTACGCGCAGCGGCGGCAAGCTCATGCCGTTGGCCTGCGGCTGCTCGCCTTCCTTGAGGCCGAGATCGCGTAGCGTTTCCGGGGCCACCAGCATTTCGCCCGGCGGCGTGACGAAGGATTGCAGGCTGCCGCGTCCGACCGCCGGCGCGTTGCCGACCTCGGACGGCAGCGTCACCGGCTCGATGCCGAGCAGGCGGAAGCTGCGCCCGTCGATCTGGACCCGGCCCTCCAGCATCGGCGACACCGGCCAGCCGGCACGGCGCAGATCGACGAACAGTTGTTGCGGGAAGGTCGCGCTGTCCCTGGCGACCAGCATTGCAGTGCGCGATCCGCCGAAGGTCGCGGCAGCGCGGTCATAGGCGATGCGGGCCTGCTGGTTCAGCGCCTGCACGCCGCTCCACAGCGCGGTGGCCGAGATCAGTCCGATCAAGAGCGTTGCGAGCTGCATCGGATGCCGCCGCCAGTGGCTGAGCAGCACCGCAAGGATCCACAGCGCGCGCCTCATGCGACGATCCCGGCATGCAGGGTGACCTGGCGGTCGAGCGTCGCCGCAAGCCGCGCGCTGTGTGTGACCATCAGGAAGCCGCAGCCGGTGCGGGTCACCAGATCGCGTGCCAGTGCCAGCACCTCGTCGGCGGTGTCCTCGTCGAGATTGCCGGTCGGCTCGTCGGCGAGCAGCAACAGCGGCTTTGGCGCCAGCGCGCGGCCGATCGCGACGCGCTGCTGCTGACCGCCGGACAGTTGCTCGGGATAGCGCCTGAGCAGGCTTCTCAGGCCGAGGCGCTCGACCAGTTCGTCGTGCCAGGCGGCGTCATGCCGGCCGGCGATGCGCGACTGAAACACGAGATTGTCCGTGACCGTCAGGCTCGGGATCAAATTGAATTGCTGGAACACGAGGCCGAGCCGGTCGCGGCGTAATTCGGCGCGGCCAGCGTCGTTGAGGTCGGAGACGACGGTGTCGGCGAGGGCGATCTCGCCGCTGTCGGCGGCATCGAGCCCCGCGATCAGATGCAGCAGCGTGCTCTTGCCGCTGCCGGATTCGCCCGATAGCGCCACGCTCTCGCCGGTCGCAACGGCAAGGTCGACGCCGCGCAGCACAGCGACGTCTTCGCCGGCAGAGCGGTAACTCTTGGTCAGTCCGGTGACGCGAAGCACTGCGGCGGTCTGGTCAGATGAAACGATGGCCGTGCCTCATTGCGGCTTCTGGTATTTCAGGACGAACTCGTCGATCGGCACCGGTGCCTTGAAGACGGGAATGTCCTTGGGGTCCTCCGCATGATGCAGGAAATCGCCCTCGGCCACCAGCTTGAAGCCGGCCGCCTCGATCTCCTGCTTCAAGGTGCTCTCCTCGATCCGGTGCAGCGTCTTGGCGACATTGGTGCCTTCGCCCGTCTTGGCGGAGTGATCCGCGATCACGAGGAAGCCGCCCGGCTTGAGCGCGGCGAACATCTTCTTGTTCATCGCGGCGCGGTCGACCGGCAGATAGGTGATGTCGTGATAGAAAAAGAAGAAGGTGATCATGTCGAGGTCCTTGACCTCGGGCGGGATCGGGTCGTCATAGTCCCGCACCACATGGACGACGTTCTTCATCGCCGGCGCCTTGGCGCGATTGTCGAACTTGTCCTTGACGAAGCGCTCGAGCACGGTCGCGGAATCCTGTGCGTAGACCTTGCCCGACGGGGCTACGGTGCGCGCCAATAGTTCGGTGCTGTAACCCGCGCTCGCCGCCATGTCGAGGATCGTCATACCGGGCTTGACGCCGGCAAAGGCGAGCATCTTGGCCGGCTGCCGGCGCTGGTCGACCTGACGATCCGCATCGCTGCGATCGGGTGCGGCGACGATCGCGGCGTAGTCGGGATTGGCGGCGTCTGCCGCGCGAACTTGAGGCGCGGCAAGCAGCGCGGCGGATACAAGTGCTGCGCAGGTGGCGGCACATAGGATCAATCTGTTCATGAAATAACCCCGGGCTTTTCGTTGGCCCTGAACATAGCAGTCGGGACATGACAGTTCACCGCTCCACTGGCGCGACCGACGCGATCGTGATCGGGCCGTTAGAAGCGCTCCGGGGCGCACAACCCCGAGGAAATGCGGTGTTGCGTTGCACGGCGAGGCGTGGCTAGCATCGCCGGACGGGGCCGATTTACGAAGCCAAAAACGAAACGACGGGGAGCCGGACATGACGACGCAAGCGACGCCCGAGAGGACGTCAGAGGGGCTGTCAAAGGGGACGCCGAAGGGCGCCTGGCAAATCACCTTCCTTCTATTCCTGTTCATGGTGGTGAACTTTGCCGACAAGATCGTGGTCGGGCTCGCCGGCGTGCCGATCAAGAAGGAAATGGGCCTCACCCAGGAGCAGTTCGGCGATCTCGGCTCGTCATTCTTCCTCTTGTTCTCGATCTCGGCGATCGTGGTCGGCTTCATCGTCAACCGCGTCGCCACCCGCTGGGTGCTGCTGATCCTGGCGGTGATCTGGTCGCTGGCGCAATTTCCGATGGTCGGCACCGTCAGCTTCACGACGCTGGTGATCTGCCGCATCATCCTCGGCGCCGGCGAGGGGCCGGCGTTCTCGGTCGCGGCGCACGCGATCTACAAATGGTTTCCGGACGAGAAGCGCACGCTGCCGACCGCGATCCTGTCGCAGGGCTCCGCGTTCGGCGTGATCCTCGCGGTGCCCGCGCTGAACTGGATCATCGTCAATCACAGCTGGCATCACGCCTTCGGCGCGCTCGGCATCGTCGGCCTGATCTGGGCCGTCGCCTGGTTCGCGCTCGGCAAGGAAGGGCCGCTGGTGTCGACGTCTGCCGTGACGGCCGACGAGCCGCGGATTCCGTATTGGAAGCTTTTGACCTCGCGCACCTTCATCGGCTGCGTGGTGGCAACCTTCGGCGCCTATTGGGCGCTGTCGCTCGGGCTCACCTGGTTCACGTCCTTCATCATCGAGGGGCTCGGCTTCTCGCAGCACCAGGCCGGCTTCGTCTCGATCCTGCCCTGGATCTTCGGCGCGACGATCGTGCTGCTGACCGGCTGGATCTCGCAGCTGATGCTGGCGCGCGGCTTCACCACCCGCGGCGCGCGCGGCGTGCTCGGCTCGGTGCCGCTGATCTTCGGCGGCGCCATCCTTGCGATGCTGCCCTATGCGCCGCCCGGCGGGATCATGATCGCGCTGCTGGTGATCGGCTCCGGCCTGTGCGGCTCGATCTACGTGGTGTGCCCGCCGATGCTCGGCGAGTTCACGCCGGTGTCGCAGCGCGGCGCGATCATCGCGATCTACGGCGCGCTCTACACGATCTCGGGCATCCTGGCGCCGATGGTGATGGGCAATGTGATCCAGCACGCGGCCACGCCGATGGCCGGTTACATGTCCGGCTTCACTATCAACGCGGCGATCATGGCCGGCTCCGGCCTGCTCGGATTGCTGCTGCTGTGGCCGAACAGCGAGCGGGCGCGGCTGACCGGCACGTCGCAGCCGGCAGGCACGATCAAAGGCGCGATGTCGCCGACGTAAGGGGCGCACCTCTGGCAACTCGCTCCACTTCGCCTCTCCCCTTGTGGGAGAGGCCGGATTTCGCGCGTCAGCGGGAAATCCGGGTGAGGGGTCTGCCTCCGCGAGCTCCGTCCCTCGAGAGACCGCAACCCCTCACCCGGATCGCATTGCGCTCCGCTGCATGCGATCCGGCCTCTCCCACAAGGGAGAGGCGGGAGTCCCGTAGCCCGGATCGCTGCGTCTCTCAATTCATCCCCTGCGCGCCGCGCACCAGTCTGCCCGGGCGTGCGCCGGTGGCCTTGCCCTCGCGCTGGGTCACGATGCCCGACACGATGGTGGCGTCATAGCCGTCGACCTGCTGCAGGAGGCGGCGGCCGCCGACCGGCAGGTCGTAATGCACCTTCGGAGGGTGCAAATGCAGCCGGTCGTAATCGATCACGTTGACGTCGGCCTTGAAGCCAGGAGCGATCACGCCGCGATCATACAGACCGACCGACAGCGCGGTCTTGCGCGACTGCGCCGCGACCACGAACGGGATAGAGAGCTTCTCGCCGCGGCTGCGGTCGCGCGTCCAGTGCGTCAAGAGATAGGTCGGGAAGCTGGCATCGCAGATGATGCCGCAATGCGCGCCGCCGTCGGACAGGCCGGGCACGGCACTGGGCTCGCGCAGCATCTCATGCACGGCGTCGAGGTTGCCGTCGGCGTAATTCAGGAACGGCACATAGAGCATGCCGCGACCCTCGTCGGTCAGCATCGCGTCATAGGCAAGCTCTTCCGGCTGACGGCCCTGGCGCCGCGCCTGCGGCCCGAGCGCGTTTTCCGGCGGCTGCTCATAGTTCGGCGGATTACCCAAGAGATACATCTTGTCGTAGTTCGGCCGGAAGAACAGCGGATCGTCGGTCGCCGTCGCGCTCTCGCTCAGGATCGCCGCGCGCACCTCGGGCCGACGCAGATGCGCGAGCCGCTCGGCCAGCGGCAATTTGGCGATCTCGCGATAGCTCGGATGGGTCTGGAACGGATTGCGCGACAATTCGAGCCCGAGCAGCAGCCCGACCGGCCGTGCCGCGATCTGGGTCGTGATCGACAGGCCGCGGGCGGCGGCTTCATTGATGGTGTCCATGGTCTGCCGCCAGCGCCGCGGCGCCTTGTCGGCCTGTGCGACAGAGAACGAGATCGGGCACCTTGTGTTCTCGGCGACCCGCAGCATCATCGGCAGGTCTTCGTGCACGGTGCTCTGGTCGAGCACGAATTGCAGCACGCTGCGGCCGACGCCATGCATCGCGCCGGCGATCGCGGTCAGTTCATCTTCGCCGGCTTTCAGCGTCGGCGTGTAGTCGCCGGTCGAGGTGCGGTGATTGAGCGTGCGCGAGGTCGAGAAACCCAGCGCGCCCGCCCGCACTGCGTCGCCGGCGAGCGCCGCCATCGCCTTGTTGTCCTCGGCCGTTGCCGGATCGCGGCGCGCGCCGCGCTCGCCCATCACATAGACCCGCAGCGCGGCATGCGGCAGCTGCGCGCCGATATCCATGTCGAAATCGCGCTTCGACAGCCACTCCATGTAGTCGGGGAAGCTCTCCCACGCCCAGGGAATGCCGGCGGAGAGCACCGGCTCCGGAATGTCCTCGACGCCTTCCATCAGCTGGATCAGCCTGGTGTGGTCGCTCGGCCGGCACGGCGCGAAGCCGACGCCGCAATTGCCCATGATCGCCGTGGTGACGCCGTTCTGCGACGACGGCGTGATGTCATGGCTCCAGGTCACTTGGCCGTCGTAATGGGTGTGGACGTCGACGAAGCCGGGCGCCACCAGCTTGCCGCGGGCGTCGATCTCTTCCTTGCCCTTCGCCGAAACCTTGCCGACTTCAGTGATCTTGCCGCCTGTGATCGCGACATCGGCTTCATAGAGGTCGCCGCCCTTGCCGTCGGCGATGGTGCCGCCGCGGATCACGAGGTCTGGGGTCGAGGTCATGGCATTTCATCCCGAGGCTGTTTTTGGTTGACGGCATCATGGGTCAGCCCCCGATGCTGTCAACCAGCGCCGATGAAGCTCTGGGATGCGCTGTTGCTGATTTGCCAGCAGGGATCGAGCGTTGCCGTCCGGCGGAAATTTGTTCCGCCGGCAACCCGCCGCGAACCTATCGCGCGCCGAAGAACGCTGTCTTCTGGGTCTCCTCGGCCTGCAGCCTGGCGCGGACGCGCATCAGGTCCTTCCAGCCGATATAGCCGACGAGGCGCTGATCCTCGCGCGAGATCACAGGCAGATGCGAGACGTTGACCTGCATCAGGCGGTCGGCGAGCCGGTCGAGATATTCGTCGGGATAGGCGACGGTGATCTTGCTGCCGGCCAGCAGCTGCCTGAGCGTCGCGGTGCGATGCTTGCCGGCGCGGCGCCAGCGCAGCACGGACGGCGGGTCGATCACGCCGAGCACGTGATGGTTGGCGTCGACGACGGGAAAGCTGGGGTGACCGGTCTTCGGGTTGGTCAGGAAGGCGGCCGCGCCGTGCAGCGTCATGGTGTCGGCGACGGTCTCGACCGCCTTGGTCATGACGTCGCGCACGCGGGTCAGCGCGAACGGATCGACACGGTACTCGCGCACCAGATGATGGCCGCGCCGAGCCACCTTCTCGGTCAGGATCGAGCGCCGCATCAAAAGCACCGTGACGCCGTGCGCGGTGCCGCAGGCCGCGATCAGCGGCAGCAGCACATGGGTGTTGCCGGTCAGCTCGACCGCGAAGAAGGTTGCGGTCAGCGGCGAGCGCATCGTGCCGCCCATCGTCGCCGCCATCGCCAGCAGCGCCCAGAAGCCGGGGCTCGCTTCAGGCAGATAGCCGCTCAGCGCCGTTCCCATCGCGCCGCCCATGATGAGCAGCGGCGCCAGCACGCCGCCCGACGTGCCCGAGCCGAGCGCGACCGACCAGATCACGGCTTTCACCACGAGCAGCAGCAGCGCGGCCTTCAGCACCACATCGCCTTGCAGCATCGACGCGAGGTTGTCATAGCCGACGCCGAGCGCCTGCGGCTCGATCAAGCCGCCGAGGCCGACGACCAGGCCGCCGATCAGCGGCCACCACATCCAGTGGATCGGCAGCTTGAGGAAGATGTCCTCGCAGCCATAGACCAGCTGGGTGAGCACGCCCGACAGCAGCCCGGAGAGGATCCCGATCAGCATCCAGGCGCCGAGCTGCAGCACCGAGATGTCGACGCCGCCGGTGAACGGAAACAGCGGCGCGGGCATGTGCAGGAAGGTGCGTCCGACCGCCGCCACCACGGCGGCGACGGTGACGGGAATGAAGCTGCGCGGCGTCCATTCGAACAGCAGCAGTTCGACCGCGAGCATGATCGCGGCGATCGGCGTTCCGAACACCGTGGTCATTCCGGCGGCGGCGCCCGCCACCAGCAGGGTCTTGCGCTCGTTGTCGCTGACCGGGAGCATCTGCGCGATCAGCGAGCCGATCGCGCCGCCGGTCATGATGATCGGGCCCTCGGCGCCGAACGGGCCGCCGGTGCCGATCGACACCGCCGACGACAACGGCTTCAGGATCGCCACCTTGGGGTCGAGCCGGGAACGGCCGAGCAAGATGGCCTCGATCGCTTCCGGAATGCCGTGCCCGCGGATCTTCTCGCTGCCGAAACGCGCCATCAGCCCGATGATCAGCGAGCCCACGACCGGCACCAGCACGGTCCAGAGCCCGAGCGGCGAATCCTGCAATTTCAGGTCGGCGAAGCTGAACTGGCCGAAATAGGCGATGTTGGTGGCGAGCTTGATCAGCTGCAGCAGTCCCGCCCCGGCCAGCACGCCTGCGGCGGAAACAAACACGGCGATCGCCGAGATCACCACGACGCGCGGATCGGTCGTGAAGTCGCTCAGGAGGTGGCTGGCCTTCTCGCCGATTTTGGCGGTGTTTGGGGCGGTGTTCGTAGCGGAGGCGCTCGATTTGGTGGAAATGACGCTCATTGGTGGCGTAAGGCTCGGGTGAAGTGGACGCGGCGTAATATCGCATTGCGATATAATTACAAGCGGGAGACATCGAATGGCAGCGTTGAAAGGACCGTCGAAATCGCCGAGGCAGGACCAGAAGCGGGTTCCCAGCCAGGGCGATTACGAAACGCTGTCGCAATTTCGCTATCTGATCCGCCGGTTTCTGGAGTTCAGCCAGGACGCCGCGAAGGCCGCAAGCCTGACACCGCGGCAGCATCAGGCATTGCTGGCGATCCGGGGGTATCCGGGCGGCGGGCCGGTTGCGGTCGGTGATCTGGCCGAACGGCTGCGGCTTCGTCACCACACCACGGTCGAACTGGTCGACCGGCTGTCCGAGGCCGGACTGGTCGAGCGCGTGCTCGATCCCGCCGACCAGCGGCGGGTGCTGCTGAAATTAACCGGCCTTGCGGCCGATCATCTCGCCGAATTGTCGGCGGTCCATCTCGATGAGCTGTCGCGGATCGAGCCGCTCCTGAAGCAGGTGCTGTCGCGACGGTCGGAATGACCGCGCCGCGTGCGCAACGTTTCGCGTTTCAGGCGCGCGGGCTGGCGGTCTCGGCCTCGTATCCCGAAGCCTGCGGCTTGCGCTCGGTGACGAGGGCAAGCAGCACGGTCAGCACCATGAAGACCACGGAGGCGCCGAACACCCAGTGCGGCATGTGCTGGTCCATGATCCAGCCGAACAGCAGCGGGCTCACGATGCCGCCGAAGTTGAAGCCGGTGGAGACGATGCCGAAGGCGCGGCCGGCGGCGCCGGGCGGCGCCGCGTTGCGCACCATCATGTCGCGGGACGGCGCGATCACCCCGCCGAGGAATCCGGCGAGCCCCATCGCCAGCGTGAGCGCCACCGGCGGCAGGTCGAGCAGCGCAATCAGCAGCACGAGGGCGGCATTGACCGCGAAGCAGGCCGCGGCGACCTGGCTGTGGCGGTGGGTCCAGTCGGCGAGATAGCCGCCGGCGAGCACGCCGGCCGCGCTGGCGCCGAGGAATGCAGTCAGCGCGATATTGGCCGTCGAGAACGACGCGCCGTAGCCGCCCATCAGTGCGACCACGCCGAAATTGTTGATGCCCGAGGTCGACAGGCTGAGCAGCGTGAAGAAGGCCGTCAGCACCATCAGCGCCGGCGTGATTACGCTCGCCTTCGGCGCGGCGCCCTCCTTTGCCTTGTTCTTGTTGGCGCCGGCATCGGGAATGCCGAGCACGATCAGGAACAGCGCCACCAGCGGCCCGACCGCGCCGGCGACGATCAGCGCGCCGAGGCCGCCGATCGAGGCCACGAGCGCCGCCATGATCGCGGGCGCAACCGCGCCGCCGAGGAATCCGGCGAAGGTGTGGATCGAGAAGGCGCGGCCCATCCGCGCCTCGTCCATATGCGCCGAGAGGATTGCATAGTCAGCCGGATGATAGACGCTGTTGGCGAGGCCCAGCAGCACCGCGCAGACGATCAGCGACGTATAGCTGAGATGCAGGCCGAGCCCGATCAGCGCGCAACCGCCGACGGTCAGTCCGATCAACAGGATCTTGCGCGCGCCGATATGGTCGGCGAGGTAACCGATCGGCGCCTGGGTCAGCCCGGAGACCACCGCGAACACCGTCAGCGCCAGGCCGAGCTCGACATAGCCGACGCCGAGCTGCTGCTTCAGGAACGGGAACAGCATCGGCAGCACGAAGATATGGAAATGGCTGACCCAATGGGCGACCGAAATCCCCGTCAGCGTGCGCAGCGCACTGTCGGCTTTCGCTTGCTGCGGTGCGGCCAAAACGTCGACCATGTGCCTGAAAACCCTAATTCCGGAAAGCCCGCCGAAAATAGAGATTGGCCGCTAATTGTCCATGAACGCGGGCGCATGGCTGCCCCCGGCGCGGGCGTGCCGGATCGACACATGCGGCATTAAATGCGGCGACAAAGCACGGCAGCACGGCGATGATCGGCCATGATCGACCCCAAAAAGCAGCTCCGCGTGCTGGTGTCGGAGGGCTCCAGCACCTCCGGCCGCGAGGCGATCACGATCCTCGGACTGGCCGGCCATCACGTCGAGGTTTGCGACCCCTCGCGCTGGTGCCTGGCGCGCTACTCGCGCTTTGTCCGCAAATACCACCATTGTCCGCCGCTGCGGTCGGATCCGGCCGGCTTCCTGCGCTTCGTCGAGCGCCTCTTGGCGTCGCGGCATTTCGATGTGCTGCTGCCGATCCATGAACAGGGATTTCTGTTCGCCCGCGCGGCGGCGGGGCTGGCATCACGTGCCGGCCTCGCGCTGCCGGATTTCGCCAGCTATCGCGCCGTGCACAGCAAGGCCGGCTTCAGCCGCCTGCTCGACCGGCTCGGGCTGCCGCAGCCCCCGACCCGGATCGTGAACTCGGCCGAGGAGCTGCGCGAGGCGGTGCGGTTTCCATCCGTTGTCAAGACGTCGGTCGGCACCGCCAGCCGCGGTGTCTGGTTCGTGCGCGATGCTGGTGATCTCAATCGCGCGCTCTACGACCTCGAGTCCTCAGGCGATTTTGCCGGCGAGGTGCTGGCGCAGGATCTGATCACCGGCACGGTCGAGAAGGCGCAGTCGGTGTTCTGCCACGGCACGCTTGTCGGCTTCCATGCCTACCGCCAGATTGCGGCCGGTGTCGGCGGCGGCGAGGCGATCAAGGAGAGCGTGAGCCGGCCGGCGATCCGCGCCGGCCTCGAGACCATCGGCGCGCATTTTGGTTGGCACGGTGCGCTCTCGGTCGACGTCATCATGCCGCTCGACAGCGCGACGCCGCTGTTGATCGACTGCAACCCGCGGCTGGTCGAGCCGATGAACGCCTTTCAGTCGGGCGTCGATCTGGTCGATCTGCTGCTGCGCGTCTCGCGCGGCGAGACTCCGGCGCCGCTGCCCGAGGGCCGCGCCGGCGTGCGGACGCATCTGGCGATGCAGGCGCTGCTCGGCAGTGCGTCGCGCGATGGTACGCGGCGTGACCTGATCCGGGAATGCGGCCGCATCGCCGCGGGCGAAGGGCACTATCGGGGAAGCAGCGAAGAGCTGACGCCGGTGCGGCTCGACTGGCTCAGCGCCGTGCCGCTGGCGATGACGACAGTGCTGCTGCTGGCATCACCGCAGATCGCCTCATCGCTGGCGCGCGGCGGCTTTGGCGCGCATCTGCTCGATCGCGGCAGCATCAAGGCGATCGAGAACGGCGATTTCCGCTAGTATCCCTCCAGCGCGAATTCACCGCACGATCTTGTCTGCGCGCTTCAAGAGCTCCGGTGGAATCTCGACGCCCACGGCCTGGGCCGCCTGGAGATTGAATATCAGCTCTCGCTTGGTGACGACGCCGACTGGCAGGTCGCCCGGCTTCGCGCCCTTGAAAATCTTGTCGGCGAATGTCGCAAACTCGCGCCATGTATCGGCGACGTTGGCCCCATAAGTAATCACCCCGCCCGCGTCCGCCTGGCCGCCGGGAAACATTGCCGGCAAGCGGTTCTTGATGGCCAGTTCACCGACTCGTTTTCGATTGCTCCAGGGCACCGGCACTTCAAGGACCAGCAGCGCCTCCGCGCGCTCCTTTGCCATCCCGGCAATCGCGGCCTCCAGATCGTCCGCACCCTTGACCTTCACGATTTGCGGCTCCAGCCCCAGCGCCTTGGCTGCGGCCTCGTTGGCGCGGTCAATCGGGGCGAGCCCGCGTTCATCCGCGCCGGGGATCGTTTGATCACTGAGAATCGCAACGCGCGTGATCCCGGGGAATGCCTCCTTCAGAAGCTTGAACTGGTCGCTGGCCTGCTGCTGATCAAGGTTGGTGAGGCCCGTGACATTGCCTCCTGGCTTGTCCATCGAGGCGACAAGCTTCAACGCGACCGGATCGGTGACGATCGCAAAGATCACCGGGATCGTCGACGTGGCCTTCTGCGACGCCACCGACGCCGGGCCGCCGAGTGCAAGGATAACATCCACATTCGCACCGACCAGCTCCGAGGCGAGGCCCGGAAGGCGCTCGAGCTTCGATTCGGCAAATCGCGGTTCGATGACGATGTCGCGTCCTTCGAGATAGCCGCGGTCGGCGAAGTCGCTCAGAAGATTTTTCTTGATGGAATCGAAGAGCGGCGACGGGCCGCCGTTGACGAGGATTCCTACTTTCCTGGGAGCTTGTTGCGCATCGGACGGGTCGCACATCGACGCGATCATGCAGAAGACCGTGAGCACTGCCTTCGCAAATCTCATGGCACCGCCCCCCAGCAAGGACCCAGCGTCCATGCGAGCCTAGCATTCAGGGGGTGGGCAACCAATCCGGAAGGGTGGTCCGGCCCATGACCTCGCTGCGACCTAATGTCTGCTTGGCGAGGATGAGCCGGGCTCGGTAGTTCGCAACCTACGAGGCCGCCGCGCGCGACTGCGCGGGATCGGTCGATCGATCTTCGCCGCGCCTCACAACGGCTCGTCATCATTGCCGTAGCGGTCGAGCTTCGGCGTGGCGATGTCGCCGTCCTCGTAGTACTCGTCGTCCTGTAGCGCTGCGGGTGGCGGAGGTTTCTTCGACTTGTCGTCGGCCTTGTCTTTGGTCTTCGTGCCGCCCTTGGTCTGCTTCCCGGCCTTGGCCATGCGTTTCCCCTGCGCGGGTCAAATCAGCTGCCGGAACTCTACCCCAGTTTCCGTGCGTTTGTAATATTCGGAGACGGTGCGGCGGGGCACACCCGCCCCACCGGATCATGCTCTAGAACGTCGCGCCGGCCTTTACCATGTAGGTGCGGCCGGGCAGCGGGTAGGCCGAGAAGCGGCCCTCGGTGAACGTGCTCGCGATGGCGTAGTCGTAATAGAGCGCGTTGAACAGGTTGTTCACGCTCAGCGACCAGAAGAAGCGGTCAACTTGCCCGCTCAGCTTGATATCGGCGGTGGCGTTGCCGGGAATCCGGCTCTGGGTGTTGGCCTGGTCGTTGTCCATGATGCGCGAGCTCCAGGCCCGCACCGTGGCGTCGAACACCAGATAGTTCTGCCAGATATTCCAGGTGACGCCGAGATTGCCGGTGTAGCGCGACACCAGCGGCACGTCGTTGCCGGCCCAGATGCCTTCGCGGAACACCGCGCGGGTGATCGCCATGCCGCCGCGCAGGGTGACGCTGTCGCTGACCTTGAGCGCCGCGCTGGTCTCCGAGCCGTAGCGGCGGGTGGGGTCGAGGTTGGTGTTGAAGAACAGCACCGGGTTGAAATGGATCTCGTTCTCGAGATCCATCAGATAGACGCTGGACTGGACCTGGAAGCGGTTGGTCCTGACGCGAAAGCCGCCCTCGACATCCTGCGAGGTCTGGGTCTTGAGCTGGAAATTCTGCGGGATCGGGGCGAAGGTCAGTGGGTCGAATGACGGACCCGACGCGACGCGTTCGTCGACATCAGGCGTGCGGAATGCGCGTGCCGCGCGGCCGAACACCGAGAAAGTGTCGGTCAGGCGATGCTCGATGCCGACATGCAGCGCGTATTGCGTCTCGTTGCTGTCGAGCGGTGCCGCCTGGGTGTCGAATGCGAATGGCGCATTCGGGTCGTAGCGATCGCGCGCCGAGATGCTGGTGTTCTGAACCCGCGCGCCGTAGGAGAAGTCGGTCGTCGGCAACAGGCCCAGCGTATGTTGCCAATAGCCGGCCACGGACTGCTGCTCGATACTGTAGATGTGGAACGGGTCGACGCCCTGATAGGCGCCGCGCGCCTCGCGGAAGGTCGAATCGTAATAGTCGATGCCGGTCAGGATCGTCGACGGCACGCCCAGCATCACGTTCTTGACGCTGAGCCGCGGCGTCAGCGACCAGGTCTGCAGCGCGGCGTCATTGTAGGTCGAGGCGAAGCTGATGGTCGGCACCGTGCCGAAGAAGCCGCTCTGCGTCTCGCGCTGCCGCCAGCCGCCGTCGACGATGAGGTCGACGCCGTTCATCAGCGTCTTGGTGAAGCCGGCGGTGACGCTGGCGGTCTGCTGGTTGGCATAGTCGAAGGGCGTCGCGGCGCCGCGGCGATCGGTGAGCAGCTCGTTCACGCCGATCGACGGATCGACCAGCCGTCCGCCGGGTAGGCCGAGCTTCTGGTCGCTGCCGGTGACGGTCAGGAAGGCGGTGAGATCCGGCGTCGTGTAGTTGATGTTGCCGACGGCGTTGCGCTGGTCGAGCGCATTGTTGACGCGGTAGCCGTCCGACTTGATGCCGTTGCCGTAGAACGAGGTGGACCACGGGCCGGAATTGAGTGCCGCGGAGACCGCGGCCATGCGGGTGTTGAACGAGCCAACTCCGGCCTCGGCCCGCATCGTCGTCGGCGGGCCGCCGACGCCGGTCTTGGTGATGATGTTGACGACGCCGCCCACCGCGTTGTCGCCGTAGAGCACCGCGCCGCTGTTGCCGCGCGTGATCTCGATGCGCTCGATCGAATCGAGCGGAATCGTGGTGAGGTCGAAGCCGGCCTTGTCGACGTCGTTGAGGCGGCGGCCGTTGAGCAGGAAGAGGGTATTGTCGGTCGCGAACGCGCCGAAGCCGCGCAGGTCGACCGACGTCTTGGCGCCGTTCGGTCCGCCATAGGGCGTTTGCAGCTGCACGCCCGGCACCTGCGCGAGGATCTCGGGCAACGACTGCACCGGCGAATGCGCGATGTCGTCGGCGGTGATCACGGCCGAGGAGGTGCCGACAATGCCGGCGAACTGGCGGCCGCCGGTGCCGCCCGTTCCGGTGGCCACACCGGTCCCTGTCGTGCCCGATCCGGCTCCGCTGCCTGTATTGTTGCCTTGCGAGGTGCCCGGCGCCGGGCGTCGCGGCGCCGGCGCTTCGTCAGCGGCCGGCCTGGCGCGCGTGACGTTCTGGTCGCCCGGCTTGGTGACTTCGATCGCCGGCAGCTGATCGGGAGCGGGTGCCTGCTGCGCCCGCGCTGCGGAGACAAGGAATGCCGGCGCGAGCATCGTCGCCGGCGCGATCATCGTCGACGCGAGCAGAAGCGCGCGGCGCCGCCGATGGAAAGGGAAGGAGAACATAAGAAAGGCCTCGGCAACGTCAGTGGCACGTCACCGCGAACCAGTCTCACCATCGTGCTCACAGCATCAGGTGAAGCTCATGCCTGTACTCCCCGACCGGCAGCATCGCGTGTGACCACGGCTGACGGCAGGTCTCCTGGCTCGCGGGTCGTTACCCTTCGTCGCCTTCCCAGGACCGAGATTCCCAGTGGCCTGTGACGAAGGATTCACCGCATACAGTTGCGGGGGCAGCCGCGGCGTTGGGGAAGTTTCCCCGTACCGCATTCCCTTTTCATCTCATGAAAGAACCGTCATGTTCATCTAGGGTTCGGCCGGGTAGCAAAGTCAATCCGGCGGAAGTCGGGCAATGGCCGTGCGGCCACGGTTTTTGTCGAGTGTCGCTTGTCTGCCACGACGATCGCTGTAAGAGCATGGATCCGATGAGCGTGCAGGATTTTGCCTTGGCGGCCGAGGTCGCGGCGCGGCGCCGGTGGGGCGCCACCGCGGCGCTGCTCGCGCTTGTGCTGCTGCTGCTGGTGATCTCGCTCGGCATCGGGCCGGTGCGGCTGTCGCCGCTCGCGGTGATCGAGGCGCTGTTCGGCGGCGGCAGCGATGTGGCGCAGGTGATCGTGCGCGAGATCCGCCTGCCGCGCACCATCCTGGCATTCGCGATCGGCGGTATTCTTGGGCTGTCAGGCGCGGCGCTGCAAGGGTTGCTGCGCAACCCGCTGGCCTCGCCGTCGCTGTTCGGCGCGCCGCAATCGGCCGCCTTCGGCGCGGTGCTGGTGATCGCGCTGGGCCTCGCCGATGTGCGCTCCTACGCGCTGCCGGTGGTGGCGATCATCGCCGCGTTCGGCTCGGTGTTCGCGCTGCTTGCGATCGCCGGCCGCAATGCCGGGCTGTTGATCCTGATCCTCGCCGGGCTCGCGATCTCGAGCTTTGCGGGAGCCGCGACCGCGCTGGTGATGAATCTCTCGAGCAATCCGTTCGTGGTGCTGGAGATCGCGTTCTGGCTGCTCGGCTCGCTGGAAGACCGCAGCTTCCAGCACGTCGCGCTGGCGCTGCCCTTCATTATCGCAGGCGCCGCCATCCTGCTCAGCCAGGCGAGCGCCTTCCGCGCGCTGACGCTTGGCGAGGAGGCGGCGCAGAGCCTCGGCGTCGACGTCGGGCGGTTGCGGCTCTTCGTGATCACGGGCGTGGCGCTCGGCGTCGGCGGCGCGGTCGCAGTCACCGGCACGATCGGTTTCATCGGCCTCGTCGCGCCGCATCTGATGCGTCCCGTGATCGGTCACGATCCGGCGCGGCTCTTGGTGCCGAGCGCGCTCACCGGCTCGGCGCTGCTGCTCGCCGCCGACATCGCGGTGCGCATCATTCCCTCGACCTCAGACATCAAGGTCGGCGTGCTGACCTCGATCATCGGCGTGCCGTTCTTCCTCTATCTGATCATGCGCGAACGCCGCGCGCTCGGCGGAGGCGTGGCATGACGCTGCTCTCGGCTGCCGCGCTCAATGCCTCGCTCGGCAGCCGCAAGGTGCTGCACGATGTCTCCCTGTCGTTGCCATCGGGCCATCTGGTCGCGCTGGTCGGGCCGAACGGCGCCGGCAAGACCACGCTGCTGCGCGCGCTGGCCGGGCTGATCCCGTCGGGCGGCGAGATCCGGATCGGCGGCGATGCGCTGGCGTCGCTGCCGCTGCGCGAGCGCGCGAAACGTTTCGCCTATCTGCCGCAGGGCCACATGGTGCACTGGCCGCTGCCGGCACGCGATATCGTCGCGCTCGGCCGCTATCCGCACGGTGCGACCGATCCGGCGCGGCTGTCGCAGACGGATGTGGAGGCGGTGCTGCGCGCGATGCAGGCGGTCGACGTCGCTGAGTTCAGCGATCGCCGCGTCACCGAACTCTCCGGCGGCGAGCGCAGCCGCGTCGCACTGGCCCGGGTGCTCGCGGTGGAGGCGCCCGTGATCCTCGCCGACGAGCCGACGGCCTCGCTCGATCCGCGCCACCAGATCGACGTGATGCAGAAGCTGCGCAACGTTGCCGACACCGGCGTGCTGGTCATCGTGGTGACGCATGACCTGGGACTCGCCGCGCGCTTTGCCGATCACGTGCTGGTGCTCGCGGAGGGGCGGCTGGCCGCGCAGGGCGCGCCCGTCGAGGCATTGTCGGAGAGCGTCCTCGCCAGCGTGTTCCGCATCAGCGCCTATCGTGCCGAATTTCAGCGCGAGGTCGTCATCGTGCCGTGGGCGGACGTGTGATGTGGCCACGGCCTCACCACGAGCTCAGTTCACCTCTCCCGCTTGCGGGGGAGGTCGCTGCGCGCGAAGAGCGCAGCGGGTGGGGGCTCTCTCCACTCAAAGAGCGTTCATTGCGGCACGACCCCGACCCCAACCCTCTCCCGCAAGCGGGAGAGGGGGCGCACCTTCAGCGTGGCAGCCATCTCGCTTCGCTTCATCTTGGTGCGGTGGTCGCGATACTGCTGTGGCTTATTTCCGCCGGCGCCGCGTTCGCCGCCGGACCGCGCATCGTCTCGATGAATGTCTGCAGCGACCAGCTCGTGCTGTCGCTGGCCGACCCGGACCAGATCATCGGCCTCAGCCGCTTCTCGCGCGATGACTGGCAATCCTGGGCCGCGGAGAAGGCGCGAAACTTTCCGCGCCTGTCCGGCGAGGCCGAGGACGTGCTGCTGCTCAAGCCCGACCTCGTCGTGGTCAGCCTGTTCGACAAGCGCGCGACCCGTGATCTGTTGAAGGCCCACGGGCTGCACCTCGTCGAATTCACGGTGCCGCGCACGCTGGACGAGGTGAAGAACCAGATCCGCGCGATGGGCGATGTGGTGCAGCATCCCGATCGCGCAGAGGCCGAGATCGCGCGCCTCGATGCGGCCACCGCCCGGGCGCGCGCTGCGGCGAGCGCGCATCACTACCGCGTGTTGCCGCTGGAGCGGCGTGGCTTTGTGCCCGGCGACGGCAGCCTGGTCAGCTCGCTGCTGGCGGCAACCGGTCTCTCCAACGCCGCCGGCGAACTTGGCGTCGGCGCAGGCGGGTTTGCTTCGCTGGAGGCGATCGTAAAACTGCGGCCGGATTTCATCCTGGTGTCGGAAGCCGGCGACCGCGCCGAGGATGACGGCCGCGCCTTCCTGCTGCATCCGGCGCTGGAGCGCTTCTATCCGCAAAGCAAGCGCATCGTGCTGCCGGAGCGGCTCACGGTGTGCGGCGGCGTGATGCTGGCGGATGCGCTGGATCGGCTGACGGAAGAGCTGAAGCGGGTGACGCGGTAGCCTTGTAGCCCGGATGAAGCGAAGCGCAATCCGGGGCCACTCAATCCGCGGATGGGCTGATCCCGGATTGCGCTGCGCTTCATCCGGGCTACGGAGTTATCACCACCGGCCCGCCGGCCTTCTTCCAGGCGTCGATGCCGCCATCGATATGCGCGGTGTTGGCCAGTCCCGCCTTCTTCGCGGCGGCCACCGCCATCGCCGAGCGCTCGCCGAAGGCGCAGAAGAACACGACGCGGCGGCCGGTTGCGGCCGCGACCTCGCGCAGCATGCCGCCGGGCTGCAGGGTGGCGCAAATCCCCGGATAGGGCGCGTGCAGCGCGCCCGCGAGCGTGCCGTGCTTGGCCCGCTCGGCGCTCTCGCGCAAATCGACCAGAAGGATATCGGGCCGGCCGAGGCTCGCGATGGCGTCGCGCGCGCTGAGGGAGAGGCCCTCCTTGGCGAGTTCGTCCTGGTGCAGGCCGACATGCATGTTGGCGGGCACCACGACGTCCATCAGCTTCGGGTTCGGCAAATTGAGGTTGTTCATCAGCTCGACATAGTCGTCGATCGATTTGACCTGCAGCCGCGGATTGTAGCGCTTCTCCTCGCCGATGGTGGAGACGGTGTCGCCCTTGTAGTCATGCGCGGGGAACACCATGGTCTCCTCCGGCAGCTTCAGCAGGCGGTTGAAGATCGAATCGTACTGCGCCCGCGCGCTGCCGTTCTGGAAGTCGGTGCGGCCGGTGCCGCGGATCAGCAGCGTGTCGCCGGTGAAGACGCGGTCGCCCATCAGATAGCTGTAGGAATCGTCGGTGTGGCCGGGCGTGTACAGCGCCTCGAGGCAGAGGCCCTCGATCGTCACCTTGTCGCCGTCGGAGACTCGCATCGACACCACGTCGGCCTTGCTCTGCTCGCCCATGATGGTGATGCACTGCGTGCGGTCGCGCAGCTCGCCGAGGCCGGTGACGTGATCGGCATGCAGGTGCGTATCGACGGCCTTGACCAGCCTGAGGTCGAGTTCCTGCAGCAGCTTGCAGTAGCGGTCGGCCTTCTCCAGCACCGGATCGAGGATCAGTGCCTCGCCGCCGGCGCGGCTCGCGAGCAGATAGCTGTAGGTTCCGGATACGCTGTCGAAGAGCTGGCGAAAGATCATGACGGCTTACCTATTCTCCGGGCCGAGTCACATGGAGGATATTATTCCATAGATAGGGTCCGTTCAAAGCAAATCCATCCCCACCCCAGCCGGATCCCGTCACCCTGAGGAGCGCGCTCTTGCGCGCGTCTCGAAGGGTGGACGGCCCGGGTCTTTCCGCGAATGGGACAAGGCATCTGGGCCGTGCATCCTTCGAGGCTCGCTCCGCTCGCGCCTCAGGATGACGGGATATGCATCGAGGTCGTGGAAGAGACGAAGTTACGGCCGCACGTAACTCCAGCCCTGCTCCCGCGGGCGCGCGTTCGCGCGACCCGTTGGCTCGCAATGACGACGGGGCCGTTACGGCCGGACCAGCGTGTATCCATTCTCGGTGAGCAGCAAGATCTGTGCGACGCCGACCTGCACGGGGGTGGCGGCGGCGATGTAGTCCGGCCGCTTGCCGCTGTCGCGTTCGATCGTGTCGACGGTGTTGAGGCAGATGTCGACCCGCGCGCCCTGCGCGATCAGGCTCTCGACCAGCTTGCGGTTCGGGTTGTCGGGCTTGAGCAGGTCGATGCCCGGGCCGAAGGCGACGATCTCGACCGCGACCTTGTCGGGGTCGTAATGCTTCATCAGATTGTTGGCGACGCTGATGACGAGGCCTTGCTTCCTCGGATCGTTGTCGGAGAGCTGCAGCACGACCTTGTGCTCGGCGAACGGCTTGTCCTGCAACGGCGCCTGCTGGGCACGCGCGAGCGGCGTCGCCAGCGCGAGCGCAGCAAGGCCGAATGCCGCGATCAGCGCGCGGCGCGTCATCCGTGCCTCGCGATGCCCGGGTTGTCCTCGACGCCTTTCAGCGTCACGCCGGGTTCGTCGCGGTTCGGCGGCCGGCCGGAGCGCAGATGCCTGGCGACGACATCCCAGATCGGCGCGCCGCTCTGCTGGTTGACCGAGGCCCAGCCTGCGACCTTGTAGTGCTTGCCGGCTTCGAGGTGCTTGCCGTTGCCCAACTTCAGCTCGGAAATGCGCTTGCCGACAGTCTCGGCCGGCGTGCAGGTGTAGGCGAGGCCGCCGACGCGAACCATGTCGCCGCCCTGCTGATAATAGGGATCGACGTTGAACAGATTGTCGCAGACGTCTTCCAGCACATCCTTGATCTGGCTGCCCGTCATCTTGGCGACGTAGGTCTCCGGATAGGTGATCGCGGTTTCCGACAGCACGTCTTCCATGGTCAGCGGCTGGCCGGCGAGCGTGGTGATGCCCCAGCGGAAGCCCGGCGACAGCGCGATCTCGGCGTCGAGCTCGTTCAGCAGCGCATCGCAGATCAACTGGTCGACGGTGCCGGAGAAATTGCCGCGGCGGTAGAGCAGCCGGTCGGCCGAGGCCAGCTTGGTGTTCCATTCGTCGACATGCGGATCGCGCATCTTGTCGATCAGCGTCTGCATCGCAGGATCGGGCTTCAGCAATTCGGCGAACACCGGCAGCAGCCGGTAGCGGACGTTGGCGACCTTGCCCTTGGCAAGATCGAGATCGAGCACGCCGATGAACTTGCCGTTGGAGCCGGCATTGGTCACCAGCGTGACGCCGCCGGCATTGGTTACCGTGATCGGGATCGGGATCGCGTCGTGGGTGTGGCCGCCGAGAATGACGTCGATGCCGGTGACGCGGCTGGCGAGCTTGAGGTCGACGTCCATGCCGTTATGCGACAGCAGGATCACCGCCTCGACCTTGTCGTTGTTGCGATGGCCGTCGACGAGCTTCTGCAGCTCCTCGTCGCGGATGCCGAACTTCCAGTCCGGCGTGAAGCGCTTCGGATGGGCGATCGGCACGTAGGGGAAGGCCTGGCCGATGATAGCGACGCGATGGCCGCCGATCTCCTTGACGAAGGACGGCTTGAACACCCGCCCCGAAGCCGGGTCGAACGCCTTGGCGTCGTTGAACGCGGCTTCCTCGGTCAGGAACACGTTCTGCGCCAGGAACTCGCCCTTGAAGCGGGAGAGGTTGTCGCGCAGCACCTGCTCGCCATAGGTGAATTCCCAGTGCCCTGTCATCGCCTCGATGCCGAGCAGATTGGCGGCCTCCACCATGTCGGCGCCGTTCATGGCGTTGGCGAGCGCCGAGCCCTGCCAAAGGTCGCCGCCGTCGAGCAGGATCGAACGCTTTTCGCCGACATCGGCGCGCAGCTTGTCGACCAGCGTCTTCAGGTGGGCGAAGCCGCCGAGCCGGCCGAAGCGGCCGGCGGCCTTCTCGAATTCGACGCAGGTGAAGGCATAGGCGTCGGCGCTGTCGGGCCGGATGCCGAAGCGGTCGAGGAAGGCCTTGCCGACGAGGTGCGGCGGCTGGCCGGCCATCGCGCCGACGCCGAGATTGACGCCGGGCTCGCGGAAGAACACCGGCTTCAGCTGCGCATGCGTGTCGGTCATGTGCAGGATGCGCGCGTTGCCGAACCGCTCGAGGTCGTAGACGCTGGCGGTGTCGGCGCTGCGCGCAAGGCGGGGCAGACCGGCCGTCAGCGTTGCGGCGGCCGCAGCTTTCAGGAATTCCCGGCGGCGGATGATCATCATTCTCTCCGCGCGGCCCCTGGCCTGCGCGCTCTTAACGAACTTCCATGTCCTTCCAGCGTTCCTTCTCGCTGGTGGCCTGGAAGATCGAGGCCTTTGCCAGTGCCTCGGCCTCCTTGGCCCTGGCGACTGCGGTGTCGAAATCACCAGCCTCACCGGCCTTTTTTGCGGCAGATAGTGTCGAGGCGGTGGTGGTCCACTGGTTGCGCAGGCTGCCTGCTTCCTTGTTGGCGGCTTCGGCGGCGGCGTAGGCGGCCTTGTAGTCGGCCTCGGAGGCGGCGAGGGCGCCGGTCGCCGCTGCGATCAGCAGGGCTGATGCTGCGAGGACAGTTTTGATGGCCGCGCTCATGGCCGTGCTCCCGGACCCGAAATCGGCAGCCCGTTGCTGACATAGGACAGATAGTATTCGAGGTTGCGGTACTCGTCGTCCTGCGGATTGAGCGGCACGCCGCGGATCTGGCTGTTGCAGGTGGTGAAGCGGCGGCTGGTCGTCCCCATGCCGCTCCATTCCGAGCGGTAGATCGGCATCGCGTTCAGGATGCCGAGCGCCGGCGCCAGCACCTCGGCGCGGATCCGCTCGCCCGGGCTCTGGATGTGGCAGGTTGCGCAGGAGAAATTGAGCTGGCCGCGGCGGGTGTAGAAATACTCCTTGCCCTTCTGATAGGCCTCGAGCGCGCGCGGATCGTTCGGGATCTTGATGTCCATCGGCTTGCCGCGCGAGGTGAAGGCCATGTAGGCGGTGAGCGCCGCCATGTCGTCCTTCACATAGGAAAACGGCGCCTCGCCATTGGTTTCGCGGCAGCGGTTGAGCGCGAGCTCGAGCGTGACGACCTTGCCTTCCTTCTCGTCGAAATAGGGATAGTTCTGGCGGATACCGATGCCCTTGTTCGGGAAGCAGTCGGCGTAGGTCTTGCCGTTCTTGAACGGCGTCGCGAACATCTCCTTGCCGGCTTCGAGCGAGAACTCGTAGGGCGGAAACTGCTCCTTCTCCTCCCACTGCCTGCGCAGATCCTCATTCATCGAATAGGGACCGTTGACGAAATCCTCGAGCTTCAGCTTGGGGAATTTGCTGGTGAAGAATTTCTGGAACGCCGCCTTGTCGGCGGCGGGATCGACGGTGTCGGCTGCGCGCGCGGCCGGCGCGAGCGTCAGCACGCCGAGCGCGAACGTTGCAATTAGATTTTTGCTTTGACGCGTTTTCTTCACGCGAACCGGCGTCCACTTCGCTCGAAAACGCTCTAGAGCACGGATTGCGAGGCGCCGCGTCATTGAATCTTCGCCGTGGCGGTGTCGGTCGCGCCCTTGTTGTCGACCCAGCTGACCTTCAGATCGTCGCCCTTCTTGCCGCCCTTGAAGGCGAACTTGACATAGGGGTCCTTGGAGACGCCGCCGCCCCAGTCGGCGACGAACACCGGCTTGCCGTCATATTCGAAGGTGAGCTGCTGGATGAAATGCGGCGGAATGATCTCGCCCTTGGCGTCCTTGACGAAGCCGGAATCCATCGGATGCTGGATCAGCGCCTGCACCTCGGTGGTGTCGCCGTTTGACGTGGCGCGCACGCGAATGCTCGATGCCATCTGATTATCCCTATTGTTTGCGCATGATCTTGTCGGAAAACCGGTTCCCACTTTTCCGGATCATGCGTACTCAGCCGCCGCAGCCGCCGACGGTGACCTTGATTTCCTTTTTGGCGCTGTAGAGCTTGCCGCCGGCCTCGACGATCGCGGTGACGTTGCTGGTCTTCGCCATCTTGATGCGGTTGGAGACGGTCGGCAGCGTGCCGGCCGGAATCCTGTATGAGGCGACCAGCGAGATCGGATTCTCGCTCACCAGAAACGAGATCGAGGTGACGTCGGCCAGCGTCGTGGTGGCGGAGATCGGCACCACCGCGCCGTTCTCGGCGATCTCCGGCGCATCCATCTTGATCTTGTCCGACGGCTCGGCGGTCTTGCCATAGAGCGCCTTGATCGCGTCGGCCTCGTTCTTCTGCTTGAATGCGTCTTCGGGATATTTGTCGTTGGCGGCGGCGAGCGCCTGCGGCACGTCGAACGGAATGCCCCCGAGGCCGATCAGCGCGGCGATGCCGGCGCCCTTCAGCACCATGCGGCGCGCTTTGAAAAATTCGGTGGTCGTGATGTTCATCGAAAAAAAATCTCCTCAAGCGACGGTCGCGGCGTCACAGCGTCTGCAGGAAGTCCACCACCGCGTCGATTTCCTTCTCGCTCAAAATCCGGTTTCGGCCGAACGGCGGCATCACCGTCTGCGGATTGCGCTTGGTTTCGTCGGTCACGATCGCGATCAGCTCGTCACGGCTGTATTTGGCCTTCAGGCCGCTCAGCTCGGGGCCGATCGTGCCGGGCAGGTCGCCGCCCTTGATGACGTGGCAGGTCAGGCAATTGCCCTTGCCGCGGTCGAAGGCGAGCTTCTGTCCCTCGGCGGCGGATTGGGCCTTGGCGGGCGCGGCCATGGCGGTGCTTGCCAGCAGCGCCAGGACGAAGGCTGGCTTGGAGAAAGTGGCGATCAAGGACGTTTCCCGGGCTTCAATCTCGATGATCCCAACGCAATATAAAGAGTGGAAAGCACAAAGGCCATCGGCTGGCAACACGGAGAATAGGCGCGCTGCGACGGGGTTAATGCCACAGGGGCAGTCCGGCACTGGAGCGCATGTCCTGCGCCTTCCGCCTGTCATGTTTGTGCGGTTGAGATGCGGCTGAGGCGTAGGGAGAAGCGCGGTGGCAGAATTCGTGGCGGAGTTCGGCAAGGACGGCCGGCCGGTCGAGGCGGACGGGCGGCTCGATGCGCCGGCGTTCCATCGCAACCATCAGCCGATCTGGACCGTCCTGAAGGACTACCTCGCCGGCCAATCCGGCGACGTGCTGGAAGCCGGCAGCGGCACCGGCCAGCATGTCGTCTCTTTCGCCGGTCAGGCGCCCGACATCACTTGGTGGCCGAGCGATCTCCATGCGGCGCACCTGCGCAGCATCGAGGCCTGGCGCGCGCATGCGGGCCTTGCCAACATCCGGCCGCCGCAGCCGATTGATCTGTCCGACCCGGCTTGGTCGCCGGCGCCGCCGGACGGCAAAGGTCCGGACAAACTGCTCGCGATCTTCTGCGCCAATGTGATCCACATCGCGCCGTGGCGCGTGGCCGAGGGCCTGTTCGCCGGCGCCGCGCGGCACCTGCGCGCCGACGGCCGGCTGTTGCTCTACGGCCCGTTCAAGCGCGGCGGCAAGCACACCGCGCTCAGCAATGCCGTGTTCGACACGTCGCTGCGCGAGCGCGACGCCGAGTGGGGGGTGCGCGATATCGCCGATCTCGAGACGCTTGCGGAGCGCGTCGGGCTCAAGCTCGCCGGCAGCTTCGAGATGCCGGCCAACAACATGATTTTGGTCTTTGCCCGCAAGTAGCCGCGCTCAATCGTAAGCCAGGCACCAGCCTGGCCCACGCAGCCAGCAACGTTCATCGGGGATCCCGGCGTCGCGATAGAGCCGCGTCACTTTCTGCCAGCCGCCGCGGGCGAAGGCTTCGGCGAGCGTTTTTTCGGACGTCTCGTCCCGGCCGCCGTCGCAGGGAATGATCGCGACCGGTGATATCCAGTCCGCCTGGTACGCTGCCTCCTCGCGCCGGATCCGGAACACGGCGCCGGATCGCGCCACCTGCTCCGGCGCGCCGCCCTTGAATCCCTCATCCGAAGTCAGCGGCAGGATCAGGCGGCCGCTGGCGGCGAGCCCGTCGAGCCATCGCGCGACAGGCCGGGTGCAGCCGGCGTTGACATAGATCACGTCGGCGGACTCGAACGCGACCTGTGTGCCGTCGCCCTGGATGATCTCGACATTTGCGCAAGCGGCGAGATTGGCGCGAGCGTCTGCCGCAAGGTCCGGATCGTATTCGATGCCGGTCACGCGGCCGGACGGTCCGACCAGATGCGCGAGGATCGCGGTGTAGTACCCCGTGCCCGTACCGATATGCACCACGTGCTCGCCGGCGGTGGGTGCGGCCTGGTGCATGAGATAGGCATGCAGTGACGGCTGGCCGTTGTTGAGACGTCGCTCGGGTCGCAAGGCGACGAGATCGTTGGTGTAGAGATAAACCGGGTCGGCATCGGGCGTCGGCGCATAGTCGCGGCTCCACCAGCGCAGCATCATCCATGGTCCCGGGCCGACGAAGTCCTCGCGGCGAATGGCGGCGAAGGCCTCCGTCAGCCGCGGATTGATGGTGTTGGCGGCGGCCAGGATCTGCTTGGCATAGGCCGCGCGGACGATGCGGAGTTCGGCTTGCGGGTCCATTGCCGCGCGCTCCCACGATGTCGCGTGTTGTGTGATTTGACACACCGAGGTGTGTGAAATAGCATACTGCGGCGACGGAGGCCAGAATGAAGAGACGGCTTTATCCGGCCGTGCTGGAGCGCGGTCCGCGCGGCGCGTTCGGGGCGTGGTTTCCGGACTTTCCCGGCTGCGTCGCCGCGGGACGATCGCAGGAAGACGCGATCGAGCGCGCCGAGCAGACGCTGGCGCAGACCGTCGACGGCTGGGTCGAGCAGGGCAAGCCATTGCCGGAGCCGACCCCGATCGAGCGCATCGTGCCGCCGAAGGGCTCCGACGTCGCCGCCTTCTTCATGGTCGGCGTCGATCCGCCCGACCCGTCCGAGCGCGTCAACGTCTATTTGCCGAAGAGCCTGATCACACGGATCGACAAGCATGCCGCCGGACTCGGCATGAGCCGCTCGAGCTTTTTCGGTTTCGCCGCGACGCTTGCGCTTGAATGGCACGTTCACAAGCCGCACCTCGTCGGGCCGCGCTCCAAGGTGCACAAGACCGGCGCGCTGCGCGCCGAGAAGCGGCCTGGCAAGAAGCCGGCGCGGTAGGCGATCGATCATCGAGCGACAGCTCTCTCACCGTCACCCTGAGGAGGCCGCAGAGCGGCCGTCTCGAAGGGTCGACGGTCCGGCTGTTGGCCGTGCATCCTTCGAGACGCGCTACGCGCTCCTCAGGATGACGGTACTGATAGAAGTGCCGGGCTGCTGTGACGTCGCTCTGTGAGAGCAAGCGATCCCCTCGTGCGCCTCCTGCATGGCGTACGTCCGTTTGCGCCGGTTGATCGGCTTCGACCCGCTCTCCATAGTGCGCCCGATTGGGGGCTCCCGCCGGGGCTTCGAGGCGGGACCACCGATGATTGACGTGACAGCTGCGGATGAGGCGAGCGACGACGCGCGGGCGCGCAGCAATGTGTGGCGGCTTGCGGCGGCGCAGGCGCTGACCGGTGCCAATTCGGCCGTGATCTTCGCCACCGGCTCGATCGTCGGCGCGACGCTGGCACCCGACGTCTCGCTCGCGACGGTGCCGCTCTCGATGTATGTGCTCGGGCTTGCCGCCGGCACGCTGCCGACCGGCGCGATCTCGCGCGCCTACGGACGACGCGTCGCCTTCATCATCGGCACCTTCTGCGGCACGCTCACCGGCGCGCTCGGCGCCTGGGCGATCCTGCATTCATCGTTCTGGCTGTTCTGCGGCGCGACCTTCCTCGGCGGGCTCTACGGCGCCGTCGCGCAGTCCTACCGATTTGCTGCGGCCGATGGCGCCAGTGTCGCGTTCCGGCCCAAGGCGGTGTCCTGGGTGATGGCCGGCGGCGTGTTCGCCGGCGTGCTCGGGCCGCAGCTCGTGCAATGGACCATGGACATCTGGCCGCCCTATCTGTTCGCGTTCTCCTTCGTGATGCAGGCGCTGGTCGCGCTGGTGGCGATGGCGGTGCTCTCGGGCGTCGACGCGCCGAAGCCTGCGGCGGCGGACCTGCATGGCGGCCGCCCGCTGCTCGAGATCGCAAAGCAGCCGCGCTTCATTGCCGCGGCGCTGTGCGGCGTGATCGCCTATCCGATGATGAATCTGGTGATGACCTCGGCGCCGCTCGCCATGAAGATGTGCGGGCTGTCGGTCAGCGATTCCAATTTCGGCATTCAGTGGCACATCGTTGCGATGTACGGCCCGAGCTTCTTCACGGGCTCCTTGATCGCGCGGTTCGGCGCGCCCGTCATCGTTGCGCTCGGGCTGGCGCTCGAGGCGGTCGCCGCGATGATCGGACTGTCAGGCGTCACTGCGCCGCACTTCTGGGCGACGCTGTTCGTGCTCGGGATCGGCTGGAATTTTGCGTTCGTTGGCGCTTCGGCGCTGGTGCTGGAAACGCACCGGCCGCAGGAACGCAACAAGGTGCAGGCGTTCAACGATTTCCTCGTGTTCGGCATGATGGCGATCGGTTCGTTCTCGTCGGGCCAGCTGCTCGCGCATTACGGCTGGAATGCCGTCAACTGGGTGGTGTTCCCGCCTGTGCTGCTCGGCCTTGCCGTGCTCTCGTTCGCTTCATTCGCCAAGCGACGCGCGAAATTGCGCGCGGTGGAAGAAATCCCGGATCCCAGCATCTGATCCCTGCTGCCAATTGCTGACACTTCGATCAGCTTCGAAATGATCCGCTTGCAACGCTGTTCACATCATGGGATCGGGTTGGTCCGGCCATGACGATGTGAGAAGCAAGAGCAAGAAATGGACGCATCCTCAGCCACGCTGCCTGATGAATCCTCGCTTGGCTACGAAGGCTGGCGCATCGTCGTCGTCTGCTTCCTGCTTGCGACCTTCGGCTGGGGATTGGGCTTCTACGGACAGAGCGTCTATGTTGCCGAGCTGCAGCGGCTGCACGGCTGGCCGGCGTCGCTGATTTCGTCGGGCACGACCTTCTTCTATCTGTTCGGCGCCGCGCTGGTTGCCTTCGTCAGCGAGGCGATCAAGGCGTTCGGCGCGCGCAGCTGCCTGATCGCCGGCACCTTCGCGATGGCGATCGCGGCGGTTGCGATCGGCGAGGTACGCAAGCCCTGGCAGCTCTATCTTGCCGATGCGCTGCTGGCGTTCGGCTGGGCCGGCACCAGCCTCGGCATCATCACCAACACGCTCGGCCTGTGGTTCGACAAGAAGCGCGGCATGGCGATCAGTCTGGCGCTGAACGGCGCGAGCTTCGGCGGCATCGTCGGCGTGCCGCTGCTGGTGGCGGGGATCGGCGCTTTCGGCTTCTCCGGCGCGATGATCGCGGCCGCGGGGCTGCTGATCGTGGTGATGGTGCCTGTGATCCTGATCTTCGTCGGGCAACCGCCGGTGCATCTGCACGCGGTCACGGCCGCCGCTGCCGACGCGCCGTCGGCGACGCAGGTGCGCAGCCGGGCGCTGCGCGACATCCGCTTCCTCTCGGTCTCGATTGCCTTCGCGCTGGTGCTGTTCGCCCAGGTCGGCTTCATCGTGCATCTGATCGCCTATCTCGATCAGGTAATCGGCCGCGAGCGCGCGACGGTGGCGATGGCGCTCTTGACCGCGATGGCCGTGGTCGGGCGCGTCTCGTTCTCCTTCGTGATCGACCGGCTCAACCAGCGGCTGGCATCGGCGCTGTCCTTTGTCAGCCAGGCGGTCGCGCTCGCCGTCATCATCAATGTGCACAATGACGCGGCGCAGATCGCCGCCTGCGCGCTGTTCGGCTTCTCGGTCGGCAATCTGATCACGCTGCCGGCGCTGATCGTGCAGCGCGAGTTCGATCCGCGTGCGTTCGGCGTGCTGGTCAGCCTGATCACCGCGATCAACCAGATCACCTACGCCTTCGGCCCCGGCGTGGTCGGGCTGCTGCGCGATCTCTCCGGCAGCTATTCGCTGCCGTTCTACGGCTGCATTGGCCTGGAGCTGATCGCAGCGGCGACGATCATGGCGAAAGGGAAGTAGCTTTCCACCTCCCCTTGAAAAGGGGAGGTCGCTTTGCTCGCAGAGCAAAGCGGGTGGGGATCTGCTCTCTCCACTTGCAGCAGAGCCCGCGGCTGACCCCCATCCCGACCTTCCCCCTTTCAGGGGGAAGGGGAATAAAGACCTGTCCCCGGATATCGCTTCCCTTATCCGGGCTACGTTCTACGACTTGCGGCGTGACTTCCGCGCCTTCTTCGGCTCGCTGATCTTGCCGGCCGCCGCGACCCGCAGCAGGCGGCGGAAGGTCGGGCATTCCACGTGGCTCGGAGCCGGGCAGGCGGCGGCGTGGCGCAAGCCGTCGCGCATCGCGTTGAGCCTGCGGATGGTGCGGTCGAGCTCGTCGGCCTTGGCAGAAAGCATTTTCCGGTCGATGCGCGGTCTTCCATCGGGCGCGAACATCCTTGCGATCTCGTCGAGCGAGAAGCCGGAGGCGCGCCCGAGCGCGATCAGCGCCAGCCGGTCGAGCACCGCCGGATCGAACAGGCGGCGCAGCCCGCGCCGGCCATGCGAGGCGATCAGACCTTTCTCCTCGTAGAAGCGCAAGGTCGAGGCGCGCACGCCCGATAGCTCCGCCACCTCCGCGATATCGATGTCCCGCATGGCCCTTGACCTCAAGTTCACTTGAACTGGCAGTATCCAGCCTATCGCTTGCGTAAGGCAAGCATCAACAAGGACGAGAATCATGGGTGTCGCAGCGCAAGTCGACGACGAGCAGGTCAAACTCTGGAACGGCGCCGCCGGCCGCGCCTGGGTCGAGACGCGCGAGGTGCTGGAAGGGATGTTCAGGCCGCTTGAAGAGCTGCTCGTTCAGGCGGTGTCCGATGCCGCGGCAAGCCGGGTGCTCGATATCGGTTGCGGCACGGGCGCCACGACTTTCGCTGTGGCCCGCGTGCTCGGCCGTCAAGGGCATTGCACCGGCATCGACATTTCCGAGCCGATGATCGCGGCGGCGCGCGCCCGCGCGGAGCGGGAGGGGCGGCCGGTCAGCTTCATCTGCGCCGACGCGCAGACCTATCCGTTCGCGCCCGCGAGCTTCGACATGATCATCTCGCGCCTCGGCGTGATGTTCTTTGCCGATCCGGTGCAGGCTTTCGCCAATCTGCGCCGCGCGGCCCGGCCGGATGCTGCGCTCCGCTTCATCGCCTGGCGCGGCGCCGCCGAGAACCCGTTCATGACGACGGCGGAACAGGCAGCGAAGCCGTTGCTGCCGGATCTTCCGCCGCGGCGTCCCGATGCGCCGGGGCAGTTCGGCTTTGCCGACCGGAAGCGGGTCGAAACTATCCTGGAGGATAGCGGCTGGGACGCGATCGCGATCGAACCGGTCGATGTCGCCCTCGGCTTTCCGGCATCACAGCTGGCCCACTATGTGAGCTGGCTCGGCCCGGTCGGGACGATGCTGCAGGCGATGGAGGAGCCGCGCCGCACGCGAGTGATCGAGACCGTGCGCGGTGCGTTCGATCGCTACATCCACGGGACCGAGATTCGCTTCACCGCCGCCTGCTGGATGGTCGCGGCACGAGCGCCGGCGGAGGCCGCGCATGGTTGAAGCCGCGGAATTTGTGGCGAGCGCGGTGCTGACCGGGATCGGTGCGACCGTCGTGATGGACATCTGGGGGATGGTTCGAAAGCGCCTGCTTGGCATCCCGTCGCTGGACTATGCCCTGGTCGGTCGCTGGCTCGGCCATCTCGTATCCGCTCGCCTGCGCCACGACCGCATCGCCGCGTCACCACAGGTCGTGGGCGAACGGGTCATCGGATGGACCGCGCATTATCTGATCGGGATCGGCTTTGCCGGCGTGCTGCTTGCGATCTTCGGCCTCGATTGGGCGCGGCAGCCCACCATCGCTCCGGCTCTGATGGTCGGGATCGGCAGCGTGGCCGCGCCGTTCCTGGTGATGCAGCCCGCGATGGGCGCCGGCATTGCCGCGAGCCGTACGCCCCATCCATGGGCGGCGCGGCTGCAGAGCCTCGTGACGCACACGGTGTTTGGGATTGGGCTTTATGCGGCCGGCTGGCTCGCGCACCCGTTCCTGAACTCGTAGCCCGGATGAGCGAAGCGCAATCCGGGAACAGTATCACCCGACGGTGCCAACCCCGGATTTCGCGGAGCCTGTCATCGGGCGCGCGCTCGCGCGACCCGTTGGCTCCATCCGAGCTACCTCTTCACCTCCCCTTGGAAAGGGGAGGTCGCTTTGCTCGCAGAGCAAAGCGGGTGGGGATCTGCTCTCTCCACTTGCAGCAGAGCCCGCGGCTAACCTCCATCCCGACCTTCCCCCTTTCAGGGGGAAGGGGAAAGCACTCGTAGCCCGGATGGAGCGAAGCGTAATCCGGGAGCAGTATTACCTCATGGAGCGAACCCCGGATTTCGCTGCGCTTCATCCGGGCTACGAAATTATCGCCTTGCGGAATTACGCCGCACGCTGTTTCAGCAGGTCGTCCAGGTCCAGCCGTCGCGTGAACATCGCGAGCTTGCCGTCCGCGCTGCGCGGCCATTCGGCCTCGGGGCGATCCCAATAGAGCTCGACGCCGTTCTCATCGGGATCGCGCAGGTACAGCGCCTGGCTGACGCCGTGGTCGCTGGCGCCGTCGAGCTGGATGCCGGCCGACAGCACCCGGTGCAGCGCGTCGGCGAGCGCCGGGCGGGTGGGATAGAGGATGGCGGTGTGGAACAGGCCCGTGGTGCCCGGCGGCGGCGGATGGCCACCCTTGCTTTCCCAGGTGTTGAGGCCGATGTGGTGGTGATAGCCGCCGGCCGAGATGAAGGCCGCGTCCGCGCCCAGCCGCTGCTGCAGCTCGAACCCGAGCACGCCGCAATAGAAGCCGAGCGCCCGCTCGAGATCGGCCACCTTGAGGTGGACATGCCCGATCCGGGTGCCCGCGATGATGGGGGGATTCTCTGGCATGAGCGGACTCCGTTGACGTCAATGCCCCCGCCATCAGGGGCGAGCTTTCGCCGCCTGATATAGTCCGGATTTGCCGACGCCGGAGCGTTCGATCCGGAAACGCAGCGTTTCCGAAAGGCGCCACGGTCGCCGGGCCTAGCAGAGCTCCGACAACTCGCCGCCGGGCAGCTGGAACTCGAACGTGTTCAGCGTCATCGACACCATCGTGTAGTAGCCGCAGAGGCCGATCACCTCGACCAGGCCGCGCTGGCTCAGCACCTCGACCGCCTCGTCATACAGTGCCTTCGGCAGGCCGTGACCTTCGTGCAGCGCCTTGGCGACGTCGTAGATCACCCTGGCCTTGGGATCGTCGAAGCTCGGCGTCCGGCGCACGCGAATGTCCTCGATGATCTTCGGGTCGAGGCCGCCCTTCAGCGCCAGGCGCTTGTGGGCATACCACTCGTAATGCGCGGTCCAGTGCCGCGCGGTGACGAGGATCGCGATCTCCGACAGCTTTGGGGGAAAGATCGTGTCGAAGCGCAGCACCTCGCCGAGCCGCGTGGCATGCCGTGCCATCTCCGGGCTGTTCAGCCAGGCCATCATCGGCGCGGGTGGCGCACCGCGCTTGCCGGCGATCGACTCGTCGTAGGTTTCTTTCTGGGCGGCGTTCATTTCGCTAGGCGAAAGCAGCTTCAGCCGCATGTCCGTTTCCTTTTGTTTTTCAAGCGTTACCCCATCTCGGCGATACACCCGATCGCGCGAGGTGAGTAGCGACGCCAGAGCATGGCGCGGCCGTGAGGCATATTGAATTCGGCGGCTGCGTAGGTCTAAGGTCGAATCCAATTCGACGATTTTTTGACTGGAAACGCACCATGGCCGACCTCGAGAAATTCCGCGCGGAGACCCGCGCCTGGCTGGAGCAGAATTGCCCGCCGGAGATGCGCAAACCGATGACCTCGGATGGCGACACCTTCTGGGGTGGCCGCAACACGAAATTCTCGTCCGAAGCGCAGCGCGTCTGGTTCGAGCGGATGCGCGACAAGGGCTGGACCGTGCCGCATTGGCCGAAGGAATATGGCGGCGGAGGCCTCGACGGCGAGGAGGCCAAGATCGTGCGCCAGGAGATGGCTGCGATCGGCGCGCGTCAGCCGCTGACCTCGTTCGGCATCTCGATGCTCGGACCGGCGTTGCTGAAATACGGCACCGAGGAGCAGAAGAAGGAGCATCTGCCGAAGATCACCGCGGGCCTGATCCGCTGGTGCCAGGGTTATTCCGAGCCGAATGCCGGCTCCGACCTCGCCTCGCTGCAGACCCGCGCGGTCGGCGACGGCGACGACTACATCATCAACGGCCAGAAGATCTGGACCTCCTACGCCAACTACGCCGACTGGATCTTCTGCCTGGTGCGCACCGATCCCGCGGCGAAGAAGCACGACGGCATCAGCTTCATTCTGTTCGACATGGCCTCGAAGGGCGTGTCGACCAAGCCGATCCTGCTGATCTCGGGTTACTCGCCGTTCTGCGAAACCTTCTTCGACAATGTCCGCGTACCGAAGTCGCATGTCGTGGGCACCGTCAATCGCGGCTGGGATGTCGCGAAATATCTGCTGCAACACGAGCGCGCGATGATCTCCGGCATGGGCGAGCGCGGCGTCGGCCGTCCGCTCGGCCAGATCGCCGCCGACTCGATCGGTGCGGACGCGCAGGGCAAGCTCGACGACGCGCAGCTGCGCAGCCAGATCGCGAGCTTCGAGGTCGACGAGGCCGCGCGCTCGCCGCCGCCGCCGAGCGCGCGGTCGATCTCGCCAAGGCCGGGCAATCGCATCCGGCGTTCTCCTCGGCGATGAAATATTACGGCACCGAGCTCAACAAGCGCCGGTATGAGATCCTGATGTCGGCCGGCGGCATCGACGCGCTGGAATGGGAGAGCGACCGCTCCAAAGGCGGCGCCCGCCCGCGCGCCTGGCTGCGCACCAAGGCCAATTCGATCGAGGGCGGCACCTCGGAGGTGATGCTCGGCATCGTCGCCAAGCGCATCCTCGATTTGCCGGGCGCGTGATCGCTGCACCGTCGTTCCGGGGCGTCGCGAAGCGGCGAACCCTAATGCGCAGTTGCGCATTGTGGAACCTCGAGATTCCGGGTTCGATGCTGTCGCATCGCCCCGGAATGACGAACTCAGACAGTTGCTTAGTACGTTAGATCGGATTTCCAATGGCCCTCGTCCTCACCGAAGAACAATCCATGCTGCGCGACAGTGCGCGCGGCCTCATCAGCGACAAGGCGCCGGTGGCGCATTTGCGGTCCTTGCGCGATGCCAAGGATGCCACCGGCTTCTCGCGCGATCTCTGGAAGACATTTGCGGAGATGGGCTTCTCCGGCCTGCTGGTGCCGGACCAGTTCGGCGGCAGCGGGCTCGGCTGCGTCGAGGCCGGCATCGTCATGGAGGAGATCGGCCGCACCTTGATGCCGTCGCCGTTCCTCGCGACCTCGGTGCTCGCCGCCTCGGCGCTGTCGCGCGGCGGCAGCGAGGCGCAGAAGGCGCAGCATCTGCCGAAGATCGCCGACGGCTCGCTGCTGGCGGCGCTCGCGATCGATGAGGGCGCCAAGCATCGCCCGCTGCAGACGAAGTTGCAGGCCACGCGCTCCGGCAACGGCTTCAAGCTGTCGGGCGACAAGGCCTTCGTGGTCGACGGCCACACCGCCGACCTCCTGATCGTGGCGTCGCGCACGGCCGGCGGCGCCGGCGACAGGAACGGGCTGACGTTGTTCCTGGTCGATCCGAAGGCGAAGGGGCTCGCGGTCGAGCGCACCGCGATGGTCGATTCGCACAACGCGGCGCGCATCGTGTTCGACAATGTCGAGGTAAACGCCGACAGCGTGCTCGGCGAAGTCGATCAGGGCTTTGGGCTGCTCGAGGGCGTGCTCAATATCGGCCGCGGCACGGTGGCGTCCGAAATGGTCGGCCTCTCCGACGAGGTGTTCGGCCGCACCGTGGCCTATCTGAAGGAGCGCAAGCAGTTCGGCAAGGCGATCGGCGAATTCCAGGCGCTGCAGCACCGTGCCGCCCAGCTCTATATCGATATCGAGATCACGCGCGCCGCCGTGCTGAAGGCGTTGCAGGCGCTCGATACGGATGTCGACAAGGCGGCCACCGCGGTCGCGGTGGCAAAAGCGCGTGCCGGCACCACTGCGACGCTGGCCGTGCAGGAGGGCGTGCAGATGCATGGCGGCATGGGCATGACTGACCAGTTCGACATCGGCTTCTTCATGAAGCGCGCCCGCGTCTGCCAGGAGCTGTTCGGCGACAGCAACTTCCACACCGACCAGCTGGCGAGCGGCAAGGGGTATTGATCTTCGCCGCGTCATTGTCGCTACGCAACACGCTGTCATCGCCCGGCTCGCCGCCTTCGCTCAAGCTTCGGCGCGCCTGAAAGCGAAAGCCTCGTCGAAGCCTTGGCGTAGACGGGACCGGGCGTTCCAGTATTCCAGAGACGTCGGCGCTTGAGCCGAGAAGCCGCGGCGTACTGGATCACCCGCTTTCGCGCGGGTGATGACAGCGGTGAGGGCGGCTTGGCATAGGCTCGTCATTGCGAGCGAAGCGAAGCAATCCATCTCTCCACCTGTGGCGAAATGGATTGCTTCGTCGCTTCAGCGCAAAATTGTTTTGCAATTCTGTCGCGAGCTCCTCGCAATGACGATGGAGAGTCTACCGGATCGGCGGCGCGTACTGGACGCCGCCGGCGTTCCAGAGCTGGTTCATGCCGCGCGGGATCTTCAGCTTGGAGTCGGCGCCGACGTTGCGGTCGTAGACCTCGCCGTAATTGCCGACATGGCGGATGATGCGCACCGCCCAGTCCTTGGTCAGACCGAGATCCTCGCCATAGCTGCCCTCAGTGCCGACCAGCCGCATCACCTCCGGCTTCTTCGACTTCAGCGCCTCGTCGATGTTCTTCGAGGTGATGCCGAGCTCTTCGGCGTTGATCATGGCGTACAGCGTCCACTTCACGATCATCATCCAGTCGTCGTCGCGCAAGCGCACCACCGGCGCCAGCGGCTCCTTGGAGATGATGTCGGCGAGGATCGTGTGGTCGCTCGGCTTGGCGAGGTTGAGCCGCAGCGCATAGAGCTGCGAGGCGTCCGACGTCAGCGTATCGCACTGGCCGGAGTTATAGGCCTTCACGACGTCGTCCAGCTTGTCGAACTTCATCTCCGTGTACTTCATGTTGTTGGCACGGAAATAGTCGGCGAGATTGAGCTGCGTCGTGGTGTTGGCTTGCACGCAGACCTTGCTGCCGTTCAGGTCGAGCGCGGAATCGATGTTGCGCGAGCGCGGCAGCATGAAGCCCTGGCCGTCATAATAGGCGACCGCAGGGAAATAGAGGTCGTAATTGGTCTCGCGCGACATGCTCCAGGTGGAGTTGCGCGAGAGGATGTCGACCTTGCGATTCTGCAGCTCCTTGAAGCGCTCGCTGGCGTCGAGCGGCACGAACTTCGCCTTCGACGGGTCGTCGAAGATCGCCGACGCGACCGCGCGGCAGAAGTCGACGTCGAAGCCGCTCCAGTTACCCTTGTCGTCCGGAATCGAGAAGCCCGGCAGGCCCTTGTTGACGCCGCACAGCACGTCGCCGCGACGGACGGTGCGCTTCAGCGTGCGGGTGTCGTAACGCTCATAGGTGATGGCGGCGGCCGCAACCAGCGCGGCGATCGCGAGCCCGATCGTCAGGCCGCCTCGAAATGTACGCATGGGTTCTCTCTCGCGAAGGATCGGGGAAAATCAGGGCGGATATCGAAGGCGGGTAGAGCTCAGAGTTCGGGCTTCTGCCGGATGATCACCTTGGTGCCGACCGGAACGCGGTTGTAGAGATCGGCGACGTCGTTGTTGACCAGGCGGAAGCAGCCGGAGGAAACGGCGGTGCCGATGGTGTCGGGCCGGTTGGTGCCATGGATGCGGTAGACCGTGGTGCCGAGATACATCGCGCGTGCGCCGAGCGGATTGCCCGGGCCGCCCGCCATGAAGCGCGGCAGATAGGGCTGGCGCGCGATCATTTCCGGCGGCGGCACCCAGTCCGGCCACTCGGCCTTGCGGGTGATGCTCACCAGGCCCTGCCATTGAAAGCCTTCGCGGCCGACGCCGATACCGTAGCGGAGCGCGCGGCCATTGCCCTGCACCAAATAAAGGTGACGTTCGGCCGTCGCGACGATGATGGTGCCCGGCGCCTCATTGGACCGGTAATACACGACCTGCTTCTGCCATTCCGGGTCGAGCTCGTAGCCGTCGTCAGCAACAAGGCCGGGCTCGTCGGCGTCCGGGCGGTTCTGGGCGAAGCCCTGCGACGTCGACAGCACGAGCGCGCCCGTCGCGATCAACATCCAGACCAGGTGACGAAACTTCGTCATTGAAAGCTCTCCTTGTTGGCACGCGGCCAAATGGTTGCTCCACCCGCAAATCAGGCAGCATCAAATCTCAGCGGCAGCTTGATGGCAAGCTTAGGGCGGCATCACAGGTATATCCCTGTAATGCTTCTGTTTTTTGTCATTGATTGTCGCGGCACGTTGCGCGGGCCGCCTCATTTCGGCGCGATCCAGAGTCGCAAGGCGAACGAGATCAGCGCCACGGTGCCGACGCCGCCGAGCCACAGCGCTGCGAACCACAGCAGGCGCTGGCCGAGCGGCCGCTGATTCGAGCCCTCGGGCATCAGTGGTATCCGTGGCCGGGGCGCACCTTGCCGCGGAACACCCAATAGGCCCAGGCGGTGTAGCCGAGGATCAGCGGCACCAGGATCGAGACGCCGACCAGCATGAAGACCTGGCTGTTGGTCGGTGCCGCCGCCTGCCAGATCGTGATGCTCTGCGGCACGATGTACGGATACATGCTGATGCCGAGTCCGGCATAGGACAGCGCGAACAGCCCGAGCGTCAGGAAGAACGGCTGGTGGTCGTTCTTGTTGCTCAGCGCGCGCAGCAGCAGTGCGGTGACGGCGGCGACCGCGATCGGCACCGGCGCGGTGAGGATGATGTTGGGCCAGGCGAACCAGCGCTGGGTGTACTGCACGCTGAGGAAAGGCGTCGCGATGCTGACGGCGCCGATTGCGCCCAGCATCGCGACCAACAACATCCAGCTCAGATGATAGGCGCGGTCGCGCAGCTCGCCCTCGGTCTTCATCACCAGCCAGGTCGCGCCGAGCAGCGCGTAGCCGATCACCAGCGCGACGCCGGTCAGGACGCTGAACGGCGTCAGCCAATCCCACCAGCCGCCGGCGTACTGGCGGCCCTCGACATGGATGCCCTGCAGGATGGCGCCGAGCGCGATCCCCTGCGCCAGTGTCGCAAGCAGCGAGCCGCCGGCGAAAGCGATATCCCATTTGTTGCGCGCCTTCTGGGTCCGCCAGCGGAATTCGAAGGCGACGCCGCGGAACACGAGGCCGAGCAGCATCGCGATCATCGGCGTGTAGAGCGCCGGCATCAGCACCGCATAGGCCAGCGGAAACGCCGCCATCATGCCGCCGCCGCCGAGCACCAGCCAGGTCTCGTTGCCGTCCCACACCGGCGCCACCGTGTTCATGATGACGTCGCGGTCGGTCTTTTGCGGAAACAGTGGGAACAGGATGCCGAGGCCGAGATCGAAGCCGTCCATCACGACATAGACGAACACGGCAAAGGCGATGATGAAGGCCCAGATCGTGGCGAGATCGATCATCGCGCGCCCTCCACGGCTGCGCCCGCCGCCGGCGTGATGCCGGCCGCGCGGGCCGGAAGATCCTTCGTCGGGCCCTGCTCGCCGGGATGCGGCGGCTGCGCCATCAGCCGCAGGATGTAGATCACGCCCGCGGTGAACACGGCGAAATAGACGATGATGAAGGCGATCAACGACGAGCCCACCGCGGGCGCTGCCAGCGGCGACGCCGAATCGGCGGTCCGCAGCAGCCCGTAGACCGTGAACGGTTGCCGCCCGGTCTCCGTGGTGATCCAGCCCGCGAGCACCGCGATGAAGCCGGCGGGGCCCATCAGCACGGCGAAGCGATGCAGCAGCGGCGACTGGTACATCATCCCCCGCCAGCGCATCAAAAGGCTGAGCAGGCCGAGCCCCATGATCAGGAAGCCGAGGCCGACCATGATGCGGAACGACCAGAAGGTGATCGGCACCGGCGGCCAGTTCTCGCGCGGCACGGTGTCGAGGCCGGCCAGCGGCGCGTCGAGCGAATGCTTCAGGATCAGCGACGACAGTTTCGGCACCTCGATCGCATACTTCACCTTCGCCTCACGCTGGTCGGGCCAGCCGAACAGGATCAGCGGCGCGCCGTCCTTGTGGCTCTGGTAATGGCCTTCCATCGCCATCACCTTGGCGGGCTGGTGCTCCAGCGTGTTGAGGCCGTGCTGGTCGCCGGCGAGGATCTGGATCGGCGCCACCAGGGTGGCCATCCACATCGCCATCGAGAACATCACGCGCGCTCCCGCCAGATGCTGGTCGCGCAGCAGATGCCAGGCACCGACCGCGCCGACCACGAGCGAGGTGGTGAGGTACGCCGCCAGCACCATGTGCACGAGGCGATAGGGGAACGACGGATTGAAGATCACCTTGAGCCAGTCGGCGGCGACGAACTGGCCGTCGGCGTTGACGGCGTGGCCGGTCGGTGTCTGCATCCAGGAATTGGCCGACAGAATCCAGAACGCCGAGATCAGCGTGCCGATCGCGACCATCAGCGTCGCCACGAAGTGCAGCCTGGGGCCGACGCGCTCGAGCCCGAACAGCATCACGCCGAGGAAACCGGCTTCCAGGAAGAATGCGGTCAGCACCTCATAGGCCATCATCGGGCCGATCACCGGCCCGGTCTTGTCGGCAAAGGACGACCAGTTGGTGCCGAACTGGTAGGACATCACGATGCCCGAGACCACGCCCATGCCGAACGCGACCGCGAAGATCTTCAGCCAGTAATTGAACAGGTTGATGTAGACCTCGCGCCTGGTGGCAAGCCACAGCGCTTCCAGCACCGCGAGATAGCTCGCAAGCCCGATCGAGAATGCGGGAAACACGATGTGGAACGACATCGTGAAAGCGAATTGCGCGCGGGCGAGTACGACCGCATCCCAGCCTTCGAACATTACGCACCATCCGTCGTCGACCTGGCGTGGACCTTACCACGTCAGCTGTGACGACAAAGAGGGCGGATTGTCCGACTAGAGCGGGTTGAGTTTTGGCTGGATCGGCTTGGCGCGGTCCCGGTTCACCTCTCCCCGTCGGGGAGAGGTGAGCTTTCGACGCCGTTCCAGCTCAACCTGATTTTCATCAGGCTTTAGCTATTGGCGTTGAGCAGCCGCGCGACGGTGCGGTCGATCTCGTCGTACTGTCCCTCGCCGGCGTGCTGGAACACGATCTTGCCGTTCTGGTCGATCACGTATTGCGCCGGCCAATACTGGTTGCGGTAGGCGTTCCAGGTCTGCGAATTGTTGTCCTGCGCCACCGGATAGAGGATGCCGTGCCGCTTCAGCGCCGCCTGCACGTTGGAGGCCGAATGCTCGAACGGGAATTCCGGCGTGTGGACGCCGATCACGACGAGGCCGCGATCCCGGTACTTCGAATAGAGCTGGGTGACGTGCGGCAGCGTGTTGACGCAGTTGACGCAGCCATAGGTCCAGAAATCCACCAGCACGACCTTGCCGCGCAGGTCGGCGAGCCTGAGCGGCTGCGAATTGAACCAGTTGCTGATGCCGACGAATTCGGGCGCGGTCTGGCTCTGTCCGGTTGTCATGGCGATCGCCCGCGGCACTGGCTGTGCCGGCGCGTCTGACTCGGTGCAGAGGCCGGGAATGACGGCGCCGCCGAGGCCAAGGCCCGTAACCAGAGCGGATACGGCAATCAAGCGCAGGGACATCGATATCTCATTTGGGCTTACAGGCCGATCTGGCCGTTGGGATAGAACTGGGTCAGCCACGCCACGATCAGCGTGTCGTATTGCAGGTAGGACAGCGCGGCGAATGCGACGATCACGACGCCGAAGCCCTGCTGCAGGCGCGGCGCGATCCGCGCCATGCTGCGCACGCGCGTGGTGACGGCCTGTCCGCCATAGGCAATCGCAAGCATCGGGATCGCGGCGCCGATCGCGTAGGTGACGAGCTGCAGGCTCGCCCACGCGGTGTCCTTCGAGGTCGCGACGATGGTCAGGATCGAGCCGAGCACGGGGCCGGCGCACGGCGTCCACACCAGGCCGAGCGTAGAGCCGAGCACGAAGCCGCCGAACAGGCTTTGCGACGGCGCGGCATGACCGAGGCTGCCCTGTTGTTTAGACGCGCTTTCTTGACGCGAACCGGTATCCACTTCGCCCGAAAACGCTTTGGTAGCGCCGGTGAGCCGGATCGACAGCCATTCGAACGGCGCCGGCCAGATCATCAGGAGGCCGAAGCCCGCGAGCAGCACGGCCGCGCCGGTCCGCAGCACGTTCGGATCGAAATCGAAGGCGCGCGTGATCGCGCTCAGCAGCAATGCCACCGCAGAGAATGACATCACGAAGCCGAGCGCGATCATCGCGGGCCGCGCCTTGCCGGTCTGGCCTATCGATACCCCGAGCAGGATCGGCAGCATCGGCAGGGTGCAAGGGGCGGCGACGGTGGCGACACCGGCAAGCAGGGCAAGGGCAAGGCTGAGCATCGTCATCCGTCCATCAGAGTCCCGGCGCGCCAGAGGGCCGTGCCGGGTACGCCTGATGTTCTTCGCGAGGACGGTTTGGCCGTTACGGCGGGCCGGTCGCGGGCCGCGTCACGTCTGTGTGAGGCGAGGTGCACTCGGCTTCACGACGTCGCGTCAAATACAGAGCGACCCGGCTGGGGGGCATCCCGGCCGGGTCGTTGGAGGCTACTTGGGAGGTTAGAACGAAGAAGTATCGAAACCGGTTCAGTGAATTGGGGTTGGGGTTGCGTCGTTGGATATAGGTATAGAGGTCGCGTTTTTCCGGGTGATGTCGTCGATTGTTTCAATTGTTTCGTCGCCTGAATTTTTCGGCTTCGTGAACAATTGCCCGGTTCGCGTGATTTCCATTTAAGGTATTGAATTTGCAGTCTTTTATGCGGCGACGCTATCCACGCCGGCACCCCGCAGGAGGTCGGCGAGCTGCTTGCGGGCATAGAACATGCGGGTCTTCACCGTGCTCTGCGGGATCCCGATGATCTGCCCGGCCTCCTCGACCGACTTCTCATGGTAGTAGACCAGATTGATGATCTCGCGGTGAGCCGGCGACAGCTTGGCTACGCAGGCGCGGAGGATCTCGCTGGTGGTGGCGCGATCGAGCGAGGTTTCCGGCGTGTCGGCGCCGTCGGCGATCTCCAGCACGTCGTCCTGGTCGATGTCCTCATGCTTGCGCTGGCGTAGCGCGGTCAGCGCCTTGAAGCGGGCGATCGAGAGCAGCCAGGTCGAGACCTGCGAGCGGCCCTCGAATTGGGCCGCGGTGCGCCAGACGTCCAGGAACACCTGGCTCACCAGGTCCTCGGCCATCGTGGTGTCGCGCACCATGCGGAGCACGAAGCGGTAAACCCGGACGTTATGACGGGAATAGAGCGTGTGCATCGAGGTGCGGTTATTCTTGGCGATACGCGCGAGCAGCGTTTCATCCGAGGTCGCGCGAGCAGCGTCGATATGCTTCGTGGCTGCAGAGTTGATGGCGATGACGTTCGGCATGACAGGCTCCCAGTTCGCCGTTGGGCGGCGGTTCGTTGGGAGAATTGTTAGTTACGGCCCGTTTCCGGATGTCTGCGCGAAAAGCGGAAAATGGTTTCGTGAACGGGAGAATTGTTTCGTCGCCGGCCCGACGACGAAACATTCGGGACCAAAAAGCCAATAATTTCAATGCGAGGAAAATTCGAACGGCCGGATTCCCGCCGTCGGAACGAATCCGGCTGTTATGACTTCTGGCACTGTCGGGGCTTATTCGGCCGCCTGCAGCGAGGGCGCCGCCTTTTTCGGGGCAATCCAGAACGCATCGGGCCGTTCGAACAGGAAATTGGCCCGCGCCGCCAGCGCCAGCCGCCAGATCAAGAGCGAGCCGGCGACGCCGACCGCGGTCACGATCAGCGAGATCAGGCCGATGTCGTGGATGACGCCGAAGCGCAGCAGAAGGGTGCGTGACGCCGCCATCGGCAGGAAGAAGGCGAGATAGATCACGATCGAATGCTCGCCGCAGAAGCGCAGGAAGCCAAGCCAGTGCGCGCGCGCCAGCAGCGTGCCGGTCACGATGATCGCGCAGGCGCCGGCAAAGCCGAGTGCCAGCGAGACGACCGGCCATTCGCTCACCTCGAGCGCAACCAGGCCGCCATTGATCAGCGCCCAGAGCCCAAGCCCGAGCAGGGCAAGCGCAGGCCGTGCCCGCGCGCGGTCCGAGAGCGCGAACACGTAATCGGCGAGGACATAGCCGGTGTAGAAGTAGACGAAGCGGGAGCAGAACTCGTCGATCACGGTCCAGCCGGTCGCGACATGCGCGGTCTCCAGCGCTGTTGCGATCAGCCAGATCACGAGCGGGTGGACGTTGCGCGCGAGCTTGGTGACGACGAAGAAGATCGGCAGCAGATAGATGAACCACAGCGTGCCGAACGGCTCGATGAAGGATTCGAGGTATTGCAGTCCAACCTGGGCCCAACCGGTCTCGGCGGCCAGCGACGGCGCCTTGAAGCCGAACTGGATCGTCACCCAGAGCACGTAGAAATAGGCGAAGTGCATCACCTTGCGGTCGAGATAGGTGCGCCAGTCGCGATCGATCACGACCGACAGGAACAGGCCCGAGATCAGGAAGAAGTCCGGCATCCGGAACGGCTTCGCGAACATCACGACGTAGTGCATGAAGCCGGTCTGGTCGGCGGCCTTCTCGACCCCCAGCACCGAATGCATCATCACGACCATGATGATGCAGATGCCCTTGGCGTAGTCGACCCAGTCGACGCGTCCGCTCGCGCCTGGGGCGGAACGATCTGTCGCAGCGGCTGTGCCGTTCGTGGTCATCTTTGTCTCGTTCCGGCGTGATCGTGCCTATCATCGGCCCGATCGGTTGCTTTCTCCTTTATTGATACAAATGGTGTGCCACCAAACCGGACCTTTCCGCGGGTTTCCCGTAGCCGGCGAATGGTCTAAGAGGCCGTGGAATCCAAGAGAAGAGACCGTTTGTTAACCATGGGACGCACCGGCCCGAGCGCCGCTGCGATGATGAGAATCCTTGCCGCGCCAATTCGATAGTCCGCTGCCGATCGACGCCGTGCTCGACGAGCTCGATCGCACGCTCGAGGGCCACAACGCCGCGGTGCTGGTGGCGCCGCCGGGCGCCGGCAAGACCACGCGCGTGCCGTTGGCGTTGCTCGATGCACCCTGGGCGAGGGGCAAGAAGATCATCGTGCTGGAGCCGCGCCGCATCGCCGCGCGCGCCAGCGCGGAGCGGATGGCGAAGACGCTCGGCGAGCGTGCCGGCGAGACCGTCGGCTATCGCGTGCGCTTCGGCTCGAAAGTGTCGCGCGCGACTCGGATCGAGGTCGTCACCGAAGGCATCTTCTCGCGCCAGATCCTCGACGATCCCGAGCTCAACGGCGTCGCCGCGGTGCTGTTCGACGAATTCCACGAGCGCTCGCTCGATGCCGATCTCGGGCTGGCGCTGGCGCGCGACGCGCAGACCGGCCTGCGCGAGGACCTGCGGATCCTCGTGATGTCGGCAACGCTCGACGGCGCACGCGTCGGAAAACTGCTCGGCGACGCGCCGGTGGTCGAAAGTGAGGGGCGCGCCTTTCCGGTCGAGACCCGTTACGTCGGCCGCAAGGTCGACGCGCCGCTGGAGCGGCAGATGGCCGAGACGATCGCGGCCGCGCTGCGCGCCGATGCCGGCTCGGTGCTCGCCTTCCTGCCGGGCGCCGCCGAGATCCGCCGCACCCAGACTTTTTTGGCCGAGCGCGTGCACGACGCCGCGGTCGAGATCGTGCCGCTGTTCGCCGCGCTCGATGCCAGCGTGCAGGATCGCGCCATCGCGCCGGCGCCGAAGGGCACCCGCAAGGTGGTGCTGGCGACCTCGATCGCCGAGACCTCGCTGACCATCGAGGGCGTCCGCATTGTGGTCGATTCCGGCCTCGCGCGGGTGCCGCGCTACGAGCCAGACATTGCATTGACGCGGCTCGAGACTGTGCGGGCGTCGCGCGCCGCGGTGGATCAGCGGCGCGGCCGCGCCGGCCGCATCGAGCCCGGCGTCTGCTACCGGCTCTGGGACGAGCCGCAGACCGCGTCTCTACCGGCCTACACCGCGCCCGAAATCCTCTCCGCCGATCTGTCCTCGCTGGTGCTCGACCTCGCGCAATGGGGCGTCAGCGATCCCGCGGGCCTTGCCTTCCTCGATCCACCGCCGGGACCGGCGCTGAAGGAAGCCAGATCGCTGCTGTCGGAGCTCGGGGCGCTCGACGGTGATGGCCGCATGACAGAGGAAGGGCAGAGCCTGCGCGCGCTGGCGCTGCCGCCGCGGCTGGCGCGCATGATCGTGGATTCCGCCCGCTTCGGTATGGGCGAGGAGGCGGCCGAGATCGCCGCGGTTCTGACCGAGCGCGGGCTCGGCGGCGACAGTGTCGATCTCGACGTCAGGCTCGACCAGTTCCGCCGCGACCGTTCGCAGCGCGCATCGAGCGCTCGCAGCATGGCGGCGCGCTGGGCCGCGCAGGTGAAGTCGGCTGTCGGCGAAGCGAAGGATCTCTCCACCGGCGTCATGCTGGCCTTCGCATTCCCGGATCGGGTCGCCAGGAACCGCGGCAATGGCAGCTTCGTGCTGGCCAACGGCCGCGGTGCCGCCGTCGAGCAGACCGCGGCGCTGGCGCGGCTGCCTTATATCGCGGTCGCCGAACTGACCGGCACGGCCGCGAGCGGCCGCATCCTGCTGGCGGCGCCGATCACCCAGGAGGAGATCGAGCAGCGTTTCGCCGACCAGATCGAGAACGTGGAAGAGGTGACGTTCGACCGCGGCGCGATGGCGCTGCGCGCGCGGCGCCGGCGTTCGCTGCACGCGATCACGCTGTCGGAAGCACCGATGTCGCTGTCGCCCTCGGCCGAGACCGCGCGCGTCTTCGCCGACGGGCTCATCGCGGCCGGGCTCGACCGGTTGCCGTGGTCGAAGCACTCCAAGCAATGGCGCGACCGTGTCATGTTCCTGCGCAAGGCCGAGGACGAGAGCTGGCCCGATCTGTCCGACACCGCGCTCGCCGCGCGTGCCGACGACTGGCTGGTGCCGGCGCTCTGCGACAAGACCGCGCTGAAGGACCTGTCCGCCGGCGACCTGTCGGACGCGTTGATGGCGTTGCTGCCGTGGGAATTGCGCGCGCGGCTCGATCGCGAGGCGCCGACGCATTTCGAGGCGCCGACCGGAACGCAGCTCGCGATCGATTACGAGGCCGAGCAGGGCCCGACCATCGCGGTGCGGCTGCAGGAGCTGTTCGGGCTCAACACCCATCCCTCGATCGCCAAGGGCGCGGTGCCGCTGGTGCTGGAACTGCTGTCGCCGGCACAGCGGCCGGTGCAGGTGACGCGCGATCTGCCCGGCTTCTGGCGCGGCAGTTACGCTGCGGTGCGTTCCGACCTGCGCGGCCGCTATCCGCGCCATCCCTGGCCGGAAGATCCCGCCAGCGCGATGCCGACCAGGCGCGTGAAACCGCGCGGCACGTGACGGGTCGCGAATCTCATGCATCGCCGTCATTGCGAGGAGCGATAGCGACGAAGCAATCCATCGTTCCGCGCATGCCGCACGATGGATTGCTTCGCTTCGCTCGCAATGACGGGCATAGACCCGCACCATCCGGGACGTAACGCTGGCGAGCGTCCGCAAACGGTGGTTAGATTTGCACGCTGGGATGGGATCACGGGCTCGCAGTTTGGGGAGGTCACCGTGGAGATCAAGAACGCATCGCCGTCGCTGTACAACGAAGACCTGGCGCCGGCCAAGGAACGCAACTGGGGCGCCTTCAGCATCTTCAACGTCTGGACCTCGGACGTGCATAGCCTGTGGGGCTATTATCTCGCCGCCAGCCTGTTCCTGCTCTGCGGCAGCTTCGTCAATTTCATCCTCGCGATCGGCGTCGGGTCGCTGGTGATCTTCGTGCTGATGAGCCTGATCGGCAATGCCGGCGTGAGGACCGGCGTGCCCTATCCGGTGCTGGCGCGCGCCTCGTTCGGGGTCTGGGGCGCCAACATTCCGGCGCTGGTCCGCGCTGTCGTCGCCTGCTTCTGGTACGGCGCGCAGACTGCGGCGGCCTCGGGCGCGATCGTTGCGCTGCTGACGCGCATCGACAGCTTCAAGGCGTTCCACCAGTCCAGCCATATGCTCGGCCATTCCACGCTCGAGGTGATCTGCTTCGTCGTGATCTGGGCGCTGCAGCTCCTGATCATCCAGCGCGGCATGGAAACGGTGCGGCGCTTCCAGGACTGGGCGGGACCTGCGGTGTGGTTGATGATGCTGATCCTTGCGATCTATCTGTGCATCGCGGCCGGCGGCATCTCGCTCACCGCGCCGATCCCGCAGGACGTGCTGCTGGAGAAGACCAAGGAGGCTGGCGTACCCGGCGTGCCCGGCTCGTTCCCGGCGCTGTGCGCCGTCGCCGCGACCTGGATCACCTATTTCGCCGCCCTCTATCTCAACTTCTGCGACTTCTCGCGCTATGCGCCCGATGCAGCCGCGCTGCGCAAGGGCAATATCTGGGGCCTGCCGGTCAATCTGATCCTGTTCTCGCTGGTCGCCGGCGTCACCACGATCGCGGCGTTCAACGTCTATCACGAGGTGCTGCTGCATCCCGACCAGATTTCGGCGAAGTTCGACAGCTGGTTCCTGGCGCTGCTCGCGGCGGTCACCTTCGCGGTGGCGACGCTCGGCATCAACGTCGTCGCCAATTTCGTCTCGCCGGCGTTCGATTTCTCGAACGTGTTTCCGCGGCATATCGACTTCAAGAAGGGCGGCTATATCGCGGCGCTGATCGCGCTGGCGCTGTATCCGTTCGCGCCCTGGGAGGGCAGCGCCGCCTCGTTCGTCGGGCTGATCGGCGCGACGATGGGACCGATCTTCGGCGTCATGATGGTCGACTATTACCTGATCGCCAAAGGCCGTGTGAACGTGCCGGCGCTGTATCAGGAGAACGGCGAATATCGCTTTCAGAACGGCTGGAACGTCAGCGCGCTGATCGCCGCCGGCATCGGCGCGCTGTTCTCGTCGGTGCTGCCGAACTTCACCTCGATCCTGCCGGCGTGGTGGGCGGTCTATGGCTGGTTCTTCGGTGTCGGGATCGCGGGCGCGGTCTATTACGCGCTGCGCGTTGCGATGCCGAGCCCGGTCGCCAGGACGGCCTGAGAGACGGCCTGAGAGACGGCCTGAGGGCCGGAAATTGCGGCCCTCGCGGGCGACCGACGTCATTCGGCCGCCCCTTGGGGCTCGCATTAACCCTTCGCTCATCCTTTTCGCCAAAATGGCAGGCTCGTGCCGCCGCCCTCGCTCGCGGCGGGGCGGGCGGCGTGGTGAAATTGCGTGTTCGGTTTTCCGAGTATGGTGTCATGCGTAACCTGATGATTTTCGCGGCCATCCTGATCGGGCTGGGCACCTTCATGGCTCAGATGGCCAGCAAGATGTCGCCCGCCGCCGCGACCACCACAAAGCAGATCATGGCCCCAGCCGTCACGGTGGCGCAGGCCAGCGCCCGCACGCTCAGTATTGCGCCCGATCCTCGCGGTCATTTCGCGACCGACGGCCGGATCGACGGCCAGCGCATCAACTTCATGGTCGACACCGGCGCCTCGGTGGTAGCCCTGAACGAAACGTCCGCGGCACGCTTCGGCCTGCGTCCGGTGCCGGGCGATTACACCTCGCGCGTCACCACTGCCAACGGCACCATCAAGGCCGCGCGCGCCCGCATCGCCATGATCGAGATCGGCGGCCTCACCGTGCGCGACGTCGACGCCCTGGTGCTGCCCGACGAGGCGCTGTCGGAAAACCTGCTCGGCCTGTCCTTCCTGTCGAAGCTGAAGCGCTTCGAATATGCCAACGGCAAATTGTTGCTGGAGCAGTAAGGCCGATTGGCATCAAAGCCTATCCAAGTCTTCCGCTGGATGTCTTCCTCCGTGATGCGCATCGTCTCCTCAGAACGGCAGAAATTCCGCCGAAACTGAGGAAGGCGGACACACAAGTCGCCGCGAGGGAATTCAGTGCGCTGCTTGTTCACATTTTGGGAATGAGAGCGTAGTCGAGTCGATCTTCGCGACGGCGCGGCATTTGCGCCAGACGTTCGCGGGCAACGTCAGACCTGAGGCGCTTTCGCAGAGCGTCGCGCCGATCTCCCGGCGTGCTCACTGTAAATCCCTACTGCACTCTCTGATATAGCCGGGCGGGTCGTCGACATTCGGGCAGCGCACGACCTGAACGCAAAAGACTTCATCACCGTGTTTGAATATCGAGACTTTTAAACGCTCGCCTCTCTCCGTCGGTTTCCCAATAATAGCTATGCCTAGGCCGGCATCGTCACCCGATAGCGACACCTCATCTTCCCCAAAAGGAAAAACGGATAGACACTCTTTCGGCACATCAATCCATTGCCCATTGTGTTCAATGCGCATCGACCGTTCCAAGCCTACCCCAAACCCTTTCTTTTCCGGGTTTCGGTCGCAAACTGCCTTGAGGGTGCGAAGTTCGATCTTCGCAAGATCCCCGCCTTGTTGATTTTTGAAAGTCAAAGTCACGACATCCGGCTTACACCAGGGGCCCGAGTTTGCCTTGCATACCGTTGAATTGGCGAGCAGAAGGCATAAGGCTCCGGCGAGCACGAACATTTTCATCGGCATGACTCAATATTTGTATCGATTCCAATCAGGCATTCTCGACCCCGTTGGCTTGCCGTGAAGCCAATACAAATAGCTCCCATCCCAAGATCCAACCCACGCTCGATAATCCGGAGTTTTCTGCGAATAAGCCTTCGCATTGTCTAGATCTCCATCACTCTCGTGCTGATCATCCCAGTGCATGTGCCGACGTGCCACCGCACCGCTGTCGCCAAACCCCACACCACCGCCCAGCGCTCCGTCTTGGAATCCGCGCGCTATCTGATCGTAGTAATATAGTCCGCCGCGCTTATGAATTTCCACGCCCAGTTCCGGGATAAAACCCCTGCTCTTGGTCTCTTCCGGGTAATATTGGGCACCAAGGTCTATCATTTCCTTACGGGCAGCGTCCCATGCGCGCTCCGCGCTCTCGAAACCGATCCCCGCATTGCGGCTCGGAAAGTCGCCACCTTCGGCGCCGCCAAAGCGCTTGATGCCAGCGACGCCACCCGATCCGCTGGGGCTGTTGCCCGTCGCCGGCCCGTTGACGCCGGGCTGACCGGCTGCTGTCGCAGGCTGTTGCGGCTGGGTTTGCGGCTGTGGCCGCGTTAGTTGAGTCGATGTCGGCGGCTGTTGAATCTGCGCCTGTTGAGTTACGCCATCCGCGGCGAACGGATCGTGGTCAACGGGAACGAGCGAGTAGTCATCGAAATCCGGCTGATGGTCCACCGGCACCAGAGAGTAATCAGGCATTGATCATCACCTACAGATATTGCGGGCATCTTCGGGCGAGCGCGTGCGGCGCGCCTCGCGGAGAGTGCTGGGTTGGCTTTGAGTGTTTGAAGGCAAGTGCTTGAAGGCAAGTGCTTGAAGGCAAGTGCTTGAAGGCAAGTGCTTGAAGGATAGCTTGCGCGGCGGCGCGGAAGTGTCGCTTCCGGCTCGGCTTGTCCATCGTGTTCGCCGGACCGCCGCCTGTCGGCGAGGTCGGCTCAGTTCGTTGCGGTGGCCAATTGCGGCGCGCCCGGCAGTGGATTGGCCGACAGCGTCTTGTCCAATTCAAAAAGCCCGCAGCGGATTTTCCGGTGCGGGCTTAATTGTTGCGACGATGAAATATATCGGTGAGTTGCCCGACGTGTCAATTGTTCGACGCGCAGATTGCAGAGCGCCGGGAGCGGCTGAAATAACAACCGCACGGCAATGCCTGTCCTTGCCTAGCGCCGCCCCTGCAGAAACCATGCTGGGTCAGAGCGATTAGCGGTCAAGCAGCTCGCAGGGCGCAACGGCGTGGCGTGTTGCGCCGCCGTGCAAGGATGGGTGGATGACGACAGTATTTCGCCGACGCCAAATCTGCCTTAATTATTGGCCACAAGCCGTCAATCCTGCCTTCCGCTGCGGCGATGCATTCGCTAAAGCCAGCGGCATCGCTCCTCCGCATTTCCACGAGGCCATTTCTGATGTTTCCCAAGCCGAAACCCGCGCTGGTTCCGAACACCTACGCCTTCGAATCCGAGCCGATGGTGAAGCCGACCGGGTTTCGCGAGTACGACGCGCGCTGGCTGTTCAACAAGGAAATCAACCTGATGGGCGTGCAGGCGCTTGGCATGGGGCTCGGCGCGCTGATCGCGGAGCTCGGCGTCCGCCAGGAGATCGTCGCCGGTCACGATTTCCGCGGCTATTCCGCCTCGATCAAATACGCGCTGATCTCGGGCCTGATGGCGGCGGGCTGCAAGGTGCATGACATCGGGCTCGCGGTGACGCCGATGGCCTACTTCGCGCAGTTCGATCTCGACGTGCCCTGCGTCGCCATGGTCACCGCCTCGCATAACGACAATGGCTGGACCGGCGTCAAGATGGGCGCTAACCGCCCGCTGACCTTCGGTCCGGACGAGATGTCGCGGCTGAAGGAGATCGTGCTCAACGCCGAATTCAACAACAAGGCCGGCGGCTCCTATCAATTCCACGAGAATTATCCGGCGCGCTACATCGCCGACCTCACCAGCCGGCCGAAGCTGAAGCGCAGGCTGAAGGTCGTCGCGGCCTGCGGCAACGGCACCGCGGGCGCGTTCGCGCCGCAGGTGCTGGAGGCGATCGGTTGCGATGTGATCCCGCTCGACACCGAGCTCGATCATACCTTCCCGAAATACAATCCGAATCCGGAAGACATGGAGATGCTGCACGCGATCCGCGATGCGGTGCTGGCGCACAAGGCCGATGTCGGCCTCGGCTTCGACGGCGACGGCGACCGCTGCGGCGTGGTCGACAACACCGGCGAGGAGATCTTCGCCGACAAGGTCGGCGTCATGCTGGCGCGCGACATGTCGGCGATCAATGCCAACGCGCAGTTCGTCGTCGACGTGAAGTCGACCGGGCTGTTCGTGACCGATCCCGTGCTGCAGAAGCAGGGCGCGAAGACGGTCTACTGGAAGACCGGCCATTCCTACATGAAGCGGCGCACCAATGAACTGGGCGCGCTCGCCGGCTTCGAGAAGTCCGGCCACTTCTTCTTCAACAAGCCGTTCGGCCGCGGTTATGACGACGGCCTGGTGTCGGCGATCGCGATCTGCGAAATGCTCGACCGCGCCCCCGGCAAGTCGATGGCCGACCTGAAGAACGCGCTGCCGAAGACCTGGTCGTCGCCGACCATGTCGCCGCATTGCGCCGACGAGGCGAAGTACGGCGTCGTCGACGCTGTCGTGAAGCACTTCGAGGCGTTGCAGCAGCAGGGCGGGAAGGTCGCGGGCCAGAACATCCGCGACCTCGTCACCGTCAATGGCGTGCGCGTCACGGTCGAGGACGGCAGCTGGGGCCTGGTGCGCGCATCCTCGAACAAGCCGGAGCTCGTGGTCGTGGTGGAAAGCCCGGTCAGCGAGCGGCGCATGCACGACATGTTCGAGGCGATGGATGCCGTGCTGCGCACGCATCCCGAGGTCGGCGAGTATAATCAGAAGATTTGAGCTGGGTGCTCCTGGGTCGTCATTGCCGGGCTTGACCCGGCAATCCATCTCGGAAAAGCTTTCTTGAAAATCGATGGGCACGCGGGTCAAGCCAGCGTGCGACGGTCGGTGTCCGCAGCTTCACGCCGCCCGCAGCGAGGCCAGGAAGCGGTCCAGCTCGGTCTTCAGCCACTCCGATTGCGACGACAGGCCGTTGGCCGCATCGAGCAGTTGTGCGGTCGCGCTGCCGGCCTGCTCTGAGGCGTGGTTGACGTTGAGGATGCCCTTGTTGACATCCCGCGTGCGATCGGCGGCCTGCTGCAAATTGCCGGAAATCTCGCGGGTCGCCGCGCCCTGCTGATCGACGGCGGCCGCGATCTCGCCGGAGACCTGGTCGATCTCCGCGATCGTGGACCCGATGGTCCCGATCGCGCTGACGGCCGCGCCGGTCGCGCTCTGGATATCCTGGATCTGGGCCGAGATCTCCTCGGTCGCCCTGGCGGTCTGGTTGGCCAGTGCCTTGACCTCGCTCGCGACCACGGCGAATCCGCGGCCATGCTCGCCGGCGCGCGCCGCTTCGATGGTGGCGTTCAGGGCGAGCAGATTGGTCTGGCTGGCGATGCTCTGGATCAACGTCACCACCTCGCCGATCTTCTGCGTGCCGGCGGCAAGGCCTTCGACGACGCTGTTGGTGCGGCGTGCCTCGTCGGCGGCCTTGGCGGCGATCCGTGCCGAGCGCGTCACCTGCTCGGCGATGCTGTTGATCGAGGCCGTCAGCTCTTCGGTCGCGGACGCGACGGTTTCCACATTGCTCGAGGCCAGCGTCGATGCGGAGGCGGCGGCGGTGGCCTGGCGGATGGTTTCGGCGTTGCTGCCGTTCATCGTTGCCGACAGGTCCTGCATCGCGCCCGCCGCCACCGCGACGGCCTCGACGACCTCGCCGATCTTGCGCTCGAAGCCGGCGGCGAGCTCGCGCCGCGCGGCATCGCGATCCTGCTTGGCGCGTTCGGCCTCGATGCGCTCGGCATTGGCGCGCGCCTCGGCGGCACCGGCGGCCTCGGCTTCCGCCGCCTTCAGCGCCGACGTCCTGAACAGTTCGGCAAGCGTGTGCGCGAGCCAGATCAGCACGCCGGCCTCGATCAGCAGGATCACGGCGTGGAGAACGACGCGACCGAAATCGGCGCCGCCGGGATAGATCGCAGCCGGCAGGATGAAATTCAGCGTCAGGTGGTGCAGGGCAACCGCCAAAGTGCCGGCGACGATCGGCCGATAGTCGCAATAGGCGACGAGGCACGCCAGCGCGGCGAAGAAATACATGTGCATGTCGACCTGCCAGCGGTGGCCGGCAAACTGGTAGACCAGCATCGACACGCCGGCCATCAGGGCCACGGCAACGATCAGGCGGGTTGAAACGCCGTTCCCCGAGACGCGCCACGACAACGTCGCGGCCAGCGCCATCGCGACCATGAAGCCGGCCGGCATCAGCCAGTCGGTGTGTAGCGTCATGCCGACGATGATCGCGATCGGAACGTGCAGCCAGAGCACAACGAGCAGGATCTTGCTGGCCGTCTCGCGCAGGGCCGCCATTTCATCGCCTTCGAAGGTCATCCCCAACCCCCAGATCGTCATCCGCCCCGAAGCAGCCGGCGATCGCCTGCGGATCCATGGTCAGCAAGGCGCCGGCCTCGTACAGCCGGCCCAGCCCGCCATTGCGGTCAGGCCGCACCACCAGCAGGGCCGGGATCGCGGTCATCCGAACGATCGACGCATCGGCGGATGCGGCGGCCAGCAGCGCGCGCTCGGCGCGCCACCATGGCGGAAAGGCCACGGCCACCACATCGCTGCCCGCACGCACCTGCAACGACAGCGTTGCGACCGCGATCCAGCTCGCGATCAGCAATGCGGCCGCGCCCAGCCAGGCAGGCCGTCGTTTCGCTGGGATGATCTCCCCCGGCTCCATCGCAGCAGAATACCGCTGCCGGCGCTAACTTCAGGTAAATGCCGAACCGGCGAACTACCTGGGGGCGTATCGACCTGTCGTGTGGGGTGTGCGGCTGCGCTTACGCCGCGGGCACCGGCAGCGCCGTCACCGACTTGATCTTCTCCATCGCGAAGCGCGAGGTGACATTCTTCAGCGGCACGGCACTGATCAGCTTCTTGTAGAAGACGTCGTAGGCCTGCATGTCCGCGACCACGACGCGCAGCATGTAGTCGACGTCGCCGGCCATCCGGTAGAACTCCATCACCTCGGGCATGGCGCTGACGGCGTCGGCGAATTTGCGCAGCCAGGCTTCCGAATGGTCGGCGCTCTCGACCGAGACGAACACCGAAATCCCGAGGCCGATCTTGTTCTGGTCGACCAGCGCCACGCGGCGCAGGATCACGCCGTCGGCCTCCAGCCGCTGGATGCGCTTCCAGCACGGCGTCGACGACAGGCCGACCCGGTCGCCGATCTCGGCGACGGAGAGCGACGCATCCTCCTGCAACACGGTCAGAATCTTGCGATCGATCGCATCGAGGCGGCGGCTGTTGTCATGAAGCTGAATGGCGACATCGGTCATAGAAGAAAGTTCCATATGAAGGTTCAATATCCCTCATATAGAGAAGAATCTTCCAAATCAAGCGATTCGTGACGGCTCAGGCCGGCCTGGCGTCGGCGTGCTGACCCAAAAACTCTTCAACTTCAGTACGTTGCGGTGCGGCATAAGCACCCCCGAAGCGGGTGCATTTCAGCGCTGCAGCGGCCGAGGCGAAGCGGAGTGCGTCGCGCAGCGGCTGCTTCTCGGTGATGGCGAGGGCGAACGCCCCGTGGAAGACGTCGCCGGCCCCGAGCGTGTCGACGGTATGGACCGGGAAGGCCGGGGTTTCCTCGGGCTCGCCGTTCTCGTTGAGCCAGATCGTGCCCATCGGCCCGCGGGTGCCGGCCAGGAAGGAGGGGGTGAGCTTGGCGAGCTTGTGCAGCGCCTGGCCGTCGTCGGTGACGTCGGCGGTCTCCTGCAGCGGCTCGCTGGAGAACACCAGATGGGAGGAGGCGGTGAGCAGCCCCTCCCGCATCGACATCGCGCGGTCGACGTCGACCACCACGGGGATGCCGCGCTTGACCGCCTCGGCGCAAAGCTCGGTGCAGAACGGCGCGCAGCGGCTCTCGGTCAGGATCGCCGCGCAATCCTCCAGCAACAGCTCGGTCGGCGGCAGCTTGACCTTCCAGAGTTCCGGATCGCGGAAGGTGACGATGGTGCGTTCGCCGCTGTCGTCGATCATGATCGCCGAGATCGGGGTGACCAGGTTCGGCATGTGGATCAGATGATTGGTCTCGATGCCTTCCTGGGCGAGCTTGTCGAAGATGTAGCGGCTCGAGGTCTCCTGCGAATCGCCCATCGGTCCGCAGATCGAAGCGCGCCCGCCCAGTCGGACGATGCCGATGGCGGCGTTCAGCGCATTGCCGCCGCAGATCTCGTCGAAATGCGTCGCATTCTCCTTGGAGCCGCGCGCCGGGACGCTGACGCGAAAGGTCAGGTCGCGCACCGGCAGGCCGATGCAGAGGATGCGGGGCGGGACTTTCGGGGCGCCGTTCTGAAAATTCATGCGGGGATCCGTCGCAATGGTTCCGTTACTGCCAGAACTGTGTCCAGCTTTAATCGGCAGAACGATGTCCGGTTCCCGCTATTTGTCCAACGGGTTCTGGTGATGCACCCAGCGGCCGAGCAGATGATGGGCAATCGCGAACGGATGCGGGCCGGCGAGCCCTTCGGGATGCTGGCGCTTCAGCATCAGCGACGCCTCGGCATGGTCGAACCAGCGCGCATCTTCCAGCTCGGTGCGGTCGACCACGATGTCCTCGTTGGTCGCGCGCGCGGTGCAGCCGATCATCAGCGATGACGGATAGGGCCAGGGCTGCGTCATGTAGTAATTGACGTCGGTGCAGCGGATGCCGGACTCCTCGAAAATCTCGCGCCGCACGGCGTCCTCGATGGTCTCCGCGGCTTCCACGAACCCGGCGAGGCAGGAATACATGCCGGGCATGAACTGCTTCTGCCGTCCCAGCAGCACCTTATCGCCATACGTGACCAGCATGATCACCACCGGGTCGGTGCGCGGAAAGTGCTCGGCCTTGCAGCTCGGGCATTCGCGCTTCCAGCCGCCGTCCTTCATCGCCGTGCGGGTGCCGCAGTTCGCGCAGAAGCCGTGGCGCTGATGCCAGGTCACCATCGATTTCGCCATCGCGATGGCCGAGAGCTGCTCGGGCGGCACCACCCCCTGCATCGCCATGCCGCGCAATTCGGTGATCGCGACGTCGGCGCGTCCGACCAGCTTCTCGGCCGCCTGCGGCGCGATCCCCATGCCGAAGATCGGCGCGGCGTCGCGCAGCCCGAGGAAGATCGTGCCGGGATTGGCGCCGTAGCTGCGGGCTTCCTCCAGCGAAAGCAGTGCGCGGGCCCCGCCATCCTCCTGCTTCACGACCAGCGAGTCGCGATAGATCACATAGGCTCTAGCTTCGCGGTGGCCCTCCAGCGCGAACAGCTTCTCGTCGTTGGTGCGCAGATGCGCGGCGCGGTCCAGCACGTGGGTGACGAAGGCCGGCTGGCCGAGCGGAAATGAATCGAATGCAGACATTGAATGTTCAACCCAACCAGATCTTGCGGCGAAGCGCGCTGATGAAATTCTGCACTTCCTCGGCGTCATGCGCCAGCGGCGGCATCACGCCCCAAACGGGACGCGGCCATGCAGCGTCGCTGGTGCGGCGCGCGATGACGTGGACGTGCAGCTGCGGGACGAGGTTGCCGAGCGCGGCGACATTCAGCTTGTCGCACTTGGTGACCTCTTTCAGGGCCCGGGAGACGCGGGTGATTTCCGTCATCAGCTGCGCCTGCGCGACCTCGTCGAGGTCGATGATCTCGACCGCGCCGTCGCGCCGCGGCACCAGCAGCAGCCACGGATAATGCGCATCCTTGATGACGAGCACCTTGCACAGCGGCAGGTCGCCGATGTCGATGGTGTCTTTCTTGAGCTGCGAATGCAGCGACCAATTGGAGGCGGACATGGGGGGCAAATAATGCCTTTCCGTGTTCCCAGACAAGTCCCACAAAGCCAGCCTTACAAAGCCGGGTCAGGCCGCTTGCTTTCCGGCGGTTTTGGCCCCAAATAGGGATCGGGAGATTGGCGGTGGACGAGCCACTCGCCAACCGGGTCAGGTCCGGAAGGAAGCAGCCCTAACGAGGTCCGGATCGGGTCGCTCGTCAGTCTCCTACCTGTTTTTCGAGCGAATCGCGCTGGAATGGCGGTCTCCGCGCCCGGCGCTCGATTTTGGCTCCTATCCGCACGCCGGCTGAAGAGACAATTCCCAAGTTGCGGATCGATGCATGAATGACGCTGGCGACCCCTCCCATCCGTCCGACGGCGCAGGCAAAGGGAGCCTTGACGGCGGTTTCGATCTCGGCGGCGCGCCGGACGCCGCAAAACCCTACCGCGTTCTTGCTCGCAAATACCGCCCCTCCAGCTTCGAGGACCTGATCGGCCAGGAGGCTATGGTGCGCACGGTCTCGAACGCGTTCGAGACCGGGCGAATTCCGCAGGCCTGGATTCTCACCGGCGTCCGCGGGGTCGGCAAGACCACCACCGCGCGCATCCTCGCTCGCGCCTTGAACTACGCCAAGCCGGACGGCTCGGTGCAGGGGCCGACCATCCACATGCCGGACCTCGGCATCCACTGCCAGGCGATCATGGAAAGCCGGCACATGGACGTGCTGGAGATGGACGCCGCCTCCCACACCGGCGTCGACGATGTCCGCCAGATCAATGACAGCGTGCGCTACGCGCCGGCCAGCGCACGCTACAAGGTCTACATCATCGACGAAGTCCACATGCTGTCGACGGCGGCCTTCAACGCCTTCCTGAAGACGCTGGAGGAGCCGCCGGAGCACGCCAAGTTCGTGTTCGCCACCACCGAAATCCGCAAGGTTCCGATCACGGTGCTGTCGCGCTGCCAGCGCTTCGACCTGCGCCGCGTCGAAGCCGACGTGCTGATGAAGCATCTCGGCAATATCGCGACCAAGGAAGGCGTCGAGGTCGAGCCCGAGGCGCTCGGCATCATCGCGCGCGCGGCCGAGGGATCGGTGCGCGACTCGCTGTCGCTGTTCGACCAGGCGATTGCGCATGCCGCCGGCAATGTGAAGGCCGACGCGGTCAGGCAGATGCTCGGCCTCGCCGACCGCACCCGCGTGATCGATCTGTTCGAACAGCTGGCGCGCGGCGATATCGCCGCCGCCTTCGCCGAATTCCGCGCGCAATATGACGTCGGCGCCGATCCGGTCGTGGTGCTGTCCGACCTTGCCGAGTTCGTCAATTTCGTCACCCGCGTGAAGTTCGTGCCGGGGACGGCCGACAATGTTGCGTTCGGCGAGACCGAGCGGGTGCGGGCGCGCGAGTTCGCCGCCAAGCTGTCGATGCGGGTGCTGTCGCGGATGTGGCAGATGCTGCTCAAGGGCATCGCCGAGGTGCAGACCGCGACGCGCCCGGCCGCCGCGGCCGAGATGGTGCTGGTGCGGATCGCCTATGTCGCCGATCTGCCGACGCCGGATGAGGCGATCCGGATGATCGAGCAGAATGGCGGCGGCGCGGCGCCCGCGACGTCGGGTTCCGCCGCGTCGTCACCGTCACGCAGCGCACCGAGCTCGGCGATGTCGGCCATGCCGTCGGCGCCGGTGCGCACGCCGCAGGCCGCGCCGCGCGGCGATCTCGCCGCGCGTCCGCAGATGGCAGCGCCGGCCGCCGATGCCGCGCCGGCGCTGCGGATATCAAGCTTTCCGCAATTGATCGCGCTCGCCGGCGAGAAGCGCGACATCATGATGAAGAGTGCGCTGGAGGCCGATGTGCGGCTGGTGCGCATCGAGGACGGCCAACTCGAGATCGCCCTCGAGCCGAAGGCGCAGCGCGCGCTGGTCACCGATCTGTCGCGCAAGCTCGAACTATGGACCGGGCGGCGCTGGACCGTGATCATCTCCAACGAGGCCGGCCAGCCCACGGTGCGCTCGCAGAACGAACTGGCGCGCAGCGAGCACCAGCGCGCCGCCGAGGCCGATCCGCGCGTGCAGGAGGTGCTGGCGCGCTTCCCCGGCACCAAGGTGGTCGAGGTTCGCCGCCTTGCCGCCGAGGTTCCGGTTTCGGATGCCACCGGCGAAGACCCGATTGAAACTTCCGACAGCGACGACGATTGATATTTGGCTACAGGGACGCACGCATGGCTGATTTTCTCGGCATGATGAAGCAGGCAGCGCAGCTGCAATCCAAGATGCAGGAGATGCAGGAACAGCTCGGCAATGTCGAGGTCGAAGGCATCTCCGGCGGCGGCCTGGTCACGGTGCGCATGACCGCCAAGATGGAAGTGAAGGGCATCAAGATCGATCCGTCGCTGATGAAGCCGGAGGAACGCGAGGTGCTCGAGGATCTCCTGGTCACCGCGCATGGCGATGCACGCCGCAAGGCCGAGACCGCGATGCAGGAGAAGATGATGGCGCTGACCGGCGGGCTCGGCCTGCCGCCGGGATTCGGTCCGACTTAAATGGCTGCAAGCGTTGCCGGCCCCGAGATTGAACGCCTGATCCAGTTGCTGGCGCGGCTGCCCGGGCTCGGGCCCCGTTCGGCGCGGCGCGCGGCGCTGCATCTGATCAAGAAGCGCGAAGCCCTGATGACGCCGCTGACCGCGGCGCTGCAGGTCGCGATCGACAAGATCCAGGTCTGCAAGACCTGCGGAAACATCGATACACAAAACCCCTGCACCGTGTGCACGGATCCGCGCCGCGATCCCTCGATCATCGTCGTGGTCGCGGACGTCGCCGACCTCTGGGCGCTGGAACGCGCCAATGCGACCAATGGCCGCTATCACGTGCTCGGCGCGACGCTGTCGCCGCTCGACGGCGTCGGTCCACAGGATCTCACCATCGATCAGCTGGTGGCGCGTGCGCATGCGCCCGAGGTCAGCGAGATCATTTTGGCGCTCAATGCGACCGTCGATGGCCAGACCACCGCGCATTACATCACCGACCTGTTGTCGGAGGCCAATGTGCGGGTGACGCGGCTGGCGCATGGCGTGCCGGTCGGCGGAGAGCTTGATTACCTCGATGAAGGTACGCTATCTGCAGCCATGCGGCAGCGGACGCTGTTCTAGCGCGCGATGCTGGCGCCGAGCACGCGTCAGGCGCCAAGCGATCGGTCACAATCCGAAAAGATCGCACCGAAACAAAATGGTAGGGTGGATGCCGATTCGGGGACGGTCATTCACGCTCTGACGAATCAAGATACGGAACCACTGACAATGACGGCACACCGATTCGGCGTACGCTTGTTCGGCGTACGTTTGGGCTTTGCGCTTCTGGCGGCAACGTTCGCCGCGCCTTGTGCGCTCGCGCAACAGGCCGACGCGCCGCAGAAGCCCGGCAAGATGATCCGGGCCGGCGACGTGCTGTCGGGAGAGCTCGGCGTCATGAAGGTGCGCGACGCCAAGAACCGCGGCAAGCGCGTCGCGACCTACCAGATCACCAGCGAGCCGCGCCGCCTGCCGCCGCCGAACGGTCTGTGCAATCTCGAGACCGGGCCGGAAACCTTCCAGCTGATTCCGACCAACGACGCCCAGGCCGCGCAGCTGAAAAGCCTCTCCGGCAAGGAAATCTCGGTGAAGGTCGATGAGGTCGCCTGCGCCAAGGACGCCGGCGAGATGAGCGAAGCCATCGTCACCAAGTGGAGCGTAGTGGCGAAGTAGCTGCCTCAATTGCGGTGTCATCGTCCGGATGCGCGGGTAACGACACCGCGCTGTTTCTTGAGTTGCGATCCATCCTCATCGTCGTCCTGGCGAAGGCCAGGATCCATAACCACCGGCCTTGCTTGTCGGATGGATCGTGGCCCCGAGATCGCGCAACAATTCGCATTTGGGGTAATGGGTCCTGGCCTTCGCCAGGACGACGCGCGGAGAGAGTGGTTCCGCGGCTTCTCCGCTGAATTACGAACGCCTCTGGAATACTGGATCACCCGGTCGAGCCGGGTGATGGCAGCCTGTAGCCCGGATGGAGCCAAGCGAAATCCGGGACGGTCGTGCCGGTCGAGAGATTTCCCGGATTGCGCGGAGCCTGTCATCGGGCGCGCGTTCGCGCGACCCGTTGGCTCCATCCGGGCTACGGCGGCTGGGCTAAACCCGCACCGGCCCCAACTCGTCGAAATGCCCGCGCCGCTGCAGCCAGGCGAGCAGGATCAGGCTCGGGATCGCGACCAGCACGCAGATCACGAAGAACATCTGCCAGCCGACGGCCTTGGCCACATAGCCCGCGCCCGACGACAGATAGGTCCGGCCGACCGCCGCGAGCGCCGTGAGCAGCGCATACTGGGTCGCGGTGTGCAGCGGATTGCGGCACAGCGCCGACAGATAGGCGACAAAGATCACGGTGCCGATCGCGCTGGTGAAATTCTCCGCGGTGATCGCAAGCGCGAGCGCCCATTGATCGACGCCGACATGGGCGAGCCAGGAGAATGAGAGATTGGCGACCGCCTGCAGCACGCCGCCGATCCAGAGGCTAGTCGCGAGCGAATAGCGCCGCGCCACGAAGCCGCCGGCAAAGCCGCCGATCAGGGTCGCGGCAAGGCCGACGCCTTTCACGATCGCCGCGTAATCGACCTTGGAAAAGCCGATGTCGATCACGAACGGCGCGGTCATGGTGCCCGAAAACGCGTCGGTGAACTTGAACAGCACCACAAAGGCGAGCGCCGCGAAGGCGTCCTTGCGGCTGAGGAACTCGGAGAACGCGCCGAGCGCGGCGTGTAGCACGCGTTCGGCCGCGTTTTGCGCATGCGTGGCGGCTTCCGCGCCCTTCGATTGGGTCGGCTCGGTCGCCGCGAGTGCGGTGACGATGCCGATCACGACCAGCGCGGCCATCACCACATAGCCCCACATCCACGCCGACAGGCGCACGAGGCCAGCGGACTCGAAGCCGCTGACGATGAACAGCGCGCCGGCGGTCGAGACCAGCATGCCGACGCGATAGGCCGCGACATAGGACGCCATGCCGGCGGCCTGCTCGCTTTCGGGCAGGCTTTCGACGCGGAAGGCATCGACCACGATGTCCTGCGTCGACGAGGCGGTTGCGACCAGCAGCGCGGCAAAGGCCGCGAACCATGGCGATCGCGCCGGATCGGCCATCGCCAGCACCAGGATCGCCGCGATCAAGAGCAGCTGCGAGAACAGCAGCCAGCCGCGGCGGCGGCCGAACATCTGCGTGAACAGCGGCACGTGCAGCGCGTCGACCAGCGGCGCCCAGAGGAATTTCAGCGTGTAGGGCGTGCCGATCAGCGCCAGCAGCCCGATGGTGCCGAGATCGACCCCGGCCTCCTTCATCCAGACCTGCAGCGTCGAGCCCGACAGCGCCAGCGGCAGCCCCGAGGAGAAGCCCAGCAGCAGCACGATCAGCACCCGCGGCTGCAGGTACACCGCAAAACTGTCGCGCCAGGAGGTGGCGGCGGGGGGATTCTTTTCCGATTGGGTCGCGGTCACTTCGGGCGCGGTCATGCCCCTCTGTTAGCAGATTCGACCGCGGCTGCCTTGGCTCCCTCTCCCCGCTCTATCGCGGGGAGAGGGTTGGGGTGAGGGGCTTTCTCAGCGAATTATGACGGGTGCAATGTGCGGAAGCTCCCCCTCACCCGAAATTCGCGCGAAGCGCGAATTTCGACCTCTCCCCGCAAGCGGGGCGAGGTGACTTCGAGGCTACTCCCCCGCCTGCAGCTTGCGCGGGGCGGGGAACAGGTCGGACGTGCTGGGCTTGACGAAACGGGGGACCTCGATCGGGGTCTCGGACTTGCTGAAGTCGAGTTCCTCGATGCGGCCGGCGCGCTTCTCGATCTTGTCGGCGGAGATCAGGATCTGCCTGACGTCCTCGTTTACCTGGCCGAAATGGGTCTGCAGCTTGAGCACGCGATCGCGCAGGCGGCCGAGGTCGTCGCCGAGATGCATCACCTCGTTGCGGATCTGGTCGGCGGCATCGCGAATGCGGGCGTCCTTCAGGATCTGCTGCATCACCTGGATCGCCAGCATCAAGAGCGACGGCGACACCAGCACGACGCGGGCGCGATAGGCCTTCTGGATCACGTCGTCGAAGCCGTCATGGATCTCGGCATAGACCGATTCCGACGGCACGAACATCAGCGCGGTGTCCTGGGTCTCGCCCGGGATCAGGTACTTCTCCGCGATGTCGCTGACATGCTTCAGCACGTCGGCGCGCAGCCGCTGGCTGGCGAATTTTCGCTCCTCGTCGCTGCGCGCATCGTGCAGCGCGGTCATGGCCTCGAGCGGGAATTTCGCGTCGATGCAGAGCGGGCGCTGGTCGGGCAGAAACACCACGCAGTCCGGCCGCTTGCCCGACGTCAGCGTGTACTGGAACTCGAACGAGCCCTTCGGCATGCCGTCCTGGACGATCGCCTCCATCCGCGCCTGGCCGAAGGCGCCGCGCGATTGCTTGTTGGCGAGCACGTCGCGCAGCGTCGTCACCTGGGTGGTGAGTTCGTTGAGGTTCTTGTGCGCGTGGTCGATGATGCCGAGCCGCTCATGCAGCACGCGCAGCGAATCCATCGTGTTGCGGGTCGATTGCTCCATCGACTGGCCGACCCGGTGGGTCACCGAATCGAGCCGCTCGTTGACGGCCCGGGCCATCTCGGCCTGGCGGCCGGCCAGCGCCTGCGCCATAGTATCAACCTTGGCATCGACCCGCCCGGAGGATTCGCTCTGGGCCCGCAGCATGTCGGCGAGGCGCTCCTCCAGCTCTTCGGCGCGGATGGCCTGGGCCATTGCGAGTTCCGCGCCGCGCCGGCTGGCGCGTGCGATCACCACCGCAATGGCGAACAGCAGGATCAGCGCCAGCGCCCCAAGGCCGATCAATGCGTCGGAGACACGGACGGGAAGGTCGCCAATCGTGAGGAGAATCTCGTTCATGCCGGCAGTTGTAGCCGATTCGCGGCCAGGTGCGAACGAAGAGGGAACGCTTATGGTAAATGCATTCCTGATTTTCACGGTTAATGCGGGGTGAAGAAACGTGGTTAACGTTGTCCTAACGGGTTCCTGAGCGCATTGACCCCATGAAGTCAGCAGCTTAAATCGCCGCCATGGCATTAAGAGAAATCATCATCCTGCCGGACAAGCAGTTGCGGCTGGTGTCGAAACCGATCGAGAAGGTGACGCCGGAGATCCGCAAGCTGGCCGACGACATGCTCGAGACCATGTATGACGCGCCCGGCATTGGGCTCGCGGCGATCCAGGTCGCGCAGCCGCTGCGGCTGATCACCATGGACCTCGCCAAGCGCGACGAGAACGGCGAGACCACGGCGAAGCCGCGCGTCTTCATCAATCCGGAGATCATTGCGCGTTCGGAAGAACTGTCGGTGTACGAAGAGGGCTGCCTGTCGATCCCCGAATATTACGAGGAGGTCGAGCGGCCGGCGCGGGTGCGCGTGCGATTCACCGATCTCGACGGCACGGTGCATGAGGAGGATGCGGAAGGGCTCTACGCCACCTGCATCCAGCACGAAATCGATCATCTCAACGGCGTGCTGTTCGTGGATTATCTGTCGAAACTGAAGCGCGACCGCGTGTTCAAGAAATTCGAGAAGGCCGCCAAGCGCGCGGCGGAGTAGGCGCGGTCGCTTTCCCGGACGCGTCATGGCCGGGCTTGACCCGGCCATCCACGTCTTGCTTCGCTGTCGCCGAAAACGTGGATGCCCGGGGCTTCTTGTGCGAAGACGCGCTTCGCGCTTAAGCACTCCAACTGCTACCGAGCCTGTCTAATGCCTCTCCGCCTGATCTTCATGGGCACGCCCGATTTCGCGGTGCCGACGCTGCTGGAGCTCGTGGCCCATGGCCATGAGGTCGTGGCGGTCTACACCCGCGCGCCGAAGCCGGGCGGGCGACGCGGCCTGCAGCTGGAGCCGACGCCGGTCGAGCAGGAGGCGCGCCGCCTCGGCATTCCCGTGCTGACGCCGAAGACCCTCAAAACGCCGGAAGCACTCGAGGAGTTTCGCGCGCATGACGCAGACGCCGCCGTCGTCGTCGCCTATGGCATGATCCTGCCGCAGGCCATTCTCGACGCGCCGAAGCTCGGCTGCTTCAACCTGCATGCGTCGCTCTTGCCGCGCTGGCGCGGCGCCGCACCGATCAACCGCGCCATCATGGCGGGCGATGCCGAGAGCGGCGTGATGGTGATGAAGATGGATGTCGGCCTCGACACCGGCGACGTCGCGATGGCCGAGCGGTTGCCGATCACGGACAGCATGACGGCATCCGATCTGCACGACGCGCTGGCGCCGCTCGGTGCCGACCTGATGGTGCGCGCGATGGCGGCGCTCGGGCGCGGCGGCTTGCAACTGACGAAGCAGAGCGCGGACGGCGTCACCTATGCGGCCAAGATCGAGAAGGCCGAGGCGCGGATCGACTGGACACAGCCGGCGCATATGGTGCTGCGGCACATTCACGGGCTCTCGCCGTTTCCCGGCGCCTGGTGCGAGCTTGCCGGCGAAGGCGAGCCGGTGCGGCTGAAAATCCTGCGCTGCGAGCAGGCGAAAGGCTCGGGCGCACCGGGCGCTGTGCTCGACGACAATTTCGCGATCGCCTGCGGCGACGGCGCGATCCGGATCCTCGAACTGCAGCGCGCCGGCAAGGCGCCGATGAAGGCGGCGGACTTCTTGCGCGGCACGCCGCTGAAGCCGCCTGCGCGGCTCAGCTGATGCCGCGCTACAAGCTCACCATCGAGTATGACGGCACGCCGTTCTCCGGCTGGCAGATCCAGGACACCGCGCCGACCGTGCAGGGCGCGCTGGAGACGGCGGTCAAGGCGATCTGCGGCGAGGACGTGCGCGTCCATGGCGCCGGGCGTACCGATGCCGGCGTGCATGCGCGCGGCCAGGTCGCGCATTGCGACATCGCCAAGCATTTTCCGCCCGGCCGCTTCCGCGACGGGCTGAACGCGCATCTGCGGCCCAATCCGATCGGCGTGCTCGCAGCTGACATCGTGCCCGACGATTTCGAGGCGCGGTTCTCGGCGACCAGGCGGCACTATCTCTATCGCATCACCAACACCCGCGCGAACCTCGCGCTCGACATCGGCCGGGTCTGGCGCGTGCCGCGCGCGCTCGATGCTGACGCGATGCACGCCGCCGCGCAGCGCCTGCTCGGCAAGCACGATTTCACCACCTTCCGCGACACCGAGTGCCAGGCCAAGTCGCCGGAGAAGACGCTCGATCAGCTCGACGTCACCCGCGAGGGCGCCGCCGTCAACATCGTGACGTCGGCGCGCTCGTTCCTGCACAGCCAGGTGCGTTCGATGGTGGGCTCGCTGGTGTGGGTCGGCGAGGGTCGCTGGAGCGCCGACGATCTTGCCGGTGCGCTCGCCGCCCGCAACCGCGCCGCCTGCGGCCCCGTGGCGCCGCCGGACGGGCTCTATCTGATGCGGGTGGACTACTAGGCGGTGTGAATGATCTTGTAGGATGGGTGGAGCCAACGAGTCCGCGCAACGCGCGGCCCGATGATAAACCCCGCGAAACCCATCACTTCGAATCCGCGGCGCCCATGATGGGTTTCGCTGCGCTCTACCCAGTCGGTCGTTAAGAAGCCGGATTAAGCCGAGCTGGACAATTGAGTGTGCGCCATAGCGAGATCAGCAACAGGCACAAAAGTTCTCTGAACCAGGCGAGGATGCGACGGAAGTTGTGGCCGACGGCTGAGAGGACGACGTTGGCGGCATCGCCGGCGCGTCCTTTGAGGTAGCACCGGCCGAGGTGTCCTTCGGCTTTGAGATGTCCGATGATAGGTTCGATGGCGGAGCGGCGGCGCAGCTCGCGCTTGATGGCGCCGAAGATGCCGCGCTTCTGGCCGGAGATGAAGACGCGGCGGGGATTTTGCGCGTCGTGGCCGCGGTAGCCCTTGTCGACATAAGCCCGCTCGATCGTGCAGCCGGTGAGTGTCTCGGTGCGGTCAATAACGTCCCGCAAGGTGTGACCGTCGTACGGGTTGTCGGGCAACGACTTGGCGTGCAGCACGAACAGGCCGCCGGGAGCCCGGCGATTGTTGGTGACGATGGAGGCCTTCACCCCGAACTCGTAAGGCGCGGCCGCTTTGCCCTTGCCGATGCACTCCACCTCCGGGGCATGGAAGGAATACAGCTTCCAGCCGCGCTGGCGCTGCTGCTGCGAGCGGATCTGCGTGGCCCGGCCAAGCGGGAGGGCGAACGCCTCCTCCAGTGCCGGCTGGCCCTCGATCTTGCGGCGGATGTCGCGGATGATCCGGCCCAGCCGGCTGCGCAGGATGCGCAGCTGTCGCTGGTGCCGGTTGAACTGTTTGGCATGAGCGTAACGGCCCGCCATCATCGCCGCGGCTTTGGCCACGCGAGAATAGGATTGCCGCAGCCTGACCCCGTGCTTCCTCGCCAGGCGGTTCAGCCCCCGGATCGCGGCATGCAGCAGTTTAGCGTCGGTCGGGAAGCTGATCGCCTTCGGTTGCACTGTGGTGTCGACCGTGACCCGCTTGAGGTCCTGGCTGCGTAACGCACCGGTCTCGTGCGCCACCCGAAGGCTCTCGGCCAACAACCGCTCCAGCTTGTCGCCGAGCCGCTTGCGCCAATGGCTCAGGTCCGAGCGCTCGTGCGGGAAAACATGCTGGAAAAACTCTTCGCCGGTAAAGAACTGGAAGTACGGATCGTGGACCCAGCGCTCGCACACTCCCTCATCGGACAGCCCGTAAATGTGCTTGAGCAACAGCAGCCCGATCATGAAGCGGGTCTCGATCCCCGGCCTGCCGTTCTCGCTGTAGAGCGGGGCGATCTCGGCGTCGATCCATTCCCAGTCGATCTTGCCGGCTAGCAGAACAAGCTCGTGCTTCATGTTGATGATCTGGTCCAGCCGTGCCCGGAACAGATCGTTCGATCCCGTCGTCTTGTGCTTCTTCGGTCGCATCGTCCCTCCGATGCGCCACAGAAGCACGGTTCACAACGGAGAGGAATCCACAAAACGAAATTGCAAGGTTTGCGGCGCCCAAGCCTCAAATCCCTGCAATCTCAAACGACGTCAAATCCCAAAAACAGACTCCCGCTCAATCGCTTACAGGCTTGTTCACAGCCGACTACCCATCCTACGGATGTGAGCCTACCCGAAATACCACGCTGTATCTGGTGCAGGTGGATGACTCGTAGCCCCAATCCCTACTGTGCATGGGGTTGTTTTCGATGTTTTTGCCCAGCCGGGCGGCTGGCCTACCCGAAATACCGCTCCAGCACGCCGCGATAGATCTTCGTCAGCTTCTCCAGATCGGCCACCGGCGTGCGCTCGTCGACCTGGTGCATGGTCTGGCCGACCAGGCCGAACTCGATCACCGGGCAATAGCTCGAGATGAAGCGCGCGTCCGAGGTGCCGCCGGAGGTCGATAGCTCCGGCCTGCGGCCGGTGATCTCCTCGATCGCGGCGACCGCGAGGTCGGTGAACGGGCCGGGCTGGGTGACGAACACGTTCGAGTTCGACGGTTGCCAATCGATATGGGCGCGGATCCGATTGCCGCAGGCTTTCGCCAGCCGCGCATCAACCAGCTGCCGCAGGCTCTCCTGGGTGTGGTTGTCGTTGTAGCGGATGTTGAATTTCGCCCGTGCCTGGCCGGGGATCACGTTGCTCGCGGTGTTGCCGACATCGACGGTGGTGAATTCGAGGTTGCTGGCCTGGAACTGCGCGCTGCCGTGATCGAGCGGCTCGTCGCTCAGCGCCACGATCAGCCGCGAGATATCCGGCACCGGGTTCGAGGCGCGGTGCGGATAGGCGACGTGGCCCTGCACGCCGTCGACGACCAGCGTGCCGGATTGCGAGCCGCGCCGCCCGATCTTGATCATGTCGCCCAGCACTTCGACATTCGAAGGCTCGCCGAGCACGCAATGATCGAATGTCTCGCCGCGCTCGGCGCACCATTTCAACAGCTTGACGGTGCCGTTGATCGAGACGTCTTCCTCATCGCCGGTGATCAGGAAGGAGATCGAGCCGTTGCCATTCTCTTGTGGCTTGCCGTCATGGTCGCCGAGATATTGCAGCACAGCGGCGACGCTGCAGGCGATGCCGCCCTTCATGTCGACGGCGCCGCGGCCATAGAGATAACCGTCCTTCACCTCGCCGGAGAACGCGCCGAGCGTCCACGCGGCTTCATCGCCGGGCGGCACCACGTCGGTGTGGCCGGCGAAGGTGATATGCGGCGCCGAGGTGCCGATGCGCGCATAGAGGTTGTCGATATCGGCGGTGCCGGGCTCGGAGAAGGTCACGCGGTGGACTTCGAAGCCTGCGGCTTTCAGCAGGTTTTCGAGAACGCCAAGCGCGCCGGCGTCGGCCGGGGTGACGGAGGGGCAGCGAACGAGATCGCGGGTAATCGAGACGGCATCACTCATGCGCCTCGCTTAACACGTCACACGGCGGGTGGACCAGCTTTGTGCGGCACGATATCGAGCTCGCTCTGCTGATCCCAGCCGCGCGCGGAGCGCGACCCGCTGTCGCGGCCTTGCCGCACATGGGTTTTCCCAAGCGGATTGGGGCCATAGCGATTGGGGTAGCTGGTGCCGCGCAAAAAGGCGAGCTCGATGAAGCCCCAGACATAGAGCACGAAGACGATCAGGCCCGCGGCCATCACCCAATAGGATTCATCGGGGAGCCGATCCGAGAACTGGCTCACGAGACCCGGGATCGCGAAGAACGGGACCATCCACCAGCCGCTCTTGTCGCGGTCGTGCAGGCGCTTGATCGAGACCGCGACATAGACCCAAACGAACAAGAACGTTCCGCAGGCCTTGACCAGCAATGCCGGCAATCCGGCCCAGCTCAGCGATTTGTAGCTGTCGGGGTCGAAGGCCCGGAAGATGTCGTCGACATTGAAGCTGAACCCGTTCTTGCCGCCGAGGCCGGCCGAGACCGCGAGTAAAGCCAGGAACATCATCCAGCAGACGATGATCAGCCCTGCGAGCCAGAATTTGGCCCGGTTGACGCGGCCCTTGAAGCCGAACAGGTAGTTGGCCCAGTCCATGAAAATAAGCTCCGGGCTGCGGCAATTCTTCGCGGCCCGGAGATATGTCGTTTTCGAGAGGTGCTTGGTTCGAAATGTGATCCGTCACCCTGAGGAGCGCGTAGCGCGTCTCGAAGGGTGAACGGCCACGGTGGGGCCGTCGACCCTTCGAGACGGCCGCTTCGCGGCCTCCTCAGGGTGACGGTGATAGATTATTGCAGCGGAAGACCGATCAGTCCCGCAGCAGCTCGTTGATGCTGGTCTTGGCGCGGGTGCGCTCGTCGACCCGCTTGACGATCACGGCGCAGGCGGTGGCAGGTCCCGGCTGGCCGTTCTTCAGCGGCTTGGCCGGCAGGGTGCCGGGCACCACGACGGCATATTCCGGGACCTCGCCGACGAAGATTTCGCCGGTCTCGCGGTCGACGATCTTGGTCGAGGCGCCGAGGAACACGCCCATCGACAGCACCGCGCCCTTGCGCACGATCACGCCCTCGGCGACCTCCGAGCGCGCGCCGATGAAGCAGTCGTCCTCGACGATCACGGGCTCGGCCTGCAGCGGCTCGAGCACGCCGCCGATGCCGACGCCGCCGGAGATGTGCACGCGCTTGCCGATCTGGGCGCAGGAGCCGACCGTCGACCAGGTGTCGATCATGGTGGCTTCATCGACATAGGCGCCGAGATTGACGAAGGAGGGCATCAGCACGACGTTGCGGGCGATGAAGGCCGAGCGGCGCACGATCGCGCCCGGCACGGCGCGGAAGCCGGCGTCGCGGAAACGGTTCTCGCCCCAGCCCTCGAACTTCGACGGCACCTTGTCCCACCACGATGCCTTGCCCGGGCCGCCCGCGATCTGACCCATGTCGTTGAGGCGGAACGACAGCAGCACGGCCTTCTTCAGCCACTGATTGACCTTCCACTTGCCGCTCGTCTCGCGCTCGGCGACGCGGGCCTCGCCCTTGTCGAGCAGCTCCAGCGCGTGGTCGACCGCCTCGCGGACCTCGCCCTTGGTCGAGGTCGAAATGCCTTCGCGGGCGTCGAACGCGGTGTTGACGGTGGTTTCGAGGGCGGACAGCGACATCGGGACAATCCTTGGCGTATCGGGGATTATGACGGGATTTTGCGGGGCTTTTTCGGAATTTGGGGCCGCGGAGTCAAGGCAAACTCCTCCGTCGCCGAGTGGTCTCTTTTCCGTCGTCCCGGCCAAGCGAAGCGCGAGCCGGGACCCATAACCACGAATGCCAGCGTTGCGGCACGCTGGGGCCACGGCGCGTAGCCACACAGAGATTGGTGGTTATGGGTCCGGCTTTCGCCGGGACGACGTGGGGAGAGGTCAGGGCTTTCCGTTCAGCCGCTGCAGGAAGCCGGTGAGATCGTCCGTGACATGATCGACATGGGCGGCGTCGCGGCCTTCGAGCTCCCAGGCCTCGCGCACCACCTGCTGGCTGCCGTCGGGCACGACCAGCACGGTGGCCATGCCGAGCTCATGCGGCACCACCAGGTTGCGCGCGAGGTCCTCGAACATCGCAGCCCTCGCCGGATCGACGTCGTGGAGCCTGAGGAACTTCTGGTAGGTCTGCGGCGCCGGCTTCGGCTCGAGATCGGCGGCGATGATGTCGAACACGCCGTCGAAATGGTTGCCGATGCCGAGCCGGCCCAGCACCGCATCGACATGGTCGACCGAGCCGTTGGTCAGGATCAGCTTGCGTCCCGGCAGCCTGGCGATCGCAGCCCCCATCGCCGGATTCGGCTGCAGCGGCGAGTGGTCGATCTTGTGCACATAAGCGAGATAGTCGTCGGCCTGCACGCCGTGCTCGGTCATCATACCGCGCATCGTGGTGCCGTAGCGCAGGTAATAGTCCTTCTGCAGCCGCCGTGCTTCCTCGGGAGAGATCTTCAGCCAGTTGCTGACGAACTCGCCGATCCGCGCATCGACCTGCTGCCACAGGTTGACGTGATGCGGGTACAGCGTGTTGTCGAGGTCGAACACCCAGGTCTCGACATGGCCGAAGCTGCGGGGAGTATTCATTGTGGCTCTCCACTTGTCAGCGTGAACGTCGTTCCGCCCTCCGCCGTCGTCCTGGCGAAAGCCAGGACCCATACCGCGGAATCTATCAATGTGGCACGGTGCTCGTCGTTCTTCGCCAAACGCAGTCTTGTGGTTGATGGTGTGGACGGCCCCCTACGGCATCAGTGTGCCAGAATGAGGTTGTCTAGATCTCATACATGGGAGCCGTCCGTGAACCAGATTATCCGCATTGGGATTGATACGTCGAAGTATATTTTTGTGCTGCATGGGGTTGATGCGGCGGAGCAGGTGGTGCTGCGCAAGAAGCTGTCGCGCAAACAAGTGCTGGAGTTCTTCGCCAAATTGCCGCCGACTGTGATCGGGATGGAGGCCTGCGGGGCTTCGCAACATTGGGCGCGTCAGCTTTCCAAGCTCGGTCACGAGGTGAAGCTGATGGCACCGCAATTGGTCAAACCCTACGTGATGCGGAACAAGAATGACGGGCGGGATGCAGAAGGCCTGTGTGAAGCGATGAGCCGGCCGAGCATGCGCTTCGTGCCGGTGAAGACGGCCGAGCAGCAGGCCGCGCTGATGCTGATGGGTGTCCGCGACGGATTGATCGTCCGGCGCACCCAGCTGACCAATACGATACGCGGCCACGCGGCGGAGTATGGCCTGATCGCCCCCAAGGGACTGGACGCGATCGAACCCCTGCTGGTGCGGATTGCGCAGGACGAGACGCTTCCGGTTCTGGCGCGCGAGCTGTTTGTGGTGCTGGGCCGGGAGCGCGTCAGGCTCGAGGGTGAGTTGGAGGCGGTTGAGGCCAAGCTGATGGCCTGGCACCGCGCCGATGCCACGGGCCGGCGCTTGGCTCAGATCCCCTCGGTCGGTCCGATCGTTGCAACCGCGCTGGTGATGAAGACACCTGATCCGCGCACGTTCCGTTCTGGTCGTCATTTTGCGGCCTGGCTGGGATTGACACCCAAGGACCACTCCACCGCTGGCAAGACCAGGCTTGGCAAGATCACGCGGGCTGGCGATGAGAACTTGCGCCGTCTGCTGGTGGTCGGGGCCACAGCGGTGATCCAGCAGGCCAGGCGGGGACGCGGTCATCACTCGCGCTGGCTGCTGGCCCTGATCAAGCGCAAGCCGCCGAAGCTTGCGGCCGTGGCGCTCGCCAACAAAGTGGCCCGTATCGCCTGGAAGCTGATGGCAACGGGCGAGAGTTACGAGGCGGCACGGATGAATCCCATGACAGCCGCCGCCTAATCGATTAGCCGGCGGGCTCGCTCGCCGGCCGACCGGAGCTGCAAGAGCAGATGGAGCGATCGATCGAGCAACGATGCGAGACAGTCCGCAGGACCCATCGGCCGCCAACAGGCCGCGTGGTTGTTTGGAACTCGCATCGCGCAAACCATCTTGGCCAGCGATCCATTCGATCGCACCCAACAGGCCGGACATATGGATGCAAGCGATCCGATCTCACCAAACAGCTCTTGTGCCACGGGGGCCGTCCACATATGGGTCCTGGCCTTCGCCAGGACGACATCGATGTTTGCGGCCTCATTATCTTCATCACGGCATCGCAAAGCGCAGCGTCTTGCCGCCGCTGGTCATGTCGACGGTGGTGAAGCCGAGCGCGGCGAGGCCGCGGGTGCTGCAGTCGCCCTGTTCGTTGATCTCGAACTTGCTTTCGCGGGTGCAGAGCTGGACCCCGCCGCCCCAGTTCAGCGGCTTGTCCCTGATGCGGATGGCCCGGTTGTCGTTGTCGACCGCTTCGGCAAACGAATAGATCTGCTTCGGCGCGCCTGATACGTCGGGATGCAGGCACTTGCCGGGGTCGATGCGATACCAGCCGCGGCTGGTCACCACCTTGCCGTCGTCGGTTGCAACCGCGGCCATCACCTTGTGCGGCGTGTCATTGCACCAGGTCAGCCCCGATGGCGACGGCTTCTGCACGGCATCGATCATGGTGGCGAAGAAATTCGGCGACTGCACGATGTCGCTGGCGAGCCCGCGACTCCTGAGGAACGCCGACAGCGCACTCTGGGTCTTCGGCCCGTCGACGCCATCGATCGGCGCGGCATCGTAGCCCGCGATCACCAGCAGGCGCTGGATGCCGGCGAGGCGCGCCTGCTCGTCGTCATATTCGCTGTCTTCGGCGAGATAGGCGACCAGATGGCCGTCGTCGGTCTTCGTCGGCGTGATCTGGGTGAATTGCGCGGGCATCTGGCCGGAGCGGCATTGTCGCGCGGCGGCGATCACGAAATTGTCCTGCGCCACGCAGAGCGTGTCGGTGCCGTTCTGCGGGATCGGCGAAGCGCCATAGACGCCAAGCGCCCGCGCATTGAGCAGCACGCGGTCGGCGGTGAGCGCGCCCTGCACCACGACCCGGCAGGTCGCGGGATCGATGCGGAACCAGCCGCGTGTCGCGGTCGCGGCCTTGTCGTCGATGCCGATCGCGGCCTCGATCACATAGCTCATGCGGTTGCAGAGCTTGAGGTCGGCATGCGCCGGCGCCGACGAGAACAGGAACGACACCAGCGCGGCCGGCAGCGCCATCGCGAGCCGCGCCGGCAGCGACCGGCGAGGAATCCTCGCCGTGTGTCCCGCGTCTGCCATTACTTGTGGATCAGCGTGCCGGTGCCCTGGTTGGTGAAGAGCTCGAGCAGCACCGCGTGCTGCGTCTTGCCGTCGATGATCACGACGCCCTGCACGCCCTGTTCGAGCGCGTAAATGCAGGTCTCGACCTTCGGGATCATGCCGCCGGAAATCGTGCCGTCGGCGATCAGCTTGCGGGCTTCCTTGATCGACAGGTCCGGAATCAGCTTCTTGGACTTGTCGAGCACGCCCGGCACGTCCGTCAGCAGCAACAGGCGCTTGGCCTTGAGCGCGCCCGCGATCGCGCCGGCGAAGGTGTCGGCGTTGATGTTCAGGGTCTGGCCGTCCTGCGAGGTCGCCAGCGGCGCCAGCACCGGGATCAGCTCATAGCCGATCAGCTGATTGAGCAGCGTGAGGTCGACCTTTTCGGGGTCGCCGACGAAGCCGAGATCGATGGCCTTCTCGATGTTGGAATCCGGATCGACCATGGTGCGCGTCGTCTTCGACGCCTTCACCATGTTGCCGTCCTTGCCGGAGAGGCCCACGGCCTTGCCGCCCGCCTCGTTGATGTAGCCGACGATCTGCTTGTTGACCGAGCCCGCCAGTACCATCTCGACGATCTCGATGGTCGCGGCGTCGGTGATGCGCAGGCCCGCGGCGAATTCCGACTGGATGCCGAGGCGCTTCAGCATGGTCGCGATCTGCGGCCCACCGCCATGCACGACCACCGGATTGATCGCGGTCTGCTCGAGCAGCACGATGTCGCGCGCGAACGCCTTCGCGGTGTCCTCGGCGCCCATGGCATGGCCGCCATATTTAATGACGATGGTTTCCTCGTCATATTCCTGCATGTGCGGCAGCGCCTCGGACAGGATGCGGGCCTGATCGAGCGGGCTGATGTGCTGGTCGGTCATGGGGCTGGTCTCGTCGTCAGCGGAGGGGTGGCGCGGTTCTATCTGATTGGCGGGCAGGGCGCAAAGCGGTCTTGACCCTCTCCCCTTGTGGGAGAGGGTGGCTTCGATGCGACGGCATTGAAGCCGGGTGAGGCGTTTGTCTCCGCGGATAGAGACCCCTCATCCGGCGCGGATTGCATCCGCGCCACCTTCTCCCACAAGGGGAGAAGGAAGTATGGCGGTCATCACCGCTTCGGCCACACCGCCGCGACCGCCAGTACCAGCCAGCTCAGGATCAAGAGCGTTCCGCCGGTCGGCGCAGCCATCGGAAACAATCCATGGCCGGCATATTGGCGCAGCACGAGGTCGCCCGCGAACAATGACGCCGCGATGACGAAGCCGGCCGCCGCCACGACTGCGAGCTTCGCATGGATGATCGTGCGATCCGCGACCGCGATGGTCGCGACTACGGCGGGTGCATGGAACAGCAGCATCGAGGATGCCGCCGCCAGCCGCGTGGCGTCAGGCAGATGGGCTGCGGCCGCCGCCAGCATCACGCCGCAAGCGCCCATGATGGCGGCAAGGCCGATCAGGAAGCGGGATGCCCCGCTCATCGGCGCCGTTCCTCGATCAGGCGCACCATGGCGGCACGCAGCTCCGGCATGCCGTCGCCGGTGCGCGACGAGGTCACCAGCACTTCGGGGAAGGCGGCGGGATGTTTTGCGAGCGTTGCTGACGTGTCGGCGATGACGGTCTTGAGTTCGCCGGCCTTCACCTGATCGGCCTTGGTCAGCACGACCTGATAGCTCACCGCGGACTTGTCCAGCGTCTTCAGCACGTCGAGATCGACGTCCTTGATGCCGTGGCGCGCGTCGATCAGCACGTAGACCCGTGCCAGCGTCGCGCGCCCGAGCAGGAATTTGTGGATCAGCGCCGTCCACGACGCCACCTTGGTCTTCGGCGCCGAGGCGTAGCCGTAGCCGGGCATGTCGACCAGGCGGAAGGCGGCCTTCTCAGGCCCCTCGAAGAAGATCAGTTCCTGGGTGCGGCCGGGCGTGTGCGATGTTCGCGCCAGAGCGCTGCGGCCGGTCAGCGCGTTGATCAGGCTCGACTTGCCGACATTGGAGCGGCCGGCGAAGGCGACCTCGAGGCCGGCCATCGGCGGCAGCGTCTCGATCGAGGGCGAGGCCCAGATGAAGCGCCAGTCGCCGGCGAACAGCTTTCGGCCTTGCTCGATCAGCGCCGCATCGGGTTCGGTGCTCATGCGCGGCGCCCCACTCTCGTTCCGTCATTGCGAGGAGCGAAGCGACGAAGCAATCCATTTCTCCTCGTGTTGAGGCGTGGATTGCTTCGCTTCGCTCGCAATGACGGTGCTACCTAGGTCGTCTTCTTGGCGAACGTCGCCTTCAGATTGTCGAACAGCTCCACCTTCACGCCATTCTTGCGCATAATGAAGCTCTGCTGCAGCACCGACAGCAGGTTGTTCCAGGCCCAGTAGATCACGAGACCCGCCGGGAAGCCGGCCAGCATGAAGGTGAAGATCAGCGGCATCCAGTCGAAGATCATCTTCTGGGTCGGATCCGGCGGCGCCGGATTGAGCTTCATCTGGACCCACATCGTGATGCCCATGATGATCGGCCAGATACCCATCACCAGATAGGCGCCGAAATGCGGTCCGAGCAGCGCGATCGGATCGAACGGAATCAGGCCGAACAGCGTGAACAGATTGGTCGGATCAGGCGCCGAGAGGTCCTTGATCCAGCCGAAGAACGGCGCGTGCCGCATTTCGATGGTGATGAACAGCACCTTGTAGAGCGAGAAGAACACCGGGATCTGCAAGGCGACGGGAAGACAGCCCGCGATCGGGTTGATCTTCTCCTTCTTGTAGATCTCCATCATCTCCTGCTGCTGCTTCACGCGGTCATCAGGATAGCGTTCCTTCAGCGCCTGCAGCTGCGGCTGCACCGACTTCATCTTCGCCATCGAGGCGTAGGACTTGTTGGCGAGCGGGAAGAACAACAGCTTCACGATCACGGTCACCAAGAGGATCGCGATGCCGAAATTGCCGACCAGGCGATAGAACCAGTCGAGCGCCAGGAACATCGGCTTGGTGATGAAGTAGAAATGGCCCCAGTCGATCAGGAGATCGAAATGGTTGAGGCCGAGCTGCTTGTTGTAGCCGCCGAAGCCGACCAGCGGGAAGTTGAGGCCGACCGTGGCGGCCTCCTTCGCGCCGGCGAACAGCCGCCCGTTGGCAACGCCGGTGCCGCCGATCGGAATGGTCTGCGCGCCGAGCATGTAGTCGGTCTGGTAGCGCTTGTCGCCGGTGGTGAAGCGGGCGCTTTCGAGCGTTGCGGTGGTCTCCGGCAGCAGTGCCGTGGCCCAGTATTTGTCGGTGATGCCGAGCCAGCCGTCGGTGACCTTCGTGAACACGATGCCGCGCGAATTTCCGCCGGTCGAGGTCTTGGCCTCGTCGATGTTCTTGTAGCTGAATTCCTGCAGGCCGTGTTCGCCGAGATAGCCGATCGGGCCTTCATGCAGAATCGCGTAGCCGGAGACCGGCGGCTTGCCGCCGCGCGAGATCAGACCGAACGGATACAGCGTCACCGGCGCGCTGCCTTGATTGATGACCTCGTCCTTGATGCTGAAGAGGTAGCGATCGTCGATCGAGATGGTGCGGCGGAAGGTCAGGCCCTGGCCGTTCTCGTATTTCAGAATCACCGGGGTGCTCGGCGACAGGGTGTTCGATCCCTCCTGCTGCCAGACGGTTTCGGCGTTCGGCGTCTTCACCGATGAGCCGTTGGCGGTCAGCCACAGGAACTCGGCGTAATAAGGCTCGGCCGTGCCCGACGGGGAAAGCAGCACGACAGCCGGCGATTTGGGATCGACCGTCTCGCGGAACTGAACCAGCGCCAGGTCGTCGATCCGGGCGCCCTTCAGCGCGATGCTGCCGGTGACGCGCGGGGTCTCGATCTTGATGCGCGGGCCGGAGGCAAGCACCGTCTCGCGGCTCGCGACCGGAGCGTCAGCAGCAGGCGCGCCGGGAGCCGGAGAGGGAGTCGCCGAGGTACCCGGAGCGGTGCCGGGAGCAGCACCCGGAGTCGCCTGCGGCGCCGGCTTCTGCAACTCCGCCTGGCGCTGCGCCTCGCGCTGCTTCTCCATCTGCGGCACATTGTAGAAATATTGCCAGGCGATCAGGACGAGGCCGGACAGAATGACGGCAAGGATCGTGTTGCGGTTGTCGGACATCTCTTAGGGTCTCGTCATTCCATTCGGATTGGGCGCGCTCTTGTTACCCGCCTTGTTGGTACCCGTCTTGGGCGCAGGCCGGTCGAGGCGGCGCAGCGCCGACCGCAGGTCGTCAAGCATGGTCGCAAAGTCGCGGGTCAGCGCGTCACGACGGCCCACTAGCACATAATCATGGTGCGGCCGCATGAATACGGCGTCGACCTGTCTCATCACTTCGCGAAGCCGGCGGCGGATGCGGTTGCGCTCGGTCGCGGTGCCGTTCTTCTTGGTGACGGTATAGCCGACGCGGATCGGGCCCTGATCGTCGCGGCGGCGGCCCTGCAGCACAAAAGCTGTGGTATTCGCCCGTGCGCCATTGGCAACGGCGAGGAAATCCGCCCGCTGCCTCAGCCGATCCATAATGGGTATCTCCGGAGAGGAGACGTCCGGGCTCAGGCGCTCAGGCGCTTGCGGCCACGCGCGCGGCGCGCAGCGAGGACCTTGCGGCCGCCGGCCGTGGCGAGACGGGCGCGGAAGCCGTGACGGCGCTTGCGCACCAGTTTGCTGGGTTGATAAGTCCGCTTCACGGGTAATTCTCCGCTGACCGGGCAATTTGCCGTTGTATTGAGATGGAGTCCGGTGATGCTGGCGGGCCCAAACGAGCCGTTGACGGCCCCAAAGAGCCGCCCCCGGGTCAAGAACCGGGCCATCGCGGACAGTTGGCGCGGCTTATAAGGGAGCGCCCTGTTTTCGTCAATGTCACAGGCCGTCGCAAAAAGGCTTCTTCGAAACGTCGCAATTGGGGCGAATATATCTGATTTCGCGGGGTATTTGACGGTATGGAGACGCTTTGGGGCGTTCGGGGAACCGCCCACATTAGCGATCCGTAATTTGACCGGCTTGGGGGCCGGGCCCCATCTTCCGACCCCTAAGCCAAACAAGGCCTTATCTTGTGGCTCTAACTGACGATCAGGCGACCGCGCAGAAGCAGCGGCCCAAGCCGTCCCCCCGGCTCGGGCTGTCGGGCAAGCTTTTGCTGCTGACGATTCCCCTGGTGATGATCGCCGGGCTCCTGATCTACGTCCCGGCGATCGCCAACTTCCGGATGAACCGGCTCAATGACCGCCTGGCCGCCGCCAATACCGCGGCGCTGGTGCTCGATGCCGCCCCGTCCGGCCTGGTGCCGGATTCGCTGGCGCGGCAGATCCTGACCAGCATCGGCGCCCGTGCCGTCGCCATCAAATTGGGACAGCAGCGCCGGCTGCTCGCCAGCGCCGACCTGCCGGCCGCGATCGACCATGACGTCGACATGCGGACCATGACGGTGTGGTCGGCGATCGTCGATGCCTTCGAGATCATGCTGGAGCATGGCGACCAGACCATCCGCGTGGTCGGACCCGCGCCGGGCCAGGCCCAATTCATCGAGGTCGTGATCGACGAGAAGCCGCTGCGGCAGGCGATGTACCGCTTCTCGCGCAACGTTTTGGTCGTCGCGCTGTTGATTGCCGGCCTGACCGCCGGCCTGGTCTATCTGGCGCTGCATTATCTGTTCGTGCGCCCGATGCGGCGGCTGACCGCGAGCCTGGTCGGCTTCCACGAGAATCCGGAGAGTTCGGCGCGAATCATCGTGCCGAGCCAGCGCGGCGACGAGATCGGCGTTGCCGAGCGCGAGCTGTCGGACATGCAGCGCGACCTCGTCTCGATGCTGCATCAGAAGAGCCGGCTTGCCGCGCTTGGGCTCGCCGTCTCCAAGATCAACCACGATTTGCGCAATCTGCTGGCGTCCTCGCAATTGCTGTCGGACCAGCTCGCCAGCGTGCCCGACCCGCGGGTGCAGCGCTTTGCGCCGAAATTGTTGCGCTCGCTGGAGCGCGCCATCGCCTTCTGCCAGTCGACACTGTCTTATGGCCGCGCGCAGGAGGCGGCGCCTGATCGCCGCGTCATCATGGTGGAGCCCGCGGTCGCCGAGGTGCGGGAGTCGGCCGGGCTTGCCACCGATGTCTCGATCACCTGGATCAGCGCGATCGAGCGCGGCCTGACCATCGACGCCGACCCGGACCAGCTGTTCCGCGTGCTGCTCAATCTGGTGCGCAACGCGGCGCAGGCGCTGGAAACCCGGCCCGCAGGCGACGGCGGCGCGCAGCAGATCCGCATCACCGGCCGCCGCGAGGGGACGGTTGCGATCATCGAGGTCTCCGACACCGGTCCGGGCGTCCCGACCAAGGCGCGCGAGCATTTGTTCGAGGCATTCCAGACCTCCGGTCGCCCCGGCGGCAGCGGGCTTGGCCTTGCCATTGCCGCCGAACTGATCCGGGCCCACGGCGGCCACATCCACCTGGTCGAGGGCACGATCGGCGCCACCTTCCGGATTTCGATCCCGGATCGTCCGGTGGAACTGCTGTCGGTCCGCAGCGAGCGGGCGAGGGCCTGAGGCCGTTCCGGTATTCCGGGGCGGCCAAAACTGCGGCCGAAATTGGCGTTTCCAGACCTTGCCAACCGGACCCGGAGCCTGTAGCTAGAGCGCTCTTTCGCGACGTTCCGGGCCTCCCGGGACCATGCGGGCTCAAGCCCACCCGCGAAAATGCGCCCGTAGCTCAGCTGGATAGAGCATCAGACTACGAATCTGAGGGTCGGACGTTCGAATCGTTCCGGGCGCGCCATTTTACGACAGGGCGCGGTACCACGCCCTTCCCGCGGTGGCGCCCGCGTCACGAATGATTCCGGCGTCGTGCGGCTCGCCAGGCCGTGAGCCGCGGAATCCAGCGCGGGACATTGGCCCGGAAATCCTCGTACTCCGTTCCGAACATACGAACGAGCGCCGGCTCCTCGTACCCCACGACAAACGCGTGGAAGGCGAGCCACACCAACACACCGTACCCAAGAAGGCGCTGGTCGCCGAACAAGACCGCTTGGCCCAGAATGACGGCGACAAGGGCAACGTAAATAGGATTGCGCACATAGCGATAGAGACCCGTCACCACGAGGTTCTGCGTCGGTGCGACCGGCGCCGGCGTGCCCAATCCTTGCAGCGCAAAGCGTGCAAACGAGTCGACAAGCCCGGGTAGACCGGCGACGATCAACAGGATCCCGACGGCGCGCGTCGCGTCGAGATCGAAGAAGGGCGGCCGAAACTCCCAACGCGTAATCCACCAGGGAACGAGCCCCGCCACCGAGCTGGGCGCAACCGCAAAGAAGAGGGCAGAGCCCAATACCGCGATCGTTTTCGGCATGGGCACCTGCTTCCCGTCCTGTCGCAAGGCGGTCGGCAAAATTGAACCGTTGCATCATAGCGCCACGGCGAACACGTAGTGCCCATCTTCATCGGCCACGGCGCGCCATTCACGCAAGCTCCCATTGGTTCGGGCAGCTGATGCGTGCTCGTCTTCAGCAGAATAGCCTCAGACACTTCTGGATCGATTGCCTTCCACTGCACTCACACAGTCCGTGGCCGCGGTTGGAGGGCGCTGCGGGTGTCATTGGCTTCCCTCCTCAATCCTCAATAGCCCGGTCAACCGACGCGCGGCCAATCTTGAGCGTCTTCGCGATAGCGGACGCTCCCATGCCTTCAGCTTTGAGCGCCTTCACTTTGGCGGTGTCGATGGACGCTTTGCGGCCCTGGTAGATCCCGCGTGCCTTGGCCTCCGCGATACTCTCAAGCTGCCGCTCTCTGTGGAGGTTGGTCTCGAACTCGGTGAACACACCGAGCATGTCCAGGAAGCAGTTGCACGCCGCTGTGCTGGTATCGATGGGTTGCTCTGTATAGCCCCCTCAGGGATGCACCAGGCGCCTTCACGGTTCGCGCAATGTCCTGCAGGCGGGCGCGGGGTTCGCTTCGGCTGGCTGTCGCCGCACCGGATCGGAGACCGGCCCGGAAAAATGCGCTCGCGCGGGTCAGAATCGGGCCGAAGGCGAGGGTCGCCCCGTAAAAACCCTGCTTGTCCCCGCCGGAGCGTTGAGAAAAAATAAGCTTTTTCAGCTTATAGGCACAGAAATGTTTTTATTCTTATTGTCTGTCCTTTTGAGCCGGCGAGTCATCCCTCATGCAGAGTGACATCGCAAACGCCGTATTTTATGCGGCCGTATTTCTGGGCATCGTCTACACCAGTCGCATCCTGGAAAAAAGATGGCCGATTGCGGACGTTCCCTACGCCGAGTTTCGTGACGATTGGCTCGCGGTGATCGTGAGCCTCGGGTTGTCGTCCATGCTCGCTCCGATCGCGGCGATCACCGCGGGCAAAATTGCGAGCTATACCGGTCTCGGTTGGATCAAGCTGCCGACCGACGGTTACTGGTGGTACGTCTCACTCGCGATCATCGTGGTTGCATTCGATCTCTACAAGTACACATACCATCGCCTCCAACATGCGATCCCCTTTCTATGGGCGATGCACTCCTTCCATCACAGCGCGAACGGCGTCACGTTCATTACCGGCGGCCGGCATTTCTGGCTGGAGAGGGTGTTGTCCGACGCCTTTCTTCCGATCATGGCGATCCTGTTCCGCATCCCGCCGGACATGGTGATCGCGGTGGGATTTATCTTCTTCATGCCCGATGCGTGTGCCCATCTCAACGTCCGCATTCCGCTCGGTCGGTATGTGACATGGATCAACAATCCGCAATGGCACCGGATCCATCATTCGGTCCTTCCCGAGCACAGGGACAAGAACTTCGCTGCCTGCTTTCCGTTTCTCGACATTCTGTTCGGCACGGCCTGGATACCGAAGCCGGGCGAATATCCTGCAACGGGCCTCGTGCCGGCTGAGCGCGTGGACATCATCAACAGTGTGATCTGGCCAATCCGGCATCTTCGGCATTACTGGCATCGGGAGTCTCGGAATGAATTGGGTTAAGGGTCTTTTGGTGCTCCTCGCTCTGCTGCTGGGTTACGCCGACCTTGAGTCGACGAATGTGATCCTGAGTCTCGGATTGGGTGAGTTGAACCCGTTCATGCATCTGGCGCAGACGTGGTTCGGTGTCTGGTGGCTGGTGCCCAAGCTTGGCTTGACGTTCGTGGTCACGTGGCTGCTTTGGCGGAGCAACAACGTTTACAACATCGCTCTCGTCGTCGCGTTCTGCTCCACGCCTGTCCTGAACAATCTCGTCATCATCGCGGGCACGAACTGAATCAATCCCTTCGCCGGTTGCCGCAACCGGCGACGTCAGGAGGATCAGTGAGGTCGGACAGGTTCGTCGTCGCCTGCATGGTCTGGTGTGCGCTGATCCTGGGGGCTCCGGGAGCGACCGTGCACGCGCAGACGCCGTCGAACTGCAAGGAGCCGCAGACCGGCACCAGCCGCGTCCCGATGCTGTCGCCGCCGCTGGCCAATGTGGTGACGGGCACGGGTCGGCTGCAATTCTACTCGGCGCCCAATCTGCACTGTCCGATCCACGGGGTGTTCGTCATTCCAAATGACGCGCTGATCGCGTATGCGCAAACCAGGGATGGCTGGTCGTCGGTGATGTACCTCAATCCGGGGACGGGCAACGACGTCTCGGGTTGGGTGAGATCGGCGAGGCTGAAGGTGACCGGAACCGTCGGACCGAAGTAGCGTGCGCCCAGGATCGCGGCAGGCGGCTTCCCGCGCCGCACCTGACGCTTCAACCAAAATTGCGTCGCGTTTCAGGGCATCAATGAATCGCCGCGTACATGATCTTCTCCTCGGTGGCTTCGAGCGCGGAGAATTCCTCCACCACCTTGCCCTGGCGCGAGACCAGGATGCGGTCGGATAGCGCCATGATCTCGGGCAGATAGGACGAGATCACCACCACCGCCTTGCCTTCGTCGGCGAGCTGGTTGATCAGCTCGTGGATCTCGACGATGGCGCCGACGTCGACACCACGGGTCGGTTCGTCGAAGATGATCAGCTCGGGCTCCTGCACCAGCGATTTGGCGATCACCACCTTCTGCTGGTTGCCGCCTGACAGCTCGACCACCTTGGCCTCGTCGCCGATGGCGCGAACCTTCAAACGCTGGGTCCAGGTCTTGCCGACCGAATTGGTCTCGCGCCGCGACAACATCATGCGGCCCCCGGGAAACTTCGAAAGCAGGCCGAGATAGATGTTGCGGGCGATCGAGGCGGTTTCGAAGAAGCCCTCGACCTTGCGATCCTCGGTCACATAGGCGATGCCGGCCTTGACCGCCGGCGCCGGAACCCGGTAGCGCACCGGCTTGTCGTGCAGCATGATTTCGCCGCCGTGGAAGAAGTCGCGCTTCAACACGCCGGAGACGATCTTGAAGGTCTCGGTGCGGCCCGCGCCGACCAGGCCGAACACGCCGGTGATCTGCCCGGCGAACACCGACAGCGAATTGTTCTTCACCATCGGCGCCATCTTGAGGTTCTGCACCGTGAGCACGCGCGCGCCGGCCGGCCGGACGCTGGTCTTCCGCGCGCCATACAGCGTGTTGGAGAGGTCGCGCCCGACCATCGCCTGCACGATCGCCGCCCGGTCGAATTTCGCCGCGTCGTCGGTGATGACATGCTTGCCGTCGCGCAGCACGGTGATGCGGTCGGCGAGCAGTAGCGCCTCTTCCAGCGCGTGCGAGATGAAGATGATCGAGACGCCGCGCTTCTTGAGGTCACGGACCAGGTCGAAGAAGTATTTCTTCTCTTCCGGCGTCAGCGACGCGGTCGGCTCGTCGAAGATGATGACCTTGGCCTTGTGCAGAACCGCACGCGCGATCTCCACCATCTGCTTCTTGGCGGCGCCGAGCCCGCTCACGGTGGCGGTCGGCGTCACGTCGAAATTCAGCGATTGCAGGAACTGCTGGGCGGCGATGTAGATGCCGCGCAGCCGGTTGTAGAATTTCTCCTGCCCGAGGAACAGGTTTTGCGCGACCGTCATGGTCGGCACCAGGCTGTTCTCCTGGAACACCATGGCGATGCCGAGATTGCGCGCCTCCAGAGGCGTCCGCGGCGCGACCTCCGCGCCATCGACACTCATGCCGCCCGAGGTCAATGTCACGACGCCGGCCATCACCTTGGTCAGCGTCGACTTGCCGGCGCCGTTCTCGCCGACCAGCGCGTGAATCTCGCCGCGGCGCAGATCGAAATCGACGCCCTCGATGGCGGGCACGCCGGCGTAGAGCTTGGTGGCCTTGCGCAGGGACAACACGGTGTCGCTCATGAGCCTGTCTCCTCGGCGAGCCCGGCGAGGGGCAGTTTCAGCACGCGGCTCGGTCCCTTGGCGATCAGCACAAGATCGCCGCCCAGCTCGAGCGCGGCGACGACGCCGTGATTGACGCCGTCGACCCGGCTGTGCAGCGAATACAGCGGCTTGCCGTCCTCGCTCAGCCGGATGACGAGGCCATAGGAGCGCGGCGGCGCCCACGGCTTGATGACGCCCATCGTCTTGATGTGGGCGCCCTGCATCGGTTCCTTGAACGAGAACCCCGAGCGCAGCCGCGGCGTCACCCAATAGGCCGGGTCGATCTCGGCCATCATGCGGCGCCGGTAGGCCGGCTCGCGCAGCACGAACTCGATCAGCTGGGTGCGTGCGGTGAATGCGGTGAGCCAATAGCCGCCGCCCGCGGCCTTCGACAGCCGCGACGGATAGACGGGCAAATGACCGAGCACGACCTGCGGCGGCCGTCCGTTCGAGACGAGGACGAGGCGATGCCGCCAGCTCTCGCTGACCAGCACGCCGTCGCCGCGCGCGCAGGCGCCGAAGGCGTAGCCGAGCTTCGACGCCAGCGGCTGCACCGACCTGGTCCTGGGGTCGAGCCGGAACACGCGGCCGCTTCGGTTCAGCTCCATCAGGTCGCGCGCCCAATCATCGATGCCGCAGCTCGCCGAGCCGTCGGTTGCGATCAGGGTGCCGTCGCCGGCCTGCGTCAGCGCGTTGATCGCGTTGAAGGCGGCGTCGTTGAACGTCACGCTCGGCTCGCCCGACGAGGGATCGGCGTAGAGCCGCACCTCGCGGCCGCCGAGCGCGACCGCGATGCCGCCGCCGGTGAGCGCGCAGAGCGCCGAAATCGGCTGCTCGAAGTTGCGCAGCTCGGCCGCTCCGCCGCCGTCGAGGCGCAGCAGGCGCCGGCCGTCGGCGACATAGAGGTTGCGGCCATCGGTTGCGAGATCCTCGGGCGCCTCGCATTCCAGCAAGGTGGTCGCAGATTCCAGTTTCTGGTTCGGTTTGAGTGCGCCGTCGAACGACGGCACGGTGATGGTGGCCTCGCCACGGCCGAGAAAGCGGTTGGCGAATTCCCTGACGGCCGCGATCACGACAGCTTCCCCCAGCGCTTGTCATACTGCACGAAGTTCGGGTCGGCGTTCTCCAGCTTGTAGCGGCCGATCCGGTTGTTCATGATGCCGCCGAGATAGAGATAACCGCGATGCTCACGCATCGAGGTGATCATCGGATGGTTCTCGCCGCGCAGGTCCCAGAACGATTCGAGAATCTTGCCCTGCTCGTTGAACTTGACCACGCAGCCGGTGTTGATGTTCGGGAACAGCCATTCGTCGACCGGGACGCGCTTGGCCATGCGGCGGCGGAAGCCCGGCATCTTCCAGGCGAGGTCGAGCGAGGGGCTGCGCATGCCGACCAGCGCCAGCCAGTAATTGCCGTCGGAGGCGAGGTTGATGTTGTCGGGGTAACCCGGCAGATTGTCCATCACCACCTCGACCTGGCCCTTCCTCGGCCCCGCGAACCACAGCCGCTTGATCGAGCAGCCGAAGGTCTCGGCGAACAGGATCGACTGGCCGTCGCTGGCGACGCAGATGCCGTTGGGGAATTTGAGGCCGCGCAGCGCCGTATGCGTGGCGCCGGTCTTGGTGTCGTAGCAGATGATGCGGCCGTTGCCGCGCGCCTCGAGGCCGTCGATCGGCCATTCGTCCATCTCGTAGCGCACGGTGGCTTCCGAGAAGAAGATCAGGCCGTCGTCGGTGATGTCGAGGTCGTCGGCCAGCCGCAGGCGGCTGTCGTCGTTCACCGAATGCATGCTGCGGTTGGTCTCGTCGGTCGCCTTCTCCACGGTGCCGTCGGGCGTGATGCGGTAAAGGCCCATGCCGCCGATGCAGACATAAAGATTGTCCTGCCGGTCGAACGCCATGCCGAGCGGCTGACCGCCGATATGGGCGAACACCTCCATGCGCTGATAATCGGGCGCATGGAAGCGGATGATGTCGCCATGGCGCGAGCCGGCGTAGAGATTGTTGTTGCGATCGAGGATCACGTCCTCCGGCGCCTCGATGCGGCCGAGGCCGATCAATTCGACGTCGCGCAGCTTGTCGTTCTGCTCGAACGGGCCGCCCTGGCCGATCTCGGTGGCCGGCGGCGGCGGCAGCAGCGCATGATAGGTCGGCGCGACATAGACCTTGCTGATGATGCGGGTGCGGTTCTTCTGCCAGCGGATGTCGACCATCGCTGCGACCAGCAGGATGCCCGCCAGCGCCATGCGGTTGATGCCGCCCCGCGCATTGAGCGTGGTCAGGCCGTTGGTGATCAAGAGCACGATCAGCACGCCGACCAGCGATTTTGCGACCGAGCCCTTGCCGCCGCCGAGCGTGATGCCGCCGAGCACGGTCGCGGTCAGCACGATCACCTCGAGGCCGACGCCGATATCGCCGCCGACGGTGCCGAGCCGGGCCGCGAAGAACAGCGCGGCGATGCTGGTCAGCACGCCGCTTGCGACATAGCAGAGCGCGATGGTGCGGCGGACCGGAATGCCGGAGTTGTAGGCGGAACGGCGCGAGCCGCCGATCGCGGTGATGTGCCAGCCCGGGCGCAGCCGCGTCATGAAGATATGGCCGAAGATGGCGATCGCGATGTAGACGATTGCGACGCTCGGAATGCCGAACACGTCGCCGCCGCCGATGAAATTCCAGGACGGAATGTCGGGGAAGGCCGCGGCGATCGAATTGGAATAGCGCTGGATCAAGAGATCGAACGCCGAGCGGTAGATGATCAGGGTGATCAGCGTGGTGATGAAGGCGCGTAGCCGCAAGTAGCCGATCAGGACGCCGTTGACGGCGCCGAGCAGTGCACCGCAGGCGAGGGTGGCGACCACTACCGCGGGAACCGGCCAGTTCAGCACGTCGAGCAGATAGAGCGCGCAGAAATCCGTCAGCGCGAAGATCGAGCCGACCGACAGATCGATGCCGCCGACAATGACGACCAGCGCCATGCCGAGGCCGATGAAGCCGATCTCGCCGGCCTGCCGCGCGGTGTCGGCAAGGCTCGACGGCGACAGGAAGTGATCGATGGAACGGCTGAGCGCGAAGCCGACGATCAAAAGCAGGATCACCGGTATTGCGGTCTCGGTCCAACGCTTGGACAGGATCTCGCCGAGGAGATGATCCGGCCAGTAGCGGTAACGCAGGCTCGTCAGGGTGTCGCGCATCGGCATTCCAGCAAGGCGTTCGATTTGGGAAGATCGACGTCCCGGGCGGGGCCGCCCGGGACGTCGAGCGGGAATGGTTCGACTATTTTTTCAGGTCACTGAGATTCCAGCACGCGGTCTGGCTGTCCGCGTTCTCCTTGGTGATCGGAATCAGCGTCGTGTATTCCGAACCCTTGATCGAGCCGGCCTTGGCGCCCGACGACAGCAGCCATTTGATCGTGCCGGCCATCTGCGCGGCCTGGGTCGGCACGTCGTAGCTCATGTTGAGATCGAACGCGCCGGACTTCACCAGTTCGCAGGCGCCCTTGCGCTCGCCGCCGCCGGAGGTCGCAACGAATACCTTGCCGGTCAGGCCGGCTTCCTTCACCGCGGCGGCGGTGCCGATGTCCATACCGTCCCAGAAGCCGACGATGCCGCAAAGATCAGGATTCTGCTTCAGCACCGTTTGGGTGATCGCCTTGGCCTTCGCGGCATCCCAGTCGGCCGCCTGGCTCGAGACCACCTTGATCTCCGGATGCTTGGCGAGCACGTTCTCGACGCCCTTGAGCGTGTAGGCGCTGGCGGCCGCCGAGAGCGCGCCCTGCACGATCGCGATCTTGTTCGACTTGCCCTGGCAAGCCTTCACAACCGCCTCGGTGTCCCGCTCGCCGATCTCGATCCAGTTGGCGCCGACGAAAGCCGACGAGCGATAGGCCGATCCCATGTTGATCTGGATAACGTAGATGCCTTCGTTCTCGGCGCGCTGCAGCAACTTGGCGTAGGTCTGGACGTCCGGATTGTGGATCACCATCACGGCCGGCTTCTCCGAGATCAGCGAGGTCACTGCCTGCGCGCCGGCATTGGTGTTCCAGTTGGGATCGCGGATCTCAAACTTCACGCCGAAGGGCTCGAGCTCCTTCTTCATGCCGGCGTACCAGCCTTCGGTGAGGTCGAAGTTCATGGCGACCGGAACGTAGGCCACCGTCTTGCCGGCGAGGGCTTCCCTGAACGGCTTCTGGAACGGCTCGTCCAGGCCCTGCTGGGCCAGAGCCGGGGCGGCGATGGCGGCAAGCCCAAGCGCCGCGGCGATCACCTTTGCAGTCCTGACAGCGTATTTCATTGCTTCCTCCTTGGTCGTGATTGAATGTTCTTGTGGCTTGGTTCAGATGTCGCCCTGCTGTGCCGTTTCTTCGTTGCGCGGATTCAGGAATGAATCCGTGATGACGGCGAGCAGCAGGACGACACCCTTGACGAGATTTTGTCCGGCGTAGGAAATGTCCATGATGGTCATGCCGTTCAGCATGGTGCCGATCAGCAGCGTGCCGATGATGACGTTGAGCACGCCGCCGCGGCCGCCCGACAGGCCGATGCCGCCGAGCACGACGACGAGGATGACGTCGTAGATCAGGGTCGAATTGAAGATGCGGGTCGGCATCGAGTTGACCGATGCCGCCATCACGAGGCCCGCGAAGCAGCCGATCAGCGCCGCGACGACGTATTGCAGCACGATGATCGGGCGCGAGGGGATGCCGGTGACGCGGGCGGCGTAGGGATTATCGCCGATCGCGTAGATATAGGCGCCCCAGCGCGTCTGGCGCAGCAGGAACGCGACCACGACGCAGGCGATCGCGAACATCACGATCGAGGTCGGAATGCCGAGGATGGTGCCTTGTCCGAGTCGCTCGAAGCCCTTCATGCCGTCGCTCCACTGCACGACGTCGAGCTGAAACAGCGCGGCCTGCCCGAGGCCGGCGAGCAGCAGGCCGGTCGCCAGCGTCGCAAACAGCGAAGGGACCTCGGCATAGGCGATCAGCCAGCCATTGACCAGGCCGAACGCGATCGTGAGCAGCACGGCCGTCACCAGCGCGGTCGGCAGCGAGTGGCCGTTCTGCACCATCTGCAGCACGAGCCCCGGCGGCACCGCGAGCGCTGCGATCAGGGAGATGTCGATGCCGCGCCCGATCACGACGATCGCCATCGCAAGCCCGAGGATGCCGAGCACCGCGACGTTCTGCAGCAGCGTCAGCATGTTCTCCGGCGTCAGGAAGCCGCGCAGGAAGATCGAGAACGCCAGGAACAGCACGGCAAAGACGGCGAAGACGATCTCCTGTTGATTGAACCGCAATCGCTTCATTGCCTCGTCCTTCCTGCGGCTATGGGTGCGCCGTCTGCCTGGATCTCGTGCGGGAGCCGGTCGCGACGCGGCCGGGCCGCGTCCTGGCTGCGACCGCAGCGTCGACGAATGCGCCGACGGTGTTGATGTAGGCCTCGATTGAGGTGCCGCGTCTGCGGTACTTGGCGCGTTTGACGTACCAGTCCTGCAGCAGCGGTTTGATCAGCGAGGCCGTCAGCGTGACCTGGTCGATCGCGAAGACACCGCTGGCGACGCCCTGCTTGAGGACGCCGGCGATGATCTTCTCGGTCATCACCTCCATCTCGATGGCGCGCTGGCGCTCCGCCGGAGGAAACGATTTCGCTTCCATGAAGCAGAACACGAACCAGGGCTGCATCGCCTCGCTCATGCGGACATGGGTCGCGATAATCCAGTGCAGATGCTTGCGCGCATCCTGCTTCACATCGGCGGGCGGCGAGTTGAGGACCTCCGCCACCGTTTCGGCGACCTCGCCGAGGATCATCGACAGCAGCGTCGGCTTGCTGTCGAAGTAGGTGTAGAGGCCGCCCATGCTGAGGCCGGAGGCCTCCGCGAGCTGGCGCAGCGTGGTGGCGTGAAAGCCGTGCTTGTTGGAAAGCGTGAGCGTGGCGCCGATGATGCGCGTGAGATTCGGAACGGCGAGATGGGTTTTCTGGACCCGGATGGAATCCCGATGACGTTCGAGGATGCGTGCGCAAAGCACGTCCATCGCGAACGCATTCGCCGTCCCCGGTCGCTGACGCGCGAGACCCACGTTGCCTCCCTGGCTATGCTCCCGGACCATTTCATTTTGTTGCTGGTCCGGGCTGGGCTCTATGCCCTTGCCTAATTCCTAGCCCACGAAATGGCGCCCGGAAAAGGGGGATGATGAAATTTTCTGAGGGAGCGCTCGCTCGTTTTTTGGTCCGCGGCCGTGTTTGCCGAGCCTGGGCGCGGCGGCGCTCTGGCTATCGTCGGGAACTTTTCGCGCTGAAAGCACAGCACAAATTCCAGGTAGTCTGGTCGACCAGCACGCCGGTTAGACGGGCGTCACATTCCGATGATGGGCGTGTGGGAAGCTCAAGAGCGCAACGGCTTGCTGATTCGATGCGAAAATCTGACGTGACGTGCCCCCACTGCCAGGCCGGCTATCGCCGGATCGAACTGACGTCGAAGGGCGGCGTCGCGGGTGAGTTTCGCTGCCTGGTGTGCGACCACATCATCGAGCTGATGGATGGCTCGACCGATGTCGCCTTTCGGCTGACCGTGCAGCCGGGCAAGACGTCCTACGCCTACTAGAGCTTTCGGTTCGCGTGAAGGACACGTGCTCAAACACAGGGTAGCAGCGCCGGTCGGTGGCGCCATGATCAACGCTGCTGCGGCAGGTTGACCTCGCTCCTTCGCGCCTCCTGGCTGCGGCGCTCGGCTTCGCCGCCGGATCGGGACAGCATGCCGATCGCGACGATCGCCGCGGCAAAGCCGGCGGCGGCGCCGACGCCGAGCGCCCAGCGCGGGCCGAGGTGATCGGCGACCCAGCCGACGATCGGTGCGCCGATCGGCGTGCCGCCGAGCGCAACGCCGAGCCGCAGCGCCATCACCCGTCCGCGCATCGCCGGCTCGGTCGAGAGCTGCATCAGCGCGTTCGAGGTGTTGGTGACGGTCAGCGCGGCGACGCCGATCACGACCAGCGCCGCGGCGAACAGCCAATAGCTCGGCGCCAATGCGGCGAGCGTGCAGCCCAACCCGAAGATCGCGGCGCCCAGCATCAGCGAGCCGAAGCGCGGCTCCTCGCGGCTCGCGGCAAGCAGCGCGCCCGACATCGTTCCGAGCGCCATCATCGACGACAGCAGGCCGAAGCCGCGCGCGTCGGTGTGGAATACGCCGACCGCCATGGTGGAGATGAAGATCGGAAAGTTCAGTCCGAAGGTCCCGATCAGGAACAGCATGATCAGCGTCGCCCTGAGATCGGGCCGGGACCACACATAATGAAAGCCCTGCATCACGCTGCCCTTGGTGCGATGGGCGCGCGCGTTCGGGCGCAGCTCGGAGGTGCGCAGCAGAGTCAGCGACGTCAGCACCGCCAGGAACGATGCGCCGTTGAACAGGAATGCCCAGCCGGTGCCGACGGAGGCGATGATGAGGCCGGCGACGGCCGGGCCGATCATGCGCGCGGCGTTGAACGAGGTCGAGTTCAGCGCGATCGCGTTCGAGAGGTTGGTATCGCTGACCAGCTCGGCGACGAAGGTCTGCCGCACCGGGGCATCGAGCGCTGCCGCGCAGCCGAACAGGAACGCGAAGGTGTAGACGTGCCAGAGCTGCACCAGCCCGGTGACGGTGAGAATGCCGAGGATGAGTGCCAGCGCGCCCATCGTCGCCTGGGTCGCCATCAGCAGCTTGCGCTGGTTGAAGTGATCGGCGGCAAAGCCGGTCCACGGCATCAATAATAGCTGTGGCCCGAATTGCAGCGCCATCACGATGCCGACGGCGGACGCGCTGTGATTTGTCAGCTGGGTGAGAACCAGCCAGTCCTGCGCCGCGCGCTGCATCCAGGTGCCGATGTTGGACACCAGCGCGCCGGCCGCCCAGACCCGGTAGTTGAAGCTCGCGAGCGATCGAAAGACGCGTCTCATGTTCTCTGAGGTTCATTCCCGCCGTGAAACCGCCCGAACCGCCGCGCCAGGAACAGGCCGATCAGAAGACCGCCGAGACCGAGCGCTGCGACGTCGCTGGTGGTTCGCAAGCCGAAGTCGCCGACGCGGCAGACCAGCAGATATCCGACCGCGAGGTTGAAGAAGCCCCACACGATGTTGACGGTCGATGAGGACAGGCCTTCGCCGGGCGGCTTGGCGAACGGGCTCTGGAACGCTTCGCCCATCATGCCGGCGACGACGTGGGGGATCGCATTGGTGAGGAAGGCGCCGCCGAAGAAATAGGCGACAAGATCAAGCCAGTTCATGCGCGTTGGTCCTTTCAACGAGATCGATGATCGCCTGCGTCGAGCCGGTTTCGCCGAGTCGCGGGAACACGTGCTCGATGCTGTAGGCATGTGCGTGCGGCCGCGCATCGGTCATGGCGTCGATCGCAAGCGTGACGTTGAAGCCCGCTTCATAGGCCTGTCTCGCCGTCGATTCGACGCCGCCCGCGGTGGCGACGCCGACGATCACGACTTGCGTGACGCCACGCGCTCTCAGCAGGCTTTCGAGGTCGGTGCTGGCAAATGCGCCTCGCGTTCGCTTGGTCACGACGATGTCGCCGGGCTGTCGGTCGAGCTCCGGAATGAGATCGGTCCATCCGTCGGGAAGCGGGCCGCCAAATGGATTTCCAATTGGATTTCCAATTAGATTTCCAATTAGATTTCCATGGCGCGGCGCCTGCTCGGTTCGTCCCGGCGAGCTGCCGTCGACATTGACCAGCGCGACCGGCAGACCGTGCCGTCGGAACGCAGCGCCAAGCGCGGCGGCGCGAGCCACGATGTCGCCGATCGGGTGGGCGAAGGGCCAGCCCATGAGGCCGCTTTGTAGATCGATGACGATCAATGCGGTGATCGGATCGAGCGTCGTCAGGGCCATGGTCGTTACCTTTCTCGCAAGCTGTCGCAGTGCAGCCGGCTCAATCCTCGACCAGCCGCTTCAGCAAGCCGACGGCGGCGGCGAGTTCGTCCTGCTCCCGCGCCGACAGCCGCGCGGCGATGGTGCGCGACAGCCAGTCCTGCCGTGCGGCGCGGCCGGTGCGCAGCCGCTCGCGGCAGCTATCGGTGAGCGACATGATGGTCTGCCGGCCGTCGTCCGGATCCGGCACGCCGCGGACCAGGCCGGCGGCCTCGAGCGCCGATATCGCCGAACTCATCGACTGCGGACGCATGCCCTCTGATCGCGCCAGGCTGGACACGGTCGCGGGGCCGTCCTTTTCGAGGCGAAGCAGCACCGCGACCTGGGAGGGCGGGAGGTCCTCGCGCTGACCCTGCTCGCGAAGCCGCCGCTTCAGCGTTCCAATCAACAGGCGAAGATCTTCGGCCAGCGCGGATGTGCGCGCCGAGCCGGGACGGGCCGGTACATTGCTCATGCCGAATCGGATAGCATATATGAAGGTAAACTGTAAAGATTATCTTCGCAGTTTATCTGCATACGTGTCCTGCTGCAGCCAGCCGACTGGTCTGACGCTGCTCGCGGCCGGATCGGCGCGGCACGCGGGGCGTCCGCGCGTGTGACGCCGGCCTCAGCGCGGAATGAAATGGATGGTGAGGGCTTCGAGCGCCTCAGCGCAATGGCGCGCGCTTACTCGGGCGCAGCGTCGCTGCTTGCCGCGGCCTCGTACATCTCGCGCGCGCGCCTGGTCACGGCCGCATAGCGCGCCGTCGCGCTGAGGCTCATCAGGCCGGCGCGCACCAGTCCGAGAATGGCGCGTCGGGAGTGGAACGGTCCGGTCTTGCTCGCGGCATATCCGCGCGGATAGAGCTGCAGGCGACCGGCGAGCGCTTCCTGCAACGCCATCTTCTGGGTCGCGCTCAGGCGCCGGCGCCGCGCGGGCTTGCTTGCTTCCGCCAGCATGCGCAGCTCGATGCCCGACGGTTTTCGTGGTGCGCCCTTCATTGTCAGCTCACATTCCGGCCGACTGGCGCGACCTTTCGCGAGGCCCGGCGCCCGGCCGGCATCGCCATGGACGCCGGCATGTGGCACATCATGGCTTGCGCTGTTGCTCATTCGTGAGACAGAACCGTATTTCGAGCAGCCGCGGCATCTGACGAAGGTCAGGACCGGTTGTGACGAAAGTCATATTCGTTTGCGACCGCTGCCGGCTTACGCCAGAGTGGGCTGCTCGCTGAGCTGATGGGCAACGCATGATCGATCTGAGCGCGGATTTGCTTGCGGCCGCAGAAGCCGACGTCATCGGTCTCGCCGTCATCGGCGCCGATCGAAGCATGCAGCGGAAGATCGGCCGGCTGGTCGAGTGGCTTCCCGCAACCGGCGTCGATTGCTGCGAGTGTGTGTTGCTGGTCGGCATGGAAGCCGAGCTGGCGGCGCTTGCCAGCGGCCAGCGGGACATGATCGCGCTGGCCGGTGTGCGTGGCGCGTCGCCTGACATCACGCAGCCGATGACGGCGGTCGTGCTGTGGAACGGCGCGCAGTCGCATTACTTCGTCATCGCCATGCCGGATTTTGCCGGCCGTCAGGTCGAAACGCTGCTCGGCAGCGAGCGCCGCGCCCGGCGCCTGATGGAGCAGCAACTCGAGGCGGCGAGCGCGGAGGTGCGCTTTGCCTCGCTGGCGCGGACGCGGCTGCGGCTGGCGCGCGATCTGCACGATACGCTGGTGCACTCGATCGTGGCGCTGCTGACCCAGATCCGGCTGATCCGGCATTATTTGTCGGCCGATCCCGCCCGTGTGGCGGACAGCCTCGCGACCGCTGAAGATGCGGCCGCGAGCGGCCTGAACCGCGCCCGCGAAGCCATCGACCGCCTGCGCACGCCCGACGACCTGAAGCTTGATCCCGATGTCGAGGGGCTGCTCAGCGACTTCGCCGCGCGCAGCGGTGTCAGGGTGTCGATCCAGATCGACGAAGCGGCGCGCCCCGGCCTGCGCGATTGCGGCTTGACGGTTCAGCGCATTCTCAGCGAGGCACTGCGCAATGTTCAGACGCATGCGCGGGCGCGCCGCGTCTCCTTTCACGCCTTCGACGAACCGGCCGCGGTCGGCCGCAAGCTGATTGTCGAGATCCGCGATGACGGCCGCGGCTTCGATCCCGCGGTCCCGACGCCAGGACATTTCGGATTGATTGGCATGGCCGAATTTGCTGAACTTGTCGGCGGCAGCTGCGCGGTGGAGAGCGCGCCCGGGCAGGGAACGCTGGTCCGGATCTCGCTCCCCGTGGCGGTGCCGCCGGCGGCGTCTGCCGGCGTGCTGGCCGATTGAATTCGTTGCCGCGCATGCAACGCGTTTTCGAGAGGATGACGGAAAGCCCGTGAGCAGAATTGAGAAGATACGGGTGCTGATCGCCGAGGATCAGACGCTGATCAGGGAAGGTATCGCGACGCTGCTCGCCCAGCAGAACGACGATTTCGAGATCCTTCCCGGCGCGGCCGACGGCGAGCAGGCCATCGAATTCGCGCGGCGCTATCGGCCGGATGTCATCCTGATGGATTTGCAGATGCCGCGGGTCGACGGCATCGCCGCGACCCAGCGGATTCTCCGTGAATTGCCGCAGACCCATATCGTGGTGCTGACGACGTTCGAGACCAACGACCTGATCTTCGAGGCGGTGAGCGCAGGCGCCAAGGCGTATCTCTTGAAGGACGCCAGGATGGAGGAGATCGCCTCGACCATCCGCGCGGTCATCAACGGCCAGTCCGGGCTTTCGCCCGGCGTCGCCGCGCGCATCCTCGATGAGTTCAAGCGGCTGCGCGGCCCGCGCGTCTCGGCGAAGCTGCCGGTTCGCGATGGGCTGACGGCGCGGGAGAATGAAATTCTTACGCTGATCGTCGAGGGCAAGAGCAACACCGAGATCGGCGAGCAGCTGCATTTGGCCGAAGGAACCGTGAAGAACTATGTCAGCACGATTCTGGAGAAATGCCAGGTCAAGAACCGTACAGAACTCGCAATAAAGGCAATAACTTACTAGAAATAATTGGCCGTGATCGCACAACCACGCGGTTGATCCGGCTGAGATTGCTCGCCTTTCTCTGGGCCGCGCCCGCAAAATTGGCTATAGGGTTGTTTCGGATTTGCTTTTTGACACCGCAGGTCCGGATTGCGCGGCTACGAGTAAGCGGGAAATGACCATGAAGGGTATCGAGCGCCAGACCAAAGGTACGGACGGACCGGCGGACGCTGCGGCGGCCGGCAACGGCGTGGATCCGGCGGCGCATGGCATGGCGGCGATCGATCAGGTTCGCGACCTGCTGTTCGGCGGCGCGCAACGTTCGCTCGAGACCAACCTCTCGGGTCTGCGCGAGGAGATGCAGGCATCGCTCAAGCAGATGCAGGCGGACTTCACCAACGAGCTCACCGCGCTTTCTGCGCGGCTCTCCGACCTCGAGCGTGATACCGAGCAGAAGCGCCTCGACTCGCTGAAGGATGTCGGCGCGGCGATCACCCAGCTCGGCTCGGTCATCAGCGGATTGGGATCCGGCCGCACGGGCAAATAGCATGGCAGCTGCTGCCGGCCAGAACCGCGAGATCGAGCAGCTCAAGACATTGCTGTTTCAGCCCGAGGCGACGCGTCTGACGTCGCTGGAGGCCGACCTCGACTCGCTGCAGCGCTATGTCGGCAACGCCGACCGCCTGGAGACGGCAACCGCGGGCATCCTGGTCGAGGCGCTGGAGCGCGCCGAGGTCAACCGGCCGCGCGAGCTCGCCAGCGCGATTGCGCCGGTCGTGGTCTCGGCGATCCGCAGCGAGATCAAGAACTCGCGCGAGCAGATGATCGAGGCGCTCTATCCGATCGTCGGCCGTCTGGTTAGCGCCGCGGTGGCGAATTCGTTCAGCGAGCTGGTTGCCTCGCTCGAGCAGCGCATCAATGCGTTGACCTCGGCGCAATTGTGGGTCGGCCGCGTCAAGTCGCTGGTGACGGGACGCCCGATCAGCGAATTCGTGCTCGCCGATCAGCCGCCGCAGATCAACAGGCTCCTGATCATCGAACGCGGCAATGGCCGCCTGATCGCGGACTGGAAACGCGATGCGGCCGCCGACGAACGCGCCGATCTGCTCAGCGCGATGGTCGCGGCGATCCTGGAATTCTCCGTGCAGGCGCTCGCCGGCGAAGGCAATCTGCAGACGCTCGATTTCGGCGGACGGCAGCTCGCGCTGCGCGCCTCGCCCCGCTTCATCCTGGCGGCGGAGTGCCTGGGACCGCTGCGGCCCGCCGACAACGCCAGGATCAACTCGTTGTTCTTCGATGCGATCGAGCGCATCGACCGCGGTGCGGATTGCGACGGGCCGATGCTGGCGTCGCTGGCAGCCGCGATCGAGACCGACGATACGCCACGGCGAATCGCGAGCCGGCGCGGCAAGGTGATCCTTTTCGCCTTGCTCGCGGCATTGGCCGCGCTGCTGCTCTGGCTTGCCGCGACATCGGTGACGCGCGGCCTGTTGGAGCGGCGGACCCAGGCGGCGCTGGAACAGCTCGCCGCAAAGCAGCCGTTGCTGGCCTCGTTCCCGCTGCGGCTCGACTTCGATCACGGCAGCCGAAGCGTGGCCGTTTCAGGCATCGAGCCGAGCCAGCTGGAAACCGCGCCGTTGATCGATGCGCTCGCCGCGGCCGCGGCACCGTACAAGATCGTCAACCACATCGGTCTGGTGTCCGCACCCGAGCAAATCGCGGCATCGCAGGCCGGCATCGCGGGCCTGCAGCAGAGCCTGACGCGCCTGCAGGCGAGCCTCGACCAGATGCGCGAGGCGATCGGTGCGCAGGCGAAGTCGGGCGACCAGAAATATGCCGCCCTGACCGAGCAATATGACAGGCTCGGCGAGCAGTATGCCAAATTGGCCGAGCAATATTCGAAGCTGCAAGCCGTCGCCGACGGTCCGGCGGCGCGGCTCGACCGCTTCATCGCCACCACCGCGATCTTCTTCGCGAACAATTCAGACGAAGTCCTCGACAACGACCAGGCCGATCAGCAGCTGCGCGAACTCGCCGGACTAATGGCGAACAACGATCTCAGGCTGCGCATCGTCGGCTATGCCGATCAGAGCGGCACGGAAGGCACCAACCGGACGCTGGCGCGCAAGCGGGCCGAGCAGGTCCAGCGCAGGCTGACCGCGCTGGGGATCGATCCGTCGCGGCTGATTTTGGTTTCGCGCGCGGCGACGATGCCGATCACCGACCGGGTCGACGCCACCGTCGGCGGCAACCGCCGCGTGGCGTTCGAGACGGTCTATCGAGGCGAAGTGGCCCGCTGATGCTCACCGCGAAAGTCATGCTGCTCGGCGACATGGGGGTCGGCAAGACGTCGATCCTCTATCGGCTGATCTACAACCGGTTCGAGGGCCAGTACAAATCGACGCTGGGCGTCGAGATCCTGAGCCACGACGTGGCGCCGGCGGATGGCAGCGATCCGACGCGCCTCGTGCTGTGGGACACCGACGGCGATTTCGGCACGCAGATCTTCGACACGGTCTATGTCACCGGCGCATCCGCCGCCATCATCGTGTCCGACGTCACGCGGCCGCAGACGGTGACCCGCATGGTGGAACTGGTCCGCGGCTTCGAGGAGCGCTTCCCCGGCCGGCCCTACCGGGCGCTGCTGAACAAGATCGACTTGCCGGAAGCCGCGGGCAGCGCGGGCGCGATTGCCGGGCTTGCGAAGTCGAGCGTCAAGTCGGTCAGCGCCAAGACCGGCGTCGGCATTGCCGAGAGCTTTATCGAAGTCGCCCAGACCATCCGCCGCCGCCAGCTCTAGTTAGCGACAACGCGCACACGTCTGTGTCAGCCGTCCCGACTTCTCGGGGCTGGCGAATCGGGCCGGGACGGCTGACTTCATCGCACGTGGGGCGTACGATGAAAGGCTCTCGCGCGGCCGCAGAAAGCCGCACGCTTTCCCCGCCGACAGCACCACGCCGTCCCACACTCCGATAGTGACGATGGTCATCTTCCGCTCGGCCAATGGCCTGCCTATCGTCCGCCCCGTCACTGGAAACAGCCACGGGACGAACGGTGTCTCGGGCGCACGGAGCGAGAGATCATGAGCATTTTTGGAAGCATCATGGGGGCAATCTTCGGCCACGGCGCCCAGGCCAAAACCGCTGAGAGCACGACGACGGCCGCGCCCGGCGCAGCGCCATCGACATCGACGTCTGCATCTGCTGCGCCCGGCACGGCGGCGCCACAAACCGTCGACGTCGCCGCGATCGTCGACAAGGCGGCCGCGGCGACCGGCGAGAAGCTCGACTGGCGCAGCTCGATCGTCGACCTGATGAAGGCGCTCGGCCTCGACAGCGGTCTTGCGGCGCGCAAGGAGCTCGCGAAGGAGCTGCACTACACCGGCGATACCAGCAACACCGCCACCATGAATGTCTGGCTGCATCAGCAGGTGATGGCCAAGCTCGCCGCCAATGGCGGCAAGCTGCCGGACGACATCAAGACCTGACGTCCCGCCTCGAGCCGTGCGCGGCGCTCGCGCCCGCACGGCTCCGAACGATGTGTATTGCGTGAGGAGCAGTTGCGATGACCTCATCTCATCCTGCCATCCTGAACAGGCCGCGCGCTGGTGTGGTGCGGTCCGCCGTATTGGTCGGCGCGGCACTCGGATCCGTCGCGCTGGCGCTCGGCATCGATATCGCCATCGCCCGCGCGGATTATTCCGGCGACGAACCGCGGCCGGAAAATTCGAATGTGCAGCGCGCTACGCAGAACCCGCCGCCGGCGCGGGTCATCCTGCCGGCGCCGTGGGAGCAGGCCGCGCCTGCGCAGCCGGTCGCGGCACCCGCGAAGCCGGCCGATCGCAAATAATCCTTCGCCCCCCTTGGAGCGGTCGGCGACCCGGTCGCCGGGCCGTGCCACGGCATTCATTTGGAAAACAGGAGATCACATGCTGAAGGAATTCAGGGAATTCGCCATGAAGGGCAACGTCGTCGATCTCGCCGTCGGCGTGATCATCGGCGCGGCATTCGGCGCGATCGTCTCGTCGATGGTGGCCGATATCATCATGCCGATCATCGGCGCGGTCAGCGGCGGGCTCGACTTCTCCAACTATTTCACCGCGCTGTCGAAGTCGGTGACCGCGACCAACCTGGCCGATGCCAAGAAGCAGGGCGCGGTGCTGGCCTGGGGCAGCTTCCTGACGCTGACGCTCAACTTCCTGATCGTCGCCTTCGTGCTGTTCATCGTGGTCCGCCTCATGAACCAGCTCAAGCGCGAAGCGCCCGCGGCGCCGGCCGAACCGCCGAAGCCGACCAAAGATCAGGAGCTGCTCACCGAGATCCGCGATCTCCTCAAGTCCCGCGCGTAACGAGTGGCGCTTGTGTCCCTGCGTACAGCCCCCAGCTCTGGAGCCTCACCATGCCAGATCAGGTCAAGCTGCCCCGAAAATTGTCGCAAGAGCCCGGCGGTGCAGAGCCGCTACGGCCGAGCCACCGGCGGGTCATCGAGGAGCTCGATCGCTGGGCCAACAGTCCCGGGCTGCAGCCGCCGAGCGATGAAGAAAAACCGGACGACGACAAGCGCTAGGCGGCCGTGACCTCGCATGGCCGGATCGCGGCCGTTTCGGTCAAGCCCGCCGGGCCGTCGCGATCAGCGCGGTCGACGGAATCGCGAAGCTGTCGCCGACCCGCCTGCGCTCGATCTCGGCGCGGAAGGCGCGCGCGACTGCGGCGCTCTGGTCTGCATCGAGTCCGCTCCAATGCGGCATGAACTCGAACAATTTGTCGACGTCACCGGGATTGGCGACATTGAGTTTGAAGTCGTGGGTGATCTCTGTGACGACAGGATCGGAGAAGCCGGCGGCGACGAGCGCAGCGGCGAGGCGGCCGGGGTCGGCGAGCTCGGCGAGGCCCGTGCAGGGCATCGGCGTGACATTGTCGGGATAGAGCCGCCGGATGATCTGCGAGAGCAAGAGATGCACGGCGGCGCCATCGGCGCTCTTCCAGACCGCAATCGCCGCCGATCCGCCCGGTCGCGTCACCCGTGCCATCTCGCTGAGGCCGGTGCGCCAGTCCGGAAACAGCATCACGCCGAACACCGACACTGCCGCATCGAAGGCGGCATCCGGCAGATCGAGCGCCTGGCCGTCCATCTGCCGCGCCTCGATATTCGCCACACCATGCGCGCGGACACGCGCCACCATGCCGGCGGAGAAATCGATCGCGGTGACCTCGGCTCCGGTGCGGGCGGCGGCCAGCGCCGCGGCGCCCGTGCCGGTGGCGACGTCGATCACCCTGGATGACGGGTCGATCGGAAGCGTTGCGACCGCGGCGTCGGCGAACAATGTCGTGAACGGCTGCGACTGCGCCTCATAGGCGGCGACCATTTTGTCCCAGTGCGCGGGATCGTTGTACGGCAGAGGTTTCGCCTGCTCACTTGACTGCATGAATCTGATCCTCGAGACTTTGTTTGTGTTTGGCGAGCCGGCGCTTGAAATCCTTCGCGAGCGCAACGAGCGTCACCGCGCCGAGCCGCTTCAGGAACAGCGCCTCGACCTCGCGAAACGTGTCTCCGAGCGCGTCGTTGACGGCCTGTTCGACCAGGCAGCCGGAATTTTCCGAGCGATGGCCCATCGCAACGATCGTGGGCGCGCCGACCGCGCGATAGATGTCCGCGAGCGTGATGTCGGCCGGATCGCGCGCCAGCGTCCAGCCGCCGCCATGGCCCTTCTCCGAATGCACCAGACCCTGCTCGCGCAGCCCCGCCATCACGCGGCGCACCACCACCGGGTTGGTGGCCATCGCCTGCGCAAGTTGCTCCGACGTCACCGGCTCGCCTGCCCCGATTATGTGGAGCAGGCCATGCAGGACACTGGACAGGCGGCTATCGCGGATCATGTAACGTCATATGTTACATGAAGCGGCGGCCGTCAACGGGGCGATGGCGGGCTCCTGGTCGCCCTCCTACCTCCCCTTGAAAAGGGGCTTTGCTCGTCAGAGCAAAGCGGGTGGGGATCAGCTCGCTCCACTTGCAGCGTCGTCTGCGGCTGACCCCCATCCCGACCTTCCCCCTTTCAGGCAGGGGTGTCCGGGGAAATTCAGGCATAGCGGAGCTCCATCTGGTCAGGTGAGATGGTTGATTTCCGACGGCTGGGGTTGATGGGCGGAGGTTTGTCGATGGCAGCGAGGGATCGACGCGTGAGCAGGAGCTGGCCGACGAGTTCGGCGAACCTGAGCGGGAGCATTTTGATGCAGTTGGTGTGAGCGGCGATGCGCAGCAGCAGGTAGGCAATCATCGCAGCGAGCACCTGAAGGCGGATCGCGTTGTCGTTGGCGCCGAGGAACTTGCGAATATCGAGATGCTGCTTGATCCAGCGGAACAGCAGCTCGATTTGCCATCGGCTCTTGTAGAGGGCGGCGATCTCGACGGCGCTACGGACAAGGTCGTTGGTCAGGAGTGTGATCTTGCCGCCTTTCTCGCGTCTGATCTTGATGCGGCGGAGCGGGATTGGAAGGCGCGAATCGCCCTTGCTGGTGAGCTTCACCTCGTCATCGGCAAGGATTTCGAAGCCATCCCCGTTACGCTTGCGGATGGCGCGATGCCTGAGCGAGCGAAGACGGATGCTCGTCTTCGCCCGGGTAACGAAGAAAGCCTTGCTATCATTGATCTTCTGCCACCAGTCGAAACGGCAATAGCCCTTGTCAAACACATAGGTGGTGGCGGGCTGGATTGGGGTCTGTCGGCCGATCTCGATGTCATTGACGTTCGCGGCCGTCATCTCGACGCAGGTCGGGACATCGCTCCTTGGGTCGTAGACGACATGCAGCTTCATGCCGCGGATGCGGCCGTTCCACGTCGCCCAACTGCAGACCTTGCCGAGCGGGATCGGACTGGCGTCGATCAGACGCACCATCTCCATGCCTTCACTCCGCAGCTGGCGACGCGCCATCGCCGACAGCGCCGCAAAGGTTTGCGCGAAAATGCCGATCGGACGGCGGGCATTGGCATCGGACAACGTCGAGCGCGACAGCTTGCCGGTTCCCAAGTGATAGTGATGCTGCGAATTGGCGTTGAAGCCAGTCACCACCCCGCGCAGACTGCTGTTGCCGCTAAGCTGGGCATAGATCAGCGCCACCAGATGATCCCAGCTCCTGAACGACTTGTCGTAGGCATCCCCGTCCAGACGATCCACAACCGTCTGAAACTGCCGTCGATTGATCGGTTCAAGCAGCCTTCCAAAAATGCTACCGCGATATCGCATGCTCGGCCCTCTGTGTCTCGACAACCAGAAAAGACCGATTTGCCTCGGTCCTGCCGAGCATGCACCGCGACACAGTGAATCATTCCCCGGACACCCCTGCCTTTCAGGGGGAAGGAGAAGTGATCAAGGACCTGCACGTTGGCTTTGATTGTTTAACCGGGATTCGCGTGCCGGATTTCGCGGCGGCGCCCGTTTAATCCGCATCGGGGACTTTGGCAGGGGCGGTATCGTGGGCAGCGTGGCGGTCGATCGGATGTTGCGGGATGCGGTGGCGCATTATGGCGCGGGCCGCGCGGCGGAGGCCGGCACGCTGTGCGGCGACATCCTCACCGCCGATCCCGAGCATGTTCCGGCGCTGCATCTGTCCGCCGTCATCGCCTTCGTGACCGATCGTGCCGCGGAAGGCGCGGTATTGCTCAACCGGGTCTTCAACCTCGATCCGGATCATGCACCGGCGTTCGCCACGCTCGGCGACGCGCTCGCCGTGAAGGGCGAGCACGAAGGTGCGGTGGCGGCGTTCGAGCGCGGCGTGATGCTGCGGCCGCAGGATGCCGGCCTGTACATCAAGCTCGGCGTCGCATTGTGCGATCTGTCGCGCTTCGACGAGGCCGAGACCGCGTTCCGGCGCGCGATTGGGCTCGATGGTGGGCTGACGCGGGCGCGGTTCAACCTCGCTGTCGCGCTGGCCGGGCAGCAGCGGCCGGTCGAGGCGGAACAGGCCTATCGCGAGGTGATCGCGCGCGATCCGGTCTACCGCGGCGTTTGGCTCAACCTCGGCAATGTGCTGAGCGATCAGAAAAGGCACGAAGCGGCCGCCACGGCCTATCGCCGCGGACTTGCCGCGGATCCTGACAATGCCGGACTGCATTGCGGCCTCGGCGCGGCGCTCTATCGCCAGGGCTTGCTGGCGGACGCAATCCTGCACTACCGCCGCGCGATCGCACTCGAGCCCGGCAACATCGCGCCGCAGCGCCTGCTGGCGATGGTGCAGCACGAGGCGGGCGAGCGCGAGGAGGCTGTCCGCATCTATCGGCAGGTCTCGGCCCGCGACCCGTCCGATCACGTCATCCTCAACAATCTCGGCGCCTGCCTGTTCGAGCTCGGACAGGTCGACGACGCCATCGCCTGCGCGGAGCTCACACTGGCGCTGAAGCCGGACTACGCCGCCGCGCACACCAATCTCGGGATCATCTTCGAGGCGCAGAACCTGGTCGAGGCTGCGGTCGCCGCGCATCGGCGCGCCATCGAGCTCGAGCCGCTCTATGCCAAGGGCCACGCCAACCTCGCGGTCGCGCTGCGCAATGCCGGCGAGATCGATGCGGCGCTGGTGGCCTCGCGCCGGGCGATTACGCTCGATCCCAAGCAGCCGCTCGCGCACTACAACCACGCGCATTTCCTCCTGATGAACGGCGAGTTCGAGGAGGGCTTTGAGGAGTATCGGTGGCGCCGCAAGACCAAGATGCTCAGCGACGGCGATCCCGTGTTCGACGAGCCGGAATGGCAGGGCGAGCCGCTCGCCGGACGTACGCTGCTGCTGTTTGCCGAATATGGACTCGGCGACGCCATCAATTTCGTCCGCTATGTGCCGATGCTGACGGGCAGAGGCGGCCGGATCATTCTGCAGGTGCAGCCGGCGCTGGTCGCGCTGCTGCGGCCGATGCTGCCTGATGTCGCGGTGTTCGCGCGCGGCGAGCCGTTGCCGCCGTTCGATCTGCAACTGCCGCTGCTCAGTCTGCCGCGGATCTTCCGCACCACCGTCGAGACCATTCCCGCAGCGACATCCTATCTGCGGGCGGATGCCGGCAAGCTTGCGCGCTGGCGCGAGGCGCTCGCCGGCGTGACCGCGCTGAAGGTCGGCGTGGTTTGGGCCGGCAATCCCAGGCACAAGGGCGACCGCCAGCGCTCGCTGCCGGCGGACGCCGTGCTGCCGCGGCTGGTCACATCGGGCGTGCAGCTCTACAGCCTGCAGAAGGAGCCGCGGCCGGACGATGCTCCGGTGCTGCGGCGTCTTGGCGCAGGTATCGTCGACCTCGCGCCGACGCTCGGCGATTTCGCCGACACCGCGGCGGCCGTCTGCGCGCTCGATCTCGTCATCGCCGTCGACACCTCGGTGGCGCATCTCGCCGGCGCCCTTGGCCGCCCGGTCTGGATGTTGTGTCCCTACGCGCTCGACTGGCGCTGGCTGCGCGACCGCGCCGACACGCCCTGGTATCCGACCATGCGGTTGTTCCGCCAGGACAAGCCGCAGGCCTGGGACCGCGTGCTCGCGCGCGTGTCGGAAGAGCTTGCGCGCGTTGCGGCCGGCGAGCGGGAGTTGCTGTTGCCGGCAGCGGCGAAGTGATCGGCCATCACCCCGCACTCATCCCCTGCGCGCCGCCGAGCAGCTTGGCGTTGAGCCGGCCGCCGTCGAACAGCATTTCGTTCACCGCGCCGTCGACGTCGGAGGAGGTGACCTCGCGGCCGCCGTCCCTGACAATGCTGGCCTGGGCGAGACGGCGCATCAGCTCCTTGATGAAGGCGGCGCTGACGCCTTCGGTGCGTCGCACGGCGTCGTCGATGACGGGCTGTTCGAGCGGCAGGCCCTTGCCGTAGAGCCGGATCAGCTTGCCGCGTCCGGTCTCGTCGGGCAGCGGCACCTCGATGGCCTGGTCGATGCGGCCGGGCCGGCCGGCCAGCGCGCTCTCCAGCTCTTCGGGACGGTTGGAGGTCAGCACGAACAGGATGTCGCAATCCTCCTTCAGGCCGTCCATCTCGTTGAGCAGCTTGTTGAGCAGGGATTCCTCGCACGGCCCGCCCATGTCCTCGCGGTCGCGCGCGATCAGGTCGACGTCCTCGATCACGACCATGGTCGGCTGCAGCAGCCGTGCGAGGTTCATATAGGCGCCGAGCAGCCCGACCTGCTCGGCGGTGATGATCAGCGTGGTGTGATCCGGCAGGTTGGTGGCGAGATAGCGGATGGTGTGGGTCTTGCCGGTGCCGGGCGGGCCGTAGAGCAGGATGCCCTTGCGGGTCGACTGGCCAAGCTCGCGCAGCAGATCGCGGCTTTCGACAAAGCCGAGCACATTGCGATCGAGCAGCCGCAGCGTCCGGTCCGGCAGGATCACATCATCGCGAGCGACCGTCGGCAGGCGATGCACGGTCAAGCCACGCGAACGTCCGCGATAATTGGCGCCATCCTCAAGCGACAGGATCTTGCCGCGATAGGATCGCGCTGCATGCACGGCGGCTTCCAGCTCGGCGAAAGTGCGCTGCACGAAAGCGTTGCCGGTCGCCCCGGCGGGCAACGCGAGCTCGATTCGCAGCGACGGTTCGTGATCATATTCGCGATGGAAGGTCAGCAGCACGGCGTAGCGCAGTTCGCCGGTTCGGCACAGCCATAGTCCATTGGCGAGGCATTTCACCGGCTCGGCCTCGCCGATATCGACATCGCGATATTGCGGCGGCGCGATCGCCGGCGCATTGCGGCCGGCCTTCATCAGCGCCGCGAAGTCCAGCGTCTCGTAGCGATATTCTTCATGGATGCCGAAGAAGTGGATTGGATCGGTGAACAGCTTGTCGATTGCGACCTGAACGTCGGCGCGCATGTGGCCCGGAAACTGTCGCGCCCGTGTCACGATCAGGTTGCGTGGCACGCCGGCGAAATGCCAGTCGAGCGCAACGTAAGCGGACCGAAACGTCTCGCCCGGCAATTCTTCCGAGCTGCGCCGTGCAGCGAGCAGGCAGTCGCTGCACAGCGACGCAGTCGTACCGGAGATCAGAATCTCCGTCACGGCCCTCGGGGCTTCGCAGAGATCGCAGGGGCGGCTGGCGTCGGCCGACTCGGTGGTGATCATCAACGGCTGGCCGTTGGAGCGGATCAGCCACTTCGCCGAGTTGAAGATGGCTCGCGCGACCGGTCCCGGAAAGGGGCCGCACGGAATGGCGCCCTTGGCCTCGATCAAGGCAGCGGAGGCGATGGCTTCCTGCTCGGATTTCCCAAACACCGTACGCAACAAATCCTGCACGAATTCCAGCGGGGTTTCATCGTCGTCGTGAATGAAGAGCCGCACCGGACCGTCGTCGCTAAACACGTCGTGCATGAGACCCCCGAAACGCAATCGGGAACAAAAGAACAAAATAAGAACATCACGGCGGCTCCTGCGCGTCAAGCGAAAGATTCTGCCGTCTCATCCCTGACGTGTAGTGAGCCGATCGGCCGGGAACGCGCACTGGAAGTGTAAACGCGGCTCAACGCCTGTGACGATTGTGTTGCGGCAAATGCCAAGAGATGGCCGTCACAGCGGCAAACTTCCGACACACCATCGGGGCGAAAAGGAGTATCCGACATGGCGCGAGCGCGAGAGCAGATTCCTCCCAAGGGTTTGCGGTCGCGCAGTTATTTTATGAGGCCCTCGTGTCGCACAAACTTCGCCTTGCGCTGCTTCTCGTCTTCACCTTGTTCGTCTCTCCCGCGCTGGCGCAGCCGGCCACCAAGCCGGCGCCGCCGCAACCCGCTATCGGCGACGCGCTGACGCCCGAGCAGGCGAAACGTGCGCTCGACACGCTGCAGGACGACAAGAAGCGCGGCGAGATCATCAACACGCTGCGCGCCATCGCCAATGCCTCGCCGCAGGCGGCGGCGCAGCCGGCGCCTGCGCCCGAGCAGCATTCGCCGATCCCGCTCACCGCCGACAGCCTCGGCGCACAGCTGTTGCTGATGGTGTCCGAACAGGTCGGCGAGATGTCGCGCGAGGTCGCCGACGTCGCGCGCACGCTGACACATTTCCCGGCGTTCTATTACTGGTTCGTGCGCACCGCCAATGATCCGGTCGCCTATGGCCTCTTGATCGATATCGCCTGGAAGCTGGCGCTGGTGTTCGGCTGCGCGCTGGCCGCCGAATGGGTGGTGTTCCGCCTGATCAAGCGGCCGGTCGCGTTCCTGGAAGCGCGGCTGCCGCAGACCGCGCGCATGCCGGTGCAGACGCTCGCCAGCGTCGATCCGCCGTCGTCGGTTGCCGACGTCACGCCGGCGCCCGAGTTGCAGCGGCGCCGGCTCAGCCTGGCGCGGGCCTGGCAGTCGCTGGTCCGGCTGCCCTTCGTGCTTGGACGCCTGCTACTTGAATTGCTGCCGGTCGTCGTATTCGGCGGCATCGCCACCGCGCTGCTCGGCACCGAGATCGGCGATCAGTCGACCACGCGGCTCGTGATCCTTGCCGTCGTCAACGCCTATGTGTTCTCGCGCGTCTTGATCTGCGCGGTGCGCGCGCTGGCGGGACCGTTCGGCCTGTTCCGCGTCCGTGCCGAAACCGCGGCCTATATCGAGATCTGGGCCCGGCGCATCGTCGCCGTCGGCGTCTCGGGCATCGCCTTTGCCAATGTCGCGCTGCTGCTCGGGCTGCATCGCGCCGGCTATGCCGCGCTGATCCGGCTCGTGATGCTGGTCGTGCATCTGTTCGTCGTCGTCATCATCCTGCAGTGCCGCCGCCAGGTCGCCGACGCCATTCGCGCGCCGGCCGATCGCACCGGGCTTGCGGCGCGGACGCGCAACCGGCTCGCGGCGCTCTGGCATGTGCTGGCGATCGCGCTCGACCTCGCGCTGTGGGCAGTGTGGGCGCTCAACATCCGCAACGGCTACTCGCTGCTGCTGCAGTATTTCGTCGGCACCGTCGCGGTGCTGCTGGTCACCCGCCTCGTCACCATGGTGGTGCTGAGCCTGATCGATCGCGGCTTCCGCATCAGCCCGGAGCTGATCCAGCGCTTCCCGGGGCTCGAGACCCGCGCCAACCGCTATCTGCCGCTGCTGCGCAAGGTGGTCACGGCAGTGATCGCCTTCATTGGCTTCGTCGCGCTGCTCGAGGTCTGGGGCGTCGATGCCATCGTCTGGTTCTATGGCGGCCAGATCGGAAGCCGCCTGATCTCGGCGCTGGTGACGATCGGCATTGCCGCGCTGGCCGCGGCCGTGATCTGGGAAGTCGCCAATGCGCTGATGGACCGGCAGATCGACACCCTGTCGCGCGAGGGGCATTACGCCCGCGCCGCGCGCCTGCGCACCTTCCAGCCGATGCTGCGCACCGCGCTGTTCTGCATGATCGTCGCGGTGGTCGGCCTCACGGCGCTCAGCGAGATCGGCGTCAATGTCGCGCCGCTGCTCGCCGGCGCCGGCATCGTCGGCATCGCGATCGGCTTCGGCTCGCAGAAGCTGGTGCAGGACCTCATTACCGGGCTGTTCCTCCTGATCGAGAACACCGTGCAGGTCGGTGACAACGTCACGGTGTCGGGCCTCTCGGGCGTGGTCGAGAACGTCTCGATCCGCACCATGCGGCTGCGCGCCGGCGACGGCTCGGTGCACGTGGTGCCGTTCAGCGCGGTGACCACGATCACCAACTCCAGCCGCGGCGCCGGCAATGCCGCGGTCAGCGTCAACGTGTCCTACAAGGAGGACACCGACCGCGCCGGCGAGGTGCTGAAGGACATCGTCGCCCAGATGCGCCAGGAGACGGCGTATCGCGCATTCATTCGAGGCGACCTCGAATTGTGGGGCGTCGACAAGGTCGACGGCTCGGTCGTGACCATCGTCGGCCAGATCCGCTGCACCGATAGCGGCCGCTGGGCGGTGCAACGCGAGTTCAACCGCCGCATGAAACGGCGCTTCCAGGAGGAGGGCATCGAGATCGCCTCGATGGGCCAGACCATCCTGATGCAGCTTCCTCCACCCTCCGAGCCCGATACCAACGCCCAGCCGCGCCGCGCGGCGGGCTGATCCGGCGCACCGCTTCACCTCGCCCCGCTTGCGGCAGGGGTGTCCGGGGAATGATTCACTGTGTCGCGGTGCATGCTCGGCAGGACCGAGGCAAATCGGTCTTTTCTGGTTGTCGAGACACAGAGGGCCGAGCATGCGATATCGCGGTAGCATTTTTGGAAGGCTGCTTGAACCGATCAATCGACGGCAGTTTCAGACGGTTGTGGATCGTCTGGACGGGGATGCCTACGACAAGTCGTTCAGGAGCTGGGATCATCTGGTGGCGCTGATCTATGCCCAGCTTAGCGGCAACAGCAGTCTGCGCGGGGTGGTGACTGGCTTCAACGCCAATTCGCAGCATCACTATCACTTGGGAACCGGCAAGCTGTCGCGCTCGACGTTGTCCGATGCCAATGCCCGCCGTCCGATCGGCATTTTCGCGCAAACCTTTGCGGCGCTGTCGGCGATGGCGCGTCGCCAGCTGCGGAGTGAAGGCATGGAGATGGTGCGTCTGATCGACGCCAGTCCGATCCCGCTCGGCAAGGTCTGCAGTTGGGCGACGTGGAACGGCCGCATCCGCGGCATGAAGCTGCATGTCGTCTACGACCCAAGGAGCGATGTCCCGACCTGCGTCGAGATGACGGCCGCGAACGTCAATGACATCGAGATCGGCCGACAGACCCCAATCCAGCCCGCCACCACCTATGTGTTTGACAAGGGCTATTGCCGTTTCGACTGGTGGCAGAAGATCAATGATAGCAAGGCTTTCTTCGTTACCCGGGCGAAGACGAGCATCCGTCTTCGCTCGCTCAGGCATCGCGCCATCCGCAAGCGTAACGGGGATGGCTTCGAAATCCTTGCCGATGACGAGGTGAAGCTCACCAGCAAGGGCGATTCGCGCCTTCCAATCCCGCTCCGCCGCATCAAGATCAGACGCGAGAAAGGCGGCAAGATCACACTCCTGACCAACGACCTTGTCCGTAGCGCCGTCGAGATCGCCGCCCTCTACAAGAGCCGATGGCAAATCGAGCTGCTGTTCCGCTGGATCAAGCAGCATCTCGATATTCGCAAGTTCCTCGGCGCCAACGACAACGCGATCCGCCTTCAGGTGCTCGCTGCGATGATTGCCTACCTGCTGCTGCGCATCGCCGCTCACACCAACTGCATCAAAATGCTCCCGCTCAGGTTCGCCGAACTCGTCGGCCAGCTCCTGCTCACGCGTCGATCCCTCGCTGCCATCGACAAACCTCCGCCCATCAACCCCAGCCGTCGGAAATCAACCATCTCACCTGACCAGATGGAGCTCCGCTATGCCTGAATTTCCCCGGACACCCCTGCGCTTGCGGGGAGAGGTCGAATTCGAGCGAAGCTCGAATTCGGGTGAGGGGAAGTCTCCGCGAGAGTATCTGCTTCCGTGTGTGCGAAGGCAGCCCGAGCCAACCAGCGGGAATGCTTGCCGGCGCGTCTCACGATTGCGACACGTCTCGCGACGGTGAGACGCCGCCAGCCTTGCCAAGCCCGCTGACCGGCGCGCAGCCGGCCGAAATCCGGCCGTTCTCACCCATTCCCTGCGACTTCCTCCGCTGGCACAGCGCTTGCTGATCGTCATGCAATGCGCGGCAAGACGCATTGCACAACTGAACCCAACGCGAAGGAAGGAAACGCACATGGAGCTTGGCTACTTCACCATGCCCTCGCACCCGCCGGAGTGCGGATTGAAGGAGGGCCACGACTGGGACCTGCAGACGCTGCGCTGGCTCGACGAGCTCGGCTATCAGGAAGCCTGGATCGGCGAGCACCATACCGCACCCTGGGAGCCGCACCCGTCGCCTGATCTGCTGGTGGCGCAGGCGCTGCTGCAGACCAAGAATCTGCGCATCGGGCCCGGCGGCTTCCTGCTGCCGTATCATCATCCCGCCGAACTCGCGAACCGCGTTGCGATGCTCGATCATCTCTCGAACGGGCGCCTCAACTTCGGCGTCGCGGCCTCGGGCCTGCCCAGCGACTGGGCGATGTTCAACGTCGACGGCATGTCGGGCCAGAACCGCGACATGACCCGCGAGGCGCTCGAGATCATCCTGAAGATGTGGTCCGAGCCGGGACCCTGGACGCACAAGGGCAGGTACTGGACGGTGAGCAAGCCGGACACGATGTTCGACTTCCTCAAGCCGCACATCAAGCCGTTGCAAGGGCCGCACCCGCCGATCGGCGTCGCCGGCCTGTCGAAGAATTCGGACACCTTGAAGCTCGCCGGCGAGCGCGGCTTCATTCCGATGAGCCTCAACCTCAACCCGGCCTATGTCGGCAGCCACTGGGATTCGGTCGAGGCCGGCGCCGCCAAGACCGGCCGCAAGCCGAGCCGCAAGGACTGGCGGCTGGTGCGCGAGGTGTTCGTGGCGGATACCGATGAGGAGGCGTGGAAGCTGTCGACCGGCGACATGATGGGCCGGATGATGAGCGAGTACTTCCTGCCGCTGCTCGGCCATTTCGGCTTCAAGGACTATCTGAAGCACGCGCCCGACGTGCCCGACAGCGACGTCACTGTCGAATATTGCGCGCGCCGGAATTGGATCGTCGGCTCGCCCGCGACGGTCACCGAGAAGATCGAGAAGATCTACCGGGAGGTCGGCGGCTTCGGTGTCCTCTGTGTGTTCGGCTTCGACTACAAGCACAAACCGGAAGCCTGGCGGCACTCGCTGGACCTGCTCAAGAACGAGGTGATGCCGCGGCTCAAGCATCTCGGCGCCGAGTTCGAGAAGGCTGCATGACAGCTGCGCGGGGTGCGGGGCTTGCCTCGCACCCCGCCTCGCATATCTTGAACGAAGTGTTTTTACCGAAGCATGATCCGGAGGATCATGCTCAAACAGGGTTTGCGGCATGACGGTCGACGCACAGAGTTTCAAGCAGGCGATGCGCCATTGCGCGGGCGCCGTCGCGCTGGTGACGGTCGGCTCCGAGACCGGGCAGCGCACCGGCCTGACCGTGACCTCGGCCTGCTCGCTGTCGGACAATCCGCCCTCGGTGCTGGTCTGCGTTAACCGTAACGCCAGCGCGCATCAGCGCATCCGCGAGGAGCGCCATTTCGTCATCAACTTCCTGAACGAGGACCACGCGCTGCTGGCGCTGACCTTCTCCGGCCAGAAGGGCGTCAACGGCGACGACCGTTTTGCGTTTGGGCGCTGGACCACCGGCGCCACCGGCGCCCCGGTGCTGGAGGATGCCGTCGCGGCGTTCGACTGCGTGCTGGCGCAGGAGCTCGAGACCAAGACCCATTCGATCTTCATCGGCGAGGTCCAGCACGTCCGCGCCGCGACCACGGTCGACCCGCTGATCTATCTGCGCTCCGGCTTCCAGAGCGTGCGCAACATCCATGATCCGGTCGAACTCGGCGACCTCGACGCACGGCGTGTCAGCTGGAACGAGTTTTCGTAAGGCTTGCGCTTAAGGCCTTCCCCCGCATCTCTTGATGATCTGCGCGCCGGCCATCTCGCCTGACGGCAATTCGGTTGCCTGAGACCTGCTGCTCCGTAGCGAGCCTAATCCTCGAACAGCACGCGCTCATTGGCGAAGATGTCCGCGAGATGCCGGGCAACGGTGCCGACGAGAGGGTCATTTCGGTCGCGGCGCCGGGTGACGAGCCAAAGTTCGCGTGGCGGCGGGGCGTGCGCGAGTTTGCAGGCACACAGCTTCCGTTCGGCTCGGCCGATGAAATGCGGAAGCAGGGCTATGCCCGCGCCGGCCTGTGCGGCCGCGGCCTGCGCGGCCTGGTTGCTGGTCCGGAAGGACATGCGCGCATGGGGAAATTTCCGGAACAACCACAGCGCTTCGGGAAGATGGGCATTGGCCTCGTCGAAACCGACGAACACGGGCTCGTCGCCGGCGACGTGGTTGGATTTGCGCTCGGCGCCGAGCAGCCGGGAGACCTGCTTTACGTCACCGGCGATACGCTTTGGTTCGAAGGCACCGCCGAGGTCGCGAGGCGGTTTTCGCCCAAGCTCGTCGTGCTGTTCACGGGCGCCGCGGAGCCCCGCGGCCGTTTCCATATGACGATGGGCAGCGAGGATGCGCTGGAGGCTGCGCACGCCTTTCCCGACGCAGCACTTGTCGCGGTCCACAACGAAGGTTGGGGCCATCTGCGCGAAAGCCAGGACCAGCTTTTGGACGTCTTCGCCAAGTTCAATCTGGCGGCCCGTCTGACCCGGCTTGAAAAGGGCAAACCGCTGCCACTGTCATGGTGAGCCGGCCGTGGCAGAGCCTGAACACGGCTTACCGCGGCGCCGCGTTTGATGGCGTGGGCCCGGCGCGGCCGTGCGACCGCTGGCCGAGCCAACGCTCATGTGAGGCGTCGCTGTCCTTGCCGTGGTCCCGCGGACGCTGCGCTGCTATGACCCCGGCGTTCTCACGACCAGTTTGATGTTCAGAAGATTGACCCCCTTGAAGGGGTTCGGCGCGCTTTCGATCGTTCCTGTGCCCGTCGCATTCGCATAGGCGCCCGTGCCCGAGAGGATCGTATATTCGCCGTTTGATTTTCCGTCCTTGATCGCGCCGGTGTAACGCGCGGTGATCGCGCCTTCCTCGAACGTGTAGGTGCTGTAACCGTAATAGGAGCCCGAGCCCTTCAGCATGTCTCCTGAATGGACGAACTCCTTCACCCCGATATGGCCATCACTGAAGATGGCGACACCAAAGAACTTGCCGGAAACGACCGTCTGCCCCTCGACGTTTGCTGCCTCGATGACCTTGACGTCGACAGGCTTGGTGACGAGCTTGAACTCGAGCACCTTCTCACCCGCTAACGCGGTCGACCCCGCAACGACGATTGCCGCGCTGGAAACGAAAAAGGTGATAAAATTCCGCATAGACTCCTCCTGCGTTTGCTGAAATCAAATCAAGGAGTGCACAGCGGGCTATACGTCATGCCCAGCATTTGCGTTGCAGCACGAAAGAGAGCCCGCGGTGATATCCCGGCAGCGGCCGAAGCTTTCGGTACCCCAGCACGCTGGCTGGAACGCACGCATTAGTCTACGTGACGGTAAGAGGTTCAGCAAGCGTAGCCACCAACGTCTCATGCTCGTCAGACGACGCATCGGATGACAGGTTCCGCGACATCAGAACAGCCGTGGCATGCTATAGTATGGTTGCGTGCGGGAGAGCGATCGAGGAGGTAGCGCCAACTCACCAATCCTTCTCCCCGCTGCCGTGGGCGACCGCGCGCGGCAACTATCGAAGTTGCTGCGGATCGACGTATCCATGACGATCCGGCAAGCATGTCTCAAGAAACCTCGTCACCGACAAGGAGTATCACCATGAAGATCGTTGTGATCGGCGGTACCGGACTGATCGGCTCAAAGACCGTTGCCATTCTGCGCCAGCGCGGCCATGACGTCGTCGCCGCCTCGCCGAAGAACGGCATCAACGCCATCACCGGCGAGGGGCTGAACGAGGCGCTGGCCGGCGCGGCCGTCGTGATCGACCTCGCCAATTCGCCCTCGTTCGAGGACAAGGCGGTGATGGAGTTCTTCGAGACCTCCGGCCGCAACCTGCTGGCGGCGGAGAAGCCGGCCGGCGTCAGGCACCATGTCGCGTTGTCGATCGTCGGCACCGACCGCACGCCCGAGAACGGCTACTTCCGCGCCAAGGTGGCGCAGGAGAAGCTGATCGAGGCGTCCCGGATTCCCTACACCATCATCCGCGCGACCCAGTTCATGGAATTCGTCGGCGCGATCGCCGATGCGGGCGCGGTTGGAAACACGGTGAGGCTCTCGCCCGGCCTGTTCCAGCCGATCGCGGCGGAGGACGTGTCCGCGCTCGTCGCCGATATCGCGCTCGAGCCGCCGCGCAACGGCATCGTCGAGATTGCAGGTCCCGACCGCGCGCCGTTCAACGAGATCGTGGCGCGGTACCTGAAGGCAAAAGGCGACCCGCGCGAGGTGGTGAAAGACCCTGACGCGCTTTACTGGGGCGGCCGGGTCGAGCAGCACTCGCTGGTGCCGCTCGGCGAGGCGCGCCTCGGCCGCATCGATCTGAACGAATGGCTGCGCCGCGCGCGGCCGGCCGCCTGACGGTATCGGCTATTTGAGCCACACCAGCAGCGGGACGGGCGCGCGTCCTTCGCAGGACAGCGTGCCTTCGTAGTTGCGCGCCTTGCGGGCGCTGTAGGTGCAGGGCGCGCCGTCCAGCACCAGCTCGGCGGTGACCTGCGAATCCGCGCCCGTGATTTGCAGCTTGATCTCTCCGGCGCGTTCGTCCGGCCCGTCCTGCGTGCAGATGCCCACATGCTTCATCTTGAGCGGTCCGGAGAACTGCCTGGGCGCGCCCGGCGCGCTTTCGGTGAGATGTCCGGTCAGCTCCCATTCGCCGAGTACGCCGGCCTGGCCGAGGATCTCCATCGCACCGAGCGGCGGCGTATGGCAAAGCGATAGCGCAACGGCGCCGAGCAGCGCCGCTCCACCGTTGCGCCATGTCGCCCGTGGCATCACAGCTTGCTTCCGGTCGTCTGGCGCAATTCGATCAACTCCGGCCGCGACAGATCGGCATCCGCGGTGAGCCGGGCAATCTGATCGGCGCATTCCCGGATCTTGGCCTGATCGCCAGCCGCCTTGGCGCTCTTGATCATGCCGAGATAAGTCGCCAGCCGGTTGGGCTCCTTCTTGAGCACGGCTTCATAGGCGGCGAGCGCGTCGGCGGCCATGCCGCGATCGAGCAGCATCGCCGCGTAGAGCTCGCGCGCCGGCGCCAGCGGTCCCGGGGTGACGGGATGTTTCTCGGTCTTGTCTTCCGCCTCCGCGGCGGCATTCATCGCGCTGAGCGCATCGTCGTATTTGCCTTCCGCGTACAGCACCCAGGCGCTCGCGATCTGCTGCTGGATGTCGACGATGTTGGACCAGTAGGCGTCCTTGGCGTCCTTCAACTTGTCGCGCAGCTCGATCAGCTTGGCGACATCGGCTTTGGCGGCGGCGGGGTCACCCGAGCGCGCGGCGCCGACCGCGCGGGCGAAATAGGTGATGGCATCCGCATAGGCGTATTTGGTGGGATGCACTTGAAGCGCGGCGGCACTCTTCCAGTCGCCGCGTTCGAAGACATAGCGGGCCTGGCTTGCCGCCACCGCGAAGGGGCCTGCGAACCGGTCGAGCTTGAACTGGAGCTTGCCGAGCTCGTCGATCACAGCACGTGCCTCCTTGTCCTGGCCGAGCTGGAGATAGGCATAGACCAGATAGTCCATCGCGTGCGCCTGGTCCTGCTGTTCGCCGTCTTGCTTGGCGATGCGCGCGGATTCCTTGTTCGAGGCGATCGACTCCTTCCAATAGCCGACGCGCGTGAAGATGTGCGACGGCATGTGCTGGGCATGCGGCGCGTGTTCGGCGATCTTGGCATAGCGCATCGCCGCGGGGAGGCCCTTCTCCGCGAGCGCCGGGTAGTCGTAGAGATGGATCAGATAGTGGGCGATGCCGGGGTGCTCGGGCTGGCGCTTGAAGATCGGTTCGAGCAGCGCCGCGCCCTTCAGCTGGTTGGCGTAGGTCTTGTCGCCCGGCGAGGCCGCGACGTTGAGCGTGATCGCATAGGCGATCTGCGCCTCGTCATCGTCGGCATAGTGCATCGCGACCTGCTCTTCGGCGGCGAGGAATCGCTGCACGCGGGTGCGGTGATCGACCTTGTCGTAGTCGACATACATCGCCGCGATCGCATCGATGTATTCGCGCTCGCGCGGGGTGCCGGCATTCAGCGCCTGGCCTTTTTTCGCAGCTTCAAGGCCGAGCGGAAGGTTTTCCGGCGGCGGCGGCGCGTGCGGATTGTAGAGATAGCTGAGCGCGATGCCCCAATAGGCGATGGCGCATTGCGGGTCGGCCTCCAGCGCCTCCTCGAAGGTGCGCCGCGACGCGCTGTACCAGAACGAATGCTGATACAGCATGGCGCGATCGAACAGCTCCTGCGCTTCGGGCTTGCAGGATGTCACGAAATGGACTTTGCCCAATCGTTGCTCAGTGGAATCCGAGGCGGCAGGCTGCGAAATGGTCGCGGCAATGAGGCCAACGACCACAGCGAGGGGAAACCGTGTCATGGGACCCGCTCCGTGGCGTTGAAGGCGAAAACCGTACGATATCACCTTTCCCGCACCGCCGGAACAGCGGGGGCGTTCCGATCTAGCTGTCCAGCGCGATCCCTAACGCCTTGATCTTCCGGTACAACGTCGCGCGGCTGAGCCGGAGCGCCTTGGCCGCGTCCGTCACTCTTCCGTCATTGGCGCGCAATGCATCGACGATCGCAGCGCGCTCGCTCGCGGTGTGATCGGCCTCCGCGCCGCGTGCGCTGAACGGCGGCAGATCGAGATCCGCCTCGGTGATGACGCCGTCCTCCGCGGTGGCGCCGGCGAGCCGCAGCACGTGGCGAAGCTGGCGCATGTTGCCGGGAAACGGATAGGCCATCAGCTGCGCCCAGGCGTCGGCCGCGATGCGGCAGTGCGGCGCTTCCTCGTCGGCGATCTGTGCGATGACGTCCTTGCGGTCGGCACGCTCGCGCAACGCGGGCAGGCGGATCTCCATGCCGCGCAGCCGGTAATACAGATCGGAGCGGAAGCTGCCGTCCTCAGCCATCCGCGCCAGGTCGCGGTGCGTGGCGCTGATCAGGCGGATGTCGACGGTGACAGGCTTCAGCGCGCCGAGTGGCCAGACCTCGCGGTTTTCCAGCACGCGCAGCAGCCTGGTTTGCAGCGAAAGCGGCATGTCGCCGATCTCGTCGAGGAACAACGTGCCGCCGCTGGCTTGCACGATCAGCCCCTTCGATCCCTCGCGCCGCGCGCCGGTGAAGGCGCCGGCCTCGTAGCCGAACAGCTCGGCGTCGATCAGGCTCTCCGGCATCGCCGCGCAGTTCAGCGCGACATAGTTGCGGCCGGCGCGGTTGCTCGCGGCATGGATGGCGCGCGCGAACACGTCCTTGCCGGCGCCGGTCTCGCCATGCAGCAGGATCGGCAGGTCGAGATTGCCGACCGTCATCAGCCGCTTCACGCCCTTGATCAGCACGGGATCGCGGCCCGCCAGCCGGTGCAGGCCGGAAAACTGTCCGGCCGGCTTTTCGCGCGGCGGCGTGGATGGTGGACGCGGCGAACGCGCCCGCACCGGCGGCGCCAGATGGCCGCGGCCCCACGGCGTGCCGTCGGCGCGGCGCAGCGCGACCTGCTCGTCCGCGGCACGCGTCGCGCGATCGTCCAGTTGAACGAGATGCGACAGGTCGATGCCGTCGTCGATCATCGCATCGGTCAGCCCGAACGCGGCGCGCGCGGTGCGGCAGGCGCCGACGACACGGCGATCGTCGTCATAGGCCAGCATGCCGTGCCCGTCGCCGGGCAGCATCGCGATCCAGGAGGCGCGGTAGCGCCGGCGGAAGAACGACTGCTCGATCCGCCGCGTCGCCTCCGTGGTGACGGCGAGCGCCAGCTCATGCGCGCTGCGGCCGAGGTCGCTGCGGCACGAGGTGATGTTGACGGCGCCGGCGAGCCGCCCGGCATGATCGAACAGCGGCGACACCGCGCAGGTGAACATGTGCCACTGCTCGCGGAAATGTTCGTCGCCATGCACCAGGATCGGCCGCTGCTCGGCGAGCGCGGTGCCAAGCCCGTTGGTACCCTCGAACGTCTCGGCGAAGTTCGAGCCGGTGTAGATCTTCCACTCAAGGAACATCCGCGCGTAGTCGCCCCCGGGCAACCGGCTCACCAGCATGGTGGCGTTGGGATCGGCGAGATTGACGCAGTAGCCGGAGTCGTGGAGCACGCGGGCGAGGTCCTCGAGCTCGGGGATCGCGACCTGGATCAAATCCTCCATCGGCTCGGCGATGTGCCGGATCTCGGCCTCGGTCAGGGTCTGCGGCGGCCCGCGCCGGGCCGGATCGAGGTTGTGATTGACCAGGCAGCGCCGCCAGGACGCGGCGATCCGCGTCTCGGTGTCGACGCCGGCCACCTGGTTGGCCGCCGACAGAACACGGGCGACGTGATTTGAGGCCGAAAGATTGGCCATCCAGAGGTCTCCACCCCTAATTTTCCGCGAAGTCTGGCAGTCCGCGGCCGAATGTCAATTGGCCGACGGCGTCGCGGGACTCTTACCTCCCCTTGCAAAGGGGAGGTCGCTTTGCTGGTGAGAGCAAAGCGGGTGGGGATCTGCTCTCTCGGCTTGCAGCATCGCCTGCGGCTGACCCCCATCCCGACCTTCCCCCTTTCAGGGGGAAGGAGAAGGCGTAGCCCGGATGGAGCTCCGCGTAATCCGGGGCGGTCGTGCAACGGGCGAGGGCATTCCCGGATTTCGCTGCGCTGCATCCGGGCTACGGGGATGACTTCATCTCGCCGGTCGTGAGCAGCACGAACGAACGCCCCACTGCCCTGTACGTGCCGTCGAACGCAAACTGCGCGCCTGCCGGCTGTTCCGGCGCGTTGGTATCCAGCAGCAACGACCAGCGCGGTCCGGCTGACGTCCGCGGCAGCTTGAAGTCCACCTCGCCCTCAAAGCTGTTGAGGATAACGAGCACCGTGTCGTCCTCGCCCTCGCGCGCGATCGCGGTCTTGCGGGCGCGGCCGTCGAGCACGACGCCAAAGCATTTGATCCAGCCGGTGCTCCAGTCGGCCTGCGTCATCTCCACGCCTGTCGTGCTGATCCAGACCACGTCGCGGATCTCGAGTTGGGGATCGCGATCGCCGGAGAGGAAGCGGCTGCGGCGCAGGATCGGGTAGTCGCGCCGCAGCTTGATCATCCGCTTGGTGAAGGCGAGCAGCTTCCCGCCGTCGTCGGAAAAATTCCAGTCGAACCACGAGATGTCGTTGTCCTGGCAGTACGCATTGTTGTTGCCGCGCTGGGTGCGGCCGAACTCGTCGCCGCCGAGCAGCATCGGCGTGCCCTGCGAGGCCAGCAGCGTCGCCAGCATGTTGCGCTTCTGCCGTTCGCGCAAAGTGCGGATATCCGGATTGGCGGTCGGGCCCTCGGCGCCGCAATTCCAGGAGTGGTTGTCCGACGAGCCGTCATTGTTGTGCTCGCCGTTGGCCTCATTGTGCTTGTTGTTGTAGCTCGCCCAGTCGTTCAGCGTGAACCCGTCATGGGCGGTGATGAAGTTGACGCTGGCCCAGGTGCGGCGGCCCTCGCGGTTGAACACGTCGTGCGAGCCGAGCAGCCGCGGTGCCAGGCTGCCTGGCGCCGCCTCGCCGCGCCAGAAATCGCGCACAACGTTGCGGTATTTGTCGTTCCACTCCGCCCAGCCCGCCGGGAAGCCGCCGACCTGGTAGCCGCCGGGGCCGCAATCCCAGGGTTCGGCGATCAGCTTGACGGTCGCGAGCAGCGGGTCCTGGTTCATCGCCTTGAGGAAGCCGGACTGCTCGTCGAAGCCGTAGACCTCACGTGCCAGGATGGTGCCGAGATCGAAGCGGAAGCCGTCGACATGCATGTGGCCGGCCCAGTAGCGCAGGCTGTCCATCACCATCTGGATCACCCGCGGATGCGACAGGTTCACCGTGTTGCCGGTGCCGGTGTCGTTGATGTAGTAGCGCCGCTTGTCCGGCAGCAGGCGGTAATAGCTCGCATTGTCGATGCCCTTGAACGACAGCGTCGGGCCGCGCTCATTGCCTTCGGCGGTGTGGTTGTAGACGACGTCGAGAATGACTTCGAGGCCGGCGCCATGCAGCCGCGACACCATCTCCTTGAATTCGCGCAGGCTGTTCGGCACGTCGGCGGCGTAGCGCGGATCCGGCGCGAAGAAGCCGATGGTGTTGTAGCCCCAGTAATTGGTCAGGTGCTTGTCGAGCAGGTTGCTGTCGTTGATGAAGGAATGCACCGGCAGCAGCTCGACCGAGGTGATGCCGAGCGCCTTGAGATGGTCGATCGCAGCGTTCGAGCCGAAGCCGGCATAGGTGCCGCGCAAATGTTCGTCGATGCCCGGGTGCTGTTTGGTAAACCCCTTGACGTGGGTCTCGTAGACCACGGTCTCGTCCCAATGCACGTCCTGCCGCTGCGCCTCCTGGACCCAGTCGAAATTGGGATCGACCACCACGCATTTCGGCATGAACGGCGCGCTGTCGCGCTCGTCGAAGGTGAGGTCGTCGCCGCTCTCCATCTTGTAGCCGAACACCGCCGGATTCCAGGTCAGGCTGCCGGCATGGGCGCAGGCGTAGGGATCGAGCAGCAGCTTGTTCGGGTTGAAGCGGTGGCCGCCGTCCGGCTGGTAGGGACCGTAAACGCGATAGCCGTAGAACGTCCCCGGCTGCACGCCATTGATGAAGCCGTGAAACACCTGGTCGGTGTATTCGGGCAGCTCGAAGCGATGCGTCTCGCGCTCGCCGTCGAACAGGCACACCTCGACCTTGGTGGCGTTGGCGGAAAACACCGCGAAATTGGTGCCGTGGCCGCTCCAGTGGGCGCCCAGCGGATAGGGCAGCCCCTCCTCAATGACGTAATCGGACATCGGTCCCCCAAGGCCCCTGACAGGCCGTCAGATCAATCTGCAACAAACGCCGCCGCGCGGGAAACGTTGCATGGGCTAGTTTAGCGGCAGTTACGCTTGGTTCGTATGACGCGGGCGGAACGAGATGCAAGGCTCGGCAAGAGATGTCGCGAGAATGCGGTCGTATGACTCTCTGCCACAATCTCGATGTCGTCCCGGGCAAGCGCAGCGCGACCCGGGACCCATAACCACGAAAGCAAATTGGCTTGCAAAGCTGGAGCCACAGCGTGCTTCGACAACGCAACCCCGTGGTTATGGGTCCCGGCCCCCGTGTGCAATTGCGCACTAAGCCGGGACGACAGCGGAGGGCTTGTTGAGTGCTATGCTAAATCAGCCGCATGCCCTTGAAGCTGGTATGCCCGTTCTTGCCGACGATGATGTGATCGTGCACGGCGATTCCGAGCGGCTTTGCGATGTCGACGATGGCTTTCGTCATCTGGATGTCGGCCTGCGACGGCGTCGGATCGCCGGACGGATGGTTGTGCACCAGGATCAGCGCAGTGGCGGACAATTCCAGCGCGCGCTTGATCACCTCACGCGGATAGACCGGGGTGTGATCGACGGTGCCGGTCTGCTGCACCTCGTCGGCGATCAGCTGGTTGCGCTTGTCGAGGAACAGGAGGCGGAACTGCTCCTTGTCGGCGAACGCCATGCCGGTGCGGCAATAGTCGATGACGTCGTTCCAGGACGACAGCGCGATGTTGCGCCTGATCTCGCCCTTGGCGATCCGGCCGGCGGCTGCGGCGAGCAGCTTGATCTGGTTGATCGAGGCATCCTTGACGCCCTCGACCTCGCGCAACCGCGCCACCGGCGCGTGCACCACCTCGGCGAAGGAGCCGAACTTCTTCAACAGCGCCTTGGCCAACGGCTTGGTGTCGCGGCGCGGGATCGCGGCGAACAGCGCCATCTCCAAGAGCTCGTAGTCGGTCAGCGCGTCCGGCCCCGCCGCATAGAACCGCTCGCGCAGCCGTTCGCGATGGCCGTGATAATGTGGCGTCTCGTCGGGCTGATCGGGGCTGTCACTGGCTTTGGCGGGCATCGGCCACAACCATGCCGTGCTCGCGGCGATTTGCAAGAGCCGATGCAACTGCCGGGTTTGCCACGATGCTTCGGGCGAATTACCGTCGGCGGCAACGGTTCGAGAGAAAAGAGGGGGAGGGCCGCGTGACATCATTCAAGGTGATCCGCTCGCGCGCCGAGAAGCGCAAGGGCGGGCCGAAGGCGCTGGAGAAGCTGCTGCGGCCGCCGGCGGGCGCCAAGGCGCTGGCAAAGCTCGGCGACGACCGCGTGCTGGCCGAGATGACCAGGCGCGTGTTCTGCGCGGGCTTTGCCTGGAGCGTGATCGACGCCAAATGGCCGGGCTTCGAGGAGGCGTTCCTCGGCTTTCAGCCCGCCAAGCTCGCCTTCAAGCCCGACGAATTCTGGGAAAAGCTTGTCAGCGACGCCAGGATCGTGCGCAACGGCGCCAAGATCATGTCGGTGCGCGACAACGGCCGCTTCGTGCAGGAGATCGCGCGCGAGCACGGCAGCTTCGGCAAATTCCTTAGCGCCTGGCCGTCATCGGATGAGGTCGGACTGCTGGAGCTATTGGCTAAGCGCGGCAGCCGGCTCGGCGGCAACACCGGACAGATGCTGCTGCGCTTCCTCGGTTGGGACGGATTCGTCACCTCGCGCGACGTCGTCGCCTGCCTGCGCGATGCCGGCCTCGATATCGCCGAGGAGGTCAAGTCGAAGCGCGATCTCGCCAAGGTGCAGGCGCAGTTCAACGCCTGGGCGGAGGAGACCGGACTGTCCTATCTGCATCTGTCGCGGATCTGCGCGATGTCGATCGGAGAGAACCACACGCCCGAGGAGATCATCGAGCGCACGCGGAGCGATTATTGACGAGGACGGTTACAGCTCAACCCGATTAGACCTGAACCCACGGCTTCTCGCCATGGCGTTCGGACAGCGTGAAGATCTCGACGCCGTCCGCGGTGACGCCGACCGAGTGCTCGAACTGCGCCGACAGCGAACGGTCGCGGGTCACCGCGGTCCAGCCGTCGGACAGGATCTTCACATGCGGCTTGCCGAGATTGATCATCGGCTCGATGGTGAAGAACATGCCGGGCTTCAAGGGCGCGCCTTCGCCGGGGCGGCCGATATGGATGATGTTCGGCTCGTCGTGGAACAGGCGGCCGAGGCCGTGGCCGCAGAAGTCGCGCACCACGCTCATGCCCTGCGGTTCGACAAAGCTCTGGATCGCATGGCCGATATCGCCGGTGGTGGCGCCGGGCTTCACCGCGGCGATGCCGCGCATCATCGCCTCATAGGTCACCTCGATCAGCCGCTCGGCCTTCCGCGCGATGGCGCCGATCGCATACATGCGGCTGGAGTCGCCGTACCAGCCGTCGACGATGAAGGTGACGTCGACATTGACGATGTCGCCTTCCTTCAGCGGCCGGTCGCCCGGCATGCCGTGGCAGACCACGTGATTGATCGAGGTGCAGGTCGAGTAGCGATAGCCGCGATACATCAGCGTCGCCGGATAGGCGCCGTGGTCGAAGGCGAACTTGCGGACGAACTCGTCGATGACGGAGGTCGGGATACCCGGCTTGACGATGTCGGTGAGCGCATCGAGGCATTTCGACACCAGGGCGCCCGCCTTGCGCATGCCGGCAAAGCCGCTCGGTCCGTGCAGCTTGATCTGACCGGTCTTGCGAAGCGAGGTGTCGGTGGCGTCGATATAGCTCATGGGCGGGCTGTTTCTGCGGGCAAGGGGCTGATTTCAGGCCCTAATTTAATGATCGGCGCGCCCGGCGCAAGCCAAGGTTGGGCATGGGGACATGTCCAAACGGCTTGATTTTCAGGCCATATCCGGAACAGCGGCCACCGCTGCGGCGAAAAGACCGCGCTCAAGCGCTAATTGGAGACCTCGACCACGCTCTCGACCGGCAGCGCGCCGCCGCGGATGCGGAGTTCCCGCACCGGGTAGGGCACCCGGATGCCCTCCTGCTTGAAGGCGTCCCACAGCGACAGCATGACGTCGCTCTTCACATTGTCCATGCCGTCGGGGTCGGCGATCCAGAAGGTCAGGGAGAATTTCATCCCGGCCTCGGCGAATTCGGTCAGGATGCAGTTCGGCGACCGGCCCTTGGTGGCGCGCGGATGGGCCGCCGCGGTCGTGATCGCGAGCTTGCAGACCTGCCGCGGATTGGCGTCGTAATTGGTGGAGAAGGCGATCTTCACCAGCGTGTTCTTGTCGGTATAGGTCCAGTTGGTGACCTTCTGCGTCACCAGGTCCTCGTTCGGGATCAGGAACTCGCGGCCGTCGCCGGCGGCGACCGAGATGTAGCGGGTCTTCATCGCGCTGATCCGGCCCGAATTGTCGCCGATCGTGACGAGATCGCCGGGCTTCACCGATTTGTCGACCAACAGGATCAGGCCGCTGATGAAATTGGCGACGATCTTCTGCAGGCCGAGACCGATGCCGACGCCGGCCGCGCCGGTGAACACCGCGAGCGCGGAGAGGTTGATGCCGACCGCGCCGAGCGCGATCACGATCGCCGTCACCATCAATCCGATGCGGATGATCTTGACCAGCAGCACCTGGATCGACGGCGTCAGATCGGTGGCGCGGTTGATGCGGCTCTCGGCGAAATTGCCGGCGAGGTTGGTCAGCCACAGCGCCACGATCAGGAGCGCGCCGGCCTTGATCAGCAGCAGCGGAGAAAGGCGGAGGCCGCCGACCACGACCGCATACGCATCCAGCGTGTCGGCCGCCCAGTCGAGCTGGCCGATGATGCTGAGGGCGGCGACTACCCATGCCGCGATCGAGACTGTTTTCACGATGAAGGCGTTGTCGATCACCGAGGTGACGAGGCGGATCACCAGCCAGGCCAGCGCCAGCTTGGCGGAGACCGCGATCAGATAGCTGCGGCTCGGCCAGGTCGCGTGCCACATCACGATGCGGGAGATGATCATCAGGACCGCGAACACGGCGGTGGAAGCGCTCTTCACCATCACGCGGGCGAAGTGCCGGAGCGGCAGCGGCCAGCGCATCGCCAGCGACGACATGTCGACCCGCGCATGAATGGCGGTATCGGCGGCGTAGGCGAGGCCCGCGGCGGCGAGGATGATGCCGAATTGCAGATAGAACCAGGGCGAGGCGACCTCGGCGCCGACCGAGCGCGCCGCCATTTGGATCGATTCGAGGACGTCCTTCCAGTTCATGTCCATCGGCAAAATCTCAACTCGAAGCGCGGGTCAGCCAAATGTGATTCGAATGCGCAGGCAGAATCCCACAAAGGCGCGCACGCGACCATCGATACAACACAGTGTCGGGGCGACCTAGGGCTGATGAGACCGGGCACATTGCCGCTTATGGCAGAAATCGGTTGGCGTCCCAGTGTGGCGACGATAAGGATGCAATTGCAAGTATTTGAGACCTCCGAAGGCGCATGGCATCCCTCGACTCCGTCAGTATAGCGATCCTGCTCGGTGCGGTGCTGGTGATGGCCGGCATCCTGTCGAGCCTGCTGGCCTTGCGGTTCGGCGCTCCCTTGCTGCTGGTGTTCTTGCTGGTCGGCATGCTGGCGGGCGATTCCGGCCCCGGCCGGCTGCAGTTCGACGACGTCCGCACCACCTATCTGGTCGGCTCGGTGGCGCTGGCGCTGATCCTGTTCGACGGCGGATTGAAGACGCGGTTTGCCAGCATCCGCACCGTGCTGGTGCCCTCGATGGTGCTGGCGACCGCCGGCGTGCTGTTGACCGCGCTGATCACAGCGCCGGTCGCCCGTTTCGTGCTCGACCTCAACTGGACCGAGTCATTGCTGGTCGGCGCCGTCGTGGCCTCGACCGACGCGGCTGCCGTGTTCCTGCTGGTGCACACCCAGGGTCTGCGGCTACGCCCACGCGTCGGCGCGACGCTGGAGGCGGAATCCGGCACCAACGATCCGTTCGCGATCTTCCTCACCTTGATGCTGGTCGAGTTCATCTCGATCGGCCAGAGCTCGGCCTCGCACATCGCGCTGGAGTTCATCCAGGAGGCGGTGTTCGGCGCCATCATCGGGGTGATCGGCGGCCGGCTGGTGGTGATCGCGCTGAACTATGTAGCGCTGCCGCAGGGCCTGCATGCGCCGTTCGTCACCACGGCGGCACTGGTGATCTTCGGCGGCTCGCAGATCGTGCATGCCTCGGGATTTCTCGCGGTGTATCTCGCCGGTATCATCATCGGCAACCGGCCGACCCGCGCGCATAATTCGGTGGTGACGTTCCTCGACGCCGCGACCTGGCTGGCGCAGATCGTGATGTTCGTGCTGCTCGGCCTCCTGGTCTCGCCGCATCGCCTGCTCTCCAGCGCCGGCGGCGCGGTGCTGGTGGCGTTCGCGCTGATGCTGGTGGCGCGGCCGCTGGCGGTGCTGATCTGCCTCGCACCGTTCAAGTTCAACTGGCGGGAGAAGGTCTTCATCGCCTGGACCGGCCTGCGCGGCGCGGTCGCGATCTTCCTCGCCTCGATTCCGATGCTGGTCGGCCTGTCGAAGGCCTATCTCTATTTCGACGTCGCCTTCGTCGTCGTCATCATCTCGCTGCTGTTGCAGGGCTGGACACTGGCGCCGGCGGCGCGGCGGCTGCACGTCGCGCTGCCGCGCGCCGAACGCGGCCCGCGCCGCGTCGAGCTCGATTTGCCCGGCCAGCTCGAGCAGCAGCTGGTCGGCTATCCGGTGCGGCCGAAGAGCCTGTATTTCCGTCGCGGGCTGATCCCGTCCTGGTCGAAGCCGACGCTGGTGATCCGCGACGAGCGGATCCTGACGCCGACCGAGGCCGATCCGGTCGCGCCCGGCGACTACATCTATTTGCTGGCGCCGCCGCAGCGCGCCGAGGCGCTCGACCGCTTCTTCGTCGACATGGCGCCGTCGAGCGCGCCCGATCCTCATCTGCTCGGCGACTTCATGGTGTCGGCGGAGCATACGCTCGGCGAGCTCGCCGAGATCTACGGCGTCAAGGTCGACGAGCACCAGGCCAAGCTGACGCTCGCCGACTATTTCGACATCAATCTCGACCGCGCGCCGAAGGAAGGGGCCGAACTGGCGCTCGACGAGATCGTGCTGGTGGCGCGCAGCATCAGCGGCGGCCGCGTCAACGTGGTCGGCCTGCGCCTGCCGGAGGAAGAGGAGAAGGTCGCGCCGCAAACGCGAATGCAGATCGTCAAGCGCAAGCTCGCCGACATCTGGGCGTCGGTGGCGGGGGTCTGAGCCGCGCCGTTAGGTCTTGCGCAGGAAGTTCGAATCCGGTGCGAACTTCCTGATCATGTCGGACAGCCCGTCGTTGGCCGGCGGACCGGATGAGCCCTTGGACACCGCGTCCGGCTTGGTTTCGCCCTTGATTTTCTGGCCGGAAATCTCGGCCAGCGCCGCGAGCAGCGTCTCGTCGAGATTGTCGGCCGCTGTCTTCGCAGGTGGTGTCGTCGCAGCTGGCGTCGTGGCGGGCGCAGCGGGAGCCGGCGGAGGTGGCGTCGGTGGAGTGGGCGCGACCGCGCGGATTTCGGGCTCGCGCCTCGCCGGCGGCGCTGACTCCGGTGCCGGCTTGGACACATCCTTGGACGCGTCCTTCGACGCATCCTTGGGGGCGTCCGCGCGCCGGGCGGCGGCCTCGCTGACGGCGGCGATCAACGATGCTTCGAGGGCGGCGGGCGTGTCGGCCGGCATGGGCGGCGGTGTAGCCGGCATCGGCGGCGGTGTGACCGGCACCGGCGGCGGCCCGGCGGGCTTCGCGTCCCGGGTTGCGCGACCGAACAGCGGTTCCCGCTGGATCGCCGCCTGCGGCCGGCCGTCGGTGGCCTTGCCCGGCTCCTTTCCAGGCTCCTTGGCAGGCTTGAAGAGACCCGCGCGTTCGGCGGCCATCTTGGCGGACGCCTCCTCGACCGTGGCGAGCAGGGACGCTTCGAGAGCGTTTGCGCGATTGCTTGGCGAAGCCGCCGGCTTGGCGGCAGGGATGATCACCGGCTTTGGCTGCGGCGGGGGCGGCAGCGGTGGCGGCCGAGATGCTTCGACTGGTGCCGGCGGCGGCGGGATCGGCTGACCGTCCCCGGCGCGCGCGATGATGCCGTCGACAATCGCCGCCAGGCGGCCCTTGTCGGGTGCGGCCAGATAGCTCGCCGCCAGCTCGTCGACATATTGCGGGCCGTAATCGGCGAGCACATTGGCGATCTGGGCGAGGTCGGGATCGCTGTCGACAAGCCGGCGCCAGGCCTCCCGGTCGTAAGTCTCCCGGTCGTAAGCCGCGTCCCCCTTCTTGTCGGGCCAGGCCACCCGGCGCGGCTGACGCTGCCCGGTATCCTGGCCTGCGATCGGGTCGAGGGTCGGCGGCTGCAGCCCGTCGCTGAGGCGAGGCGGGGTAAATCCCGAGGCGCCGGCCGGCACGGCAGCATCGGCCGGACGCCGGCGCCGCTCGTCGACCTGCAGCGCGATCAGGCCGACGCCCATCAGCAGGAAGCCGAGCGCGGCCCACGAAATCGTGGCGCACAGCAGCCCGCCGATCAGCAGCAACACCCAGCCAGTCAGTCGCACAAATTCACCCTTCCCCATCCCCGATCGGACGTCCCCGACGCGGGCCTAGCAGACAAGATAGGCTATCTTATGCCGACTTTCGGAAAAACGGCCAGCTACCCGCCCGCCGTCAGCACCTTGACACCGCCGAACGCGGTCACCTGGCCGCGGCGCAGCATCACGATCTGGGTGGCGAGCTGGCGCAGCTCGGCCGCGTCGTGGCTGACATAGACCATCGGGACGCCGGCCTCGTCGCGCAGCCGGACCAGATAGGGCAGGATCTCGAGCTTGCGGCTTTCGTCGAGCGCCCCCAGCGGCTCGTCGAGCAGCAGCAGCCGCGGCTTGGACAGCAGCGCCCGGCCGAGCGCGACGCGCTGGCGCTCGCCGCCGGAGAGCTTTCCGGGACGGCGGTCGAGCAGGGCGCCGATGTCGAGCAGGTCGACGACGCGCCGGTGTTGGGCGGGATCTTCGGTGAGGCCGTTCATGCGGCGGCCGTAGTCGAGGTTCTGGCGGACATCGAGATGCGGAAACAGCCGCGCGTCCTGGAACACGTAACCGATGCGGCGGCGCCAGCTCGGGACGTGGATGCCGGTCGCGGTATCGTCGACGGTCTCGCCGTCGATCACGATGGTGCCGCGGTCGGGACGCAACAGTCCCGCGATGGTGTTGATCAGCGAGGTCTTGCCGGAGCCGGACGCGCCGAACAGGCCGGTGACGCGGCCCTCGCTGCTGAACGAGGCCGCAAGCGAGAACTCGCCGAGCTGCTTGGTGATGTCGACGCGCAGCATGGCTAAAGCGCGATGAGATTGAGTTGAATCGTCATCGCGCTTTAGCTCCTTGTTTGAGCATGACCTCTTCGGAAAACCGCTTCACACTTTTCCGGATCATGCTCTATTGCCCATGCAGGCGCGCGGTGGCGCGACGCGCGAACACTTCAGCCGCGACCAGTGCGCCGACCGCGAGCACGATCGAGATGATCACGAGCCGCGCGGCGGCGGGGTCGCCATCCGGCGTCTGGATCAGCGAATAGATCGCCGACGAAATGGTCTGGGTCTCGCCGGGAATGTTCGAGACGAAGGTGATGGTCGCGCCGAACTCGCCGATCGCCTTGGCAAAACCGAGTACCATGCCGGCCAGCACGCCGGGCAGCGCCAGCGGCAGCGTCACGGTTGCGAACACCCGCCAGGGCGCGGCGCCGAGTGTCTCGGCCGCCTGCTCGAGCCGGCGGTCGACCGCTTCGATCGAGAGACGGATCGGGCGCACCAGGAGCGGAAACGACATCACGCCGCAGGCGAGCGCCGCGCCGGTCCAGCGGAATGCGAACACGATGCCGAGATGGTCGGCCAGCCAGCCGCCGACCAGGCCGCGCTTGCCGAAGGTCAACAGCAGCAAATAGCCGGTGACGACGGGCGGCAGCACCAGCGGCAGATGCACGGCGGCATCGAGCAGCGACTTGCCCCAGAAATCGCGCCGCGCCAGCAGCCAGGCGAGCGCTACCCCGAACGGGGTCGCCACCAGTGTTGCGATAACGGCGACCCGCAGCGACAGCAGGATCGCCGTCCATTCGGTCGGCGAGATCTCGAACACGTGCTTAGGTCGTCGGGCTGATCAGGAACTTGAAGCCGTATTTCTCGAGGATCGTCTTCGCCGCGGACGAGCGCAGGAAGGCAAGGTACTCGGCGGTCTCCGGCTTCGCGGTCGTGGTCGCCGCGACCGGATAGATGATGGCCGGATGGGTGTCGGCCGGGAAGGTGCCGACGATCTTGACGCCCGGCTCGACCTTGGCGTCGGTCGAGTAGACGATGCCGAGCACGGCTTCGCCGCGCGCCACCAGCGTCAGCGCGGCGCGCACGCTCTCGGCCATCGCGAATTTCGGCTCGGCCGCCTGCCAGGCGCCGAGCTTCTCCAGCGCGGCCTTGGCGTATTTGCCGACCGGCACCGCCTTGACGTCGCCGGTCGCGATCCTGCCGTCGCCGGCGAGCTTGGCGAGATCGAAGCCCGGTCCGATGTTGACGTTGTCGATCTTGGAATCCTTCGGCGCGATCAGCACGATCGAGTTGCCGAGCAGGTTCATCCGCGTCTGCTCATTGATGTTCTTCTGCTTGATCGCATAGTCCATCCAGTCGGTGTCGGCGGAGACGAAGACGTCGGCCGGCGCACCCTGCTCGATCTGCTTGGCAAGCGCCGAGCTCGCGGCATAGCTGGCGGTGATCTTGACGCCGGTCTTGGCGGTATAGGCTGCATCGATGTCGTCGAGCGCGTTCTTCATCGAGGCGGCGGCAAACACGGTGAGCGTCTTGTCCTCCGCGCTCGCGGGCGAATGCAGCGCGCCGAGCAGGATGACGAAGGCGGTGAAAAGTCCGGCAAGCCTTGAAATTGAAAGTCGTGGCATGGAAAGCGCTCCGTGCGGGTTCGCGCGCGAACGATCGCGCGCAAATCAGGCGTTGGGTTGGGGTCTGGCCTGCGACGAACGGAAGCGCTGTTCCGCTGGTCCCCGATGGACTTACGGTCCTCAGGGATATCGCACTGCAAACATAGCAGGCTGGGGCTTACGGTAAAGGCGACCGTTTGTCTAACCGCTCGTCCTATTCGTCCGCCGGCTGGATCGCGATCGACAGCGAGTTCTCTTTTGAGCCGCTGACCTGCGGCACGAAGGGGCTGGCGGCGAGGTCATATTTCACGGTCTTGCGGATACCGTCGCAATCGGTCGCGCCGCTGAACGCCTTGGGCTTCAGGAGATGCCCGTCCTGCACCAGGTCGACCCAGGCTCCGGCCGACAGGCTGACGGTATAGAGCCCGGCCTTCGGCGCGGCCTTGAAGTTGGTGAAGCCGGCGAAGGTGCCTTCCTTCGGCGCGCGCTCCGGCGGGGTCGGCAATTTGGCGTCGCCGGGGGCCACCAGCGCCAGCGTGATCGCGGTCGCCGGCAGCGCCGTCTGCTCGCTTCCCGATACGACCCGGGCACGATTGGGTGCGGTCAGCGCGGCGCGCGCACGGTCGATCGACCATTTGAACTTGTCACAGCCGCTCGGCTCCTCCGCCGCGACAGCGGAGGTCGAGACGAGCACGAGCGATGCGGCGAGGAGCGATTTGCGCATGTCTGGTCCATTCATGATGACGGATAGAATAGATCAGCCGCCCCGATCCATCGCCCGAACGCGCTTACGGCGCGACGGCACGAGATCATATCGCAGTTCGAGCCGGCCGGCATAGCCGCCTGACGAAGATGTCATTGCCCTGGCAGCTGCTGTTTGGCGTCGGGGGCGTTCAGCACCGTCCTGCAGTCAGCCGGCATCTGCGCCAGCGTCATCGGCGGGCGGGGTTTCGGCGGCTTCGGCGGAGGCTTCGGATGCAGCACCGAATCCTTGAACCAGAAGGCGAGATCGGACGGCTTGCAGCCTTCGCCCTCCGCCTGCGCCTTCTGGCTCTCGCAGGTCGGGCTGCCGGACGGACATCGCATGCGAATGTGGAAGTGGTAGTCGTGGCCCCACCACGGCCGTATCTTCGACAGCCAGCCGCGATCGCCCGTGGCCTCGCGGCACAGCGCCTTCTTGATCGCGGGATTGACGAAGATGCGCTGCACCGCCGGCTCCCGCGCCGCGTCGCGGATAACGAGTACGTGGCCCGGCGTGAAGACGCGCGGATCGATGTCGAGCCGGTCGTCGCGCACCATCATCACCGCCGACATCTCCTCGCGGTCCTCGCGCGACAATTTGCGATCGGGCATCGGCGTCAACCAGATGTCGGCGTCGAGTCCGATCTGGTGGCTGGCATGACCGGAGAGCGCGGGGCCGCCGCGCGGCTGGCCGATATCGCCGACCAGGATGCCCGGCCAGCCGGCGTCCTTGTGCGCGTTGGCCGCAAGCCGCTTCAGCAGCGCGATCATGTTGGGGTGACCCCAGTAGCGGTTGCGCGACAGGCGCATCACCTGCCAGGTCTCGCCGTTGAGCGGCATCTGCGCGGCGCCGGCGAGACAACCCTTGGTGTAGCCGCCGATCGACCGGGTCGGCAACGCCGCCGGCAGCACCTTGCGCGCGAACAGCTGCTTCGCCCCGATCTTTGGATCGTTGGGGTTGGCGAGCGGCGGCAGCGGCTGTGGATTGAGCGAGCCCCTGTCCTGCGCCCGCGCGGAGATGGTGCAGGCGACGACGGCTAAGATCAGGAGTGGGAACAGACGCAGGCGGGGTGTCATTCGGATCACTCTGTCGGCGCAAGGCTAGCATGGATTCGGAGCAGGCGGACCGCGCTTTCATCCCATTCGCTTGATCGCCCACAGGGTGGATTAAGATTACCCGCGGCTTCCAGGCTCCGATGTGAGCCACGCCACTTTACAAGCGCACGTTGTGGGCGACATCATGTCCGCAATAATTTCAGGGTAGGCGTTATTGTGACAAGCGTATCGTGCGTACGGCTGGCGTTTGCCGCCACGATTGCCGCGCCGATTTTGGCGCTCTCGCCGGCGCGGGCCGACGTCGTCGTTCACATCGATAAATCGTCGCAGCGCATGGCGGTCAGCGTCGACGGCGCGAGACGCTACAACTGGCCGGTGTCGACCGGCCGCCGCGGCTATGGCACGCCGAGTGGAGTCTTTCGTCCGCAGATGCTGGCGCGCCGCTGATACTCGAAGAAGTACTATAACTCGCCGATGCCGCACTCGATCTTCTTCCACCGCGGCTTTGCCATCCATGGAACATACGAACTCACGCGCCTTGGCGGGCCGGCCTCGCATGGCTGCGTGCGCCTGCATCCCTCGCACGCCGCAATGCTCTATGGGCTGGTCGAGCGCAACGGCCGCGGCGGCACGCGGATTGAGATCACCAACTAAGGTATGATCCGGCAAAAATGCGAAGGCTGAGGCGCACCGCGGATTAACCGCACGATAACCCTGCCGCACGCTGACAAACATTGGTGCGCTTGAAGCGTCTTCGGCGCATTCATTGTGCAATCGCGCGCCGGTTTACGCTTCCTTCACCAAGCGCCGGCGCTTCCATGCTGCGAATCTGTGCCGTGCGCCGCTGGCCCACCGGAAACGAACTCGCGCCCGGCGTGAATTCGCCTGCAAAGCAGGCATGCAAGGGCTTCTCAGGCAGCGCAGCTACTCGCCAAGAGATACCAATTTTTCAGAGACTTATCGCAGATATATCGCCGAACTGGAATGCGCGTGGGGCGTGCGATACCGATGATGCGGCCGAAGAAAAACACCAAGAAACCGAACCAGGCCAAACTGTCCCGTCCTCGGGGCCGTCGTCCCACACCGATGCCGAAAGTGTCGGGCAGATCGCGCCGCCCCCGCGGTCGAGATCGGCGAACTGGTGCGCCAGCGCGCGCAGGCCGAGGCCGCGATCGCCGAGGCGCGCAAATCCAACGCGCGGCTGCGTGAGGCGATCGACATCCTGCCGCAGGGCATCGTGTTCCTGGATCCGGAAGGCCGCTACACACTCTGGAACAAGAAATACTCGGAAATCTACAAGCGCAGCTCCGACCTGTTCGAGCACGGCGCGCGCCTCGAAGACACCATCCGCATCGGTGTCGCGCGCGGCGACTATCCTGAGGCTGCCGGCCGCGAGGAAGAGTGGATCGCCGAACGGCTCAGGAAGATGTACCAGCCCGGCGAGCGGCACGAGCAGGTGCTGGCCGACGGCCGCGTGGTGTTGATCGAGGAGCGGCTGACCGCAGATGGCGGCATCGTCGGCCTGCGCGTCGACATCACTGAACTGAAGCAGCGCGAGGCGTCGTTCCGCCTGCTGTTCGACGGCAATCCGGTGCCGATGATCCTGTGCGCGCTCGACGGCGAGCGGATCCTCGCGGTCAACGACGCCGCGATCGCGCATTACGGCTATGTCCGCGCCGAATTCGAGCGGATGACGATCAGGAGCCTGCAGGCGTTCGATGCCGAGCTGCCTTGGGCGGCAGGCCGCAGCAGCGACGAGCAGGCGGCGCGGACCTGGAAGCATGTACGCGCCGACGGTACGCTGATCGACCTTGCGATCTATTCGCGCCAGCTGATGCATGGCGACCAGCCGGCGATGCTGCTCGCGCTGATGGACATCACGGAACGCAAGCGCGCCGAGGCGCGGCTCGCCTTTATGGCCCAGCACGACAGCCTGACCGGCCTGCCCAACCGCAATCTGCTGCGCCAGCAGATGGACGAGATGCTGCAGCACACCCGCCGCTCGACCGACAAGGTTGCGGTGCTGATGCTGGGTCTCGACAATTTCAAGGCGGTCAATGAGACGCTCGGTCACGCCATCGGCGACAAGCTGCTGCGCGCGGTCGCCAAGCGCCTGCGCTCGACGTTGCGCGAGGAAGACGCGCTGGCCCGTCTCAACTCCGATGAGTTCACCATCGTGCAGGGCGGCGTGATGCGGCCCGAGGACGCGGTGCTGCTGGCGCGGCGGATCTTGGACGCGATCGGCGAGCCCTATCTGCTCGAGGGGCATTCGGTGGTGATCGGCGCCAGCATCGGGATCGCGATGTCGCCCGGTGACGGCGAGGATTCCGAAAAGCTCCTGAAGAGCGCCGACATGGCCTTGTCGCGCGCCAAGAGCGAATTCCGCGGCACCTTCTCCTTCTTCGAGGCGGAGATGGACGCGCGTGCCCAGAGCCGCCGCAAGATCGAGATCGACCTGCGCGATGCGATCCAGAACGAAGGCCTGCGGCCCTATTACCAGCCGCTGGTCGATCTTGCGACCGGGCGCATCACCGGCTTCGAGGCGCTGGTGCGCTGGCCGCATCCGGAGCGCGGCATGATCTCGCCGGGCGAGTTCATCCCGGTGGCCGAGGAGACCGGGCTGATCAATCCGCTGGGCGCGCTGATGCTGCATCGCGCCTGCATGGACGCGGCGCAATGGCCGGATGACGTGCGTGTTGCGGTCAACCTGTCGCCGCTGCAATTCCGTACCGGCAACCTGCTGGCGCTGGTCACCGACGCGCTGCGGCAATCCGGCCTGCCGGCGCGGCGGCTCGAGCTCGAGATCACCGAGACGCTGCTGCTCGAGAAGAGCAGCCAGGTGCTGGCGACGCTGCATGCGCTCCGCGCGCTCGGGGTGCGGATGTCGATGGACGATTTCGGCACCGGCTATTCGAGCCTCAGCTATCTGCGCAGCTTTCCGTTCGACAAGATCAAGATCGACCAGTCGTTCGTGCGCGACCTCGGCGCGAACCCGGACGCGCAGGCGATCGTGCGTTCGATCGTCAGTCTCGGCATCGGGCTCGGCGTCACCATCACCGCCGAGGGCGTCGAGACCGAGGCGGAGTTGAGCCGCCTGCGCGCCGAGGGTTGCCACGAGGGCCAGGGCTTTCTGTTCAGCCGCGCCCGGCCGAACGCCGAGGTCATCAGCCTGCTGAAGGCGCAGCGCGTCGCGACGGCGCTGGTGGCGTAGTGGAGCCTAGAGGCAGAGATGTTACCTCGATCGAGCGTCGGGCTCCCCTTACCTCGCCCCGCGTGCGGGGAGAGGTCGGAACGCATCGTTAGATGCGTTCCGGGTGAGGGGGATTCTCCGCGAACGCAGCTATTACCGAATGTGCGGAGACGGCCCCTCACCCCAACCCTCTCCCCGTAAGAACGGGGAGAGGGAGCGCACCGCCGTCGCCTTCACGCCCTACGATTCTTTCTTGTTGAGATGATAAGTCAGCGCCAGCGCCACGCAGTGGCGCAGCGCGGGCTCCGGCAGCTTGCCCGCGACATCGAGCAGGATGGCGCGGTTGCCGCTGTAGCTGAGCTCGGGATAGAGTTCGCGGAAGGTCTCGACCAGATTGGTCTGGCAGTGGAAGTAGACCGCGACCTGGTCGGCAGCCGGCTTCACCTGATCGATCCGGACCGTGCTGCCGCTGCCGGTCTCCGGCGTGAGGTAGCTCGGCTGGCCCCACTTCAATGTCTCTTCCAGCGCGCCGACGCCTTTGGTTGCCTTCGCGGTCTCGAAGATCAGCCGCCGCAGCGCCAGCAGCTTGGCTTTGACCGGGGCAGGGTACGCGTCGAACAGCGCAGCTGCCGGTTTGGTGTGCGGCCGTCGCGCCGCCTTGCTGGTCGATGTTGCCGGCTTGCGCATAATGGGCTCCGTGAGGAGGACGTACCTAGATCTATCTACCACAGCGCCTTGAAGGTCATATAGACCGCCATCAGCGAGACGAAGACGATCATCGCGCTGCGTAACCGCGCGCGGTCGATGCGGTTGGCGGCGCGGGCGCCGAGATCGGTGCCGGCCAGCAGGCCGACGATCACGCCCGCCAGCACCGGCCAGGACGCCAGCGAGCCCTCGCTCCAATAGATCCAGGCCGAGGGGATCGTGGTCGGGATCAGCGACATCACGAGGCTCGCCATCTGCGCCTGATGCTGCGGCACCCCGAGCACGGCGCTTAAGCCCACTACGGTCGCCAGTCCGCCGCCGATGCCGAGAAAGCCCGACGACAGGCCCGCCAGCAGCCCGACAATGAGCAGCGCCGGCCAGGATATTTCGCGCGCGGTGCCCTTGTCGTCGTGCTTCGCCTGGTCACGTCCGCCGCGCAGGATCAGCATCGCGTCGAGCACGACGAGATATGCCACGTAGGTCCAGCGCAGCGCGGACTCAACGACATGGTTGGCGGCGAGTGCGCCGGCCGCGCCGCCGGCGACGAAGCCGACTGTCAAGAGCGCGATCCAGCGCAACGGTGTGCGGTTGCCGCTCTGCCAATAGCGCCGGATCCCGGTGAGGCTGGTCGGCGGCACCTGCGCGACCAGCGAGATGCCTTGCGCGACGTGCTGCCCGGCGCCGAGCAGCAGCACCGAGAACACGACCAGTCCGCCGCCGGGGCTGACGCCGAGCAGCCCGGCGGTCAGACCGCCGGCGAGGCCCGTGCCGATGCCGGCGAGGAGGTCGTGGACGATCACCGCATCCCCCGTCAGCGCCTGGCGGCAAGGCCGGCAAGGAAGATGTCGAAGGCGTGCATCGCCTCCGCGGTCGAGACGGTTTCGCCCCACAGCCGTTGCAGCACGATGCCCTGGAACATCGCGACCATTGCCCGCGCCGCGCCGCGCGGCTGCACGCCGCGGTCGATCGCGCCGCTCTTCTGGCCGCGCCGCAGCAGGTCCACGATCAGGGCGATCGGCTGGCGAATTCCGCTCACCACCTGGTCGCGGACCACGTCGTCGCGCAGCGCCTCCGCCCAGAGCTGCAACGCGACGCGGCGGGCGCGCAGGCCTTCTTCCTTCTGCAGGTCGCCGAGAAAGCCGCGGGCGATCGAGCGCAGGCTCTGCAACACGTCGTCCGGTGGACCCTCAAGCGCCAGCAGCGCGCTGTCGCGGCCATGGCGGCTTTCGCCGATCGCCTGGATCAGCTCCTCCTTGCCCGTGAAATGCCCGTAGATGCAGCCGGCGCTGAGCCCGGACTGCTTGATCACGTCCTGGATCGTGGTCTGGTGAAACCCCTGGCGGGCAAAGCAGATCTCCGCGGCCTGCAAAATCTCCTCGCGGCGGATCGCCAGGGTCTCGGGTTTCACCTTCGGCATTGTCGGGTCCTTGACAGGTCGCGGCCGGCCGATGCGGCGGGCTTGACGATCATTCGCCGTCACTATAAAGAACGAATATTCGTTTTGTAAAGAGGGGAGGGCTGTCGGCATGATCGGCTTTGCAAAGCTTCTGTGGCATCCGGGCGCGGCTGAGATGGCTCATGTCGAGCTGCCGTCGACCGGTGCGCGGATCGCGTTCCTGCTTGCGTCGTTCGCGATCGTGCTGCTGTTCGAGGCCGCGTTTCCGCTATTCAGCTATGGCCGCAGCGACCGGCTGCGCAATATCGGCCGCAACGCCGCTATCACCGTGATTTTCGTCGGCGTGAACCTTTTGCTCAGCCCGCTGTCGCCGCTGGCCGCGCAATGGACGCTGGACGCGAAATTCGGCCTGTCGCACTGGCTCGGCCTGTCACCTCTGAACCAGCTCCTGCTCGGCATCATCGGGCTCGACCTGTTCGCCTATTTCGCCCACGTCTCCATGCACAAGCTCGGCTGGATGTGGCGCTTCCACCGCATGCACCATGCCGACCGCTTCGTCGACGTCACCACGGCCTTCCGCGAGCATCCCGGCGAGACGCTGTGGCGGATCGGCTGGCACATCGCCGGCGTGGTCGTGTTCGGAACGCCGGCCTGGGTGCTGGTCAGCTATCTGACGCTGTCGGCGCTGAACGCCCAGTTCGAGCACGCCAATATCCGCCTGCCCGAGCGGCTCGACCGCTGGCTGCGGCTCATGTTCGTGACGCCGAACATGCACAAGATGCATCATTCGCGTCATCAGCCGGAGACCGACAGCAATTATTCGAACCTGCTCTCGATCTGGGACCGGCTCGGCGGCACCTATAATCGTGGTCCGCGCTTCGCGGAGCTGCGCTACGGTCTCGATGGCTTCGATGATCCCGAGAAGCAGTCGCTGCGCGGCCTGCTCAAGATGCCGTTCATGCGCGATTGGGGGCGGGTCGACGCTCGGCCGGACGACAAGTCCGACCGGTCCGCTCCGCCGCCCGTGCTGCCCTGGCCATGACTTGAAGCCCGGCGCCGCCGCTCAGGCGGCGTTGCGCAGTCCGGCGAGGAAGGTGTCGACGCTGTGCGACAGCGCGGCGGCGTGATCGCCGAGCTGGCCGGACGTATCCAGCACATTGCCGGTGAGGGCCCGCGACTGGCCGGCGGCCTCGCTCGCGCCCGCGATATTGGCGGAGACCTCGACGGTCCCGGTGGACGCCTGCTGCACGCTGCGGGCAATCTCCCGCGTCGCCGAGTCCTGCTGCTCGACGGCGGCCGCGATCGCGGTGGCGATACCCGAGATCTCGCGGATGGTGCCGCTGATGTCGCCGATCGCGCTGACGCAGTTGCCGGTGGCGGACTGGATCGCGCCGACCTGGCCAGCGATCTCCTCGGTTGCCTTCGCGGTCTGGCTCGCCAGGTCCTTCACCTCGGCAGCGACCACGGCAAAGCCGCGGCCGGCCTCGCCGGCGCGTGCGGCCTCGATGGTGGCGTTGAGGGCCAGCAGATTGGTTTGGCTCGCGATCGCGCTGATCAGGCGCAGCACGTCGCCGATCTTCTCTGCCGATGCGGCGAGGCTCGTCACCATCTCGGTGGTCTCCATGGCCTTGGTCACGGCGCTGTCGGCGACGCGGCTGGAATGGGTGACCTGGCGGCCGATCTCGGTGATCGAGGACGCCAGCTCCTCGGTTGCGGCTGCGACCGCATTGACGCTGGCGGATGCTTCCTCGGACGCGGCGGCTGCCGCCGAGGTCCGTTCGGAGGCGCCGTTGACGCTGGCGGTGATCTCGCCCGCGACGCGCTGCATGTCGCCCGAGGACCGCGCGACGGCGGCGACCATGCCCTTGACGTCGGCTTCGAAACGATCGGCCATCTGCCGCTGCAAGGCCTGCTTGTCGGCCTCCGCCTTCACCTTGTCGGCCTCCTGCGCCTCGCGCAGCGAGGAGGTTTCGACCATGCTGCGGCGGAACACATCGACCGCCTTCGCCATCGTGCCGAGCTCGTCGCGGCGCTCGCTGCCGGGTATGGTGACGCTGGTGTCGCCGCTGGACAGGCGGTTCATGACCGCGGTGATCGCGGTGAGCGGCCGCGACAGGCCACGGCCGAGCAGGAACGCGAGCAGCACGGCGGCGGCCATGATCGCGATCACGCCGAGGATCAGATTGCGCTGCGCGCTCGCGGCGGCGGCTTCATAGTCGCTGGTGTCCTTGACGATCTCGAGCACGGCGACCGGTTCGCCGGCGTAGTTCTTGATCTGGCCGAGATAGAGCTCGACCGCATGGCCGTCGAGAACGGCGTCGCGCAGCAGGGCCGCACCGTTCATCACACGCTTGAGCTCGTCCTGGGTCGCGACCACGGTGTCGCCGAAGGTCGAGGACAGCCGCTTGAAGCTCTGGCCGTCGAAGGAGTGCACCGCGAGGTCGATGCCGAAGCGCTTCTTGGCGCGGTCGACGAATTCCTTGCCGAAGGCGGCGCCGACGTCGACATTGGCCAGCGTCTTGCCCTCGTGCATGATCGGGGTCATGCCGAAGATCGAAAGCGCTTCGCGGCCGGGCTCGACGCCGACGATCGGCTTGCCGGTCCTGTTCGATTCCACCACCGTGGTGCGCCGCGTCGAGGCGTCGTCGCCGAATACCTTCGGCGCGTGGACCCGGTAGAAGCCAGTTGCCGGGGGCTGCCAGAACGAGATCAGCGGGATGCCCTGCGCCTTCATCGCTGCCCAGGAGGCGCCGAGCAGCCTTCCGAGGCCGTCGCGGTCGCCCTTGGCGATAGCATCTTCGACCGGCGGCAGGGCGGCGATGACAGCCGAGACCGCAAGCGCGGCGCGCCCCTCGTAGTCGATCGCCGCAATCACGCTGTCATATTGCAGCTTGAGCTGCTGATCGAGCGCGAGCCGCGTCAGCGCCCGCTGCTGGCTGATGGAGAAGCCGCCGAGGATGGCGCAGGCGACCGCGACAGTCAGCGAAATCGCCAGAATCAGGCGGGCGGCAATCGATCGAAGCGTGAACATGGGACCAGCGAAACTCCAGGCATTAGCGCCGTCCGCAAAGTCGCAGAAAAAGCTTAACAACCGGATGTTGCGCCGCCGGTATTCGTGCCGCGACCATGGCCGCCGGTGCTACTTTCGTACTGTTCAACGTCTGGCCTGACAGGGCCGGCCGGCTGCGCGCATCAATAGGCATGTGTCACTCAGGGGCGAACGCGGATGATCGTACTCCCTTTGCGTCGACCGGTCGGATTCAAGGCAGCGACGGCCTCGTCGAGAGTCGTGACGTTGCCGATGTTCGTCCGCAGGCGTCCGTCCCGCACCCGCTGGACGATCTCAGTCAGTTGGGAACGATCGGACTCGACGACGAAGTCGACCGCCAGGCCGTCGGAGGGTCGCGCCTCGGCCGGCCCAACGATCGTCACCAGCGTTCCTCCGCCTCGAATCAGTTTTGCCGACCGCTTCTGGATTTCACCGCCAATGACGTCGAACACCAGATCGACTTTGCCGACGTCCTCAAGGGCGTCGTTGTCGAGATCGACGAACTCCTGCGCGCCGAAGTCGAGCACAGTCTGACGGTCGGCGGACCGCCCGGAGCCGATCACATACGCGCCGGCCTCTCGCGCGAGTTGCGTCACCATCGACCCGACTGCGCCGGCCGCGCCGTGTGCGAGGACGCTCTGCCCCGCCTGGAGGCGGCCGTGCTGAAATAGTCCTTGCCATGCCGTCAGGCCCGAGACCGGAAGGCTTGCACCCATTGTGAAGTCGACGTCGCCCGGTAGCGGCGCGAGGTTGCGCGCCTCGATCGCCACATACTCGGCCAGCGTGCCGTCGCGATACCAGTCCGCTAGACCGAACACCCGCTGTCCCACCGATAGCCCTGTAGTGCCATATCCGAGAGCGGTGACCACTCCGGCCAGCTCGTGCCCCGGGATCGACGGTGTTCGGTCACGATCGAGGCGATCGGTCCAGGTCGAGGGCCACGCCAGCTCAGTCGGGACAAATCTCGACGCATAAACCTGAACGACGACGTCGTTTATCGCTGCCTGCGGCTCGGGCCTGTCCACCAGCTTCATCCCGGCCGTTCCCGCGGCTTGGTCCGTTACAACGATGGCCTTCATGGGAATACTCCTTGTCTCTTGGTGGAACTGCTGCAGAGCGCGCGGACGCGCCGACTATCCAAGAACTGCCAAGGCAGTTCGGTCGCTTAGTACGAACGAATAGATGCGCCGCGCCTGCTCATAAAACAGCACCAAGATTGCGAATTTTGGCTGTACCAAGCGCGACGGCTGCCCTCTGCGAGCTCAATGCGTTACCGCACCGCTGAAAAATCCGGGCAGTCGACAGAATCCATTTTGCACAGTCGGGGACAGAATTCAGATTGCGAGGGCCGCCAGTCGTCATGCCCACTGTTGGCCCAAAGCCGACATGCCATGATTACCCGGCGATGTCGTGTTTTAGGGAGCAGAGCCGACACAGCGGACTTATGAGTACGCGTCCTGGCTCAATCTGACGTCTTCGCGCTTCAGCGCGTCGTCGGCGGAGCGCCGAGATTGCCTGCCAAAATCGCCTTGCCGGCATCCTCGTACTGGGTGTCGCGGGCCTGGATCTGCTGCGCGATCGCGTGCATGTCGCGAAACCGCCGCTCGAACGGGTTCTTGGCGAACACCGCGGTTGCCCCCGCCATGTGATAGGCGATGTCGACCACCGCGGCCGACTGGTGGATGGTCCAGGTCGAGGCGATGCGGATCGCGACGCGATGCGCCTCGGTGATCGGATCGCCGCGGACGAGATCGCTCCAGACGTCGCGGGCCGTCGTGTACAGATAGGCGCGCGCGGCGCGCAGGCTCGCCTCGGTGCGGCCGATCTGGCCCTGCACGGCGTTGTTGTCGCGCATCGCCTTGAGGCCTTGCGGGGTCTTGCCGCGGGCAAGCTCGGTCGCTGCGTCCAGCATGGCGCGCGCGACGCCGAGCGAGGTGGCGGCAAAGCCCATGCTGAACACCATGTTGGTGGAGAGCTTGTAGAGCGGCCCCGGCTCGCGGCACGCGGCGGGATCGTCGCGCAGCGCGGCGAACTGCTCCGGAATGAAGAGGTTGTCGACCGAGTAGGAATCGGTGCCGGTGCCTTTCAGACCGATCACGTCCCAGACGTCATACATTGTCGCTGACGACATCGGGAACAGGATGGTGCGGATCTCCGGCGAACCGTCGGCCTTCTTGCGCGGTGAGCCGTCGGCCTCGACGACGCGGACATGGGCGCCGAGCCAACTCGCCTGCCGCGAGCCCGAGGCGAAATCCCAGCGCGCGCTGGCGCGATAGCCTCCGGGCTCCGCACGGACCTCATGGGCGATCGCGCCCCAGGCCAGGATGCCGGGCGCGGTGTTGAAGATCTCGTGGGCCGCGTCGGGCTCGAGATAGGCCGCGGTCATGGCGCAGACGCTGCACTGGCCGAGGCACCAGGCGGTCGATGCATCGGCCTTGGCGATCTCCTCCTGCATCTGCATGAAGGCGTCCAGTGTCGCCTCGGCGCCGCCAAAACGCTTCGGCAGCAGCGCGCGATACAGCCCGTTCTCGACCAGTGCCGCGGTGACGGATGGCGTCAGTCGCCGTGTCCGTTCGATCTCGTCGGCTTCACTCGTGATCAGCGGCGCCAGCGCGCGCGCCCGCTCGACAAGGTCGAATCCCTGCGGCTTGTTCATGCGTGTCCTCGGCGCCTTCTGTCATTCTTGTTGGGCAGGCCGGGCGATGGTGGCTCATCCGGCAGGAGAGGGCAAGGGAAGGCAAGGCGGGACGGCGCCGATGCAGATCAGCTATCCATCGGCTGTGTGTGCGAGAGTGCGACGAACGCATCCGCGCTCAGGCGGCGGCGCGGCCGAGATCGAGCGACGGCTGGCGCTTGGTGGAAAAGCTCAGCGCCACGGCCACCGCTGCAAGGCCGATCGCAAAGGAACCGGCGTGCAGCCACGTATAGCCGTGGAACGTGTCGAACACGTAACCGCCGGCCCACGGCCCGAGCGCCATGCCGAGGCTCGCGAAGGCCGACACCGCGCCGAACACCGTGCCCATGATGCGCGCGCCGAAGAACTCGCGCACCAGCACGGCGTAGAGCGGCATCACCCCGCCATAGGCGAGCCCGAACACGACAGACAGCGCGTAGAACTCGCCGAGCTGCGCCACCGCGAGATAGGTCGCGATCGACAGCGCCTGCACCAGGAGGCCGCCGACCAGCACCGGCTTGGCGCCGAGCCGGTCGGCGAGCACGCCGAGCAGCAGCCGGCCGCCGAGCCCGGAGAAGCCGGCGAGGCTGTAGACCGTGACCGCGGTGAGCGGCGCGATGCCGCACACCATGGCGTAGGACACCATGTGGAAGATCGGGCCCGAATGCGCCGCGCAGCAGGCGAAATGCGCCAGCGCCAGCGTGATGAATTGCGGCGTACGCAGCGCCTGCGCCGCGGTCCATTCGGTTTGCGGCGCGTTCGCGGCGGTCGGGATTGCGACGTCCGTTCCCTGCGGCGCCGGGCGCACCAGGAACGACGCGGGGATCAACAGCGCCCATGCGGCGATGCCGATCACGAGCATCGCGAAGCGCCAGTCATAGGCCGTGATCAGCCAGCTTGCCGACAGCGCGACGGTCAACGGCGACACGCCCATGCCGGCCGACACCAGCGCGACCGCGAGGCTGCGATGCTTGTCGATCCAGGCGCTGGCGAGCGCCATCATCGGCGCATAGAAGCTGCCGGCCGCGATTCCGATCAGCACGCCAAAGCAGAGCTGGAATTGCCACAGGCTTTGCGCCTGGCTCGCCGTCACTAAGCCAAGCCCTAGCAACAGGCTGCCCGCCAGCACCACGATGCGGGTACCGAAGCGGTCGGACAGCGCGCCCCAGGCGAACGCCGCAAAACCCATGCAGAGGAAATCCAGCGTCGCCGCCGCCGAGATGCCGGCGCGCGACCAGCCCATCGCATCCGAGATCGGCTGCAGGAACACCGCGAGCGACAGCATGGTGCCGAAGCCGACGCAGGTCATCAGCGCGCCCGCGCCGACGACGACCCAGCCATAATCCAACCGAGCGGCCTTGCTCATGCGTTTCCCCGGCGCTGTTGTTTGTTGTGGTGCGCGCAGGGAGGATGCTGGCCTATCTGAGGTCCAGGGGCAACATGACGGGCAACATGCCTCTCATTCCGGGATCAGCGGATTGGGCCTTGCATGCGCAAGATGTCGCAGCGACGCGCAGCTAGAGCCTTTTCCGTTCCGATAGAATCGGAACGGGGCTCTAGATTCTTGCTTTGACGCGTTTTCTTCACGCGAACCGGGAGCCACTTCGCTCGAAAACGCTCTAGCCGCACTGCCAGGCGCGTCCGATCGGCGTCCAGGTCCAGCACGGGCCAAAACTGCCGCCATTGTAGCGGCCGCGGTAGAATCCGGGGCGGCCGAAATAGTACCAGTCCCCGCCATACCAATATTGCGGCGAATAGTCCGGGTAGCCGCGGGCGGCGCCGCGCGGGCCGAACACCGGAATGGTTTGGTTCGGCGGCTGCCGGTAGCCGGGCAGGAAGCCATAGCCATGCCAGCGCGTGCTGCCGTGCCGCTTCTTCGAGGAGGCGGCGGAGCTCAGGTCCGGCTGCAGCAGTGCGAGGATGACGATAAGGAGGGACAGGATGCGCAACATGATCGCAGTCTAGTCGGAGCGCGATGCAGTGGCGATTCAAATCATGGTGCGTTTTGTTGCTGGGACAAGAATGGGCAACAGTCGCGCCGCTAGCGCCGCCTCAGCTGTCCACCTTGAGCGCGGCGATGAAGGCTTCCTGCGGGATGTCGACCTTGCCGAACTGCCGCATCTTCTTCTTGCCTTCCTTCTGCTTCTCCAGAAGCTTGCGCTTGCGCGTAATGTCGCCGCCGTAGCACTTCGCGGTGACGTCCTTGCGCAGCGCGCGGACGGTTTCGCGCGCGATCACCTTGCCGCCGATCGCCGCCTGGATCGGGATCTGGAACATGTGCGGCGGAATCAGCTCCTTCATCTTCTCGACCATGGCGCGGCCGCGGCCTTCGGCGCGGGTGCGATGCACCAGCATCGACAGCGCGTCGACGGGCTCGGCGTTGACCAGGATCTGCATCTTGACCAGGTCGGCCGGCTTGTAGTCGGTCAGATGATAGTCGAACGAGGCGTAGCCCTTGGAGACCGACTTCAGGCGGTCGTAGAAGTCGAACACCACCTCGTTGAGCGGCAGGTCGTATTTCACCATCGCGCGGGAGCCGACATAAGTGAGCTCCTTCTGCGAGCCGCGGCGGTCCTGGCACAGCTTCAAGACGCTGCCGAGATATTCGTCGGGCGTGAGGATCGTCGCCTCGATCCACGGCTCCTCGATCTCGGCGATCTTGACCACGTCGGGCATGTCGACCGGATTGTGGATCTCGAGCTCGGTGCCGTCGGTCAGCTTCATCTTGTAGATCACGCTCGGCGCGGTCGCGATCAGATTGAGGTCGAATTCGCGCGACAGCCGCTCCTGGATGATTTCCAGATGCAGCAGGCCGAGGAAGCCGCAGCGGAAGCCGAAGCCGAGCGCGGCGGAGGTTTCCATCTCGTAGGAGAAGCTTGCGTCGTTGAGCCGCAGCTTGCCCATCGCCGCACGCAGCGTTTCGAAGTCGTTGGCATCGACCGGGAACAGGCCGCAGAACACGACCGGAATCGCCGGCTTGAAGCCCGGCAGCATCTCGCTGATCGGCTTCTTGTCATCGGTGATGGTGTCGCCGACGCGGGTGTCGGCGACTTCCTTGATCGCCGCGGTGATGAAGCCGATCTCGCCGGGGCCGAGCTCCTCGACCTGCTCCATCTTCGGCGTGAAGAATCCGACGCGCTCGATGTCGTAGGCGGCGCCGGTGCCCATCATGCGGATGCGGCTCCCCTTCTTCATCACGCCGTCGACGACGCGGATCAGGACGACCACGCCGAGATAGACGTCGTACCAGCTGTCGACCAGCAGCGCCTTCAGGGTCGCGTCGCGGTCGCCCTTCGGCGGCGGCAGGCGGGTGACGATCGCCTCCAGCACGTCGGGCACGCCGACGCCGGTCTTGGCCGAGATCATCACCGCGTCGGACGCATCGATGCCGATCACGTCCTCGATCTGCTGCTTGACCTTCTCGGGCTCGGCCGCCGGCAGGTCGACCTTGTTGAGGACCGGCACGATCTCGTGATTGTTGTCGAGCGCCTGATAGACATTGGCGAGCGTCTGCGCCTCGACGCCCTGGCTGGCGTCGACCACGAGCAGGGAACCCTCGCAGGCCGCCAGCGACCGCGAGACCTCGTAGGCGAAGTCGACATGGCCGGGCGTGTCCATCAGGTTGAAGATGTAATCCTTGCCGTCCTTGGCGCGGTAGTTCAGCCGGACGGTCTGCGCCTTGATGGTGATGCCGCGCTCGCGCTCGATATCCATCGAATCGAGCACCTGCTCCTTGCCCGCCATTTCACGATCCGACAGGCCGCCCGTCATCTGGATCAGGCGGTCGGCAAGGGTCGATTTGCCATGGTCGATATGGGCGACGATGGAGAAGTTGCGGATGTTCGAAATCGGGGCAGTTGTCATGGGCGCGGGATAGCATCCGCACCCCCGCGCGGGCAACCAAATTGCGGTATTTTGCAGCGGTGTGACGGCGAATCACGGCGCCGTTTCCGGCAGGGTTGCCGTGACCGATTCCCCGGCATGTTCCTGCCAGGTCGGGCGGCCCGAAAATCGTCTTTCGCGTTGCCGACACCGGGCGGGCGAGCATGCACGGTTACGCCGCCGCCATCGACCTCAACCTGAAAGTCAGGGATGACCGGCTGTGGGCCGGCACGGCAAGACCATCCCCTACGAGAACCGGATGCTGCGCGAGATCGTCGACATCTTCGTGCGTCACGGCTTCATCTGGGGCGGCAAATGGTGTCACTACGATACCATGCATTTCGAGTACCGGCCGGACTTCCCGGAAAGTGAATCCGCTTGCTGGAGGCGTTCTCACGCCAAGCTGATTTCACTGGCCACAAAAACGCGCTAAAGCGCGCTGAAATGCGGATGAGCACTCATCGCGCTTCCGCTTCCATTCGGGCATGATCCTTCCGGGAAACCGCTTTCCACTTTTCCGGGGCATGCCTCAGGCACAGGCCATGTCGACCGCCTCCACGCTCCCCGCCGCCCGGCGCACCAACCGCAAGCTGACGATCCGGCGGATCGCCGCCTGGATCGCCTCGCGCGCCACCGATCCCAGCACCAGCCTGTGGTTCGTGATCGGCTTTGCGCTGGTTCATGCGGTGCTGTGGACGCTGATCCTGGTCAAGCTCAAGGCCGCACAGGACATCCATATGGATGTTGCGGAAGCCTATGCCTGGGGCCAGCGCTTCCTGCTTGGCTATGGCAAGCATCCGCCGCTGTCGGGCTGGATCGCCGGGGTCTGGTTCAGGATTTTTCCCGTCACCAACTGGTCGACCTATGCGCTTGCGATGACGACGGTCAGCTTCGCGCTGGTGGTGTGCTGGCTGATCGCGCTGCGCGTCGTCGATCGCCGCCGCGCGTTCTTCACGGTGGTGATGCTCGCGCTCTACCCGATCTTCAATTTCAAGGGCTTCAAATACAATGCCGATCTCGCGCAGCTGGTGCCGCTGCCGCTGCTGGTGCTGGCCTATCTGAACGCGTTCGAGAAGCGCAGCTTCAAATCGGGTCTCTGGCTCGGCTTTGCCGGCATGCTGGCGCTGATGACCAAGTACTGGGTGGTGACGATGATCGGCGCCGTCGGGCTGGCCGCGCTGATCCATCCGCAACGGACGCAATTCCTGCGCTCGCTGGCGCCATGGGTTGCGATCGGCACGATGGCGGTGGCGATGATCCCGCATCTGGTGTGGCTGGAGGAGGTGGACTTCGTGCCGTTCACCTATGCCGGTGACGTCTACGCACTGTCGAGCCGCGCACTCAATGTCCAGCTCGTGATCGGCTATGTCGTGCACAATGTCGGGCTGCTCGCGATTCCCGTCGTGCTGGGCCTTGTGGCGCTGCTGCTGGGCTCGGTGCCGTGGCGGCCGTCGGACGTGCTGGCGCGGATCTGGTCGCGCGGACCCAATCCCGCCGTCAACCTTCCGCAGGCGCTCAACGTCTGGATCATCCAGCTGATCGTCGCGATCGGGCCGCCGCTCGGCGCGCTGGCGTTCACCGTCTATATCAAGACCGATTGGGGCATCCCGCTGTTCTTCCTGGTGCCGCTTGCGCTGGTCGCGATTCCCTCGCTTCGCTTCCCGCGCATGGCGCTGTTCTCGATCACCGCGATCTGGTTCGTGGCCACGATCGTCACGCTGATCGCCGCGCCCAGCATCGCCACGCAGGAGATCGCGTCCAACCATATCGGCGGCTCGACCTACGCCGCGCGCTCCGAGCTCGCGCGCGAACTCACCCAGACCTGGCAGGACAGATTCCATTCACGCTGGGCCGTGGTCGTCGCGCGGTCCGATATCGGCGAGCCGATGACGTTCTACAGTCCGGATCATCCGGCATCGCTGGTGCCGGGCGAAGCCTGGTCGTCGGGGCTGACGTCGCTCGACGAAGCCAAGCGTCTCGGCTTCATCGGCGTCTGCGACACCACCGATCCGGTGTTCCTGAAGCCCTGCGAGGCGTGGATGGCGGAGCACGCCAAGGACGCCGAGCCGCTGGTGATGACCACCATGCGCTTCTTCAACGGCCATCCCGGTCCGTCGACGGTGTGGAAGGTCTATCTGGTGCCGCCGGCGAAGTAGCTGTCGCTCCCTCGCCCCGCGCTTGCGGGGAGAGGGTTGGGGTGAGGGGCTCTCGCCGCGATGGCGATCTATCGATAGGCCTGTACCCCCTCACCCGGATCGCATCGTTCGATGCGATCCGACCTCTCCCCGCAAGCGGGGCGAGGTGAGAGGTGACTGCCTTACGTGCCTTCCTCGTTGAACTTGCTGGCGACGAGCTCGGCGATGGCGTCGAGCGCCTGCTGCGCTTCGTCGCCCTTTGCCGAGACCACGACCGTGGTGCCTGGCCCGGCGGCGAGCATCATCAAGCCCATGATCGAGGTGCCGCCGACGGTCTCGGTGCCGCGGGTGACCCAGATCTCGGCGTTGAAGCGCTCGACCAGCTGGACGAACTTGGCCGATGCCCGCGCATGCAGGCCGCGCTTGTTGACGATCAGGAGTTCACGGGAAATGGCGCCCGCTGGCACGCCCGGGCCGACCTGATTTCCGCCCGGGGCCTCGTCGCTCATTTGCCTGCGAGAACGCGGCTGGCGATGGTGACGTATTTGCGGCCGGCTTCCTGGGCCATCGCGATCGCGTCGGGCAGCGAACGCTCCTCGCGAACCTTGGCAAGCTTGACCAGCATGGGAAGGTTGATGCCTGCGAGCACTTCCACCTTCGGGCGGCTCATGCAGGAGATCGCAAGGTTGGACGGTGTGCCGCCAAACATGTCGGTGAGGATCGCAACGCCGTCGCCGCTATCGACGCGGTTCACCGCCTCGATGATGTCGCTTCGACAGAGATCGGAATCGTCCTCGGCCCCGATCGTAATCGCTTCAATTTGTTTCTGCGGACCCATGACGTGTTCGAGCGCCGCTCTGAACTCGTCGGCAAGGCGCCCATGGGTCACCAGCACTAGACCAATCATCGGAAACTCCTCGCGGGCGCCCTTTGGTGCACCGCACGAACGCGCCACTTTGACCATCCAGAGGCCCTGCGCAAGAGGGCATCTTGGCTAGTCTCCCGGTTCCTGGCGGTAGAGAGGGGAGGCTGCGCCGGCAAAATCCGACGCGATAGTGGATGTGATATGGTTACCAATTTCCTTCCCACAATTGGCCGCAAGATTACGGGAACATGAACTTTCAGGTTGTCGTCAGCGCGGCGACAACCAGCGGCAGGGGTTGGAAGCCAGTGCCGACGGGAATTCGCGGTAACAAAACACCATTAAGGCGAATCGTGAGCGTCTCCGGCGGCGGCAGCCGCTCGGCGTCGTCAGCGGCGAGGTCGACGATCAAGCCGACCACGGCTTCACTTGCGAACGGACAATGGCGGATTCCGAGGCCTCGGATCTCGATCAGGCCAGCCAATTGCTGGACCGGACGAACCCACAATTGTTCGCCGGCTGTGTCGAGATGGACACGGTCATCCCCCACCAAAATGGCCGGCGGAAGCGCTCCGGTGCGCCCGGCGAGAATCAGGTCGAAGGCGAGACGCGACTTGCCGGCGCCCGACGGGCCGCGGATCAGCACCGCACGCTCGCCGACCAGAACGGCGGATGCGTGCACGCTTGAATTGTCGCTCATAGTGTCGGCAGCCTGACCACGAAGCGTGCGCCGGCGATGGTGGGTTTGCCGTCTGCGTCCGCAGGGCCAGCGCGGTTCTCAGCCCAGATGCGTCCGCCATGTGCTTCGATGATCTGCTTGGAGATCGAAAGCCCAAGGCCGGAGTTCTGGCCAAAGCCCTGGTGCGGCCGGTCGGTGTAGAAGCGCTCGAAGATCCGCTCCAGCGCGTCCTCGCCGATGCCGGGCCCGTCATCGTCGACCACGATCTCGACCTCGCCGCGGCTGCGGCGGCAGACGATGCGCACCTTGTCGCCCGGCTTGGAGAATGATTGCGCGTTCGACAGCAGGTTCGAGATCACCTGGCCGAGCCGTGAATCATGGCCGGGCACCGACAGCGTATCGGTCGGTCCGCGGCCCTCGAAGCGGGCTTCGACGGCGACGTCGTGGCCGAGCCTGGTCTCGTTGGCGACGCCGGTCAGCGTCGTCAGCAGCCGCCGCAGATCGACCGGCGCCATGTCCTGGCGCTGCAATTCGGCATCGAGCCGGCTGGCGTCGGAGATGTCGGAGATCAGGCGGTCGAGCCGCCTGACGTCATGCTCGATCACGGCGAGCAGCCGCGCGCGGCTGTTGTCGTTGCGCGCCAAAGGCAGCGTCTCGACCGCGGAGCGCAGCGAGGTCAGCGGATTCTTCAGCTCATGGGCGACGTCGGCGGCGAACATCTCGATCGCCTCGATGCGGCTGTACAGCGCGTTGGTCATGTCGCGCAGCGCGCCGGAGAGATGGCCGATCTCGTCGCGGCGCCCGGTGAAGTCGGGAATCTCGACGCGGGTCTGGATGCGGTGACGGACGCGCTCGGCGCCGTCGGCGAGCCGCCGCACCGGGCCCGCGATCGTGCTCGCCAGCAACAGCGACAGCATGATCATGACGGCGGAGGCGACGCCGCCGATCTTGAGGATGGCGAGGCGCTCGGACATCACCAGCTGGTCGATGTCGTCGCCCTGGGTGGTCAGCATCAACGCGCCGCGCACGGCGCGGAAATGCTGCACCGGGACGGCAACCGACACGATGATCGCGCCGCGCTCGGTGACGCGCACGGCGCTGCCCTTCATGCCCTCGAGCGATTGCGCGACTTCGGAATAACCCTTGCCGCCTTCGGGACCGAGTTCGCGATAGATCGGCAGGTCGCCGCGGTTGAGCCAGGTCTTGATTGTCGCCTTGGTCTTCTCGTAGAGCGACGGCTTCTCCGACGGCGGCGGCAGCTCCATGCGCAGCACGTCGCCGCGCGCGAACAGATTGCGGCTGTCGAGGATCAGGCCGCCATCGCGGTCGAAGATGCGGGCCCGCGTCTTGGTCGGCGCGATCAGGCGGCGCAGGACCGGCGCGACCCGCTCGGGATTGATCGGGAAATCCGCCGATTCATCCGGCTGGCCATAACTTTCGCCGGGCTTGAGGTCGAGCAGGCGATCGGGATCGATCGTGACGGTATTGCCTTCGACGGTGGCCGAGGCCGCGATCGCCTCCGAGATGATCTCGGCATAGACTAGGAGGCTCTGGGTGCGGGCCTCGATCAGCCCGGCACGGAATTGCGAGAGATAGAGGATGCTGGCGACCAGCGCGACGAGGCCGGCAAGGTTGAGCGAGACGATGCGGCGCGTCAGGCTCGAGAACGACAGCGCGAAGAAGAACTGACCGGCGCGGCGCAGCCAGCCGAGCGGACGGCGCCAGCCCTTGTCCTGCGCGACGTCTTCGGCAACGGCGTCCTGATCGAGGAGCTGTGACGCGTCCTCGGTATTCAGGCCTTGCTCGAGCTGCGTTCGATCAAGCACTGGCAAAGCTGCCGGTTGGTATGGATGTCGTCCCGCGAAGCAATCGTTCGCCCGAGCTTACCCCAGCCGTGCGGAGCCTGTCAGTTAACAAGCCGCCCGGGAAGCGCAGATCAGGCTTCCTTGAAGCGATAGCCGACGCCGTACAGCGTCTCGATCATCTCGAAGTCGTCGTCGACCACCTTGAACTTCTTGCGCAGCCGCTTGATGTGGCTGTCGATGGTGCGGTCGTCGACATAGACCTGGTCGTCATAGGCCGCGTCCATCAGCGCATTGCGGCTCTTCACGACGCCGGGGCGGGTGGCGAGCGCCTGCAGGATCAGGAATTCGGTCACGGTGAGGGTCACCGGCTCGTTCTTCCAGGTGCAGGTGTGGCGCTCCGGATCCATCCGCAGCAGGCCGCGGTCCAGCGCGCGGGCGTCCGGCTCCTTCGGCGCGGCGGTCGGATCCTTCGGCTGACCGCGGCGGAGTACGGCCTTGACCCGTTCGACCAGCAGGCGCTGCGAGAACGGCTTGCGGATGAAATCGTCGGCGCCCATTTTCAGGCCGAACAATTCGTCGATCTCCTCATCCTTCGAGGTGAGGAAGATCACCGGCAGGTCGGACTTCTGGCGCAGCCGGCGCAGCGTTTCCATGCCGTCCATGCGCGGCATCTTGATATCGAGGATCGCGAGATCGGGCGGCGACGTGCGAAACCCATCCAGCGCCGACGCACCGTCCGTGTAGGTCATGATGCGATAGCCTTCGGCTTCGAGCGCGATCGAAACCGAAGTGAGAATGTTGCGGTCGTCGTCGACCAGGGCGATTGTGGGCATGTGCTGCTTTCACAATGAGAGTGGCTTAGACGGCGGGCACTCTGGCGACGCGCCGTAGAATTGGGCTTCGAACGCGGTCAACGAGCAATGCAAGCTGGGCTGAAGTGTGACCGAGTTCCGCAAAAATCCGCTTCTGCGACCCACGCGATGGGTCCCCATATAGCACCCTTAGACCATGAGAAAAGGCCCTTTTTTCATAGGGAACCCGCCCGATTCGCCCATAAATTGACCCGATAGGCCCATGCAACCGACCGCCGACTTCGATCCTGCCCACCTTGCCCGCTCGCTGCTCCGCCGCAGCCGCCAGGGCGCCCTCGCCACGTTGATGGCCGGCACCGGCGATCCCTATTGCTCGCTGGTCAATCTGGCCAGCCATCCCGACGGCTCGCCGATCCTGCTGATTTCCCGGCTGGCGCTGCATACCAAGAACGTCCTGGCCGACAGCCGGGTGTCGCTGATGCTGGACGAGCGCGCCGAGGGCGATCCGCTGGAGGGCGCCCGGATCATGCTGGCGGGCAAGGCGGAAGAGGTCGGGGAGGCCGGGCGGGAGCTCGTCCGAAGGCGCTATCTCGCTGCCCATCCGTCAGCGGAAGCCTTTGTGGAATTTAAGGATTTCTCGTTCTTCCGGATCAAGCCAAGCGGTGCCCATCTGGTCGCCGGGTTCGGCCGCATCGTGGACCTCAAACCCGCGCAATTCCTGACCGATCTCGGCGGAGCCGAGGCGCTGCTCGAAGCCGAGCCCGGCGCGGTGGCGCATATGAACGAGGATCACCGCGAGGCCATGAACCTTTACGCGACGCGGCTGCTCGGCGCGGAAAGTGCCGACTGGCTCTGCACCGGCTGCGATCCTGACGGCATGGACATGCAGGCCGGCCGCGACACGTTGCGGCTGGATTTCCCCGAGCGCGTCACCACCGGCACCGAGTTGCGCAAGATGCTGGTGCGGCTCGCCGGCGAGGCGCGCGCCAACGGATAGCAAGGATAGGAGAAAGACCTGTCCGCACGGCGGCGCTGCGGCCGTGGCGAGGCATGGTGTCGCATGGCTGCGGCGGCGCGATTGCGCGGTCCGGATTTGACAGCGCGATCATTTCGCACGGGCGTGTCGTGTCATCGCCCGTTGGCTCGATCTGCATGCAAGAATGTCTGGCGCGGCTGCATCCGAAAATCAGCCGGATCGCGATGTCGACCGCGATGACGCGCGCGTGCGACCACGCTGATTGCGTTATCATCGATCGCGGGGTCATCGATCGCGGGGTCAGCGATCGCCTCGCCGCCGAACGCTACGCGTTGCGGAACGTTCACCGCAGTTGAGCGTTGTACCAATCGGGCTTCGACGAAGGCGTGTTGAGCGCAATCGAAACTGCTCATCAGCAGCTTCTCACTTGCAGCTCAATGCCGATCAGGTGGTGCCGCGTGCAACACGATGGTCATGCTCGGCTCTGCAGCGCTGCGTCAACGCGCGGCGGCTCATCTCAACGATACATCCTCAGCGCGAAATGCATACCCGGCATTCTCCGCGCCGTCCGCCTCGATCGGCGAACGCGCCGCCCGCCGGCTGGCACTTTTTGTGCATCGCAAAGCTCCGTGCGCGGCGGGAAAGGCGATGAAACGTCGCCCGACTGCCGGCAAAACAATGAGAAAACGAAAGCAAGACGAAAGGGTTTCGCGCTGCGGTATTTGCGCCAGATGATGGGCCTGCCTTGGAATCAGCCAAAAGCCGTTCGATTGGCTTGGCAAGCTTGGCGATCCCCACTATTAGGTCGCCGGACCGAAGCCGAGAGGCTATATTCTGATCACGGTCACCGCGGCGGGGCGCGATTGGCGACATTCGCGCGAACAAGGATACGCGGGTTCGAGGAGGTTCTTCGTGCAAGAGACGGGCGTACATAACGGTGCCTTCGGCGCCGACAAATTCGGCTTAAAAAATCTCAAGGGCGTGCATTGGAATTATGGCGCACCTCAGCTTTACGAGCATTCGCTGCGTAACGGCGAAGCGGTGCTGTCGGCCGATGGCGCGCTTTGCGCGGACACCGGTGTGTTCACCGGGCGCAGTCCGAAGGACAAGTTCACGGTCCGCGACGATCTCACCGACAAGAACATGTGGTGGGCCGGCAACCAGTCGATCACCTCGGAGCAGTTCGCCACGCTCCATGCCGACTTCCTCAAGCATGCCGAAGGCATGACGCTGTTCGCGCAGGATCTTTACGGCGGCGCCGATCCGAAGCATCGCATCAAGACCCGCGTCTTCACCGAGCTTGCCTGGCACTCGCTGTTCATCCGCACGCTGCTCATTCGTCCCGAAACATCTGAGCTCGCGAGCTTCGTGCCCGAACTGACGATCATCGACCTGCCGAGCTTCCGCGCCGATCCGAAGCGCCACGGCTGCAAGTCGGAGAACGTCGTCGCGATCGATTTCGCCCGCAAGATCGTCCTGATCGGCGGCTCGCAATATGCCGGCGAGATGAAGAAGAGCGTGTTCACCACGCTGAACTATTACCTGCCCGAGAAGGGCGTGATGCCGATGCACTGCTCGGCCAATGTCGGCTCCGACGGCGACACCGCGATCTTCTTCGGCCTGTCCGGCACCGGCAAGACCACGCTCTCGGCCGATCCCAAGCGCACGCTGATCGGCGATGACGAGCATGGCTGGAGCGAGGACGGCGTCTTCAATTTCGAAGGCGGCTGCTACGCCAAGTGCATCAAGCTGTCGGGCGAAGCCGAGCCGGAAATCTACGCCGCCAGCAAGCGCTTCGGCGCGGTGCTGGAAAACGTCGTGCTCGGCGCCAATGATCGCGTGCCCGATTTCGACGACGGCTCGAAGACCGAGAACACTCGCTCGGCCTATCCGCTCGATTTCATCCCGAACGCTTCGCGCACCGGCTGCGCGCCGCATCCGAAGAACGTCGTGATGCTCGCGGCCGACGCCTTCGGCGTGATGCCGCCGATCGCCAAGCTGACGCCGGCGCAGGCGATGTATCACTTCCTGTCCGGCTACACCGCGAAGGTCGCCGGCACCGAGCGCGGCCTCGGCAACGAGCCGCAGCCGGAATTCTCCACCTGCTTCGGTTCGCCGTTCCTGCCGCGCGATCCGTCGGTCTACGGCAACATGCTGCGCGAGCTGATCGCCAAGCACAATGTCGATTGCTGGCTGGTTAACACCGGCTGGACCGGCGGCAAGTACGGCACCGGCCGCCGCATGCCGATCAAGGTGACCCGCGCGCTGCTCACCGCGGCGCTGAACGGCTCGCTCCGCAACGCCGACTTCCGCACCGACAAGTATTTCGGCTTCGCGGTGCCGACCTCGCTGCCGGGCGTCGAGCCGCACATCCTCGATCCGATCAAGACCTGGGCCGACAAGGTCGAGTTCGACAAGACCGCGCGTGCGCTGGTCGGCATGTTCCAGAAGAACTTCGCCAAGTTCGAAGCGCAGGTCGACGCCGAAGTCCGCGCCGCCGCACCGGAAGTGAAGCTGGCGGCGGAGTAAGCCGCGCAAGCGATACGCGATTTGAAAAGGCGGCCCTCGTGGCCGCCTTTTTTGTTTTGATGTCTGGCGAGCGCGCGCGACTGCTAATTCCGTCACCCTGAGGAGCGCATCGCGCGCGTCTCGAAACGTCGACGGCCACGGCCGGGCCGTGCATCCTTCGAGGCTCGCTCCGCTCGCACCTCAGGATGACGGGACGGGGCGGAGCGCGCACTTTTCGATCCGTCACCCTGAGGAGGCCGCGCAGCGGCCGTCTCGAAGGGTCGACGGCCCGCCTGCGGCCGTCCATCCTTCGAGACGCGCTTCGCGCTCCTCAGGATGACGGGTTAGAGTAGAGCACGCTCCACTACTCCCCCATCTCCGGCAGCACCGCGTTGCTCGGCGTCTGCCGGTCGGTGATCTGCAGGCCGAACAGGCTGCCGATCAATTCGACCGCGACACGCGCGGTGCGGCCGCGCTCGTCGAGGAAGGGATTGAGCTCGACGATGTCGAGCGAGCGCACCAGCCCGGAATCGTGCAGAAGCTCCATGATGAGATGGGCTTCCCGATAGGTCGCGCCGCCGGGCACCGTGGTGCCGACGCCGGGCGCCACCGCCGGATCGAGGAAGTCGACATCGAACGAGACATGCAGCACGCCGTTCTTCGCCCTGACGCGTTCGATGACGCGGCGCGTGAGCACGGCGACGCCGAACTCGTCGATCTGGCGCATGTCCGCGATCGACACATTACGCTGCCGCAGCAGCTTGCGCTCCAGCGGATCGACCGAGCGCGTGCCGATCAGGTCGAGCTGATCAGGCGGGATCGAGGCGCGCGGCAGTCCGCCGAGCAGATCGTCGAGACCGGGCTCGCCGCACAGGAACGCGGCCGACATGCCGTGCATGTTGCCGGTGATGGTGGTGGCCGGCGTGTTGTAGTCAGCATGCGCGTCGACCCACAACGCAAACAGCGGCCGGCCCTTTTCCTGCCAGTAGCGCGCGACGCCGTTGATCGACCCCATCGACAGCGAGTGATCGCCGCCCATGAAGATCGGGATCGCGCCGGAATGCGCCAGCCAATAGGCGCGCTCGGAGAGCGCGCGGGTCCACGTCTTCACCTCGTCATAGAACCTGGTGTTGGCCGGCACCGGGCCGTCGGCGACAACGGCGGGGATCGCAAGGTTGCCGTGATCATCGACCTGGAAGTCGAGCTGCTCGAGCAGGCGCGCGATGCCCGCGGTGCGCAGCGCATCCGGTCCCATCAGCGGGCCGGCCTGCGATGCACCGATCTCGATGGGAACGCCAAGCAGGGCGATGCGCGAGGGCTTTGACGTGTCGGCTTCGGACATGCAGCAGTGCTCCCAAAGGTGTGGAACAGAAGCGACGTGCCAATGTTCCCTCAACCCTTGAAATAGGCAATGCGGTCGTAACAGACCAATGTGGATATTTGGCTACGCCTTGAAATAAGCGATCTGCGTCGTGGTCGCGAGCAGCCGGCCGGACGGCGACCACAATTCGCCGTGCTGGTCGCCGTAGCTCTTGTGGAAGCTCTTGGCGTCGGCGGTGGCGAGCACGCGGGTGGTATCCTCCGCATCCAGGTCGGCCGCGTCGGCGTGGAAATAGGTCGTCAGCGACACGGTGCCGAACGGCACCAGCTCGTGCCTTGCGTGGAAGACGCGGCCGAAGAACGCGTCCGACATCGACATCAGCGACAGCGCATCGAGCTTGCGCGGCACACGGTCGGCGATCCAGAGCTTTGAATACGGGCTCGACGGCTGTTTCGCGCCGCCGCCGCCGGCGAACTTCGGCTCGCCCTCGGCGAAACGGAAATCGTACTGGTTGGCCCAGGTCATCTTGAGTTTCGGAAAGGACCGCAGCTCGTCGAACGGCACGGCGCCCGGAAACCCGGCCGGTTGGTGCGACCAGGACGGGCGGCGCTCGGCGAACACGGCGGTTGCCAGCGTCGCGACCTCGCCGCCGCCCTGCGTCATCTCGACCGACCAGTGCTGGCTCGAGCGGTTGGCCTTGACCAGGCGGACATCGAGGTCGAACGCGCCCTCGGCGACCGGCGCGCAGTAGTTGACCGTCAGCGCCAGCGGATCGCCCGCGCGCTGCGGGTGCTGCATCAGCGCGCGCAGGATGGTCGCGGCGGTGCAGCCGCCGAACGGGCCGACGAACGCCCAGTAATCCGGGCTGGTCCGTCCCTGCCAGCGGCTGTCGCCGGCGGTCACGGCGGTGGCTTCATCGAAAAGGTGCGGGGTCTTGGTGAGCATGCAGGTCTTTCAATATCGACTGGCGCTTCCGTATCGCCATACGCAATGACGAGCAATGACGTTCGTCATGCAATATCGCGAGCATTGCGCTGATTTCAATGACGTCGGGCGTAATCGATTTCCGCGTCCCGGGATTATCCCTTCGCCTCGCGCTGGTTGCCGAGCTGCGGCGAGGCACCCGGATGCATCGGCACGTGCCAGATGTCCTCGGCATATTCGCGGATGGTGCGGTCGGAGGAGAACCAGGCCATGCGCGCCACATTGAGGATCGAGGCGCGGGTCCAGGCCGGCGCCACCATCCAGCGGGCGTCGATGCCGCGCTGCGCGTCGTAGTAGGAATCGAAATCGGCCGAGACCATGTAGTGGTCGAGGTAGCGCAGCGCGTGCCCGATCGAGGCGAAGCGTGCGGGATCGCCGGGCGAGAACTCGCCGCTCTCGATGGCGCGGATCGCGCGCTCCAGCCGTGGCGATTTGCGGATCGCGTCGCTGGCGTCCAATCCCTGCTTGCGGCGGACCATGACGTCGCCGGCCTCGAGGCCGAAGATCGCGATGTTCTCCTCGCCGACATTGTCGCGGATCTCGATATTGGCGCCGTCGAGCGTGCCGATCGTCAGTGCACCGTTCAGCGCGAGCTTCATGTTGCCGGTGCCGGACGCCTCCATGCCGGCGGTCGAGATCTGCTCGGAGAGATCGGCGGCCGGAATGATCACCTCGGCGAGGCTGACATTGTAGTCGGCGAGAAAGGCGACCTTCAGCCTGCCGCGGAGCGAAGCGTCGTTGTTGACGACCTCGGCGACGTCGTTGATCAGCTTGATGATCAGCTTGGCGTAGCGGTAGCTCGCCGCCGCCTTGCCGGCGAAGATTTTCACGCGCGGCACCCAGTCGCGCCGCGGATCGTCCTTCATCGCGTGATACAGCGCGATCGTCTCCAGGATGTTGAGCAGCTGCCGCTTGTATTCGTGGATGCGCTTGATCTGCACGTCGAACAGCGCCGAGGGATCGACCTGGATGCCGTTGCGCTCGCGGATCAACCGCGCCAGCGCCAGCTTGTTGTGATGCTTGACGTCGCGGAAGCGCTTCTGGAATTCCAGGTCGCTCGAATGGGTCTCGAGGCGCTCGAGCAGCGAGAAGTCGTCGAGCACGGCCTCGCCGCAGGTTTCGCGCAGCAGCGCGGTCAGCCGCGGGTTGGCCAGCATCAGCCAGCGGCGGAAGGTGATGCCGTTGGTCTTGTTGGTGATGCGTGACGGATAGAGATGATGCAGGTCGTGGAACACGGTCTCCTTCATCAGGTCGGAATGCATCGCGGAGACGCCGTTGATGCGGTGCGAGCCGACGAAGGCGAGCTGGCCCATCCGCACGCGGCGGCCGCTGCGCTCGTCGATCAGCGAGACCGAGGCGCGATATTCGATGTCGCCGGGGAAGCGTTCCTCGGCGAGCGCGAGATGGGCCACATTGATGCGGTAGATGATCTCGAGATGCCGCGGCAGCAGCCGCTCGAACAGTTCGACCGGCCAGGTCTCGAGCGCCTCCGGCAGCAGCGTGTGGTTGGTGTAGGACAGGGTCGCGACCGTGATCTTCCAGGCCTCGTCCCAGCGGAAATTGTGCAGGTCGACCAGGATGCGCATCAACTCGGTGACCGCAAGGCTCGGATGGGTATCGTTGAGCTGCACGGCCGCCTTCTGCGCAAGGTTGCGCAGGCCGCCGTCGGAGGCGAGATGCCGCTTGACGAGATCCTGCAACGAGGCCGAGACGAAGAAATATTCCTGGCGCAGCCGGAGCTCGCGGCCTGCCGCGCTCTCGTCGTTCGGATAGAGGAATTTGCAGATTGCTTCCGCGCGCGCCTGCTCGGCGCTGGCCGAGACGTAGTCGCCGGTGTTGAAGACGTCGAGCTCGAGCGGATCGGGTGCATGCGCCGACCACAGGCGAAGCGCGTTGACGTGCTGGCCGCGCCAGCCGACGATCGGCGTGTCGTAGGCCATGGCCTCGACGGTTTCCGCCGGATGCCAGGTGGCGCGGTCGCGGCCGCGCTCGTCGATGTGCTCGACGTGGCCGCCGAAGTGAACGTTGTAGACCACCTCCGGCCGCTGGAATTCCCAGGGGTTGCCGAAGGCGAGCCATTCATCGGGATATTCCTGCTGCCAGCCATGGTTCATGATCTGGCGGAACAGGCCGAAATCGTAGCGGATGCCGTAGCCGGTCGCGGGGATCGCCAGCGTCGCCATGCTCTCCATGAAGCAGGCCGCAAGCCGCCCGAGGCCGCCATTGCCGAGCGCCGCATCCGGCTCGCATTTGCGCAGGTCCGAGAGATCGACGCCGAGGTCGCCGAGCGCCGCCTCGAACAGCGGCAGCAGTCCCATATTGTTGAGCGCGTCGGTGAACAGGCGCCCGATCAGGAACTCGAGCGAGAGATAATAGACGCGCTTGGCGCCGGCGTCGTAGCTCTGCTTCTCGGCCGTCAGCCAGTGGTGCACGATGCGGTCGCGCAGCGTCAGCGCCGCGGCCTTGTACCAGTCGCGTCTGGTCGCAACGGTGGCGTCCTTGCCGATCGCAAGCCGGAGCTTGGCCAGGATCGCGCTCTTGATCTCGGTCAGCGCCAGCTCGTCGATCGGCTGGTTCAATGCCGGGTAGTTTGTCTGTTCCTGCAACGCGCCCAATCCCTGCCGTTCAAACCGGAACATGATGCGATGACCGGCATCATGACCCCATCTCATTGGTGGAGCATGGTTCCCCCGGGAAATCCCGGTTCCGCGGCCTTCCGATCACGCTCCAGCGCAATGATACCCGCCTTGCATGGCAATCGAAACCGTCAGGGACGATGCCATACACAGCGCTGCCGTGATTTTATGCAAGGACCGGGCCGCTTCGGGAACCTTCCGGACCAGCCGTCATGGGTGCTACGATGGCGCTGCAGAAGCCGGGATTTCGCGACAATTGACCGGAGGATGCGTGATGAGACTCTTGATCGAAATCGCGGCCGCGGCGTTGCTCGTGGTGTGCATCACGGCGACCAGCGCAGCCGATGCCGCGGGCAGACCGGCCCGCAGCGCCGACGGCCTGAGTTGCGGCTTCAGCGCGGCGCAGAACGCATCGCCCGCCGCGCGCTGCGCCGCCATCAAGCGGCAATGCGGCGGCAAGTTCTTCGCGAATGCCTGCGGCGACAAGCTGCTCTCGGCAGCGAATTGAGCGGCCGCGCAACGCGCTTTCACGCTCAATCGGGACACCGTGGTGATACGGATTTCCAAGCCTTAACGGAGCCTTTACAAACACAGCTGTCGCTCGTGGGGCGGGCACGTTTTTCAGCTCCGACGCATTTCATTCCGAAGCCATTTTCAACGGGCCGCTGACCTGGTCAGCGGCCCGAATTGCTTTTGGGGGCGCTGTGTCAGCTTTTTCATGAGGCGAGGGCAGTCACCGCAATTCGTCGCCCCGGCGAAGGCCGGGGCCCACAACCACAGCCGTCAGAGAAGATGCGACAGGTCGCCCCACTCCGGATTGTCTTTCTCGATCAGGCGAATCTTCCAGTCGCGGCGCCATTCCTTCAGCGCTTTTTCCCGTGCGATCGCTTCCTGCGGTGTGGCGTAGACCTCCACATAAACCAGTCGCGTGACGCCGTATTTCTTGACGAACTGTGAGCCGTGTCCAGAGCGGTGAAGCGTAAGCCGATTGCAAAGATCGTTGCTGACGCCGACGTAGAGTGTCCCATGGCGGCGGCTCGCGAGAATGTAGACGTAATAGACTGCGGCATTCATTTCGGGGCACCGATCACGTGAGATGTCCGATAGCGGTGGTTATGGGCCCCGGCCTTCGCCGGGGCGACGTCTACTGATGGCATCAGAACGAATTAAGAACACTTTAGCAAGTCTTTGATATATCATTGTGATTCGGCGGCTGCGCCGACACAATATCTATGGTCTTTCAGTCTCTGCGAGGACTACATGTCCACCATCGCCTTCGATCAATTCGCCCTGACCCGGATTGCCGATTTCGCGCGGTCGCTGTCGCGGCTGCACCAGGCCTCGCGCCGCCAGCCGATCGACGACGACCAGCTCGATCGCGAGTTCAACGCGGTCTGCATGTCAATCTGGGGCTACACCACGGATGATTTCAGCGACGAGCTGTTCTCGGACGAGGATCACGCCTGGCTCGACTCGCTCGATGAAGCGCATGCGCGGATCTTCGCCGGCGAGCAGGGTTATGATCTTGTCGACGATCACGGCATGCTGACGGACTGGTGGGGCTATTGCTGGATGATCCTCGCCGAGAAGCGCGGCATCCTCAATCCGGAGAACCGCGCGGCCGCGCGGGCCGCGATCGAGGAGAAATACATGGCCGCGCCGAACGTGATCGGCGTGATCGTGGCGCGCTGATAGTTGTCGCGATGTCATTCCGGGGCGATGCGACGCATCGAACCCGGAATCTCGAGATTCCGGGTCTGGTGCTTACGCACCATCCCGGAATGACGGGCTGACGCCCGTCAGTTCACTTCGGCGCGCCTTGCCGGCTTTGCGGCGTTGCCCTTCGGCGCAACAGACGACGGCGGCGACGGCGCGACATCGCTTCTGGTTTCCGGCGGCGGCGCGTCGCCGGCGATCTCGGCGCTGACAGGGGCGACCTTCATTTCGCCGAGCCGCGCGCGGACCGCCGAGGTCAATCCGGGATAGGAGGCGACCGGCGTGAAGTCGAACGACTGCTCGTTGCCGACGCGGATGCCGGTGTAGGCGACGAGGCCGTCGGTGGTCGCGATCACGTCGCCGGCGCGCAGCGAGGCATCGAGCGCGAGGTCGACCGGCGCGAGCCCCGCCGGGTCGCGGCCGTTGCAGGTGCAGTCGGCGCGCAACGCCTTGCGATAGGCGAAGGCGTTCTCGCTGTCCGCGTAGCGCTCGCCCGTGCTCGACGCGGAGCTGTCGATATGGCTGCCGTAATAGACCTTGGTCGCGCTCGCCGGACAGAACGCCTGGCAAAGCTGCGCCGGCGTGGCGTTGCCGCGCATCGTCAGCGGAAAATACTTGCCGTCGCAGCTGCGCACGCAATACGCCGGTCCGGAACCGGCCACCCGCGGCGCCGAGATGGGCGCAGACGGCTGCCGCTCAGCCTGCTGGTTGAGGCCGAACGGATCGGCGAAGAAATTGGCCTGCGGCGGCGCCTGCCGGCTCTGCTGCTTCTGGGAACCGCCGAAGAAGAAGTCGAACAGCCCTTCGGCCGATACAGGCGCGGGCACCACCAGGACGGAACCCGCAAAGGCTGCGGCGCCCAGCATCACGCGGCGCCGCATGCGCCGATCACTCAACTCTGTACGCAACGCCAACTCCACCCGACGCGCCACGGCGACAAGCTGCCCCGGCGGCTTCACCCTAGTGCGCGATGGTAAACGAGCGATTGATTTGGGGTGACGGCGTCACACGAAGGCGAGGTCGCGCGAACCGCCCCTTCCACCTCGCCCCGCTTGCGGGGAGAGGGAGGGAATAAACTCAGTCCTTCAGGAACTCGCCGGCCTTGTACAGCGCGCGGAATTGGAGCCCGGCTTCGGCGAACGTCTCGGTGGCGCCTTCCTCGCGGTCGACCATGGTGAAGACCAGGGCGATCTCGCCGCCGGCCTCGCGCACGGCTTCCACCGCCTTCAGCGCCGAGCCGCCCGTCGTGGTGACGTCCTCGACGATGACGATGCGCTTGCCCGCAAGGCTCTCGCCCTTCGCCAGCCCTTCGACGGACAGCTTCGCGCCGTGCTCCTTCGGCTTCTTGCGCACGAAGAACGCCGCGATCGGGTGGCCCTTCAGCCAGGACAGTTGCGCGATGGCGCCGGCGAGCGGCACCGCGCCCATCTCGAGCCCGCCGACGAAATCAAGCTTGTCGTCCTTCAGCGCTTCATAGGTGAGCTCGGCGAGCAGCGCCGCGCCCTCGGGATCGAGCATCGTCGGCTTCAGGTTGAAATAGAAGTCGCTCTTGCGGCCCGACGCCAGCGTGATCTCGCCGCGGCCGAACGAGCGCTTGCGGATGATCTCGGCGAGGCGGGCGCGGGAGGCTGATTTGGACAAAGACTTTTTCCCTTGAGGGTTTGAGGCGGGCGGCAATCTATCCACGCTTACCGGCACATTCCAGCGTGGAAATCGGGCCGTCAACAGTGCCCAAGCCGCGATTTCCGCGGGCGTGCTTTCCGGAAAGCGCGGTTGTGCGGCCGTTCCGTTCCCCGTAAGCAGGCGCCAAACACTCGGCCAAACACTTGCCCAAACACTTGCACGGGAAGCGGAAATGACCATCGAGCTGCACACCTGGAACACCCCCAACGGCCGCAAGATCTCCGTGGCGCTGGAGGAAATGGGGCTGCCCTACCAGGTGATCCCGGTGAACATCAGCAAGGGCGAACAGATGGCGCCCGCCTTCCTCGCGATCAGCCCGAACAACAAGATCCCGGCGATCGTCGATCCGGATGGGCCGGGCGGCAAGCCGGTCAGCATTTTCGAGTCCGGCGCGATCCTGCTCTATCTCGGCGAGAAGACCGGCAAGTTCCTGCCGAAGCCGCTCTCCGAGCGGATCCCGGTCTATGAGTGGCTGATGTGGCAGATGGGCGGCTTCGGCCCGATGCCGGGCCAGGTACACCATTTCATCGCGCTGGAGAACGAGCAGGACCGCGCCTACGGCCTGAAGCGCTACATGGCCGAGACGCGGCGGCTCTACGGCGTGCTCGACCGCCGGCTTCAGGGGCGCGAATTCGTCGCCGGCGATCTCTCGGTCGCCGATTTCGCCATCCTCGGCTGGGCCTGGCGCCATCCGCGCCACAAGGTCGAGCTGGCCGACTTCCCCAACGTCAAGCGCTGGTACGAGACGCTGATGGCCCGCCCGGCGACGAAGCGGGGAATGGAGGCAAAGCTGGATTGAGGGGCAGTCCGCGCCTTCTTCCTTCCCCCCTTGTGGGAGAAGGTGGCGCGAAGCGCCGGATGAGGGGTTGTCTCCGCGAGTGAATTCGTGGAGAGAGACCCCTCACCCGGCTTCGATGCGAAGCATCGAAGCCACCCTCTCCCACAGGGGGAGAGGGTACTCGCTAGGCCCGCCGCGCCTCGAGCGCCATCTTCATCGCCAGCCCTGCGAGCACCGTGCCCATCAGCCAGCGCTGCACCAGGAGCCAGGTCGGGCGGGTGCCGAGGAACACCGCGATCGAACCGGCGGCGAGCGCGATCATCGCGTTGACGCTGACGCTGATCACGATCTGGATCGAGCCGAGCGCGAGCGACTGCGTCAGCACGCTGCCGCCGGCGGGATCGATGAACTGCGGCAGCAGCGCCAGATAGAGCATCGCGATCTTCGGGTTGAGCAGATTGGTGACGAAGCCCATCGCGAACAGCTTGCGCGGGCCGTCGACCTTCAGCGCCTTGACCTGGAACGGCGAGCGGCCGCCGGGCCTCACGGCCTGCCATGCCAGCCACAGCAAATAGCCCGCGCCGGCAAAGCGCAGCGCGTCATAGGCGTAGGGAATCGCAAACAGCAGTGCGGTGATGCCGAACGCCGCGCACAGCATGTAGAACACGAAGCCGAGCGCCACGCCGCCGAGCGAGACGATGCCGGCCGCCGGCCCCTGCGTGATCGAACGCGAGATCAGGTAGATCATGTTCGGCCCCGGCGTCAGCACCATGCCAAGGCAGATGAGCGCAAAGCCGAGCAAAGCGGATGTGTGGGGCATGACGGGTCTCGCGAGGGATGCGCACGCTTCTAGCGTGCCGTCCGCCGCGCGGCCATCGCGGAATTGCTCTCGGAGCAATGTGGCGGGGCGGTGGTGCGCTCCCTCGCCCCGCTCTCTTGTCCGCCGAAGCCCGCCTTCGGGCGAAGGCGGATGCGAGGTCGAGACGAGCGAAGCTCGCTCTGAGAGGGTTGGGGTGAGGGGTTCTCTCAACGTGCAAGGACCGAGGTGAGACCTGTCCCCCCTCACCCGGATCGCAAGAGCGATCCGACCTCTCCCCGCAAGCGGGGCGAGGCGGATTCTAATGCGCCTCGTCCCAATTGTTCGCGGCGCGGGCGTCGACCTGCAGCGGCAGCGACAGGATCACCGCCGGGAAAGGCGCGTCCTGCATCACCTTCTGCACCACCGGCAGCGTCGCCGCGACCTCGTCGTCGGGCACCTCGAAGATCAGTTCGTCATGCACCTGGAGCAGCATCTGCGCCGAGAGTTTTTTCTCGGTGAGCGCGTCCTCGACGCGGATCATGGCGCGGCGGATGATGTCGGCCGCGGTGCCCTGCAAACGCGCATTGATCGCGGCGCGTTCGTTGAAGGCGCGCACCGAGGCGTTGGAGGCCTTGATGTCGGGGTAGTAGCACTTGCGCCCGAACAGCGTCGTCACATAGCCGTTGCGACGGCAGAAATCCTTGGTCTCGTCCATATAGGCGCGGATGCCCGGGAAGCGCTCGAAGTATTTCTTGATGTAGGCCGAGGCCTCCTCGCGGGCGATGCCGAGCTGGTTGGCGAGGCCGAACGCCGAGATGCCGTAGATGATGCCGAAATTGATCGCCTTGGCGCGGCGGCGCACCTCGCTCGGCATGTCCTTGATCGGCACGCCGAACATTTCGGAGGCGGTCATGGCGTGAATGTCGAGCCCGTCGCGGAATGCCTGACGCAGCACCGGCACGTCGGCGATCTCGGCGAGTAGCCGCAACTCGATCTGGGAATAGTCGGCCGACACCAGCTTGTGGCCCGGTGTCGCGATGAAGGCGCGGCGGATCTTGCGGCCGTCCTCGGTACGAACAGGGATGTTCTGCAGGTTCGGCTCGTTCGACGACAGCCGGCCCGTGGTGGTCGCGGCCAGCGCGTAGGTGGTGTGGACGCGATGGGTCTGCGGATTGACATAGGTCGGCAGCGCGTCGGTGTAGGTCGATTTCAGCTTCGAGACCTGGCGCCACTCCAGGATCTTCTTCGGGAATTCGTGGCCTTGCTCGGCGAGCTCGTCGAGCACCTGCGCGGTGGTCGACCACGCGCCGGTCTTGGTCTTGCTGCCGCCGGGCAATCCCATCTTGCCGAAGATGATGTCGCCGATCTGCTTCGGGCTGCCGACATTGACCGGCTCGCCGGCGATCTCCTGGATCTCGGCCTCGACGCGCGCAGCGGTCTGGGCGAAATCGCCCGACAGCCGCGACAGCACCTGGCGATCGATCGAGATGCCGCGGCGCTCCATCCGCGCCAGCACCGAGACCAGCGGCCGCTCCAGCGTCTCGTACACCGTCGTCATCCGCTCGGCGACGAGACGCGGCTTCAGCACCCGCCACAGCCGCAGGATCACGTCGGCACTTTCGGCCGCATATTCGCTGGCCTTGTCGATCGTGACCTGATCGAAGGTCAGCTTGCCCTTGCCGCTGCCGACGAGGCCGCCGTAATTGACGACGGCGTGGCCGAACCAGCGCTCGGCGAGCGCCTCCAGCGCATGCGAGCCGCGGCCGGCATCGAGCGCGTAGCTCATGAGCTGCGCATCGTCGATGTTGCGCAGGGTGATTCCGTGCTGCGCCAGCATCACCGAGGTGAACTTGACGTTGAAGCCGACCTTCTGGATTCCAACGGACTCCAGCAGCGGCCTCAGCGCCGCCAGCGCCTCGGCGGTCTTGATCTGGCCCGGTGCGAGGCCGGCATCGAACAGGCCCGCGCCACCGCCGGCCTGCCGGTGGCTGAGCGGGACGTAACACGCATCGTTTGGCGCCAGCGCCAGTGCAAGGCCCGCGAGCTCGCCCTGCATCGGGTCGATCGATTCCGACATCGCCTCGATCGCGACATAGCCGGTGTCGGGCACGCGGGCGATGAAGGCGTTGAGCTGATCGAGACTGCCGATCGCCTGATACGCCTTGCGGTCGAAGCCAATTTTCCGGATCGCCTCGCCGCGGGCCTCGGCCAGCGTTGCCGGCGTGCCCTTCAGGTTCGAATTCTTGTCGTCGCGCGCGCCGGTCGGCTTGGCTTTCGGCAGCGGCGCCGCGGCCGATGCCGGAGCGTCTCCGGGCACAGGCGTCACATCCGACGGCGGCAATGGCGAGAACACGCTCGCGCCGCTCTTGTTGCCGGGATCGGCATCGACATTGGCCGGGTCGATCTGCGCGTAGTCGGCGACGCGCCGGGTGAGGGTGGTGAACTCCATCGCCTTGAGGAAGGCGATCAGCCGGCGCGAGTCGGGCTCGTTCACGGCGAGGTCGTCGAGCGGCACTTCGAGCTCGACCTTGTCGTCGAGCAGCACGAGCTGGCGCGAGATCCGCGCCTTCTCGGCGTTCTCGAGCAGCGCCTCGCGCCGCTTCGGCTGCTTGATCTCGCCGGCACGGAACAGCAGCTGATCGAGATCGCCATATTCGATGATCAGCTGCGCGGCGGTCTTGATGCCGATGCCGGGCACGCCGGGCACGTTGTCGGTGGAGTCGCCGGCCAGCGCCTGCACCTCGACCACCTTCTCCGGCGGCACGCCGAACTTCTCGATCACCTCGTCGCGGCCGATGCGGCGATCCTTCATCGTGTCGTACATCACGACCTTGTCGTTGACGAGCTGCATCAGATCCTTGTCCGATGACACGATCGTCGTGGTCGCGCCGCGCTCGCTGGCGAGCCGCGCATAGGTCGCGATCAGATCGTCGGCCTCGAAGCCGACCTGCTCGAGGCAGGGCAGTTCGAAGGCGCGCACCGCCTCGCGGATCAGCGCGAATTGCGGGATCAGATCGTCGGGCGCCGGCGGCCGGTGCGCCTTGTAGTCGGGGTAGAGCTTGTTGCGGAACGTGATCTCCGACTTGTCGAATACGATCGCCAGATGCGTCGGCCGGTTGTCCTCGGGCATGTCGCGGAGCAGCTTCCACAGCATGTTGCAGAAGCCGAGCACGGCGTTGACCTGCAGCCCGTCGGATTTGCGGTTCAGCGGCGGCAGCGCGTGGTAGGCGCGGAAGATGTAGGACGAGCCGTCGACCAGGAAGACATGGTCGCCCTTCGCCGTGGCCTTGGCGGCAACGGGCTTGGGGTCGGTCTTCGATGCGGGCTTGGCGGGGGCTTTGGAGGCTGTTTTCGGCATGGCCGAAACTTAGGGATTTTTGCGCGGATTGACAGCCTTTGCTGTGTGGATTCTGGGTGTGTCGCACAGCCAAATCGATAAATTCGAGGATGATGCAGGGCGTAGTCCCGTCATCCTGAGGTGCGAGCGCAGCGAGCCTCGAAGGATCGACGGCCACCAGCCGGGGCCGTGCATCCTTCGAGACGCCGCTGCGCGGCTCCTCAGGATGACGGGGACGGCACCGGAATGACTACGCCTTGTCGCCGGTCGGCGAGAACAGGTAGCCGCCGCCGCGGATGGTCCGGATCACCGACGGCTTGGTCGGGTCGAACTCGATCTTGCGGCGGATGCGCATGATGCGCAGATCGACGGCGCGGTCGAAGGCCTCCGCGTCGCGCGCATTGGCGAGTTCCAAGAGCCGCTCGCGCGACAGCACCCGCTTCGGGTTGGCCGCGAACACCTTCAGCAGGCCGAATTCGGACGCCGTCAACGGATGCTCGTTGCCCTCGTCGTCGCGCAGCGCCTGGGCCTCGAGATCGAGCCATTTGGTGCCGAACCGCACCAGCTGCTCCTTTTCGGCCTTCGCGCTCGCCGGTTCCGGCGCTGCCGCTTTCGCCGGCCCGCTCCGCCGCAGCACCGAGCGGATGCGAGCCATCAGCTCGCGCAATTCGCAGGGCTTGGCCACGTAATCGTCGGCGCCGAGCTCCAGCCCGACCACCCGGTCGATCGGGCTGGCAGTAGCTGTCAGCATGATGACGGGGACGTTGATCTTGCTCTTGAGGTCGCGAATGATCGACAGCCCGTCTTCCTCGGGCATGTTGAGGTCCAGCACCACGAGATCGGGCGTGCAGCCCTCGATCTCCTTGCGCAGGCTCTTGCCGCCATCGCACAGCGTCACGCCGAAGCCGTGCATCTTGAGGTAATCGCCGACCATTTCGCGGGCCGGTGCCTCATCGTCCACGATGAAGATATGCGGGTTCTGGCTCATGATGTCTCTGTCGCCGGCAGTGTAACCGTAAAGGTCGACCCCTGTCCGGGGCCCGGGCTCTGCGCGGTCACATGGCCGCCATGCATGTCGATGATGCGCTTGACAATGGAAAGGCCGAGCCCGGTCGAGCTCTCGCCCGCGGTCGGCTTGGCCGACAGCCGCTGGAACCGGCCGAACAGCCGGCCGAGATCCTCGGGGCTGAGGCCGGGGCCCTGGTCGGCAATCCGGATCACGGTGTCGTCGCCCTCATGGCTGACCGTGACCGTGATCTTGCCGCCGATCGGCGAGTACTTGATGGCGTTGCTGACGAGGTTGTCGATCGCCTCGCGGATGCGGTCGGCGTCGCACATCGTGACGAATTGCTGCGGCCCCGAGACCGAGATGCTCTGCTGCTTGTTGACCGCCGAAGGCAAATTCGCCTCGGTGACCTCGTTGACGAGGGCCGCGACGTCGACCGGCTCGCGGCGGATGGTGATGTCGAACGCATCGGCCATCGCGTCCGAGATCAGATGGTCGACCATCGAGGTCAGCCGCTTGGTCGCGTCCCTGATGTGCTCGACCTGCGACGTGACGTTTTCCTTCGGCGAGCCGGCGCCGATCAGCTCGGTCAGCATCTCGGTGCGGCCGAGGATCACGCCGAGCGGATTCTTCAGATCGTGAGCGACGGTGCCGAGGATTTCGTTCTTGAAGCCGTTGGCGCGCTGCAGCCGCAGCCATTGCGCCGAGAGCCGCCGGTTGGCCTGCATCAGCGCGCGGGTGCGCTGCGCGACGCGGTCCTCGAGCTGGGTGTTGGCCTCGTGCAGCTGCTGGTAGAGGATCACATTGTCGAACGCGATCGACAGCCGGCTCGAGAATATCTCGACCAGCGCACGGTCGGTGTCGGAGAGCTGGCGCTCGGCCTGCAGCAGCACCACGACCTCGCGGCCGCTGCCGGTGCGCGAATAGAGCACGCTGCGGTGGTCGGCGAACTCGTTCTTGCGGCGCTGGAATGCTTCCTCCACCATGTGCCGCAGGTCCGGATCGAGTGCCTTTGACGAGGTGGTGCCGATGAAGCGGCTGTAGCAGCCTGAGCAGGCCAGCACCGAGAAATCGGCCGCCGCCGAATTGCCGTCGTCGCGAAGCACCAGAATGCCGGCGCAGTCGACGTTGAGCAGCGAGGCGAGCTGGGTCAGCACGCCCTCGGCCAGCCGCTGCATCGATTTGAAATCGTACAGCGTCGAGGCCGCGTCGATGATGATCTCGAGCCCGCGCCGCGTCTGCACCATGCGCTCGAGCTGCTGGTAGCTGCGCAGCGCGGCGGTCAGCGACGTGAACAGCTTGTCGGCGGTGAGCTCGGTCTTCGCCTTGTAGTCGTTGATGTCGTATTGCACGATGACGCGCCGCTCCGGCGCCTGGCCGGGCTGGCCGGTGCGCAGGATGATGCGCACGGTCTCGTTCTTGATCTCGTTGCGGATGAACTCGACGAGCTCGAGGCCGGCGACGTCGGTCTCCATGATAACGTCGAGCAGCACGGCCGCGATGTCGGGGTTGTCCCGCATCAGCGTGCGGCCTTCGGCCGCAGAGTAAGCCGAGAGGATCTCCAGCGTCGAACCGTTCAGGTTGTAATCGCTCAGCGCGAAACGGGTGCCTTCATGGACGGCGTGATCGTCGTCGATAACGGCGATCTTCCATTTGCGGGCCGACGAGTCCTCCGGCGGGCTCTCGGTATCGTCGATCAGTTGGAGGACATCGTCCTGTTCGGCCATTGACTGGTTCCGTCGGCTGCTGCGTCAGCGATCGTGGGCTCGCCCTTGGCAGCCCCCTTGGCGATCCTGGGCATGATAATGCGAAAAGTGGTGCCTTGTCCTACCCTTGACTCCAGCATCATGCGTCCACCGAGCTGCTGGGTGACGAGGTTATAGACGATGTGGAGGCCAAGGCCCGTACCACCTTCGTTGCGGCGCGTCGTAAAGAACGGGTCGAACGCCTGCCGCTGCACGTCCGGCGTCATGCCCGCCCCGTCGTCTGCGAAGATGATCTCCACATCGTCAGCGCCGCGCCCGCGCGCCGAGATGGTGATGGTGCCGGAGCGGCCATCGGCAAAGGCATGATTGACGGCGTTGAGGAAAAGATTGGTTAAGATCTGCCCATAGGCGCCGGGATAGCCGTCGATCAAGAGCCCCTCGGGCACATCGACCGAGAGCGCGATCGCGGCCTTCTTCAGCACCGGCCGCAGGCTCGCCACGATCTGGTCGGTGGATTCGCTCAAGGCGAACTGGCGGCGTTCGGCATGCGAGCGGTCGACGGCAACCTGCTTGAACGACTGGATCAGCTCGCCGGCGCGCGTCAGGTTCGAGACCAGTTGCTGCGATGCGTCACGCGAGGCGCGGACGAACTCGTCGAGCCTGGAGCGGCGCAGCGGCTCGGTCTTCAGATCGTTCTCGAACATCTCGCTGCGGCGGGCAAAGCTCGACGCCACCGTCAGGCTGATGCCGATCGGATTGTTGACTTCGTGGGCGACGCCGGCAACGAGGCCGCCGAGCGCGGCGAGGCGTTCGGCATCGATCAGGTTCTGCTGCGCGGTGTTGAGCTCGAGCAGCGCGCTTTCGGCCTCCTCCTTGGCGGTGCGCAGCTCGTCCTCGGTCTTGCGCTTGGCGATCGCGTTTTCGCGGAACACTTCGACCGCGCGCGCCATGGCGCCGACCTCGTCCTTGGCCGACGTGCCCTGCACCGGCCGGTCGAGGTCACCCGAGGTGATGGTGCGCATCGCGGCCATGATCTGCGCCAGCGGCAGCCGGATCGACAGCGCGATCATGACGCCGGCCGACATGATGACGCCGAGGAAGATCACGGCAATCGACAGCACCCGGCGCGAGATCGAGGTCAGCGTCTTGTCGAACGTCTCCTGCGCCTTCTGCTCGCGCTGGCGCATCTTCACCGAGAGATCGTCGATCGCGCCGATCGCATCGGCCTGGCTGGCGTCGATCGAGTTGCGCAGCAGATCGGTGCGGTTGGTGAGCTGCTCGCTGAGCTTGCCGAGCCCGTCGCGCAGCTCGGCGGTCTTGACCTTGAGCCGCGCCAGCGCCATGCGCTGCAGATCGTTCTCGGCCAGATCGGTCATGACGGGAATCGTCCGCTCGATCGTATCGATGTTGCGGCGGGCTTCCTCGGCCGACGAGGAGGCAAGCGAGAGGTAGTAGGCGTTGGCGGCGACCAGCAGCGAGGTGAACGCCTCGCGCGACTTGCCGAGCGCGGGCCAGATCAGCGCATCGCGATGGCCGGTCGCGCCCTCGATGATCGAATAGAGCCCGGCCATGTCCTTGGTCGGCGACAGCACCTGCTCGTCATAGGTCTTGGCGATCCTGGTCTGCACGGTGCGCAGTTCGCCGAAGCCGTCGAGGAAACGGCTGGTGACCCGCTCCAGCTGCTCGACCGAGCCTGACAGCATCGGGTCGGTCGAGGCCCGGTTGGTCAGCGTGCCGAGCACGGCCTCGCGGAGCAGCAGGATTTCCGCGAACAGGTCCGGGCTCGGCTGATTGATGTAGCGATGGATCAGGTTCTGCAGACGGCTGGTCTCGCTTTCGAGCTTGGCCAGGATCTTGTCGGATTCCCGCACCTGGCGGACATCCTCCCAGGCCGAGCCGAGCACCTTCGAGCCGTTCCAGATCAGCACCGCCAGCACGATCACGACCGCCGAGTTGAGCAGGGCGATCGAAAGGATGCGCCAGCGGATCGGGACCGCACGCAGCAACTGGACGATGCGGAAACGGCCCTGCGGCCCGAAGGCCGCCCGCCGTCTCACAGTCCCGTCCTGCTCTGGTGCGTCCAAGATCCGGTTACTCCATGTTGCGGATGCGTTCGATCAGCGCTGATATCGCAGGATCGCGCTCGGCCCTGGCGTAGATGCCGGCCATTGCGGCTTCGAACGGCTTGCGGTCGATGTCGGTCACGATCTTGACGCCGGCCAGCTCCGCCTGCTTGCGCGAACGCTCCTCGAGCTCGCGCCATCTCTCGCGCATGTAGGCGCTGGAGCGTTGCGCGGCCTCGCGGAAGATCGTCTGCTCCTCCGGCGAAAGGCTGGCCCAGGCCTTTTGCGACATCAGCAGCACGTCCGGACTGAAAGTGTGCCGGGTCAGCGTGTAGTAGCCGGCATATTTGTAGTGACCGGTGGTGACGAAGGACGCCCAGTTGTTCTCGGCGCCGTCGATCAGCCCGGTGGCGAATCCGGTCAGCACCTGGCCGTAGGGCATCTGGACCGGCTGGGCGCCGAGCGCGCGCACCATGTCCGACATCCGTTCGGATTGCTGCACGCGCACCCGCAGTCCCTTGAGGTCGTCGAGCGAACGCACCGGGCGCACGCTGTTATAGATCGAGCGGGCGCCGGAATCGTAGAAGGCCAGCCCGACGAAGCCGTGATCCCCGAGACTGTTCAGGATCTCGCTGCCGATCGGTCCATCCAGCACGGTTTGCAGGTGTTCGGGCGATCGAAACAGGAACGGCATTGCCAGCACGTTGACCGACGGCACCATTGTCCCGATCAGCGCGACATTGGTCCGGTTCAAATCGATGGCGCCGGCCCGGGTCTGCTCCAGCGTCTCCTTCTCCTCACCGAGCTGGCGGGAATGGAAGACCACGATGCGGTGCCGGCCGGCGGTGCGTTCAGCGATCAGGCGGTCCATGTAATTCAGCGCCTGGACGGTCGGATAGTCCTCATTCTGGGTATCGGCGGTCCGGAATTCGCGCGCGAAAGCGCTCGCCGGGACCGCTGCCCATGACAGCGCGACGGCAAGCATCGTTATCCGCGAAAGGCCGGCGCGGCGGTACACAGGCTACTATTCCCCTTGTGAATTGTGTCCTGGGCGGGAAGAAAAGGTTCAACGCATTTTTAGCAGAATGGCGCTGGTTCGCCATCGGCCAAACGTTAAATCCGCGGTGCAACCTGCGGTGTCGGTTGAATCTGCGGTTGTAGCGCCTTATGAGGGCGTGTTGGCATCCGGGAACGGCTCGTCGTGAAGTTCGCTTTGAAGCTCCTGTACCTCGTCGTCGCGGCTCTTCTGCTTGTGTCGCCGGCGCGGGCGGCCACCGAGATCATGTGGTGGCACGCGATGTCGGGCGAGCTCGGCAAGCAGCTCGAGAAGCTTGCCGCCGATTTCAACGCCTCGCAATCCGACTACCGGATCGTGCCCGCCTACAAGGGCAACTATACCGAGACCGTCACCGCGGCGATCTTCGCCTTCCGATCGCGCAGCCAGCCGGCGATCGTTCAGGTCAACGAGATCGCGACCGCAACCATGATGGCGGCCCGCGGCGCGATTTATCCGGTGTTCGAGCTGATGCGCGATCAATCCGAGGCATTCGCGCCGTCGGCCTATCTGCCCGCGGTGGCCGGCTACTATGCCGATGTCGACGGCAACATGCTGTCGTTCCCGTTCAATGCCTCGACGCCGATCCTCTACTACAATAAGGATATGTTCCGGTCCGCCGGGCTCGATCCGAGTGTGCCGCCGAGGACCTGGCCGGAGCTCGGCGTCGCGGCCAAGCGGCTGCGCGCGGCGGGCGCGATGTGCGGCCTGACCACGTCGTGGCCGTCCTGGATCAATGTCGAGAATTTCTCCGCCTTCCACAATCTGCCGATCGCGACCAAGGCCAACGGGTTTTCCGGGCTCGACGCCCAGCTGATCTTCAACAATCCGCTGGTGGTTCGCCACATCGCGCAGCTCGCGCAGTGGCAGGCCGACAAGACCTTCGACTACAGCGGCCGCGGGCAGGCGGCCGAGCCGCGCTTCCAGAAAGGGGAGTGCGGCATCTTCATCGGCTCGTCGGGCACGCGCGCCGACATCAAGGCCAATTCCAAATTCGAGGTCGGCTACGGCATGATGCCGTACGAACCCGACGTGCAGGGCGCGCCGCAGAACTCGATCATCGGCGGCGCGACGCTGTGGGTGCTGCGCGACCGGCCGCGCTCCGAATATGCCGGCGTGGCGAAGTTCTTCGCCTATCTGTCGCGGCCGGAGGTGCAGGCCACCTGGCACCAGAACACGGGCTACCTGCCGATCACCCGCGCCGCATTCGATCTGACTCGCGCGCAGGGTTTCTACGATCGCAATCCCGGCGCCTCGATCTCGATCGAGGAGGTGACGCTGAAGCCGCCGACCGACAATTCGAAGGGCATCCGCCTCGGCTCGTTCGTCCTGATCCGCGACGTGATCGAGGAGGAGCTCGAGCAGGTGTTCGCCGGCAAGCGATCGGCGCAAGCCGCGATGGACAACGCCGTCGAGCGCGGCAACCGCCTCTTGCGCCAGTTCGAGCGCGCCAATCCGGATAGGTGAGGGGCATCCAAGCTGCTCAAACTGTTTCTCCGTCATCCTGAGAGTCTGACTCATAAGTCACCCAACCTTACCAGCAGCGGCAAGTCTGCGGGTCAGGAGCCTGATGTGTGCAATCAGCAGCCAGGCAGCTTCGGTTGCCACCGTCGCCTCGAAGTCCTTGGCGAGGCGGCGGCATCTGCCGAACCAAGCGAATGTGCGTTCAACCACCCACCGCCTCGGCAGAAGCTGGAAGCCTTTGACGCCTTGAGGCCGCTCGACGATCTCGACAGTCCATGGACCGCAGTCTGAGAGCGCGTCGAGGAGTTGATTTCCGCGGTAGATCCGGTCGGCAAAGACGTGGCGCAGCCGGGGGAAGTTCATCCGCACGTTCTTCAGCAGCGGTACGGCGCCATGGCAGTCCTGAACGTTGGCCGGATGAACATGAACCCCGAGGAGGAGGCCATTGGTATCCGTCACGATATGCCGCTTGCGGCCGTAGATGCGCTTGCCTGCATCGTAGCCGCGCGGTCCGCCAGCTTGGGTGGTCGGCGCACTTTGACTGTCGATCACGGCTGCCGTCGGCTTCGGTGTCCGTCCAAGCTTTTTTCGCGCCCGTCGGACAAGCACGCTGACAATCCTCTGCCACCGGCCTGTATCCCGCCATCTATAAAAATAGCCCTGCACCGTCGAATAGGGCGGGAACTCCTGCGGCAACGCCCGCCACTGGCAGCCGGTCGAAACGATATAGAGGATCGCTTCGATCACACGACGCAGCTCCGTCTTACGCGGCCGGCCGCGCCGGTTCGCTCGCGGCAACAGGCGTCTGATCAGCGCCCACTCCGCATCGGTCATATCGCTTGCATAACGCAGATCGTCCCGCCGATATTGCTCCCGAGTGATCTTGGTCCAGGGCATCGTGCTCTCCCTCGAATCTCTGCAAATCCGATGGAATCACACCCCACTGAGATCACTCACTCATTTTTCAGTCAGGCTCTGAGGAGCCGCGAAGCGGCGTCTCGAAGGATCGACGGCCACCAGTCGGGCCGATTCATCCTTCGAGGCTCGCTCCGCTCGCACCTCAGGATGACGGGGATAGATTCCGCTAAGAGATTCCTTGAAATGATATCCCTTCCTCTCCTCACCGACTACGACAGCTACCGTGCCTGGCGCAGCGACACGTCGCGCTGGCTGCCGGTCGCGCGCGATATTGCTGATGGCCACGGGCTGTCGTGCGTCGCGCCGCATGTGTTCTCGACCGGCACCAATCTGGTTGTCGGGCTGGACGATGGCCTGATCCTCAAACTCTTCCCGCCGTTTCTGCGTCCGCAATTCGTGTCCGAGCGCGGCGCGCTTGCCGAGTTGCGCGGACGGCTCGGCATTCCGATTCCCGATCTTGTCGTGCAGGGCGAGCGTGACGGCTGGCCCTATCTCGTCATCACCCGCCTGTCCGGCACCGTCGGCTCGGAAGTGTGGCCATCGCTGTCGGAAGCCGAGCGCGAGCGCGTGCTCGCCGAGATCGGGGCCGTGATCGCCGAGGTGCAGCGCGTGCCGCCCGGCAGCCTGCGCGCGATCGAGCCGCACTGGGAGGCCTTCATGCGCGGGCAGATCGCGCAGTGCCGGGCGCGGCATGAGCGGCTCGGCCTGCCGGCGAAATTGCTCGCCTCGCTCGATGATCTGCTGCGTGACGCCACTGAGTTGATCCCGATGAACGCGCCGCCGGTGATCCTGACCGGCGAATACATCCCGGAGAACTTTCTGCTCGGGCGCCGGGCCGACGGCTGGCACGTCGCCGGCCTGTTCGACTTCGGCGACGTCCGGACCGGATGGGGCGAGTACGACCTGCTCGGCCCCAGCGCCTTCATGGCCGCCGGGCATCCGCGCCGGGTGCGCAGCCTGTTCGATGGTTTCGGCATCTCGCGCACTGATGTGACGTTCACCCTGAAGCGGCGGCTGATGGCACTCTTGATGCTGCACTCTGCCAGCGATCCGCTCCGGCACATCTGCATCGACGGCTGGCCGGACCGGGTCGACGACTTCGTGCAATTGCAGGAACTGATCTGGCCGGATTAGCGCTCTTCAGCGCGCGACATCCATTGCGGCCACAAAGCGAGCAGGAGTCATTTCATGCTCATTTATTGAGCATATAGCCCGTCTTTGTATGCAATGGGCGATCTGAGAGCTTGCCCGACCGGGATACCGGCCGACGTTTTACCTCGCTTCGGCAAGGCATTAGCAGGACATAAGGTTTCGTTAAGGGTTGGCACAATCCTTGCGATCTGAGTTCCAAGGCCGTTTCCCAAGGGCGTTGGAGCATCACATGAAGCGTCGCGAATTCCTCAAATCGGTGTCCGGGCTGGCCGCGGGGGCGCTGGCGCCGACCGCGCCCGCGATCTGGTCGCCGGCCAAGGCCGATGCGCGCTCGGAGACGCTGCTCATCGTCTCCGAAGGCGGCCCCAACAATCTCGATATCCACGGCGTCGGCACCAACGTGCCGGGCTACGAGGTGTCATGGAATTGCTACGACCGGCTGATCAGCCACGAGATGAAGAGCGGTCCGGGCGGCGTGCCCTATTACGACCGCGACAAGTTCAAGCCCGAGCTCGCCGAGGACTTCAACATCGGCGACATGTCGGTCACCTTCAAGCTGCGCAAGAACGCCAAATTCCACGACGGCACGCCTGTCACGGCGAAGGACGTCAAATGGTCGCTCGACCGTGCGGTCAGCGTCGGCGGCTTTCCGACCTTCCAGATGAGCGCGGGCTCGCTGACCAAGCCCGAGCAGTTCGTGGTCGTCGATGACACCACGGTGCGCGTCGACTTCCTGAAGAAGGACAAGCTGACGATCCCCGACCTCGCTGTCATCGTGCCCTGCGTGGTCAACTCCGAGCTGGTGAAGAAGAACGCCAGCGAGAAGGATCCGTGGGGCCTCGAATTCACCAAGCAGCAGACCGCGGGCTCCGGCGCCTACAAGGTGACAAAATGGACCGCCGGCACCGAAGTCGTCATGGAACGCAACGACGACTGGGTCTGCGGCCCGCTGCCGAAGATCAAGCGCGTGATCTGGCGCATGGTGCCTCAGGCCGGCAACCGTCGTGCGCTGCTCGAGCGCGGCGATGCCGACATCTCCTACGAGCTGCCGTTCAAGGACTTCCAGGAGATGAAGGCGAACGGCAAGCTCAACGTGGTCTCGCTGCCGTTCTCCAACGGCATCCAGTATATCGGCATGAACGTGACCAAGCCGCCGTTCGACAATCCCAAGGTACGGCAGGCGATGGCCTACGCGATGCCGTACCAGAAGATCATGGATGCGGTGCTGTTCGGTCTCGCCAACCCGATGTTCGGCGCGGCAAAGGACAAGCCGACCGAGGTCGCCTGGCCGCAGCCGACCAAGTATTTCACTGACATGGAGAAGGCCAAGGCGCTGCTCACTGAAGCCGGCTACGCCAACGGTTTCGAGACCACGATCTCGTTCGACCTGAATTTCGCCGGGGTCAACGAGCCGCTCTGCGTGCTGGTGCAGGAGAGTCTGGCGCAGCTCGGCATCAAGACCACGATCAACAAGGTGCCCGGCGCCAATTGGCGCACCGAGCTCACCAAGAAGGAAATGCCGCTGTTCACCAACGTGTTCTCGGGCTGGCTCGATTATCCCGAGTACTTCTTCTACTGGTGCTATCACGGCAACAATTCGATCTTCAACACGATGAGCTACAAGTCATCAGAGATGGACAAGCTCATCGACGGCGCGCGCATCGCCGCCGCGAATGGCGACGCCGCGGCCTACGATGCCGACGTCAAGGGTTTCGTCGATCTCGCCTTCTCCGACATCCCGCACATCCCGCTCTATCAGCCCTTCGTCAACGTCGCGATGCAGAAGAACGTGACGGGCTACCAATACTGGTTCCACCGCCGCCTCGACTATCGCGCGATGGCGAAGGGGTGAGGCGCTCATGCTTGCGATGATCGGCAAGCGGCTGCTGTTCGCGATCCCGTCGCTGATCGGGGTCGTGATTGTGACGTTCCTTTTGACGCGCGCGCTGCCGGGCGATCCCGCGGCGTATTTTGCCGGCCCCGCGGCCACCAAGGAGGCGGTCGACCAGATCCGGAAGAAGCTCGGCTTCGACAAGCCGCTGATCGAGCAGTTCGTGCGCTACACCACCGATCTCGCCCACGGCGATCTCGGCTCATCGCTGACCACGGGCCAGCCGGTGGCAGCCGAACTGCGCAGCCGCCTGCCGGCGTCGGCCGAGCTCACTCTGCTCGGCCTTGTCGTCTCCATCGTGATCGCGATCCCGCTCGGCGTGCTGGCGGCGACGCGGCCGGGCTCCTGGATCGACCATCTCTGCCGCGTCACCACCACGGCCGGCGTGTCGCTGCCGGTGTTCTTCACCGGGCTCGTGCTGGTCTATCTGTTCTATTTCCGGCTCGGCTGGTCGCCGGCGCCGCTCGGGCGGCTCGACGTGTTCACTAGCGCGCCGCCGACGGTCACCGGCTTCTATCTCATCGACGGGCTGATCGCGCGAGACTTCGAGGCGTTTCGTTCCGCGCTCAGCCAATTGATCCTGCCGGCGGTGACGCTCGCGATCTTCTCGCTGGCGCCGATCGCGCGGATGACGCGCGCCTCGATGCTGGCGGTGCTGGCGTCCGACTTCGTCCGCACCGCGCGCGCCAGCGGCCTGTCGCCCGGCAAGGTGATCGTCACCTACGCCTTCCGCAACGCGATGCTGCCGGTCATCACCACGCTCAGCATGGTGTTCTCGTTCCTGCTGGGCGCCAATGTGCTGGTGGAAAAGGTGTTCGCCTGGCCCGGCATCGGCTCCTACGCGGTCGAGGCGCTGATCGCGTCCGACTTCGCGCCGGTGCAGGGCTTCGTGCTGACCATGGCGGTCATGTACGTGCTGCTCAATCTGGTGATCGACATCCTCTACGGCGTGATCGATCCCCGCGTCAGGCTGGAGGGCTAGTGTTGTGTTTTCGACAGTCCATTCCGTCATTCCGGGGCGCGACGAAGTCGCGAACCGGGAATCCAGAGATTGTGGATCGAGATTCCGGGTTCTCGCTTCGCGAGCCCCGGAATGACACTTGGTGAATCATATGTCAGAGACACAACACTAGCGCCATGAGCACCGTAGCTCCAACCGTCGAACCCGCAGGGCCCGCCCGCACGTCGGGGCTTGCCGCGGCGTTGGAACAGACCCGCTACGTCTTGAGCGAAAACAAGGTCACCGGCTTCGCCTTCGCGCTGCTGGTGCTGATCCTGTTTGCCGCGTTGTTCGGGCCCTACGTGGTGCCGTACGACCCGCTCGCCTCCGACACCGCGGCAGCATTGAAGCCGCCGTCCGCCGCGCACTGGTTCGGCACCGACCAGCTCGGCCGCGACATCTTCAGCCGCGTCATCGTGGCGACACGGCTCGACACCTTCATCGCGGTCGCCTCCGTGGTGCTGGTGTTCCTGATGGGCGGGCTGGCCGGCATCGCCGCCGGCTATTTCGGCGGCTGGACAGACCGCATCGTCGGCCGCATCGCCGACACCATCATGGCGTTTCCGCTGTTCGTGCTGGCGATGGGCATCGTCGCGGCGCTCGGCAACACCGTGCAGAACATCATCATCGCGACCGCGATCGTGAACTTCCCGCTCTACGCCCGCGTCGCACGCGCGGAGGCCAACGTCCGCCGCAATGCCGGCTTCGTGCAGGCGGCGCGGCTGTCCGGCAACGGCGAGTACCGCATTCTGCTCGGGCACATCCTGCCCAACATCATGCCGATCATGATCGTGCAGATGTCGCTGACCATGGGCTATGCGATCCTCAACGCCGCGGGCCTGTCCTTCATCGGGCTCGGCGTCCGGCCGCCGACCGCGGAGTGGGGCATCATGGTCGCCGAGGGCGCAGGCTTCATGGTGTCGGGCGAGTGGTGGATCGCGCTGTTCCCGGGCCTGGCGCTGATGATCGCGGTGTTCTGCTTCAACCTGCTCGGCGACGGCCTGCGCGACATCGTCGACCCGCAGCGGAGGACGTGATGATGTGGACCTGGCTAACGCATGCGCGCTTTCTTCGCCTCTCCCCGCGTGCGGGGAGAGGCCGGGCCGCGTTAGCGGACCGGGTGAGGGGGGCTCTCCGCGCACTCCTCAGCCAGTTGTACGTGCCGATAGATGCCCCTCACCCCAACCCTCTCCCCGCAAGAGCGGGGCGAGGGGGCGCACTGGACAGGCGGAGAACATGATGCCTGTCCCGGTCCGGTGCCGTGCTACCGCTCCGCTCCTTTGCATGGGGTTGTTTTGCGGATTTTTGGATGACGCACCCTGTGAGGAGAGGTGCGCATGACCGCCCAGCCGCTGCTCGACGTCAGCGACCTCACGGTCGAGTTCACCACCCGCCGCGGCATCGTCAAGGCGGTGCAGCACGTCAACATATCGGTCGGCAAGGGTGAGACTGTCGGCATCGTCGGCGAGTCCGGCTCCGGCAAGTCGGTAACCTCCTATGCCGTGATGCGCATCCTCGATCGCGCCGGCCGGATCGCCGAGGGCTCGGTGATGTTCTCCGGCATCGACGTCAAGTCTGCCTCGGAGAGCCAGATGCGCGATCTGCGCGGCCGCGAAGTCTCGATGATCTTCCAGAATCCGCGCGCGGCGCTCAATCCGATCCGCAAGGTCGGGCACCAGATCGAGGACGTGCTGCGCCAGCATGTGCAGCAGGCGCAGGTCACTGATCGCGGCGAGAAGGCGATCGAGGCGCTGGAGCAGGTCAAGATCGCGCGCGCACGCGAGCGCTATCATGCCTATCCGTTCGAGCTGTCCGGCGGCATGTGCCAGCGCGTCGTCATCGCGCTGGCGCTGGCCTGCAATCCGCAGCTTCTGATCGCCGACGAGCCGACCACCGGGCTCGACGTCACCACCCAGAAGGCAGTGATGGACCTGATCGTCGAGCTGACCCGGCGCCGGGCGATGTCGACGATCCTGATCACGCATGATCTCGGCCTCGCCGCCGCCTATTGCGACCGCGTCGTGGTGATGGAGAAGGGCCGCGTGGTCGAGACCGCCGTCTCGGCCGACATTTTCGCCGCGCCCCGGCATGCCTACACCCGGAAGCTGATGCGCGCGACGCCGCGGCTCGGGGTGTCGCTCCGGGATCTGTTGCCGGAGGAGGATTCGCTTGCCTCTCCCCGCGTGCGGGGAGAGGCCGACACGCTCGGGAGCGCACTCGCGCGCCAGAGCGTGGCGGGTGAGGGGGACCCTCCACGGGCCGTGCCTGCGGATGCGGCCCCTCACCCCGACCCTCTCCCCGTAAAGAACGGGGAGAGGGGGCGGATGGAGCCCCTCCTATCAGTCGAAAAGCTCGTCAAGGAATACCCGCGCCAGGGCGCGGGCGGGATGCTGGCAAAGTTGTTCGGGCGCAAGCCGCCGGTCGAGGAGGACATCTTCCGCGCGGTCGACGGCATCAGTTTCTCGATCGACCATGGCGAGAGCGTCGGGCTGGTCGGCGAATCCGGCTGCGGCAAGTCGACGACGTCGATGATGGTGATGCGGCTGCTGGACCAGACCTCCGGCCGCATCATGTTCGATGGCCAGGACATCGGCGGCATCGCGCCGCAGTCCTTCGCGCGGCTGCCTCGGCGTAGCCAGATCCAGATGGTGTTCCAGGATCCGACCGACAGCCTCAATCCGCGCTTCACCGCGGCGCGCGCCATCGCGGATCCGATCATGCAGCTCGGCGACATCCGCGGGCGCGACGCGCTCCGCACCCGCTGCGAGGAGCTCGCGCGGCTGGTCGGCCTGCCGGTCAATCTGTTGGACCGCTTCCCGCACCAGCTCTCCGGCGGCCAGAAGGCCCGCGTCGGCATCGCACGCGCCATCGCGCTGCACCCGAAGCTCGTCATCCTCGACGAGCCGACCGCGGCACTTGATGTCTCGGTGCAGGCGGTGGTGCTCAATTTGCTGCAGGACCTCAAGCAGTCGATGGGCATGAGCTATTTGTTCGTGTCGCACGACCTCAATGTCGTGCGCCTGCTGTGCGATCGCGTCATCGTGATGCGCGCCGGTCGCATCGTGGAGCAGGGCACATCCGAACACGTCTTGGGCAATCCGCAGGATGCCTATACAAGGGAGCTGCTGACGGCGATCCCGCATCCGCCGCTGCCGGTGTCTTGACGCATGATCCGGAAAAGTGGGGGCCGGTTTTCCTCGCGACAAACGCGGAATGCGTTTGCGCGGAGATCATGCGCAAAATCGTTATTGGAGCGAAATGACCGATCATCTCGACGACTATATGAACGCCGTCGCCCGCGCGATGGCGTTGCCGCTGGAGGACGCCTGGCGTCCGGCGGTGCGCGCCAATCTCGACGTCTCGCTGCGGCTGGCGCGGCTGGTCGATGACTTCCCGCTGCCGGACGACGTCGTGTCGGCCGCCGTCTATTCGACTTGAGATCAGCGATGTCCGAAACTCCCGCTTCCATGTCGGCCGCCGAGATCGCGCAGGCGGTATCGAGCCGCAAGATCACGGCTCTTGCCGCGACCGAGGCTGCGCTGGCGCGGATCGCAGCGCATGACAAGGTCCTCAATGCCTTCACCGACGTCACCGCCGATCGCGCGCGTGCCGGGGCCAGCGCGGTCGATGCCGCGATCGCCGCCGGTCAACCGGTCGGCCCGCTCGCCGGCGTCCCCTTCGCGGTCAAGAACCTCTTCGACGTGCAGGGTCTTCCGACCCGCGCCGGCTCGAAGATCAACCGCGACCTGCCGCCGTCGTCGCGCGACGCGACGCTGATCGAGCGGATGGAGGCGGCTGGTGCGGTGCTGGTCGGCGCGCTCAACATGGGCGAATACGCCTACGACTTCACCGGCGAGAATGTGCATGACGGCCCGTCGCGCAACCCGCATGATCCGGCGCGGATGACCGGCGGCTCCTCCGGCGGCTCGGGCAGCGCCGTCGGCGGCGCGCTGGTGCCGATCGCGCTCGGCTCCGATACCAACGGCTCGATCCGCGTGCCGTCGTCATTCTGCGGCACGTTCGGTTTGAAGCCGACCTACGGCCGGCTGTCGCGCGCGCGGTCCTATCCGTTCGTCGCCAGCCTCGATCATCTCGGCCCGCTGGCGCGCAGCGTGAAGGACCTCGCGCTCGCCTACGACGCCATGCAGGGACCAGACGCCGATGATCCGGCCTGCATCGTGCAGTCGGTCGAGCCGACCGTGCCGTTGCTTGCCAACGATATTGGCGGGCTGCGGGTTGCGATCGCCGGCGGCTATTTCCAGCGGAACCTGTTTCCGGAGGCGGCAGAGGCGGTCGCGCGCGTCGCGAAGGCGCTCGGTGCCGCGCGGATCGTGGAGCTTCCCGAAGCTGCGCGCGCTCGCGCCGCGGCCTACATCATCACCACGACCGAGGGTGCCGCGCTGCATCTCGATCGCCTGCGCAAGCGTCCCAACGATTTCGATCCGGCGGTGCGCGACCGTCTCATTGCGGGCGCGATGATCCCGGCGGTCTATGTCGACAAGGCGCAGAAATTCCGCCGCTGGTACCGCGCGAGGGTGCTGGAGCTGTTCCAGTCGGTCGACGTGATCCTGGCGCCGGCGACGCCGTGCACCGCGCCGAAGATCGGTCAGGCCAGTTTCACGCTCGACGGCGTCGAGCTTCCGGTGCGCGCCAATATCGGCATCCACACCCAGCCGATCTCCTTCATCGGCCTGCCGGTGGTCGCCGTGCCGGTGCCGCTTGAACCGATGCCGATCGGCGTGCAGATCATCGCGGCGCCCTGGCGCGAGGACGTCGCGCTGCGGGTCGCCTACGCGCTGGAACAGATGGGCGTTGTGGCCGCGCCGGCGCCGAGAGGACTCTGATATGGAAATCGATCTTCCTGATGTGGTCGCCGAGGTCACGGCGCAGTTTGAGCGCTACGAGAAGGCGCTGGTCTCGAACGACGTCGCGGTGCTCGACGAGCTGTTCCGCGACGACCGCCGCACGCTGCGTTACGGCATTGGCGAGAACCTCTATGGTTATGCCGAGATCATGGCGTTTCGCGCCGGGCGCTCGCCGGTCGGGCTGATGCGCAAGATCGAGCGGACCGTGATCACGACCTATGGCCGTGACACCGCGATCGCCTCGACGCTGTTCTACCGGGACAGCGCGCCGGGTAGAGTGGGGCGGCAGATGCAGACGTGGATTCGTTTCCCCGAGGGCTGGAGAATCGTCGCCGCCCATGTCAGCGTCATCGACGAACCCAAGGGTGCTTGAAGGGCGCTTCAGGATGAGCCTGGAAGATCTGCCGCAGGGCGCAGAATCCGAGATGACGGTGCGCCGCATCGATCGGCCGTCGTCGCTGGTCGACAAGGTCACCCGTGCCGAAGAGCTGCGGCTGCAACTCGCCGACGAGATCGTGCGCGGCACGCTGCCGCCGGGCGCTGGGCTCGATGAGACCGACCTTGCGCGGCGCTTCAACGTCTCGCGCACCCCGGTGCGCGAAGCGCTGCGGCAGCTTGCCGCCAGCGGCCTGATCGATGCCCGCGCGCATCGCGGCGCCGTGGTGGCGCGGCCCTCGCTTGAACGGCTCACCGGCATGTTCGAGGCGATGGCCGAGCTGGAAGCGATCTGCGCCGGCCTTGCCGCCGAGCGGATGACGGCGGCGGAGCGCCATGCGCTGGAAGCGATCCACGAGGAATTGCGGGTGCTGAGCTATACCGGCAATCCCGAGCGCTTCCACGAGGTCAATGAGCGCTTCCACAACTCGATCTATGCCGGGTCGCAGAACGCCTATATCGCCGAGATCACCTTGGCGACGCGGGTGCGCGTGCAGCCGTTCCGCCGCGCCCAGTTCCGCAACCTGGGGCGTTTGGCAAAGTCCCACGCCGAGCACGACCGCGTCGTCGTCGCCATCATGCGCGGCGACAAGACAGGCGCCGCCGCGGCGATGCGCGCCCATATCGAGCAGGTGCGCGGGGAATACGAGACCTACGCGGTGTCGGTGTAGCTTCTTCTTACCTCGTCCCCAGAGAGCGGGCGAGGGAGCGCACTTCCGCTGCAGCTACGCTTTCGCTCTCTCCGCCATGAACGCGCGCCAGCCGCCATAGGATGAAATATCCTTCGCGCCCTGGATCGCGGCGGGTTCGACGATGAAGCCCTTGGCCTGCCGGCCGTCGGCGAGCCTGATCGTACCGATCGACAGCGGCGGCGGGATCGCGGCGACGAATGTTCCGAACGCTGCCGGTGACATCGCCCACAGTTCGAGCTTGATCGATGCGCCGGCACCGGCCTCGATGCGCAGCATGCCGGGCTTCGGCGGCGTGGTGTCGAGTGCGTAGAGCCTGTAGTCCGGTGCGGTGACCGCCTCTTCCAGCAGGTGCGCATCGAGCGTCGTCAGCTCGTGGTTCAGTGCCATGCCGGAGAGGTGTGCGCCGACCACCGCGATCGTGATGTCGTCGGAGCCGGCCTGCGTCGGTGTGGCGGTGAGCGGCGGCTGCGGAAGTGAATTGGCGCCGAGGGTAAGTCCGGTGTCGGCGTGAAACACGCGGCCGATGCCGGCAAGCTCGGCGTCGCGGCCGGCGGGGGCGAGCAGCGTGATGCCGAACGGCGCGCCGTCGGGCCGCATCGCGGCCGGCAGCGCCAGGCCGCACATATCGAGCAGGTTGACGAAATTGGTGTAGGTGCCGAGCCGCGAGTTCAGCTCGATCGGATTGGCGAGCACGTCAGCGGTGGAATAGACGGTCGGGGCGGTCGGCAGCACGATAGCATCGAGTTGCGCAAGGCTGCGCTCGGCGACGCGGCGCAACGCCTCGAGGCGATACAGCGCAGAAAAAGTGTCCGCGGCAGTTGGACGCGATCCGCCGACGGTGATCTCGCGCGTCACCGGATGGACCGCCTCGGGCGACGACGCCAGCAGGTCGCGGATCACGAGATAGCGTTCCGCCACCCACGGGCCCTCATAGAGCAGCCGCGCGGTCTCGTAGAACGGTGCGAGGTCGAACGCGACGAGATCGGCGCCAAGCGCCTGCCAGCGCTTGCACGCCTCGCCATAGGCCTTCTCGGCCTCATGATCGCCGAAGAATTTCAGCTGGCCGGTTTGGGGAATGCCGAGCTTCAGCTTCGCCGGAAAGCTTGCCAGCGGGGCCAGCGGTCGGTCGCGCGAGTACGGATCGGCGTCATCCGGCCCGGACATGACGGCGAGCGCGGCCAGCGCGTCGTCGACGGTGAGCGAGAAGATCGAGACGCAGTCGAGCGTGCGGCAGGCCGGCACGACGCCGGTGGTCGAGATCAGCCCGAGGCTCGGCTTGAGCCCGACGATGTTGTTGAGCATCGCCGGGACGCGGCCGCTGCCCGCGGTGTCGGTGCCAAGCGACAGCGGCACCAGGCCAGCGGATACCGCGACGGCGGAGCCCGAGCTCGATCCGCCCGGCACCAGATCGCCGCGCACCGGGTTCCTGGGAATGCCGTAGGGGCGAGCGCAGGCCGACCAGGCCGGTGGCGAACTGGTCGAGATTGGTCTTGCCGATGATGACGGCGCCGGCCGCGCGCAGTTTCGCGACCACGGTGGAATCCTGCTCAGGCAGATAGGAGAACGCCGGGCAGGCGGCGGTGGTCGGCAGGCCCGCGACGTCGATATTGTCCTTCACCGCGACCGGCACGCCGTAAAGCGGCAACGTCGGATCGGCGAGCCGCTCGGCCTCGGCAAGCGCATCCTTCTCGTCGCGCAGGCTGATGAAGATGGCGGGGTCGTTGTGCTCGCGGATGCGCTGGTAGCTGCGCGCCACGGTTTGGGCCGGCGTCATGGTCCCGGCGCGGTGCGCGGCGACGATCGCGGCGACAGTTTCAGTCACGTGCTTGGCCTCATCTCGTGAGCGGGAGGCGTCGGATGCCATCCGCAAGGGAATTGCAGCCTGGTCGAAGCAAGCAATGTGCCATTGTGTACAATTCACCCGCGTCCGTTGCGAGGCGGATTATTGCACAATATCAGTTGCTTGAAACGCTCGTCGGGAGCGAGCGCAGGCTGGCCTGAGAGCCTGTCTGCCCAATTTAGAGGCAAATCTGGTCAGGCCGAAGTCTCGTCGCGAGGTCAGGTGAAGCAGGCAAGGATCTGCAGCAGCTGTTCGCGATTTTCCTTGCCGATCTTCTCGGCGACATGCCGCTCATGCTCGGCGGCGAGCCGCTTGAACTGCGCCAGCGCGGTCTTGCCGCGCGCGGTCAGATGCAGCGCATGGGAGCGGCGGTCGGTCGCGGAGGGGACGCGGCTGACGAATTCGCGGTCTTCCAGGCTGTCGAGCAGATGCACCAGCCGCGCGCGCTCGATCCCGAGCCGCTTTGCCACCGCCATCTGGCTGAGGCCAGGATTGGCCCCGATCACGGTCATCACCGAATACTGGGTTGGACGGATATCGACCGTCGCCAGCGTCTTGATGAAGTCCTGAAAGATCCAGAGCTGGAAGCGCCGCACCGCATAGCCGGCGTGACCGACCAGCGCGTCGAGGCCGATGTCGTCGCCGGCCGCCCCGCCATTTGCTCCATGCGACCGGGGGCGGCGGATTGCCGCTGCCGTTCCTGCCGCCTTGCGCGATGTCTTTTGCTGGCCTGCCATGAGCCCAGGCTAGCGTGCCCAAGGCGAGAGGGAAAGATTGTTGTTGACGACAACAATTGATGTCCGCAACATTATGACCAAAGAGCCCGGCCGGGACCGCGGCGCCGCACCATGTTGCGGCGCGATCCCGATAAGACACGGGTGACAAGACTTGGGTGACAAGACTTGGGCGAGGAGGAAACCATGACGATGGCCGCCGCCGGCGGAGACAATCCGAGCAGCCTGTTCGCGACGCCCGCGATCGTTGCGGTCAGCCGCAACGACGGCAGCATCCTGGTCCGCTCCACCACGCCGCTGAAGCAGGGCGCCCGCTGTGTCGGCGACTGGCTGGAGCATTGGGCGCGGCAGGCGCCGGATCGCATCTTTCTCGGCGAGCGCGCCAATGCCGATGCGCCCTGGAGCACCGTCAGCTATCGCGACGCGCTCGGCATCGTGCGGCGGGCCGCATCGTGGGTGCTAGCGCAAGGGCTGAGCACGGAACGTCCGCTCGTCATCCTCTCCGACAACGGCATCGATCACGCGTTGTTCGCGCTCGCCGCGCAGCATGTCGGCGTGCCCTCGGCCGCGATCTCGCCGGCCTATTCCTTGATGTCGAAAGACTTCGACAAGCTGAAGAGCATGATCGAGCTGCTCGACCCCGGCGCGATCTACGTAGCAAGCACAAGGCCGTTCGCGGCGGCGCTTGCCGCAATCAAGCCGCTGCATCGCGCAACCATCGTCAGCGGCAATCCGGACGACGCCGACGCATTGTCGTTCCGTACCGTCGCTGCCACGCCGGAAGCGCCCGGGGTCGCCAAGGCGTTCGCGGCGGTGACGGCGGACACGATCGCAAAATTCCTGTTCACCTCGGGCTCGACGGGCACGCCGAAGGCCGTGATCAACACCCAGCGCATGCTGACCTCGAGCCAGCAAGCCAAGGCGCAGACCTGGACGTTCCTGGAGCAAGCGGGCGAGGAACTGGTGATCCTGGACTGGCTGCCGTGGAGCCACACGTTCGGCGCCAACCACAACTTCAACCTGGTGCTGCGCAACGGCGGCACGCTCTATATCGACGGCGGCAAGCCGGCGCCCGGGCTGTTCGCGACCTCGCTGGCCAACCTGCGCAGCGTGGTGCCGACGGTCTATTTCAACGTGCCGCGCGGCTTCGACATGCTGATCGCGGCGCTGCGCACCGACGACGAACTGCGCAGAAAATTCTTCGAGGGCACCAAATTCGCCTTCTATGCCGGCGCGGCGCTGCCGCAGAATCTGTGGGACGCGTTGGAGGAATTGTCGCTGCGGACGGTCGGTCGCCGGCTGCCGATGGTGTCGGCCTGGGGCTCGACCGAGACCTCGCCGCTGGCGACCGATTGCCACTTCCTGGCCAAACGCTCCGGCAATATCGGCGTGCCGATCCCCGGCACCGAACTCAAGCTGGTGCCGTCGGGCGACAAGCTGGAGGTGCGCGTGCGCGGGCCCAACGTCACGCCGGGCTACTGGAAGGCGCCCGAGCTCACCGCTGAGGCCTTCGATGACGAGGGCTTCTACAAGATCGGCGACGCCGTCACCTTCGCCGATTCCGCACGGCCCGATCTCGGCCTGTTCTTCGACGGCCGCGTGGCGGAGGATTTCAAGCTCAATTCCGGCACCTGGGTCAGCGTCGGCACCTTGCGCGTCGCCGGCATCGCGGCGCTGGCGCCGCTCGCGCAGGACATCGTCGTCACCGGCCACGGCCGCGACGAGGTGCGCTTCCTGGTGTTTCCGAACCTCGCCGCCTGCCGTTCGTTGGCAGGGCTGCCCGAGAGCACCGATGCGCGGGAGGTGATCGGCCATCCGGCGGTCCGTTCCGCGATCGGGCGGGGGCTGGCGACGCTGAAGGCGCAAGGCGGCCATTCCTCCGGCCATGCCACCCGCGCGCTGCTGCTGGCCGAGCCTGCCTCGGTCGACGGCGGGGAGATCACCGACAAGGGCTACATCAACCAGCGCGCCGTGCTGACGCGCCGCGCCGCAGCAGTGGCGGTATTGGAGGACGATGCGTCGGGTGAGGCGATCGTCTGCGCGGGCTTGTGAGCGATTTGTGCTTCTGACGCGCGAGCAGCGCGCCGCGTACACTGCCGTCGTCCCTGCGGAAGCATGGACCCATATTCCGCTGCCGATATTGTGAACAAAGTTCGTCGTTCCGCCGACATGCGATAATCAGCATTTGTGGTTATGGGTCCCGGCTCGGAGGCCGGGACGACACCGCGTTTGTGGCACGGATCATCCAAGTTTCAGCCGTCCAACCCGCCAGGTCCCCGCTGCTTCCACTTGCCGCGCTGCACGTGGCTGCCTTTTTAGTTGCCAGAGCAACTAAGCTGTGCGAGTTTCCGCACCCATAGGGACAGGGCCCGGTCAACGGCCACGCGTTTGGGAGGAGAATGTTGCGCAGCACGGCGCGAACGGCACGCATGGAAGATCGGGCGAATACCGTGGGGGCGCAGCGCGCCGCCCGTGGCCTGGCTTCGCCTTCAGGTCGTGCTTTGCCCGGTCACGGCGCCGAGATTCTCGTGCAGCCGGCGCAGCAGCTCGATCAGCACCTCGCGCTCGTCCTTCTTCAGGCAGGCCAGCAGCCGCCGCTCGCGCTCCAGCGCCGCGACGATGACCTTGTCGTGGACGGCGCGGCCGCGCGCGGTCAGCGTGATCGAATGGGTGCGGCCGTCGTCCGGCGCGGTACGGATGGTCAGCAGGCCGCGCTTCTGCAGTGCCGCGAGGTTGCGGCTGACCGGCCCCTTGTCGAAGCCGATCACCTGGCATATCCGGGAGGCGGGAATGCCGGGCTCGATCGCCAGTTGCGAAATAATCCGCCACTCGGTGACGTTGACGCCGAAATTCTTCTGGTAAAACGCGGTGGCGCTGTTCGACAGCTTGTTGCCGATGAAGGTGATGAACGCCGGCACATAGCGATCAAGGTCCAGCAGCGGGCCGTCACTGGCGTCTGCGGGATCGGCCGGTCTCGGCCGGCGGGGCTTTCGGGGGAGGGGCTGGCTGCTCATCTCTCAAATCATCGCTGCGAAACTGTCCGGGAGCAATAGATATGCGGCCCGTGTTGACAAGATCAAACCTCGGGAGGTCCCGATGACTGCAACAGAAGCTGCGTCCGTCCCGCATCTCGACGTCGATCCGTTCGCGCTCGAGTTCTTCGCCGATCCATTCCCGACCCACGAGCGGCTGCGCGAGGCCGGGCCGGTGGTCTATCTCGACAAGTGGAATGTCTATGGCGTGGCGCGCTACGCCGAGGTCCATGCGGTGCTGAACGACCCCGCGACCTTCTGCTCCAGCCGCGGCGTCGGCCTCAGCGACTTTTCCAGGGAGAAGCCGTGGCGGCCGGCGAGCCTGATCCTGGAGGCCGACCCGCCCGCCCATACCCGGACCCGCGCCGTGCTGAGCACGGTGTTGTCGGCGACCGTGATGAAGCAGCTTCGCGGGCAATTTGCCGCCGCCGCGGAGGCCCGCCTCGATGCGCTGCTGGAGAAGCGCAGGTTCGACGCGATCGCGGACCTTGCGGAAGCCTATCCGTTGTCGATCTTCCCGGATGCACTCGGCCTGAGGCCGGAGGGCCGCGAGCATCTGCTGCCCTACGCCAGTCTGGTGTTCAATGCCTTCGGCCCGCCGAACGAGCTCCGCAAGGAGGCGATCGAGCGCTCGGCGCCGCATCAGGCCTATGTTGCCGAGCAATGCCAGCGCGACAATCTCACCCCGGGCGGCATCGGCGCCTGCATTCACGCCCATGTCGATACCGGAGCCATTACCGCGACCGAAGCGCCGCTGCTGGTGCGCTCGCTGCTGTCGGCCGGTCTCGACACGACCGTCAACGGCATCGGCGCCGCCGTCTACTGCCTCGCCCGCTTCCCCGACCAGTTCCAGAGGTTGCGCGGCGATCCGACGCTGGCGCGCAACGCCTTCGAGGAAGCCGTGCGGTTCGAAAGTCCGGTCCAGACTTTCTTCCGCACCACGACGCGCGACGTCGGGCTCAGTGGGGCCAGCATTCCTGAAGGCGAGAAGGTGCTGATGTTCCTGGCTGCGGCCAATCGTGATCCGCGCCGCTGGGAGCAGCCCGACAGCTACGACATCACCCGTCGTACGTCGGGCCACGTCGGCTACGGTTCGGGCATCCATATGTGTGTCGGCCAGCTCGTCGCCCGTCTCGAAGGCGAGGTGATGATGGCGGCGCTGGCGCGTCGTGTCGCCAGGATCGACATATCAGGCGAGCCGAAGCGCCTTTTCAACAACACGCTGCGCGGGCTCAGCAGCCTGCCGGTCGAGATCACGCCGGCCTGACGAAACATCGGAGCTGGCTGAGGAGCGAGGCAAGGGAGGAGACTATGAGGGGCTTCGGGGTTGGGCGATCTAGGATTGGACTCGCGCTGGCATTGGCCTGCGTCGCGGGCAGCGCACGCGCGGAGATTTCCGGCGACGTGGTCCGCGTCGGCGTGCTCAACGACATTTCCGGCATCTTCCAGGACACCAACGGCATGGGTTCGGTGGAAGCCGCGCGCATGGCCGCGGAAGATTTTGGCGGTGGCGGCAAGGGCATCAAGGTCGAGATCGTCTATGCCGATCACCAGAACAAGGCCGACGTGGGATCTGCGATCGCGCGCAAATGGCTCGATGTCGAAGGCGTCGATGCCATCGTCGACGTGCCGAACTCGGCGGTCGGGCTCGCTATCAACACCATCCTGCGCGATTCAAGGATGACGTTCCTGGCGTCGTCGACCGCGAGCTCCGATCTCACCGGTAAGGCCTGCTCGCCGAACACCATTCAATGGGTCAACGACGCCTGGGCCACCGGCAACACCACCGCGGCCGCGATGATGCAGCGTGGCGGCAAGGACTGGTACTTTGTGACCGTCGACTATGCGCTCGGCAAAGGCATTGAGGCCGAGGCGACGAACTACATCGAGAAGCACGGCGGCAAGGTGTTGGGCTCGAGCAAGCATCCGCTCGGCACCTCGGACTTCGCCTCCTTCCTGCTCCAGGCGCAGAGCTCGAAAGCAAAAGTGATCGGGCTCGCCAATGCCGGCGGCGACACCATCAACGCGGTGAAGCAGGCGGCCGAGTTCGGCATCCAGCAGGGCGGCCAGACCATGGTGGCGTTCCTGCTGTTCGTGAACGACATCCACGGCATGGGCCTGAAGGTCGCGCAGGGCCTGCAGCTGCTGGAAGCCTTCTACTGGGACATGAACGACGACACCCGCGCGTTCGCAAAGCGCTTCGCCGCGCGTCCCGGCATGAACGGCAAGATGCCGAGCGGCAACCAGGCCGGCGTCTATGCCTCGACGCTCGCCTACCTCAACGCAGTCGCCGCCACCGGCAGCGACGACGCCAAGGCGGTGGTGCCGCAGATGAAGACCTTCAAGGGCAAGGACAGACTGTTCGGCGACACCACGATCCGCCAGGACGGCCGCGTCATCCATCCGATGTATCTGTTCGAGGTGAAGAAGCCGGAGGAGTCGAAGTACCCCTACGACTATTACAAGCTGATCGCGACCATCCCGGCCGACCAGGCGTTCCGCCCGCTGGCCGATGGCGGCTGCTCACTGGTGAAGTGAGGTTGCTGCCGCGAATGCTGCTGCGCCCCCTCTCCCCTTGTGGGAGAGGGCTGGGGTGAGGGGTATCTCTCCACGCGGCGTACGGACCGGAGAGACCGCAACCCCTCACCCGGATCGCATTGCGCTTCGCTTCATGCGTTCCGGCCTCTCCCACAAGGGGAGAGGCCGACTAAGTTTGTGGCGCGCTGTTGGCGACTAACTACGCAGCCTTCGCCGCTCCGTCACCGGCCTTCACCCGCCCCAGCATCTCGGCCGCTGTCATGACATGCGCGGTGGAGAATGCGAGGATCGTCAGCGTGGCGCGGTGTACTTCCTCGGCGGACAGCGCGCCCTGACCGACATCCGGATAGTCGAACGTGCCGGTCGCGTCCGACAGGAAGACGACCTTGTAATTGTGGAACATGGCGTCGCGCGCGGTGGCGTGGCAGCAGTTCTCGGTCGTGGTCCCCGAGATGATCACCGTGGTGATGCCCCATTCGCGCAGGATGAGGTCGAGATCGGTGGCGAAGAACGCGCTGTAGCGGTGCTTCTTGATGACGTGCTCGCCGGGGGCGGGCGCGAGGTCGTTGAAGATCTCGACGCCATCGGTGCCGTCGACCAGCGACGACCGGTCGGCGATCGGCGAATAGAGATCGTCATAGAGCCCCATGTCGCTGCCGTCGCGGCGATGCACATGCGCGGTGTAAATGACGCGGATGCCCTTGTCGCGGCAGGCCTTCAGGGTCTGCGCCAGCCGCGGCACCATGGCAGCGGCCTGGGCCGAACGCAGCTTGGCGCCCTCGGCGACGAAATCGTTCTGCATGTCGACCACGATCATGACGGTTCGCGCCGGATCGATGGTTTCGCATTGGTAGCCCATATGGTGCCTCCTCTCCTGGTGGGAGATATTTTCTACACCGGCTGCGGCGGCCGTTCTTGGCTGCGCCGGCCAGTCGCTGGTCTCTGCTTGCCAGAAGGGAGGGCTGGACGCAGAATGTCCCGCTGCCGGGTTGGGCGGGAGCAAGGTCCGATGCAGACCCCAGATCACACAGTCGTCGCGCAAACGCTTGTCGCGCCGGGTGACAGTTTCGACCGCTGGCATCACGTCACCTGCCGCGAATTCTCGCTGACCGAATGCCGCCGCGTCGCCGACGAGGCGTTCCAGGCGTCGATCTCGATTCGCCATCTCGGCCCGCTTGCCATCAACGACATCTGGTCGTCGACGCCGGCCGCCGACCGCATCCGGGTGATGCGCAGCGCGAGCGACGTCCGCAGGGATCCGCGCGACTATTTCATGCTGTGGCTCACGCTGCGCGGCGAGGTCAGCTTCGCCCAGGGCGGCCGCGACGTGCACATGCGCCGGGGCGATCTGATGCTGCATGACCAGGCGCAGCCGTTCACGCTCGAATTCGCCCCGAGCGCGCGCGCGATCATGGTGTCGATCCCGCGGCCGCTGCTGCTCGCGCGCCTGCCGGATGCGCAGCGCCTGACGGCGCGGCGGGTCGGCAACGCGTCGAAAGTGGGAGCGCTGGCGGGATCGCTGATCCGCCGGCTGACGCGGCTCGACGACGCGGCCGGACCCGCGGCGATACGGCTTGGCGCGGCAGCGCTCGATATTTTCGCAACCACGCTGCAGACCGAGCTGACGGACGACGGGCTCCAGCGCGGCGACGAAAGGCTGGCGCGGGTCAAGGCCTACATGCTGGCCAATCTCGACGATCCCGGGCTCGATCTCGATGCGATCGCCACGGCACAGAACATGGCGCCGCGCACGCTCAATCGCCTGTTCGCGCGCGAAGGCACGACGCCGATCCGCTGGCTGTGGCAGCAGCGCCTTGCCGGCGCCTATCAGGCGCTGGCCGAACGGCGCTTCAGCCATGTCACCGATGTCGCGCTGAGCTTCGGCTTCAGCGACGTCTCGCATTTCAGCCGCGCCTTCAAGGCCGCCTTCGGCCGCTCGCCGCATCAGGTGATGGGGTGAGAATGCGTACAGCGCTGAGAGGCTAATACAGATTGTTATCCGTCATCCTGAGGTGCGAGCCTTGCGGCGCAATTGCGGCGCTGGGCGAGCCTCGAAGGATGTACGGCCACTAGCGGGGCCGTCGATCCTTCGAGACGCGCGTGCCGCGCTCCTCCAGCGACAAAGGCGGAGCCTTTGCGCGGGGATGACGGATAACGGGATAGCGCAGCGCCGAGTCACCTACTGCGCGACCTTGCTGCTGCCTTGTGTGATCAGCCGTGCGGCGCGCTGGTCGCGGGTGTGGATCCAGAGCCAGTTCATCGCCACCGCAATCCGATGCCGCACGCCGATCAGGAAGTAGATGTGGGCGAGGCCCCAAATCCACCATGCCAGAGAGCCGCGCAGCTTGAGCCAGCCGAAATCGATCACCGCCTTCTTCTTGCCGATCTGGGCGAGGCTGCCGGCATGCTTGTAGCGGAACGGCGGCAGTGTCTTGCCGTCGAGCCGGGCCTTGATCAGTGCGGCGACGTAGCGCCCCTCCTGCTTGGCGGCCGGCGCGATGCCCGGCACCGGATTGCCGTCGGGATCCTTGATCGTGACGGTGTCGCCGACGGCGAAGACATCGGGATGGCCCGGCACGGTGAGATCCGGCTCGACCTGCAGCCGATGGGCGCGATCGGCCGGCGCGTTCAGCCACTCGGCGGCGCGCGAGGCGCGCACGCCGGCGGCCCAGACGATGGTACGCGCCTCCAGCCTCTTGCCGCCGAACACCACGCCGTCGGCCGAGCATTCGGTGACCGGCTCGCCCAGCATCACCTCGACGCCGAGTTTTTCCAGCGACGCCTGCGCGTAGGCCGAGAGATCGTCGGGAAATCCTGCCAGCACGCGCGGGCCGGCCTCGATCAGCACCACGCGCGCCTTGCGCGTGTCGATGTGACGGAAGTCTTGCGGCAGCGTGTCCTTGGCGAGGTCGGCGATGGTGCCGGCCATCTCGACGCCGGTCGGCCCGGCGCCGATGATGACGAAGGTCAGCAGCGCAGCGCGCTTGTCCGGATCGGTCTCGCGCTCGGCGCGCTCGAAGGCGACCAGGATACGCCGCCGCAGCGTTGTCGCGTCCTCCAGCGTCTTCAGGCCCGGTGCGAACGGCTCCCATTCGTCATGGCCGAAATAGGCGTGGCGGGCGCCGGTGGCGAGGACCAGCGTGTCGTAGGGAATGCTGCCGCCGTCGTCGAGCTGCACCTGCTTCGCCGCGGCGTCGATGCCGCAGACATTGGCGAACAGCGTCGTCACCTCGGGCCGGTCGCGCAAGAGATAGCGGATCGGCCAGGCGATCTCGCTGGTGGCAAGCGAAGCGGTCGCGACCTGATAGAGCAGCGGCTGGAACAGATGGTGGTTGCGGCGGTCGATCAGCGTGATCTCGACCGGCGCCCCTCTGAGACCGAAAGCGGCTTCCAGGCCGCCGAAGCCGGCGCCGACGATCACCACGCGATGAGGTTTGGCCGGCGCTTGCGTCATCTGATGTCGCTCCCGGTTTCGAACGGCTTCGTCGTTTGATTATGTATTCATTCGCAGCCCCATTCCAACACGAAATGCCCGATCGCCCGATAGCAAAACCCAATCGCCGCAAGCCTCACGCATCCTGCGGCGCGGCCGCGGCGACGGCCCGCCGCCGCATCGGCAGGAACAGTCCCGCGACCGCGCCGGCGAATGACAGCGTTGCGGCAAGGCTCATCGCCGACGCGAATCCGTTTGTGAAATGACCGGATGAATCGGCCGCACCGTTGGCGGAGAAGCTCGCCACCAGCGCCGCGATACCGAACATGCCGCCGAGGAAGCGGCCCATGTTGAAGACGCCCGACGCCTTGCCCATCTCGCTGACGGCGACCGCACCCAGCACCGCGTTCTGCGCGGCCGGCATCGCCATCGACACGCCGACGCCGGCGAGCACCAGCGGCGCGACCAGCGCCGAATAGGGCACTGCGGGGCTCACGATCTCGCTGATCCAGCCGAGCCCGATCGCCTGCATCAAGAGGCCGGTGACGACCAGCGTGCGCTCGCCGAACCGGTTGACCGCGGCGCCGGCGATCGGCGCGGCGACGAACAGCGTCGCCGTCCACGGCAGCAGACGAAGCCCGGCGCCGAAGGCGTCGAAGCCGAGCGCGATCTGCAGGAACTGCGGCAGCAGGAACAGCACGCCATACATCGCGGCGTAGAACAGCACGCTTGCGGCCATGCCCGACGCAAACGGCCGTGCCGCGAACAGCCGCATCGGCACCATCGGGCTTGTGGCGCGCAGCTCCCACAGCACGAACAGCGCCGCCAGCGCGACGCCGGCGATCAGCGCGCCCGTCACTTCCGCGCTGGCCCAGCCGACGCCGTTGCCGCGCAGCAGGCCCCAGACCAGCGCCAGCGCCGCGAGCGCGACCAGCGTGAGTCCGGCGATGTCGAGCGGCGCTGGCGCCCCGAAGCTTTCGCGCAGGCGGGCGATCACGAGGGCGATCGCGACCAGGCCGATCGGCAAATTGATCCAGAAGATCCAGCGCCAGCCGAGATGTTCGGTGATGAAGCCGCCGATCGCGGGACCTATGATCAGCGCGCATCCGGTGATGCCGCTGAAAATGCCGAGCGCGCGGGCGCGCTCCTCCCGGCCGAACGCGCCGCTCAGGATCGCCATCGCCAGCGGCATCACCAGCGCCGCGCCCGCGCCCTGCAGGGCGCGGGCGGCGATCAGGGCCGCGGCGTTGCCGGCCAGCGCGCAGGCCGCCGACGCCACGACGAACAGGCCGATCCCGGCCGCGAACATCCTGCGCCGCCCGAACCGGTCGCCGAGCGCCGCGCCGGTCAGGAGCAGCACCGCGAAGGTCAGGTTGAAGGCGTTGACGGTCCATTGCAGCGTCTCCACGGCGCTTCCGAAATCGGCGCGGATGGTGGCGAAGGCCGTGGTCATGATCATGGCGTCGAGCGCCATCATGAAGGATGCCAGCGCGGTGAGGCCGAGCACCCAGCGCTGTTCGGCGCGCTCTCGAGGGGTCTGCATGGTCGTTTCTCCGTTGCCGCGCCGCGAGATTGCGGCGCGCTTCGCCGGCAAGGACGAACCGGAACGGGCAAAGGATGCGGCCGAAGTTTGTTTTTGCCGGACCGCATCCTTTGGCGGTTCGCAAACGTCCTTGGGTCTGACGCGGCCGGTTCGGGCCGCAGAACCAGGCCAAGGAGGCTGCGATGAGACGGACCCTGATCAGGTACAAGGCGAAGCCGGAGATGGCGGAGAAGAATGCAGCGCTGGTGTCGGCCGTGTTCGCCGAGCTGAAGGCGGCGAGGCCCGACGGCGTGCGCTATCTGACCCTGCGGCTGGAGGACGATACCTTCATCCACATGGTCGAGACCACGGCCGAGGACGGCTCGAGCCCGTTCCCGAAACTGGCCGCGTTCCAGGCGTTCCAGGACGGCATCCGCGATCGTTGCGCCGAGCCGCCGCTGGTTCGCAGTGCGGTGATTGTCGGGAATTATCGTATGCTGGATGAGCCGTGAACCGGCGGGCAGTGCACCGATCTGGCGGAGCCATCATGACGTCACCACACCAAGCGCCGGCCGCGACCGACGTCGACACGCTGTTGGCGGCGATGCGGCCGAGGCTGCATCGCTACTGCGCCCGCATGGTCGGATCCGTCATCGACGGCGAGGATGTGCTGCAGGACGCGCTGATCAAGGCGGTGGAAGCCTTCGGGTCCGCCGCGCCGATCCAGAATCCGCAAGCCTGGCTGTTCCGGATCGCGCACAACACCGCGCTCGATTTCCTCAGGCGGCGCAACCGCCAGGAAGCGCTCCACGCGCCGGAGGAGGTGGACATGATGGCCGGAGAGCTCGATGATTTGGGCCGCCGCGAGATCGCCGCGACCAGCCTGCGCACCTTCATGCGCTTGCCGGTGGCGCAGCGTTCCAGCGTGATCCTGATGGACGTGCTCGGCTGCTCGCTGCAGGAGATCTGCGGCATCATGGATTTCAGCCTGCCCGCGGTGAAGGCCGCGCTGCACCGTGGACGCACGCAGCTGCGCGAGTTTGCCAGCGAGCCGGACGACGCGCCGCGGCCCGGCCTGTCGCCGGCCGATCGCGTCAGGCTCAACGCCTATGTCAGCCATTTCAACGCCCGTGACTTCGACGCCATCCGCGCCATGATCGCCGATGACATCAGGCTCGAGCTCGTCAACCGCACGCGGCTGAACGGCAAGGCCGAGGTGTCGCGCTACTTCGGCAATTATTCGAAGATCGACGACTGGCACCTGGTGACCGGACAGGTCGAGGGACGCCCCGCGATCCTGGTGTTCGACCCGAACGCACAGGGCGCGCCGCCGCGATCGTTCATGCTGCTCGACTGGTCGGCCGACAAGGTCGCGACGATCAGGGATTTCCGCCACGCGTCCTATGCGATCGACGGCGCCGAATGGGCGGTGGACAAGGGGTGATCGGCTTTCGCCCCAGCCTTTGGCTCAGTGATCGCGCCACAAACTCCGCGTCGTCCCGGACAAGCCAACGGGTCGGCGCGAAGCGCCGCCCGATGACAGGCTCCGCGCGATCCGGGACCCATAACCACCAATGGGAATCGTCTTGGTCGCTGGGGCCCCAGCGCTCTTCAACAATCTGATCCTGTGGTTATGGGTCCCTGCTTTCGCACTAGGGGATGCACACATTTCTGAGGCTCCATCCGAGAGCGACGGCGCGGAAGTAATCGAGACCGTTTTTGAAGGTGATGGGGCCTGGTAGCTTGGAGGACGGATAGCCGTCCCATCCTCCAATGCGGCCGATAATCCAGGCCGCCCAGGCAAGACGATCGGAGGGATGCGGGTTCTTCAGTCGTCTGTTCCTGGCTTCAAGCTGCTGATTGAGGGCGGTCAGCGCATCGATCTCGCTGTGATTGAAGGCAACGTGAAGCGACTGCTGGCTCCCGTTGCGCGCTTGCAGGAGCTGGATGGTGATGATCGCGGCCTTGGCAGCGATGGCAACCAATTTGAGAAGCCGGCCGGCGGTGCCGATCTGGCTATCCTCGAGCTTGAAGCCCTGCGTCTTGAGGACGCGGAAGAACTGCTCGATGATCCAGCGCTGCTTGTACCAGGCGACAATGCGCCAGGCATCGTCTGAACTGGTGACCTCGTGAGAGGTGAGAAGACGCCAGTGCAACGGCTCGACGTTGGGATCGGCATTGATCTCGCGGACGTCAACGATGGCCAGATGCAGGCTTTTCGGCAAATGGCGCAGGAACTTGCTTTGCGGCCGGGCCAGCTCGATTGCGCCGAAGCGAAGTTCGAGGTCCATCGGACGTGCAGGCCGCCCCGCACGCGCAGGCAACTCGATGATGCGACGCTCTACCGCCGTCATGGCGTCGATCGCCGCATACAAACCCGTCGTGTCGGCCAGCTTGCGATCATGCATGCTGCGGGCGATCACGCGGTAGTCTTGCTCGGCTGCGCTGGCATAAAGAGCAAAGATGTCGCTCTCGCGGTCACCAAGCAGGGTCACCATTGCAGCACCGGTAAGCAGCGGCTTGACCGCAAGGGCGGTGGCAATCCAGCGCTGCGATTCCTTGTCCGACAGGTCGCGGCTGTCATGCGAGACGCTCCGAGGGCCTTCACGCGTCCACACCTCGCCGCTCAAAAGTCCCAGGCAGGTGCCATTGTCCGCATCCACCGCCAGCATCGGGTGCAGCAGCACGCCGTGGTGATTGCCCTTGCCGATCTCCCCGAGCCCGCGCCGGCGTTGCGGCGTGGTGTTGAAGTGGATCTCGCTGGTGTCCTGGATCGCCAAAACATGGCGGCCTGTAACCGCCGCAGCCGTGCTTTCGCTCCAGCTTTCGATGATGCGCTCCTTCGTCACCTTGGAGTTACCGAGAAAGCGGTTGAACCGCACCTCCAGCGCGCGGTCTCCCTTGGAAAGCCGCCGAAGGCATACATCCTTGCCCGCGACCATGCGTCCGATGAGCGCCGCCCCCCTTTATCGAGACGACCATCCTCGAACCGGCCCAACGTCCAGTCAATCCGCGACAACATGCTGGCACCTCCGCCCAAGCCGAAGTGCCGTAATAGAAGTCACCGAGACCCCCGATTCTGGAATCCCCAATCTCTGATCCGAGTCAATCCGTCGCACCAGATGTGTGCATCCCCTAGTGCTTTCGCAGGGACGACGGCTGCTACCGCGTCTTGCCGCCGAACTCGCCGTTGGCGATCCGCGCGACGCGGCTGCCGCCTGCGGCCGGCGTATTGCGTCTTTCAAACAGACCATCGCCGGTCTCGCGCGGCGATGGCGGGGCTTCTTCGTAATAGCCGCCGCTCCGCCAGACCAGCAGGACGATGTTCATTGCGCCATTGACGGCGGCGCCGACCACCGTTTCGGTGTGCTGATAGGTCAGCGCATATTCGGGAAATCGTCCGGCAATGGCCCTGTCGAGCACGAGGAGGGCGATCCATGCCGCCATCACGCAGACCGGATCCCAGCCCATGTCGCGCACCCGCATCGATTGCAGCATGAAGCAGATGACGAGCATGCCGTAGAAGGCAATGACCAGCACGGGGTTGCTCGATGCCTGTGCCAGCAGCACGTCCATACTGCCGCTCGCCGGTGCGTTGCCGGTGACGCCGTAGACCAGCATCATAAAGCCGAGGCCCACCACGAAGGTGCAGAAGAAGAAAGCCAGTCGGCCCATCCGGGCATTGAAGCCGAAGATGTAATTCAGCATGTGACGCACCCCTTTGGCGGCAGCGTCGGCCAGGGATGCTTTCCGGACCATGAAGCCCGCAGGCGCTTGCCGGCCTGTGGTTTCCGGGTGCTTTACCGGATCGTTAAAGCCTGCTGCAGTGCGGGCGTGGGTCGTTGCGGGAGGCCGGTGCCTGCGACAATCGTTGCCCACGCAACCGGCATTATATTTCTTGCCATGGTCGATTTAGACGAATTATGATGCAAGGTGCTGGGGTATGCGCCGAAGGTTCTAAGTGAGCGCCGTCGGTTCGTGCTTGCTGCAGACTTGCGATATCGCGCACAAAATACGTCACAGAACGACGCGCGCAAAAGCGTGACCCCCGGGCCCTCGTGATCGAGCCTCGTGGGATCTTTGGTTGAGGAGGGGAGTGAATATGAAAAAGGCATTTTGGCTGGCAGGCGCCATGGCTCTGGCGCTGGCGCAGCCCGCGATGGCGGCTGACAGCGTCAAGATCGGCTTCGTTTCGACCTTCAGCGGTCCGACCGCCGTGATCGGCAACGACATGCGCAATTCCTTCGAGCTCGCGCTCGACCATCTCGGCCGCAAGATCGACGGCAAGCCGGTCGAGGTGATCTACGAGGACGACCAGCAGAAGCCGGATGTCGGCAAGCAGAAGACCGAGAAGCTGGTGCAGTCCGACAAGGTCGACTTCATCGTCGGCTACATCTGGTCGAACGTGCTGCTGGCGTCGCTGAAGACCGCGGTCGATTCCAAGACCTTCCTGATCTCGGCCAATGCCGGTCCGTCGCAGCTCGCCGGCGAACTGTGCTCGCCTTACGTGTTCTCGACCTCCTGGCAGAATGACCAGACCCCGCAAGCGGTCGGCACCTACATGAACCAGAAGGGCGTCAAGTCGGTGTTCCTGATCGGCCCGAACTACGCCGCGGGCAAGGACATGCTGGCCGGCGTCAAGAGCACGTTCAAGGGCCAGGTCGTCGGCGAGGAATATACGGTGTGGCCGAGCCAGCTCGACTTCTCCGCCGAGCTCACCAAGGCGAAGAACTCCAAGGCCGAGTCGATCTTCGTGTTCTATCCGGGCGCGGCCGGCGTGCAGTTCCTGAACCAGTATGCGCAGGCCGGTATCAAGCAGCAGATTCCGCTCTACACCGCCTTCACCATCGACGAATTGTCGCTGCCGTTGCAGAAGGACAATGCGCTCGGCGTTCCCGGCGCGCAGCAATGGGTCAACGACCTGCCCAACGAGGAGAACAAGAAGTTCGTCGCCGACTACCGCAAGAAGTATCCGGGCCTGCGGCCGACCTTCTACGGCGCCCAGTCCTACGACGCTGCCAACCTGATCAACAGCGCCGTGGTCGCGGTGAAGGGCGACCTGACGAAGAAGGACGCGATGAAGGCCGAGATGGAGAAGGTGAACTTCAAATCGGTGCGCGGTCCGTTCAAGTACGGCAACAACCACATTCCGATCCAGAACTTCTATCTGCAGGACGTGGTCAAGGACGCCGAGGGCCAGCTCTCGCTAAAGACGGTCGCGACCATCGTCAAGGACGACCAGGATCGCTTCCACGACAAGTGTCCGATGAAGTGATTGTCGGGCGTCTTTTTGGCGCGCGGCTTGCTTCTCTTTACCTCGCCCCGCTCTTGCGGGGAGAGATCAATCGCGAAGCGATTGGGTGAGGGGCTCTTTCCCGGCATTCGGTTTGCGGAAAGAGCCCCTCATCCCAACCCTCTCCCCGCAAGAGCGGGGCGAGGGAGAACCCGCAATGTGCAATGCGGCGGCGTGCTTGCGCTGCCGCTGTTTTGTTTCAGCCCGGTATGAAGGATCCATGTATCTCGTCGTCGAACAACTGCTGAACGGCCTGCAATTCGGCCTCCTGCTGTTCCTGCTGGCGGCCGGGCTGACGCTGGTGTTCGGCATCATGGACTTCGTCAATCTGGCGCACGGCTCGCTCTACATGATGGGAGCCTATTTCGCGGCGACCTTCGTGGCCTGGACCGGCAGTTTTGTCCTTGGCGCGCTGATGGCGCTGGGCGCCACGCTGCTGCTCGGCATCGTGCTGGAATATGTCGCGCTCAGGCATCTCTATGGCCGCGACCATCTCGACCAGGTGCTGGCGACGTTCGGTCTGATCCTGTTCTTCAACGACGCCGTCCGGCTGATCTGGGGCCCGGCGGGCCTCGCGCTGCCGCTGCCAGCCTGGCTCACCGTGCCGGTGCAGATCATTCCCGGCGTTTACTATCCGGCCTACCGCCTCATGATCATCGTGGTCGCGCTGGCGGTCGCAGCAATGCTCTATCTCGTCGTGATGCGTACCCGCATCGGCATGCTGATCCGCGCCGGGGCCTCCAACCGCGAGATGATCGGGGCGCTCGGCATCAACATCAAGCTGCTGTTCACGCTGGTGTTCGGCCTTGGCGCGGCGCTCGCCGGCCTCGCCGGGCTGATGCAGGCACCGATCCTCACCGTGCAGATCGGCATGGGCGAGAACATCCTGATCCTGGCCTTCGTCATCATCGTGATCGGCGGCATCGGCTCGATCCGCGGCGCGTTCATGGCCGCGATCTTCGTCGGCATCATCGACACGATGGGCCGCGCCTTCCTGCCGGACCTGCTGCGCAAGGTGCTGAGCGGGGCGGCGGCGTCCACCGCGGCGCCGGCGCTGTCCTCGATGCTGATCTACCTCCTGATGGCCATCATCCTTGTGCTGCGGCCCGAGGGGCTGTTCCCGGCGGCCAAACGATGATGCGAAAGCTCAACGTCTCCAATGCGGTCGCGGCGCTGATGTGTGCCGCCCTGATCCTGCTGCCGCTCTATTCGGCGATCACGGGCAATATCTTCATCCTCACGCTGTTCACCCGGATCGTGATCTTCGCGCTCGCCGCCGCGAGCCTCAATCTGATCATGGGCTATGGCGGCATGATGAGCTTCGGCCACGCCGCCTATCTCGGCATCGGCGGCTATGCCGTCGGCATCCTCGCCGCCGAGGGCATCGGCTCCGGCTTCATCCAGTGGCCGGTGGCGCTCGTCGTCTCGGCGCTGTTTGCGCTGCTGATCGGCGCCCTGTCACTGCGCACTCGCGGCGTCTATTTCATCATGATCACGCTGGCCTTTGCGCAGATGGCCTACTACATCGCCTCCGCGCTGTCGCGCTACGGCGGTGACGACGGGCTCACCGTCTACAAGCGCAGCGATTTCGCCGGCCTGATCAACCTGTCGGATCGCAACCAGTTCTATTACCTCTGCCTGGCCTGCCTGTTCGGCGGCCTCTATCTGATCTGGCGCATCGTCAATTCGCGCTTCGGCCTCGTGGTGCAGGGCGTCCGCTCCAACGAGCAGCGCATGCAGGCGATCGGCTTCCATGCCAACCGCTACCGCCTGGTCTGCTTCGTGATATCAGGCACGATCTGCGGCCTGGCCGGCGCGCTGCTTGCCAACAACACCGATTTCGTCAGCCCCGCGGTGATGTACTGGACCCGCTCCGGCGACCTCATGGTGATGGTGATCCTCGGCGGCATGGGCTCGCTGTTCGGTCCCGTCATCGGCGCGATCGTCTATCTCCTGCTCGAGGAGCTGCTGTCGCAGTTCACCGAATATTCGGGGCTGATCCTCGGTCCGGTGCTGCTCCTGATCGTGCTGTTCGCGCGCGGCGGCATCATGGGCCTGCTCGGGAGGATGCGCCGTGGTTGACTCCTTGCCTGATCCCTTGCTCCGCGTCGACAATCTGGTCCGCCGCTTCGGCGGCATCACCGCGACCGACAACCTCTCGATGGAGGTGGTGCCAGGCGAATTGCACGCCATCATCGGCCCCAACGGCGCCGGCAAGACCACGCTGATCAGCCAGCTCACCGGGCAGGTGATGCCGAACTCCGGCACCATCCGCTTTGCCGGCCGCGACGTCACGAACCTGCCGTCCTACAAGCGCAGCCGCCTCGGGCTGGCGCGCTCGTTCCAGATCACCTCGCTGCTGAAGGATTTTTCCGCGATCGACAATGTCGCGCTGGCGGCGCAGGCGCATGACGGCCACTCGTTCCGCTTCTGGGGCAATGCGCGCAAGGAGCGGCATCTGCGCGAATCCGCGCGCGCGGCGCTGGAGCGCGTCGGCCTCGGCCCGCGCGCCGATATCGTGGTGTCGCAATTGAGCCATGGCGAGCAGCGCGAGCTCGAGCTCGCGGTCGCGCTCGCCACCAGGCCGCAACTGTTGCTACTGGACGAGCCGATGGCCGGGCTCGGCGTCACCGAATCGACGCGGATGGTTGCGCTGCTGAAGGAGCTGCGCAAGGAAGTCACCATCGTGCTGGTCGAGCACGACATGGAGGCGGTGTTCGCGCTGGCCGACCGCATCACGGTCTTGGTTTATGGCCGCGTCATCGCCTGCGACGTGCCGGACGCGATCCGCAAGCACGAAGAGGTCAAGCGCGCCTATCTCGGCGAACAGCATGCGGTGACGCGCCATGGCTGAGACCAGGATGGCTAATACCAAAACCGCTGAAACCCTGCTCGAAGTGGATGGCATCGAGACCTGCTACGGGCTGAGCCAGGTGCTGTTCGGCCTGTCGCTCCAGATCAAGTCGGGCGAGATGGTCGCGCTGATGGGCCGCAACGGCATGGGCAAGACCACGACGATCCGCTCGATCATGGGCCTGACGCCGGCGCGGTCAGGCGCCATCCGCTTCGCCGGCGAGGCGGTGCGCGGCCTGCCGTCCTACAAGATAGCGAAGCTCGGGATCGGCCTGGTGCCCGAAGGCCGCCAGATCTTCCCGAACCTCACGGTGCGCGAAAATCTCGTCGCCGCGTCAGGCAATCGCTTCAGTGCCTCCGATCCTTGGACCATCGACAAGATCCACGCGCTGTTTCCGCGGCTCGCCGAACGCACGAACAATATGGGCGTCACGCTGTCCGGCGGCGAGCAGCAGATGCTGGCGATCGGCCGCGCGCTGATGACCAATCCGAAATTGCTGATCCTCGACGAGGCGACCGAGGGTCTTGCGCCCTTGATCCGCGACGAGATCTGGAGCTGCCTGTCGATGCTGAAGGAGCGCGGGCAGTCGGTGCTGGTGATCGACAAGAACGTCGGAAACCTCGCCCGCATCGCCGACCGCCATTACATCATCGAGCGCGGCCACACGGTGTGGAGCGGCACCAGCGGGGAGCTGATCGCCGAGCCGGATCTGCAGCACAAGTATCTCGGGATTTGAGCAGCAAGCATTGCCGTATCGCCGTCATCCTGAGGAGCCTGGGTAGCAGGCGTCTCGAAGGATCGATGGCCCGGCGGCCGTGCAGCCTTCGAGACGCGCTACGCGCTCCTCAGGATGACGGATCAGAGAGGCGGGCTGCCGCGGCTTACCGTGAAGAGCCTCGCAGCAGTCGTTTCGCTGCGTCGGCCGCTGCTGCGGCATAGGCGCGATCGCCATGCACCAGCATCAGGGAGATCGCGCCCTCGGACAGCAGCCAGATCTCGCGCGCACGGCGGTGAGCGTCGCGGACACCGGCCCGCTTCAGCAGCGCGCCGAGATGGGTTTCGAGCAAGGCCTTGTGCCGGCGCGCAATTGCGCGTGCGGGATGGCCAGGGAGATCGGCCAGCTCGATGACCAGCCTGGTGAATCCCGAGCCGGCCCATCGCGGCCTGTCCGCCCAGACCGCCAGGTCGCGGAACAGACCGTCGATGATCGCCGCCGGCGAGCCGGACAGCTTGTCGCCGAACGTCGCGAACGCGGCCAAGGCCAGTTCGTTCTGAGCTTCGAGCACGAAGGCGAGCAGCTGATCCTTGCTTTGAAAATGATTGTAGAGCGTGCGCTTCGTCACCCTCGTCGCCGATGCGATTTCGTCCATGCTCACGCGGCTATATCCGCGCTGGCGAAACAGGACGTATGCGGCAGCAAGGATGCGCCGCCGTGTCGGTTCTGCAGATCGCGCCATGCAGTCACCTCTTAAATATACCGAGTAGTGAATTTACATCGGTTGAAAAACCAATTGGAATGGCTTCCGGGATTTTTCGGCCCGCGCCAGTCAGCTTCCTCGCGCTGCGAAAGCCATTGCCATGCCCGATTCGTTGACGCTCAGAGAAATCAAAGCTCGTCCGGTGGTGCTCAAGCTGAAGCGGCCCGTGGTCGCGCGCATTGTCACGATATCGGAGTGGCCGCTCGTCCTCATCGATCTGGTGACGGAGGAGGGCATTGTCGGGCGAAGCTATCTCGAGCCTTACATCGTGAAATCGCTGCGATATCTGGTTCCGGCGTTGCATGATCTCGGCGAATTGCTCAGAGGTCGGAGCGTGGCGCCTGTCGAGTTGTTCGAGGCGGCGCGCAAATCGCTTCACTTTGTCGGCTATGAGGGATTGTCGATGATCGCGGCGTCGGGCCTCGACATGGCCGCGTGGGACGCGTTGGCGAAAGCCGCAAACAAGCCGCTGTGCGTGCTGTTGGGGGCGACGGTCGGCGCCGTGAGATCCTACAATAGCAACGGCCTTTGGCTGAAGGAGCCGGCCGCCGTCGCGGCCGAGGCTTTGGAATTGCGCGACGAAGGAGGGTTCTCAGCCCTGAAATTGCGCCTCGGCAGAAGCGATCCGCACGAGGATCTGACGACCCTCGACGCCGTTCGAAAAGCAGTCGGGGATCGGATGCATTTGATGGTGGACTACAACCAGGGGCTAAATCTCGCCGAAGCCATCGAGCGGTGCCATGCGATCGATGATTATGGCCTCGACTGGATCGAAGAGCCTGTCGTCTATGACAATCTCGACGGACACGCCCAACTGGCGGCGGAGCTGAAGACGCCGATCCAGATCGGCGAGAACTTCTATGGTCCGAGGGAGATGCATAAGGCGATCGCGAGAAAGGCCTGCGACCTGGTGATGCCGGATTTCATGCGCATCGGAGGAGTGACGGGCTGGATGCGGGCGGCTGCGATCGCCGGCGCCGCGGGCATCCCCATCTCAACGCATCTTTATCCGGAAGTCGCTGCCCACGTCATGCGCGCGACGGAGGCCGCTCACTGGTTGGAATGGCAGGACTGGGCCGATCCGATTCTTGAACGGCCGTATGAAATCAAGGATGGTCTTTTGCATATTCCCGACACGCCGGGTGTCGGTCTGGAATGGAACGAAGCGGCCGTTGCGGCTCACCTTGCAAGCGTTTAAAGCGCGATGAGATTGGGTTGAATCGTCATCGCGCTTTAGCTCTTTGTTTGAGCATGATCTTTCGGAAAACCGCTTCACACTTTTCCGGATCATGCTCTAGAGCGGCGGAGCGCCTGCGCCGACGCTTCCGTCAAAACATCTCGAAATATTCGCGGTGCTCCCAGTCCGACACCTCGGCCTGGAAGCGTTCGATCTCCGCGTTCTTGATGAAGACGTAATAGTCCACGAACTCCGGCCCGAGCGCCTGGCGGAAGAACGGATCGTCGTTGAGCGCGAACACGGCCTCGCGCAGCGACTTCGGCAACAGCGCGGCCTTGGCCTCGTAGGGCGTGTCGGCCGACGGGCCGGGGTCGAGCTTGCGGTCGACGCCGTCGAGGCCGGAGAGGATCTGGCTTGCCATGTAGAGATAGGGATTGGCGGCGGGTTCGCCGATCCGGTTCTCCAGCCGGGTTGCGGGATCGCCGGCGCCGCCGAGCACGCGGATCATAACGCCGCGGTTGTCGCGGCCCCAGATCGCGCGGTCCGGCGCCAGCGAATAGGAGCGGTAGCGCTTGTAGCCGTTGATGGTCGGCGTCGTGAATACGGTCGAGGCCCGCGCGTGCTCGATCAGGCCGGCGAGCCAGGCGCGGCCGAGCGCGCTGAGCGGCTCGCCGGTCTCCTTGGCCATGAAGACGTTCTCGCCATTGGCGCGCGACACCAGCGACTGGTGCAGGTGCCAGCCGCTCGCGAACACGTTCGGCAGCTTCGGCCGGCACATGAAGGTCGCGTGATAGCCGCGGCGGCGCGCGATCTGTTTCACCGCCGAACGAAACAGCACCATGGTGTCGGCCGGCGCGAGCCCGACGGTCGGCGCGAAGGTGAATTCGCACTGGCTCGGGCCGAACTCGACCTCGACCGAGCGCAACGGCAGGTCGAGCGCGATGATGTCGCGGCGGATGATCTCGAGCGCCGGCTCCATCAGGTCGTAGCGCTGCTCGGTGAGGTACTGATAGCCGTGCGACAGCAGGCTGACCGACGGCGGCCGTCCGGGCTGGCCGGCATCCTCCGGCGCCATATGAGCGTCGTCGAGCTTGAACAGATGGAATTCGACCTCGAGGCCGGCGACGAAATCGTAGCCGCGGCCTGCGAGCTGATCGAGCACCTTGCGATAGAGGTTGCGGGTCGCGAACGGCACCGGCCGTCCGTCGCTGAAATGGAGGTCGCAGAGCAGCCAGCCGGTGTTTTGCGCCCAGGGCAGCACGCGGAACGTGGTGGGATCGGCGACCATCAGCACGTCGGCCGCGCCCTCCATCTCCTTCATGCCGAAGCCGCCGCCTGATGTGAACACCGGAAACACCGTCTTGTGCGAGGTGTCCTTGGCGAGCATCGTCGTGGTGATGGAGCAGCCGCCCTCCAGCGAGCGCACCGCTTCGCCGGCGATCAGCGTCTTGCCGCGCAGGATGCCGTGCTGGTCGGGGAACGACAGGCGGATGACTTCGAGGTTCTTCTCCTCGACGATGCGGCGGAGGCGTTGTGCGGCCTCCTTCTGCTCATCCGACCACAGGCCGTGACGCTCGACGAAGCTCACCGCGTCGCTCCTTCACTTCTCCCTCGCCCCGCTCTTCGCGGGGAGAGGGTCGGGGTGAGGGGCTCTCTCCGCCGACTCGATATGCCGATAGACCTGTACCCCCTCACCCGGATCGCTAACGCGATCCGACCTCTCCCCGCAAGCGGGGCGAGGTGAAGGATACAATGCGGAGCCATTGATACCATCTTCACTCCGCCGCCGTCAGATGATGCACCTTGCCGGCGATCTCGCGCGGCACGGGAGCTGCCCATGGTGCGCCGCGGCGGCGCTTGACGTCGACTTCCATCCAGTAGAGCTCCCAGCCCTGGGTCGGGCCGATGCCGTCCATCGTGGCCGGGCCCTGGATACTGCGCGCGGAGGCCTCGTCGAGGAACAGCATCGGCTTCTCGCCGCCGGAGACCTTCTCGATCTCCTGCCGCAGCAGGCGGCGGTACTGCACGATCGCCTTGTCGCTCTGGCCGAGATGCTCGTTGGTGCGGTCCTGAATCGCCCCCATCGACTCCACCGCCCACTGGTCGTGGACATTGATGTCGGCGCCCATGCCGGTATAGGTCGCGGTCGCCTGCTCGTGCGGATCGAAGCCGTAGTCGTTGCTGCGGTTCTTGCGCGACTTGTAGTCCGGCAGCGTATAGAGCTCGAGCCGCTGGTCGCGCATCTTCTGCTTGTCGACCGGCGCCGCGTAGCTGGTGAAGATCGCATACCAGTAGCAATTCTCGTCATCGACCGGCACGTGCCACTGCGAGATCGTCATCTCGGTCGACATCGGGATCACGAAGCCGTGCGGGAACAGCTGGTTGGTGACGCGCACATGGGTGCGCTCCGCGTCGAGCTCGCGCAGCGCGATCAGGCGCAGGCCGTATTCGGTGTGCTCGACATTGATGATCGGCCGGTCATATTCGCGCAGGATCTTGGTCATCGGCATGTCGCTGCCGGCCGACGCGCCGCGGAATTGCTTGCCGTAGGCGGCCGAGGTGTCCTCGTCCTCGAAGAAGCGGTGCAGAAAGGAGGCGTGCGCCGGATCGATGCCGACTTCGAGCGCCTGCAGCCAGTTGCAGTTCATGTGGCCCTTGAACGCGAACGTATGGCTGCCGGGCGCGACGAAGCAGTCGAGCTCCGGAAAGGCGGGCGGGGCGCCTTCGCCGAGCCAGGCCCACAGGATGCCGCTCTTCTCGACCACGGGATAGGAGCGCTGCCTGATGCCCTTGCAGAGTTGCGAGCCGGCCGGCTCCGCCGGCGTCTCGATGCACTGGCCTGACGTGTCGAACAGCCAGCCGTGGAAGGCGCAGCGCAGCCCGCCATGCTCGAGCCGGCCGAAGGCGAGATCGGCGCCGCGATGCGCGCAGTGGCGATCGATCAGCCCGTAGCTTCCGTCCTCGCCGCGGAACAGAACCAGGTTTTCGCCAAGCAGCCGCACCGGCCGAACCGGGCGCGGTCCTTCCAGCTCGTCGACCAGCGCCGCCGGCTGCCAGTAACTCCGCATCAGCCTGCCACACGGGTCCTTGCGGCCGATGCGGGTGATCAGATCGTTCGCTTCCTGGCTCATCATGGCGCCGTCTCCCGGATTTGGATTTGTTCGCCTATTGAACGAATGTGCGAATTATGCCATGTCTGTTTTGGACAGCAAGCGCAATTTTTGAACCGTTCAAAGCCGCGACCCAACCTAAAACGCCATGCCCAAGCTGAAGCGGACCGACCAGGACGAGCGCGCCACCGACTTCGTCGAGGCGCTCGATCGCGGCCTGCGCCTGCTGCAGGTGTTCGGCACCGTGTCCGGCCCGGCGACGCTGAGCGATCTGGCGCGCGCCGCCGATCTGCCGCGCGCCACCGCGCGCCGCATCCTGTTCACGCTCGCGCATGGCGGCTTCGTTGCCACCGACGGCAAGCTGTTCACGCTGACGCCGCATGTGCTGACGCTGGCGGGCTCGTTCCTGCAATCCAACCAGGTGGTGACGGTGCTGCAACCGGTGCTCGACCGCATCGCGACGGCAGCGCAGGAGATCGCCTCACTGGCCTTGCTCGACGGCGACGACGTCGTGTTCGTGGCGCGCTCGAGCCCGACGCGCGTGTTCTCCGCCGGTCTCGACATCGGCTACCGGCTGCCGGCGTTCTGCACCTCGGTCGGTCGCGCGATGCTCGGCCGCCTCACTGATGCCGAACTCGCGACGCGGCTGAAGGCGATGCGCCGCGATCCGGTGACGCCGCAGACCACGACCGATCCGAAGAGGCTGCTCGCCACCATCATCGCCGATCGCGTGCAGGGTTATTCCCTGGTCGACCGCGAGGCCGAGCCGCATTTCCGCTCGATCTCGGTGCCGGTGCGCCGCTACGACGGCACCATCGTCGCCGCGATCAACATGGGCGCGCATGTCGACCGCGTGCCGATGCAGGAATTGATCGACCGCTTCCTGCCGCTGCTGCGGGATGGTGCAGATGATGTGAAGAGCAGACTCTTGTAGGGGGGAGGATCTCTCACACCATCGCATGGTTCGTCATTGCGAGGAGCGATAGCGACGAAGCAATCCATGCATCCACGCGCGCGGAGAGATGGATTGCTTCGCTTCGCTCGCAATGACGGGGGTAGTGTTTCTTTTTGTGCTGTGAGATTACAGCGCCACGCTGCGCAGACCGAACGAGCGCGCCTCGTTCTGCAGTACCGGCCGCACCGAATCGATCAGCCGCGCGGCGGCGGCGTCGACCGAGAGGCCGGCGGTGTCGACCACCGCTGATGCGCGGGCGTAGAGCGGCTCGCGGCTGACCAGGATGTTGCGCAATTCCGCCATCGCCGAGCGATCGTCCGCCATCGGGCGCAGATCGCCTTGGCGGCGCACGCGCGCCATGTGCTCCTCCGGCTCGGCCTTCAGCCAGATCGTGTAGAACGACGACAGGATCAAATCGAAGGTCAGCGCCTCGGAGACGATGCCGCCGCCGGTCGCCAGCACCATCAATTCCTTGCGCGCCAACAGCTGCGTCAGCGCGGCCTGCTCCATGCGGCGAAAGCCTTCCTGGCCGTACAGCGCGATGATCTCGGCGACCGAGAGGCCGTTCTGCGCCTCGATCTCCTTGTTGAGCTCGACGAAGCTCCAGCCGATCTTCTTCGCCAGCATCCGCCCGAGCGTGGTCTTGCCGGCGCCGCGCAGGCCGATCAGCGCGATGCCGGAGAACGAGGCGCGCCGCGGCGCCAACGGGCTGCTGCCGGCGAGCATGTCCTTGGCCTGCGCGATCTGGTTCGGCGACGCCTTGCGCAGCAGGTCGCGGATCACGGCCCAGTCCGGCACGGGCTCGCTGGACGGGATCAGGTCCTCGAGATGCGCGCCCATTGCGCCTGCGACACGGCGCAGCAGCACGATCGAGACATTGCCTTTGCCGCTTTCGAGCTGGGCGATGTAGCGTTCGGAAATGCCGGAAACCTTGGCGAGCACCTTGCGCGACATGCCGCGCAGGGCGCGCATCGTGCGCACGCGCTGGCCGAGCTGTTCAAGGAAGTCGGTTTCCGGGTCGTTGGCTGCGGTCATGATCCCTGTGCGACGCGCGGTCCTGACTGAATCAGACCGAGGTTCTAGGAAACATAGTGCCGATAAGGATTGACAGCAAGCCAACGTGGTGGCTTTGTATGAATTATAATTCTTAAATTCACAGGAGAGGGAAGCGTGGCACGTTCGGGTCCGAGGAGCGGAGCATGACTTACAACGCGGTCTCCTGGCTGCTCGACCGCAACGTCGATGAAGGCCGCGGCGACAAGGTCGTGTTCGACGATACCTTGTCGCAAATCACCTATGGCCAGTTGCAGCAGCAGACCCGCCGCGTCGGCAACATGCTGCGCCGGCTCGGCGTCCGCCGCGAGGAGCGGGTCGCCATGATCATGCTGGACACGGTCGATTTCCCGATCGTGTTCCTCGGCGCGATCCGCGCCGGCGTGGTGCCGGTGCCGCTCAACACGCTGCTGACTGCGGAGCAGTATGCCTACATCCTCGGTGATTGCCGCGCCCGCGTGCTGTTCGTGTCGGAAGCGCTGCTGCCGGTCGTGAACGACATCATCGCGCGGATGCCCGACCTCGAGCATGTGGTGGTCTCCGGCAAGGACGCGCACGGCCACAAGAAGCTGTCCGATGAGATCGCGCGCGAGAGCGACGTGTTCGCGACTGCGCCAACCCACGCCGACGAGCCGGCATTCTGGCTCTATTCGTCGGGCTCGACCGGCATGCCGAAGGGCGTGCGCCATCTGCATTCAAATCTCGCGGCAACCGCAGAGACCTACGCCAAGCAGGTGCTCGGGATCCGCGAGGATGATGTCGGCCTGTCGGCGGCAAAGCTGTTCTTCGCCTACGGGCTCGGCAACGCGCTGACGTTCCCGATGTCGGTCGGCGCCACCACGGTGTTGAACTCCGAGCGGCCGACGCCGGCGGTGATGTTCGCGCTGATGAACAAATATCACCCCAGCATCTTCTTCGGCGTGCCGACCCTGTTCGCGGCGATGCTGAACGACGAGGCGACCAAGGCGCAGTCCGGCGGCAACCGTTTGCGCGTCTGCACCTCGGCCGGCGAGGCGCTGCCGGAATCGGTCGGCAATGCGTGGCGCGCGCGGTTCGGCGTCGACATCCTCGACGGCGTCGGCTCGACCGAGCTGTTGCACATCTTCCTGTCGAACGCGCCCGGCGACATCAAATACGGCTCGTCCGGCCGTCCGGTGCCCGGCTACAAGGTGCGGCTGGTCAACGAGATCGGCGCCGACGTCGCGGACGGCGAGGTCGGCGAGCTGCTGGTCGATGCGCCCTCGGCCGGCGAGAGCTACTGGAATCAGCGCGCCAAGAGCCGCGCCACCTTCGAGGGCGCCTGGACCCGCACCGGCGACAAATACACGCGCGATGCCGACGGCCGTTACACCTTCTGCGGCCGCGCCGACGACATGTTCAAGGTCTCCGGCATCTGGGTGTCGCCGTTCGAGGTCGAGAGCGCGCTGATCACCCATCCCGCGGTGCTGGAGGCGGCGGTCGTGCCGGAGGCCGACCCGGAAGGCCTGCTCAAGCCGAAGGCCTATGTGGTGCTGCGGCCCGACAGTTCAGCCGCCGGCCTGCACGAGGCGCTCAAGGAGCACGTCAAGCAGAAGATCGGCCCGTGGAAATATCCGCGCTGGATCGACGTCGTCGACAACCTGCCGAAGACCGCGACCGGGAAGATCCAGCGCTTCAAGTTGCGGGAACACGAGCACTAGCTCCCCGCGTCGTCCCGGCCTAGTGCGCAATTGCGCACGGGAGCCGGGACCCATACGCCGCGGCCTTCGTTTCGAGAGACGCTGTTCAACGGCTTTGCGCAACAACTAACGCCTGTGGTTATGGGTCCCGGCTTTCGCCGGGACGACGATGAGGAAGGCTCCACCATGACGAACTTGAATCCCACAGGCTTCCTCAGCATCGACGGCGCCGAGCTCGAATACCGCATGATCGGCCCGTCACCCGAGACGACGCCGACCATCGTGATGCTGCATGAAGGCCTCGGCTGCGTCGGGCTGTGGGGCGACTTCCCCGAGAAGCTGCAGGCGGCGACCGGCGCCGGCGTGTTCGCCTATTCGCGCGCGGGTTATGGCGCCTCGTCGCCGACGAAGCTGCCGCGTCCGGTCGACTACATGCATCGCGAGGCGCTCGACGTGCTGCCGCAGCTGTTTGATCGGATCGGTTTCCGCCGCGGCTTGCTGCTCGGTCATTCCGACGGCGCGTCGATTGCCGCGATCTATGCCGGCGCGCATCAGGATCATCGCCTGCACGGCCTGGTGCTGCTGGCGCCGCACTTCATCGTTGAGGACATCTCGGTGAAGTCGATCGCCGAGATCAAGACGGCGTACGAGACCACCAATCTGAAGGAGAAGCTGGCGCGCTGGCACAAGGACGTCGACAACGCCTTCTATGGCTGGAACGGCGCCTGGCTCGATCCGGCATTCCGCGACTGGGATATCTCCGACTATCTCGCCTATATCCGCGTGCCCGTGCTGATCGTGCAGGGCGCGGCCGACCAGTACGGCACCATGCGCCAGGTCGAGATCGCCCAGGAGGAGTGCTACTGCCCGGTCGATGTCACGGCCATCGATGGTGCCGGCCATTCGCCGCATCGCGAGGCGCCCGCGGTGACGCTCGAGGCGGTCGCCGAATTCGCCAAAGCGGCGCTGCGCGACGACCCGGCACTGGCGGCCTGACCTTTGGTGCCGGTGCCAGGTCATTGGCCGAGCTGGCGATTTTCCTGAACATGAAACAAAATGCATGTTTTTGCGTTTTGAACTAGACCAGACCGAAAACATGCATTATTGTGCATGAAGACCTCGACGACGAACCTTCAAACGAACTACAGCAAGACAACAGATAAGGGTGGCCCATGGCTGGTGACGATCGCGTCCTTGCAGGCGGGGCGAAGTACATCGACTTCCAGACCGACCCGTCGCGCTACCGGCACTGGAAGCTCGACGTCGCGGGCGATGTCGCGACGCTGACCATGGACGTCGACGAGAACGCCGGCCTGTTCGAGGGCTATCAGCTCAAGCTGAATTCCTATGACCTCGGCGTCGACATCGAGCTTGCGGACGCCGTGCAGCGCCTGCGCTTCGAGCATCCCGAGGTCAAGGTCGTGGTGATGCGCTCGGGCAAGAACCGGGTGTTCTGCGCCGGCGCCAACATCCGCATGCTGGCGGGCTCGACCCACGCCCACAAGGTCAACTTCTGCAAATTCACCAACGAGACCCGCAACGGCTTGGAAGACTCCAGCGAGAATTCCGGGCAGAGCTTCATCACCGTCGTCAACGGCACCGCGGCCGGCGGCGGCTATGAGCTGGCGCTCGCGACCGACCACATCATGATGGCCGACGACGGCGCTGCCGCCGTCGCGCTACCGGAAGTACCGCTGCTCGCGGTGCTGCCGGGCACCGGCGGGCTCACCCGCGTCGTCGACAAGCGCAAGGTGCGCCGCGACCACGCCGACTTCTTCTGCACCATCGAGGAAGGCATCAAGGGCAAGCGCGCCGTCTCCTGGCGCCTGGTCGACGAGATCGCGCCGAACTCCAAGCTCGAGGGCAAGCTGGCCGAGCGCGTCAAGGAATTCGCCGCGAAGTCGAAGCGCAACGGCGCCGGCAAAGGCATCGCGCTTGCGCCGCTGACGCGCACCATCGACGACAGCGCGATCCGCTACGGTTTCGTCAGCGTCGACATCGATCGCGCAGCGCGCATCGCCACCATCTCGATCAAGGCGCCGGAAACCACGGCGCCCGCGGATATCGACGGCATGATCGCGCAAGGCGCTGCGTTCTGGCCGCTGCAGGTCGCCCGCGAACTCGATGACGCGATCCTGCATCTGCGCATCAACGAGCTCGAGATCGCGATGCTGGTGTTCAAGAGCCACGGCGACCGCGGCAATGTCGTGTCCTATGACGCGTTCCTGGAGGCCAACAAGGCGCACTGGCTGGTCAACGAGGTCAGGCACTACTGGAAGCGCGTGCTCAAGCGCATCGACGTCACCTCGCGCACGCTGGTGACGCTGGTCGAGCCCGGCTCCTGCTTCGTCGGCACGCTGGCCGAGCTCGTGTTCGCCGCCGACCGCTCCTACATGCTGATCGGCCAGAAGCAGGGCGACAACCGTCCGCCGCCGGCGATCGAGCTGACGGCGATGAATTTCGGGCCCTATCCGATGAGCCACGGCCTGACCCGGCTGCAATCGCGCTTCCAGGCCGATCCGTCGGATCTGGAGCGCGCGCAAGGCTCGATCGGCAAGGCGCTCGACGCGGAGGAGGCCGAGGAGCTCGGTCTCGTCACCTTCGCGCTCGACGACATCGACTGGGACGACGAGGTTCGCGTGTTCTTCGAGGAGCGCACCTCGTTCTCGCCCGACGGTCTCACCGGCATGGAAGCCAATCTGCGCTTCGTCGGCCCGGAGACCATGGAATCGAAGATCTTCTCCCGCCTCACGGCGTGGCAGAACTGGATCTTCCAGCGGCCCAACGCGGTCGGTGAGGACGGCGCGCTGCGCCGCTACGGCACCGGCCAGAAGGCGCAATTCGACATGACGCGAGTTTAAGGGAGCACGGCCATGAACATCATGAACGTCGATTACTCGACCAAGATTCCGAACAATGTGAATCTCGCCGAGGACCGCCAGGTGCTCAAGGCGCTGGAAGGCTGGCACCCCGGCTACATGGACTGGTGGAGCGACATGGGTCCGGACGGCTTCCAGGAATCGCTGGTCTATCTACGCACCGCCTATTCGGTCGATCCGCGCGGCTGGGCCAAGTTCGACTATGTGCGGATGCCCGAATATCGCTGGGGCATCTTGCTCGCGCCGCAGGAAGAGAACCGCGTCATCCCGTTCGGCGAGGACTATGGCAAGCCGGCCTGGCAGGAAGTCCCCGGCGAGCACCGCGCGATGCTGCGCCGCCTGATCGTGATCCAGGGCGACACCGAGCCGGCCTCGGTCGAGCAGCAGCGCCATCTCGGCAAGACCGCGCCGTCGCTCTACGACATGCGCAACCTGTTCCAGGTCAATGTCGAGGAAGGCCGCCATCTCTGGGCGATGGTCTACCTCTTGCAGAAGTATTTCGGCCGCGACGGCCGCGAGGAGGCGGACGACTTGTTGCGCCGCCGCTCGGGCGACGCGGATAGCCCGCGCATGCTCGGGGCCTTCAACGAGGCGACGCCGGACTGGCTGTCGTTCTTCATGTTCACCTACTTCACCGACCGCGACGGCAAGATGCAGCTGCACTCGCTGGCGCAGTCGGGCTTCGATCCGCTGTCGCGCACCTGCCGCTTCATGCTGACCGAGGAAGCCCACCACATGTTCGTCGGCGAGACCGGCATCACCCGCGTCGTGCAGCGCACCTGCGATGCGATGAAGGAAGCCGGCATCACCGATCCGAACGACATCGCCAGGATCCGCGCGCTTGGCGTGATCGACCTGCCGACCATCCAGAAGAAGCTGAACCTGCACTATTCGCTGTCGCTCGATTTGTTCGGCTCGGAAGTGTCGACCAACGCGGCCAATGCCTTCAACGCCGGCATCAAGGGCCGCTACAAGGAGACCACGATCGACGACGACCACCAGCTCAAGAGCTCGACCTATCCGGTCATGAAGATGGTGGACGGCCAGATCAAGATGGTCGACGAGCCGGCGCTGACCGCGCTCAACATGCGGCTGCGCGACGACTACACGCAGGATTGCGTCAAGGGCATGCTGCGCTGGAACAAGGTGATCTCGACCGCCGGCATCGACTACAAGCTCGCGGTGCCGAACACTGCCTTCCACCGCCAGATCGGCGAGTTCAAGGACGTCCACGCGACGCCCGATGGCCTCTTGATCGACGACGCCACCTGGGCCAAGCGCAAGAACGACTGGCTGCCGTCGACCGCGGACGGCGACTTCATCGCCTCGCTGATGAAGCCGGTGACCGAACCCGGCCAGTTCGCCTCCTGGATCTCGCCGCCCAAGGTCGGCATCGACAACAAGCCCGGCGACTTCGAATATGTGAGGATCGAGAGCTGATCGGCGCGAGCATGATCCGGAAAAGTGTGAAGCGGTTTTCCGAAGAGATCATGCTCAGGCAACGGATTAGGTCGTGATGCGAAAATCGCATCACGACCTAATAGTTTCTTTCCGCAGGGAGAGAACAGGAAGGGGCGAGCCGAAGAGGTCCCGGGCTCGTCCCTTTCTTTTTTTGGTCAGATGCCGGTACGGAGGCGCGGCCTCAATCGTCATTTGTAAGTTCGTCGGGCCACATCTGCGCGCCGTGAAGCACGCGCAAGATGCGAACAGTCTCACCGTCGACAAGGTACGCCGCGACATAAGGTGTGCGCGGGATGACCAACTCGCGCGTGCCGGCGACACGGCCCGGGCCAGCCGCTGTCAGGAAACTCGAGCGGGCGCCGCGCAGCATCGGCAATCTGTTCGTCAACATGGACCGCCGCGCGAGGATTCTCGGCCTCGATGTAGCTGAAAATGTCGTCGCGATCGGATAACGCGAAGCGCGACCAGACGAGTTTCACCGCTTACGCCTTGTCGCTTTTCGAAGCGCGGCGGCGCGGCGTTGCGCGAAATGCGCTTCGACCTCGGAATCATCGAGACCGGGCCGGGCATCCGCCAACGCCTGGTGCACCTTCTCGCGAAACCAGCTGTCGTAAGCCTGGCTGTTGCTCACGAGTTCCAGTGGAAGCATTCCTTCATTGGCCGTGCGTGTCAGCAGAATCCGCACGGCGTCGGATACCGTGAGACCCATGTTCTCCAGAACCTCGGTGGCCTTTTCCTTTACGTCCGCATCGATGCGGGTTTGGACCAGGGCATTCGAAGCCATAGCGATCTCCTTCACTCGCATCCAATGTAATGCATTTGAATGACAAGCGCCAGAGGTGTCACAGCCCTATGGAAGCAGGTGAGCCAGCGACGAAAACGGCCCGGCCCTTCGGCGGAGCCGTTGCCGTAGGTCGGTCGCGCGGCTGCTTAGCCCGCGATCTCCAGCCCCGCGGTCGCGTAGACCACGCCGCCATCGACCGCGATGGTGTTGCCCACGACATAGTCGCCGGCGCGCGAGGCGAGGTAGATCGCGGTGCCCGCCATGTCCTCGTCGGTACCGACGCGCTTCGCCGGCACGCGCTTGGCGACTTCGTCGGCGTGGTCGCGCGCGGCGCGGTTCATGTCCGACTTGAAGGCGCCCGGTGCGATCGCGGTGACGTTGATGTTGTCCTTGATCAGGCGTGTCGCCATGCGGCGCGTCAGATGGATCACCGCAGCCTTGCTGGCGGCATAGGAATAGGTCTCCATCGGGTTGACGAAGATGCCGTCGATCGAGGCAATGTTGATCACCTTGCCCGGCCTGTCGTGCGTCGCCGCCGCACGCAGCGGCTTGGCCAGCGCCTTGGTCAGGAAGAAGATGGACTTGACGTTGAGGTTCATCACCTTGTCCCAGCCGCTCTCCGGAAATTCGTCGAAGTCCGCGCCCCAGGCCGCGCCGGCATTGTTGACGAGGATGTCGAGCTTCCGCTCGCGCTTGATGATCTCGCCCGCGAGCTTGTCGCAGCCCTCGACGGTCGAGATGTCGATCGGCAGCGCGATGCATTCGCCGTCATAGGCGGCGGACAGCTCCTGCGCGGTCGCCTCGCAGGGACCTGCCTTGCGCGCGGTGATGTAGACCCTGGCGGCACCCTGCGCGAGGAAGCCGGCAGCGATCATCTTGCCGATGCCGCGCGATCCTCCGGTCACCAATGCGACGCGGCCCTTCAGCGAGAACAGATCCTTGAACATGCGCTCCTCCTTTGCGTTGCCAGTGGTTCTGGGCGCGCCCGGGGAACGAGTCAAGGAGATGGAAGGGATCGGTAGCCCGGATGCAGCGGAGCGAAATCCGGGAAAATGCTATCCGCGGATGCGACTGCCCGGATTACGCTTCGCTGCATCCGAGCTACGAAGAGCAGGTCACGCCGCGTCGATGCGGCGAAAACCGTTCCACACCGCGGTGGCGGCGCCTGATGTCAGCACCGGTAAGAGGCGCGCGTCCTGGTAATTGCCGTTCAGCGAGACCCGCTGCAACGCAGTCAGATGGTCGGCGCTTTCGGGAAACAGCATGCCGGGCCGCGTCGTCACCGCGGTCCGAAAGCCGATCGACCGGGCGAGGGCGAATTCACGCTGCCCGGCGGCGATCCGGTCGCCATAGGGATAAGCCAGATGCAATGCTGGCCGCTGCAGCGCATCCTCGATCCGCGCCCGGCTGGTCGCGAGCTCGAACGATGCGATGGTCTCGCTCTGCTTGGCGAGATTGCAATGGGTGATGGTGTGCGCACCGATCGTCACCAGCGGGTCGTCGGCAAAGCCGCGCAACTCGTCCCAGGACATGCAGAGCTCGCGCGCGATGCCGGTCTCGTCGACGCCGTGGCGGGCGCACAGCGCTGATATCTCGGCCTGCATCTCCTGCTCGCCGGGCAGTGAACGCAGCCAGTCGTGGATGCGGCCGAAAGCAGTGCGCTTGGCCTGCGGTGTCGCGGTGTCGATCCGCGTCATGGTGCCGTCGATCGGCACCTCGATCGCGGACGCCGCCGCGATCACCCGCTCCAGCGCGATCCACCACAATCTGCCGCAGCCCTCGGCGAAATCGCTCGCGACATAGACCGTGAACGGGGCGCCGAACTCGCGCATCACAGGCAGCGCGAAATCGCGGTTGTCGCGATAGCCGTCGTCGAAGGTAAAGCAGGCGAAGCGCCGCGCGAAATTCCGTTCGGCGAGACGGCGATGCGCCTCGTCGATGCTGATCACGTCGACGTCGAGCGCGCGCAGATGCGCCAGCATCGCGCGCAGGAAGTCCGGCGTGACCTCGAGATGATGGTTCGGCTGGAACGCGTCGCCGCGCCGCGGGCGGACGTGGTGCAGCATGAAGATGGCGCCGACGCCGGCGAAGATCGGCCGCAGCAGGATATGCGCACCCGAGAAATACAACGCCTCCATGCCGGCACGGATCACGGTGTTGCGGAGTTGTTTCATGTGGGCGCGGGCCGGTCGATTTGCATTCCGCGGCAAACTTAGCGAAAGACCACTGAAGAAACTGTTATCCCGGTCCGACATGGCGCCCCCGCCATGGCGCGTCATTTGGGGTTTGACAGTCAGCCAAGGGTTTGTTTTCTCTCTGGTTCCCGACCCCGCAGGACGCTGAATGCACGGACTTTTCAAGTGGAGTAGCAAGTGGTGGCCGGGGGTGATTCCACTGGTCGTGCTTTGGGGTATTGCGGCCTGGACGAGCACCGCAACGGTCGAAGCGGACCTTGCCGCGCGCTCTAATGCCGCACTCAAGGACACCGTGCTCGACAAGCGCCGCATCAGCGTCGACGGCCGCGACGTGACGTTCGCGGCCAACGCCTTCTCCGAAGACGGCCGTCTCAGCGCGGTGGCGTCGGTCGAAGCCGTGCCCGGCGTGCGGCTGGTCAACGACGAGACCCGCCTTGTTCCCGAAGCCAAGCCCTTTGTCTGGTCCGCCGAACGCGACGTGGTGCGGGTCACACTCGGCGGCAATGCGCCGCTGCCGTCGAGCAAGGGCAAGTTGACCGAGGCCGCGAAGGCCAGTCTCGGCGGCGTCGAGGTGGTGGATCAGATGGTGCTCGCCCGCGGCGCGCCGCTGCGGTTCGACGCGGCGGCGCTGCTGTTGCTCGACCAGATCGGCAAGCTGAAGGAAGGCAAGATCACGCTCACCGACAGCAAGGTTGCCCTCGCCGGCATGGCGCGCGAGCTCGGCGGACGCGAAGCGGTCGCCGCGGCGCTGAAGAACCTGCCGGAAGGCTATTCGATCGCCGCCAACGACATCAAGGCGCCGCCTTACGTGTTCCAGGCCTACAAGGACCCGGTTGCGGTGACGCTGACGCTGACCGGCTACGTGCCCGACAACAACGTGCATGCCGCGCTGGTCGCCGCCGCCGGCCGCAAGTTCTTCAGCGAGAAGGTGGTCGACAATCTCAAGGCCAGCATCGGCGCGCCGTCGGGTTTCGCGGCCGCGGTGGGGCCTGCGCTCGGCGCACTGTCGCGGCTGTCGACCGGAACGCTGGTGGTATCGGACCGCGAGGTGAAGCTGTCGGGCGATGCGCTCTACGATGCCGCCGCCGGCCAGATCCGCGACGGGCTCGGCAAGGATTTTCCGCAGGGCTGGCAGTACAAGGCCGAGGTCACGGTCAAGCCGGCGGCTGCCCCGGTCGATCCCACGGTGTGCCAGCAGCTGTTTTCCGAAATTCTCTCGAAGGGCAAGATCCGCTTCGAGTCCGGCAAGGCCGACATCGTGCCGGATTCCGCCGGCCTGCTCGACCGCCTGATCGAGACCGCGTTGCGCTGCCCCAATGCGACGATCGAGATCGCCGGCCATACCGACAGCGACGGCGAGGAGGCGGCCAACCAGGCGCTGTCGGAGCGCCGCGCGCAGGCCGTGGTGGATTACCTCGTGCGCGCCGGGCTGCCTGCCAGCCGCTTCACGCCGATCGGCTATGGCAGCACGCAGCCGCTGGCCGGCAACGAGAGTGAAGACGGCAAGGCGCAGAACCGCCGCATCGAATTCGTGGTGAAGTAGCGATGACCGTGCTCGCGACATTCTTCTGGGGTTGGCTGCTCGGCGCGGCGCTGCTCGGCTTTTGCATGGGCTGGATCGCGGTGGTGCATCGGGCGCAGGGCGTCTCGAAGGTCTGGATGCGCTGGCTGGCGCTGCTCTCCGCCGCGCTGGTGGCGACGTCGTTCGCGCGGATCGTGCCCGGCCGGTTCGGCTACTGGCTCGATCTCTTCCTGGTCATGTTCGCGCTCTATCTCGTCGGCTGCGCGATCGGCTCCTGGCTGCGCGACTGGGTGGTTTCGCGCAGCAAGCCCGCGAGCTGACCTCAACCTCTTGATCCGGCAGGCCTGAGCGGCGTTGCCAAGCGCAAGGGCGAGCCGCATTCGTTTTAGCGCTTGACATAAATACGTACGTGCGTATTAAATTGCGGCCATGCCAAAACCCTCTCTCCGCGATGCCATCCTCGACGCCGGCCTGAAGGAAATGTTCCGGACCGGCTATCACGGCACAAGCGTGCGCGACGTCACCGCCGCCGCCGGCGCGCCGCAGGGCTCGTTCACCAACCATTTCCGCTCGAAGGAGCTGTTCGCGTCCGAGGTGCTGGACCGCTACTTCCTCTATGTCCGTGGCCTGGTCGCGGAAGCCCTCGGCGACACGACGCTGACCCCGCGCGAAAGGCTGAGAAGCTATCTCGATCTGATCACCGGCAAGCTCGCGCATGACGGTTTCACCCGCGGCTGCCTGATCGGCGATTTCAGCCTCGAGGCGTCGGGCTCGAGCGAGATGCTGCGCGAGCAGCTCGACGACATCTTCCGGGAATGGCGCGCGCCGTTTGCGGCCTGCATTGCCGAAGCGCAGGCCAAAGGCGAGATCGCCTCCGACTTCGATCCCGATCAGCTGGCCGATTTCCTGCTCGCATCCTGGCAGGGCGCGATGCTGCGCATGAAGGTCGAACGCAGCGAAGCTGCGCTGACGCGTTTCAAGACGATCGCATTCCAAACCGTGTTCAAGGAGTTGCCATGACCAGATCCCCCGATATCAGCCTGCATCATCGCGCCGTGCTTGGGTCTACGATGGCCTATCGCGAGACCGGCCGCAGCGACGCGCCGCACGTGCTGTTCCTGCACGGCAATCCGACGTCGTCCTACATCTGGCGCAACATCATGCCGCTGGTCGCCCCCGTCGGGCACTGCATCGCGCCCGACCTGATCGGCTACGGCCAGTCCGGCAAACCCGACATCGGCTATTGCTTTTTCGACCAGGCGGACTATCTCGACACGCTGATCGACGAGCTCGGCATCGCCTCGGCCTATCTCGTCGCCCAGGACTGGGGCACGGCGCTCGCCTTCCACCTCGCGGCACGCCGTCCGCAACTGGTGCGCGGGCTCGCCTTCATGGAGTTCATCCGCCCGATGCGCGATTGGTCGGACTTCCACCAGCACGACGCCGCGCGTGAGACGTTCCGGAAATTCCGCACGCCGGGCGAGGGTGAGGCGATGGTCCTCGACAACAATGCGTTCGTCGAACGCGTGCTGCCCGGCTCGATCCTGCGCACGCTCGGCGACGAGGAGATGGCCGCCTACCGCGCGCCGTTTGCGACACGCGAGAGCCGCAAGCCGACCTTGATGCTGGCGCGCGAACTGCCGATCGCGGGCGAGCCGGCCGATGTCGCCGAGGCGCTCACCGTAGCGCATGCGGCGCTCGCGGCATCGACCTATCCGAAGCTGCTGTTTGCGGGGTCGCCCGGGGCGCTGGTGTCACCGGCCTTTGCCGCCGAATTCGCCAAGACGCTCAAGCATTGCGCGGTCGTTCAACTCGGCGCGGGCGCGCACTATCTGCAGGAGGATCATCCGGAGGCGATCGGCCGCTCTGTGGCCGGCTGGATCGCCGGCGTCGAGGCTGCCTCCGCGCAGCGCGACGCCGCATGAGGGCACGGAGCGCGTGACATGAAGAATGTCTCGATCACCTATTGCCGGCCGTGCGGCTATGAGAAGCGTGCCAAAGAGGCCGCGGCGCTGTTGCGCGAGCGCCTTGGCGTCGATGCGACGCTGATCCCCGGCAAGGGCGGCATCTTCGAGGTCAAGCTTGGCGACGAGGTTGTCGCCAGGCGCGCCAAGGGACATTTTCCCGATGCCGCCGAGATCGTCGCCGCGGTCACGGCCGCGCAGGATTGATGATCGGCGGAGCGCCTCCCGGCGGGTACCGGAAGATCATTCTCTATTCGGCCGTGCCGGTGCTTCACCGTAGTTTTCCGGATGGCCTTGCGGACCGTTCGGCGGGCTAACTGCCGCACGCGCATGTCAAGTCTTGTCGAAGGCGGCGGGAAACGCGCATATTTGTGCACCCGCTGTCATGAATCATCCGTAATATCTTGAAGATGCGCGTTTTATTGTCTTTTGACGAATTCCACTCCGGTTTAAAACGCGCTACACGGGCCAGGGCACAGCGAAGCGCCGGCGGAGTTCGCCCGGGAGCCGTCGTCGCGGGATCGCAATTCGAGGTCTAGATGCTGGAAGCAATACGCAGGGCGATGGCGTTTCTGCGCCAGAAGCAAATCCTGCATCGGCTGGGTGTTGTCATCAGCATCGCCGTCATCGGCATCGCCTGCTACGTCCTGTATCACATGCTGCGCGGCATCGACACCAACGAGGTGCTCGAGGCCATCAAGAGCACCGAGCCGCGGCAGATTGCCCTGGCGGGACTGTTCGTCGCGGCGGGCTACTTCACGTTGACCTTCTACGATCTGTTCGCGGTGCGCGCGATCGGCCACGCCCATGTGCCCTATCGCATCAACGCGCTCGCGGCCTTCACCTCCTATTCGATCGGCCACAATGTCGGCGCCAGCGTCTTCACCGGCGGCGCGGTGCGCTACCGGATCTATTCGGCGTGGGGGTTGAACGCGATCGACGTCGCCAAGATCTGCTTTCTCGCCGGGCTCACCTTCTGGCTCGGCAATGCCGCGGTGCTCGGGCTCGGCATCGCCTACCACCCCGAGGCCGCCGCCAACATCGACCAACTGCCGCCCTGGCTCAACCGGGCGCTGGCATTCGCGATCATCACCGCGCTGGTCGCCTATGTGGTCTGGGTCTGGACCCAGCCGCGGGTGGTCGGCCGCGGCCCCTGGACGGTGACCCTGCCGGGTGGCCCGCTGACGCTGCTGCAGATCGCAATCGGCATCCTCGACCTCGGCTTCTGCGCGCTGGCGATGTACGTGCTGGTGCCGGACGAGCCAAATCTCGGCTTCGTCGTGGTCGCCGTCATCTTCGTGTCGGCGACCCTGCTCGGCTTCGCCAGCCACTCCCCCGGCGGCCTCGGGGTGTTCGACGCCGCCATGCTGGTCGGCCTCTGGCAGATGGACCGCGAGGACCTGCTCGGCGGTATGCTGCTGTTCCGGCTCCTCTACTATATTGCGCCCTTCGTCATATCTGTAATCTTGCTGACGTTTCGGGAGGTTATCGTCGGCGCCCGACTCAAACGGCTGCCGCAGGCTGATTCGGGTCCCCGCGCCGAGCCGCACCATGAGGCGGTTCTGGTTCGAAAGCGCGGTGATTCCGGGGTCTGATGAAGCGGCCCGATGCCTCCCGAGGGAAGGTCGCTATGACCGCGCCTGGGCGAGACATGAACCGACGGGATGAAAGCCGCCGCGATGGCAATTGACGATTCGCATTCCTCCATCTTCTCGCCCTGGCCCGACCGGTTGCGCCACTCCGCGCTGATCCTGCTTGCCGCAGCGCTGGCCTTGAGCGTGGTGGTCGCGCTTGGCGAATTGTCGCTGGTGCGCGCCTGCGCCGTGTTCGTCTGCATCGCGGCCGCGGCGCTGGTGCCGTGGCGGCTGCATGATGCCGGAACCTCGCGCGAGGATGTCCGCGGCGTCAATCCGGTCGAGGCCGCCGCCGTCAGCGCGGTCGTCGCCGGCATGCCGGATCCGGCCGTGCTGCTCGATCGCGCCGGCCGCGTCATCCATCTCAACGCCGCCGCGGCGCAGCTCGCGCCCGCGCTGCGCAAGAACGAACTGGCGCAATTTGCCCTGCGCTCGCCGGAGATCATCACCGCGCTGCGCGAGGCGATCGCGACCACCGAGCCGCGCCGCGCCACCTACACCGACCACGTTCCGGTCGATCGCTGGATGGAATTGGTGATCACGCCGGTGCCGGTGCCGACCCAGTTCGGCGGCACCGAGAAGTGCATGCTGATGACCTTCCACGACCTGACGCCACTGCGCCGGGTCGAGGAGATGCGCGCCGATTTCGTCGCCAATGCCAGCCACGAGCTGCGCACGCCGCTCGCCGCCTTGTCCGGCTTCATCGACACGCTGCAGGGGCCGGCGCGTGAGGACGCGCGGGCGCGCGAGCGCTTCCTCGGCATCATGCACACCCAGGCGACCCGTATGGCGCGGCTGATTGACGATTTGCTGTCGCTGTCGCGGGTCGAGCTGTCGGCCCATGTGCGGCCCGAGGCCTCGATCGATATCGTGCCGATCATCCGCCAGGTCGCCGACGGGCTCGAGGCGCTGGCGAGCGAGCGCCAGGTCGAGATCGAGGTCGACCTGCCTCAGGCCCCGGTCATGATCGCCGGCGACCGCGAGGAACTGCTCCGCCTGTTCGAGAACCTGATCGAGAATGCCCTCAAATACGGCGCCTCCGGGGGCCGCGTCATAGTGTCGCTGAATCAGGCCGTTTCGGGCGCATCGGGCGAAGGGACCCCCGAAATCCGTGTCATGGTACGGGATTTCGGCCCCGGCATCGCCCCGGAGCACCTGCCACGGCTGACCGAGCGCTTCTACCGGGTCGACGTCGGCGACAGCCGCAACCAGGGCGGAACGGGCCTCGGATTATCGCTGGTGAAACATATTCTTAACCGTCATCGCGGGCGTCTTTTGATCGAGAGCGTGCCGAAGAACGGCGCCACTTTTACCGCCTGTTTTCCCCGGCCGAAGACCCCGTTACCAACTCAAAGCTGAGCGTTTTCAGCCGCTTAGCGTTGTCATCCAACTGTCATCCAACCTTCGTAAAAGCAGCACCGACCGCTCCTAGATGGACCGGCGTGAGCGCGATCGGGCGCATTCGGCGCTTCGCTCACAGGATGGAGACCACCCATGAATTTCATCAAAGCAATCGTCGCAGCCGGCATGATCGCCGCTTCGACGTCGGCCTTCGCTGCCGATATTACCGGCGCGGGCGCGACGTTTCCGTTTCCGATCTATTCGAAGTGGGCTGACGCCTACAAGAAGGAGACCGGCAACGGTCTGAACTACCAGTCGATCGGCTCCGGCGCCGGCATCAAGCAGATCCAGGCCAAGACCGTGACCTTCGGCGCCACCGACGCGCCGCTCAAGCACGAGCAGCTCGAGAAGGACGGCCTCGTCCAGTGGCCGATGGTGATGGGCGCGATCGTCCCGGTCGTGAACCTCGAAGGCATCAAGCCGGGCGACCTGATCCTGTCGGGCGAAGTGCTCGGCGACATCTATCTCGGCAAGATCACCAAGTGGAATGACGCGGCGATCGCCAAGCTCAATCCGAAGCTGCCCCTGCCGGGCGATGCCATCACCGTCGTGCGCCGTTCGGACGGTTCGGGCACCACCTTCAACTTCACCGACTATCTCTCCAAGTCGAACGCCGACTGGAAGTCCAAGGTCGGTTCCGGCACCGCGGTCGAGTGGCCGGTCGGCGTCGGCGCCAAGGGCAACGAAGGCGTTGCCGGCAACATCAGCCAGACCAAGAACGCGATCGGCTATGTCGAGTATGCCTACGCCAAGCAGAACAAGCTGACCTACACCGGGCTGGTCAACAAGGCCGGCAAGACCGTGCAGCCGACCATGGCTGCCTTCCAGGCTGCCGCCTCGAATGCCGACTGGGCCAAGGCTCCCGGCTACTACGTGATCCTGACCGACCAGCCGGGCGAAGCCTCCTGGCCGATCACCGCGGCGACCTTCATCCTGATGCACAAGGACTCGACCGACAAGGCGGCCTCGCAGGAAGCGCTCAAGTTCTTCAAGTACGCCTTCGAGAAGGGCGACAAGGCGGCCGAAGAGCTCGACTACATTCCGATGCCGGACTCGGTCGTCAAGCTGATCGAGAAGACCTGGTCGTCGGACATCAAGAGCTAAGTCCGACGCTGCGACAGGGCCTGTGCCGACAGGATCGCGGCACAGGTTGAGCGACCAAGACCCGGCCTCCATCACCGCGGCGACAAGCGCGGGATCGAGGCCGGGGTTCGCGCCTCAAGGGGCGTGGCTGGAACGACGACGCCCGGCCAAATGCGTCAGTGAAGATCGCTTCGGGGCGTAGCGGTTTGCGTGGCTTTTGCATACTAAAGAGGGGATTGGCGTGGCAGACATGGCTGTTCAGAGCGATGTGATGGAAGCCGCGGGACCTTACGATCGCGCCAAGGCCCTCAGCGCCTTCAAGCTTGGTGACCTCACCTTCTATTGGATCACCCGTATCTCGGCGATCTCGGTTCTGTTGATCCTCGGCGGCATCATCCTGTCGCTGATCGTCGGCGCCTGGCCGGCGATGAAGGAATACGGCTTCGCCTTCCTGTGGACGCAGCGCTGGGCGCCCTCGGCCGATCCGCCGGTGCTCGGCGCGCTCGGCCCGATCTACGGCACGCTGATTACCTCGGTCATCGCGATGCTGATCGCCATTCCGGTCGGCATCGGCATCGCCGTGTTCCTCACCGAGCTCTGCCCGCAAGTGCTGCGCCGCCCGATCGGCATCGCGATCGAGCTGCTCGCCGGCATCCCCTCGATCATCTACGGCATGTGGGGCTTCTTCGTGCTCGGCCCGTTCCTGGCCAACACGTTCCAGCCCTTCATGATCCGGATCTTCGAGGGCGTCCCGGTGCTGGGCGCGGTGTTCGCCGGCCCGCCGTCCTATCTCAGCCTGTTCAACGCTGCGCTGATCCTTGCGATCATGGTGCTGCCCTTCATCACCGCGATCTCGGTCGACGTGTTCAAGACCGTGCCGCCGGTGCTGAAAGAGGCCGCCTACGGCATGGGCTGCACCACCTGGGAAGTCGTTCGCAGCGTCGTGATCCCCTACACCCGCGTCGGCGTGATCGGCGGCATCATGCTGGCGCTCGGCCGCGCCCTCGGCGAGACCATGGCGGTGACCTTCATCATCGGCAACTCGTTCCGGATCTCGTCGTCGATCTTCGCGCCGGGCACCACGATCTCGGCGGCGATCGCCAGCGAATTCGCCGAGAGCGACGGCCTGCACCAGTCCGGCCTGATCCTGCTCGGCCTGCTGCTGTTCGTGCTGACCTTCTTCGTGCTCGCCGGCGCGCGGCTGATGCTGATGCGGCTTGAAAAGAAGGCGGGGAAGTAACGCCATGAACCCGATCTACAAATCCCGCCGCCGCAGCGACATCGTCATCCGCGCACTCTGTGTCGGTGCGGCGCTGTTCGGCGTCACCTGGCTGGCGCTGATCCTGATCACGCTGCTCTATAACGGCCTTGCCGGCCTCAGCGTGCAGCTGTTCACCCAGAACACGCCGCCGCCCGGCTCGACCGAAGGCGGCCTGCTCAACGCCATCGTCGGCTCGGTCATCATGACCGTGATCGGCGTCGGCATCGGCGCGCCGCTTGGCCTGTTCGCCGGCACCTACCTCGCCGAATACGGCAAGCACGACAAGCTGACCTCGGTGATCCGCTTCATCAACGACATCCTGCTCAGCGCGCCCTCGATCATCATCGGCCTGTTCATCTATGGTGCGGTGGTGGTGCCGATGCGCGGCTTCTCAGCGATCGCAGGCAGTCTTGCGCTCGCGGTGATCGTGATCCCGGTCGTGCTGCGTACCACCGAGGACATGCTGCTCTTGGTGCCCAATCCGCTGCGCGAGGCCGCCTCCGCGCTCGGCCTGCCGCGTTCGCTGGTGATCAAGCGGATCGCTTATCGTGCCGCGCGATCGGGTCTGATCACCGGTGTGCTGCTGGCGACCGCCCGCGTCGCCGGCGAGACCGCGCCGCTGCTGTTCACCGCGCTGTCGAACCAGTTCTTCAGCCTGGATCTGACCAAGACGATGGCCAACCTGCCAGTGACCATCAACAACTTCGTGCAGAGCCCCTACGCCTACTGGAAAGAGCTGGCGTGGAGCGGCGCGCTGCTCATCACATTCACCGTGCTCGCGTTGAATATCGGCGCGCGTATCCTTGGTGCCGAAAGGGCCGCAAAATGACCGAGCTTTCCGTCTCCACGACTGCCGCAGGCCACATTCCCCAGGTTCCGCTGCCGGAAGCGCCGCCGAAAGTCACGGTGCGCAACCTCAACTTCTATTACGGCGAGCACCACGCGCTGAAGAACATCAACCTGACGCTCGGCACCAACCGCGTCACGGCGTTCATCGGCCCGTCCGGCTGCGGCAAGTCGACCCTGCTGCGCATCTTCAACCGGATGTACGACCTGTATCCGGGCCAGCGCGCGGTCGGCCAGCTGATGCTGGACCAGACCAACATTCTCGACCCCAAGCTCGACCTCAACTTGCTGCGCGCGCGGGTCGGCATGGTGTTCCAGAAGCCGACGCCGTTCCCGATGACGATCTACGAGAACATCGCCTTCGGCATCCGCCTCTACGAGAAGATCTCGAAGTCCGAGATGGACGACCGGGTCGAGAAGGCGCTGCGCGGCGGCGCGCTGTGGAACGAGGTCAAGGACAAGCTGAACGCCTCCGGCCTGTCGCTCTCCGGCGGCCAGCAGCAGCGCCTGTGCATCGCGCGCACCGTGGCGGTGCGCCCCGAGGTGATCCTGTTCGACGAGCCGTGCTCGGCGCTCGACCCGATCTCGACCGCCAAGGTCGAGGAACTGATCCAGGAGCTCTCCGAGGACTACACGATCGCGATCGTCACCCACAACATGCAGCAGGCGGCGCGCGTCTCCGACAAGACCGCCTTCATGTATCTCGGCGAGCTGATCGAGTTCGACGACACCAACAAGATCTTCACCTCACCGAGCGATCGGCGCACCCAGGACTACATCACCGGCCGGTTCGGTTGACCGGCGCATGATCCGGAAAAGTGGAAACCGGTTTTCCGATCAGGTCATGCTAAAATTCAGGACACGAAGCCATGATCCCCGGGATCATGGTTGAGGGAGACAAGCGATGGCTTCTGAACATACCGCCAAGGCATTCGACAGCGACCTGCAGGAGTTGACCCGCCTGGTCGCCGAGATGGGCGGCCTGGTCGAACGAATGATTACCGAGTCGGTCGACGCGCTGATCCGTCGCGACGTCGCGCTCGGCAAGCGCGTGGTCGCCGCCGACATCGAGATCGACAATCTGCAGCGCAACATCGAAGAGCGCGCGGTGCTGACGATCGCGCGCCGCCAGCCGATGGCGATCGACCTGCGTGAGATCGTCAGCGCGATGCGCGTCGCTACCGATCTCGAGCGGATCGGCGACCTCGCCAAGAACATGGGCAAGCGCGTCGCGGCGCTGGAGAGCGATTTCCAGCCGCTGAAGCTGATCCGCGGCCTCGAGCACATGACCGACCTCGTGCTGTCGCAGGTCAAGTCGGTGCTCGACGCCTATGCCGCGCACGACCTGCCGGCGGCGATGAACGTCTGGAAGGGCGACGAGGAGGTCGATGCGATCTGCACCTCGCTGTTCCGCGAACTGCTCACCTACATGATGGAAGATCCGCGCAACATCTCGTTCTGCATCCATCTGATGTTCTGCGCCAAGAACATCGAGCGGATCGGCGATCACGCCACCAATATCGCCGAGACCGTGTTCTACATGATCGAGGGCCAGCAGATCACCGACAAGCGCCCGAAGGGGGACATGACCACTTTTGCCACCACGGTGCCGGGCAACTGAGGCATGATCGGCAAGCACGGAACCGGCAAGAGCGAAACTGGATGATCCTCGCGACAAATCGTTTCCGCGGGGACTATGCTCAAGGAAGTAAGCGTTTCGGTTTGCGTCTGGGCAACGGATCACCACAGAGAAAGAACTTAGACCGATGAGCGCACGCATTCTGGTAGTCGAAGACGAGGAAGCGCTGACGACGCTGTTGCGCTACAATCTCGATGCGGAAGGCTACGATGTCGAGACGGTGGGGCGCGGCGACGATGCGGATACACGGCTGAAGGAGCGCGTTCCCGACCTCGTGGTGCTGGACTGGATGCTGCCGGGCCTGTCCGGCATCGAACTGTGCCGCCGCCTGCGGGCGCGGCCCGAGACCAAGCAGCTTCCGATCATCATGCTGACCGCGCGCGGCGAGGAAAGCGAGCGCGTGCGCGGGCTTGCCACCGGCGCGGACGATTACATCGTCAAGCCGTTCTCGGTGCCGGAGCTGCTGGCGCGGGTGAAGGGCCTGTTGCGCCGCGCCAGCCCGGAGCGGCTTGCGACCGTGCTGACCTATGGCGACATCGAGCTCGACCGCGAGAAGCGCCGCGTGGCGCGCTCGGGCCGTCCGATCGATCTCGGGCCGACCGAGTATCGCCTGCTCGAATTCTTCCTCGAGCATCCCGGCCGCGTGTTCAGCCGCGAGCAACTGCTCGACAGCGTCTGGGGCCGCGACATCTACATCGATGAGCGCACCGTCGACGTGCATATCGGCCGCTTGCGCAAGCTGCTCAATCCGGGCCGCGAGCAGGATCCGATCCGCACCGTGCGCGGCGCCGGCTACGCGCTCGACGACCGCTTTGCCAAGGCCGAGCCACAGCCGTAACGGCCATGCGGCATTCATAAACCGCAACACGGCGTCGTCCCGGCGAAAGCCGGGACCCATACGCCGCGGCCAGTGCAATCGGCACGCGGCCAGACGGCTTTCTAACAACACGCATTAGTGGTTATGGGTCCCGGCTTTCGCCGGGACGACGCCGGTGGTGTAATGGGCTACGCATCACACAAAAAATCCCCGCTTTCGCGGGGATTTGTTTTTGAGGTCTTCCGTCGTTTTCCCGAGTGCTCACTTGATCTGCGGTTTCGCCGACGGCCGGCGGCGATCGGCGGCGGGCTGGTAGGCGACGCGCGAGTGATGCGCGCAATAGGGCAGGCCGGCGAGCGCCTTGCCGCCGCAGAAGAAGAATTCCGGGCTCGAGGGATCGCCGACCGGCCAATGACAGGTGGCCTCGTTGAGCTCCAGCAGCGAGAGCCGCTGGCTCATCGGCACCACATTGTCGTAGGAGATCGGATCGGGCTCCATCTCGACCTCGAAGGCGTGCGCCAGCGCGGTGTTGCCGCGCGAGACCGGACGCGCCACCCGCATCATGTGCTGGGCCGGGCGAGCCTTGCGCTGCCGCGGCGCGGCCGTGGAGGGTGCCTTGGCGCGGCCGGAGAGGCCGAGCCGATGCACTTTGCCGATCACGGCGTTTCGCGTCACATTGCCAAGTTCCGCCGCGATCTGGCTGGCCGACAGGCCGGACTCCCAGAGTTTCTTCAGCTGCTCGACGCGATCGTCGGACCAGGTCAATACAGTCATCGCATTCTTCCCTTCGCGTAGCGCCGGCCAATCATTGGAGCGGCGCTGCGAGCCAATCTGGACAAATATCCCTGCGGCCAGAATCCCTTAGCCCTCGCCGGGCACGGTGTTGCGCCCGAACGTTTACGCGAGACACAAAGGCTACTTAGAGGGTCCAGTACCGCCGCACGAGATGTCGTACCCGACAGGCCAAACGCTACAATATGGCGTGACTCTGGCGCAAGAGTCCGCGGCCGTGCGTCCACATGTTCCCACACAGTTAAGCATCACGATGAGGCTTTTCCACCGCACCGGAATGCTCCGGATTGCGCTCGTTTCGCATTGCAGGAAGGCCACTTCGTGGCGATTGACACTTACCGACCGCAGCATAGAATGCCCGCCACGTGCCGCCCGCAAAGGCGGCCGTTTTGTTTTCCGAAGCTGGCCGTTGCTGCGCTGGCGTCAAGGCGCAGCGGCAATTGTCGGCTTAAAAACCGTCAGTGATCGCCATGACCAACGCTGCCACGTCGCATCTGCTCCCCGTCTTCGCCAGGGTCGATCTCGGCTTCGAGCGCGGCGAGGGCGCCTGGCTGATCGCAACCAACGGCGACCGCTATCTCGATTTCACCTCGGGCGTCGCGGTCAACGCGCTCGGGCACGCGCATCCGCATCTGGTCAAGGCGCTGCAGGAACAGGCGACCAAGCTCTGGCACATGTCGAACCTGTTCAAGAGCCCGGACGGCGAGGTGCTTGCCGCACGGCTGTGCGAGCAGAGCTTTGCCGACTTCGTGTTCTTCTGCAATTCCGGCGCCGAAGCGATGGAGGGCGTGATCAAGCTGGTCCGCCACTATCACTTCTCCAAGGGCCATGGCGAGCGCTACCGCATCATCACCTTCGAGGGCGCCTTCCACGGCCGCACGCTGGGCACGCTGGCGGCGACAGGCTCGGCGAAATATCTCGAAGGCTTCGGCCCGCCGATGGACGGCTTCGACCAGGTGCCGCATGGCGACATCGAGGCGGTGAAGAAGGCGATCGGCCCGCACACCGCCGGCATCCTGATCGAGCCGGTGCAGGGCGAGGGCGGCGTGCGCTCGGCGCCGCAGGCGTTCTTCAAGGCACTGCGCGCGCTGTGTGACGAGCACGGCCTGCTGCTCGCCTTCGACGAGGTGCAGACCGGCATGGGCCGCACCGGCGAGCTGTTCGCCTACAAGCGCACCGGCGTCACGCCGGACGTGATGTCGCTGGCCAAGGCGCTCGGCGGCGGTTTTCCGATCGGCGCGGTGCTGGCGACCGCGCAGGCTGCGGCCGGCATGGCGCCCGGCTCGCACGGCTCGACCTTCGGCGGCAATCCGCTCGCGGTCGCCGCCGCCAATGCCGTGCTCGACGTCATGCTGAAACCCGGCTTCTTCGAGCATGTGCAGAAGATGTCGCTGCTGCTCAAGCAGAAGCTCGCTTCCGTCGTCGACCGCTATCCCGGCGTGCTGTCGGAGGTGCGCGGCGAGGGGCTGTTGATCGGCGTCAAGGCCGTGGTGCCGTCGGGCGACCTGATCGCCGCGCTGCGCAGCGAGAAGCTGCTCACCGTCGGCGCCGGCGACAATGTGGTGCGGTTCCTGGCGCCGCTGATCGTGACCGAGCCCGAGATCGACCAGTCGATCACCGCGCTCGAGCGCGCCTGCTCTGTGCTGTCGGCGGCGCAGCCGAAGAAGGCGGCTGGATAATGAGCAAGCCGGTCCGTCACTTCCTCGATATCAACGAGCTGCCGCTCGGCGAGCTGCGCAACATGCTGTCCGCCGGAGCCGCCATGAAGGCGAAGCTGAAGGCGCATGAGAAGGGCAGGAAGCCGCTCGAAGGCAAGACGCTGGCGATGATCTTCGAGCGCCCGTCGACCCGCACAAGGGTGTCGTTCGACGTCGGCATGCGCCAGCTCGGCGGTGAATCCATCATGCTGACCGGCGCCGAGATGCAGCTCGGCCGCGGCGAGACCATCGCCGACACCGCGCGCGTGCTGTCGCGCTATGTCGATGCGATCATGATCCGCATCCTCAACCATGACGCGCTGCTCGAGCTCGCGGCGCACGCTACCGTTCCCGTCATCAACGGCCTGACCCGGCGTTCGCATCCCTGCCAGGTGATGGCCGACCTCATGACCTATGAGGAAAACCGCGGCTCGATCGAGGGCAAGACCGTGGCCTGGACCGGCGACGACAACAACGTGCTGGCCTCCTGGGCGCATGCCGCAGAGCGGTTCAAGTTCCAGCTCAATGTCGCGACCCCGCCGGAGCTCTCGCCGAAGAAGCCGATGCGCGACTGGATCAAGGCGACCGGCGCGCCGATCATGCTCGGCACCGATCCGGAAGCCGCCGTGCGCGGCGCCGACTGCGTCGTCACCGACACCTGGGTGTCGATGGGCGACAAGGAGGGCGAGCACCGCCACAACGTGCTGCGGCCCTATCAGGTCAATGCCAAGCTGATGTCGCTCGCCAAGCCGGACGCACTGTTCATGCACTGCCTGCCCGCGCATCGCGGCGAGGAGGTCACCGACGAGGTGATCGACGGGCCGCAATCCGTGGTGTTCGACGAGGCGGAAAACCGCCTGCATGCGCAGAAGGGCATTCTGGCCTGGTGTTTCGACGCGGTCGCGTAGTCGTAGATCAGTAAGCGTTGTCGTCCCGGGCAAGCGAAGCGCGACCCGGGACCCATAACCACCGCTGTCAATTGTTGCGAAGGCTGGGGCACCAGCTTGATGCAGCAGCTCACATCGGTGGTTATGGGTCCCTGCTCCAGTGCGCAATTGCGCACAAGGCAGGGACGACGGAGATATCCGCGTTAGTGAACCCCTTTATTTCATGGTCCGAGACCCCAGATAGAGCGCCATGGTTTCACAATCCCCCGACATCAAAATCACGCCCGAGGCGCCGGTTCGCGCGCCATCAGCGGTTCCGGTCGACGATGCCGTGCTGGCCTTCGAGGTCGGCGCGCTGGACCTGCGCGGCCGGCTGACCCGGCTCGGCCCCGCGCTCGACGAGATCTTGCACAAGCACGATTATCCGCCCGCGGTCGGCAAGCTGCTCGGCGAGGCGATCGTGCTCACCACGCTGCTCGGCTCGTCGGTCAAGTTCGAGGGCCGCTTCATCCTGCAGACCCGGACCGAAGGTCCGGTCTCGCTCCTGATCGTCGATTTCCAGGCGCCCGACCGGCTGCGCGCCTATGCGCGCTACGACGCATCGCGCCTCAAGAATGGCCAGAGTTCGGGCGAGCTGCTCGGCAAGGGCCACCTTGCGATGACCATCGATCAGGGCTCTAACACCAGCCGCTACCAGGGACTGGTCGCGCTCGACGGCGGCGGCCTGGAAGAGGCGGCCCACGAATATTTCCTGCGCTCGGAGCAGATCCCGACGCGGGTGCGGCTTGCGGTCGGCGAGGAGATGCGCGGCGGCGAAGGCGGCAAGCTGCGCTGGCGCGCCGGCGGCATCCTGCTGCAATTCCTGCCCAAGGCGCCCGAGCGCGCCAAGCAGGCCGATCTGCATCCCGGCGATGCGCCGGAAGGCACGGCCACGCATAGCGTGCCGGACGATGACGCCTGGGTCGAGGGCCAGTCGCTGATCTCGACCGTCGAGGACGTCGAGCTGATCGATCCCGATCTGTCCGGCGAGCGGCTGCTCTATCGCCTGTTCCACGAACGCGGCGTGCGCGTCTTCAACCCGCAAACGCTGCGCGCGCAATGCTCCTGCTCGCGCGACGCGGTGTCGTCGATGCTGAAGAGCTTTGCGCCGAACGACCGCGCCGAGATGGTCAAGGACGGCAAGGTCGTCGTGACCTGCGAGTTCTGCTCGTCGGTGTATGAATTCACGCCGCAGGAAGCCGGCGTGGAGTAACAGGTGACCTTCGTCATGGCTGGGCTCGACCCGGCCATCCATCATGGCAAAAGCGTTTTTGAAGCGATGGATCGCCGGGTCAAGCCCGGCGATGACGTGCATTGCTGCGCGTCAGTTCAGCACCCTTTTCCCGCCCGGGCTCGGGCTGTCCAGCGAGAATGTCGGCACGTCGATGTCGAAGCGCTCGCCGGCTTCGGTGACCATCTGATAGCTGCCGGTCATGAATCCGGAGGCGGTCGGCAGCGGCACGCCGCTCGTGTATTCGAAGCGTTCGCCGGGCGCGAGCACCGGCTGCTCGCCGACCACGCCCTCGCCGCGCACCTCCTGGCGGCGGCCGGTGGCGTCGGTGATGATCCAGTGCCGCGTCCGCAGCTGCACCGTTTCCGGGCCCGAATTGACGATCACGATCTTGTACGACCAGAAATATTCGCGCCGGTCGACCGACGAGCGCTCCGGCATGAAGTTCGGCTCGACGGTGACTTCGATCTGGCGGGTAACGGCGCGGTACATGCGGCTCAATCCGATGGTCCTGGCGCATGGTCCGTTTTCGACCGGATCATGCTCAAACAGGGCGCTATCATAGCCAATTGAACCGCCGGAACCAATCGCCTGCCAGGCCGCGAAAAGGCGGTCCAAGGGCGGTCCGTTCATCGCGGTTTCAACATAGTTCCGCTCTAAAGCGCGGCCGCATGCCGCCGCACTCCGTGCTTTGTCGGCAACTCGCGGACCGATATTATCTTTTCAGCACGGCGTGCGGGGCGTCCGCGGCCGACACGGTGTTTGATGAGCTCGATTGCCGATCCCATAGCCGGTTCGCCGGTGGCTGACGTCAAGGCCGAAGTAAAGGTTGAGGCCGAGGCGAAGGTTGCTGCGCCCGCGATCACGCTGCCGGCGACCGGCGAGCGCGAGCTCCGCCTCGATCTGTTCCGCGGGCTCGCGCTGTGGCTGATCTTCATCGATCATCTGCCGACCAATCTTCTGACCTGGCTGACGATCCGCAATTACGGCTTCTCCGACGCCACCGAGATCTTCATCTTCATCTCCGGCTACACCGCGGCCTTCGTCTACGGCCGCGCGATGCTGGAGGGCGGTTTCGTGATCGCGACGGCGCGCATCCTGCGCCGGGTCTGGCAGATCTATGTCGCGCACGTCTTCCTGTTCACGATCTTCCTCGCCGAGATCTCCTATGTCGCGACCTCGTTCGAGAATCCGCTCTACAGCGAGGAAATGGGGATCATGGACTTCCTCAAGCAGCCCGACGTCACCATCGTCCAGGCGCTGCTGCTGCGCTTCCGTCCCGTCAACATGGACGTGCTGCCGCTCTACATCGTGCTGATGCTGTTCCTGCCGCTGATCCTGTGGCTGATGAAGTGGAAGCCCGACGTCACGCTCGGCCTGTCGGTCGTGCTCTACGCGCTGACCTGGCAGTTCGATCTTTACCTCTCGGCTTATCCGAACGGCTTCTGGGCGTTCAATCCGTTCGCCTGGCAATTGCTGTTCGTGTTCGGCGCCTGGTGCGCGCTTGGCGGCGCGCGGCGGATGTCGCGGATCCTGTCGTCGAACATCACGATGTGGATCTGCATCGTCTATCTGGTCGCGGCGTTCTTCGTGACCATGACATGGTACGTGCCGCAGCTCGGCCACATCATGCCGAAGGTGATCGAGCAATGGATGTATCCGATCAACAAGACCGACCTGGACGTGTTGCGGTTCGCGCACTTCCTGGCGCTCGCCGCGCTCACCGTGCGCTTCCTGCCCAAGGACTGGCCGGGGCTGAAATCGCCCTGGCTGCGACCTTTGATCCTGTGTGGCCAGCATTCGCTTGAGATATTCTGCCTCGGGGTCTTCCTCGCCTTCGCCGGTCACTTCGTGCTTGCCGAAGTATCTGGCGGTGCCGCACTGCACGCCTTGATCAGCGTCTGCGGCATCCTCATCATGTGCGGCATGGCGTGGATCATTTCGTGGTACAAACACTCCGCCGACAAAGGCGCCTCGAAAAAAGGCGCCGCCGGCAACGCCGATCTGGCGGGAGGGGGAGCATGAAGTCCGCGCGGACGATGCTGGGCCTGACGCTGCTCGCAGCCTGCCTGACGGCCGGTTTGGCGGCGGCGCCCGCGTGCGCCGGCGACACCGCGGAGCCGCCCCCGCCGCCGCCCCTGCGACGTGCCCGCCTATCTGCTTACGAGCGAGAGCTCGCTGCCCAAGGTCACCGACGCCATCAAGTCCAACCGGCCGCTCAACGTGCTGGTGGTCGGCAGCCGCTCCTCGACCATCCAGGGCAACGAGGCGAGCGCCTATCCGGCCACGCTGCAGGCGGCGCTGAAGGAAGCGTTGCCGTCGTCGACGATCGATCTATCCGTAGAATTACAGGGAAAGAGCACCGCCGAGGAGACCGCGGGAACTCTTGTTAAGCTTGTTGAAGCAAAAAAGCCTACTTTGGTTATCTGGCAGACCGGAACCGTCGATGCTATGCGAGCGGTCGATCCCGACGATTTCCGTACCGCCATCAACGAAGGCGTTGTTGCGTTGCGGGACGCCGGGACCGACGTGGTGCTGGTCAATCTGCAATACAGCCCGCGTACGGAGACGATGATCTCTGCGCCGCCCTATCTCGACAACATGAAGGTGGTGGCGCAGCAGCACGACGTTCCGCTGTTCGACCGGTTCGCGATTATGAAGCAGTGGAGCGACGCCGGATATTTTGACCTGTTCAGCACCTCGCATGGTGTCGATCTGGCCAAGAAGGTTCATGCCTGTCTCGGCCGCGCACTGGCGAAATTCGTGATCGATGCGGCCCATCTGGGCCCGGTGCAGCAGAATTAAGGAAGCAGAGTAAATGCGTTTTGCCTTCCCTTTTTGTGCTTCCGCAGGGCGGAGTCTGTGCGCCGTTGCGGCGCTGGCACTGCTCGCGCCGCTCGCGGTCGCGCCATTGCGCGCGCAGACCGACCAGCATGCAGCGCTTTCGTCCGACGGCAAGACCGAGGCTGCAAAGCCTGATGCGACGCAGCCCGCTGCGACGGCTGACGCGACCAATCCGCCGCAACCCGGCGTCGCCGCGAAGGCGTTCGACAGGGTGAAGCAGGCCGCGAAATCCGCCAGCGACATCTTCCACCGCGTGCCCTGTCATCAGCCCAAGGGTGTGCCGAACAGCACCGGCTCGCTGCCGCATGTCGCGGCCAAGCTCGTCGCCGGCAAGCCGGTCATCATCATCGCGTTCGGCTCGTCCTCGACCCAGGGCTATGGTTCGTCGGCGCCGGAATTCACCTATCCGAACCGGCTCGCCGGACAGTTGCGCCGGCAGTATCCGTCCGCCGACATCACGGTGCTCAATCGCGGCAAGGGCGGCGAGGACGCGCCCGAGATGATGGCGCGGCTGCAAACCGAGGTGATCGACGTCCATCCCGACATGGTGATCTGGCAGGTCGGCACCAACGCGGTGCTGCGCAACCTCGATCCCGCCGAGACCGCCAGGCAGGTCGAGGACGGCGTGGCGCGCCTTCAGGCGTCCGGCGCCGACGTCGTGCTGGTCGATCCGCAATACTCGCCGCGCGTCACCGAGCGCCCCGAAAGCGCGCGCGGCATGGTGAAGCTGCTCGGCCGCATCGCCGCCCTGCGTCATGTCGGCATCTTCCCGCGCTTCGAGGTGATGCGCGACTGGCACGAGAAACAGGCGATCCCGATCACCGATTTCGTCATCGCCGACGGCCTGCACATGAACGACTGGGGCTATGCCTGCTTCGCCCAGCTGCTCGGCGACGACATCATCCGCTCGGTCGGCGCGATCAAGATCGGCGTCAACGTCCCCGCCGATGTGCGGACCTACCGGCCGATGTGATCGGGCTGCCCGGCCGCTCCAACCGTCGTTGCGAGCGAAGCGAAGCAATCCATTCGTCCGCTTGCGCTGATGGATGGATTGCTTCGTCGCTTCGCTCCTCGCAATGACGGTTGAGGCGGTGCGCTCATTTCCATCACCGTCACCCTGAGGTGGCCGCTTCTTCGGCGGCCCTCGAAGGGTCGACGGCCCGACTTGGGGGGCCGTGCATCCTTCGAGGCTCGCTCCGCTCGCACCTCAGGATGACGGGACTGATACCCTCGCGGACTCTTGCCTCGACCATCCGGCCACGCCCGCCTCCAATCTTGACCTCGCCGCGGTAATCCGCTCCCTTGACGCCTGCACCGATCCCTCTCGGGATGAAGCTGTTTAAGGGAAACGCTCATGTCTTTCGTGCTGGCCATCGATCAGGGCACCACATCGTCGCGCGCCATGGTGTTTCGCGGCGACATCTCCATCGCCGCCGTCGCGCAGCAGGAGTTTCCGCAGCATTTCCCCGCCTCCGGCTGGGTCGAGCACGAGCCGGAGGACATCTGGACCTCGACCGTGATGGTGTGCCGCGAGGCGCTGGAGAAGGCCGGCCTCAAGGCGAAGGACATCGCCGCGATCGGCATCACCAACCAGCGCGAGACCACCGTGGTGTGGGACCGCGCCACCGGACAGGCCGTGCACCGCGCCATCGTCTGGCAGGACCGCCGCACCGCCGACATCTGCGCAAAACTCAAGGCCGAGGGCCATGAGCCGGCGATCTCGGCCAAGACCGGTCTGATCATCGATCCCTATTTCTCGGGCACCAAAGTCGCCTGGATCCTCGATCACGTGCCGGGCGCGCGCGAGCGCGCCGAGCGCGGCGAGCTGCTGTTCGGCACCGTCGACTGCTATCTGCTGTGGCGGCTCACCGGCGGGCGAGTCCACGCCACCGACGCCACCAACGCCTCGCGCACGCTGCTGTTCAACATCCACACCGGCGCCTGGGACGACGACCTCGTCAACCTCTTGCGCGTGCCGCGCTCGATGCTTCCCGAAGTGAGGGATTCCTCCGCCCGCTTCGGCGAGAGCGCCGCCGATCTGTTCGGCGGCCCGATCGCGATCTCCGGCATTGCCGGCGATCAGCAGGCCGCGACCATCGGCCAGGCCTGCTTCGAGCCCGGCATGATGAAGTCGACCTACGGCACCGGCTGCTTCGCGCTGCTCAACACCGGCACCACGCCGGTGGCCTCGAAGAACAAGCTGCTCACCACCATCGCCTACCAGCTCGGCGGCCAGCGCACCTACGCGCTCGAGGGCTCGATCTTCGTCGCCGGCAGCGCGGTGCAGTGGCTGCGCGACGGGCTCGGCATCATCAAGCACGCCGCCGAGACCGGACCGCTTGCCGACAAATCGGACTCCATGCAGAGCGTCTATTTGGTGCCCGCCTTCGTCGGCATGGGCGCGCCGTACTGGAATCCGCGCGTGCGCGGCGCGCTGTTCGGGCTCACCCGCAACACCGGCCCGGCCGAGCTCGCGCATGCGACGCTGGAGAGCGTGTGCTACCAGACCTTCGATCTGTGGGCCGCGATGCGCACCGACTGGCCGGAGGCCAACGCCGCCAACACCGTGCTGCGCGTCGACGGCGGCATGACCGCCTCGGACTGGACCATGCAGCGGCTCGCCGATCTGCTCAACGCCCCGGTCGACCGTCCGATGATCCAGGAGACCACCGCACTCGGCGCCGCCTATCTCGCCGGCCTCGATGCCGGCGTCTATCCGGAGCCCGCCAAGTTCGCCGACAACTGGCGGCTCGAGCACCGCTTCAGGCCGGCGATGAGCCAGGCGACGCGCGAGCGCAAGCTCGCCGGCTGGGCCCGCGCCGTGAAGGGCGTGCTGGCGAGCGACGAGGGGGAATGATGAACTGATGCTGCGGCAAGCTCGCTGCACCTCTCCCGCTAGCGGGGTCGAGACGAGCGAAGCTCGCTCTTAGGTTGTAGCGCATCATCAGATGCGCTACGGGTGGGGGCTCTCTCCACACCAAGCAAGCGGCGCCGCTGCGGCTGCCGCTCAATCTCGCCAAGTGCGCGCAACAATCAATAACAACCATCGGAGAACAACATGAACACGGATCTCAACCGCGTCACCACGCTACTCGCCGCCGCACTCTGCGCCGCAATACTTGCCGCTCCCGCCACCGCGCGTGAGAAGCCGAGCCCGCTCGTCGCGGCGCGCGAGGTCAAGACCGACGTCGCCGGGCTGAAGGCGCCGGGGCAGATCCTGGTCGATGTCTGGGGCATCCCGCACATCTATGCCGGCAACGAGCACGACCTGTTCTTCCTGCAGGGCTTCAACGCCGCGCGCGATCGGCTCTGGCAGATCGATCTCTGGCGCAAGCGCGGGCTCGGCCTCTTGGCGAAGGATTTCGGCCCTGCCTATGCCGAGCAGGACAAGGCGCTGCGCCTGTTCCTCTATCGCGGCGACATGAATGCGGAATGGGCCGCCTATGGCCCGAAGGCGAAATCCTATGCGGAGGCGTTCGTCGCCGGCGTCAACGCCTATGTCGCCGACGTCCAGGCGGGCAAGCGCGCGCTGCCGATCGAGTTCAGGATCGCAGGCACGATGCCGGATTTGTGGTCGGCAGAGGATGTCGTGCGCGTCCGCAGCCATGGCCTGACCCGCAATGTCGCCTCCGAGGTGAAGCGCTCGCGGGTCGCCTGCGCTGCAGGCCTCGATGCCGATCGCTTCCGCGTCAAGCTGGAGCCCACCTGGACCACCAGGATCCCCGATGGGCTCGATCCCTGCAGCGTGCCGAAGGCGGTACTCGCCGCCTACGACCTTGCCACGCGGCCGGTGAAGTTCGCCGCGCCGAAGGACCAGAAGGCGGCGCTGGCGCATGATCCCGACACCTACCTCGCCGAGGCCGACCAGCAGCGCGACACCATCGGCTCCAACAACTGGGTGATCGCGGCATCGCGCACCGCGACCGGACGTCCGATCCTCGCCAACGATCCGCATCGCGAGCACTCGGTGCCGTCGCTGCGCTACATCGTCGGGCTCAACGCACCCGGCATCTCCGTGATCGGTGCCGGCGAGCCGGCGCTGCCGGGCATCTCGATCGGCCACAACGACACCATCGCGTTCGGGCTGACCATCTTCAACGTCGATCAGGAAGACCTCTACGTCTACGAGCTCAATCCCGACAATCCGAACCAGTACCGCTACGGCAGCGGCTGGGAGGACATGCGGATCGTGCATGAGAAGGAAGCGGTGAAGGGCGAGGCCGACCGCGACCTCGAGCTGAGGTTCACCCGCCACGGCCCGGTGATCTTCGTCGACGCCGACAACAAGCATGCGTTCGCGGTGCGCTCGATCTGGTTCGAGCCGGGCACCTCGGCCTATTTCGGCTCGTCCGACTACATGACGGCGAAGAATTGGAACGGCTTCCTCGGCGCGATGCGGCGCTGGGGCGCGCCGTCGGAGAACCAGGTCTATGCCGACACGTCAGGCAATATCGGCTGGGTCGCCGCCGGCAAGACGCCGCGCCGAGCCAATTTCGACGGCCTGATGCCGGTGCCCGGCGACGGCCGCTATGAGTGGCAGGGCTTTCTGTCGCTCGACGAATTGCCGAAGCTGTATCAGCCGAAGCAGGGCTTTATCGCCACCGCCAACCAGATGAACCTGCCGGCGGATTATCCGGTGGGTGAGCGCAGGGTCGGATTCGAATGGGCCGACAGCGCGCGCTGGCAGCGCATCACCGAGGTGCTGCAGGCCAACAGCAAGGTGACGCTGGCGGACGCGATGGCGCTGCAGAACGACGACACCGGCATGCTCGCGCGGCGCCTCGTCGCGCTGCTGAAGCCGCTCACGTCGGATGATGTGAACGTCAAGAAGGGCCTTGATCTGCTCAAGGCGTGGGATGCGCGCGACGCGGCCGACAGCGCAGCCGCCGCGGTCTATGAGGTGTGGATCGCAAACCATCTCGGCCCGGTGCTGCTCAAGACCACCGCGCCGAAGGCGGCCGAGCTGATCGCGCCGGAGGCCTCCAGCATCTCCGCCATTGTCGGCTATCTCGAAAAGCCCGACGCCGCCCTCGGCAGCGATCCCTCAACCGAGCGCGACCGCGTGCTGCGCGACAGTCTCGGCGAGGCGGTCGCTGATGTTGCCGACAAGCTCGGCCCCGATGCGTCGACCTGGCGCTGGGGCCGGCTGCATGTCGCGCAATTCAATCACGCGCTAATGCCGCTCGCCGACAAGGCAACCGCGGCGCAGATGCAGGTCGGCCCGCTCGCCTTCGGCGGCGCCGCCAACGTGCCGCGCGCCGCCACCTATCGCCGCTCCGACTATCATCTGATCTCCGGCGCTTCATTCCGCATGGTGCTCGATGTCGGCAATTGGGATGCGAGCCGCGCCGTCAACACGCCGGGCCAATCCGGCGATCCCTTCAGCGGCCACTACCGCGACCTCGCGCCGCTATGGGCGACGGGCCAGTACGTGCCGCTGCTCTACAGCCGTGGCGCCGTGGAAGCTGCAACCGCTGACGCGATCACGCTGACGCCGAGGTGAGGGGCGAGTACGTCTCACCGGCTGCGCCACAAACTCCAACGTCGTCCCGGCGAAAGCCGGGACCCATTACCACAGGATTGCGTCGTTGAACGGCGCTGTGGCCCCAGCACCGCAAAGCAATCGGCATTGGTGGTTATGGGTCCCGGCCTTCGCCGGGACGACACCGAGTGTTCGGCACGGCCGTAGCCGCAACCGCGGAAGCGATCACGCTGGCGCCGAGGTGAGGGAGCGAGTACGTCTCATCGGCTGCGCCACAAACTGTAATGTCGTCCCGGGTCAACACTTGTCTCGCCGAACTCGAAGAGTGAAAGCGGAAGCGCGACCCGGGACTCATCGGTGCGAATGCCGACGCGGACTGCGGCGGTCAGCCACTATTCACTTTGTGCCATCAACGCGGCGGCGCATCTGGATCACTACAAGTTGACGTTTGCGATTTGCGCACGGACTTCCCGCGACGCTGTGCGCGGGCGTCCAAGAAGCGTCGCCTTCTGCCTGCTAGTCTGACCGATCGTGATCGCCGCCGGCCTGTGACGGTTCTCACATCCGGCGCGAGCACGCATTTTCTGGAAGCGATTGAAAGCTCAGCTGGTTACTTCACAGGAGCTGACCATGACGAAAATCATTCTTGTTTCGCTCGCAGTTGTTTCTCTGTCCACGGCGGCATTCGCGGATGGACGCACGGCACAACACCGGACCCACCAGCGTCTCGTGATGGGTACAGCACTAAGTCCTGCCGTGCTCAATGCCAACGCCAGTCTCAATGGCGATGTCAGCGACCGCGCGATGCGCATGCGGAGTCTTCGCGAGTCCGGCTACAACCCGAAGAACGATTTCGACGCCAACGGCAACGTGTGGGTCGGCAACTAACCGGGTACGGGAGGGCCTGGGGAGCCCTCCCTCAAAGCGCGCTCAAACTGGTTTATCCCGCTCGTTGGACCTGGCCGCTCGAATGAGGAGCGGCGGATGCGGCGGATTACCTCGTCTGCTTCTCCTGACCAGGCATTGCGTGCAGCGTTGCATTGCATCTGCGGCGACGTGCGGTTATGTCCCGCCGACAGCCTGCAAACAGAGGTCGCGCGATGCTGCTGCCCGATGGTTACTCCGACATCCCCCACGGCAAGATCGCTGCCGTCGTCACCCATCTGGAAATGACCGCGCGTCCGCCGCTGCGCGTCGACCCGCCCGGCGCGTGGCGCCTGCGCAAGGTCGATCCGCCCGCGCTCGACTGGTATCGCGATATCTATCGCCGGGTCGGCGAGGAGTGGCTGTGGTTCACCCGCACCGGGCTCGAAGACGCCGATCTCGCTTCGAGGATTCACGCCCCCGGCAACGAGCTCTACGGGCTGGCCGTCGACGGCCAGGATGAAGGCCTGCTCGAACTCGATTTCAGCGTGCCCGGCGAATGCCAGCTGCTCTATTTCGGCGTCACCGCAAAATTCATCGGCACCGGCGCCGCGCGCTTCCTGATGAACCGCGCGCTCGAGATCGCCTGGTCACGCGACGTCAGCCGCGTCTGGGTGCACACCTGCACCTTCGACCATCCCTCGGCCGTCGCATTCTACCAGCGCTCCGGCTTCCGTCCGTTCCTGCGGCAGATCGAAGTGGCCGATGATCCCAGGCTCGACGGCAAATTGCCGCGCGATGCGGCGAGGCACGTGCCGGTGATTGCATAGCTCGCCTAACGGACCGGATCAGGATCCGGTTGCAATGCGGCGCGGCCCATCTACGATGGTGCAAAGCGCAACCTTTGACCCGGCGTGGCCGCACACTTCGAAAGCTCTGCTTTCGAGGCACGGCCTCCTGCGGCATGACCGACGAGATGACAGATGTTTTTGATCGGCCAGTACGACTCGCCCTTTGTCCGCCGCACCGCGATCGCGCTGCGGCTCTATGGATTGCCGTTCGAGCACAAGCCGTGGTCGACCTTCGGCGATGCGGAGAAGGTTGCGGCCTACAATCCGGTGCGGCGGGTGCCGACGCTAGTGCTCGATGACGGCGAGGCGCTGATCGAGAGTAGTGCGATCCTGGATTATCTCGACGAGCTGGTCGGGCCGGACAAGGCGATGATCGCGCGCTCGGGGCCGGAGCGGCGCAAGGATCTGCGCATCACGGCGCTGGCGACCGGGCTTGCCGACAAGGCGGTGAGCCTTGTCTATGAGCGGGTGCTGCGCAAGGAGCAGCTGAAGCTCTGGGTCGAGCGCTGCGAGGCGCAGGTCGCGGGCGTGCTCGCGGTGCTGGAGCAGGAGCGCGCGGCGGTGCAGACGCCTTATTGGCTGGGTGATCGCATCGGCCATGCCGACATCGCGGTGGCCTGCGCGCTGCGCTTCACCGGCGAGGCGCATCCGCATCTGTTCGACGCGCGCTATCCGGCGCTCAAGGCCCACGCCGCGCGCTGCGAGGCGCTGCCGCCGTTCCGGGAGATCGTGCAGCCGCTGGCGCCGCCGAGCGGTTAGTGGATGGCGCGACCCAGGCTGATTGACGTGCACCCCTCGCGCGCGGATGTCGCGAGAACGCGTGATTATGACTCACAAGCAGCACCACACATTTGCTGTCGTCCCTGCGAAAGACGCGGGGACGACACCGGTAGTTGCGGGCGACTCGGTACGCCGCGGCCCATCGGCTCAAGCAACGACAGCCTCTGGAATACTGGATCACCCGCATGCGCGCATGATGACACCGCGGTGTTTGACCTCTTGAATCACGAACCGTCCTCATCGTCGTCCTGGCGAAAGCCAGGACCCAGTACCCCAAATCTCAATTGTTGAGCGACACCGGGCCGCGATCCCGCTCATCACCGAAGACGGTGGCTGATGGTGTGGACGGCCCCCTACGGCATCAGTGTGCCAGAATGAGGTTGTCTAGATCTCATACAAGGGAGCCGTCCGTGAACCAGATTATCCGCATTGGGATTGATACGTCGAAGTATATTTTTGTGCTGCATGGGGTTGATGCGGCGGAGCAGGTGGTGCTGCGCAAGAAGCTGTCGCGCAAACAAGTGCTGGAGTTCTTCGCCAAATTGCCGCCGACTGTGATCGGGATGGAGGCCTGCGGGGCTTCGCAACATTGGGCGCGTCAGCTTTCCAAGCTCGGTCACGAGGTGAAGCTGATGGCACCGCAATTGGTCAAACCCTACGTGATGCGGAACAAGAATGACGGGCGGGATGCAGAAGGCCTGTGTGAAGCGATGAGCCGGCCGAGCATGCGCTTCGTGCCGGTGAAGACGGCCGAGCAGCAGGCCGCGCTGATGCTGATGGGTGTCCGCGACGGATTGATCGTCCGGCGCACCCAGCTGACCAATACGATACGCGGCCACGCGGCGGAGTATGGCCTGATCGCCCCCAAGGGACTGGACGCGATCGAACCCCTGCTGGTGCGGATTGCGCAGGACGAGACGCTTCCGGTTCTGGCGCGCGAGCTGTTTGTGGTGCTGGGCCGGGAGCGCGTCAGGCTCGAGGGTGAGTTGGAGGCGGTTGAGGCCAAGCTGATGGCCTGGCACCGCGCCGATGCCACGGGCCGGCGCTTGGCTCAGATCCCCTCGGTCGGTCCGATCGTTGCAACCGCGCTGGTGATGAAGACACCTGATCCGCGCACGTTCCGTTCTGGTCGTCATTTTGCGGCCTGGCTGGGATTGACACCCAAGGACCACTCCACCGCTGGCAAGACCAGGCTTGGCAAGATCACGCGGGCTGGCGATGAGAACTTGCGCCGTCTGCTGGTGGTCGGGGCCACAGCGGTGATCCAGCAGGCCAGGCGGGGACGCGGTCATCACTCGCGCTGGCTGCTGGCCCTGATCAAGCGCAAGCCGCCGAAGCTTGCGGCCGTGGCGCTCGCCAACAAAGTGGCCCGTATCGCCTGGAAGCTGATGGCAACGGGCGAGAGTTACGAGGCGGCACGGATGAATCCCATGACAGCCGCCGCCTAATCGATTAGCCGGCGGGCTCGCTCGCCGGCCGACCGGAGCTGCAAGAGCAGATGGAGCGATCGATCGAGCAACGATGCGAGACAGTCCGCAGGACCCATCGGCCGCCAACAGGCCGCGTGGTTGTTTGGAACTCGCATCGCGCAAACCATCTTGGCCAGCGATCCATTCGATCGCACCCAACAGGCCGGACATATGGATGCAAGCGATCCGATCTCACCAAACAGCTCTTGTGCCACGGGGGCCGTCCACATATGGGTCCTGGCTTTCGCCAGGACGACATTGGTGAATGCGGCGCAGCTGGCGGTCGGTCGCGAGCGATACCCCTTGTCACTCACCCCGCGACCCCGAAGCGCGCGCTTCGGGCTACCCATTGCTGGTCCGATCTTCTATGGTGAACCGTTCGGGTCGCATGGAGCGAACTCGATAATTCCATGATATCAAAGGCTTAAGGCTCGGATCGAAGCCTTTGGAGGGCGGTTTGACGCGGTATATTTCGACCAGGGGTGAGGCCCCGGTGCTTGGCTTCTGCGATGTGATGCTGACCGGGCTTGCCCGTGACGGCGGGCTCTACGTGCCCGAGACCTGGCCGCAGCTGTCGCCCGAGACCATCGCTACCTTCTTCGGCCGTCCCTATTGGGAGGTCGCGGTCGAGATCATCCGTCCGTTTGTCGCCGGCGAGATTTCCGACGCCGAGCTCGGCCGCATGGCCAACGAGGCCTATGCCACCTTCCGCCATCCCGCGGTGGTGCCGCTCGACCAGGCCGGGCCGAACCAGTTCCTGCTCGAGCTGTTCCACGGGCCGACGCTGGCGTTCAAGGACGTCGCGATGCAGCTGATCTCGCGGCTGATGGATCACGTGCTGGCCAAGCGCGCGCAGCGCACCACCATTGTGGTCGCGACCTCGGGCGATACCGGTGGCGCCGCGGTCGAGGCTTTTGCCAATCTCGACAATGTCGACCTCGTCGTGCTGTTCCCGAACGGCCGCATCTCCGAGGTGCAGCGCCGCATGATGACGACGACCGGCGCCGCCAACGTCCACGCGCTCGCGATCGAAGGCACCTTCGACGATTGCCAGGCGCTGGTGAAGGCGATGTTCAACAACCATCGCTTCCGCGACCAGGTGGCGCTGTCGGGCGTCAACTCGATCAACTGGGCGCGCATCGTCGCGCAGGTGGTCTATTACTTCACCTCGGCGGTCGCGCTCGGCTCGCCGCAGCGCACCGTCGACTTCACGGTGCCGACCGGCAATTTCGGCGACATCTTCGCGGGCTATGTCGCCAAGCGGATGGGGCTGCCGATCCGGAACTTGCGCATCGCCGCCAACGTCAACGACATCCTGGCGCGCACGCTGAAGACCGGCATCTACGAGGTGCGCGAGGTACACGCCACGACGTCGCCGTCGATGGACATCCAGGTGTCGTCGAACTTCGAGCGGCTGCTGTTCGAGGCGAGCGGCCGCGACGCCGATCAGGTCCGCCGCCTGATGGCCTCGCTGAAGCAGTCCGGCCGTTTCGTGCTGCCGGATGCGACGCTGGCCGCCGTGCGCCGTGAGTTCGACGCCGGCCGCGCCGACGAGACCGAGACGGCGGCCGCGATCCGCGCCGCCTGGCGCGAGGCGGGCGATCTGGTCGATCCCCACACCGCGGTGGCGCTCGCGGTCGCCGACCGCGACACCTCGGATTCCAGGATCCCGAACATCGTGCTGTCGACCGCGCACGCGGCCAAATTCCCCGACGCGGTGGAAGCCGCCTGCGGGGTGCGTCCGCAGCTGCCGGTCTGGCTCGGAGGCCTGATGAGCAAATCCGAACACATCACGGTCATGAAGAATGATTCCGCCGAGGTCGAGCGCTTCGTGCTGTCGGTCAGCCGTGCTGCCAAGCAGGGAGTTGCCTGATGGGCGTTGAAATCACCAAGCTGCCGAGCGGACTGACAATCGTCACCGACACCATGCCGCATCTGGAAACCGCGGCGCTCGGGGTCTGGGCCGGCGTCGGCGGGCGCGACGAGAAGCCGAACGAGCACGGCATCTCGCATCTGCTCGAACACATGGCGTTCAAGGGCACGGCGCGGCGCTCCTCGCGCGAGATCGTCGAGGAGATCGAGGCGGTCGGCGGCGACCTCAATGCCGGGACCTCGACCGAGACCACGGCCTATTATGCGCGGGTGATGAAGGCCGACGTGCCGCTGGCGCTCGACGTGCTGTCCGACATCCTCGCCAACCCGTCCTTCGTGCCGGACGAGCTGGAGCGCGAGAAGAGCGTCATCGTGCAGGAGATCGGCGCGGCGCAGGATACGCCCGACGACGTCGTGTTCGAGCATCTCAACGAGCTCTGCTATCCGGAGCAGCCGATGGGGCGCTCGCTGCTCGGCACCGCCAAGACGCTGAAGGTCTTCGATCGCGACATGCTGCGCGGCTATCTCTCGACGCATTACCGCGCCCCCGACATGGTGGTCGCGGCCGCCGGCGCGGTCGATCACGCGCGGATCGTCGAGGACGTCACGCAGAAGTTTGCGAGCTTCGACGCCACCCCGGCGCCGAAGCCGCAGGTTGCGATGTTCGGCAAGGGCGGCTCGCGGGTGGTGCATCGCGATCTCGAGCAGGCGCATCTGACGCTGGCGCTCGAAGGCGTGCCGCAGACCGACCCGTCGCTGTTCTCGCTGCAGGTCTTCACCAACACGCTCGGCGGCGGGATGTCGTCGCGGCTGTTCCAGGAGGTGCGCGAGAAGCGCGGGCTGTGCTACTCGATCTATACCTTCCACGCGCCCTACACCGACACCGGCTTCTTCGGCCTGTACACCGGGACCGATCCGGCCGATGCGCCGGAAATGATGGAAGTCATCGTCGACGTCATCAACGACGCGGTCGAAACCCTGACCGAGGCCGAGGTCGCCCGCGCCAAGGCGCAGATGAAGGCCGGCCTGTTGATGGCGCTGGAAAGCTGTTCATCGCGGGCCGAACAATTGGCACGCCATGTGCTAGCCTATGGCCGGCCGCAGACGGTGGAAGAACTGGTGGCCCGAATCGACGCGGTCAGCGTCGAATCGAGCCGCAACGCCGCCCGTGCCCTGCTGGCGCGCAGCCGGCCCGCCGTTGTCGCGCTCGGCAGCGGCAGGGGTCTGGACACGGCGGTGGCTTTTGCGGAAGGATTGACGAATTCGAAGGCAAAGACGCTGCTGCATTAAGAATTCTGCTTACCTCGCCCCGCGCTTGCGGGGAGAGCATAGGCCGCCTACCGGCGGCCGTTGACGGACATACGCCGAGGCGGAGCCTCAGCTATGGCCGAAGGCTTCGGGTGAGGGTAGAGCCGCAAGACCGAATCTGCGGTAAGACCCCTCACCCCGACCCTCTCCCCGCAAGGGCGGGGCGAGGGAGAAGTGGCGGGGAGTGTTGGGCCATGGCCCTGTTTCGTTTGCCGTCCAATGGACCCGCTGCACTGATGCCGCGCGGTCACGGGCTCTTGCTGCGCGCGCCGCAGATGTCGGATTTCCCGCAATGGGCGCAATTGCGCGAATTCAGCCGCGCCTATCTCACGCCATGGGAACCGATTTGGCCCTCCGACGACCTGACCCGCGCCGGCTTCCGCCGGAGGCTGCGCCGCTACACCGAGGATATCGCCGCCGACCGCTCCTATCCGTTCATCATCTTCCGCGAATCGGACGGGGTGATGATCGGCGGCATCACGCTCGCCAATGTGCGGCGCGGCATCGTGCAGGCCGGCACGATCGGCTACTGGGTCGGGCTGCCGCATGCCCATCGCGGCTACATGACGACGGCGCTGCGGGTGCTGCTGCCCTCGCTGTTCGGCGAGCTCAATCTGCACCGCATCGAGGCGGCCTGCATTCCCTCCAATGCCTCGTCGATCCGCGTGCTGGAGAAGTGCGGCTTCACCCGCGAGGGCCTGGCGCGGCGCTATCTCTGCATCAACGGGATCTGGCAAGACCATCTGCTGTTCGGCCTGCTGCACGAGGATTTCCGCGGCTGATCCGTAAGCCTTTTTGTGGATGGCGGTGCCACCCTCGATGCCTTGGGTTCGCCGCCATTGCCTTGCTATAACGGCCGCAACACAGGGAACCCCGGTTGGGAAATTTGAGGATATTGATGGGTGAAAGGGTGATCAGGTTCGCGCTCGCAGCGGCGGTATCGATCGGTCTCGGTGCCACTTTGTTGCCTTCGGCAGCTCCTGCGCAGTCGCTGAGCGACCGCTTCAAGAGCCTGTTCGGCGGCGGCTCGTCCGACCAGGACAAGCCGGCGACGCCCGCAGCGCCGCAGCAGCTCAACGATGCCGACGCCGAACTGACCTGCCCGCCGGTGCAGATCCGCTCCGGAGCCTCGACCTATTCGGTGGCCGCGAACGGCAAGGAAGCGGTCGGCAACGACGTCAAGTTCCTGGCCTCGATCACGCGCACGGCGCGGCAATGCAATCTGAACAGCGGCCAGATCACGGCCAAGATCGGTATTCAGGGGCGGATCATTGTCGGTCCCCAGGGCGCGCCACCGAGCATTCAGGTGCCGCTGCGCGTTGCCGTGGTGCAGGGCGGCGTCGGCGAGAAGACCATCATGACCAAGGCCTACACCACCACGGTGCAGATGGACGAAAGCGGCAGCGTGCCATTCAGCTTGGTCGCCGAGGACGTCGTCTATCCGGCGCCGTCTCCGGCCGACAACGACAATTACATCTTCTATATCGGCTTCGACCCGCAGGCCCTGAAGCCGGAGCCCAAGGCCCGCGCGCCACACAAGAAGAAGTAACAGCGCGTTTTCGAGCGAAGTGGACGCCGGTTCGCGTGAAGAAAACGCGTCAAACGGACGAATTTGGACAAAACAAAAGGCCGGCGCGATGAGCTCGCGCCGGCCTTTTTTAAGGAGTTCAGATCGCGTCAGTTCAGCTTGGAGCGGACTTCGGCGATGCCCTTGCCGACGAGGTCGTCGGCAACCGAGCCCTTGACCGACTGCGACAGGATGGTCGAGGCGGCCGTCACCGCGGCGTTGGCCGCGGCGGCGCGGACATCGGCCACGGCCTGGGCCTCGGCCTGGGCGATCTTGCTCTCGGCGGTCTTGGTCCGCCGCGCGACAAAATCTTCCATCTTGGTCTTGGCCTCGGCCGCGATCCGCTCGGCTTCGGCCTTGGCGTTGGAGATGATCTCCTCGGCCTCGCGCTCCGCGCTGGCGCGGCGCGCCTTGTACTCGCCGAGCAGCTTGTTGGCCTCGTCCTTCAGACGGCGGGCGTCTTCCAGCTCGGCCTTGATGCGCTCGGCGCGGTGGTCGAGCGCCGTCAGCAGGGTGCGATGAACGCCGAGATAGCCGAACACGACCAGCAGAAGGACGAAGGCGATCGCAACCCAGGTTTCCGGTTCGTAAAACATCGTCTATCCCTTCAACGACGCGTCGACGGCGCTGTTGACCGCATTGGCGTCCGGCGTGACGCCGGCAAGTTGCTGGACGATGGCGCCGGCCGCATCCGCCGCGATGCCGCGGACGTTGCTCATGGCGTTGGTCCTTGTCGTTGCGATCTGCTTCTCGGCGTCGGCGAGCTTTGCCGCCAACTTCTCTTCCAGCGCCTTGCGCTCGGCTTCCGAGGCCGCGTTCAGCTTCTCGCGGGTCTCGATGCCGATCGCCTGCGCGTTGGCGCGCGCATTCGCCAGTTCGCTCTCGTAGGCCTTCAGCGCCGCGTCGGACTCGTCCTTCAGCTTCTGCGCCTCGGCCAGATCGCCCTCGATCTTGTTCTGACGTGCATCGATCGTCCCGCCGACGCGCGGCAGGGCGATACGCGACACGATCAGGTAGAGCGCGACAAATGCAATCGCCAGCGACACCAGCTGCGAGGCGAAGTTGGACGAATCGAACGGCGGAAAGGCTCCGCCGTGATGTCCGCCGTCGGTCTCGGTGTGGGCGCCGGCTTTCTGGCCTTTTGCCTCGCCATGACTCTCAGCCATGGTGTTCTCCTGTTGCTGTCATGCGCGCCGCCCTTGGAACGAACCTTGGGCGGCGCGAAGGGGTTACCGCAAAGCGGAACCGGGTTACCGCAGAGCGGAACCGGCGTGCCGCTCAGAGCGGAACGAACAGCAGGAGCAGCGCGATCAGCAGCGAGAAGATGCCGAGCGCTTCGGTCACGGCGAAGCCGAAGATCAGGTTGCCGAACTGGCCCTGAGCGGCCGACGGGTTACGCACCGCAGCGGCGAGGTAATTGCCGAAGATGATGCCCACGCCGACGCCCGCGCCGCCCATGCCGATGCACGCGATGCCCGCGCCGATAAGTTTTGCTGCTGCCGGTTCCATATGTAGCTCCTTGAGAAAGATAGACAGATTGGTGGGTGGAGATTCCCCGGACCGCTTAGTGTCCCGGATGAATGGCGTCGTTGAGGTAGATGCAGGTCAGGATCGCGAACACGTAGGCCTGCAGGAACGCGACCAGCAGTTCGAGGGCATACAGCGCAATCGTGAGCGCCAGCGGTAGCACGCCGCCAACCCAGCCGAGCGCGCCCAGCGAGAAGCCGAGCATCGCGACGAAGCCCGCGAACACCTTCAATGCGATGTGGCCGGCCAGCATGTTGGCGAACAGACGAACGCTGTGCGAGACCGGCCGCAGGAAGAACGACAGGATCTCGATGAACATGACCAGCGGCAGGATGTAGATCGGAACGCCGTGGGGGACGAAGATGCTGAAGAATTTCAGGCCGTTCTTGTAGACGCCGTAGATCAGGACGGTGAAGAACACCAAAAGCGCAAGCGCCGCGGTGACGATCAGGTGGCTCGCGATCGTGAAGGTGTAGGGGATGACGCCGACCAGGTTCGAGACGCAGAGGAACATGAAGAGCGAGAAGATCAGCGGGAAGAACTTCATGCCTTCCGCGCCGGCCGTGCTGCGAATCGTGGTGGCGACGAACTCGTAGGAGATCTCGGCGACCGACTGCAGCCGTCCCGGAACCAGTTCCCGGCCGCTCGCCAGCATCAGCAGCGCAATCAGCAGCACCGCGATGAGCATGAAGAGCGAGGAATTGGTGAAGGCGATCGTGTGATTGCCGATGTGGCCGAGCGTGAAGAGGGGCTCGATATTGAACTGGTGGATCGGGTCGATTTTCATCCGCGCGGCTCTTGGTCCACCGGCTATCGTGCCGGTAATCGAATTTCAAATGTCGTGACTTCCCGCCAGCGCTCAGCGCTTGCCCGAGGCCACGCCCGCGGACCTCACCACGTTGACCACCCCGGCGACGAAGCCGAGCAGCGTTAACACGATGAAGCCGAATGGCGACGTCGACAGCAAACGGTCGAACCCCCAGCCAATCGCCGCTCCGACGGCAACGCCCGCGATCAGCTCCGAGGAAAGACGAAAACCGAGCGCCATAGCCGAAGCTCTGGCCGCACTGTCCCCGCTTTCATTACCGGATTGATCAGTCTTGCTCCTGCGGCTGTCGCGAATTTCTGACAACCGATGATCGAGACTTCCGAGCCTTGCGGAAAGCGCAGCTTCGTCAGGAGGCGATTGATCGCGACTTCCATTTGCGCCGTCGTTGGTGTTCTCAGCCATGCTGGAAACACTAACCGATGCCGCGGATGATGGAAATTGCGCCCGTCCCCGTCAAAAGCCGCGCGGACCATACTTACCGCGTCTAATCAAGTCAAGATTGCGTCGTAACCAGTTATTGCTTTGATTCTGCTGGTTTTATTTGGAGATATTCAAGGTCAGAGTGACGCAGTGATCGCAGTGCAACAGCTTGCGTGGCATTGAGCGATATTGCGTGGCTATTCCCGCTCTGCTGGGATCGCCGAAAGTCCCGTCCTCTCACGCAGTCAGGTTCCGCATGTCGCGCCAGATCGATTACTACTTCTCGCTGCAATCCCCCTGGGCCTATATCGGCCACAAGCCCTTCGTTCGACTCGTAAGCACTTACGATCTCAAGGTAAATTACCGGCCTGTGCTGCTGGTCGATCTGTTCTCCGAGACCGGCGGACTGCCGCTCGCCAAGCGCCATCCGGTGCGGCAGCGCTATCGGATGATCGAGTTGCAGCGCTGGCGCGACAAGCGCGGGCTGAATTTTCATCTGCAGCCGGCCAACTGGCCGTTCAACGGGCGCCTTGCCGATGGCGTGGTGATCGCGATGCTCGAGGCCGGCCTCGACCCCGAGCCGTTCCTGCAACGGGCCTATCCCGCGGTGTGGGAGCAGCAGCTTAATCTTGCTGATCCTGCGACGCTGGTGAAGCTCGCCGACGATGCCGGTTTGCCCGGCCGGCAGCTGGTGGAGCGCTCCGGCACTGAAGCGATCAGCGCGGCCTATGAGCAGAATCGCCAGAATGCATTGGACGCCGACGTGTTCGGCTCGCCCGGATATGTGCTCGATGGCGAGGTGTTCTGGGGCCAGGACCGGATCGAATTGCTTGAAGACGCGTTGAAGTCGGGCCGCAAGCCCTATAGCTCTGTGGTCTAGGGCAGGAATCAGGTTGAGGCGGAGCAAGCCATGCCCATCGCGATGTCGCCGTCGAAATTGTCCATCGCAATTGCTGCTATCCTGATCGCAAGCGGCGGCGCGGCGATCGCGCAAACCGCGCCGGACACCGAAAATGGCCGCTACGCCTTATCACCCGCCGGCGATGGTTTCCTGCGGCTCGACACGCGCACCGGCGCGGTGTCGACCTGCACCAATTCCAGCGCCGGCTGGGCCTGTTACATGGTGCCGGACGAACGGGCGGCGCTGGACGCCGAGGTCGGGCGCCTGCAAGCCGACAATGACAGGCTCAAGGGTGAGCTCGCCGCGCGCGCACCGTCCGCCAAGACCGACGAAGCGTTGCCGAAATCCGATCAGCTGAAGAAGCCGGAGCCCAAGAGCGAGCCCAAGGTCGCCGAGGGCGAGCGCAAGATCGAGATCCCGCTGCCGAGCGACCGCGACATGGATCGCATGATGTCGTTCCTGGAACGGGCCTGGCGGCGGCTGATCGAGATGGCCAACCGCGTGCAGCGCGACGTCAATGGCGGCAAGATTTGATGTTGTGCTGGCGCTGTCTCTCCAGCGTCGTCCCGGCGAAAGCCGGGACCCATACGCCGTAGCCTCTCGATTTCGACGACTCGGAGTTGATATCTCGCGTAACCAATGAACATCGGTGGTTATGGGTCCCGGCTTTCGCCGGGACGACGGTCTAGAGGTAAGATGAGTTCATCGAAGCAAATGTCGCACTCGGCGCCATCCTCCGTCGCGGCAACCAGCATCGTGTCGTCGCGCCTGGCGGTCGAAACGTCGGGCGCCGGCTTTACCGACATCACGCGCGAGGTCGCCAAATTCCTGCGCGAGGCGCGTGCCGGCGAGGGTGCGGTCACGCTGTTCATCCGCCACACCTCGGCCTCGCTGACAATCCAGGAGAATGCCGATCCGACCGTGCTGGTCGATCTGAAGACGGCGCTCGACCGCGCAGCGCCCGAAGACGGCGGCTGGCGTCACGACACCGAAGGCCCTGACGACATGCCGGCGCACATCAAGACCATGCTGACGGCGACCTCGCTGCAGGTCCCCGTGCTCGACGGCGAGATGGCGCTCGGCACCTGGCAGGGCATCTATCTGATCGAGCATCGCGCCCGTCCGCACCGGCGCGAGATCGTGCTGCAATTCATCGGCGCCACGCGCTGACGCGCGCGACCTGTCTTTCAAGACGTGGCCTCCAAATGACATCGGCCGCGGATCGCTCCGCGGCCGATGCAGTTTGATTTGATCGCGATGTCGACGGTCAGGTCTTGGTGATGTCGACGTCCTTGGTTTCCGGAATGAACAGCGCGCCGACCACGACGGTGATTGCGGCGAAGATGACCGGATACCAGAGACCGGAGTAGATATCGCCGGTCGAGGCGGTGATCGCGAACGCGGTCGCCGGGAGCAGGCCGCCGAACCAGCCGTTGCCGATATGATAGGGCAGCGACATCGAGGTGTAGCGGATGCGGGTCGGGAACAGTTCGACCAGCATGGCGGCGATCGGGCCGTAGACCATGGTGACATAGAGCACCAGGATGAACAGCAGGCCGATGACCGAGGCCACCTGCGGACGGAAGACATCGAACGGGTGCGACATCTTCACGATGCCGGCGTCACCCGGCTTCGGGTAGCCCGCCGCCTGCACCGCCGCGAGGATTGCGGGGTTCGACGTCTTGGCGTCGGTGTACGGCACTTCCTTGTCGTTGATCAGGATCTTTACCGGCGAGCCGGCCGGGCCCGGCACCGTCGAATATTTCACCGACGATTGGGCAAGGAAGGCGCGGGCGGTGTCGCAAGGCGCGCTGAAGACGCGGGTGCCGACCGGGTTGAACAGATCGCCGCAGCCGGCCGGATCCGCAACCACCTGCACCTTGACCGTCTCATAGGCCTTCTCCAGCGCCGGATTGGCGTTGGTCGTGATCATCTTGAAGATCGGGAACAGCGTGAGTGCGCCGATCAGGCAGCCGGCCAGGATGATCGGCTTGCGGCCGATCTTGTCCGACAGCGCGCCGAACACCAGGAAGAAGCCGGTGCCGAGCAACAGAGACCAGGCGATCAGCAGGTTGGCGGTGTAGCCGTCGACCTTCAGGATCGATTGCAGGAAGAACAGCGCGTAGAACTGGCCCGTGTACCAGATCACCGCCTGGCCCATGGTCAGGCCGAGCAGCGCGAGGATCACGATCTTGGCGTTGCTCCAGGTCGCGAAGGCCTCGGTCAGCGGCGCTTTGGAGGTCTTGCCCTCCTCCTTCATCCGCTGGAACACCGGCGATTCGTTCAGCCGCAGCCGGATCCAGACCGAGATGCCGAGCAGCAGCACCGACACCAGGAATGGAATGCGCCAGCCCCAGTCGGCGAAGTCCTTTTCGCCGGTGAGGGTTCGCGTGAACAGGATCACCAGCAGCGACAGGAACAGTCCAAGCGTTGCCGTGGTCTGGATGAACGAGGTGTAGTAGCCGCGCTTGCCGGGCGGGGCATGCTCAGCGACATAGGTCGCGGCACCGCCATATTCGCCGCCGAGCGCGAGGCCCTGCAGCAGACGCAGCGAGATCAGGATGATCGGCGCCGCGATGCCGATGGTCTTGGCGTTGGGCAACAGGCCGACGATGAAGGTCGACAGACCCATGATCAGGATGGTGACGAGGAAGGTGTATTTGCGGCCGACGATGTCGCCGACCCGGCCGAACACGATCGCGCCGAACGGGCGCACCAGGAAGCCCGCGGCGAATGCCAGCAACGCGAAGATGTCGCGGGTCGCCGGCGGATAGTCCGAGAAGAACTGCGCGCCGATGATGCCGGCCAGCGAACCGTAGAGATAGAAGTCGTACCACTCGAACACGGTACCGAGCGACGACGCGAGGATGACGAAACGCTCATCCTTTGTCATGCCGGCGGGCCGCGCCGAAGTTGCAGTCATAGTGGACATCTGGATTGCTCCCCCCGAAATATTGCTGCCATGCTCGCCCCCGGCTGGCGGGTGAGGCCCGAATAGGCCCTCGGCTTGAGATGAAGGTAACATCGCAGTGAAACCCGCCCCAATAAGACTTTTGGCCTTTTCAGGATCGAACCTATCTTCTGAAGGAAGAGCAGGATGGAACGCCTCCGCAGGCGTCTATTGCGGCGCACAAGCTGCGCGGGTTAACCGCGTTGGCATCTGGTATTATCAAGCGCTTGCGTGATACTGCCGCGCGGGCGAAAACCGAGCGACGCGGGTTTGCCTAAAGCCCGCTTGTGGGACTGAGATGACTGCTGCTGCCAATACTCATCTTGTCATCGCCGACGACCATCCGCTGTTCCGCGATGCGTTGCGTCAGGCGGTGTCGAGCGTCGTGAGTTCGGCCACGATCAGCGAGGCCGGATCGTTCGAGGATCTGACCGCGCTGCTGGAACGGGACTCCGAGGTCGACCTGATCCTGCTGGACCTGAGCATGCCGGGGATCAGCGGTTTCTCCGGCCTGATCTATCTGCGGGCGCAGTATCCGGCGATCCCGGTGGTGATCGTATCCGCCAGTGACGATGCCGGGACCATCCGCCGCTCGCTCGACTTTGGCGCTTCCGGTTTCATCCCCAAGCGCTTCGGCGTCGAGACGCTGCGGGATGCCATCATGAAGGTGATGGAGGGCGACGTCTGGGTGCCGCCGGACACCGATCTGTCGGCGGCCGGCGATCCCGACATGACGCGGCTGCGCGACCGGCTGGTGACGCTGACCCCGCAGCAGGTGCGGGTGCTGATGATGCTGTCCGAGGGGCTGCTCAACAAGCAGATCGCCTATGAGCTCGGCGTCTCAGAAGCCACCATCAAGGCCCATGTCTCGGCGATCCTGCAGAAGCTCGGCGTCGAAAGCCGCACCCAAGCCGTGATCGCCGCCGCCAAGATCGCCGGCGGCCAGTGGCGCCAGGGCACGCCGCCGACGTAGTCCCGAGCAACTCCAGCTGTGATCGCCGGGCTCGGGCCACGGCATTGAAAAAAGGGGCGCGAAAGCGCCCGATGGCACGCTTTCGCGAAGCCATCCAGATCCCATTCAAACTGCGCATCGGTCGAAAACCGAGTATCCTGTCCGGCATCGGCCCGTGAGAGGCCGCGTGCTTTTGGGGAGAACGCCATGATTTCCGTCACTCGCGTCGCCGGACTATCTCTGGCTGCGGCAATCCTTCTCGGTACCAGCTCTTTCAATTGCGCTCAGGCCAAGCCCTTCATGATCGTCGGCCTGGACGAGAAGCTGTTGTGGGACGACGACGGCAAGCCGGTGCTGTCAGCGCCCGGCAAGGATCAAGTGCTGATCATCGATCTCGCCGATCCCGAGAACCCGAAGATTGCGGCTTCTCTCCCATTGAAGAACTCGGTAGTCGGCCCCCCGGTCAACGTCGCTATCGATCCGACCGGAACGGTGGCGCTGGTCGCTGATTCGGTCGACGTGGTGAAGGAAGGCGACGCTCTGAAGCAGGTGCCGGATAACAAGATCTATGTGATCGATCTCAAGGCGACCCCGCCCAAGCTGGCAGCGACCATTGCCGGCGGAAAGCAGCCATCAGGGTTGAGCTTCAGTCCCGATGGCAAGATGGCGTTGGTTGCCAACCGCGGGGACAATTCGATCAGCGTGCTTTCGGTCAACGGCACTGACGTCAAGATCACCGACACGATATCGATGCCAGACAGTGTCGCACATGTCGCGTTCGCGCCAGACGGCAAGCACGCGCTGGTCGCGCGTTTTCCCGGGCACAAGATATCGGTGCTCGATATCGCCGGCGACAAAGTCACCTACGCCAAGATAGACCTGCCGGCCGGCCAATGGCCTTACAACGTCGCGGTGACCCCGAACAGCAAGATCGCGTTGACGTCGGACAATGGCAACTCAGGCGCGTCGGACGGCAGCGTCGACACGGCCAGCGTCATCGATCTCGAAGCGAAGCCGCCGCGCATCATCGATCGCGTGGTGGTCGGCGATGGACCGGAGGGGCTTGGCGTCAGTCCGAAGGGGGATCTCGCAGTCTCGGTGATCCTGCGCGGCTCGAACATGAAGAATGCGTTCTTCCATGAGAAGAACGGCAGCGTCTCGGTCCTGAAGATCGACGGCAAGAAAGTGACCAAGACCGGAGATATCGAAGTCGGCGGACTGCCTGAGGCCGCGGTCTTCACGCCTGACGGAAAATACATCCTGGTCGGGAACTACCTCAGCCAGGATTTCTCGATCCTCAAGGTCGACGGAACCAACGTCACCGACACAGGCAAGCGCTTTCAGGTGCCAGGGCACCCGGCGTCGGCCGGAATGGGACCGAACTGAACCGACGCTTGGCGATCTTGCTGGAGCATGTGATTTTCAGTTGAGCCGGCCACTGCGCAGGCTCGCTTCACCTCACGCGCTTGCGGGAGGGAGCGCCGTGTCTTTGCCGTGCCTTCATGATGCGATTCGATCCAGTCGCATCATGATCCAATGCGAGATGCGCGCCCGGATTGCGCCGCCGCGCGCTACTCCGCCGCCACCATCTGCTGGGTGCGCCATTGTCCGAGCAGGGCGCGGAGCGAGGCGGGTTTCACCGGCTTGTTCAGCACCGCGATGTTTTCCTCGCGCGCGGCGGCGCGCACCGCAGGGCTGCGGTCGGCGGTGATCAGGATCGCCGGAATGCCGTCGCCGAAGCGGCGGCGGATCTCGCGGATCGCGGCGACGCCGTTGCCGCGGTCGAGATGGTAGTCGACCAGGACGCCGGTGACGCGGCCACCGGCGGCCTCGATCGCGCTGATCGCGCCGTCGGCGTCGAGCACCGCGATCACCTCGGCGTCCCACGCCGTCAGCAGCGTCTTCATGCCGTCGAGGATGGCGGGATCGTTCTCGATGCAGACAATCAGCGAGCCGCTCATCGGCGTCTTCGACAGGGGCGTGGCGGTGGTGACGGCCGCAGTATGGTTGACCGCGGTCGCGACCGGCACGGTGACCGAGAACGCCGAGCCGCCGCTGACATTGGCCGAGATCGCGATGCGGTGGTTGAGCACCCGCGCCAGCCGCTCGACGATCGACAGGCCGAGGCCGAGGCCGCGGGCGATCCGGGCGCCCTGCTCGAGGCGGTGGAACTCCTTGAAGATCTCGCCGCGCTTCTGCACGGGAATGCCGACGCCGGTGTCGAAGATGCTGATCTGGAGCGTGGTGCCGCGGCGGCGGCAGCCGATCAAGACGCGGCCGCGCGGGGTATATTTGATCGCGTTGGAGATGAAGTTCTGCAGCAGCCGGCGCAGCAGCGAGCGGTCGGATTCGACCGGCAGCGAGCACGGCACGAAGCGCAGGTCGAGGCCCTTGTCGCGGGCGATCGGCATGAACTCGATCTCCAGCGAGCGCATCAGGTCGGCCATCCGGAAGCTCGTGATCGCCGGCGTCATGGCGCCGGCATCGAGCCTGGAAATGTCGAGCAGCGCGCCCAGGATGTCCTCGATCGCCTCGAGCGAGTCGTCGATGTTCTCGACCAGGCGGGAATCCTCGCCGCCGTTCTGGCGCTCGACCAGGCTCGTGACGTAGAGGCGCGCCGCATTGAGCGGCTGCAGGATGTCGTGGCTGGCGGCCGCCAGGAACCGCGTCTTGGAGGCGTTGGCGTCTTCCGCGATGCCCTTGGCGAGCGCGAGCTCCGAGTTCAGCCGCGTCAGCTCCTCGGTGCGGTCGCGCACCCGCTTTTCCAGCGTCGCGTTGGCGCGCTCCAGCGCCTCCGCCGCCTCGAAGCTCGGCGTGACGTCGGAGAAGGTGATGACGAGCCCGCCGCCCGGCATGCGGTTGGCACGCACCTCGATCACCAGATGGCGGTCGGTGAAGCGTTCCAGATAAGGCTCGCCCTCAGTGGTGTAGGCGCGCAGGCGGGCCTGCAGCAGGCTGTCGCCGTCGCCGGACGCAGGCGGACTGATCGCGCCCATGAATTCGAGGATTTCGGACAGCGGGATGCCGAGCTGCACCAGATGCTGCGGCAGCCCCAGCAATTCGGAGAACTGGCGGTTGGAACAGATCAGCTGCAGATCGGCGTCGAACACCGCGATGCCCTGGCGCACGTGATTGAGCGCGGTCTGCAGGATCTCGCGGTTGAAGTGCAGGGCGGCGTGGGAGTCGTCGAGCAGTTTCAGCGCGGCCTTGGCCGACACCGTGCGCCGTTGCAGCAGCAGCGACATCACAAGGCGCGAGGACGCGGCCCCGATCGAGGAGGCGATCAACCGCTCGGCATGCTGCAGCAACTCGAAATCGGCCGGAGCCGACGCCAGCAGCACGATGTTGCGGTCGACGGCGAAGGAGGCGAAGGCCTCGCGGGTGCGGTCGGGGCCGAGATATTGCGTCACCGTGCTCTGGATATCCTCCACCGTCACCGTGGTGCGCCAGCGCCGGAAGCTGGGCGCGATCGGGGCCAGCGCGTTGGGCACGAACACGTCGGCCTGCAACAACTCGATCGAGGACGGCGCGCGCGCCAGCGAGAACAGCACATAGGTGAGGATGTTGAGCGCAAGGCTCCACAGCACGCCGTGCAGCAGCGGCGGCAGGTCGGCGCCGAACAGCGCCTGCGGCCGCAACGCCTCGATCCCGAACGGCCCGTGCTGCAGCAGCATCAGGCCGGCGGTCGAGGTTTCCAGGAAGCTCGGGATGAACAGCGTGTAGAGCCACGTCGCGAAGCCGACCAGCATGCCCGCCATGGCGCCGCGTGCGGTGGCTCTGCGCCAGAACAGGCCGCCGAAGAACGCCGGCGCCAGCTGGGTGATCGCGGCAAACGACAGCAGGCCGATCGCGACCAGCTGGGTGTTGCCGAGCGCGCGATAGTAGAAATACGCCAGCACCATGATGGCGAAGATCGAGAAGCGGCGCGCCTTCAGCAGGAAATCGCCAAAGTCCTTCTGGCCGGCGCTGGCGTCGTCGCTGCGCGGCAATACCAGCGGCAGCACGATGTCGTTGGAGACCATGATCGACAGCGCGACGCATTCGACGATCACCATCGCGGTCGCCGCCGACAGCCCGCCGACGAACACGGCGAGGCTGAGCAATTGCGAATTGCCCTCGATCGGCAGCGCCAGCACGAACATGTCGGCATCGACCGCGCCGAACGGGAAGATGACGAGGCCTGCGATCGCGATCGGAATCACGAACAGGTTGATGGCGATGAGGTAGAGCGGGAACAGCCAGCGCGCCCGGGTGACTTCGGCGGGCGTCGAATTCTCCACCACGCTGACATGGAACTGGCGCGGCAGCAGCATGACCGCGCAGAACGACAGCAGCGTCATGATCAGGAAATTGCCGATCGACGGGACATATTCGATCGCGCGCACCGCCTCCGGCGTCTTCAGGGCGCGCTCGTAGAGCTCGACCGGCGAGAACATCCAGAAGGTGACGAAAGCGCCGGCGGCGATGAAGGCGACCAGCTTGACGATGGACTCGGCCGCTATCGCGAGGATCAGGCCGTGCTGGTGCTCGGTCGCGTCGGTGTGGCGGGTGCCGAACAGCACCGCGAACACCGCCATCGCCAGCGTGACCATCAGCGCGATGTCGCCGATCACGGGGATTTTCGAGAACGCCTGGTCCTCGCTCAGGATGGTCTCCAGCGACGCCGCCACCGCCTTGAGCTGCAGCGCGATGTAGGGCACCGAGCCGATGATCGCGATCAGTGCCACGGTCGCCGCCACCGCCTGGCTCTTGCCGTAGCGCGCGGCGATGAAGTCGGCGATCGAGGTGATGTTCTGCGACTTGGCGAGCGCGATCACCCGACGCAGCAGCGGCGTGCAAAGCCCGACCATCACGATCGGGCCGACATAGATCGCCAGGAAGTCGATGCTGGTGCGGGTGGCAAAGCCCACTGAGCCGAAGAAGGTCCAGGAGGTGCAGTAGATTGCCATCGACAGCGGGTAGATCCACTGGCTGGCGCGGCCGCGCTCGCCCGGCGAGCTGCGGTCGCCGCGGCTGGCAATGAAGAACAACAATCCGATGTAGGCGAACGCCGTGGCGATTACGCCCCAGTCGTGCAGCATCGCTGCTCATCTCCTGTCCCGGCCGCTGGGGAAGGGCCGGTTGTCAGGATTATAACGCAAAGGGCCGGCCGCGCGATGCACGGCCGGCCCAAATTCGGGGTCGGAAACGGATAGGGTTACTCGGCGGCCAGCGACTTCTGGTGCAGGGGCAGGCCGAGCCGGTCCCAGACCTGGAGCAGCGCCTCGGCCAGCGCGTCGATCAGGCCGTCGTCATGGTAGGGCGAGGGCGTGATGCGCAGGCGCTCGGTGCCCTTGGCGACCGTCGGATAGTTGATCGGCTGGATGTAGATGCCGTGGTCCTCGAGCAGCAGGTCGGAGGCCCGCTTGCACTTCTCGGGATCGCCGACGAACAGCGGCACGATATGGGTGTCGCTCGACATGACCGGCAGGCCGGCGGCGGTCAGGATCGCCTTGGTGCGGGCGGCACGGTCCTGGTGGCGCTCGCGCTCCCAGTTCGAGGTCTTCAGGTGCCGGATCGCAGCCGTCGCGGCCGAGCAGATTGCCGGCGGCAGCGCGGTCGTGAAGATGAAGCCCGGCGCATAGGAGCGCACCGCGTCGATGACCTCGGCGCGGCCTGCAATGTAGCCGCCGAGGCAGCCGAAGGCTTTTGCCAGCGTGCCCTCGACGATATCGATCCGGTGCATCACGCCGTCGCGCTCGGCGATGCCGCCGCCACGCGGGCCGTACATGCCGACCGCATGCACTTCGTCGAGATAGGTCATGGCGCCGTATTGCTCGGCGAGATCGCAGATCTTGCCGAGCGGTGCGACGTCGCCGTCCATCGAATAAAGGCTCTCGCAGACGATCAGCTTCGGCCGGTCGGGACCGGCGGCGATCAAGAGCTCCTCGAGATGCGCGACGTCGTTGTGGCGGAATATCTGGCGTTCGCAGCCGGCCTGGCGCACGCCTTCGATCATCGAATTGTGGTTCAGCGCGTCCGACAGGATCAGGCAGTTCGGGATCAGCTTGGCGAGCGTCGAGATGCCGGTCTGGTTCGAGACATAGCCCGAGGTAAACAGCAGCGAGGCTTCCTTGCCGTGGAGGTCGGCGAGTTCCGCCTCGAGCTGCACCAGCGGATGATGGGTGCCCGCGATGTTGCGGGTGCCGCCGGCGCCGGTGCCGACCCGGGTCGCGGTCTCGACCATGGCACCGACCACCTTGGGGTGCTGGCCCATGCCGAGATAGTCGTTGGAGCACCAGATCACGACGTTGCGGCTGCCCTTCGGCGAATGCCAGGTGGCGTGCGGGAAGCGGCCCGCGATCCGTTCGAGGTCGGCGAACACCCGGTAGCGCCGCTCGTCGTGCAGGCGGTTGAGGGCGGTATTGAAGAACTGGCTGTAATCCATCGGCAAACCCAGAAAGCGGAACCTGACCGGAATGACTGCTTCTTCTTAGAGCTTTTCCAGCTCTAATGTCCATGCATTGACCCACATCTGGGCATGCGTCGCAGTTGGGCAAATTGCCCTAGCCGGGGCCGTTCGGCTCGATTTCGGTCAAATCGCCGGGCGCCGCTTGCCGCCCGGCCGGGTTCAGGTGGTCCTGAAGCGCAGCATGCCGTCGGCGTGCATCTCGGCCGTCAGGCGGCCCTCGACCAGCATGTAGTTGACATGGGCGACCAGCTCGCCGGCGGCGAAGCCCATCTGGTGCTCGTCCAGCACGTGCTTGTGGAACACCACGGGCACCAGCTCCTTGGAGGTCTGCGGCACCTCGCGGCAGGCTTCGGCGATCAGCCGGCAGCGCTCCTCATGGTGATCGGCGAGCTGCTTGATCCGGGTCTTCAGCCCGTAGAACGGCACGCCGTGGCCCGGCAGCACCATCACGTCGTAGGGCAGGGTGGTGGTCAGGATTGCCAGCGACGCCAGATATTCGCCGAGCGAATTCTGCTCGGGCTCGACCGCCCAGACGCTGACATTGGGCGAGATCTTGCTCAGCACCTGGTCGGCGGACAGGAACAGCTTGTCGGCCGCGCAATACAGCATCACCTGGTCGAGCGCGTGGCCGCCGCCGGTGATCACCTTGAAGCGCCGCGTGCCGATCACGACCTCATCGCCATGGGTGAGGCGATGATAGGACGGCGGCAGCACCGACACGCGCTTCAGATAGTCCTGGCCACGGCCGAGCAGCTTCTCGGTGAGGTCCTCGTCCATGCCGTGGCGGCGGAAGAACAGCCGCTGCGCGTTGCGTCGCTCCTCGGTGCCGCGGTTCTGGTGATAGACCGACTGCAGATATTCCACCTGCGACATGAACAGCGGACAGCCGAAGCGCTCGGTGATCCAGCCGGCGAGACCGACATGGTCGGGATGCGAATGCGTCACGATCAGGCGGGTGACCTTGACGTGCTTCAGCGGCCCCTCGAACAGCGTGGTCCAGGCCGCGATCGATTCCTCGTTGCCGAAGCCGGCATCCACCATGGTCCAGCCGTCGCCATCGGCGAGCAGATAGATGTTCACATGGTTGAGGCGGAACGGCAGCTTCAGCCGCGCCCACAGCACGCCGGGAGCCACCTCCACGACCTGGTCGTGGCCGGGATGATTCTCCCAGGGGTATCGCAGTGCCTCCGCCGAGGAGTGCACGGGGTCGGTCTTCGTATGCATGCTACCGGCTTAGCGGCACACGGGCCGCCGCGCCAGCCGAAAAATCAGATAGTCGTCCGGAGAATGGGACGGGTAGTCCGAGAATTCCGTAACCCGTATGATATGAACGGGCGCGCGAACAAACTTCCGTCATTCCGGGGCGCCTCGAAGAGGCGAACCCGGAATCTCGAGATTCCGGGTTCGGTCCTGCGGACCGCCCCGGAATGACGATGGCACCTCAGGCCGCGCGGATGTTCGACAGGAAGCCGTCGATCTCCGAGCGCAGCACGTCGGCCTCGCGGCGCAGTGCGTCGGAGGCGCTCAGCACCTCGCCGGCGGCGGTGCCCGCCTCGGCCGAGGCGGTCGAGACGCCGACGATGTTGCTCGACACCTCGCTGGTGCCGCCCGCCGCGTGCTGGATGTTGCGGGCGATCTCGCGGGTCGCCGCGCCCTGCTGCTCGACCGCGGCGGCGATCGCGGTGGTGACGTCGTTGATCTCGCCGATCGTGCTCGAGATGTTGCGGATGGCGGAGACCGCCGTCGTCGTCACCTCCTGCATGCTGACGATCTGCTGGCGGATTTCCTCGGTCGCCTTCGCGGTCTGGCTCGCGAGGTTCTTCACCTCGGAGGCGACCACGGCAAAGCCGCGGCCGGCCTCGCCGGCGCGCGCCGCCTCGATGGTGGCGTTGAGCGCGAGCAGATTGGTTTGCGAGGCGATGGTCTGGATCAGGTCGACCACGACGCTGATGCGTGCGGCATTGTCGGCGAGCCCCTGCATCGTGCTGTCGGTGGCGCTGGCTTCCTCCACCGCCTTGCGGGCGATCTCCGCCGAGGTGACGACCTGGCGGCCGATCTCCTGGATCGAGGACGACAGCTCCTCGGTGCCGGCCGACACCGTCTGCACGTTGACCGAGGTTTCCTCGGCGGCCGACGCGACGGCGTTGACCAGCGCGCTCGACTGGTCCGCGGTCGCCGACATGCTCTGCGCGGTCGACTGCATCGAGTTTGCCGCGGTCTGCAGGCTGTCGAGCGCGCTGCGGACGTTGGATTCGAACGTGACGATCTGCGCTTCCATGCGCGAGGCGCGCTCCGCCTTGGCGCTGCGGTCCTTGTTCTGGTTTTCGGTGAGCTCGCGGCTCTCGACCATGCTCTCGCGGAACACCTGCAGCGCGTCGGCCATGACGGCGATCTCGTCGCGCTGGCGGCTCTGCGGGATCTCGGTGTCGAGGTCGCCGTCGGACAGCAGCTGCATCGAGCGCTGCAGGCCGCGGATGCGGCGCAGGATGTTGCGTCCGACATAGAGCCAGACGAACAGGAACGAGCCGACCAGCGTCAGGGCGCCGAGGCCGATCATCACCATGGTGGCAAGCGAGATCTGCTGCCGCGCCTGGAAGGTCGAACTGTCGGTCTCCTTCTGCACCGCGTCGACCAGCTGCTGGACGCTGATGCCGAGCCCGACATTGAGCTTGCGCGTCTCTTCCAGGATGGTCTGGCCGTAGTCGATCGCGTCGAGCTCCTTCTGGCGAATCTTGAACACGCCGGTCTTGCCTTCGCCGAGCACGAGCAGCCTCGAGGCGGTGTCGCGCACCGCGACGATCGCGAGATTGTTCGGCAGGTCCTCGAGGTTGGACTTGACGCGTTCACGCGCGGCCTTGAACTCGGCCTCGATCGCATCGAGCGTTTCGCTGGAATTGGCCGACAGCGCCGCGGTCATGTCGGCGGCCATCAGATTGCCGGCGGCGAGCACGTTGCTGATCTGGCCGACGGTGCGGGCCGCTTCAGTGGCGTCGTCTGCGGACACCTCGGCCGCGGCGAGGATGGCGTTGAGCCGGGTCTGCGCGTCGAGCATCGCGGGACTTGCGGCGGAGACGAACGCCGCCTGCGCCTTGCGCAGCGCGTTGTACTGCTTGTCGCGCAGCGCGCCGACCTCGAGCCGCTCGCGCGCCGCCGAGATCAGGCTCTTGGTGGCCTCGTCGGTGTTCTTGACGTTCTCCTGCAATGCGCTGACCACGGATTTGTCGGCGCCGAGCTCGATGATCTCGCCAAGCTTGGCGTTGGTGAGCCGTGCGACGTCCTGCACCTTCTTGGTGCGATCGTTCAGCGCGTCGTCGCTCTGCACGGCGAGCAGGCCGGGACCTTGCGCCGCAAGCGAAGCGCTTTGCGCGGCAAGTTGCAGGCTCGCGGCAAGCCGCGGAATGTCGCGGCCGGAGAGATCGGTCATGGTGCCGCCGAGCTGATGCAGCACGATGCCGGCGCCTGCGCTGATCACCAGCGCCATGCCTGCGATCACAGCGAATGCCGCGAACAGGCTGCCCCTGACGCCCATCTGCGGCAGATGGATACGCTTGAGATTTGGTTTGCCGAGCTTGAACCGAAACGCCATTGCCCCTGTGCCCCCTGGCCCACTACGCTTGGCCACTATCCTTGGCCACTACTCTTGGATGTTTCCCCGGCGCGGGAGTATCGGTGCGGCCGGTTAACAAAATCGGGAAAATTGCGACGATCTGCGGGATTTTTCAGGGCTGCCGCGCAGTGGCGACGTCTCGGTTCGCCGTGCGGAATCGATGCACGCGATCGGATGCAAAAAGGCCGGCTTGCGCCGGCCTTTTCCACTGTTGGTTGTGGGCGTGCTCTCAGTAGCGGCCGTAAGCAGGGCCGCCGAGGTTGCCGAGATTGAAGCGGTAGTTGAGGCCCGCCTTCACCGTGTGCTCGTCATTGTGGAAGCTGCCGACCGGCACCAGCGCGCCCGGCGCGGTGAAGCGGCTGTCGCCGAAGTCGTAGTACTGGTACTCGACCTTGGCCGACCAGTTCGGCGCGAACATGTATTCGGCGCCGCCGCCGATGGTCCAGCCGTTGTTGTGGTTGTCGCTGAGCGTGAAGCCGACCGGCGCGCCGCCGAGCGTCACCGTTTCGTTGTTGTCGGAATAGGCATAACCGCCCTTCACATAGATCAGGCCCGGACCCCAGGTGTAGCCGACGCGGCCGGTGATCGAGCCGATGCCGCGCTGGTTGTTGTTGTAGACGTAGCCGCCCGGGAAGATCGCGTTGAGCTGATGGCCGCCGACCCAGGAATACTGGCCTTCGAGGCCGATCACCCACATCGGCGACAGCTGCCAGTCGTAACCGGCCTGCACGCCGCCCATGAAGCGGGCGTCGGAGTCGGACAGCGCGAGGCCGTTGAAATTGTTGTTCTGGGAGAAAACGCCGCCGAGATGGCCGCCGAGATAGAAGCCGGTCCAGTTGTAGAGCGGAGCGGCGTAAACAGGCGCGGGCGCCTTCTGATAGTAGCCACGGTTGAAATCGGCGGCGTTGGCGGTCGCGCCAAAGGCAGCGACGGCCGCCGCGACGGCGGCGGTTGCGAGCAGGAACTTCTTCATGGGGGCAGTCTCCGGACAAGTCATGAGGCGCAGCGTGAATGGCGCCATCCACGGCGATGGGTTAGACCGCATTTGAATAAAATGCAGTCACCGGAACGCTGCGCGGAGCGTTAAGTCGCAGCCTTTGCGGCGAAACGTTTTGTTGTGCCTAACGAACGCTTAAGCCGAAATGAAGCAAGGCTTAACGCGGTGCGCGTGGCGCGCGTTTCCTGTTAACCAAGCCGTCGGCTAGAGCATGATCCGGAAAAGTGCAAACCGGTTTTCCCTCGCGACAAACGCGGAACGCGTTTGCGCGGAGATCATGCTCAAACAAAGAGATTGGATCGTGATGCGATTCTGTGGAATCGCATCACGATCTAGCCAGTCGCTTGCGCACGTCGTCGCGCATCTGCTCGCGGAATGCCTCGCGGCGCGCGGCGCGATCCCTGACCGGAACGTCGTGGCGGTCGAACACGTCGAACTTCTCCAGGATCGGATAGTGCTCGCTCGCCATCGCCAGCACGCGCAGCACGGCGGCGACCTTCGGGGTCGGGCCGCTGACTTCCCATCTGCGCAGCTTCTCGGCGCCGCCGGCGGCCGATAGCCCGCACAGCTTTGCCATGTCAGCCGCCGTCAGCTCGCGGCCCAGCGCCTCGCCGAGATGTTCGCGCAGTTTCTTCAGTTCTGGGCCGGTCACGCTTGGTCCGCTCCGCGATGGCAAAATGTGAAGTGAGTCACATGACGTGCTCGAGGCGCGGGTTATACGCCACGCAGGCGAGTTCTAAAGGAAACCATCATGCACGGCATCATCGAAAGCCTCAGCCCCGAACACGATCAGATCGATTGGAAATGGGTCGGCAGTGTGTTCGCCTTCTACGTCGTGCTGACGATCGGCGGGATGGGTGTGCTGCTGGCGCGTTGATTCCAGCGCACGCGGGCGCACCGCGTGCCTGCGACTGCCATCGTTTGCGAAGATCCTGGTGCTGCCAGACAGGATTGAACTGTCGACCTCTCCATTACCAATGGAGTGCTCTACCGTTGCTAGGTGTATGTCTCGTCACGATTATTTTGGACTTGAGCACTACATCTGCACGGATCTTGCCCCGAATAGGGGAGCGCTCATGAGTTGACTTAATGATCTGAAATCATTGTTATATTTGGCGGCTATTCCACGCTGATTCGGTTAAGCAAATCTTAGAGCGCGCGCCGCCATCCTTGGATTTTGAGAATGGTGAGCACTGCCATTGCGTGTTTCGTTGATATCTGTGCCCCGGATGGATTTGGGGCCCGTTGTCGCCATCCCATCCGATGGAGGGGAATGAACCTTGGTCAGTAGGAAGTTGAAAGAGCCGGTAGAAGAAGCTCTGAACGCCATTAATCAAGCCCTCAAGATAGCTGACGGCGACGAGCGTCGTGAACAAGCAAAGCTCATGCTTGATGTCACCGCTATTTTTACAGAAGCGGGATGGGAAGTTTTGCAACTACCGGCGAAGGGTCGAACAGCGTTTTCGGCTGACTTAATCGTTTCGCGGATCGATCTTGGGCAGGAACGACGGTACGGAATTGAGTGCACTCCTACGATTGACAAAGGGAAGATCGAAGAACATCGCAGGCGTTTTCGGAAGTGGGTGCGCGAGGTGACGTATCCGCGCCAGATGTTCGATGACTATTGGTTGGTTGGATATGAGTACGCCGATGCTGTAAACCGACGTAACCCTGATAACGATAGACACTTTCGAACCTTTGATCTGCGAGAGTTGCGCGCGCTTGTCGCGACGCCACGCAAGAAGGCAATTAAATCGCGCACAAAGATTGGGAAGGCAGTAGAAGCAAACACAAAGGCGATCCAAGTAGCTATTGCCGCGCTAATGCTTCAAATCGAAGGGAAGCTCGTAGTTTTGCGCGATGATCGTCCCAACTCCCTTGAGGCCGTCGCAACGCGAGACGCGCAAATTGCTGAATATGATGCCATGCGCGTTGAGTTGGAGAACATCCGAATAGCGGTTATTGAGTACGTTAAAGGCAAGGGGAAAGAGACGGAGGTTGTAAAGTCGGTTGTGACCTTCAAGCAGGGGTTGCAAAGCTGGTGGTCGAAGCGGCACGATAATATCTGCGATAATGCATCCGCTGGTGGCCTCTTCTTGGGATCGGCAGGTCTGCTTCACCTAATGAACGCCGACTCAACTATTGCACTTGCAATTGCGGGCACAATCATTGGAGGCGAAGCGGTAGTTAAGGCACTAAAGGCGCTCCCAAGGAGGTTGTTTTAAGTCAGGCAGCCTGGCTGCATTGTGTGGAGTGGCCCTAAGTGGAGCGTTGGATACAGAAATTCACGAATGCGCTGCATGCAACGATCATGAATTTTGCTTCTGCCTCATCGAGGTCCTTTGCCTCCAACAAGGAATGGCGGATTCCACCTTCATCGCTAGTGTAACCGTAGAGCTTGCTCATTGCGTCGCGCAACGCGGAATGAATAGGCATCTTCTCGTTTATTGATTTGAGTGCATCCCCTAGCGTCGCCTTGGGATTGCCTGTGATAACACGCGCGACGGACTCGACCGCGCTGATAGATTCTTTGACTGAGTTGCGGTAATCAGGTTGTGGTTTGCGCGAGAATAGCTCGATGGCGGCCCGAATGTGTTCCCTTGCGCCTGAATATTTATTCGATGCCACAGCAGCTTCTGCGACGGCAGCTGTTTCGTTCGGATCGGTGATGGGTACAAGGCGATTATCGACCACCCGGTAGCCGGACTTTTCACGCTCTAGAAAAAATGTAACGCGCTTAACGAAATCCTTGGACTTATAATTTTCAATGAGAAACTCGATGAAGTTGTAGACTTGATACCAAGGCGCCCCGAAGAATATACTCCGCAGCTCTTCAATCGGTGCCTCATGCCCATAGGGAATGGTGTCCGCCGGCACCTTTAGGAAATCGACGTAGATCGTGAATACGTAGGTCTGAAAAACATGATCGTCACTGTAGTGCCGATCAAACTTTCGCAGATACCACTCAATGCAGGCTTGCCAGAGGCCGTTGCGTAGGTCTTTGTCCATCGACTCGACCTGCAATATTGATCTCGGCTGCGTAATGCCGAGGCGATCCGAAAAACTCATTGTGCATCTCAAACTGTTGGTCGGAAATAGCGTCGCTCCGAATTTCTATCTACCATGAGTCGTTTGAGCGGCGCGGTAGCGAATTCCGTTGAGCGTCGGAATTACGGTGACAGTGCACTCAACTAAGACGCTTCTCGCTACCAAAAAGCGCGGCCAGCCAGGCCCAAAGCAACTTGGTTGATCGAAATACTTCGGCGCAGGTCGATTCCTACCAACTCCCGCCAGTGCAGCATCGCATCGGCCGGTACGGTTTCGGCCAATTCGGGAACTGGGATTCCTGCGGCAATTTCGCGGACCCGATTTTCCCGGCATTACCCCGATAGGGTGCCGGCGCTACTTTGCATGGGGTTGTTTTTCGATTTTTGGTTTGGAGAGACCACGCCGGTCTCGACCGATGCTGGCCACCGGACGGCATGCTAAGCCGTGGCTCGCGAGTCCAGTTCTTTGCGCTGGGGCTGCGCCACGGGCAGTCTGAAAGGGGGAATGCTTCCTGGTGCTGCCAGACAGGATTGAACTGTCGACCTCTCCATTACCAATGGAGTGCTCTACCACTGAGCTACGGCAGCATGCCCGGGAAAAATTGAATCGGCCCCGAGGGCCCGTCCAAGCGGGCGGTTCTTGCCACAGGCCTCCCTTTGGCGCAAGCGAAACAGCGCCCTTGTCGCCCTTGAAATCGGCAGAAATCGACCGCCTCGCCGTTGATTCCGGCCAATCTGGCCGATTTCGGCCGGATTGGGTTCCCGATCGCGCCGAAACTATCCCGATCCGCGCTTGCCGCCGAATCATATCGCCGCAACTGGCCGACCGGGCAGGGTGCGCGGGCACCCGCCATTGGCTATGCTCGCCTCGCGCGCAGGGCGGCGGCGGTTCGAGAGTTTTGCAATGACAGGCGATCAGGACAGAGGCGGCGGGCAGGCCGGAGCCGGCGTGAAGGATTCACGACAGGATCGTCTCAAGCTCGCGCTGCGCGAAAACCTGAAGCGGCGGAAATCGCAGGCGCGCGGTCGCGAGGATGTGGCTTCCGAACCAGCCGATGGCTCGCTAGATGACGCCGGCGGAAACGAGCCGCGCCGTTAACCCGGTTCGTGCTGTCATAAGGAAGCGGGTCGCCGAGATGGCTGTAGATGAGACGACGATCGATCGGCTGAGCGCAACCGCCTACGCCTTCCCGCGCCATGAGCAGACCTTTCCGACCCTGACCGCGCACGAGATCGAGCGGATGCGCCGCTTCGGCGAGCCGCGCGCATACCAGGACGGCGAGGCGCTGTTCGAGACCGGCAAGCCCGGGCCGGGCATGTTCGTGGTGCTGTCGGGCAATGTCTCGATCACCCAGCGCGACGGCCTCGGCCATGTCGCGCCGATCATCGACCAGGGACCGGGCCAGTTTCTCGCCGAGATCGGCCAGCTCTCCGGCCGCCCGGCGCTGGTCGACGGCCATGCCGATGGGGTGGTCGAGACGCTGCTGCTGCCGCCCGACCGGCTGCGCGCGCTCTTGGTTGCGGAGGCCGATCTCGGCGAGCGCATCATGCGCGCGCTGATCCTGCGCCGCGTCAGCCTGATCCAGGGCGGCGCCGGCGGGCCGGTGCTGATCGGCCCCGCCTCGGTCGGCAACATGGCGTCGCTGCAGAATTTTTTGGCGCGCAACGGCCAGCCGCACCACCTCCTCGACCCCGCGACCGACAAGGATGCCGCCGACCTCGTCGCGCGCTATTCGCCGACGCGCGCCGAGCTGCCGCTGGTGGTCTGTCCCAACGGCACGGTGCTGCGCAATCCGTCCGAGACCGCGCTTGCGATGGCGCTCGGCATGATCGGCAACAGCGCGCATGAAAAACTCTACGATGTTGCCGTGGTCGGCAGCGGCCCGGCCGGGCTTGCCACCGCGGTCTATGCGGCGTCGGAAGGCCTGTCGGTTGCGGTGTTCGATTCCCGCGCCTTCGGCGGCCAGGCCGGCGCCAGCATGCGCATCGAAAACTATCTGGGCTTTCCGACCGGCATCTCCGGCCAGGCGCTGGCCGGGCGCGCCTTCAACCAGGCGCAGAAATTCGGCGCCGAGATGCTGATCCCGGTCTCGATCAAATCGCTCGACTGCACGAAAGCGTCCGGCGCATTCGTGCTCGACACCGCCTGCGGGCATACGCTGCGCGCGAAATCCGTGGTGGTCGCCAGCGGGGCGCGCTATCGCCGGCCCGAGATCGACAATCTCGATGCGTTTGAAGGCCGCGGCGTCTGGTACTGGGCCTCGCCGATCGAGGCGCGGCTCTGCGCCAACCAGGACGTCGTGCTGGTCGGCGGCGGCAACTCCGCGGGACAGGCGGCGGTGTTCCTGTCGGCGCATGCCCGCAAGGTCAACATGATGATCCGCGGCGGCGGGCTCGGAGCCAGCATGTCGCGCTATTTGATCGAGCGCATCGAGGCGACGCCGAACATCGAATTGATGTTCAACACCGAGGTGATCGGGCTCGACGGCGCGGAGACGCTGCAGCGGGTGCGCTGGCGCAGCCGGCTCGCGCCCGACGAGTTCACCATGGATATCCGTAATCTCTTTTTGTTTGTCGGCGCCGATCCCGCGACCGGCTGGCTCGAGGGCTGCGGCGTGCAGGTCGACCGCGGCGGCTTCGTGATGACCGGCGTGCAGACCGGCGAAGGCGCGCGCGCCGTGCCGCTGCTCGAGACCACGGTGCCCGGCGTGTTCGCGGTCGGCGACGTCCGCTCCGGATCGGTCAAGCGCGTCGGCGGCGCGATCGGCGAGGGCGCGCAGGTCGTCGCCGCGCTGCACGGCTATCTCGCTGACGCGGGCAGTCCGACGCTGTAGCTTTTCCCCCGTCATCCTGAGGAGCCGCGAAGCGGCGTCTCGAAGGATGAATCGGCCACAGTGCGGGCCGTGCATCCTTCGAGGCTCGCTCCGCTCGCACCTCCAGCGACAAAGGCGAAGCTTTGCGCGGGGATAACGGGTTAAAAGAGACGCACAAGTAAGGAAGCCAGAATGACAAAAGGCTGCACCCATATCGCCGACATCCAGGATGTCACGCCGAGCGCGCTCGGCTGCGAGGAATGCCTGAAGAGCGGCAGCCGCTGGCTGCATTTGCGCATCTGCCGCACTTGCGGCCATGTCGGCTGCTGCGACGATTCGCCGAACCGGCATGCGACGGCGCATTTCCACGCCACCGGCCATCCCGTGATCGAGGGCTACGATCCGCCGGAAGGCTGGGGCTGGTGCTATGTCGACGAGGTGCTGTTCGACCTGTCGAAGCGCAAGACACCGCATAACGGACCGATCCCGCGCTATTATTGATTCAGCTTCTTACACGGCGCACGTGCCGCATCGTGTGACATGCGTGCGAAAATTTTCAGCAGTCGCCGGCGCCGGCAATTTTTGATGGGATGTCGGCCGTCCTGCCATCGAAGCATGTAGCAATTTTCCGTCACGCATCGTAACCTCGCACGCGGGTCTCAACGGGGAGTGCGCCACATGACGACATTGGTGCTTGTGCACGTCATTATAAGCCTCATTGCAATCGTCGCCGGCGTGCTCGTGATGTTCGGGCTGCTCGGCTCGCGCGCGATGCCGGGGCTGACCGCGACCTTCCTCGCGCTCACGATCCTGACCAGCGCCACCGGCTTCGTGATCCCGCCTTTGGTGACCGAGAAGCTGTTGCCGTCGCACATCATCGGCGGGCTTTCGCTGGTGCTGCTCGCGATCGCCTGCATTGCGCTCTATGCGATGCAGCTCAAGGGTGTCTGGCGTCCGATCTATATCGTGACCGCGATGGTCTCGCTCTATCTCAACGTCTTCGTGCTGGTCATCCAGAGCTTCCTCAAGGTGCCGGCGTTGCAGGCGCTGGCGCCAGCCGTGCCGCCGAACCCGCCATCCGGGCCGGTCTTTGCCGTGGTGCAGGGCATCGTGCTGGTGTTCTTCGTCCTGGTGACCATCGGTGCCTGGCGCCGGTTCAGGCCGGTCACGTTCGCCTGATCTGACAACACCTCGTCATTCCGGGGCGACGCGCAGCGTCGAACCCGGAATCTCGCAATCTAATCTCTAGATTCCGGGTTCACGCTTCGCGTGCCCCGGAATGACGCATTGGCAACAAGAGGAGCAATTCAAATGCCCACCATCACCACCAAAGACGGCGTCGAGATCTTCTACAAGGATTGGGGCTCGGGCCAGCCGATCGTGTTCAGCCATGGCTGGCCGCTGTCGTCGGACGACTGGGACGCGCAGATGCTGTTCTTCGTGGGGCACGGCTTTCGCGTCGTCGCCCATGACCGCCGCGGCCACGGCCGCTCCGCCCAGGTCGCCGACGGTCATGACATGGATCACTATGCCGACGACCTCGCTTCCGTCACCGCGCATCTCGATCTGAAGAACGCCGTCCATGTCGGCCATTCCACCGGCGGCGGCGAGGTGGTGCACTACATCGCCCGCCACGGCGAGAGCCGGGTGGCGAAGGCGGCGATCCTGAGCGCGGTGCCGCCGTTGATGGTGCAGACGGCGAACAATCCCGGCGGCTTGCCGAAGTCGGTGTTCGACGGACTGCAGGCCCAGCTCGCCGCCAACCGCTCGCAATTCTACCGCGACCTGCCGGCCGGGCCGTTCTATGGCTACAACCGGCCCGGCGCAAAACCGTCGGAAGCCGTGATCCAGAACTGGTGGCGGCAGGGCATGATGGGCGGCGCCAAGGCGCATTACGACGGCATCGTCGCGTTCTCGCAGACCGACTTCACCGAGGATCTGAAGAAGATCAACGTGCCGGTGCTGGTGATGCATGGCGACGACGACCAGATCGTGCCCTACGCCGACTCCGCGCCGCTCTCGGCCAAGCTTCTGAAGAACGGCACGCTGAAGACCTATAAAGGTTTTCCGCACGGCATGCCGACGACGGAGGCCGCGACGATCAACGCCGACCTGCTGGCGTTCATCAAGGGCTGAAGGTGAGAGCGGCTGCGCTCTGCGCCGCGCGTCTCAACATTGCGCAGCCTCAATCCACCTCGCCCGGTGGCTTACTCCTCTCCCCACAAGGGGCAGGGCAATCGCATATGGAATGAACCGATTCTTCCGCGCCGTCATGGCCGGGCTTGTTGTTTAGTCCGGAGACATGGCTGACACCTGTTCGGACACATCACTGACAGGTTGGCCATTGGTCAAGTCGATCGATGCGACCTGCCAGCTGGCGAAGAAGATTCCGTAGTGACCGTCGCGATCCAGCGGCCGGATGGCAAGCTGTTCGCGCGCGAAGGCCTGTGGAACCTTCCAGAAGCGTCCCTTGAAGGAGATGTAGGGTCTCGTCGATGAGACCCTGCGCACGATCTCGCCGCTGTCGTATTCGACGTTCGGGACGCGGGCCGGCATGGCACGGATACTCGGTCGGAAGCGATCGGCGGGAACGTGCATATCGAGGCCCTGGTGGGGACGCTGCAGATTGTAGACCGGCCGCCAGGCATCGAAGGCACGCTGGACTTCCGGGAGGGTGCGGAAGCGGCGCATTGCAAAGACCTCGGCCTTCAGGGTGCGATGGAAGCGTTCGTTCTTGCCGCGGGCCTGCGGGTGGCAAGGCCTGGCATGCACGACCCTGACGCCCAGCTTGAGCAGCCACACCTTCAGTCCGGTCCAGCGAATGCCGGACGTATCGCCCCAGGGTGAGCCGTTGTCGGTGTAGAACGCCTCCGGCAGGCCGTAGCAGCGGAACGTCGTCGTCAGGTGGTCCTGCACGGTGAGACGCTGCTCGTCGGCGCAGGCCTTCAGGCACAGCACATAGCGCGAGTGATCGTCGACGACCGTCAGCGGATGACACCGCGTCCCGTTGGCGAGCGGCAGGTGGCCCTTGAAGTCCATCTGCCACAGCAGATTGGGAGCCTCCTTCTCGAAGCGATGCCCTGGATTTGGCGGTGCATTCTCGCTCGGTTTGACCCGCCCGTTCCGGCACAGGATCCGGTGCACCGTCGACGGCACAGGCACCGTCTGCCCGCTCCGCTTCAGGCAGTGGGCGATCTTGCGTGCTCCCCAAGCCGGATGCTTGTCGCGCACAGCCAGGACCCCTGCCTCGACCGCGGCCTCGCTGCGCTTGGGCATCGCATGCGGGCACCGGGAACGGTCGGCCAGCTCCCGATCGCCGGCCTGCCAGCGCCGCAGCCACTTGTAGCCGACGTCAGGGCTGATGTTGAACCGACGGCAGAGCTCGCGCCGGTTGGCCCCCTCTTGCAAAGCAAGCCGCACAAACTCATGGCGCTGATCCATCACTGACACCTCACTCCAAGGCATGGACGGCCTCCCGAATCGGACCAATCCAGCCAATGTTGATGTGTCAGCTATGTCTCCGAACACCCGTCAGTGATCTGTCCGGGCTAAACACTTGTCCCGGCCATCCACGTCTTCTCTTCGCGTGGAAATGAAGACGTGGATGCCCGGGACAAGCCCGGGCATGACGAGTTTGTGGGAACTCCGATCGCCTCAAACGGCCATATGCGATTGCCCTACCACAAGGGGGAGGAGTCCGAAGCATGTGCTCGCCTTACGGAGACGATGTTTCGGAAGCGCCGTGATCGGCTGGCTCACTCGAAAATCGCGCGGATCGCTGCGAACAGGCGCTTGGCGACCAGGTCCGGCTTCTCGCGGGCGCCATCGTCGGCCCAGAGCTCGCTGCCGACGCGCATCGCGCCGGTCGTGATCATCGCGACCAGCCGGGCTTTCATCCGGTCATTCTTGTGGTTGGCGCGCTTGAGCAACGCGTTGGCGAGTTCGCGCTCAAGCCCTTCATATTTGGCCTGATCGCGCGCCTGCAGCGCTGGATTGTCGCGCTTCAGCCGCGCCAGCGCGACCGCCTCGCGCGGGTCGATCTGCTTGACCATGTCGGCGATGGCGTTCTCGGCGGCCTGCAGCATGGATTCAGTGGCCGGGCGCGCCGCAACGGCTGCGATCAGTGCCGCGGTACCGTCCTCCTGCCAGGCCAGCACCACGTCTTCCTTCGAGGCGAAATAGTGAAAGAAGGTGCGGCGCGAGACGTCGGCGGCGGCGACGATGTCGTCGAGCGTGGTCGCCTCGAAGCCGCGCTCGAGAAACAGCATCATCGCCGCCTTGGTCAGCCGTTCCCGGGTCTCCTGCCGCTTGCGTGCGCGCAGGCCCGCCGCCGGCGGCGCCGGATTCGCTTTGGATTGCACCGACTTGACCGGTCTTTTGATCGATTTCCTGGCCGGTTTTCGCGCGGGCGCCGGACGTTGCAATTTTTCACCCCTTGCAAAAATGCACTTAGTGCACATTTCGTCGGATGCGGCTGGACCCGCAGGAACCCGACGAGAAACCCGAATCGTGTTGCAAGGAGATATAAGCATGACCGGCTGGAGCACTGCAGACATTCCGCGGCAGGGCGGCAGGACCGCCGTGATCACGGGCGCTACCGGCGGACTCGGCTACGAGACCGCGCTGGAACTGGCGCGCGTCGGCGCCAATGTCGTGCTCACCGGCCGCAACGGCGCCAAGGGGCAGGACGCGCTGGCGCGGATCCGCGCGCAGCTTCCCGATGCCGCGGTGACCTATGAAACGCTCGACCTCGCGAACCTCGCATCGGTCGCCGATTTCGCCGGGCGCTTCGCCGCCACGCATACCGCGCTCGATCTCCTGATCAACAATGCCGCGGTGATGTCGCTGCCGAAGCGGCAGGTCACCGCTGACGAGTTCGAGATGCAGTTCGGCACCAACTATCTCGGCCACTATGCGTTGACCGCGCTGCTGTTGCCGCAGCTCCGCCGCGGCCACCAGACCCGCGTCGTCAATCTTTCCAGCCTTGCGCATCGCTCCGGCGTCATCAATTTCGACGATCTGCAGGCCCGCCGTTCCTACGCGCCGTGGCGCGCCTACTGCCAGTCGAAGCTTGCGATGCTGATGTTCGCGCTCGAATTGCAGCGTCGCAGTGCGATCAACGGCTGGGGACTGATGAGCAATGCCGCGCATCCCGGCTACGCGCGCACCGAGCTGATCCCGAACGGTCCCGGCACCGACAGCCTGTCGTGGCGGTTCGGTCGATATTTGCAGCCGATCATGAGCCACTCCGCGGCGGCGGGCGCATTGCCGACGCTGTTTGCGGCGACGTCAGCCGCGGCCCAGCCGGGCGGCTACTACGGCCCCAACGGGTTTTACGAGTTGAAGGGCCCACCTGCGCCGGCGCGCTTCATGCCGCACGCCAGGGACACCGCGGTAGCGCAGCGGCTATGGGATATCTCGGCGGCGCTGACCGGTGTATCGTTTGACCAGGTCGCAACCGCCGCCTGAACGGATCGGGCGACAGCGGGGCAATCGAGATGAAGGTCATCCTGTTCGGCGCGACCGGCATGGTCGGGCAGGGCGTGCTGCGCGAATGCCTGCTCGATCCCGGTGTCGAGCGCGTGCTCGCGGTTGGGCGCAGCCCGACCGGGCAGCGCGACGCCAAGCTTGTCGAGTTGATCCACGACAATTTCGTCGATTACAGCGCGATCGAGCCGCAGCTTGCCGGCTACGACGCCTGCTTCTTCTGCCTCGGCGTCTCCTCGATCGGCATGGACGAGGCACGCTACCGCCATCTCACCTACGACATCACGCTGGCCGCGGCGACGGTGCTGGCGCGGCTCAATCCCGGCATAGTGTTCACCTATGTCACGGGGCGCAGCACCGATTCCACCGAGCGCGGCCCGTTGATGTGGGCCCGGGTGAAGGGCAAGACCGAGAACGATTTGCTCAAGCTGCCGTTCAAGGCCGCCTACATGTTCCGGCCCGCCGGGATCCAGCCGCTGCATGGCGTCCGCTCCAAGACCGGCTGGGTGCAGGCGATCTATCTCGCGACCTCGCCGCTGCTTTCCTTTCTGGTGCGGGTCGCCCCGAGCTACATGACGACGTCGGAACAACTGGGCCGCGCCATGCTGAAGGTCGCCCGCGACGGCTACCCCAGGCCGGTGCTGGAGAGCGAGGACATCAATCGCCTCTGAAGCGCGGTGGCCGGTTCCCTCGATCGGCGATTTCGCTAGGTCTCTTGGTACCTCCCGGGCCGCGAGGCGTTATAACCACCGTCATGTCCCCACCCGCGCCGCTGAAGCTGATTGCCCTCGATGCCGATGACCTCGCGGTCATCTCGACCCATGTGCAGGACGCCCACGTCCAGCCCTCCGACATCGTCTGGCGCCAGGACGAGAAGCGGCTCGTGGTCGGCCTGAACCGGCTGGACTGGGAGCAGACCCTGTCGGGCGGCACCTGCTCGCGCCGGCTGATCGCCGCGCTCAGGTTCGACCGGGTGCTGGCATGCAAGTCGCGCAATATCGACCTGGAGGCCCCGGAAGCCACCCTGGAACTGCTCGGGATCGAGTTCTATGCCTCCGACCCGCCGGGCGGCAGCGCGCTCCTGATGTTCGGCCATGGCGGGGCGCTGCGGCTGGATGTCGAGTGCCTGGAGTGCGAATTGACCGATCTGGGCATCGACGATCTCGGCGTGGCGCCGGGGTGATTGGGCACGTCATTCCGGGGCGGTCCCAACGGGTCAGCGCAAAGCGCGGCCCGATGACAGGCTCCGGACCGAACCCGGAATCTCGAGATTCCGGGTCTGGTCCTTGGGACCATCCCGGAATGACATCCCCCAAGGGTTGACGGCCATTATCCGTCGCGCCATTGAGCAGGGACCCGAATTCCTCCTAAGAAAGCCGTCATGCCCGTTCGCCTGGACCGACAGAGCGCCGATTTCGAGCAGCGATTCCGCGATTTCCTGGCGGCCAAGCGCGAGGTGTCGGCCGACGTCGAGCGCGCCACCCGCACGATCGTCGACGACGTGGCGGCCCGCGGCGACGCGGCGCTGCTCGAGGCGACCAAAAAGTTCGACCGCCTCGATATCGAGGCGGCCGGCCTGCGCATTACCGCAGCCGAGATCGACGCCGCGGTTGCGGCCTGCGACCCCAAGACCGTCGAGGCCCTGAGGTTCGCGCGCGACCGGATCGAGACCTTCCACCGCCGCCAGTTGCCGAAGGACGAGCGCTTCACCGATGCCGCCGGCGTCGAGCTCGGCTGGCGCTGGAGCGCGGTCGATGCGGTCGGGCTCTATGTGCCCGGCGGCACCGCGGCCTATCCGTCCTCGGTGCTGATGAACGCGGTGCCGGCCAAGGTCGCCGGCGTGCCGCGGGTGGTGATGGTGGTTCCGGCGCCGGACGGCAAGCTCAACCCGCTGGTGCTCGCCGCCGCCCATCTCGGCGGCGTGTCGGAAATCTACCGGGTCGGCGGCGCCCAGGCGGTGGCCGCGCTGGCCTACGGCACCGCGACGATCGCGCCGGTCGCCAAGATCGTCGGCCCCGGCAACGCCTATGTCGCCGCGGCAAAGCGGCTGGTGTTCGGCAAGGTCGGCATCGACATGATCGCCGGCCCCTCCGAGGTGCTGGTCATCGCCGACGACACCGGTAATGCCGACTGGATCGCGGCCGATCTCCTGGCGCAGGCCGAGCATGACGTCAGCGCGCAGTCGATCCTGATCACCGACAGTGCACGGCTTGCCGCCGACGTCGAGCGCGCAGTCGAGGCGCAGCTTGCGACGCTGCCGCGCGCCGAGATCGCCCGCACCTCGTGGAACGACTTCGGTGCCGTGATCAAGGTGGCAAAACTCGACGACGCCGTCGAGCTCGCCAATGCGATCGCGGCCGAGCATCTCGAGATCATGACCGCGGATGCCGAGGGCCTGTCGAACAAGGTCCGCAACGCCGGGGCGATCTTCCTCGGGGCCCATACCCCGGAGGCGATCGGCGACTATGTCGGCGGCTCCAACCATGTGCTGCCGACCGCGCGCTCGGCGCGGTTCTCCTCGGGCCTCGGGGTGCTTGACTTCATGAAGCGAACCTCGATCCTGCGGTGCGGGCCGGATCAGCTGCGTGCGCTCGGGCCCGCCGCGATGACGCTCGGCCAGGCCGAGGGTCTCGATGCCCATTCACGTTCCGTCGGATTGCGCCTCAACCTCTCATGAACAAGCCACTAGACGACGAGGATTCCAACAATCGCATCGTCGCGGTGACGCTCGACGAGGAATCGATCGGCCGTTCCGGGCCCGATATCGAGCATGAGCGGGCGATCGCGATCTACGATTTGATCGAGCAGAACCTGTTCGCGCCCGAGGGCGCCGCCGGGCCGGGGCCTTACACCCTGCATATCGCGATCACCGGCAACCGGCTGATGTTCGATATCCGCAAGGAGGACGGCGCGCCGGTGGTCGCACATCTGTTGTCGCTGACCCCGTTCCGCCGCGTCGTGAAGGACTACTTCATGATTTGCGACAGCTACTATCAGGCGATCCGGACCGCGACGCCGGACAAGATCGAGGCGATCGACATGGGCCGCCGCGGCATCCATGACGAGGGCTCGCGCACGCTGCAGGAGCGGCTCAAGGGCAAGGTGCGCGTCGATTTCGAGACCGCGCGGCGGCTGTTCACGCTGATCACTGTGCTGCACTGGAAGGGTGAAGGCGCATGATCCCGAGAAGTGGATACCGGTTTTCGGATCAGATTATGCGCCAATCGAAGTGGCGCATGATCGGTGAAGCGGTGATTGACGGGGGCGTACCCCGATCGAAAAAAGCCTGATCGCATGGAAGCGCCGCGCGCGCGCAACCCCCAGGCCGTGCTGTTCGCATGCGGCCTGAACAGCGTGCGGTCGCCGATGGCCGAAAGCCTGCTGCAGCAGATGTTTCCGCAAGGCCTCTATGTCCGCTCGGCCGGCGTCAAGAAGGGTGAGCTCGACCCGTTCGCCGTCTCGGTGATGGCCGAACTCGGCCAGGACATTTCCAGCCACAAGCCGCAAACCTTCGAGGAGCTCGAGGACTGGGAGGGGCTGAACTTCGATCTCATCATCACGCTGTCGCCGGAGGCGCACCACAGGGCGCTGGATCTCACCCGCACGCTCGCCGCCGATGTCGAATACTGGCCGACGCAGGATCCGACCGGCACCAGCGGCAACCGCGAGCAGAAGCTCGCCGCCTACCGCGAAGTCTGCGACGGCCTGTTGCTGCGCATCCGCCGCCGCTTTGCCAAGGCCGGCGCGGCAAACCTGTGAGGCTCGGCGAGGCGAGGGGACCAGCTTGTTCCGATTCGCAGAACCGCCGCCTGTCGCCAGACTGACAAACAGCTGTGCTTATGGGGCCTGGTCTCCAGGCGGGGCGCGATTCGCGGCCGGTTCCAAGGTTGTGCATCCATGCCCCATCCGATAGGTTCCGCCCGCGTCTGTCCCCCCGATTCAGCCCAAAAGCCCGCATGCTAGGCCGTCCCAAATTCGTTCTTGCTTCCGGTTCGCCGCGACGGCTGGCCCTGCTCAACCAGGCCGGCATCGAGCCCGATGCGCTGCGCCCGGCCGATGTCGACGAGACCCCGCGGCGGGGCGAGTTGCCGCGCGCCTGCGCCAACCGCCTGGCGCGTGCCAAGGCCGACGCGGCGCTGAAATCGGTGCATCTTGACGACGACCTGCGCGGATCCTTCATCATTGCCGCCGACACCGTGGTCGCGGTCGGCCGCCGCATCCTGCCCAAGGCCAATCTGGTCGACGAGGCCGCGCAGTGCCTGCGGCTGCTGTCGGGCCGCAATCACCGCGTCTACACCGCGATCTGCGTGGTGACGCCGCGCGAGGCATTCCGTCAGCGCCTCGTCGAAACGCGCGTACGCTTCAAACGGCTCAGCGAGGACGACATCCAAGCCTATATCGGCTCCGGCGAATGGCGCGGCAAGGCCGGCGGCTACGCGGTGCAGGGCATTGCCGGATCGTTCGTGGTCAAGATGGTCGGCTCCTACACCAATGTGGTCGGCCTGCCGCTCTACGAGACGGTGACCTTGCTCGGCGGCGAGGGCTTTCCGATCCGCCACGGCTGGCTCAACTCCGTCGCGGTGTGAGATATCCACTGAGGTCGTATCGCATCGAAGATGCGATACGGGTGGGCTCTTTCCTCCTGAACGACTCGCGGTGAGACCCTCCACCCCAACTGCTCCACATCGTCATGGCCGGGCTATGGAACGAGGCCGATAGCCGGACGCGATAGCTTGCCGCAGGGGGGCGCTGCCAAAATATCGAAAACAACCCCATGCAAAGGAGCGGGCTTCCAACAGCGCTCGATTGACGGTGTCCGTAGCGGGTGAAGATGTCGTGTTTTTGTAGCTCGTGATCTGTCGCCTTCGTTTCTGATTTGCAGGGGAGCCGGAAGGCGGGGACGGCTTTCCCTGATTGATCATGCCACGGCTGTTGTGGCGGTTTTAGCCCTGTGGGTGAGTTTCTTTGTTCGACTTGAAGCCCGTTTCTCCGTCCCGCCCCGCGCTTTCTCGACGGCGGCGCGCGCAGGAGCGGTCAAGGACGCGCGCTTGCGCGCCCGCCAGGGCTTGTCCTTGACGGCTCCGAGCACGCCGCCAGGCTGAAGCGCGTCGGGGCTGATCTGCTGTCCGTCAGGCGCAAACCTCGCCAATCGATGCGGTCCAAGGAACACGCTGACGGTGCCATCGGGATACTCATGTAGCCGCACCAAGGCCTTGACGAAGTGAGGTCTTAGCCGGCTCTCCGGCAACTGCAGCCGCCGACCGTTCCATGCAACGGTATTGTCGTTGGCGACGGTTCGCTCCTCGATCACGCACAGCGCCTCGCGCCAGGCCTCATGCCGGTCGGCCACGAATGCCGAGCCTTCCTGTTCGGGCTTGATCGCAAACGCGGCGTTGTGCCCGGGGATGTAATGCGCCTTCAGCCACGCGTTGGCAGCCTCAACCGTCGTGATCCCGGCAAGCCGCAGCTCCTTCGGCAGCCGATCCTGCAAGGTGCCGAATACCCGCTCGGAGCGCCCGCGCGCCTGCGGCGAATAGGCTGCGATATGCTCGATCCCAAGATGCGACAAAGCCCGTCCCACCTGGGTTTGTTGCGTCTTCGAGACCTTCTCGCCAGCTTTTGGGGTCAGGAAATAATGGCTGCCGCGGTCGGTGTAGAGCGCGCAGAACAGGCCATGCTCGCCAATCACTTCGCGCAAGGCCTGGAAGGTCGAGGCCGTTCCTTCTTCCTCGACCAGCACCATCGAGTAGATCTCGCTCGTCGCATCGTCCATCGTGACGATCAGGTCCCTCGCGGGCAGGCCTTCGATCCAAACGTGGCGCGATCCGTCCTGGTGCAGCAGCATGCCCCGAAGCGGCCGCCGCGGCCGCTTCTTGCGGTGCGCCGAACGCTTCGGAGCCTTCCGCACCAGCCCTGCCGCGTGCAGCGCCAGCTTCGTCACCGTATAGCCCAGCACATAATCATGCCGCTTTTGCATCTGCTCGTGGAAGTGCTTCACCGTGAAGTCCGCGTACTTGTCCCGGTACAGCGCAAGCATCCGTTCCAGCTCCTCCTCCGGCGCCCGCCGTGGCGAACGACGCCCCAGCCGGCGGTCGACAAGCCCGTCGTCGCCCTCCGCCTCATAGCGCTCCGCCCAGCGTTGAAACGTCCGAACACTGATCCCAAGAACCTCCGAAGCTGCCTCCTGCGTCAGTTCCTTCGCCTCCGTCCGATCCAGCAAATCTGAAAACCGCATCCGTCGTACACCCTCGTGAATGGATGCCGTGCCCATCGTGCCCCCCTTGTTCCGGAGCACCGAAAACACGACACTTCACGAGCTACAAACAGGCGACAGATCACGAGCTACTGACACGTTCGACACGACAACTTGACTCGTCGGGCAAATCAGCGGCATTCTTCCATTATCCAGAAATCGCGGAGACGCCCCTCGCTCCGAGGCTATCGCCCTGCGCTTGCGGGCGAGGTCGCCGTCTCGAGCCACGAGGCCAAGCACCTGCGCGGCCGGCGAAGACGCATATGCGATTGCCCTACCCGCAAGCAGAGGGGGAGCGCAGCGGAACATGCGGCAGATGATGTAAACTCCGGCCCAGCCATGACCGACCAAGCCCGAACGCCCAAGGCCATACCCTCTGCCACCCCGCGCGCCTGCCCGATCTGCGGCAAGCCCGTCGAGCAGGCCTTCCGCCCGTTCTGCTCGGCGCGCTGCCGCGACGTCGACCTCAACCGCTGGCTGACCGGCCGCTATGTCGTCCCGGGCCGCGAGGACGACGCTGAGGACCCGGAATAGCCAAGATTTCCCAACAAGTTGGGGAAAGAGTGCCGGTCGGGCTCGCCGCGCCGAAGCCTTTGGCGAAGGCGGGTGGACACGGCGCTCCGACCTCTCTATAAACCGCCCGCTCGCTCCGGCCTTTCGGCCCCGCGGGTATGCCCAGGTAGCTCAGTTGGTAGAGCATGCGACTGAAAATCGCAGTGTCGGTGGTTCGATCCCGCCCCTGGGCACCACTCCTGAACAGATTTATGAAACCAGGTTTGGGTTGACCCTTTCGGCCGAAAACGGACCGGATGTTGTCATTTGAGCCGACGGTCCTCCGACGCGATGATCGCGTCGACCACGCTTGCGAGATAGGCCTTCCGAGCAGCGACGTCGCCCGACACGAGTTGCTGACGCATCGGGCGGGTGAACCGATCGATAGCGAGCCACAACGGCCCTACCCCGGCTTGCCATCAACGCGGCGATCCGGTTCTTGAGGGATCCGGATCCATCGGTACCATCGATAGCGCCGGTCTCAATGGCCGCATAAAGGCGCTCCAGCCGTTCCTCGGCCTCGGAAGCTTGGCGTGCTAGCTAGGCCTATCGCGCGAAAGGATCTTCATAAAGAGTCCGTCCAGCTGTCTCCGGCATGAAGCGCAGCGCGATCAGCCCAACAACGCATGTAGCCATCATGTAATAGGCCGGCATCAGCTCGTTCCCGGTAACAGAGATAAGGCCGCTGTTGATTGCCGGCGCCGTGCCGCCAAAAATGGATGTCGAAATGTTGTAAGCGCCGGCGAAGCCGGCGAAGCGCACATGGGTGGGAAACATGGCCGGGAAAGTCGCCGAAATGGTCGCGAGTTGCGGTACGTAGAGCAGCCCGAGCAGAATGAAGCCGACACAGGCGCCGACGAGGCCCGTGCCCATGAGCATGTAGAGAGGGGCCACCAGCAGAAACAACCCGATCAGGGAGAAGCTCCACATCGGACGGCGCCCGATTCGGTCCGAGAGCCGGCCAGCAAATGGCAGGAACAGCATCATGAACAGCATGCCGAGGAGCGGCACCGCAAGCGCCTCATCCGGCGACAGGCCGATGCGGCTCTGAAGATAGGTTGGCATGTAGCTGAGCAGCGTATAATTGACGACATTGAGCGCAACCACCAGGCCGCCGACGACGAGCATAGGACGCCGGTGACGTGCCAGAAGGGCGATCAGGCCTGGTGAGGATCGTGCCTGGCTTGCGGTTTCGTGGGCACGGAAGACCGGCGTATCTTCCATTCTCGCGCGCAGATACGCGCCGACGAGGCCCATTGGCGCGGCGACCAGAAACGGAACGCGCCATCCCCAGTCGTGCATCGCCTGATCACCCAGAAAGAGCGAGAAGGATAACATCAGGAATGCGCCCAGCGAGAAGCCGGCCAGCGTTCCGAACTCCAGGAAACTCCCATAAAAGCCGCGTCGGTCATCGGGAGCGTACTCGGCCATGAACGTCGCGGCGCCGCCGTATTCGCCACCGGTCGAAAAGCCCTGTACGATGCGGAGAAGAACGAGCGACAGTGGCGCCCAGAAGCCGACGCTGTTGTAGGGGGGAATAAGCCCGACGCACAGCGTCGCGCCCGACATCAGCAGTATCGTTAGCGCCAACACGGATTTTCGGCCCACCCGGTCTCCCAGCGATCCCCAGAATATCCCGCCTAGCGGCCGTATGAGGAAGGAGATCGCGAACGTGGCCAACGCAAAAAGCACCGCTTCCCCGACGTCGCCGGGAAACAGTGCCGCGGAAATGTACGTCACGCCATACGCATAAATGCCGTAGTCGAACCATTCCGTCGCATTGCCGACGGCAGAGGCGGCAATCGCACGGCGCAACGTGGCGCGATCAGCAGTTGGATCAGGTGCGGAAACGGGGGCATTCACGATTGCTGTTCTCCGATCACCGCTGCGTCGGGCGTATTGGGGTCAAGCAGCGATGCAATCGGCGTCGTGCGTGGAAGAATCTGAAAGTCCTGCTGCTCGGGTGCAGGAACAGGTGGGGTTGCCGTCTGCCGCCACATGCCGAACGCGGCCGCGCCGCCGGCGCAAAGGGCGATGAAAAGGAAAAGCCCGCCGCTGCTCCAGCCTGTCATGAATATCGCTCCACCGATCGGCCCGAGCGCGGCGCCGACGGAATACAGCAGCACCAGCCGTCCACTTGCGGCGATACGTTGTGCGGCGTGCAGACGGTCGTTGCAATGGGCCACGCAGAGTGGATAGAGCGCAAAGCTGAGGCCACCAAACATTGTTCCGAGAATCAGCAGCCACGGGCCGACCGACGAGAGAAAGGAGATGACCAAGCTGATACACAGGGTTGCCGTGAAACTGAGCACGATGACCTGGCGACGATCATAGCGGTCGGAAATGCGTCCGAGCGGCCATTGCAGGATCACGCCGCCAAGAATCACGATCATCATGAAGTGGGCTGTCTGCGATAAATCGAACCCTAGGCGTCGAACCTGCACTGCGGCCAATCCGTAAAATGCCCCTAACATCAAGCCGGTCGTCATTACTCCGACAGCACCGAGGGGAGATGCGGCAAAGAGTGTTCGGGTTCCGAACGCCGCGGCTTCGGCAGGCGGCGGCGCCGAGTTGCGTGTGAGACAAAGTGGAATGATCGCGAGCGAGATTAGCATTGAGGCTAGTTGAAACGGAACAGCAGGCAAATCACCGCTGGCTCCTAGCAGCAACTGTCCCACCGCCTGTCCGCAATATAGTGCAACCATGTAGGCCGCTAGAATGCTGCCGCGCGAGGCCGCGTCAGCGCGTTCGTTTAGCCAGCTCTCGAGACAGACGAAGACGCCGGCGACGCAGAAGCCGTCGATCAGCCGCAGTCCCGACCAGAGCAGAGGATGGATGATTTGCGCGTAGCCGAGCGTGCTCGCGGAGAGAAGCGCAACGAACGCCGCAAAGGCGCGGATATGTCCCACGCGCCGGACGATACGCCCCGAGCGCAGGGCTCCGACGACCAGCCCGGCAAAATAGGCGGTCGCCACCGCGCCGATCACGATCGTGCCCTGTCCCGCCCGCTCGAGCCGCAAACTCAGGAGCGTCGCCATAAACCCGCTTCCCGCCATGAGCATAAAGATGGCGAGCAGCAGGCTACGAACCGGGGAGATTGCCGCAAGCATGACGATTGCGACGCGCGCCGTCAGGCCGCGCGCCGGCCTTCCGCTTCCCCGTCGGCCTCCACCGGGACACGATCCAGAACCCTAGCGCTAGCATCGAAGTGGCAAACGGTCACGACGAACTGAACGTCAGCATTGCGAATCTGATGCCGCGTCGCAATCACGTCGATTCGTGCGTTATCGAGGGCTCGCAGCGCATCGAACACCAAGCCTGGCCAAGCGATGTCGCTGTCGGCCATCGCTTGACGCCATCCGTCCGCGCCGTCATCGGCAACAAAGCGTGCATGGATACCAGGCTCGCAGGTTTTCTTGTGCTCCAGCAGCACGTCAGTCATCCCGGCATAGGCGGAGACGACAAAGGCGCGATTGTAAAGGTCCTCGTCCTTGCGCTCCGCGATCGGAACGTCGTCGAATAGCGTGCCAGTCGCGGCCATCGATGTGCCGCCGATCTTCTCGACACTATGAAAACCGCTCATGCGAGAGCATCCTCCATCAACGGGCCGTGCTGAGGCACGAGAGCTTTCGGGTCGCTGCGCGCGGCAACGAAGCTCGGCCGCGGTTTTTTGACGCCGAATGGCGCCTGCAGCCGGTTGCTCACGGCGTTATAGACGAAGAACGCGTTAGCGCGTGGAAATGGCGTGATGTTGCCGTTCGATCCGTGCATCGTGTTGCAATCGAAGATCACCACCGTGCCCGCCTTACCGGTCGGCGCCACGATGCCGTGGCGGTGCGCCAACTCGGTCAGACTTTGCCGGTCGGGCACGCCATACTCCTGCTTCTTCAGTGACGTGCGATAGTGGTCTTCCGGCGTCGCGCCAATACAGGTCAGGAAGACGCGGTGCGATCCGGGCATCAGCATCAGGGGGCCATTGTCCGGCGTATTTTCCGCCAGCAGGACTGACATGGAGAGTGCTCGCATGCGCGGCATGCCGTCTTCCACGTGCCAAGTCTCGAAGTCGGAGTGCCAGTAGAACTCCTTGCCTTCGAAGCCGGGCTTGTGGTTCAGGCGTGACTGATGGATGTAGACCTTGTCGTTCAGCAGGAACTGAGCGATGCCTGCCAAGCGTGCGTCGGCGGCGAGGCGCCCGATCACTCTACTCTGAGAGTGGATCTCGAAGACCGAACGGATTTCTTGGCTGTCCGGCTCGGCGATGATCGTTTCCGGATTGAGGCCGTTAGGGCTCGATAGCAGTTTCTTTGCCTGCGTCTGCAGGTGGTCGACTTCCTCGGGAGAGAGGACATCCTTGAGCACGAGGAAGCCATCGCGATCGAACTGCTCGGCCTGCTGCCGCGTTAGCGGTGCGCTCTCGCTCCAGTCGCTATGAATAACGGGATCGAGACGCGGAAGCATCTGGGCCTCCGAGGTGAGACGGGATGGGTAAATGTCTGTCAATGCCTTTCCCTCTTTCAGTTGTTTCAGGAGTTAACGGCCGCCTCGCGTGGCGCTTCGACATCAGTCGGATAGGCACCAGTCTCGTCGTGCACTTCCTGGCCGGTGACCGGCGGGTTGAACACGCAGGCCGTCAGGAGGTCGGTGTCCGGGCGAACGATATGCTGGTCGTTCTTGTTGAGTGCGTACATGATGCCCGGTGCGAGCTTGTGCGTTTCGCCGGTCCCGAGGTCTTCGATGGTCCCGGTTCCCTTCAGTATGAAAACCGCCTCGAGATGGTTCTGGTAGTGCATCTTGAGTTCTTCGCCCGCGTACATCGTCGTAATGTGGAAAGAGAAGCCCATGCCGTCGCTCTTGAGCAGAAGGCGGGCACTGTCCCAGCCCTTCGATTTGACGAGACGATCGGTCTTTCGAATGTCGCGGAGTTGACGAACGATCATTGTTCTTTCCCTTCGTTATTCGGCTGCAATGCCGTAGCTGCCGGTCCGCACCGCGCGGACCGACTCCTCGATGATGTCGAGGCCGGCCGAGAGAGCGGCGTCGTCGATAATGAGAGGTGCAAGCACCTTGACGATTTCGTCGTGTGCGCCGCTCGTTTCGATGATGAGTCCGGCGGCAAAACAGGCGCTGGTGATGGCATCGGCAGTTTCACCGGACCCGACGTCGATGCCACGCATCATGCCGCGGCCCCGTGTCGAAAGGCCGAATCCAGAAGCGATGGCATCCAGGCGTCGTGCGAGCAATCGTCCCTTGCGCTGGACGTCCTGCTCGAACTCATCATCCTGCCAGAAGTTCCGCAGAGACGCGGTTGCCGTGATGAAGGCGTGATTGTTGCCCCGGAACGTGCCGTTGTGTTCGCCGGGCAACCATTGATCCAACTCGGGTCGGAACAGTGTCAGCGCGAAGGGAAGCCCCATGCCGGACAGCGATTTTGCCATGGTGACGACGTCGGGCGTAAAACCCATGCCTTCAAAGCTGAAAAACGGACCGGTGCGCCCGCATCCGGCTTGAATATCGTCGACGATAAGGAGTGCGCCGTGGCGTTTTGCGATATCGGCGATTGCACGCAGCCAATCCGGCGATGCGGTGTTGAGACCGCCTTCGCCCTGAACCGTCTCGACTAGAATCGCGGCCGGCGCATCGAGCCCGCTGGAAGGGTCGGACAGCCGCCGTTCCAGTAGCGCGGCGGTGTCGAGATCCGGGCCGTGATAGCCATCGTAAGGCTCGTGGCTGACATGGCTGAGTGGTACGCCCGCGCCGGTGCGCTTGGCGGCATTGCCGGTGCAGGCCAGCGCACCGAGGGTCATGCCGTGGAAACCGTTCGTGAAAGCGATCACCAGTCCACGGCCGGTCACCTTGCGGGCCAGTTTGATGGCGGCCTCGACCGCGTTAGTGCCGGTCGGTCCGGTGAACATGACGCGGTAGTCCAGCCCGCGTGACTTCAGAATCAGCGACTCGAATGTTTCGAGGAACTCCGCCTTGGCGTCGGTATGCAGGTCAAGCCCGTGCGTGATGCCGTCAGTCGAGATGTAGTCGATCAGCGCTTGCTTCAGCGCGGGATGATTGTGTCCGTAATTAAGCGTCGAGCATCCCGACAGGAAGTCCAGATAGCGTCCGCCCTGATTATCATACATCCAGACATTGTCAGCTCGGCTGAACTGGCGCGGCATGGTGCGCGCATAGCTCCGCACGACCGACTCCCGGCGTTCGTAAATGGATCGGTCCGGGATATGGCTGGTCGGCCTGGGTCGTGTATGGCGACCAAGTGTGGTTGTTGTGGTCATGTCGTCAGTTCTCCTGATCTCTGGCTCCGGGCTGTCGGTTTGGCAGGGGGCCAATGCGGGCCAGCCACTCTGTGGCGTGCTTACCGGCGAAATGCGCGTCGCACTCGAACATCACACTGCGGATCAGCGGAGCGCCCCACGCGCGGGCCAGTCCGTTGAACAATGCCCAGGATGGAGCGTTGTCGTCGGTCACTGTGGTGAGGAGATACTTGGCACTTTCGGCGGAAGGGCGATCCAGCAGCGCGTTGATCATGCGCTGAGCAAGGCCTTTGCCGCGCGCCGCCTTCGCGACCGCGACCTGCCAGACGAAGAAGCTGTTCGGTTCCGAAGGCGGGCGATAACCTGAAACCCATCCTAGAATTTGCGCGTGACGTTCCGCAACGAGGCAGGAGTCCGTGAAGTGCGTGCACTGGAGGAGGTTGCAATAGGCGGAATTGGAGTCCAGCGGCGCGCAGGCTGCGACCAGGCGGGTAACCGCGGGGCCGTCAGCGGGCGACGGCTTTCTCAACTGGAACGCTTCGCTGACATCCGGAGCGGCGTCGAAAGCCACTGGCGAGAATCCACCGAAAGCGTCGACCCGACGGCCGGCTATTGTTTCAGATTTCGAATTAATCGCTTCATTCTCCGAAATATATAGCGCTTTACCTTATAGGAAAATAAGTGGCGAAATCTTGAAAATTGGCTTGAGATCTCACATCAAAAGCTTCGTAGATATTTCGTTATACGAATAAAATTTGAAGGGCTGACTTGGAACCGGTTACGATTCGCCTCGGCGCGGCCGTAGCTATAAGAAAAGCCACATGAAATCAGAGATCGCCTCACTGACGCTGCGCGCCCTGCGAAGAGTGCTGCGGGCAACTGAGATCGGCAGTCGCCAGCTGGCCATTGCGACCGGCCTTACGACATCGCAATGGCTCGTGTTGCGAGAGATCGACGCGCGCGAGAAAACCACGCCGGGTGTCATTGCGCAGGCGCTTCAGTTCGGTCAGGCAACGATCACGACGATCGTCGATCGGCTTGTGGCGCTCGATCTAGTGCAGCGCCAGCGTAACGCAAACGACAAGCGCCAGTTCCTTCTGACGGCGACGCCGGCAGGCAGGGACATCGTGGCCAACGCACCCGACTTGCTTCACCTGACGTTTACAGATCGCTTCGTCCAGTTGCCGCAATGGGAGCAAGCCATGATCCTTGCTGCAGTAGAGCGGCTGGCCATGCTGATGGACGCGCACAACATCGATGCCGCGCCATTGCTGGACAGCGGGGCCATCGATCGATCCCAACCCAGATAGGTCGATTGCCTCGACTGCGTGGACGGCTCGACAGAGCCGGATCTTCCCGCGCAGGTCACTTCCCCGGCTGAAGCAATTGCCGGGTGCGGGCGTGAATCTCCGTGGCACCTTCCTCGCTTGTCGAGCTTCTTGCCGCGCGGCAGCGGAGGCGCCATCGTCAATATCGGCTCGTTGGCAGGGCTGGGTGGCATTCCGGTTCCAACGGGTACGGCGCTTCTAGGGCAGCGATCGCGCATCTGACGCGAAATCTTGCCTGCGAGTGGGCCGCGAAAGGCATTCGGGTCAGTTGCGTTGCACCTGGCTATATCGAGGCGCCGATGTCGGCGGAGATGTTCGCCGATTCACGCGTCGAACCGCGGCCGGATCGAGCAGCGATTGCCAATGCGGCGGCTTGGCGCCGCGGATGAAATCGCGGCTGCCGTCGCTTTTCTCGTGTCCGATGATGCGTCCCACGTGGGTCGGGCGTCGTGCTCCCGGTTGACGGGGGGTACTTATGGCGGGCCGTAGGAGTTGCCGGCTGGTAGTGGCTACAGGCATCTTTTGACGGCGAGTCAAGCGCCAGGCGTGGCGGCCTTGGAAACTACATGGATATTTCAATGACATACGAGTTCGCAGGTTTGTTCTGAATGGCGCACCATTTCCGTTTGACAAGCGCCCGGTGCTCCCCGCTGCGCATCAACTCGCGTACAGATAGTTCGGCAGCCACAGCGTCATGCCCGGCCAGAGATACATGATCACCATGCACAGGATCACGATCAGCATGTAGGGCATCATGCCGGCGAAGATCTGGTTCAGCGTAACGTGCTTCGGGGCGACGCCCTTGAGATAGAACGCCGACATCGCGACCGGCGGCGACAGGAACGCGGCCTGCAAGTTCACGAACACCAGCGTGCCCCAAAGGATCGGATCGATGTTGAAGTGCTTCAGCATCGGCAGGAAGATCGGCACGAAGATGATGATAATCTCGGTCCATTCGAGCGGCCAGCCCAGCACGAAGATGATCGCCTGCGACAAGATCATGAACTGCACGGGCGTCATGTTGAGCGACAGCACCCAGCTTTCCAGCAGCGCCTGACCGCCGAGAATGGCGAACACCGCCGAGAACAGCGCCGAGCCGACGAACAGCCAGCACACCATCGCGGTCGTCTTTGCGGTCAGGAACACCGCTTCCTTGGTGCGCTTCCAGTCGAGCGTGCGGGCGTGGAAAGCGAGGATGAAGGCGCCGGCGGCGCCGACGCCGGCGGACTCGGTCGCGGTCGTGATGCCGAACAGGATCACCCCTAGTACCACGACGGTGAGGATGCCGAGCGGCATCACCGACGACGTCAAGAGCTTCAACACTTCGAAGCGTTCGCCGTCCATGCGCAAGTAAGAGCGCGCCGTCCACGCAGCCAGCACGGCGGCTGATATCGCGAACCAGACGTAGAACTGGGTGTCCGGTCCCTTTTCAGCGGGCGACAGCTCCTTCGGCTCGACCGGGCTGCCGAGCTGCTGCAGGCCTTCGACGGCTCCGCTCGCGGCGCCGGGCTGCTGGTGGATCACGACGTACCACCAGACCGTGCCGAGCGCGGCTGCGGTCGTCAGGAACGGCACCAGCGAAATGAGGAAGTTCTGCACGATCGCGCCATAGCCCATCGGCTTGCCGTCGATCCGGAGCGTCTTCGCCTTTGCGGGCGAGAGCAGTGCCTTGAACAGGCCGACGAACAGGTTCGGCGAATACAGCGACGCGAAATTCCTGATCCATTCGGGCACGTTGACGCGGGTCTGTTCCTCCGGCAGCGGCGGGGCGATCTTCGGGTTGATCATCGCCCAGCCCACGACATAGACGAGGTAGAGGAACGCCAGGAAGAAGCCGGGAAGCATCGCCGCCGCATAGAGCTTGACCACGGACTGGCCGGCGACCGCGGCATAGACGATAATCATCACCGAAGGCGGGATCAGGATGCCGAGCGTGCCGCCCGCGGTGATGACGCCGGAGGCGAGCTTCACGTCATAGCCGGCGCGCAGCATCGGGTTGAAGGCGATCACGCCCATCAGCACCACCACCGCGCCGACGAGCCCGGAGGCGATGCCCCAGAACGTGCACACGATCAGGGTCGCGACCGCGAGCGAGGCGGGCAGGCGGCGGAAGGCGAGCTGGATCGAATAGAACATCTTGTCGACGAGGGCGCCGCGCTCCATCACATAGCCCATCAGCACGAACAACGGGATGGAGATCAGCACGTCGTTGGTCATCGCGCCGTAGGTGCGCTGGACCATCAGCTCGAAAACCTTGTTGTGCGTCCAGTTCTGCGACGGATCGTAGAACGCGATGAAGCCGAAGAACATGCCGAGGCCCATCAGCGTAAACGCCGTGGCAAAGCCCATCATGATGACGACGACGATGAGCGCCAGCATCAACAGGCCGAGCGCGGGATCGCTCATGTGTTCAGGTCCCCGCCCATGCCGCGCTGCCGCGCCATTTCATCGATGCGCGCCGCGCCCTCGATGGCGAGCTTGCGCGATTCCTCGTCCACGAATTCAGAGTGCGCGAGCTGCTCCCCGATAACGTCGGTCTCGGCGACGTCGGCAAGCCTGCTCGGCCATTCGCCGGTCTTCAGGCAAACGATGCAGCGGATGATCTCGCCGATCCCCTGCAGCATGATCAGCGCGCCCGCGATCGGGATGACGGTCTTGAAGTGGTAGACCGGCGGGCCGTCCGCCGTAACGTTGGAATGCTCGTTGATGTGCCAGGAATCCGCGGCGTAGAAATAGCCTGCATAGATCAGCGCGGCGATGCCCGGGATGAAGAAGACGAAGTAGAGAACGAGATCGAGCGTGGCCTGCGTGCGCGGCCGCATCGAGGAGTACAGGAAGTCGCCGCGGACATGGGCGTTCTGCGCCAGCGTATAGGCGCCGCACAGCATGAACAGCGACCCGTACAGCATGTTCTCGGCGTCGAAGATCCATGCCGTCGGCATGTTGACGGCATAGCGCTTGAACACTTCGATGCAGACAACGCTCATCAGGAGGATCATCAGCCAGGCGGTCGCCTTGCCGACCCAGGTCGAGATGCCGTCGATCTTGTACAGTAAACTCTGGACGCTCATATGATATGGTTCGGCATAAAAACGATCCCAACGTAACACAAGGCACCGTCCGGAGGGTGGTCCGGACGGCGCCCGTGCCGGGTTTATTTCGGCATCAGAGTTTCTTGGCCGCGGCGTTGGGCCCGAAATAGTGGTCGTAGGCCATGCGGCGGTTCACCACCGTGTCCTGCTCCCATTGTGTCGCACGCTTGGCGAACGCGATCTGCGACTGCACGATCTCCTTGAACAGCGGGTTCTCGGCCGCCTTCTTCTGCACCACGCCGTCATAGATCTCGAGCTGCTGCTTCAGGATGGTATCGGGGGTCTTGTAGAACTTGACGTTGTCCTTGGTCTGCAGCTCCACATAGTCCTTGGAATAGCGGTCAATCGCCTTCCAGGACATATCTGCCGAGGCTGCGTCCACCGCGTTGGCGATGATCGCCTTCATCTTGTCCGGCAGCGCGTTGTACTTGTCCTTGTTGAAGGTGATCTCGAACTGCTCGGCGTTCTGATGATAGCTCTGCAGCATGCAGACCTTGGAGACGTCGGGGAAGCCGAGCACGCGGTCGGAGGTGGCATTGTTGAACTCCGCCGCGTCCAGAAGACCGCGGTCCATGGCAGCCACGATTTCGCCGCCGGGCAGCGCGTTCACGGCAGCGCCCATCCCCGAATACACATCGATCGAGATGCCGACGGTGCGGAATTTCAGACCCTTGATATCCTCGGGCTTGGTGATCGGCTTCTTGAACCAGCCAAACGGCTGGGTCGGCATCGGACCGTAGGGGAACGAGACGACATTGGCGCCGATCGATTCATAAAGTTTTGCGAGCAATTCCTTGCCGCCGCCATAGCGGTGCCAGGCCAGCAGCATGTTGGCGTCCATCGCAAAGCCCGGTCCCGAGCCCCAGAGCGCCAGCGCGGTCTGCTTGCCGTAGTGATAGACCAGCACGCCATGGCCGCCGTCGAGCACGCCCTTGGAGACGGCGTCGAGCAGGCCGAAGGCGGGCACGACAGCGCCTGCCGGCAGCACTTCGATCTTGAGCTCGCCGCCGGTCATGTCGTTGACCTTCTTGGCGTAGTCGAGGGCGTATTCGTGGAAAATGTCCTTTGACGGCCAGGTGCTTTGCCAGCGCATGCTGATCGGCCCCTGGGCGCTGACGACGCTCGGCGCGGCTACCGTCGCGGCGGCCCCCGCAGCAGCGACCTTGAGAAAGCCGCGGCGGCTCGAAGTTCTGCCCCTGTTTGATTTGGTCATGGCTGCCTCCTCCCCCTGGAATAGCGATCCTTTGCGGATCGGCCTTTTTTATTGGGACAAGTCAAAGTCTTGCGCCGGGGTTTGGCAAGAATGTTCCGAATGATGCGACGCTACGACGCGGACTGCAGTGATGACGCGCCGCAAGACGACCAGACCACGGAAGCGTAGCCGCCTTTCGGAAGAGCAGATCATCGGAATTTTGAAAGAGCATGAGGCCGACGTTTCGGCCCGCCGATCTGCCGCAAGCATGGCGTCAGCGACGCCAGCATCTACAAATGAAGAGCGAAGTTCGGCGGGATGGAGGTGTCGGAGCCAAGCGGCTGAAGACGCTGGAGGACGAGAACACGGCTGAAGCTGTTGCTGGTCGACGCCATGGTCTGGTCGGCATGTGTGGTCCACCCCGTCCATGCATGGTGTCGTGACGTCGTCGGTGACGCGACCTGCAGCGGCGCCCGACGCTGCCGCTAGCGACAGGGCAAGAGAAGCAGGCGGCCCCTGCGGGCCGCCTGGGTAGATTAGCCTGAGGGCAGAAGAGCCCTATTGGCAGGGGTGCTGGAGTCCGTCGGATCCCTTGAAAAAGGTGCCGGGCCTGCAGACGATGCCGTTGTGCGACGCGTAACTGTTCCAGTCGCCGTTCCACGCATAGTAGTCGCCATACGCGGCGGGCCGATCGTAGGTGCCGTATGCGGCGTAGGAATTGCGCCAGCCGCCGAAGGGAGCGGTCGCGATCGCCGCGGCGGTTCCGACGGCAGCGCCGGCCACGCCGGCAGCGGCCCCCACCGGCCCCACGGGTTCGCGATAGGCGGTTCGCCGCTGATAATAGCCCCTCCTGCTGTCGTACGGGCTCCCGGCTCCTCGGTTGAGGCAGTTGGCGCTGGCGAATTGAGATGAACAGGCGGCCGGGTTGGAGAAGACCGCTTGCGCCGATGCGGGGCTCGAAACTGCCGACGCCACTATCACAGCCGCGCCAAGAACTCTTAGACTCATCATGGCTTGCTCCCTGGATTTGGTTTGCTTGCGAGCCTTGCGAAGCTTGGCAATGACCGAATGCCAGGTCTGCAAGTTCCCGTTTTCTCGCACCTAACCAAATGCAACCTCCGGAAGTGGTTCCTGTGCATCTCGTGCGCGGCATCAAATCGACGTGACTTGCCGATCGATTTGGAATGCCGACTTCAGCAGAGGCGGCATGGGTGCGGCAGGGAGTCGCGGCGAGCAAGGATGCCGCCGGCAATTCCATTCGTCAGGCGACCCCGGAGGGAGAAGCGAGAATGCAAATTGATGAAAGGTTGCGTCATCGCGGAACTGCCCGATGACTACGCCGAGATGCGTCGGACGTGCGCGCGACGTTTGGCACGAACTGCACAAGTTGTGTGATGCGAAAGCATCAACTGCCAACAAACGGCAGCACGCGTTTCGGATCGCCACATTCGAGTTTGATCTTCGTCCTGATAGTCGGATGATGATTTGCGATCTTGAATTGTAGCCGCTCCTGCTTTTTGCACCGCGACCCAGCAACCCGTTCTTTTCAATTTGACGTTGTTGAGAACGACAGGTTTGGAAGGCGGCGCAAATGAAGTGCTTTACCGGCTCGACTCTCCTTGGATCTTGCGCGCGCAATCGCATGGAACAGGCGTCGGCGCGCGCCGCCCTGCAATCATTGGTCCAGTTCTTCAGGAATAAGCCGAGACCATGTGTCGCGGCCTGTCGGAGCCGGTTCCGGCTCGCCGCGCTTGCCTTGATTGCGTCGGCCGCTCTGGTTGATGCGGCCTCGGCTCAGTCCTGCACCGTCGCGCCGGATTCGACTGTCTCAGCAACGAGTGGGAAGCTGCTCGATCGACGCGAATACGACGTTGACCGGAACGCCTGCCGTTCACGCAAGTACGAGCGCTCAGATCACGACCAACAACGTCAACATCAACCCATTCAATGGCGGCAGTATCGGCGGTTTGGCGGACGCTGCAGGTACGATCATCTTCAGTTCCGGGGCGAGCATCAACGGCAACTGGAGCACTGCCGCGTCGGCACAAAGCGGCGGCCAGATCATCTTTCAGTCGGGTTCGATCATCAATCCGGCCTTCGGCGGCGGAGGAACTGCGCTGAGCGCTGATGGAACGGGCAGTCAGATCAGCGCGACGGGACTCACCGTCAGTCTCAACGGCGCCGGCAACAACGTCGCTGCGAAGGCGACCAACACGGCGACGGTCAGTCTGCTCAACAGCTCAATCGCCTATGCGGTCGGCGGTGGCGGCAACACAGGCCTGTGGGCAACGGGCACCGGCAGCCAGATTAGCTCGACGGGTACAACCATTTCGATGCCCGGCGGCGGCGGCAACGACGTTGGCGCGCGCGCGGACACCGGTGGTGCGGTCACGCTGACCGGCGGCACCGTCAACGTTGAGGGGAACGGCGGCGGCGAAACCGGCCTCTTGGCGCAATCGTCCGGAAGCACTGTCACGGCAAACGGCGTTGCGGTCACGGTTTCCGGCGGCGGTGGAGATGTCGGCGCCAAGGCGCTCGACGTCGGCGCGATCATCTTGAGGGGAGGCAGCGTCGCCGCGACGGGCAGCGGCGGGGGCGGGATCGGCCTGCAGGCGAGCGGTGCCGGAAGCACGCTCACCGCGAGCGGTGTGACGATAACGGTTCCGAACAGCAGCGGAGGCCGCGGAGTGCAGGCCGACAATTCGGGCAGCGTCACGCTCGACGGCAGCTCGACGGTCACCACCTCAGGCGCAGGCACCCATGCGGCCGGCGTGACAAGCGCCGGTACGCTGAGCATGACCGGTGGCTCACTGACGGCCAATGGAGCCGATGCCAACGCGCTCAACATAAGTGGCGGTGCAGCGACGCTCTCCGGAGTCACCATGACCAGTCCGAACGGTGCGTCGATCGCCGCCCGGGCGGCACCAGCAGCGTCAACCTGACCGGCGTGACTGCGGTCGTGAACAACAATCAGTGGCTGAACGTCAGCGGCGGCTCCACGCTCAACCTCGTCGCGGACAGTTCGACCCTGCAGGGCGTTGCGCTCACCGACTCCGGCAGCACCTCCAGCGTCGCGCTGAGAAACAATTCGCTCTGGACCATGACCGGCAACTCGAACGTCACCAATTTGATCAACGCTTCGAGCATGATCCAGTTCACATCTCCTATCGGCGATCCGACGCAGCTGTCGAGCTACAAGACGCTGACGGCAGTGAATTATGTCGGCCAGGGCGGCACCATCGGGCTCAATACATATCTCGGCACGGACGGTTCGCCGTCGGACAAGCTCGTCATCAATGGCGGCACCGCAGGCGGCAACACGTTCCTGAAGATCAGCAACACCACGGGCGGCGGCGCGCTCACCACCGGCAACGGCATCCTCGTCGTCGACGCGATCAATAGTGCGACGACGACGCCTGGTGCCTTCAGCCTGTCTCACCCGGTCTTGGCCGGCCCTTACCAATATTCGCTGTTCCGTTCGAGCGTAGACTCCAGCAACCCGCAAGCCTGGTATCTGCGCGACACCCTCGACTGTGTCGCGCATCCCAATCTGCGTGCCTGCGGCGGTGGCGGTCTTGTCAACTGCTCCAATCTGCCCAACGTGCCTAGGTGCGGCGGCGGAGGTGGAGGCGGTGGAGGCGGCGGCGGTGGAGGAGGCGGCGGCGGTGGCGGTGGTGGAGGCGGCGGCGGCGGCGGCGGCGGTGGCGGTGGAGGCGGAGCCGACGGTGGCGGCGGCGATATTCCCGACTACCGCGAGGAGACTTCGCTCTATGCGGCAATTCCGTCGATGACGCTATTATACGGACGCAGCCTGCTCGACACGCTGCATGAACGCGTGGGCGAGGAAGAGGACGAACGCTTCCGCGCCAATCCCGAGAACGCCAGGGTCGGATGGGGCCGCGTGCTTGGAGTCAACGGCGTGCATCAGGGCGACAGCTTCGGCGTGTTGGGCGGCGAAGCCGGACCGCACTTCAGCTATGATTTCCTGGCGCTGCAGGCGGGCATGGATGTCTATCGACACGACAGTCCCGACGGTTCGCGCGACCAGGCTGGGGCGTATTTCGCGATCGGCGGCGCGCGCGGGCGGGTCACCCATTTCGATGGCAGCCAGGGTGACAACACCTTCTCCGCCTACACGCTCGGTGGCTACTGGACGCATTTCGGGCCGACCGGCTGGTACATCGACTCGATCCTGCAAGGCACGTTCTACGACATCACGAGCAGCGCAAATCGCGGCATTCCGGCGCTGAAGACCGGCGCTCAGGGTGGGGCTGCGTCGGTGGAGGGCGGTTATCCCTTCAAGTTCGCTGGCGGCTTCTTCATCGAGCCGCAGGCGCAACTGGTGTATCAGAACATCCACATCAACGACGCCAGCGACGTCGCGGCGCAAATCCGCTTTGCGGACGTGGATTCGCTCGCAACCCGGATCGGTGCCCGATTTGGCCGAACATGGGCGGTCGATGACAGTCCGCGTACGCTGACCGCCTGGATCCGTCCGAGCCTGTGGAACGAATTCTTCGGCAACCCGAAAACGTTGTTCTCGTCGGACACCGGCTTCGTTCCATTTCAGGCCAGCCTCGGCGGCCTGTGGGGCGAGATCAATGCCGGCATCAGCGGACAGGTCACGTCGACCACGTCGCTTTATGCCAACGCTTCCTATCAGAGCCGGTTCGACGGTGGCGGCTTCTCTTACAGCGGAAAAGCCGGACTGCGCGTTAACTGGTAGCGCGCGAGAGCGTGAGGCCGGCCCAGACGGGGTCGGCGAAACGCACTCGCGCAGGCATAGCGGACGAGGAAGTGCCTAACAGACCCTCACGCTTTGCTGAACATACGCGTAACCGTTCCACACGTTTCGCGTCTGATAGCAGGAGTTGTAGGCCGTCGCGGCTCCGATGGCTGCACCGGTCGCCAAACCGGCTGCGGCAGCTCCGGCGCCCCAACCGCCTCGATAGTAACCGCCACCGCGATAATAGCCGCCGCCGGCCCAACGTGCGCGGCCGCCGTGCCAACCGCCGGCATGCCATCGCGTGCCGCCGCCGTGCCAACCAGGCCGCATTCCTCCGCCGTGGAAGTGAGCCGATCGAGCGCCGGCTCCTCCGCGCCGGGCTTGGGCGTCATAAGGAAGTATCATTGCTGCAGATGCGATGAAGCTGAGAACCAGCAAAGCCTTGGTTGGTCGCATATCCGGACTCCTTGCAAGGGTGTCCCGATCAATCCCGCCGCACGAGCTTCGTTCCGTTGGTTCAACTACGTGTCACGCTGGCACAAACTGCATGTTCAGAACCGAATGCACGTCCAAAGCAGCGCGTCGCGGCTTCGGAGGCAAGCGCAGCGAGCGGTAATGCCGAGCTCGATCCTTCGGACCTCGGCTGCGCAAGGCAGGTACGCAAGGCAGGTACGAACGTGTTCGTACCTTGATGACCTCCCCGCGTGAAACGATGCTGATGCTCACGTGCCGGCGCAGCAGGATTGGCGGGCCGGTACGGCAGCTGGTCCACTACAGGGAGACGACCATGTGGAAGACAGGAGTGCTTGGCGCGCTGGTTTTACTCGTCGCGGTTCCGGCAAATGCGGCTCCGAAGAATAGTGGCAAGAATGTCGATTCAATTCGTGCTGAATGCTTCAGGCAGGCGAATGAAGCCGCTGCCGCCGGCGGTGCGAACATGACAAGCGGGGCGACTGCCGCCCGAAACTCGGCGGGCTATTCCGCCTATCGGGATTGCGCGCGAAAGAACGGCATTCGCCCGTAAGCATCGCTTTGGTTTCCGCTAACCCATGGAAGGCCGCCTTCGGGCGGTCTATTCCATGCGCAGTGAAAAACGGCGACGGCGGGATGGCGTCGAAAGCCGAAGATGCCGGCTGAGCGGCGCCGAAACTGCAGGGAAGGTCAGCTTGCGACGAGAGCCTGGGCTTTGCGCAATCCGGTCATGAGAGTGTCGACAACTTGATCGGCGGCTCCGTTGCGGCGCAAGAAGCCGGCCGGATCATCGGTCAACGCTTTGTACCGCGACATTCCTTTCAAGGCCGTTTGGGTCGCATCGCGGCGCCCCAGCTCTGTATTCGCTATCGCAATCAACAGTTGGCTGAATCCGGAATCGCGCAACGATGCCGTCTCGGCCACGTCGAGCATCTGCTTGTATTCACCCTTCAAGTAAAGGTCGACCGCGATGAAATGAAGATACCAGGCTGGCGGATGCAACGTGCGCTCGATCGCGCGTTTGAGCATCGGCACGCCTTCCGAGAAGTTCCCGCGGATGGCAAGACGCCAGCCGAATTGGGCAAGTATGTCGGGATCGTTGGGGTTGAGGTCGATCGCCAGATGGCTGATGCGATCACTATCGGCGTAACGTCCCGTGAAATGGTAGGCCGCAGCCAGGGCCTTCAGCGCCAGGGGACTGTTCGGCTGCAGGGCGATGGCGCGCGACGTTGCTCCAAGGGCCTTGTCATACTCCGTTTGCGGATTGCCGTCGGCCGAATAGCCCAACCGTCCGGCGTCGAGATGCAGCCAACCAAGCATGGCCCATGAATCGCTATACTGCGGATCCCGCTGAACGGTTTGCTGAAGACACTGCATGGCCGGATCGAAGTCGACGCGCCGGAAAGTGCTGCGATAGGCCTGAGCGCGCAGGACGCAGAGATAGCTTTCCATATTCCTCGGTGGATCCGCGCGAATGTCGTTTCTGACCACGCCGTAGGATTGGCCGACGACGGTTGCGATTTCGCTTGCGAGCTCGCGCTGGACATTCATGAGCGACTGAGGATCGAACGGTCGAGCATATGTCCGCATCCATACGATCTCGTCGTTCTCGGCGTTGAAGACAGTCGTTGTGACTTGCACTTCTTCGGCACTCGTTTGAACGCTTCCACGGACGACATAGGAAGCACCGAGAGGGCGACCGGGTTGGGGCGCTTCGTCGCCTTTTGCGGAGGACCCGTTCGGGGGCGACGTGTAGAGCCGCAATCCTCCGAATCGAAACAGATTGCTGGTCAGTTCCTGTCCCATGCCGATGGCGAAGAGCCGCGTGTTCTCCCCAGGAGTTAGCGGCTCGAATGGCATCACCAGGACCGCGGGTTCGCGTGGCGTCATTGGGGACGGAGGCGGTCTTGCTGCAAGCCATATCCAAGCCACCACGCCGGCTGCCAGCGCGGCAGCGACGGGCGCATAGCGCCTGATGCCAGGCTTGGTCGTCCAATTCGCACGTGTAGCAGCAGCAGTTGTCGAACGATCGTGCAGTTCGAGGGCAGGTTCGCGAGGGGAAGCGTCGGCAATATGCATTTTGTGCCACTCAAAATGAGGCACATAGGAGCCTTTTGGAATTGTGATGCGTACCGGATCATCCCGGCCCGAATCCACGTAGTAGCTATCGAGGTCGCGGCGCAATCGTCGAGCTTCAAGACGGACGACAGGGTCAGCCTGGGGATCGAAAGAATGGTCGCGCCGAAACACGGCCAAGGCAATTGTGTAGCCTTTCAGGCTTTCAGCGCGACCTGCAAGCGTCTCGTCGACAATGAAACGAAGGAAAGCTTGCCGCCGTTCGCTCGCCTGGAAATGCGGACTCGAGAGGATGCGGTCCAGCTCTTTCGCTACATGCGCCGGCGGCACCGCGGAATCATCACAACGCGGGATATCGGATGAGCCGCTGACGGCATCGTGAGCGAAGGGTACATCAGGCATCAACCGGCAACCCCAATCGTCGGTCGACGGTAGGCCTTCCTAGTACATGTTGCAACTCGTAAGCGAAACAAGCAGCCGGCGCTGACGCGACAGCTTTCAATCATCGGAACAACGAGTTCCCGACTGCAGCGACAGCTGGTCGCATCGGCCTTGAAGCCGTCGCGCCCGAGACGACGCGCTCAACGAGCGTCGCGCCGTGTACGAACATGTTCGTACCTTGAAGCCTCGATGAACCAGCAGCAAAGGTCACGTTGGCCACAAGCGAGTTCATCATGGAGGAGTTCCGCGCGATTGTGACCCGCTTTCCGCTGCGCGAACTTGACATTCGGCGCTGCTTCAATCGCGACGCGCAGTTTAGAGCCATTTGCGCAGATTATGACGAAGCTGTGAAAGCGCTTCGTCGTTGGCAACAAGCGGCAAAGCAAGGAGACCGCGAAGGAAGTCGGAAGGCCGCGGATTACGAACGGCTCGTTGCCGAACTGGAAGCCGAGGCTCTGGTTCACCTGAACCGGCCGTGATCGAGGGGCGTTCGCACAACTGGAGCAGTGCGTGAACAATACGATTCTTATCAACCTTTCGATATCAGGCGTGCTTGCCGCGGACATGATGCGTGGTGCGATCGGTCAGACGCAGAACCTGCGCAGCGAGGCCGCCGAACCGACCAAGCACGCAATCGGCCGCAACGAGTAACTGGAGGCAACCTTCTTGAATATTGCCGAGAGACCGGTCGCGAACGTGGACGAAACCGGCGCGTCAGACAGCATCTTCATTCCCGGCGGCACGTTTCGCATGGGATCGGATCGGCATTATCCGGAAGAAGCGCCGTCCCACATGGTGAGCGTCGACGGGTTCTGGATGGACCGCACGCCGGTGACGAACCGGCAATTCAAGCAGTTCGTGCGTGCCGCGGGCCACGTCACCTTCGCCGAGGTCGCGCCGGATCCCAAGGACTATCCGGATGCGCTCCCGCACATGCTCTTCACCGGATCGCTGGTCTTCACGCCCCCGGATTATCCGGTCGATCTGCGCGACTACAGCCAATGGTGGACGCTGCTCAAGGGCGCGAATTGGCGCCATCCCTATGGCCCGAAAAGCAACATCAAGTCGCTGGACGACCATCCCGTGGTGCACGTCACCCATGCCGACGCGTTGGCCTACGCCCGATGGGCCGGCAAGGACCTGCCGACCGAAGCGGAGTGGGAGTTTGCTGCGCGCGGCGGCCTCGATGGTGCCGAGTATGCCTGGGGCGATGAATTCGTGCCAGGCGGCGTGCATCAAGCCAATACGTGGCAAGGTCACTTTTCGTTCGAGAACCGGTGCGAGGATGGCCATGCGCGCACCTCGCCGGTGACGACCTATCCGCCGAACGGCTATGGCGTTTTCGACATGATCGGCAATGTCTGGGAGTGGACCAGCGACTGGTGGGCTCCGAAACACCGCGCCGATGCAAGGAAGGCCTGCTGCATTCCCCAGAACCCGCGGGGTGGCTGCGAGCATGACAGCCACGATCCGACGCTGCCGCTCAGCAGGATACCGCGAAAGGTGATCAAGGGCGGCTCGCATCTCTGCGCGCCGAACTATTGCCGGCGCTATCGACCGGCGGCGCGCCATGCCGAGCCGATCGATACGTCGACCAGCCATCTCGGATTTCGCTGCATTACACGTTCAGGGAGAAAGTGATGACTGAGAAGACAACGACAGACACCTTCAGCCGCCGCAACCTGCTCGCGGCCTCGAGTTCGCTCGCCACCATCGCCGCCTTCTCGGCGATGGCGCCCATCCAGACCGCCCAGGCGCAAGGGACCACGCAACCCTCGAGCGCGGCCGGCGGCGCAAAGCCGAACATCATCCTGATCCTGTCGGATGATTTTGGCTACGGCGATTCCGGGCCCTATGGCGGCGGCGAAAATCGCGGCATGCCAACACCGAACATCGATCGCCTCGCGAATGAAGGACTGCAATTCATGTCCTTCTACGCGCAGCCGAGCTGCACGCCTGGACGTGCCGCGGTGCAAACCGGCCGGATTCCAAATCGCAGCGGCATGACGACCGTCGCGTTCCAGGGCCAGGGCGGCGGCATGCCGGCGGCGGAATGGACGCTTGCCTCGGTTTTGAAGACCGGCGGTTACAAAACATTCTTCACGGGCAAATGGCACCTCGGCGAGGCCGACTATGCGCTGCCGAGCGCGCAAGGCTACGACGAGATGAAGTATGCCGGCCTTTATCATCTCAATGCCTACACCTACGCCGATCCGACGTGGTTTCCCGACATGGATCCCGAACTCCGGGCGATGTTCGAGAAGGTCACAAAAGGCGCGCTCTCCGGAAATGCCGGGCAGCCGGCGAAGGAGGATTTCAAGATCAACGGCCAGTACGTCAACACGCCGGACAAGGGCGTGGTCGGCATTCCCTTCTTCGACGACTACGTCGAGAAGGCCTCGCTCGAGTATCTGGACCGCAACAAGTCATCGGGCCCGTTCTTCATGAGCATCAACTTCATGAAGGTGCACCAGCCCAACATGCCGGCGCCCGAGTTCCAGGGCAAGTCGATGTCCAAGAGCAAGTACGCCGACTCCGTGGTCGAGAACGACACGCGTATCGGCCGGATCATGGACAAGGTGCGGTCTCTCGGGCTCGACAAGAACACCTATGTGTTCTGGACGACGGACAACGGCGCCTGGCAGGACGTCTATCCGGACGCCGGCTACACACCGTTCCGCGGCACCAAGGGCACGGTTCGCGAGGGCGGCAACCGCGTCCCGTCCCTTGCATGGGGCCCAGGCATCAAGGCCGGCACGAAGAATTCCGACATCGTCGGCGGCCTCGATTACATGGCAACCTTCGCAAAGCTCGCGGGCGTGAAGCTGCCGGAGAACGATCGCGAGGGTAAGCCTATCATCTTCGACAGCATCGACATGTCGCCGATCCTGTTCGGAACCGGCAAGTCCGAGCGCAAGAACTGGTTCTATTTCACGGAGTCCGAACTCTCGCCTGGCGCCGCCCGTGTCGGCAACTACAAGGCGGTGTTCAATCTGCGCGGCGACAACGGCGCAAAGACCGGCGGTCTGGCGGTCGACAGCAACCTCGGCTGGAAGGGACCGGAGTCCTACGTGGCGACCGTTCCGCAGGTCTTCGATCTCTGGCAGGACCCGCAGGAGCGCTACGACATCTTCATGAACAACTACACCGAGCATACCTGGTCCTTGGTTTCGATCAATGCCGCGATCAAGGACCTGATGCAGACCTACGTGAAGTATCCGCCACGGAAGATTCAGAGCGAGACCTACGCGGGACCGATCACCATTCAGCAGTACGAGCGGTTTGCGTTCTTCAGGGATCAACTTGCCAAGGACGGCTTCCAGATCGGCTTGCCGACAGGCAACTGATCGATGCAAATGGAGCGGCCCCCACTCTCGGGGGTCGTTCCTCTCTGAATGGCTGAACTGGAGGACGGAGATTCGTGAACGGAAGCTTGGTTGACCGCCGTACGATTCTGGCCGGTCTGCTGGTGTCGGCGGCCACGCTGTCGGTCTCCGGCCGTATCGCACGCGCGCAGAGTGATCCTCTTCCTTCCTGGAATGACGGCCGGGCGAAGCAGTCGATCCTGGACTTCGTCGCCGCGGTGACCAAGGAAGGAGCGCCGGATTTCGTGCCGGCGCCGGAACGCATCGCGACATTCGACAACGACGGCACGCTCTGGTGCGAGCAGCCGATGTATGTGCAGCTTGCGTTTGCGCTCGACCGGGTGAAGGCCCTCGCCCCCAAACATCCGGAGTGGAAGCAGAAGCAGCCGTTCAGGGCGGTTCTCGACAACGACATCGCAGCGCTGGCCAAGGCCGGCGAGAAGGGCCTGGTCGAACTGGTCATGGCGACCCATGCCGGCATGACAACGGCCGAGTTCGCGCAGATCGCCGGCGACTGGATCAAGTCGGCACGTCACCCGAAGTTCAACCGGCCTTATACCGATCTCGTCTACCAGCCGATGCTGGAACTGCTCGCCTGTCTGCGGGCCAATGGCTTCAAGACCTTCATTGTCTCGGGCGGCGGCATCGAGTTCATGCGGCCATGGAGCGAGCGGGTCTATGGCATCCCGCCGGAGCAGGTCGTCGGATCGAGCATCAAGACGAAGTTCGAGATCGACAAGGGGAAGCCGACACTGATCCGGCTGCCGGCGATCGATCTCGTCGACGACGGACCCGGCAAGCCGGTCGGCATCAACTCGCATATCGGCCGCCGGCCGATCGCGGCCTTCGGCAATTCGGACGGCGACTTCCAGATGCTGCAATGGGCGACGCAATCATCGGGGAAACGCTTCGGCCTGATCGTGCATCACACCGATGCCGAACGAGAATATGCATACGATCGGAAGTCCTCATTCGGCAAACTCGACAAGGCGCTCGACGCGGCGAACTCCAATGGCTGGATCGTTGTCAGCATGAAGGACGACTGGAAACGCATGTTCCGTTTTGAATAGAGGCCGAAAGATTGCGTAGGCATCGCTGACGCCCGGCGCCGCGGAGCACGGCAGCGCCGCCGGTGATGCAAAGCGAGAGGAAGAACGAGGAGGCATCATGACAAAACTTCTTCCGGGAATGCGCCGGGTTACCTTCGCGAGCGCGGCGCTGGCGGTTGGTCTGATGCTGGGGGGCCCGGCATACGCGCAGACACCCGCGGACCAGAAGCCAGCCCAGGACCAGGCCGCCGCGCCGCCGCCGGCCCCGACAGCCAGCAAGCTTCCGAACGGACAGATCGAGCAACTGGTGGCGCCGATCGCGCTCTATCCGGACGCGCTGCTGTCGCAGATCCTGATGGCGTCGACCTATCCGTTGGAAGTCGTCGAGGCGGCGCGCTGGTCGCAAGACAACAAGACCGTCACCGGCAAGGCGCTCGAAGACGCCATGCAGAAGCAGTCGTGGGATCCGAGCGTCAAGGCCCTCGCGGCGGTGCCGCAGGTTCTTCAGATGATGAACGACAAACTCGACTGGACCCAGCAGCTTGGCGATGCCTTCCTCGCGCAGGAGCAGGACGTGATGAGCGCCGTGCAGACCCTGCGCCAGCGTGCCGAGGCCGCGGGCAATCTCAAGTCGACGCCGCAGCAGAAGGTGATAAAGAGCGCGCCTCCCGCCGGTGTGACCGCGCCCTCCGGCATGCAGCAGGCGATCTCGATCGAGCCGGTCGATCCCGACCAGTATTACGTCCCGGTCTACGATCCCGGCGTCGTCTACGGGGCCTGGGATTATCCCGACTACCAGCCGTTCTATTGGTCTCCGCCGGGCTATGTCGCCGCGGGCGTGATCGGCTTCACCGCCAGCGTGGCCGTCGGCGCTGCGATCTGGGGCGGCTGCAACTGGTGGGGCCGCAACGTCTACGTCAACGTCAACCGATATAACCAGTTCAACCGCACCAACATCAGAAACGCCAATTGGGCCCACAATCCGGCGCATCGCGGCGGTGTTGCCTATCGCGATGCCGGCGTGGCGAGGCGGTTCGGCAGCGGCAATACCCCCGCCGCGCGCGAGGCTCTGCGCAATCGCACCGGTGGTCCCGGCGGCAGGATCTCGAATGCGGGTGCCGGCCGAGCCAGGACCGCGGTCTCGCAACGCGCCGGCAATCGCGGCGCAAGCGTATCCCGCCGGGCCAGCAGCCGTAACGTCACCCGCGCCCATACGCGCGCGGGTAATCGCGCTGCGGTCTCGCACAGGAGCGTCACGCGCTCGCGCGTCAGCGGACGTGTTCACGCAGGCGGCCGGCCGGCCGCGATGCGCGGCGGCATGCAGGCCGGCGGCTTCCACGGAGGCGGCCGCGTGGGCGGTTTCCGCGGAGGTGGCGGTTTCCATGGAGGTGGCCGGCGGCGCTGATCAGAGTGCCTGGGCTCGCGCGTCGACATCTGCGAGCCCAGGTTGCTGCATAATTACAATACATCTTCCACGAAGAGAGGTAACGTCCAGGCAGATTTCAGCGGCACGTTTCAAATGATTGGTTGGATCAATGATTTTTTCATCGACCTACGCAAGTCCCAGGTTATTCGCCATGGCCTTCGCAACCGCCGCCGCCGTCGTCGTGGCAGAAAAATCAGCCAGGGCCGATCCACAGGTCCTGGCGCTGCCGTCCCTTAAGGTCTGGGAGGGCGACTTCGATGGCATGCTGAAGCGCAAACTCGTGCGCATTCTCGTGCCGACCGACAGGACATCGTTCTTCGTCGACAAGGGCGAGACACTCGGCTTCGAAGCCGAACTCGGCGTCGAGTTCGAGGGCTGGCTGAACAAGCGGTACGGCAGGAAGAAGCAGAGGATCTATGTCGGCTTCGTACCCACCAGGCGCGACAGACTGCTGGGTGACTTGATCGCCGGAAAGGGCGATATCGCCGCCGGCCTGCTCACGGTCACGCCGGATCGGAGCAAGTTGGTTGACTTCGCTGATCCTTGGGCATCCGGCGTTCGCGAAGTGCTCGTGACGGGATCTGCGGCGCCGAGCATCGGCTCGCTGAACGAGCTCGGTGGAAAGACGATTTTCGTCCGGGAAGCCAGCAGCCATTTCGAGCACCTGAACGCGCTCAATGCGGACCGGGCAGCCAAGGGGCTGGAACGCATCGTCGTCAAGCCAGCCGACAAGAACCTCGAGGACGAGGACTTGCTGGAGATGGTGAGCACCGGCCTGTTGCCCTGGGCCGTCGTCGACCGCTTCAAGGCGCAGGCGTGGGCGGGCCTCCTGAACGGGCTGACGGTGCGCGACGATATTGCGATCAACGAAGGCGGCGACATCGCCTGGGCGATCCGGAAGGACAGTCCGGCGCTCAGGAAGGAGCTCGCTGAATTCGTCAGTACTCACAAAATCGGAACTGAATTCGGCAACGACCTGCGTGCACGCTATTTCAAGACGGCGAAGCCTCTGAAGAACGCCCTCGCGCACACCGAGGCGGAGAAGTTCAAGACGCTGCGCGGATCTTTCGAAAAGTACGGGGTGCAATACTCCATCGACCCCGTCCTGCTCGCTGCACAGGGCTATCAGGAGTCAGAGCTCGACCAGGCCTGCCACAATGCCTCCGGCGCCACCGGCATCATGCAGATCAAGCCCAGTACCGCGAAGGAGAAGCCGATCGAGATCACCGGCGTCGCGGCCAGTGCCGACACCAATATCCACGCCGGCTCCAAATACCTGCGCTACCTGGCGGATACCTATGTCGACGCTTCGGTCACCGATCCGCGCGAGCGCGTGTTCATGGCCCTGGCGGCGTATGATGCAGGCCCGGGAAACCTGAAGCGTTTCCGGGACTATGCGAGCAAGCACGGCTTCGACTCGACCGTCTGGTTCGACAATGTCGAGAACGGCGCGGCTGCGATCGTCGGGCAGGAGACGGTTCAGTACGTCGGCAAGATCTACAAGTACTACATCTCCTACGAGTCGCTTCGCTCGCCCGCTCCGGCGAGCGCAACGGCCGACCCATCGCAGAAATGATCGGTTTGTTCAAAGTGTTCGCTGGCTTGGGTGGTGGACCAAAATCAAGAGGAGACTAATCATGAAACGCAAATCCTTCATGAACCAGATTGGGCTCAGCCTTGGCGCCCTCGTCATCTCGATTGCTTCTGTTCATGCCCAGGTCCCGCTCTCGACCTACATGGACTCGAAAGGGTTCATTGATGTGCAGGCTTTGACCTGCGCGCAACTCGCCAACACTTATCAGGAGGACGCCGACTTTCTCGCGATTTGGTACAGCGGCTGGTACAACGGCCTCGCGAAGAAGCATTTTGCCCATATTACGCGGACCAAATCTGGCGAGCACGAAGTCATTGTGTATTGCAAGGCCCACCCGGAACTCAAGGTGGTGATCCAGGCCATCGACGTTCTCTTCAAGAACGAGAAATGATCGGCGGCTCCCCGAGGCAACCGGTGCGGCGAGACCGGGATGTCTCGCCGCACTGCCCGTTCACTCGCCAAGCATCGCAATGATCCGCATCAGGACGCGATGGTTGTGGCGACGTGGGCGGTCTGTTGACGCTCGATGCGCCATGGCCGTTCTTGTCGATCCGGGCGAGTTCTTTCGGCTGTTGGCGAAAGGCGCGGTTTCAAACGGCGTGTGCAAATGGAGAGGCCGTGGCAATGAAGGAGTTTTTGAAAACGACTTTAATCGGAGGCGCACTGTTTCTCCTGCCCGTCGCTCTTGTACTGGCGATTCTCAGCCACGCGATGCGTCTGGCGGTGAAGGCCGCGCTTCCGGTGTCTCATGCCCTTCATTTCGACCAGATCGGAAAGGTCGCAGGCATTGGAATTGTTACAGTCGTGGCAGTGGCTTTATTGATCCTGGTGTCGTTCCTCGCCGGCATCGTCGCGCGAACCAAAACCGGCTCTCGGATTAGCGCGTGGGTCGAAAAATCATTTCTTGGCAGCCTTCCGCAGTACCAGATGGTGAAGAGTATGGCTCAAGGCCTTGCTCAGGCCGAAGGCGCCAGCGATGAGTTCAAGCCAGTGCTGGTGAACGTCGAGGGTGGCTGGCAGCTCGGATATCTCCTCGAGACACTCGAGAATGGCTGGGTGGCTGTCTTCGTCCCGCAGGCGCCGACGCCGTTGGTCGGCATTGTCAGATATTGCTCGGTCGATCGCATTCGTCCTCTGAGCATGTCGATGTTGCAGGCGAGGGCAATCGTGACCAATGTCGGCATTGGATCCGCGGCGGCCCTCAAAGGAGAAGATCTGAGCAGGGCAGCAACTTGATTCCGCGGATCCACGTAAGTGACGAGGGAATCTGACCGAGCTTTCCGTTAGGCTTGCGCGTTGAGCCATATAACTTGTGACTTGCTGTATCCGTTGCCGGTATCGCTTCGTCAATCAATCCCGCTATCGAATTCGGGACGGCGGCGGCAAGCTTCCGGGATGCCGCAACCAGACCATCAATTTGCGGGTGAACCCCCAATGCGAGGCAGGAACTTGGCCGGCTGTGAGCTCGTTTGCTCCGGCGGGCTTTTTTAGTCCCGTGCCGTCGATTGGCGGCGTATCGTACGATCAATTTCGCGTCTGAAGGAGCCTGCAACGATGGCCAGGAAATTCAAGGTCGGCGATCACGTCAGCTGGAATTCCGAGGCCGGCCGCGTCTCGGGCACCATCATCGCGGTTCACACCAGCGATTTCGACTACAAGGGGCACACCCACCGCGCCTCGGAGGCCGATCCGCAGTACGAGATCAAGAGCGACAAGACCGATCATGTCGCGGCCCACAAGGGTAGCGCGCTGCATCATGCCTAGCAAAGACGTGGCGCTTCCGTTCTTCACGATCGGTCATTCCACCCGCAGCCTCGAGGATTTCATCGCTCTCCTCGGCGCGGCCACGATCGAGCGTATCGTTGACATCCGAACGGTGCCGCGGTCGCGAACCAATCCGCAGTTCAACAAGGATACGCTGCCCAAGCCGCTTAAGGCCGCGGGCATCTCGTATGAGCATCTGGCCGATCTCGGCGGGCTCCGCGGCAAGGCGCGAAGCGTGGCGCCGTCCGTCAACGGGTTCTGGAGCAACGAGAGTTTTCACAACTACGCCGACTATGCGCTGTCGCCGCAGTTTCATGCGGCGCTCCAGCATCTGCGCGACGAGGGGCGCCGGCAACGCTGTGCGATGATGTGCTCGGAAGCCGTGTGGTGGCGCTGCCACCGCCGCATCGTCGCCGACTACCTCATCGCGTCCGGCGAGACGGTCGTCCACATCATGGGGGAGGGGCGCCTCGAGCCCGCCCGTCTTACCGAAGGCGCCGTCGTCCAGGGCGACGGCACGGTGGTCTATCCGGCTACGGGTGAACTGGATTTATGAAAGGAGTGAGGCTTGCGGCTGCACCGTCGCGCCGCGCCCACTCACTCCACACTGCGCTTCCAATAGCCGGTGCCGAGCTTGCCGGTGATCACGGCAATGGTGTCGCGGACCTCGTAGGAGCCGCCGTCGCTGTAGTTCCTCAGTCCTCTCAGCGCATGCAGTGTCCAGCGGCCGTTGGCAAAGCTGACGGTGCCTTCGTGCGGGCGCGCGGCGCGGGAGGGCTCGGCGTGGAATTGGTAGGTGCCGTCGGCCATGATCCGCCAGATCCAGCGCGACTGGCCGCGACCACCCGGCACCATGATCTCCCAGGTGCCGACCAGCGCGGGATCGATCGCGCCGGCTGCTGTCGCCGATGGCGCTGACAATGCGGCGGCTGCCGGCGCAGCGTTCGCCTGTTTCGTGGCGGCGGCGTCGGCGGGCGGAGAGGCCACGAGATAGATCGCCTTGCGTGACAGCGAGCCGTACACAAACGGCTGCTGCGCGTTGCGCGTCGCCTCCATCACATCGTCCCGGACGTTGCGGAACATGAAGGTGACCTCGACGCCCGGCGTCTCGATGTTGTGGAGCAGCGCCGCGGCGAACGGGCTGTTGCGGCCGTCGCCGTCGAGCGCAATGGTGCCGTCGCGTGCGGCATAGGCGACCAGCACATTGCCGACCGGCTCGATGCGGCCGAGCCCGCTGCCGGCGGCGGCGCGGGTGGCGAGCGAGCGGCTCATCTTCGCCGCGAACGGATTGTTGCGACAGGCATCGAGGATGACGAGGCCGAGGCTTGTGGTGTTGGAGACCTGCAGCATCACGCTTTGCAGGCTGATCGCTTCATTGGCGGCGTCGGTATCGCGCTTCAGCTCGGCATCGACCGGGATAAGCCAGTTGTCGCCGTTGATCTCCATGCCGTGGCCGGCGAAGTACACTGCCGCCATGTCGGCGCCGGCGGCATTGCGTCCGAAGGCGATCAGGCCGCGCCGCATCTCGTCGAAGCCGGCATTGGTGATCAGCGTCACGGCAAAGCCGAGGCGCTGCAGCGCGGCGGCGATATCACTGGCGTCGGTCGGGGGATTGGACAGCGCCGGCACGCTCTTGTAGGCGCCGTTGCCGATCACCAGCGCCACCCGCCTGCCGTCGGCCGCAGCCGGCGCGGCGAAGCCCGCCAGCGCCGCGGCAACGGCCAGTCCCGAGACAAACGCGCGGCGATTCATGCTGGCCCCGATCGGAGGTGACGGGTGCATGGTAGCGCAGCCGGCGCGAGCCAGCCACGGAAATGGCGCGCGATCAGGCCGCCTGCTTCGGCGTCCAGACGCCGGCTGGCACCGGCTCGGCCGGCAACAAACTGGCGCCGGCGGCGCCCGCGATCGACATCGTGATCTCGTGGATGTCCTGCACCGACCGCTGCATCGAGAAGCGCGGATAAAGCTCGCGCAAGGTGGTCGCGGCCGCCGCCTGCGCTGCCGAGGGATCGGCAAGCACGGCCTCGACGGCGGCGGCGATGCTCATCGCGTCCTGGCCGAAGCTGAAGCGGGCGAGATGCGGCATCTCCGCGGCCGAGAAGCGGTTGGCGTCGAACACCGGCACGGTGCCGGCGCCGAGCGCGAAGAACACCCGGTCATGCACCGACAGGTCGATATTGGGATTGAGCGAGACCGCGGCAAGGTAGCTGCCGAGGCCTTCGCGCATCGCATCGAAGGTCATCGCGCCGAGCACGCGGGCCGGACGCCCGCTGACGTCGAGATCGCTCCAGCCGCCGCCGATGAAGTCGACCGGATAGTCGGCGAGCACCGCACCCACCTCGCGGGTGCGCACGCCTCGTGTGTAGTTGTCGAGCCGGGTCAGGATCACGTTGAACAGGTCGCCGCCGGGCTTCAGATAAACCAGGTGCTGCTCGGCGACGTCGACGATGATCTTCGGAAATGCGCCGCAGGTCTTGCCGCGCGCCTCGGCGATCGCGTCGAACAGCAGCGCGAACAGCTTTGGCGGCATCGTCTTGCGCCAGCCGCGCTCGAGCGCCACCGGATTCCAGCCGGACTTGGCGAAGATCAGCCGGCCGTTGCGCTGCTCGGGCGGCAGGCCGCCGAAGAAGCCGGGATCGGGAATGCCCATATGGGTTGCGAACACGGCGTCGTTGGCCCCCAGATGATCGCGGTTGAATGCGGCGTGGTCCGGAAACACGTAGCCATGCGCGGTGTAGCGGCTCTCGAGCCCGTGACGCCTGGCGAAGTAGCAGGGGTGATCGCAGAACCAGGTGAAGACGGGAATCTCGGCGACGTCCCAGAACAGCCTGCCGTCCTTGGTGTGGATATCGAGCCCGATGCCGGAGAAGCCGAGCGCCATGGTCTCGGCGCGCCGCGGCAGCAGGGCGTTGAGCCGGGCCGAGAAATCCGGCGCCAGCAGATCGAGCATCCTGACCTCGTGCCCGAGCCGGTCGAGCTCGGCGGCAGCCATCGCCAGGATGCCGCGCAGCGAATCATAGGTGGTGTTGCTGGAATACAGGACGCAGATCACGGACATGGGACCTCCGCGCTTGACGGTGTTGCTGCTCGCGCGGGCATTTCCGTCGCCTTGCATGCTGTCAGTTGAACGGCCGAGCCGGCCGTTCCGGGCTCGGAATTATCCTGATGGGCGGATTTATTTCGCCGGAAACGGTCGTGCCGGCACGTTGAAGCTGCGTCGGGCGCCGTCGCGATCCGACATGAGGGCGAGAGCGCATGCAGCTTGATGGCTTCGACGTCGTCGTGGTGGGGGCGGGCTTCTTCGGCGCTGTGATCGCCGAGCAGGTGGCGAGCAGGCTCGGCCGCTCCGTCTGCGTGCTCGACCGCCGTCCGCATATCGGCGGCAACGCCTATTCGGAGCTCGACCCCGACAGCGGCGTCGAGGTGCATCGCTACGGCACGCATATCTTCCACACCAATTCCGAGACCGTCTGGCGCTATCTGCACCGCTTCACCGAGTTCACCGGCTACCGTCACCGCGTCTTCACGGTGGCGAAGGGCCGCGTCTATTCGATGCCGATCAACCTTGCGACCGTGTGCGCGGCGTTCGGGCGCGCCATGACGCCGGACGAGGCCCGGGCCGTGATCGCGGCGGAGGCAGCCGCGCATGGCGCCGCGGGGATCGGCAATCTCGAGGACAAGGCAATCGCCTCGGTCGGCCGCACGCTCTACGATCTCCTGATCCGCGGCTATACGCAGAAGCAGTGGCAGACCGATCCGCGTGAGCTTTCGGCCGACATCATCGGCCGCCTGCCGGTCCGCTTCACCTTCGACGATCGCTACTTCGCCGATCGCTATGAGGGCATGCCGCTCGACGGCTACACCGCGATCTTCCGCCGAATGCTCGATCATCCCGCGATCGACGTCCGGCTCGGCGTCGACTATTTCGACGTCGCCGACCACATCAATCCGTGGCAGCTCGTGGTCTATACCGGTCCGATCGACCGCTTCTTCGGCTATGCCTGCGGCCATCTCGGCTGGCGCACCGTCGACTTCGCGCGCGAGGTGCACGACGTCGCCGACTACCAGGGCGCCGCAGTCATCAACTATGCCGACGCGGAGGTGCCGTACACCCGGATCCACGAGTTCAGGCATCTGCATCCGGAGCGCGCGCATGCGCAAGGCCGGACGACGATCTACCGCGAATATTCCCGCTTCGCGGGCCGCAGCGACGAGCCGTATTATCCGATCAACACCGCCGCCGACCGCGCCATGCTCGCCTCCTATCACGCCATGACGGCGTCGCGGCCGAATGTCATTTTCGGCGGCCGGCTCGGCTCCTACAAATATCTCGACATGCACCAGGCGATCGGCGCGGCGCTGAAGACGTTCGAGCTCGAGGTCGAGCCGTTCTTCGGCCGGCAAGGCATGCACCCGCGTGATGCGGCCGCGCGCCGCGAAGTCTTGTCGCCCTTGCCGGCGTGATCTAATCCTGCGAGCTGCGGGCAACGAACGCCATAACAAATCGCCCGCGGTCCCCGGTGAGGAAACAATGAGAAAAACCGTTATTGCCGCGGCTGCCGCCGCCACTAGCCTTGCTTTCAGCATCGCCCACGCCGCGCCGCTTCCGGAAACGTCGGCGCACCAGGCCGGTTTCTCGGAGCAGGGGCTGGCGCGGCTCGACGACTTCTTCGCGCGCGAGATCGCGGCCAAGCGCGTGCCCGGCGCGGTGGTGGCGATCGCGCGCGACGGCAAGCTCGTGCATTACAAGGCGTATGGCCAGCTCGATCCGGTGAAGGGCACGCCGATGCCGATCGACGCGGTGTTCGCGCTGGCGTCGATGACCAAGCCGATGGCGGCGGTTGCAGGACTGACGCTGATGGAGCAAGGCAAGCTGCCGCTGCAGGCCAGGGTCGCCGAGTTCTATCCGGCGTTCGCCGACATGAAGGTCGGCGTGCAGCAGGCCGACGGCTCGCTGAAGATGGAGCCGCAGACGCAGCCGATCTTCATCCACGATCTCTATCGCCACACCTCCGGCCTGATGTATGGCGGCCGGCCCGACAGTTCGAGCGTGCTGGCGCGGCTCTATCCCGACGGCACCGCGCCGGCGGTCGAGGGCGATACCCAGGCCTTCATCGACCGCATCACCCAGCTGCCTCTGGTGCATCAGCCCGGCACTGAGTTCGAATACGGCTTCTCGATCGACGTGCTCGGCGCCGTCGTCGAGAAGGTCTCCGGCCAGCGGCTTGGCGATTATCTCGCGGCCAATGTCTGGAAGCCGCTCGGCATGAAGGATGCGACGTTCCACCCGGCCGAGGCGCAGCGCGCGCGGCTGGCGCGTCCGTTCCCGAACGATCCGCTCACCGGCAAGCCGCAAGCCATCAAGCTGCTCGATACGCCGACCAGGTTCGATTGCGGCGGCGCCTGCTCGTTCGCCACCGTCGGCGACTATCTGCGCTTCGGGCAGATGCTGCTCAATGGCGGCGAGCTCGACGGCAAGCGCATCCTCAGCCCCAAGACGGTGCATCACATGACGTCGAACCATCTCGGGCCCGAGATCAAGAACAACGTCGCCGCGGTCGAACCGCATCGCGGCGGCTTCGGCTTCGGGCTGTCGGTCGCGGTGCGGACCAGCGAGGGGCTGTCGTCGGTGCCGGGCAATCCCGGCGAGTTCACCTGGAACGGCGCTTACGGCACCCAGTTTTTCTGCGATCCGAAGGAGCGCCTTGTCGTCGTTGTGGGAACCGCAGCTCCGGGCGAGCTGCGCAAATATTATCGCGAGAATGTGCAGGACATCGTCTACGGCGCGATGGTGAAGTAACGCCTCAGCAGAAAAATCGGACCTCACGTTGCCACGTTTGCATACGTGGAACGTGGAACAGCAAAAAGGCCCGTCGCTCAAGCCGAGCGACGGGCCTCAAATTCGCGGGCCTACCAGCGCCTGTACACGCCGGTCAGCGTACCGTTGTTGTTCCCTTCAGGACCCACGTCGCCCTGGGTCGAGCTCGGCGTCGGGTGGTTGGTGCCGTTGAATGAACCGTACCAGCCCGGCTCCGCTGGAGAGTACATCACGTCAGGCTGCACGGCCTGATAGCGGGGGCCGCCGTAATATCTCGGACCAGGGTTCCCGTAAGGATAGTAGCCTTGTGCGAACGCGCCTGCCGTTGTTGCGATCAGGGACGCCGCGGCGAGGGACAATATCTTGGTCTTTCGTTGCATTCACACTCTCCTTGCTGGTGTCCCGACCAACGACCGCCATGGAGCGGCGTTCCTGATCTGCCATGCATCTCGCAAAGGCAAATCTGCGCGAGCGTGGGATCAGGTTCTTGTGAAGGGGCTTGTGTTCCGGGAGGGCACTGCCGGGCTCTGCCCGGCAGGATGCATCTGTCGCCGGCCCGTTATGCTTCTATGGCTATAACGGCGGATGCGCGAGCGGCGCCTCGAAAAGCCGGGGCGGTTCGTAAAAGGAAGCCCGCCACTGCGGCGGGCAAGGTCTCAGGGAGGAAAGCGCCCTGACAAGGGAGCGTGCAGCCAGTCTCCCCGATTCGTGCGCGGCTGCGAAGATCGTATAACTACTGTCATCAGGGCCGGCATTATGCGAATGCTGCTGCGGGCCGCGGCCGGTCGGCAAGGGAATGACAAGGCGCGCTAACACTGCGCAATTACAGGGGAAGTTTCATGAGCACGTCTGGAGTTTTTGCCCGCGTCGTCGCGGCGATCGGGGCCGGCGCCCTGGCGTGGCGGCGGATGCAGGGCACGCAGCCCGCGCCCGCCTGGGGTAGCGCGCCAGAAATCCCGCAGGCCAAACCGCAGGGCGCGATCCCGACGCTCAAGATGCCGACGGCGCGGGGCTGGGACAACGACCAGAAGCCAGTCGCCGCGCCCGGGCTCAAGGTCAACGCCTTTGCCGCCGGGCTCGATCATCCGCGCTGGATCAATGTGCTGCCCAATGGCGATGTGCTGATCGCGGAGGCGACGCAGATCGCAGGAAAGCCGCGCAGCGTCTTCCACTACGCGATGCAGGCGACGATGCGGCGCGCCGCGGCGCTCGGCGTCAGCGCCAATCGCATCACGCTGCTGCGCGACCGTGACGGCGACGGCGTCGCCGAAAGTCGCGGCGCCTTCATGGAGGGGTTGAGTCAGCCGTTCGGCATGGCGCTGGTCGGCGACACCTTCTATGTCGGCAACACCGACGGCGTGGTGGCTTTTCCCTACATTGCGGGCGCCGATCGCATCACCGCGCCGGGGCGCAAGCTCGTCAGCTTCAAGCCCGACGGACACTGGACGCGCAGCCTGCTGCCGAGCGCCGACGGCAAGAAGCTTTATGCCGGCGTCGGCTCGCTCAGCAACATCGCTGAAGGCGGCTTTGCGGTCGAGGAAGGCCGCGCCGCGATCTATGAGCTCGATCTCGCAGGTGGCACCAGCCGCATCTTCGCCGGCGGCCTGCGCAACCCGGTGGGCATCGCATGGGAGCCGACCACCAATGTGCTGTGGACGGTCGTCAATGAGCGCGACGGTCTCGGCGACGAGACGCCGCCGGACTATCTGACCTCGGTGCGCGACGGCGGCTTCTACGGCTGGCCCTATTGCTACTGGGGCAAGACCGTCGACGATCGCGTGCCGCAGGATCCGGCGATGGTCGCCAAGGCGATCCAGCCGGACTACGCGCTCGGCGGCCACACCGCCTCGCTCGGCCTGTGCTGGATGCCGCAGGGCACGCTGCCGGGATTCCCCGACGGCATGGTGATCGGCCAGCACGGCTCGTGGAATCGCTCGACACTGTCGGGCTACAAGGTGGTGTTGGTGCCGTTCGCGGACGGCCGTCCCGCGGGACCGGCGCGCGACGTCCTGTCGGGCTTCCTCGCGCCCGACGAGAAGGTGTCGTACGGCCGCCCGGTCGGCGTCGCGCTCGGCCCCGACGGCTCGCTGCTGGTGGCCGACGACGTTGGCAACGTGATCTGGCGCGTGACGGCGGCGTAAGCGCCTGCACTTGCGGCAAGACGACTTGAACGGCGCGGCTTCGATCGGAGCCGCGCCGTTTCATTTGGAACAGAGCGTTAGCCTTGACTTACCGTAAGTGTAGTTACTTACGTTAAATCCGACAACGGACGATACGATCATGATCAGCGCCGAACGCGCGCTCGACGCGCTGGGAGACCCGACCCGTCGCATGGTGTTCAAGCGGCTGCGTGAGGGCAATCGATCGGTGCAGGAGATCGCGGACGGCCTCAAGGTGAGCCGTCCGGCAGTGTCGCAGCATCTTCGGGTGCTGAAGGACGCCGGCCTTGCCGTGGTGCGGATCGAAGGCACGCGGCGGCTCTATGCCATCGACACCCGCGGACTGGAGAGCCTGCGCGGCTGGCTCGACGGATTCTGGGACAAGACACTGACCGCCTTCAAGCACGCGGCCGAACGCGAAGCCGCCAAAGAGAGGAGATCCCGATGACGATGCAAGCGACCTCCGACAATTACGATCCCTACAGCGTCCGCAAGGTGATGAATGTCGAGGCGCCGCCGGCGGTGGCCTGGCGCGTCTTCACCGAGCAGATGGGCACGTGGTGGCCGCTCGCGCATTACAAGATCGGCAAGACCAATGCGATCGATGCAATCATCGAGCCGCGCGTCGGCGGCCGCTGGTACGAACGCGGCGACGACGGCAGTACCTGCGACTGGGGCAGCGTGCTGCTCTGGGAGCCCCCGTCGCGCCTCGTGCTGTCGTGGGACATCACCGCGGACTGGCAATACGATCCAAACCTGAAGACCGAGATCGAGGTGCGCTTCATCGCCGACGGCAAGGACGCCACCCGCGTCGAGCTCGAGCACCGCAAGCTCGACCGTTACGGCGCCCGCGCCGCCGAGATGCGCCGCATCTTCGATACCGAAGGCGATTGGGGCCGGCTGCTCGCGATGTTCGCGGCACGCGCCGCGCAGGGGCCGAAGGGATGACCGCGCGCGGATCGGCAACAGCGCGGCGACCTCACACGGTCCTGATCTCGCCGCCATCCATGCGCAGCACGGTGCCGGTCATCCAGCGCGCCGGCGGCGACACGGCATAGGCGACGAGGTCGGCGATCTCCTCCGGCGTGCCGAACCGCCTGATGCCGGCCTGCCTGAGGAAGCCGGCCTTGGCGGTGTCGACATCGACTTGCCTGGTTGCCGCGGCCTTCTCCAGCATCGCGAGGCGGCGTCCGGTCATCACGGCGCCCGGCGACACGCAGTTCACCTGCACGCCGTCGTCGATGCCGCGCTCGGCGAAGGCTTTTGCAAGTGCCTCGATCGCGGCGTTGATCGTGCCCACCGCGGCGGTGCCGGCGCGGGGCAGCACGGCGGCATTGCCTGAGGTGAAGATGACAGCGCCTCGCGACGCTTTCAGCGCGTCCCAGGCGCGGATCGTCAGCCGCCTGGCGCCGTGTAACTTGAGCGCGAGGCCGGCGTCCCATTGCGTATCAGTCATCTCGAACAGATCGAGCCCGGGCACTGAGCCTGCGACATTGACCAGCCGTCGATGCGGCCGAATCGATCCAGCGTGGCCTTGACGATTTCATCAGCGGCATCAGGCGCGGCGAGATCGAGCTCGAGCGCCAGCGGCGTGCTGCCGCGTCTTTCGATCTCCTGAGCGGCCTCGCGCAGCCTCTCGCCGCTGCGCGCGACGAGGACGATGGCGGAAAAATCCCGCGCGAGCCGCAGCGCGGCGGCGCGTCCGATGCCGGAGCTGGCGCCGGTCACGATGGCGACGGATGTAGTCATGTGTACTTCCTTGCAGTGGTCGGCGCGACTGAGTGGATGTGAGCCCGTCATTGCGAGGAGCGACAGCGACGAAGCAATCCATCCTTCCGTTGTGCGGAGCTATGGATTGCTTCGCTTCGCTCGCAATGACGCGGCTGGAGTTGTGGGTGCCGACATCCTTGAGTCAGCGGCTCAGGAATTCGCGGATGGCCTGCGCGATTTCGGCGGCATGCGTTTCCAGCGCAAAATGGCCGGTGTCGAAAAATTTGACCACCGCCTTCGGATTGTCGCGCTTGAACGCCTCGGCGCCCGGCGGCAGGAAGAACGGATCGTTCTTGCCCCATACCGCGAGGAACGGCGGCTGGTGGGTGCGGAAGTAAGTCTGGAAGGTGGGGTAGAGCGCAACGTTGCTCTTGTAGTCGCCGAACAGATCGAGCTGCACGTCGTGCGCGCCGGGCCGCGCCATGTAGTAGTTGTCGAGGTTCTGGCCGTCCGGCGACACCGCCGCCGGATCCGAAGTGCCGTGGGTGTACTGCCAGCGCGTGGTGTCCGGCGTCAGCAACGCACGCAGGGCGTCGCGGTTCGCCGGCGAGGGATCCTGCCAATAGGCCTTGATCGGGGTCCAGCCGTCGCTGAGGCCTTCTTCATAGGCGTTGCCGTTCTGGGAGATGATCGCCGTGATCCGCTCCGGATGCTTGACCGCCAGGCGGAAGCCGGTCGGCGCGCCATAATCGAACACATAGACCGCGAAGCGATCGAAGCCGATCACCTCGGTAAAGCGATCGATGACGCCGGCGATGCTGTCGAAAGTGTAGTTGAACTTGTCGCGCGGCGGCATGTCCGTCTGGCCGAAGCCGGGCAAATCCGGCGCCACGATGTGGAATTTGTCCGCGAGCTGCGGGATCAGATCGCGGAACATGTGGCCGGCGCTCGGGAAGCCGTGCAGCAGCAGCAGCTTTGGCGCGCCGGGCGAACCGGCTTCGCGAAAGAAGATGTTAAAGCCGTCGACATCGACGGTGCGGTATTTGACCTGAGACATCTGTCGCTCCTTGTGGTCGTGCGTTGGTGAGTTCCGGGACTTAGGATTTGATTTGCTTCGCGAGCCCGCTGATCGCTTCGGGACGCAGATAGAGCAGCAGGGCGCAGCACACCGTGGCAAAGCCCAGCAGCGGCATGAACGGCGCGATGGCGGCGCCGGCCGCGAACACCAGCACGGCGAGCAAGGTGCGACGCTGCGTCCATGTCCGCACGCGCTCGGAGATCAGGCTCTGGTCGGCCTGCGCCAGCACCGCGCGCTCGAAGGCGAGGTAGGCGAGGTCGATCAGCAGGAAGATCACCGCATAGACCACCACCGGCGCGGCGGCCATGTGCGATCGCGCGACCCATGCGGTGGCAAACGGCAGCAGCGAGACCGCGAACAGATGCACGAAGTTCAGCCAGATCAGCCGCGGCGTCGGCTGCCGCACCAGATGCAGCAGATGGTGATGATTGACCCAGATCACCGCGATGAACAGATAGCTCGCGGCGTAGCTGATCGCGGTCGGCCACAGCGGCAGCAGGTCGGCGAACCGCGAGCCCTCCGGCGCCTTCAACTCGAGCACCATCACCGTGATGATGACGGCGATCACCGCATCGGAAAACGCGCCGAGCCGGTCGGCCGAGAGACGTTTCTCCTGCATGGCAGCTCTCCTGTCCGAAATCGTGGGAAGAGGTCAGTGCTCTGTAACGTTCTCGACCGCTTCCCGGATGATGTCGGTGACGAGCTTCGGTGCGGTGACGATCGGGGTGTGATCGACGGGATGTGAGCGCATGGTCGCCTGCATCCGCGCCGCCATGCTGCGCTGGGTCTCGGGCGCGATCATCCGGTCGTCCTCGGCAATCAGGAACCAGCTCGGGACGTCCTTCCAGAGCGGGCGGCCGACCGGCACGGTGATGCAGGCCGGCGAGATCGGCCGCTGCACCGCGGCGAGCACCGCGAGGTCCTCGGACCGCGCGCCTTGCGCAAAGGCCGCTGCGAAAGCGGACTCCGGGAGCCAGATCAGGCCATTGGCGTCGGGCGCGAGCTTCGGCGCGAACGGATGCGGCGGCAGGCGGTAGAATACGTCGGCGACCGTCTCGCCTTCATCCGGCGCCAGCGCCGCGACATAGACCAGCGCCTTGACGCGCGGCGAGCGGGTCTCGGCGATCACGGCGCCGGCATAGGCATGGCCAACCAGCACCACCGGGCCCGCGAGGCGGTCCAGGGTGCCGTTCAGCGCGGCGACGTCGTCGGCGAGCGAGGTGAGGGGCAGCGGCGCCGCCACCGCCGTGATGCCCTCGGCATCGAGCGCCGTGATCACGCGCGCCCAGCTCGAGCCATCGGCCCACGCGCCATGCGCAAGCACCACGCTGACATCCTTGTTCGACATTGTCCGCTCCCTCGTTTCAGGCCGGTTTTGGCTGTAACCGCTAAAATGCATTTAGTTAGGTTACTGCGGTTATGATCCGGTGCACGTAACTTGTCAAATGGATTTTAACAGGTTACTATTTTGCGACTGAGGAAGCCGTCAGAAAGCCGCCAGGAGGGCGTCACCGTGCAATCCCATCCGCCCGCGATGTTCATCGCAGACAGCCTGGGCATCGATTTCATCAATTCGATTGCGACCCCGGTCGATACGCCGGTCGACTGGATCGGCGATGGCGACGGCCTGCTGCGCTGGCTCGCGCAGGCGCAGCTGGTGCCGCCCGATGTGCTCGACGAGCTCAAGGCGCGCGCGACGCCGGGCGAGCTCGACGACGTCGCCGGTCAGGCCCGCGATTTGCGCGAGTGGTTCCGCGGCTTCGTGCGCAAGCATATGGGCCGGCCGCTGGCGCCGCGTGCGCTCAAGGAGATCGAGCCGCTGAACCGGCTGCTGGAAAGCGATCAGGCGTTCAGCCGGATCGTGGCGCATCGCCACAAGGACGGCGATGGCGGCCATGACGGTTTCGCGCTGGAGCGGACGCGGCGCTGGCGTTCGGCCGAAACATTGCTGCTGCCGATCGGGGAAGCGATGGCCAGGGTCGTCTGCGAGGAAAGCTTCTCCGACATCAAGGCGTGCGAAGGCCCGGCCTGCACGCTGATGTTCGCCGACCACACGCGGGCGCGGGCGCGCCGATGGTGCAGCATGGCGATCTGCGGCAACCGCGCCAAGCAGGCCGCGCACCGCAGCCGGATGAAGGACAGGGGCTGAGAACCAAACCCAACCAAACGGAGAAAAAAATGGCACTTCCCTTGATCGTGTTCGACGTCAACGAAACCCTGCTCGACCTCGAGACCATGGAGCCAGTGTTCGCGCGCATCTTCAACGACAAAAGCGCGATGCGGCTGTGGTTCGCCAACTTCATCATGTACTCGGCCTCGCTCACCGTCGCGGGGTGTTACGTGCCGTTCACCGATATCGGCGCCGCGGTCATGAAGATGCTGGCCGACACCCGCGGCATCAGGATCGACGATGCCGACAAGCAGGAGCTGACCGAGAAATTCTCCACCATGCCGCCGCACGGCGAGGTGCCCGGCGCGCTGCGCAGGCTGCGCGCGGCGGGTTTCCGCCTGTTCACGCTGACCGACAATCTGCTCGAGGTGCAGACCCGGCAGCTGACCCATGGCGGCATCGTCGATCTGTTCGAGCGGCGCTTCTCCGCCGACGGCGTCAAGCATCACAAGCCGTCGCGGCAGGCCTATGGCTATGTCGAGAAGGAGCTCGGGGCAAAGCCCTCGGAGTTCTGCCTGATCGCCTGCCACACCTGGGACACGCTGGGCGCGGTCGCGGCCGGCTGGGAGGCCGCGCTGATCAAGCGTCCCGGCAACGATGTCCTCGGCGTCGGCCCGCAGCCGCAGGTCGTCGGCAATGATCTCGACGATGTCGCCAATCAGTTGATCCGCCGCTACGGCGCCAAAGGGTAACGACGCCTGACGGATTCCCGCGCGGAGAAGAGGGCAAAACTCCCCTCCAGGCCCGATCGCTCGGAAGCGCATAAAACCGGAATGAAATCCATAGCGGTTTTCAACCATGCCCCTTGAGCTTTCCTCAACTTCCCCGGCCGATGCTGCATCCGCCGCAGGGATCGAAGGAGCTCACAGCATGCCGGCCAAGGGACGAGCGACCGCAACCAACGCCACCGCGCAAGGGCGCGAGGACATCCTTAACGCGCGCGCCATCAGTACGCTGGGCGCCGGCGTCGTCAGCGCGATGAGCGCGGTCGGCGCCGCCGTCATCAAGAAGAACAAGCCGGCACTCGGCAAGAATGCCGATTGGTTCTGGCACATGTTCGCGAAATGCGAGGCCAGGGCCGCGCGCATCGCCGAGCAGGCCGCGCGCGATCCGGAGGCCTGCGGCGATGCCACCTTCATCGAAATCTATGCCGCGCAATTGCCGAAGCTGATGACAGCGGCGCTCGAGAGCCACGAGAAGGCGCTCAAGGCGAAGTGATGCCGCGTCCAGGGAGTCCCGCAACGGTGCTCGTCCCGTTCTCGTCCCTCTTGACCTCTCAAATGCGCCAAGGCGGCAAGTAGCGGCGGCTTTCGCCGATCGGAGGGTCTTGCGGATCAGGCGAAGCCGTCACCCGCCATCGCGCTGACCGGCCCTACGGCCCCGATCGGGCAGCCTGCCTGATCCGGGCGCCAGCTTTTCTGCGACGGGGGCATGGCGATTTGGCGCTTCTTGGCGTAAAGCACCCCAAATCGTCATGCGGCTGTGCCGCCTGCCGGGTACGCAGCTCCAGGTCGTCCCGCTCGACGTTCTGCGCCCGGACCAATCAAGGTTTCCCATCTCGTGCCGTTCCCGACCACAAGTTCGCCGCTCGCCCGCGCCTTGGCCGAGCGCAACTACGATCAGCCAACCCCTGTCCAGCTCGCCGTGCTCGCGGCCGACGCTGTCGACCGTGACCTCCTGGTTTCGGCCCAGACCGGCTCGGGCAAGACCGTTGCCTACGGCCTGGCGATGGCAAAGGACCTGCTCGACGGCGCCGAGCGGTTCGAGCCGGCCGCCGCCCCGCTGGCCCTGATCGTCGCGCCGACCCGCGAGCTCGCCTTGCAGGTCCAGCGCGAGCTTGCTTGGCTCTATGAACACGCCGACGGCCGCGTCGTCTCCTGTGTCGGCGGCATGGACCCGCGCCGCGAGCAGCGCGAGCTTGCCGAGGGCGCCCACATCGTGGTCGGGACGCCCGGCCGGTTGTGCGACCATTTGCGGCGCGGCCGTCTCGACATTTCGGAACTCAAGGTCGTCGTGCTCGACGAGGCCGATGAAATGCTCAATCTCGGTTTCCGCGAGGATATGGAATTCATCCTCGAGACCACGCCGGACACCCGCCGCACCCTGCTGTTCTCGGCGACGTTTCCGCGCGGCATCGTCGCGCTTGCCAAGCAGTATCAGGAGCAGGCGTTCCGGATCGAGGTCGCGGGTGACGAAGGCGGCCATGCCGATATCGAGTACCGCGCCATCCGGGTGGCCGCCGACGATGTCGAGCACGCCGTCGTCAACGTGCTGCGTTTCCACGAGGCGCCGAGCGCGCTGGTGTTTTGCAACACCCGCGAGGCCGTCAGGCATTTGCAGGCGGCGCTGCTCGAGCGCGGGTTCTCCGTCGCCGCGCTGTCGGGCGAAATGACCCAGAACGAGCGGACCCAGGCGCTGCAGGCGTTGCGCGACGGGCGGTCGCGGGTTTGCGTCGCGACCGACGTCGCGGCGCGCGGCATCGACCTGCCGAGCCTCGATCTCGTCATTCACGCGGATCTGCCGAAAGACCCGGAGGTCATGCAGCATCGCTCGGGCCGCACCGGCCGCGCCGGCCGCAAGGGCGTCAGCATCCTGCTGGTGCCGCCGGCACGGCGGCGGCGCGCCGAATTGCTGCTGGATCTCGCCGGCATCGACGTGGTCTGGGGCTCCGCGCCGCAGGCGGAGGAGATCCGCAAGCTCGACCATGATCGCCTGCTGCAGGATGCAGTGTTCTCCGAAGAGGCGACATCAGACGATCTGGCACTGGCGCAGGTTTTGCTCGCCGAACGCGCGCCCGAGGCGATTGCCGCAGCGCTCGCCCGGCTCTACCGCGCGCGGCTGCCTGCGCCCGAAGACATCCTCGATCCCGGCGAGGGACGCGGTCGGGATCGCGACGATCGCCGCGGCGAGCGCGCCTCGCGCCGCGATGATCGTGCCGCCGGGCCGCGATCGAAGACCGGCAAGTCCTCCGCGCGTCACGGCATGGAGGAGGCGACCGTCTGGTTCCGGGCCGCGATCGGACGCCGGAAGAACGCCGAAGCCCGCTGGCTGCTGCCGATGATTTGCCGCCGTGGCGGCATCGACAAGCGCGACATCGGCGCGATCAAGATCATGGACACGACCACCGAGTTCGAAATCGCCGCGCGGGTCGCGGATTCCTTCGCGGTCAAGATCAAGCGTCCGGACAAGGAAGACAGCATCCGCATCGAGCCGTTGGCGGGCGCGCCGCAGGGAGAGGTGCGCGAGAAGCCGGCGCGCAAGCCCTGGCGCGACGATGGCGACGGCGGATACGGCGCGCCGCGCGCCGAGGGGGCGGGAAAGCGGCGCGGCAAACCGGATCGAGAGGCCAGAGCATTTTCGAGCGAAGGCGCGAGCGGTTCGCGTCAGGAATACGCGTCAAAAAAGGAATCCAGGGATTCGTTCCGATCCGATCGGGACGGAAAAGGCTTCAGGCCGAAATCCGGCGACGAGCCGCGGTTCGGAAAGAAAAAGAAGCACCCGGGCAAGTCCAGCCACGCCGGACCCACGCAGTGGCCGGACGTGTCGGCGAAGCCGAAGTTCGGCAAGAAGCCGAAGAAGAAGCGGCGGGGCTGAGGCGGCGGCAGCGGCGGGGCAGCGTTCAGAATGCCGATGTATGAGTTTCGACGCCGCAACAAACTCAGTGTCGTCCCGGCGAAGGCCGGGACCCATTACCCCAAATGCTCATTGTTGCGCGGCGCTGGGGCCGCAGCTCGCTTCGACGACGAGGGCCTGTGGTTATGGGTCCCGGCCTTCGCCGGAACGACGATGCGGAGAGGGCTTCGCGTCTAACTGATTGCCCGTGAAGCCCGGCATTTTGCAGCCGCTTGGCCCCTCACGCCACCAGCGCGATCTTCGGCACGGTTGCGAGCACCGACTGGTCGCGGCCGTTGGCCTTGGCGGCGTAGAGCGCCTTGTCGGCGGCCTCGATCAGATCGGACCATTGCTGGCCCGCGGTCGGCCGCATGCTGGCGACGCCGATGCTGACTGTCGTGATCAGTTCGCCCGCGCACCATTGCTGGACCTTGCGGCGGATGGTCTCGGCCAGGTTGAAGGCCTCGAGCGCGGTCATGTTGGGCAGCAGCACGGCGAACTCCTCGCCGCCGAAACGAGCCGGGCAATCGCCGGCGCGGCGCACCGCGTCCGAAATGCAGATCGCGATCCCGACCAGCACCTGGTCGCCGGCCTGATGCCCATAGGTGTCGTTGTAGGCCTTGAAATGATCGGCATCGATCATCAAGAGCGCGACCGGCTGGCCGTAGCGGCCGGCACGGCGCCATTCGCGCTCGATCTCGCCGTCGAACTTGCGCCGGTTCTTCAGGCCGGTGAGGGCGTCGGTGGTCGCCATCTCCTCGAGCTTGTCCTCGGCGTCGGCCCGGCGGACGATCTCGCGGGCGAGCACCAGCGTTGCGCTGAGCACGAACAGGATCAGAAACGCCATGATCGCGCCGATGCGAATGGCCTCGGTGCGCCAGAGGTTGAAGACGGCTTCGAGCGGCTTGCCGACCACCACGTAAAGCGGCCCGGAGCTGCTGCGCCTGACATAGAGCCGCGGTATGTCGTCGACCGGGCCCTTACCGGAGAAGGCGCCGCCCATCTTCAGGTTCTCGGCCTTCCAGTCCAGCTGCTCCGCGAGGTTCTTGCCGATCACGTCGAGATCGAACGGCGTCCGCATGATGATGGTGCGGTCGTTGCGCAGCACGGTGATGGTGTCGCCCGGCATGAGGTTCAGCCGCCCGAACAGATCGTGGAAATAGCTGAAGCGGATCGAGCCGACCACGACGCCGAGGAAGCGGCCCTCGTCGTCGACGATGCGCCGGCTCAGCACGATGGCGTAGGCGCCGCGATGCAGCATCGGCCGGCTGATGTAAAGGCCGGCATCGGGATTGTCGCGCTGGACCGTGAAATACTCCTCGTCGCTGCGGTTCTCCGGCCGTGGATCGAGGCTCGCCGCGTCGATGGTCAAATTGCCCTTGGTGTCGAACACCTGGATCGCGCCGAAATGTTTTGCGGTCGCGGCGTGATCGAACAGGATCAGCTGGCGCAGTTCCTTGCTGATATTGCGGATCTCCGGCATCTCGAGATTGCTGGCGACCGCGCGCAGCGACAGGTCGTAGAGCTCGATGTTGCGGCTGATGTCGGCCTCGATGCCCGACGCCAGATTCTCCAGGGTGCGGCGGGCCAGTTGCTCCTCGCCGCGGCGCATGTCGAACATCACGCCGGCGCAGACCGCGGAGAAGCCGAGGACGGTCGCAACCGACGCCGCGATCAGCAGCTTTGCCGATAGCCGCCAGCGCCGCCTTGCGTCGTTTCCCCGTCGAAATGACATGTCCCGCTCCAATGCGCCGTCATGCAACGGGAAATCTTGTTGTCGCCTTAAATGGCGACAGCAGCCGCCGAATGGGTTAACGGGTGGTTGCCGGACTTTTGTCATCGAGGACGTTGTGAACGACTACGACGCATTGCGGGATTATCTGAAGAAGCAGCATCTGCCCGAATTCGTGCTGACCTTCGAGGAGATCGAGGCGATCATCGATGCGGCGCTGCCGCGCGCCGCGCACCGGGCGTCGTGGTGGGAGACGTTGCGCAGCCCGCAGGAGAAGATGCCGCAGCGCGAGGCCTGCCTCGAGGCCGGCTACATCGCCACCCGCCAGGCCGACGGCAAAAGCGTCAGGTTCAAGCGCATGCCCAACCGTCGTCCCGGCGAACGCCGGGACCCATAACCACAGGGCGTTGTTGTTACGAAGGCAACCGGCCCCAGCGCGTCATGGATGGGCCGCGGCGTATGGGTCCCGGCTCCGGTGCGCAATTGCGCACGAGGCCGGGACGACAAGAGTTAGCTCGCGGCTTCCAGCCGTTCCTCGGTGAGCAGCCGGGTCGCCGCATCGGCGTCCATCGGCTCGCCGAAGGCAAAGCCCTGGGCGTATTCGCAGCCGAGCTGGTAGAGCTCGACGGCATCCGAATCCGTCTCGGCGCCTTCCGCCACCACCTCCATCCCGAGATCGTGGGCCAGCGCGATGATCGATTTCAGGATCACCGGGCGGGTGCCGCGGCTGGTGGTGCGGACGAAGGACTGGTCGATCTTGATGGTGTCGAACGGGAAGCGCTGCAGATAGGACAGCGAGGAGTGGCCGGTGCCGAAATCGTCGAGTGACAGCCCGGTGCCAAGCTCGCGGATCCGCGCCAGCATCTGGGCGGCGTGCTCCGGATTCTCCATGACCAGCGATTCCGTCAGCTCAAGCTTCAGCGTGCCGCGCGCCACCGAGGAGCGCGACAGCACGGTGCGGATATCGTGGATCAGATCGTGGCGCAGCAGCTGCCGCGACGACACGTTGACCGAGGCGAAGATCGGCTCGCGGGCGCGCATCGCGCGCTGCCACACCGCGAGCTGGCGCGCGGTCTGGTCCATCACGAACATGCCGAGATCGACGATCAGGCCGGTCTCCTCGGCGACGTTGATGAACTCCGACGGCGACATCCGGCCGAGCTTGGGATGATCCCAGCGCGCCAGCGCCTCGAAGCCGGCGATCGCGCGATCCTCCAGCCGCACGATCGGCTGGTACAGGATCGTGATCTCCTGCCGCTCGATGGCGCGGCGCAGGTCGCTCTCCAGCGTCAGGCGGTCGGTCTTGCGCGCCCGCATCGCCGGCTTGTAGACGTCGATGCGGTCGCCGCCGATCCGCTTGGAATGATACATCGCAAGCTCGGCGTCCTTGATGATCTCGTCGGTCAGCGGCGCCGCCGGGTCGGACAGCGCAAGGCCGATCGATGCGGTCAGGAAGATCTCGCGGTCGTTGAACGCGATCGGGGCGCGGATGGTCTTGCGGATGGTCTCGGCGAAATTGGTGATCCGCGCCGGGTCCTGCTCCGACAGCAGGATCAGGCCGAACTGGTCGCCGGCCATGCGGGCCAGCGTGTCCTGCGGCTTGAGGATGCGGGTCAGCCGCCGCGCCAGCGTCAGCAAAATGGAATCGCCGACCGCGATCCCGACGGAATCGTTGACCTGCTTGAAGCGGTCGAGGTCGATCACCATCAAGGTCGGCCGCAGGTTCGGCATGGTCTTGGCGAGATTCGCCACCGCGCCGAGGCGGTCCATGAACAGCCGGCGGTTCGGCAGGCCGGTCAGGTTGTCATGGACGGAGTCATGCAGCATCCGCTCTTCGGAGTTCTTGAACTCGGTGACATCAGTGAGGGTGCCGACCACGCGCGAGACCTCGCCGTCGGAGCCGACCACCGGCCGCGCTTTCAGCGCGAACCACATGAAGTGGCCGTCGGGCGTACGCAGCCGGAAATCCTGCACCAGGCGGCCGCGGCGCTGGTCGAGCACGCTGTCGAGCGCAGCGCGGAAGCGGTCCTGGTCGAGCGGGTGCAGTACCTCGAGCCATTTCGCCGCCGGGCCTTCCAGCGTGCCGCGCTTGAGGCCGAGCAGGGCCTCGGTCTCGGGGCTGGTGAACACCTTGTCGGCGGACACGTCCCAATCCCAGATCAGATCGCCGGAGCCGGTCAGCGCCAGCGCCCGGCGCTCGACATCGGAGACGACGCCGGTGGTGGCGCCGCCGCCGGCGAAGGCATGCTGCATCACCGTGAATCCGATCAGCATCACGATCAGCACCAGGCCGCCCAGCAGCGCCGGGCCGACGATGTCGTTGGTGACGGAGCCTGCGACCGTCATGCCGGCCGCGACCACCCAGACCACCAGCAGGAACCAGGTCGGTATCAACAGCACCGCGCGGTCGAAGCCGTGGGTCGAGAGATAGACGATCAGCGCGAAGCCGGCGAAGGCGATCATCACCAGCGACATGCGCGCGATGCCGGAGGCGACCGCGGGGTCGAACAGCGCCAGCGCGACCAGCGAGCCGAGGAAGACCAGCCAGCCGATCGTGATGTGCGAGTAGCGGACGTGCCAGCGACTGAGATTGAGATATGCGAACAGGAACACCAGCAGCGTCGCCGCGAGGATCGCCTCGCCCGCCGCGCGCCAGACGCGCTCGGCGTTGTTCGACATGTCGAGCACCTTGCCCCAGAAGCCGAAGTCGACGCCGATATAGACCAGCACCGCCCAGGCCAGCGCCGCGGCGGCCGGGAACATGATACTGCCCTTGACCACAAACAAGATCGTGAGCACGAGCGCGAGCAGGCCCGAGATGCCGATCACGATGCCCTGGTACAGCGTGAACGAGTTGACCTTGTCCTTGTAGGCGTCGGGTTCCCACAGATACAGCTGCGGCAGCTTGTCCGTGCGCAGTTCCGCGACATAGGTGACGACGGCGCCGGGATCGAGCGTGATGCGGAACACGTCGGCGGTCGGGCTCTCCTGCCGCTCCGGACGATCGCCGACCGACGGCGTGATGGTGGCGATGCGCGACAGGCCGAGGTCGGGCCACAGCAGGCCGGACGACACGATGCGGTAGTGCGGCGCAACGATCAGGCGGTCGAGCTGGTCGTCGGTGTTGTTGGCGAGCGCGAACACCACCCAGTTCTGGCCGCCTTCGCGGGCGCGAACCTCGATGCGGCGCACGATGCCGTCGGTTCCGGGTGCGGTGGAGACCTGGATGCGGTCGGCTTCACTTCGCTGATGGTCGAGAACCGCCGTCAAATCGATCGCCGGCGCATCGCTGCGCACGCTGACCGCGTCGATCGCATACGCGGCAGGCGCGGCGGCAAACATCATGAGGCCCAGCGCGAGCAGCGCAAGGCACCTGATCAGACGCAATGTCAGTACTCCGCGATCGACAAACTGACCGGACCCGGCGACCGGCCCGGCGGTGGCGCGATAAATGACACGAAAGCGAAGGGAATCAAAGGGTTTCCGCCCCTGCTTCCGTCGCGAGGGTTAAACCGCCAACACAATTTTGCCAATATGTTCGCTGGTCTCCATGCGCCGGTGCGCGTCGGCGGCCTTTTCCAGCGGGAATGTGCTGTCCATCAGCGGTTTGACGCGGCCTTCGCGCAGCAAGGGCAGCACCTTTGCCTCGATCGCGGCGACCATCGCCGCCTTGTCCGCATTACTACGGGGGCGCAGGGTCGAGCCGGTGTGGTGCAGCCGCTTGACCATCAGCTTGGCGAAATTGGCCGTGGCCTTCGGTGTTCCCGACAGGAACGCGATCTGGACGATGCGGCCCTCGACCGCGGCGGCGTCATAGTTCCGGTCGATATAATCGCCGCCCACCATGTCGAGGATGACATTGGCGCCGTTGCCGCCGGTGGCCTTCTTCACCGCCTCGACGAAATCCTCGGTCTTGTAATTGACCGCGTGATCGGCGCCGAGCTTGAGGCAGGCATCGGCCTTGTCCTGCGAGCCGACGGTGACGATCACCTTGGCGCCGAACGCCTTGGCAAGCTGGATCGCCATCGTGCCGATACCGGACGAGCCGCCGTGGATCAGCAGCGTCTCCCCGGCCTGGAGCGCGCCGCGCTCGAACACATTGTGCCACACCGTCATCAGCGTTTCCGGAATCGCGCCGGCTTCCTGCATCGACAGCGAGGGCGGCACGGTCATCGCCTGCGCGTCCTGCGCGATGCAATATTGCGCGTAGCCGCCGCCGGCGACCAGCGACATCACCTTGTCGCCGATCTTGTGCTTTGCGCCTTCGCCGAGCGCGACCACTTCGCCCGCGATTTCGAGGCCGGGCAGGTCGCTGGCGCCGGGCGGCGGCGGATAGGAGCCGGAGCGCTGCGCGACGTCGGGACGATTGACACCGGCGGCCGCGACCTTGACCAAAATCTCGCCGGCCTTCGGCACCGGCACCGCGCGGGTCTCCGGCACCAGCACCTCAGGGCCACCCGGCTTGCTGATGGCAACGACGGTCATTTGCGCGGGCAGATTTGGCATGGCTGGTCCCTGGTCAGTGGAGAGGATCGGCGGATGGCATACCGCCTTTTCCACCGAAGCGAAACGCCATTAAGCCCCGAACCGCGCCGTGAGCTGGCTGGCTCTCTCAGGCGTGATTTTCTCGACCAGCGGGCCGAGCCTTGCGACCGGCGTGCCCGCGCCACGATCGAGCAGCGGAACGAGTGGGCCAGTGGGCCAGCGCGGTACGGCATCGCTCTGACCGAGCGCGCCGAGCACGCGCGCCGCGAGGTGAGGCACGATGCTCCACGCCAGCGTGGCGCTGAGCGCGACAAGATTGAGCCCGGTGCGGGTGATGACTGCCGCGCGTGCCGGATCGGACTTGATCGCTGTCCAGGGTGCCGCGTGTTGCAGATAAGCGTTCGCGGTGTCCCAGATCGCGCGGGTCGTGGCCGCCGCTGCGCGAAATTCCAGCGCCGTGTGATGGCGGTGCAGCGCTGCGATGCGCTGCTCTAGTTCAAGCGCGAGTTGTCGCTCGGCATCGCCGGGAGCGCCACCATCCGGGATGCGGCCGTCGAAGGCGCGATGCGCGAAGCTGATGATGCGGTTGGCGAGATTGCCGAAGACATCGGCGAGATCCTTGTTCACGTCGGCGACGAATCTGGCGACGCCAAAATCGGTGTCGGCGCTATCCGGCGCGTTGGCGATCAGCCACCAGCGCCAGAGATCGGCAGGCAATTCCGCCAGCGCCGCATCGGTGAAGATGCCGCGCTTCCTGCTGGTCGAGAACTTGCCGCCCTCGTAATTCAGCCAGTGGAATCCCTTGATCACATCGGCGGTCTTCCACGGTTCACCCGAGCCGATCAGCGTCGCCGGAAAGCTCACGGTGTGGAACGGGATGTTGTCCTTGCCGAGAAACTGGATGTAGCTGACGTCATCGGCCTGCCACCACCATTGCCGCCAGTCGCGGCCTGGCGCGGCGTCGGCCCATTCCTGCGTCGCCGCGATGTAGCCGATCGGCGCGTCGAACCAGACATAGAACACCTTGCCGTCGAAGCCGTCGCGCGGCACCGCGATGCCCCAGGCGAGATCGCGCGTGATGCAGCGGTCGCGCAGCTCCGCATTGAGCCAGCCCTTCGCGGTCGACACCACGAAGGGTGGCCATCCGCTCCGGCTGTCGATCCATGCGTCGATCTTCTCGACTAGTTGCGACTGGCGCAGATAGAGATGACGGCTGTCGCGGATCTCGAGCGCGCGGTCGCCTGATAGTGCCGAGCGGGGATCGATGAGGTCCGGCGGGTCGAGCAGTGTGCCGCAATGGTCGCATTGATCGCCGCGCGCGCCAGCGTCGCCGCAATGCGGACAGGTGCCGAGCACATAACGGTCGGGCAGGAAGCGGCGGTCGGCCGGCGAGAACACCTGCCGCGAGGTGCGTGCTTCGATCAGCCCGGCGTCATCGAGCCGGCGATAGAAGTGCTGCGTCAGCGCATGGTTGTACGGCGAGCTGGTGCGGCCGAAATGATCGAAGGACAAGCCGAAGCGCCGGTAGATGTCGGCCTGGACGGCGTGCTGTGCGTCGCAGAACGCCCGGACATCCAGTCCGGCCTCGATGGCGCCGAGCTCGGCCGGTGTGCCGTGCTCGTCGGTCGCGCAGATGAAGAGCACGTCGCAGCCGGTCTGCCGGCGGAAGCGGGCGTGGACGTCGGCGGGCAGCAGCGAGCCGACGAGGTTGCCGAGATGCTTGACGCCGTTGACGTAGGGCAGCGCGCTGGTGATGAGAATCTTGGTCATGGGTTAAGGTCTTTCGCGTTCGGTGATGCCGACCCCGCAAGAATCAAAGCGGAAAATCAAAAAGCCCTCCCGCATGATCGGAAGGGCTTGGGGTCGGCTCATGCCTCGCGCGCAGGCGCGCAACTATCCCGTCCGGTCAGACTCCTTGCGGTCGGGCCGGGGCATTCGCGTCAGCTGTTGCGCGCACACGAAAGTCACTGCAAAATTCTCCTCTGGACGGATATCTATCATCGCTGGACGCAGGGCGCCAGATCAGCATCGCGGGGAGGACACATGCCGATTGAGGATGAGGACCGGCCGCGGAAGAAAATCAGCCATGAGATCGGCCAGGATCTCTCGCTGCTGTCGGTCGAGGAGTTGACGGAGCGCATCGCGCTGCTCAACGCCGAAGTCGATCGCCTGAAAGAGGCGATGACGAAGAAGCGCGCGTCGAAGGATGCCGCCAACGCGTTCTTCAAGTCGTAGCTCGGCGATCTCATTGCTGTCGTGGCCCGGATGAAGCGCAGCGCAATCCGGGGCAGTGTTATCCGCGGATGGGCGTTTCCCGGATTTCGCTGCGCTCCATCCGGGCTACGCGGCTCCACCTCCCCTTGAAAAGGGGAGGTCGCTTTGCTCGCCAGAGCAAAGCGGGTGGGGATCAGCTCTCTCCACATACGCCGTCGCCTGCGGTTGACCCCCATCCCGACCTTCCCCCTTTCAGGGGGAAGGAGAAGAGGCCTGTCCCAAACTAGGTCAATGGCCGACATGGCAAACAAAGCCTGAAGAAATCCGTTCATTTACGATCGGTTAAGCTTTCTCGATTATGACTGCATTGTCCTCGTTTGGACACCGAGTGGCTCCTGTCCACTCTGTTTGACGCCTCCCTGTTATCAACTTCAAAGCCGCCGGAAACGGCGGCTCTTTTTTGTGCGTCCTATCGGCTGGAAACCATAAATCCGGTTGCGGCTGGACTCTTCGGCGCGCCCGCGCAATGATTTGTTCATCATAAGCTGGCGCGTCAGATGCCAGCGGGCGTTACGATGGTGTGAGGGCGTTAACCATGGCCGATCGTTCCCAGAGCGAAGCCGGGCTTGTGCTGTTCAGTGAACGGCTGACCAATTCTGCGGCATTCGGCGTGCTGTTCCGGGAAGGCATGGACCTGGTCGAGCAGACCGCCGCCTATCTCGACGGTGACGGACGTGCCGAAGCCAAGGCGCTCGAACGGTCCGTGAGCCTGACCTATGCCACCGAAAGCATGCGCCTGACCACGCGGCTGATGCAGCTCGCGTCCTGGCTGCTGCTGCATCGCGCGGTCAAGGAAGGCGAGATGACGCTGACCCAGGCCAATCGCGAAAAGACCAAGGTCAAGCTGTCGGCCGCCGATCCCGGCCCGGCCGACATGGTGACCAAGCTGCCCGAGCAATTGCAGCAGTTGATCGCCCGTTCGATGGATCTGCAGGCGCGCGTCCGCCGCCTCGACACCACGATCCACGCGCCGGCGCCGGATCGCTCGACGATCGGCAACCCGCTGGTGCCGCAGCTCAACCGCCTCAAGGCGGCGTTCGAGCAGTAATCCGGGCAATCAGTGTGACGCGTCCGCGCGGCGTGGCTTGGTCCGCCGCGGCGACGTGTGCTGATCCATCACGCGCCGCAGCCTGATCGCCGCCGCCTCCAACTCTTCCGGTTCGAAACCGCCGAAGCCGAGCATCAGGCCGGCGCGTGGTGCGGCCTTGTACATCGGTGAAATCGGCCGCACGACGATGCCGGCGGCAAGCGCTGATTTTGCCAGTTGCACATCGTCGAGGCCGTGGGGCAGCCACAACAACAGATGCATGCCCTGGTCGCTCGGCTGCAGCGTGACGTCACTAGGCATGTGACGCGTCAGCGCCGCGATCAGCGTCGCACGCCGTGCGGCGTAGACGCCGCGGATGCGCCTGATATGTGCTTCGAACAAGCCCTCGCGCATATAGGCCGCCAAGACGTGCTGATCGGCGGTCGGCGAATGCCGGTCGAGCAGTGCCCGCGCGCCGGCGAAGGCGTCGATCAGCGGCGCGGGCGCCACGACATAGCCGAGCCGCAGCGAGGGAAACAGCACCTTGCTCAGCGTGCCGAGATAAATCACCCGCGATGGCGCGAGGCCCTGCATCGACGGGAAGGGATGCCCGGCATAGCGCAGCTCGCTGTCGTAATCGTCCTCGACGATCCACGCATTGCTTCGTTGCGCCCACGCCACCAGCGCATTGCGGCGGGCCATGCTCATCGGCATGCCCAGCGGATATTGATGCGACGGCGTCACGAAAGCCGCGCGTGCGTGCGGGCACGCGGCGATCGCGGCATCGACGTCGATGCCCTGCGCATCGACGCCAACGCGCGTGGTGAAGAGATCGAGATCGTCGAGCACGGCGGTCATGCCGGGGTAGGCGGGATCCTCGGCCCAGACGCGATCGCCTGACGACAGCAGCACGCGGCCGGCGAGATAGAGGCCTTGCTGGGTGCCGGCCGTGATCACGACCTGCTCGGGCTCGCAATGCACCGCGCGGGATTTGCGCACATAGTCGGCGATCGCTTGCCGCAGCTCGATCAGGCCGCGCGGATTGCCATAGCTCGCAGGCGCCGCGGCGCGCGATGCGCGCACGCGGTTGCCGAGGCGGCGCCAATGGTCGTCGGGCGCGACCGCGCCGCCGGGGACCGCGATTGCAAACGGGACTTCCGGCATCGGCATGAAGGCTGCCGCCACCTTGGCAAGCCACGCCGCGCGCGGCGGCAACTGAATCGGCGCCGATTTGCTCGGTTTGCGATCGACCATGACGGGCCGCGCCTGCTCGGCAAGCGTCGGCGCGACGCGGGTGCCAGCACCGACCTGCGATTCCAGATAGCCCTCGGCCAGCAGCTGCTCGAAAGCTTCCGTGACCGTGCCGCGCGCAACGCCGAGCGAGGCCGACAGCGCGCGCGTTGACGGCAGGAATTCCCCGGCCTTCAGTTCGCCGCTCGCAATCGCGGCGCGCAGGGCCTGCGCGATCTGCCGCCCGACCTGTCCGGCGGCGCGGTCGACCGCCCGGAGCGAAGGGATGCTGATCGTGGCGCGCAGGCGGGGCATAGTGGACCAATCAAGATGATCGAAAGTGGCTCTTACCATAGGCCACTTCGGCGCTATGGTGGAGCAGCAATTGATGAGGCCTGCCAAAGGTCTGCCGAGAGGTTCGCAATGTACCTGCCGCCGCATTTCAAGATCGATGAGCTCGGTCCGATCCACGCCGCGATGCGGGCCTCAAAGCTCGCGACGCTGGTCACCGCAACCGCCGATGGCCTGATCGGCACGCCGCTGCCGCTGATCCTCAATGAGAACGAGGGCGACTACGGCACGCTGTACGGTCACGTCGCGCGGCCCAATCCGCAGTGGAGGCTGCCGGCGGTCGGCGAAGCGATGGCGATCTTCATGGGGCCCGACGCCTATGTGACGCCGTCTTGGTATGCGACCAAGGCCGAGCACGGCAAGGTGGTGCCGACCTGGAATTACGTCGCCGTCCACGCCTATGGTCCGGCCGAGTTCTTCGAGGATGCCGACCGCCTGCTCGATATCGTGACCCGGTTGACCGAGCTGCACGAGAATTCGCGCCCGGAAGTCTGGCAGGTGAGCGATGCGCCTGACGATTTCATCAAGGCGCAGCTGCGCGGGATCGTCGGCTTCCGGATGCCGATCACGCGGATCGACGCCAAGAAGAAGATGAGCCAGAACCGCAAGCTCGAGGATCGTGCCGGCGTCATCGCGGGGCTTGAGGCCAGCGACAATCCGACTGATCGCGAGGTCGCGGCAATGATTCCGGCGAGCTGAGACGCCTTGAACAAATTCCAGACCGTCATTGCGAGGAGCGATAGCGACGAAGCAATCCATCCATCGGCATATGCGGGCAGTTGGATTGCTTCGCTTCGCTCGCAATGACGGCGGAGGAAGTTGCGCCCGCTCAACCCCTTCAGAGATTGACGCACACACATGGAATTGTACGTTGCCTTCGCGGTCACGACCGCGACCTTCGCGCTGATCCCGGGTCCCGCCATGCTGTACGCCGCGGCCCGCACGCTGGCGGGCGGCCGGTGCGCGGGGCTGATGGCCTCGCTCGGGCTGCATCTCGGCGGCTATGTCCATGTCGTCGCCGCGGCGGCCGGCCTCGCTCTGCTGTTTCATGCGGTGCCGCCGTTGTTCATGGCGATGAAGCTTGCCGGTGCGGCCTATCTGGTCTGGCTCGGGCTGTCGCTGTTCCGCGACCGCGACAATGCAAAGCGCCCCACACTTGCGCCGCTCTCCGCGGAGCGCGCCTTCGCGCAAAGCATCGTCGTCGAGGTGCTCAATCCGAAGACGGCGATCTTCTTCCTGGCGTTCCTGCCGCAATTCGTCGATGCGTCGGCCGGCCTGCCAGTCTGGGCCCAGCTATTTCTGCTCGGCACAACGGTAAATCTGACCTTCTCGGCGGTCGACATCGTCTGCGTGTTTTTCGCCAGCGCCGTGATGTCGAGGCTGCAGCGCTCGAAGCGGTCGCAGCGCATCATGCAGCGGATCGGCGGCAGCATCCTGGTCGCGCTCGGCGCGCGGCTGGCCTTCCAGGATCGCTAGCAGCAGTCATGTCCATCAGCGGCGATGGTGCGGATCAACGCTTCGCCAAGCTGCGCGACGAGCTGCTTCTGCAATGGCGCGACCGGTCAATTTCTGCGCGAGGCTTCAGTCGTGTTCGACGTCATGGGCGCGCCGGATGATCGTGGTGGTCGCGGCGGCGCAAGATCGTGGATAAAATCTCTCAGTGCGTCGGTATCGAACGGCTTGCGGAGTATTTTTAGACTTGGCGGAGCTGCTTTTGCGGCATCGCTGTAGCCGGTTGTAAGGGCGATCGGCAAACCGGGGTATCGCGACCGGACTTCTCTCGCGAGCCCGACGCCATCGATGGTCCCGGGCATGACGATATCGCTGAAGACGAGATCGATCTTTGTACCGGCGTCGAGCAATTTCAGCGCCGCTTCGGCCGAATCTCGATAGATCGTGTCATAACCCAGATGCTCGAACAGCGAGGAAGTCACATCCGCCACTTCGGGGCTGTCGTCGACAACGAGAACCGTCTGCCGCTGCGGCTGCCTTGCTCTTGTTCTGGCAGCGGCCAGCTCTTTACTGGTGGTCTGCTCGTCCGCGCAGGACGGCAAGTAGATGGTAATCGTTGTTCCCTGTCCAACCTTGCTGTCCGCCGTCACCGTTCCGCCGGCCTGGTGCGCGAAACCATAGACTTGGGACAAGCCGAGCCCGGTCCCCTTGCCGACCTCTTTGGTCGTGAAGAACGGGTCGAACATCTTGGACAGCAGGTTTGGCGGAATGCCGGTGCCGGTATCGCCAAGCGCGATCGCAAAGAAAGCCTTTGCGCGGCGATCGCCGCCGGTTTCCTGGTTCGCGGTCACCGCATGCACGGATAAGGTGAACGTGCCGCCGCTTGGCATTGCATCGCGCGCATTAACGGCGATGTTGACGATCGCAAGTTCCAGCTCGGCGAGGTCCACCTTGACCGACGCTACGCCCTCGCCGACGTTCTCATTGTACACGATGTTCCCGCGCAGCGAGCTCTCGATCATGGTCCGCATGTTCTTGATGGACGCATTCAGATCGACGACCGTCGGGCTGAGATGCTGATGACGAGAGAATGTCAACAATTGGCGGGTGAGGCTTTCGCCACGTTTGGCCGCGGTCTGTATGGCTTCAATTGCCTTGGGCAGTTTTGGATCAAGCAGGCGTGTGAAGATCTGGGCACTGCCTCCGATGATCATCAATAGATTGTTGAAGTCGTGTGCAATCCCGCCGGTCAGCTTGCCGATTGCCTCCATTTTCTGCGACATCGCGAGCTGTTCGCGTGCCTGAACCAGCTTCTCCTCCGCGTCGCGTCGCTCGGTTGCGTCCCGCAGAATACTGATAAAGCCGATCAGATTTCCTGAGTCATCATGGCTCGACGAGACCGAGCCCGTGATGAAGAACGGCGTACCATTCTTTCTGATGCGCCAACCCTCTACGTCGTACTTGCCTCTTTCGATTGCCGTCTCCAGCGCGTGTGTCGGCGAACCCGCGCGGCGTTCATCCGGCCGATAGAATATTCCAAAATGCTTGCCGATGATTTCTTCCGAGGTGTAGCCGATGATCTTTTGAGCGGTGCTATTCCAACTCGTAACGTGTCCTTCTCGATCAAGCGCAAAAATCGCATAGTCGACGACGCCTTCGATGAGGGTCTGGAAGTGCCGTCTGATGCTGTCGAGCGCCAAGGCGTTCCGTTCAAGTTGACCGTTCAGTTGGTCCTGCACGGAAAGCAGATGGGCTTCCGTGGTCTGACGCGTGGCAATTGCCGCTCCCAGGGCAAGAGAGGGCGCCGATACGCTGATCGAAAGCACGAGCAGTGACAACAATGCTCCGTTCGGATCCGTTTTCGGAAACGGATCATTACCGAACGCGAACCCCCAGACTGCCATTCCGGTGAAAATGAGCGCAGCCGTAGCCGCGGTGCATCGATTGCCGCGCAGGCCAGCCCAGATCAACGGGAGCAAAGCCAGAAAGCCCAGCAGGCTGCGATGCGGCAACGCAACGTTGAGATCGTCGCTGACGAGGTCACTGCCGATGAGCGGGCTATAGGCCACGATCCCAATGAGACCAGCGAGGGCGATAACTGCGATCGATTCCAACAGATCCCACCTGGAGGAAATCCGTAAGGGCATCATCGCCCAGAGCACGATGACCGGAGCAATCACCAGGGTCGCGGCTGCGTCGGCAAGCCACCAGGTCAGCCCGGCGGCGACGGAATCGGGAAAGCTCGGTTCGTTGACGAAGATGGATCCGGCCAGGGCGGTGAATGAACTGATCATCGCGGTCGGCGCAAAGGAGATGCCTGCAAACTTTGCGACACCGGATGGTGTGGCAAACGTCTGGCAACCGTTCGACCAGCGTCCGATCAGCCATGTCCCGGCCAGTGCAGCAAGGAGGGTGCCGATCCCGGCGGCGGCAAGCTCCAGGAGCGATCGGTCGGTCATCAGGTAAGGCGCGACGGCGCCCAGCAGGATCGCGGGCCAGATCCGGTAGCCACGCAGCAGCATCAGCGCGAGCGCAACCCCGGTTGGCGGCCACAGCGGTGTCGCGGTCGGATTGATAGCGGGAAGGAAATGTGCGGAGGCCGCAAGGCTCCCGTAGATCGCGGTGACGATAAAAAGTTCGATCGAGTAGGTCACAGCGCTCCGAGCATCGCCAAAAGCGAACATCCCGGCCTTATCGAACCTTGCCCGTTCCATCACAAGCCTTTGCGGTGGGCACCTCAAGAATGCGGTAGGGAACGACCTGGCACCCGGTTCCATGTCACCCGAAGGAGGGCGATCGTATTTTCGCCAAGTCGATGACCCCTGCCAAACACTCAACGCAGTTTTGACCAAAGCATGGCCGCTGGATCGAGAGTAGGGGGCGCCAGCAACTTCTGAACAAGAGACCATGGGGCAGAACCGCTGACCTAACGGCGTGGGCCTGCAAAATCGATCCGATGCCACCGCGTGTCGGTGTCGCTTAAGTAACCGCTTCGGGTCTTGGTCGTGTAAAAACGCCAGTCCCGAGGCAGTCGGGACTGGATTGGTGTCATGCCGCGATCGCAGCCATCAGCGGCTTGATCCCGACGATGTTCATGACCCGTGTCAGATTGTAGGCCAGGACGGAGAGCGCCATTTCGGCCGCCACTTTCGGAAGCGTTTTGGTGAGGAAGTGTGTCGCTCCCATGCGGGCCTTCATGGTGCCGAACGGATGCTCGACAGTTTCGCGGCGCTGACGCATGGCGTGCGGGCTTGCATCAAGGCGCTGCTGCACAGCCTCGAGCAGATGCTCATGCTCCCATCGCGTAATCCGCCGTTCTGACCCAGGCGTGCATTGGGTCTTGAGCGAACAGCTTTGACAGGCCGTGGTCCAGTAGCGCCGCAGCACCTTGCTGTCTTCTTCATTCGTATAGCGATATGATAGCCGCTCCCCGGCCGGGCAGCGATAGACGTCCTCCTCTGGCAAATAGGCAAAGTCCTGTTTACCGAAGCGTCCGTCTGCCTTAGCGCCGGACGTTAGCGGTTTGGGCAGAGTTACCGTGATGCCCGCTTCGTGGCACGCAAGGATCTCTGGGCTGTTGAAGTAGCCGCGATCGGCTACAGCTTCGAGCGTCTCAGTCTTCAGAACAGCCTTCGCCCGCTTGGCCATATTGGCAAGTTGTGCCCGATCCGAGCCGCTGTTCGTCACCTCGTGCGTCACAATCAGATGGTGTTCGGTGTCTACGGCGACCTGTACGTTGTAGCCGACAACACCAGAGCCGCGCCCGCTCGTCGCCATCGAGCGGCTGTCGGGGTCGGTCAGGGAGATTTGCTGGTCGGGTGACGCAAGCATCTGCTTCTCGTAGACGGCAAGCTTGCCCATTTCCTCCTTCAGTTTCGTCAGCTTCTCGGTAAGCCTCGTCACCTTCGTGGCCAGGGCCTCGGTCGGCTCCTGGCGGTCGGCCGTGTCAAGTTGGCTCAGATAGCGCGCGACGCTCTCCTCCAACTGAGCACGCCGTCGCTCCATCTTCGCGCGCGTGAAGTTCCTGTCCCGGTTGTTCACGGCCTTGAACTTGCTGCCATCGATGGCGACGCTCGCCGTCGCCAGCAGACCCATCTCTCGGCAGAGTTCGACGAAGCGCGCACATACCCTGCGCAGCGCCAGGCCGTTGTCCTTGCGGAAGTCCGCAATCGTCTTGTGATCGGGAGCGAGCCGACCCAGCAGCCACATCACCTCGACGTTGCGCCCGGCCTCTCGTTCCAGCCGCCGGCTCGACTGTACCCGGTTCAGATAACCGTAAATGTAAAGCTTCAGGAGCACCGAGGGATGGTACGACGGCCGACCGGTGGCCGCCGGCTCCACACCCTCAAAGCCCATCTCAGCCAAACCGAGCGCATCGACAAATACGTCGATCACGCGAACAGGGTTGCTCTCGTCAATGAAGTCATCGAGGCATTCGGGCAACAGCGACCGCTGTCCACGATCCGCCTCTTCAACGAAGCGCCTCATCGATTCCCCCAAAGAATCACAGGAGAATCATAACAGCAGCCCAGCATTTTCACACAGCCAGGGTCAAAAGGCGAATATCGGCAAGAGCCGTTCGAGCTCAGCTTTGGGCCGGGGAGCAGACGCCGGAACGGTGCGAGCGGTCGGCGTTCTCTCGCCGCCATGTCGACGTCGATCGTGAGACACTGGGAGATTTATCTTCAACCCTAGGTAGCCAAACTCGGGCTGTATGGTACCGTGCCCTCGTCGGGACGGCATTTCCGTCCCGGATTTGGGAGGGCTATGTCATGAGATTGCCGTCGAGCCTTGTCGCGCCTTCAGCCGTCGCCGTGTTGTCAACTGTCTGGCTGTGCGGCCCGGCAGCGTCGCAAACAGACCCCGCCAAGCCGCTTCCCTCCATCACGGTCGAGGCGCCGAAGCCGGTGGCAAGGCCAAATCGTCCGACACAGGTGGTGACCACGGGGGCATCTCACCGGAGATCGAGAACCACCCAGACGTTGTCGTCAACCGCTCGAGCGCCGTCGCCGGCGCCGGATTCAGTGCTGGGCAGGATTGCCGCGCTGGAGAAAGTCGCCAGCAATTGCAACGGTGGCTGCGAATCGAGCCTCCCGCATGGCAAGGACCCTTGGGTCGGGTGCAGCGAGTCGACGGGCGGACAAACCCACGGACCGTTCTCGTCGACGTGCCGAGACAACCTCACCTACAAATCCTACGTCGATTGCGTCGAGACCAAATGGTTCCTGGGCGAGTACCGAAACAGGGCCTGGTGGCTTTGCAGCAGCCTGCAGGCCGCGGGGAAGTTCAAGGTCGCCGAACTCAAGCGACCGAAGCGTCCGCGCTAGACCGCTCGAACGTCGGCAAGCCGCTTGATTGCGTACGCGTCGTCCCAGCAGACGGCGGCCTCCCACGCAGCCGACGCTTGCGCGGCGATGTCGTGCGCGCCGCCCGTCGAGACCGGCGGCGTTGTGGGGCAGCACCAAGTCAAGATCGGGGACGTCGACATGCGACTCGTCCCAGTCGATCAGCGCGACCCGATCTGCGGTCACGCGGATGTTGCGCGGGTTGGGGTCGCCGTGGACGACGCAGTTCTGACGACCGACGAGCCGCGCCCACGCGGCTCGGCATCGGGCAACGCCCTCAGGCGGCATCGCGGCGAGGTCGATCTTCGTCCCGGTTTCGGCGTGCAGGAGGTCGGTCGACGATCGCCAACCCGGGCGCTGCGGCCAGCGCGCCGTCAACCGATGCAGCCGGCGGAGCGTGTCGGCTGCGCGACGCCAGTCGGCCTCAGTCTCGGGCGGTTCGCCCTCCATATACGTCATCACCACCAGACCGTCCGCGAACAAACGGCCGTCTATCGTCGGGATCGGTACCGGCACGGTCAGACCCTCACGATCGAGGTATTGGAGGAGCGCGGTCTCCCAAGCGAGATCAGCGTCGCTCCTCGTACCGAGACGACCGACCGCGCGGTGCCCCTGGACGCGCACGCTCCACACGTCGTTCGCGACTCCGCCAGTGAGCGGTTCGATGCGAGTTACGTCTTCACCCCACTGCCGGAGTGCCTCCCATCCCGCTGACGACATCAAAGGCATTCCTCATCGCGTTGGCCGGCAAAAGACATTAAGCGGACGTCACCTGGCCGATTTTGTTGCAAAAGTCGGCTGCTCGCGATGGATTGTTCGGCCATCTCGCCAAGGACGACCGGCTTTGGTTTGCCGGCCCTGACGCTCTCTACGCAACTCTACGCGGTGTACACCGTGTGTGCCGGTGGCGGCCGCGCGACCAGGCTCGCAAGCCGCCGTAGGTTCTGAGCGATGGCGGCCAGAACAAACTCATCCTGGGCGCCTCGTGGGCCACGCAGTCGCAGTCGGCCGAGCCTCAGGATGCGCTTCAGGTGTGCGAACCGCATCTCAATCTTCTTTCGCTCACGTCGCGACTGTTCAAAGGCCTCGGTGCCAGCGAAGGAGCGTGCAACGTCTCGGGCGCGCTCATGGACGTCGCGCGGGATCTTGCGTGAGGGCTCCTTTGGGCAGCACTGCGGTTTGAGCGGGCAAACATCGCAGTCGAGCTTGCTTGCGCGGTACAAGAGCGTCTTGCCCTCGTGTGCTGTGCCGCTTGTCCCGAGCCGCTTTCCGCCTGGGCAGTGGTAGACGTCGCCGGCCGGATCATATCGAAAGTCGTTGCGCGAGAAGGTGCCATCCTCGCGCTTTGACTTGTCGATGACCGGAATGTGTGGCGCGATGTCCTTCTCTACCAGCCAGTTCAGCATCGGCGCCGATCCATAAGCGGTATCGGCCGCGAGCCGCTCCGGCTTGAGGCCAAAACGTTCCTCTGTTCGTTCGATCATTGTCTTTGCGGTACCGACTTCGGCTTGCCGAATGGCACGAGACGCCTCGACGTCCAAGATGACGCCGAACTTCATGTCGATGAGATAGTTGTCAGAGTAGGCGAAGAATGCCGCCCCTTTGTGTGCGCCGGTCCACTGCGCCGCGGGATCGGATGGCGAGACGAACTTCGGCACAACCTCCGTAGCGGCACCCCATGCCGTGTCTTCGAGAGTCGCCAGATACTCCTTCACGGCGCGGCTGGACCTCGCCGGATCGCGATCCCTGCGCCAATCCTGACCCGCGATCGAGCGCCGCTTGTTGGCGTCGGCCGCAATCAGGCTCGCATCAACTGCAAAGCCTTCACCACCAACCAGACCGGCCGCAATACACGCCTCGACGACCCGCTCAAACACATGGCGAAAAACATCTCCCTCGCGGAAACGCTCGTTGCGGGCACGCGAGAACGCTGAATGGTCGGGAATAGCATCTTCGATGCCAAGCCTGCAGAACCAGCGATAGGCGAGGTTCACCTGTACTTCGCGGCAGATCAATCGCTCCGAGCGGATCGCAAAGACATACCCCACCACCAGCATCCGGATCATCAGTTCAGGGTCGATCGACGGACGACCCATGGACGCATAATGGGACGCAAGCTCGCCGCGAAGCCACGACAGATCGAGAGCAGCATCGATCGTCCGCACCAAATGATCTTCGGGGACCGCATCGCCAAGACGAAACTCGTAGAACAGTTGACCTTGGTCACTCTTCAGACGGCCCATCATGGATCGACCTCGCCGAGAATCGCGTCAACACAACGGAATCATCGTTCGAGGCCTCACTCAACCGACTTTTGCAACAAAATCGGCCCAAAGCAATTCGAACTTGCCGATATTCGCCTTTGACCCAAATCGGACGTCGTTGATCTGAATCAATCGGCTTTCATCTGCGCGATGTTGGATGAATTTGCTTCGGCTGCTCAGCGGAGCCGATTACCGGCGCCGACCATCGCATCGGACAAAAAGCAAAGAGGTGGAATTCATGAACGTGATCAATCGACGTTCTCTTCTCGCCGTTACCCTCGCCATATCGACGTGCCTCACAGCGACCGCACCGGCAAACGCCCAATCCGTATCGCCCACGCAAGCCCAGCAAATCGCCGTCGATGCTTACGTCTACGGTTATTCGTTGATTACGACGGAAGTAACCCGCGTGCAGATGAGCAACGTGCCCAAGGTCGAGGGCTTCACAAGTCCCACCGGTCAGTTCGTCAACGTTCCTCGCTATCCGCCTGCGGACTATCGTGGTATTTCCGCGCCCAATGCCGATACGCTGTATTCCGTTGCCTGGCTCGACCTAACCGAGCCGCAGGTATTCAGTCATCCGGATATGGGCGATCGCTTCTATCTCTTTGAGATCACCGATCTGTGGATGTCGGATTCCGAGCACTCGCCGAGCAAGCGGACGGCCGGCGGCAAGGCCGCCAACTACCTCTTCACCGGCCCGGGCTGGAAGGGCGAGGTGCCGGCGGATATGAAGCATTTCCCGATGGCGACGCGCAACATGGTCATTCTCGGTCGCACCTATGCAGACGGCACCGAGGCTGACTACAAGACCGTCAACGCGCTGCAGGCGCAATACAAGATCACGCCGCTTTCGTCGTGGGGCAAGCCATACACGCCGGTCGCGCCCCCGGTGAATCCCAATCCGGGCTTCAGCATGACCGACAAGCCGCAGACGGTCATTCTCGCCATGGGAACGCAGGGGTACTTCAATCTGATGGCCAAGCTCATGGCTTCCACGGCACCTGCCGCCGCGGCAGATGCACCGATGCTCGCAAGCATGGCGAAGATCGGCATCGTGCCCGGCAAGCCGTTCGAGATGGGCAAGCTCGATCCGGCAGTACAGGAAGCGCTGAAAGACATCCCCAATATCGCTCTGAAAAAAATCGAGGCCAACAAGGACAACCTGGGTGGGATCGTCGACGGCTGGTCGATCACGAAGGGTCTCGGCACCTACGGTCCCTCGGATTACATGAAGCGCGCAGTGGTGGCGGCCTTCGGTTGGCCCGCAAATCAGGAGCGTGATGCGGTCTATCCGAATACCGAGAAGGACTCGACAGGACAGAAGCTGAGCGGTGCAAACAAATACACATTGACGTTTGCAAAAGATGCGACACCACCCGTCAACGGCTTCTGGTCGTTCACCATGTACATGATCGATCAGGGCTGGTGGTTCGTTCCCAATCCGCTGAACAGGTTCACCGTCAGCATGCGCGACAATCCGAAGTTCAATCCGGACGGCTCGCTGACCCTCTACTTCCAGAACGAGTCGCCGGGTACTGACAAGGAGTCGAACTGGCTGCCGGCGCCCAAGGGCGATTTTGTCCTGATGCTGCGAATGTACTGGCCCAAGGACACTGCCCCTTCGATCATCGACGGAAGCTGGAAAGTGCCGCAAGTGGTCAAGGTTGGCCCATAGCCACGAATAGGCGATTGCCTTGCGCACGAAATGACTCCGGTCGGCGGGAAGCTGCGTGCGTCAGCAAAGCTCGGACAGATCATGTCGCGAGAGCGCGGATGTGTGACTCACTGGCCGTGCCGCAAACTCGCCGTCGTCTCGGCGAAGGCCGGGACCCATAGTGCCTGTTCGGCCCGCCAATCCGCAGCGGACCGCAATAAACAAAAACGCCCCCGAGACGGGGGCGTTTTGCGTGTGGTCGCCGGGGCGATCCCGAAGCGGACTTTAGTCCTTCTTGAGAAAGCCCGAAAATTTCTTCTGGAAGCGCGAGACGCGGCCGCCGCGATCCATCAGCTGCTGGGTGCCGCCGGTCCAGGCCGGGTGCGACTTGGGGTCGATGTCGAGGTTCAGCGTGTCGCCTTCCTTGCCCCAGGTCGAGCGGGTCAGGTACTCGGTGCCGTCGGTCATGACGACCTTAATCGTATGATAATTCGGATGAATATCGGCTTTCATGACAGTTCCTTCGGCGCGCCGGCGCCCGTCTCAAGATGTCTGGAATACGGGATTTGCGCGGGTCTATAACCCATGGAGCCCGCCAAAACAAGCCAAGAAAGGGCCTAAGCCCATCACCGGATTGGGACTTTACCGGATTTGCCAGCCGGGGGTCGGCGGGCCTATGTGGGGGGCGATAGAACCGGTCTAGATTGATGAGCGTAGCCGAACAGCTTGAGACCCCGCGCGGCGCCCCGCAGCCCCCGCGCGACGCGTTGCTCGATGAGGAAGCCTTCATCGAGAGCCAGATCACGGAGCCGGCGAAGAGCCGTGCCCGGTTGCGGCCGTTGCTTGCGCTCGCGCCCTATGTGGCGCGCTACAAGGGCCGGGCGATCCTCGCGCTGATCTCGCTGACGATCGCCGCGATCACCACGCTGATCGTGCCGGTCGCGGTGCGGCGGATGATCGACATGGGCTTCACGCCCGAAGGCATCGCGATGATCAACAGCTATTTCAGCGTGATGATCGCGGTCGTCGCGGTGCTCGCCTGCGCCAGCGCCTCGCGCTATTACCTCGTGATGACGATCGGCGAACGCATCGTCGCCGATCTCCGGCGCGACGTGTTCGCGCATCTGATCTCGCTGTCGCCCTCGTTCTTCGATTCCGCACGATCAGGCGAATTGGTGTCGCGGCTCACCGCCGACACCACGCAGATCAAGTCCGCGGTCGGCGCGTCGGTGTCGATCGCGCTGCGCAATCTGATGCTGTTCTTCGGCGCCGCCGCGATGATGGTGATCACCAGCCCGCGGCTGTCCGGCTTCGTGCTGCTCGCGATCCCGATCATCGTGATTCCGCTGGTGGCGTTCGGCCGCTGGGTGCGACGGCTGTCGCGCACCGCCCAGGATACGCTGGCCGATGCCAGTGCCTATGCCTCCGAGCTGGTCAATGCGATCCGCACCGTGCAGGCCTATACCGGCGAACGGCTCGCCAGGACGCGCTTTGCCGGCGAGGTCGAGCAGGCCTATCAAGCCGCGCGCAGCTCGACCAAGGCGCGCGCGGTGCTGACGCTGATCGTCATCTTCATCGTGTTCGCCAGCGTCGTCGTGATCCTCTGGGTCGGCTCGCACGACGTGCTGGTCGGAACCATCAGCCCGGGCCGGCTCGGCCAGTTCGTGCTCTATACGGCGTTCGCCGCGAGCGGCCTCGGCCAGCTCAGCGAGGTCTGGGGCGAGGTCTCGGCCGCGTCCGGCGCCGCCGAGCGGCTGTTCGAGATCTTGCGCGTCAGGCCGCAGATCGCGGCGCCCGCTTCGCCGCGTGCGCTGCCGCAGCCGGCGCGCGGCGATGTCGGCTTCGACAATGTCAGCTTCGCCTATCCGACCCGGCCCAATGCGCTGGCGGTCGACGGCGTGTCGCTAGCGGTGCGATCAGGTGAGAAGGTCGCGATCGTCGGCCCGTCCGGCGCCGGTAAGAGCACGCTGTTCCATCTGCTGCTGCGCTTCTACGATCCGAAGTCCGGCACCATCTCGCTCGACGGTGTGCCGATCCGGCAGGCCGATCCGGCCGAGGTGCGCGCGCGCATCGCGCTGGTGCCGCAGGATTCCGTGGTGTTCGCCGCCAGCGCCCGCGAGAACATCCGGTTCGGCCGGCCCGATGCGACCGACGCCGAGGTCGAGCGTGCCGCCGATCTCGCCCATGCCAGCGAATTCCTGCGCCGCCTGCCCGAAGGCTTCGACGCCCAGCTTGGCGAGCGTGGCGTGACGCTGTCAGGCGGCCAGCGCCAGCGCATCGCGATCGCGCGCGCGATCCTGCGCGATGCGCCGCTGCTGCTGCTCGACGAGGCGACCTCGGCGCTCGACGCCGAGAGCGAGACGCTGGTGCAGACCGCGCTGGAGGAACTGATGCGCCACCGCACCACGCTGGTGATCGCGCATCGGCTGGCGACCGTTCTGTCCTGCGACCGCATCCTGGTGATGGACCAGGGCAGGATCGTCGAGCAGGGCACCCACGCCGAACTAGTCGCCGCGGGCGGCCTCTACGCCCGGCTGGCCCGGCTGCAATTCGAGGGAATCTGAACGAACTCGGCCTCGGCGCGCTCCGCCTATGCGATTCCTATGCGATCAGGCGCGCGCTCCCCTCGAAAACCTATTCCCGCGCAAGGATAGTCGCGCCGCGTCCGACCTCGCTCGACAGCCGAAGGAAGTCAGGCGCGCGGGGTGTTCGACTGATGCGCGAGAATGCGACCGAACCGGAGAGCAAGCTGCTCCGTGCCTGGCAGCTTGCCATGCTGCGCTTCGCAGTGACGCTCGACGACGATGATCGGATGCACGCGCTCGGTGTGGCCGGCGAGGTCGACCGGCTGGGCGGCGCGGCCGATGACGCCTTCCACTTCTTCCGCAGGACGACCGCGGAGCTGTGCGCGGCGATCTCCGGTCAGGGCGCAGATCAGGATGCCGTCATCCGGCGGTTCCTGGCGCAGATCGACAATGTCAGGCTCAAGCGTGCGGTCGAAGCGGCGATCGCCAGGGACCGCACGCCGCCGAAACTCGTGGCGAGCCGCGTGAAGCCCGGCCCCGATCTCTGGCGCGGGCTGCCGTCGCGGCGCGCAACCGGAACGTAGGAAGGGCCTCACTCTGCAATCGCCGTCGCAGCGCGGCGGATATTCCGTCACAGCATGTCGCCACAACCCTGGCCGGCTTGCTGCGATCGGTGCGATGCGCTTCTCTGTGCTCGACAGGAGACCGGTCGGTTTCGGAATGCGGGGAGTGGCGAGATGGGTGGCTTGGTGATCAGCGGCGGCCGGGTGGTGGATCCGGCCAGCGGGATGGACGCGATCGGCGATGTCGCCGTCGTCGACGGCAAGATCGCCGCGGTCGGCACCGGCCTCGGCGGTTCCGAACGGCAGATCGACGCGACCGGGCTCGTGGTGGCGCCGGGCTTCATCGACCTGCACGCGCATGGCCAGACCATACCGGCCGACCGCATGCAGGCGTTCGACGGGGTGACGACCTCGCTCGACCTCGAGGCCGGCGTGTTGCCGGTCGCGTCCTGGTACAAGCGCCAGGCCGAGAAGGGCAGGGTGCTGAACTACGGCGCCGCCGCCAACTGGGCCTTCGCGCGCATCGGCGCGATGACCGGTTCGAATTCGGAAAGCTCGCTGGAATCGTTTGGTGCCGCGATGCGCGATCGCCGCTGGATCGAAAACGTGGCGACCGAAGGCGAGGTCGGCGGCATCCTGGAGCGCCTCGCGATCGGCCTGAACGAGGGCGGTATCGGCATCGGCATTCTCAACGCCTATGCGCCGGGTGCCGGCGTGCAGGAATTGACCGCGGTGTGCCAGCTCGCGGCGGATCATGCGGTGCCGACCTTTACCCACGTCGCCTACATGTCGCGGATCGATCCCGAGAGCGCGGCCGAGGCCTATATCCGCCTGATCGGCTACGCGGGCGCCACCGGCGCGCATATGCACATCTGCCACTTCAACTCGTCGAGCAAGACCGATATCGAACGCTGTGTTGGGCTGATCGCGAAAGCGCAGGCGCAGGGCCTGCCGATCACGGTGGAGGCCTATCCCTACGGCACCGGCTCGACCGTGCTGGCGGCGACCTTCTTCAGCGATCCGAAATTCGAGGAGCGCAACGGCCTCGGTTATGATTCGGTGCAGCGCGTGACCGACGGTCACCGTTTCGGCAGTCGCGAGGAGCTGCTGGCGGCACAGGCCGAAGAGCCCTCGACCTTGGTACTGTGGCATGTGCTCGACATCGAGAACAACGCGCATCATCGCGATCTGCTCGACATGGCGGTGCTGTATCCGGGCGGCGCAATCGCCTCCGACGCGATGCCGTGGACGCTGTCGGACGGCCGTCCCTACAGCGGCGACGCCTGGCCGCTGCCGGACGATGCCACCTCGCATCCGCGCTCGGCCGGCTGCTTCACCCGCTTCATCCGTGAATGGGTGCGCGAGCGCAAGAAAGTGTCGCTGCTGGAGGGCATCCGCAAATGCGCGCTGATCCCGGCCGAGATCCTGTCGGCGAGCACGCCGGCGATGCGGGCCAAGGGCAGGCTGCAGGTCGGCGCCGACGCCGATGTCGTGGTGTTCGACTACGAGACGCTGAGCGATCGCGCGACCTTCTCGGCGATGAATCGTCCGGCGGAGGGCGTGCGGCATCTCGTGGTCAGCGGCCAGCCGCTGATCAGCGATGGTGTCCTCGATGTCGCGGCGCGTCCCGGCCGGCCGGTGCGCCGGCCTATCACGGGGGGCTGAGGTGCCGGTCCCGATCCTGCTGGTCGCGGGCTTCCTCGGGGCGGGCAAGACCACGGTCGTCAACCATCTGCTGGCGCATGCGCAAGGACGGCGCATCGCCGCGGTGGTCAACGATTTCGGTGCGATCAATATCGACGCCGAGCTGATCGCCGGCGCCGGCGACGGCGTGGTCAGCCTGAGCAATGGCTGCATCTGCTGTACGCTGGAGGGCGACCTGCTGCGCACACTCGCCACGTTGCTGCGGCGTGATCCGCGTCCCGAATTCATCGTGATCGAGACCAGCGGAATCGCCGATCCCGCCGACATCGTGCGCAACCTGATGGATCCCGTGATCTGGAAGGAGGCGCCGCTGGAGACGGTGCTGTGCGTGGTCGACGCGACGCAACCTGCGGCGATGCTGAACGATGCGCTGCTGCGCTCGCAGCTCCGGGCGGCGGACGTGGTGGCGCTGAGCAAGGTCGATCTGGCCGACGCCGCCGCGTGCGCCGCGATCCGCGACGCCGTGCGTGCGGTGCGCCCGGCGGCCGTGGTGGTCGATGCCTTGCATGGCGAGGTGCCGGCCGCGCTGCTGTTCCCGACGGACCTCGATCATGTGCCGGCTCCGCGCGAGACCGCGCCGCGACGGCCGGCGTCCGATCGCTTCGAGACGCTGAGCTGGACCTCGGAGCGGCCCGTCGTGCTGCCGCGCTTGCAGCAGGCGATCGGCAGACTGGCGCCGAAGCTGGCGCGGGCGAAGGGATTGTTCGAGACGGTGGAGCAGCCCGGGCGGCTGACCGTGCTTCAACTCGCCGGCGGCCGCGCGACCTTGGCTGCGGGCGGCGTGCCGTCGCCCGGCGTGCCGCGCACGCGCATCGTGTTCATCGCCGAGATGGGTGCGCTGTCGCGCGCGGAGATTGATGAGGTGATGCAGGGATGTGTCGAGGCTCAGTGACGCGAACCTACGTTTCCCGTCATCTTGAGGAGCCGCGAAGCAGCGTCTCGAAGGATGAATCGGCCACCAGCCGGGCCGTGCATCCTTCGAGACGCGCGTGCCGCGCTCCTCAGGATGACGGGTTGCCTTTCGGCGTCAGCCCTCGACGTCGCTGTGTCATCGCCGCAGCAGCATCTCGCAAAGCATGTGTGCGACAATCGCATCGAATTGACAGCCCTGCAGCCAGCACCTATCGTTTTTGCCGACGGTTCCCTTCGGGGATCAAAAGGGAATGCGGTGCGAGGGTAACCCCAATGCCGCAGCTGTCCCCGCAACTGTAAACGGCGAGCCTTTCGTCAAATTGCCACTGGGCCATCGGCCCGGGAAGGCGTCGACAGGCGATGACCCGTGAGCCAGGAGACCTGCCGTCAGTCGTGGTCACACGCGAGCACATCGGGCGGGGGCGTCCTGGTGGGATCGGAGCACTGCCTTTTGGGCAATGCGCCAGTCCGCGTTCGCGGTGACGTGCCACGTTACCGCGAGTCCTTTTCATGTCTCCGTCCTCTCCCGTTGCGCGCAAATGGCGCCTCGGTCTTCTCTGCTCCCTGTCATCGCTGCTGTTGCCGGCCGAAGGCTCGGCACAAACGCCTCCACCAACCAGGCTCGATCCGATTGAGGTCGCGCCTTCCGCTGTGGCAAGGCCGAAGCCCGCGGCGCGAAGCCGTGCCGTGGCCGCCGCGGCGCGGCCGAGGCCCGCGACGATCGCAACAACCGGCAACGCGCCGCGCGTCGCAGCGTCGGGCGTACCGGGATCGGCATCGCCGACGCTCAATGCCACCACGCAGGGCGGCACCGGCAGTCGTCTCAATCTGACGCCGCTGCAGACGCCGGCCAGCGTCGAGATCATCACGGCGCAGACCATCGCTGAACGCGGCCAGCATAATGTGCTCGATGCCGTCACCCAGGACGCGGCTGGCTTCATCGCAACGCCGGCACCCGGCAATGGCGGCCTGTCGTTCAGCACCCGCGGCTTTGCCGGCAGCAACTCGGTGATGACGCTGTATGACGGCACGCGCTTCTATATCGGCTCCGGCACGCTGACGTTCCCCTACGACACCTGGTCGACGCAGCGCATCGAAGTGCTGCGCGGCCCGGCCTCGGTGCTGTACGGCGAAGGCGCGATCGGCGGCGTCATCAACGTGATCCCGAAGAAACCGCTCAATACGCCCTACAACGAGGCCGAAGTTTCGCTCGACAGCAACATGACCCGGCGGCTCTCGGTGGACAGCACCGGTCCGATCAATCCCAATGTGTCGTACCGCATCAACGCCACCGGCAACATGTCGGACGGCTGGGTCGATCGCGACAAGACCTCGAACGCGGTGGTCTCCGCTGCCGTGCGGGTGCAGGCGTCGGACAATCTGGCCTTCACGCTGTCGGAGGACTACGGCGACCGCAGCCCGTCGCGCTATTTCGGCACGCCGCTGATCAACGGTTCGATCCAGGATGCGCTGCGCTTCAAGAACTACAACGCATTGGACAGCGCGATCCGCTATCAGGACAGCTGGACCCAGTTCAAGACCGAGTGGGACGTCGCCGACGGCATCAAGGTCAACAACACGCTGTATTACCTGACCAGCGAGCGGCACTGGCGCGACATCGAAAACTATACCTGGAATCCGAAGACCCGGCTGATCGATCGCGCGAGCTACATCGAGATCTTCCACGACCAGAAGCAGCTCGGCAACCGGATGGATGCGACCTTCAGCGGTCACGTGTTCGGCCTTGCGAACCAGGTCGTCGCTGGCTTCGACGTCAACCGGATCGACTTCACCCACACCAACAACTCGCCCTATGGCGGCGCGTCGTCGGTCAATCCTTACGTGTTCGATCCGGGATCGTTCTTCGCGACGACGACGGCGACCACGCCGGGCTTCAATGCGATCGTCAATCAATACGCGCTGTTCGCCGAGGATCGTCTCTTGCTGACCGATCAGTTGTCGCTGGTGACCGGTGTCAGGTATGACCGTCCCGAGGTGGATCGCACCGACTACAAGACGCCGGCGAACAGTTTCGAGACGGCGCTATCGGGCACCAGCTGGCGCGCGGGGCTCGTTTACGAGCCGATCAAGAACCTCGCGTTCTATGGCCAGTACGCGGTCGGCGTCGATCCGGTCAGCAATCTGATCTCACTGTCGACCACGCAGAAAACGTTCCAGCTTGCGACCGGCAAGCAGACCGAGATCGGGGTCAAGCAATCGTTCTGGGGCGGCCGCGGCGAGTGGACGCTGGCTGCCTACGAGATCGTCAAGACCGGGCTCACGATTCCCGATCCCGGCAATCCCACCGGCGGCCTGGCATTGCAGATCGGCCAGCAATCATCCCGCGGGGTCGAAGGATCGATCGGGCTCGCACTGAGCGACGGCTGGCGCGTCGACGCCAATCTTGCACTGCTGCGCGCCAGATACGACAACAACAGCCAGGTGGCCGGCGGCAAGATCGTCAGCTTCAACGGCAATGTCCCGGTCAACGTGCCGCAGCAGGTCTCGAACGTCTGGCTGACCTGGGACTTCGCGCCCAACTGGTCGGCCTATGGCGGCGTGCAGATCGTCGGTGCGATGTACTCCGATCTTGCCAACACCCAGCTGCGGCCAGGCTACAACGTGGTCAATGGCGGCGTCAGGTGGAAGCCGGATGACCGCACCACGGTCGCGTTCCGCCTCTACAATCTGTTCGACAAGGCCTACGCGGTGACCTCGAACGGCACCGGGCAGTGGCTGCTCGGCATGCCGCGTACCGCCGAATTGTCCGTCAGCGTGAAGTTCTGACCATGCGCAACGCTCTGATCCGGCGCGGGCGGCGGTGGCTCTATATCGTCCATCGCTGGATCGGCATTGCGACGTGTCTCCTGTTCGCGATGTGGTTCATCTCCGGCCTTGTCATGATGTACGTGGCCTTTCCGCGCCTTACCGACAGCGAGCGCCTCGCCGCGCTTCCTGTCATTCCCTGGAGCAAGGTGCAGCTCGCACCCGATCGCGCGATGGCGATCGCAGGTGTCGAGCGTTATCCGCGTGATTTGCGGCTTTCGATGATGGACGACACGCCCGTCTATCGGGTGACCGGCTGGAAGGCAGGGGCGATCACGATTTCGGCGACCGACGGCAGCGTGATCGACCGGATCACGCCGGACCAGGCGCTGGCCATTGCCGCTCATCATCCGCATGCCGTGCGGCCTCGCTTGATCGAAACGATCACGCGCGACCAATGGTCGGTGACCGCGCGCTTCGATCCGTTGCGGCCGCTCCATCTGATCGACCTCGGGGACGCCGATGGCACCGAATTCTACGTTTCCTCGCGCAGCGGCGAGATCGCGCTCGACACCACGCGTTGCGAGCGGATCTGGAATTGGCTCGGCTCGATCCCGCACTGGATCTATCCGACCGTGTTGCGCAAGGACGGCCCGCTGTGGCGGGATGTGGTGCTGTGGATCTCGGGTGTCTGTCTTGTCGTCGCGATCACCGGCTTCTGGATCGGCGTCCTCCGCCTGCGGCTGATGCGCCGCTACGCTGATGGCGCCGTCTCGCCCTATCGCGGCTGGATGGCCTGGCATCACATCGCCGGCCTGATCGGCGGCATCTGCGTCTTGACCTGGATGTTCAGCGGCTGGCTGTCGCTCAATCCCGGCGGCGCGTTCTCGGCACGCGGCATCACCCGCGAGATTACAATCGGCTACAGCGGCCATGAGACGCCCGACATCGTCGCCGGCTTCCAGTCGTCGCCATCGATGCCGGCGGTGGAGGCCCGCTTCGTCTGGATCGGCGGACACCGGTTAATGTTGCTCGACGACGGTAACGGCGGCCGCAGCATCGCCGATCCTGTGACCGGTTCGCGGATGACCCTCTCGCGCGACGAGATCATCGCTGCCGCCAGACACGCAATGCCCGGCGCTGCGATGACATCAGCGCGGCAGCTCGATGAACCCGACGCCTACTGGTACACGCTGCACCAGACGCGCGAGCTTCCCGTATTGCGGATCGGCTTCGACGATCCCGCCCACACCTGGCTGCACATCTCCCCCGTCACCGGCGAGATCCTCGACCGCAGCGACGACAGCCGCCGGTCCTACCGCTGGCTGTTCAACGCGCTGCACAGCCTCGATTTCCCGCTGCTGCTGCGCATCTGGCCGGCGCGCGACGTCGTGGTGTGGCTGCTGTCGGCGGCTGGTACGATTATCTCGATCAGCGGGATCGTGATCGGCTGGCGCCGGTTGCGGCGGCGGAAGGTACGAGGCAGGCGCGTGTCGGCGAGCCTCGTGCGCACACCCCCGTAAGCCGCGATTACTTGGCGGTCAGGTGCACGTCCGGCGCCGGCCGATCGGGTGCCCATTCCAGTGCGAACCGCTGTCCGGCAATGATCTCATAGGTCGAAAGCTTGGATGCGACCGCATCGCGGAACCGGAGATAGGCATCGCGCTGCCGCCCGTTCGAGCGGGCCGCGGCCAGATTGAGCCATTTGTAGGCCAGCACGAAATCCGTCGGAACGCCGTGACCCTTGTCGTACATCAGGCCGAGCTGGGCCTGCGCGAACGGGTCGCCCTGCACGGCGCCGCGATAGTAGCAGTCGGCGGCGGCTGCGTAGGCCTGCGGCACGCCGAAGCCGTGCTCATACAAGAAGCCGAGCATGCCGAGGGCGCGCGCATTGCCGCGCTCGGCGGCCGGCGCGAGCTCCCGAGCCGCCCGGACATAGTCGCCGCGATGGAAGGCGGCCGATCCGCGCGCCACGCTGTCGGCGCTCGCGACAGAGGCGGTCATCGCCCAAAGCACGATCGCAAGCGAGACCGAGAGGCCTGTCCGTTGTGCGAGAACGCGGCGCATCCTGCTGTCCGGCTCAGTGATAGCTGGTGGTGATCGGTGCATTGGTCGATGTCGTGGCGATGCTGCCGCGCAATTTCGATCGAAGCTCCTCGGCCACGGTCTGGGCGTCGGAACCATTGCGGATGATCTGCGGGCGGATGAAGATGATCAGCTCGGTACGCTGGGTGCCGTTGCTCTGATGTCCGAAGGCGTCACCGAGGCCCGGAATCTGGTCGAGCACCGGAAGCGCATTGCGGGCGCCGCTCTGCTGCTCGCTGATCAGGCCCGCCAGCAGCACGGTCTGACCGTTGGCCACCGAGATCTGGCTCTTGACCCGTCGTTCCGAAACGGTCGGCGTCAGGTTGACCGTGCTGCCGCTGCTTTGGGGAACATTGCTGATCTCCTGCTCGACGTCGAGCCGCACGGTGCCGTTCACGCTGACGCGTGGCGAGACCTTCAGGATGATGCCGGTGTTGCGATAGTCGATGGTGTTGACCACCGTGTTGCTCGTGGTCAGCACCGTCGCGCTGCCGGTCGAGACCGGGACGACGTCGCCGACCTGCAGGGTCGCGACCTGGTTGTTGATCACGACCAGTGAGGGATTGGACAGCACCTTGACGCTGGTGACGGCGTGCAGCGCATCCAGGATCAGGCTCGGCTGCGTTGCATTTCCGATCAGGAAGTTGAAGCCCGGGAAGCTCTGGTTGATGAAGGCATTGGTGAGCGATCCCGCGACCGAGACCGCACCGGTGGTTGCGTCCGTGGTGGTCGCGGGCGCGGAAGTGGCCTGGGTTCCGAGGATCGAGCCGGTGTTCGGCTTCAGGCCGAGGTTCTGGCTGGTGAGATAGGTCTGTACGCCATAGGACAAGGTGTTGTTGAGCGTGACCTCGGCGATCGTCGCGTCGATCGCGACCTGGAGCTGCGGCTCATCGATCTGCAGCAGGGTCGACTCGATGATGCGGTAGTTGGCCTGGTCGGCATAGATCAGGAGATTGTTGTTCACGACATCGGGCGTGATCCGGACGTCCTGCATGACGGGCTGCCCGTTGCCGCCGCCGGCACCGCGTCCGGCGTCCAGCGCGGCATTGTTGCCCTGGCCCGGATTGTTGGGATTGTTCGCTTGCCCGCCGGCGCCAAATCCCTGGCCAAGGCCCTGGCCGGTTGCGCCCGTCCCCGACGTGCCGCGGGATGCGAAGCCGCTCATGCCTGAATTCGCGCCGTTGTTGTTGTTGAGCGACAGACGGTCGGCGACGCTTGAGGTCGACGAGGTGCCGGAGCCGGGCGCGAGCTGGCTGTCGGCACTGTCGAGCAGGTTGCCGGACGATCCGCCAAGGAACATGTCGGTCAGGACCCGCGCAATCTGGCGCGCATCGCCGTATTTGACGCGGTAGACATGGACCGAGGTGCGCGCCGTGTCGTTGCGGTCGAGGCGCTTGATCCAGGTCGCGGCCGTGTGCAGCATGTCGGGCTTCTTGGTCACCACCAAAATCGCGTTCAGGCGCGCGATCGGCATGAACTTGATGACATTCTGGCTGAGGCCGTTCTCGCCGGAATCGACGATCTTCTCCAGCTCGGCAATAACAGGCGCGGGCGAGCCGCTCGAGATCGGGAAGATGCCGACGGATTGGCCGCGCATCCAGTCGACGTCGAAGCTGAGCACGGTATCGACCGCGGTGCGGCGCTCGGCGCCGGTGCCCTGGATCAGCAGCAGGTTGCGCGTCGTGTCGGCGCGGATCGCGCCGGCCCTGGTGGCAAAACTGTCGGTCAGCTTCATGAGGGTCTGCGCCGACACATATTGCAGGGGGACCACCGAGATGCCGAATCCGGGTTCCGGATTGGCCGCCGCGGCATCGACGCGGCCGCCGCCGACGGCGTCGCCGAGCGGCGTCAGGCGATAGCCTGCCGTATCCTTGAGCAGCACAACGCCGCTCAGGCGGAGTGCGTTTTCAAGCACGAACACCATGTCGGACTTCGGCACCGGGCGGACCGAGACCAGGCTGACCGTGCCCTGCACCCGCGGGTCGATGGTGTAGCCGACATGCAGGATGTCGCCGAGCACCACCTTGGCGACGGTCGCCACCGGCGTGCTCTCGAAATTCAGATCGAAGCCGTTGCCGTTCGACGCCGGTTGCGGCCGCGCGTCCGCGACGGCCGTCACTTCGCTTCCGTCATACATCGCCGCGCGGACGCTGCCGCTCTGGCTGCCGCCCGTCGCCGCCTGTGCGTTCACCGGTTGCGGCTGGCGCTGCGCCAGATCCAGCGAGCGCACCTTGTCGGTGACGTCGAGTTGGGATGCGTCCACGCTCTCGCCGACCGTCGCGGAATTGCAGGACGCCAACAACCCCAGTGACGTCAAGGCAAAAATGGCTGCGAGGCCGCCACGGATCGTCGGGCAGCGGCCCACTGTGCCTACGCGTTGCATGAAGGCCCTTCGCTTTGACTAACTGAAATTTCGATTGCTTGCGACGATCGGTCCTACCCCGGAGGGACTCTTAGCGATCGAACATGACAGAAATAAATTGGTTACATGATTGTCGTTCGCGACCTGCCCATCGCATCGCACCGAAATCGTGCTGCCGGCGCGCTGCTTGTGTCCGCGATGCCACCCTCAAAGTTTCTTGAGCGGGACGAATGATGTGACTTCGCACAGCTGTCACACTTCGGATCGATAACCGCACAATTGCCGGGAGCCGAACGCGACGGCACGCAGTGGCACTTGGCACGAACTGATCCGGGATAGTGTGGCGGGATATCGAGAATGGCCAACGACCTGTCCGTTCGGTTCGTGGATTATCTGCGTCAGAACAATCACCTGGCGCCGAGCGATGGACCGGCTGAGCGGACCGGGCAGGGCGCCGACGTCAGGCAGTTGAAGCTGTGGGAGGTTACCAGCCTCTCGCCGACCGACTTCGCCGACGAAGCCGCGCGCTTCTTTGCGCTCGGCCGGCTGACGCTTCAGGAGATGACGTCGGCCGAACCGCTGGTCGGGTCGTTCTCGCCGCGCTTCCTGCGCGAGACCATGGTCTATCCGTGCCGCGCGGTCGACGGGACCACGGTGCTCGCCGTCGTCGACCCGACCGATCAGGCGACGCTGCGGGCGGCACAGATCGTGCTTGGCGCCGGCATCCATGTGAAGGTGGCTTCGTCGGAAGACGTCGCCATCTCGCTGAACAACTCGTCCAGCACTGAAGAGGCCGAGGCCGCCGATAGCGCCGCGGCGCTGCCCCGCGAAGACGACATCGAGAGCCTGCGCGATCTCGCCAGCGGCGCGCCGGTGGTGCGCGCAGTCAACGATCTCATTGAGAAGGCGGTCGAGCTTCGCGCCAGCGACATCCATATCGAGCCGTTTTCCGGCGGGCTCATGGTGCGCTTACGGATCGATGGTCTGCTCCGGCCGGTCGCCGCGCTGTCGGGCGTGCTGCCCCAGGCGGTGGTCTCCCGCATCAAGATCATCGCCAACCTCAATATCGCCGAGCGCCGCCTGCCGCAGGACGGCGCGGCGCGGCTGCGGGCCGGTCGCACCGACATCGATATCCGCGTCGCGATCATGCCGACGCAGCACGGCGAATCCTGTGTCATCCGCATCCTGCCCAAGGATCGCGGCTTGTTGGTGGTCGAAAAGCTCGGATTCTCCGAGCCTGACGAAGCCAAGCTGCGGCGGCTCTTGAAGCTGCCGCACGGCATGGTCGTGATCACGGGGCCGACCGGCAGCGGCAAGACCACGACGCTGGCGACGATCCTGTCGATCCTCAATGAGCCCAGCCGCAAGATCCTGACCATCGAGGATCCGGTCGAATACGAGCTTCCCGGGGTCAACCAGTCCCAGATCAAGCCCGCGATCGGCCTGACCTTCGCCACCGCCCTGCGGTCCTTCGTTCGCCAGGACCCGGATGTGATCATGGTCGGCGAAATCCGCGATTCCGAGACCGCGCATGTCGCGGTGCATGCGGCGCTGACCGGGCATCTGGTGCTGACGACGCTGCACACCGAGACCGCGGCTGCCGCGGTGCCGCGTCTGCTCGACCTCGAGGTCGAAGGCTATCTGTTGCGTTCGGTGCTGCGCGGCGTGATCGCGCAGCGTCTGGTCCGGCAACTCTGCGAGCGCTGCAAGACGGCGCGGCCGCTTGCAACAGCCGATTTCGCCGAGGACCCCCGGCTCGCCGCGCTCGGCTTCAAGGCCGACGAGATCATTCAGGAGCCATGCGGCTGCGAGCGCTGCGGCGGGACCGGCTATCGAGGCCGCCTCGGCGTGTTCGAACTGCTCGAACTGTCCAATGAACTGCGCGAACTGATCGGGGAGCGAACCGACGGGCTGAAGATCGATACGATGGCGATCCGCTCGGGCATGACCACGATGCTCGACGACGGGGTCGCGAAATGCCGCGCCGGATTGACCTCGCCCGCCGAGATCCTCCGCGTCGCAACGGTGCGGTGACGCCGTGCCGAATTATCGCTATCGCGCTCTGACCCAGGCCGGCGAGATCGTGAACGGCACGATCTCCGCCCCGACGGCGGCCGAGGTGGCGCGGCGGATCGAATATCTCAAGCTGCTGCCGATCGAAACCACCGAGGACAAGCGCGCATCCGGCGGCACCGGTGGCCGCAGCCTGTTCGGCGGGCCGAGCGCGGCCGAGGTCACTACGTTCACGCGTGATCTCGCACTGCTGCTCAAGGCCGGTGCGCGTCTCGACGATGCCTTGGAGTTGCTGTCGGGCGACGCGGACGTGGGCCGGATGCGTCCGGTGGTGGCGAAAATTCGCGCCGCCCTGCTCACCGGCGAGAGCTTTGCCGACGCGGTCGCCGATCATCCAACCCTGTTCCAGCCGATGTACATCGCCCTGGTCCGGGTGGGAGAGATCTCCGGCACGCTCGATTCCGTGCTGGAGATGCTGGGCACCGAGCGCGCGCGTTCCGAGCAGATGCGGCGCAAGCTGACCGACGCCATGCAATATCCGGCCTTCGTGCTGGTCGCGGCGTCCGGCGTGATGCTGTTCTTCCTGCTGTTCGTGCTGCCGCAATTCTCGACCGTGCTCGGCGATTTCGGCGGCAAGTCGGACACGGCGCTCGCCAGCTTCATTGCGGTATCGGATTTCCTGCGCGCCAATGCCACCGCGGCAAGCCTGATCAGCGCGGCAACGATTGCGCTCGCATGGTGGCTGCTGCGGCAGGCGCGCGTCCGCGCCGCGCTGGTCAACGCCATCTCGCGGGTGCCGGGCATCAGCAGCGCTTTCCAGTTCTATCGCGCCAGCCTGTTCTGCCGCAATCTCGGCGTCCTGCTCGGCAGCGGTGTCAACCTCACCGCCGCGTTGCGCATCCTGGTCGACATCATGTCAGTGACCGGAAGCGAGGCGAACTGGACCGCCGCCGCCGACCGCGTCCGCCATGGCGGCAAATTGTCGGAAGCACTCGCCGTGGCGGACAGTCTGCCGCCGATGGCGGTCCGCATGCTGCGGCTCGGTGAAGAGACCGGGCAGCTGCCGGTGCTGGCCGGGCGGGTCGCGGAATTCTACGAAGCAAAATTGCAGCGCAGCCTGGACCGGGTCGTCGGCATCGTCGGTCCGCTAGCGATCATCACGATCAGCACCGTCGTCGGCGGATTGATCGTGTCGGTCATGACGGCGCTGCTCTCGGTCACACAGCTAGTCGGTTAGAGCAGGGGTCATCGGCCATGATATCGCGCAACATCATCATAAAGGCATTCGCCACGCGAGCGGAACGCGCTCGCACGCCGTCGCAAAGCCAGAGGCGTTCGGGGCAGGAGGGCTTCACGCTGGTCGAGATGCTGGTGGTGATCGCGATCATCGGCCTGATCATGGGGCTGATCGGCCCGCGCGTGCTCAACTATCTCAGCGAATCCAAGGTCAAGACCGCGCGCATTCAGTTGCAGAGCTTCTCCAGCGCGCTCGACCTGTTCTACCTCGACGCCGGGCGCTTCCCGTCGACGGCTGAGGGGCTTGCCGCCCTGGTGCGGCGCACGCCGGGGGTCGCGGCCTGGAACGGCCCGTATCTGAAGGGCGGCAACGTGCCGAACGATCCCTGGAACCATCCTTATCTCTATCGCTCGCCCGGCGAGCACGGACCGTATGACATCGTCTCCTACGGCTCCGATGGTCAGGAGGGCGGCAGCGGCACCTCGGCCGATATCTCGCTCGAGAAGACCACCGCCGCCAACAACGACCAGTAAGGATGCATGGCAAGCATGAGTGACGCGACGCAGCGCGGTTTCACCCTGCTCGAGATGGTGTGCGTGCTCGCCATCATCGCGCTGCTGGCGGCCGTGCTGCTTCCGTTCATTCCGCACCAGACCTCGCGATCGCGCCTGCAGGCCTATGCATTGCAGACCGCGACGCTGCTGAAGGCCGATCGGAATGCCGCCATCGAGCGCAGCACCAGTGTTGCGACGCTGGTCGATGCGCCGAGCCGGGTGATCCACTCCGGCGCATCGCGCATGACGGTGCGGATCCCCGAAGACGTGCGGTTCGATGCCGTGCTGCCGCAGAGCTGTCAGCGCCGCGCCGCACTGTCGACCATCCGCTTCTTCGCCAATGGCGGGTCCTGCGGCGGCTCCATCGCGCTGACGCGGCTCGATGCGGGATATGAGGTCCGCGTCAACTGGCTTACCGGAAGGGTTGAAATCGTTGCTCGCGACGTCGCCGCCAACTGACCGCGCTGATGCGGGGTTCACCATCATCGAGGTGCTGGTGGCGCTGGCGCTGGTGGCTGTCTCGATCGTTGCGATCGGCGCCGTCATGGGCGTCAAGACGCGCGGCGTGCGAGCGCTGGAGCAGCACGTGGCGCTGATGCAGGCGGTGCGCACCTTGATGACGGTCGGCATCCCGCCCCGCGCGGAATTGCAGTCGGGCACCTCGACGGGGCAGGCGGAGGGCTACCGCTGGACGATTGATGTCAGTCCGCTCGGTGGCGACTGGAAGGTGCCCGAGGGCAATGTGCCATGGGCTCCGGAGCTGGTGCGGATTCGCGTCAAATCTCCGGGCGGTGCGCTGTCCGACATTCGCACCGTGCGCCTGATGCCGAGGGCGTCGGAATGACCCGGGCATGGGCAGACCAGCGAACGGGCGAGCGCGGCTTCACGCTGATCGAGACCATCGTCGCGCTGGCGCTGATGGGGCTGTTGCTGTCGGCGCTCGCCAGCATCACGGCGCAGTGGCTGCCGAGCTGGAACAGGGGCCTCGACCGGATCCAGCGCAGCGAATTGATCGGGATCGCGCTGGAGCGGATCGGCGCCGATCTTGCCGCCGCGGAGTTCGTTGCCGCCAACCGCGACAGCCACAAGCCGCTGTTCGACGGATCGGAGTTGTCCGTGATGTTCGTGCGCACGTCGGTGGGGCCGAATGCCGGGCCGGGGCTCGACGTGGTGCGCCTTGGCGAGACGCGCGATCGCGGCGAGTTCGTCACGGTTCGCACGCAGACGCGGTTCACGCCGCTGGCTGACGGGGTGTCGCTGTCGGAGCAGGTCCATCTCGGCAGCCCGGTGGTGCTGCTGCGCGCGCCCTATCGGCTGTCGTTCGCCTATGCCGGTGCTGACCGGGCCTGGAAGAGCGCGTGGAAGGACGCGGACAGACTGCCGGCGATGATCCGGCTGACCGTGCGCGACGCGGCGAGCCAGCGCGTCCTGTCGGTTTCGACCATCGCGCCGGTCCATGTCCAGATTCCGAGCGACTGCACCAAGCCGGACGGCAATTGCGGCGACAAGCAGAGTTCCGGAAGTGCCACCGATCAGGGGAAGACGTGATGGGCGCGTCCGGCAATGTCGGCCGATCGCCGGCCAATCGCGGCTTCGTCATCGTTGCGGTGCTCTGGATCCTGCTGGCGCTGTCGTCGCTGGCGATCATTTTCTCGGCCTATCTGGCCGCGTCGGCGCGCGCGCTGGCGGCCAGCGACCTGTCGTTGCAGAGCGAGGCGCTGGTGTCGGCCGGGCTCGAGCTCACCGCCTATCAGCTGACGCTGACGGACGAGAAGACGAGACCACAGTACGGGGCGTTTCATTTCGGGCTGGACGATGCCAGCGTCGGCATCACCTTCACGTCGGAGGCCGGCCGCCTTGATCTGAACTACGCGTCGAAGGAGATGCTGATCGGCCTGTTCGTCGTGCTCGGCGCCCGCAAGGACGCCGCCGCCGAATATGCCGACCGGATCGTCGGCTGGCGAACCCGGCCCGCGCCGGGCAGCGAGAATGTGGAGGCGGCGCGCTACAACGCGCTTGGCTATTCGCCGCGGCAGGGGCTGTTCACCCATGTCAACGAGCTGGCGCTGGTCGCCGGCATCCCCGAAGCGTTTGTCGATCGCGTGTTGCCGTTCGTGACGGTGTTCAACGGCGGTCCGGATGTTGATCCGACCATCGCCGCGCCGGAAGTCGCTCTCGCCGTCGATAAGGCGTCGGGGAAGGACCAGGACGGCTTCGGGGCGCGCCCGGCTTCGCCGAACGGAATCGCTGCCGGAACGCAGGCCCCAAGCCAGCAGAGCGCGGCATCGACGGCGCAGAGCCCGTGCTACCGGATCGCAATCTCGATCCGCTTCCGCAACGGTCACCGGACCACATCCGAGGCGGTGATCGCACTCGGTGACAAGGTCGAGCCCTATCGGGTGTTGTCCTGGCAAAACGACGTCGAGGCGCGAATTACGGCTCTGCCGCGCAGGAGAGGTTGATGGCAATGCTTGCCGAGGCACGGCAATGGTTCGAGCAATGGATCGCCGCGGTCGCGACCGCCGTCGACGGCGTCGCCGGCAAGTTCATGCGCCGGCGCAGCATCGGGCTCGACGAGAATGGCGATGGTATGTTCACCGCCCGCCTCGCGGTCTCGAAGGATGGCTCGCCTTCGATGCCGGTTTCGTTCCGGCTCGATCACGATGCGCCGCAGCCTCCGCTGCCGGCGGAGTGGAAGACCGCGTTCGACGGCAGCCGCATCGAGGTGCGTTTGCGATCAGATCAAATCGTCAGCCGCGTGCTCGATTTCCCGAGCCAGGCAAGCGACTTCCTCGACGGCATGATCCGCGCACAGGTCGACCGGCTGACACCATGGAGCGCTGCCGATGCCGTGTTTGGCTGGAGTTCGCCGCAACCGATCGCCAATGACCGCATCGAAGTCGCGTTCGGCGCGACCGCGGCGGCGAAGGTCGATCCGTTGATCCGGATGGCGAGGATGCTCGGCGCCGCCTCCGTCGCGGTCTTCGCGCCGGCGGTTGGCGGCGACGGCGCCGCGCAGCAGGTGACGCTGCTCGACAAGTCGCTGCGCGGCCTTGCCGGGCCTTCGGTTCCGCGCCTGTTGCGCGTCGGCCTGGTCTCGACAGCGGCCGCGGCCGCGGGCTCGCTGCTGCTGAACATCTATCTCGGCGGGTGGCTGCAATCCGAGCAGGACGATCTGCAACACCGGATCGCGCAGCGCCGCGCCGCGCTGCGTCTCGATGCCAATGGCGACTCGTCCGGGCTCGGCCTGGTGGCCAAGCGCAAGCAGACGACGCCGTCGAGCGTCATGGTCCTGGAAGCGGTCTCGCGCGTACTGCCCGACACGACCTATGTGACGGAGCTTCGCATCGAGGGCAACAAGGTGCAGGTGGTGGGACTGACCCAGGATGCGCCGTCCCTGATCCGGCTGCTGGAGCAGTCGCCGCAATTCACCCGCGCGACGTTCTTCGCGCCGACGACGCGTGCGGCGAACGAATCGGCCGAGCGGTTCCACGTCGAGGCCAACATCACTGCCTATTTTGGGTCCGGCTCATGAGCGAAGCATCCCGATCGCTGACAGCTGTCAGCACCTCGCCAATGGTCGCGACCGCGAGCTATCTCGGCCTGTTCGTGCTGCTGCTCTTTGTCGTCATCTCCTCGCTCTCGGACATCATCGGCCTGCGCAGTGATGTCGCGGCAGCGGCCGGAATGCTCGAGCAACTGGAGGGGAGATCCAGGGCGAATGCCGCGCCCGGTCAACCGGCGATGCCGACCGGCTCGGCCTATCTCGAGGGGGCGACCGTCACGGTGGCCGGCGCCACGTTGCTGCAACGGGTGTCGGGTGCGGTGATCAAGGCCGGCGGCAACGTGCTGTCGACGCAGCTCGATGTTCCCAACGCGCCGGCCAAGGCCGGCTTCATCAGCATGGTCGCGAGCAGCGAGATCGAGCAGGCGCAATTACAGCAGGTGCTCTACGATCTGGAAGCCGGCATGCCGTTTTTGTTCATCGACCAACTGGTCGTGCAACCCGTCGCCGACGAGGCCGCCAAGGGCGCCGATCCCGGCAAGCTGCGCGTGCTGCTCGGCGTCTCCGGACAATGGCGAGGAGCCAAATGATGCGACGCTTCGCAGCGACCATCGTGCTGTTGGCAGTGTCGGCCTATTCGGCGCCGGCTGCGGTGCCTGCCCCGTCCGGCGATGCATTGGACGCCGGGATGCTCGATGATACCCGTCTCGGCGGACCGGTGCTGAGTTCACCGCCACCGTCCGAACCGGTGACGTCGGTCCGGGTGACACCGTCGCAGGCACCGACACCCCGGCCGCTCAGCGCCAATCCGTTGTGGGGCATCCCGCTCAAGACGCTGTCCAACACGCGCGACCGGCCGGTGTTCTCGCCGTCGCGGCGACCGCCGCCTGCCGTCGTTGCGGAACCGGAGGTCAGCAAGCCGGCGCCGCCGCCGCCGCGCAAGGTCGCGATCGAGCCACCGCCGCTGTCGCTGGTCGGCACGATTGCGGGGGATGACGAAAGCTTCGGGATATTTCTCGATCAATCGACCAAGACGGCGCTGCGGCTGAAGATCGGCGACGACTTCCAGGGATGGAAGCTGCGGTCCATCAACGGCCGCGAAGTCACGATGCAGAAGGACGATCAGGGGGCCGTGCTCACATTGCCCCAGCCCGGCGGCGACGAGAGCGGCGATGTCCGCCTGGTTCCGGTCAGCACGGAAAGGAAGCCCTTGGCCGCGCGGCGCCAGATGTGATTGCGCGTCGGACCGGGATGCTAGTTCAACGCGAGCCAGCTCTGAAGGGCCGGCGTCACGAGAAGCCCGAGCGCCAGAAACGGGCCGAACGGGATCGAGGTCTGGCGCTTCATCTCGTGACCTGCGAGTTGCAGGCCGCCGGCAACACCGAGCGCTGCGAGTGCCGCGATCAGCAGCAAGGTCGGAACGCCTGTCGCGCCGACCCAGATCGCCGCGGCGGCAAGAAACTTGACGTCGCCAAGTCCCAATCCGTCGACATGCCGCAAGGCGAAGTAAAGACGCTGCAGTAGAAGGAACACGATGCCGACCAGGACCGCAATCGCCATGGCGGTGAAGGCGGCCATCGTGCCTTCGGTGACGACGACGTTGGCGAGACCGAGCGCCGCGATCGCAAGGTTCAGCCAATTCGGGATGATGCCGTGGCGAAGATCGATCAGCGCGACCGCGCAGCAAAGCATGCAAAGCGCACCGTAAGATCCGATAAAATAAAGGGCTTCGCGATCAATCTGCATGGCGACGGACAAGTGTGACAGATGCGGACGTTGTGTTGCAACAACTCACGCGCGTTGAACAGTCCAATTTCAATCCGTCTGCAGCAGCGCGAACGAGTTTGCAAAATTGTGATCGTCATCGACGATCGCGAAGCAGAAAAGATGCGACAAAAAGTCTGCGCTGTCACAAATCCGCATAGGATACCGACAATAGTTCGCCCCGCTACATGCCGCGAGCCCTTCGTGGCAGACGAGTGGGTTGACTATGCACAAGATGCAAGTGGCGGCGTGCCTTGCTTTGCTGGCAGCGTTCGCAGGCGTGCGCGCCGCGAATGCCGGCGCTCTCGAGGAGGGCGCCGAGCGCTACCGGCCATATTTGATCGAGGGCGTCGCCAGTGCGCTGACAGGCGCGCGTGCGCTTCGCGAGCGCGCCGCGGCGGCGGATTTGCCTGGAGCGAAGAAGGCCTGGCTGTCGGCGCGCGCCGGCTGGGAGCGCTCGGAGGTGTTCACCGCGGGGTTCGTGCCTGAGCTCGACGCGCAGATCGACGCCTGGCCCAACGCGGACAGCGGGTTCCACGCCATCGAGGCGAAACTGTTCGGAGCTGCCAGCACCGACGTGGCCACCGATGCGACCGGGCTTGTCGAGCATCTGAACGATCTCCACGGCAAGCTCAAGGATATCAAGCTGACGCCGCAGGGCCTTCTGGATGGCACGGTGCGGCTCGCCTACGAAGTCGGAGAGAGCAAGGCCGATGGCGGCGAGTCGCGCATCAGCGGCACCTCGCTGGACGACATGCGCAACAACATCGCCGGCATCGATTTCGCCTACCACACGATCTTCTCGGCCGCGCTCAACACGGTCGACGGCAAGCTCGACGAGATGGTGACCAACCGGATCGAGCAGCTCGAAGCGATTGTCGCCACGCCCGACCTGCCGCATGTCAACATTGCCGAACTGCGCCAGACCAGCGAGGAACTGGTGGTTGCGTTGCAGAGCGCCTCGGCAAAGCTCGGGCTGCAGCGGCCGACCCTGGAGGCCCAGGCGCGATGACATCGCTTCACCTGCGTCTGGCTGCGCTGCTCTCCGGTGTGATCGCCCTGGCACTGTTCGGGCGTGCGGTGGCGTTTCCGGTCGACGGTGACAAGACCGTGCTGCCTGTCGCGACCGAGCTGAACGAGGATGCGCTCGACAAGCCGCGCGAGGTGTTCCAGTCCGAGCGGACCGGGGCCAAGTCCTATCTGGTGAATCTCGGCGATCTCGCGTTCAATTCGCCGGGGCTGCTCGGTGACGTGGCGCGGCAGGCCGGCGTGAGCTGCGGCACCTGCCATGTCAATGGCGCGAACAACGCCAAATTCTTCATGCCGAAGATGTCGAGCCGGCCCGGCACGTTCGACACCACCGGTCCGCTGTTCAATCCGAAGGCCAACAATCTGGCGTTCGATCCAGTGCGGATCCCGAGCCTGCGCGGCGCCCGTTATCTAGCGCCCTACGGCGCCGACGGCCGATTCGCCTCGCTGCGCGACTTCGTCCACAACGTCATCACCAACGAGTTCGCAGGTCCCGAGCCGTCGCCGGCAACGCTCGATGCGATCGTGGCGTATATTCACGACATCGACTTCCTGCCCAATCCGAGCCTTGGTCCCGCCGGACGGCTGGCCGGCAAGATCAGCGACGCGGAGCGCCGCGGCGAGGTGCTGTTCGCAAAGCCGTTCCTGCACGATCCCGCGCTGAGCTGCGCGGGCTGCCACGTTCCGTCGTCCGGCTTTGTCGATCACCAGCAGCACGACGTAGGTTCGGGCGGCCTGTTCAAGACGCCGACGCTGCGCAACGCCGATTTCAACGCGCCGTACTTTCACGACGGCCGCTTCGACAATTACGACCAGGTCGTCGATTATTTCGACCGGACCTTTCAGCTCGAGCTCTCGGCGCAGGACAAGGGCGACCTCGTCGCCTATCTCACGGCAGTCGGCGATGGCGTTCAGCCCTATGAGCGCGACGGCGCCGGGGCAACGCTGAAGGAGATCAACGATTTCTCGACGGTGCTCGCGACCGCGATTCCGTCCGGTGACAAGGACATCGTCGCGCTGGCCGTCGATACGATCGGCCGCGAGTTGCGCGAGTTAACCGAGCAATATCCCGACCGCAAGAACACCAGCGTCTCGGGCGGCGAGCAGCAGCGCGTACTTGCGCGCAACGGCCTCAAGGAGCTCGTGCTCACGTTGCGGCGAATCGAGATGGCGGTTGCGGCAGGGCGCAACGCGGATGCCGCAACCGAGTTCAGGAATTATCGCAATCTGATGGCTGCTGCAGTGCCTGCGCTGTTGGCCAGCGCCGAGCCATGGTCGCTATTCAATCAAGGCGTGCATGACCAGCATTATGCTGCGCTTCGCCAGGTGATGCGCTCCAAGCACCTTTCGCATTGATTGCGTTGTATTGAAGTGATTTTGCGATCTGCGCTGCGGCGCGGATGCGTGATCAATTTTCGATCATTGGTTGCATGGTTGAATCGTGGAGATGCACCGCGCGGCGGCAGATGTCTCCTCAGAAAATATTTGAACGTTTCGAAATTTCTTGCGCGCTTTCATGTAAGCGAAAACGATGCGTCATATTGTCGCACTAAGCAGTGTGTGTTGCTAACCGCAAACACCCTGAGGTCGACAATGAGTTTGAATTACAAAAAACACTGGCGAACCAGCACCGCGCTCTGCATCGCGTCAACGGTGCTCGTCGCAACAGCCGCATATGCCGCTCACTATCCGGGCGGTCGCAGTGATTGGGACAAGCGTCCGCATCACAACCACCAGGCGCACGAAGAGGGCGATCGTGCGAACCATGAGAACCATGGCCATCATGGTGACGGCGATCACGGCGTGAAGACCGCGTCGCCGATCAAGCACGTCATCATTCTGATCGGTGAGAACCGCGGCCTCGATCACACCTTCGGTATCTACAAGCCGAAGGGCAAGGGGCAGACCATCTCCAACCTGTTGTCGAAGGGCATCGTCAACGAGGATGGAACGCCGGGACCGAACTTTGCGCAGGCGCAGCAGTCCTCGGTCGCGGGCCAGCCCTTGTACTATGTCGGCGCGCCGACGATCGCGAAGTCGCCCTACAACGCGACCAACCCGATGCCGCAGCCGAACACGGCCGGCACGCCGACCGCGCAGAGCGACACCGCGCCCCCGTTCAAGACGATCACTGAGGCCAGCGTCGAGAAGGACATGGACCCGGCCGATCTCGATATCCTCACCACCGGCTTCAGCGGCCTGCCGACCGGTGTGCTGGATACCCGCATTCCCGGCGCTGGCGGTCTGAACGGACCGTTCCAGTTGCAGGGTGAGCAGATCAGCGACGACGACTACACCGGCGACTCGACGCATCGCTTCTACCAGGATTGGCAGCAGGAAGACTGCAGCGCCGCCAACGCCACCAAGAAGAACAATTCGGGCTGCCTGAACGATCTGTTCCCGTTCGTGATGGCGACCTATTCGGCGTCCAACAAGAGCATGGCCAACTCGATGGGCTACTACAACGCCCAGCAGGGTCAGGCTCCGGTCCTGAAGATGCTGGCCGACCGCTTCACCCTGAGCGACAACTTCCACCAGTCGTTCCATGGCGGCACCGGCGCGAACCACTTCATGCTCGGTACCGGTGACGCGGCCTTCTGGAGCGACGGCAAGGGCAATCCGGTGACGCCGCCGGCCAACCTGATCGCCAATCCGAATCCGGTCGCGGGTTCGGTCAACCGCTACACCGTCGATGGCAATTGGAGCAATTGCTCTGATGTCTTCCAGCCCGGCGTCAAGCCGATCGTCACCTACCTCAACAATCTGCCATACGCGGCGGAGCCGAACTGCAAGCCCAACCACTACTACATGCTCAACAACGTCAACCCGGGCTATCTGCCGAACGGCGCGCTGTCGGGTGGCAACAACGTGCCGCCGTCGTCGGTTCGCACGATCGGCGATGCGCTCATGGAGAAGAACGTCTCCTGGGCGTTCTACGGTGGCGCGTTCAACGACGCCGTGGCGCTTTCCAACGCCGCAGTTGCCGCCAATCCGTCGAACCCCAACCTCAGCGCCGCTGCGGTCGCCGATCCGGCGCACGCGCTCGGCGTTGCCTACTGCCAGATCTGCAATCCGTTCCAGTATGCGACCTCGATCATGGCCAACCCGGCCGTGCGTCAGGCTCACATGAAGGACACTGCCGATCTGATCACGGCGATCCAGAACAACACGCTGCCTGCGGTGTCTTTCGGCAAGCCGGACGGCCTGCTCGACGGTCATCCGCAGAGCTCGAAGGTTGACCTGTTCGAGGCCTATGTCCTGAACGTGCTCAACTCGCTGGACAACAACCCGGAGCTGAAGGCTGAAACCGCTGTCTTCATCACCTGGGACGAGGCCGGCGGCTATTGGGACTCCGGCTACCAGCAGTCCATCGACTTCTTCGGCGACGGACCGCGCATTCCGACCCTGATCCTTTCGCCCTATTCGACGGGCGGCAAGGTCAACCACAACTACGCCGACCACGTTTCGCTGCTGAAGTTCATCGAGCGCAACTGGGCTCTCCAGCCGCTCACGAACCGCAGCCGCGACAACCTGCCGAACCCGACCTACTCGAAGAACAACGAGTATGTTCCGACCAACAGCCCGGCATTGTCTGATATGTTCGACGCGTTCGACTTCAGCAAGCCGGTCACGTTGTCCTACACCGAGTGATCAAGCTCTCGCCCACGGCGAGGTCTTGACTGCATCCAAGGGCGGCGCCGATCGAACCAATGGTTCGGTCGGCGCCGTCATGTTCCGTCCCTGCCACCTGATCGACCGGAGACATGCGATGAAACGCAATAAGACGTGCGCGATCAGCAGCAGCGTCGTGGCCGGCCTGCTTGCCGTCGCCATCCTGGCCGGCGCGGCGATCCCGGCCATGGCGCAGCAGTTTTCCGCCGACCTCGTCGCGAACAAGGACGACACGGCAACCGCCATGGGAGCCTTGCGGGTCTCGGGCGGAAGAGCACGGATCGAGACAAGCACGCTGTCCGACGGCTTCTTCCTGATCGATACGGGTAAGCCCGCAGCCTATTTCGTCCGTCCGGCGGCACGGGTTTACATGGACGCGCGGCAATCGAGTCCGCTCACCCGGATGTTCATTCCGGTCGATCCGGATGATCCCTGCCGGCAATGGCTGGCGATGGCGCAGCTGTCCGCGCCGATCGACCTCGCGACGTGGCACTGCCAGCGCGATGGAGCGGAAAGGATCGGGGGGCACGACACCGACGTCTTTCGAATCGCCGCGCCGTCCGGTTTGAGCTTTGTCGGCTGGATCGACCGCGCGCGCAGATTTCCGGTACGGATCAGGACCGCGGATGGGACGGTGATCGCTGCCGATCACATCCGCGACGAGCCGCAGCCGGCGCAGACGTTTGAAATCCCCGCAGGCTTGCGCAAGTTCGACCCGCAAGCGCTGATCCGTCGGATCCAGCAGAGTGACGTATGGGTTGAGCCGCCGGCTTCGGACTGAGCACGCCGTCCGTTACTGCGACTGCTGGCTTGTTACCGGCAGGATCCGGCCGAGCGCAGTGTAGTGCGACTGATGCACGTTGCTGTTGAACAGCGACCAGGGTTCGGCCTTTTTCAGAGCGACGGGTACGTCGAAGTGCACCAGCTGCGCAAAGTTGCGATATTCGGCCATCGCATCGTCGATACGGCCGGCGGCGACGTCGAGATCGATGCGGCGCAGGGTGAGAACGAGGTCCTTCAGGATCGCGCGCGCCGCCAGCCGCTCGTCCTTGCCACCGATCGAGGTGTTCCTGATGTCCGGGATGCGCTCGGTCAGTTCGCGCAGTTCGGCCCCGACCCCGGTCACGGCCAGTGACACCACCGCGGTGTCGGCAGCCGGGATCGCGACCTCGAGGACGCTCGAGAGCTCGAGCACCTCTTTCATCCGGAGCATGACGCCGTCCTTGTCGAACGGGCGTTCGCCGTCGCCGACCGCATTCAGATAGGCCACGAGGTCCTGGGTGTCCTGGGTCGACAGTTCGAGGTCGAACACACGATCGAAATGATCGACCACCTGTTCATAGCTGTCGTAGCGGCCATCGTGGAAATACGGGGCGTTGAAGTTGGCGTTCAGCAAAGTCGGGGTCTTGACCAGTCCACCGGATCCGACGTCGTGGCGCATCTGGTCGTTGAAGGTACCACCCGGAACATGACAACCGGCGCAGCTCAGCTCGGCCTGCTTCGGGAACGGCTTGAAGAACAGCGCCTCGCCGCGGCGCTCGGCCAGGCTCGCCTGCGCGGCAAGCCTGCCGCCGGGTGCAATCTTCGGATTGGGGAGAAAATCGATATCGTTGATATAGGCGACGAGGCCGTCGAGAACCTCGTCGCGCGGCCTCGGACCGGAAAATTCATTGACGATGACATTATAGACGAAGTCGCGCAGCGAGGTGATGCGCCCGTCATGTCCGTAGGGGGCGAGGAAGCGGGCGCCGCGCAGGCTCGGAATCCTGACCGGATCGAGGATGCTGTTGAACGTCTTCGCGTTGAAGGCAAGGCTGGTCGTATCGAAGGTGCCGGGGCGGGAGGATGCGCCCGGAACGAACAGTTTCGGGTTCGATGCGCCGTTGACGTGACAGGTGCCGCAGCTCATCTCGGCCTGACGCGCCTTGCCGCCCAGGATGGAAGGCGAGTTGAACGCGAGATCGCCGAGATTGACCAAAAAGGACTTTCGCCCGCCGACGGCTTCGGAATGAAAGAGTTCGCGCGGCCGCGCCAGCGCCTCCTCGGAAAATTCAGTGCCGGCCGGCAGCACGGTCTGGTCGCCGCCGAGCGGGAACGCCGTCGCGCGCAACGGGAGCAGGGCAACGACGAGCGCCAGCCACGCGACCCGTGCCGGTCTGACGCCGCGATCGGCGGCTGTCGCACGATGTTTTCCGGAGCCGGACGCCAGAATATCCCAAGCCATCGCGCGAAAACGCCCCTGTCACAAATGCATATGCGCTGCCGTGCGTCGGAAGATGTCACGGAGGTGACAGTTTCCTGTCGGCAGGATCAACGACGATCTGACTGGATAGACGAATTTTGATTGCGGTTTGATGACGCGCGATCAGCGAAGCGCAACGCAGTCTGCGCTTGACACGATGAAAGTCTGTTGGTGCGCGAGCATCTTTCCGCGCGTTTGCGCGCGCGTCGAAAAACAGTCATCCCAGCGAAATGTGTTTTGCATAGCGTGTAGCTCCATTTCTATTTCTTTCTAAATCAGGAGAGCACTATGCGGCTTTGGGGAGCCATTCCGGCGCTCGCGGTTGTTGCTGGCGCCGTTGCCATCTCGCCGGTAGCAAACGCAGAGAATTTGGTCGAAAAGATCGTTGATGAGTTCAAGCACGAGATCAAGGACGAGCTGCGCGACCTGCGGGATCGTGGCCATGAAGGCGTGCACCAGTACAAGCACATCGTCGTCATCTATCAGGAGAACCACAGCTTCGATAACCTCTACGGTCACTGGGGCGACGTCGGCCGCGACCGGATCAACGGCACATCCTATGCCGATCAGGCGCACACCCTGCAGGTTCGGCAGGACAACCAGACCGTCTATGCTTGTCTGCTGCAGAACGACGTCAACCTGACTTCTCCGTCGCCGCAACCGACGAGCTGCACCGACAATACGGGCACGGTCGCGATCCTGAGCGCCTTCAAGAACAAGCCGTTCGAGATCAATGAATTCATTCCGACCTCGGCCACGACCTGCCCGAAGCCGCTCGGCGCTTTCGCGGCTCACGGTTTCCTCAACGGCACCGGCGCGCCCGGCGGCTGCACGGCGGACATCGTGCACCGCTTCTACAGCGAGCAGTACCAGCTCAACGGCGGCCGGCAAAACCGCTACATGACCGGCAGTGATGCGGCCGGTCTGGTGATGGGCTATTACGACACCAAGAAGCTGCCCATCTACACCTATCTCCACGGCAACGGCGCGCCGAACTACGTCATTGCCGACAGCTTCTTCCAGGGTGCCTTCGGCGGTTCGTTCCTCAACCACCAGTTCCTGGTCGCCGCCGCGGCGCCCCAGTTCGTCGGTGCCCTGAATGACGGCAGCGCCAACGACTTCCACTCGATCGTCGATGCCAACGGCATGCCGACCAGCACGCCGCTCTACACGCCGCTCTCGACCGTGAAGGATGCGCAGCTGACGGCGAAGTGCAATCAGGCCGGCCTGCCGGCGGGCCTCGCCTGCGGCGACTACGCGGTCAACACCACGCAGCCGTTCTATCAGCCCTATTCCCCGGGCACCGCCGACATCAAGCGCCTGCCGCCGCTGCACACGCCGAACATCGGCGATCGGCTGTCGGCAAAGCGCGTCGATTGGGCCTGGTATTCGGGCGGCTGGTCGAACGCCAACGGCGACGTCGGCGCTTCGGGCTGGACCAACGGCAACGGTACGACCTGCACCGACCCGAACCATGTTTCCACGGCGGTGTTCCCGAACTGCCCGGACGTGGATTTCCAGTACCACCATCAGGCGTTCAACTACTTCGCCAACTACGCGCCCGGAACGCAGGCCCGCAAGGATCGCCTGAAGGACGAGGCGGAGTTCATCCAGGCGGCGAAGACCGGCCGGCTGAAGCAGGTCAGCTTCATCAAGCCGATCGGCGAGGAAAACGAGCATCCGGGCTACACCAGCGAGTCCGAAGGCAGCCAGCATCTCGTCGATCTCGTCAAGGCGATCGTCGAGGGGCCGGATGGCAAGGACACGCTGATCGTCATCACCTATGACGAGTTCGGCGGGCAGTGGGATCACGTTCCCCCGCCGCCGTTCAACCGCCATGGTGCCGAAGCCAAGGCTGCGGACCAGTGGGGCCCGGGCACCCGCATTCCGGCGCTCCTGATCGCCAAGCGCTTCAACAAGTCGGGCGTCGCGCACGAGGACTTCGACACCACGTCGATCCTCAAGATGCTTGAAAAGCGCTTCGACCTCGACCCGCTGGTGACGCGCCCGGTGCGCAGCCTCTCGGCGGCGCTGAAGGCCGGCGAGGGCTGGCACTGACACGAGAAACGCTGCCGGCCCGCGTCAACGTCCGACGCGGGCCGGAGTGCCGGCCACGCGCCCAAGGGATCGCTAGACGAAGGGATCGCTACAAGAAGCGATCGCTACATGATCAGATCGTGTAGCGGATGGGTCACGACGGCGTCCGGCGTATGGTCCGGGAAGAAATCTGTTTGGTGCTCCGGGACAGCCGGCCCCATTGCCGGCGTTCCACCAGTTGCAACTCCTTGCGCCAGCTGAAATCCGGCGGAATCGTCGTGGCGGCCGAACCACGCGAGGCTTTGATCAAACTGTGGAGGGGACGAAGCTCCCTGCTGTTCAAGGCTCGAAGGCTCCGCGAAATGAAAGGACTGCTCGGTCGTTCCCGACGTTCCGCCGTCTACAAAGGGCAAGATTGCCTGAGACAACGCCGCGTCCTCGTGGCTACTCGTTGACATCGGACTAACATCGGGTGCGGGAGCGCCGGCGCCGACCGGCGGCGCGGGGCTGTCCTGGCTGGCGGCGAATATGAAGGTGTCCATCCCCGCCGTGTGGCACTGAATATCGACCTGAAGGCTGCTCGTGGCCGAATCGCCGTCCGCATCGACCGCCGTCACATCGAACAGCAGATCCGCATTGATGCTCGTCTTTTCGGTATAGCTGATGTTGTTGATCGCGAAGGTGGGACACCCGGCTTCCACCCGATCGTAGTCGACCTGGACTTGATCGAACGACCTGTCAACGTAAAGCGTATACGTCGTCGTCGTGGCATCAAAGGTGTAGGTGTCGATCAGCGAAGCATCCGATGTCTCCTGCACCACGAAGCCGGCACTGCCGCAGAGCGGCCTGGGAACATCGATGCAGAAGTCGTGAACGTCGGCGCTGCCATCAAGAACCTTGAGGATCACACCGGCGGTGCCGTAGCCCTGCCATTCCGTGAGATTGAAGCCGACCTGCGACTGCTTCTCGGTGAACGCGAGATTCAACTGCTCGGCCGGGTCCATCTGCAGTCCACTGTCGCCGACCGCAATACCGCAGTCCGATGCCTTGACATCGAGCGGCTGGCCGGCGCAGTCCGACCCGGTAATAACCAGTTGTCCGTCCGGAGCCGTCAATGACGGCGTGCCGCAGATCGGGGCATCAAAATCGGAGCCATGGACGGTGACGTCCTTCGACGGCCCGGCGTGCTCGAGATCAAAGCAGAATGTTCCATCCGGATTGATCAGCAACTTGAAATAAGGATCGTCCAACCTACCGCCGCAATCGGTAAGATACGCGTCGAGCTCGACGCCGCCGCCCACCTCATGGGTCGTATAGTAGAAGTTGTAATCATCGCCATGTCCGGTGACGTGCACCGCGGTGATGCCGTTGCCCAGGCATGATGTGGCCAGATCATATCCCGTGCAGCCGACCGGACCGTTGTGGACGGCAACGAACATCGCGGCATCGCCATCCGCGCCGAAATTGATATCGTAGGTACCTGTCGCAGTCTGATGATCCTGAGCGGCGACGAAGGTCTCCGGGAAGCCGCAAATGGTCGGGTGATCGTCCGTGATCGTCAGTTGCTTGCCGAGGTCGACGCACGCGCTCTGGAAGTCGCCGTCCTTGTCCGTGATGGTGGCAACCAGGCTTACGACGCCGGCGGTCAGCGACACGGCTTCGCCGCTGTCAGGGCCGGCGCAGGCCGGATGCGTCACCGCGCGATATTCGGTGAAGGTGACGCATCCCGTGGCCGGATCAACCGCGATGGTGAATGCCAGCGCGCCACTTGCTGTGCCGACATGGCCTTCGATGGTGTTGCCGTTCAGAACCAGCACGTCGGAGCAGCCGGTATGCGAATCGATCAGACCGGATGGGGTGCAGTCACCTCCGTTGATCGACAGTGCATAGTGAGTCGTCGCGCCGTCGGCGCCCTGGAGCGAGGTGAACGCCGTCGAGAAATCGGCAGAAATTTTCGTCAGCGCGGCGTCCGGTGCCGAGCCCGCGACATGGTCGTCCAGTGCCGTTGCCGTCAGGTGCGTCTCGCTCAGCGTCAGCGACGGAGCGGTGCAATTGGCCCGGATGCAGGGGCCATCGTCGCTGATGGTCAGCCTGCTGCCGAGGTCGAGGCCGGCGCTCTGGAAGTCGCCGTCCTTGTCCGTGATCGTGGCAGTCAGGCCCACGATGCCCGCGGCCAGCGATACGGCTTCGCCGCTGTCCGGGCTGGTGCCGAGCGGTTGCTCCACCGGCCGGTAGTCGTTGAAGGTCACGCGTCCCGTGGCCGGATCGAGCGTGATGGTGAAGGCCAGCGTGCCGTTGGTCGCGCCGACGCGGCCTTCGATCGTGTTGCCGTTCAGAACCAGCAGGTCAGCGAGGCCGGTATGCGAGTCGATCAGCCCCGATGCCGTGCCGTTGCCGCCGGTGATCGTCAGCGCGTAGCGGATGGTCGCGCCATCGGCGCCTTGCACCGAAGTGAACGCGGTCGAGAAATCGGCGGAAGTCGTCGTCAGCGCCGCGTCCGGGGCCGAGCCGGCGATGTGGTCGTCCAGCGCCGTTGCCGTCAGATGCGTCTCACTCAGCGTCAGCGATGGGGCTGTGCCCGCCGCCTCGATGCGCGGGCCGTCGTCCGTGATTGTCAGCTGCTTGCCGAGATCGATGCTTAGATCCTGGTACTGGCCGTCGCTCTCCGTGACCGTCGCGATCAGGTTGACGAGGCCGGTCCCCAGCGCGATCCCTTCGCCGCTGTCAGGGCTGGTGCCCGACGATTGTTCGACCGCGCGGTGCTCGACGAAGGTCACGCGGCCCGTCGCCGGGTCAACCGTGATGGTAAACGCGAGCGCCCCGCTTGCCGTGCCGACATGGCCTTCGATGGTGTTGCCGTTCAGAACCAGCAGGTCAGCGAGGCCGGTATGCGAATCGATCAGTCCTGACGCCGTACCGTTGCCGCCGGTGATCGACAGTGCGTAGCTGACGGTCAGACCCGGTTCGGTGACGAATGCCGCCGAGAACTCGCCCGATGTCGTCGTCAGCGCGGCGTCCGGTGCCGAGCCGGCGATATTGTCGTCCAGCGTCGTCGCTGTCAGATGGGTCTCGCTCAACGTCAGCGATGGCGCGGTTCCAACCTCGATCAGCGGGCCGTGGATGGTGAGTGTCACCGTCTGCGGGGTTCCGCCGATCGTGGTCACCGTGAAGCTGTCGGTCAGCGTGTTGCCGACATGGAGGGCTTGCACGGAGCTGTTGGCGTTGTCGAGCGTATAGGTCCACACGCCGGCCGTTGTGAGCGTGAATGAGCCGTAGCCACCAACGCTCGTCGTCGGCGCGTTCACGGCGGTGAAGGTATTGGCGGGATCGTCGACATCGGTGTCGGTGAGCGTGCCCTTTGCGATGAGCAGGCCGGGCGAGGCATGACTGACGCCGACCGCACCCACCACCGAGCCGGCCATGGTGCCGGAGATGATGGAGGCGTCGTCGGCGCCCAGGATGCTGATGTCGAAGCTCTCGCTGGCCGAAAGCGCGCCGTCCGAGACCGTGATCACGAAGCTCTGGGTCGTGTTGGCCTTCAGCGCGTTGATTGCGGTATTGTTCGGAACGAAGGTGTAGTTTCCGGTCGCGCTGTTGAGATAGAGCGTGCCAAATGTACCGACGCTCGACACGTCGTATGTCGCCTGTCCCAGCACCGTATCGCCTGTGGCGCCTCCGCTGATGCCGAATTTCAGTGCGCCGCCCTTGATGCTGCTCGCGGAAAAGGTCCCGCTCGCCGCATTGAAGTCGTCAAATATCACCGTATCGATTTCAGTCGGCCCCGCTCCGAGGTTCAGCTTCGGCGGAACCGGCGGCAGCTTGAAGAGATCATTTTTCGCGAAGGTCGCCACCGGCAGCGGCCCGAGCGTATCTTGCACCGGCGACAGCGGGGACTGCTGAATAAAATTGATCGGCAGCAGCAGTTGGCCGCCTTCGAGGGCAGGCATGCCGGACCCTTTCGATGCCGGTCCTTTCTCGAAATAGGCAAGGGTCTCCTGTTGGGCCTCCCGTAATTCCTCCATGTGCGAAGGGGAATTCGTGGCATGGTTCACGCCGACGGAGGAGCCTCTTCTGCTCAGGATGATCGTCTCTTCGGGATCCTCGACGATGATGTGACGAGGGATCGCCTCCTTGGTGACGAGTTCGAACACGCCGTGGTGGAGGTCCTTGTATTTGATGTTGTCGTCGTCCAGGAACGTGACGTTCGGCTCCGCGGCCCGGGCGTCCTCCAGCAGCGAGAAGGTCAGGGCGGCCAACGACAGCATGCCGAGGCCGCTGGCGCTGATGGTGCCAACCGGTGTGTCCGCCGTCAGGACGCCAGACCCTGCGAGTCGGCTGCCGATGAGGCGGAAGAGGCTTCTGGTTTTCGCGAACAGGCCCGGCCGCAAGCCCTCGCCGGGGTCTTGCGCGATGTCCAACTCCAGCCGGGTGCCGGCCGGCAAATTGAGCACTCTGCCATCGACCAGGCGGATTTCGATCCGCCCGCCGGCTCCGACCTCGATGACGTCACCCTGGCGAACGGGATCGCCAGCTACGATTTGAATCGGTATGCCGCGGGCACGCGCGATCGTGCCGCAGCCGATCGCCGTCCGAACAGTGCCAACTACACGGGGCGGCTGGCCCAAAACGGCCATGCACGCGTCCCCGAACTCTACGCCGGACGCAACTGACATTGGCTTTTTGCCTGTTAGGCAGTTCGAGCGGAAAGTGGCGCCGCAGTTTTTTTATTTTGGCTTGGTTCGGCCACGCGGCGAAAAACCCCGCGCCGTCAGCCATAGGCTTGTCCGCTGAAACGTCCTGATTGAAACCAAATTCGGCAGTAAAAATGGAATTCCAATACTGCGGGGGAGCCTTACGAAAAGGTCAGAACAGCTGTCCTTTATCGCGCGTGCAGCCCCGCAAAATTAATAGTATGATTACCATGCAAATTGTCCACTTATTAATTTTTAGTCGAACTGCGTCAGGCATTTAGGCCTGTCTGCGACAACTCGTTTGGCACTCAAGGTCCTGCGGTCTCGGCCCGGTGGTCCCGATCACCATCGAGCCACGGCCCGACAAGACCTTTTCGAGGAGGGGATCGTGCGCATCCATTTGATTGTTCAATTGCTTGCAAGCTTCGTCCTGGCGCTCGCAACGCTCACGCCCGGCCAGGTGCAGGCGCAAACCGAACCGGACAATATCCAATTGAAATTCATCGGAAGGGTCGTAGCCGCCACTGGTTCGGTCACGATCGAGCATCCGAATGCAGTCGTCGTTCAGGCAGGGCTGCCCGGCAAACTGCCTCAGGCGCAGGTTGGCGACCCCGTTTATCTGGGCGACGTGGTGCAAACTGGAGCTGACGGACGCGTCGGGATCAATTTCTCCGACGGCACTTCGTTCAATCTGTCGAGCAACGCCAAGATGGCGATGACCGAGTTCGTGTACGACCCGAACGGCAAGTCGAACTCGACCTTGCTCAAACTGACCAATGGGACGTTCACCTTCGTTGCCGGCAACATTGCGAAGACCGGCGACATGAAGATCGACACCCCCGTGGCAACGATGGGCATTCGAGGCACCACGCCACGCATCGAGATATCGGACGATGGAACGGTGAGGTTCGCCACGCTCGTTGAAGAGGGCAAGAGCAAGGTCAGGAAGGTCGGGACACGAACGCCGCAGCAACCTGAGCAAAACACCCTCCACAAGTTCAATCCCAACATCTGTCGAGGGTGCTAGGCCAGGCGCAGCCCGTTTCGTGCAAGCAAGGCCCGATATGAAACTTCGTGCAAGCGCCGGCGCAATTGTCAGCCTGATATCGCTTCTCGTTGCGACGCTCCCCGTGTTGCCGGCGGTCGCGCAGAACGCGAAGAAGGACAGCTATCTCCGCACTATCGGATTGTGCAGCGGCCTCGATCGCACACCGGCCGACGCGCGCATTGCTGCCTGCACGGCGCTGATCGATGCGGGGCAGGACATGACCCAGGCTGGCCTCGCGATCGCCTATAACAACCGTGGTAACGCCTACGCCGCCAAGGGAGACTATGACGGCGCCATCCGGGATTTCGATCGATCGATCGAGCTCAATCCGACCTACACCAAGCCGTTCAACAACCGCGGCGTGGCCTATCTCAGGAAGCGCGAATATGATCGCGCGACCGACGCCTTCGATCAGGCGATCAAGCTCAACCCGAACTACGGCGAGGCCTTCGCCAACCGCGCCGGCGCCTATTTGAAGAAGAACGATTATGCACGCGCGGCGCAGGACTACGATGAGGCAATTCGCCTCGAGCCGAAGCTCGATGGGGTGTGGAACGGACGCTGCTGGAGCCGGGCCATCCTCGGCGAATTGCAGGCGGCGCTGGAAGATTGCAACAAGGCCCTTCAATTGGCGTCAACCAACGCCGCGACGTATGACTCGCGTGCCCTTATCTATCTGAAGACCGGCGAGCTGGGCGCGGCGATCGCCGACTACAGCTCCGCACTTCGCATCGATCCCAAGCTCGCAAGCGCACTTTATGGCCGCGGCCTGGCGAAGTTGAAGCAGGGTGACAAGGCCGGCGGCAATACCGACATGGCGGCGGCCAAGGCGATCCAGGGCAGCATCGGCGACGATTTCACACGCTACGGCGTGCGATAGGCGAGTGGTCGACGAGCCGCAGTAAGGTGCACCGGCTCGATGCTGTCGCCGCGGATGCGCCCCGGCCAGCCGGCTAGTCCATGATCTCGACCGTCGCCGAGCGGCCGGCGACCAGCGCGATGCGATCCGGCAGGTGGTCCAGCGCGATGCGCACGGGGATGCGCTGTGCGAGCCGAACCCAGCTGAAGGTCGGGTTGACATTTGCGAGCAGGCTCGCGCCTGCCGCGCGGTCGCGATCCTCGATGCCGGCCGCAATGCTCTCGACATGTCCGGTGAGCCGCACCGGCTCGCCCATCAGCCGGATCTGCGCCTTGTCGCCGACGCGAATGCGCGCGAGCTTGGTCTCCTCGAAATAGCCTTCCACATGCAGCGTGTCGGTGTCGACCAGCGCCATCACGCCCTTGCCTGCGGTGACGTAGGCGCCCGGCCGCAGGTCCATATTGGTGATGGTGCCGTTCACCGAAGCGTGCACCTCGCTGCGATCCAGATTGAGCTGCGCGACGGCGCGGTCGGCGACCGCCTGGTCATAGGCCGCCTTGGCCTGCAGCTGCGTCGCCAGAACCTGCTCCTGCTTCTGCTGCGACACCGCATCGGTGGTCAGCGAGCTGTAGCGTTTGAGGTCGGCGTCGGCCTGATCCAGCGTCGCGCGATGGCCGGCGACCGCTGCATCGGCCTGCTTCAGTGCCAGGGCAAAGCGTGCGCGATCGATCCGGAACAGGATGTCGCCACGATGCACCGGCTGATTGTCCTTGACCAGCACGTCGGTGACGAAGCCGGAGACGTCGGGAGCCACCTGGATCACGTCGGCGCGGACCCTGCCGTCGCGAGTCCATGGCGATTCCATATAGTAGACCCAGAGCGCGCGAGCGACAGCGAGTGCGGCGACGACGGCGACCGCGGTCAGCGCAACCCGGCCGAGCCAGGCGAAATTCGCTTTCATGGCAGAAACTCCGAAAGATAAACCACGACGCCGAGTAGGCATACGTACAGGGCGAAATTGAACAGCGCGCGATGCCAGACCAACCGGTAGAATCCGAAGCGCTGCATGATCCGGCTCACCACTGCGCTCAGCGCATAGGCGACGATGAGCCACAGCAGCAGCGCCGGAACGAGCACGCCGTAAATGTCGAGCTCATATCTCATGCGGCGAAACTCGCTTCGGGCTGCGATCGATACACGGGTGCATCCGGAAACAGGCCGCGGCGGATGCCGACGAGGCCGAGCAGTGCATCGTCCCGCGCGCGCTCATTGGGGTCCTTGACGACCGCGGTCAGCGCCGCATCGATGCATGACAACAGTTCGGCCGGCATTGCCCGGTCCGCACGGGCGCGAAACGCCGCCGCGAGGTCGTCGAGCATATCGTCGATGGCACGCACGGTCACTGCGGCGAGGCCGTAGCGGGCCCGCCTGAGGTCGATGATGTTGAGCCCGATGCGGAGCTGGACCAGGCTGTCGGCATCGCGGCGGTCGCTCTCGGAGATGAAGGCGATCCGCTGGACCAATAGTCCGAGCCGATGCAGCATCAGGCCGGCAAACTGCGCGCGATCACCGTGGCCGCGCCGCTCGGCCGCGACCGCGAGCGCCTGCCAACTCGACGTCATCAACCGCTTGGCGATCCATTCGGCGCCGACGCCGCGCGCGATCCGCGTCACGATCTCCGCGATCACAACACCGAGGAAGAAGGCGACCGACGTGTTGGCGAAACTGGCGAAATCCGCGCTGTAGGTCGATTGCAGCGCGAGCAGCGTCGCGGTGTTGGCGGCGAGCGCCATGCCGATCGGCGCGGTCTTGGGTCGTGCGATCAAAAAGCCGTACAGGAGGAAGGTCGGCGCCAGTGCCGCGATCAGGACCTCGACATGGGAGATGCCGGGCACCAGCGCGAACTGATAGATTGCGACGATGACGATCGCGACCAGTGAAAACAGGCCGAAGGCCCGGATGCTGCGCGCAGGCTCGTCCTGTGCGGCGAAGAAGGAGCAGGCGACCGCCGCCATCATCGGCGCCGAGGCGCCATCGGCCCAGCCGGTCGCAATCCACAGGCCGCAGCAGATCAGGATGGCGACCGCCGCGCCCGCGGCCGACCACAGCGCCATGCCGTGGTCGCGATGACGGACCGGTGCGGCCCCCGACTCCGGGTGGAACGCCAGCTGGACGCTGGAGATATCCCGGCCCGCGGTGATCGCATCGCCCAGCGCGCGGCAGTCGGCCGAAATATCGGCAAGCTCGCGCAGCCGGAGCAGCAGGCTGATCGTGATGATGCGTTCCCGCGGCGCGATGCCGTCGAGCGCAGATTGCCGCTCGGCGATTGCGGTGCGGATCTGCTCGCCGGATTGCCGCTGGCGGTCCTCGTCCACGATCCATGCGGCGAGATCGCCGATCAGGCGTTGCAGCTCCGGTTGCCGTTGCAGCGCCGCTTCGCCAAGTGCGGTAAGCCGGTCTTCGATCGACGTGATGATCGGCAACAGCATCAGCATGCGCAGCCGGACCTCGCCGAGGCCACGCACGGTGCCGGCGTCGGCCAGCCGGTCATAGGCGACATGGGTCGCCAGCGTATCGATCTCGACAATGTCGGTCGCAAGACGGAGGCGTTGGGCCCGGCGCGTCTCGCCGGTCCCGCGGTCAAGCAGCACGTCGCGGGACAGACGGCGCGCATCCGACAGCCAACTCCTGATGCGGCCGCCGACCGCCGGCGCGACGCTGCGGGGAAACACCACCGTCGACACCAGGCTCGCACAGATGATGCCGAGCGAGATCTCCTCGACTCGTGCCAGCGCTACATCGAAGATGCTGCCCGGTTCGGCCACCGACGGAAAGCCGATCAGCGCGACGGTATATCCGCCCAGCATGAAGACATAGCTGCGCGGCGTGCCGTCGAGCAGCGATAAATAGAGACAGAGCCCGACCCAGAGCGCGATCGCGAGGCACAGTAGCTCCGGTGCATTGACCAGGTTCGGCACCAGGGCGACCGTGACGCTCGCGCCGACCAGCGTACCGATCACGCGGAAGAACGCCTTCGAGCTGGTCGCGCCGGCCAGCGGCTGCGAGGTGATGTAGACCGTCGCCATCGCCCAATAGGGACGCGGCAGATCGATCGCCAGGGCGATGACAAGCGCCAGCATCGACGCCGCGAACGTCTTCAACGCGAAAATGAGATCCGCGTGGCGGACCAGGAACGGCTCTTCCGCGCGCATGACTATTTCGCCTCTGGAGCAGTCCTGGCTGGCGCAGTCCTGGCGTCCTGCAGGCGGCTCGCCCGCTGCTCGATGAGCTGCAGCGTCTCGAAGGTTACCGCAAGTTCCGCGCTGCCGATATCCTTCAGCAGGCTGGCCCGTACGCGACGCAGCACCCGATTGATCTCCTCGACCTTGGCTCCGCCGGCCGCGGTGAGATGCAGCGTCTTGGCGCGCCGGTCGGTCGGGTCCTCGCGACGCTCGACCAGGCCTTCGGACTGGAGCAGATCGATCAGCCGCACCAGTGAAGGCCCTTCGATCCCCAGTTCATCGGCCAGCACGCCTTGCCGGACGTTCTCTCCCTGGCGTGACAACACCAGCAGCGGAATCGCCGTCGCGTAGGACAGTCCGTGGTCGGACAAGGCCTGATCCGACTCGCGACGCCAGATCCGGGCCAGCCTGGTCACCAGGCGGCCGATCTCGGCGTGGATATGGGGCTGCGAAGGCGGCATGCAAATTAGATAGGATGCGAACTATTAGGATGCAATGATATACTGCGAACATCGCGGACGATCACGCGAATGCGATCCTGCGTGAGGAAGCGTCAATACTGCTGCGGGATCGACCTCGATGCGCTGGTTATGCTCGGTTGCGGGCGGACCTTGAGCGCGGCGGGTTAGGAACACATCGGGATACAGATGCTTCTGTTCTTGAGGAGATTGTGATGAACAGAAAGCCGGTAACGCAGGATTCTGGGCGCTCGAGCGACTGGGGTTCCCACGCGCAAACCGACAAGCCGTGGAAGGGAAACCCGGAGAAGGAGCAGCGCTCTGGGGATGCGAAGCGCTCAGGAGACGAGAAGCCGGACCTGGAAAAGTGGCATGAATCGAACACGCATTGATGCGCGGAGATAGTGAATGTCCGCCTTTCACTTCGCGATCGTGAATGATGAGCGTGTGATCGATGCAACCGGTCAGCCGGTTACCGACCGCGATGAAGCCATTGCCGTCGCCAAGCGGCTCGCCATCGACCTTGCCGAGACGCGACAGGAATATCTGGGACGCGGCTACTTCATCTCGGTGATCGGCAGCGACGCGCGCGAAATTCACCGCGAAAGCATCGACAGCGCCGCGAAGAGCGGATGAACGATGCCGCCCCGGCGGGCGGCAAGAGAGCAAGGCTTTAAGAGCAAGGCTTTGAGAACAAGGCTTGGAGAGACCGAATGGATATGGGCCTTGAAATCATCTACGGCATCGGAGCGCTCGTGCTGCTGACCGCTTTGATCTTCGGCGTGCTTCAACACCATTTTCGCAGCAGGCGCGCGGTGCAGGCCGGCGAGGATGTCGTCCGCGAAAGATACAAGCGGAACGAGACCTGACGCGGCGCCGCCAGCGTAAGGAGGAGACGATGGGATTGGCTCAATATGCGGTGATTGCAGCCGGCAAGGAATGGGGCGTCCTGCACGACGGCAATCTCAACGGCGGATACGCCACCAAGGAGGCTGCATTCGAATCGGCGGCGGCCGCCGCGGCATTGGCGATCAGGATGGGGCACGAGGTTCACGTCAGCGTTCCCGGACGCGAGGAGGGGGAAGCGGCCCTCACCAAGCGACCCGCCTGATCCAAATCACAGCAGTACGGCTTGCATTCGGTGGAAGGACGGCGCGCGCCAGCGCGCTCTACGGATCGAGCTCAGTATCCCAGTAGAGATAATCGAGCCAGCTCTCGTGCAGATAGTTCGGCGGAAACAGCCGGCCGTTGCGATGCAGCTGATGCACGGTCGGGGCGTAGGGCGTCTGCTTCGGAAACATCTTGGCCTGCTGCGGCGTCAGATTGCCTTTGCGCAAATTGCAGGGCGAGCAGGCGGCGACGACGTTTTCCCAGGTGGTCTGGCCACCCTTGCTGCGCGGAATGATGTGATCGAAGGTGAGATCGTCGCCCGACAGGCAATACTGGCAGCTGAATCGGTCGCGCAGGAAAACGTTGAACCGGGTGAAGGCGGGGTGGGTGGTCGGCTTGACGAAGGACTTGAGGGATACGACGCTCGGCAGCTGGATTTCGAAGGAAGGACTTCGTACCGCCCGGTCGTAATATTCGACGATGTTGACACGATCGAGGAACACCGCCTTGATCGCGTCCTGCCAGGACCAGAGCGACAGCGGGTAATAACTCAGCGGCCGGAAGTCCGCATTCAAGACCAGCACCGGCCAACCGCCTTGCGAGACATGTGCGTTCAAATAACGCTCCTGACTCCCATTAGCTGCGAAGCAGCATGCACTCACATACTACAGGCAGCGTGACGGGATTGTGAAGAGCAATGAGCGGCTTATCCGCCGCGCCCTGCCATGTTCCTGCCCCGATTGCCTCCCGCCCGCGAGGTCCGTAAAGGGAGCCGCAAGGCCCTGTCGGCCAGTGACGGACCCTGCCGATGACCACGACCTCAAGCTATCTCGAGGCGCCGCGCCGGTTGCGCGCGTTCGTGCGCGCGCACGAGACGAGCCTTGTGGTGCTGGCGGTGCTGATCGGCGCCATTGGCGGCCTGGTGGTGGCGGTCATGAGCGGCCTCGTCACGGTGCTGCATTCGGTGCTGTTCAATCTGCCGCTCGGCGACCGGTTGTCGAGCCAGCCCAGCATCGATCCCGTGCGCGCGCTCCTGGTTCCCACGGTCGGCGGCCTGCTGTTGGGATTTGCGTTCCTGCTGCTGCTGCGGGTCCGGCCGGCCCGCGAGATCGACCCGATCGAGGCCAACGCGCTCTATGGCGGGCGGATGTCGTTCCGTGGCAGCGTGATCGTGGCACTGCAGACGATCTGGTCGAGCGGCGTCGGCGGCTCGGTCGGGCTCGAGGCCGGCTATACCCAGCTCTCCAGCGGCCTCGCCGCCTCGCTCGGCCGCGGCTTTCACCTCCGCCGCAACGACCAGCGAATCATGGTCGGCTGCGGCGCGGCGGCGGCGATCGCCGGCGCCTTCAGCGCGCCACTCGCGGGTGCGTTCTACGCTTTTGAACTTGTGATCGGCGGCTATACGCCGGCCAGCCTGACCCCGGTCGGCGTGGCGGCGGTGACCGGCTACTTCGTCGCCCATGCCTTCGAGCCGCTGCCGCTCGGTGTCGGCGTCGGAACCGTCGGCGATGTGCTCGGACGGGATCTTGCGATTGCCGCGCTGCTCGGCATGGTCGCGGCCCTGACCGGCATTGCGATCATGCGCGGGGTGACGCTGTGCGAGGCGCTGCTGACCAGGATCCGGCTCTGGCCGCCGCTGCGGCCGGCGCTCGGCGGGCTTGCGGTTGGCGCGATGGCGCTATTGACGCCGCAGGTGATGTCGTCGGGCCACGGCGCGCTACGCTTCGCGGGCATCGTGGCGATGCCGCTTGCCTTCATCGCCGGCGTGTTCGCGCTGAAGGCGGTGGCTTCGATCGTTTCGCTCGGCTCCGGCTTCCGCGGCGGATTGTTCTTCGCCACGCTGTTCATGGGCGCGCTCGGCGGCCGGCTGTTCGCCGCCGGCGTCGACATCGTGTGGCCGGGTCTGAACCTCGACCCCAACGCCTATGCGGTGATCGGCATGAGCGCGCTGTCGGCCTCGGTGATCGGCGGTCCGCTCACGATGTCGTTCATCGCGCTGGAATCCACCGGCAACCTCTGGCTCACGACCGCGGTGCTGGTCGCGGTCATCATCTCGACCACGATCACGCGCGAGCTGTTCGGCTATTCGTTCGCGACCTGGCGTTTGCATCTGCGCGGCGAGACCATCCGCAGCGCCGCCGATATCGGCTGGATCCGCGATCTCACGGTCGGCAAGATGATGCGGCAGGACATGACGACGGTGAACGCCGCGATGCCGATCGAGGCGTTCCGCGAGGAATTCCCGCCGGGCTCGAAGACCCAGGTCGTCGCGGTCGACGGCGAGGGGCATTACGCCGGGCTCGCGCTGGTCGCGGAAGCGCACGCGCCGGATCTCGAGGCCGACAAGGGGCTTGCTGCCATCTTGCGCTACGCCGACGTGGTGCTGCATCCCGGCATGAACGTGCAGGAGGCGATCGCGGTGTTCGACGCGGCCGAAGCGGAATCGCTCGCCGTGGTCGAAGGCGACGGCGACCGGCGGCCGATCGGCCTGCTCACCGAAGCGCACGCCATGCGGCGCTATGCGGAAGAATCCGAGCAGCGCCGCCGCGAGGTGATCGGCGAGATTTGATTGCGCGGGCGATAGCCAAGGCGTCGGGCAGCAAACGGGATTGATCTTAGTCGCGGCGCTCGCTGCCTGATCCGTCATCCTGAGGAGCGCGGAACGCGCGTCTCGAAGGATGCACGGCCACCGGCCGGGCCGTCGACCCTTCGAGACGCGCGCGATGCGCGCTCCTCGGGGTGACGGTGATGGAGTGACGGTGGGAGACTGAATCTAAACCTTCTCCAGCTTCTGCAGGCATCGCGTCACGCGCACCGCGGCCGGCATCTCGGTGTCCGGAAAGCTGGTCTTCCAGTCGGTGACGCCGACTTCGCCGACATAGATGTCGCCGCGGGAATCCAGCGCGATGCCGTGCGGCGCCAGGAATTTTCCGGTCTCGACGCCGGGGCCTTGCTCGCCGCCGAGGCGCGCGATGCGCTTTCCGGTGTGATCCACGATCGACAGCCGCGGGCCGAGATTAGGCACCTTGCGATTCACCGCCATGCCAGGGCCGAGCTCGCCGATCACGAAGTTCGGCTGCTTGCCGCCGCCGCAGCAGCAGCACAGCGCGCAGGGCCGGTGCAGGTTGTTCCACTGCGTTTCGTATTTGCCGTTGCCGTCGAACACCTGGACGCGGTGGTTCTCGCGGTCGGCGACATAGACCCAGCCATCGGCGTCGGTCGCGATGTTGTGCACGATGTTGAACTGGCCGGGATCGGTGCCGGGCTCGCCCCAGGTTTTGATCAGCTTGCCATCCGGCGTGTATTTGTGGACGCAGGCATTGCCGTAGCCATCGGAGACATAGATCTCGCCCTTCGGCGACAGCGCGGTATGGGTGCAGCGGTGGAACGGCTCGCCGCTCATGAACGGCGCCGGCTTGTTCGGGATGCCGATCGTCAGCAGCACCTTGCCGTCGGTCGAGCATTTGCGCACGGTGTGGTCGCCGTCATCGGTGCAATAGAGATTGTCGTCGGCGTCGATATGCAGGCCGTGGGCACGCGATAACACGCCTTCGCCCCAGCTCTTGATGAAATTCCCCGCGCGGTCGAGCACCACCATCGGATGGTCGCCGCGGTTGAAAACGTAGACGCGGTCCTTGCTGTCGACCGCGACGGAGGCAACATCGGTCAGGCTCCAGCCGTCGGGGAGTTTTGCGAAATTCTCCACCACGCGATAGCGGTGTTCGCCGGTGCCGAGGGTGGTTGGCATAAGATGTCTCCCCAAGATCGTCATTCCGGGGCGATGCGCAGCATCGAACCCGGAATCTCGAGGTTCCGGGTCTGCGCTTCGCGCATCCCGGAACGACGGCAGGCTTCTACGAAAAATCCGCCCGTGGCCCGACGTTGCGCGGCATCAGGCTTTCCTCGATCGCCTTGATCTGCAATGCGAGATAGCGCGAGTTGATGCGGCATTGCGCGAGGCTGCCGGCGATGAACCAGAGGCCGGGCTGCGGCGTGCGGCTGTACATGTTGCGCAGCTCCTGGCCGTCGCCAAAGCCCCAGATCGGGCCGACGCGCGCGGCCATCGCCTCGCCGAACAGCTTCTTCACCAGCTCTTCCTGCGGCCGGTAGCCGGTCGCGAGTACGATCAGGTCGGCCTCAACCGTCTCGCCGTTCTTCAGCCGCGCGCCCTCGCTCACGAAGGTCTCGATGTCGGCGAATTGCTGCAGGGCGACCGCGCCGCTCGCGACCAGATCGGAGCAGCCGACGTTGAAGTAATAGCCGCCGCCGCGGGTCAGGTATTTGAACTGCCAGCCGGTGCCGCCATCGCCGAAATCAAGCTTGAAGCCCTTGCGCGCAAGGCCGTCGAGCAGCGGCTTGTCGAGTTGCTTCGACTGCTCGGTCATCAGCACATGACTGCGTTTGGCGAGCGCGAGCGGCATCGAGGTCGTGATCAGATCATTATCCTCGAGCGTACCTTCATTGTAGGCGGCATAGGCAAGCTGCGCCGACGGCTCGATATTGGTGATCAGCGTCGAGGAGCGCTGTACCAGCGTGACCTCGGCGCCCGAGGAATGCAGGTCCTGCGCGATGTCGTGGCCGCTGTTGCCGGTGCCGATCACGAGCGCGCGCTTGCCGGTCCAGTTCTCGCCGTCCTCGTAGCGGCTGGAATGCATGACTTTGCCGGAAAAATTCTTCAAACCGGGGATATCGGGCAGATTGGGGATGCCGCTGACGCCGGTTGCCATCACCACATGGCGCGGCTGCATCTTGCGGGTCGTGCCGTCGGCGCGGCGCAACTCGACGGTCCAACGCCCCGTTGCGTCGTCATAGCTGCCGCCGACAAATTCCGTGCCGGTCCAGAAGTTCAGCTCCATCGCATCAACATAGGATTCGAACCAGTTGGCGAGCTTGTCCTTCGGGATGTAGGTCGGCCAGTTCGGCGGGAATGGCATGTAGGGCAGGTGATTGACCTGTACCTGGTTGTGCAGGGTCAGCGCGTGATAGCGCTTGCGCCAATTGTCGCCGACGCGCGCCTCGCGGTCGACGATCAGCGCGTCGATCTTGAGCTGCTGCAGCCGCGCGGCGATCGCAAGCCCGGCCTGTCCGCCGCCGACCACCAGCACATCAGGGTTGCGGTCGGCATATTCGGCGGATGCCTTGCGCAGGTCGAGCCAGTTGGGGCCGCGGAAGTCGCGCGAATAGGACTTCCCGCGCGGCCTGGTGTGGCCCTGCTGCTCCTCAAAACCCTTCAGCTCCTCGAGCGCCGTCAGCAAGGTCCAGGCCTTCAGGCGATCGTCGTCGGCGGCATCAGGGATCAGCCGCACGATGCCATGGCCGCGGCCAACCGCCGTCTCGAATTTGAAGATCGCCTCGATGGCGTTGGTGCCGGCGCGCGTCACCCGGCGCGGCGCCGCGCGCTCGGCATCGATGCGGAAGTCATGCGGCGCGCTGTGACGCGCATGCGCCGGCAGCTCCTCGATGATTGCGAAGGCCCGGTTGACGGTCTGGATGTTCCAGCTCAGCGCCAGCACGTCGCGCCAGTAGCTGTCGGGATGGAACAGTGGCTTCAGCAGCACATCGTCCGGGCTCGCCAGCGCATCTTCGAACTGCACAAGCCAATTGTCGGCGGCGACCGAAATATCGTCCGTCTTGTCGAGCATTGAGCGTTTCTCGCCATCGGCCGCCTTGCTGATATTTTCTTGGCGGCGTTCCCTTTCCGCAAAGCCTATACCCATTCGAAGGCACGCAGAAAGGGCGCGACGGGATAGCGCCTATTCGGCCAGCGACAGGATCAGGCCTTGATCCGGCGGAACGCGGCCTTGCAGGGTATCGAGATAGGCCTCGCGCACCGCGGCCGGGCCGCGCCGCTCAACCACGTCAAGCCAATTCGGCAGATGCGGCACGAGCTCGGCCCAGGCGGCGCCAAAACGCTGGTCGATGCCGCCCGGTCCCCATTCCTTGGCGCGCTTGCGGATCTGGTCCGGGGCGAAGAACCAGACCGGCTTGGCGCCGGGCAGCGTCGGCTCCTCCGGCTCGCTGGCACGGTGCGTCAGCCCGACCCGGCCGGAATAGACCATCTGCGCGCCGAAGTGCCGGTGCAGACTTCCGCGCAGCGCGCTGTTGCCGGCCATGTCGACATAGGCGACAGGCTCGGCCGACGGGATCGCGGTGACCTGGTCATAGGTGACGACCTCGTCGTAGCAGCCGAGCGAGCTGACGAAATCGACATTGCCCCTGGAGGTCAGCCCGATCACCGGGACACCCCGCTTGTGCACGAGATGGGCGAGCCCGAACGCGGTCTTGCTCGAGGCCGACGACAGGATGACGCGGCGTGCGCCGTAGAACGCGTTTTCGGCCAGGAAGTCGTCGACCAGGAAGGATAGCATGAACAGCGGCAGCATCAGCGCCCGGTAGTCACCTTGCCGGCCGGCATAGGTCGGATCGCCGGAGACCCGGGCATAGGCGTTGTAGACCGGCGAGACCTCCTGCCGGTGCGCGGCGCCGTCGCGCAGGCCGCGCTTGCTGACGTCGGTAGCCTTGATCACCAGATGGGTCGCCATCGGGAAATAGCCGAACAGCGTTTCGCCGGCCGCGATCATCGGATGTTTCGAGACCAGCACCTCGCCAAAGCCCCACACCGGGACGATGCCGTAGCCTTCGGGCGCCGGGAACAGCTGCCAGTATTTCAGCTGCTCGCCGATCACGGCGTAGGTGATGTTGTTGGCGGTGAAGGCGAAGCGGGTCACCTTCACCAGCAGCGCATCGGCCGGCAGCGCCGCGGCATCGGGCAACTGCGTCTCGATCACCTTGCACTGCTGCAGATCGTTGCGGATGACGATGAAGTCGGTCGAGTTCATGGCGGTGATCCGGGCTCAGGATGTGCCGGCATCGTTGCGTCGATTGCCGGCCGTTTGCAACAGCAACTAAGTTTCAAACGCCGTTCGCTTCGCCGTCACATCGTTCAGCCGAGCCGTCCTTCGCGGTAGAGGTCGCGCAGCTTGCGCTTGAAGATCTTGCCGGTGGCTTCCCGCGGCAGCGCGTCCATGAAGCGGATCTCCTTCGGCACCTTGAAATTGGCCAGCTTGTCGCGGAGGAAATCCTGGATCGCCGCAACCGAAAGCGTGCTGCCGGCTTCCGGCTCGACGCAGGCGAACAGCCGCTCGCCATATTCGTCGTCGGGAACGCCGAACACCGCGCAGTCGCGGACGCCTGCCATGCCGATCAGGGCATTCTCGATCTCGGCGGGATAGATGTTGACGCCGCCCGAGATCACCATGTCGCGCTTGCGGTCGCACAGGAACAGATAGCCGTCCGCGTCGAGATAGCCGACATCGCCGACGCTGATCAGGCCGTCGTGATCGGCCTCGGCGCGCGCCTTGGCATTGCCGTGATAGTCGAAATCCGAGGTCGCGGTCTGACGCATGAAGATCTCGCCGGGCTCGCCGACGTCGCATGGCGTCCCGTCGGGCCGGAAGATCTTGACGATGCCGCCCTCGATCGCGCGGCCAACGGTGCCGGGCTTGGCCAGCGCTTCGGCTGACGAATGCCAGACCGGGATGCCGGTCTCGGTCGAGCCGAGATATTCGTTGATGACCGGTCCCCACCACTCGATCATCGCGCGCTTGACGTCGACAGGGCAGGGCGCCGCGCCATGGACGATGAAGCGCAGCGACGACAGGTCGTAGCGGCGCCGCGTCTCCTCGGGCAGGCGCAGCAGCCGCACGAACATGGTCGGCACCATATGCATGTGGGTGACATGGTGGCGCTCGATCAGTTGCAGCAGATCCTCCGGATCGAAGCGCGGCTCGAGCACGATCACGCAGCCGTTGCGGAACGCGAGCATCCCGTAGGAGTGCGGCGCCGAATGATACATCGGGCCGTTCATCAGGATCACCTGATCCTCGTTCGGCTTGACGCCGTAGGTGATGGCACCGACCCGCGCGGCTGCCGCCTGCTGCTCGGGCCGCATCGGCTTGCGCTTGACGCCCTTCGGCAGTCCGGTGGTGCCCGACGTGTAGAACATCGGCGCCGCGCCGATCGGTGCGTCGGTCAGCGGTTGGTGCGTCTCCCGCCAGACGTCCCAGTCGGTCATGCCGGCGGGCACGCGCATGGCCGTAGGCGCGACACCATAGGCCGCCGCGATCTCCGGCGGCGTCGTCACCACCAGCAGCTTGATTGCCGGCGGCAGCCCGTCGCGGATCTGTGGCAACAGATCGGCGTGGCAGACCAGCGTGTCGGCGCCGCTGTCGGACAGGATGTAGCCGACCTCGTCGGCCTTCAGATGCCAGTTGATCGGCACCACCGGGCTGCCGAGCGCGGCCGAAGCCGCGACCACCTCGAACAGCGCGAAATCGTTGCGCAGCATCATGCCGACCGGCTTGCCGCCCTGCACGCCGAGCGCCCGGAAGCCGCTGGCCGCCCGCGCGATGCGGGCGTGAATGTCGCCGTAGCTGATCTGTCTGTCGCCGCTGATGATCATGTCGCGCCTCGTCTCCTAGCGATCGTCCAGGATCTCGCCGAAGCTGATCCAGCTCTTGCCGTTGAACCGGCGCAGCCGCAACTGCTGGAACGGCAGGTAGTCGTCCGGCCCGGTCGACACCGTCATGCCCGGCAACAATAGCGGCAGCGGAACGTCGCGCAATGACGCCGCCTGGCGCATGATGTTTTCGCGGCTGAAATCGTTCTTGCAGGCCTTCAGCACGGCCATCAGCAGCGTCGCATAATGATAGCCCGCCGAGTAGTTCGAGTTGCTGAGGTCCGCATTGGGCAGGTACTGCTTCATGAAGGCAAGATAGTCCTTCACGGCGGGATCATCGGCCCATTGCGCGTCCATCGTGTCCTTCTGGTTGCTGGACGAGATCAGGCCGACCGCGTTCTCGAGCCCGGCGGGCTCCAGGAACGAGATCGACGACGCGGAGGTCGGCACGAAGAACAGGTCCGGCTTCCAGCCGATCTCGGCCACGCCCTTGATCATCTGCGGCGTGAACTTGCCGAGCACGACACCGAACAGCACATCGGCACCGGACGCCTTCAGGGTCGCGAGCTGCGAGCTGATGGTGGGCGCTGAGGTCTCGTAGCTCGCTTCCGCGACGATCATGCTCGCGGCCTTGCCGCCGAGCGCACGCTTGAAGCCGGCGACATAGTCGCGGCCGAAATCGTCGTTCTGCGCAAGGATCGCGATCTTTGCGTCGGGCTTGGCCTGCAGCACATATTTGGCATAGACCACGCCCTCAGATTCGTAGGACGCCATGCCTGGCATGGTCCACGGATAGGTCTTCGGGTCGGCCCATTTGGTCGCGCCGCTCAGCACGAACAATTGCGGGATCTTCTTGCTGTTGAGATAGCGGTGCACGGCGTTGTTGGTGGCGGTTCCGAGCGAGCCGAACATCATCAGCACCTCCTCCTGCTCCACCAGCTTGCGGGTCTGCTCGACGGTCTTCGGCGGCGAATAGGCGTCGTCCAACGTGATGAATTTCACCTGCCGGCCGTTGATGCCGCCCTCCGCGTTGACCTTCGCGAAAAACGCTTCCTGGGCGCGGCCGATGGTGCCGAAGCCGGAGACCGGTCCGCTATAGGGCAGCGTCTGGCCGATTCGGATCGCTTCGTTGCCGTTGTCGGCGGCGGCCGTGCCGGCGATCGCGCAGACCGCAAGCGCGGCTGCCAGCGCGTGTTGCGCTCGTTTCATGGTTCACTCCCGGACTTTGTGAAACAGCGTCAGGCGCTGGTGCGCAGAAAGTCGCTGCGCGCCGCGGCGAACTCGGACTTGAGCCGCGCCACCAGTTCGGCGACCGGCGGGGCGTCGGTGATCTGGCCGATGCCCTGGCCCGAGCCCCAGATGTCGCGCCAAGCCTTGGCCTTCATGTTGCCGCCGGAGCCGAAGTTCATGCTGGATTTGTCGGCGACCGGCAGGTTGCCCGGATCGAGGCCTGCCGCCGCGATCGACGGTCCGAGATAGTTGCCGTGCACGCCGGTGAACAGGTTCGAATAGATGATGTCGTGCGCGGCGTATTCGGTCAGCGCCTGCTTGTACCTGATATCCGCGTTGGCTTCCGCGGTCGCGATGAAGCGGGTGCCGATATAGGCGAGGTCGGCGCCGAGCGCGAGCGCGGATGCGATGCTCCAGCCGTCGGAGATCGCGCCCGACAGCAGGATCGTGCCCTTGAACCATTGCTTGACCTCGCGCACCAGCGCGAACGGCGACAGCGTGCCGGCATGGCCGCCCGCGCCGGCGCAGACTAGGATCAGGCCGTCGACGCCCTGCTCGGCGGCCTTGCGCGCGTGCTTTACATTGATGACGTCGTGGAACACCACGCCGCCATAGGAGTGCGCGGCCTCGACGATTTCGGACGGCGGGCGCAGCGAGGTGATGATCACGGGCACCTTGTGCTTCACGCAGGTTTCCATGTCGCGCATCAGGCGGTCGTTGGAGGCGTGGCAGATTTGGTTGACGGCGTAGGGCGCGACCTTCGTCTCCGGATGCAGCGCCTGGTACTCGCCGAGCTCGTTCTCGATCTGGGTCAGCCATTCGTCGAGCTTTTCGGCCGGGCGGGCGTTCAGCGCCGGGAACGAGCCGACGATGCCGGCCTTGCACTGTGCGATCACGAGCTCGGGCCCCGAGACGATGAACAGCGGGGAGCCGACGACCGGCAGTTCAAGCCTGTTGGCGAGCGAAACGGGCAGCGACATTTTCGGATCCTCCATGCGCGTCGCCCGGCCGGCAGCCGGGGCGGATCGCGATTTATTGTGATGGCTGGAGCGGTGGCGCTCTTGGCGCGGCAATATAAGGCTGGACGGTTCGGTCATGGCGTTCAATATTGAACATCAGTTCGACCAGAAATGAACGATGTCGCAGGAAGGGGGAGCGGCATGGACTGGGAGCTTTGCAAGACATTCGTCGCGGTGGCGGAGACACGCAGCCTCGCCGGGGCGGCACGGCGGCTGCGCATCAGCCACCCCACCGTCGGTCGCAACGTCGCGGCGCTCGAGCAGCAACTCGGGACCCGCCTGTTCGCGCGTTCCAATGACGGTCTGTCGCTGACATCGCAGGGCCGCAAATTCCGCGAGCATGCCGAAGCGATGGCCGCGGCGGCTTTGCGCGCGGAGGCGGCCGCGTCCGCTACCGGCGGGCAGGCGCGCGGCGTCGTGAAGCTGTCGATCGGCGCGACGCTGGCCGCGCATTGGCTGATGCCGCGCCTCGGCCCGTTCCTGCGCGATCACGCCAACATCCAGCTCGAGATCATCACCCACCCGTTCCCGGCCAGCGTGCGCCGCCGCGAGGCCGACGTGGTGCTAAGGCCGGTCGATGCGGGCGAGGAGAACCTGATCGGGCGCAAGATCGGGCGGCTCGGCACCGGCTTCTACGCTTCCCGCGACTATGCGGCAGGCCGCAAGCTGCCGGAGCGGCGGGACGAGTGGCGGGGCCACCATGTGATCGGCTTTGCCGACCAGGCCTCGAACGCGCATCTGGCGCGCTGGAGCGACGTCATCACCCGACAGGGCACGCTGGTGATGCGCTGTTCATCGCAGGGCGACATGCTCGCGGCGGCGCGGGCCGGGCTCGGGATTTGCGCGCTGTCCTGCCTGGTCGGGGCCGACTACCCCGATCTGGTGCGGGTCGCGCCGCAAAAGCTCTCGAGCCTTTCCGATCTCTGGCTGCTCGCCCATCCCGATCTGGTCGAGCTTCCCGCGGTGCGCGCCGTCATCGGCTTCGTCACCGACTGCGCGCGCGAGGATCGCGTCAGGCTGCGCGGCTAGAGCGTTTTCGAGCGAAGTGGATACCGGTTCGCGTGAAGAAAACGCGTCAAAACAAGAATCTAGAGCGCCGTTCCGATTCCATCGGAACGGGAAACGCTCTAGGTCGCGTTGTCAAGCACGCGCCCGCAACAACGTCACCGCGAGCAGGACAAAGGCCGCGCAGGTCCATAGCGACTGCCAGTTCTCCGCCCCTTCGTTGAATCCTGTGTAGATCGCCGTTGCAATGAAAATGCCGGCAAAGATCGACTCCGCCAGTGGTCGGATTCCCTTCGTGGGAGGATTGAGCAGCGTCACGGCAGCAAAGGGCACCGCCGCCATGGTGAGAGGCGCGAAGGGAAAGTCAATGAAGCGCGGGTCGAACACGAGGCCGATTGCGGTCGCCGTGCCGATCACGACGGTGATCATCAAGGCCAGTCCGTGCAGGGTCGCCAGCACCGATTCAGTGTGATGGCCCTTCGGACCCAACACTTCGAAAAAGCTGGGCGGTGCGCGGCCCGACATCAGGGCGTTGGCGCTCAACACGGGCGAAGCCGTGGCCGCCACCAGCAGCGAGCCCCAGACCAGCCAGCCTCCCGTTCCGTAGCTTTCATAGACCAATCTCTGCTCGGCGACGCCAAACAGGATTCCAGCCGTGGTCGCCGATAGCGCGACTGCAGGCCATGACACGAATGCGGGTTTTCTCGGCTTGCGGCGCAAGGTCAGCCATGCCGCGCCGAATACCAGGATCGCCAGCGCCATTCCGCTGCACATTTGCAGCTTCCAGAGCGGAAAATTGCTGACCGGCTGGCCCGGCGGATATTTCGGCATGCGCTGCTCGGAATCGAACAGGCCCCAGGAGCCGCCGACCGTGCCCTCGATCTCCCGCTTCCATCCTTCGTCATAGGCCTCGAACAGGTTAACGCGGAAATGCTCGCGCCGGGCAAGGTCGAGGACCTCCGAAACCACTCGCGCCTGATTGATACGCGACGGCAGCGCGGACTCGCGCATGCGCCCCTCGCTGGGCCAGCCGATTTCTCCGATAAAGATTTCCTTGCCCGGAAAAGCCGCCGCGATCTGCCGGCGCATCTCGTCGGCATGAGCAGCGGCATCTTCCGCCCGGATTGGAACATTTTCCCAATAGGGCAGGATGTGAACCGTGACGAAGTCGACGGCGTCGGAAAGCTCGCGATTGCTCAGCCAGAATTCCCAGACGTCGGCGTAGGTGACGGGCACGGAGACCTGCGCCTTGATCGAGCGGATCGTGGCGGCAAGGTCGGAAGCCGACATTTCCTTGCGCAGCAAGACCTCGTTGCCGACCACGAGCGCGATGATGGTTTCCGGATATTCCTGGGCGAGGCGGATCGCGGTGGCGACCTGCGTTGCATTCTTCTTGCGGTCCCGATCGAGGAAGATGCCCTGGATGACCTTCAGCCCCGCCTTGGCCGCGAGTGCGGGAATCTGATCGAGACCGAGATCGGTCGCATAGGTGCGGATGCAGTCGGATATCTTCGCGAGTTGCGCGAGGTCTTCCGCGATCTGTTCCGGCGAGACCTGTGTCGCCGGCGAAAGCGATGTCTGATTGTTACGGAACGGCGCGTACGAGATGCATTGCACCTTGTCGTTCGGATCGATCGGCGCGCGCGGCAGGTTGACCGGGATGCCGAGCCACCACCACGCCGCGGCGATCGCGCCCAGGGATAACGAGAGAAGCGTCAGCGGGATACGGAGAGAAATCAGGTCCGTCTCCTTGCAATAAGGACGTGCTGCGCGTGCAAAATGGGCGAGGCCGGCAAATTGAAAAACTATATGTCTGCTGATTCTATATCACGCGATCACGCAGTTGGTGTGTTTTTCTCCACGACTACTTTGCACCGGCGATCACGCCCTCGCGATTTCTGAGCACGCGATAATATGCCCACCACAGATGCGCTGCGGCGCCGCGCAGCGGACGCCACGGCTCCGCAAGCGGCGCCATCTGCTTCGGCGTCGGCCGATCCTTCAAGCCGAGCCCGACCTTGACCGCTTCCTGCACGGCGAGGTCGCCCGCGGGCCAGGCATCGCCATGGCCGAGGCAGAACAGCAGATAGACATCGGCGGTCCACGGGCCGATCCCGGGCAGCGCCGTCAGCGTGTTGTGCGCCGCATCGGCCTCCTCATTGGCAAGGACGTCGAGGTTCAGCCGCTCCTCGGCGAGCTCGCGCGCGATGTGCTTCAGCGTCTTGATCTTGGCCGCCGACAGCCCGAGCCGGCCGAGCCGGTCGGCCCGCGCCTTGCGGATCGCGTCATGGTGGAACGGGTCGAACGCCGTGCTGACGCGCCCCCAGATCGCCGCCGCACTCGCGGTCGAGAGCTGCTGGCCGCAGATGATCGCGGCAAGCCCGGCAAATCCGGGCTCGCGCTGCCGGATCGCCGGCATGCCGGTCAGCTCCAGGATCGGGCGCAGGCGGCGGTCCTGGTCGACCAGTTTGTGGATCGCGTCGTCGAGGTCGGCCTGGGTTTCGAGGTGAATCAGCATTTGCGGGGTCTGCACCGGCTTGTCAGGCGCAGGCTTGACCCGCGCATCGATCTCCTATCGTAACAGAGTCTTGTCCGGGCGCATGAACCAGAGACGCCGGGCAAGCCCGGCAATGATGCGTGACCGATGACCATGCCACCCGTTTTCCGCTTCGCGCCGAGTCCGAACGGCTACCTGCATCTCGGCCACGCCTATTCGGCGCTGCTCAACCACGACCTCGCGCGGCAGTCGGGCGGACGCTTGCTGCTGCGGATCGAGGACATCGACGCGACGCGCTGCCGGCCGGAATTCGAGCAGGCGATTTATGAGGATCTGGCCTGGCTCGGCATCGCCTGGGAGACCCCGGTGCGGCGGCAGTCCGAGCATTTCGGCGCCTATGGCGCGGCGCTCGACCGCCTGTCGGCCCAGCGGCTGGTCTACCCGAGCTTCGAAAGCCGGGCCGAGATCGCGCGGCTGGTCGCGGAGCGCGAGGCCGGCGGCGCGTGGCCGCGCGATCCGGACGGCGCGCCGCTTTATCCGGGGCTGGCCAAATCGCTGTCGGCCGCGGCGCGCGACCGGCTGATCGGGCAGGGCGTGCCGTTCGCGTTGCGGCTCGACATGGCCTCAGCCCGCGCGCGCGCCGGTGAGCTGCGTTGGCTGGAAGCGGGCGAGGGGCCGGCTGGCGAGAGCGGAGACGTCGTGGCCCGGCCAGAGGCCTGGGGCGACGTGATCCTGGCGCGCAAGGAGACCCCAACCAGCTACCATCTCTCGGTCGTGATCGATGACGCCCTGCAGGGCGTTACCGATGTCGTCAGGGGCGTTGACCTGTTCTGGTCGACCAGCGTGCATCGGCTGTTGCAGGAACTGCTCGGCCTGCCCGTGCCAAACTACCGGCACCACCGGCTGATCCGAAACGCAGCCGGCCAAAAGCTGTCGAAATCGACCCAGGCGACCGGACTGCGCGAATTGCGGGTGGCTGGGGCGAGTCCGGCCGATATCCGCCGCCTGGTCGGCTTGCCGTAGATCTTGCAGTAGATTTTGGCCATTTGATCGCATCATCGCGTTTTGCGCGGGCGCGCCGTAAACGTCGCCGTGACTCCGGCCCGCTTGGCATGCCATGTTGTTGACCGGGGCGGGGATCACGGAGACCATGGCGTCAAAATCGCGCGCACGGCGCAGCAAGCGGCCATCCAAAAGGACGCCGCCGAAGGCGCGCGCCGCCAAACCGCGTGCTGCCAAGACACGAACTGCCAAAACACGAACTGCCAAGACAGGTGCCGCCAAGACGCGAACGGCCAAGGCCCGCGCCGCCAAGGTGGCCGCCAGGCCGCGCCGCAAGCGGGCCGTGCCGAAGCCGGCCCCGAAGGCCGGTCCCGGCATGGTCGATACTGCACTTGCCGCCTTTGCCCATGAGGTGCGGACGCCGCTCACCGGAATCCTTGCGATCAGCAATCTGCTCGCGACATCCGATCTCGGCGAGCGCGAGCGGCGCTGGGTCGATACCATCAAGGCCGGCGCCGAGCATCTGGCGAGCCTTGCGACCCTGTTCGTCGACGCCGCCCGGAGCGAGGGGCCGGGGCTCGAGATCCGGCAGGATTTCTTCGACCTGCGCACGCTGGCGCGTCACGCAGCGGATTCGCTCGCCGGCCGCGCGGCGGCCAAGGGGCTGCAGGCTTCCGTCGAGGTCTCCGACCAGTTGCCTGCCTTCGCGGTCGGCGATCCCGTCCGCCTGCGCGCGGCGCTGGAAAATCTGATCGACAACGCGGTGAAGTTCACCGAGCAGGGCAGCATTGAGCTGCGTATCGTGCCGGTGGGCGCGGTGAAGAGAAGGTCCGGCGACAAGATCGGCGTCGCGTTCGCGATCTCCGACAGCGGGATCGGCCTGACGCTATCGGAGGTCAAGCGCCTGTTCCGGCCGTTCTCGCAGGCCAACGTCTCGATCGCCGCGCGGTTCGGCGGCGCCGGGCTCGGCCTGTCGTCCGTCAGGCAGCTCGCGCGCGCCATGGGCGGCGACATCGTCGCGGACCGGCGCGCCGGCGGGGGCACCACCTTCACGCTCAAGGTGGAACTGGCGCCCGCCGAAGGGCCGGCCGGCACCGCCTCCGGCGAGAGCGCGGCGGCGCTGCTGTCGCAAGGGCTGCGGCTGCTCAGTGTCGAGGACAATCCGTTCGGCCGCGTCGTGCTCAACACGATCCTGACCGAACTCGGTCACCACGCCGAATTCGTCGGTCAGGGCGAGGCCGCGCCCGACCGGCTCGTGCAGGGCGCCTTCGACGCCGTGCTGATGGACATGGTGCTGCCCGGCATCGGCGGCATCGAGGCGATCAAGCGCATCCGCGCGCTGCCGCCGCCGCACGGCCGCATCGTGATTGTCGGGATTTCCGGCCGGGCCGAGGACGAGGCCGCAGCGCGCGCTGCCGGCGCCGACGGCTTCCTGGTCAAGCCTGTGTCCCCGCGGGCGCTCGCGACTGCGCTGCATGAAGCGACACGCCGTGCGGCAACCGCGACTTGATGATCGCCGCGTTCAACTCGCCGCCGAACACGAAGATCGCGGCGATGAAATACAGGAACACCAGTGCGATCACCACCGAGGCCAGCCCCGCATACATCGTGACGTAGTTGTTGGCGAAGCGTGCGAGGTACATGCCGAAGCCGATGCCCGAGAGCAGCGAGGCCACCATGGTGAAGATGATGCCGGGCAGGATTTGCGTGAAGCTGCGACGGCCCGCCGGCAGCCAGGCGTGCAGGATGAAAAGCGCGACGACCAGCGCCAGGATCGTGACGCCGTAACGGGCGGTGTTGAGCAGGCTCTCGTTCGATTCGACGAAGAACGGGATATAGCGCCGCGCCGCCTCGATGATCAGCGGTCCGAGCACGATCAGGAAAGCCATCGCGAGCGAGGTGAACGCCGCGACCAGCGTGTAGCCGATCGACTCCAGTCGCAGCCAGTACCAGCGCCGCGGCTCGATCACGGCGTAGGCACGGTTCAGCGCCACCCGCAGCGCCTCGACGCCGTTGGAGGCGAAGTAGACCGCGAGCACCGCGCCGATGGTCAGGATATCGCCGCGGGTGTTGGTCAGCACGTCGTGGATCTGGCCGGACAGCGCCTCGGCGACCTGCTGCGGCCAGACCTGCAGCATCAGCCCGACCGCCTGGTCGGCGAGTTGCTTGGAGCCGAAGAAGCCGGCCACCGAGGTCAGCACGATCAGGAACGGAAACAGTGCCATCAGCGTCGACAGCGCGATGTGGCTCGCGATCGCCCAGCCGTCGTCGGCGAGGAACGTGTAAAACGCATCCATCACGACGTGGGTGACGTAACGAAGCTGCTTCACATTCCACCCGGCATTGTCGAAAACCGCTCGGCCCGAGAACGGACCCAGCATCTGATATTACGCGCTGAAAAGCCAGTTGGTTGCATGGCCGGGCTGTGTGGAAGTCCGCGTCCTGCGGTGTTATGTACCGCAAATGACATCTCTCCTCAGCACGATCATTCTTCCCATCGCCGTCGGCGCCGTCGCGCTGGTGCTCCTGCTCGGCCTCATCAACATGATGAAGGGCGGCCCGCCGAACACGTCGCAGAAGCTGATGCGGCTGCGCGTGCTGCTGCAGTTCGTCGCCATCGTCATCGCAATGCTCGCGGTCTGGGCGATGGGGCGTTAGGTGAGGTAGATTTGTCGGGCTATTCTCCACCTCTCCCGATCGGAGTGGTGGACTCGAACATCGAACATCGAACACCGGAGCCTGCCATGGTTGTTCTCAATCGGATCTACACGCGCACCGGCGATGACGGCACCACCGCGCTCGGCTCCGGCGAGCGGCGGCCGAAATACGATCTGCGCATTGCCGCCTATGGCACGGTCGACGAGACCAATGCCGCGATCGGCGTGGTGCGGCTGCATCTTGCCGGCAGCCCCGCGGTCGATGCGATGCTCGGCCGGATCCAGAACGATCTGTTCGATCTCGGCGCCGACCTCGCGGTGCCCGAGCGCGAGGGCAAGGCCGAACGTCTGCGGATGCTGGCAAGCCAGGTCGAGCGGCTCGAGCGCGATATCGACAGCCTGAACGACCAGCTCGCGCCGCTGACCTCGTTCGTGCTGCCCGGCGGCACGCCTGCCTCTGCCTATCTGCATCTCGCCCGGACGATATGTCGCCGCGCGGAACGGATGATGGTGGAACTCGCCGCCCAACCCGACGAGCCGGTCAATCAGGCTGGCATCCAGTATATGAACCGCCTGTCGGATTTCCTGTTCGTTGCCAGCCGCTTCCAGAACAGTAAGGGAGCGGGAGACGTGTTGTGGGTGCCGGGCCAGAACCGCTAAACTGGTTCAAAACCGGGGGACGGTTTTTTGGCTTTGGCGCGTTGACCGGGAGAAACGGGACCTTTAGGTTCCGCGCCAGCCAACCGAAACCCATAAAATCAAAGCGAAAGAGGATCGATGAAGGTTCTTGTGCCGGTAAAGCGGGTCGTCGACTACAACGTCAAGGTCCGCGTCAAGAGTGACGGGACGGGCGTGGAGCTCGCCAACGTCAAGATGTCGATGAACCCGTTCGACGAAATCGCCGTCGAGGAAGCGCTGCGGCTGAAGGAAGCCGGCAAGGCGACCGAAGTGGTGGTGGTGTCGATCGGACCCGCGCAGGCCTCCGAGACCATTCGCACCGGACTGGCGATGGGCGCCGACCGCGGCATCCTGGTCAAGGCCGAAGGCAATGTCGAACCGCTCGCGGTTGCCAAGATCCTGAAGGCGGTGGTCGAGGCGGAGCAGCCCGGCCTCGTCATTCTCGGCAAGCAGGCGATCGACGACGACTCGAACCAGACCGGCCAGATGCTGGCCGCGCTGCTCGGCTGGTCGCAGGCGACCTTCGCCTCCAAGCTCGAGGTCGAAGGATCCGACTTCAAGGTCACCCGCGAAGTCGACGGCGGACTGCAGACCATCAAGCTCAAGGGCCCGGCGATCGTCACCACCGACCTGCGCCTGAACGAGCCGCGCTATGCGTCGCTGCCCAACATCATGAAGGCGAAGAAGAAGCCGATCGACGACAAGAGCGTCGCTGACTACGGCGTCGATGTGACGCCGCGTCTGGAAGTGCTGAAGACCGCGGAACCGGCAGGCCGCAAGGCGGGCGTCAAGGTCAAGGACGTCGCCGAACTCGTGAACAAGCTCAAGACCGAAGCCGGGGTTCTCTGATGACGACGCTGTTGATTGCTGAACACGACCACGAGACGCTGAAGGACGCGACCAACAAGGCGCTGACCGCGGCGAGCCAGCTCGGCGGCGACGTCCATGTGCTGGTTGCCGGTGGCGGCCAGGGCACCAAGGCGGCGGCGGAAGCAGCCGCCAAGCTTGCCGGCGTCACCAAGGTGCTGGTGGCCGAAGGCCCGGCCTATGAGCACGACCTTGCCGAGCCGCTGGCCGCGCTGATCGTCGCGCTGGCTCCTGGCTATGACGCGTTCGTCGCGCCCGCGACCTCGCGCTTCAAGAATGTGATGCCGCGCGTCGCGGCCTTGCTCGACGTCATGCAGGTCTCCGAGATCATCAAGGTCGTCGCCCCCGACACCTTCGAGCGGCCGATCTATGCCGGCAACGCGATCCAGACCGTGAAGTCGAAGGACGCCAAGAAGGTGATTACGGTGCGCACCTCGACCTTCGCCGCCGCCGGCGAAGGCGGCAGCGCTGCGATCGATAACGCCGCTGCGGCCGCCGATCCCGGCCTGTCGACGTTCGTCGGCGAGGAAGTCGCCAAGAGCGACCGTCCCGAGCTGACCTCGGCCAAGATCATCGTCTCGGGCGGCCGCGCCATGCAGAGCCGCGAGAACTTCGCCAAGTACATCGAGCCGCTCGCCGACAAGCTCGGCGCCGGCGTCGGCGCCTCGCGCGCCGCGGTCGATGCCGGCTATGCGCCGAACGACTGGCAGGTCGGCCAGACCGGCAAGGTGGTGGCTCCGGAACTTTATGTCGCGGTCGGCATCTCCGGCGCGATCCAGCATCTGGCCGGCATGAAGGACTCCAAGGTGATCGTCGCCATCAACAAGGATGAGGACGCGCCGATCTTCCAGGTCGCCGATTACGGCCTGGTCGCCGACCTCTACCAGGCGGTTCCGGAGCTAACCGAAGCGCTCGGCAAGCTCGGAAAGTAAGCGACAAGACACCGGCCGGATGGGTAAGCTCCGGCCGGTGTTATTATTTTCGAGGCAATGATCCGGAAACGTTTTTCCGAAAGGATCATGCTCGACAGGGGAAATGGGACCCGGATGTGATGACCTGTCATCACATCATGGTCCCGGGAAACGTTTTCCGGCGGATTGGGCAACCCGGAAGGCTTTACTTCGGGTATCGTTGGAATTGGGCAGGCGCGATGTACGCGCCGTTCCGGTGGATGACAAGATGACGGTGGCAATCAAAAAGGTCGGCGTGATCGGTTCGGGTCAGATGGGCAATGGCATTGCCCATGTGGCGGCGCTGGCCGGCTTCGACGTGGTGCTCAATGACGTGTCCGGCGACCGGCTGAAGTCGGCGCTGGCGACCATCAACGGCAATCTGACCCGGCAGGTCGCGAAGAAGGCGATCAGCGAGAGCGACCGCAAGCAGGCGCTCGACCGCATCGCCTCCGCCGAGTCGCTCGACGCGCTCGCCGATTGCGATCTCGTGATCGAGACCGCGATCGAGAAGGAAGAGACCAAGCGCAAGATCTTCCACGAGGTCTGTGCGGTACTGAAGCCGGAGGCGATCGTCGCGACCAACTCGTCGTCGATCTCGATCACAAGGCTCGCCGCCTCGACCGACCGCCCGGAGAAGTTCATCGGCATTCATTTCATGAATCCGGTGCCGGCGATGGAACTGGTCGAGTTGATCCGCGGCATCGCCACCGACGACATGACCTTCGACACCGCCAAGGCGTTCGTCGCCAAGCTCGGCAAACAGGTCGCGGTGTCGGAAGATTTCCCCGCCTTCATCGTCAACCGCATCCTGTTGCCGATGATCAACGAGGCGATCTACACGCTGTATGAAGGCGTCGGTAACGTCGAGGCGATCGATGCCGCGATGAAGCTCGGCGCGCACCATCCGATGGGCCCGCTCGAGCTCGCCGATTTCATCGGCCTCGACACCTGCCTGTCGATCATGCAGGTGCTGCACGAGGGGCTGGCCGACTCCAAGTACCGGCCGTGTCCGCTGCTGGTGAAGTATGTCGAGGCCGGCTGGCTCGGACGCAAGAGCCAGCGTGGGTTCTACGACTATCGCGGCGACAAGCCGATCCCGACGCGGTAATCCGCATCGCGTCAGATCAGTGCCCGCAGCAGTGCAAGCGTCGCGGGCACCAGACCGACAATCATCGTCACACCCGTTCCAAGTCCGAGCAGATGTGCTGTCAGCGCGAGGCGCGGGCTCCGTCCGTGAGGCGTCATTGCAGTGCCGCGCAGGCGCACTTCAGCCGCCTTGCGGCCTCCTCGATGGTCGATGACGGGTTGGCGAAGCTGAGGCGGATATAGGGCGACAGCCCGAGATCCTCGCCGGGAAACACTGCCACGTCGGCCGCCTCGAGCAGATAGGCCGAGAAATCGCGGTCGGTCCGGATCACTCTGCCGTCGGGCGCGCGCTTGCCGATTATGCCGGCGCAGGCGACCAGCAGATAGAACGTGCCTTCCGGCGGTGTGCAGGACAGCCCGGCGCATTCGTTCACGAGTTCGGCAAAGCGGTCACGCTTGGCGCGCAGGATGGCGGCACGCGCAAGCAGCACATCCTGCGCGCCGTCGAGCGCGGCAATTGCCGCGGCCTGGCTGATCGACGACGCGCCGGACGTGGTCTGCGACTGGATCGTGATCATCGCGCGGATCAGCGCCGCGGGTCCGGCGGCATAGCCGATGCGCCATCCCATCATGGCGTAGCTCTTGGCGAGGCCACTGACGGTCAGCGTCCGCGGCTTCAGGCGCGGCTCGATTTCCGCAAGCGTCGGCGCGGGTGCGCCATTGAACACGATGTGCTCGTAGAGCCCGTCGGCCAGCACCCGGATGTCCGGATGCCGCAGCAGGACCGTGGCGATCTCGGACAGATCATCACGCGAATACAGCGCGCCGGATGGGTTGACCGGATTGTTGACGATGATCCAGCGGGTTCGCGCCGAGATCGCCGCCTGCAAATCCTCCGCGCGCAGCTTGAAGCCGTTGTTCTGCGCACACGGCACCACCACCGGCGCCGCGCCGGCCAGCCGCACCTGATCGAGATAGGGCGCCCAATACGGCGCGGGGATGATCACCTCGTCTTCGGGCGCCAGGGTCGCCAGCAGCGCGTTGAACAGCGCCTGCGTCGAGCCGTTGGTGATGACGATCTCGTCCAGACCATAGTCGAGATGATGGTCGCGCAGCAGCGCGGCCCGCACCGCCCGCTTCAGTTCCGGCGTGCCGTCGACATCGGTGTAACGGGTCTCGCCGCGCAATGCCGCTGCATGCGCCGCCGCGATCACATGGTCCGGTGTCGGGAAGTCCAGATTGCCCGACGACAGCTCGATGATGTCGCGCCCGGCAGCTCGCAGTTCGCGGGCGCGGCGGCGCAGCACTGATGCGGGCGATGCCGTGATGCCGCTCATGCGCGGCGAGAGGGTCGGTGCAGCGGTCATCGGACGTACTGCGCCTCGCCGTTGCCGAACGACCAGTTCTCGGGGAGCACCTCGACCAGGTTGATGAAGATGTCCTCGGCGCGCAGGCCGGGGCTTTCGGTCAGCCGTTCGGCGATCCGTCGATAGAGCTTCTGCTTCTGCGCCACCGGGCGGGTGTTGCTGACCGTGATCTGAATGATGATCAGGTCAGCGCTGCGCCTGATGCCGAGATAGTCGGCGCCATAGATGAAATCGCCGTCGTCGTGCTCGGAGATCGTCATGAAACGATCGCCTTCCGGCACGTCGAAGGTCTCGCGCATGGCGCGATAAAGGCTTTCGAGAACGGCCTTGCGGTAGGCGGCGGGCTTGCCCCGTCGCAATGAAACGCGGGTCAGCGGCATGATGGTGGCTCTCCTGGTGGCGTCACGGGCCGCCGATCCTAGGGGCTCCTTGTTCATTGAAAAACGGTATGATAAAGCATTTCAATGATTTCATATTTAAATGAATGACCATGAAGGCGCTCGACCTCGAGGCGGTCCAGGCGTTCGTCCTGGTAGCCGATCTCAGCAGCTTCACGCGCGCGGCGCAGGCGATGGAGACCACACAGTCCGCGGTCAGCCTGAAGATCAGGCGTCTGGAAGACGGCCTCGGCCGGCGGTTGCTGGAGCGAACGCCGCGGCTGGTTCGGCTGTCAGCTGAAGGTGCCGCCTTCCTCGGCGCCGCGCGCAATCTGGTGGCCGCGCATCAATCGGCGATCAACTCGTTTGCCGTCGAGCATCGGCGGCTGGTCGTCGGCATCAGCCACCACATCGTCGGCTCGGAACTCGCCTCGCTGCTGAAGCGGATGAACAGCACCGATCCCGGGCTGGTGATCCAGCTGCACGTCGACACGTCGCGTTCGGTGCTTAGCGCATTCGACGACGGCAGGCTCGATGCTGCGATCGTGCTCCGCCACGACGCCAAGCGCCGCGATGGCGACGTGCTGTTCGAAGAGCCGTTCGGCTGGATGGCCGCACCCGATTTTCACCATCGACCGGGCGAGCCGTTGCGCCTCGCGACGCAAGCCGAGCCGTGCAGCGTGCGTGCCATGGCGGTCGAAGCGCTCGACGCCGCCGGCATCGCCTGGACCGAGGCATTCGTCGGCGGCGGGTTGTCGACGATCGGAGCTGCGATCTCCGCAGGCCTTGCGGTCGCAGCGCTGGCGCGCCGCGTCGCGCCCGCGGATACCGTCGACCTCGGGCCAAAGCTTGGCCTGCCGCCACTGCCGTCTCGCGACGTCATGCTTCACTCAAAACTGTCCGATGCGCGGACACGGCAAGCGCTGCGCACCCTCGGCGCGGCCTTCGCGGCGAACACGGCCTGAGCGGCTGTTCATTCTGTCAGACGGCAGCCGGCGCGCTTGAGCATGTCGCGGATGATCAGCGGCGTTGCCGGTGTCTCGGTCGCTGCGGTGGTTGCCGCGCCGGCGATCGCGTCACGGGCCTGCTGGGCGTCGAGCGTCAGCCGTCGGGCGCAGGGTGGCACGCCGTGCGCTGCATCGAGCAGCCAGCCGGTGGTTTCGCCGGCGCCGGCCAGATAGGCCGTCAGGGCCTGCCGCGCGGTCGGATTGGTGGCGGCCTGATTCAGCATGGCTCTGACTTGCGCGACGGAGATTTGCCCACGCGATGTCGAGGGTTGAGCGTGCGCGGCTGTCGTCAACAGGAGGAGGGCGCAGATGGCGCGGCTCGGGCGGTTCAGCATGAATTGGCCTTTCGATATATGTTGACTTGCAGATATTAATTATCATAAAACAATAATATCAGGTCAACAACCATCAAGGTCGAGCATGTCCGCGTCCCTCTCGTCAGAGCTTTCCCGATCCGCACGGCCAACGCGCCTCGAACGCATCCGCGCGGTCAGCCGCGTGCTCGCCTACGCCTGCATCGGCATTTCGCTCCTGCTTGCTGTTGGATTGCTGGCCTATTGGGTGGCGAGCCCGGATCAAGCGATCCTGCGCGACGCCGGGCTGACCGGCATCGCGTTCCATCCTGTCGGCTGGCTGGTGCGGCTGATGGGCCTCGCGGTCTCGGCGTTGCCGCTCGCCGGTCTGATCTGGGGATTGTCGCGCGTGCGCGGCTGCTTCAATGCGTTCGCGCAGGGGCGCTTCTTCACGGCCGACAACGTGGCGAGGTTGCGCGACCTTGCGATCGCGATGCTGGTTTCGACCTTGCTCAAGCCGTTGATCGGCGCGCTGCTCTCGATCCTGCTGAGCTGGCAAACCTACGCGCAGGGCAAATCCATCGTCGTCGCGTTCGGGTCCGACACGCTGCTCGCGTTGCTGTTCGCCGGCCTGGTCGCGGTCACGGCCTGGGTGATGGCCGAGGCCAATGCGATCGCCGATGAGCACGCGCAATTCGTCTGAGGCATTCGCGATGCCGATCCGGGTCAGGCTGAATGTGATGCTCGCCGAGCGCAACGTGAAATCGAAGGAGCTTGCCGAATATGTCGGGATCACCGAGGCCAACCTGTCCCTGCTCAAGCAGGGCAAGGTGAAGGGTGTCCGCTTCGATACGCTGGAGCGGATCTGCACTTACCTGAAGTGCCAGCCCGGCGACCTCTTGCGCCATGAAGCGGACGATGCGTCAGCCTGACGCGGCCATCGATTACCCAAGCATTAACTTTCGCGCGTTACCTCAAACCCCAGTTTTGGGAGTGCCGCGTATGGACATGATGAGCATGGTCACCAGCATCCTGTCGATGCAGCAGGGCAATCTGCAGGGTGAGATCGCGACCCGCGTGACCAAGCAGAACCTCGACGCCGAGAAGTTCGCGGTTCAGACCCTGCTCGGCACGCCCTCCACCGCGAATTTGTCGCCTGGCATCGGCGACAACCTCAACGCCGTCGCCTGATCAGAACCCGGCTGCGGCTGGCTGCAGCGCGGCCTTCACCAGCTTGATCGCGTCGTCGCTCGCCCATTCGGCGGGACCGGCGATATTGGCGATTTCGCAGCCCTTGCCGTCGACCAGCACCGAGGTCGGCATGCCCAGCGCCTTGCCTATGTTCTTAAGATCTTGAAAAACCTTGGCTTTCTGATCCGAAAAATAGCCGAGATTGGTCAGATTGGCCTCTTTCAGGAAGTTTTTCGGCTTGTCCGGGTCGCGGGTGTCGATGTTGATCGCGACCACCTCGAAATCCTTGCCGCCGAGCTTGGTCTGCAGGCTGTCGAGCGCTGGCATTTCCTTGCGGCAGGGCACGCACCAGGTCGCCCACAAATTGACCAGCACGGTCTTGCCGCGCCAGTCCGAGAGCTTCTTCGGCTGGCCGTTGGCGTCCTCGAAGGTCAGGTCGGGCAGCATCAAGGGAGTGGTTGCCATGGTCAGCGCCGCGACCTCGCCATGGGCGAGCGGGGCGATCTTCTTCGCCAGAGCCACCGCGCTGTTGCAGGCGATATCGCCGCCCGCGGGATGCTTGAGGCTGGAGACCCCGACATAGCCGATCACGGCCCCGGCCAGCACGGCGCCGATCACCAGCGGGATACGCCACTTGGCGGTCGGCCTGGCGGTCGGATTGGATGGGGTCGTCTCGGGCATATCGTTTGTCATCCTGGGTCGATGTGGCTAAGCAGTGCCGGGAATACGACCGGAACTGCGGTGCTGTTTCGCCGCCTCCGGCCATGAAACCGCAAGGCTGAAATACGAATTCGTGAGCGAGATGTCATGAGCAACAAGATGTGGGGCGGCCGGTTCTCGGAACGTCCCGACGCGATCATGGAGGAAATCAACGTCTCCATCGACGTCGATCGTCACCTTTATGCCCAGGACATTGCCGCGTCCAAGGCCCATGCCGCGATGCTCGCCGCGCAGGGCATCATCACGTCCGCTGATGCGAAAAATATCGGCAAAGGTCTAGACACGATTTTGTCAGAGATCGGCAAGGGCGATTTCGATTTCAAGCGCGCGCTCGAGGACATTCATATGAATGTCGAGTCGCGGTTGTCCGAATTGATCGGGCCCGCGGCGGGCCGGCTGCACACCGCGCGCTCCCGCAACGACCAGGTCGCGACCGATTTCCGGCTTTATGTCCGCGACACCATCGATGAGACCAATGCGGCGCTGGCCGCGTTCCAGCAGGCGCTGGTCGCCCGCGCGCTGGAGCATGCCGGCACGGTGATGCCGGGCTTCACCCATCTGCAGACCGCGCAGCCCGTGACCTTCGGTCATCATCTCCTAGCCTATGTCGAGATGGCCAGCCGCGACCGCGGCCGCTTCGCCGACGCGCGCAAGCGGTTGAACGAATCGCCGCTGGGCGCGGCCGCGCTCGCCGGGACCTCGTTTCCGATCGACCGCGCCGCGACCGCAAAGGCGCTCGGCTTCGACCGTCCGATGGCCAATTCGCTCGACGCGGTATCCGACCGCGATTTCGTGCTGGAGACGCTGTCGGCGGCCGCGATCTGCGCAGTGCATATGTCGCGCTTCGCCGAGGAGATCGTGATCTGGACCTCGCCCTTGGTCGGCCTCGTCAAGCTCAGCGACAAGTTCACCACCGGCTCGTCGATCATGCCGCAGAAGCGCAATCCGGACGCGGCCGAGCTGGTCCGTGCCAAGACCGGCCGCGTGATCGGCGCGCTCACCGCGCTGCTGATCGTGATGAAGGGCCTGCCGCTCGCCTATCAAAAGGACATGCAGGAGGACAAGCAGGGCGCGATGGAGGCTTTCGAGGCGCTGTCACTGGCAATTCGCGCCATGACAGGCATGGTCGAGGACCTGGTGCCGGACGAAGCAAAGATGAAGGCCGCCGCCGGCGAGGGCTACGCCACCGCCACCGATCTTGCCGACTGGCTGGTGCGCACCCTGAAAATGCCGTTCCGTGACGCCCACCACGTTACCGGGCGCATCGTCGGCCTGGCATCGAAGCAGGGTGTGGCGCTGCACGAGCTGTCGCTCAAGGCCATGCAGGAGGTCGAGCCGAAGATCACGGCCGACGCGCTGAGGGTGCTCAGCGTCGAATCCTCTGTGCAGAGCCGGACCTCGTTTGGCGGCACGGCGCCGAAGAATGTGATGGCGCAGGCCAAGGCCTGGGCCAAGCGGCTGGAAAAAGAGCGAAAATTGGGCTGAACCGGAAAATTTGGCCGTGATTTCATGGCGCTCCGCCTCTCGCCAGAGCACGCCAATGTTTGTATGGTGCCGCCCGAATTGGGGAATTCGTCGTGATTAGCAAGAACCGCCTGACCCCCTCGGGATGGGCCATCATTGTGCTGGGCGTATCAGCGCTGGCGCTCGGCGGCTGCGGCCGCAAGGGACCGCTCGACCTGCCGCCGACCGCGAACGTCGCGCCGGGCGCGGCACCGAGCGACACCGAGAGCGAGCGGGCAGCGCAGCCCAGCGTGTTCAATCCGACCTACGGCTCGGAGGCCGCGCCGGCCGCGCCGCGAGGCAATAAACGGCCCTTCCTCCTCGATCCGCTGCTCGGCAATTAGTATTTAAAAGCGTGTCATGAACCATTTCGACTATCGCAACGGCGTGCTGCATGCCGAGGCGGTCAATCTCATTGAGCTGGCGGAGGCCGTCGGCACGCCGTTCTATTGCTATTCGACCGCGACGCTGGAGCGCCACTACCGCGTCTTCACCGAAGCCTTCGCCGGCGAGAAGGCGCTGGTCTGCTACGCCATGAAGGCGAACTCCAACCAGTCGGTGCTGCGCACGCTGGCCAAGCTCGGCGCAGGCGCCGACGTGGTGTCCGGCGGCGAGTTGAAGCGGGCTCTGGCGGCCGGGATTCCGCCCTCGAAGATCGTGTTCTCCGGGGTCGGCAAGACCGAGGGCGAGCTGCGTGCCGCGCTTGCCACGGACATCCTCTGCATCAATATCGAGTCGGAGCCGGAGCTCGAGATGCTGTCGCGTCTCGCGGTCGAAATGAAGAAGACGGCCCGCATCTCGGTGCGGGTCAATCCCGATGTCGATGCCGGCACCCACGCCAAGATCTCGACCGGCAAGTCGGAGAACAAGTTCGGCATTCCGATCGCTCGCGCCCGCGAGGTCTATGCCCGCGCGGCAAAGCTGCCGGGCGTCAAGGTCACTGGTACCGACGTGCATATCGGCAGCCAGATCACCGATCTCGGCCCGCTGGAGGTCGCTTTCCGGCTGCTCGCCGAATTCGTGCAGACGCTGCGCGCCGACGGCCACGACATCTCGCATATCGATTTCGGCGGCGGCCTCGGCATCCCCTATTACATGGATCGCGCCGCGCCGCCGGCGCCGGATGCCTATGCGGCGATGGTCAAGCGCGTCACGCACAATCTCGGCTGCACGCTGATGTTCGAGCCGGGCCGCATGATCGTCGGCAATGCCGGCATCCTCGTCACCCGCGTGATCCATGTGAAGCCGGGCGATGCCAAGAACTTCGTTATCATCGACGCCGCGATGAACGACCTGATCCGGCCGACCCTGTATGAAGCGCATCACGACATTCTGCCGGTGCGCCAGCCTGCGCCCGGCACCCCGACCATGGTCGCGGATGTGGTCGGCCCGGTCTGCGAGACCGGCGACTATCTCGCGCTCGACCGCTCGCTGCCGCAGCCGAAGGCCGGCGATCTGCTGGCGATCATGACCGCCGGCGCCTACGGCGCGGTGCAGTCCGGCACCTACAACACGCGGCCTCTGGTGCCCGAAGTGCTGGTCAAGGACGACCAGTACGCCGTGGTCCGCCCGCGCATCGACGTCGACGCCCTGATCGCGATGGACAGGCCCGCGCCGTGGCTGTGATGGCCGGTGTCGCGCCTCACTAACGGTGTCGTCCCTGCCTAGTGCGCAATTGCGCACGGGAGCAGGGACCCCTAACCACCGCTCTTGATTGTTGTCCTGAGCCGGGGCCGCAGCTCAGCTAAACCACGAAGTCCTGTGGTGATGGGTCCCGGGTCGCGCGGAGCCTGTCATCGGGCGGCGCTTCGCGCCGACCCGTTGGCTTGCCCGGGACGACAGCGTTTATTTCGGCGAGAGCGTTACTTCGCGGCGTGACTGCCGCCTTTACCGCCGCCGACGATCACGCCCGCGGCCTTCTCGATCGGCTTGATCGCCGCGGTGAAGTCCGACTCCGGTCCCTCGTCGCGGATGATGACTTCCCAGAGCCGGCCGACCGCTTCGGCGACTTCCATCGACAGCCCGAGCGCGCGCATTTCCTCGACCGCAAGCCGCACGTCCTTCACCATCAGACCGGTAGCGAAGCCGAAGTCGAAGCTGCGCGGCAAGACCGAGCGCGGAAACTTGTCGCGGCTCGCGGTGTTCAGCCCGGAGCCGGCATTGATGACGTCGATCATCACGGCCGGATCGAGCCCGGACTTGACGCCCATCACAACAGCCTCCGAGGTCGCCACCATCGCGGTCGCCGACAGGAAGTTGTTGGCGAGCTTCATGGTCTGGCCGGAGCCCGGCTTGGTGCCGATGAAGAACACCTTGCCGATGACGTCGAGCGCGCCCTTCACCAGTTCGAAATCGGCGCGCGGGCCCGACACCATCACTGCCAGCGTGCCCTTCTCGGCGCCGGCGACGCCGCCGGAGACCGGGCTGTCGATCTGCACGATGTTCTTCTTGGCCAACAGCTCGTGGATCTTCACCGCCATCCGCGAGCCGACGGTGGAGAGGTCGATGAAGCGTTTGACGCGCGTGCCCTCGATCACGCCGCCCGCGCCGGTCGCGACCTCGAGTGAGGCCTGCAGCGAGGGCAGGCTCGCCATCACGGTCTCGACGCGGTCGGCGATGTCCTTGGGCGAGGTTGCGGCCACCGCGCCGAGTGCGACCAGCCTGTCGAGCGCGTCCTTGCTGGTGTCGAACACGGTGAGCTTGTGGCCGGCCTCGATCAGCCGGCGCGCCATCGGGAAGCCCATCTTCCCGAGGCCGATGAATCCGATTTCCATGAGTCGTTTCCTCTATGTCGTTATGTGCGGAGCCGCGCACCCCACATTCGCTGTCGTCCCGGCGAAGGCCGGGACCCATTACGACCGCGGTTGATTGCTGTGCTCCGCTGGAGCCCCAGCGTGTTCCCACCACGAAGGCCTGTGGTTATGGGTCCTGGCTTTCGCCAGGACGACATTGCGTGTGAGGCAGCAGCGTCTCACGCCTTGTTGTCGAGTTCGGCGAACACCTCGCGCGCGATGCGGAAGCTGTCGACGCCGGCGGGGATGCCGGCATAGATCGAGACCTGCATGAAGATCTCGCGGATTTCGTCGCGGGATACGCCGTTGGTCAGCGCGCCCTTGATGTGGGCCTTCAATTCGTGCGGCCGGTTCAGGATCGAGATCATGGCGAGGTTGAGCATGCTGCGGGTCTTGCGCGGCAGTTCCTCGCGGCCCCAGACCGCGCCCCAGCAATATTCGGTGACGAGTTCCTGGAATGGCTTGTTGAAGCTGTCCGAATTCTTCAGCGCATTGTTGACATAGGCTTCGCCCAGCACCGCCTTGCGGATTTCGAGCCCCTTGTCGTGCGTTTTTTGGTCCATATCGCGTTCCTCATGCGTTAATGCGATGGTTCGGCCAGGACGTTACGGGGTCGAACCGCCGCAGTCACGCCTTCGTGTTATGCGTATTTCCCGGTGTGGGTTACTGCCTGGAACGGGTGCCTCAAAGCCGCCGCCGTGCTAGGCTGACCTGCCGGCTACCCCGGAGATTTTATTGAGCGGAGCCAACATCGACCCCTCTGACCCGTCACGCGCCGTCCGCGACAGCGATGCGATCGCGCGGCTGAAACTGACAGAGGCTCTGCAGCGGGCAAGGTTCGCGATTGGGTGGGAACGGGCCTGGCCGCATCTGGCCCGGTTCCTGACGGTCGCAGGATTGTTCTTGGTCGCGTCCTGGGCCGGGCTGTGGCTGGTGCTGCCGTTTGTCGCACGCGTGGCCGGCGCCGGCCTGTTCGCGATTGCCGCGCTCGCGGCGCTGTCGCCGCTGGTGCGCTTCCGCTGGCCGAGCCGCGAGGAGGGCCTGAGCCGGCTCGACCGCGGCGCCGGCATTCGCCATCGTCCGGCGACCACGCTCTCCGACACGCTCACCAACAAGGACCCGTTTGCGCTGGCGCTGTGGCAGGCGCAGCGCGAGCGCACGCTGGCCTCGATCAAGCGCATCCGCGCCGGGCTGCCGCGGCCGCGCGTGTCGCTGCATGATCCCTGGGCGCTGCGCGCGCTGGTCATCGTGATGCTGGTCGCGAGCTATGTCGCCGCCGGCGACGAGCGCGGCCTGCGGGTCGCCTCCGCATTCGACTGGAACGGCATCATGGCGCCGGCCAATGTCCGGGTCGATGCCTGGGTGACGCCGCCCAACTACACCGGCAAGCCGCCGATCATTCTGTCCAACGCCAACAAGGACGCCAACGCGGCGGACACCACCCCGCTCGCGGTTCCGGCCGGCAGCACGCTCCTGGTGCGCTCCAGCGGCGGCAGCATCGACGTCGTCGTCGGTGGCGGTGTTACCGAGGTCGCGCCGGACGGGCAGGCGCCCAAGGGCACCAACGAGCGGCATTTCAAGATCACCGGCGACGGCACCGCGCATGTCCGTGCGCCGGCCGGCCAGCCGCAGTGGAAATTCACCGCGACGCCGGACCGCCCGCCGTCGATTGCGCTCGCCAAGGATCCGGAGCGGCAGGCGCGCGGCGCGCTGCAGATGTCCTACCGGCTCGAGGACGATTACGGCGTCAGCGAAGCGCGCGCGCAATTCGCGGTGCGGCCGACCGATGCGCCGAAGGAGGCCGACGGCAAGAAGGATGCCGACGGCAAGGCGGCGCAGCCGCGACCGCTGTTCGAGCCGCCGCAATTCGCGCTGGTGCTGCCGAATGCGCGCACCCGCAACGGCGTCGGCCAGACCGTGAAGGACCTCAGTGAGGATCCCTATGCCGGCGCCGACGTGACCTTGACGCTGACGGCCAAGGACGAGGCCGGCAATGAGGGCAAGAGCGAGCCGTTCAACATGCGGCTGCCGGAGCGCCTGTTCACCAAGCCGCTGGCGCGCGCGCTGATCGAGCAGCGCCGTATCCTGGCGCTCGACGCCAATCAGAACGGCCAGGTGTTCGCCGCGCTCGAGGCGCTGATGATCGCGCCCGAAATGTTCATGCCGGAGACCGGCTATTACCTTGGCCTGCACACCGTGAGCCGGCAGCTCGAGGCGGCGCGCACCGACGACCAATTGCGCGAGGTGGTCGCCAGCCTGTGGTCGCTCGCCGTCACCATCGAGGACGGCAACATCTCGGACGTCGACAAGGCGCTGCGTGCGGCGCAGGACGCGCTCAAGCAGGCGCTCGAGCGCGGCGCGACCGACGAGGAGATCAAGAAGCTCACCGACAATCTGCGCGCCGCGCTGGACAATTTCCTCCGCCAGATGGTCGAGCAGTTCCGCAACAATCCGCAGCAGCTCGCCCGGCCGCTCGATCCCAATGCCAAGGTGCTGAGCCAGCAGGATCTCAAGAACATGCTCGATCGCATGGAGCGGCTGTCACGCTCCGGCGACAAGGATGCGGCGCGGCAGCTGCTCGAGCAGATGCAGCAGATGCTGGAAAACCTGCAAATGGCGCAGCCCAATCAGGGCGACGACGACATGCAGCAGTCGCTCAACGAGCTCGGCGACATGATCCGCAAGCAGCAGCAATTGCGCGACAAGACCTTCAAGCAGGGCCAGGATTCCCGCCGCGACCGCATGCGCGGCAAGCAGGGCGAGCAGTCGATGGGCGACCTGCAGCAGGACCAGCAGGCGCTGCGCGATCGCCTGAAGAAGCTGCAGGAAGAGCTCGCCAAGCGCGGCATGGGACCGGACCAGCGCGGCCAGAAGGGCCAGAAAGGCCAGGGTCAGAAGGGCGACCAGGCGCAGCCGGGCGATCAAGGCGGCGACCAGGGCGATGACGGCGATGACGGGCTCGACCAGGCCGATTCCGCGATGGGCGATGCCTCCGGGCGGCTCGGCGAGGGCAATGCCGACGGCGCGGTGGATTCGCAGGGCCGTGCGCTGGATGCGCTGCGCAAGGGCGCCCAGAGCCTCGCCGACGCGATGCAGCAGGGCGATGGCGACCAGCCGGGCGACAGCCCCGGCAACCGCGCCGGCCGCCAGCAGAGCGGCGGCAACCAGACCGATCCGCTCGGCCGCCCGTTGCACGGCCGGGAATTCGGCGACGACTACACGGTGAAGATCCCCGGCGAGATCGACGTGCAGCGCGTCCGCCGCATCCTCGAAGAGCTGCGCCGCCGCCTCGCCGATCCGTCGCGGCCGCAGATCGAGCTCGACTACATCGAGCGGCTGCTGAAGGATTATTGAGCGCCTCGTCCTTCGACTGTCGTCATCCGTGAAAGCTCGTGCCTACTCACGAGACATCGGCGCTTGAATCGAACGGCCACGGCGACCTGTATGCCGCGCTTCCACTGGAATGACGCGGAATATGCACGACGGTCGTAAGCCTGCAGACGTCAGCTTCTGCGGGCTACGCGCCCCGCGTTCCAATCGGGTGCGATCGGGACCGGGTGTCGTCCGCCCGTTTCGCACAATTTTCCTAAAATTGTCGGGTTCCCGTTGGTGCGCATTTAAGTCGCTTGCGTCACCTTACTTCGGAAAATTGGCAAGCGTCTCAGGAGAGCACATGAGGCACAGCCGTTTATTCATTGCATCGTCATACCGGCCATTGGGTATTACTCGCCGGCACCAACATCAGACCAGCTTGGTTCGACAATTCGTTCGAGACCAGTCGGGCAGCTATGTGATCATTTCAGCGCTGCTCATGCCGGTCCTGGTCGGCACGGCAGGGCTCGGTACCGAAGTGGGATGGTGGTACTACAAACATAAGAACATGCAGAGTGCCGCCGACTCCGGCGCGGTGAGCGCCGCAACGGCGGCAAGTGCAGGCGCCGACCTTTTGTCCGAAGCCAATGCGGTCACGGCAAACTACGGTTACGCGAACGGGGCGAACAACGTCACGGTCACGGTGAATCAACCGCCGAAGACCGGCAGTCAGACGTCGAACCTGCAGGCGGTCGAAGTCATCGTGAGCCAACCGCAACAGCGGTTGCTATCAGCCTTGTTCGGCTCGGCCCCGGTGCCGGTCACCGCGCGCGCGGTCGCCCTGCCGAATTCCGGGACGGGCTGCGTGCTTGCGCTCAACGCCAGCGCCAGTCCCGCGGTCAACGTGAGCGGCGGCAACCAGCTCAACCTGATCAAGTGCAACCTTTACAGCAACTCGGGTGCAAGCCCATCGCTCAACGTGGCCGGCAGCGCGACGGTCGCCGCCAATCAGGTCGGCGTCGTCGGCGACGTCTCCGGCACCAGCAACATCACCGCCACCAACGGCGTCAAGACGCATGTGAAGCCAATGGCTGACCCGTATGCGAACGTCTCTCCGCCGTCGAAGCCGAGCTGCACGAACGCCAAGATTACGGTCAATTCCAACGGAAAGACGAATTCTCTCAGCCCCGGCTGCTACTCGGGCAGCATTACGGTGAACGCCGGCGCAACGCTGAACCTCGATCCGGGCATCTATTACCTGGACGGCTCGAACTTGAGCGTCGCGGGCAACGCCACCATCACGGGCAGCGGCGTGACCCTGGTCTTTACGGGCTCGGGAAGCAAGTGGGGCACGGCTTCGATCGGCAGCAACGCCATCGTCGATCTGACGGCGCCGACCTCCGGCTCCACGAAGGGCATCGTCATGTATGGCGACCGCAACATGCCGGCCGGGACTACCTTTAATCTCACGGGTGGTGCCACCCAGAACTTCGGCGGCGCCATCTACCTGCCGAAGGCCGACCTCAGCTTCGGCGGTGGTAACGGCACAAGCACATCATGCACCAAGATCATCGCGGACACGCTGACGTTCAGCGGCACGTCGAACCTTCAGGTCAATTGTTCGGCGCTCGGCACCGCGACGATAGGCACGCAAACCGCGCAACTCATCGAGTGAGGTTGGCCCCGATGCAAATCCAGAGATCCTCATCCAACAGCCGTGGTCGATTGGTTTTCTCTCTGATGCAGCTTGTACGCACCGCCGTTCACGACAGGGGCGGCGTCGCGGCCATCGAATTCGGCATCATGATCCCGTTGCTGTCCCTGATGGTCGTCTCGGTAACCGACATCGGACTCGCGCTCTATCGCAAGATGCAGGTCGAGAATGCCGCGCAGGCGGGAGCGCAATACGCCATCGTGCGCGGCTTTGACGAGACTGGCGTCACCAGCGCCGTAACAGCCGCCACGAATTCCACAGCCATCAATGCTTCGCCCAAGCCGTACCAGTTTTGCGGGTGCCCGACCAGTTCGGGGGTCAGCACCGTCAGTTGCGGTGCGGTCTGCCCCAGCGGCGCGCAGGCCGGAACATATGCCATGGTTTCGGCGCAAGGGACCTACTACACGCTGATCAATTATCAGATTGTGGCGGCCACCTACACCTATAGCGCCCAGTCCACTGCGAGGCTGCAGTGAAACTCACACCGCTATGGCGGGACAATCGAGGAGCCTCCGCGCTGGAATTCGCCCTGACCGCTCCCGTGTTCTTCCTGTTCATATTTGGCATCATCGAATTCGGACTGCTGTTCTGGACTCAGCTCGGGCTGCAGCACGGCACCGAAATGGCGGCGCGTTGCGCGACCGTCAACAGCACGCTCTGTCCAAGCGGCAGCGCCATCACGAATTACGCCGCGCAGCAGGCGTTCGGCCTCACGCTCCCGGCGCAGACATTCACCTATTCCACGTCAGCCTGCGGCAACGTGGTCAGCGCGAGTTATGCATTTCAATTTGCGCAATTTCTCAATCTGTCCCCGGTGACGCTGACCGCCCGGGCATGCTTTCCGAGTTGAGCTCGTAACCCTAGTTTCCCGAATCCGAAGTTTGCATCATTGGCCGCACCTTCGGGGCGAACTTCGGATTCGATAAGGACACTAGCAAACTTATGATTCTAGTGTGCTTTATGAATGCGAAGTTCGTGAAAGTGGCTGCCGCGAAATCGCACGAACTTCGCATTCAGCACACTAGCCGGCCTTCCGCGCCGCCAGCGCGTCCGCGACTGCGGTGCGGATATCGGCCACCGAGAACGGTTTCGTCACCACGTCATGCACGATCGCCTCGAGGCCGGAGGCGCGTTCGCGCTGATGGGCGAAGCCGGTCATCAGCAGGATCTTCAGCGCAGGGAAGTCGCGCGCCGCGGTCAGCGCCAGCGCGATGCCATCCATCACGGGCATCTGGATGTCGGTGAGCAGAAGGTCGAACGCGCCTTCGTCGCGCGTCAGCACCTCCAGCGCCTCGGCGCCGTCCTGCGCGGTCACGGTTTCGTGGCCGTCCATGGCGATGGCGCGCGCCACCAGCGAGCGCATCGAGTCTTCGTCGTCGGCGATCAGAACACGCGTCATGGTGATTGGTCGGTTCCCGATGGAGTTGGCCGGCGGCTCACGCGCGGCCGCCGGTGAGATCACGCTTGTTGAAGAAGCGTACGTCGATATTGCGGCCTTCGGGCGGCGGCGAGGCGAGGCGCGACTTGAAGAAGGCCCGCTCGCCGGGATTGAGCACCGGCTGCTCCAGCACGGCGTTCCAGGCATAGATTTCGGCGCCCTGGGCGTCGCGGACCGAGAAGCGCAGCCGAGGCAATTCGACCGGCTTCCTGGTCTGGCCGACGATCATGCCCTCGATCACCAGCACCGGCTTGCCGTCCACGGTCTCGTTGGTGATCTTGAGATCCTTGAAGGCGAGCCCGCGCAAATTCACGTCGAGCCCGGCCATCTTGTAGAACAGCGCGGTCTGCGGCAGCAGCCGCACCACATCGTTGCGCCAGACGAACAGCGCGATGATCAGCGCGGCCATGGCGCCGCAGGTGGTCGGCAGGGTGCCGATCACCGGCATGAACGGAATTCGGGGCAGGGCGGGCAGGCGGAATAGGCGGGGAAACCGGGGCAGGCGGAAGCGGCCCCTGGTTCCCGCGTCCCCGGCGTCGGCATGGGCCGCGGCATCCGCCTCGGCCAGCGCCGGCCATTCCGTGGCGGCGTCGCTGCCCTCGGCGGGCAAATCGGCCGAAATCGAGGGGCTCTCGACCATCGGGGTCGCGTCAGCCTCCTCCCGGCCCATGGCCTCCCATTCGGCGGCGAGGTCGGATCCGGCGGACTGATAGGCCAGAGTGGGCGCGGTCGCCCCGATGGCGTCCTCCGGCCGGGCCAGCCAGACCTCCCGGCAGCGGGAACAACGGACAGTACGTCCGGCCTCGCCAAGGGTGGCCGGATTGATGGCGTAGGATGTTGTACAATGCGGGCAAACAATATGCATGGAGGCCGAATCTCCACCGTGTGGATGCCCGGATGCTACTTAGCGACCGTTAACGAATCGGAAACCATAACCGAAGCACAAGCTTTCTGTGCGGTTCGCGGGCGCTCGGCCGGGGTTCGGGCCGTCTTCGCCGTCGGTGTGGGGTATTGGGCCATCGGCCCTCTCGAACGGAGCTAGCGCATTGGTTCGGTTCGAAAATGTCGGTCTGCGCTACGGGCTCGGCCCGGAGATTTTGCGCGACCTCTCGTTCATGATCCCGGCGCACTCGTTCCAGTTCCTCACCGGGCCGTCGGGCGCGGGCAAGACCTCGCTGCTGCGGCTGTTGTTCCTGTCGTTGCGGCCGACCCGCGGGCTGGTCAATCTGTTCGGCAAGGACGTCTCGCTGCTGAGCAAGGATCAGATCGCGGACCTGCGCAAGCGGATCGGCATCGTGCTGCAGGATTTTCGCCTGCTCGATCACATGACCACCTATGAGAACGTCGCGCTGCCGTTCCGCGTGATGGGCCGCGAGGAATCGAGCTATCGCCGCGAGGTGATCGATCTCTTGAAATGGGTCGGCCTCGGCGAGCGCATGGATGCGCTGCCGCCGATCCTGTCGGGCGGCGAGAAGCAGCGCGCCGCGATCGCGCGCGCGGTGATCTCGCGGCCGCAACTGCTGTTGGCGGACGAGCCGACCGGCAGCGTCGATCCGACGCTCGGGCGCCGCCTGCTGCGGCTGTTCATCGAGCTCAACAAATCCGGCACCGCGGTCATCATAGCGACCCACGACATCACGCTGATGGATCAATACGAGGCGAGGCGGCTGGTGCTGCATCAGGGACGGCTGCACATCTATGAATAGAGGCGGCGACGAGAAAGTATCGTTGGTCGATCTCGGGCGCGAACGCCCGCAGGTCCCGGCCACCGCGCGCAACATGTCGCCGATTGTGCCGCGTGCCTCGATCTCGGGCCGTGCGCTGGTCGCGGTCGTCGCGATCATGACCTTCCTCGCCTCGCTGACGACAGGCACCGTGCTGCTGGTCAGCGCGTCAGCCGCCGAATGGCAGTCGGAAGTATCGAGCGAGATCACCATCCAGGTGCGCCCCTCGCCGGGCCGCGACCTCGATCGCGACGCGCAGGCCGCGGTGGACGCGATGCGGGCGCAGCCCGGCATTCTCGAGGTCCGTCCGTTCAGCAGGGAGGAATCCGCCAAGCTGCTGGAGCCGTGGCTCGGCAGCGGGCTCTCGATCGACGAACTGCCGGTGCCGCGCGTCATCGTGGCGCGGGTGCAGCCCGGCACCACGCTCGATCTCGCCGGCTTACGCGCGCGGGTGACGCAGGCGGCGCCGACCGCAAGCGTCGACGATCACCGCGCCTGGATCGAGCGCATGCGCTCGATGACCGGCGCCACGACGTTCGCCGGCGTCGGCATCCTCATCCTCGTGATCATCGCAACCATCATCTCGGTGTCGTTCGCGACCCGCGGCGCGATGGCCGCCAACCGCCCGATCGTCGAGGTGCTGCATTTCGTCGGCGCCGGCGACAGCTTCATCGCCAACCGCTTCCTGCGGCATTTCCTTCGGCTCGGCCTCGAAGGCGGGCTGATCGGCGGCGGTGCGGCGATGTTGGCGTTCGGCTTCTCCGAGTCGATCGCCAACTGGTTCTCCGGCACGCCGGTAGGCGACCAGTTCGCGGCCCTGCTCGGCACGTTCTCGCTGCGCCCGTCCGGCTATCTGGTGCTGGCGATGCAGGCAGTGCTGATCGCGGCGATCACCGCGTGGGCATCGCGCCGCACCCTGTTTGCCACGCTCGATGACATCGACTGACGGCGCCGCGAAACTCGAAATCACGGCGCCGCCTCGTGATTGCATTTCGTCGCCCAAGTGTGAATTCGCGCGCATGCACGCGGCCCTGGTCCCGGGGAAAACCGGTTTCCACTTTTCCGGATCATGCTTTAAAATCGCCCGGGGGGAAGGATAACCGCATCACATGAGTTTGCAGTCCGACGATACGTCGCCGAATGGCTTTGCCGCGCGCCCGCGCGGCTGGCTGCGCGCCGTCATCGTCGCGCCGCTGGCGCTTGCCTTCGTCGCCGCGGCGGTCGGCTTTGTCGGCTTCCTCTCGCAATTGCGCGGCGTCGAGACCGACCCGCCACAAAATGCCGACGGCATCGTGGTGCTGACCGGCGGCTCGTCGCGGGTGTCCGACGCCATGGAACTGTTGGCTGCCGGCTACGGCAAGCGTTTGCTGATCTCGGGCGTGCATCCGACCAACGACGCCAGCGACATTTCCCGCTCTGTGCCGGACAGCAAGGGGCTGATGAGCTGCTGCGTCGATCTCGACCGCTCGGCGCTGAACACCCGCAGCAACGCGGCGGAGACGCGGCGCTGGGCGCGCGAGCGCGGCTTCAAGTCGCTGATCGTCGTGACCTCGAACTACCATATGCCGCGGGCGATCGTGGAACTGTCACATGCGATGCCCGACGTGACGCTGATCCCGTTCGCCGTGGTCGGCGACAAATGGCGCGATGAGCCGTGGTGGACGAGTGGCGCGACGTTCCGTCTCTTGCTATCGGAATACGCCAAATATGTCGCCGCGGAGATGCGGGTGCGGCTGGCCGGTCTCGGCCTCGACCTGACCTCCGATCTCGCCGAGCCGGCTGCCGCGCCGCGCCGCCCGGCGACGGCGCTGGCGAATTGATGTATCAGGCACCGTCATTCCGGAATGGTGCGCCAGCACCATATCCGGAATCTCGAGATTCCGGGTTCGCTTCGCGCCCCGGAATGACTGATGATTTCACAGAGGATAGTCGTTGAGCATGACTTCGATCTTCCTGCGCTCGCTGATCTTCAACGTGCTGTTCTATCTCGTGCTGGTGGCGATCTGCATCATCGCGCTGCCGGCGCTGCTGCTGCCGCGGGGGGCGTTGATGGCGCTTGAAGCCGCGTGGGCCAACATCAGCCTGTTCCTGATGCGCGTGATCTGCAACATCAGGATCGAGTTTCGCGGGATCGAGAAGATTCCGAGCGGGCCGCTGGTGGTCGCCTCGAAGCACCAGTCGTTCTGGGAGACCTTCGCGCTGGTGCGCTTCTTCGAGCATCCGCTGTTCATCCTGAAGCGCGAGCTGATGATGATCCCGGTGTTCGGCTGGTACCTCAAGAAGGTCGGCATGATCTCGGTCGAGCGCGGCGGCGGCCCGCGCTCGCTGATCAAGACGCTGAAGCGCGCAGCGGCCGAGGTGAAGCTCGGCCGCCAACTTGTGATCTTTCCCGAGGGCACCCGCACCGCGCCCGGTGCCGCGCCGAACTACAAGGCCGGCGTCGCGCAGATCTATGCCGAGAGCGGCGTGCCGTGCCTGCCGATCGCGCTCAATTCCGGGCTGTTCTGGCCGCGCCGCACCTTCATGCGCTATCCGGGGACGCTGGTGGTCGAATTCCTCGATCCGCTGCCGCCGGGATTGCCGCGCGACGAGTTCATGGCTCGCCTGCGCGACCAGATCGAAACCGCCACCACCCGCATCATCGAGGCCGGCCGCGCCGAGCAGGCGAAATTGTTCGGCGGTGTGCCGAACGCGGCGAAAGGGTAGGGCGCAGCACAAGCCCTGGTGCGGTTGCTGCCGGGAATTTCGTGCCCGCGGTTTCGTCGGTCCCTTCAGAAATCGTCATGCCCGGGCTTGTCCCGGGCATCCTCGTTTTTGGTTCGGCCTGAAGCAAGACGGTGGATGGCCGGGCACAGGCAAGCCGAAGCGATGCCGTCCTTCGGGCGGCTGCCCGGCTCATGACGATGCGGAGAGTTACCGTATCGCGAAAGGCGTCGCCATCACTGACCGGCCGCCGCGTCGGTGTTGAAGGTCTCGCCTTGCGGCACCCAACTCTTGCCGTCGAACGTTGCGATCTGCATCTGCGTGAACGGCGCATAGCGGTCCGGCCGCGTCGAGATAGCGATGCCGGGCAGCAGCAACGGCGCAACCACCTTGTTGAGGTTGGTTGCCTGCTTCAGCAAATTCTCGCGCGTCAGATCATCGCCGCACATCTCGATGACCTTCACCGTCATATAGGCCGAGATGTAGCCGGTGACGTTGCTGCCGTCGGCGATGTCGCCTTGCGGGTACCACTTTGCCAGGAACTCCTTGAACTCCTTCACGTCGGCCGCGCTCTCCCAGGTGGGATCGGTCGGCGTCTTGAACGCGAGCGCGGTCAACAATCCCTTCGAAGCTTCGATGCCGGCCGGCTCCATGACGCCCTTGATCGATGAGGAGACGCTGACCACGTAGTTCAGCGGTTTCCATCCGAGCTCGTAGACCTTGCGTATAGCCTGCGCGCCGAACTTGGGCGTCGCCATCGTGAACAGCGTGTCGGCGCCGGAGGCTTTCAGGGAGACGATCTGCGAATCGACCGTCGGATCGGAAACCTCGTAGGTCACTTCCTTCACGATCATCGTCTTCGCCTTGTCGCCGAGGCCATCCTTCAGCCCCTTGACGTAATCCTTTCCGGCATCATCGTTCTGGGAGAACACGCCGAGCTTCGCGTCGGGCTTGTTCTTCAACAGATATTTGGCGAAGATCATGCCCTCCATCTGGTAGGGTGGATAAAGCTGGGTGGTCCACGGGAAGTTCTTCGGGTCGTCCCATTTTGCCGCGCCCGTCGAAATGAAGATCTGCGGGACCTTCTTCTGGTTCAGATACTTCTGGATCGCTGAATTGGTCGGTGTGCCGATGGTACCGATGATTGCCAGCACCTCGTCCTGTTCGACGAGGCGTCGCGTCTGCTCCACGGTCTTCGGCGGCGAATAGGCGTCGTCCAGTGAAATCAGCTTGATCTTTCGGCCGTTCACGCCGCCCTTCGCGTTGATCATCGCGTAGTAGGCCTCTTCGAGACGCCCCTGGGTGCCGTAGGCGGACGCCGGGCCGCTATAGGGCATGGTCTGGCCGATCTTCACCTCGGTATCGGTGACACCGGGGCCGTATTTCTTGTCGGCGAGGGCAGGTTGGGCGGTGGCGAGCATCAGCGCGCAGAACACTGCGCGTGAGTAACGAAACGTCATGGCGAATCTCCCCAAGTATCGGCCACGCTCTTCGGCGTGTGCCGTGGGGCTGATGATCGCTGCTCCACCCTGCACGTCAAGTGCGACAGCTCGGCGCGCGGGTGCCGTCGTACCGCTGTCCGTCCGGGAGCGGTGAAGCAAGCGATGTCAGTGCGGAAAACTCACCGCATCACGAACGGATTGGCCGGCACGTCCGTCGCGGTCGAGATCCAGACGCTCTTGGTCTCCTGATATTCGCGGACCGCGTCGATGCCGCTTTCGCGGCCGACGCCGGAGTGCTTCATGCCGCCGAACGGCATCATGTAGCTGATGGCCCGGTAGGTGTTCACCCACACGGTGCCGGCGCGCAGTTGCTTCGGCACGCGGATGGCGCGCGCGAGATCCTTGGTCCAGATCCCGGCGGCAAGGCCGTAGATCGTGTCGTTGGCGATCCGGATGGCATCCTCCTCGGTGTCGAAGGAGATGATCGACAGCACCGGCCCGAACACCTCCTCGCGCGCGATCCGCATGGTGTTGTCGACGTCGGTGAAGATGGTCGGCTCGACGAACTGGCCGCCCTTGATGCCGTCGCCGGAGGCCGGCTTGCCGCCGAGCAGGCAGCGCGCGCCCTCGGCTTTCGCGATGTCGATATAGTCGAGCACCTTCTTGTACTGCGCCGGCGTCGTGATCGGGCCGACATTGGTGTCTGACTGCATGGGATCGCCGATCTTGGCGGACTTTGCCAGCTCCAGCACCCGCGCGACGAACTTCTCCTTGATCGAGCTCTGCACCAGAAGGCGCGATCCAGCGATGCAGGTCTGCCCCGTGGCGGCGAAGATGCCGGAGATCGCGCCGGCCGCGGCGGCGGTGAGGTCGGCGTCCTCGAACACGATGTTGGGCGACTTGCCGCCGAGCTCGAGCGAGACGCGCTTCAGGCTCTTGGCCGCGGTCTCGTAGACCTTTGCGCCGGTCGTGTCCGATCCGGTGAAGGTGATCTTGGCGACGCCCGGATGGGCGATCAGCGCGGAGCCGGCCTCGGGACCGAAGCCGGTCACCACGTTGAAGATGCCGTCGGGAATTCCGGCCTCCTTGGTCAGCGCGGCGAATTCCAGCGTGCTGGCCGAGGTGAATTCCGACGGCTTGACGACCACGGCGCAACCGGCGGCGAGCGCGGCGGCGCATTTCCAGGCGACGAACAGCAGCGGCGAATTCCAGGCGGTCAGCGCCGCGACGACGCCGACCGGCTCATGGGTCGTGTAGGCGAAGGTCTCCGCCTTGTCGATCGGCACCAGGCCGCCCTCGAGCTTGTCGACGAGCCCGCCGAAATACCACCACCACTCCGGATGGTAGCGCAGCTGGCCGAGCATCTCGGCCATCAGCTTGCCGTTGTCGCGCACCTCGATCTCGGCAAGGCGCTCGGCATTGGCCGCGACGAGGTCGCCGAGCTTGCGCATCACCTTGCCGCGCGCGGAGGCCGTCATCTTCGCCCAGGGGCCGCGCCACATCGCCTCATTGGCGGCCTTCACCGCCTTGTCGGCGTCGGCGGCGGTGCCGCGCGGAATCTTTGCCCAGGCCTCGCCGCGATAGGGATCGATGCTGTCGAACCATTCGCCATTGGCGGGGTCGACATACTGGCCGTTGATGTAAAGCTGATAGGTTTTCATGACATCCTCCCGCAAGGCGATGGTTCTGGTTGGCGGAACGCTATCACGCATTGCGCGACGCCGTCATAACGCAGTCGCGTGAGCCGGGTTGCAGCCGGGGCGGGCCGCTATCGGCCATGCGGCGCGGCAAGCTCGGCCGCGATGATCGCGCCGAGCGCCATGTCGCTCTGCTGTCCGAAGCCATGATGCACGATGTTGCCGTCGCGGCCGATCAGGATGCTGGTCGGCGTTCCCTGCATGCCGTAGCGCTGCATGGTGACCGGGATCGGCGTGCCTTCGCCGGCCTCGTCGACGCCGATCGGGAAGGTCAGCCGGTACTCGTGGATGAAGGCTTCCAGCGACACCTCCGTCATCGCCGCGTGGTGCTCGAATACGGTGTGCAGCCCGATCACCTGCAGGTCGGAATGCTTGAACAGCTCGAACGCGCGCTGGGTCTGCGGCGTGCCGTGCGCGACGCAGCCGGGGCACAGCATCTGGAACGCGTGCAGCAGGACCGGCCGGCCGCGCAGCCCAGCCAGGGTCAGCGACTCGCTGGTGTTGAACCAGCGCGACGCGGCGATATCAGGTGCGAGAGTCACAGATCGGTTCCTTGCGTCCGCTCACGGCGCAAGGTTGGCAACATCGATACCGGTCTGTCAACGACCGGCGGCGCTTGATGCCGCTGCCCGGCGTGCGCGGCGCGCGGCGCGGCGGCGCTGGGTCCACAGCCTCGCGCGGTCGAGATAGAGATAGACCACCGGCGTCGTGTAGAGCGTCAGGATCTGGCTCAGGATCAACCCGCCGAAGATCGCGATGCCAAGCGGCTGACGCAGCTCGCTGCCTTCGCCGAGACCGATCATCAGCGGCACCGCGCCGAACAAGGCGGCGAGGGTCGTCATCATGATCGGGCGGAACCGCATCAGGCAGGCTTCGTAGATCGCATCGCGCGACGACAGCCCGCGCTGGCGCTCGGCATCGAGCGCGAAGTCGATCATCATGATGGCGTTCTTCTTCACGATGCCGACCAAGAGGATCACCCCGATCATGCCGATGACGTCGAAATCGGTGTGCGACAGCATCAAGGCCGCCACCGCGCCGACGCCTGCCGAGGGCAAAGTGGAGAGGATGGTCAGCGGGTGGATGTAGCTCTCGTAGAGCATGCCGAGCGAGATGTAGATCGTCGCCAGCGCGGCGAGGATCAGGAACAGCTCGTTCGCCAGCGCCTGCTGGAAGATTTTCGCGGAGCCCGCAAACCCGCCGGAAATGCCCGCGGGCATGCCGAGCGCGTGCATCGCGTTCTCGATCGTGGTGGTGGCCGTGCTCAGCGAGACGCCCGGCGGCAGGTTGAACGAGATGGTGCTGGAGACCAGGAGATCCTGATGATTGACGGAGAGCGGCGTCTCGCCGTGCTCGAAGCGCGCGACGCTCGACAGCGGGATCATGGTCTCCGCGCTGGTGGAGACCGCGGTACCGGTCGAGGCGACGCCCTTGCCGGTGGCACCGATCGAATTGGTGGCCTGGTTGCGCACCACATTGGCGGCGACCGCGCTGACCGAGCTTTTTTGCGAGGACGAGGCCACCGTGCCAGCCACCGCATTGGTGCTCTGCGTGCCGCTCGCCGAGCCGCCCGAGGTCGAGATATAGACCTCCTTCAGGGTTTGCGGGTCCTGCGAGAAGCGCGGCGCGACCTCCATGATCACATGATACTGGTTGCGCGCGACGAAGATGGTCGAGACCTGGCGCTGCCCGAACGCGTCATAGAGCGTGTTGTCGAGCTGGCTGACCGTGATGCCGAGCCGGGAGGCGGCGTCGCGATCGATGATCAGATTGGCTTGCAGCGCCTTGTTCTGCTGGTCGCTGTTGACGTCGGCGAGCGTCGGCTCCTTCTGCAATGCCGCGACGAGCTTTGGTGTCCACTCGTTCAGCTCCTCGAAGGTCGAGCCCTTCAGCGTGTACTGGTACGCCGCGTTGCCCGAGCGCCCGCCGGCGCCGAGGTCGCCGATCGATTGCAGGAACAGCGTGGCGCCCGCGACGCTTGCCAGCGGTCCGCGCAGCCGCTCGATCACCTTGTCGGCGCGCAGCCGGCGCTCGTCCATCGGCTTCAGCGAGGCGAACACGGTGCCGGTGTTGGTGCCGCCGGGACCGACGCCGCCGCCGCCGGTGAAGCCGACCGCGGTGTCGACCGCCGGATCCGACTTCACGATGTCGATGAACTGGGTCAGCTTCTGCTGCATCAGCTGGAACGAGGTGCTCTGGTCGGCCTGGATCGAGCCGACCAGCAATCCGGTGTCCTGCTGCGGCACGAAGCCCTTGGGCACCACCTTGTAGAGATGGAAGTTCAAATAGAGCGTCGAGCCGAGGATCAGCATCACCAGGAGCGGATGGCGCAGCGCGAGTCCGAGCGTCGCGCGGTAGCCGTTCAGCATCAGCTCGAAGATGCGCTCGCTGATCCGGTAGATCCGGCCGTGCGGCCGGCCCTCCTCCTTGCGCAGCAGCACCGCGCACATCATCGGCGTCGTGGTCAGCGAGACCACCAGCGAGATCACGATCGCGATCGTGATGGTCATGGCGAATTCGCGGAACAGGCGGCCGACCAGCCCGCCCATCAGCAGGATCGGCACGAACACCGCGATCAGCGACACGCTCATCGACAGCACCGTGAAGCCGACCTCGCGGGTGCCGACCAGCGTGGCCTCGAGCCGCGACAGCCCGGCGTCCATGTGGCGGGTGATGTTCTCCAGCACCACGATGGCGTCGTCGACCACGAAGCCGGTCGCCACCGTCAGCGCCATCAGCGAGAAGATGTCGAGCGTGTAGCCGAGCAAATACATCACGGCGAAGGTCGCGATCAGCGACACGCCGACCGCCACCACCGGGACCAGCGTCGCCCGCGCATTGCGCAGGAAGGCGAACACCACCAGGATCACCAGGGCCACCGCGATCAACAGCGTGATCTCGACGTCGTGCAGCGAGGCCCGGATCGTCTTCGAGCGGTCCATCGCGAGGGTGATGTCGACCGCGGGCGAGACCGAGGCCTTCAGCTGCGGCATCAGCCCTTTCACGGTGTCGACCATCTTGATGATGTTGGCGCCCGGCTGCCGGTACACGATCATCACGACGGCCGGCTTGCCGTTGGAAAGGCCGAGCGTGCGCACATTCTCGACGGAATCGATCACGTCGCCGACATCGGTCAGGCGCACCGCCGCGCCGTTGCGGTAGGCGACGACCAGCGGCCTGTAGTCGGCCGCCTTGCGGGCCTGGTCGTTGGCGTAGATCTGGTAGCGCTGGTTGCCGACGTCGATGCCGCCCTTCGGGCTGTGCGCATTGGCGCTACTGAGCGCGGCGCGGACGTCCTCGAGCCCGATGCCGTATTTGTACAGCGCCGGCGGGATCAGCTCGACGCGCACCGCCGGCAGCGAGCCGCCGCCGACCGAGACTTCGCCGACGCCTTCGACCTGCGACAGCTTCTGCGCCAGCACGGTGGAGGCGGCGTCATAGAGCTCGGCCGGCGTCAACGTGTCCGAGGTCAAGGTGTAGATCAGGATCGGCGCCGAGGCCGGGTTGAACTTGCGGTAGGTCGGATTGGCGCGCAGATTGGTCGGCAGGTCGGCGCGCGCCGCGTTGATCGCCGCCTGCACGTCGCGCGCGGCGCCGTTGATGTCGCGGTCGATGTCGAACTGCAGCGTGATGCGCGCGGAGCCGAGCGAGGACACCGACGTCATTTCGGTGACGCTGGCGATCTGGCCGAGATGGCGCTCGAGCGGGCTTGCCACCGTGGAGGCGACGTCGGCCGGGCTGGCGCCGGGCAGCGTCGCCTGCACCATGATGGTCGGGATGTCGACGTCGGGCAGCGGCGACACCGGCAGCTTGAAGAACGCAATGATGCCCGCCACCACGAGGCCAAGCGACAGCAGCGTGGTGCCGACCGGCCGTCGGACAAAGGGGGCGGAGAGGTTCATCGAATTTGCGAGCGCTGTTTGCGGATCAGCTTCTATCCGTCCGCGCCGCGATGCAAAAGCCTAAATGTCACAGGGCGCCGCCATACCGCCGCCGCGATTTGCCGGATGCACCGCGCCGCACACCGAAAAACGCGGATCTGGCAACAACCCGTTTACAAAGGCTGATCGATGATGGTGGCGAAGCGCAGTCGCAAGCACTGCGCAAAGGCCAAATGAAGAAGCTCAAGGCATTCCGCAAGTCGCCGGATAGTCCGCTCGGCGAGGTCGTTAAACGACGGCTGGCCAAGCGAACTAAGTAGAGCCTCGCGACGCAGCCTTACGCATCCCGGGCATCCTGCAGCGGGTGACGCGCCGCGTGGGCATCATGCAGCATCGTCGCTAGCTGGTGCAGCTGCGTGTCGCGAAAGCCCTGCTTCTCGATCGAGGCCACTGTCGAGAGCACATAGTCGCGGTTGTTGCCGGAGCGGCCGTGGCCCTGCAGCACCAGCCGCTGCTGCTCGGCGAGCGACAGCCGCCCGGCATATTGCACATGGCCGCGATCGACCACATAGGCCAGCGCAGAGATGCGCTCGCGCGCCGCATTCTCCAGCCACACCGAGCGCATCACCTCGCGATAGACGTTGGTGGTCTGCTCGCGTCCGCGCAAATAGGCGATGGTGTCGTGGCGCAGGCGGGCGGCGACGCGGAACGCGATGCCGCGGCAGGCGCCGCCGCGGTCGAGCCCGAGCACCAGGCCCGGCTTCTCCGGCGTGCCGCGGTGGTCGAACGAATAAACGCAGAGCGCGCGATGCTCGCCGATCAGCCGCGCCGGCACCTGTTCCAGGAACTCGAAGCCCGGCTTCCACATCAGTGAGCCATAGCCGAACACCCAGAGGTCGCCGTCGGTTTCGGAATGGGGAGGATTTGCTGACATCGCGCTGATGGGCTAGCAGAACGGGCCGTCGAAGCGAAGCGGATTCCGTGATGTTTCCAAGGCTTGCTGAAGGCTCGCTCAAAGGTTGCTCGGGGCTTGTTCAAGGCCCGCGGCCGCTTAGATTTTGACAAATTCGCCCGCCAAAGGACCTGCATGTCGGATCAGACCTCCGCCCCCCGCCGCCGCTCGCGCTTCGGCCTTTATGCCGTCCCCGTCGCGGTCCTGATCGCCGCGGTCGCATGGAGCGGCTTCTGGTTCTTCGCCGCCTCGCAGGTCGGCGTGCAGGCCGATGCCTGGCGCGCGCAGGAGGCGAAGGCCGGACGGGTCTACGATTGCGGCGACCGTTCGGTGGCGGGCTACCCGTTCCGGTTCGAAGTCCGCTGCACCGATCCGAGCGTGATGCTGGTCTCGCAGACCGCCGCGCCGCAGATGGCGTTCGTGGCGCGGCTCGCCGAGATCCTGGTCGTGGCGCAGGTCTACGATCCCAAGCTCGTGATCGCGGAGTTCAAGGGACCGGCCACGATCGCCGAGCGCGGCGCGCAGCCGACGCTGTCGGTGAGCTGGAGCAAGGCACGCAGCAGCGTGGTCGGCCTGCCGGCGCCGCCGCAGCGCGCCTCGCTGGTGTTCGACGATCTCGCCATCGACCGCACCGGCGGCGCGGCGCCGGCGCCGCTGGCGCGGGTCAATCACATCGAGCTGCACGGCAGGCAGGTCGATGGCTCGGCGCCGGACAGTCCGGCGATCGAGGCCGTGCTGCAGATTGCCGGCGGCACCTTGCAGGAGGTGCATCCGCTGCTCGCCCAGCCGTTCAACGCCGACATCCATGCGCGGCTCAATGGCCTGAAGGATTTCTCGCCGAAACCCTGGCCGGATCGCTTCCGCGAGATCCAGGCCGCCGGCGGCAGCGTCGAGATCCAGCAGTCGCGGATCGAGCAGGGCGATGTGCTGTCGGTCGCGGCCGGCACGCTGCGCCTCAACGCGCAGGGGCGCATCGAGGGCGAATTGCAGATGACGGTCGCCGGCCTCGAGCGCGTCATCCCCGCGCTCGGCATCGACAAGATGCTGGAGGAGGGCGTGCCGCAGTCAACGCTTGATCGCGTCGCGCCCGGCGTGAAGAGCCAGGACCTCAGCAATCTCTTCGGCGCGCTGGATCGCGCCATCCCCGGCCTCGGCAAGGTGATCAAGCAGAACGCCAATGCCGGCATTTCCGCCGGCATCAATTCGCTCGGCACTGAGGCTATCCTCGAAGGCAAGAAGGCGCGCAGCTTCCCGCTGCGCTTCGCCGACGGCGCGGTGTTCTTGGGGCCGCTGAAAGTCGCGCAGATTCCGCCGCTGTTCTGAGCCGCGGCGGATTGCGCTGGCGCGAGCTCGCCCACGTACTGTCAGGCGTGCTCAAACGGGCCGATCTCGCGGATCACCTTGCAGATCTGCAGGAAGCCGCTGGCGTAGAACTCGGCATGTCCTCGCCTCATGGTTTCAACATGGTCGGGATGATTGCGCCAGGCTTCGAGCGCCTCCTCCGAAGCAAAGCGAAACAGGGTGAGCTCCTCGCCATCCGCCGCCCTGAATGATTTCACCGACAGGAATCCCGGAAGGCGGCTGACAATGTCGTACATGCGTTCGCCGAGCCGGTTGTATTCGTCGAGCGGGGCGTTCTCCCGTAACTTCAAGTCTCCAACGACAATGACTTCACCGATCATGTTGCAGTCCTCCGTCGATCCAATGTCCGTGGCAGGTTGAAAACCTTCGCCCGAACACAATTCGAAATCGCGGCCGGTGTTGTTACGCCTCCACCCAGGGCGTTCCTCGCGCGCGATATCGTCCGTCGCGGCAATCTATTCCCGCCGCCGCGATGAGAAAAACGTGACCGGAATAATGCGCCCCGGCGCGAATATCACTCCCCGAGTACCGCTCTCTCTCGCCTGAGGAAGCAACCTCGTGTGGAGGAGAAGCGATGCGAATTCTCGGGGGAATTCTGCTCGGCAGCATGCTGCTGTCGGCAGGTCCGGCGTTGGCGGAGGACGATGCGTCCGAGCTGCGTGCGCTGAAGGCACGGCTCAAGCAGCTCGAGCAGAAAATGGAGACGCAGGCGCGCAAGGAGGAGGCGCTGGCCGCAAGACAGAACGCAATTCAGAACGCGCAGATGACGGCGAAGGCGCCGGTGCCGTTCGATCCCTGCGCATCGGGCAAGCTCTGCTACAAGGGCGTCACCTTCACCTTCGGCGGCTGGGTCGATCTCACCGGCATCTATCGCAGCCGCAACCTCGCCTCCGATTCGGGCTCGGTCTACAACTTCATCCCGTTCCCGCAGAGCAAGAACTACAACACCGGCGAGTCGCGCTTCACCGCGCGCCAGACCCGCTTCTCGGTGCTCGCCGAAGCCAACGCCACGGAGAACATTCACGTCGCCGGCTATGGCGAGCTCGATTTCGAGGGCGCGGCGCAGACCGCCAATTCGGTCGCGACCAATTCGTTCAATCCGCGGCTGCGGCAGGCCAGCATCGAGATCGACCGCAGCGATCTCGGCTTGCATGTCCTCGCCGGCCAATCATGGTCGCTGAACACGCCGAGCAAGGCGGGCATCGATCCGCGAGGCGCCGATACGCCGGGCGTGATCGATTTCGAACTGGTGCCGGGCTTCCTCGGCGCGCGTCAACCGGGCGTCCGGGTCTGGCAGGACATCGGGCCGGAGTTCAAGCTCGCGGTCTCGGCGGAGAACCCGCAGACATCCTTTTTCGGCGGCAACAACCCGCTGGTCGGCACGCCGGCGGTTGGCCCGCAGGGCGTGCTCAATCCGAATCTGCTGGTCAATCTCACCGGTCCGGGCGGCAGCTTCTTCAACAGCCTGAACAATGTCAGCCTCAACCACGTTCCGGATTTCACCGTGAAGGGCGCGTGGGATCCGCGGCTCGGGCCCTACAAGCTGCATGTCGAGGCGTGGGCGCTCTACCGCGACTTCTATGATCGCTTCAACTTCGCCAATCACGACGTCAACACGGTCAGCTTCGGCGGCCACCTCTCGGCCGAGATCGTGCCGAAGCTGCTCGAGGTGCAGGCCTCCGCCTCCTACGGTGCGCTGGGCCGCTTCACCGCAACGCCATTCCCGGATGCAACCGTGCGCCAGGACGGATCGATCCAGCCGCTGCCGATCACGGCCTTCCTGGTCGGCTCGGTCTGGCACACGACGCCGTCGCTCGATCTCTACGCCTATGCCGGGCTCGAAAAGACCACGGCGACCTTCTCCAATGTCGGCACGGTGCCGTTCGGCTACGGCAATCCGCTCTACAACAACCTCGGCTGCAACATCGAGAACTCGCCGGCCGCGACCTGCAACGGCAACACTTCGGAGGTGAGGCAGTACACCGCGGGCTTCTACGACACGATCTTCAAGGGCTCCTACGGCACCATCAAGGCCGGCGCGCAATATTCCTACACCCAGCGCTTCGCCTTCCAGGGTGTTGGCGGCGCGCCGAAGACCGACGACCACATCGTCATGACCCAGATCCGCTACTACCCGTTCTAGGGCGCGACGAGATCAGGTTGAGCTGGAGCGACAACGGCAGTTCACCTCTCCCCGGTGGGGAGAGGTGAATCGAGTTCGCGGTGCCGTCTCAGTCTAGATTCATCACCAGTGATGAAGGAGAGGTCAGATGAGGATCGTGACCAGACCGAAGCAGAGGGCCGTGATCGCGCGCGAATTGATGATGGTCAGCCGCGCCGCGCATGTGCTGCAGCGAACTGGCCTCGCGATGGCCGGTGCCATGGCCGGCACCTTCGTCGCCGCCCAGCTCGCCAAGGGCCATGTCGCTGTCTTCGGCACGCTGATCTTCATCGCTACGACGATCGTGATCGGCGCCGCCGGCTTCTATCTCGGAATCGATATTCCCAAGCCCGCGATGCGCGGCACGGGTCGCATCGATGCCGTCGAACTGATGAGCGCGGGCGGCATCTTCCTCGCCGCGCTGGCTGCGCTGGTGTCGGTCTACGGCATCGTGTTCGACGAGATTCCGCCGCGCGCCTGGGAGTTCGTGATCGGCTCGTGGTGGTTCGGCGGCGGCGTCATGCTGGCGACCGCCGGCCTCGTCGGCCGTCAGCGGCCGGCGCAGAAGGCCGCCGCGCTATCGGCGGGGCCGATCCGGGATCAACGGCTGCGGCGGTGAGCGCCGTCGCGATTCGAACGATCGCCCTCTCACTCCGTCACCCTGAGGTGGCCGCCTCTTCGGCGGCCCTCGAAGGGCGGCGGCCCGGCTGCGGCCGTGCATCCTTCGAGGCTCGCGTAGCGGCGAAGTTGCGCCGCTGTGCTCGCACCTTAGAGCCTGACTGAAAAATGGGTGAGTGATCTCAGTGGGGTGTGATTCCATCGGATTTGCAAAGATTCGAGGGAGAGCACGATGCCCTGGACCAAGATCACTCGGGAGCAATATCGGCGGGACGATCTGCGTTATGCAAGCGATATGACCGATGCGGAGTGGGCGCTGATCAGACGCCTGTTGCCGCGAGCGAACCGGCGCGGCCGGCCGCGTAAGACGGAGCTGCGTCGTGTGATCGAAGCGATCCTCTATATCGTTTCGACCGGCTGCCAGTGGCGGGCGTTGCCGCAGGAGTTCCCGCCCTATTCGACGGTGCAGGGCTATTTTTATAGATGGCGGGATACAGGCCGGTGGCAGAGGATTGTCAGCGTGCTTGTCCGACGGGCGCGAAAAAAGCTTGGACGGACACCGAAGCCGACGGCAGCCGTGATCGACAGTCAAAGTGCGCCGACCACGCAAGCTGGCGGACCGCGCGGCTACGATGCAGGCAAGCGCATCTACGGCCGCAAGCGGCATATCGTGACGGATACCAATGGCCTCCTCCTCGGGGTTCATGTTCATCCGGCCAACGTTCAGGACTGCCATGGCGCCGTACCGCTGCTGAAGAACGTGCGGATGAACTTCCCCCGGCTGCGCCACGTCTTTGCCGACCGGGTCTACCGCGGAAATCAACTCCTCGACGCGCTCTCAGACTGCGGTCCATGGACTGTCGAGATCGTCGAGCGGCCTCAAGGCGTCAAAGGCTTCCAGCTTCTGCCGAAGCGGTGGGTGGTTGAACGCACATTCGCTTGGTTCGGCAGATGCCGCCGCCTCGCCAAGGACTTCGAGGCGACGGTGGCAACCGAAGCTGCCTGGCTGCTGATTGCACACATCAGGCTCCTGACCCGCAGACTCGCGGCTGCAGCTAAGGTTGGGTGATTTATGAGTCAGACTCTTAGGATGACGGGGCTGACACCATTGCGCGCCTTGCCTCGATCAATGCGTCGCAGCCTTCCGCTGCCACATTTCCCCGCTGCGCCAATCTGTCCCGTAGCTGCGATCGGCCGATGCGATACCCTCACCAAAAAATCGGGGAGGGACTTCAATGCCAGCGAAATTCAGTCGCCGTCACGTCATCGCTGCCGGAGCGGCGGCCGCCGCGATGCCCTTCCTGCCGCGCGGCGCCTCGGCGCAAGCCGCCTGGCCCTCGCGGCAAATCCGCATGATCTGCAGCTATCCCGCCGGCGGGCAGACCGATCTTTTGGCGCGGGCCTTCGGCGAATTCATCGCAAGGCAAGTCGGGCAAACCGTCGTCATCGAGAACAAGGCGGGTGCCTCGGGCTCGATCGGCGCCGCCGAGGTGGCGCGCGCCGCGCCTGACGGTCACACCATCCTGTGCTCGATCTCGACCACTTACGTGATGAACCGCGCGATGATGAAGAACCCCGGCTACGACATGGACAAGGATCTGACGCTGGTCAGCGTGATCCCGGGCGCCGGGCTGCTGCTGGTCGCGAGCCCGAAATTGGGCGTCAAGACACTGGCGGAATTCGTCGCCTATGCGCGCAGTAGCGGCAAGGTGAATTTCGGCACCTACAGCGCGGGCTCCGCGCCGCACATGACGATCAACGAGCTCAACAAGCAGTATGGCCTCACCATCGAGCCGATCCACTATCGCGGCGAGGCACCGATGTGGACCGGGCTCGCGGAAGGCACGCTCGATGTCGCGATGGGCAGCTACACCGCCGCGCAAACCGTCCTGCAGAGCAACCGGGGTGTCGCGTTCGCCGTGCATTCGAAGAAGGTCGACGCGATTCCCGAGATCACGACGCTGCCCGAGCAGGGCGCGACGTCGAAGTTCTTCACCGTGAGCGGCTTCTCGGGCTGGGCGCTGCCGAAGGCGACGCCGCAGCCGATCGTCGATCGGCTGTCGGAGATTTGCGTCGCCGCCAATAGCGATCCGAAGGTGAAGGAGGTGCTCGCGACCTTCGTGCTGGAGCCCGCGATCGGCTTCAAGGACAGCAATGCGCTGTATCAGCGCGAATTGCCGGTCTGGATGGAGGCCGCGCAGTCACTCGGCCTGCCGCCGGCTTGAAGCGATCCGGAACTGAAGGATGGCTGGATCGGCGGTCACCATTCGTCGTAGAACCACTCCCTCGGAATTCGAGGCCGCGCTCTTGCGTAGGGCGGGATAGACGTCCGCTCGGGCTTGCGCGCGGCCGGAGCCGGCTGTGCCGGAGGCGGTGACGCCTTCGGCTCGGAAACCTTCGCGAGCGCCCGTTTCATTTCTTCCTGGCTCGCCTTGAGTTCCTCAATGGCCTTGGAGCTCTCGCGGGCCATCTGTTGCTGGTTCGCCTTTAGTTGCTCAATATTTCGCTCAACATTCGCGAGGTCGCGCGCGATCGTTTGCAACAGCTGCGTCTGATCGGGCAGGGCTGTGTTGGCTGTCGGCGCGGCGTCCTGCGGTGGTGCGGTCTGAGCCGACGGCGTCGCTTGGGGCGGAGCGGCGTCTGCCGCGGCGACCTGAACGGCAGGTGGAGCGGACTGCGCCGGAAGCTGCGGATCATCGGGCGGCGATGATGGAGTTGAAACGAGCTGCGGCGCCCAACGAGCGACAAGCAGCTTGGCTTCCCCGCCATATGACGATTGCAAAGCCAGGGCAGCGACCACGATACATGCTGCCGCCGACAAGGCGGTGAGCGCTCGGAATACCGGTCTTCCGGGCGGCGATTGCGAGCCAGGTACGGAAGAAGCAGGGCTCGGCCCGGAAGAAGCAGGGTTAGGTCCGACCGAGGGCGGGTTTGGCTGCGCCGAAGGGGGAGACGCGGCATCGCGCTCCATTCTCGCGAGCTGTTCACTCAAGCGCGTGAGTTCTTCATCGGCGCGCGCAATCTGCTTTTGGGCTTCCGCGAGTCTTTCGTCGGCGCGCGCGCTCGGGCTATCGTTCGATCCAACTGGGTTCGGAGTGGGCGTGGAGTTCATTGACGTTTCCCTTTCCGTCCAATGTCACCCAAGAGTGCCGACTCGGCTATCCGTCAGGGGCGATCAGCCTCCAGCACTCCCTTCAGTCTTGTCTAAAGAATGGCCGGATGATAGCGCGCCCGAGGTCTCGTGATAATGGGGCGGGATATTGGCCCGGGCTAGCCGAAGATCGGGTCCGCTCGGGTCAAAAGCCGACATCATTCCGCGCCGCTTGGGGCAATGCAAACGGCCCTGGCCAGCGTAGTCTCAGGCGTCCCGCTGGACCAACTCGAAGGTGATGCCCTCTGGGCCCTCGAACAGCCGGAGCTTCCGGCTGATGTAGTCCATCTCCTCGCTTAGCATGGTGACACCGTTGGCCGCCAGGTGCGCGGTGGCTGCCTCGATGTCGTCGACGCGGAAGGCGAGGTGATTGAAGCCCAGCTTTCGCAGATTGGTCGAGTGCACCCCCGGATCGGTCCCCGGGGGCGGGTCGAACTGAAGCAGCTGGATTTCGAAATCCGCTCCCTCGAGTGCGAGGGTGATGTGCTGCGCCTTCATGGCCGGCATGCCCATGTACCGGGCGGGAACGCCGCCGTCGATGGTCGCGACGTGAGTCTTCTTGAAGCCGAGCAGTGCGAAGAATTCGATCGCCGGGCCGGCATCTGCCACTGCGATAGTCACATGATCCGGACTGAGTATCATCTGATCGCTCCCTGTCATCAGCGCCGCGCCGGCTTTCCTGCTGGAGGCTATCAGCTCGCTCCGTCCGCCGGTAGGTGGGTCGGCCCTGCGGCGACACAATCCGACGGGCAATCAGCGATTCATGTCGCGAGAATGCGGACGTGTGACCCACAAGCAGCGCAACACACTCGGTGTCGTCCCGGCGAAAGCCGGGACCCATAACCACAGCTGGTCATTGTTGCGCGATGCTGGGACGACGAGTCCCGTCAACCACACCCGCCGCGGAGTATGGGTCCCGGCTTTCGCCGGGACGACGAATGGAGAGAAGTCGTCCCGCTTACGTCTTCAAATTCGCATGCGGCCGGCCGAAGTCGGGTGCGGCGGAGTCCTGGCCGGTCTCGACGATGCCGCGGCGGATGGCCCGGGTGCGGGTGAAGTGGTCGAACAGCGCTTCGCCGTCGCCGCGCCGGATCGCGCGGGTCAGCTTCGACAGATCCTCGTTGAAGGTGCCGAGCATCTCGAGCACGGCGTCCTTGTTGGCGAGGAACACGTCGCGCCACATCGTCGGGTCCGAGGCAGCGATGCGGGTGAAGTCGCGGAAGCCGCCGGCGGAGAATTTGATGACCTCGGATTCCGTCACCTGCGCCAGCTCGTCGGCGGTGCCGACGATGGTGTAGGCGATCAGATGCGGCAGATGGCTGGTGATCGCGAGCACGAGGTCATGATGGTCGGGCGTCATGATCTCGACCTTGGCGCCGAGCGCGGCCCAGAACGTGCGCAATCGGTCGGTCGCCGCGGGATCGGTGCCTTCGGGCGGGGTGAGGATGCACCAGCGGTTGATGAACAGCTCGGCGAAGCCGGAATCCGGCCCCGAATGCTCGGTGCCGGCCACCGGATGCGCCGGGACGAAGTGGACGCCGTCAGGCAGATGCGGCGCCATGTCCTTGACGACGGCGCCCTTCACCGAGCCGACGTCGGAGATGATGGCGCCGGGCTTCAGATGCGGGGCGATCTCGGCGGCGACCGGACCGCAGGCGCCGACCGGGATGCAAAGGATGACGAGGTCGGCGTCCTTCACCGCCTCGATGTTGGTCTCGACGACGCGATCGACGATCCCGAGCTCGGCGACGCGCGCACGCGTCTTCTCCGAGCGCGCGGTGGTCACGATCTCGCCGACCAGCCCCTGCGCGCGCGCGCCGCGCGCGATCGAGCCGCCGATCAGACCGAAGCCGATCAGCGCGATGCGTTTGAAGAGCGGAGCGGTGGTCACGATGTCACTTTCCGGCCAGGAAGTCGCGCAGCCCCTCGACCACGAGGCGGTTGGCCTCCTCGGTGCCAATGGTCATGCGCAGCGCATGCGGCAGCTTGTAATTGTTGAGTGCGCGCAGCACGAGGCCGCGCCGCGTGAGATAGGCGTCGGCTTCCGCCGCGGTCTTGCCCGTGTCGGTCGGGAAATGGATGAGCACGAAATTGGCGACGCTCGGCGTCACCTTCAGCCCGAGCTTGCCGATCTCCTCGGTCAGCCAGTTGCGCCATTGTTCGGTGTGGGTCCGCGACTTCTGCACATGCGCGGTGTCCTCGATCGCCGCCACCGCCGCCAGCATCGCCGGCGTCGTGACGTTGAACGGACCGCGGATGCGGTTGCAGGCATCGACGATATGCGCCGGCCCGAACATCCAGCCGATCCGCAGCGCCGCAAGGCCGTGGATCTTCGAGAAGGTGTGCGTCACCACCGTGTTGTCTGTGGTCGCGACCAGCTCGATGCCGAGCTCGTAGTCGTTGCGCGAGACATAGTCGGCATAGGCGGCATCGAGCACCAGCAGCACATGCGAGGGCAGCGCGGCGCGCAGCCGCTTGACCTCGTCGAACGGGATATAGGTGCCGGTCGGATTGTTCGGGTTGGCGAGCCACACCAGCTTGGTCTTCGGCGTCACCACCTTGAGAATGGCGTCGACGTCGGCGGTAAAGTTGGTCTCGGCCGCGATCACGTTCCTGGCGCCGTTCGCCATGGTGGCGATCGGGTAGACCAGGAAGCCGTGGGTGGTCGAGATCGCCTCGTCGCCGGGGGCGAGATAGGTGTGCGCCAGCAGGTTGAGGATTTCGTCGGAGCCGGCGCCGCAGATGATGCGGTCGGGATCAAGCCCGTAGGCGCGGCCGATCGCCTCGCGCAGCACGCGCGAGGTGCCCTCCGGATAGTCCTCGAGATGGTCAGCCGCGGCCTTGTAGGCCGCGATCGCCTTCGGAGATGGCCCGAACGGCGTCTCGTTGGCGGACAGCTTGAACACCTTGCGGCCCGGTTCCGGCACCGGGCTCTTGCCGGGCGTGTAGGGCGCAATATCGAGGATGCCGGGGTTCGGCACGGGGCGGGACATCATCAACTCCGAACAGAGCGTTTTCGAGCGAAGTGGATACCGGTTCGCGTGAAGAAAACGCGTCAAAACAAAAGTCTGGACGGGCGGCTGGCTCTTGCTTCAGGTCCTGGCCGATCCGTTAGAGGGCACCGTATAGCGCGTTGCGTGGCTGCCGACGAGGGCCGACGAGCGAACCGAGGCGCCGGCCTTGATCAGGGCGAGCTTGATGGCCTCGAAATCGTGGCCGGTGACCGAGATCAGGAGCGCCGCGCCGTCGAAAGCGGTGTCGGGGACCGCGACGATCTCGGCGAGCGGCGCAAGCGCCCGGGCGACATCGGCGTTCCAGCCGGAGACGCGCACGCTCCAGGTCTGCACTTCGGTGACCATGGCGTCGTCGGCGACCCGCGAGATCACGAACACCGGCAGCGCGGCGGGATGGTCGGCGCGTTCGAGGAACGGCAGCCGCGCGATGATCTTCGGCGCGCCATCGGCCTCGAGCGCATTCCACCACGGCGTGCGGCTCGCGATCGCGGAGACCAGCGCGAGGTCGCCCTTCGATTTCGCCACCGCCTCGACCGCGGCCTGCGCGCTGAAATGCGACACGTAGGGCACCACGAAGCCGAAGTGAAACCGCGCCGAGTCGCGCATGGCCGATTCGCCGACGGAAACATCGGCATGCACCGCGAATGGCGCCTGCACATAGGTGAAGGTCGAGATGATGACGCGCCAGATGCTCTCGATGGTGTCGAGCGGCAGGATGCCGCGATGACGCCGCACCAGCTCGCGCATCATGCTGGCCTCGCGCGCCGGGCGGAATGCCGAGCCGACCTCCTGGGTCTTCTTGACCTGGATCAGGCGGTCGATGATGTCGCCGCGCGCCATCAACAGGCGGTGAACCTGCTCGTCGATCGCATCGATCTCCTTGCGCAGATCCTGCAGCGAGGGCGGCGACGGGGGTGGGTTGGACATGCTCTCAAACCTTGTCGTCGGGGCGGCCCGGTGCCGCGTCGGACAGGGTCCCTGATTAGGAAAGACGGGCAGCGAAAGCAAAGAGAAACGTCGCAGGCGTGCCTTGCGCATTCGGTTAACCAATTGGCCGTGGGCAGGGCTGTCTTGACGGCGGGGGGCGTGGGGACTACGTTCCCTGCGTCCCGTGGTCATTTGAGCCGGCCGGCTTGCAGCCACGTTAAACAACTCGCTAAACAGGCCGGGGACCTTATCAGCTCCCGGCCGAACCTTTGTTCAGGCCGGGTTTTTTATTGGCCTGAGGTCCGTCGAGCCCTCCCGCGCGGAGGCAGGGTCGCCTAGATGAGCAACGTGCGTCCGATACCGAGCCCACAAACCCCGAGCGATGATCGCGCCCATGAGGCCGACCATCCGTCGTCATTGGTGGCGAAGTTCGGGATGGACCAGCCGCTCAAGCTCGATTGCGGCGTCGATCTCGCACCATTCCAGATCGCCTACCAGACCTATGGCGAGCTCAATGCCGACCGCTCCAACGCGATCCTGGTCTGCCACGCGCTGACCGGCGATCAGCATGTCAACAACATCCATCCCGTCACCGGCAAGCCCGGCTGGTGGGAGACCATGGTCGGCGCCGGTCGGCCGATCGATCCCGAAAAATACTTCATCATTTGCTCCAATGTGATCGGCGGCTGCATGGGCTCGACCGGCCCCGCGTCGTTGAACCCCGCGACCGGCAAGGTGTGGGGACTCGATTTCCCGATCATCACCATCCCCGACATGGTGCGCGCGCAGGCGATGCTGATCGATCGCCTCGGCATCAATACGCTGTTCTGCGTGGTCGGCGGTTCGATGGGCGGCATGCAGGTGCTGCAATGGACCGCGGCCTATCCGGAGCGCGTATTCTCGACGCTCGCGATCGCCTGCTCGACGCGCCACTCGGCGCAGAACATCGCGTTCCACGAGCTCGGCCGCCAGGCCGTGATGGCTGATCCGGACTGGCGCGGCGGCCGCTATGTCGACGAGGACACCCATCCGCACCGTGGATTGGCGGTGGCGCGGATGGCCGCGCACATCACCTATCTCTCGGACGCCGCGCTGCACCGCAAGTTCGGACGGCGGATGCAGGACCGCGAGCTGCCGACCTTCTCGTTCGATGCGGACTTCCAGGTCGAGAGCTACCTGCGCTATCAGGGCTCGTCCTTTGTCGAGCGCTTCGACGCCAACTCCTATCTCTATTTGACCCGCGCGATGGACTATTTCGACATCGCCGCCGACCACAACGGTGTGCTGGCGAAGGCGTTCGCTGGCATCCAGACCCGGTTCTGCGTGGTGTCCTTCACCAGCGACTGGCTGTTTCCGACCTCGGAATCGCGCGCGCTGGTGCATGCGCTGAACGCGTCGAGCGCACGGGTGTCGTTCGCCGAGATCGAGACCGACAAGGGCCACGACGCCTTCCTGCTCGATGTGCCGGAATTCCTCGAGATCTCCCGTGCCTTCCTGCTGGCCGCAGGCAAGGCGCGCGGCCTGAAGGACGGCGGCCGGTCATGAGCATGCAGCAGACATTGCCCTTGCCGGGTATCGCGCCGGAGCGGACCGGCGGCTATCGCACCGATCATCTGCTGGTCGCCGACATGGTGCGGCCGGGCTCGCGCGTGCTCGATGTCGGCTGCGGCGACGGCGAGTTGTTGCAGCTGCTGGAAAGCCGCGGCATCGACGGCCGCGGCATCGAGCTGTCACGCGAGGGCGTCAATGGCTGCGTCGCCAAGGGGCTCGCCGTGGTGCAGGGCGATGCCGACACCGATCTCGTCAACTATCCCGACGATGCGTTCGACTACGTGATCCTGTCGCAGACCTTGCAGGCGACGCGACAGCCCAAGGTGGTGCTGGAAAATCTGCTGCGCATCGGCCAGCGCGCCATCGTCTCGTTCCCGAATTTCGGGTTCTGGAAGATGCGGCTGCAGCTGTTGATCGGGGGCCACATGCCGCGCACCGAGAATTTGCCGGCGAGCTGGTACGACACCTCGAACATCCACTTCTGCACCATCAAGGATTTCGTGCAGCTCTGCGAGGAGATCAACGTCAAGATGGAGCGCGCGGTGGCGCTCGATCTCTACGGCCGTCCGGTGCCGCTCAACCTGCCGTGGTGGGTGTGGAACATGTTCGGCGAGCAGGGTGTGTTCCTGCTCAGCAGGGGTGGGCAGGGGAAGTGACGTCATGGCGTCATTCCGGGGCACGCGAAGCGTGAACCCGGAATCTCGAGATTCCGGGTTCGATGCTGCGCATCGCCCCGGAATGACAGGACTACACCGGCGCCGCCACCAGCGACCTCGGATCGCGCACCGGCCAGCGGCCGGCCTCGACCAGCGCGATGAAGCGCCCGACCATCTCGTTGAACAGCGCCGGCTCCTCGAGGTTGAGCACGTGACCCGACTTCGGGAAGAACGAGAGGCCGGCCGCCGGCAGATGCTGCTTCAGAAACATGCTGGGCGCAATGCAATTGTCGTCCTCGTCGCCGCACAGAATCAGCGCCGGCGTCGCGGCGCGCTTGATGGCGTCGGTCATGGTGTAGATCGAGGGCCGACCGCCCTGGAAGCTGCGCATCGTGTTGGCTGAGCCTCTGGCGTCGTGGCGGGCGAGCGCGGCGTAGAAATCGGCGTGGCCGCGCGGATCCTTGACCAGGAACGGAATCCGGCTCGGCGCTTCGCGCGTCACCTTGGCGACCTCAACCGCGCCGATGCTCTCGTATTGCGCGGCATTGGCGCGGCACTGCGCGCGGAAGGCGTCGAGATTCTCGAGGCTCGAGCCGGAGCCGACCGCGGCCAGCGTCATCGACAGCGCGCGCTCCGGCGCGTTGAGGGCGACCTGCAGCGACGAATAGGAGCCCATCGAGAGTCCGACGAAATGCGCCCTGGCGATGCCGAGATGGTCGAGCACGGCGAGCGCGTCGGTATAGAAGTGCTGGTAGGTGTAGACGTCGGCACTCGCAGGCACGTCGGACGGCGTGTAGCCGCGCGCCGAATAGGCGATGCAGCGGTGGCCGCGCGCGAAATAGCGCATCTGCGGCTCCCAATTGGTGTGATCCGCGGCGAACTCGTGCAGGAAGATGATCGGGGTTCCGCTGCCGGCCTCTTCGAAATGGAGGCGGACATGATCTTTCGTCGTGGCGTAGGGCATTGAAATTCTCCTCTCGTTGGCCGCCCCCAGATTTGCAGTTAATTTTCAAGGCCGCAATGCGGCAGTTCCGGTTCCTTTCTCGTCATCGAATCATCGCGGAATGACCCAGAAATTGTTCCCGCAGTGCCGCATGAAATCTTCCTCGCGCCATCCCGATTTTCAAAACCACCGCCGTGTTCCCTTGAGTGTTTCCTTGGGAACGCGACGGGGAATTGGGGGGTGTTACAGAGGATCTAGTGAAGTATGGTTCAGTTGCTTGCGTGTCGCCGGTCGCTTCGTGTTTTGGCGCTGGCTCTGTGTTCGCTCACTCTCGCCGTGATCTCCGCCGCACCGGCATCCGCCCGTCCGCATCATTCACGTCACGCGCATTCGGCCCATGCCGGCCATCACGCGCGTCATTATGCCCGTCATCACTATCGGCCCGCAGCGCGGCTGTCGCGCGCCGAGCGCCGCGCACTCGCGCAGCCGGGCGGGATCATCGAAACCAACGCAGCGCCGTTGCCCGGCAGCGCTGACCCCGTGCCCAACACGGGCGGCGTGATTGCGGCAAACGGCTTCGGCTCGTCCGGCATCGTGGCCGAGGCGCGCCGCTATCTCGGCGGCAATCCGACCGGCCGCTCCAGCCTGTGGTGCGCCCGCTTCATGAACATGGTGCTGCAGCACACCGGCCATCGCGGCACCGGCTCCGACATGGCGAGCTCGTTCGCCAAATACGGCACGCGCGTTTCGGGACCGCAGGTCGGCGCCATCGCCGTGATGAGCCGCCGCGGCGGCGGCCATGTCGGCATCATCACCGGCGTCGATGCCAAGGGCAATCCGATCATGATCTCGGGCAACAGCGGCCACCGCGTCCGCGAGACGCGGGTCTCGCGCGGCCGCATCTACGCCTATGTGATGCCGACCAACTGATCGCTCGAAAGCGGGGCAGGGCGCGCACGCGCCTTGCCCGGCCTACGACGCTACAGGTCCCTCAGCGGCAATCGTGTCGCCGACGGCGGCGCCGCCATCGCTGATGATCTCGGCATAGATGCCGCACTCATTGTTGCCGAAACGCTGCATCAGCGTGTTCGGCACCGAGAGGTCGCGCGCGCCGGTATCGGGATCGACATTGACCGCGGCGCAGCGGGTGATGCGCTTCACCACCCTGGCCCGGGCGCTGCCGATCGCGATGGTCTGGTCGAGCAGGCTGGCTTCATGCCAGGCCGGCCAGCCTTCGACATAGAGGTTGGCGCGGAAGCGCAGCGGATGGACCGGCGCCTGCACCATCTGCTCGATCGCCCGCAGGCTGGCCAGATTGATGATCGAGACCACCTTGCGCGGCACGTCGGAGAAGCTGTGCCCGGGGCTGACCAGCACCTTGGGCGGGCCCTTGATCTGGCCGGTATGACGGTCAGCGAAATAGCGTTCGATCGCCGCGCGGCCTTCCGCGGTCTCGAGGTCGCCCTGGGCCACCATCGCGCCATCCCGACGCAGCGTCAGCACGTGGCTGTCATCGTCGAAATGGGCGCGCAGCGGCGCCAGCCACTCGTCCCGCTGCAGCATCAGGAAATGCGGCTTCGGCAGCCATTTCGGCACCGAGGGATCGAAACCGCTCGGGCCGTTCTCGATCGCATAGCGGCGATCGGAGCGGAGCGTCTCGCCGGCCTTGAGCTCTGCGTGCGGCAGCGGCTCGGGCGTGAGACCCTTGACGGGATAGCGATAGATGCCGGCGATCCGGGCAGAGGAAGCGTGCGTGTTGTCCATTCGCCCGCTCTAGCCTGTTTGGCGTGCGAGGAGAACTGCCACCCGCGGGAAGGTACTAGTCGGCGCGCGCCGCTCCAGGAGCGTCCAGCAGGCGCTGCATGAACACGAGATCGAGCCAGCGGCCGAACTTGCGTCCGACCTCCGGCATCCGGGCGACCTCGACGAAGCCGGCCTGCGCGTGCAGCCGGAGCGAGGCGGGATTGCCGCCGTCGATGCCGGCGATCATGACGTGCTTGCCGAGCGCGGTGGCCGCGGCGATCAGCTCGTCGACGACGATCCGGCCGAGGCCGCGGCCGCGATGATCGGCATGCATATAGACGCTGTGCTCGACGCTGTAGCGGTAACCCGGGAAGGCCCGGAAGTCGCCGAATGTGCCATAGCCGAGCACCGTCGCTCCCTCGACGGCTACTAGCACGGGATAGCCCAGAGCCTGCCGGGCCGTCATCCAGGCCAGCCTCTCGGCCTCGGAATCCTGCTTCTCCGTCCAGATCGCGTTCGAGTTGGCGACCGCCTCGTTGAAGATCGCGGTAATCGCAGGGATGTCCTGCTCGGTGGCGGGGCGGATAATCATCGCTGGTTCCTTGACGCGCCTCTTGAATGGACCCCATCGTCTACTATATAAGACAATATGTCAATTATAGAGGACAAGGCCGATGAGGCTCTCGGGCGGCGGGTTCGCGCCGAACGGGAGGGCCGCGGCTGGTCGCTGGCGGACCTCGCCGGGCGGGCCGGCGTGTCCAAGGCCATGCTGAGCAAGATCGAGCGGGCGGAGGCAAGCCCGACGGCGGCGACGCTGTCGCGGATCGCCACGGCCTACGGTCTGACCATGGCCGCGTTGTTCGAGGTTGCCTCACACAATTCCCGCCTGCAGCGGGCCAAGGATCAGCCGGTGTGGCGCGATCCGAAGGCGGCCTATCTGCGGCGGCAGGTGTTCCTGCATCCGGCCAATCCGCTGGAGCTGGTGGAGATCGAGCTGCCTGCGAGGCAGGAAGCCGGCTTCCCCGCCAGCGCCTATCACCTGGTCCGCCAGGTGGTCTGGGTGATCAGCGGCCGCCTCACCTTGATGGAAGGGGCGGAGCGCCATGAGCTCGCTGCGGGCGACCGCGTCGAGCTCGGTCCGCCGTCGGACATCGTCTTCCGTAACGAAACGGCTCAGCCCTGCCGCTACCTTGTCGCCATCGTGCGGCGCTGAGCTTCATCGGGCGAAATCGCAGACCGTGGCTCTTCCGTTTTGGAACCAAGTGCCCACATCTGCGGCAAGCCTGAAAAATGATGGCGACGACCAGAGGCTGGTTGAGGAACGTCAACGCGGCCCGCGGAAAACCCAATGAAGATGCCGTTGTCATGCCTGAATGGGTGACGATGGCAGGCCGAGGGAAAACGAATGAACATTGAGAAGTACACCGAGCGCTCGCGCGGATTCATCCAGTCTGCCCAGTCGCTCGCAATGCGCGACGGTCACCAGCAGTTCTCGCCGTTGCATCTGTTGAAGGTGCTGCTGGACGACAATGAGGGACTCGCGGGCGGTCTGATCGACCGTGCGGGCGGCAATTCCAGAGCAATCCTGAAAGCGACCGAAGAGGCGCTGAACAAGCTGCCGAAGGTCTCGGGCAATGGTGCCGGGCAGGTCTACCTGTCGCCGGAGCTGGCGCGCGCCTTCGATGCGGCGGAAAAGGCCGCCGACAAGGCCGGCGACAGTTTTGTCACCGTCGAGCGGCTGCTGCTCGGGCTCACGCTCGAGAAGGGCAGCGAGGCGGCCTCCATCCTGAACAAGGGCGGCGTGACGGCGCAGAACCTGAATGCGGCGATCGAAGCGCTGCGCAAGGGCCGCACCGCCGACAGTGCGACCGCCGAGAACGCTTACGACGCGCTGAAGAAATATGCCCGCGACCTGACCCAGGCTGCGCGCGACGGCAAGCTCGACCCGGTGATCGGCCGCGACGAGGAGATCCGCCGCACGATTCAAGTTCTGTCGCGGCGGACCAAGAACAATCCCGTCCTGATCGGTGAACCCGGCGTCGGCAAGACCGCCATCGTCGAGGGCCTGGCGCTGCGCATCCTCAACGGCGACGTGCCGGAGAGCCTGAAGGACAAGAAGCTGCTGTCGCTCGACATGGGCGCCCTGATCGCCGGCGCGAAATATCGCGGCGAGTTCGAGGAGCGGCTGAAGTCGGTCCTGCAGGAGGTCTCGACCGCCGAGAGCGGCATCATCCTGTTCATCGACGAGATGCACACGCTGATCGGCGCCGGCAAGACCGACGGCGCGATGGACGCGTCCAACCTGTTGAAGCCTGCGCTCGCGCGCGGCGAGCTGCACTGTATCGGCGCGACCACGCTCGACGAGTACCGCAAGCATGTCGAGAAGGATGCGGCGCTGGCCCGCCGGTTCCAGCCGATCTATGTCAGCGAGCCGACGGTCGAGGACACCATCTCGATCCTGCGCGGCCTGAAGGACAAGTACGAGCAGCATCACGGCGTGCGCATCACCGATTCCGCGCTGGTGGCCGCGACCACGCTGTCGAACCGCTATATCACCGACCGCTTCCTGCCGGACAAGGCCATCGACCTGATGGACGAGGCGGCGGCGCGGCTGAAGATGCAGGTCGATTCGAAGCCGGAAGAGCTCGATTCGCTGGATCGCGACATCATCCGGCTGAAGATCGAGCAGGAGGCGCTGAAGAAGGAGAACGATGCCGGCTCCAAGAGCCGCTTGCAGACCCTGGAGAAGGAGCTCGCAGGGCTGGAGGAGCGATCGACGGCGCTGACGGCACGCTGGAGCGCGGAGAAGAACAAGCTCTCCAATGCCCAGAAGCTGAAGAGCGAGCTCGATGCGCTCCGCGTCGAGTTGGCCAATGCGCAGCGTCGCGGCGAATTCCAGAAGGCGGGCGAACTGGCCTATGGCCGGATTCCCGAGCTGGAAAAGAAGCTCGCCGACATAGAGGCGCAAGCGAACAGCAGGCCGAACGGCGGCGAGATGATGGAGGAGGCGGTCACCGCCAACCACATCGCGCAGGTCGTCTCGCGCTGGACCGGCGTGCCGGTCGACAAGATGCTCGAGGGCGAAAAGGACAAGCTCCTGAAAATGGAGGACAGTCTCGCCAAGCGCGTCGTCGGCCAGGCTGAAGCCGTGCGTGCGGTGGCAACCGCCGTGCGCCGTGCCCGCGCGGGCCTGCAGGATCCGAACCGGCCGACCGGCTCGTTCATGTTCTTGGGCCCCACCGGCGTCGGCAAGACCGAGCTGACCAAGGCGCTCGCCGCTGACCTGTTCAACGACGAGACCGCGATGGTCCGCCTCGACATGTCCGAATTCATGGAGAAGCACTCGGTCTCGCGGCTGATCGGCGCGCCTCCCGGCTATGTCGGCTACGACGAGGGCGGTGCCCTGACCGAAGCGGTGCGGCGGCGGCCTTATCAAGTGGTGCTGTTCGACGAGATCGAGAAGGCGCATCCCGACGTCTTCAACGTGCTGTTGCAGGTGCTCGACGACGGCCGCCTGACCGATGGTCAGGGCCGCACCGTCGACTTCCGCAACACGCTGATCATCATGACCTCGAACCTCGGTTCGGAATCCCTGGTGAATCAGCCGGAGGGCGAGGACACCGCGGCGGTCCGCGATCAGGTGATGGGCGTCGTGCGGGCGCATTTCAGGCCGGAATTCCTGAACCGCATCGACGAGATCATCCTGTTCCACCGCCTGCAGAAGAGCGAGATGGGCCGCATCGTCGAGATCCAGTTCGCGCGGCTGACCAAGCTGCTCGAGGATCGCAAGATCGAGCTCACGCTGGACGCCAAGGCGCGGGACTGGCTCGCCGAGAAGGGCTGGGATCCGGCTTACGGCGCCCGCCCGCTGAAGCGGGTGATCCAGCGCAGCGTGCAGGATCCGCTGGCCGAGATGATCCTCGCCGGCGAGGTCAAGGACGGCGATCACGTGGTGATCTCGGAGAAGGGCAACGTGCTGACCTTCAACGGTCAGGTGCCCAAAACCGCCGAGATCGTGCAGTTCGAGGCCCCGGTCTCGAAGCGCAAGCTGAACTGAGCGTTTCGATAGCGAAACTGGATGCGGCCTGGCGACAGGCCGCATCCGCGACAATCGACGGGCCGCCCGTGACGGAGTTCCTGTCTGGCGGCCCGTTTTGTGGGCCCGAATTAATGAAACCGCCTCGGGACGGCGTTCGTTTTCATCCTGAATGATCGGCTGGCGTGGCAAACGTCCCGCGCAGCTCCAAAGGGAAGTATTCGGCTCGAATCACATCGCTGATTCGCGCGCCGCCTTGCATCATCCTGCAAAAGCCACGCCGCCGGTCGCCCTCAGCAGAAGGCGAATTGTATGAGTAGAGACCTCATTGCCCATAACCGGCCCGTCTATGACGATCTTCATCCCCGCGTCTACGGCGTAGCCGCCGGCCTCGTCGCGTGGTTCGCGGTGGCGGCATGGATATTGTTCGACCGCCAGGACGACGTCGAGCTGTCGCTGATGTTCGTCAGCGTATTGCTGTTCGTCGCGGTGCTGTTGCCGTGGGTGCTATCGCTGATCTGGCGGAAATACGACGATCGGCACGACCTGCATCAGCGGTCGATTCCCTTCCGGGAGTGGCGGACCGGCGAATTCGCGGTCTGGGGCAGCACGATCAACAGCACCCATGCCACCATCGACATGCTGCTCCCGCTCGCGTCCGTGGCATTCGGGCTGACCGCGATCGGAATCGTGTTCCTGATCTGCGCCAGCCTCGCGCCGTAAATCTTGCCGACCCGTCATTCCTGCGGGGCGATGGGCGGTGACGGCTCGTCGTCCTCGCCGGGCTCGAGTTCGGACAGGATATCGACCAGCTCGCGGGCGCGGCCGGTGGCCAGCGGCTTGCCGGCATTGATCAGCGGCTCGTCATTGGCGAGCCAGGCCTGCGCCTCGGCAAGCTCGGTGATCGTCGCCCCGGACGCGATAATCCTCGCGATCGTGACGTCGTCGGCGGAGCCGACGGCTTTCAGCACGTCGTCGCGGGTGAGGCTTGCCATGCGCGCCTCCTCTGCAAGGTTTGCCCAAGCGGACAAAGCTTGACCGGTGCGGATGGTTCCGGATGGAACGGCTTCCTGAGCGAGGTTTCCGCCGTCAGCGGTTGGTGGTGGAGCGCGTCTGCGACGTGGAACTGGTGGCGTCCGAGACGATTCGCGAGCTGCCGCGGCTGGACATCTGGGCCTCGATCCGGTCGCGCTCCTTCTCGAAGTTCGCCAGCATCGGGCCCTCGAGCGAACGGCCGCGCGGCAGCTTCACGCGCATCGGGTCGACGAATCGGCCGTTGACCAGGATTTCGTAGTGGACGTGCGGGCCGGTCGACTGGCCGGTCGAGCCGACGAAGCCGATCACCTGGCCCTGCCGCACCTTCTTGCCGATCTCCATGCCCTTGGCGAAGGCCGACATGTGGCCGTAGGCGGTCTCGTAGCCATTGGCATGCTTCATGCGGATATATTTGCCGTAACCGCCCTCGTATCCGACCTTCTCGAGCACGCCGTTGCCGGAAGCGAAGATCGGCGTGCCGTAGGCGGTGGCCCAGTCGACGCCGGTGTGCATCTTCACATAGCCGAGGATCGGGTGGCGGCGGCCGCCGAAGCCCGAACGCATGATCGCGTTGTTGACCGGCTTGCGCACCAGGAACTTCTTCGCGCTCTTGCCGGTCTCGTCATAGTAGTCGACGAGGCCGTCGTCCGAGCTCTGGAATCGGTAGTATTTCTTGGTTTCGCCGCCCACGGTCAGCGCGGCGTAGAGCACTTCGGTCTTTTCGGTGCTGGTGACGCCCTCGTCCTCGCCGGCAAAGAACACGTCGAACGAGTCGCCCGGCTGGACCTTGCGCTGGAAATCGACGTCGTAGGAGTAGATCTTGACCATGTCTTCGATGACGGTCGGCGGCACCTTGTTGCGCAGCGCGGTCTCGTAAATGCTCTGGTAGAGCCGCACGCCGCTGCCATCATCCTCATCATCGTCGCTGGAATTGTCGGCGGTCTCGGTGACAGTGTTCATGCTCTGCACGTCGACGGCGACGTATTTGCCGAGATCGGACAGCGCGGCGACGGCTTCGATGACGGATTCGTTGGCGACGATCACGCGATAGGGCTGCAGCCTGACATTCGGTCCGGGCGCCGCCGGCGCCATCAGGATTCGTACCTTCTGGCCCTCCTTCAGGCCGCCGTCGCGGCCGCGCGGGCCGAGCGTTGCGGCGATCGCCTTCGCCTCGTCGGGTGTCGCGCCCTGATCGCGCAGGATCGAGGTGATGCTGTCGCCCTTCCTGACGACATGAACCCGTTCGCCGACCGGATTGCCGCCGGTGACCTGCTCTTTGGTCTTCGGCAGCAGGGTGACGTTCTCAGGCACTACGCGCGTCTCGAAGCCGGCATAGGGATCGGAGGTGTTGCCCTCGGTGGCGTAGGCCATCCTCATGTCGGGGCCGGCGCCGCTCGCGTCAGCCGCGGCATTGGCGAGTGAAGCGTAGCGCACCGAGCCGCCGGAGCCGCGCCAGTTGGCTGCGTCGCGGACCCGCATCAGCACGTCGTCGAGCGCGACGACGGCGGCGAGCTTGGCCTTCGGCAGCACTGAGCCGAGATCCTTGGTGACGAACGAGACCTCGGCGTCGGGCTCGGCCGCGGCATTCGGATCCTCGGCCGCCGCCGGCGTGTCGGAGCCGACATCGGTCAGCAGACGCTGCGCATTGAACGCAGGGATTTTTGCCGACAGATCGCTCGTGGTCATCGAGAGATTGCCGGAAATTCGGATGAAGGGCCGCACCCGCATCACGTCGCGATTGCCGACGCGGGTCACGGTCGACACGCGCACCAGACTGCGGGAGGCGGAGGATTCGCTGGGCGGCGGCAGGCGGTCGCCCTTGTGCAGGCTGACGACGCGATCGTTGCCGGTGAACGCGCCGCGGAGCGCGCCTTCAACGCGCTCCGGCACCTTGGCGAAGGTCATCTCGCCGTCGAGCGACGCAAAAACGGCGCCGCCGATCAGGGCCGCGCCACATAGTCCAGTCAGAATGGTGCCGCTAAACCATTGAACGGAGACACGGCGGCGGTCGATCACCGCGGCCTCGGTGCCGTCGACTGAAAGCGGCGGTTCGTGACCGAGATCGATCATCCCGGTCTCGCGCCCAATGCCGCTTCCGCGTGACGCCCGTTGGCTCAACCCGATATCCCCCCAAATTCCAGCAACTGCGATCGACCTCAGCTCGTCCTCGTCCCCACCTTGATCCCCCGAAGAGGAATCTCGGCAGTGTGGCGAGCCACACGCATCGAATTCGAGAAGCCGATGGCCATTAGCTAGCCGCACTCTCGAACGTCAATGGTGTGCAGATCTCTCGATGTTGCTCGGCCGCGAAGGGAAGAGGCGACGGATTCTTGGAGAAAATCGCCTGGTCCCCCAGAAAAACCGCCCCAGCCCCCACAGGTTACGAGCGGTTCAATGCATTCGTTATAGCCAGAACGTCGCAGGATTGTGGCTCAAGTGCGGCATTTGAGGTGGAAAAGCTTCCCTGAAAGCAGGTCGATGCCCGCCGCCCCCCCCCCCCCGGGGCGGTCGGAACCCGTTTTGGAGGGCCTCACGGGCTCCCCGGCGACGAACTTTTTTTAAAGTTTTTTGCCGCGAGGGCTGGGTGGCGAATTTTTACCTCCGACCTAAGCCACGGAAAGCACGAGAATTTCTTCGCACTGCACAAGCGATTTGGGCGTGCGACGATTTGTTGACAATGGCCGTTGACAATCCCGAGGGGTGCGGACTATAAACCAACCACTGAGCGCGGCGCCGCCGGGTCACTGACCAAGGCGAGCGAACGCGCCACTGATGCTCCTCACTTCGATGAGTGACACAACAGCCGACATAAATCGGTTGAAGTTCACCGTCGGCCGGTGAAGGGTAGAACCACCCTCTAAGGGTGTGGGGTCATCGGATCCCGGGCTGTTTGACAAGTGAAGATGAAGAAAGAGAAACGTGGACGGCGGAGTCCTTGCGTCTCTCGGAATACTTGAAGGCTTCGGCTTTTGACTTCTGAGAGTGGACGAAAGACTTCGGCGGTACACGTTTTAAAGGTTACACCATCGCTGCCAACGATGTGAATCGCAGGCGGCTCGTTGACTTCGGTCGACGAAGAATGGTGGGACCTCGTCAAACGTTGTGATCAGCCGGTTCAAGGTTTCAAGTCCAACTTGAGAGTTTGATCCTGGCTCAGAGCGAACGCTGGCGGCAGGCTTAACACATGCAAGTCGAGCGGGCATAGCAATATGTCAGCGGCAGACGGGTGAGTAACGCGTGGGAACGTACCTTTTGGTTCGGAACAACTGAGGGAAACTTCAGCTAATACCGGATAAGCCCTTACGGGGAAAGATTTATCGCCGAAAGATCGGCCCGCGTCTGATTAGCTAGTTGGTGAGGTAATGGCTCACCAAGGCGACGATCAGTAGCTGGTCTGAGAGGATGATCAGCCACATTGGGACTGAGACACGGCCCAAACTCCTACGGGAGGCAGCAGTGGGGAATATTGGACAATGGGCGCAAGCCTGATCCAGCCATGCCGCGTGAGTGATGAAGGCCCTAGGGTTGTAAAGCTCTTTTGTGCGGGAAGATAATGACGGTACCGCAAGAATAAGCCCCGGCTAACTTCGTGCCAGCAGCCGCGGTAATACGAAGGGGGCTAGCGTTGCTCGGAATCACTGGGCGTAAAGGGTGCGTAGGCGGGTCTTTAAGTCAGGGGTGAAATCCTGGAGCTCAACTCCAGAACTGCCTTTGATACTGAAGATCTTGAGTTCGGGAGAGGTGAGTGGAACTGCGAGTGTAGAGGTGAAATTCGTAGATATTCGCAAGAACACCAGTGGCGAAGGCGGCTCACTGGCCCGATACTGACGCTGAGGCACGAAAGCGTGGGGAGCAAACAGGATTAGATACCCTGGTAGTCCACGCCGTAAACGATGAATGCCAGCCGTTAGTGGGTTTACTCACTAGTGGCGCAGCTAACGCTTTAAGCATTCCGCCTGGGGAGTACGGTCGCAAGATTAAAACTCAAAGGAATTGACGGGGGCCCGCACAAGCGGTGGAGCATGTGGTTTAATTCGACGCAACGCGCAGAACCTTACCAGCCCTTGACATCCCGGTCGCGGACTCCAGAGACGGAGTTCTTCAGTTCGGCTGGACCGGAGACAGGTGCTGCATGGCTGTCGTCAGCTCGTGTCGTGAGATGTTGGGTTAAGTCCCGCAACGAGCGCAACCCCCGTCCTTAGTTGCTACCATTTAGTTGAGCACTCTAAGGAGACTGCCGGTGATAAGCCGCGAGGAAGGTGGGGATGACGTCAAGTCCTCATGGCCCTTACGGGCTGGGCTACACACGTGCTACAATGGCGGTGACAATGGGATGCTAAGGGGCGACCCTTCGCAAATCTCAAAAAGCCGTCTCAGTTCGGATTGGGCTCTGCAACTCGAGCCCATGAAGTTGGAATCGCTAGTAATCGTGGATCAGCACGCCACGGTGAATACGTTCCCGGGCCTTGTACACACCGCCCGTCACACCATGGGAGTTGGTTTTACCTGAAGACGGTGCGCTAACCGAAAGGGGGCAGCCGGCCACGGTAGGGTCAGCGACTGGGGTGAAGTCGTAACAAGGTAGCCGTAGGGGAACCTGCGGCTGGATCACCTCCTTTCTAAGGATGATCCTTCAGATCAGCTCACGCTATCTATCGGATCGTTTTAGAAACATTCAGGGGCCAACAGTTTCAGGATTGTTGAGCTCCATTGGCGGGATTTCGCCGTCTTCGTTTCTCTTTCTTCGCGGACGAACACGCGCCAGGGGCTGAGCGCTGTGCGATGCACCGACTTCAGGTCGGGTGCGCGCCGGCATGTCTCTCGTGTTAGGGGCTTGTAGCTCAGTTGGTTAGAGCGCGCGCTTGATAAGCGTGAGGTCGGAAGTTCAAGTCTTCCCAGGCCCACCATTTTGATCGAGTGCGGAGCATTCGTCTTCTGGTACGGGGCCATAGCTCAGCTGGGAGAGCGCGTGCTTTGCAAGCATGAGGTCGTCGGTTCGATCCCGTCTGGCTCCACCAGATGGAATTGAAGCTCGAGAATGCGTCTTTGCAGGAAGCTCTGTTCATATCGTCCGCGAAACATCACTTCGCACTCATTGGTCCGGATGGACGGTGACGTGCGTGTTTTCTGACATCGTAAAGAGGAGATCGATCCGAGTTTGGATCAAGCGAAGCAATTCGCCTGAGCCATTCATTATCTCCGGGATCATTTCGGCG